>CANLZI010000004.1 GCA_947495555.1 uncultured Erythrobacter sp. | reverse complement strand
ACGACCCAATTGCGGACACTCGCTTGCAGTTAGTAATGTGCCGAAAGCGGACATGATTTTCACCCGGCTCTTTGGCTCAAGAATTAGAACGAAAGCAGGTCTAACGATGTTTCGTTTGTACTAACGATTCGCAGCCGGAGGCGTGACCCAGTCTCCAGGCTTTGCTGCCATATCCAATGCGACTTGCCTTGCCGAATTGTTATACAGATGACTGAGTAGCGGCGGCGGGCCACGCCCACGCACCGCTTCAATTGCAGGTAGCAAACTGAACTCAACCTCGGCCCCTTGTTCGCCCATACTTCTTCGTCTGGGATGCCGCACCGCACCCGCTGAGGCATGCTCGGGCCCAACCATAATGGTTGCCGAACCGCGATTAGAAACTGTCACGGCTGACTCGGTCTTTTCCCTGTCAGAGTTGCGCTCCTGTCCAGTCATACCGCCTGAGAAGGCCCAAAGCACAAACAAGCAAGCCACTTTGAGAATCAAGCTTGCTCCTAAGTTAGTTTCGCGGATCAACACAACCACTCGGGGTCTCGCAGATCATCGCTCGACCATATCTGTGCAGAGGTCCCATCACGCGCGCCGATGTATACGTCGACATTCTTCCAGTTTACTGAGAAGCGATACAAAATCTGCGTGTTGTCACAACTGTAGGCTAAATTAGCATCTCGCGCCGAGATTAGCGATTCCGCCAAGGTCCCTTGGTCATTATGCTGCTGGAGAAAGCCGCTATCGTTATCGCGCACCGCAATTCTAACGAGGCCCGATGAGGTCGGATTTGAAACAGCCATCGATGAGTCGAGATTGCCGGAGCTTGGCACGACGGTTCGTGTGCTGCCGGTGTTAAGATTGTAGGCACCAACAACCCGGATTCCGACGCCATTATCGCCTGTGAAAAACACCTCACCAGAACTTGCGAAGTTGGGGCTGAAACTCGGATCGAAGACATTAAAGCCCGTCTCTATTCGTTGTGGTGCTGTCCCTGCGTCAACATCCAAAACAACAATATCCCGAGTGGTGTCATCAATCTGCGAGTTGAGTGCCCAGACCAATTTTGAACCATCAGGCGAGAAATCGATATTGCTTATATCAGCTCGCGCGCTGTAGGTCGGCAAGGCTGGCAGCAATGGCGAAGAGCTTGTCTGCACATTGCAAGGGTCATCTGCCCAAGTCGCTAGATATAGATCGCCGTCTAGACCGTAAGCTAGCCGTTTCCTCGATGCCGAATAGGTGAAGCCACGCAGCCTTCCAGCCGAATTGCTCTTGTTTATTCGCAGCACCAGGCACGATTGATCACCCTCAACATTTGCGAGGCGTATGTCCTCATACTTCTTGCTTTCGACCTTATACGCAATGGCAGGCACAAACTCGG
>CANLZI010000003.1 GCA_947495555.1 uncultured Erythrobacter sp. | reverse complement strand
ACCCTCAACATTTGCGAGGCGTATGTCCTCATACTTCTTGCTTTCGACCTTATACGCAATGGCAGGCACAAACTCGGTTGGAGGATCTTCGCCACCACCATTACCACCTCCGCCACCTTTTCCTCCGCCTTTGCCTTCAGGCGGTGCTGCTGAGGCCGCAATTGTAAAAGCTAATGCTGCAATCGGAGCAAATAGATAGGTTGACTTACGCATATTTGATCACTCCCAGAAATACTGAGTCGAGCGACCACTGCCTGAAACGAATTTGTTAGTTAACATAGAATGCCATCCGCTGCCAGTGCAGGTATTGGATGGCGTGTTTTTGGCCTTCAACCCAGTGATAGTAACTTGGCGTCCGTTTCGGCGCATTCTAGAAATCTGAGCGGACAGTCAGCTTCCCACCCCATTCCCGGTCATCAATGTAGGTCATGAACTAGGCCGATAGGCGACGGTCCGTTTCGGGAAGTCCACCAGAGAAAGCTGACTCCTCGCTACCGCTCGATTTGGAGAAGTCCAGAAAGGGAACCGTTACAGCCCTTTCAGTTTTGCGATTTCGCTTCGGGCAGCTTCGCACCAACCACACGCATCATCAGGAGCAAGGTCCAGCGATTTTTGATAGCTCGCAATGGCTTGATCAACATCACCCCTCACTTGATACCCCTCCCCTAAACTGGCCCATAAGTAGCCGTCGTTGGGGAACAATTCGGTGTTTAGCTTAAATAAGGCGACGGACATTTCATATTGCCCGTCTTCTTCAAATGCGATTCCTACAAGATTCAACAATGTCCGGTCTGTAATTGCCTCGCCCGTCTCCTTTTCTACATGCTCCGCCAACCCTTGAAGCTGCCCGCCTTCTCGGGAACGCGCATAGTCATAGGCCACGCGATGAGGACTGACGGAAAAGGCTCGCGGCTCATAGTCAGGCTCGAAAATCATCTTGTGCACTTCGTAAGTCGGCCATTCACCGACAGACGTATTATTGGCGTAGATAATTGTGACGTCCCCATCCAAATACCAGGCGAAGCCGGTGAAGAACACGTTGTTCCCGCCATTGTGATAGATGAAGGTCTTGCCCTCGTACCCGGTTCTTACGACCCATCCATAAGCTAGATACCGCTCTGGTTCGTCGCCTGCCAGAACATGACGTCCGAACAGTTGATCGCGGGAAGACTGAGACAGCACGATGTCGGTTTTGAGCGCTTCTATCCATTTGTAGATATCAAGCGGTGTTGAGAGCAAACCGCCATTGCCGACAAGGTACCAAGAAACCTGACCATCATCCACGTAACGCTGTGCCGTCGAGCCACGGGGCCTGATGCCGTGCCAGTATCCTTGAGCAACGGGTTGCGCTTCCAGATCAGGGAAAAAATAGCCGGTATGAGTAAGCCCAGCGGGCTCCCAGAGGTTTTCGCGAAGGTAAGTCTCGTAGTCGTGCCCGGAAACGTCTTCGATAATCGCTGCAAGAATGCTGTAACCAGCATTTGAATAGCTGTACCTTTGATCGGTATATAACAGGTCGCTCTCAAAAGCTGACCTCAGAAACTCCTCTTTGGTGGCGGCCTCGAAGTCTCCACCCAGACCTTGCCTAAATCCTGCCGTGTGAGTGAGAAGCTGATGAACGGTGATCTCAGCCTTGTCCTTTGGAACCTCGTCGAAGAATTTCGCCAGCGTGTCAGTCGTGGCCAGCTTGCCCTGGTCCACCAATTTCATTGTCGCAGCAGCGGTGAATTGCTTAGTATCTGAGCCTATGTCGAAAATCGTATCAGGTGTGTTGGCAATCTCGCGTTCCTGATCAGCCAAGCCGTACCCTTTGTTCAGAATAATGTCGCCACCCTTGGCAATCAGCAAGGTTCCGGCATAACCCTTTTCCACTCCGGACATCATGTACTCGTCGATCTTTTCTACGAGCGCTTGATCGGCAGGCGCTACGACAGGATCGCTGCGAGTTTCGTCAGAGCAAGACACGGCAAGAACGGCACAAAGCAGGGCCAGCAGGTATCTCATCTGCTTCGGACTCCAGATTTCGGGTTCGCAGGCCACGAACCAGGTGAATTATTGATGTAATACACCAGTGCAGCTCTAATTACTGAAGTCAAGTGGCTGAGTCATCAGACTCACTCAAGTGCGCAGTAGTTTCCACTTTGGGCCGTCGCTACTCATTTCGCCGATTGCGGACTGGCCGCTTCCCACCCCAATGCTAGTCATTGAGTTCAGACAAGAGATGGGCCGGGAGCGGACTGTCGGCTTTTGGCTTTCGCTGGCAGAATAGCTGCCGTTCGACATCGACCCCATTAGGACGCTAGAACATAGTCAGCTCGATCTCGATACTAGCCAGGCCTGATTGCAACTTTGGATTAGCTATTGGTTTCACGAACCGGAAAATCTGCTAACCGACAGCTATGCTGCCGACGGTTAATAGGAAACGATGCGCAATGGGCGCCCCTTTTAAGAGAGCAAACGGAGTGAAAGGCATTGCCTTCACGATTGATATTCGACCTGCTCGATTGATTGTCCTGACCATGCTCGCGCTTGTGTCATTCACTTACGTTATACTTTCCAGTGCACCTCCTGCCGCGGCCACGACGGCGCTTCCTGTCGACCTTCTAGACGAGCAAGTTCAGTTGGTTGAGGATGCTGCTACAGACGCGGCTAGAGAGGCAGCTTCAACCGATTCAATTCTTTCAGACCCCACAATAGACTTGCGCGAGCTGGAGCATCGCCTCGTGCCGCTGACGAGAGTAGAACTGAATGAGCTGGCTGCAAAATGGCTGGAGATTACGCGAGCCAAGACTGAAGAAGTGATGGCAGCACAAGTCGCAATTGACCGAACCGACGGCGACGTAGCCGACGAGGTAACGCGCCGGGTGGCCGACATAATGTTTGAGCGGAACGAGTTTTTTCAGAAATTCTCGGCAGTAATCACTGCATGGGAAAAGAAAGGCGGCGACCCCGATCTCATCGCCGAATATCGCGCCTATCACGACACAGTGCTGCTGGACGAATTGCGGACATCCAATATCCAGACAGTCTACAGCGAAGCAGTGCGATGGTTTTCCGACCCCAACGGGGGCATTGCATTGCTCAAGTCTATAGCTTGGGCAACAATTGCCCTCGTCGGCTTGTGGGGTTTTGCGCGATTGGTGAAGCAACTCGTTCTTGGATGGCTCGACAGATTGAGCTCCCTCTCTCACCTGCTGACTACCTTTCTAGCCGGCATGGTTTTTTGGATAGTCATTCTTATCGGCTTTGCGATCGCGCTCTCGATGCTGGGTATGGATGTTGGTCCAATCGTTGCTCTAATTGGCGGCGCCTCGTTTATTTTTGCATTTGCCTTTCAGGACACGCTCGGAAACTTTGCTAGCGGCCTGATGATCATGGTCAACCGCCCGTTTGACGAAGGTGATGTTGTGGATCTGGCGGGAGTAATCGGCAAGGTGAAGTCTGTGACTATAGTGGCAACAACGATCGTGACTGCCGATAACAAACTCATTGTGCTCCCGAACCGAAATGTCTGGGGCAACCTCATCAAGAACCTGACTGCCAACGCCACGCGCCGTGTCGACTTGATCTTCGGTGTATCTTACAACGACTCCATCGAAGATACGCTAAAGATCATGGAGCAAGTCACCCGGGCTCATCCCGCAGTTCTTGCCGAGCCAGAGCCCGTCTTCAAGGTCTACGAATTGGCCGACAGCTCAGTCAATTTCATATGTCGGCCCTGGGTCAACACCGATGATTATTGGACAGTCTATTGGGACCTCACCCAGCAGATGAAGAAAGCGTTCGATGATGCGGGAATATCCATTCCGTTTCCCCAGAGGGATTTCAACATCAAGAGCTTGCCCGAGGATCTGCGATCCAAGTAAAACTAGTCTGAGGATGATTCATTGGCAGTGGTGAGGACCTCCTGGGTGGCAACGATTATAAAGCCGTCAACAATTCCAACGGCTCGGCCATCGAGCGCATTCGCATCCTGTCTGGTTGGGCACCCGACAAGTTTAGCATCAAGTTGCTGCCATCGATCGATCGCTGCGCTCGGCTCAAGCGCTCTGCACGGCGCGCCTTCTGTTGGGATGCCTTTGCCAGAGGGACTAAGGCTGGGCGGGAACGCGATTTGGTTTTCTTGATACTCTTCCAGCTCATCTGCGCATCCTGCGCAGAGCAGAGCTAATGTGGTAACGGCTGTGATCCTTGCCAACGATTGGTCGTTATTCATCGTCACAGGTCCTCTTTCTTCTTTGATCACTTGCCGAATGAGCAGATGATTGCATACACGGGGCCAAAAGCGAAATACGAAACCAACTGGGAGCCACTTTGATGTTGAGAGCAATTGCAATTAGGGCAGCAGTAACAGCGACCCTGTTAATGGCCCCAAGTTCGGCTAGCGCACAAGGCGCAAAAACCAGTTCCGAGCTCGAGTTTGCGGCGGCCGCCCGTGAACTTGAGCCCGGCCAATGGGTTTGGGCGCCGGAAATCGCCTCCGACGGCCCGGTAACTGTCCTTGTTGATTTAACAGCACAGCTGGCATTCGTTTATCGCAATGGTGTCAATATAGGCGTGTCGACCGTTTCGACAGGAAAGCCGGGCCATGAAACCCCCACCGGGGTGTTCCAAATCCTGCAGAAGGATGCTGACCACCGTTCCAGCACTTACAACAATGCCCCGATGTTCTATCAGGAACGGCTCACTTGGGACGGCGTTGCGTTGCACGCTGGGGGACTTCCAGGCTATCCGGAAAGCCATGGCTGCGTTCATCTGCCGATCGAGTTTGCGCGTCAATTATTCAAGGTAACTTCGATGGGAGGGACGGTCGTCGTCAATGGCCGTGCGGGCGCACCAGTGCGGGCTTTGGCTGGCGGGGTGCTTGCCCCTTACGATGACGCGGGCGACCGAGCTAACCATGCGCCGCTTGCTTCAAACGAAGAATGGACCTGGGACCTCACAGTCGCGGATGAAGGGCCCTTATCGCTGGTTATTTCTAGCACAGATCAGCGCATCGTGGTGCTTCGCAACGGGCAGGAAATTGGACGGGCAAGGGCCTCTGTCGATGACCATATTGGAACGCATGTTGCAACACTTCACAGTGGAGCCGACGGAAAGCCCCACTGGGTCATGATCGGTGTGCCAGGGCACGAGGGCGAGGCAAACCACATTCTCGACACCATGGCGCTAGAGAGGCTTCGCCTACCTCAAGGGTTCTACAAGCAGCTTTCGCCGCGCGTAGTCGAGGGGACCAATGTTGTGATCACATCGGCATCGCTGAGCACCGGCACAACCGGTAAAAGAATGACTGTTCTGGCTGCAAACGATTGAAGGTTCCCAGAGCCTTAGGGTGGAAATACTGATTTCTGCCTGAAATTTGCCGATATACTGGAGGGATTCCGCGATGAAATGGGTGCTGTTCGTTTTTCTTGGGCTTTATGCTGTCGCGGTCTCGCTGTTGGTTATCGGCACCTTCGGTCTGTTGGGGCAAGAGCGCGATCCCTTGTCGGGCATATTTCTCCTTCCGCTCGGTCTTCCCTGGAACCTGTTAGGGGACCGACTTGGGCTAGAAGGACCCTGGGTCGCTATTCTTGCGCCTGCTGTAAATGCGGTCCTGCTGTTGCTACTCTGGCGCAGGGCAGCCTCAGCCTCCTAAGCGGCACCGTAGTGCTGGTCGCGCCACTTTCCCGGTGGCGTGCCAAACCAAATATTGAAGGATCTGACAAAGCTGGAAGCGCTCGTGTATCCTAGCTCATCGGATATTTCGCCAACGGTCTTGTGACTGTTTGACAGCAACTCGATCGCAATTTCCTGGCGGACACCAGCGATCAGACTTTGCATCGAAAGATCGAGATCCGCCAATCGTCTGGAGAGTGTCCGCTCAGATACTTGATAGGCATCGGCTAGGTCCCGCGATTGGGGCGCTGCTTGGTTCTGGTGCAAGGCTGTCCGCACGAGGGATTTCAGGGTGCTGTCAGTCTAATGCGAACTCGTCTCCGTTAGACGTAGGGCACCCTACCTTCGTCGTTCTTCAAGCCATGAGGTTTTGCCAATCCGCCAGGGCAGCGGAGCGGGTGGTCTTGTAGGTTTGTCTATCGGTGAGGTGGCGGTCGGAGCTGAAGTGGCTGTGGACATTGGCGTGAACGGAGGCGAACTTTCGTAGCGACTTCATCCTCCCGAAACGCTGCATCACCCGTTCTCGTCGTCGGAAGGGTAAGTGTGAGTTCTCTACTCGATTATTTACCCAGCGACCGATCTCCTGGCGATCTTGGTTACCTAGCTCACTCATGGCCGCTTTGTAGGAAGGTAGGCCATCGGTAGTGATCGTCTCTACCCGCCCGTAGTTTTTCAACGCTCTCCTCATGAATCGAAGAGCGGCCTTCTTATCTCGCTTCTTGGTCACATAGCTCTTTAGCAATTCCCCCTCTTGGTCGACCGCGCGCCAGAGGTAGTGGGTCTCGCCATTGATCTTCACGAACATCTCATCGATGTGCCAGCGCCACTGTCTAAAGCCACGAATAGGGTTGATCGGCTGGCGCTTGATGCCTGCATCGAACATGGGCCCAAAACGATTCCACCAGAACCTCACCGTCTCGTGGCAAATATCGATCCCTCGTTCGAACAAGAGGTCTTCGACATTTCGTAAGCTCAGTGGAAAGCGCACATACATCATCACGACTAGGCGGATCAACTCAGGTGACGAGTTGAAACGTTTGAATGGGCTGGCTGGTTTGCGGCGTCTCGGCATCAAGCCGAGCTACCCGCACATCAACGTCCGTCAATCAGGTACAGTTAGTCTGACAACACCTAACTGGCTGCCGAGCGGCGAACATTTAGTGTGCTCGCCAAAAAAGAGATCTAAACTATCGTCTCTGTGTTTCAGTTCTGGTGATTGGGACGTCTTTGACCCAATGGCGAACCAGAGCGTCGGCATCCCTCAATACCCTTAGAAATGGAGCATAATCACTATCCTCACAGCCGGAGTTCCAAGTGATTTCAGTGGTGGTCGCTCCGCGAGTGAGGCGAATTGTCCCATAGGCCAAGTCTGGCATGAACTTTTGGCACTGAGCACTATCCGGAGCAGGATCCGGCAATTCGCTCAGGATCGCCTGCAATTTTTGGAAGCGCCCTAGATTGGCTTCGAGTGATCGATATTCTATTAAGTGCTCTTGTGTTTGCGGATCATCAGGTTCGACATTCTCTGTATGCACCCCGCCGTACTTGGGAGTGAACTGCCACGAATATAAGTTGCTCCCCCAACTCTTTAACTCAAAGCGTACCATATCCCATTTGGGAACTTGAGTTGGTCTAGGAGCTGGCTCCTGCGAGGTCGCAAGTGCTGAGCTGGACAAAGCGGGAAGGGCAAGGCACAAACGAGTGGCAAATCCATACAATGATTGGGTTCGGGCTATGAAATGGGTCTTCATTGTCTTTATTGTTCTGTACGGAGTTGCCTTGATGTTGATGGCAATTGGAACCTTTGGCTGGTTCAGCCAAGAAAAGGACCCTCTATCCGGGGTGTTCCTCATTCCTTTGGGTCTGCCTTGGAATATGTAAGCTGACAAAATTGGCCTAGGCGGTCCGATCACAGGACTTATTTCTCCATTGATCAATGCTGCGAGTCTTTATTGGTTGTGGAAGCGCTAGTTGGTAGAGCGAAGGGCTAAGAGTTCGATGATTGGCTCATTCCACTCTCAGCCGAATGGGGCTTGGCGATTATGCACAAGACCAAGCCCCAATTCTTTTAGAGGTCGCCTTCGCTTCCACCGAAGTACACTTCGCTGATCGTGCCATCGCGGCTGCCAAAGCACTGCCATGGTGCGGTCGCACCTTGCACGTTCACATAGATCATTTACAAAGCCACAGGCAATATCAGAGCAATCCAGATTTTGCTTGGACACTCGAAGATCGAGAACACTGTTCGCTAACTCGGCGTCGACATCGAAGATGCTCTTACTTTAGCCGAGAAGACCGAGATCTGACTTTCTGTGGACGTCGCAAGCGGAAGCACCGACGTCCACTTTCGCCATGAAACAAAGACATGCGGCAATCTCTATGCTAAGCCGAAGGCATGACTACACGAGCAACGAAGCCAAGGTCAAAGCGACGATTCTCGCCAGAGGTTCGACGCTCTATGATCCTCGATGCAGCAGCCGAGTTAGTCGAGCGCGAAGGCATATGGCAGCTGACGATGGAACGCATTGCTAAACATGCAGAAATCAGCAAGTCGCTGATCTACAAATATTTCGACAGTACTCACGAGCTATTGCGAGAACTTCTTGAGCGTGAGCTTTCGCACCTGCGCAGGACGCAGTTTGCTGCAGCCGAGGAAGCCGAAACTTTCGAAGAGCTGGTTCGCGGAATTACCAAGACTTATCTTGGCAACATCGCGAAAAAGGGATTGCTGATCGAGCGACTTCAAGCAGATCCGGCGCTGTCACAAACGCGTGATCCCACGGCTTTCGATCGTGATGTCGCGGTCGATTACCTCGCCAAAATCGTCAATCGCAACTTCGATATTCCGATGGATACGGCACGTGCGGTGACTGATATCTCATTCGGTGTGCCATCGGCCGCCGGTGCATATCTCTTGCGGCACAAAGTGGACAAGGCGGAGTTGGAGGAAATCACTGTTTCAATGATTATCGGGTCGATAAACGGCATTCGCGACGACTACATGATCCGCAAACGCAAACTGAAAAGGTAGCGCGCTTGCTAGTCAGTTTCTTGTTCGGCGGCGCTTGCGTCTTCGACAATCGTCTTGATAGCGTCGGTAACGATCTCTGCGCGTTCAAATTGCGGCCAGTGGCCGACCGACTCAATTTCCAGCACTCGAGTCATGTCACCTCTTTCAAGAAATAGCTCCGCGTAGAGCGGATCGAAAACTCGGTCCTGTGTCCCCCAGATTAGCAATGCGGGCATCTCGAGCCTTGCTCGCCTTGCAGGCCAATAGGCTGACCGTTCAATCTCGTCAGGTGCGGGTATGTTGGCACGATACCAATTTATATGAGCGTTCAGGCGACGCGGGTCACTTGTAACCTCGCGAAAGATTGCTCCTTCTTCAGGGGTCATCGCGCCAGATGAGACGAGTGGTTCGTAGGCGCCTTTCCAAACCTGTTTGTGACCCCCGGTCGCGACGATCAGGATCGAATTGGCGCGCTTTAGCCGCTCAACGTAGGCTGCCTTTGCACGGATCTCTTGCGACGTCGCCATCGCTTCAATGAGTACTTCTTGAGGCGGCGCTGCTATTCCCGTGACGCTTTTGACGCGTTCGGGATGCCGCTGAGCAATACCGAATGCGAAGGCTGCACCCCAATCGTGGCCGACCAGATGCGCGCTCTCGATTTCCAGCACGTCGAGCAATGCGACGACATGATCAGCCATTGTGTCTAAACGATATTGCCCGTGATCGATTGGCGCGTCCGAGCGACCCGCTCCCAGGCCGTCGATCGCAATGATGCGATGGCTGCTTGATAGTGCTTCGATCTGCCGCGCGAATGAGAACCAGTAAGAAGGGAATCCATGCAAGAAAACGATCGGATCCCCTGATCCAGCCTCAACGTAATGAAGCGAGTTACCCGAGGAGGCGAAGTATCCTTCCTTCATTTGGCCGGCCAAGCGGCCATCCTGATTGAGATAAGCGACGGCTGGATCGGCTATGTCTTTGTCAACTGTGACTGGGGATTGAGCCCAGATGTAGGCAAGCAAAGCCCCGGAAAAAGCGAAGATCAGCCCCATGACCCCGGCTTGTAGTGCGCGGCGTTTCATCGATATCGTCTCATGTAATACACCGATGGCCCGGCGCCTTAAGGGCCGGGCCAAGGTAACTGTTCAAAGCGCAATGTTCCTAGAAACGGATAGTCGCTTCGACTCCGTAAGTACGGGGCTCAAGGATCACGACTTCGCGGAAACGCCCGACGAGCCGGCCGGCCGGAAGAACGCGGGTGATATCGTCATTATTGAAGAGGTTCTTGACGTACCCACGGATTTCAAAGTTCCCGTCGTCTGGAGCAACAAGCAGCTTCAGATCGGTCTGACCGTATCCGTCAAAACGATCGATCGGCTTGTTGAACGCAGAGCTGACGAACTCGCTTTGGAGATAGTGATCGACACGAGGTGTGATCAACCAGTCGCCTGCCGGAATCTCCCATTGGGCGCCGATCGCGATCTTGATTTCCGGAGAGAATGGCAGCGGATTTCCATCTGCATCCTTGATAACGCCAGCAGGGGTTGGCGCGACTTGCACGGTGCCAGGAGCAACTCCGAATGGATCGGTTTCATCGATCGACTGGAAGCCTTGGATCTCTGTGTTCAAGTACGAAAAGCTGCCGTCGATCTGAAAACCCGAACCAGGGCGAGCAGCAAACTCTGCCTCGATTCCCCAGACCTCTGCATCAGAGTTTACGGTCAGCGCGGCTGTCGGTGTGGTCTGGCCGAGCTGCAACCCTTGGTAATCGTAGTAGAACCCTGCCACGCTCGCAGTGAGGGTTCCATCAGCTGTGCTTCCTTTTAGGCCCAGTTCGAAAGCATCCACGAATTCTGGATCGAAACCTTGGATCCCAATGCCAACCTGGCCCGGATTGATACCGCCGGCCTTGTAACCGCGCGAATAGCTGGCGTAGCCAAGCAAGTCGTCAGAGATGCGGTGGTCGATGACTACGCGGCCAGTAAAGGTTCCACGTTCGAACTCGCCGAACGTGAAGTCAGGAATGCTGCCATCCGGTTGAGGGTTGAAGAAGATCTGACGAGTCAGAATTGTCTTGTCATCGTGCGAGTAGCGCAACCCGCCTGTCACACGCGTTCGATCAGACAAGTCAAAGTAGACTTCGCCGAAGATGCCAAAGCTCTTTGTCTTGGTTGGGTCAGATTCGCTGGTTAGCGGAGCGAACTCATCACTCAGCCCAGTCAACTGCTGACGGACGGCGAATATGTTACTCGTGAAGATGGCTGCTCCCGAACTGCTGCGATCGTAGTAGTTTCCGCCGATCAGGAAATTGAATGAACCGTCGAAGTCCGACGCAAGGCGCAGCTCCTGATAATATTCCCGTGCTTCGCTGACATCTCGTCTGCCGGTAAGGATTGACGTTCCTGTGACTTCAGTGCCGTTGCCAAAGAAGTCAAAAGTGACTGGGACAGGCAGGACGGTGGTAGCCACAAACCGATCGAAATCGCGAAAATTGTCGCGCTCGATCTCACTATATCCGCTGAGTGAGGTTAAAGATAGCGCGCCGAAATCATGCGTGATCTCAAGCGACGCCTGCCACTCTTCGACGAAGTAAGACGGATCCACATCCTCATTGAGCAGTCGCGTATCTGCAGGATTTAAGCTGCCTTCGAAATAGTTCACTCCAGGTGCAAGGAGGCCGAGCGCGGTGCCAAAGGCGGTGTAAATAGTCGGCCGCGCGTCAGGCACGTCGAAACCGGTGGCAAGTGGCGAGCAACCCAACAAAGGATCAGGTTCGCACAACACCTTCGTGCGGACATGCCGGCGATCTTTCTCGCGGAAATAGGAGACCACAAGGTCAGCACGCGTATCGCCAGTGTCCAGACGAACGCTGCCGCGAACGCCGAACATGTCGCGATCGTCAACATCGTTGTCGGTGAACAGATTAGTCGCATAGCCATCTCGATTGAGATAGAAGCCAGCCACTCGCGTAGAAAGAACGTCACTTAGAGGGACATTCAGCGCGCCGCGCAGCTTGATGCTGTTAAAGTTGCCATAGCCAGCGGTGACATAACCTTCGAACTCATCCGTCGGCTTTTGTGTGATGATGTTGAGCACGCCCGCAGTGGTGTTGCGCCCGTAAAGAGTGCCTTGCGGACCACGCAGAACCTCAATGCGCTCGATGTCATAATATTCAGCTTCTACGGCTGCGCCACCGAGATAGACGCCGTTAACGTGATAGCCGAGACCAGCCTCTGAGGTCGAGGATATCGCAAGATTGCCGACGCCACGAAGGGATGCGCCAAATGGATCGACGGTCAGATTGGGTACGGAAAAGCTGAGGTCGATTGCGTCATCAATGACTTTGTCGTCGATCGTACCACTGTCGAATGCGGAGATGGCAATTGGCACATCTTGAATGTCTTCAGAGCGCTTCTGCGCTGTGACGATGATGATATTGCCACTGTCTGTCTCGACATCCGTCCCGCCGCTCTCTTGAGCAAGCGATTCGCTGGCCATCAAGCCTGCTGATCCAATAGCTGCGCCTGCAAGCAGCGCAAATTTCGTGATTTTCCGCGTGCGAAGAAGCATCGCCATTTCCCTCTCCTGTATTGGACTATATGTCCTGTAATGACTTCATTATGTCATTTGAATGGCTTTGAAAAGCTTTTTATTTGACTATATGTCCATTAATGGCTTAGGGAAGCAGTCGAGCTCAGCGCTTCACAAAGGATTGCGCTACGCAGGATTCGGAGTGGATTCAGTCATTCCGCGGAGGGAGAGAAGTTCATGAGCAAGCAAGTGATCGCAGCTTTGGCGAGCCTCGTTTTGGCGAGCTGCGGGTTCTTGAGCAGCGAACCTGAGCCGTTCGTGCCGGATTCAATTGTCACCGGGGTGAACTTTGTAGGCGTTTCAGTCAGCGACCTGGATAGTGCAGAGTCCTATTATTCATCGTCGATCGAAGCAGAGACTGTCGCGCAGGAAACCCTCGAGCCTGGAAATATTCTTGCTTTGCTCGCCGACGATGATGGAGCTCTAGAAACTCGTCTGATCCGGCGCACAAACACCCAGCTGCGCTTGATGCAGTTTGCACCGCATTCGCAGGCGGGTGGCGCTCATGAGGCGGTTCCCGTTCAAGGGCCTGGGATAGCCCATGTCTGTTTTCAGGTTGCTGAGGAGACCGATGCCTACAATCGCATCCTTGCTGCTGGCGCAACGCCAATCGGCGACCCAGAATTGGTTCAGCTAAGTGACAACAATCCCGTCCACTACGGATACGTCAAAGACACGGACGGCATCATCACTGAGATAGAGCAGGTCGACCTTGCCAAACTGAACTTGCCGGAGCCGCCAAAGAACAACTTTCGCGTTCGGCACGTCTCTATGGCAACGCCTGATCTGGAGCGCATGATTGCGTTCTACTCAGCCTTTCTCGGCGGCCAGGAGCCACGCCATGTTGGAAGTTTGATCAAGGTTTCCGGCGATACCGTCGACAAAGTCTCTGGGCTGCAAGACAGCAAGATCGAAATGGCCTGGTTTCAGCTAAGCAATCTCGAAATCGAGATATTTCAATATCATAGCCACCCGACCACGCTCCCTGACAGCCCACGCCCCATCGATGCGCCCGGCTACAACATGATTGTATTCGATGTCTCTGACATCGAGAGCGCGCGCGAGCGACTTATCCAAGCTGGTGGCTCTATCGTCACTGATGTTGGAACCTTGGACGGAGGGGAAGTTATTTTCGGGCGTGACCCGGATGGCAACCTCATAGGTTTGCAGAAGCTGCCGGAAACATCCGTCTACTCTGCGGCCAATTTCCCAGACAACGGAATTTAGGAGCAATAATGTTCGATCTGACCAACAAGGTCGCATTGGTGACAGGTGGTAACGGCGGCTTGGGGCTCGCTTTCGGGCGAGGACTGGTCAAGAGCGGCGCCAAGGTCGCTATCTGGGGCCGCAACGAAGAAAAGAACGCTGCTGCAGCCGACGAATTGCGCGACATGGGCGGCGATGTGCAGGCGTTTGCTTGTGATGTCACAGACGAGGGAGACATTGCGCAGGCTTTGGAAGGCACGCTCTCGCGTTTCGGAAAGGTGGACAGCTGTTTCGCCAATGCGGGAGGCGGCGGTTTCCGCGGAATGTCTCATTTGACCACTCGCGAAGACTGGCTCAAAACCGTTGACTTGAACCTGATGAGCGTCGTCCAGACTTTTGGCGCTGTGACTGAACATCTGCTCGATCGAAAGGAAGGCGGGCGACTGATTGTCACCTCATCTGTCGCGGCGTTGGTGGGTACCGGCGGCGCAGCTGGCTATTCAACCACCAAGGCAGCAGTCATTGGATTGGTTCAGGCGCTGGCTTTAGAGCTTGGCCAAGCCGGGATCCGGGTAAATGCGATACTGCCGGGCTTCATTGAAACCGAGATGTCGCTAGATACCAGTAAAGCATTCCAGGACGCGGCGCGTAGACGCTCTGCAATTGGTCGGATTGGCCGACTTGAGGATATGGAAGGCCCTGCTGTCTTCCTCGCATCGCAAGAAAGCGATTTCATGACAGGTCGCTGCCTCATTCTAGATGGCGGTCACACCATTCATCCAATCTAGGATAGTCACTCTAAGCAGCGGAGGAAAACGGAATGCAAAGCTTGGCTCATTGGTCCTATGCGGTCCTGCTGGCATTGATCGGTCTGTTGCTGACGGTGCCTGGCGCGTATCTCGCATACCTTGGAGGAAGCCCCTATTACGTGCTTTCGGGTTTTGCGACGCTTGCGACGGCCTATTATGTGGTCCGACGCAGCCCAAGGGCATTGTATGTGTTTGCCGGATTACTCGGTGTCACAGTCCTTTGGTCGCTCTACGAGGCGGGCTTGGATTTGTTCGCTCTACTACCAAGGCTTGCGGCTTGGATTGTTGTCGGATTGTATTTCCTGACACCTTGGTATCGTAGCTCGCTGCACACCGGTGGTGCAGCAGAGGAAGGTCCCACCCCTAATCGGTGGCTGATTGGCGGACCAACTTTGCTCGGATTAGGGCTGCTGTTGGCGTCGTCGTTGCAAGGCTATGTGCAGAATGGCACCGGTACTGTGCGTCAGCCGCTTGCGAATGCACCAACTGATTGGCGACACTATGGCAACACTCCCGGCGGCACGCGGTTTGCCGCAGTTGACCAGATCAACCGCGAGACTGTTAGCGGACTGAAAGAGATTTGGCGCTACCGGACTGGCGTAGAAGAGGACTTCAAGGCAACTCCGCTGGCAGTTAGTGGCAAGTTGTATCTGTGCGCGGCTGCCAATGTCATGATCGCGCTGGACGGCGAAACCGGCGAGGAGATTTGGCGCCATGATCCCGGCTTGACGCCGCCAGACGACCATCAATACGCCATCACTTGTAGAGGCGTCGCCTACCACAAGGCTGCGGAAGAATATTCAGGAGAATGCGCGGCCAGGATCGTCACCGCCACCATCGATGCAAGCCTAATCGCGGTTGACGCCGAGACCGGCGCGCTTTGCCAGTCCTTCGGCAGCGACGGCGTGGTCGACCTGCGCGCCGGCATGGGCGAGCATCAGCGCAAAGAGTATTACCATACCTCACCGCCAACCGTTGCAGGCGGTAATCTCATCGTGGGCGGGCTGGTGCTGGACAGCCAGCGCCTCGGCTTGCCATCAGGTGTGATCCGAGCATTCGATGCTGTCACAGGTGATCTCACCTGGGCGTGGGACATGGGCAATCCGGACAATCGCGGCGCACCGGCGGACGGAGAAACCTACACGCTTGGCACCCCGAATGTTTGGACGGTTATGAGCTATGATAGTGAGCTTGAACTCGTCTTCGCGCCAACTGGAAATGCCAATCCGGACTACTTTGGCGGCGAGCGGCGAGAATTTGACGACAAATATTCTTCCGCCGTCGTTGCGATTGACGCGTCGACTGGCGAAGAGCGTTGGACATTCCAGACCGTACGCCACGACATTTGGGACTATGACCTTCCGGCGCAACCTGTGCTAGTCGACGTAGAACGCGATGACGAGCGTGTACCGTCCATCGCCATACCGACCAAGATGGGCGAGATATTCCTGCTCGACCGAAGAGATGGAACTCCTGTCTTCCCGATTGAGGATCGACCGGTCCCGCAAGATCCGGAAATCGGCGAATATCTAGCTGAAACTCAACCCTTCTCGCCGCTGCCCAATTTCCATCCCTTCCGCGATGAAAAGGACATGTGGGGACTTACTCCAATCGATCAGATGGCCTGCCGGATCGAATACCGTATGATGCGATATGAAGGAATATATACTCCGCCGACGCGGAGCGGAACATTGATCGCACCCGGAAACTTCGGCGGCTTCAATTGGGGCAGTGTCTCTGTCGATGCAGACAATGGATTGCTCATTGCAGCGCCCATGTTGCTTGCGCACCGGCTGCTCCTCGCCACACCCGAGCAAGTACAAGAATTTGGCCCGGGGGCCGCAGCTGTGCTTGGAGAGGATCATCCGGCTGTTCGAATGGATGCTGATGCGCCAATCAAACCATTGCCAGAAGTGAACCCCGCCGATCCCTATGATCAGATGCGTGTTAAGTACTTCGGAATTCCGGCCCCGTTCATGTCACGACTAGGCACCGCGATCCCTTGCTTTGAGCCTCCGTGGTCGCGGATTGCGGTGATCGACCTAAACACAAAGGAACTGCTTTGGAGCCGACCGGTGGGGGACATGAGCGAAGCAGGACCATTCAATCTGCGCAGCGGTCTGCCATTTGACGTTGGCACTGCGGTTCGAGCGGGAACACTTACTACGCGCGGTGGGCTGACTTTCATCAGCTCTACGATGGATGCGACGGTACGCGCTTACGATGTGCGAACCGGGGAAGAGCACTGGCAATCAGAACTTCCTGGTAATGGACAATCGACCCCGATGTCGTTTGTATCGGAGCAGTCCGGTCGCCAGGTGTTGATCGTGACAGTACCCAATCCGTCGTGGCGCTATCCGCGGGATCCATCGACTGGCGAGTATCTCGACTCGCAAAGTGTCCGCGATGGACAAGGTGGTTACGTGTTCGCCTATGCGCTTAGTGACTAGGCGGTGCGCCGATCAATGATTGGGATCGATAATGCCGCCTCTGGATATTGTGCATCCCAAAGGCGGACATTCCGCAACCGGCCCACTTTCGGTCAGCGCTCAATGACCGAGATTGGGGTGGAAAGCGGACGTTGGAGTTGAGCAATTGACCGACCCCAACCGGAACCG
Organism: uncultured Erythrobacter sp.; assembly: GCA_947495555.1. GTDB lineage: Bacteria > Pseudomonadota > Alphaproteobacteria > Sphingomonadales > Sphingomonadaceae > Erythrobacter. Next base: position 487 of record CANLZI010000003.1, on the reverse strand, counting down.
AAAGCGGGCAGGCAATCCATGTCATGAGCCCAATCTTGCTTTGCCTTATTGTCTTTTATCTTACTTCGATAAACGATGGTCGCGCCACCGGCGTTCTACCGAAATGAAGCAACCTGCATAGGGGTGTCGGTCAAACGGCAGGTCACGTACGATGGCACCGGTCAAGTGGAAGCCACTGAATTGCCCGACTTCCTCATCTGTATCGCGCAATTTTCTTCGTCCCATGCCACTAACCAGACAAACGTTGTGTGTACTAGCGTCACCTTCGCCATGCATGAGTCGATGAAGTCGACCAGCCTGCTGACGGCCTGGATCCGGCACTGTTAGCGTCATTGGCTGAAAAACCTGAGTTTGGTGACTGGTTGGAGCCGTCAAGTGACTAGTCAAGGGCACTTGCGCCGCGCCAATTGTCGGCTGCGGCACTTGCTGCGGCGGCAGTACTGGCTGCGGCACAGCGATCACCGGATCAGGCGGTACCTGCTGTGCA
>CANLZI010000002.1:412500-442081 GCA_947495555.1 uncultured Erythrobacter sp. | reverse complement strand
AGGCTGAAGCTAGAAAACTAGCAGAAAGACCACTTTCTCACATCCAATCGTTCCTTGTGTTGCAAATCCCAACGAGTGTCTCGTTGACTATAAGTTGAGCCGTTTTTGGGAAATCCTTCGTGAGAAACCATGAATATACCCCGCCCATGCTTCGCTCTAAACCCCCATGGGGCCTCTACGCCCAGAAAAGAATTCTTTCTTGTCGGCACCAAGCTGTCCGTATCGGCAAGGCAGCGAGTGGCTAAGCTCAAGCATTCCCTCTCCAGGCCTCGTCGAGCTCAGTTTGCCCGCAATATCAGTAATAGAATTACCCTGTCGCAGGGCGCGCAGCCAAGCTTTTGTGTGGGGCTTAATGTGGGGCCCAAGGAGCGAGAGAAAAATTCAATCTTAAAGTCAAAAGATTACACAAAATGGTGGCGGAGACGGAGGGATTCGAACCCTCGATACCGCTATAAACAGTATGGTCCCTTAGCAGGGGACTGGTTTCAGCCACTCACCCACGTCTCCGCATCGCATTGGCATGCGAAGGGCGCGCTATAATGAGCAGTGGGTAAGGCGGCAAGCTGAGTCTTCACAAAAATTGCGATCGGCCCGAGAAAATGGCCCATGTCCGGCATTGGACGACCATAGGACTCGGTTCGCCGTATTTTCGATTCCGTTCATCGACGCGCAATTGCCCGCCACCCATCAAAGGATTCTGTTCACGCTGGATCGGCCCGCGCACGGGCCAGGGAAGGGTACAATGACACATATTCTCGCAAGTTTGAAAACCGTAAGCTTGGCGTTGGCCGCCTCGCTTGCGTTGATGGGCAGCGCTGCCAGCGCTCAGGAACTGGAGAGCATTGATCCCGACGCAGCCTATACCGGCGCGATTGATGGCGATCTTGTTGCACCAGCCAGCGAACTGCCGGCAAGTGATACCGCCGCCGCGCAGAGTGCGACCGATACGGCAACCTCTGCTGCTCCGACAGCCACCAATGCATATGACGCACCGACAGCTCCCGAATGGGCCGATCCGGTGTCAGTTAATCAGGCGCCTGACTCTGTACCTCCCGCCACCGAAACAACCGCTGCCAATGCGGCCGTCGGCAGCGAGACCACCTATGGCGAGGATGATCTGATTGGCGCCGCAGAAGGTGTCTTCGGCAAGGGTGCCAAAGGCTTGGCCGGATTGATTGAAAAGGCTCTGAAAGATCAGGGTGAACCCAATGCCTATATTGTCGGCCGCGAAGCTGGCGGCGCATTCGTAGTGGGTGCGCGCTATGGATCGGGCAAGCTATACCATAAGATTGAAGGCGAGCGCCCGGTGTATTGGACCGGCCCATCGGTAGGCTTTGACGCCGGTGCCAACGCCGGAAACACCTTTATCCTGGTCTATAATTTGTATGACAGCGAAGAGCTGTACGAGCGCTATCCTGCAGGCGAGGGCCAAGCCTATGTGGTGGGCGGTATGCACGCCAGCTATCTGCGCAAAGGGGATGTTGTGATGATCCCCATTCGCGTTGGTGCGGGACTGCGGCTGGGCGTGAACGCTGGCTATATGCGCTTTTCCAAAAAACAGCGCTGGTTGCCGTTCTGATCGGAAACTTTGTTGGAGCAACTTGTTTGAGCGGGCCCGAAAACTGTTGACCGATTGCTGAACTATCCCCGTCAACAGGCGATTGCCTGTTGCGAGCGCGCGAGCGGCGCGGCATGGGAGAAGCGCTATGTTAGAACGACTCACATCACAGCCCGCCGACGCTCTGCTTGCCTTGATCAAGGCCTATGCCGATGATCCCAGCCCCGACAAGATTGATCTGGGCGTGGGGGTCTATCGCACAGGGCAGGGCGATACGCCCGTGTTTCAGGCCATCAAACGCGCCGAGCAGATCCTGGTCGATACCCAAGACACCAAGGCTTATCTGGGGCCAGAAGGTGATATGGGCTTTGTAGATGCTCTCAAGCCGTACATTTTCGGCAAGAAGGATCCTTCCATGGATGGCCGCATTCAAGGGATGCAGGCGCCAGGCGGAACCGGCGCAGTCCGATTAGCGGTTGCCTTGGCCCAGCGCGCTGGTGTTGATCGCCTGCATATTGGAACGCCAAGCTGGCCCAACCACGCACAGATCCTGGGTGATATTGCGCTGGAGATGATCGGCTTTGCCCATGCCAATGCAGATGGAACGGCCAATGTTGGCGCATTGCTGGATGTCATCAATAGCGCAGGTCCAAGCGACGCTATTTTGCTGCATGGCTCGTGCCACAACCCGACCGGCGTGGATTACACTCAGGCGGAATGGGATGCGATTGCCGATGCGATAGCCGTGAAAGGCATCTTCCCCATCATCGATTGCGCCTATCAGGGATTGGGCAATGGCATGGAAGAAGATGCCTATGGCCTAAGGCGTGTTCTGGCGGCCGTGCCCGAGGCATTTGTCGCTTACAGCTGTGATAAGAACTTTGGTGTTTACCGCGACCGTGTGGGCGCATTTTATGCCATGGCGAGCGAGCCATCGGGCCTGGACACAATCTTTTCCAATGCCAATGCGTTGGCCCGGGCGAGTTGGTCCATGCCACCCGATCATGGAGGAGCCGCTGTACGGATGATTTTGAGCGATCCAGAGCTTACCGCGCTGTGGCTCGACGAGTTGGAAACGATGCGCAATCGCATGCGGCAAGTGCGCCAAGTGCTGGCTGAGGCGGGTACGGCGGGTAGCGTCGATCTGACGCCTTTGGCCACGCAAAACGGCCTGTTTGCCACTCTTCCGGTGTCCAAAGAGCAGGTGCAACAGCTGCGGGCCGATCATGCGATCTATATGGCGGGATCAGGCCGGATCAATATCGCCGGCTTGCACATGGGCAACATTGACAAATTCGTGGGCGCGCTGACCGCCGTAACGGGCTAATCCTGCTTGGATTAATCCTTTTGCGGTTTGGTCTGAGCGATCAACAGCTTTTCCGCCTCGGCGGTCCGGCTCATGGATATGACGTGATCGACCCCCTCGATGGTGATCGCCAATTCGGCCTGTTCGGTAACGCTGATCAGACCTTTGGATTTCAGGTACCAAACGTGAAAGTCAAAGCTTTCATCTGAACAGCCCAGCATTCTTTGCACGAAATAGCCCACGACACCGGGTTGTTCGGCATTTTCGCGTCTTTGCTTGTACAGGTGCATCAGGATTTTTTTATGCGCTTCGGCGTCGGCCAAAGCCTCTGATCCTTGCACGGCGGCATCTTGTGCGCCGGGAAACGCAAACACATTGTCACCATGGTGGGCGGCATATTGTTTGTCATACTCAGCGCGCTTTTCCCCATCGCGCAGCACAGTATAGGCATCGACGACTTCCTGAAACTTTCCCACATCGGCCGTTTCGGCCTGGTCCGGATGATATTTCAGCGCAAAGTGATGATAGGCCTTTTCCAGAATTTTGCCGTCGCAATCTGGGCTCACCTGAAGGAGCGCATACAGATCGACAAATTCAATATTCTCGGTCATCGCATATTCCTGTCGAGCGGGTCCCAATGGCCCGTCATTTGCTGAACGGATTGATGTCTATCCAGCGGTATACTTGAATGCGATTAGCTCTCTTACTGGTTGAACACCAACGGAGCCGTTACCCATAGTCATTATTCAATCGGAATGGGCCATTGTCAAAGAATAAGGCTCGATTGCACTGCTATTGGCGCGATGTTTCGCCCGCACGTTCTTCCCGCTCGGCACGAATTCGTTCCAGCTCGGCCTCTTCTGCAGCGCGCTCTGCAGCAATCTGGCGCTCCATCGCGTCCACATCCATGCCTGAGGCACGGCCGAGCGAGCGGTAGAGCTCTCGTTTGCGCTCAGCAATCTCCTCCAACTCGGCGGCAATAGCGTCCTGCCGGCGTTGGTTCTCTTCGTTTGAGGCAGCAATTTCGGCATCGCTGCGGCCATCTTCGAAGCTGGTAATATATTCGATGGTGGGGCGTTCAGGCGGATAATAATACCGCTCTTTGGTCACGGCATACAACAGAGTGCAGGTAAACAGCGCAGACACGCCCAAAATTGGCCAACGGTAAGGCGTTGGCTTTTTGAACTCGTTCCAGAAATCGGCGATTCCAGAGCTGGGGTTAAAGCGAGACTTACGAAGCATTGGCCCGATATAGGGGCAAGGTGCGCCCTTCGCCATGCAAATTTTGGGAGCGGAGGCAGATGCGCAGCCCGCTAGCCAAAATGGGTGTAGAGGCCCCGACCGTTCTCTTTCAGCCAACGATCGGCTGCGTCGATGTCATGTTCGAACAAATCTGCCAGCATGGCATGGAATGCTGGGCTGTGATCGAAATGGACCAAATGGGTGACCTCATGCGCGACCACAGATCGGCGGACCATGTCGGGCGCTTGGATCAATCGCCAATTCAGTCGGATGCGCAGACGATCAGAACAGCTGCCCCAGCGCTTTTGTGCCCTTGAAAGCGCGACCGGCACCTGATCCAGTTCAGCCCTTTGGCAATAATGGGCCACATCGCGCTCGAACAGTTCCAGCGCTTGGCCTTCAAGCCAGCGCTTCAACCTTTGTTCAAGCGAATGCAGCGGTCCTCCCAGTTGAACCTCGGTGCCCTTGATAACCGGCTTGCGGGGCAGGTCCTGCTGCCATTCAATCCGCAAGTCTTGCCCGCGATAGGCAATTGCTTGGCCAGGCTGTGGCTCGATGCGTTGAGGGATCTTTTGATGCTGGCCAGCCAGCCATTCCCGGCGGGCATGGGCAAAGGCAATCGCTTCGGCGCTGCGTGCCCATTTAGGCATGGTGATGCGCACTTCGCTGCCATCGGGAGCAAGGCGCAAGGTTAGGCGGCGAGCGGTTGGGTGGCGGCGCAGCACAATCGGGATGGTGCTTTGGCCCAGTACAATTTCTGGTTCCAGCATGTCGCGTCGCAGCCAATCCATCATGGTGCGTCCCATTCGACCACATGGTGTTCCAGAGGGCCAGCATCCACTTCGCTCACCACTCTTCCAGCCACCGAAATACCCGCGCGCTTCACTTCCTCGCGGTCGCCGCACAGCAGATAATGCCACGGCTCAAGCGGGCGATCCTCGGCTCGCAAACGATAGGCACAGCTGCGCGGCAGCCACGCAACTTCCTTCACAATCTTAAGTGTCAGACGCAGGCAATCGGGTACAAAGGCCTTGCGATTGCGGTAATCGCTGCATTGCGCTGTGCTGGTGTCGAGCAATCGGCACGCGACATTGGTGTCTTCGATCGCACCGGTATCCGCGTCCTCGATTTTCTGCAGGCAGCACCGGCCACAGCCATCGCAGAGCGCCTCCCATTCGGACCGGGTCAGTGCCTCCAGAGGCAATTCCCAGAATTGGTCCCTCAGCTCACCCATTTGGCCAATTCTGCTGCCACGGCCTGTGCTCCCATATCTGTTGGCAGGGTCGCCAGGGGTTCGCCTGATGGCCCGAACAGATAGACAACTGCCGAATGGTCCACCAGATAGCCACCGCCCGGCGTGTCCTCCCCGCGCGAGTAAAACACGCGGAAATTGTCGGCCGCGGTTTTAACCTGTTCTGGTGATCCGGTCAGCCCGATCAGATCGTCGGAGAAGGCGGCTGCAAATTCGCCAACGATCTCGGGCGTATCGCGTTCGGGATCGACGGAGATAAAGATAGATTGCACTTGCGCTGCGCTTTCGGGATCGCTTTCGGCAAACATCCGCAAACCCTGTGACATGCGTTGCACATCATTGGGGCAAATATCGGGACAATAGGTAAAACCGAAATAGACGATCCGATATTGGCCGTCGAAATCCTGCCACCGGACCGTTTCACCATCCTTGTTGACCAGTTCGAATGGGCCGCCAATGTCAGCCCCAGCCAGAGGAGGTTCTGCTGGTGGTTCGGCTGTCGGAGAGCATGCAGCGACGGCAAATGCCATGGCTATGGACATAGTCAGTCGAGAAAAATTTGAAAGCATGGCGTCGCGGTTCATCGTCTGCTAACTGGCAATGGTTCAGGGGCTGTGACAAGCTATTTGGCAGGAAATGTGAAAGGATAACAGCATGGCGCGTGCCGTTATGCGCAGATTGGCGATTGTTTTGGCGGTTTTTGGAGCTGCCTTTGCAGTTCCAGCAGCAGCGCAATTGTTCTCTGAGGGCTATGAATTTCTGGAAGCGGTTAAAGAACGCGACGGCACTGCTGTAACGCAGGCGCTGAACGAGCCGGGCAATGTCCTCATCAACACGCGGGACATTTCCACGGGCGAAACCGCCTTGCATATTGTTACGGCTCGCCGTGATGCAACTTGGGTCAAGTTTTTGACCCAGCGCGGTGCCAACCCCAATATTAAGGACAAAAAGGGCGTCGCGCCATTGCAGCTAGCGGTGACCTTGGGTGACGAGGAAGCCGTTGCAACTTTGATCAAGGCTGGCGCAAACCTCAACATCACCGACTCATCTGGCGAAACGCCGCTGATTGCCGCCGTGCACCGGCGCAATGTAGCCATCATTCGCCTGCTTTTGGAGAAGGGTGCGAATCCTGATCGAACCGACAATTCGGGCCGTTCTGCGCGCGAATATGCAAAGCTGATGACGGGCAATAGGCGAATTCTGGACGAGTTCATTCGGGCCGATGAAAAACGAGAATCCGATGGTGTTACGCGTGATTATGGTCCCTCCGCCTGATGGTGCAATCACCGGACATGGCTGATCTGACGCTGGACGAATTGCGTTTGGCGATGGCGGGTGAAGTTGCTTCTGCGGCCATTTTCGATGGCTGGAGCGATACTGCTTTGGACCATGCAGCGCAGATGGCTGACGTTGACCCAGATGTGGCGCGGCTGGCTTATCCCGGTGGTGCGATGGACATGATCAGCGCGTGGATTGCCTCGATCGATCTGGCGATGGTTGAAGCTTTGCCACCTGAGAAACTTGCCGAAATGAAGATCAGAGAACGCATTCGGGCTTTGGTCGCGTTCCGGCTTGAGGACGTTGAAGGGCTGGAAGAGGCCTTGCGCCGCGCGATGGCGATCATGGCGATGCCGCATAATGCTCCAAAATCGCTGCGAATGGGCTGGAAAAGCGCTGACGTTATGTGGCGCTTGGCGGGCGACACGGCGACCGATTACAACCACTATACCAAACGCACCATTTTGGCCGGGATCTACACCGCGACCTTGGCCGTATTCATTGATGACGAGAGCGAAAGCAAGGCCAGCACCTATGCCTTTCTTGACCGGCGCATCGATGGGGTGATGAAGTTCGAAAAGACCAAGGCCAAGTGGCTCGGGCGCGAACGAGACAGCTTCAGCGTCTCGCGCTTTCTGGGCCGTTTGCGCTATCCGGCGCGATAAATAACCCGATCTTACTAATGATAATTAGTTGCAATTAGCGCCGCTGTCTGGCAGCGCGATGGCATGACGCTCGACCAGCTTGCACGGGGCGAATCAGCCCGCATTTCGCATATCGATTGGGATCAGTTGGTTCCTTCAGAAGGCCAGCGCCTGCGCGCTTTAGGGCTGGATGAAGGCGCCGACGTCGCGATCGCCCATCGCGGCGTGTTCGGTGGAGCTGACCCGATTGCGTTAACAGTTGGCCGGATGACAATTGCGGTGCGCCGCGCCCACGCCGCCGCCATGCAAATCACGCAAGATTAAGGGCCCAGCGTCTATGTCATCCCCCCACACTATCGCGCTGGTCGGCAACCCCAATGCGGGCAAAAGCGCGCTGTTCAACGCACTCACTGGCGCTCGGCAAAAAATCGCCAACTACCCTGGCGTAACGGTCGAGCGCAAAGCGGGTCGGTTGCAATTGGCCCATGGCGCCACGGTTGAGCTGCTCGATTTGCCGGGCAGTTATGGCCTGTCTGAAACCAGCAGTCCCGATGAAGAAGTCACCCGCAGAGTGGTTATGGGCGAGATTGACGGCCAGGCGCAGCCCGATGTGATCATCATCGTGCTGGATGCGGCAAATCTGGAGCAGCATCTGGTGTTTGCGCAAGAGGTCATTGCGCTGGGCCGTCCAACCGTGGTCGCGCTGAACATGGTCGATCTGGCCGAGCGGGATGGACTGATCCTTGATCCTGATGCCCTGTCCCATGCGCTGGGAGTGCCAGTGGTCTCTACCGTAGCTGTGCGTCGGCGCGGGTTGGATGAATTGCGCCAAGTCATAACCGATGTCAGCAGTGGGCGCGATGTGGCCGATGCAGATCAGGAAGATGCGCGGCGCACGATCCACATTACGCTGCCGGAACGGCGCTTGGCGGCCAAGAATATCGCCAAGGCGGCGATCCTTTCCGAAAGCGGCACCCACCGCCTGCATTCGGGGTTGGACAAAGTTCTGCTCAATCCTTGGATTGGCCCGGTGATCCTGTTCGGGTTCTTGTTCATTATGTTTCAGGCGGTGTTCGCTTGGGCAGACCCCTTTATTGGCCTGATCGAAGGCGCGACCGAGGCCGCGTCGGGCTTTGTCACCTCCACCATGCCGGAAAGTTTCGTGCGCGATTTCCTAACTGAGGGGCTGATAGCAGGGGTGGGCTCGGTGGTGGTTTTCCTGCCCCAGATCATCATTCTGTTCGCCTTTATTCTGGTGATGGAGGCGAGCGGCTATATGGCCCGTGCAGCCTTCTTGATGGACCGGCTGATGGCCAGCGTGGGCCTGTCGGGCCGCAGTTTCATTCCGCTGTTGTCCAGCTTCGCTTGCGCCATTCCTGGTATTATGGCGACGCGTAGCATTGCTGATCCCAAAGACCGGCTGACGACCATTTTGATTGCGCCGCTAATGACCTGTTCGGCCCGGCTTCCTGTTTATGCCGTGATCATCGCCGCGGTTATTCCCGCCACCACCGTGGGCCCGGGCATCGGATTGCAAGGTCTGGTCCTGTTCGCGCTGTATATCGCCGGAATTGTGGGAGCGATGGTGGTCGCGCTGGTCCTGCGGCTGACGGTGACGCAGGGCGGGGCAAGCGGGTTGATTATGGAGCTGCCGCGATATCAATGGCCCCGGATCAAGGATCTGCTGATCGGACTGTGGCAGCGCGCATGGGTGTTCCTGCGCCGCGCCGGTACGATCATTTTTGCCGCGACGGTCATCCTGTGGCTGCTGCTGACTTTTCCCAAAGCCGATCCGGGCGAGAGTCAATTGGATGCCAGCTTTGCCGGTCACATCGCCAGCGCGATGGAGCCAGCCTTCAAACCGATTGGCTTTAACCGCGAAATGACGCTTGCGTTGGTGCCCGCGATGGCCGCGCGCGAAGTGGCCGTGGCCAGTTTGGCTACCACCTATGCCGTGGATGCAGAGGGTGATGAAGCAACCGAGGCAGCCTTGCGCGATCAGATCGCCGCGCGGTGGAGCCTGCCCACAGCTCTGGCGTTTCTGGCTTGGTTTGTGTTTGCCCCGCAATGCCTCTCCACCATTGCGGTAACGCGCCGCGAGACCAACGGCTGGAAATGGCCATTGTTCATGCTGGGGTATTTGTTCGCGCTTGCCTATGTATTCGCCGGTTTGACGTTCTGGACCGCGACCACAGCCGGACTTTAGAATTCTCGGTGCACAAAGTGCCCTTTACAGGTTGGCTGCCAGACCGGCGGGGCCTACATATTATCGAGAATCACCTATTGGAACGCGCTGGCACTTGGATTGCAGCGTGCACCGATAGAACGACAGCATCAACGCGAAGGAAGTTTGAATGGCCGGGTCACTGAATAAAGTCATGCTCATCGGGAATTTGGGAGCAGATCCGGAAATTCGCAGTTTCCAGAACGGCGGCAAGGTCGCCAATCTGCGCATAGCGACCAGCGAGACCTGGAAAGATCGCAAAACAGGCGAGCGCCAGGAGCGCACCGAATGGCATACCGTCGCGATCTTCTCTGAAGGTCTGGTCAATGTCGTCGAAAACTACCTCAAGAAAGGCTCCAAAGTCTTTGTTGAAGGCAAATTGCAGACCCGCAAATGGCAGGATCAGCAAGGCAATGACCGCTACTCAACCGAAGTGGTTTTGCGCGGCTTTGATGGCACGCTGACCATGCTCGACGGACGCACTGGCGGCGGTGGTGGTGGCCAAGGCGGCGGTTATGGCGGCGGCGAAAGTGGCGGCGGTCAAGGTGGCGGCTGGAACCAGGGCGGCGGCAATGGCGGCGGTGCAGCCGGCGGATCGCAAGGCGGCGGTGCGCAGGGTGGCGGCTATGACGATCTAGACGATGATATCCCGTTTTGAGGATAACACCGCTTCAGCATTAGGCTGAGGCCGACGGTTGAACTGCATCAACATCCAAAGCTTGAACCGGCCATTTCTCAATTGTGTTGGGCATGACCAGTCCGCGCGGCTGCTGACGGCCCGTTTGAAGTCACAACTTGGCGAAGCTCTTCAGCTTTGGGCGGGGTCATTCATCCTGCTAGCGTGAGGCGCGGGTAGATTGGGCAATACCCTTCTCGAGAATTTTTCGCGCTATGCTCGCGATGTCGAGGCTATCGCTATCTTGCGACCAGACCGCATACCTCAAGCCCAGAAACACATTCATGCCCATGACAGCCCAAGCGTGCGCTTCTTCAACGTCCGGGCTCAATTCGCCTGCCTGCGCACCCGCCTGCAGTCGTTCGAGAATACGGGCAGCCGTTCCTTCGTAATGCGCGCGATAGGCCACCGGATCGACAAATTCAGATTCGTCGATGATGCGGTAGATCTCCTTATGCTCGCTCGCAAAACGTAGGAAGCTGGCCAATGCCACTTCCTCCACATCCAGCGCACTGGGCTCTGCGTTCTCTTTCAGTGCGCCCACCGCCGATGCGGCATGCGATTTAACCTGACTGCTCATATCCTGGACCAAAGCTTGGAACAGAGCATCCTTGCTGTCGAAATAGGTATAGAAAGACCCCAAGGCGACTTCAGCACGGCTCGTTATGGAAATGACGGAGGCTGCATGAAACCCCTTCTCACCAAACTCGACAGCGGCCGCATCGAGGAGCTTGCGCAACGTTTTGCGTCCGCGTGCGGTGCGCGGCGTCTTTGCTCCAGCGATAGATTCGGAACCTTTGGCAGTCATAGTATCGATATCATGTCCCCTGTCGCGATGGCTTTAGTAACAGACCAATCGGAAAGCACGCAAGAATAAACTTGAATGGTGGTTCAACTTTCAATAAGGGTGCTCGATATTGCAGATTGGGAGAGAGATCATGGCTCGTATTTCGCTAAGTTCGAATGGAAAGTTTTTTGCAGGTTGTGCTGGCCTCGCCATAGCGGCGGCCATGGCACCGGCCTCAGTTGTGGCTCAGGAAACTCAGCCAGTTGAAGAGATAAGCGATGATGAGAGCGGCAATGTAATTTTTGTAACCGCACGTCGCCGCGAAGAACGCGCCTTGGATGTGCCGATCGCCGTGACCGCTATATCGGCTGAACAATTGGAGCGGTCTGGCACTCTGGAGATTACCCAGATTGCACAAGAAGTGCCCAATCTGACCCTGGAAGTGAGCCGCGGCACCAACACCACGCTCAGCGCATTCATTCGCGGCGTTGGCCAACAAGACCCGGTTGCTGGATTTGAAGCGGGCGTGGGTCTGTATGTCGATGATGTCTATCTCAACCGTCCGCAGGCGGCCGTATTGGACGTCTATGATGTTGAGCGGATCGAGGTTCTGCGCGGCCCTCAGGGCACCCTCTACGGTCGCAACACCATCGGCGGCGCGATCAAATATGTAACCGCAAAGCTGCCCGATGAAATGCAGCTGAAAGTGCGCGGCACATATGGTTCCTACAAACAGGCCGATCTGGTCGTCACTGCATCCACCCCCGTCAGCGAAAATTTGCGTATCGGTGCGAGCGGAGCGCGACTGTCGCGCGGCGGTTTTGGCGACAATATCAATTTGGGTACAGAGAATTATAACAAAGATGTCTGGGCTGCGCGCGGCACGATCGAGTATGACAATGGCCCGCTGTTTGTCCGTCTGTCCGGCGACTATGTGAAAGATAACAGCGAGGCGCGCCAAGGCGGCCGGTTGATAACCAGCCTGTTCACCGGGGCTCCTGTTCTGGATGATCCCTATGACACGCGCGCTGGTCTGAATATCGTCGACCAAGAGGTGGAAGCCTATGGCGGATCGCTCAACATCGCGTTGGAAGTGAGCGACACGATTACTCTTAAATCGATCACCGGCTATCGCGAGGATAGCTCCACCAGCCCGATCGATTTTGACAGCCTTCCCGCAGCCGATCTTGATGTTCCTGCGATATATGAAAACGATCAATTCAGCCAAGAACTCCAGCTTTTGTATGAAGGTGATCGCCTGTCCGGTGTCCTCGGTGCCTACTATCTGGATGCCAATGCCTTCACCGCATTTGACGTGGCGTTGTTTACAACGGGAGACCTGATTTCGCTGCCGGGCCTTAACGCGCAGACATTGGGCGACGTGAATACCAAAACATGGTCTGTCTTTGGTGATTTTACCTATGATCTTACCGACCGTCTGAGCGTTTCGGTGGGTGGTCGCTACACCAATGACAAACGCTCCAGCCGGGTCTTGCGGACAACCTTTATCGGTGGATTTTCGGATCTGTTCGGCCCTTCAACCGCCATTCCGATTGCGGTTACATCGGACTTTGACGGCAGCGAAACCTTCAAGGAATTCACCCCGCGCGCCTCAATCAATTACCAGCCGAACGAGAACCACAATCTCTACTTCTCTTATTCGCGCGGCTTCAAAGGTGGCGGCTTCGATCCTCGCGGCCAGACCAGCGCAGCACCCGATCTGGATGGCGATGGCGACATCGACTTTGCCGACCAGTTCGAATTTCTGCGGTTCGCTCCGGAAACCGTCGACAGCTTTGAATTGGGCTGGAAAGCATCCCTGCTCGACAACCGGCTGAACATCGCCCTGGCGATCTTCAAGGGTGACTACAACGATGTGCAAATCCCAGGCTCGGTTGGGGTCGATACAACTGGTGACGGCGTCAATGACAGCTTTATCGGGGTAACATCCAACGCGGCAAGCGCCGATGTAAACGGCTTTGAATTTGAAGGCTCAGCCTTGGTTGGGCGCGATTTTGCCGGTGATGGTAGCCGCTTCTCGGTCAATTGGTCGCTCGGCGTGGTGGATGCCGAGTACAACACCTTTATCGATGCCTTCGGGGTGGATGTCGCTGATCAACGCGTGTTCCAGAATACACCCGATATTACTGCCCACATGGGCTTTAACTTCGGCATTCCGGCAGCCACCGGTATGGTTGACTTCCTTGGTTCAGTGTCGCTGCGTTCCGAGGCCAGCCAGTTTGAAGTGGCCAATCCATTCTTGGATCAGGAAGGGTTTGAACTCGTCGATGCAAGCATTGTCTACACCGATGATAGCGACCGCTTTTCAATCGGTGTTCACGGCAAGAACCTGTTCGACAAGCGTTACGTTGTAGCAGGCTATAACTTCGTCGCTGGCGGCACAGGCGGTGCGCCCTTCGCCTCTACATTGGGTTTGGAGGGCACATTGACCGGGTTCTACGGCGATCCACGTAGGTTCTATGTGACTGGCGAGGTGCGCTTCTAAAGGCAGCCATGATGCCAATGGGCAGACCCTTTAACGCACACTATTTTCGCAGCGCGGATGGCCGGTTAAGGCTGTTCGCGCGCGATTACCCCGCGGCTGGAAAGTCGGACCCTGCAACACCTTTGCTGATGATGCATGGGCTCACCCGAAATGCGGCCGATTTTGAACCCTTGATCGAGCTATTGGGCCAAACCAACCGACGCATTATTGTGCCGGACCAGCGTGGGCGCGGCCTGTCTGAAGCGGACAGCGATCCGGCCAATTATCGCCCCGACATCTATGTTGCCGATATGTGGTCTCTGCTGGATAAGCTGGGGATCGATAAGGTCATTTGCATCGGCACATCAATGGGCGGGCTGATAGCGATGATGATGGGCGCGTTACAGCCACAGCGGATCGCCGCTATTGTGCTGAATGATGTGGGTCCAGAGGTCAGCGAAGAAGGCCTGAACCGCATTCGCAGCTATGTCGGACCAGCCGAGCCAATGGCAAATTGGGATCAAGCCGCCGCCCAATGCAAGGCGATCAATGGCAGCGCGCTGGTGGGCTTTGAGGCAGATGACTGGATGAATTTTGCCAAGCGTACGTGCTACGAATTGCCCGATGGACGGGTAGAATTTGCCTATGACCCCGCGATTGCCAAAGGCATGGAGCCCGATAACACCACAGCTGTTCCGCCCGATCTTTGGACCATGTGGGATGAACTAAGTGATATTCCCATTCTGACCATTCGCGGTGGACATAGCGATATCCTCAGCGCCGAGACCGTTTCCGAAATGCGCAAGCGCACGAACGGCAAAATGGATTTTGCCGAGGTTCCCTTGCGCGGCCATGCGCCGATATTGGATGAAGACGCAGCTGTAACGGTTTTGCAAAAATTCTTGGCCCACAACTGAACGAGCCGAAGGCTCCTTCTCTCAGTCAAATCGTGCTTGCCTAGGCATAACCCAGTTGTTCGAACTATTGAGGTTTGAAGGAGCTCTTTATCCGCCCAGCCTTCCGCCTTTCACTCCAGATGGTCTGAGCCGCCGTTTTGCAGCCAATCGGCATAGTCTGGCGGAAGCTTGCTCATCGCTTCATCGTAAAGCGCCAGATCCTCATCATCCAGCACACCAACCCATCTGCCATTGGTCCCCTTGTTGATGAAGGTGTCCGCACCGCCCTTAAACGCGAAGGCAATGTTCTCTCCCACTACCTTTGACGGGTCCTTCTTTACCTCTGCAAAGGTGCAGCGCTTGACCACTTCGGGCCACATTTCAGCGGGAACGTCAATGTCGAGAAAACCGGCGATATCGCGCATCTGGCCATCCAGATCGGACAGCAGATCATTGAAATGCACGAGCTTGATATTGGATTGATGTCTGTGTTCCCAGAAGGTCAATGCATAACTGAGGTGCGACCAATAAGGGTAACCGCCGATCTCCCAATCGAACCAGCTGCGGGTGATCCAATCGCGCCAGATCTGCTTCACATCTCCGCTATATCTGGGAAATTCATCACCAACGCGGCCCGGAAGCCCATTTGCCGCGGCATAGAACTCATCTGTGTGACTGCCCCAGTGATTGAGCAAAGACATGAACACATCTCTTGGATCGCGAGTCACACAAAGATATTTGGCCTGCGGGTAATAGGGCAGCCCATCCAGCGGCGTATGGGTCTTGATATATCGGCGATGCTCCTGCCCCTCCAACTGCCCGAGCACCATTTCCAAAGGGATTGGCCGGAAATCGAGCCAGGGCGAAATGAACGAGGCGGGGCCAGGCAGCTCTCCGGTTGGGAACAGCAGGTTGCCGACAATCGTCTGCATCAACGTTGTCCCGGCCTTATAGGACGTTGCGATGATGATATCGTCGTCGCGCGGGTCGAACCACTTCCACCGCGTCGAATCCAGATGATGATTTTGATAGAGACGTGTCTGTGCTGGTTGGTCGGGCATAGTGATCCTTGATGGCAGGCCGCGACCCCTGAATGCGTGACGCTATAGGAAGCCGACAGGTTTCTCAACTGCAACGCAATTGTCCGCTTCCAAACCTAGATGTCGACATGAAACGAAAAAGGGCCAGCAGTTTATGCCGGCCCCCATCTTTGTCGGTATGCTTGCGATGAACTAGGCTGCTTGCGATTTGCCTGCAGCCATATCGTGCACATCGGCAGCAAACAGCATGTGTCCACCGATACCCCAGTCACCCTGCTCAAATTCATTGATCCGAACCCAAGTGACCGGACGCAGCGCTTCACCTTCCAGTGCAACCATTGTGTCCGTAACTTTTTCGATCATTTCCGCTTTTTGAGCGGGCGTGAAAACATCCTTGATGACGTCGATTGTAACCATTGGCATTGTTATTCTCCTAAATGTGACCGGACCATTCCGGCGACACAAGAACAATCGCGCAATTGCTGATCCTCAGATAGTTTGCGAAACGCAGCAAGCCGCTATTTTTGACGTAGGACCCCACTACGTTTTACGTAGTAACCCGTGCCAAACCTGCGAATTGTGGTAGGTTTGGCCGAGGGTCGCGTTAGGGTGCGCACGAAACAGGAGAAACCAATGAGCAGTTCTGGGAGCCTGTGTCCGGCGGTTAAAGCGGCGGACATTATCGGAGACCGATGGGTTCTGCTGATCCTGCGAGAATTTCTTATGGGGGCCACACGCTACAAGAATTTTCAGCGCGCGCTCCCACGCATCTCGCCGACGGTATTGAGCAACCGGCTCAAGCAGATGGAAGCCAATGGGTTGATCATCAAGAAGGCCGGAACGGGGCAAACCACTGAATATCATCTGACCCGTTGCGGCAGGGAGCTTGCGCCCCTGATCGACCAGATGACAAAGTGGGGCTTGCGCTGGGCGCGGCGACGCATCCGCGACGAGGACCTGGATGCCGGCACATTCATGTGGGATTTTCACCGGTCGCTGAAGGCCGATGAATTGCCTGACGGAGAAACGGTCATCAGCGTGACCCTAAGCGATGTTCAGGCCTATGGTCGGTGGTGGTTGATCGCTTCTTCGCAAGACGTTGATCTATGCACCGATGATCCGGGCAAGGATGTCGATCTGTATTTGCATACCAAGCTGGCTGATCTTGCAGAGGTTTGGATGGGAGATGTCGCGGTTCGAGAGGCCATCTCTTGCGACAATATGAAAGCGACCGGTTCCGCCCATCTCATGCGGACAATTTCCAGCTGGTTCCCCCAGTCCCGCTATTCTAACATCCGCCCTAAGAGGATTATGGGGCAAAGCTAGAGCCGCATTTACCCCTGCGTCTGGCCATCTCCGCGCAAGCGCAATGGCTGGAGTTTCCAATAGGTTAGCGAGCGCCACAGCCACTCGAACGGGCCAAAGCGAAACGCCTTTAACCACAGCACGCTCCAGATCAGTTGAACGATGCAGATCGCGCCGACGATGTAATACAGCTCGTAGCGCTCAAATGCCCCGAACAACGCAAATCCAAAGCCATAGAACAACGTGACGCAGATGACCGACTGCATCAGGTAATTGGTCAGAGCCATTTTTCCAGCGGCTGCAAAGGCGCGCTGCAATGGCGCAAGAATGCCAGATTTGATAATCAAGAGCAGCAGTCCAAGATGCCCGATGACCATCGCCAATCGACTGATCTGATAGGTTCGATCAGCCTCGGCAATCGACACGGCAGAGAAGTCTCCGGCCACGGTCAGCCCGACCTCATACATGCCCAGCGGAACGCCAACTCCATAGCCTAGAACGAGCATGGCAAGATATGTGCTAGTTTTGGCTGCGGCGTTCAGCAGGCCAAGCTTGAGGAAGGCCATTCCGATCAACATGAAAGGAACGATATCCAACAACAGCCAACGCGGAGACGTCGCCCATTGGTAATCGTAAGCCAAGGGGAATTGCGCTTTCACCGCTTCCCAATAGGGCAATGTGCGGATCATACGCTGACCCTCAGCGTCCTGCTCGCTGATCGAGGCGTGGGCCTGATGAGTTTTCCATTCGTCGATCACGCTTTGCTGCTGCGCTGTGGGCGTTGCGCCTTTTACCAGTGAATTCTCGACCGATTGATAGGCAACCTCACTGGCTTTGGTTGCTTGATAATCCTGATTGGCCATGAACAGCGCCACGGACAAAATCAGCCCGGCGATAATCAACTGCTTGGATGCGGGCAGTTTTCTAGGGGCGAACAGAAGTAGCCCGCAAATCGCGTAAGCAAACAAGATCTCGCCGATCCACAGCATCAGCGTCCAATGGATGAAGCCAAACAGCAACAGCCACATCATCCTGCGGACGTGGATCTCGGCCGTCAGCAATCCTGCTCCGCCTTCTTCCATTCTTGAAGTGAGTAGTACAATGCCCGCCCCAAATAGCAGCGAGAAAATTCCGCGCATCGTGCCTTCAAACAGCACGGTCACAACCTCATAGGTGGCAAGGTTTATGCCAGTTGAACCGCCATCAATGGTGGGATTGTAATAGGCAGGGAAGACCAATGCGAAGGCAGCGATATTCATCAACAAGATGCCGAACACGGCAACTCCGCGAAGAATGTCGAGCGATTGTATCCGCCCACGATTGCCAATTGGTGCTGCATTGGTCGCATTTGTCATTTCGATTCCCCCCAAGATTCGAGTTAGGAAATCAGGCTGCGACCTACCTGTTTCTCAGCGCTTTCTCCGGTGGAGACCTGCGCTGCCAAGCCAAGCTACACGCTTGGTCGCTCAGTGCAACAAACTTGAGTGGGCGAGGGAGATGCCGGGTATGCGTATGCGATCGCCGGCTGCCGTTTTTCGGCGCAATACCGGCTGCTGAAGGGCTCTAATTCTTCTTGAGGGCTGCCAAAGCTTCAGCCAGCGGGCCAGAGGGTTGATCATCAGCGGACAGGCCCGCCTTTTCCCGTGTCGCGTCGGCATTGGGGCCTTCTGCATAGGGATCAATTGCCAGCCCCAGCGTTTGGGCTACGGCTTCGCCCAGATCGAAAGTCTCGCCCGAATATTCAATCTCGTCGCTTTCGTCTGAAGTCAGATCAATCTCGATCTCTTCGCCTTCTTGCGTGATTGTTACGGGGGTTTCCTGGACAAAGCGCAACCGCAACGGCTCAGCAACTACGGTCGGGAAATCATCGCCCGATACGGCGCATGTTTGGATGATGCGCGCTTTGAGTTTGCCTGTTGCCAATATTGCCTTGCCATCGGGTTGCAGGACAATTTCGGCAGTCAACCGTTCCACCGACGGGATGGCAAAGCGCTGCGCCAGCGCGGCGCACTCTTCCGGTTTTGCGGTGATGCGGATCGGTTCGGCGGGAAGCTGGCGATCCTTTACCGGGCGGGACAGTTCAGGCGCGCTCATTGAACATTCTCCGCGGCCAGAATGGCGTCGTCATCAAGCTCGGTCAGGCGCTGCGAGAAAGCGAGCAGTCTTTGCGCGACGCAATCGGGCTGGCCATCGTCGGCAAAGCTGATGTTACGCTGAGCGGTTTGGGCCAACTCGCCCGCCGGATCATCGCTGTCTATGGCGGCGCGATAGGCCCCCAGGCGTCCACCCATGGCGGCCATCAATTTGCCCATTCGCTTGCCCACCACAACGTCATTGGTGCCAAGCTCTCGCAATTGTCCGTCCATATCTTCGACAAACAATTCGGTGATCAAGGCGCTGTAAGGGCGCAATTCATTGCTAGCCTCTACCCGCACCAAGGCAACCGAAAGCACGGCGGTTATCATGTCGAACCGACCGTCCACCGTATCGGCCACTTTGCAGGTAGCATACCATTGCGGATCGCGAGCGACCGAAATGACTTGATGCCACAAGGGACGCACCAACTCGCGCGGATCGGGTTTGGTGGAAAACAGTCTGGAAAATAAAGGCATTGATTATATTGGTCCCACAATGGCGAAACGCGGTTACGTTCAGCCAGAATTCAAACGGTAATACCCAATGGCTTGTGCTGATAGCGTTGCATGGCGCGCAGCATGGCCGTAAGGCTTTGGCCAGAAATACAGGGCCGGTGATATAGGCCCATTGATATAGTTACGCATCGCCCGGTAGCAAACACTCGTTGCCCTGGGTTGGTTGAAAGTGAAAAGGTTGGCGTTTTGATGAACATGCACATGAACTTGCACAAGGCTGTGAAATTTGGCCTGATTGCAGCGATTGGCGTGGCCTTGTCCGGTTGCAGCTCGATCCGCGAATCGCGTGGTTATGTGGTCGACAATTTGTTGGTTCGCTCGATCCAGCCCGGAATTGACAATCAGCGCTCTGTCGAAGGCACGCTGGGCCGCCCGACCTTCACCAGTCAATTTGGAGAGCCGACCTGGTATTATGTCTCGTCTGTGACGGGCCGCAAACCTTTCATCCGTCCGCGCATCCAGTCACACGCCGTGATTGCAGTGCAGTTTGACGAGGCTGGCAATGTTGCTTCGGCAGAGCGGACCGGGATCGATCAAGTTGTGCGGTTGCGCCCCGATGGTGACAAAACACCAACGTTGGGCCGTGAACGCGGCTTCTTCGAAGATCTGTTCGGCAATATCGGGCAAGTCGGAGCACCGGGTGCCGGCGGTGGCGGGGTCTGACACCTTCGCCTGACAGGCGTGTTCGGTTGGATCTAGGCCAAACGAAGTGACTTGATCACGCATCGCTACGCCCCATATTGCGGTGATGGACGATAAACATTCCGCTCACGGCCTTACGCAATGGCACGGTACAACCATCATCGGTGTAAAGCTGGGTGATCAAACTGTGATTGCCGGCGATGGCCAGGTTTCCATGGGCAACACCGTGATGAAGCCCAATGCGCGCAAAGTGCGCCGGATTGGTGAAGGCGGCAAAGTGATTGCTGGATTTGCAGGCGCTACGGCGGACGCATTCACGCTGTTTGAACGGCTGGAAAAGAAGCTGGAGCAATATTCCGGCCAGCTTTTGCGCGCCTCGGTTGAATTGGCCAAGGACTGGCGGACCGACAAATATCTGCGCAATCTGGAAGCATTAATGATTGTGGCCGATGCCGACAGCCTGCTGGTGTTGACCGGCAATGGCGATGTGCTGGAACCCGAGGGCGGGATCGCAGCGATTGGCTCCGGCGGAAATTACGCTCTGGCCGCAGGACGCGCTTTGGCTGAATATGAAGACGATGCCGAAACGCTGGCGCGCAAAGCAATGCAGGTTGCGGCCGATATTTGCGTGTTTACCAACGGCAATGTGACCGTCGAGACCATTTGAACTCTCTTACTGAAAATTCAGGACCTATGACCGACAACCTCACCCCCAAGGCCATTGTTGCCGCGCTTGACGAACACATTATCGGCCAGAAAGACGCCAAACGCGCTGTTGCGGTTGCCTTGCGCAATCGCTGGCGGCGTCAGCGGCTTGGCCCGGATTTGCGTGACGAGGTCACCCCCAAGAATATCCTGATGATCGGGCCCACCGGTTGCGGCAAGACAGAGATCAGCCGCCGTCTGGCCAAGCTGGCCGAGGCGCCTTTTATCAAGATCGAAGCGACTAAATTCACCGAAGTGGGCTATGTTGGCCGCGACGTTGAGCAAATTGCGCGCGACCTGGTTGAAGAAGCGATCCGGCTGGAAAAAGACCGCCGCCGCGATGCTGTGCGCGAAGCCGCCAGCGAGGCAGCGATGGAGCGTCTGCTGAATGCGTTGGTGGGAGACAATGCCTCTGAGGCTACGCGCGAAAGTTTCCGCGAGCGAATCGTTCAAAATGCGATGAACGAGGTTGAGGTTGAGATCGAGGTGAGCGAAGCCCCCAGCATGCCGATGGATATCCCCGGCATGGGCGGCAATGTCGGCATGATCGACCTGAGCGATATGATGGGCAAAGCCTTTGGCAAAACCCCGACCAAGCGGCGCAAGCTGCGCGTACCCGATGCGTGGGACAAGCTGGTTGAAGAAGAAGCTGAAAAGCGGATGGATCAAGATGATGTTGCCCGGGTCGCGCTGGAAAATGCCGAGACCAATGGCATCGTGTTTCTGGACGAGATCGACAAGATTGCGGTCAGCGATGTGCGCGGCGGATCGGTCAGCCGCGAAGGCGTGCAGCGCGATCTGCTGCCGCTGATCGAAGGCACGACCGTTTCGACAAAATATGGCCCGATGAAGACCGACCATGTGCTGTTCATCGCCAGCGGTGCGTTCCATGTCGCAAAGCCATCGGACATGCTGCCCGAATTGCAGGGCCGCCTCCCTATCCGGGTGGAATTGCGTGCGCTGACCGAAGAAGATTTCGTGCGTATTCTGGGCGAAACCAAGGCCAACCTAGTGGAGCAATACAAGGCTCTGATCGGCACCGAGAAGGTGAAATTGGATTTTGGCGACGATGCGGTGAACGAGGTGGCAAAGATCGCGGCACAAGTGAATGACACGGTCGAGAATATTGGTGCTCGCCGATTGCAGACCGTGATGGAAAAGCTGCTTGAGGAAATCAGCTTTGAAGCCGAGGACCACGTCGGCGAAACGATCACGATTGACGCTGCCTACGTACAAGATCGCTTGTCCGATCTGGCGGGCAATAGCGACCTTAGCAAATATATCCTGTAGCCTCTGAAATTCGCCATGGCCCCATCGGACATCTCGGAACTGATTGCATCGATGGATCCAGTGCTGGATCAACAATTGTACCGTTTCGTCCTGGTCGCTCGTGAAATTGCGCCGCAGATCTTGGGCGCGGCCATCGGCACTTTCCGCGAGGAGGAAGGCGTAACCGCTATCGTTCCCGCCGGTGTCGCTATCGAGCTTGGGCAATCTGGCGCCGATTTCGGCCGAATTACCTTGCAGGTGCGTTCGGATTTAGAGGCAGTGGGTCTGACCGCTGCTGTCTCAAACGCATTGGCTGCACAAAATATCGCCTGCAATGTAGTGGCCGCATTCCACCATGATCACCTGTTTGTACCGGCAGAGCGCAAGGATGAAGCGCTTCAGGCTTTGCTTGATTTGTCCGACGCCGCACGTCGATAGATATCGGCGCTTGATAGTGAATTCGGCCTGACGTCCTTGAGCGCTGCCGAGATTGCCGCTCTAACGCAGGCAGTAATTTTTCATGGGACGAGATTTGATGATCAGACACACTCTGTTTGGCAGCGTTGCGGCTGGCACTCTTGCATTCACATCACCGGCGATGGCTGATGGCCATACCGATGCAGCGGGTGCTTCGGAGGCTCAACTCTCTGCACCCAAAATTGAATACACCATGTGGACGCTGGACAATGGTTTGCGCGTCATAGCCGTCCCCGATACCAGCACCAGCACGGTCACAACATCGATGTGGTATCCAATTGGTGCGCGGCTCGATCCCGAGGGACGCAGCGGGTTTGCTCATCTGTTCGAACATATTCTCAGCCGCAAGACCGAGAATATGCCGTACAATATGATCTATGGCCTGACTGCCGATATTGGCGGAACGCGCAACGCCTCGAACGGGATCGACCGGACGAATTATTTCGAGCAGGTTCCCGCAGCCTATCTGGAAACCATGCTGTGGACCCACCGCGAACGCATGGCCAACGTTGTGGTGGACGAAGAGGTGTTCGAAACCGAACGCGGCGTGGTGAAAGAAGAATTGCGCCAGCGCGTCCTTGCGCCTCCCTATGGCCGCCTGACGCGGTTTGTGCTGCCCGAAAACGCATTTGACATAATGCCTCACCGTCGCCCCAGTATTGGCTCGATTGAAGATCTCGACAGTGCGACATTGGATGATGCACGGGCATTTTATGAAGCCTATTATGGCCCCGATACAGCCACGCTGATCGTTGCGGGCAATTTTGGATTGGACCAGCTGCGCACGCTGGTGGATGCGTATTTCGCCGATATTGAGCCTCGCCAGAACCCCATCGCTCTGACGGTTGAAGGGCACGAGCCTGCCTTGCAAGGTCCGCGAACGGTCAATGCCACCGCGCCCAATGTGCCTCTTCCTGTCGTGGGCGCTGTCTGGAAAGCACCTGCCACAACCCATGGCGATGCGGCCGCGCTAAAAGTGTTAGAGGCGATCTTGAGTCGGGGTGACAATAGCCGCCTCGACAATGCTCTTGTCCGAAGTGGGCAAGCCGTAGAGGCATCAGCCAGTGCTTGGCTTTATCGTAATGCTGGGCAGTTCCACAGCTATGCAGTGGTTGCCGGAGACGATGCGATCGATCCGGCCATGGCCAGTCTGAACGCCGTTGTTACAGGTCTGCGCACCGATCCTGTGAGCGAGGCTGAACTGGCCGAAGCCAAGAGCGAAATCGTCGCGAGCGAATTGCGCCGCCGCGAGACCGCTCGGGGTAGAGCCTTTGCCTTGGCAGAGGGCTTGGTTTCCTCGGGCAATCCTGATTTTGCCGATCAGCGATTGGCTGAAATTATCCAGGTGAGCGCAGCCGATATTCTGCGCGTCGCGGCAAAATATCTCGATCCCCAACGCCAAGTGAGCCTGACCTATACCAATGGCGCGGATGACCCGGCCAGCTATGCCAATCCAGCGCCGATGCCCACCTTCAAGGTTTTGCCGCCAGCGACCGGCGACATTCGGCAGGTGCTACCTGAAGAAGAACGTATGGCGCCTCCGGGCCCCGGTGCGAGCCCGGATGTGGCCAATCCAGACATCGTTGAGAGCACACTCAGCAATGGGATCAAGCTGGTGGCTGTGCAAACCGGCGAGGTTCCGATTGCAACGGTGACGATGGTGGTACCGGGTGGCAGTAAGACCGACTGGAGCTCGCATGCTGGCGTGGCCGATTTGGCGGCTGATTTGGCTGACAAGGGTGTCGAGGGCATGGACGCGACTCAAATTGCGGCCAGCTTTGAAAGTCTGGGCGCATCATTTGGGGGCGGGGCGGGCAGCGATGGTACCTTCTTCAGCCTGACGGCTCCGGTAGCCAATCTTGAGGCTGCCGGCGCATTGGCGGCCAAGATCATTCGCGGTGCGACCTATCCCGAGCAGGAATTTGAACGAGAGCGTAGCCGAGCTGTGGCCAATTTGGAGGTCGCGATGAAAGACCCTGGCAGACTGGCGCGTTTTGTGGCGCGCGCGGCCATGTATGGCGATGCGCCCTATGGCAGCCAGCCGGGCGGCACAGGCGAAAGCCTTGCAGCGATCACGCGGGACGATCTGCTGGCTCATCGCCATTCTTATTATCATCCTGATGCCATGCAGATTGTTGTCAGCGGCGGTATCGCGCCTGAGGCAGCCGCTGCAATTGCGCAAAAGATGTTTGGTGATTGGTCTGTTGAAACTCCGGCAGCGGTCGTGCCGCAAAAGGCGGCTGGTGCGGTTCAACCTGTTCGCACCATTGTGGTCGATATGCCCGATGCGGGGCAGGCTGCGGTGATCGCTGCGGTGCGTGCACCATCGCGCAAAGGCGATGATTTCTATGCCTTGGAACTGGCCAACAGCGTGCTGGGCGGGGGACCAAGCGGTCGGCTGTTCACCGAGATCCGGACCAAGCGTTCGCTCAGCTATGGCTCGGGATCGGGATTCGCGGATCGGGCAGATGATTCCATCCTGACTGCCAGTGCGCAAACCAAGAATGAAACGGCAGACGAAGTTGCGCAGATTTTCTTTGATGAGTTTACGCGGTTGGGCGCAGAGCCACTGACTGAAGACTTGCTGCAAAAGCGCAGGCTGTATTTGACCGGGCGCCATGCAAGATCCTTGGAAACCAGCGGCGGATTTAACAGCATTGTCGCCAGCTTGCTCCAGCAGGGCCTGGGACCGGACGAGGCGATGCGGTTTGCCGATGCATTGGCTGGGGTAAGTTCTGATGCGGCCAGTGCGGCGGCTCAGAAATATGTCGATCCTGCCAAAGCGACCTTGGTCGTGGTGGGCGATGCCCGCCAATTCCTCGATGACTTACGCGCCATTCGTGGCGACATCGAAGTGGTCGCAGAGGACGAGCTGGACCTGTCATCGGCAAGTCTGCGCAAGCCAGTCGAACAGGCCGCTGGCGACTAGTGCTGCGGTACTAGGCGGGCCTAGGGGTGGGGTGCCAAGCCGATCTCCACCCCGGTCTTGTCGGTCAGCGCGTAACGGTCAACCAAATCGGCGCTGGCCGTGTTGAGGCCGGTGACCTCTACGCTGCGGCCGTTGCGGCGCATCCGCTCGACCACCTTGTCCAGCGCGTCAATCGCGGAAATATCCCAGAAATGCGCGGCTGACACATCAATCAGCACGTGTGGTGCTGGGTCGGGCTGGGTGCTTTCAGGACCCAGCGCAGCGGTAAACCGGTCCACGCTGGCAAAGAACACCTGGCCGGTCGCGGTGTAGATCGCGGTCTCGTTCTCTACATGGCGGGTGATCGTGAACATGCCCATCACCTTCTGGGTGAAGAAGATGCCAGACAACAGCACGCCCACCAACACGCCCAGCGCAAGGTTATGGGTAGCGACCACGGTGATGACAGTCGCGACCATGACAACCGAGCTTTGCCAAGGATGACGTTTGAGGTTGGGGATCGAGTTCCATGAAAATGTCCCGATGGAAACCATGATCATCACAGCAACCAATGCGGCCATCGGGATCTGGCCAACGATTGGGCCGAGCAACCAAAGCAGGATCAGCAGCGTCAGGCCAGCTGTAAAGGCGGACAATCTGCCGCGCCCTCCGCTGGTCACGTTAATGACCGACTGGCCGATCATCGCGCAACCACCCATACCGCCGAACAAGGCCGCCGCGATATTGGCGATGCCTTGGCCCGCGCTCTCGCGACGCTTGTTGCTGTTGGTGTGGGTCATATCGTCCACGATCTGCGCGGTCAGCAAAGATTCGAGCAGGCCGACGGCAGCCATTGTGGCAGAGTAGGGCGCGATAATGCTGAAGGTTTCCCAGGTCAGCGGCACGTCAGGCAACACGAAATAGGGCAAGCCTTCGGGCAGCTCTCCCATGTCGCTGACGGTGTTCACATTCATATCGAGGCCGATGGTAAGCGCCCCCAGCACGATGATGGCCACCAGCGGCGAGGGCACTGCCGTTGTTATCCGGGGCAAGAGATAGATGATGGCCAAAGCGCCAGCGATCAACGGATAGGTTGCCCAAGGCACGTCGATCATTTGCGGCAATTGCGCCATGAAGATCAGGATCGCGAGCGCATTGACGAAGCCGGTAATGACCGAACGGCTGACAAATTGCATCAGCAACTCCAGCCTGAACAGGGCTGCAATGCCTTGGAATATGCCCATCAAAATGGTCGCAGCGAACAGATATTCCACCCCGTGATCGCGCACCAGGGGCACCACAACCACGGCAACAGCCGCGGTCGCTGCGCTGATCATGCCGGGCCGGCCGCCGGTAAAGGCGATGACCATGGCAATCGTGATCGAGGCGTATAGTCCTACCCGGGGATCAACCCCTGCGATGATCGAGAACCCGATTGCCTCTGGTATCAACGCAAGCGCGACAACGATGCCGGCAAGGATTTCGGCTCGCGGATTGGTCAGCCAATCGCTGCGCAAGGCTTGGGTGTCGATCATTGAGATAAGTGTCCGGTTGATGCGGGGCCACAATGCGCCGCGCACGTTTAAGTGAGTGGCGCACATACTTGCTGGCATAGCTATTGCAAGGCTGTGGCGGTTGGCACGGTCAAAGGTGGGCTTAGTCAAACCGGCGGTTTGTTATGCCAAAGCGTCTTGATCTTCCTGGCTTTCGGCCTGCTGGCGCGCCCACATGTCAGCATACAGACCATCAGCGGCCAGCAATTGTGTATGGCTGCCTTGCTCGGCCAAATGCCCCTGATCCAGAACGACGATATTATCGGCATCGGCAATGGTGGACAGCCGGTGGGCGATCGCAATGGTGGTGCGGTCTTGTGCAATCCGCCGCAGCGTAGCCAAGATGTCTTGCTCCGTTCGGCTGTCCAATGCGCTGGTCGCCTCGTCGAGCAGCAGTACTGGTGGGTTCTTGACCAGCGTCCGGGCGATCGCCACGCGCTGCTTCTCGCCACCGGACAATTTCAGGCCGCGTTCGCCCACCTCTGTTGCCAGACCCAATGGCTGAGCTTTTATGAAAGGCATGATCGCTGCGTCTTGTGCCGCACGCAGCACATCTTCCTCGCTCGCAGCTGCGCTGCCATAGGCAATATTATAGCGCAGCGTATCGTTGAACAGCACGCTGTCTTGCGGAACGATCCCAATAGCGGCACGCACGCTGTCTTGCGTAACTAGGGCAATATCCTGCCCATCGATCAAGACGCGCCCTGATTGCGGATCATAAAAGCGAAACAGCAACCGCGCGATGGTACTTTTGCCCGCACCCGATGGCCCAACAATCGCAGTTTGCGATCCTGCGGGCACTTCAAAGCTGAGGCCTTTGAGGATTTGCCGACCATCCTCATATTGGAAATGGACATTGTCGAACTGTATGGCGGCGTGTTTCACCAGCAGGGCAGGGGCATTGGGCGCGTCCTGCACCTCCACCGGCGTATCGATCAACGCGAACATTGCTCCCATATCGACCAGCCCTTGCCGGATCGAACGATAAACAAAGCCCAACAGATCAAGCGGGCGAAACAGCTGCAACAAATAGGTATTTACAAACACCAGATCGCCGACGGTAAAGCGGCCTTGGCTCCAGCCCCACACACTATAAGCCATGGCGCCTGCCATCAGCAGGTTGGTGATGGCGGCCTGTGCGATATTGAGTAGGCCCAGCGAATTTTCCGATTTGATCGCAGCTTTCGAATAGGATGTGGCCGCTTCGCCATAGCGGGCCTCTTCGCGCTGCTCGGCGTTGAAATATTTGACGGTTTCGTAATTGAGCAGCGAATCCACTGCGCGATCCAGCGCCTTGCCGTCCAAATCGTTCATCTCTCGGCGCAGCTTGGTGCGCCATTCGGTGATCCAGCGGGTAATGGCGATGTAAGAAACCACTGTGATGGCAGTGGCGATCACCAGTTCGCCGCCGAAATTGATATAGAAGATCACGCCAACGGCAATCAGTTCAATGGCGGTGGGGGCGATGTTGAACAACAGGAAATAGAGCATGGTGTCGATGCTCTTTGTCCCGCGCTCGATGATCTTGGTGACCTCGCCCGTGCGTCGTGACAAATGGAACCGCAGGCTGAGACGGTGGAGACGATGAAAAACGTCTTGCGCCAGTGTCAGCGTCGCAATCTGGCCGACCCGCTCGAAAACGATGTTGCGGAAATTGTCGAAAGCGACCCCGGTAAACCGGCCCAAGCCATAGGCGAGAACCAAGGCCATCGCGACGGAGACTGCTTCGCTCGCTACTTCATTGCCGGACATCGCATCAACCGCGCTGCGGTAGGCATAGGGCAGGGATAAGATAACGGCCTTTGCCGCCAGAACCAGAACCAGCGCGATAACGATCCGCACCCTTAGTGATGGATTGCCGCGCGGCCAGAGATAGGGAAGGAATCGCCGCAGCGTGTGCCAGCCATCGGCCTCTAATGGGCGGTTATCTCCAGAATCGGGCGGCATAGCCAGCAGGATGTGGGCGCGCAGGCACCGAATGGCAAGGCGCAGTGCTAACGCATACTCTGTCTGGTCGGAAGCTACAGTGCAGGTGCTCGGGTGTAGATGACTATCGCTTGCCTAAATATAGATTGTCACATCCGCGGGGCATTGCGCCTGCGCAGATCGCGAGCAACTGCGCGGGGCAGGTCGAACAGGATGCGCTGTTTGGAGAAATCAATCGCAATCCGGTCGAACATTTTCAAATGCTGCATACCCAAGGATAGGACTGGTGTGTCCGTCAATCCTAGCGCCTCAAATGCTGGCGCATCTGCATAGGTGATTGGCACATCGCGAATGGAAATATTCTGGATGGTCAAATCACGCACATAGGAAAGCTGCCCCATCATTGAGACGCCATTGACGTCGGTGGTCTTCACTTCCTGACTGCGTTTAGCCCTCAAGCGATTGCGCAAGGCCATATTGCCCAGGCTTGCTTGCGCCCCAGTGTCCACGATTACGGTCGTGCGCACACCTTCGATTGTGGCGTCTGTAATCAGCAATTGGCCTAGCTTGTGGCGCGCTCGCACCACGATGTCGAAGCCGCGACGGCTAAAGTCTGAATCCACATCAGCCACCGCAATCGTTTCATTGCGAAAGTCGATCAGCACGCGCAGGTCTTGCAAGCTGTCCAAACCAATGATTCCGTCGGCACCCACATGGTTGCGCTCAAGAACAGGTGCGGCAAGATTATGAAAGGTGC
>CANLZI010000002.1:0-407500 GCA_947495555.1 uncultured Erythrobacter sp. | reverse complement strand
TCAAGACGACGTATAGGGTCTGACGCCTGCCCGGTGCTTGAAGGTTAAGAGGAGGAGTGCAAGCTCCGAATTGAAGCCCAAGTAAACGGCGGCCGTAACTATAACGGTCCTAAGGTAGCGAAATTCCTTGTCGGGTAAGTTCCGACCTGCACGAATGGCGTAACGACTTCCCCACTGTCTCCAGGATATGCTCAGCGAAATTGAATTCTCCGTGAAGATGCGGAGTACCCGCGGTTAGACGGAAAGACCCCGTGCACCTTTACTGCAGCTTTAGAGTGGCATTAGGAAAGAACTGTGTAGAATAGGTGGGAGGCTTTGAAACTTGGGCGCCAGTCCGAGTGGAGCCAACCTGTGAAATACCACCCTGTTGTTTTCTGATGTCTAACCTAGGTCCGTTATCCGGACCAGGGACCCTCTATGGCGGGTAGTTTGACTGGGGCGGTCGCCTCCTAAAGAGTAACGGAGGCGCGCGATGGTATGCTCAGGCCGGTTGGAAACCGGCTGCGAGAGTGCAATGGCATAAGCATGCCTGACTGCGAGACCGACAGGTCGAGCAGAGACGAAAGTCGGTCATAGTGATCCGGTGGTCCCTCGTGGAAGGGCCATCGCTCAACGGATAAAAGGTACGCCGGGGATAACAGGCTGATACTGCCCAAGAGCTCATATCGACGGCAGTGTTTGGCACCTCGATGTCGGCTCATCACATCCTGGGGCTGGAGCAGGTCCCAAGGGTTTGGCTGTTCGCCAATTAAAGTGGTACGTGAGCTGGGTTCAGAACGTCGCGAGACAGTTTGGTCCCTATCTGCCGTGGGCGTCGATTGTTGAAAGGAGTTGCCCCTAGTACGAGAGGACCGGGGTGAACATACCTCTGGTGTACCAGTCATGCCGCCAGGCGTGCCGCTGGGTAGCTATGTATGGACGGGATAACCGCTGAAAGCATCTAAGCGGGAAGCCTCCCTTAAGATAAGCAATCCTTGAACCGTGAGAGACCATCACGTTGATAGGCCGGGTGTGGAAGCGCAGTAATGCGTGAAGCTAACCGGTCCTAATAGTTCATTGTCGCGCTTGATGAATCTGCACCATCAATAACAATCCTGTCCAAGCAATTGGATAGTGGTCGTTAGGTGGAGGATGACTCCAGCCAGATACGCCCAACAATCATCGATTTAACCCTCACCCGCCTGCTTCATTGCTTGGTGGCCATAGCGTCTGTGACCCACCCGATCCCATCTCGAACTCGGCCGTGAAACTGGACAGCGCCGATGGTACTAACGCTCAAGCGTTGGAAGAGTAGGTCGCCGCCAGGCATTGTAGCCGGCGGGTGTGCGGTATAAACCCATTCACTAGTCAAAGGGCTGACCCCACAAGGGCAGCCCTTTTGGCGTCTTTAGCCTTTGCGGCTACAGATGTTTGGCTTGGTTCTTGTTGCCAGCCATTAGGTGCCGCGGGATGGAGCAGTCCGGTAGCTCGTCAGGCTCATAACCTGAAGGTCGTTGGTTCAAATCCAACTCCCGCAACCACCAGAAACACAAAATTGCCGCCCTTGGCTGACGCCTTGGGCGGTTTTTTGCGTCTGCTGCACACACGGCTGCGGCATCCTGCCTGCCGAAATGCTTAGGTGGTTTGGTGGGCGGCTTTGCCTAGAGAGGTGGGGCTCATCAAAGGATCATGCAGATGCCCAAGATCTCACCCGAAGCCGTCGCCATTGCTGAACGTGTAGAAGCTTTCGTTCGAGAGTCGGTGGCGCCTTATGAGCATGACTCTCGTTGCGGCGCGCACGGACCGTCTGACGATTTGGCCATAGAGCTGCGTGATTTGGCCAAACAACGAGGGTTGTTGGTGCCGCATATTCGCGAAGATGGATCGCATTTTAGCCATGCGGAAACGGCCCTGATCTTGCGAAAGAGCGGTCTATCACCGCTCGGTCCGATCGCATGTCATGTAATGGCACCAGACGAGGGCAATATGTACCTTCTCGGTAAGGTCGGTGATGTGATGATAAAAGAGCGATTCTTGGCTCCCATGATCGCCGGGGAAGCGCGCTCGGCATTCTTTATGACCGAACCTGCCGAGGATGGCGGGGCGGGCTCTGATCCGTCTTTGATGCAAACCACCTGCAAGATGGATGGCAACCACTGGGTCATCAATGGCCGCAAGGCGTTCATCACTGGCGCCGAAGGTGCCAAAGTTGGGATCGTGATGGCCAAATCGGAAGAACCTGGGTCGGAAGGCGGGGCATGCATGTTTCTGGTCGACTTGCCCGATCCAGCCATCCGGATTGAGCGGGTCCTGGACACCATCGATAGTTCCATGCCGGGCGGCCATGCCGTCATCGCGATTGAGAATCTAAGGGTTCCGGCCGACCAGATGCTGGGTGAGGCTGGAGAAGGCTTCAAATATGCGCAGATCCGCTTGGCGCCAGCGCGGCTGACCCACTGTATGCGATGGCTTGGGGTGGCTGAGCGGGCTCAAGAGATCGCCACCGATTATGCCTGTCGCCGGCAAGCCTTCGGCAAGCAATTGATTGATCATGAAGGGGTGGGCTTCATGCTGGCCCAGAACAAGATCGACCTTAAGGCGTGCGGCTTGATGATCGATTGGTGTGCCGAGGTGCTGGATACCGGCGATCTTGGCACGACCGAAAGTTCCATGGCCAAGACCTTTGTGGCCGAAACTCTGTTCCAAGTTGCCGATCGCTGCGTGCAGACGATGGGCGGGACCGGGGTTACGGGCGATACAATTGTCGAGCAACTATTCCGCGAGATCCGCGCCTTTCGTATCTACGACGGCCCTACAGAGGTTCACAAATGGAGCCTTGCCAAGAAGATCAAGCGCGACTGGCGCGAGAGCCAAACGTAATTTGGACGAGCGCTATCGGCGCCCGCGATTAACCCGCGCGGACACGATCGAGGAAGGCTTGCACCTGCGAGCTTAAGGTTGATGCCTGTTCTTCCAGATCGGTCGCTGAAGACAGTACTTGCGAGGCTGCCGCTCCGGTTGAAAGCGACAATTCGCGGACATCCTCGACATGGCTGGAAACGCGATCGGTGCTGCGCGCGGCAAGGTCGATACTGCGCGCCAGATCCTGACCTGCGACCGATTGCTGATCCACCGCCGAAGCGATGGAGACAGCGGTGGTCTCCAGCTCGTTCACCTGGCCAGCAATACTGCGCAAGGCCTGTACGCTGGCATCGGTTGTGTCTTGCATCGTGCTGATCTGCTCGGCGATCTGTTCTGTTGCCCGACTGGTCTGCATGGCCAATTCCTTGACCTCGGATGCGACCACAGCAAATCCGCGACCCGCCTCTCCGCCGCGCGCAGCCTCAATCGAAGCATTCAGCGCCAACAGATTTGTCCGCTGTGCGATAGTTTGAATCAATTCAACAATTTCACCAACTTGTTCGGCTGAATTGGACAATTCCGAGATTGTCACGTCGGCCTCATTGGCGGCGCTGGTGGCTTTGCGGGCCAATTCTGCCGAAGAAGCGGCCTGGCGGCTGATTTCGCCAATCGACATCGCAAATTCATCGCTCGCCGCGGCTGCTGATGTTGCCCCGGCATTCGCCTCTTCCATGGAATTGGCGACTTCTGCGGTTTGGCGGGTGGATTCCTCGGCCGACGAAGCCATGCTTGCCGCGGTGGTCTGCAATTGGGTCGAGGCGCTGGCAACGCCATGGATGACATTACCAACCGACTGTTCAAATTGCGACGCAACACTGTCTAACAATTTGGCCCGTTCTGCTCGGGCGACATCCTTTTCCTCGATGCTCTTTTTCAACTCGTGCGCGCGCTGTTCGTCAATTTCGATCATCCGGATCGTCTTTTGACGAAAGTCTTCAATGGCCATGGCCACTTCGCCATATTCATCCACACGGTCTTGGTGAGGCACAACAAGGTTCAGTTTGCGGTCTGAGATTCGTTGCATTGCGTCAATCAGTTGCCGTGATGTCCGGATAACGTCGGTGTTGATCACCCGCATCAACACCAGGAACATTCCAACGCCGCAAACAAGCGTGGCGATGAGCCCCAACCCAATATTGTGCGCGTCTTCTGCGGCCTGCTTCATGGACTCTTGTGTTCCCGTGCTGAGGCTTTCCTCGATAGAGCTGATGCCAAAAAAGGCGATTCCGGCCGATGCCAGAACCAGCAGCAAGGGCAATCCAGCCACCAGCAGCACTTTCACCTGTGTGCTTCTGCGACGGAACCAGCCTGTGACCGCATCGACATCTTCAACATAGCGATGGGGTTCTTCATCCTGCGGTATGGCGCTGGTGAATTGGTCTGCATTGGTGAGCATGTTCATGCTGCGCTTCCTTCGATAGTGCCGCCTCGATTGACCAAGACGATTTTTTCATCAGCTTTATTCAGCAAGTCGCCAATCTCGCTGCTGGGCATAGCCTTGTAGTAAAGCCATCCCTGAATTTGATCACAGCCAGCGGTTCGCGCCAAATCGGCTTGTGCCTGGGTCTCGACGCCCTCTGCGGTGACCCCCATTCCCAGCGCCCGTGCCATACTGATGCTGGACAACATCATGGCGCGTGATCCATCATCTTCGCCTGCTTGCACGACCAGCGAGCGGTCCAGCTTCAATTTCTCGAAGCGGAATTGACGCAAGAAGCCGATCGAGGCGTATCCTGTTCCAAAGTCATCCAGCGACACATTGACGCCAAAGCCGCGGATAACATCCAGGCTGCGTTCGGCCACAACCGGGTCGAGCACCAGGCAGGTCTCGGTTATTTCAAGGTCAAGGCGCTCGGCAGGAAAACCGGTTTCCTCCAAAATGTGCCCCATCTGAACGGGGAATTCCGGGTTGCGCAATTGTGCCGCTGAAATGTTCACCGACAAGGTTATGCCGTCCCATTGCAGGGCGTCGGTGCAGGCCTTGCGTAAGACCCAAAGCCCGATCGCGTTGATCAGACCTGATTGTTCTGCAACGGGAATAAAGACATTGGGACCTATCGCTTGGCCATCAGGTCTGTTCCACCTTAGCAGCGCTTCAACAGCAGTAATCTTGCGTGTGTCTGCATCAACCAGCGGTTGATAATGCACCACGAATTCGCCGTTCGCCAAGGCATAGCGCAGCTCGTTGTCCAGGTCGCGCAGGGCTTCGCGATTGCGGTCGAAATCATCGCTGAACCAAGTGCAGCGCATCCGTCCGCCGCGCTTCGAGGCGTACATTGCCACGTCTGAACGGCGCAAAAGTTCGGAGGAAGAAATGCTGTGATCGACGGTTGATCGCGACAGGCCAACGCTGGCGCCGATTGTAAAGCGATGATCGCCAATACTAATCGGCCGTGCCAATCGTTCCAGGAAAGTCCGGCAAATACCTTCAAGAATGGTGCCGGCAACCGGACCAATCATGGTGATGGCGAATTCGTCTCCACCAAGTCTGTAGCAACGGGCCTCCGGCTCGCACAGATCTTGCAGTATGATCGAACATTCGCGGATAAGCTGGTCGCCCAATGCGTGACCGTGGTGGTCATTCACCAGTTTGAAGCTGTCGAGGTCGATCAGAGCGAGCGCAACTTCGTCTCCGACTTTCGCGTCATTCGCGATATCAATATGCAACGCGCGACGGTTTGGCAGCTGACAAAGGCTGTCGGTCTGCCCCAGTTTTTCAAGCCTATTGATGTTCGAGATACCAACGCGACCCAATCCGAAAATTGTTGCTGCGTAAACAGTAATACAGGCAATCAACAATGAGGCAGGTGAGATCAGGGCGACCTCGTCGCTCAGATAGACGGCGATCGAAATTGCACCGAAAAGTACAGATAGGATAACCAGAGGGGCCACGACAATCGTCGCGCCCTGCACATCAAAAAGGTGCCTCTCTTGGCTCACTCATACCCCCATTTTGCGCACCAAATCTGCGCCGAGGATAGGGTCTAGTTGATCATGGATAAGAAACAGTAAACGCCAAATTTACCCTATGGGCCACATATGCACCCGCTAATCGCTCCTGATCAGACCGCGATTGCCAAATCTTGCTTTGGTTCAGATGAGCGAACAGGCTCATAAAGGCTGGCACGATAGGGGGAGGGTGCAAACATGTCGGTTTGCCCAACCACGGTTTCCCCGGCGCCCAGCATCAAATAACCATCTAGGGCCAATCCACGATGGAGTTGCGCAAACGCCTTGTGGCGATTCACAGGATCAA
Source organism: uncultured Erythrobacter sp. (assembly GCA_947495555.1). GTDB lineage: Bacteria > Pseudomonadota > Alphaproteobacteria > Sphingomonadales > Sphingomonadaceae > Erythrobacter. The sequence continues at coordinate 401,343 of CANLZI010000002.1, read as the reverse complement.
AATATAGCAGCACATTGCGGCACAGGATCAGGTCAAACTTCCAAGGACTGGGCAATTCGCTGAGAAGGTTCTGACGCTTGAAACGCACGCCAGATGCTGTTTCGGCATTGATTTGCCACCCATCGCTGCGTTCTTGGAAATGGCTCAGCATTTGGGCCACGCCCAATCCACGCTGAACTTCGAATTGACTGTAAATTCCACGCTGCGCCACCGAAACCGCTTTGCTGGAGATGTCTGTACCGACAATATCGATTGTCCATCCGTTCCAGTGTTTGAACTGGTCGGCAACCTGCATCGCAATTGAATAAGCTTCTTGCCCCGTTGAGCATCCTGCACACCAAATAGAGATTTTGCGTTGCTGTTCGCGGCGTTTGGCAAGCTGGGGCAAGATATCGGCGGGCAATTGATCAAAGGTAGGCTTGTCGCGGAAGAAATAGGTCTCATTGTTGAGCAATGCTTCAACAATCTCCTGCGCCAGCCCGGCTTCACCCGGTTGATCGAGCAGGCAAACCAATTGGTCCAGGTTTTCCAGACCTCGATCGCGGAATATGCCAGACAATGCCGTGTCGATCCGCCATCGTCGGCTTTCGGTGAGTTGCTGGCCGGTATGCTCGGCCAATAGGTCGGCAATGATTTGCTGGGATGCGCTGCTTACTTCCACGCTGCCACTCCCGCCCGCTCGACAATGGCATTGGCAAGCTCTTGAGGCGGAAGCAAAGCACTGGCCAAGTCTGCCTTTGATACAGCGCCGGGCATGCCCCAAACCGCCGATGACCCGGCATCCTGGGCAATCACTTCCCCGCCTTTGTCTACCAATGTTTTGGCACCCGTTACGCCGTCATTGCCCATACCGGACAAAATTACGGCCAGCGCATGGCCATCGCTGGCCTTGGCCAAGCTATCCAACATGGGATCAACCGACGGCAAGCAGCCGCTTCGAGATGTTTGGGTGGACAAGACTGTTTCCAAGCCGTCACGACCACGCCGCACTTCCATATGGCCTGCACCCGATGCGATCAGGATTTCCCCTGGCCGGATGGGGGTGCCATCTCCTGCTATATGTGTTCGTCTGGCGGACGGCACCTCCAGTTGGCGGGCGAAAACCGGCATGAAAGAGGCTGGCAAATGCTGTGTAACCAAAATGGGCAGAGCAAAATTCTGGGGCAGGGCGCGCAAGATTATGTTGAGCGCGTGAATCCCGCCGGTAGACGCGCCGATGGCAATCACTTCTGGGCGCTTGGAAAAGCCTCGCACTTTGGCAGGGGCATTGCTGCGATCGGCGAGGGTGGAGCCAAACTCGGCCTGGCCCAGCGCCTTGATTTTTTCCAGCAGCGTTTCCCGATAGTCCCGGTCAAAGCCGCCGGACTGGGGTTTTTGTAGCGTATCTGCTGCACCCATCGAAAGGGCCGCCAAGGTGTGTTCTGCACCATCTTCGGTAAGCGAAGAAACGACCAGAACTTGAGCATTCTTGTTTGTTGCTAACACCTTGGGGAGCGCCTCGAGGCCTCCCATACCCGGCATCTCAAGGTCGAGCAGTATGACGTCGACGTCAATTCTTGAAAGCTGGTCTATCGCTTGTTCGGCACTGTTCGCGGTGCCTGCGATCTGCAAACCCGGATCGCTCTCTACCACGCGCGAGAATACAGTTCTGACGGTCAGAGAATCGTCAACAATCATTACGCGGATAGGGCCGGAGTTGGACCCTCGCAAATGCCTTGCCGTGTTCAGAGTGCTGCGATCAGACTGCATTGGCCGTTTCTCAGGCCATGCCTACCAATTGCAATTTGATCTGCAGGGTTTCGTGATCGAAAGGCTTCATCACATATTCGTCAGCGCCTGCGCTGATCGCTTCACGGATGTGGGCCACATCATTTTCAGTGGTGCAAAACACTACTTTGGGCTTGTCGCCCCCGGGCTGCTTGCGCAGTTGTGTGATGAATTCGATGCCGGTCATGATCGGCATATTCCAGTCGAGCAAAATCACATCGGGCATGGTATGATCACAGAATTCCAGCCCTGCGCGGCCATGCTCGGCTTCTTCCACCGCGAAACCCAGGGTTTCAAGGATATGCCTTGAAACCTTTCTGATTACGCGTGAGTCGTCGACTATGAGACAAGTTTTCATCGGTTCTTTCCGTTCTTTGCGACCTATTATCTATAATACGGCGGTAACTATTCCATTAAGCGGCTCTATCGGTACGTGTCGTGCTGCTGATCAATTGGTCGATGTCCAGCAGCAGAGCAGGCCCGTCTGAGGTTTCCACCATACCGTGTGCGACCGCCGCCCATTTCTCACCAAAGCCCCCCAAAACCTTGCTCACATCTGAGGCAGTTTCGGCGATATCCTCGATGGAATCGACTGCGAGCGCGTAGGTATAACCATCGACATCAACCACTGCAGCACGGGCATCGGCTGGCAGAGGTTCACCGTCTTGGGCGGCAAGGGATTCTCCAACTACCCGGGCGCAATCGATGACGGTCAGGGTTTGGCTACGCATTGCGGCCAGACCCAACACCATGTCCGCGGTTCCCGGGATCGGGGTGATCTTGCCAAGCTCTATGACGGACCGAATACTGGTGGCGTGAAACGCGCAGCGCCTTCCGGCAACCGTTGCAATCAAGAGAAGTTCGTTCATGCCGCTTCTCCTTTGCCAGCCAACCGCAAGGCAGCCAGCAGGCCATCGCGATCATATCGATAGATCGAGTGCGGGCGATCGGCTTCAGGAATTTCGGCGTCGGGTTGGCTGCGCAGCTGAATGACCGAGTGGTCGGAACCGGAATTCCCGACATCAGACGGTCCGTTTTGATCCAGGGTTATGACAATGTCGGCCGAAGATTTCGCGCTGTGTGTTACGCGATAACCGGCCGATGAGACCAAGGGTGCCAACATTGTCTTCGCCCAATCACTGTCGGGTAACAGGCATGTCAGCGCATTGACCGGTCGCGGCTTCGATCCGAATTTGGCAAATATTGCATGCCCATCGATGATGGAGATTGAGTTTCCTTCGACCAGCGTCATCGCCTCGGTGAAGGGCACGTCGTCAACCGCAACAAGATCGCCCGTCAGCTCAATCGCATCTTGCACTCTAGCGACTGCATAGAGCAACTCGCTCGACCCGTCTGATAGCCGCAGGACGCGGACTTTACCCGATGGCCGTTTGACATTTTCGTCGCCTTCTTCGGGCAAACCGATGATTGGTAAGATCTCGCCAGCGACCACGGCTCTCACTGCGCCATCATCCCCTTCGATTGAATCGGACTGTATGGTTTCAATACGCTGGACCAGCTCCAGGCGTATGGCTTTGCTGCGGCCCGAGAAATCGGTGAACATCATCACATGTTGGTTCGTGCTTGTGTTTGCCTCTGGCACAGCATCGACGCTGGGGAATGTCTGCGACCGCGCGTCAGAGACCAGACCCATCTTGAACGCGATTTGGGGAATATCCAACAGAAGCACGGGGCTGCCATCTTCCAACAAAGTTGTCCCACCAAACATTTTGGTTGCCATTATGGCAGGGGGCAGAGGTTTGACGACCATGTCGCCATGACTGTGAATTCGGTCAATCGCGAGTGCGAACATGTCGCCATTGGCCATTCGGAGAACCACCAAAACTTGCTTGTCAAAAGCCAATTCCGCCTCGACACCCAGAACCTTGGCAAGCGAGAGGCAAGGAATGCGTTCGCCGCGGAATGTAACCAATGCAGTTTCGCCAGCATTGCTGAACTCGAAATTGCCATTGGCCAGATCGATGATCTCTTCGATATAGGATTGCGTCAGAGCAAAACTTTGTCCGCCGACCTCTACTGTCAGACCCGCAATGATGCTCAATGTCAGCGGGATTTGCAGGTAAAATAGCGAACCTTTGCCCGGCGTGCTGGCAACCCGGATCGATCCGCCTACCTTCTCCAGATTGTCCCGAACCACGTCCAAGCCTACGCCTCTTCCGCTGATCGAGCTGACTTGCTCGGCGGTGGATAGACCAGGCTCAAACACAAATTGTAGAATTTCTTCCCGGCTAAAGGCATCGCAATCAGCTTTGGAAATTATGCCGTTTGCAACGGCTTTTTCGGCGATCTTTGCTTCATCTAATCCGCGGCCATCATCGCTGATCACCAGCGATATCTTGTTGCCAGATTGGCGCGCCGCAATGCTCAAGAGGCCAATTTCACGTTTGCCATTTTTCAGCCGCTCGGACGGTGTTTCGATCCCGTGATCAATGGCGTTTCGGATGATATGAGTCAGGGGATCGCGGATCATCTCGATCATTTCGCGATCGAGCTCGACACCGCCGCCTTCCAGATCAATCATGACCTGTTTGTTCAATTCGCTCGATAAATCGCGTACCAGACGTGGGAAAGCGCCGAACAGATGTTCGATCCGCTGCATCCGCATGCGGGTTATGGCTTCGCGAACATCGGTCAAAATGGTGGTCAGTCGTTCGAACGGGCCATCAATTGTCGGCTGGTTTCCGGCCTGACGCAGCCTGTGTGCCAGATCATTGCGAGCCAGAACCATGTCAGAAACGCCGCTCATCACGCGATCCAGCAGATCAACGGGCAGACGAATAGAGCGCTGCACGGCGGGAGCATTATCCGGCGCGCTATTGGCAGATTTGGATGGGGTTACGGGGTCTGCAGCATCGTTATCAGCATCCACTGCACCGTCCGCGCCCATTGCGTCCAGTTCGATCTCGGCATTGACCTCCAAAGCCGCAATCAGTGCGTCTTCGCCATCTTTGGGAAATTCTTGGCCTTGTTCGATCGCATTGGCCATTTCGCCAATTCTGTCGATGATTGCCAAAACGGCGGTCACCAGCGCTGCATCGGGAACGCGGCGCCCAGCGCGCACTTCGGCCAACGCATCTTCGGCCGCATGGCTCAATCGCTCAAGCCGAGGAAAGTCAAAGAAACCGCAATTGCCCTTCACCGTATGAACAAAGCGGAAGATTGTATCGAGGCGCGACTTATCGCTCGGATCAGCTTCCCAGGCGATAATCTCGCCTTCGCTGGCCTCCAGCATCTCACGGGTTTCTGCGACGAAATCCGCCAGCAGGTCATCCATTACTCGTGCCCCCACAAAAACAGATTTCTCTATGGGGGATGATGGTTAACGAATGATCACTGAGGGTCCTATTGTTGCTTCGGGCTGCGTTGTAGCAATGTCCAAGCGATGGCTGCAGCGATCAGTCCACCGACAAGGTTGGCAATCAATTCAGATGCATAGATGCCATTTGAGCCCATCAGAGGCTGCAACAGCCACGCGGCGGGCAACATGATCAGAAAGACGCGCGCAGCCGACTGTCCCAGAGCAAAGCTGGCCCGGTCTATTGCGTTCAACGCTCCATTGGCGACGATCAACAGACCAAAACCGGCATACCCCCACGCGGCAATGCTGAGATAGTTGGCAAACTGTTCGATGACCGCGGGATCATCGCTAAAGAAATCTGCAAACCACCAACCGCCAAACGCCAGCAAGGCCGCCGTCAGCATTCCGTAAGTGATGCAGAAGATGCCCGAATACAGCAGAGCCTCGCGAGATCTTTTTGGCTGGTTGGCTCCCCAATTCTGTCCGACAATGGCGCCGATAGAACCAGACAATGCCAGCAAAGGCACCAAAGCAAAGCTTTGCACTCTGCCAGCAGCGCCAAACCCGGCGACAGAGGCCGCGCCCTCAGATGCGATCAGCGCAGTCAGAATGGACAGGCCAACCGGATTGATCGAGTTGGAAAAAGCAGCAGGAGCCGCGACGCGCAGCATAGCAGTAATCGGCTCGCGCAATTTGCCCTTGCGCAAAAGTTTGAGACTAAGCGGCAGGGCCGTTCTGCGGACCAGTATCAAGCCCATCCCAATGCCCATCGCCCAGCCAATCAGCGAGGCATAGGCAGCCCCGGCAATGCCAAAGCCGCCAAACCCAAATGCGCCCGTGATCAGGATAGGATCCAGGATCCAGTTTCCACCGGCATAGGTCAGCGAGATATAGGATGTTTTGCGCGCCTCTCCTTGCCCTCGAAGGATGCCGTTCAGCCCCATAATCGATAATTGCAGCGGTATGCCCAGCACAAATGGGTTCATATAGTCCGAGATGATGGGCAGCAGGTTGTCTGGGGCCTGCAGCAATCGGAACAGAGGATCGACCCCGACATACAGCAGCGCGCTCACGATTAGGCCGAAAGTAATGGCGGCAACAAACCCCACATTGGCGCGCCGTGCGGCCTTTTCATGATCGCCTTCGCCCAAGGCCCGCGCGACAATCGAGTTGACCCCGACCATAACCCCAACGCCTAGACTGCCGAGCGCCATGGTGACCGGAAACACAAAGGCAATGGCGGCCAATTGCTCGCTGCCAAGTTGTCCGATGAAAAAGGAATCGACCAGACCGATCGACATGATCGCAGAAACGCCGACGATCATCGGCAGGGTTTGGCTGACCAGGTGCCCGCGGATTGATCCGCTCGTTAGTTTTGCTGCCCCGCTCATTGCGATGATCAATAGCTGTTTGGGTAAGAACACAAAAGCGAAAACAGGCTGGCACGATCGCTATATTGGGTAAATGCACACTACGCTGTGCCTCGCGACTTGTGCGTCTGGTCGCCATCATGCGATAGGGTGCCCCGCAAGCCGACTGAAAGAGAGATTGCCGCCGATGCCGCGCATGACAGTGAATGAGCGTCCCCTTGAATTTGATATGGACCCGGACACACCATTGTTGTGGGCGTTGCGCGATGCGGCCAATCTAACCGGCACCAAATTTGGCTGCGGTAATGGCGATTGTGGGTCTTGTATGGTGATGGTGGATGGTGCGGCCCTGCGGTCTTGCCTGATCACTATTGCTGAGGCCGAAGGGCGCTTCATCACCACTATCGAGGGCCTATCGCGCGATCGCTCACACCCGGTCCAGCAGGCCTTGGTCGCAGAACAGGCCATCCAATGCGGGTTTTGCACGCCAGGGATTGCTATGGCGGCGGCGGCCTTGTTGAAGCGAAACGCTGCCCCCAGCGAAGCCGAGATCGAGGCCGCGATCCCCAATCTATGCCGCTGCGGGGTGTATCCTCGGCTGGTTAAGGCAATCGAACGGGCAGGGCGCGTTACGCGTCGGCGCGAGACAATCAGCGCTGCGCCAGCCCCCGGGATTAGCGCCGCTGATGCTGCCAAGGCAGTGCCGGCGCTGCGGGCAACCGGAGCTGCCAGTACGAATACCTCCGACGAGTAGGCGCTGAGCCTTAAAAGCGCCCTCTGACGGTGAACCGAGCGTTCAGCGGCGCGCCAACAGTAATGTTGTTCGCGGTGTGCGCGCTGGGATAATAGTCGGCGTCAAACAGGTTCTCGACATTCACCTGCAGACGCAGATTTTCGTTCACATCGTAAAATGCCGCCGCGTCAATCCGCAGAAAATCGGGCAGGGTGGTGCCATTGCCATTATCGGCAAAGCTCTCGTCCTGATAGGTCAGCCCTGCGCCCAGTCCCAACTTGTCTGTAAGCTGAAATTTGTTCCAAAGGCTGAAGGTATGCTCGGGCAACTCGCGCAGCCGGTTTCCTTCGCTGCCGTCCCGGTTCACCTGATTGCCATCCAGATAGCTATATCCTGCGGAAATCTGCCAGTTCTCGGTCACCCGGCCCTGAATTTGCGCTTCCAATCCGCGAATTTTGCTGTCGATCACATCCAATGTGTCAGGATCGCTATCGGACACTTGAGGCGAGCTTTGCTCGATTTCAAAAATGGCGGCTGTGAAGCTCAGCGCGTTGGAAAAATCCCATTTCAGGCCAAGTTCCAGATTGGTGAAAGTGTTCGGGTCCAAAGCATCGTCCGGTGGATTGATGTCGGCAAATTGCTCGCCCGAACGGGGCAAGAAGCTCTCGCTATAGCTGCCATAGATCGAGATGTTTTCCTGCGGCTTGAGGATCACCCCAGCGCGCGGCGAGAAGTCTGAATCGGTCCGGCTGAGCACTTCGCGCAGCCCTGTGTCGATGAAGGTCTCGATATTGTCGACCGTGATATCGAAGCTGTCGAAGCGCCCGCCAACAACCACATTCAGCCAATCGGTGACTTCGATCTCGTTCTGGAGATAGATCGAATAGACCGTCACATCGGCCTCTGTATCGTCATTCAAATCAGAAAATGCAAAGCTGGTGGGATCACCTGCGGCGTTTACGCCAGTGAAATTGTTGAGGTTGAGCGGGTCCGACGCCAGGAAGCTTTCCTGATCGTCCAGGCTGGTATCGAAGAATGTGTTGAACCGGTCATTATTGTTGGCCGTATCAATGTATTCGCCGCCGATCAGCAAGGTGTGGTGGAGGCTGCCGGTATTGAATTCGCCCACCAGATTGGCGGCCAAGACAAAGTTTTTGCGTTGCGTCGTGTCGACATAGCCATCCAGCGTGACGACATTGGTCGCCTCGTCATAGGCAGCAGGATAAAGGTTCGAATACAGCTTGTCGTAATCGCCATAGGAAGCGGTCACATTGGCTTTGAAATTGTCCGAGAAATTGTGCTGCAGAGACCCGCGCACGACATGCGCGTCGAAAGTGGTGAAGGCATTTGCTGGATCGGTGAACACTACATCAGCAAGTGCTTCGGCTGGCAGGCCATCATCGCCCGACGGGATCCCGCGATCAACAAAGCGTTCGTTGTTGATGTATTCGTAGGACAGATCGACAATTGTATCCGGCCCCAATTGCGCGCGGAAAGTCGGGTTGATGCCTATGCGCTCACCATCATAGAATGCGCGGTGATTGTTCAGGCCTTCAAAGGCCGCATTGACGCGCAGAGCCGAATTATCGCTCGTTTCAAGGTTGACGTCGACCTGCCCGGAAAAAGCACCAAATGTGTCGAGCGAGCCAAGATAGCCGACGAATTGCTCGCCAATGACGCCCTTCTTGGTCACCCGGTTCAAGACACCGCCAGTGCCGCCACGGCCAAACAGCAGCGCATTTGGACCGCGCAGGATTTCGACCTGTTCCAAATTATAGAAACTGCGGTAATATTGGACGTCATCGCGCACGCCATCGACGAAGAAATCTGCGGTTGAGCGAACCCCGCGAAACACCACGGAATCGCGATGCCCTTCGCCTTGTGATTGGGTCACTCCGGGGGTGTACAAGACGATGTCCGCAACGCTGTCGAAGCCTCGCTCGACGATTTGTTCCTGCGTTGTGATAGATAGTGACTGCGGTACGTTCAGGATCGGTGTGGGGGTTTTCACAGCATTGACTTGATCATTATACAGCACCTGGCCGGTCACCACGATCTGGTGGGCTATCTCTTCCGTATTGGCATTGTTTTCCTCTGCAAAAGCAGGGCTTGTAACAATGGCAGCACTGGCCAGCAGCAAGGTGCGGTGGAAACGATGGAACAAGCAGACCTCCCGATAATTGCGAATCGTTCGCAGTAACTATTAGAGCTGTTATTGCGAATAATTCTCATGTGCAAGCTGGAAAGTGCGCTTGAGTGCTGTTTTCTGTGTGGTACTGGGCGGACTGTCGCTTTTCGGCATCGAATGCCCGGGCGAACCAAGACTTGCAGGAGTATCAAAATGAAAGCGACTATCTGGCACAATCCTAAATGCGGTACGTCGCGTAAGACGCTCGCAATCTTGGAAGAGCATCCAGATATCGAACTGAGCGTGGTGCAATATTTGAAGGATCCACCAACCCGGAAAAAGCTGGCTCAACTGTATAAGGATGCGGGCATTGCGCCCAACCAAGCCTTGCGGTTGCGCGGTACAGATGCGGAAGAGCGCGGTTTGCCTGATGCGGATGCGGACACGGTGCTGGATGCGATGGCGGCCGATTCCAGCCTGATGGAGCGCCCAGTGGTCGAGACCGAGAAGGGCGTGCGGCTTTGCCGGCCGCAAGAGAAGGTTCACGAGATCTTGTAGCCGGGCGATTGGCGCGCCTCTGCGGCGGTAACTCTCTGCCTATTTCAGCCGCTGCTTTGATCAGCGCTTGTTGAATCTGAAGTCAGTTTGGCGTCGGATTGAAGCGAACGCCATCCCGATATCAATACCGCGATGCAGATTGTTACGATCAGCGAGAACGCGAAGCCTTCGTTGAAATTATACAGCCCGACACCCAGTGCTGGAGCAAAGACAAAGCTGGCCCCGGCAACCGATGCCACAACCCCTGACGCTTGGCCTTGTTCAGCTCGCGAAACGGCCAATGATGTACCGGCTGTCGTTCCCGGTCGAGCAAGGCCAAAGCCCAGCGACGCGATGGAATAGCCCAAGGCGATGCTCTGTAATTCCTGAGCAAAGCCCAGCATGACCACGCCAACCGCAGCCACGGCCACCCCAGACAAGGTGGAGGCGCGCGGCCCCATATTGAAGCGCGGGATCAGGCCCCATTGGGCCAGCAATGTTGCCAAGGCGCCAGACATCAACACAATGCCAACCGGTCCTGTGCCTTCTGCTGGGCTGTCGCGCAGTCCCAAGCGATCGAGCACTAGGAAGCCAGAGATGCCCAGCACCATGGCCTGGGCATGGCCGCTGCCCAGTCCGGTGATCACCCATGGACGGATGCGCGGATCCAGCCACCGCAGCTTGGGCGGAGCTTCGGTTGGTAATCCGCTTGAACCAGGTGCGCTGGCAGGTGCGTCATCTTCCTCGTCATCGTAATTGCGATCATTGGGCGCGCCGCTCGATCCGCTGGCATAGGGTGCATCATAGGCTTGGCCCCTCGCCGCGAATTGTGGCTCGTCATTGGGAAGGCGCAGCTTGATCACCACCAAAGCGACGACAGCTATCAGAGTGAAACTTATAAAGGGGCCGGTCAGACCGATCCCCCAGAAGGGGAACACCATCAAAGGCGCAAGAGCAGGGCCGATTACGGTGCCAACCCCAAAGCTGGACGCGATCAGCGACAGTGCTTGCGTACGTTCTGACCGTGCCGTGCGCGAAGCCACATAGGCTTGAACGGCTGGCGGTGCGGCACTGCCAAATCCGCCAAACAGGCTGCGCGCAAGTGCAAACAGCAGCAAAGTCCAAAAGGCAGAGAGCAATCCGACCAGTCCGAACCACAGGAACAGGCCGCACAAGCCCATCGACACGATGAAACCGGTCATGCCCAAGGCCATCATGGCTTTGCGCCCGCGTTGATCGGACCTTCTGGCCCATATCGGGGCGCAGATCACCCACAACAATGCCGACCATGTGTAGGCTAGGCTGATCCAGACATCGTCGACCTTCAGAGCTGTGCCGATGGACGGCATGACCGATTGCATCGCCGTATTACCGGCCGCAGTCACCAACATTACCGTGAACAGCAATGCCATGCGCCCACGCGAGATGGAGCTGGGCTTTGGTGTTGCCGCGCCGTCACCGCCATTTGGGCGGTCCGGCAGTGCGGGTTCAAGATGTGGTTCGACTTCGGCCATAATTGTCACCCGCGCTAGGCCAGCCAGCAACTGCTTTCAATCAGGCATTTGCGGCAATGTAATCGGCGGCCTGTGCAATCAAACCGGAAGTCAGGCGAATGTGTCGCTTTCATCCTCAATCGTAGCACCAGACAGTTGGCGATGCACCCCGGCCAGAACGGCCAGCGTTACGACTGCAAAGACGGTGTTCAGCAATCCGGAAACGATTGCCGTGCCAATCACTTGCATTTGGCCGCCAATTGCCGCCAGAACTACTGTCAGAATGCCATTGATCACCATGAATAAGATGCCCATCGCAATCATGATCAGCGCAAAGAAGCCCAACAGTCTCAGACTGTTGCCAGCGGTTAGCGTCCAGGATCGTTTGATGATGGTGATCGGATTGTAGATTTTGTCGATGGCGATCACAGCCGAGATCAAAACTGTCTTGATGACCATGTAAATGATCGCAGCAATGGCCACCAAACTCATGATCGTAACCAGCACCGTGTTCCCACTCGCCACGGCCAGTCCGACGGGTAAACCAATCACTAAACCGGCACCAAGGCCGAGCAAGATTTGCGCACCAAGATAGGGAAACACGCCACGTGCCCCCTGCTTCAATGCCTCGGCCACAGTGGGCCGACTGGCGTCCGTCAGCAGGGTCAACAACGCCAGCGTGCCGACAGCCTGAAGCAATGCAGCGGCTGCAAACGCCCACCAATATTGTTGATAGGTTTCAACAAGAGCAGCGAAGACGGCGTCCATGTCTTCAGGATTGGCTGGTGGCTGATCCAGTCCCGGCATCAGGAAATTCAGCGCAAGTGTCGGCAGGAATATGAACATGCCGGCGACAATCAGCACCACATCCTTATTCTTGCCCAGCAATTCTGTGGCAGAACTCCACGCCTGACCCATATCGAGTTTCATCTATATTCCTTCGCTATTGGACCTGCGCAATTCACGGGGCATCGGCCTGTTGCCTCTTGATAAGCGCGTTCAATGCCTTCACGCAATCACCCATGAGTGCCGAAGCCACATCTACGATCGAATGGCGCCGCGAACAGGGACAGGTTCCCTATACGCAGGCGCTGGCCGAAATGGAGCAGCGCAATGCTGCCATTGCTGCGGGTAAGGCCAGCGAGCTGGTGTGGTTGCTGGAGCATCCGCCTGTCTACACCGCTGGCACCAGCGCGGCGGCTGACGAATTGCTGGACCCGCGCTTCGAGGTGGTCGAGGCTGGCCGCGGAGGGCGTTACACCTATCATGGGCCTGGACAGCGCATTGGATATGTCTTGCTGGATTTGACCAAGCGCGGGCGCGATGTGCGCCGGTTTGTCCATTCTATCGAGGGATGGGTGATCGATACTCTGGCCGATTTTGGTGTCGAAAGCTGGCGGGCAGAAGGCCGGATCGGCATTTGGACGCATGACCAGCAAGGTGCCGAGGCAAAGATTGGAGCGATTGGTGTGCGTGTGCGGCGCTGGATCACCATGCACGGGTTTTCAGTCAATCTGTCGCCCGATCTCACGCATTTCAGCGGAATCGTGCCTTGCGGGATTGAAGAATTTGGAGTGACGAGTCTGGCCCAGCTGGGGCTCGACATTTCGCCGCAGCAATGGGACGATGCAATGATAGCCAATGCCGACAAATTTCTTGGCGAGTTGCAACAGGAAGCAGGACAAAATTGATGCGTAAATTTGCCATCACCTCAATTGCGATTGGTATGCTTACCGCGTGTGGGAGCGACGCTGAAACTCCAGCCAGAACGGACGACAACAGCCAAGCCGAAGGAGAAGTCCTGGGCGGCAGCGTCAGCGATGCCATGTTGCCACTGGATCAGCTGAAATCTCAATCCGCATCGATTGAGCGGGTCCCGACAACGCCAAGCACAGACGGTGATGAAGCTGGCGACCAAGAGGCTCCGGCTGAGCCTGCTACATTTGAAGAAGCCTTCGGTGCTGCTGCTGGGGAAGCAGGGTCAGAAGGTGCGGCGCCAGCAGGACAACCGCCAGCGCCGCAACCTTCTGAGTAATTTCCGCTGCGAGGTCAGGCAGCGTTGGCAGCCTTTTCTTCCTCCAAAGTCGGGTAATCGACATATCCTTGCGGGATAGGGAAGTACCAGCTCTTGGGAACGTCTTTGTTCGGGTTGAATTCCGCCCCAACGGCAATCCGTTTTTCCAAATCAGGATTGGAAATATACGGGCGGCCAAAGCTAACCGCATCGCAGCGCCCGCTTGACACATCATCATCGGCCTCTTGTGCGCTGTAATCTGAGTTGAGGATCAACGGGCCTGAGTAATTGGCGCGGATGACCGGATCTTGTTTGGGCACATCGGTCTGGCCAAATGTGCCATCCGGTCCTGGTTGGCGAAGCTCGACAAAGGCAACGCCCAGCTCTTCGCAAACCTTGGCTGCGGCGCCAAAAGTCGCCGCCGGATTGCTGTCATTTGCGCCTTGTGAATCGCCATTGGGCGACAGGCGGATACCGACACGGTCTGCACCCCATACATCGATCAAGGCCTCCAGAACTTCGCGCATGAAGCGGGTCCGGTTTTCGGGCGAGCCGCCATATTCGTCCGTGCGCAGATTTGAATTATCGCGCAGGAATTGGTCGACCAGATAGCCGTTTGCACTGTGCAATTGCACACCGTCAAAACCGGCAGCTTTCGCATTTTCCGCAGCACGGCGATAATCGCCAATGGTGCGCAGGATGTCTTCCTTGGTCATCTCGCGCGCTTGAACATAGGGCAATTTACCCTCGGGCGTATGCGCATCGCCGGGCGCGGTGGTGGCGCTGGCAGAGACTGGAGGATTTCCATCGAGAAAAACGGGATGAACGATCCGGCCCATGTGCCACAACTGCATGACAATCAGTCCGCCTTTGTCATGAACGGCCTTGGTCGAGGCTTTCCACGCTTCGGTTTGCTCATCAGACCAAATACCAGGTGCAGAGGGCCAACCTAATCCTTCGCGGCTGATGCCGGTCGCCTCGGTCAAGATCATGCCGGCACCGGCCCGCTGACCGTAGTAAGTTGCCATCAGCTCGTTCGGTGTGAACATCGGATCCGCTGCCCGACCGCGAGTGAGCGGAGCCATGAAAATGCGGTTTTTGGCCGTTAGTGCGCCCATGGTAATTGGTTGAAAAAGACTGTCGTGCACGCGCTGATCCTCTCATCAGAAATAGATTGTGTTTCGCAACTGGGGGTTAGATCGCTATTCCGCAACCATGGAAATTGGTAAGACCTTGAAAGCCAAACTTGTTGGCCTGGCATTGGTTGGGGCGCTTTTGGCCGGAAACATGGCCTTGGCAACCGGGCCGTGGTTGGTGCGATTGGCGGATACTGGGCCGGTTTCCGCCGGATTTTGGCGGTTGTTTTTGGCTCTGCCATTTCTGGTCTTGCTGGCGCGGGCCAATGGGCAAAAAATGGGCGGAATGCCGCGCAAAACACTGATTTTGGTGGGGTTGGGCTCTGTTGCCTTCGCGCTTGATCTGGCCAGTTGGCATGTCGGGATAGGGCTGACCCGGCTGGGAAATGCCACCTTGTTTGGCAATGCGGGATCCATCATATTGCTGTTCTGGGGCTTTGTCATGGCGCGCATGCTGCCGCGCGGGCTGGAATGGATGGCCATTGTTTGCGCGCTGGGCGGTGCGGCAATCTTGTTGGGTCGCAGCCTTGAAATCTCAACCGAGACATTTGTTGGCGATCTCTTTTGTCTGGCAGCCGGACTGCTTTACGCGGTGTATTTGCTGACGCTTAAGGGCGCCCGATCGCATTTTGGCAGCTGGAGCTTGCTCGCTTGGGTCAGCCTGTTCGGCTCGCCCGTATTGCTGCTCGTGGCGCTGATCGCGGGTGAGCCCATTTGGCCGACAGACTGGACGCCGATTTTGATCTTATTCGTCACCAGCCAATTGATCGGGCAGGGATTGTTGGTGTTTGCCATGCGACACTTCACCCCGCTGGTCATCGGGTTGGCGCTGCTGACCCAACCCGCGATTGCTGCGGTTATTGGTTACGGGATATTCGGCGAAGTGCTGACCGGTTTGGATATAGTTGGCATGATCCTGCTGGGCAGCGCGCTGGTGCTGTCACGCATTGCGGCACAAACTGACCGGGTTCATGCCTCAAAGCGGCTCTGAAACTCGTCGTAGCGCTCTTCGATCGATGTAAGATCTGGCCCGCTCAGCGCGATACGCGCCTGTTCAACCAGCATCTTTCCTTGCTCGTAAATGGCGGTTTTGCGGCGGCCCGCACTCACAGGCATTGCCGCATCGGCCAGAACGTCCAACATTACCTTCGCCGCATTCGGGCTTGTAGCGACTGCGCTTCGCATCGAGCCGAACCCACGTTCAAGATAATGCACAAAGTCATCGGCAAGCGGGATAACCGGACAGTCTTCGGTGTCCGGACCGCAGACATCCTTGCGCAAATCCCGACGTGCGATTTCCGATGTCGCGGCGCCCAGCCAGTGCAACGCCGTTATCGCAGTGAACGGATCGTTGATCCCCGGCGAGAGCGCGCGGAGCCCGATTTCCACCAGCTCGTCGATCAGGAATTGCGGGTCTTGTTCGGGAGTGCGAAATGCGCCGAGCGTGAAGTTTTCTAGGACAGTATCGTCCAAATCGTCAGGATCGCAGTCCTTCACATCCATCAGAGGCAGGCCGCGATGGACGAAATCTCCGGTCCTGACCCTCAGAGAAAATATGCCACCGCAATCGCGTGCTTTCTTTTCGAGATTTTCAAAGTCGATCAGCTGAACATAACCGGTATCCCAGGCTTCAATTGTCTCCCCTCCCTCGGACGGACGCGCTTCTGAAAAATCGTCCTCGACCGGGTAGGTTTCGCGGATGGCGCAGACCAACCGGTTTCCGATCTGTTCGAGCACTTTGTTGATCCTGATCGAGGACGGCACGTGATTGAGAAAGAACACGAGCACTGCAACACAAGCTGCAAGCAGGCCATATGCGACCAGCAACGAGAGTTGGGGCGCGAATCCTGGGAGTGCGGTGGCCGCTGCCTCGGCGCCACTGCTGGCGGATTCGTCTTCCGCGCGAACCGAACGTAGCACGACCAGCGCATAGACAAATGTGCCGATGAAGGTTGCCAGACTGATCTGGTTGCCCTTGTCTTCGAGAAAGTTGGTCAACAGTCGCGGCCCGTATGTTCCGCTGGCATAGGTCACCGCGACCAGCGTGATAGAGAAAACGGTCGAGGCAACGCCTATCATGGTCGCCGCCATAACGGTCAGAATGTCAGACGCGCCTTTCGGGCGAACAGGCACGATCCAGTCAATGTTGTTGAGGTTTTCAGCAAAGCCATTGCGATCCAGCCAGATCATGCCAATGGCTAGCAATGCGCTGAGCACGGCAAACAACGCCGGATAGAACCAGTAATTCGCGTTAAGGCGCGCCCAAAAAAAGCGGATTTCAGCTGTCATGCAGTGTTAAACGCTCGACAAGCGAAAAAGGGTGCCGGTAAACCCGCGATGGGGGTCAATCCGTTTTGAACGGTACCTTGCCTAAATCGCCCAAGCCAAGGGACCCGTCAGACATTCCCAGCATCCGGTCGAGGCTTGCCTTGGCCTTGATCCGCATGTCTTCCTCGATCTCGATCTGCGGTTCCAGATCGCGCAGCGCGGTGTACATTTTTTCCATCGTGTTGAGCGCCATATAGGGGCAGATGTTGCACGAACAATTTCCGTCTGCGCCCGGTGCACCGATAAAGTTCTTCTCTGGCAGCGCCTTTTCCATTTGGTGGATGATGTGCGGTTCGGTCGCCACGATCAATGTGTCGCCCTCAAATGTCTTGGCGAAGTTCAAGATACTGCTGGTCGATCCAACATGATCGGCGTGGTCGATGATGGTTGGCGGGCATTCCGGATGCGCAGCAACGGGCGCATCGGGATATTCTTCCTTCAATTTGAGCAGCTCTGTCTCGCTGAAGGCTTCATGCACGATGCACACACCGGGCCACAGCAACATTTCACGGTCAAATTTGCGGCTCAGCCAGCCACCAAGGTGACGGTCAGGGCCAAAGATGATCTTTTGATCGGCCGGAATTTGTTCAAGAATGGTTTCCGCGCTGGAACTGGTCACGATGATGTCGGACAGCGCCTTCACCTCGGTTGAGCAATTGATATAGGTCAGCGCGATATGGTCGGGATGGGCTTCGCGGAAAGCCTTGAACTTTTCTGGCGGGCAACTGTCTTCCAAGCTGCAACCTGCGTCCATATCAGGCAGGATCACGGTCTTGTCAGGGCTCAGAATCTTTGCGGTGTCGGCCATGAACTTAACCCCGCAAAACAGGATAACATCCGCATCGGTTTCCGCCGCTTTCCGGGACAATTCCAGGCTGTCGCCTACGAAATCGGCAATGTCCTGAATATCGGGCGTCTGGTAATAATGCGCGAGGATCACCGCATTGCGTTCTTTACGCAGGCGATCAATTTTTGCGAGCAAGTCTTCGCCCGATGGAACTTTGGTTTCGATGCTCACGTCTCGCGCCCTCAATTGCTGCAATATGCCTCTGATATAGGGAAGTTAGCCCGAATTGCGAGAGTGTTTGAGCGCAAAGATGGCTTGCAAGCTACATGTTAAAATCGGGCGGCAAGAAGGCTTCGATCGGACGCTCGGCCCCGGGAGTGCCAGCGATCAGCCACTGCGTTGCTTCCATACCTGGCCCCGTGTGGGCGATCGCGACAGAGATCACGAATACCGCGACGTAAATGCCCAACCCCCAGATATAGGCGGGATGGATACGGCTATCACGGCGAAAGTCGGCAATCATTCCGATCACTGGCCAGATAAAGGTGGTTAGCGTGATGATCGTCCACGCGTGCGGGATCATAAGGGGAGCGGGCAGTAGCCTGCCGATGCCCGGACCGCTCAGGATCGCCATGGCGCACAGCATCAACCGTCGATGCCAGCCGCTGTATCTGCGCGCCCGCAGCGCCCACCAGGTCAGCGCGCCAAAGCACCAAACCAAGGCAATGTTGCTCCACAAAAATTCGCTCACGTGAAAGAAGAATGGCCCGCCCGTGCGTTGCGCGACCACAATCATGATCATCGTGCCAGCCACCACCATGATCGGTACAAACCCATAGGCCAATCGGCCCAGCCGAGCGTGCAGCGTCAAATTGCCGCTGAATATGGTGACATGTTGGGCCAGATAGAGCCCAATCCACGCCATGAAGATCACCCCATGGACGTGATAGGGCCATGGTGCGTCAAAACTGGACCGGCCCATTACCAATTGAACGGTGAAGCCAGCCACGATGACAATGCTCATGATCACGGCCATGACCAAGAAGAAGCGCGTCTCCTTGGCTGATTTATTTGACACTGTTCTCATCGGTTCAACAACTCCCCCCAAGTTTTGACCCAAGTTTTGTCCCATATTTTTATGGGCCATGTCCCATCGAACCTAAAGACCGCACAAAAACTCGTCAAACACCGTGATTCCGGCGCTTTCATACAATCTTTCGTGCCGGTGGTTCTTAGATTGGGCGGTGAAGGAACCAGCGACATGTACGACGTCCAACTGCAAGACTCCTATTTTCCGGCCCAGGCGGACACACCCTTTCGCAAGATGACAATTGCTGGATTGCTGCAGGAACAGGCCGATGCTCGGCCCGATACGCTGGCTCTGCGCGAATTGCTGCCCGATGGACAAATGGGCCGCGAATGGACCTATGTTGAACTGCAGGCCGAATGCGAAAAGTTGGGCCGGGCGCTTGCCTCGCGCCACGCCCCAGGCAGCCGGATTGCGATTTACGCGATGAATTGCCCCGAATGGGTGCTGACCCAATATGGAGCCGCGCTGGCCGGGCTGACCGTCGTCACAGTCAATCCCGCATTTATCGCGCCAGAGCTGGCTTACGTGCTCAAACAATCGGGGGCAGAGGCGGTGTATCATGGCACCCATGCGCGCGGCACGCCGCTGGCCCCTATCGCGCAGGAGGCGAGCAAGGATCTGCCTGCTGTTACGACTCTAATGGACTTCACCGATCTTGACGCTTTGTTCGCGGGCCATGATCGCGGCAATCTGGCTCCGGCAGGTGCGGACGATATTCTGCAAATCCAATACACATCGGGCACCACCGGTTTTCCCAAAGGGGTGTTGTTGCGGCAGGCAGGTATTCTTCAGAACAATACTGACACCATGCTGCGGTGGGGCGGGGAGCCGGGGCTTAGCAATTTGACGCCAACGCCTTTGTTTCACGCCGGTTCGTCCTGTTTCATGTTCGGCTGTCTGGGGGTCGGGATGACTTTTATCCCCATGCCGCATTTTGATCCGGTGATGATGATTGAGGTGATCGAGCGCGAGCGGCCCGACCTAACCGGCGGCGTACCCACAATGCTGACCATGATGGTGGACGAGGTGAAGCGCAGCGGCAGGGATGTCAGCTCGGTTCGTGCGCTAATGTCGGGTGCTTCGATGGTCGCGCCTGAATTGGCTCGTGCAGCGCAAGACAGCTTCGGCGTGCCGATCCAGGTGGTCTATGGTCAGACCGAGGCATGCCCCGTCATCACATTTGGTTGGGCGAGCGACAGTATGGAAGATCGCACGCAGACGATTGGGCAACCTATCTCTCACCTCGAATTGTCCATTCGCAATGTGGACGACAGTTCGGTTTGTGCTCTTGGTGAGCAGGGCGAGATTTGCGCGCGCGGTTACAATTTGATGGCCGGCTATAATGACAATCCAGCAGCCACCGCCGAAACGATCGATAGCGAAGGCTGGCTTCATACTGGCGATCTAGGCACGATTGACGCGCGCGGTTATGTGAAGATCACCGGCCGGGTGAAAGAGATGATCATTCGCGGCGCGGAGAACCTGTTTCCCGCCGAAATTGAGAACGCCATTCTTGAACACCCCGCTGTTGCCGAACTGGGTGTGGCCGGCATTCCAGACGAGAAATGGGGCGAGGTTGTCGCCTGCTTCATGCGCCTTGCTGAAGGTGCAAAAAAACCGACAGACGATGAATTGAAGGCCTTCATCCGCGAACGCCTCTCTCCGCAGAAAACCCCGGCACATTGGATCTGGGTCGACGAATTTCCGATGACCGGATCGGGCAAAATTCAGAAATTCGCGATGGCCGATGCATTTGTGGCTGGAGAATATGGTTGATTGCGCCAGCGCAAGAATGTGAGATGGCATCCGACCCTAGCGCATAAGTGTGAGGTGACCTGCGAATGCGGCCGCCGTAGTTTGCCCTGCAAGCAAGTGAGGCAAACCTTCAATCATGACCCAATATGATCTCGTCATACGTGGTGGCTCGATCGTCGATGGCACAGGTGCCGCGCCGATCCAGGGCGACTTGGCCATATCGAATGGCAGAATTGCCGCGGTGGGCAATGTTAGTGGCACTGGCGCGCAGGAAATTGACGCATCGGGCCGCATCGTTACGCCCGGCTTTGTCGATGTGCACACCCATTATGACGGCCAGTCGATCTGGGGTGAGGAACTGAGTCCTTCCTCCTCGCATGGAGTCACGACCGTCGTGATGGGCAATTGCGGGGTCGGTTTTGCGCCCTGCCGCAAGGAAGATCATGATCTGCTGATCAATGTCATGGAGGGCGTTGAAGACATCCCGGGCGTGGTCATGTCAGAAGGTCTGCCATGGGACTGGGAAACTTTCCCCGAATATCTGGACCGGCTGGATGCTGGCGCGCGCGATATCGATGTGGCGGCCTATCTGCCGCACAGCCCTTTGCGGGTCTATGCGATGGGTGAACGCGGTGCGAACCAGGAGCCGGCTACGCAAGAGGATCTGGCCAAAATGCGCAGCCTCGCGGCCGAAGCGGTAAATGCGGGCGCTTTGGGCTTTGCCACATCACGGCTGTCGATCCACAAGACGGCCGATGGGGGCAGCATTCCCAGCTTTGAAACCGACGTCAATGAATTGGCCGAGATTTGCAGCGGTGTTACCGATGCGGGAAGCGGAACCTTCCAGATCGTGCTCGACGCATTCAAAGGTTGGGACAAGGAGTATCGCGTCATTGATGCGGTGGTCTCGGCAAGCGGTATACCCGCTACCTTTACTCTAGCCTCGGGCAATGACGCCCCACCGCGCTGGCGCAGGGTGCTGGGCATGATGGAAGAAACCACCAAAAACGGCGGTCAAGTAACCGCGCAAGTGATGCCGCGCCCAATTGGGCTGATCGCCGGGCTGGAATTGACTGTGCATCCCTTTGTGCTTTGCCCCAGCTGGGAAAAGATCGCCGATCTGTCGGTTGAGGAACAAGTTGCCGCTATGCGACGGCCAGAGATGCGCGAAGCACTGTTGTCGGAAGAATTTGGCGAGGGGCACCCCTTCAACGAATTGGCGCGCAATTGGGAATGGCTGTTCCCGCTGGATAACCCGCCAGATTATGCGCCGCCCAAATCCATGAGCATGGCCGATCAAGCGCGGGCAAAGGGCTGCACCCCGCAAGAAATTGCCTATGATCGTCTGCTGGAGACAGAAGGCAAAGGGTTCTTCCTGGCTGCCCTTGGCAATTATGAAAACGCCAGCCTGGAAAGCGCACACACAATGCTGGCGCATGATCATTGCATCCCCGCGCTGGGCGATGGCGGCGCACATTATGGCGCGATCTGCGACGCCAGCTATTCAACCTATCTCTTGTCCGAATTCGTCTCTGGCAAGAACCGTGAAGGCTTGAGCTTTGACTTGCCCCAGGCGGTTCATATGCTGTCTGCCAAGGCCGCGAGAGCGGTGGGCCTAAACGATCGCGGCACGTTGAAAGTCGGCGCAAAGGCCGATGTGAATGTGATCGACATGGACCGTTTGCAGCTGCACTTGCCCGAGATCGTGCGCGATTTACCCGCCGGTGGCCGCCGGTTGACGCAGCGCGCAACCGGCTATGAAGCCACCATAGTTTCGGGCCAAATCATCCGCCGCCATGATCAATCAACCGGAGCCTTGCCCGGCAAATTGGTGCGCGGCGCCCAAGCAGCCTAGCTTTAATCAGCTCTTTTCTTTCGGTTAGGTTTGTCTGAAAACGGCCCTTTGGGCTTGCCCTTGTTCTTGGACTTTACCTTGCCTCCGCCTTTGCCTTTGGGACGGTCGTCATACTTTCCATCGGGCTTGTGGCTCTTTTTGAAAGGTGCATCTGACGCGGGTCGGTCTTGGCCTGATTTGCCCCCTTTGCCTTCAAACTTACCACTGCTTTTGCCCTTGTAGGCGGGCTTTCCGGCCCCTTTGCCCGGCCCTTTGCCCTTTGGCTTGTGGGGCGGGCGGCCACCACCGCTATGGCTGGGGCGGGCATAGGCTTTGCGGTTGCGGTTGCCAGAATCGCGTGGTCCCTGTGCCGAAGCTTCGATCACAATGTTATCGCCTTCATCGCCCGTATCGCTCTGGCTTTCGCCGCTACGTGCAACGGCGGCTGCAAACTTCTCGGCATGAGCGCGCGGGATCTGGAAGAAGGTTTCGTCCTGGCCAATGCGGATGGCACCAATTTCATTACGGGTTACATGGCCCCTGCGGCAGATTAACGGCATCACCCAGCTTGGCCCGGCATTCTGCTTGCGGCCAATGTTCATGCGGAACCACACTGTGTCTTCAAAGCCGGGGCGCTTGCCATCGTCTTTGGCCGCACGGCGCGCTTCGGGCGTGTTCGGAATAATGTCCTCAGGCTCGGGCATTTTGGCCCGATGCGACTGAACCAACATCCCGGCAATTTCCTCTGCGCTGCGTTGGCTGAGCAGGGATTTGGCCAACTCGGCATCGCCCTCGTCAATCTCGACCGGAGCCAGCAATTTTTCTAGCAGGCGCGCGCGGTCTTTCTCGCGGATTTGTTCGCGGCTTGGCGCGTCTTTCCATGTCGCCTCGATCTTGGCTCGGCGCAGCATTTCATCCACCCGGCGACGGCGCGAATAGGGCACGATGATGACCGCAGTCCCCTTTTTACCAGCCCGACCTGTTCGGCCCGAGCGGTGCTGGAGCTTCTCGGCATCGCGCGGAATTTCAACATGGATTACCAGGCTGAGCGAGGGCAGGTCGATCCCGCGAGCTGCCACGTCTGTGGCGACACAGATGCGCGCACGGCGATCGCGCAACGCTTGCAAGGCCTGGTTGCGTTCTTGCTGGGTGTGCTCGCCAGACAAGGCCACCGTACCAAATCCGCGTTCTTGCAATATGGCGTGCAGATGCCGCACTTTTTCGCGCGTTCCGCAAAACAGAATAGCGGTTTCTGCTTCATGGTAGCGCAGCAGATTTACCACCGCGTTTTCGATCTCGGTCGGAGAGACAGTAACCGCCTCATAGGCAATATCACCATGTCCGCGTTGTTCGCTGATGGTGGCAATGCGCATGGCGTTGTTTTGATAACGGCGCGCCAGCGCCTCAATCGGGCGTGGCATAGTGGCCGAGAACAACAAGGTGCGGCGTCCGTCCGGCGTGGCATCCAAAATGCCTTCCAACTCCTCGCGGAAGCCCATGTCGAGCATTTCATCTGCTTCATCCAAGACGATGCAAGATAGCTGCCCCAAATCCAAAGCGCCGCGCTCTACGTGATCACGCAAACGACCCGGCGTCCCCACAACAATGGTGGGACCATTGCGCAAAACCTTGCGTTCTTGTGAGGGGTTCATACCGCCAACACAGGTGGCAATGCGCGCTCCGGCCTCGGCATAGAGCCAGCCCAGTTCCTTGCTCACCTGCATGGCCAGTTCGCGGGTAGGCGCGATCACCAGGGCCAAAGGCGATTCAGCAGGCCGCAAAGACCCATCTTCCCTCAACAGCTCGCCTGCCATTGCGAGACCGAAGGCAACCGTCTTGCCCGACCCGGTTTGTGCCGAGACGACAAGATCGCGCCCTTGCACTTCTGGTTTTAGAACTTCGGCCTGAACCGGAGTGGGTTTGTCATAATCGCGCTGGGCCAGGGCGGCCTGCAAATGCGCGGGGAGTTGGGAAAAGCTCACTGAAAGATACTCGCTAAAATCATGCGCAAAAACGCGCAGAGCGGCTCGAAGAACCGCTTAAGAAGGTGAATTGTGGGTGTAGGGCGTCACGCCGTCCGCAATGTGTTGCATTGCACCATACGAGCATTTTGCGGTTTTGGCTTGCGAAAAATGATCCCCGCCAGCGCGCCGGTCCGCAAGCCAGCTGGTTAGGCCATCAATTGGCTCGCCAGACGTCGCCTTCGCTCGAAACCAATCCGCGCCTTTTCAGGTCAAGGAGATGGGCCTCAACGCTCATTTCAGCAGCCGGGATCAGGCGTTCGTCCAAGCCCTTATACATCTCGGGAATGAATTCAGGGATCGGGCGGGCACGTTCACCCATCAGGCGCAAGATTTGGTTTTCGCGCTGGCGCCTGTGTCCAATCATACCGCGCACCAATTGGCGCGGCTTATCAATCGGCGCTCCGTGGGCCGAGTAATATACCCGATCCTCGCGCGATTGGAGATGCTCCAGGCTTTTCAGATAGTCACCCATGTCGCCATCGGGCGGAATAACCACGCTGGTGGACCACCCCATCACGTGATCGCCGGTGAACAATGCGCCGGATTCTTCCAGCGCAAAGCACAGATGGTTGGAGGTGTGACCGGGGGTGTGCACGGCTCGCAAGGTCCAGCCAGTGCCGGTCATCGCCTCGCCATTTTCCAAGACGCGATCGGGCGCATAGGTGGTGTCAAAAGCCTCGTCGGCGCGGGGACGGTCAGACTTCAGGACCAAAGGCGCACATCCGATCACGGGCGCACCGGTCCGTTCTGACAAGGGGGCAGCGGCAGGGGAGTGATCGCGATGGGTGTGGGTGCACATGATAGCGACGAGCTTGGCATCGCCAATTGCCGCCAAAATCGCCTCAATATGCGCAGGCTCGTTCGGGCCGGGGTCGATCACCGCGACCTCGTCCGCAGCGCCAACCAAATAGGTCTGCGTGCCGGTGTAGGTATAGGGTGAGGGGTTGGGGGCGAGCACGCGCCGCACCAGTTCCTCGCATTGTTCAGCGAGGCCAGTAGGCCATGGTTTGGGTGGCATCTCCATGGCTTGCATATGACGCGCAACGTGGCAAAAGTCACCCTATCAAAGGCGCTAGAGTGCGCGCGAGACGGGCCAAGACCGGTCGAGATGGGGCGAGATGGGGCGAGATCTGGGCGTTCAAAGCCGAGACCTCGGCAGATCGGGGCCCCAAATGTGGCCCCAAATGTGGCCCCAAAATGGTCCAAAGTGAGATGGAAAACTGATGAGCGAATATATCCTGGTTTTGGATGAAGGCACCACATCAACCCGGGCCATGGTGTTTGGATTGGATGGCGCGTTGCATGGTGTCGCTCAACAGGAATTGACCCAGCATTATCCTCAGCCCGGCTGGGTCGAGCATGACGCTGGCGAGATTTGGGAAAAGACCCTGGCCTGTTTGCGCGAGGTCACAGACAAGTTCGGCGCAGAAGCGATTGCGGCCATTGGCATCACCAATCAGCGCGAAACAGTTGTAGCCTGGGACAAGCAGAATTTGGAGCCTCTGTCCCGCGCGATTGTCTGGCAAGATCGCCGGACGGCGGCCTTCTGCGAAGATCTGCGCGCAGCGGGTAAGGAAGAGCTGGTTCAAGGCAAGACAGGGCTGCTGCTGGACCCCTATTTCTCGGGCACAAAAATGCGCTGGCTGTTGGATAATGACGAGCGGGTTGCGCAAGCCAAGGCGGCGGGGCGTTTGGCCTTTGGGACCGTGGACAGCTGGCTGGTGGCGAAGCTTTCGGGTGGCACGCATATCAGCGATGCCAGCAACGCCAGCCGTACCCAATTGCTGGCGCTGGATGGTGCGCAGTTTGATCCCGAATTGTGCGAAACGTTGGGCGTTCCAAAAGAGGCTCTGCCGCATGTGGTTGATACGCAAGGCCAATTGGCTCAGTCCGATGCCAAATGGCTGGGGCGGTCGATCCCGATCACGGGCATGGTGGGCGATCAGCAAGCCGCCACGCTGGGCCAAGGCTGTTTGACGCCCGGCGATACCAAGGCAACCTATGGGACGGGCGCATTTGTGCTGGCCAACAAAGGGCAAGAATTGCCCCGATCATCCAATCGGATGCTGGGCACGGTGCTGTGCCAAATAGACGGCGTGCGAACCTACGCCATCGAAGGCTCGGTTTTCGTTGCGGGCAGTTTGGTCCAGTGGATGCGCGATCAATTGGGCCTGATTTCCAGCGCGGCCGAGACAGAGGCTTTGGCAAGGTCGATTGAGAATTCCGGCGAAGTGGTGATCGTGCCCGCTTTGTCCGGCCTTGGCGCACCGCATTGGCGGGCCGATGCGCGCGGCGTAATCTCGGGCCTCAGTTTTTCCAGCGGCAAGGCGCAATTGGCCCGAGCCGCTTTGGAGGCGATGGCTCACCAGACCTATGACCTTGCGCAGGCCTTTGCTGCGGATGGAGCCCCCTGGGGCATCTTGCGGATTGATGGCGGCATGAGCGCGAACAATTGGATGGCGCAAGACATTGCCAATATGCTGGGCTTGACGGTCGACCGTCCAGACTTTGTCGAGACGACGGCATTGGGCGCCGCCATGAGCGCGGCCGTTGGGGCGGGATTATATGACACGCTGGAAGATGCGGCGCAGAATATGCGCGGTGCTGTGAAGCGGTTTGAGCCCGATATGGATGACAGCTTGCGCCAAGAGAGGCTGGCGCGGTGGCGCAAAGCGCTCGCAGCAGCCTAAATCTTCGGAAAATTTCTCTGAGAGTGAATTAGGCGCGCAATTGCGGGTGCTGCATCAATTCGCGATTGAGCCGCTCATGCATAGACCGCACGATTGGCTGCGTTTCAAATTCGTCGCTCCAGGCCTGATCAAGCCGGGCAATGCGGCGATGCAAATACATGGTTTCCTCGATCAAGTCGCAGGTCGCCGGTTCTAACATCTCGAGATTTTCCGGTCGGGCTAACCGGTCTTCCGGCAGTCGGCCGTGCTTGCGCAATTGGCTTTCGTTCAGATCGCCAGCAAAGAATGCGCGTTGGTTCAGCAACCAAGCCAGCACATGCATCATACGGGTGGTGCATTTCAGACCCTCGCTGGACAGTGCCAATCGAAAATCATCTTCACTATGCCCCGCAATTTCTACATGACCAGCCATGTTGCCGCCCATCGCGAACGCAGCGCGCACTTCGTCGGCCAATACCAATGCTTCGGTATACAGCGCCTCGATGATCGGACGTGACAGATTTGTAGTTCTCGACATGGACACTGGGCTAGGGCCAGCATTCTGACATTACCAGTTTGGAAACCATATTATCCCGTGGTTTCACATGCCTTGTCCCATAGCGGAACGGTTTGCCTACGGAACCTTCCCAAATTTTGCCGAAATGCGGAAAAATCAGGCAATTATGTCCGGCACAAGGTTGTCTTCGATTATCGCGATCTGGTCCTTCAAGCGCAGTTTGCGCTTTTTCAGCCGAGCAATTTGCAACTGATCGACAAACCCGCTTGTCTCGCCAGCCTCTAGCAAGGCGGCAATGGCAGCATCCAAATCGCGATGCTCGCTGCGCAGATATTCCAGCCGTTTGGTAAGCTCTTGCTCGTTCACTCAGCCGGTCCTCATTCACAATTCATCGCGGAAATCTGCATATGTACCGATTCACGCTTCGGTTTCTCTTTGCAAGATAGGGATGTTGTGGTTTGATGACAATTCGCGGTTCGTCCGCACGGGACGAGTCGCTTTCGCTCGAGGAACACCCTCGCAAAGGAGAGCCAGATGGATACGTCTTACGCAAACGCACTTCAGTCCAAACATGCCGGTATCGAAGCAAAGCTTCGGGACGAAATGCAGCGACCAGTGCCGGATGCGGTTGCGATCCAGGCCCTGAAAAAGCGTAAGCTGCGAATAAAAGAAGAGCTTTCCGAAATTTAGCGCCCTGACCCTTCGGGCCGCACAGGCAAGCGCACTTATCAATTAGCGAAAGCCGGAAACCGGACATCGCTCAATCACTTTTACGTCAGCTTTTTCGCTGAAGGGAATTTTGCATTTACGTTCCTGTGCTATAGGCGCTGCCACTATGTCAGCAGCCGCAGCCGCCCGTCAGATTATCACACGCCTGCACGAGGTGATGGCCTCGCGCATGCATGCGCAGGGCAAGCTGGATCAGGTTGTCGATATTATCGGGGAATCGCTCGATAGCGAGGTATGCTCGATCTATCTGCTGCGCGGGGGCATGCTGGAACTGTTCGCCACGCGCGGCCTGAACCAAAGCGCGGTCCATGTTACGCGGATGGCCATTGGCGAAGGCTTGACCGGCACCATTGCGCAAAATGTGGAAACATTGAACTTGGCAGAGGCCAAGGCGCATCCCGACTTTCTTTACCGGCCCGAAACGGGCGAGGATAAATTCCATTCCTTTGCGGGCGTCCCGATTGTCTACCGTGAACGCGCAGTGGGCGCGGTGTGCGTTCAGCATGTCGACCCACGCCGTTATGAGGATATCGAGCTAGAGGCGTTGCAAACCACTGCCATGGTGCTGAGCGAGATGATCGCCAATGCCGAATTGGTGGATGAAGGTGATGCACTGGAACTGACCAAGGGTCAGACCGGGATGCAAAATCTGTCCGGGCTGACCTTGGTCAAAGGTTTGGCTGCGGGACAGGCCGTTTTCCACCAGCCGCGCGTTACCATCGATCAGGTCATGGCCGATGATACAGAAGCCGAACGGCAGAGGGTTTATCGCGCTTTCGATAAAATGCGCGAGCAGATCGACACTATGACCAGCCAGGCCGAATTTGGCGTCGGCGGCGAACATGAAGAGGTTTTGGAAACCTATAAAATGTTCGCCTATGATGAAGGGTGGAGCCGACGCATCAATGAGGCGATCGATAGCGGATTGACTGCGGAGGCCGCCATCGAACGCGTGCAGCAGCACACGCGGATGCGCATGCGCGAGATTGACGATCCCCTGTTGGCGGATCGGATGCACGATCTAGAGGATCTGGCAAATCGGCTGCTGCGGATTGTGTCGGGCCAATTGGGTACAGCGGCGACGCAAGGCTTGCGGCGTGAAACGATTTTGATCGCACGCAATTTGGGCCCTGCAGAGTTGCTTGAGTATGACCGGCGACGTTTGAAGGGCGTAATACTGGAAGAAGGATCGCTCACCGCTCATGTGGTGATTGTCGCTCGCGCAATGGGCGTGCCGGTGCTGGGGCAGGCACGCGGTCTACGCGGTATCATCCGCGAAGGTGATGATATCCTGCTTGATGCGGATGCCGCGTTGGCAACTGTGCGTCCTTCGCAATCTATGGCCGACGCGTTTGATGCGCGATTTGCCAAGACGCGCGAGAAGCAGGCTGCCTATGCCGAATTGCGCGATGTAGAGCCCTTTACCCGCTGCGGCACGCGCATTCAGGTGATGATTAATGCGGGCCTGCGCGATGATATGTCTTCGCTGGCAATGACCGGTGCAGACGGGGTTGGCCTGTTCCGCACCGAATTTCAGTTTCTTGTCTCGGCCACGCTGCCACAAAGAGAGCGCCAGTTAAGGCTTTACCGCGATGTGCTGGAGGCGGCGGGCGACAAGCCAGTGATCTTCCGCACGGTTGATATCGGCGGTGATAAAGCTGTGCCCTATCTCAGCGACGAGACCTCTAAATTTGACGAAAACCCGGCCATGGGTTGGCGCGCCCTGCGTTTGGCGCTGGAACGCGAAGGTTTGTTGAAGGCACAGGCGCGGGCCTTGCTGGAGGCAGCCAGTGGCAAGACATTGTATGTCATGTTCCCCATGGTGTCCGAGCCGTGGGAGTTTGACGCTGCCAAAGTGGTGTTTGAAGAGCAGCTCGCATTCCTGAAAAAGCGGAAGAAAATTCTGCCCGAGGCGATCCATTACGGTGCGATGTTGGAAGTGCCTTCGCTGGCGGAGATGCTCGATTTGCTTGCGCCAAAGCTCGATTTTCTCTCGATTGGGACCAATGATTTAACTCAGTTCTTATTTGCGGCGGATCGCTCCAATCCAAAGCTGGCGGAGCGTTATGATTGGTTGAGCCCAGCGATCCTGCGTTTCTTGCGGCGGGTTATGCAAAACACCGTTGGATATGATGTCGATCTGGGCGTCTGCGGAGAGATGGGCGGCAGGCGGCTGGAAGCGCTTGCACTGATGGGGCTGGGTATCCGGCGTTTGTCGATTACCCCCGCTGCTGTCGGTCCGATCAAGGAACTGGTGCGCAAGGTCGATCTGGAAGAAATTAGTAAGGCGATGGATCTGTGGTTGGCCGATCCAACCACAGACATTCGCGCAAGCTTGCAGGAATGGGCGCAAGAACGAGGCATCGAAACGGATTGATAGGGGGCTGGACGCTCTATCAGGCCACCTCATCGCAAGGCGAAGTGGATGGGCGACACAATGCTTGACAGTTAAGTCGATCAGATATTGTCTCCGCTGCAATAAATACGAAACCGCAAGGTACGGGTCATGTTTGAGGAAGAAGATACAACCGAGGCGCAGCTGCCGCTCGACGGGGCAGGGCAGAAATTGCGACTTCGGCGCGAAGAGCAAAAGCTGACCATTGAACAAGTGGCCGCTGAAACCCGAATTCCTATCAGGCACCTGCAATCGATTGAAAATGGCGACTTTTCATCGCTTCCCTCGCGTGCCTATGCGATTGGTTTTTCGCGTACTTATGCCAATGCGGTGGGCTTGGATGCCGAGACAGTGATCTCGGAAGTGCGCGCCGAACTGGCTCTCTCGCAAGGGGAGCCCGGCGAATATCACAGCAGTTTTGAACCCGGTGATCCGGCCAAGGTTCCGTCCAAGGGACTGGTCTGGTTTGCAGCGATTGCGGCATTATTGCTGCTGGCTGGAATTATCTCTGTATATGGCAATTATTTCGCTGCAGGAACGGGTCCAGGATCGCTTTTGCCTCAGGGTGAAGGTGCAAGCACGGGCTTGGCGCAGACTGATGACGCAGTCGATGGTGCAAATACTTCGGATCAAGCCGGTGGCCAAGGCGATGCCGCACAACCACCAGCCAGCGGACAGGTCATTTTCACGTCGCTGGAAGACGGAGTTTGGGTCCGCTTCTACGATGGCGCCGGTCAGCGCTTGATGGAAAAGCAGATGGCGAGCGGCGAGAGCTTTGCCGTTCCAGCAGATGCAACTGATCCACAAATTTGGACCGGAAGGCCCGATGCATTCGCGATTACCATTGGCGGTCAATCGGTGCCCAAGCTGGCCGAAGATGACTTCGTGATGCGAGATGTGCGTGTTTCGGCCCAGGCCTTGCTCAACCGCAGCCAGCAAGCGCCTGAGATCTTGCAAGAGGCGGGGGCTGTCTCTCAGGTCGAACCCGCACCCGTGCCACAGCCTGCTACGGGCCTTGAAACAGAGCCTGCTGCAACACCCGAAGCGGCAACTGAAACTACCAGCGAGGCATAGGTAACTGGCGTCGCGGCGCTCTTGCAGCACGCTTTCCCCCAATTTTGCAGTCGTGCTGCTCGACTTATGCCCCGGGTTTAAGGCAAGATTCGGCTCATGTTCATACCCGCCTGATTACTGATCGGGCGCAGTGGCCCAATTGGGTCGTCCAAATGCTGTCAGGAGCTGTCAAAGCCATGTCTTCACCCATTTCCCGGATTTTCGCAGCGGGTCTCGCCGTCAGCGTGTTGGCAACAACGCCGCTACCGGCCATCGCCCAGGACGAAGTCTCTGAAGCACGCATCCGCAAGATCGAGGCCGAAGTTCGCGCCCTGCAGCGCAACGTCTTCCCTGGCGGAGATGGACGCTTTTTCGAGCCGCAAATTAGCGCGGGTGAGGCATCAGGTGGCAACACCACCTCCAATGCGCCTTCAACCACGGCCGTGACCGATATTCTGGCCCGGCTTGATGCGCTGGAAACGCAATTGCAGCGCCTGACCGCTCGCAGCGAAGAAAACAGCAATGCGGTGACGCTGCTGACCAGTCGGGTCGCGGCTTTGGAAGAAGCCGGAGCAATGGCAACTCCGCAAGGCCCCACCGCGGCCGAGACAAATCTTGAGGCGATGACCGGCGGCGCGTCCAGTCCGGCACGCAGCAATCCAGCACCAGAGATCAGAGTGCAAACCCAGCCATCCTCGCCAGCTCCCGCGCAAGAAATGCCGCGAGCGGCCAATCCCAGCGCAGAACGTCTGGCGGCGGTCCAGCAAATCGCAAAACCACAAACAGGCGATGAAGCGGATGATGATTATTCCTATGGCTTCCGCCTTTGGAACGCAGGTTTCTATCCCGAGGCGCAGCAGCAATTGAGCATGTTCGCCGAGAAATACCCTGACCACTGGCGCGCAACCTATGGCCGCAATTTGCTTGGCAGGGCCTATCTGGATGATGGCAAGCCGCGCGAGGCAGCACCCTGGTTCTTGCGCAATTACCAGACCGACAAACAGGCCGCTCGTGCCGGCGACAGCCTGTTGTTCTTGGCCGAGGCCATGATCGCATTGGAAGATACCAACCGCGCCTGCATCGCCTTGGCCGAATTTGGCGAGACTTATCCAGCGCTGGCTAGCGGCCGCTTGCTGGATCGGTACGAAAACAACCGGCAGAAAGTCACCTGCAATTGATAGCGCGCTTCATCCGCATCTAATCGCGCGGTTTCGCGAGGACATTGCCACGCTTTGGCCCGAGGGCGAAAAGCTGGCTCTGGCGATTTCGGGTGGCCCTGACAGTCTGGCTTTGCTGCTGCTTGCTCATGGAGCCAGGCCCGGCATGATCGAGGCGACGACGGTTGATCATGGCCTGCGCAGCGAAGCCGCCGACGAAGCCGAGATGGTGGCGCAGATTTGCGAGCAGCTTGGCGTACCGCATCAAATATTGCGGGTGGATGTGGCTGCGGGCAATATGCAGAGCATGGCACGCGACGCTCGCTATGGCGCGCTGACCAATTGGATGAAGCAGCGCGAGCTTGGCATTCTCGCCACCGCGCATCACGCCGATGACCAGGCCGAAACGCTGCTGATGCGGCTCAACCGGGCGAGCGGATTGTCGGGCTTGGTTGGCGTGCGAAAGCAGGGGACGGTGCCTTCCTCTTCGGGTGACCAATCGCTTCCGCTGATCCGGCCCATGCTGGGTTGGCGCAAGGCGGAACTGATTGCGCTGGTGGCCGATGCCGGGCTCACTCCAGCACAAGACCCATCCAACAATGACGATGCATTTGACCGAGTACGGATCCGCAAAGCCCTGGCCCAAGCTGACTGGCTCGACAGCGAAGCCATTGCCCAAAGCGCAGCCCATCTGACCGATGCGGATGAGGCACTGGAATGGGCCGCCAACCGCGAATGGGACGAGTGTGTGCACATCGGTTCTGACCAGATTTCCTATATCCCAGCAGCACCGCGAGCCGTTCGGCTGAAAGTGCTGGCCCGTGCGATTGGTCAATTGGGCAGTGAACCGCGCGGCGGCGGGGTCGCTAAATTGCTCGACGCGCTGGAAGCGGGACAGGGCGGCAATATCGGCGGTGTCATGGTTGCCATTGGAGATGCGGATGCGGGCGAGTGGGTGCTGCGGCCAGAGCCGCCCCGCCAGCAACAGTCATAGCATCACACCTTAGCGGTCTGTGTCAGGCCACTTGTATTCTATCCATGCGCCCCGAATTCATTGGCAATGGCCGTCGAGAGGCGCAGGCACAAGCCATAGGCGCGCTCAAGCGGATCAATATAATCGCGCCCAATGTGGTCATACCCATCGCCTGACCCCTCGGGATAATCGCTTGGCTCGGTCACAGCGAAATCGGTTATCTGAGGGAAGCTGGTGGGATAGGCCCGCCGCAATTGCGCCAGCGCGTCATCAATCCGCAGCGTGAACACCATCTCCAACACGTCATCCCGGCTGATATCATTGGCCCGGCTAAAGGTCGGGATCGAGACGGCTTTGATAAACATGTGCTGGAGAAGTGCGAGGCGCAGCGCTTGCGCGGCTCCAATATTGCGGCGTGTGTGTTCTCGGTCTTCCAGCGGATTTTCGTCCGGGATCAAGTCCAACAGACGGTGCAGCTTCAACGCATCCACTCGCAAGCGGGATGCGAGACGGCGGAATACGCCGGTGCGGTCATCCTTGGTCAGATGCTCGGCCAGCGTATGGCAGGCCTGCGACAGATGGCTTTCGGTGCCGCGATAGGGACGGCTCGCCCAATAGGCAGAATTGAACAATTCGCCATAGGCAGCCACGGTTTTGATGCTGGCTAAGGCATTGGAAGACCGGACCAATCGCACCAATTGCCTGCCGCGATCACTCTCTTGCAACAGCGCCGCCAAATCCTCGTAAGACCCATCCGCTGCGCTGCCAAATCCAGCGATGACATTCACCGGATAGCCCAGCTGTTGCAGGATCGAGTTGTGCGGGATTGCGCGAATTTGGCGCAGGCTCATATCGCGATCGGCAGACAGGTCACCCTGACGGCGCGAGACACGGCTGCCCGTGGCGTTCAGCAGGCCCAAGCCAAAGGCGGTGACTGCCCGCGAATAGGTTTTGCTTTCAAGATGCTCGCGCTGGTGGGTGCGGATGGCGCGATAGAAATCCAGGCTGAGATCGGTGCGGCGATAGAACGGATCTGTGGGCGCGTCAGCATCGGTATTAGCGGGTTGCAACTGAGCAATGCGCGTCAGTGTTGCCCGTGCGAGTTCAGGCGTTGCGAAGAACATGTAGCCATCGCCGCCCTGAAAGCTGACCTCTGGTTCCAACCGGATGCCGGCGCGGACAAAGCGGCGCTTTGCCCAGTTTGACAAAGGCCAGACCAGCCGGTCCGAAAAACTGTCCGGATGGGCGCCGCGCCCCATGCTTTCGCCATGCGTGTTGAAGATCAGCGCGGCGACATCGGTCAGCCCGTTTTTCTCCATCGACTGGCTTAGGCGACCTTGCAGCCGTTCAATAGCCAGACTGGCTGGGATCTGTCCGACGAAACGCCCGGCATCGGAAAAGCCTGTCTGGATTGCAACTCGGCCACGCTTGCGAGCATAATCTTGATAGGTTTTTTCCGAACACAGCGCGTCCAGAAAACGCCCGCCATGTTCCAACGCGCTTTCGGTTTCGAACAGTGGCGAGACATCCACCTTATCCTCGATCCCGAACAAGCGCGCGAAATAGAGCGCGGCCAGAATAGTTGAGGGCTGCTCGCATTCTGCAATCAACATGCGGATGGGGGCATCGGCATCGATATGGTGCAGGATTTGCGCCATCGCCAGAAACTGACGGATCGCGGTCGAGCTTTCGATCGCCAGCGCAGCAAAATTGGTTTTGAGCGGGGTCACTTCGCCCAAAATCTTGCGCAATGTGGCCATTGCACCGCGGCTGCCCAGATCCAACGTGTTGTCAGGGTCGATCCGGCGGCGGATCGCATTGTGCAATTGGCTGGAATTCACGCGGAAGTGGATCCAGCTCATCCCCAAGCCATCTGCGCGCATGGCGGCGGCCAAGGTCTTCAACTGAACCGCGCGCTGCGTTTCGGCTGATTTGGCCTCATCTTCCAACGCATCAATCAGCGCGGAAAGGCTAAGCAATTTGTGCGGATCGTCCTGCGTCAACCGATTGGCGGCCTGCGACAGGGCATCGAGCTCGCTCAAATCTTGCGAGAAATCTTCGGCGCGCGCCTGCGCATAGGCATGGGCGGGACGCAATGTTTCAAGCAGAGGATGCTGTGCATCAATTGCCTGCAAGGATGCGGCGTAACGCTCCAAACGCTCGGCTTTCTCGCGCAGCCGGAACCCAATGGAATCAAACCATTTAATATCTGTTCGGCCGTCCATGTCATAGCCGATCCAGCTGGCAAAGCGGAACGGTAGCGGGGCCATTTGATGCCATTCGCCGGGCCAATTCTGTGCCGCATGGGAAAGCAATTCACCTACGATCCCATCGCGAGCATCCTGTGCATGGGCGATGGCGCGCATGGCGCGGCCATGTTCGTATTTCAGCGTCACATGCGGGCGTTCATGCCCGGTCACGCACACTTCTGTACCAATGTCATCTTTGTGGCTTGCGGCATTTGCTACGGCCTCGGACTGGTCCGGGGTCAGCAAGAAGGTTGGGTGCGCGGTGAACACAGCATGCAATTGCGGCGTTTCCCAAGCGGTCTTGAAATCGGCAAAGCTGGTGCTGGACAGGCTGGCGTCCAGCGCAGCGGTGTTCTCTTCAAGTGAGACCGGTGCCACCAACCGGCGCAGGCGCTGGGCGCGGCTTTGCATGCTGTCGCATTCCAGCTCTGCGACCATGGATTCCACAGCATCCAGATCCATGTCGCCAGCTTCAAGCGCGCGCGACAGATCCAACCCCAGTTGGAATACGGGGTTGAACAACGGTGTTTCGCGGGTGCGGACATGCAGCTCGCTAAGGCGCTGTGCCAAATCGGCGGTGGTTCTGAGCTGCGGGTGGGTCATCTGTTCAGTTCCAATGCTTGGTTGGTCATAGCGTATGTTGTGTCAGAATGGCGGCCTGTCCGAGCAAAATTATTTGAGCGCGGTCACGAATGTTCTCTGACAAAGGCGGTTGCCGCGCCTAGCAATCCAGGCTGAGGGTGGCTGACTATCTTCACCGGGATGCTGGCCATCAATTGCTCATAGCGGCCTTTGAATTGAAACCGTTCGGCAAAGCCAGAGCGCTTCAGCGTTTCGCGGATACGATAGCCCAATCCGCCGGCGATCACCACGCCGCCAAAGCCGCCTTGGGTCAAGGCAATGTCGCCCGACACGCTGCCCAATGCGAGGCAGAAGCGGTCAACCGCGGCTGCCGCCAGGCTGTCGCCGCCATCTTGCGTAGGGCTGGTGCCCTTGGTCCATATCTCGATGTCATCGAGTTCAGGTATGGCGCGGTTTTCCATCGCCGCCAGCGTAGCATAAATCTCGCAAATCCCCGGTCCAGAGACGACCCGTTCAACCGATACGCGGGTGTGACGCTTGCGCAGCCGCGCCAGAATGGCGTCTTCGATAGTGTCAACGGGCGCAAAGTCGGCATGACCGCCCTCGGTCGCCTGGACGCGGTATGATCCTGCGCCATCGCGCCACATATGCGCCACGCCCAGCCCTGTGCCGGGGCCGATCACGCTGATCGTCCCTTGCGAGGCAAGCGGTTGATCGGGGCCAGCCAGGTGTAGGAAGTGCTCGTCACTCAATTGCGCGATAGCATGGGCCACCGCCTCAAAATCATTGACGATCGTATAGCGTTTGACGCCCAGCTTTTCGGGAACCATGGCGGGCCGGATAACCCAAGGGTTGTTGGTGAAGCGGATCACATCGCCATTGATCGGCCCAGCAATGGCCAGCGCAACATCACCGGGTAAAGTTCCGCCCATACGTGCGCGATAATCTTCCCATGCGGTCTGGAAACTGGCGTGATCATCGGTGTGTAGAGTTTGCGGCTCGTCCAGCTCGATCCGGCCGTCATCACTCACCTGCGCCAATGCAAACCGCGCGTGCGTGCCGCCAATATCCACCGTTACCAGTTCGCGCACATTGGCCATTGTTATAGTCCTGCGCTCGCCAATACGGCTGAGCCACCTTGCTCGGCTCCATCCGCCAGATTGCGGAACATGGCGAACAATTCGCGCCCGACACCAATTTCTTGGGCCGGATCGGGGGCCGCTTCACGTGCGTCCAGATCAGCTGACGTCAATAGAGTGCCCGTGGCAGCGCAGACCTTCACCACATCGCCATCACGCAGCTTGGCCAGCGGGCCACCGCCTAATGCCTCTGGCGTGACGTGAATGGCGGCCGGGACTTTGCCTGATGCGCCCGACATGCGGCCATCGGTCACCAAAGCGACACGATAGCCACGGTCCTGCAAGACACCCAAGGGCGGGGTCAGCTTGTGCAATTCGGGCATGCCGTTTGCGCGTGGTCCCTGGAAGCGGACAATGACGACCACATCCTTGTCCAACTCGCCGGCGTGAAATGCCTGGGTTACAGCGGCCTGCGTTTCGAAAACGCGGCACGGCGCCTCGACCGTATAGCGGTCTTCGCTGACGGCTGAGCTTTTGAAACAACCGCGCCCCAGATTGCCGGTCAAAAGGCGCATTCCGCCATCCGCGCTGAAAGGTTCTGAGGCCGGGCGCAGCATGGTGTCATCTCCCGATGGCCCAACTTCGCGCCAAGTCAGCGCCTCATCATCGTCTAGACCAGGCTCTTTTGCATAGGCGCTCAGATCGCTGTCACCCACTGTCACCACATCGCGATGGCACAGCCCTGCCTCCAGCAATTCGCCAATGACATAGCCCATGCCACCAGCATCGTGGAAATGGTTCACATCGCCAGAGCCGTTGGGATAGACATGCGCGAGCAAGGGAACGACGGACGACAATTCGGACAGATCGGTCCAGTCAAATTGAATGCCGGCGGCCCGCGCCATGGCCGGAATGTGGATCGCGTGATTGGTTGATCCGCCCGTGGCCAACAGGCCAATCGCGGCGTTAATGATCGCCTTCTCGTCGACGCATTTGGCCATGGTCCGATCCTTGGTGCCGGACAATTCGGCCAAGCGATGCACCGCCTTGCGATCAAGTTGTTGGCGCAATTTGGTGCCAGGCTGGATGAAGGCAGAGCCGGGGATATGCAGCCCCATCATTTCCATCATCATCTGGTTGGAATTGGCCGTGCCGAAAAAGGTGCAAGTGCCCGGCGAATGGTAACTGCCCAGCTCGCTTTCGAGCAATTCTGCACGCCCCACTTTGCCTTCTGCGTAAAGCTGCCTGACGCGTTGTTTTTCCTTATTGGCAACCCCGCTAGGCATGGGGCCTGACGGGACAAAAACAGCGGGCAAATGCCCAAAGCGCAGGGCCCCGATGACCAGGCCAGGCACGATCTTGTCGCAAATCCCCAACAAGGCCACCCCGTCATACATCGCATGACTTAGCGCGACGGCGGTTGATAGGGCGATTGTGTCGCGGCTGAACAGCGACAGCTCCATTCCATCTTCACCCTGGGTCACGCCGTCACACATGGCGGGAGTTCCACCGGCCACCTGAGCCGTTGCGCCCACTTCGCGGGCATAGATCTTCAAGCGCTCAGGATAGCGTCCATAGGGCTGATGCGCGCTCAGCATATCGTTATAGGCTGTCACAACGCCAATATTAGGGCCGCGATCATGTTTCAGCGCGTCCTGATCTTCCAACGCGCCAGCAAAAGCATGGGCGAGGTTTGAACAGGACACTTGAGAGCGCTCAGGTGTGCGATCAGCTTCCCGGTCCATGAGATTAAGATAGGCTTGCCGTCCTGGGCGTGACTTTTCGATGACCCTTTCGGTCACCTTGGCGATGACGGGATGCAAATCACTCATGCCAACTTACTCCATCGCGTTCGGCCAAGGCTATTGCGGCGCTTGGCCCCCATGTGCCTGCCGTATAGGTCTTGGGTTTCTGGTCGGTTGAATTCCAAATCTCGCGGATAGAGTCGACCCATTGCCATTGCGCCTCTACCTCGTCGCGGCGCACAAACAGTGTTTGGTCGCCTTCGATCAGGTCCAGCAACAAGCGCTCGTAAGCGATGCGTCGATGCTGGCCCACAAAGGCATCGGGCATGGCGATGTTGAGCGGCACCGGGCGCAGCCGAATGCCATCCTGACCCAATCCGGGGACCTTCGCGGTCAGGTTCAAGGTGATATTTTCTTCCGGTTGAATGCCAATGACGAGCCGATTGGGTTCCATCGTTGCACCCATACCGGCAAAGATAGAGTGCGGGACACAGCGGAATTGCACGACGATCTCGGTCACACGTTCGGGCAAGCGCTTGCCAGTCCGAAGGTAGAACGGAACGCCTTTCCAGCGCCAATTGTCGATATGACCCTTGATCGCGGTAAAGGTTTCGGTGTCGCTGTCCTTGCCCAGCTCCTCGTCATAACCGGGTACGGCTTCGCCAGAGATAGCCCCGGCGCGATATTGGCCCGTCACTGTCTCGGTAGCGGTCACTTTGCGCATTGCGCGCAGCACTTTGACCTTTTCATCGCGCACCGCTGTTGCATCAAAGCTGGTGGGTGGTTCCATCGCCAACATGGCAACCAATTGCAGCATGTGGTTTTGGACCATGTCGCGCAAGGCGCCTGCATCATCATAAAACGCGACGCGGCCTTCCAGCCCAACCGTTTCGGCAACGGTCACTTGGACGTGGTCGATATAATTGGAATTCCAAATCGGTTCGAACAAGATATTGGCGAACCGCAAGGCGAGTAGATTTTGAACTGTTTCCTTGCCCAGATAGTGATCGATCCGGAATATCCGGTCTTCGGGAAATGCCTGCGCGACCGCATCGTTGATCTCGCAGCTTGAGGCCAGATCAACCCCCAATGGCTTTTCCAGACACATGCGCACGTGATCGCCATCCAGACCTGCGTGCTGCAATCCTTTAATGGTAGGTTCAAACAGGCTGGGGGCCGTGGACAGAAAGATTGCCAAGCCCTGATTTGGCTCGCCAACTTTGGCCGCGAGGTCGGAAAACCCATCCAGAGTGGTCGCATCGAGCTGCTGATAGCTTAGCCGATTGAGGAAATTTGCCATCCCGCCGCGCCGTTCAGCTGGCAGATATTTCTCCAGCGCTTCGCGCGCGAGATTACGGAAAGAGGCGTCATCCAGATCAGACCGGGCTGTGCCGATTATCCGAAGATCGGGATCGAGCAGTTCATCTGCATCCAGGGCACAAAGCGAGGGCAGCAACATCCGTTGCGACAGATCTCCGGTTGCTCCGAAAAGCAGCAATCGATCAGCGGTGAAGCTCATATGCTCATGTTCCCCAAATTTTGCATCGTGCAATCCATTGCCCGTGCTGCTGTGCGACAGGCCATGATATGCAAGACTTTAGACACATGTGTCTATCAGCGAGAGCCTCTGGCCACCATAGTAAGCGGTGCAGCCTGCATAGCTATTCATTGCTGCAGGCATTCACCTCGACACTTGAACGCAGAAAGTCGCACGGACCAAAACTGGTCAGAAAGCTGACATCGGCAGCGTCGCGGCCAACGCCAATTCTGGCAAAGGCAGATGCATCGGCCATGCCGGTTGCATCAATCAAGTGCCAGGTGCCAACTCCTTCATTGTCTGGGTCTTCCAGAAACACCTCGGCTACGGCATGAAAATCGGGTGGATTAACATGCGGCGCATAACCAGCGACAAAGCGTGCCGGGATGCCTGACGCACGAGCCAATGCGATGAGTACATGGGCATAGTCACGGCATATTCCTTGCCGTTCAATAAAGCTGTCTCGGGCATCGGTACGGGCGTCTGACGCGCCGGGCTGATAGGAAAAATTGCCTGCGATCCAAGCCGTAATGGCGGATATTCGTGCTCCGGCGCTGCTGTCGGCGAATTCCTCATTCACAAAGGATTGGAACTGATCAGCCTGACAATAGCGGGAATCAAACAGATATTGAGCTGTCTCTCCCGGTAAAGCATGCAACGGTATAGCTGACAGGCTGGCCAAATTGGGGGAGGGACGATTTACCGCTACTCTTGCGGTGTAATCAACTTCGATCAGGCCCTGTCCATGTAGCCATAACCGCTCTCCCAAATTGTCTTGCGCAGGCACGCGCGATGTTTTGCGACCAGGCGTCAAATTGGTGTTTGATTCCAAGATACGTTGGCCAGAGGTTTCTGCCGCTTCGAATTGCAGCAAAACGTCAGCCGGTTCGCTCAGCTCAAACGCAAAATGGGTGGTGATGGAAAGGTCCATAGGTGGCCGATTTCATGACAGGTCCGGCGTGTTTGTCAAAGCATGCTGGCCGTCGGGGTGACCAAGCGCAGGGGTAGCAGGCGCTTAGGCTCGCTTTGAGGCAGAAATCTTTGCAGCGAAAAGGACCCCAAAATGAAAATGGGGCCCCTAAGGACCCCATCTCAAAATTCGTTTTTGTTGGAGTTCAACCGAACATCCATCTCCAGAAATTCCACATGGTTCATTCTCCTGTTGAGCCCAAGTTGAGCACAGGATTACGTTAACCATACTTGTTTGTAAAGTTTAAACCACGCTTGTTAAGCTCTCGCTGGTCCCTTCACTAAGGTAAATCAATAGGTTAGATAGAGATATGGGGCGAGAAAGCGCATAGCCTTGCACCTCCTTACAGCCAATTTCGCGTAAGATTTCCAACTCTTCTGCGTATTCGACACCCTCAGCAACCACTGTGATTCGCGCTTCATTGCCCATCGCAATCAGGCTGGTCGCAATGGCGCGTGCCTTTGGATCGACGGTTATGTTCTTGATAAACAAGCGGTCGATCTTCAATTCATCGAAAGGCAGCTCGTAAAAAGTCTCGAAGTTCGCTTCTCCGACGCCGAAATCGTCCATCGAAATGCGCACGCCCAAGGCTTTGATTTGCTTGATAATGGCCGCCGCCTTGGCCAGATCGCGGATGCGAGCTGTCTCGGTCACTTCTAACACAAGCAGATGCGCGGGAAATTTGGTGGCCTGCAAGGTATTGCGTACCATCTCTACCACGCTGGCATCGCTGCAAAGCGTCGCAGAAATGTTCACGGACATTGATATCCGATGGCCACTGGCATGCAGCATCCGACCTGCCGTACAAGCGCTTTGCAAGACATAGCGCGTGAGGTGTTCCATCCGACCGGCCTTTTCGCATTCCTTGATGAAATGCAGCGGCGGGATGAAGCCGCGCTCGGGGTCGTCCCAGCGCACCAGCGCTTCAACGCCTTTTGTCTTCCCGTTTTCTACCGCGACTTTGGGTTGGTAAACACAGAATATCTCGCCTGATTCCATCGCGGCATCAATCCGAGCCCGCATAGAGATATCCCACAACCCGTCTCGCGTATCGGCATGTTCTGCCAGTTTGATCGGGCACAATGCTTCTGAGGTCTCTTCAGCCGCTGCCACCGCTGCGGGAAGGATCCGTTGGTTGTCGCCAGCGGTTTGCGCAACGCCGAATGTTATACCCACATCGATCTGATTGCCGGCAATATGCAAAGGCGCTGCAAATAGAGCACGAAGCCCTTCAAGATGCTCTTCCAGTGACGGGTAGTCCTCTGCTTTGGAAAACCATGCAAAGTAGTGATTGGCAAAGTGCAGATCCAAGTCTGGCTCGGTTGCCCTCAACCTATCGGCAATTTTCAGCACATAGGTCGACTGCAAAGAGCCCGGCAGCAGTTTCAAGACGCGACCAAAGTCATGGATTTTGGCGACAACAACATAACCGTTGGCTTTGTCACTAATCAATTG
This sequence comes from uncultured Erythrobacter sp., assembly GCA_947495555.1. Lineage (GTDB taxonomy): Bacteria > Pseudomonadota > Alphaproteobacteria > Sphingomonadales > Sphingomonadaceae > Erythrobacter. Next base: position 357,918 of record CANLZI010000002.1, on the reverse strand, counting down.
GCGCTCAAGCGCGCGTAAGGTGGGTAGGCCTGTGTCCTGATCTTTCAGAGACGCCCAATCTTGCCACAGGATGCGCAACCTTAGTGCACCGTAGATAACAAGTGCTGCGATGGCATAGGATAAGACTGGCCTGAGGTTGTAGACCGTGCAGAAAATAAGGAAACCAAGACTGCCGACTGCGACCGCAGCATATCCGACACGTCTAAGTGACGCAGCCGTTGTAACCGAAGCCAGCGCAACCAACATCGCCAGAAGAAAGACCAGAGTGACCCAGCCTTCAACGCGGGTCACACCGCCTTGCTTGATGGTCTCGGCCGCGAAAATGGGAACATAGCTTAACGGGACATCGCGTTGTCCCGGGATGCCGGTGGTCGCAGCAGTGGCGTCTCGTCCAGGTCCAATGATGACCTTTTTGCCAGCGATCTCGGGAATAGCGCTGCCGCCGTCTACACCAAGCGCGTTGGAAACGTCAGAGAACCGGACCGATGCAATGTCGGCAATCGGAACTGTATAGCCGATGGAAATCGGAGTATCGGTGGCCTGTTTTTCGCCGGCGAGGGCGCTACCCAGCGTTTGGTACCGTGTTCCATCCACGCTACGGAAGCGAGGAATAGACCATGCGATACCAAAATAATCTGAATGGTCGGAGTTCGTCAGTTGTTCTGCATCGCCAGCGATTTGCGGCAGGGTCTGAACCCATTCGGCGCTGCCATCAAAGCCCTCGTCAATATGACCAACCACGGCAACACGGTCGTCGAGATCGTCAATTGCCTGCGCCAAAGCAGCGTCATTTGAGGCATCGGATGGCCGATCAAACGCCATGTCGAGATAGATCTTTTCGGCACCGCGCCGATCCAAATCGCGCAAGACCTTGGCCAATTCTGATCGACGCGGGGCAGCGAGTGGATCGGTGAGATCCATTTCGGCGCCGACAAAAACGATGTCATTTGAGGATTGGGTGACCGCGGTCCGGGATTGAAACGTCCAGATCAACTGATCAATAGGATCAAGCAAACTAATGGCGAACAGGACAAGCGACATCACCGCCGCCCATGCAACGTGATTCAGGCGCTTTTTGCGTGCGGGTCGGCCAGTTTTATCGGCCGTTATTCCCCACTCTTGCGCACCTTCAAGATGATGCTTCCCATTCATCACCGGTGGCTATGCGAGAATAGGCTTAAGAAACCGTTTATCTTGCGTCTGATCAGTCACTGAACTCTAGGAAATCTGCCATTTTTGATGGTTTATGCAGCGTTTACATTCGGCATTTTGCGGTTGTTTTGGCACTCAAGCGGATTGAGCAAGAGTGTCGCTTTCATACCATTTTAGGCAATTTTTGATGCTCAAGATCGGGTTTCGATGACCCCGTACAGATCATGCGCATCGGCATCTTCGATCACCACATCAACAATGTCGCCGCTGCTCAGCGTGGCCGGCACATTGCGCAAATAAACCGCACCATCGATTTCTGGCGCGTCGGCCTGGCTGCGGCCGGTTGCGCCGATATCGCCATCTTCGTCGGCTTCGCCCACTTCATCGATAATAACTGGAAGGGTGCGCCCAACTTTCGCAGCAAGCTTGGCCGCGCTGATCCTGGCGGTGACTTCCATCAGCCGGGCATAGCGTTCTTCCTTGACTGCCTCTGGCACGGGATCGGGCAGAGCATTGGCAGCAGCGCCTTCGACCGGTTCAAACCGGAATGCACCCACTCGGTCCAATTGCGCCTCTTCCAGCCAATCAACGAGGTATTGGAAATCTTCCTCGGTTTCGCCCGGGAAACCCACCACAAAGCTGGATCGAACCGCGATGTCGGGGCAGATCTCACGCCAATTCTTCAACCGTTCCAATACCTTTGCTTCATTAGCAGGCCGTTTCATACGCTTCAGCACCGATTGGGCGGCATGTTGGAACGGAATGTCCAGATAAGGCGTCAGCAAGCCCTCTGCCATCAACGGGATCACCGCATCAACATGGGGGTACGGATAGACATAATGCAGCCGGACCCACGGTGCAGCGCCGGTCCCGGTCCGCAGTTGGCCCAGTTCGCGCGCCAGATCGGTCATATGGGCGCGCACCTCGCGGCCTTTCCATTCGCGCGCATCATGGCGAGTATCCACGCCATAGGCGCTGGTGTCCTGACTGATCACAAGCAGCTCATTGGTGCCAGCAGCAACCAATTTCTCAGCTTCGCGCAGCACCGCATCAATACGGCGGCTGGCCAGCTTCCCGCGCAATTGCGGGATAATGCAAAAGGCGCAGGAGTGGTTGCACCCTTCCGAGATTTTCAAATAGCTATAATGGCGCGGGGTCAGCTTGATCAGGTCTTGGTCGGGCTGCGGGATCAAATCGATAAACGGGCCTTGGCTTGGCGGAGCATGGGTATGCACCGCTTCAACCACCTGTTCGTATTGATGCGCGCCAGTCACAGCCAGCACCTGCGGGTGGGCCGCGCGGATCGCGTCAGCTTCTTCCCCCATACATCCGGTAACGATCACGCGGCCGTTTTCACTGATTGCTTCACCGATTGCGGCCAAGCTTTCTTCCTTGGCGGAATCGAGGAAGCCGCAAGTGTTGACCAGCACCACGTCCGCTCCGGCGTAATCCGGGCTCATGGCGTAGCCATCCGCCCGCAACCGGGTAAGGATGCGTTCGGAATCGACCAAAGCCTTGGGGCAGCCTAGGGAAACCATGCCCACTTTCTTGGGAGGGTCGATCTGCGTCGGGTCAGCTGTGTGTGTTGAACTGGTCATCAGGGCCGCGCCTCTACACTTTGAACGCAGGATGCGCTAGCTTTTGCGTGGGGAAAGCAAAATTGGAGGAGGCGTTATGGACCTGTTTGATGTGAATTGGCTGGGTGTTGTGCTGGCCGCAGCCGCAGGATTTGTGGTTGGCGGCATTTGGTATGGACCGGTCATGGGTAAGCGCTGGATGGGCGCGGTTGGCCTCACCGAGGACGACATAAAGCAAGGCAATATGGGGGTCATCTATGGTGCGGCCTTTGGATTTTCGCTGCTGGCTAGTTGGACCCTGGCGCATACATTCCAGACCTATGCTGCGCTGGGCGCTGACCTGTCCGTGTTTGTAAAAGTGATTACCTGCTTCGGCGTCGCGCTGGGCTTCATCGTTCCTGCAATCGGGACCAATTATCTGTTCTCGCAAAAGTCGAAACAGCTGTTCTTCATCGATGCGTTTTACTGGTTGCTGTTCTACACCGTTATGGGGTTGGTGCACGCTTACCTGCCATAAAGGCAAGCGCAGGCGTTATTCATCTTCTGGGTGGCCATCACCCATGGTCGTGCCGTTTTCGGTCGGTACAATCTCGACGATGATATCGCCGGGGCGAAGGTTTTCGCATTCCTTTTCCCAAAATCCCAGTGCGACGCCATCGCGATACACGCGCAGGCCACGTCCGCCGGTTTTCAGATTTGAGATGGAACAGCCGCACTCTTCCTCGGTTACTTCACGTTCAATCAGCTGGACCCGCCCAGCAACGGACGCCAGATCCGCAAGATAGTCTGCGATGTGCGCGCCCTTGGCAGATCCGGCCAGCAACAGGCCGGTAAAGTGGACCGGGTTGATCACATTGTTGGCGCCGGCTTGTCGTGCCAGCAATTCGTTATCATTGGCCCGTACCACCACGCTGATTGGCACATCAGGGGCAAGGTGCCGCACGGTCAAAACGATCAGAATCGACGTGTCATCGCGGCCGGCCGATACCAACACATTTTTTGCCTGACGGATCCTGACTGCTTCCATTGTCGAATCGCGCGTTGCATCCGCAGCGATCACATTGCAGCCCAGTTTCTCAGCTTGGACCAAACGTTCTTCACTCGGGTCAACCACAACGATTTCATGAGGCTTGGTGCCACGCTCGATCAATTCGCTGACACTTTCAGAGCCGGATATGCCGAAGCCTAACACGACGATGTGATCCGACAGCTTTTCTTGAATTCGGGCCATGCGCCACTTCTCCCAGCTGCGTTTGATGATAAAATTATAGGCCGTGCCAACAAATATGAAGAACACCGCAAAACGGATAGGGGTTACGATCACTGCCTCGACCAGACGCGCGCGGTCGCTGATGGGTGCGATATCGCCAAAGCCTGTGGTGGTGATCGAAATCATCGTGAAATAGACCACATCCAGAAAGCTAACCTCGCCATCCAGATTGTCGACCAGGCCTCCTCGGTCCAGCCAATGTATCATCACCACAATCGAAATCAGGAACAGGGCTAGGCCCAGCCGGATGCTCAAATCACCCCATACGGGCACATTAACCGCGCGGCGCAGCGGCTTGAATTTCGGACCACGAACACGGCGTGGTGGCTTGCTGTTCACAATGCGATCAATGTTGTCGCTCATGAAAATACTCCGGCAATCATTGACCAAACCGATCAGCAAATTCGCCCAAGGCAGAATGATTGGTCAGATCAAGTTGCAGCGGAGTCACAGATACATAGCCCTCATCAATCGCTTCTAAATCGGTCCCATGGTCCAGTGTGTGCTCAATCGCATGCAAGCCAAACCAGAAGTAACGATAGCCGCGTGGGTCACGCCCTTCAACCACAGAGCCGCGCGAATAATCATGGAAGCCCTGACGAACCACGCGGATGCCTTGGACTTGATCTGCGGGCAGGGCAGGGAAGTTTACATTCACCAATGTGCGGTCAGCAAAGGGGGCATCCAGCAGGGGCGCAATAACTTTGGCTCCCCAGGCAAGGGCTGCGCCAAAGGGCACGTCATCGCCCATCCCTTCGCGCGAATAGACCTGGCTCAGCGCGATGGAGCGGACTCCGGCCAACGCGCCTTCAATGGCTGCGGAAACCGTGCCGGAATAGGTGATGTCATCGCCCAGATTGGCGCCGCGATTGACGCCGGACAAAACCAGATCGGGCGGCGCATCCATCACTTCGCGCAGGGCCATCATAACCGAATCTGTCGGGGTCCCGCTGACCGAGAAACGCCGCTCGTCATGCTGACGCAGACGCACCGGGCTGTTCAGCGTTAGCGAGTGACCCGCTCCTGATTGTTCTTCTGATGGCGCACAGATCCAGATGTCGTCGCTGAATTGACGGGCAATTTCTTCCAGCACCGCAAGGCCCGGAGCATAAATGCCATCATCATTGGTCAGCAATATGCGCATCAAGCAGCAGGTTCCAGCTTGGTGACACCGCCCATGTAAGGATGCAGAACCTGTGGCACATCCACGCTGCCATCAGCATCCTGATAATTTTCCATAATCGCCACCAGTGTGCGGCCCACAGCAAGGCCAGAACCGTTGAGCGTATGCACAAATTCGGTCTTTTTCTCACCGTCAGGGCGATAGCGTGTGTTCATCCGGCGGGCCTGAAAATCGCCCGTATTGGAGCAAGAGGAAATCTCGCGATAGGCACCTTGTCCCGGCAGCCAGACCTCCAAATCATAGGTTTTACGCGCGCCAAAGCCCATGTCGCCCGTGCACAGCAGCACTTTGCGATAGGGCAGATCGAGCGCTTGCAGGATGCCTTCTGCGGCCGCGGTCATGCGTTCGTGCTCGGCCTCGCTGTCTTCCGGTTTGACGATGCTGACCAGCTCGCATTTTTCGAATTGATGCTGGCGGATGAAGCCGCGGGTATCTTTGCCTGCGCTGCCCGCTTCGCTGCGGAAACATTGGGTTAGCGCAGTGAGCCGCATGGGCAGAGCGTTGCCATCCAAAATCTCGCCCATTACGCTGGCGGTTAGACTGACTTCAGCGGTGGGGATTAGCCATCGACCATCGGTTGCAAAGCTGTCCTCGGCAAATTTGGGCAATTTATCGGTGCCATACATGGCTGCATCATTGACCAATACGGGCGGGGCGCATTCGGTATAGCCATTGGTGTCGGTCTGCTGGTCCAGCATCCATTGACCCAATGCGCGGTGCAGCCGGGCCATACCGCCGCGCAGGAAGGTGAAACGTGCGCCAGAAATCCGCGCACCGGTTTCAAATTCCATCCCCAACGCGGGGCCAAAGTCGGCATGTTCTTTCGGGTCGAATTCAAAATTTGGCTGATTGCCCCAGCGCGCCACTTCGACATTGTCACCCTCGTCAGCGCCTTCGGGTACGTCATCGGCGGGAAGGTTTGGGATGACGGCCAGCATATCTTGCAGCTTGGCGGCAAGGTCCCGGTCGGCCTCTTCCATAGCGGGCATGGTCTGCTTCAACTCGGCAACTTCTGCCTTCAATGCCTCGGCGGTTTCGGTGTCGCCTTGGCCCATCGCTTTGCCGATAGCTTTGGATGCCTCGTTACGGCGGCTTTGCGCTTCTTGAACCTTGGTGATGAGCGCCCGGCGCTCTGCGTCTAGGGCGAGAATTTCCTCGGCAATCGGGGCAAGGCCGCGCCGCGCCAGGGCGGCATCGAATGCTGCAGGATTATCGCGGATTGTTCTAATGTCGTGCATGGGCAGGGGCTATGCCTGCTCGCCAATCCAAATGCCAGTGGGGAAATGGCCAATTTGCCCAACCCCAATCACGCGCTGGCGTACGCTGCCCTGCTTTGACGCGTCCTTAGCGCAGCAATCCGCCAAGAATGGTCAACCAGCCGGTCAATTCCTGTGATGGCAACGGTGCTTTGACGGAGGCGGCCTCCCGCGGACATTCGAGGCAATATGCCTGAACCCCTTGGGTGGAAGACAGCCGGTTCAAATCGCGCAATAGGGTGGCAGAAATTGCTGCGTTCTGCTGCGCGATTGTGCTGAACAGGCCATTGTTGGTTGGCGCAGAGGTGGCATCTCCAACCATCATCTGTCGGATCAGTGAATCATAACGCGATTGTTCCTCCCCCAAGCGGACCACATGCCATTCGCCATCGGGCAATTCTGCTCGCTTGGCAGCCCATGCAACAGCGTCTTCAACGCCGCCAAACTGGTCAACCAAGCCCAATTGGCGGGCTGTTCCGCCATCCCACACCCGGCCTTGTGCCAATTCGTCCACTTGCTGGGACGTCATGCCTCTGGACTCGGCAACCAAGCCGATAAAGTCGGCATAGATGTCGTCGGTCAATCCTTGCAGGATGGCATCAACTTCCGGTGGGAACCCGTCGAGCAAATCAGGCTGGCCAGACAGGGTGGTGGTGCGCACGCCGTCGGCATTCAGCCCCACCAATTTGGCGGTATTCTCAAAGGTCGGAACAATCGAGAATACGCCAATCGATCCGGTGACTGTTTCTGGCTGAGCGAAGATCCGATCACCCGGGGTTGATACCCAATAACCGGCACTGGCAGCGACATTACCCATCGATACCGCAATCGGTATGCCTTGATCCTTGTGTCGTAGGATCGCCCGCCGCATCACTTCCGCAGCCAAAGTGGACCCGCCCGGCGTATCCACGCGCACTACCAGCGCAGCCAGATCGTCGTTCAAGGCATCGTCCAGCAGTTTGGCGATGCGATCACCGCCTGCAACGGCGGGGCCAGCCTCGCCATCAACCACATCGCCAGCGATGGTGATAATCCCGATGGCGCGGCCTGGTTTATCGGGCGCATTGTCGGCCAGGTAAGCTTCAAGATCTGTCGATACAAAGGTGCCGGGGCTGGAATCCCAACTGTCCTCACCCACGATTTCAGCCACGCGCTCGCCAAAGGCAACGCGATCTCCCAGCGTATCGACCAAGCCAGCCTGCTGAGCTGCCTGCGCCAAATCGCCCGATGATTCAGCGATCCATTCAGCCGGTTGCTGGGTTACACGATCGATATCAACCGAAGGCCGCGCCTTTTTGACATTGGCCTTCCATTCTTCCCACATCACATCATAGACCGCGCCAATATTCTCGCGAGAGGCATCCGACAATGTGGAGCGGGTAAAGGGTTCGGTTGCAGCCTTGTAGGTGCCGACGCGATAGACCCGAGCGTTGACCTGCAATTTCTCCAGCAATTCGCCATAGAAAAGGATGGTCCCGCCGGGTCCGGCCAGAACCGCGCCGCCCATCGGATCGACCCAAATCTCGCTGGCATGGGCGGCCAATTGCATCCCGTCATCGCTATAGGCGACGGCAAAGCTCAGCACGTCCTTGTCCGCAGCGCGAACCCGATCAATCGCCTCGCCAACGGCCTGCAGGTGCACCTGTCCGCCGCCCAAAAAGCGCGACAGATCCAGCACAACAGCCTCGATCCGATCATCGGTTGCAGCTTCGTTCAGCGCATGGACCAATTCATGGATCGGAAATTCTCCCACCGGCGCCTGCTGGCTGAGCAGAGCATCGAGCGGATCGACCTGTGATTTTTCTTCGACGACATAGCCGTCCAATTCCAGCAGCAGGGCTCCATTGCGAACCTGGCCGGGGCTGGGGCTGGCGGAGAGCAAGGCGAACAAGGCTGCGAAAAACAACAACAGGAACACGAGGGCGAGGCCATCCTTGATCCCGACCAGCAATCGCCAAACTTTGCCTGCAAAACTCATCAAACACCCCGTTGCGATGGCCGAAATTGGCCAATGTGTGCCGACTAATTAGGCGATAGTTGGCAAAGGTCCAATGCAATCCGCCAAACTAAAAGGTTGAGTGGTCAACCTGCCTCGACTAAGGGCGTTGCTTTAATGACATCGACGGAAAACAAATCGCTCACCGACCGCTATCAAGCGGGCGCTCTGGCCTTCCCGCATCGTGACCTGTTGGGCGTTTCCCAGCTGGAACGGCACGAGATCCTGTATCTGCTGGATTCAGCGGAACCATGGGTTGAACTGAACCGGCAATCGTCCAAGCGCAGCGACACGCTGGCCGGCCTTACGATCATCAATGCATTCTTCGAAAACTCAACCCGCACGCTGCTCAGTTTCGAGATTGCAGGCAAACGTCTGGGCGCAGATGTGGTCAATATGCATGCCGCGCAAAGCTCTGTAAAAAAGGGTGAAACGCTGATTGACACAGCGATCACGCTTAATGCCATGCGGCCCGATGCGATTGTGATCAGGCACGCTTCCAGCGGCGCCACCCAGCTGATTGCAGACAAAGTGGACTGTCCGGTGCTGAATGCCGGAGACGGTCAGCACGAACATCCCACCCAGGCTTTGCTGGATGCGCTGGCGCTGCGCCATGCCTTGCGCGAGCGGGGTGAGAAAGCCGATGATTTTACCGGCCTGACCATCACGATATGCGGCGATATTCTGCACAGCCGTGTGGCGCGTTCCAACATCCTTTGCTTGCAAGCCTTAGGCGCCAGCGTCCGACTGTGCGCGCCGCCTGCTCTGATGCCTGACGGTGTCGAAGCGATCGGGACACAACCGTTTTACAATTTTGACGAAGCGCTGGCTGGATCGGATGTTGTGATGATGCTGCGCCTCCAGAACGAACGGATGCAGGGGCAATTCATTCCTTCCGCGCGCGAATATCATCACCTTTATGGCTTAACGATGGAACGCTTGCAGCGCGCTGCGCCCGATGCGTTGGTGATGCACCCCGGCCCGATGAACCGCGGGGTTGAGATTGATAGCGAGGTTGCCGACATGCTCGACCGGTCGATCATCACCCGTCAGGTGGAGATGGGGGTCGCGATCCGCATGACCTGCCTGGATATTTTGACCCGCAAGGCTCGCGGCATGGAGGGCTGGTCATGAAGCACGCCCAAGCCACCACCATCACAAACGGCCGTCTGGTCATGCCCGACGGCGAAGTGACGGGCGCCCTGCGCATGTCCGATGGATTGATCGAGGCTGTTGGCCCCGATGTTGCTGCGCACAGCGATGACCAAATGATCGACGCAAAAGCCCAATTGATTGTGCCCGGATTGGTTGATCTGGGTGTCTTCGCAGTGGACAAACCTGCCTTTCATTTCGGCGGGATCACTCGCGCGGCACTGATGCCCGATCAAAGCCCGCCGCTCGATTTGCCCAGCCGGGTTTCTTACATCGCGAAAAGCGGCAAGCCCGATCTTTGGGTGCATCCCTTGGCCGCTGCGACCGCCGGATTGGCGGGCCAGCAGCTGGCAGAGATCGGGTTGATGAAAGAGGCCGGCGCGCGCGGTGTTGCAACCGGGCGTCACTGGATCGCGGACAGCGGCGTCATGCTGCGATTGATGCAATATGCCGCCATGCTCGATCTGGTTGTGGTGTCGCATTCTGAAGATGCAGGATTGACCGGAGATGCAGCGGCGACAGCGGGCGAAATGGCCACGCGGCTGGGCCTTCCCAGCGCTCCTGCTCAGGCAGAAGCCTTGGCGATTGCGCGCGATATTGCTCTGGCCGAAATGTCTGGCGCACGATTGCACTTGCGGCAGGTCACAACAAAGGATGGATTGGCACTGGTTCGCGCTGCCAAGGCGCGCGGCGTGCCGGTAACGGCTGGCGTAACGCCTGCGCATTTTATGCTCTCAGACCTTGCTACGGGTGAGTTCCGCACCTTTGCTCGGCTTTCACCACCGCTGCGCAGCGAGGATGACCGCAAGGCTGTGGTCGCAGCGATCGGGGAGGGCACGATTGATGTGATTTCCAGCGGCCACGACCCATTGGGCGCAGAAGATAAACGACTGCCCTTTGCCGATGCGCTGGCCGGTATGGCGGGCGCTGAGACTTTGCTCGCCATGACACTGACATTGGTGCGAGACGACGTGATAGATCTGTCACGCGCGCTTGATTTGCTGTCGCGCAATCCAGCCCAATTGCTGGGAGTGAACGCTGGCAAGCTGGAAGCAGGCCGCGAGGCTGACATTGGCCTGATTGATCAGGAAAAGCCATGGATCGTCGATCGCAGGAAAATGAACTCCACCGCTGACAATACGCCGTTTGACGGTCAACCGACTCAAGGCCGCGTGACAGCCTTGTTCAAGGGCGGCCAGCCAATCGCTGACTAAGTCACGGCCCGTTTGATCGGAAACTGGGCGGAAAACACAAAGCCCCCGACCACAAATGGGGTCAGGGGCTCTGCTCGCATAATGATAGTATTGTTCAGGTTTAGCGCGAAGCAACCCGTACACGGCCACCAACTGCGCCCGGAAGCGGCGATGACTTGGCATAGGCGATGCAGCCATTGCCCGATGCTTTAACTGTTGAACACATGGCTTGGGCGCTGTTCGAACCAAAGCCCGATGCAGCGACGCGGTAATAGGTTTTACCGCCAACTTGCGCCTGCGTGATCACTCGGTTTTGCTTACCCAATTGCGGATAGCGCTTCATATAGATCGACCATGCGCGCTCGGCGCTGTCTTTGCTCTGGAAGCTGCCCAATTGGACCAAATGCGAATCATTGGCGCGGTCCGAAGTGGAGGCCATCCGGCGCTGCGAACTGTTCGCGGCAACCCGTGAAGCAGGACGCGACACTGGTGCTGCAGCAGGGCGCGAAACTGGCGCTTTTGTGGCCACGCTATAATTTACAGGAAGGCTCTGAACCACAGCGTTTGCAACATAACGGCGTTGCGGGCGTGAAACAGGTGCAGCTGTTGGTGCTGGGCTTGCTACAGCCACAGGAGTTGCGACAACTGGCGCCACTTCCACTGGTTGTGCAACGGCCAGCTCAACACTTTCAACCGGCTCTGCCACTGGCATCTGAGCAGCTGCTTCGGCAACCATCATGTCCTGGCTTGGGAAATTGTTCAAAGCCAGATGTACAGGTTGACCCGCGTCATACACGGGATCGACCTGCAGCAGGCCGGCAACGCGGCGCTGATAATCTTCTGGCTTGGCCATATGCGCCCAATCGCTGATCCGGGCATCCAGCTCGTTTGCTGGCACATCTTCGGCAGCCATCACGCGGGCACCGCGCCAATTGCCTTGAAGAGCATAGGTATAGGCGAGGTTCTGACGAACCTTTGCGTTGTTTTGACCGGCGCGCAGAGCGTTTCCAATCACGTGAACACCACGATCAGCATCCCCGGCCAAGGCAAATGCCAAGCCCAGATCAGCAGGATCAATGTCGTTCTGCCACAGGTCCAGTTTTTCAATTGCAGCGGCATTATCGCCCAGGGCGATCTTGGCCAAAGCAAAGCTCAACACGGTGCGTGGGTCGCTGTCGCCCAGCGCCAATGCATCGTCAAAGCTGGTGGCGGCAGAATTGAAGCGGCCCGATTCAAGATAGGCGGCACCCAACATGGCGCGATAACCTGCATTGCGCGGGTCTGCCAAAACGGCGGCCTCGGCATGCATAACAGCCTTGTCGACCTTACCTTGGGCAAGGGCGGTTTGGGCTTTGTCGAATGAGGTTTCTGCGCGCGGTGCAGCGCTGGTGGTGCAACCAGCCAAAGCAACACTGGCCAGCGCGGTTGTGACTGCCAAGGCTACCTTTGGTGCAATTACCTGTTTGGTCTTTGTGGTGGCGCTCATTGTCATTTCCCCTCGTTCAACGAGAATTCAAAAGTTTCATTTCAGTTTACTGACGGCTCATCTTGGCGGCCAGCGCATCCAAGTCTTCAATCTGGCCAAGCAATGTATCGAGTGCTTGAGTTACCAATTGCTGGGCGCTTTCGCCCTTCATGGTAGAAGCCAGGCGCAGTTTCAGATGCCGCTCGGCATCCAGTCGCAAGGTAAAGGCGGCGCGTTTGCCGCGGCCAAGTGCCGAGCGTCGCTGTGTCTTGACCTTGGTCGAAGGCGATTTGATCAGAGGCTCGTTATCCTGCTGGATCGGCTGGACTTCACTTCCAATCATCGGTGCCAGCTGAACAATATCGGCGGTTTGCTTGGCATTCGGCTGCGCTTTGACTGCTACAGCGTCCTCGCCCATGTCGTTCCAGCCCAAATCTTCCAGATTGGTAGGATCAGCTGCATCGGGAATCGGTCCCAATTGCGGCCGCATAGCCGGCTTGGCTCCGCCTTTGCGGGCCAAAATGGCTGGGTTGAGAGAGGCGAAGCTGGCTTCGGACATCTGGCCGATCGCTCCTTATTGGGCGACGCGGCGGCCGAAACCACCTGCGGGCCGTTGCATGCCAGCTGCCTGCGGCTGAGTGCCGGGAGCCGCGAAGACCGTGCGGCGGAAATTCTTTTCCAACCGGTCGGAAATATACTTCCACAAGGCTGTCATTTCTGCAGCGCTGCGGCTTTCCGGGTCCACTTCCATGACAGTGCGACCATCGATCATTGATGCAGCAAAGTCTGTGCGATGGTGCAATGTGATCGGAGCAACGGTGCCGTGCTGCGACAATGCAACAGCAGCTTCCGATGTAATTTTTGCTTTTGGCGTTGCGGCGTTGACCACAAACACCAATGGCTTGCCGGCCCGCTCACACAGATCAACCGTCGCACCAACAGCGCGCAGATCGTGCGGGCTGGGGCGGGTTGGCACAACAATCAGTTCAGCAACGCTGATTACCGATTGAATGGCCATGGTGATGGCGGGTGGTGTATCGATAACGGCCAATTTGAAGCCCTGCTGACGCAGCACCTGCAAATCATTGGCCAGTCGGGCGACAGTGGTTTGGGCAAAGGCAGGATATTCCGCCTCACGTTCGTTCCACCAATCAGCCAACGATCCTTGTGGATCAATATCGATCAAGACGACCGGACCAGCGCCTGCGCGCTGTGCCTGGACGGCGAGATGGCCGGATAGAGTCGTTTTGCCCGATCCGCCCTTCTGCGATGCTAATGCAAGTACTCGCAACGCCTGGCTCCCCCTGGTTTGCCAAAAAACTTTCCGTCCGATGACGGCTTCGATGACTGAGATCGCAGGATACCCCTAATTTTGGGTTAACGACGGTTGCAGTTTTGCTGAGGTTAGCGCGTAAACGGGGCTGAACGCGTTGGCGTGCTCGCAAGAATGTGTCGCGTCTTTTGCCCGGCAATCGTGCGTTTGGCCTTCCTATCGCACCGATCATTGGTAGGATGAAATCAGAAGATGGCGGGGGAAGATCAATGAGTGATGCAGCTGAGAACAGTGGCGGCGACCAAGGTGTGGCAGCAATGCCAGCCAGCGCTGCGGATCGGATCTCCAGCCTGGATTTCATTCGCGGTATCGGCGTGATGGGGATTTTGGCGGCCAATATCCTCGCCTTTGGGCAACCATTCACTGCCTATATGGACCCTTCGGAATTCCTGGTTCCTAGCGGCGATGACAGGGGCTGGATGTGGATTGCCCAGTTTGTGCTGGTCGATGGAAAGATGCGCGGCCTGTTCACACTGTTGTTCGGCGCGGGGCTGTATCTATTCATGGAGCGGGCCTGGGCCCGAGGGGTCAGCCGTTGGCTGCAAGCCCGAAGGCTATTCTTCCTGATCCTGTTTGGGATGATCCACTATTTCCTCATCTGGCGCGGCGATATTCTGTTCTATTATGGTGTTATCGGCCTGGTCGTTCTGCTCTGCCTGGGATGGAGCGCAAAGGACCAGTTCAAGGTTGGATTGTTGGGCTATTTTGTCGGCGCGATCATATATGCAGCGATGATGGTACCCCTGACGCTGGTCGCGGACACATCCTTTGGCGAGTCCGCGCCTATGGCGGAAATGCGCGAGAATTTGGAGCTGGGTAAGCAGGAGGCTTTGGCAGACGATGCAATCGCGACCCAGTTGAAGCAGTCAGGCGATTACCTTGGCCTGATTGAGCATAAGGTAGTCCAGCATTGGTATGAACCCTTGGCAAATGTATTTCTGTTTGGCTTGGAGACCTTGCCGCTGATGCTGATTGGCGTGGGCCTATACCGGCTGGGCTTCTTTAGCGGGGGAATGGATCCGGGCCGGATGAAGACCTGGGGCTGGGCTGGCTTGATTGTGGGCAGTCTGTTGCATCTGGCGATCGGCCTGTGGGTGCAGGCTGGCGGCTTTACCTATTACGGCACATTGGCGGCATTTATGGGCTTAAGCGCTTTGCCACGCCTTTTCATGGTGCTGGGCATAGCTGCGCTGTTGGTGATCTATTCACCGGCCTGGGGCGGCTCGTTGGCAGAACGAGTACGGGCTGCCGGTCGCGCGGCCTTCACCAATTACCTGGGAACCTCGATCCTCATGCTGTTTGTCTTTCACGGATGGGCGCTAGGATTGTTCGGCCAACTCAACCGACCAGAGCTGTATCTGGTGACCGTTTTGGCCTGGGCGCTGATGCTGGCATGGTCCAAACCCTGGCTGGAGCGTTATCGCTACGGTCCGTTGGAATGGCTGTGGCGCTGCCTAACCTATGGAAAGCTTTTCCCACTGCGCAGATAAGCACTTGCTATTGAGAATAATTCGCATAAAACAGCTATTGCGAATCAATCGCAGGAGTTGAACGCTTATGTATATCTGCATTTGCAACGCTATCCGGGAAACGGACCTACGCCGTGCGGCGCAGGTTACCAATGGCGATGCAGAGGCGGTTTATGCGACCTTGGGCAAACAGCCCAATTGCGGCCAATGTTTGGTTGATGCACAATCAATCCTGTTCGAAGAGCGCGAAATGAATTGCGAAACAGTCTCAGCTTGAGCGGAATCGCTGATACTGAAAATCGCTCGCAACTGGCGGAATTCTGGGGTTTTTTGACGCTTTCACCTTGTCACAAAGGTCGCTTGCGACCATAAGTGCGGTGATCATTTCCCATCAGGAGAACCGCTGTGAAGGGCGACGAAAAAGTCATCGAATTTCTGAACAAGGCTCTCACCAACGAGCTGACAGCGATCAATCAATATTGGTTGCACTATCGCGTGTTGGACGATTGGGGCGTTCATAAACTGGCCGAATATGAGCGGCATGAATCGATCGATGAAATGAAGCATGCCGATCAATTGGCAGAGCGTATTCTGTTCTTGAGTGGGCTGCCCAATTTCCAAGCCATTCACAAATTGAAAGTTGGCGAGACCGTTGAGGAAATCCTCAAGGCTGATTTGGCAATGGAAGAAGAAGCCATTCCCCTGCTGCGCGACGGGATCGAACATTGCGAGAGCGTGCGTGACTATGTCAGCCGAGATCTGTTCGCCAGCATCCTCGAAAGCGAAGAGGAGCATGTCGATTTTCTGGAGACTCAGTTCGATATGATCGAACGGATGGGTTTACAAAATTACGTGCAATTGCAGAGTAATGCCGCACAAGACGGCTAAATTTGCCCGATTGTGTCGGGTACATACAATTCAAGGCAGTTTCATTTGACACCACCGTTTTTGGGGTCCAGCAACTTGCATATTGAAGCGCTGAATGGATTCACTCAGCCTTTCATATCGGGGTCGCGTGTACATCAATACAATAGGGGTATGATTATGAAGACGATCTTGAAAAGCGCAGGGTTCGCCTGCGCAGCAGCAGCCATGGCTTTTGCCGCACCGGCCGCCGCAGAAATCAATGTCTATGAAGATTACACACCGTCTGATGAAGTGGTCGAGATGACCACCGTCAAAGTCGACGAAGGTCAGTTTGAAACCTATCTCGAAGGCCTGATGGGCACTTGGGTTGCGGCCAATAAGGTTGCCAAAGAACTTGGCCACATCAAGAATTACGCGATCTGGGCGGTTCCTTATGGGGACAATGATGTGAACCTGATCCTGACGGTCACCTATCCCACGACGGCGCATACCGGTCCCAGCAAGGAACGTTATGACGAGTTCATGGCGAAATGGAGCGAAGAGCAGATCGAAGCCAGTAACAAGCAGGTCCTCGAACTCTACAACAAGATCCGCAAAATTCAGGGCACCTATGTGCTGCGTCGGATTGAACTAGCCGGTGAGTGATTAACCACCAGTTTGAATTTGCGAGAGGGCGGGGCCAGTGGCTTCGCCCTTTTGCTTTGCCGGTCACACCAAGCTCTGGTCCTAGCAGCCCCGCTTAGTCGCTGCTTTTTTGCGCGGCTTTCATCTGGCCACGCGCAGCCATAACTGTCTCCAGCGCAAAATGAACCAGGCCGGTAATCAGAAAAGCCATCGAGGTGATCCATGCGATCGCTATGATGGTGCCGATCTGGGTGGTAATAAATGCGCTGACGAACAGCAGTGCGATCACAACACAAATGGTCAGCGCAGCGGCGGTTGAAAACATCACAGCCCGCTGAGACAATTGCCGTCGGCGGCACAATGTTGTCAGTTCAGGCGGAGTATCCATGCCGGGATCGTCGCGCAGCTTGCTATCCAATCGCTCGATCCGCTCGGCGATCCAGATGAGCCTGCTCATCATGACATTCATGATTGCACCAATACCGGCCAATAAGAATGCTGGTGTCAGGCTTAGCTCAACAATTTGCTGAACCCGCATTGTACTGGAGGTACGCTCAAGCAGTTCGCCCGCAATGTTAGCGTTGGCAAGAATATCGATCACGCTCAGCGCTCCCCGCTTCCACTGCTGTAATTGCCGCCACCCCCACGATTGGCATTGTAGGGGTTCTTTGGGCTTTTCAGCGTCACGCGAACAGGAACCGCATCAAATCCCAGCTTAGCCCGGATGCCGTTGACCAGATAACGTTCATAGCTTTTGGGCAGCGCCTCTAGCCGGGTGCCGAACACCACAAAGCGTGGCGGGCGTGTCCCGACCTGCGTTATGTAACGCAGCTTGATCCGGCGACCATTGGGGGCGGGTGGAGGATTGGCATCCAGCGCATCATCGAACCACCGGTTCAGCGCAGCGGTAGGGACACGTTTGGACCAGCTTTCCCGCAGATCATGAGCAGCGCCTAGCATCGTATCGAGACCCTTGCCGGTCTTGGCACTTACGGCAAACAGCGGCACGCCGCGTACCTGCGCCAAACCATCGTGCAATGCGTCCTTGATCCCATTGAACAGGCTGGAGGGGTTTTCGGCCACATCCCATTTGTTGATGGCGACCATCAGGGCGCGGCCTTCTTCCAGCACCATGCTGGCAATCTTCAGATCTTGATGCTCAAGTCCTTGCGTCGCATCCAGCAGCAGCACCACAACCTCGGCAAAATCCACCGCACGGCGCGCATCGGCGACCGACAGCTTTTCCAACTTTTCGGTCACATTGCGCTTCTTACGCATGCCCGCAGTGTCGATCAGACGAATATCGCGCACGCCGTCTTCATCCGGCCCGGCGCGCGGATCGGTCCATTGCCAATCCACTGCGATCGAATCGCGCGTAATGCCTGCCTCGGGGCCGGTCAGCAGACGATCTTCGCCCAACAGACGGTTGATAAGGGTCGATTTGCCTGCATTGGGGCGACCAACGATGGCCAGCTTGAGCGGACCCAAGGCCAGATCGTCAGGCTCTGCCTGTTCGCCAGCACGCGCTGCGGCGGCCAGTTCTTCTTCAGCTGCGCCAATGATCGGCCACAACGCGCCAAACAGATCGGCCACGCCTTCGCCATGTTCAGCCGACAGCGGAACAGGCTCTCCAAGGCCTAGCGAATAGCTTTCAAAAACGCCGCTCTCGCCCTGTTTTCCCTCGGCCTTATTGGCCACCAGAATGATGGGAATTTCTTGTCCACGCAGCCACCGGCCAATTTCTTCATCCAGCGGGGTGATCCCTGCGCGCGCATCGATCACGAACATCGCCGCGTCGGCGCCTTCCAGGCTGACTTCGGTCTGCTTGCGCATTCTGCCAGGGAGCGATTCGGCATCGTCATCTTCCCAGCCCGCCGTATCAACAACGGTGAATTCCAGTCCGGCCAGCTCAGCATCGCCCAAGCGGCGGTCGCGCGTCACACCCGGCTGATCATCAACCAGGGCGAGCTTCTTGCCCACCAGCCGATTGAACAGCGTGGATTTTCCGACATTGGGTCGGCCAATGATGATGACTTGTGGTTTCATAGGACTGCAAATGCCAAGTGGCCCCTCAGGCACGGCTTGGCAAGGCTCGTTAGGAATGGCCGGCTTGAAATGGCCGGTCTGGAAAGGGAGGTGGCCATAAGCTACGCCTTGGCTGGCGCAGCGTTAGCCTTTCTTGGCGACCGGTGGCTCGTCACCCAGATCTTCGTACCACGCTTCAACCGGGCCGGTCAGCTTGATCGTCAACGGGCGTCCCTTACGATCGACCGTCTTGCCGGCCTGTACTCGGACCCAACCTTCGGAAATGCTGTATTCCTCGATATCGGTACGGACCCGGTCTTTGAACTTGATGCCAATTCCGCGTTGCAGTTTCTCTGCATCAAAATACGGAGAAGCAGGCTGAACCGAGATCCGATCCGGCGGAGTGTCGGACTTTGGTGTTTCGGCGGTATGTTCTTCGCTCATAATATCAATCCAATTGCCACCGCAGCTCGGCCAAATTTGCGGCCACGGTCATATAATATAGCGCGCCCTTAGTCTGCTGATGTGCGCAGAACAAGACGCAAGTGCTTGCCCTTTGCCGCGCGCCCTTCTAAGGGCGCTCCCTAAACCGTGCGGGTGTGCCCTCAGGGGCGCGCTTATGCGGCATCGTTCGGGTTGCGGGCGTGGCGGAATTGGTAGACGCGCTGGTTTTAGGTACCAGTATCGTAAGATGTGGGGGTTCGAGTCCCTTCGCCCGCACCAGAACGCCGCCTGACACCACCGAGAATTTAGAGATTTTGAGAAGGCATCAGTTCAAGTCCATGAAGATCAAGGAAACCACCAACGAAGGCCTTAAGCGCGCCTATCAGCTCACTATTCCAGCGGCAGATATTGCTGCGCGGATCGAGGGCGAGGTGAAGAAAATCGCGCCGCAGGTGAACATGCCCGGCTTTCGTCCCGGCAAGGTCCCCGCCAATCTCGTCAAGAAGATGCATGGTGAGCAGATCCACGCTCAAACCATCAATGATGTAATCCGCGAATCGGTTGATAGCCTGATGAAGGACAAGGAACTGCGTCCTGCGATGCAGCCTGCGGTCAGCCTGGGTGATGGGTATGAAGAAGGCAAAGATGCCGAAATCGGTGTCGAGCTGGAAATCCTACCTGCTGTTGAAGCGCCTTCAACCGACGGACTGAAGTTGGAAAAGCTGGTAGTTCCGGTTTCTGAAGACGCTGTTGATGAAGCGGTTCAGAACATCGCTGGCCAGAATAAGGCCTATAAGGACGCAGCCAAATCGAAAAAGGCTGCTGAAGGCAATCAGCTGATCATCGATTTTGTCGGCCGCGTTGACGGCGAGGAATTCGAAGGCGGCAAGGCTGAAGATGCCGCGTTGGTTATCGGCAGTGGCCAGTTTATCCCTGGCTTCGAAGAGCAATTGACCGGCGTTAAAACCGGCGATGAGAAGACCATCAAGGTTACTTTCCCGGAAGATTACCCGGCTGAAAACTTGAAGGGCAAAGAAGCCGAGTTTGACGTTTCAGTGAAGGCCGTGAAGGTTGAAACCGAAACCAAGGTTGATGATGACTTTGCCACGTCGCTGGGCCTCGACAGCCTCGACAAGTTGAAAGAATTGCTGCGCGGACAGCTGGAACAGCAAACCGCCGGCCTGACCCGCACGCAAATGAAGCGGGCTCTGCTTGATCAATTGGCAGCCGGTCACGATTTCGACGTGCCAGGCAGCATGGTTGATGCCGAATTTGAACAAATTTGGAACCAGTTGCAGCAAGAAGCGGCTCAGGAAGAAAATCCAGAAGAAGCTATCAAGGAAATCGAAGCCGAGAAGGACGATTATCGTTCGATCGCCGAGCGCCGTGTGCGCTTGGGTCTGCTGCTTTCCGAGATTGGCCAAGCCAATGGCGTGGAAGTAACGGCTCAGGAAATGAGCATGCTGATCCAGCAGGCCGCTCAGCAATATCGCGAAGAAGATCGCGAACGCTTTGTCCAATATGTTCAGCAAGAACCGATGGCTGCCGCTCAGCTGCGTGCGCCTTTGTATGAAGACAAGGTCGTCGATTTCTTGTTCGAAAAAGCTGAAGTCACGACCCGCGAAGTGACCCAGGAAGAGCTGGAAGCAGCGATCGAGGCCGAAGAAGAAGCCGAAACCAAGCCTGCCAAGAAAAAGGCTCCGGCCAAGAAAGCTGCTGCCAAGAAAGCTCCTGCTAAGAAAGCCGCAGAGAAAAAGCCTGCAGCCAAAAAGCCGGCCGCTAAGAAGGCACCAGCTAAGAAGCCGGCTGCTAAACCAGCGGCGGAAAAACCGGCAGCCAAGAAACCAGCCGCCAAGAAGGCAGCCGCAAAGCCAGCAGCGAAGAAGGCTCCTGCGAAGAAGCCTGCGGCTAAGAAAGCGCCTGCCAAGAAGCCGTCTGCTAAGAAGTAAGGGTTAGCCTCTCGGGGCACGTCATTAGAGGCCAGCTACGCCATTGGGTGTGGCTGGCCTCTATTCTTAGTGTCTGGTGCAGCTCATTTGGGCGAACGACTAAAAGTTGCCGCTGATATCCAGCCTGAAAATCGGCCCGATCCGGCGTCTGTATTTTTCAGTGAAAGACACCAACGAGGCATTGCGTCTGCCTTCAAAGGCGGTCCGTTCAAACCTGTCGCGTCCGCCAGCGATATTCCCCAAAGTTGCCCGCGCAGTTAAGCCGAACAGGTCTTTGTGCTCGACATAAACACGCGCGAAAGCGGGCCCATCTTGAGACTTGCTAATCTCCTGTGTGCGAATTTCTGGGCGGCGCAATTCATAAAACAACGCTGCGCCATATGCGATGTCGCTACTCGGGATGTCGTGGCGAATTTCGAATTCGGCTTCGCGAGAATTGCCGCCGGAAAAATTGCGCAGTTCGCCGGTCAAAGGGTCGCGGATCTCACCGACCTCATATTCGAGGCGCAAATCCAGCTGGACCCCGCGCGCTCCGATTGGATCAAGCTTTATGGTGTTCGTCCATTCGATCTCTGTACGGCGTGCGGACGAAATATTGCCATCCGCCTCGGTACCGTCATCGAGCGGGATGAGATCGATGAAGTCTTCGATCCAGCGCTTCTCCACCATTAGGCTGGTAGAACCCCATTCGCCCAGGGTCTTGTTGATATCCAATTGTGCTTCCCAAGTCTGCGAAGGAACAAGTTCATTGTTGCCAGAATTCGCGTTCTCGGTGTCCAGATTTACCCTTGCTAAGAAGTCACCAAACGACAGCTGACCTACCCGTCGCTCTCCCGTAAGGGTAATGTCCAGCCCCTTCGCATTTGTCCACGCTAGCGAAGCGGAGCCTTTGGGCCGTCTAAACCTACGGCTGTTGGCTGCACTGCCAAGCTGCTTCAACGCCGAGAATTCATATCCCGCATTGATCTGTATACTCAGTTGATCGGACAAGCCCTCGGAAAAACTGGCAGAGAATTCATAGCGGTCCTCGGTAACGCCGCCTGTGCCTTCCGGAAAGTCGATTTCAACAAATTTTCCGAAGGGATCAAGTTCGAACAAGCCTGACACACGGTCGAGCCGATTGAAGGCAGCTTCTCCAGCGATTTGCCATTCCGCGCCAAACAAAGGGAAGTCGTATTCAGCGCGGCCGATCCTTTCTCCAATCCCGTCGTTGCGGGTAAATCGATCACCGATTTCATTACTTGAGGGATCGTCAAACGTCTCGATGACGGTTTGGACAAAATCTTCGCTGTCGTAAGTCTCAACACCGATTAGCTTTAGCTGTCCGTTACCGAGTTGGAAGGTCAGGTCGCCGCTTACCTCATACTCATAACCGTTTTCGCGAAACCGCACTGCGCGCAGGCTTGGATTGATCAATGGGCCGGTCTTGTTTTCATCTGCGCGTCTGCGGAAATAGTTGCGAGCGTAGGACAGATTGAGTGACGCGCTGACGTTCTCGCTGAAGGTGTAATCAAGGTTTGCTGAGATCGTAGGCTTATCAAACTTGCCTCGAAACACGGTATCTTCAATTTGGATCAGACTGCCATTTCTATCGTTCACGATAGTTGGTCCGTCTGAACCAAAGCGGTTGTTGGGATTGTCCAATGCAACCGTAAAACTAAGGTCGCCAGTCGTTCCTGCTACCGAAATTTCGCCGCCAAACCACTCCAGTCCCGGTGCAGTTTCGCGGTAGCGCCCTTCCCATGAGAAGGAGCCAGAAATGCCCTGCAAATCGACAATGACATTGGCGACCTGTCCGGAAAGGCCGGTCACATTCACACTGGTCCCATCGACAATCTCAATCCGGACAACATCTTCGGCCGGAATGCGCCTCAACTGATCTCGCGCGTTGTCCGATTTGGAAGAAAGGCGTTCCCCATTGACCAGTACATTTTGATCTGCCTGGCCAAGTCCGCGTCCTTCGCCACGTCCCCCAGTGACTAGAAAGCCGGGGATTCTGTCGATCATGTCGAGCGCGGTTCGCGGGGCAAAGCGCTGAAAATACGCTGGGTCGTAGGTTTGACCTTGCGCAGTGGGAGCAACGACTGCCGCGGCTTCTTCCTCTACCGATGGATCTGCTTCTTGTCCCTTTGCCGTGCCAGGCAAGGCGAGAGCCAACGCGAAAAGTGGGGCTGGCGCGCGCAGGATTCTGAAGGGAACATTGCAATTAGGAAACAGCAAACCGCACCACCATTATGAATGTAGCTTTATCGACTAAACATGGACCGTCCTCGCAACAGTGAACTTCGACCGACAGTTGCGATTCTCGGATGAACACCGAGCGTGGCTCCTACTCGGCGCGGATCGGTGGCATGGCTAGGCAAAGGGCCGTCGAGGGCAATCCCTGCCAAAGCTCTTGCCTTGCTCCTTGGTCAAGATGGGATTCTGTGGCCGCAAAGGGTTAATGCCCTTGAACATTGCGCAGCAGCGTCCGACATAGGTCTTCAATCAATTCGACGAGGAAATTTTCATGATCGATCTGTTCGGCAGCGATGCCCACGCAAGCCAGGGCCAGTTCACCCGCGACCCACTGACCGGAGCCTTGGTGCCAATGGTTGTGGAACAGACTAGCCGCGGTGAACGCAGTTTCGATATTTTCAGCCGCCTGCTGCGCGAACGGATCGTGTTTGTGACCGGTCAGGTAGAGGACAACATGGCCTCTTTGATTATCGCCCAGCTGCTGTTTCTGGAAAGCGAAAACCCCTCCAAACCGATCAGCATGTATATCAATTCGCCCGGCGGCGTTGTCACGGCTGGCATGGGCATCCATGACACCATGCAATATATCAAACCGCGGGTTTCCACCGTTTGCGTTGGTCAGGCCGCATCTATGGGGAGTTTCTTGCTGGCCGCTGGCGAGCCCGGCATGCGGATCGCATTGCCCAATGCACGTGTCATGATCCACCAGCCATCAGGCGGTGCGCGCGGCATGGCATCCGATATCGAAATTCAAGCGCGAGAGATCCTGCGGATCAAATCCCGCATGAACGATCTGTATGTGAAATATACCGGAAAATCGTTGAAGGACGTGGAAAAAGCGATGGATCGCGACACCTTCCTGGAAGCGGATGAAGCGATGAAGTTTGGCTTGGTCGACAAAGTGTTTGAAACCCGTCCCGAAGGCGATTCGGGCGATGATGAGAAGGGATCGGGCGGCGCACCAGAGTAATTTCCCACAATGTTTGGGCTCGAGGATGAGCCTAAATGGGACATTACCCCTTGTCTTAGGGCGTAAATTCGCACTTCAGGCAGGGGTAGGTCAGAAAAGCGCGAGCTATATATTGATTCATAATCATCGCGAGATAGACTCGTGCGAATCCCCTTCTTCGGGGTTCGGGAACCTTAGGAAATGACGAAATTGAGCGGAACTGACAGCAAGAGCACCCTATATTGCAGCTTCTGCGGCAAGTCGCAGCACGAAGTGCGCAAGCTTATCGCAGGGCCAACCGTGTTCATCTGTGATGAATGCGTAGAGCTGTGCAATGATATCATCCGCGAAGAAACCAAGGCGGGCATCGCTGGCAAGAAAGAAGGCGAAGTTCCCACGCCTTCGGAAATCTTTGCCACGTTGAACGACTATGTGATCGGGCAGGATAGCGCTAAGCGCAACCTCTCGGTCGCAGTTCACAATCACTACAAACGGCTAAAACACTCAGGTAAATCGGGCGAGGTCGAATTGGCCAAGTCCAACATCCTGCTGGTTGGCCCAACCGGTACGGGTAAGACATTGCTCGCTCAAACGCTGGCGCGCACCTTTGATGTGCCGTTCACCATGGCCGATGCGACCACGCTGACCGAGGCTGGCTATGTTGGTGAAGATGTCGAGAACATCATTCTCAAGCTGCTGCAATCCTCCGACTACAATGTTGAAAAGGCCCAGCATGGCATCGTCTATATTGACGAGATCGACAAGATCACCCGCAAGGCTGAAAACCCATCGATCACGCGCGACGTATCGGGCGAAGGTGTGCAGCAGGCGTTGCTCAAGTTGATGGAAGGCACCACGGCCTCCGTTCCGCCTCAGGGTGGCCGCAAGCATCCGCAGCAAGAATTCTTGCAGGTGGATACAACCAATATCCTGTTTATCTGTGGCGGTGCCTTCGCTGGCCTCGACAAGATCATTGCCGACCGTTTGCAAAAGCGTTCGATCGGGTTCGGCGCGCATGTGGCGGATCCTGACAAACGCCGGATTGGCGAGCTGCTGGAAAAGAGCGAACCGGAAGATTTGCTCAAATTCGGCCTCATCCCGGAATTCGTTGGTCGTCTGCCAGTGATTGCAACGCTGCACGATCTGGACGTAGATGCGCTGGTCACAATTCTGACCGAGCCGAAGAACGCCATCGTCAAGCAATATGGCAAGCTGTTTGAACTGGAAGAGGTCGATCTGACCTTCACCGATGATGCGCTGAAAGCAATTGCCGAGCGTGCGATCAAGCGCAAGACCGGGGCCCGTGGTCTGCGTTCAATTGTGGAAGGTATCTTGCTCGACACGATGTTCGACCTGCCTGACCTGGACAATATCAGCGAAGTTGTGGTGGATGAAGATGTGGTTGGCGGCAAGAAACAGCCGATCCGCGTCGTATCCAACGATGATGAAAGCAAGAAGGACGAAGCTGCCTGATCATGCTGACAATGCCAGCGATCATCATAATGCTGATCGCTGTGGCGCTGTTGCTCGCATCAGGTTGGTGGACCGATCGAACCTATCGCCGGTTTGACCAGATTCCTGTGCATTACGATATCCGTGGCAAGGCGACGCGCCTGACATCGCGCCGGCAGATGGCCTGGGCCATTCCCGCCGGTTTTTCGCTGTTTCTTGTCGGGTTTGCCGCCATCGTGCACTTTGTTCCGGCAGATATGCAGAATGGCGATCCGGCGATGAGCCTGATCTCAGCCAGCCTGATTATGTTAGCCGCGCAAGGACTCGTCCTGTGGCTGTTGCATCGCTGGGCTGGCCAGCAACAATAAACCCCGCCCGGCTCTGGAGGATGAGCCGAACGGGGTTCATGGGATGCGTCGCCCGATAAAGGGGGAGGTTGGGCAGCGCTCGATAAAGCCGATAATCAGCAGATCATCAGGCTGGGAGGAAGACTCCATCGGTCACATGAATCACGCCATTGGAGGTTTGCACATCCGCTTGCGTCACTGCAGCGGCGCGACCCTTGGCATCGGTGATTACAACAGTGTCGCCAGACAGGCGTGCGGTCAGCTCGCCACCAGACAAAGTGGTGATTTTTGCTTCGCCGCCATGCTTGTTGATCAAAGCCACCAGGTCACCTGCCGTCACCGATCCAGAGACAGCGTGATAGACAAGAACGTTGGTCAACGTGCCTTTGTTCTCCGGACGGAGCAATGTTTCAATGGTGCCTTCGGGTAGCTTCGCAAAGGCGGTGTCCGTCGGTGCAAAGACTGTGAACGGTCCGGGGTTTTGCAATGTGTCGGCCAAACCGGCTGCGGTCACAGCGGCCACCAAAGTGGTGTGAACGCCCGTGCTTTGCGCGGTTTGCACAATGTTGGGCTGCGACTTTTCCTTGTGGCCGTGGGCCGCAATAGGTGTTGCGGTGGCCAGTGCCATACCGGTTGTCGCTGCGATGGCTGCCAGGGCAGCGGCTTGAAACTTCTTAGAACTTTGCATTTCATGTCTCCTTCAAAAGACAAGCCCCGTCCAGCTTGTATGAGGAGTTACGCAAGCAGCATCCCCGCGGATGCAAAGCGCCGAGAATTTTTATAAGAAATTATCTAAGTAGTTGAAAAGGAACCACTTGCTACAACCGGTCCGGCATCAATACCATCAGGTTTGCCGCCCAATGGTTCGCGGGTCAGGAGCAATTGTGACCCGTTGGCAATATTGCGCGCAATGTCTGGTGACAGCTCAACGCGGCGTTCCTCGCCGGGGGCAACCACACCCAAAGATAGCAAATCGCCTTCTGCAGGGACCAGCCACAACTCATGATCATGCACTCCGTCGGCACTGAGGCCGCTGGCCGAAACCAACATCTCTGATCGGTCGGGCAAGTAGGTCACGCCCAACCGCAAGGGTGTGTCGGCAATCGGGATGGAGGCCACCAGCGGCGCTGCAGTGGGCAGGTTTGTTGGTGTGCCCGGCTGGTTCGGGGTCAAGACAAACATCGCCAACGCTGCAACAGCAGCCATTGCTGATGCCGTTCCGGCGACCTGCCAATTGCGCAATTTTTGGCGCAGGGCGGCCATTTCAATCACCTCTGCCCCGCCATCCGGCTTTGCATCAATCTCAGCTTGAATTCTGGCCCATAATTGCGGACCTGGTTTGATAGTGCCGATATCATCCAGCATCGGGGCGAGGCGGGCATCCCATTGTGCCACCGCATCAGCGAAGGCAGGCTCGCGAGCAATTCTGCTGCGCGCCATCAGCAGGTCCTCGCCCTCCAGCAAGCCCAATGCATATTCTGCTGCCAGTTGGTCCAGATCGGTCATTCCGAGGCCTCCAGACATGTTTTTAGCTTTGCCATCCCGCGCCGGATCCAGCTTTTCATGGTCCCAAGAGGCACATTCTGCGCCTCTGCCAGCTGGGCATAGGTTTGCCCTTCAAAAAAGGCTGTCTTGATCGCGCTGCGTTGATTTTCTTCCAAAGTCTCGATGCATGTGTGGACCCGCGCCGTGCGTTCGGAATCTATCATGACATCGTCCGCCATTGGCGCATTGTCAGGCATAGGGGCAGCTTCCTCTACGGGCACAGCATTCTGACGCACTTTGCCCGTGCGCAATCGATCCACCGCGCGGTTTCGCGCGAAGGTTGCTAGCCAGCTGATCGGGCTGGCACGCGTCGGATCATAACGGTCCGCCCGCTGCCACAAATTCACATAGACGTCCTGCAACGCGTCTTCGGCCTCCTTTCGGTCACCCAAGATACGATAGCAGATCCCGAATAGTTTCGTTGAGGTCGCACGATAAATGTATTCTAGGGCGGACTGATCGCCTGAGGCCAGCTGTACCATGGCTTCCTGCAAACGCTTACGCGCCTCGGGTGTTGCTCGTTCCATCAGCATCCACTCACGCAATCATGACGCTCGGTCTCGATCTGGATCGTAGCGTGCTGGATATGGAAATCATGGCGCAACTGATGGGCCAGATCGCGCAGGAATTCGTCGCCTGGGTGACCTGCTGGCATAACCAGATGGGCGGTCAAGGCGGTCTCTGTGGTGGACATCGGCCAAATGTGCAGGTCGTGTACCGCATCCACTCCAGCGCAACTTGCCAGATGATCGCGCACAGCGCCTTCATCGATGCGTTCTGGCACGGCCAGCAGGCCCATCTTCAAACTGTCCTTGGCCAGGCCCCACGTGCCCCAGCCGATAACCGCTACAATCAACAGGCTTACCAAGGGGTCGATCCAGACCAAATTGGTGAAGATGATCGCAATGCCTGCAATGACCACGCCCAGCGAAACCAGCGCATCAGCAGCCATGTGCAGGAAAGCGCCGCGAATGTTCAGATCATCGTGCCGACCGCGCATGAATAGCATCGCGGTACCCGCATTGATCAATATGCCGATGCCGGCCACCACGACCATCGTCATGCCCTCAACCGGGGCTGGTTCGACCAAGCGATGGAATGTCTCGAATGCGATGGCTCCGATCGCCACTGCCAACAGGGCAGCATTGGCCAATGCCGCCAGAATGGTCGAACTTTTGAACCCATAGGTGTAGCGGGCCGATGGAGGGCGCTTGGCGGCCAGGCTGGCCCCCCAGGCCAGCAACAGGGCCAACACATCGGACAAATTGTGACCGGCATCTGCCAGCAACGCCATCGACCCTGACAGGAGGCCGAAAACCGCCTCGACAATCACGAAGCCGGTGTTGAGGACAATCCCGATCAGGAAGGCGCGATCAAAATTGGCTGGAGCATGCGAATGTCCACCATGACCCAGACCATGATCATGCGAATGCGCGTGACCATGACCATGCCCATCGTGGCTGTGTGCTTGTTGCGACCCCATGACTCTATTCATAGACGCAGGAATCGAGCCCGTCACGCCTCACGACATTCATTCGCGCAGAGATTGTGCGGCCATGCCTGGCCAACCAGCCAGACGGGCTGACCACTTCGCGCTTTTTGGGCAAGGGCAGGGCAACCGCCATGCGGGCCGCCTCATCGCGCGTCAGACGCGCTGCTGAATGCCCGTAATAACGCTGCGCGCCGGCGTGGGCGCCATAGGTTGCGATGCCTGTCTCAGCCACATTCAAATAGACTTCCATGATCCGGCGTTTGCCCCAGACCTTCTCGATCAGAACGGTGAACCAGGCCTCCATACCCTTGCGGAAATAACCCCCGCCTTGCCACAAGAACACGTTCTTGGCGGTTTGCTGGGAGATTGTAGAGCCACCGCGTATGCGCCCACCCTGAGCATTGCTGGCGGCAGCCTTGGCGATAGCAGCGGCGTCAAAGCCGCCATGCTCGCAATACTTGCCATCCTCTGCTGCAATAACCGCTGTCACCAGATTGCGGTCGATATTGGACAGCGGCTCCCAATCCTTGCTCAGCCCATGGTCATAGACTTCGCCGTCCAGCGCCATGGTCGCGGTGATCGGTACTGGCACCCATTTGAACAGCAGCACCAGCAACAGGCTGAGCACGATGAACAGCAAAATGGCTTTGACCAGAAAACGGGTGAGAGTGCGGATCATGGGAAATCCAATAGCGAGGCGTTGTGGAATTACAAAGGAGGCACGCGCCAAGTCGGTCGGGTTGCTTGGGGCGTAGGATTTGGGAGCTCTAGCAAAAAAGAAGGACCGGACGCCGAGGCATCCGATCCTTCATGAACTTTTGGCCTGCGCGTTTTACACAGCGTCCGGCATCAGCCTTTCACCAGCGATAGTCTTCATCGCCTTTTGCAGTTTTTCAAACGCGCGTACTTCGATCTGGCGGATGCGCTCGCGGCTGACTTCATAAACCTGCGACAATTCTTCGAGTGTCTGGGGCTTTTCGGTCAGGCGGCGTTCGGTCAAAATGTGCTTCTCGCGATCGTTCAAAGCATCCATCGCTTCGATCAGCATATCGTGACGCACTTCGGCTTCTTGCGCATCGGCAACCGTTTCATCCTGCAAAGGACGATCATCGGTCAACCAATCCTGCCATTCGCCAGAGCCGTCTTCGCCATTCCGCATCGGGACATTGAGCGACCCATCGCCGCCCATCATCATGCGGCGGTTCATATTGATCACTTCCTGCTCGGGCACGCCGAGGTCGGTTGCGATCTTGGTCACATCTTCATGGCTCAGATCGGTGTCTTCATACGCTTCAAGCTGCTTTTTCATCCGTCGCAGGTTGAAGAACAGCTTTTTTTGCGCGGCGGTCGTGCCCATTTTGACGAGCGACCAGCTGCGCAGGATAAACTCCTGCATCGAGGCTTTGATCCACCACATCGCGTATGTCGCGAGGCGGAAACCGCGATCGGGTTCGAATTTCTTGACGCCCTGCATCAGGCCGACATTGCCTTCGGAAATGAGATCGCTGACCGGCAGACCATATCCGCGGTAACCCATGGCAATCTTGGCCACGAGCCGCAAATGGCTGGTTACCAGCTGGGCAGCAGCCTCTGGATCTTCATGCTCGGCATAGCGCTTGGCCAGCATATATTCTTGCTCGGCCGTCAGCACAGGGTATTTTTTGATCTCTGAGAGATAGCGGTTGAGGCTCTGCTCACCACCGAGTGACGGGACCGTCACACCCTTATTCTTACTCACGTCTTCCCTTACCTTTCTAGCGTCGACCTCACGTCTCGGACCCCTGATGGGCATCCGCGAAAACGGGCCACTTGGTTACATATAGGCGATCTGGGCGGAAATTACATCGCGTTTCATCGATTTCAACGTGCGGTTTGGTCGATTAGTTCCCGCATATCGTCGGGCAATTCGGCCTCGAACCGCAGAACTTCGCCGGTTACAGGATGCTCGAAGCCCAAGCTGGCTGCGTGCAGGGCCTGTCTGGCAAAGCCCAAATCCTTGAGAATCGGGCGTAATTTCGCCGGAGTTCGTCCATAGACAGGGTCTCCTAATAGCGCATGACCGATTGACGCGCAGTGAACGCGGACCTGGTGGGTTCGCCCTGTTTCCAGCCTGCATTCGATCAAGGCGCATCCATCGAGGGTTTTTATGGTGCTAAAATGTGTCACCGCACGCTTTCCGCGGGCTGCATCCGGCTGCAAAACGGCCATTTTCTTGCGATTCGTGTCGCTGCGGCCAATTTTGGCTTCGATTCGCCCTTTGGAAGGTCGGGGATGGCCATTGCATAAGGCCAAATAGCGCCGTTCGATCGAATGGTCTGCAAATTGGCGTGCCAGTCCTTCATGCGCGGCATCGCTTTTGGCGACCACCAACAGGCCTGAGGTGTCCTTGTCTATGCGGTGCACGATTCCTGGTCGCGCTACTCCGCCAATGCCCGACAGCGCGCCTTTGCAATGATGCAGCAGAGCATTCACCAAAGTGCCATCGGGATTGCCCGCAGCTGGGTGGACCACCATACCAGCTGGCTTGTTGATCACGATGAGGTAATCGTCTTCGAACACCACCTCCAGCGGAATGTCCTGCGCTTTGGCTTCGGGCTGAGATACGGGCGGAATGGTGATCGCAAATGTATCACCAGCGGACGCCTTGTATCGGGTGCTGGTAACCGACGCGCCGCCAATGGCGACTTTGCCATCATTGATCAGGCTCTGGATCCGAACGCGGGACAGATCGGTGGCATCGGCCAAGGCCTTGTCCAGCCGGGCTGGGTTGGCAATAGTTCCTGTGATGACTTCTGTGCCGCTCATCGGTAGTCCATGCGCGATGGTTATTGAGCTGACAAGTGATCTGATTGCACAGCTGCAGGCGCACGCTGCTGCCGCTCATCCGCAAGAGTGCTGCGGTTTGTTGCTGGGGCAAGGCGGCAAGATCATCGAGGCTCAGCCCGCCTCCAATGTCCATCAGAGACCGCAAACCCATTTTGAGATCGATCCGCAAGCGTTGGTCGACGCGCATCGTGCGCAGCGCCAAGGTGGCCCTGACATTATTGGCTATTACCATTCTCACCCGGATGGACCGGCCAAGCCATCACAAACCGATGCCGCCATGGCGTCAGGCGATGGGCGCGTCTGGGCGATCATCGGAGCAAATGGGCAATTGCGCCTGTGGCAGGACAATCCCGGCGGTTTTGAAGAGAGACCCCACACTGTGGCGTAACGGCATTTCGGGTCAGCTTGCCTTTGGTGCGCGCCAGTCTCCAACATCTTTTCCAACAGATGGGTAGAAGGCGACCAATTTTGTGCTTAGGACAGCAGGATCAGTGCAACATTCCAATCAAAGACGGACCCGCTCTTAATGAACACATCTGCCACCGAACTTGCCAGCCTTCTGTGTTCGCGATTGTGCCATGACATGCTCTCGCCTGTCGGCGCGCTAAGCAATGGGTTGGAGCTGCTCGCCGATGAGACAGATCCGGCGATGCGTAAGCAGTGCATGGAATTGCTCGAGCAAAGCGCGCGGATCAGCCGCGACAAGCTCAAGTTTTTCCGGCTGGCATTTGGCGCAGCCGGAGGATTTGGTGATGCAGTTCCGGTGGAGGAATCCAAAGCCGTGATCGAGGCATTGGCGGTAGACGGTAAGAAAATCGAACTGAATTGGGCCATCGAAGGGCCTAGCCTGCCCAAGCCTGCGGTCAAAGTGATGCTGAATTTTGCGCATATTGCGCTGGATGCACTGATCCGTGGTGGCTCGTTGGATATTGGCGCTGAAATGCGCGAGGGCGCTGCCGAAATTGTGGTCCGAGCCTGCGGACCGCGGATCGCTTTTGACGACACAATCGGCAAGGTGATTGAAGGCAATATGGCGCCAGGCGAATTGTCGTCCCGAACGGCGGCAGCCCATATGATTGCCTTGCTGGCCGAAGAAACCGGTGGCGGATTGCAGTACAAGCGCACCGATGAAACGCTGGTCTTGGGCGCGGTGTTGCCGCAGCCAGAAGGAATGATTGGCTGATATGGCTGACGAGCTGGTCCATGCAGAGCGGCTCTCGCCCAATTTCAACGATCGCAAACTGCCGATCAACATGCTGGTGTTGCATTACACCGAAATGGAAAGCGCCGAGGCTGCGATCGAGCGGCTGTGCGATCCTGAGGCAGGCGTCAGCGCCCATTATCTGATCAGCGAGCAAGGAGTGGTGACGCGGCTGGTGCCTGAAGAAAAGCGGGCCTGGCATGCCGGCGCGTCGTTTTGGCGCGGGCACAGGGACGTCAATTCGGCCAGCATCGGGATTGAATTGGATCATCCCGGTCATGGTTTGGGCTATCGTCCTTTTGCCGACGCTCAATTCGAAGCGCTGGTTCCTCTGGTGGCGCGGATAATGAAGCATCAAGATATCCCGCGCTCCAATGTCGTGGGGCATTCCGACGTTGCGCCTGCGCGCAAAATTGATCCGGGCGAGCTGTTTCCATGGGATCGTCTGGCGGAATATGGCCTGTGCCTGCCAAAGCCGGACAGCTTGGAATTGGGCGATCCGTTTGACAATGACAGCTCGTTTTATCTCGCGATGGAACGGTTTGGTTATGACATCACCGATGGCCACAAAGCTGTGGAAGCGTTCCAAAGACGCTGGCGGCCAGAGAAGATCGACGGACAGATCGATGGTCAAATCCGTGCGATTTTGTTCCAATTGCTGTTGGATCGGGACCGCGGTACCGCGCGCTGAGCGCAAAATATCCCCAGCCAGATTGGCCAATCACCTTTTTTCGGTTTTATGCTCCGTTCTGGAGTAATTTCCACGCAATCGTGCGCGCAATCGGGAGAGGGATTGATATCATGATGAGAAAGTTATTCGCCGAGTTTTTCGGCACATTCTGGCTGGTATTCGGAGGCTGCGGTTCGGCCGTTCTGGCCGCCGGATATCCCGAATTGGGAATCGGTTTTGCCGGAGTTTCGCTCGCTTTTGGTCTGACAGTTCTGACCATGGCTTATGCTGTTGGCGGGATCTCAGGCGGGCACTTTAACCCCGCTGTTTCACTGGGATTGGCCATTGGCAAACGCTTTAGCTGGGGCGAGTTGGTTCCGTATTGGGTCGCGCAAGTGATCGGCGCATTCTGTGCAGCCGGCATGCTGTTTTTGATCGCCAGCGGTCAAGATGGCTGGAGCGCTGACGGATTTGCCTCGAACGGGTTTGGTGATCTTTCCCCAGGCGGATATTCGATGCAGGCGGCTTTGCTGATCGAAATTGTCCTGACAGCAGCGTTTCTGATTGTGATCCTGGGATCGACTTCCAACAAGGTTCCGGGCGGATTTGCGCCAATTTCCATCGGCTTGGCGCTCACGCTGATCCACTTGATCTCGATTCCGGTGACCAATACCTCGGTCAATCCGGCCCGGTCCACCGGTGTTGCTTTCTATGCCGAAACCGGCGCTGTCGGACAATTGTGGCTGTTCTGGGTTGCGCCCTTGGTCGGTGCGGCAATCGGCGCGCTGATCTGGCGTTACCTGCTGTCTCCAGATGAATCGCTGGAAGGTATCGGCGGAGACGCTGACTAGAAATATTGCAGGTGCTGGCACAGGGGAACGCTTCCCTAATGCCAGCACCCGTACTATAGGCGCCCTTGCCAGGGGGCCGGGCAGCCGCGAGCGTTTCGTTCGAGGAAAGTCCGGGCTCCATGAAACAAGGGTGGCGGGTAACGCCCGCCCGGCGAGTGTCTTTGGATGCGAAGCCGAGGGAAAGTGCCACAGAGAGTATACCGCCGATGGACCGAACAGGTCACAGGCAAGGGTGAAAGGGTGCGGCAAGAGCGCACCGGGGCCGTTGGTAACAACGCCCGCATGGCAAACCCCACCCGGAGCAAGGCCGAATAGGGGCGGCGCGCCTGAACCGCTTGCGGGGATGGCCGGGTTGTTTTGACCCAGTCGCCCGGGTTGGCTGCTTGAGCTGCGGAGCAATCCGTAGCCTAGATGAATGGCTGCCCATGCGGGGCTGATGTGTTTCACATATCGCTCGCATGACAGAACCCGGCTTACAGGCCCCCTGGCAACATCCTCTATATCATTCAGTTTGCGAGCACGCTGGGACGAAGTGTCGACCCAGCTCGACATATGTCGTTGCACAGGACTGGTGTTTTGTTGCGCAGTTTGGCAAGGTTCGCCCAGCTTAACAGGGAGAATTCCATGCCAAAGAAATGGCTCGCCACCGCATTGCTCACCTCCAGCGTTCTTGCAGCCCCATTGGCTGCACAGGCAGAGGAAACCAAATTGCTGCGTGATCCGGCGCTGTCCGATAACGCGCTGGCATTTGCCTATGCGGGCGACATTTGGATCGCCAATGCCGATGGCAGCAACCCCAAACGGTTGACCTCCCATGCCGCGGACGAGCGGGATCCCATCTTTTCTCCTGATGGAACCAAGATTGCCTTCACGGCCGATTACGACGGCAACGACGATGTGTTTGTGGTGGATGTTTCCGGCGGTCAACCGCAGCGTCTGACCTGGCATCCCGGCAATGACTTCGCCGTGGATTGGACGCCCGATGGCACGGGCGTTGCGATGGTTTCGGCGCGTGAAGTGCGCTCTGGCCGTTCGGGTCAGTTGTTCCATGTGTCGCTGGGTGGAGGATTGCCCACCAAGGTGTCAGAGGCGGTTGTCACTGGCGGTAGCTATGATGAAACGGGCCGCACCTTCGCCAATGTTCCATGGCGATCGGGCAATGCGAACCTGACAGGCGGCGTGAACGGCTGGCGCGGCTATCGCGGCGGCCTGGCTCCTTCGCTGCAATTGATCGATTTTGATGCCGATACCATGGTCACCATTCCCGGTGATCGCACGACCGAATTTGATCCTGTGTGGATGGATGGCAAACTCTATTTCCTGTCCGACAGGTGGAACACACGATCGAACATCTTCAGCTTTGACCCTGCATCGGGGGAGCTTTCCCAGCTGACCACAGTGGCAGATTGGGACATTCGCAACATCACCGCCAAGAACGGACGTATCGTCTACGAAGCCGGCGGCGTGTTCCACTCGTTCGATGTTGCCAGTGGTGCGACATCGAGCTTGCCAATCTCATTGGTGGCCGATTTGCCCGCGCGCCAGGCTGGTTGGAAAAACGTTAGCGAGCAGATGACGTCTGCAGCGATTTCACCCTCGGGCAAACGCGTGGCGGTGACTGCGCGCGGCGAGGTATTCACCGTTCCAACGGACAAGGGAGCCACGCGCAATATCTCGCAAAGCGCGTCTGAGCGTGATTACGGTGCAATTTGGTCCGAAGACGGCACCCAGATCGCCTATATCACCGACAATGGGTCGGGACAGACTTTGGTGATTGAGGACCAAAGTGGGATCAAGCCTGCTCGCACGATTGCCCTGGGTGAACATTTCTATCAGCTGGTTGGTTGGGGCAACGAGGGTAAGACCATCGTCTATGCTTCTAACAAGCTGACATTGCATGGGCTGGATGTGACCGTCGGAACCAGCTGGCAAATCGCATCGAGCGGTTGGCGCAATGGTGACTTTGACGCCACCATGTCGCCCAAAGGACGCTGGATCAGCTACACAGAGCGCGGCGCCAATGCCAATGCGAGCTTGCATCTGTATGACTTGAACACGCGCACCAGCCATCCAGTCAGCGGAAATTTTGCGGACATTGGTTCGCCCGTTTTCTCGAAAGATGGCAAGCTGCTGTTCTTCACCGCGTCGACCAATGCCGGAACGGTTTTTGCCGGATTGGACATGACGACGCAGGACCGCCCCTATCGCGCAGGCATCTATGCCGCCGTGCTAGAGGCTGATGGCAAGTCGCCGCTCGCGCCAGTGTTGGCCAATGAAGAAGCCGACACATCGGGTGACGATGAGGAGAAGGAGGGCGACGAAAAGGACAGTGGTGTTGCGGTTTCACCCGCGAATGTGGGGAACCGGATTGTTTCGCTTCCTGTGCCAGAGGCGTTCTACACCAGCCTTGCGACTGCCAAGGATGGGTCGCTGTTATTTGTCGAACAAGTCCAGGCTGGCGTATCCACCGGGCCGGGCAGCGGGGCCGAAAACAACAGGCTGATGCGGTTCGATTTTGAAGAGCGGGAGGCCAAGTCGGTTGGTTCCGGGATCACTGCGGTTTCCACCGATGCGAAGGGGGCCAAACTGCTGCTTACCAAGAGCGATGGCAGCCTGGCGACAGCCGATGCAGGCGAGAAATTGGAGCAAGAGCCGGTTGGCATGTCCGGCGTTCGGATGAATGTCGATCCGTTGGCCGAATGGACCCAAATCTTTGGTGATGTGTGGCGGATGGAGAAAGAATATTTCTACGATCCCAATATGCATGGTCTGGATTGGGCCGGAGTTCGCGCGAAGTTTGAACCGTTCCTCCCGCACCTGGGTCGGCGCGAAGATTTGAACGAATTGCTGGTCGAAATGTCGGGCGAGATGGGCGTTGGCCACAATTACATTGGCGGCGGGGATGTTTACGACAACAGCTCAGCATCGCCAGGCCTATTGGGCGCAGACATCGCGATTGAGAACGGCCGCTATCGGATCAAGCGGATCTTTACCGGAGAGCAATGGAACCCGTTCTTGTCAGCGCCCTTGGCTGCGCCAGGTGTCGATGTGAACCAGGGTGATTACATTATCGCAGTCAACGGCCAGGAGTTAACCTCCAGCGACAATATCTATGCTGCTTTGTCTGGCTCTGCTGGGTCGCAAGTCGCCTTGACCGTGGCCAGTACGCCAGCTGGCACACGCAGGACGTCAACGGTTGAACCTGCCGGAAGCGAGCGGCAATTGCGCCTGTGGTCTTGGATTGAAGACAATCGCAAGCGGGTGGATCAGGCTAGCGGCGGTAAGGTCGCCTATGTCTATATGCCCAACACGGCGGGGGATGGGTACACCTTCTTCAACCGGATGTATTTCTCGCAGACGGACAAGCAGGCATTGATTCTGGACGAGCGATCCAACGGCGGCGGCCAAGCGGCAAATTACATCATCGATGTTCTGAGCCGGAAATATATGTCGGGCTGGAAAGATCGCGAAGGCGGGAACTGGGCGACGCCGGGCGGCGGAATTTATGGTCCGAAAGTCATGCTGATCGATCAAGACGCAGGCTCGGGCGGAGACTGGATGCCTTATGCCTTCCGCGAAAGCGGGTTGGGCACGCTGATCGGGACACGCACATGGGGCGGGCTGATCGGCATCAGCACAAACCCCAGTCTGATCGATGGCGGCTTCTTAACCGTTCCGTTCTTCCGCTTCTTCGACCGAAACGGACGTTACACAGTCGAGAATGAAGGCGTTGCGCCAGACATTCGCGTCGAGCTGGACCCGATTGCGCTGGATGGCGGGCAAGACACGCAGTTGGAAGCGGCCATTTCAGTCGTGATGGAGCAATTGGAGCAAAACCCGCCGCCTGCGCGCCCCGCGCCGCCCTATCCGACGCAAATCGGGAAATAAGGGTTACGGCTCTGGTAATGCGAAGTTGAGATATTGGGCGGGCTTAGTCCCGTCCGATACTCACATAGGTAAAGCCAGCCGATCGCACATCAGAAGGTTGATAGATATTGCGCAAATCGACCAGAACAGGGTCTTGCGCCAATTCTTTCATCCGGTTCAGATCGAGCGCGCGGAACGTATCCCACTCGGTAACAATGGCCACCACATTGGCGCCCTCAATCGCGTCATAGGGATTTGAACACATGGTCACGTCGGGCATCAGCGGCTTGGCCTGCTCCATACCCTCTGGATCATAAGCGGCGATCTCTACCCCTGCATCGTGCAAGGTTTGCGCAATAGCAATTGCAGGAGAATCGCGCATGTCATCGGTGTTGGGCTTGAACGTCAGGCCCAGCAAAGCGACCTTCTTTCCGCGCGCCGTGTCGGCTCCGCCCAAGGCTTCCAGAACTTTGCGTCCCATCGCGCGCTTGCGACTCTCATTGACCTTGACCACGGCCTCTACAATGCGAATTGGGCTTTCATAATCCTCGGCAGTCTTAAGCAGCGCCAAGGTGTCCTTGGGAAAGCATGATCCGCCATAACCGGGCCCGGCATGCAGGAATTTCGGACCAATGCGGTTGTCCATACCGATCCCGCGCGAAACATCCTGCACATCCGCGCCCACTTGCTCGCATAGATCGGCCATTTCATTGATGAAGGTGATCTTGGTCGCCAGGAAAGCATTGGCTGCGTATTTGATCAATTCGCTAGAGCGGCGATTGACGAACAGGATCGGCGATTCATTGAGGAACAGCGGGCGATAAACTTCGCGCATAATGTTGCGGCCAAATTCGTCTTCCGCTCCAATCACGATCCGGTCGGGGCGTTTGAAATCGCGGATCGCCGCGCCTTCGCGCAGGAATTCCGGGTTGGAGACAACCGAGAATTGGTGCGTGGTGCCGCTATCGGCCAGGATCCGTTCCACTTCGTCACCGGTCCCGACGGGCACGGTCGATTTGGTCACGATCACCGCGTCATTGGCCAAATGCTCGCCTACTTCGCGCGCGACTTGATACACAAAGGTCAGGTCAGCATGGCCATCGCCGCGCCGGCTGGGGGTGCCAACTGCGATGAAGATCGCCTGAGCATCCTTTATTCCTTCGGCCAGATCGGTGGTGAAGGTCAGGCTGCCCGATTTCACATTGCTTTCGACCAATGCATCAAGGCCGGGTTCGTAAATCGGCATCACCCCGTCATGCAGCAGATCGATCTTGGACTGGTCCTTGTCGATACAGACAACATCGTGGCCGAAATCGGCAAAACACGCGCCTGACACAAGACCAACATAGCCTGATCCCACCATCGCAATTTTCATCGGTTCAAATCCTCATTAGCGATTTTGATTGCGCCGTCGGTTTCGACGGCTTTGATAGCGCGCTTGCTATCGCCTTCCAGCACCAGCGCGGTCAGCACGCCTGTTCGAAAGGCTCCGGTGTCTACACCGATGCGGCTGCCACGATCTTGTATATCGTCAAATATTGTATGGCCATGCACCACAACCTTGGGCAACGGCCCTTCGTGTTTCAGAAAACGGTCGCGGATCCATAACATGTCGCGGCGCTTTTGCTTATCCAATGGCCGCTCGGGATCGATCCCGGCGTGGACGAAAACATAGTCGCCAGCGATGATCATTTCCTCGAATGCAGCCAGATAGTCGCGATCCTCTTGGGGCACGATGTCCGGCAGTCTTTCGTGCAATTCTTCTACCGAAAGCGCGTTGAACTGTTTCGATGGAATGCCATAGCTGAGCAAAGTTTCTCGTCCGCCATGCTTGAGAAAGTGACGCAAGACGTCTTGGTCGTCGAAAGACTGGAGGAACATTTCCTCGTGATTGCCGGCTAGGATGCGAATGTTCCTAGTCTTTTGCCACTTCCGGCTGAGGCGGATCACTCCGGCGCTGTCGGCACCGCGATCAACCAGATCACCCAGCAAGATGATGCGCACATCGGTAGTGTCTTGCGCAGCAATATCGTTCTCGATCGCGTCGACCAGTGCGGAATACAGATCGCAACGCCCATGGATGTCGCCCACCACATAATAGCGCTCGCCTTCCGGCGTTTGCGGCAAAGCGGGTTTTTTGCTGCGGGAGCGAAAGAGATTTTTCAAAGGATCGAGCATCATAAAAATGTTGTGGTCGTGGTTCCAGCGCGCCTTAAGCCACCGCGGGCTGAACAGCAACTGACGCGGCCAAACTTGACACTGTTTCTGTGGTGCAAAAACCCCACACAAATGGGTTGGCATTCGAATGCTTGTAATTTCTCTTGTGCAGTGCAGCGTTTTTGTGCACGATTGTTTCGCACTCAGGTGAGATCACTCAATCAAAAGAAGTGACCGCTGGGTACGCAGGCGGGACGAAGCAACAACAAAAGTAAGGAAGTTGTAATGCTCACGTCCATCCGCGGCCTCATGGCTGCAAGTTTCGCTACCGGTCTTGCCTTTGCGGCGACACCGGCCTTGGCTGAAGAATCATCAGAAGAAAATTCAAGCGCAACCACGCTCGTACTTTCCGAGGAGATTTCAGACGCCGATTTTGATCGTGCCATCGAAGAAGTCAAAGCCGATACCGCCAGCTCAGTTGGTGGTGACAGCGGGTTTGAAATTTCTGCAAATGTCGCGCTCGCCTCAGAATATCGTTTCCGCGGCGTAGACCTTTCTGGTGGCAATCTTGCCATCCAGGGCGGTGTCGATTTCTCTCACAGTTCAGGTTTCTATATTGGCACCTGGGCCTCCAACCTTGACGATGACACAGTCGGCTTTGGATCTACAGAGCTGGATGTTTATGCTGGCTTTGGCGGTTCATTGGGCGAAGGCCTGAGCTATGACATCGGCGGTATCTATTACCTTTACCCCGATGCCGTATCCGGCGCTGAAACCGACTATTTCGAGGTTTATGGCTCGCTCGGCTTTGGTCTGGGACCAGCCGAACTGACGGCAGGGATCGCCTATGCTCCTGATCAAGCATCGCTTGGCAGCACAGACAATCTGTATCTCTATACCGATATTGGATTTGGTATTCCCGAAACCTCGCTGACAGTGACTGGTCACCTCGGTTATACCGATGGTTTCTTGACCTTTACAGATGACAGCAAAGCGTTTGACTGGTCGATTGGCGTTGAAGCCGCTCTGGCCAGCCCGCTGAGCGTTGGTGTGTCTTATGTTGGCGTTGAAGGCGACGGATTGATCGATCCGGGCGGCGTATTCACAGACGACGCCATCGTGTTCACGCTCAGCGCGAGCTTCTAATCACAAATTTTTGATCAAAGTGTAACGCTTGATCGCATGAGGAACGGGGCGTGGATCATCACTGATCTGCGCCCTTTTTCCCATCTACAGCGAAGGAAATCTGGCCAAATCAGCCGAGGGAGAAGTGGACCGTGGTGACCACACGCACCTTCTTATAGGGCGAATCGCTGACGCCCCATCCGCCCGAATCTCCATCGCGGCCCTCGATGCTGAAATATCCTTGGGTCGCATCACGGATGGCGCCCACTTGCGCACCGCTATCTTGGGCAAATTGTTCTGCCGAGGCGCGGGCATCTTTGGTGGCCTCTGCCACCATTTCGGGCTT
Organism: uncultured Erythrobacter sp.; assembly: GCA_947495555.1. Lineage (GTDB taxonomy): Bacteria > Pseudomonadota > Alphaproteobacteria > Sphingomonadales > Sphingomonadaceae > Erythrobacter. The sequence goes on along the minus strand of CANLZI010000002.1, from coordinate 315,897 downwards.
GATGTCGTTGAGCCGGGTGAAGGCGAAGGCCATGCCCGACCCCTCTTCCAAAAACACGCCATCATTGACCAATTCGAATTGGCTGGCGACAGCCTTTTGCGCGCGCTCTATGTCCTGCGTGCGCAGGGCCAGCCTTTGTCGCACGGTGTAATGAGTTACGCCTTGGCGCGTGTGGCTGGATACATTGGCGCCGGTCGGTTGCAGCGCATCTTCTGGAAAGCCCAGCCCATCAAAGAATTGCTCGATGGCCTGCGTGTCTCGGCGCACCTTTGCCTGTGCGTTTGAAAGGTTGGTTGAGGTGGAGGAATAGGAGATTGTCCAGGTCGCCAGATCAGCGGTTACGTTTCGCTCTGCCAAGCCGCGGACGGTGACGGTACGCTCGGATTCCTTGGCGCGCAGCAGTCCATCGCCCAACAAGTACCCGCCCAGCACAAGCCCGGCAGCGGCAATTGCGGCAGTGGACAGCCAGCGCAGGGTGACCGGATCTTTGAAGAAACCGCTGCCTTGCTCAACTGTTGCTTGCTCATTCTCTGCGTTCATTGCATCCTCCGTCTGCACCCATTTGATGCGATGAACAGTGCTATTTCATCGATGAACTGATTTTGAACGAGGCTTTGCTAAACAATGGTCAAATTTCTCCATTCCATGATTCGTGTGTCCGATCCCGATGCCACGGTCGATTTCTTCAAACTGATTGGTCTGGAGGAAGTGCGTCGCTTCGATATCGAGGCAGGACGTTTCACGCTGATCTTTATGGCAGCACCCGGACAGGAAGATGTGGCCGAGATTGAATTGACCTATAATTGGCCAGCAGAAGATGGCAGCGCTGCTGAAGAATATGACGGCGGCCGCAATTTTGGCCATTTGGCCTATCGCGTCGATGACATTTACGAAACGTGCCAACGTCTGATGGATGCCGGGGTCACAATCAATCGGCCCCCGCGCGACGGGCATATGGCGTTTGTGAAATCACCCGACGGCATTTCGGTCGAGCTTCTCCAGCAAGGATCGCTCGAGCCTAAGGAGCCATGGGCCAGCATGGAAAACACCGGAAGCTGGTGAGACAACAAGCCTGCTTTGGCGCAGGCTATCCACCGATTACCATCTTTTAATAGGGGCTCTGATCAGGTCAGATACCCCCATTAGCTGTTGGCTTTTTGGGTGCCTTGATCGTTGCAATCTTCTTCTGGGTGCTTCGTGGTCAGCCGCAGCACGGTATAGCCCATGATGGCTGATATTGCCGACCCCAACAGGATACCGATCTTCGCCTCGTCAATCAGCAATTGATTGCCCGGGAAGGCCAAACCGCCAATGAACAGCGACATGGTAAAGCCGATCCCGCACAGGATCGACACGCCATAGATTTCCATCCAACTGGCGTTGTCAGGCCGCTGGGCAAAGCCACTTTTCACGGCCAGGAATACCACTGTGAAAATGCCGAGCTGCTTACCCACAACCAAGCCCGCAGCGATGGCGTAGGGCAGCGGATCAAACAGGGCTTCTACACCCATTCCTGCGAACGAAACCCCGGCATTGGCAAAGCCAAATATCGGGACAATCAGATAGGCGCTCCATGGGGCCAAGCCGTGCTCCAACCGTTCGAGCATAGAGTTGCCGTCTTTGCGCTTCATCGGGATGGTAAGGGCGGCAACCACACCTGCGATTGTAGCGTGAACGCCAGTGTTCAAGACGCAGAACCACAGCACCAATGCGACCAGAATATACGGTGTGAAGCTACTGATTTTCATGCGATTCATGCCCACCATCACGGCGAAGACCACGATCGATGCGACCAACCAAACCATCTTGATAGTCGGCGTGTAGAACAGCGCAATGACCATCACTGCGCCAATGTCATCAACGATGGCAACGGTCAGCAGGAACAGGCGCAGCGATGCAGGAACGCGGCTGCCCAACAGGCCCAACACACCCATGGCAAAAGCAATGTCGGTCGCCGCGGGAATGGCCCAACCCGAGGTGTATTCTCCGCCGCCTGATACCAACATATATACAGCGGCTGGAACGAACATGCCGGCAGCCGCCGCAACGATGGGCAACCTGCGTTTCATCGGGTCGGCCAATTGCCCCGCGATCAGCTCGCGCTTTACTTCAAGCCCGACGACAAAGAAGAAGATCGCCATCAAGCCATCGTTGATCCACAGATGCAGATCATCCAGCTTGGCAATCGGGGTCCAGGCCAGATCGCCATAGAACAAATCCTGATAGGCACCCGCCAATGGCGAGTTGGCCGCGAGCATCGCTGCGGCAGCTACCAAGATCAAAAGTATGCCTGCTGATGCATCCCCAACGAACAGGGCTTTAACAGGTGCAAGGAAAGAACGACGCGGGAGATTTTTCTGGGTCATGGTTGCTGCCCTCTCTCTCGAAAACTTTCCCGCGTTGCAAGCAAAGAGTGAACGCGTTACGCAGCTTTTTTAGGGGAAGGGGGTCGTATGCCTTTCTGGGGGGTAACTTTCTGGCAAGTGTTCGCACTTGTTCAGCACGAATTGTTGCTGTTTGCAGGCATTTTCTTTTTGATTGGTGCGGTCGATGATTTGGCCGTGGATATTACATGGCTCTGGCTAAAGCTGACCGGACGAGCAGATGCGGCCAAGTTTGACCGTCAAGAAATCAGCGCTGCAAAGCTGTCGGGCGAAGTCGCTGTGTTTATTCCGACCTGGAGTGAAGCCGCGGTGATAGGCGATACCATTCGGCATATGCTGAAGGTTTGGCCTCAATCCAACTTGCGGCTGTATGTTGGCTGCTATCCCAATGATCCCGGCACAATCGCGGCAGTGATCGCTGCTCAGCCTGATGATCCACGCCTGCGTTTGGTGATCAACGACAGACCTGGCCCCACGACCAAGGCCGATTGCCTCAATCGCCTGTATCAGGCGTTGTGTGAGGATGAAACGCGTCTGGGTCGCAAAGCCCATATGGTGGTGTTCCATGACGCAGAAGACATGGTCGATCAGGCCGGTCTCGTCATGTTGGACCGCGCGATTGGACGCGCTTCACACAAAGTCGCATTTGCGCAATTGCCCGTGCTTCCTCTGCCCCAAAAGAACAGTCGCTGGATTGGCAGCCATTATTGCGAGGAATTCGCCGAGTCCCATGGCAAGGCGATGGTGGTGCGTGGCGCCTTGGGCGCTGCCTTACCTGCCGCCGGCGTCGGCTGCGCGGTCGAGCGACATGCACTGGCTGGTTTGGCTGCTGCGCGGTCTGACGAGGCCAATGGGACAGGCCTGCCGTTCGAAGCAGATTCACTCACAGAAGATTACGAAATGGGCATGGGCGTGGCGGCCCAAGGCGGCCGTTGCCGGTTTATCCGGGCTCGCTCCCCCGGTGGTGATCTAATCGCCACCCGCGCCTATTTCCCCGCAAGGCTGGATCACGTGATTACGCAGAAGACCCGATGGGTTCATGGTATTGCCTTGCAAGGCTGGGACCGGTTGGGCTGGACCAACAATTTTGTCGAGGGTTGGATGCGGCTACGCGACCGGCGCGGCCCCCTATCGGCTTTCGTTCTTATGGTTGGATATGTCCTGCTCGCTCTGTCGGGGCTGGGGTTTGCGGCCACCCAATTGGGCTATGGCACGCCGATCGAGCTGTCGGCATTTGCGAAATCGCTCCTGTGGGCCAATCTGGCGGCGCTGTGCTGGCGCGTGATCATGCGGTTTGCCTTTACTGCACGCGAATATGGCCGGGTCGAAGGCATTAGGGCGGTCCTGCGCATGCCGGTGGCCAACATCATTGCCATCATGTCTGGCCGTAGAGCCGTGATGGCCTATGCCCGAACATTGATGGGCAGCGCGATTGTGTGGGACAAGACACCGCACTTCGCCCATCCCACGCGGCAGCTTGGGCCAGCGGACGATCCACCAATCAGTGTGCCTGTGCTCGCCGAGAAACCAGCATGAGCGGGCCTGGCAACAATTCCGGTTTGGGAAAAACACGCCCTAGCAGATTGCGCGCCAGATCTCGCGGCAGACCATTGGCGATGTTGGCTGTGTTGTTACTTGCCTGGACAAGCGGACGGGCCATGGTTTGGGAAGCCCCTTGGCCACTGACTGAAGGCCTGTCGGCACCGATATTTGTCAGCGATACACCTGCTGACCGCCTCGCTAGCATTGAGACCCCCTCGCAATCGCATGCCGCGCCAAAAGCCCAGACTTGGCAGGGTTTTGCGCCTCTTCCTCCGGTCACTGCGATGCGGGTTGAAGGTTTAGACGCTGACGCATCTGAGGGTGTTGGAAATGTGGCTGGCCCACCTGTGTTTGCCCCCATGCAAAACAAGGCCGCAACTGCTGGGCACCAGCTTGTTTGGATGGCGGCGATGTCCCGCCTGCCTGTCCCGATCTCGGTCCAACAGTCCTTTGTACAAGCCAGTTCGGCGACGCCTCAACCGGTGCAGCCACTGCCCAATGCGGCCACCGGATCCAAACGTTGGTCGGCCGATGCTTGGGTTTATTGGCGGCAGAATTCCAATTCTGCATTGGTCTCGCAAGGGCGCGCGCCGACCTATGGTGCCAGCCAGCTTGGCGCGGTGTTGAACTACCGATTGGCTCCAACCGCATCGCGCGATCCACGCCTATTTGTGCGAGCCTATCGTGCCTTGGTCGATGGCGGGGAGAGCGAAGTGTCCGCTGGCTTATCCGCACGACCCCTGGCAAAACTGCCGCTGCGTGCCCATGCGGAATTGCGCGCAACACAGCGCAGCGGCGTTGCCGGGGTTGAGCTTCGCCCGTCTGCCTTTGTTACCACTGAAATGCCTCCGATTGATCTGCCGTTTTCTGCCCGAGCTGAAATTTATGCGCAGGCCGGTTATGTCGGCGGAGATGACGCAACCGCATTTGCCGACGGGCAATTGCATGTCCTGCGAGATGTTGGCCAATTTGATCTGGCCAAGGTCAGTTTGGGGGCAGCAGCCTGGGGCGGGGCGCAAAAGGGTGCTGAACGGGTCGACGTTGGGCCCAGCGTGCGAGTGGATATGACGATTGGTTCGGTGCCAGCGCGCCTTTCGGTCGATTATCGTGAGCGGGTTGCAGGTTCGGCGCAGCCCGATTCCGGTGCTGCTGTGACACTGTCGACCAGCTTTTAATCTCTAATCCCACGCTGCGCCTTTAATCCCTGCCTCCGGTAAGGTAGGCGGAGACCCATGGACGTCTATCTGCCTATAGCGAATCTCTCGGTAAACGGTCTGCTGATCGTAGCCTTGGGCGCGCTAACGGGTGTTTTGTCCGGTCTGTTTGGGGTTGGCGGCGGATTTCTGACCACGCCTCTGCTGATATTTTATGGCATTCCGCCAACCGTGGCTGCCGCCTCGGCTTCCACTCAGGTTACGGGAGCAAGCGTTTCCGGCGTTCTGGCCCACAGCCGGCGCAATGGTGTGGATTATCGGATGGGCATGGTGATGGTGGCAGGCGGTGTCATCGGCGCGCTATTTGGTGCTTTGCTGTTCCGCTTTTTCCAATCGATCGGGCAAATCGATGTAGTCATCAACATCCTCTATGTGTTGATGCTGGGCACCATTGGCATGTTGATGGCAAAAGAGGCGATGGATGCGCTCCGCCCGAAGGCAGCGACAGCGGGCAACACCGTCAAGAAACGCCGCCATCACCCACTGGTGGCAGCGCTGCCGATGCGGTGGCGATTCTATCGTTCGGGCCTGTATATCTCGCCGCTGGCACCGCTTCTCCTTGGCGTAATCGTCGGCATTCTGACGATGCTGATGGGCGTTGGAGGCGGTTTTATTCTGGTCCCAGCCATGCTGTATATTTTGGGCATGAGCGGCAATGTCGTGGTCGGCACTTCTCTGTTCCAGATCATGTTCGTCACGATGGTAACCACCATGATGCACGCAATGACCACCAAGGCGGTCGACATTGTGCTGGCTGGCTTGTTGTTGCTTGGCTCGGTCATGGGCGCGCAATTCGGTACGCAGATTGCGTTGAAGGCTCGCCCAGAGATCTTGCGGCTGGTCCTAGCAGCCATTGTGCTGGCGGTAGCGGTGCGCATGCTGCTGGGACTGGGGTATCAGCCGGATGAAATTTTCACGGTGACGCCGTTATGAGATGGCTGTTTCTGATCCTTGCAGCGTTGATGCTATCGGGCCAGCGCGATGCGATTTTGGTGCCCGAAGTGTCGCAAGACGAGGTGCAGGTGCGCCAGGGCTTCACCGGCACTGAATTGCTTTTGTATGGCGCCATCCTAGATCCTGGTGGGCGACGCGGAGGCGCTGCTTATGATATTGTGGTGGTGCTCAAGGGCCCCACACAGCCCATTCGGATGCGCGAAAAGGAACGGTTTGCAGGCATCTGGATGAACGCTGAGAGCAGTGATTTCCGCTCTGCCCCGTCCTTCTTTGCAGTGGCTGCTTCGCGGCCCGTAGCCGAAATTGTTGATGACCGAACGGCTGCGATTTACGAATTGGGAACCGACTTTATCCAACTGTCTCCCTCGGGCGAAATTGACCCTGACAAGCAAGCCCGCTTCTCGGCGGGGTTGGTGGATTTGCGTCAGCGCGAAGGGCTCTACAAGGAAGATATGAACGGAGTTCGGATCAGCGAACAGGTGCTGTATCAGGCGCGTATTTCCTTGCCATCAAATGTGCAAACTGGCCTTTATACCGCTGAAACATTTGCGATTTCCGATGGCCGCGTGATTGCATCAGCGATCGCAGATGTCGAGGTTCGTAAGGTTGGATTGGAGCGTTTTGTCGAAACCGCTTCGCAACGATCGTCTTTCGTCTACGGTCTTGTGGCGGTCATGCTGTCGATAACGATGGGCTGGATTGCTGGGCGTTTGTTCGCAATGATTTAGGCCGTAAATTCGACCCCCTAATTTCATTGGATTCTGACTAAGCCGACTTATCGTTGACGCGATCTTAACCTCATCTGGGCTATGGCCACCGTGAAGAACTATTTACGGGATTTGGGGCCATTTATGACCGACATGGGCAAGCAGAATTTTGAGCCGTTTCAGCAGGGTGCCGATCAAGGCGCGCCGAAAGGTTTTGCCGGTGAGCCGTCTTCTGCGATGGGCCAAGGCAAGCTAGTAGAAGCCGCCGCCGCGGCAGAATCAGAAGCGCAATTGGCTGCAACTGCTCAACCCGCTGATCCTGTCTCGGATGATGCTCAACAAACAAGTGTTTCCGAAAGCGATAACGCACGTTTGCCTATTGGCGTGGTGCTGGAAATCGCCGGTTCGGGCTCGCAGATCGCTCTCGACACTGAACGCCTCAATGAATGCATGGATGATGATGATCCTTCGATTGCTCTGTCGGGACAGGTCGGCAGTCAGATCAAGATCCGCGTTGGCGACAACTGGCTGCTCGCCAGTGTGCGCAATCAGCGCAAGGATCGCCGCTCCGGTGGTGGTATTCTGGCGAATATCGACTTTCTGGGCGAGGGTCAGGAAGAAAAGCTAACGGGCCGCATCCACAGCTTCCGCCGCGGTGTCACTCGCTATCCGGTTCCAGGGGCAATGATTTATCCTGCGACCACGGCTGACCTTAAGCAAATTTACGCCAGCGATGGCCGCGCCAATGTGGAAATCGGTACGGTTTATCCCACCATCGACATCCGTGCAGGCATGTATATCGATGCGATGCTGGGCAAGCACTTTGCACTGCTCGGCTCGACCGGTACGGGTAAATCAACCAGTGCTGCACTGATCCTGCATCGAATTTGTCAGGCCGCTCCGCAGGGCCATATCGTCATGGTCGATCCGCACGGCGAATATTCAGCTGCCTTCCGTCAAACCGGTATGATCCTCGATGTCTCGAACCTGCAGATGCCTTATTGGCTGATGAATTTCGAAGAGCATTGCGAAGTCTTGCTGACCTCCAGCGGCAATGAACGTCAGGTCGATTCCGATATTCTGGCCAAATGTTTGCTGCATGCGCGCAGCAAGAACCGTCTCGCCGATGGCATGGGCAAGATTACCGTGGACTCGCCTATTCCCTATTTGTTGTCCGATCTGTCCAACAAGATCCAGGACGAGATGGGTAAGCTGGACAAATCAACCACATCTGCACCCTACATGCGGATCAAAAACAAGCTGGAAGAGCTGAAAGCGGATCCGCGCTATCAATTCATGTTCTCGGGCATGCTGGTGGGTGACACGATGGCCGAGTTCATCGGTAAAGTGTTCCGTATGCCGGGCGATGGCAAACCAATTTCCATCATCGATGTGTCGGGCGTTCCATCCGACATCACCAGCACCGTTGTCGCCGTGCTCAGTCGCTTGGTGTTCGACTTTGCCATTTGGGGCCGCGACGACAAGACGCGTCCAATCCTGCTGGTTTGCGAAGAGGCCCACCGTTACGTGCCAAACAGCGCGAACGAAGATGGTTCCTCGGTCGGTCGCATCCTTTCACGGATCGCCAAAGAGGGGCGTAAATACGGTATCTCTCTTGGCCTGATCACGCAGCGTCCATCGGATTTGGCCGAAGGCGTGCTGTCGCAATGCGGTACCATTATCTCGATGCGTCTGAACAACGACCGAGATCAGGAATTTGTTCGCTCGGCTATGCCCGAAGGCGCGCGTGGTTTCCTCGATTCCATTCCAGCCTTGCGCAACCGCGAGTGCATCATCTGCGGCGAGGGTGTTGCCATCCCAATCCGCGTGTCATTCGACCATTTGGAAGAAAACAAACGGCCTGCGTCGGAAGATCCGAGCTTTGTCGATCTGTGGTCTTCCAGTGGCGGCGAAGACGAGATGGTCGAGCGTGTCGTTCAACGGTGGCGGAGCCAGGGCTAGCCCCAAATCAAGTCCCTCGCGTGTCGCCATAGAGGTGGATATGCAGCCGGTCGCTCATCCTGAAGCCATGCTTCACGCATAGCTGGCTGAGCCATTCCTCGCAGCTGCGCAATATGGCGCTGTCAGTCCCTTCCGGCATCAGGAACACATGGCCAGGCTTGAAGCGATATCGGCGCTGCAATTCCAGCACTTCGTTCACATCACCGGGTTCGGCAATCACGAATTTGAAGAAGGCGCGCGGATCGGCGGCAAAGGCGTCCAGCCGTTCGGGGATGAGCGCAAGCTCTGCAGCATTACCCGAATGGGCCAGCTTTGGACTTACGTTGAATTGGTCCACCCGAACATCCAGCCTGGCAGAGGGCTTGGCGGTGCCATTGGTCTCAATCTCGACCGAGATATCGGGCAAATGCTCGAGCATGTCCGCCAATGCGCCAGCTTGCAGCATCGGCTCGCCGCCAGTGATAACCAGCCGCTTTTGCCCCAAGGCCAAAATCCGTTCAGCAGCGTCCCTGGGATCGAGCGCAATCTGGTTGGCTTTTCGATCAAACACCACGCCATCACGGTGATTGTGGGTTTCATCAAACCGCCACGTGTAGGCAGTGTCACACCAAGTGCAGGTAAGGTTGCAGCGCGACAGTCGGACAAAGGCAACCGGCATACCCGCACTGGGTCCTTCGCCCTGCAAAGAAGCAAAAATCTCTGGCTGCCCAGCATCGTCAGTGGCAAGAATTATGGCCAAGTTGAGCCTGCTTTCAATTTTGACACGTTTGACATGTTCCCAACTTGAAAGTTGCGCCAAAGCTGTGCCTTTTGAACCTCATCCTCAGCTATCATGCCATGATCGGCTGGCATAGGAAACTGGCCCAGCCCAGCCGGGCTCACCCCAATCTGGCAAGCGCTCCTTGCAACCGTTCAGCTTCCGCCGAATGATGGGCGAAATCGGCCTTGGCTTTTTCCACCGCTTCGGGTTTTGCGCGTTCGACAAAGTTTGCGTTTGAGAGGCGACCCTCCAGCGATTTCGCTTCTTTCTGCGAGGTTGCCAAAGCTTTTTCCAGACGCGCCTTTTCCTCGGCAATGTCGATCACCCCGGCCAGATCGACCAGGACAACATCGTCGCCAACCGCGATTTCCATAGCGGGCTTAGGGATAGGGCCGGGGACATTGGCGTCGCCAATTTGGCCAATCATCGCAAAGGGTCCTACACGCGACAGCCGCTCCATCGCGGCGGCCCCATTGCCGCCCAGAACCTGGCGAGCCAGATCGGAAGGATCAGCGATCACAGCCCTCAATTTGGTGCCGGGCGGGATGCCAATTTCATTGCGAGCGGTGCGCGCATTGGCGACGAATTCAATCGTCCAATCAATCGCATCAGTCGCGTCCTTGGACACTTGGGCACGAGGGTTGGGCCATTTGGCGGTGATCAGCGGATAACTGCTGCGATCGGTGCCGTTCAATTCGCCTTGTGCGTGCCACAGCTCTTCAGTGATGAAGGGCATGAAGGGGTGCAGCATTACCAAGATCTGGTCCAGCGCCCATCCGGCCACTTCGCGGGTTTCGGCAATCGCTGCATCGGATGCTGGTGGCTGGTCGTCATCCTTGATCAGCACAGGCTTGATCAGCTCAAGATACCAATCGCAGAACCGGCTCCAGGCGAATTGATAGATTGTGTTGGCCGCTGCATCAAAACGCAGGTCGGCCATCGCCTTTTCCAATTCCAATGCCGTTTGCTGCACTTCGCCAATGATCCATTGGTTGACCGCCATGCGGGCCTTAGGAGCCTTGATCGTGGACGAGGCACCAATGCCGTTTGACTGGCAATAGCGGGTGGCGTTCCACAGCTTGGTGGCGAAATTGCGATATCCCTCGACCCGCTTTTCATCCATTTTGATGTCGCGGCCTTGGCTCTCCATCGCGGCCATAAAGAACCGCAATGCGTCCGCGCCATATTGGTCAATCAGACCGAGCGGATCGACCACATTGCCCTTCGACTTAGACATTTTTGAACCGTCTGCTGCGCGCACCAGGCCGTGCAGATACAGCTTGGGCCAGGGGGCCTCACCCATATTGTACTGGCCCATCATCATCATCCGCGCATCCCAAAAGAACAGGATGTCGAAACCGCTGATCAGCAGCGAATTGGGGAAGTGTTTGTCGAGCAGTGGCTGACCTTCCTCGGGCCAACCCAGCGTGGCAAAGGGCCACAAGGCGCTGGAGAACCATGTGTCGAGCACATCGGAATCTTGCGTTAGCACGGCCCCTTGTGGAGCCAGTGATTGCGCTTCTTCTTCGCTCGCAGCGACATAGACTTCGCCATTTTCGTCAAACCATGCCGGTATCCGGTGGCCCCACCACAGCTGGCGCGAAATGCACCATGGCTGGATGTTCTCCATCCAGTTGAAGAAGGTCTTTTCCCATGTTGCTGGGACAATCTCGATTGCGCCGGACTTTACCTGCGCAATGGGTTTTGCAGCGAGCTTCTCAGCATCGACATACCATTGATCGGTCAGCCATGGCTCGATCACCACACCGCCGCGGTCGCCAAAGGGCGTGGCGATTTGGCGCGGCTCTGCGTCGAGCTCCTGCTCCTCACCCTTCTTGGTCTTGGTGATATGCGGGATGAGGAAGCCATCTGCCTTCAATCGAGCGACAACCGCTTCGCGCGCTCCGTCTTTCCCATCGCGCTTGAAGCGGTGAAGGCCGAGGAATTCTTCCGGCACCAGGCCGTCTGAGGTCTGGCAAACATTGGCATCGCCATCCAGCATGTTGAGCATATCGCCCGCAGCAAAGCCGGCGCGTTTGCCCACCTCGAAATCGTTGAAGTCATGGCCCGGCGTGATCTTCACCGCGCCGCTGCCCAATTCCGGGTCGGCATGTTCATCGGCCACAATCGGGATGCGCCGTCCGGTAATCGGCAGCACCACATGCTTGCCCACCACGCTGGCATATCGCTCGTCCGTGGGGTGAACCGCCACCGCCATATCGGCCAGCATGGTTTCAGGGCGCGTGGTTGCAACCTCGATATAATCGCGGCCATCGGCCAGCGTGACACCGTCTGCCAGCGGATAGCGGAAATGCCAGAAACTGCCCGCAATGGTCTGCGTCTCGACCTCAAGGTCTGAAATCGCGGTTTTTAGCTTGGGGTCCCAATTGACCAGACGCTTGTCGCGATAGATCAGACCGTCATTGTACAGATCAACGAAGGTCTTGAGCACCGCCTTGGTGAAGTGCGGGTCCATGGTGAACTGCTCACGGCTCCAGTCCATTGAGCAACCCAGCCGGCGCAATTGGTTGGTGATGGTGCCGCCGCTCTCGGCTTTCCATTCCCATACCTTGTCGACAAATTCTTCGCGCGAATAATTGGTCCGCTTGTCCTGGCGCTCCTCCATTTGGCGCTCGACCACCATTTGCGTCGCGATACCGGCGTGATCGGTGCCAACCACCCACAAAGCATCCTTGCCACGTAGCCGCTCGTACCGGATCACAATGTCCTGCAACGTGTTGTCCAACGCATGGCCGATATGCAGGCTGCCCGTGACATTGGGCGGAGGGTTCACAATGGTGAAGGGCTCCGCATCGGGGCGCTCGGGCCGAAAGCTGCCGCTTTCTTCCCAATGTTTGTACCAGCGCGCCTCAATCTCGGCGGGGCTAAATGTCGTATCAAGTGTCATGGTTTCTTCGCTCGATTGCCAAAGCTTAGGATGATGCTTGGCGGTGCTGTCGGTATTTATCCTGCCTTTGCCAGCGCAAATGCTGCGATGCAACGGGCGATCCGAGCGAATTCACCCAGCGCGGCTGATCTGGGCGCTTGATTAAGTGCCTAAATTGCTTTCATAGATTTGCTTATGACCGGTTTGGCCAATTTTGCCGTGGAGCATGACGAGCAGGGACGGGGCAAATTGTCCTTGTCTGGCGCGTTGTTGGTCTCGACCGTGGGCGAGATTGACCACGGCCTCGAAGCGATCGATGTGCCGCTGGTCTCGGTTGACCTCAGCCAAGTGGATGAAATCGACACTGTCGGCGCGTGGATCGTGTGCCGGTTGTCGCAGCGACACGATGTAGAGATTTTGGGCGCGAGCGAGCGCGCGCAGCGATTGCTGAGCGCTGTCCACGGGGCCAGTAATGATGCTGATATCAAGCCGCCGTTTGAACCGCTTTGGGAACGGGTAACCGGTTTCTTGGGAACCAGGGTCACGGAAATGTGGGTCGGGTTTGTCCAAGTGGTCGGATTTCTGGGCCAGATCCTGATCGGCATGGGCAATATTATCTTGCACCCCAGCCGGTTCAGGGGCCGGGCCTTTGTGCATCAGCTGGAATTGGTGGGCGTTGCATCGCTCCCGATCATCGGCTTGATGAGCTTTCTGATCGGCATTGTGATTGCCCAGCAAGGCGCAGTGCAATTGTCGCAATTTGGCGCAGAGGCGCTGACCGTCAATCTGGTCGGCCGCATCACTCTTCGCGAATTGGGCGTTTTGATGACCGCTATCATGGTCGCGGGCCGGTCTGGATCGGCCTTTGCCGCGCAAATCGGCACGATGAAACTGACCGAAGAAGTGGACGCGATGCGCACCATCGGGATCTCTCCAATAGAGGCGCTGGTTATTCCGCGAGTGCTCGCTTGCACCTTCATGATGGTGCTGCTGGGCTTTTACGCATCAGTGGTCGCCATCATTGGCGGGGCCGTGGTGGGCGAATTGTCGCTGGGCATCCCGTTCTTCACTTTCCTTGAACGGATCAAGGATGTGGTACCGATCTATGACCTTTGGGTTGGCATGCTCAAAGCCCCCGTTTTCGGTCTGATCGTGGCGCTGGCAGGCTGCTATCACGGCATGCAAGTTCAGGGCAATTCCGAGGAAGTTGGCCGCCGCACCACCATGGCAGTTGTCTCTGCCATTTTTGCAGTGATTGTGTTGGACGCGTTCTTTGCCGTGTTCTTCACCAAGATCGGCTGGGTCTGAGCCATGACAGAACGGTTCAGGGGCGAATATCCGGTAATTGTCGAAGGCTTGGGCAATCGCTTTGGCGAACAAGTGGTCCATGATGGACTGTCGCTGAAGGTCAAACGGGGCGAAATCATCGGTGTGGTTGGCGGGTCTGGCACCGGTAAAAGCGTGCTGATGCGATCGATCATTGGTCTGCAAACTCCGGCTGAGGGCAGCATCGAGGTGTTTGGTCAGTCCATCACCGATGCAGAGCCGGACGAGGACATTGGCGTTCGCCGCCGTTGGGGAGTGCTGTTTCAGGGCGGAGCGTTGTTCTCAACGCTGACCGTGGGCGAGAATGTCGAGGTGCCGCTACGCCAGTTCCACCCGGAAATTAGCGATGAATTGCGCGCCGATATTGCCCGTTACAAGGTGATGCTGTCCGGTCTGCCTGAAGATGCAGCGAGCAAATATCCCTCTCAATTGTCCGGCGGTATGCGCAAGCGTGCAGGGTTGGCGCGGGCGCTGTCACTGGATCCTGAATTGCTGTTTCTGGACGAGCCCACCGCGGGCCTTGATCCGGTGGGGGCCTCCAAATTTGACCGGCTGACCAAGGAGTTGAAGGAAACGCTGGGTCTGACGGTGTTCTTGATCACTCATGATCTGGACACGTTGCATGCGATCTGTGACCGTGTGGCCGTGCTGGCCGACAAAAAAGTGATCGCGGTCGGGACCATTCCTGAATTGTTGGCGACAGATCACCCTTGGATACAGGAATATTTCAACGGACCGCGTGGCCGCGCCGCTCAAGACAGCAGCACGCGCAGAGACAGTATAGAGATAGACAAACCCCGCGTTTCAGGGGATTAGAGGCAGCGACATGGAAACACGCGCAAATCATATCTGGGTCGGTGCCGTAACGCTGCTGCTTTTGGCATTGCTGGCGGCTGCCATCGTCTGGATTGCCCGGTTGGGGCAGGGCCAGCACAATGAATATGACATTTTCTTCAAGCAGTCGGTTTCTGGTTTGGCTAATGGATCGCAAGTGGCCTTTGCCGGTGTGCCGGTAGGTCAAGTGTCAGAGATTACCCTGTCAGAAGATGATCCCGAATTTGTCCGGGTGCGAGTGCGGGTGCGCGATGAAGTGCCTATTCTGGTGGGCACATCGGCCACCATGCAGGGCAGCTTTACCGGCGTTTCAACCATTCTGCTGGACGGCGCGCGCAGCGGCCAACCTCCGATCAGTTGCGAAACCACCGCTTGCCCCGAAGGGGTGCCAGTTATCCCGCCTGCTCCAGGCCAAGGCTTGGGCGCGGTTCTGGCCAATGCTCCATTGCTGCTTGAGCGGCTAGCGACCTTGACCGAGCGTATGACGCAAGTCTTGTCCGACACCAATTTGGAGCAGATGGAAGGCATCTTGCGCAACACCAATCAAATGACCGCTAATCTGGCCGATGCCAGCCCGCAGGTCGAACGCACCATGGCCGAATTGCAGGTCACTTTGCGTGAAGCAAGCGAGGCATTAAACCAATTCGAAACCGTTCTGGGATCAACCGACAAACTGATCAATGGCGAAGGCGCTTCGCTGGCCGAGGAATTGCGAGACACACTGGCGGCGGCCAACAAGGCGGCCACTTCGCTGTCAGCCACACTGGAAGACACAAGGCCTGCCGCACGTGAGTTGACCGATACAACATTGCCCGCAGCTGAAGCGACGTTGCGCGATCTGCGCGCCACCAGCAAAGCACTGCGCGCGATCACCGAAAAGCTCGACAATCAAGGGGCAGGGGCATTGATCCAGGGCGAAACTCTGCCGGATTACAAGCCATGACCCCACTGCACATATTGAGAGACGCCATGATCACTCGCCGCGCAAAACCATTGGCTATACTTGCTCCGGCTCTGCTCGGATCAAGCCTGCTTTTGACCGGCTGTGTCAGCCTGGGCAGCGAACCGCCCGAAAGCCTGCTGGATCTAACAGCAAGCCAATCTGCGCCCGCGGGCGCCACCTCCAGCGCTTCGCGTGACGAGGCCTTGGCCATTTATGAACCCGAGGTGCCTGCAAAAATCGATGTGCTGCGCGTTCCGGTGCAGGTCAGCAGCACCGAAGTCGCTTATTTGAAAGACGCCGTGTGGGTTGAAAAACCTGCTCGGCTATTCCGCCGCTTGCTGGCCGAAACTGTGCGCGTGCGGACCAACCGCCTGGTGCTGGATGCCGATGATCCGGGCCTGTCAGCGCAAAGCAGATTGCGCGGCGTGCTGCGCGAATTTGGTTATGATGCCAGCAATTCATCAGTGCTCGTGCGCTTTGATGCGATACGGCGAAGCACCGATGGCACGATGGAAACGCAGCGTTTCGAAGCGGTCGAGCAGGGCGTGGAAGCGCGCGCTGGCGCGGTTGGGGCTGCGCTGAACCGGGCCGCCAATGATGTTGCCGGACAAGTGGCTGACTGGGTTGGCGAATAGCGCCAAGACACATTTCGACGCTCACGCAGCCGAAGAATTCAGGAATTGGCCAATTGGGTCCAGCCAAAGGCGCTGAGGAATTGATCGCGCTTTAGCGCTCTGGTTTCCTCGGCTTCTTCATCGTGTCCCCACAAATCAGCCTGCCATTCCTCTTCCAGCACCGCCGCGCTCCACAAGGCATGGGCATCGGCATCTGGCTGCAAAGCCTCCAACCCGATGCACAAGGATGCGGTAAGCGAAACCATGGTGTGAAGGCCCGCAAGTTGGAACGGGTTCATCTGGACCAGCCGGTCCTTCAATTTTGGCAGAGTTTGCGCCGGATGGGCGCGATGGACAATCCCGCTAACGCGCGCAAATTGCACCTGCTCGCGTTGTTCAACCGCGGTGATGATCGGCTCCCACACAGATTGCTGGCGTTCAAACACCGCATCTTCGGGATCGCCGCGATAACACAGCGTATCGGTCTCGCCATACGCCAGCGTGCGGGTGATCGTCTCGGTCGGATCAACTGCAACCTTGTCCAATGCAAAATCGGTCTGGTCGCGCATCACAAAACCGGCCTGTTCCAGCTTCTCGCCTTGGGCATTCCACTCTTGTGCCAAGGCATCGGCCAGATCGGCAGACGGCACAATCTGAGGCCTTCCGCCTACGGTTTTTAGGGGGCGACCATCCAAACAAACCTGCCAACCGCCGTCTGCTTTGATGCAGTCAGCGTGCTTGTAAAACCGCTTCATTCTTCGTCGCTTTTCCAGCTCTTTGCGATGATGTTGGGCATCAGGAAAAATTCCAGCAAGCCAAAGATCGCCAGCACCACGCCCACTGCATAGGGCAGATCAATCGCGCCCTGAGTGATAGCAATACCCACCAACACCATGGCCAGACCCATCAGCCGAACCAGATTGAGCAACATGAACCGTTGCTTGGCCAAACCCTCGGCTTCGTCTTGTGGTTGATCGGTCATAGCAAGGCCTCCAAATGGGTGGGGGTGTCGGCAATTACTTCGGCGCCTGTTTCCAGCAATTCTGCAGGTGTGTGATAGCCCCAGGCAACGCCTATGGCGCGCACCGCTGCGCCTCTGGCCATTTCCATGTCGAAGCTGGTATCGCCAATCATCACGGCATCTTGGGGCTGCACGCCGGCTTCGAACAGGGCGGCCTCCAACATGGCGGGATGGGGTTTAGAGGGGTGTCGATCAGCCGTTTGCAAAGAGACGAATTGGTCCTTGATACCATGCGCTTCAAGGCACCCGATCAAGCCTCGGTCACTTTTGCCGGTCGCGACCGCCAATTGCCACCCGCTGTGGTGCAATCGAGCCAGAAGATCGACAATTCCATCATACAATGGCTCGCGCAAATGGCCCTGCGTACGTCTGTTGCGGAAAGCGAATTTATATCCTTCGACAATGGTCTGGCGTTGCGCTTCATCCAGACTTGGCGCCAGACGTTGCAGAGCGAAGGGCAGGCTCAGCCCGACAGATCGGCGTATTTCATTGCGGTCAGGCGGTTTCAGGCCAGCATCGTTGAAGGCAAATTCCATCGTATCGCAAACATCGGCCTGGCTATCGACCAGCGTGCCATCGCAATCGAACACGGCGAGCCGGGTGGTCACCGCTTGCGCCCCTTGTGCGCAGCGCCTTTGGGTGAAGATTTTGACCGGCCGGCTTTACCCTTTGCAGCGGGTTTGCCCCGTGCAGGAGTGCTGGCCTTCTTCGCATCACCCCGGGCGCGGCGCGGCGCGCGCTGGCTCTTGCGATATTGTTTGGCATGTTTGCGCGCAGCCTGCTTCTTTTCTATGCCGGTGCGTTCGGGCGGGCCCACGCTTATCGGGGCAGCATCGCTCAACCCCGTGTCAAAGCCCAATTGTTCCATCGTTGCAGCGAAATGTTCCGGCAGTTCCGCGGTCACATCCAGCTTGCCACCACCTGGCTGAGAGATAACCAGACGCCGGGCATGCAGGTGCATTTTGCGGCTGACGCTGCCGGTCAGAAACGCATCCTGCCCGCCATATTTGCCGTCGCCCACAATCGGATTTCCGATGGCCTGCATATGGACCCGCAATTGGTGCGTCCGTCCGGTCAGCGGTTCCAACTCGACCCATGCAGCGCGATTGCCGACCCGATCGACGATGCGGTAACGGGTCTTGGCCGGTTGGCCTTCCTCCTCGTCCACATGCATTTTCTCGCCGCCGGTCCCGGGCTGTTTGGCCAAGGGTGCATCAATCGTGCCCTCGCTAACCTCGGGAATGCCGACCACCAGCGCCCAATAGATCTTGCGTGCGCTGCGTCCAGAAAAGCGCTTGGAAAAAGACGCTGCCGCGCCCGGAGTGCGGGCTATCAGCAAGACGCCCGACGTGTCCTTGTCCAACCGGTGGACCAGCCGGGGGCGGATCTCGTCATCGCCCACAAATGCATCCAGCAATCCGTCCACATGCTTGGTTGTTTTGCTGCCGCCTTGGGTCGCGAGACCGGGCGGTTTGTTGAGCACGATGGCCGATTTTGTCTCGGTGATGACCATCGCCTTGGCCTCGGCCACTTCGGCCTCGGTCAATTCGCGTTTGGTCTTGGTCTTTCGCGCTGGGCTTTCGCCGCCAGGGGGAACGCGCAATGTCTGGCCTTCTTCCAAACGGTCATCGGGCTTGGCCCGTTTGCCATCGACGCGGATCTGCCCCGTTCGGGCCCAGCGCGACACAGTGGCAAAGCCGATTTGCGGTAGGTTTCGCTTGAACCAGCGGTCCAGCCGGATACCAGCGTCATCTTCGCTGATGGTAAATTGGCGGACGGTATCTTTGCTTTCGGCGCTCATGCTGCCCCCCGCATCATCATTAGGCCGAGATAAAGCGCTCCCAGTCCGGCCAGCACCGACACAGCGGCATAGCTGATCGCAAGGCCAGCCGAACCGCGCTGGATCAATTGCATCATCTCGAGGCTGAAGGCGCTAAATGTGGTAAATCCGCCGAGCAATCCGACGCCCAGAAGCAGGCGCAGGCTTTCGCTGCTACCTTCGCTTTTGGCCAGCCACCCCACCAGCAGGCCCATGGCTAAACAGCCGATCACGTTGACGGCCAGCGTTACCCAGGGAAAAGCGCTTCCTTGCGCAGTCCATTGCGTAACAGCGCGGCCCAGTTGATAGCGCGCAGCTGCGCCTACGGCGCCGCCAATCGCGACATTCAACGTTGCATATAGAGGGGTAGGATCACCGGCCATGGCTCGCCCTTTAACGAGGCGGGCCGTCTCTGCATAGCGTTGTGCATCAGGCAAAGGCGCTTTTACGCCACGCAACACCTTGCCATTTTGCCGATCCAGCGTTAAGGAGCCCCAAGTTGAAGCGCGTTCCGTGCCTTTAAAGGGTGGGAAACGTGCTGTTTTTAACGTCAGATTTACGCGTTTGCCCCGCGATTCGGTTTTGGGGGGCTTCGTGCTTATGGATTAAGGTAGTAGTCTTTTATGCAAATCATGGTTCGCGATAACAATGTCGATCAAGCCCTCCGCGCGCTCAAGAAGAAGCTGCAGCGTGAAGGTGTGTATCGCGAAATGAAGCTGCGCCGCCATTATGAAAAGCCCAGCGAAAAGCGCGCCCGCGAGAAGGCTGCTGCGGTTCGCCGCGCTCGTAAGCTTGAACGCAAGCGGATGGAACGCGACGGTTAAGTCCGCGCCCATATTCTTTGCGGTTGGCATTGCAGCGGTTTAACTGCCGAATTGCTTGATGCCAGCACGATGATAAGCCAAAGGGGCGTGGGATGATTCCCGCGCCTTTTTGCTTGTTGAGGCTCTTTTTGCCCTTTTATACTTTGTATTTCAGGAACGCTGTATGACCGAAGTCACCCGAGTACCCCTGCATCCCATCGCCAAGGGATCGCTGACCAAGCTGTGGCTTGGTGTGATCATTGCGGTTCTGATCGGCGCTGGCCTTGCATGGGCAGCTGTGCCCAAGGGCGTTGAAGTGGATACCATAACGGCAGGCACGGGAGCTTCTCCGTCAGCCGATGATGTGGTGTTTGTGCATTATGTCGGCAAGCTGGCAGATTCGGGCGAGATTTTTGACGAATCACAGGAATTGCCGCTGCCGATCGAAGGCATCTTCCCCGATGGTAGCCCCTTGCCATTGGATTCGATGTTGCCGGGCTTCAGCGAAGGCCTGACGCAGATGCAAAAGGGCGGCAAATACGAACTCTTCATCCCGTCGGACAAAGCCTATGGCGATACGCCGCAACCAGGTTCGCCAATCCCGCCTGGTGCCGATTTGGTGTTCGATATTGAATTGGTCGATTTCATGAGCCGCGATGATTTTGATCGCCGCATCGCTTTGCTGCAGCAGGCAATGCAGTCTGCGCAACCGGGCGCACCAGCCGCTTCGGGCGCTCCTGCACCCATCCCTGCACAATAAACCAATCAAGGCACTAACCACATGTCGGTAGACAAACAGACCGTCGCCAAAATTGCGAGCCTTGCTCGCATCAAGATGAGCGATGAAGAGCTGGAGCGAATGGCGCCCGAACTGAACAATATCCTCGAATGGGTCGAACAATTGAGCGAGGTCGACACCAGTCAGGTCGCTCCGATGACGGCGGTTATCCCGAATATCTTGCGCCTGCGCGATGATGTGGTGGATGCCGATCCGCTGACGGGCGGCGGCAAGCGAGACGATGTTCTGGCCAATGCGCCAGCGGCAGAGCACGGCTTTTTTGGCGTGCCCAAGGTGATTGAATAGAATGACTGACTTTACCTCTCTCGGTGTCAAAGACATCCGCGATGGCGTTGCCAAGGGCGACTTCACTGCGCGCGAAGTGGCGACAGCCTTCAACGCTGCCGTTGCCCAAGCCGCGTCCTTGAACGCCTTTATCGTGACGACGCCCGACCACGCGTTGGCTGCTGCTGACGCGACGGATGCCGCACGGTCCAAGGGCGAGACGCTCGGCAAAATGGCCGGCGTTCCCATCGGAATGAAAGATCTGTTTGCCACTCGCGGCGTGCAGACAACCGCCGCCAGCCACATTCTGGAAGGCTTTATCCCCGAATATGAAAGCACCGTTTCGTCCAACCTTTGGGCAGCAGGTGCGGGCATGTTGGGCAAGCTGAATCTTGACCAGTTTGCGATGGGTAGCTCGAACGAGACAAGCTATTTCGGCAATGTTTCCTCGCCATGGCAAAAGGAAGGCAGCAATGCTCCGATGAGCCCGGGCGGCTCGTCGGGCGGCAGTTCCACAGCAGTTGCTGCGCGCATAGCGCCCGCTGCGACGGGCACTGACACTGGCGGTTCTATCCGCCAGCCTGCCGCCTTCACCGGCATTTGCGGGATCAAGCCGACCTATGGCCGCTGCAGCCGCTGGGGCGTTGTGGCCTTTGCCAGCTCGCTCGATCAGGCAGGTCCGATGGCGCGCAGTGTGGAAGATTGCGCCATAATGTTGGAAGCGATGGCCGGATTCGATCCGAAAGACGCGACCAGTCTGCAAATGGACGTTCCCAATTGGGAAGCCGCTCTGTCTGGCGATCTGTCGGGCAAGAAAGTCGGCATTCCCAAGGAATACCAGATGGAGGGCACCGATCAGGCGATCCTCGATAGCTGGGAGCAGGGCAAGGCGTGGCTGAAAGATGCTGGCGCTGAAATCGTCGATATCTCTTTGCCGCACACCAAATATGCGCTGCCCGCCTATTACATTATCGCACCAGCCGAGGCGTCTTCCAACCTCGCGCGCTATGACGGTGTGCGTTACGGTCTGCGCGATCTGCCCGATGGGGCGGGGCTGCAAGACATGTATGCCGAGACTCGTGCAGCGGGCTTTGGTGACGAGGTGAAGCGCCGCATTCTAATCGGCACCTATGTGCTGAGCGCGGGCTTCTATGATGCCTATTACAATCAGGCGCAGAAAATCCGCACGCTGGTGTCGCAGGACTTTGAAAAGGCCTGGGCGCAATGCGATGTGATCCTGGCACCTACAACACCTACGGCCAGCTTCCCGCTCGGATCGCTCGATGCTGATCCGCTGACGATGTATCTGAACGATGTATTCGCCGTGCCCGCATCGCTGGCAGGACTTCCCGCGATGAGCGTTCCAGCGAGTTTGACAAAAGATGGTCTGCCGCTGGGTCTGCAATTGGTGGGCAAGCCATTTGACGAGCAAGGGGTGTTGAACGCTGGCCTAGCAATCCAGCAACGTGCTGGATTTGCCGCCAAGCCGGAGAAATGGTGGTGAGCGCATTTGAACTCACCATCATCGGGTTGATTGTGGTTGGCTTGGTCATCCCGGTGTGGGTGTTCCTCTCAATTCTCTACACCGGACGCCAGGTGGCGATCGAGAAGCAGCCGGGTACGCGGTATCGCGCTTATATGGCGGTGCTCGACCGGCTGGTTCATGAGGTGAACAAGGAAGCTTCCAACGGGCCAGCGGTGGTCGCCAGCATGCGCGAGCTACGCGAATTCCCCGAATATCGTGACATTTCGGTACTGCTGCTGAATGCCACCAACATCACCGGCAAGACCCCATATGATCGCATGTTGCAGGTCGAAGTTCAGCAGACAGAGGCCTATTTGCTGGAAACCACGGGTGGGTAATCCGTGACGAAACAATCGCTCCAGTCGCCACATACTGCGGCTGAGCGGTTTGAAGTGCTGGACGCATTGCGCGGCATCTGCGCGCTGCTGGTGGCGCTATACCACTTTCAAGCCAATGGCCTGATCGCCCGGTCTTTGCTGGTGCAAAATGGCTGGCTGTTCGTCGACTATTTCTTCGTCCTCAGCGGCTTTGTGATTGCCCATTCCTATGGCGCGCGGTTGTGTGATGGCGCGGTCTCAGTCGGGCGATTTATGGCGCTGCGGATGGGCCGGATCTATCCGCTGCATATCGCGGTCTTGCTGGCTTTTATCGCGCTGGAATTGTTGCTGGTGTTTGGCGGCGATTGGATCGCGCAATTTGTCACCCGCGAACCCTTCACCGGATCGCGAAGCATTGGCGCATTGCTGCAAAATATATTCTTGTTGCAAAGTTTTGGGATCGAGGGTGGCCGCGGCTGGAACGGCCCGGCGTGGAGCATAGCGGCAGAGATGTGGACCTATCTTTTGTACGCGGTGATCTTTGTGATCGCCCGGCGGTGGTTCGTGGGGATAGCGGGGCTTTTGGTGCTGGCCGCGGGCGTGTGGTTATTCGCCAATGCACCCGATCTGCATGTGACCTTTGAAGGCGGGATCGTGCGCTGCATCTTCGGCTTTTCAGTCGGCGTGCTGACCTATAAGGCCTTTCGCCAATTCGGCGGTCTGCACGGCCAATTGTGGGAGGCACTGGCCATCGCATTGGTGATTGCATTTGCATCCTTCGCCGCCGGCGCATGGACGTTTTTTGCCCCGTTGGTGTTCGCGCTCACCATCATGGCACTGGCCACGCAAAGCGGGCTTGTCTCAGCCTTGCTGCGACGGCCCTTCTTCCAGCTGCTCGGCCTGATCAGCTATTCGATCTATATGGTGCATGTGTTTGTGCAGGGCCGCTTGGGAGAACTGCTGCAAATGACCGATCTGATCGACATTTCGGTGGATGCGCAGGGCCGCACCTTGCTGACCGGATCGCCCTGGGTCGGGAATGCAGTGACAGTGGCTATGCTTGCGCTGCTGATCGGCGTGTCATGGTTGAGCTATAGGCTGGTAGAAAAGCCGGGA
This sequence comes from uncultured Erythrobacter sp., assembly GCA_947495555.1. GTDB lineage: Bacteria > Pseudomonadota > Alphaproteobacteria > Sphingomonadales > Sphingomonadaceae > Erythrobacter. The sequence continues at coordinate 292,106 of CANLZI010000002.1, read as the reverse complement.
CGCGATTGGTCGCGGAAATTGCTGTCTTAACCGGCCGATTTTCGCAATTTCAGGCGGTATTGCCTAGCGAAGAACCTCTCGAACAACCCCAAGGTGAGAGCATTCAACATATTGTCGCGCCGGCCTGAAATATTCGGTGCAATCTGATCCAGCTTTAAGCCGCCTCTGGTCGCCAGCTCGACCATGCTAGATTTGGTAAACCAGCGCAGATGGGTCCGGTCCATCACGCCCGCATCGACATAATCAAACCGCCCGCGCAACAGCAGCGGCATCACCACGCCGCGATAACTGATGTTGGGCAGCGATAAGATCATTGTGCCGCCCGGTTTGAGCGCGCTTTCGAGAAGCGGGAAAATTGCCCACGGATCGATCAGATGCTCGAGCACATCCAGACATAGGATAGTGTCGAATGGCCCCGCATCATCCAGAGCGCCCTTCACCCGATCGCTATCATTCAGATCAAGCGCGACGGCTTGATCCATATCACCCAGCGCATTGTCCGCCACTTGATCCAGCAGAGCGACATGGCTAACGCGGCCTGCCTGTTTCAGCGCCGCAGAGGTCGCTCCAACCCCTCCGCCAAAGTCCAAAACCGCGCCCGCATTGCCTTCCAGCATGGCCAGCGCGTCTGTTCGGACACGATCGTGATAGGTGGCGATTGTTTGCGGCATAATCGGGCTTGGACCTATCCCGCCACTTGGCTCGGGTAAAGCGATCTCTGGGTTTGGCCATCGCGCGCGCGATATTTGCAGCGAAATGGCAATGTGGCCCATGGATTTACGCAGCGGAATCGCTAAATAGGTCAATTGAGATTGCAGGTGGTGGCCACGGGTGCACTGCCGCTGCACAATTCTGGTGTTTCGGAGTTACAATGAGTTCTTATCGCATTCAGGGCGCAACGGGTGATTGGGAGGTCGTGATCGGCCTCGAAGTGCATGCCCAGATCAGCTCTCAGGCCAAGCTGTTTTCAGACTCCTCCACCGAATTTGGCGCCGAACCCAACACGCAAGTCAGTCTGGTCGATGCGGCCATGCCCGGAATGCTGCCCGTTCCCAATGCCGAATGCATCCGACAGGCGGTGCGCACCGGCATGGCGATCGAGGCTGAGATCAACAAATATTCGCGTTTCGACCGCAAGAATTACTTCTATGCCGATTTGCCGCAGGGCTATCAGATTTCCCAGCTCTATCACCCGATTGTGGGCGAGGGGCAGCTGCTGATCGAGGCCGATGAGAAGTCCGGTATACCCGAAGACAAGGTGATCGGGATTGAGCGGATCCATGTGGAACAGGATGCGGGTAAGTTGATGCATGATCAGCACCCGACCATGTCCTATGTCGATCTGAACCGCTGCGGTGTGGCACTGATGGAGATCGTGTCCAAGCCGGATATGACCTCGCCGGCAGAAGCGGGCGCTTATGTGCGCAAACTGCGCTCGATCCTACGTTATGTCGGGTCGTGCGATGGTAATATGGAGCAGGGCTCTATGCGGGCTGACGTGAATGTCAGCGTGCGTAAGGTGGGCGATCCGGAATTGGGCACTCGGACCGAGACGAAGAACGTCAATTCGGTACGCTTCGTGATGCAAGTGATTGAATATGAAGCGAACCGTCAGGTCGATTTGCTTGAAAGCGGGGGCTCAGTCGATCAGGAAACGCGGCTGTTTGATGTCGCGACCGGCACCACGCGGACCATGCGCAGCAAGGAAGACGCTCATGATTATCGCTATTTCCCCGATCCCGATTTGTTGCCGGTAAATCTGGAGGATGATTTCCTGGCCGATTGCCGAGCATCGCTGCCCGAGCTGCCCGATGCCAAGCGCATCCGATACGAGCAGGATTTGGGCCTGACGCCCTATAATGCGCGCGAATTGACCGCCGAGGTGGAGACCTTCGCTCGGTTCGAAACGCTGCTGAATGAGACCGCCAGCGCATTGGGCAAGGGCGAAGCAAAGGTTGCCACGCAGGTCGCCAATTGGGCTCTGTCTGTCGCTCCCGGCGTTATCAAATCGCTGGGTGATGAGGCTCAGGTGGAGCACGCCACAGCTGCACGCCAGGCCGCAATTCTCAAGATGCAAGATGCTGGCGAGATTTCCGGTGGCCAAGCCAAGGAAATCTTCGAGATCGTTCTGAAGACCGGCCGCGAGCCCGATGAAATTGCCGATACAGAAGGCCTCAAGCAGGTCAGCGATACCGGCGCAATCGAGGCCGCGATTGACGCGATTCTCGCTAATAATGCGGACAAGGTCGAGCAATATCGCGGCGGCAAGGACAAGTTGTTCGGCTTCTTTGTCGGTCAGACGATGAAGGCCATGCAGGGCAAAGCCAACCCTGCTGTTGTGAACCAAATCCTGAAAGACAAGCTGGGATAAGGTGGACCTTTGCTTGCGGGGCTCTGTGTTTTGGAGAAGTCCCGGCATGGCCGCGTTGGAAAGTAGCTGGAGGCCCTACTCACGATGATGATTTCGCGGCGGATTTTCGGAGCAGGAATGCTCGGCACAGCCTTTGCCGGCTTGGCAGCTCGTGCCCATGCACATTTGCCCTTCAATGCCGTCAACGAGGTTGGTGGCTATGGTCCATTGGTGGCCGATCCTGATCGGCTGCTGGATCTGCCCAAGGGCTTTTCATATCAGGTGATTTCCCGTCGCGGGAATTTGATGAGCGATGGCTTTGTTGTTCCTGATGTCGCCGATGGCATGGGCTGCATTGGGATAGGCAAGAACAGAGTTGCGCTGGTCCGAAACCATGAACTCAATGCGCTAGAGGGTAGCTCTGGCCCCTTCGTTGGTGACGTTCCCGATCATATTAACGCGTATGATCGCATTGATGACGACCAGCAGAAGATATTGCCCGGCGGCACCACCACTCTTATCTACGATACGGACGAGCGCAGGGTGGTCGAAGAATTTCTTAGCCTGATTGGCACGGCGCGCAATTGTTCGGGAGGCATCACCCCTTGGGGCAGTTGGCTGTCCTGCGAGGAAAGCGCGCTGGAAGTAAGCGACGGAGTGGGCAAAGATCATGGCTATATCTTCGAGGTTCCCGCCGATCACAAAGGTTTGGTCGATCCGGTCCCGCTCAAGGCAATGGGTTGTTTCGTCCACGAGGCGGTCTGCATCGATCCGCGATCGGGCATCGCCTATATGACTGAGGATCGAGGAGATAGTTTGTTCTACCGCTTCATCCCCAGTGTCCCGGGCCAGTTGGCGGCCGGCGGCAGACTGCAAGCTCTCTCGATTAGTGGAATTGCCGACACTAGAAATTGGGAAGACATCTCTATTTCGGTTGGCGATGAGCACACTGCAAGATGGGTCGATTTGGGTGATCCAGAGCGTTCCGCGGGTGAGCTACGCGAACGCGGGGCACAGCGCGGCGCGACCATTTTTGCGCGCGGCGAAGGCATCTTCTGGGACGAGAAAGAGCACCAGTTGTTTTTCACTGCCACCAGCGGTGGACCCAAGAAATTCGGGCAAATTTTTCGGTACAGACCTGCCGCAAAAGCGTCGCTTCATGGCGACGATGGCAGTTTGAGTCTGTTTCTTGAAAGCCAGGATGCAGCGACCTACAATCTGGGTGACAATATCTGTGTGATGCCATCGGGGCATCTGATGGTGTCGGAAGATCAGTATACCGAGATTACCAACAATCACCTCAGATGTGTGACGCCCAAAGGCAAAACATATGTCTTCGGCAGAAGCCGTATCCAAACCGAATTTGCCGGCGCCTGTTTCTCACCCGATGGTTCAACCATGTTTGTGAATCTGATGTCTCCGTCGACCACGGTCGCCATACGAGGCCCATGGGATAGCGTGATCAGCGTCTAATCGCTGCGGCAAGGACACGCTGGCTTAAGGTGTCATTGCGCCTTGGCGTGCATCAGGCACAGTGATCAACCATTTTGAGAGAATATTGGTGAGCAATTTAACCGAAATCGGCTTTGCCAAATGGTCTTGCATGCCTGCTTCCAGACAATCCTGAACATCGCTTTTGAATGCATTGGCGGTCATTGCGACTATCGGGAGCTTGGCCGATGAATAGCCCATCTTCCGCAATTCTCGGGTGGCTGACATGCCATCCATTTCGGGCATCTGGATATCCATTAAGACCAAGGCAAAACCGTCTCCCGCGTCGTCCGCCTCGGCAATACCTCTGACAGCCTCTGCACCGTTTTCGAACAGCTGAGCGTCAACCCCCAGGTCTGTCAGCATTGACAGGATGAGCATCTGATTGATGTCATGGTCTTCTGCGACCGCAATTTTCTTACCGCGCCAATCAATCTGGTCGCCCACGCATTGTTGCTCCGCGCTAACCCCGACAGCGGCTCTGGCATTTTCGGGAAGCTCAACCGGATGCCTGATAATTACCTTGGTGCCTTCGCCTTCCACGCTGGTCAGCGCCATTGACCCGTCCAAAAGCTCGATCAGTCGCTTGCTGATATGCAGTCCCAGGCCCGATCCGCCATATTGTCTTTGGGTGCTGTCATCGGCTTGCGAGAATTCACCTAGGACGCTCTTCTGCCTGTCGAGCGGATTTCCGATCCCAGTATCTTCTACCGAGATTTCTATCGATCCATTGGTGATGTTGGCGGAAACATCGATGCGTCCCGTGTGGGTAAATTTGACCGCATTGCCAATCAGATTGTTCAGGATTTGCCTAAGCCTTAATTTATCTGTCAAGATATAGTGGGGCAGATCAGGTGCGAAATGGCATTCGATTACAAGCCCCTTCTTGATCGCTGCTGCTTTGAATAATCGGACACAACTGCTGATCTTGTGCCGGATGTCAGTGGATTCTCTATGCATGGAAATGTGACCGGTTTCGACCTTTGACAGGTCCAAAATATCGTCGATCAGTTTGAGCATTGTCTGGCCGGATTCGTGAATAAGGCTGACTTTTTGATGTTGCTCGCGAGTTAGATTGTCTCTTAGAAGGAGGTCTGAAAAGCCAAGTATTCCATTCATGGGAGTACGGATTTCGTGGCTCATATTGGCCAGAAATCTTGTCTTTGCTTGCGACGTGCTCTCGGCTTGCTCTTGTTGGCGGTTTTGCTCCTCACGCTCGGTTTCGGCTTCGGCAGCCCGTGCCATTGCGGTCGCTGCACTGGTCTCCAACCGATTTGTTCTGCCGGCATCTCTGAACAGGATGGACGATAGGCCAACCACCATTCCGGTCGCGAGCAGGCTGAGCCGGAAATTCTCGTCGAAGACCTGCTCTTCCATTGCATAATTTGTCCAAAGGATGAGCGCGAGAGGTAGGCCGATCACCCATGGCATCAATCGGCGCAGGTCAGTCGAGCCTCGGCCTGTTCCCAACAAGACCTTCATCCAGCCATATTCACGCAAATGGAGCAAAACAGCGACGAACAAGAATAGAAATGCGACAGCGGTGGGAAGAGACAGGCTGGAGTACATCGCTGCGGTCGAAAGAGAGCGCGCGTCGAGAGAAAAGACGATCAATGCGAGAAGGGTGATGGTCACCCCCAACGAGGCCGATGAAACGGCAATCCGGTGCGGGCCGCCTTTGTTCGGTATTTGCACCATGCATGTGCCCAGACACAAGAATCCAAATGAGCTGGCCTCCGACATTTTGGCTTGGATGAGCTCTCCGGGGCCGGGCCAAATGAGCTGATCAATTCCGGACTTCGAGCCTGAGAAAAGGATGAGCAAATTGGCCAAGGTGATGGCAATGATCGCCAGTCCCACCAATCGCACCACGAAGCCTAATCGCTCACTTGAGGAAAAGTGATGAAACGCGAACAGTGATGCTGAAGACGCCAAAAAGAGAATGGCCGTGGACGGTGCCATGGCGGAAAACTGATTGCCAAAGTTGGTGAATTCCCTCGAGCCAATGCCCCAACCCAAAGTGAGCACCATACCGGATAGGATGACAACAATAAGGGTCATCAAATACCCCAGCAGTTCGGGCATTTTGCTCAGTCGGTTGCTGTGATCTTCTGCGTGCATGGTGTTTCACTTTGTACTGAATGCACAAGACGCATGTGCCGCGAATTCAGTTGAAAACACTACGCAAATTTAGGGGAAATTGGATGAAGCGCCTGATCAGCATTTATACTTAGGATGCCCGGGAGGGACCTTCTTTGCTAAAGGCCGAAACGGACTCCATAACCAATGCCCAGAGTGAACTGGGTCGCGCGGCCGCGCTGCTCGACCAATGGCGAATTGGCGGCATTGTCTGCCAAACGCTCTAGGCTGGTAAACACTGTCACCGCACTGCCCCGGTTGATCGGCTTGATCACCGTGCCACCCACGCCCCAAGACAGTAAACCGCCATCTGCGTCATATGTGGCCAGGCCGGAATTGGCAGACTGGATCGGATCGATGCCGAAGTAGGTTTGTTGAAAATCGCCACTGGCAAAGGATGCACGCGGCCCAAAGGTGACGTTGGAGCCGCTGATGCGGGTGCGATAATTGAACGAGATATCCGCGACCGTCCCGTCGTGCCCGCCAAAGCCTTGCAAGACCTCCCCTCTCAATTGCCATTCATTGGCCGGGCCAAAACGTTTTTCGACGAAACCGCCAATTTCGCCAGAGGCTCCGATATCACCCAATCCGACCAAGGCATCGCTGTCGCCCGCGATCAAGAAGGGCGACCCGCCGGTATCCTCGTCGCGGCCAAAGCGGATTTTTGCCAAGGGGCCAGCCTTCCATCCATTGGCGTTGATGGCATTCCATCCAAGCCCCTCGGGGATTGAGGCAAATACCTCTTCGCCGTATTTGACCCGCACATCCGGGAAAATTGACAAAGTCATATCGCGAGAGCCCTGAAACGCAGGGCTGAGGACAGGGGCGACACCCAGCGTGACAGATAAGCCTTCCGCCTTCGGTCGACCCGGAGGCCCTCCTGCAACGCCCGGCGGCGGTCCCGAAATGTCTTCGCTTGTCTGATCAGCCTTTGCGGATGATTGCGGATATTCTTGCGCCGCGGCTGAACCAAGCGGCACGATGCTGGCCGCGAGGAGGGCAGGCACTGAACGAAATATCATGATGCGATCCTGTAAATTTCGAAAGATAACTACAGAACGATCCAAACTCCGTTTTTGATCCAGCAATTGAGTGGGCTAGAAAATTCCGGCCACTCCTACGATGGCACCGGTGTTTGAACCGCCGCTGTGCGAGACATTGGCGTTGATCGTAATCGGCACGGCAAGATTGAGGCGATGCGACAGGCCTAGGCTAAAGGCCTGCTCTCCACGAAATGTGGCACCGCGCATGGCATAGCCAGTTTGGCCAGGCTCTGGCGGGAAGGGCGCATCGGCCTGAGCCAACCGCTGTGGCGGATTCGGTGGCGCTGGCTGATGGACCGAGCGCCGTCGCGCCCACACCCAAGGCGTTTGCATTGCCCCCGACTGCCACCGCAAGAACGTTGTTGGTTAGCGATCGTTGCTCCAATGCAATCGAATAACTTGCGGTGGCAGCAGCGTCGGCACCGATGGCGATGGCCACGTCCGAGCTGGCCAAGGCTCCTAAGCTGTCGAGATCGGTCCCATCCCCTCCAATAGCGATAGAGCCGAACGCTTCCGCGCGGGCGTACGAACCCAGCGCGCTGGCGCCAAATGCGCTGGAATTGACCATGGTTGCATCGCTCAAGGTACCAAGGCTGGTGGAGGGATCGCCGCTTGCTGTGGCGCTTTCCCCAAAAGCAGCTTGGTCTTGTTCATTGATCGTTCCCCTCGACTGTTTCCGAAGGGAGGAGCGTGCCGCGATCAATCAATTTTGATGGCGCGCATCACTTAAGAGCCATGAATTCATACCCCAAGCCCCCTGCGGTCGTACGCGTCTGAATGTACAGGAAACGAAGCCGAGGGATGGCCGTTAACGCAATTTAATTGGGTCGTGCAGCCGGTCGGCTTGAGCGCAATTTGGGGCAACAAAAAAGCCGCCCAAGCGCGAACTTGGACGGCATTTTTGATTGTGTCGCTGTGAAGCGCTGTGTGGCTTAGCCTTCGCGTTGGCCGCTCAGCGGCATTGCGCCAAAAGCGCCTGCGTTGACATTACCTGTCAATTGGTCGCCATCGACCGTTGCTTCGCAATCGAGGCCCATTGGCATCGGTACGGTCATGTTCATTTTCCAGGTCAGCTTGTTGCCGTCGATCTTGCCTTCTTCGACATCCATGCTGCCCATTCCACCAGCCATAGAGCCGGTGAAAGTGTTGCCATCGTCACCTGGTATAACGGTGAAGGTACCGCTCTGGTCGCCCATCGGGCTTTTCACGACGGTGTTATAAGTTCCTGCTACTGACATTCGAATTCTCCTTAGTGCGAAATTTGCTCTCATCAAACCAAGTCTTGGCTGACGATTGGGTTCCTATTTACATGGCTGTCAGTTGGACTCAACCACATATCGACGCGAGGCATTAGCCAACACATCTTCGCGCCAGAAATGCACTGGCTTCAGCTCATGATCGACAAACATTTGCATTTGATCGGTGTAATGTCGGCTGTGTGGCCGGGTGGTGGCTGAGCCGAATGGTTGGATCGATCGTGAGGATACAGGCTCTCCCTCGTTCCATTCTACCCACTGGATGAAGCTGTCACCATGGACCAATTGCAGCCGACCATCATCGTCAACCTGCCATGTGGTCGAGGCGCGCAAAGTGTCAGATCCGCCATCCAACGGCAGATCGACATCGCCCTGGCGTAAGCGCAACAAGTCCGACATGGGCGGGTCCAGTATGCCAAAATGAGTGATGAGGTGATCGGTCGCCTCGCGCAGTTTTTCCTCTACATCCGGATAGGGCCGATTGCCATATTCAGCCGACATGAAATCACGGATCATCAGCAGGGCAATCGCATCGCCTGCGCCTTCGTTATCGGCGGTGAAATCCCAACCGAGCAAAAGGTCGCGGGCCTCGGCCAACTCGCCGTCAACGTCCAGGGCTTCGGCCGCAGTGAACAGATCATCCACGTAACTTTCGCGTTCATAGGCGGTATCATATTTGATCCGCTCAAGATTGGCGCGGTCGAGCAGATTGGCCTCTGACATGAGCTTAAAAGCGCGCAGCGAGCGATTGGTTTGCTTGCGCTCTACGCCAAGTATGGGCGAGAAATCATCCGGTGACAGATCACTGCCAGCGCCTGCTGCGGTGTAGGGTTCATTGTTGGAATTATACAGCCATCCGCTTGCAGGATTGATCAGCTTGGGCAGCTCAGCATACTCGACAGCTCCGTTCCAGATCAGATCGCTGCGATCGCCCGGTAAGATGCCCCGCCAGTTTTGCTCGGTATCTTCGGGTCGATCGGGAAGAGCGGCATTATAGACATAAGCGATATTGCCCGCTTCGTCGGCGTAGATGAAATTGGTGCTGGGAATGGCCATGCGCGCCATCTGCGCCTGCCATTCCTCCAAATTGGTGGCTTTGTTCAGCCGGTAATAGGCATCCAGCTGATTCAGCTGATCGATCCCGCCATAACGGATGGCAAAGGTGCCATTGTCGTTCCTGACAACGGGGCCATGGATGCTGCGATAAACCGTCTGGCGAATGGGCAAGACAATGGGCCCCAATTTGACCGGTAGGGTGACGGTCTTTTCTTCAAGATCGCGCCATTCTCCGTCCAACATGTATTGATCGCCAGCCTCGTTCATTTCCAGCTGATAGACATCGACCATATCGGGCCGGTTGACTGTATTGGTCCAGCCCAAATGGCGATTGTGGCCCAAAAAGGGGAAGGGCGATCCAGGGAAATTGGCCCCAGTAAAGTGCCAACCTTCTTCGCTTTCAACGCTGAATTCATACCAGGCAACACCGCCCCTCAGCGGTTGGTGCGAGTTGGAAATCAGCGTGGTTGGTCCACCTGACTTTGCCGGTGCCACTGCAAATGCGTTGGAGCCAGCCAATGCGGCATCAGCGCCAAGCGGAGAGAAATTGCGCGCAGTCTGCTCGGCAGCGGGCGTTTCGACCACATTACCTTGCGCATCGCGCGGAAAGCCGGGGATGTCAGGGCCGAATTCCCGGCGTAGAGGTTCGCCTGAGACCAAGGGCTGGATCACACCGTTAAGGCCAAAGAAGAAGGGTTGGCGCAAGGCGAACCCGGCGGCCACATCCATTCCGTTTACGGGAAAAAGATTCGCCAGTTTCAACTCGGCCGGGTGATCGGCTGCGTATTGATTGAGCCCGCTGGCGTAGGCGTCGAACAAGGCGCGAGTATCGGCAGGTAGACCGGGATAGTTCCGCTCTGCTGTGCCGCGCGCGTCGAGTAAATGGTACACATAGTCGACGGCCGCTCCGTCTTGACCGGCGATAGCTCCAAAGCGGCCGCGGCTCATGGCAATCACATCTTGAAGGGTGGTAAAGTCGTCCTCGGCATGAGCCATTGCGATACCAAAAGCGACATCAGCATCGCGCGCGCCGTAGATATGCGGCACGCCATATTCGTCCCGAATAATTTCTGCGCTGTAGGTTTCGGCTGGTGGTTCAGCTCCACGTTCGGCAAAGAATGGCTCCCACGTGGCAAGGCCGATAAAGCCAAAAATCACCAGAGCGAGCAGACCAAAGCCCCCGCCAACCAACCATTTGCGCATTCGAGCATCCTTATTATTGCATTTGAAACCAACAATTGCTTTGACGCTGATACAGGTCAACTGATCATTGTTTGAAGTGAGGATTTAGTCATTACCCGTCACCGCAAAATTGTCGCCCTTTCCTTTGCAGCTTCGATCGCATTAGCGTTGCCGAATTCAGCCATGGCGCAGGACGTCATGGGCTCTGGCATTGCTCCGGCCACGGTCGAGAATTCTGCCGAAAGGCCGATCAAATTTGCCCAGCGTGCGCCTGATGCTGCGGCCGTTGCAATCGTAATAACCGGCGACGCATTGCCCGATGATGCACCATTGAGCGATACTGACCGCGCCTTGGCCGAGGCGATCATCAGTTCGGATGCACTTTCTGGTGATGCCGGCACAGCTGCTGAAGTGCCGCGGATTGATGGCCGTCCCAAGCTGACGCTGTTCAGCGCGGCGAGCGATGATGGCCCCATGAATTGGCGTGAATTGGGCGGAAAGATTGCTCAGGCGATGGCGGATCAAGAGGCTCCGCTTGCGATCGTTGGCCTGCCCGATGCAGCCGCTATGGCTGATGCAGCGTTTGGTGCGACTTTGGGGCAATATCGGTTCGACCGTTATAAGAGCGACCGCAAAGAGCCTCCTACGGACCGTATTACTGTGGTGGGCAGCGAAGCCTCGGCGGCGAAAGATCTGTGGGAAGGTCGGGCGGAGCCATTGGCGGAAGGCGTCCGGCTGGCGCGTGATTTGATCAACGAGCCTGCCAATGTGATCTATCCGGCCAGTTTTGTGGGCCGCGCCAAGGCTGCCTTTGCCGGTGTTGAGGGCGTCACAATTGAAGTGCTGGATGCAGCCGACATGCGGCGCCTAAACATGGGCGCGATTGCCGGTGTGGGGCAGGGCAGCCGTCGCGGCGCGCGTCTGATGATGATCACCTATCGCGGAGCAGGCGGCGCGCCAATTGCATTGGCCGGAAAGGGCATCACCTTTGATACCGGCGGTATTTCTATAAAATCCAACCGGGGCATGTGGGAGATGAAAGGCGATATGTCGGGCGCGGCCGCTGTGACCGGCGCGGTATTGTCCTTGGCCAAATCCAAGGCGCCAGTGCATGTTGTTGCGGCTGTTGCCTTGGCCGAGAATATGCCGAGCGATAATGCCCAACGCCCTGGCGATGTGGTGCGCACAATGTCCGGTAAGACAATCGAGATTTTGAGCACTGATGCTGAAGGGCGTTTGGTACTGTCTGACGCGATTGAATACACTGTGAAAGAGAAAAAGCCGTTCGCGCTGGTCGATATCGCCACGCTAACCGGCTCGGCAGTCGGCGCGTTAGGCCCAGAATTTGCGGCGATGTTTGCGCGCGAAGACGCCCATGCCGAGGCAGCCATGGAGGCTTCAGGCAAAACCGGAGAAGCGCTGTGGCGTCTACCGCTTCATCCGGCCTATCGTAAGGCTGTGAAATCCGACATTGCCGATGTGAAAAACTCCAGCACCAGCCCTGCGCCTGGTGCCAGTGCCGGGGCTCACTTCATCGAATATTTCGTGCCAGAAGAGCTCCCGTGGGTGCATATCGATATGGCTGCAGTGGATCGTACAGACACAAACCGGCCCATGATCCCGGTGGGCGCACGCGGGTTCGGCGTGATGTTGCTGGACGAGATGGCGCGCAATTGGCGCCCCTAATGTATTGGTCTTGATGGCCGGGCCAACCCGCGGTTGGCCCGGTTCGAATACAGCATTGAACACGCTAATTTATCGCTTGCCCTTGCGGCTTGGCCAGCGCAGCCTACCTATGTGAGTAACACACCTGTTTGGGTGTTGACTGCACAGGGTTTGAGCAGTGCAGGGGTTGTGTTGCATAAACGCAACACTATATCGAGGCGGTACTCTAGTGAGGATGTTCTAAATGGATCTCGAAAAATTCACCGATCGGGCCAAGGGCTTTTTGCAAAGCGCACAAACGGTTGCCATTCGGATGAACCATCAGCGCATTACGCCAACCCATCTGCTCAAGGCTTTGTTGGAAGACAATGAAGGAATGGCCGCTGGTCTTATTCAGCGTGCGGGCGGCGATGCCCCTCGGGCGGTGAGCGAAGTTGATGCCGAATTGGCCAAGATACCCGCCGTATCTGGCGGTGGCGCTCAGGCTACACCGGGTCTCGATAATGACGCGGTGCGGGTCCTCGATTCCGCTGAGCAAATCGCCGAGAAATCGGGCGACAGCTATGTGACCGTGGAGCGCTTGTTGGTTGCGCTGACTTTGGCCAGCACCACCAAAGCAGGCAAGGCGCTGCAAGCGGCCGGCCTTGATCCCAAGGCACTGGAACAAGCGATCAACGCTTTGCGGGGCGGGCGCAAAGCTGACTCTGCCACCGCCGAAAATGCTTATGATGCGATGGAGAAATTCGCGCGCGATCTGACGCAAGCTGCCCGCGATGGTAAGCTGGACCCGGTTATCGGGCGCGACGAAGAAATCCGCCGGACGATCCAGATCTTGGCGCGCCGAACCAAGAACAATCCCGCTCTTATTGGCGAACCCGGAACCGGTAAGACGGCCATCGCTGAAGGTCTGGCGTTGCGCATTGCCAATGGCGATGTGCCCGACAGCCTGAAGGGGCGCACCTTGATGAGCCTGGATATGGGCTCGTTGATTGCGGGCGCCAAATATCGCGGCGAGTTTGAAGAGCGTCTGAAGTCCGTCCTGGACGAGGTGAAAAATGCCGATGGGCAGATCATCTTGTTTATCGATGAGATGCACACTCTGATCGGAGCGGGCGCATCGGAAGGCTCTATGGATGCCTCCAATCTGCTCAAGCCGGCCTTGTCGCGAGGAGAGCTTCACTGCATCGGCGCCACCACGCTGGATGAGTATCAGAAATATGTCGAGAAGGACCCTGCGCTGCAGCGGCGGTTCCAGTCGGTTTATATTGATGAGCCGAGCGTCGAGGACACAATCTCGATCCTGCGCGGATTGAAAGAGAAGTATGAATTGCACCACGGGGTGCGGATCACCGATAGCGCCTTGGTGGCCGCGGCCCAGCTGTCCAACCGCTACATCCAGAACCGATTTCTGCCCGACAAGGCGATTGACCTAATGGATGAGGCTGCCAGCCGGATCCGGATGGAAGTGGAAAGCAAGCCGGAAGAGATCGAAGGCTTGGATCGACGGATTATCCAGCTCAAGATCGAGGAATCTGCGCTCAGCAAGGAAAGCGACGCCGCTTCGCAAGATCGCCTGGTCGCTTTGCGCGAAGAATTGGCCAATCTAGAGCAAGACAGCGCGGAACTGACCACGCGCTGGCAGAACGAGCGGGACAAGATCAACGCCGAGGCGAAGATCAAGGAAGCGTTGGATGCAGCTAGACTCGAGCTGGAGCAGGCCGAACGTGAAGGCGATTTGGCCAAGGCGGGCGAGCTTTCTTACGGTCGCATTCCTCAGCTGGAAAAGCAGCTGCAGGAAGCCGAAGGGCATGCCGAGAACGCTTTACTGCGCGAAGAGGTGACCGAAGAGGACATCGCCAGCGTTGTGGCACGTTGGACTGGCATTCCGATGGAACGGATGATGGAGGGCGAGCGAGAAAAGCTCCTCCAGATGGAAGAATTGTTGGGTAAGCGCGTCATTGGACAGGAACAGCCAATTGAAGCTGTGTCCAAGGCTGTGCGCCGGGCGCGAGCGGGCCTGCAAGATCCTAACCGTCCGCTAGGCTCCTTCCTGTTCCTCGGCCCTACCGGCGTTGGCAAGACCGAGTTGACCAAGGCCTTGGCCGAATTTCTGTTCGATGACGACGACGCCATGGTGCGCATCGACATGAGCGAATTTATGGAGAAACATTCGGTGGCGCGCCTGATTGGGGCGCCTCCTGGATATGTTGGCTATGATGAGGGCGGTGTTCTGACCGAAGCGGTTAGGCGCAGGCCTTATCAAGTGGTCTTGTTCGATGAGGTGGAAAAAGCGCACTCGGATGTGTTCAACGTGCTGCTGCAAGTACTGGATGATGGCCGCCTGACCGATGGGCAGGGCAGGGTCGTCGACTTCTCCAACACACTGATCATCCTCACCTCCAACCTGGGCAGTCACTATCTGGCAAATATGGAGGACGACCAGAAGGTGGCCGATGTGGAGCCGCAGGTGATGGATGTTGTGCGCGGCCATTTCCGCCCAGAATTCCTCAACCGGTTGGACGAGATCATCCTGTTCCACCGCCTGAGCATGGAGCATATGGCACCGATCGTCGAAATTCAGGTCAAGCGGGTGCAAAGGCTGCTCAATGATCGCAAGATCACGCTGAACTTGACCGATGCAGCCCTGCGCTGGCTGGGCCGAGTGGGCTATGATCCTGTCTATGGTGCACGGCCTCTAAAACGTGCGGTTCAACGCTATTTGCAAGACCCGCTGGCGGACAAATTACTGCAAGGCGATATTCCCGATGGCAGCACGCTGGCGATTGATGAAGGTGATGGCGAGCTGCAAATTACCGTTGGGTAAAGTGGGGCGGGATGGGTGCAGCGCCCACCTTTTCCGCCACCATCGCTGCAGAGCGATTGTGTGAATTGCGCAACACATGTCCAGGTAGATAGTTGAAATCGTAACCGGGTGCTTTGACATCTGAGCACTGCTGGGTCACTAAACCCGTTCCTAATGGGGATTGGGTTGCAATCAGAGGGACTGTCTTGGGTCTAAGGCGCTGAGGGGACTGGCGTTTTTTTCCAATAAGCGAATCTTTTTCTGAACCCGATTCTGGTTGTCTAACTGGAGTCTTTAATGAAAACGTTCCAAAAAAATACTGTGAAGGGCCTCGCTCTTTCTGTTTCAGCGCTCGCATTGGTTGTTGGCGCACCAGCTCTCGCGCAAGACGCTGAAGAGCCAGCTGAAGAAGTTGTTGAAGAAGCGGAAGAAGAAACCGTTGACATCACGACGGGTGCTGATGGCGCTACTTCGGACCAGGGGGCCATCACGGTAACCGGTTCGCGTATTCGCAAGAGCACGTTCAACAGCATTTCACCGCTTCAGGTTATCACAACCGATCAATCGTCCAATGTTGGTGCGTTTGACCCGGCGCAAATCCTGCAGCGTTCTGAATCGGCCGCTGGTGTGCAAATCGACGCAACCTTCCAGGGCTTTGTTCTCGACAACGGACCTGGTTCTGAGACAATCAACCTGCGTGGCCTTGGTGCCGACCGCACATTGCTGTTGATCAACGGCCGCCGCATGGCACCTGCTGGTGTTGAAGGTGCTCCAACGAACCCATCAATCAACTTGCTGCCTGCATCGCTGATTGACCGTTACGACCTGCTGCTTGACGGCGCGTCTTCGGTTTACGGTTCGGACGCTGTTGCCGGCGTTGGTAACATTATCTTGCGCAAAGACTTTGACGGTCTTGAGCTGTTTGCAAGCGGCAATTTGAACGAAGAAGGTGGCGGCAACGACTACACAGTCAGCGCTGCCTGGGGCTTCAACACCGACCGTGCCTTCTTCGGCATTGGTGGTGAGTATCGCGTTCGTGACGAAATTCGCCTGCGTGATCGTAGCTTCCTTTCCGGATGCGAAACAAACTACGAGATTGACCAGAACGGAAACATCCTGACGGTTAACAAGCGCGATAACGCTGTTGTTCAAAATCGTACGCCAGGCGTATCGGTTTCGGAAAGCCCCTGTGTGATCACGGGCATTTCGGGACGTATCTTTATCCCGTTCACGAACTTGGGTTCGGTGTATTACCAGAATGGTAATTCAAACACCGGTATTCCTAACTTCAACGAGTCCACATTCTCATCTGCTGGTATCCCTGCGTTCGACGTTGATGCCAACAATGACGGCATTCGTGACGTTGACTTCCAGGATGTGAACACCAACGCAGCTGATCTTGATGCCACGTTGATTAGTGAGCAAAAGCTCTACAACGTAATGGCTTACGGCGAATACACCTTCCCAGGTGAAGCCAACATCACGCCATTCTTTGAAGCGCTTTATACCCGTGCGGAGATTTTCTCTTCGAACACAGGTACTGGTCAGGTGTTCCCATCGGTTCCCGATCTGAACGCCTTCAACCCTTGTAACTTCATCACCAACCCTAACGGCGTTGACTGCCGTGCTGCAGAGAATGCTACATTCGGCAGCGGACTTGGTGGCGGCTTTGCACTTCCGGTTTCGCCAATCTTTAGTATTCGCGGTGACCGTAACAATGTCGACGTAACGCAAGAGCAATATCGCGGTGTCCTCGGTGTTCGTGGTGACCTTCCATTCATCGGTTCGAGCTGGACCTTCGAAGTGTCGGGTGTCTACTCACGGTCCGAAGGTAGCTCGATCCGTACCGGTATCCGTGAAGACAAGCTGGCATTCGCGCTGGGTCTTGACCCTACAGCCGATTATGACGGCGACGGCGTCTTCGATAACAATGGCGACGGAATTGCTGATGACTACGATCAGAACCTCGACGTCTTCACATTCTTTGGTGACCCGCAGGGCATTACAGCTTGTGACGCCAGCGGCCTTGCCAATCCAGGTGCAGCTCTGGGTGACCTGACGCAAGGTTGTGTTCCAGTAAACCTGTTTGCTGACAGCGTCCTTGGCCAAGCTATCGGTGATTTCGAAACGCAAGCAGAACGTGATTATCTGTTTGGCGTTCGTAGTTTCGACACCACCTATGAGCAAACGCTGCTTTCAGCGTATGTAACGGGTGATTTGTTCGAATTGCCTGCTGGACCAGTCGGTGCCGTGTTCGGTGCTGAATATCGTAAGGATAGCATCAACTCTACTCCGAACGATGTTGCCTCAAACGGCTTGTTCTTTGCCTTCTTCGCCGACCGTGGCGCTGTTGGTAGCAAGGAACTGAAAGAAGCATTCGGCGAAATTTCGATCCCACTACAGGCTGACAAGCCTTGGGTGCGCGAACTTTCTGTCGATATTGCTGGCCGTATCACTGACGAGGAATTCTACGGCACGAACGGAACCTACTCCATCAAGGGTGGCTGGCGTCCGATCGACTCGCTGCTGTTGAAAGTCACGTATGGTACGTCGTTCCGTGCGCCGAACTTGCGTGAAAACTTCCTGGCCGGTCAAACAGGCTTCCCGACGGTATTCGATCCGTGCGCCGTTCCTGACGCCGCGTTTATCAACGGTGCCTATGACGCTAGCTTGGATACACGTGAAACAACAACGCTAGATAACTGCATCCGTGAAGGACGCGATCCTACGGTTGTCGGCATCGGCTTTGACGCCAACGATCCAACGATTGCCTTCCCACCGATCCAGACGACCAGTGCTGAAGCGATTTCAGGTGGTACACTTGATCTCAATCCGGAAACGTCTCGTTCGATCACGGCTGGCTTTGCCTTCGAAGAGACATTTGGTGACGGTTATGATGTTGCTCTCAACGTCAACTATTACGACATCAAGGTGAAAGACTCGATCATCGAGCCAAGCTCGCAGTTCATTATCAATGACTGCTTCACGCGCGATGATGGCATCCGTAGCCAGTTCTGTGACCGGATCGGTTACGACACACTGGCTTCCACACGTCTTCTGGTTTCAGACATCAACTCCGGGTTCATCAACCTGAACCAAGAATTGGTCCGTGGTCTGGATATCAACGCAGACTTCAGCAAAGAAGTTAGCCTGTTCGGCAATCTGGTTGATCTCGGCCTTGAAATTCAGGCCAACCACCTGATCGAGCGTAGCAATATCTTTATCGATGATTCAGGTGTGGCATCATTTGACGAAGATGCTGGCGAGTTTGGTTTCCCCAAATGGACCGGTCGCACAACGTTCACAGCTGAAGTTGATAAATTCCTGTTCACTTGGCAGACCCGCTATGTTGGTCCAGTCGAGCAATCTGCACCAGGAATTGATCCGCTGTCTGACGCCTTCGGTAACGGACCTGATGGAAATCCAACCGGCTTCCTCGGCAACACCTGTCTGGGTGGCGGTAGCGCTAGCGGCAATGTCGCCGGCGACGGTATCTTCTGCCGGGACGTAGGCTTTGCCAATGCTTATTACGAGCATGCAGCCTCCATTCGCTATCGCGATGACAGCTGGACGATCCGCGTTGGTGTGACCAACATCTTTGACCGCGCACCGCCGCTGGTTGATTGTAATGAAGGTCCAGGCAACTTTAACTGCTTTGCAAACCGCGCTTTGGGTAACGCCTACAGCATCGATGGACGTGAGTTCTTCGCTTCGGTTCGCAAGACGTTCTAAGTCTGTTCATACTAACCTTACTATCAAGAAAGCGGTCCCATACACTTGTTATGGGGCCGCTTTTTTGTATTAATCTTAAGATCGCAGACTCACCCAGAGAGACCAATCATGCAGACTTTTAAAGCCTCCCTCCTTGCCGCAATGGCTGGCGTCGCAACGCTCGGTGCAACAGCCCTGCCAATCACGCCAGCTGTTGCCCAGTCGGAACAGCGCGTGCCGATCGACGTCTGGTCGTTACGCAGCGTTGTAAATAGCGTTTCGGTATCGCCCGATGGCAAACACCTGTTGGTCCACAAGGTGGAGAGCCGCGAAGGCGAATATGTCATGGAGATCTATAAAACCGATGACATGTCGAAACCGCTGCGTCGTCTGAATGCGGATCCGATGGAGATATTCACGGCGGGCTGGGTGAGCGATCGGCACATCTTCGGCAATGCCTGGAAGGTTGTACGCAAGTCGGTGAAGCGGCCCGAGGAAGATATCCGGTCTTACAAGTCTTTGTTCTACGATCTTGAGACCAACAAATTTAGCGAGGTTGACGGCAACTTCGGACTGGAAAGCACCCTTCCAAACGAGCCGAACCACATTCTCGTATCAGCCGGTAACGCAGTAGCCGACCCAACCGGTGTGGACCCCTTCGCCGCTGTGCGACCGCGCGCCTATTACAAAGTGAATTTGAGGTCCGGCAGCCGCAGCTTGATGCTAAAGGGCAGCGAGAATTTCCGCAGTGCGATCTTCGATGGCGACGGTAACCCGTTCATGAGCCAGCGCATTGAGCAAGGATCAAACGAGAATAAGACCTTCTTCCGCCAGATCGGGGATGGTTCGTGGGGTAGCCCCGCTGCCGGCCTGACTTATGATCTGGACGAGCATGAAAACCTCTATCGGTTCTTGAGTGGTTTTGTCGGGCAAGCAATCCGCAGCACCGAAGATCCGAACATGGCGTATCTCATTTGGAACGCGGATGGTGATGATAAGGCGGCGCTGTGGGAATATGATATTGCCAACGGACGCTTTGTTAAAAAACTGTTCGAAGCGCCCGATGCTGATATCACCGCAATCCAGACGCACTCGATCCCTGGCAACAACAAATTGGTTGCTGTCCGCTATCCCGGCGCCAAGCCGCAACGGCATTGGTTCGACGAGGAAGAAAAAGCACTTTACGAAGCGCTGGAAGCCCAAATTCCTAATGCGCATTATGTTCGTATTACCAGTCGCTCACGCGATGGGAATACGATGGTCGTCAACAATATCGGACCACGCGATCCAGGTTCATTCTGGCTGGTGAAAGATGGTCAGATGGCGAAGCTGGGCAGCCGCAACCCTCTGATCGCGCCAGAGCAATTGTCGGAAGTCAAATATATCCGCTACAAGGCGCGCGACGGTCTGGAAATCCCCGCCTATGTTACGGTGCCCAAGGGCGAAGGTCCTTTCCCACTTGTTGTGCAGCACAATGGTGG
Source organism: uncultured Erythrobacter sp. (assembly GCA_947495555.1). GTDB lineage: Bacteria > Pseudomonadota > Alphaproteobacteria > Sphingomonadales > Sphingomonadaceae > Erythrobacter. The sequence continues at coordinate 271,929 of CANLZI010000002.1, read as the reverse complement.
CCCCCACGTTAACGGCATGGTCCTGTATGACGAGTGGGGCCAGATGCTTGCAAACGCCGGCTATATGGTCTTGGCGCCGCAGAACCGTATCTCGACGGGTTGGGGCAAGAAGCACTTTGACGCTGGTTATGGCGAGCATGGCCTGGCGATGCAGGATGACAAGGACGATGGCGTCAAATACCTGATTGATCAGGGACTGGTCGATCCAGATCGTGTCGCTTTCATGGGTTGGTCTTATGGTGGCCAGGCTGCGCTTTATGCTCTCACGCGGGCAAATGGCCTCTATCAGTGTTCAATCGCTGGCGCTGCGGTTGCCGATGCAGAGAAGCAATACAAGGGCCGCCGTGGGGTGAACTCGCCAACTGCGCTCGACGATTGGTCACAGCGTCGTGGGATGATCGGTGTGAACCCGATTGACAAGGTTGCAAACGCGGACATTCCGTTGCTGATGATCCACCCTGATGATGATCGCCGTGTGATGTATTATCATATGGAAGATTTCAAAAAGGCGATGGAGAAGGCCGGTAAGACCAATGCTCAGTATTTGACATTGGAAGGTGCCGACCACTTCTCGACCACTCATATGTTTAAGCACCAACAGGCTATCAATGCCAAAATACTCGACTTCCTCGAGAACGATTGCGGGCCGGGCGGGCTTTAAGCCTCCGACGCTCATAACGATCAAACAAAAAGGGCTCGCCATAACGGCGGGCCCTTTTCTCTTTGTGGAGACGAGACAAGGGGCCTAGTTGCAAGGCGCACTGCCTGTCGGTAGCATCATAACCAGACAGCGCAGAGGTTGGAATCCATCCCCAATAAGGCATTCACTATCATCACCCGCTTAGAATTGCCGCTCGAGCATAAAGATAGAAAGAACAGTACGATGACAAAGTGTTTGGCAACCATCGCCTTTTTTGGAGGCATGATCGCAACAACTGCCAATGCTCAATCGCCTGAAGAGGTTGCGCTGGAGCCGTTTGCAAAGTGTGAAGGCCTGTCAGACCCTACTCAGCGATTGGCCTGCTTTGATGAGGCACTGGTACAGGCGAAGAATTTGGCCGTCACGAATAGGGACCAGCGGCGAGCCAGAACGCGCGACGACTTCGGACTGTCCGCGTTTGAAATCGCGGAGAAAGATGCAGAAGTGACCGAGAACGATGCTGAACTGGTTCAGGAACGTCAGGATCAACGCAACGAGTTGGAACCCAATCAGATCGAATCTGAATTGGTTGATTTCTATGTTGGGAACGCCTCGAAGAAACGCATATTTGTTCTCAAGAACGGTCAGATTTGGCAAGAGACGAGACCGAACAGCCTCGGGCGGTCGCCTCGAGCGGGGATGAAAATTGTTATCTCAAAATCGGGCTTCGGCGGTTTCCGACTCAAAATCGGCGACCGGAAAGGAAGCCTCTCGGTCAAGCGCCTGCGATAAGCAGAGAGCGATCTTTGCGCTCGCGTGTGACTAGCGGATTTGGCCAAATAGGCAGATCCACTATCGTGACGAGCACAACCCAAGGCGCCAACTGTCTAGGGGCGAAAATAATCCTTGCTGGGGATCGGATGTCATCCAATGGTAAATAGCAATCATGGCGTGATGAAGCACGCTTGGGAAAACTACTGGACCGATGGCCGGGACAGCGGCTCAATCGGATGCCTCCCAGATTCCACTCCAGAAATCGTCGAGCTGCAGCTGGAATTTTGGAAAGCTGCGCTGGCCAATCTTCCGCGAAAGGCCCGGATTGTCGATCTTGCGACAGGCGACGGCGGTGTTCTGCAACAAATCCATCGGATCCGGAAGGATTTAAAGTTGACCGGCGTGGATTACAGCAAGACTTTGCCCACTGCGCCCAAACACATCAAATTGCGGCCCAATGTTGATATGGAGGATTTGCCCTTTGGCGAAAGCTCAATCGCTGCCTTCGTAAGCCGGTTCGGGATTGAATATGGCAACACCGAGCGGATCGCTGCTGAGATTTCGAGAGCCTTGTTGTCGACGGGTGTTTTTGCGTTTGTTGTCCATCATAGCGGCAGCCCAATCCATGCCATAAACAAGGCGAGGGCAGAGCAGTTGGCCTGGGCGTTGGAAGATCAGCAGCTTATCGCAAAAGCGGATGCCTATTTACGTTCCCGGCAAATGCTGGGGAATATGGTTCCCGCTGGATTTCAAGCCATTGCCCAGTCGGCAGGTCTGAAATTTGGCCAATATTCAGTGGCGAATGAGTTCGCTCACGCAGTGCTGCAAACGCTGACTATCGGGGCCGATAAGCCTGTACCCGTTTGCCGCAGCATCATTGCCCAACTGAATAAGCAATCGACTCAGGAAATGACCCGTATTCGAGCGATGATCGCTGCGTCGAAGGATGACGCTGGAATGGCATTGCTGGAAAAGCAGCTCTTGTCCGTCGGGCTTCAGGTTGATGCCCGATTCCCGATGATGTTGAAGAGCGAAGGTCAGCCCATTGCCTGGGCCATCAACGGACAAAAGGCCGCACAATAAAAAAGGAGCAGACCAGCAATGCTGGCCTGCTCCCTTATAAGCTAAGTTGCGTTAGCTATTAGAAACGCAGCCTTGCAGTTGCCGAGTAACGGCGACCCAACACATCATATGTAGATGGGAAGGTGTTACCGGAGTTAAATCCGGTGGCGCCGATGCTGCTACCTGTGAACGGAGGCTTGTTGTCCAGAATGTTCTGAGCACCGAAGATCAGTTTCAGATTTTCTGTTGGATCAACAGCAAGCGTCAGATCAAAGTAGTGCTCTGAACCAGCAGTCTGGAATTGCTCCAGGAAGTTGGTTGCAACCAATGGCTCCACTTCAACCGCGTCGATCCAGCGGTGGAACAATGACACAGACATATCGTCAAATGTCAGAGTGTTCCGCCAGCTTGAGGAGAACTCAGGCTGGATGGATGCACAGTTAGAGCTGTAGAAACCAACACACTCACGGTTCAGACCGCTTGGTGTCGCTTGGAATTTGCTGCTGTTGGTCCAGTTGCCGTTAAAGCTCGAGGTCCAAGTCGCGAAGTCAAAGTCCTTGCGATAGTTGATCGTCAGATCAACACCATCAGTCGTGATCTGACCCAAGTTCGAAAGAACCTGAGGCAAGCCTGGTGTGATTGCCACGTCGCCAAACAGGTTACCCGTGATTGGGTTACGACGAATGCTGGTACATGCCGGATCAGATGCCGAAGCAGCTGTTACCGAAGGTGCCGTAGCAAAGGCGGCGCCAAAGCATGATGCAAACAGATCGTCTTCTGTCGGGTTGGTGATCGCGCCCGTAACTTTGATGTTGTAGTAATCAACAGTCAAAGACAGTCCAGGAGCAAAGTCGGGACGGAAGACCGCACCGATTGTCCAGGTGGTTGCATCTTCTGCGCCAAGGTTAGGGTTACCACCAGTGGTAACGTTACCTTGAGCAGCCGGGTCAGGAATGATGTTCCCGATCGAAGCAGCTGGTGCACCCTGAGCCAAACAAACCGCAACGAGGTTTGCATCGCCAGCGATATTGCCCTGACAAGGATCCTGAGAGAAGTTACCCAGACCAGTTGCTTGTGGCGAGAACAGCTCACCAATGTTCGGTGCACGTGTCACACGTTGGTAGTTACCACGGATCTGAAGCGCAGAAACTGGTGAGTATGTACCACCAACTTTCCACGTGTATTCAGTGCCGGTGCTTGAATAGTCAGAAATACGACCACCCAATTGCAGCGTCAGCTCTTCAAAGCCAGGCTTGCCTTCTACGAGTGGAACAACCAGCTCGCCGAATGCTTCCTTAACGTCGTATCCAACGCCTACGAGGTCAGGAACAGCTGCGCCGTTACCCAGAACTTCGCCAGGAGTTTGTGACAACAGGTCGGCAGTATTGCCGGCTGTGTAGTCGCGATACTCAGCACCAAGCACGAAGCTTACGCCTTGGTCAGCCCAAGGTGAAGACAAAGCCAGGTCGCCGTCGATGTAACCGCCAACCTGTGACAGTTCCGATGTGCGAACTTGCTGGTTACCGGTATCTAGGAAGCCCTGCATTTCAGGAGTGATGCTGCCGATTTCACCGAACAGGTTGAAAGGCACACATCCATTGGTTGGATCTACACAGGTGTTTTGATCAACAGCCGACAGTGCCTGGATCAGGCGTGATTTCAGGCCGTTACCAGATTGCTTACGAACGACTTCGTTCTCACCGTGAGCGCCGAAGATCTCAAAGTTGAGATTATCGGTGATCGAACCGCGCGCGCCAACCTTGATTTGGAACTGACGGGTCGTACGTTCGCTCAAACGCTCACCGAATTCGATGAAGCGACGGGCAAAGGTAAACTGCGTGAATTCACGATAGTTTGGATCCGATGGGTCCGTAACAGTCGAAGCAGCATCACAATCAGCTTGTGCGATGCTTGCAGCAGCACACAGTTGGTCACGAGTGTTGTCTTGCAAGAACGGGTTGCTCAAAGGAATCGGACCGGCAAAGCCGAACGAACCAGAAGGAGCGCCGTTGGTGTCAGTCTGACTGTCGACAAACATCGCTTCAGAGAAGACTTCGATGCCTTCAACGATTTCGTAGTTGCCTTGAGCATAGATACGGAATTGCTCTTGTGGCAGCTGGAAGTAGTTGAACGGGTTGTAGTTAAACGGTGAGAAGCCAGGATTGATGTTGCCAGTGGCTGGATCAATCTGTTGGAAGCCCGAGAAACCACCGCCGCTGATGCGGGTTGGAGCAGTTGTCGAAGAACCGCCGGCGTTACCGCTACGTGCACTGATGTTGTCGATCGAGAAGTCACGCTGACCTTGACGCAGTGGGTCACGCTTAGAGTAACCAACGCTGATTACGGCGTTACCGCGACCATCGTCAAAGTTAGCACCGATCGTAAGGTCGGCACGGAAGTTGTTCGCGTCACCTTGCTCAGTGATTGAGTTGTTGACCGTGAAGTCCATGCCTTCAAAGTCTTGCTTGGTGATGAAGTTGATCACGCCCGAGATAGCGTCGGCACCATATGTGGAGCCAGCACCACCGGTCAGAACGTCAACGCGTTCGATCAGAGCAACAGGAATGATATCCAAGTTCACACGGCCGGTACGATCAACTGGCACAAGGCGTGTGCTGTTGAGCAGTGTGATGTTCCGGTTGGAACCGATACCGCGCAAGTTGATGAACGTGCTGCCGCCGTTACCATTGTTCAGGTTTGAACCTGTGCTTGGAACAACGCCGGGAATTTCGCGAAGAACGTTCTCGATGTTGCCTTGCTGACGCAGATCGATCTCTTCAGAGCCGACAACCGCAACTGGGCTGGAAAGTTCGAGGTTAGGGTTGCTGATACGCGAACCCGTAACGATGATCATCTGACCTTCGTCTTCAGCCTCGGCGGGAGCCGCGACATCTTCCTGAGCGAAGGCAGGAGCCGACGCCAGTGCGAGACTGACGGCCAGCGAACCAGCGCCCAGTCTAAGTTGAGTAGAAATTTTCATTTGGTTTAGTACCCTTATGAATTGCCTCATCACCGAGATGATGAGAGCGTTGCCGACTGCTTCCCGCGACCACTTTGAAAAAGCGAGCAACGAGCGGCAGTCAAGTTCATCGGGCGAAAGCAAAACAGCGCGATATCGCGCAAAAAATGCGCAATATCCGCTGAGTAGCCAGTCCCTGAGGGTGGACTACCCCTATAAGACGTCGGATTGAAAGGTAGCTAGGCACTATGCAACAAATTGGTCGCTATGGTGTAGCGTGACTGCAACACTACATTTTGGGGCAATTTTCGGCGATTTTTGGCCAATGTCCCGATTCAGCCAATCGACTTAAGCGCGCGAGTGTTTTTTGAAAGTTTGCCGGTGGATTTCGATACCGTGATCAGAAGTTACCACTATGAGTAAGTTGACGCAAACGTAAGGTATGCCTAGGCCGATCTCAATTCCAAATTTATCTCGCCGGAGTTGAGCACATGACCACAGCCTATATTGTTGAAGCCGTTCGCACAGCTGGGGGCCGCCGTGGTGGCCGCCTTGCCGGGGTTCACCCTGTCGATCTTCTCGCCCAGTCACTGGACGCCGTGGTCGAGCGCAGCGGAATTGACCCGGCGGCGATTGACGATGTTGTCACAGGCTGCGTCAGCCAGGCGGGCGAACAAGCAGGCCAGGTCGGACGAATGGGTGTGCTGGCATCCAAGCTGCTGCCGCAATCCACCCCCGCCGTATCAATCGATCGCCAGTGCGGTTCGAGCCAGCAGGCCATCCAGTTTGCAGCCCAAGCGGTGATGAGCGGTACACAAGATGCTGTGATTGCCAGCGGCGTGGAAAGCATGACCCGCGTACCGATGGGGTCGAATATGACACTGCATATGAAAGAAGGGCTGGGCAATTACATGTCGCCCGGCGTTCAGGAAAAATATCCCAATGTGCAGTTCAGCCAGTTTATGGGTGCAGAAATGATCGCCCGGAAGCACGATTTTTCCAAGGAAGAGATCGATGCATTCGCGCTGGAAAGCCATATGCGCGCAATCGCTGCGACCAAGGCTGGCGCGTTTGAAAATGAAATCGTGCCGATCGCCATCGAAACGCCCGAGGGCGACGATATGCATACAGTGGACGAGGGCATTCGGTTTGACGCGACGCTGGAAGGCATTGCTGGAGTGAAATTGCTCGCTCCCGAAGGCAGGATTACAGCCGCTTCGGCCAGTCAGATCTGCGATGGATCGTCGGCTGTGCTGGTGGTCAATGAAGAGACCTTGAAGCGGCACAATCTGACCCCGATGGCCCGAATTCACAATTTGACCGTGACCGCCGGTGATCCGGTGATCATGCTGGAAGAACCGCTGTTCGCCACCGACAAGGCGCTAGAGCGCGCGGGCATGAAGATCGACGATATCGATCTGTATGAAGTGAACGAGGCTTTTGCCCCTGTTCCGATGGCCTGGTTGAAGCATACCGGTGCCGATCCTGAAAAGCTGAACGTGCATGGCGGCGCAATTGCGCTGGGCCACCCATTGGGCGCATCGGGCACCAAGCTGATGGCAACTTTGGTCCATGGCCTGAAACGGCACGGCAAAAAATATGGCCTTCAAACAATGTGCGAAGGTGGCGGCGTAGCCAATGTGACGATCGTCGAAGCGCTTTAATTCAATACCTTAAGAGGAATTACGATAATGGAAGTATCAGCTAACACCCCCGCAGTTGTTACGGGCGGCGCATCCGGCCTTGGAGAGGCCACTGCTCGTGCACTTGCGGCCAAGGGCGCCAAAGTCGCCATCTTCGACATGAACGAAGAAAAAGGCACAGCTGTTGCCGCCGACATTGGCGGCGTGTTTTGCAAGGTCAATGTGACAAGCGATGATGATGTGGACGCAGGCTTTGCCAAAGCGCGCGAAGCGCATGGCCAAGAACGCATTCTGGTCAATTGCGCAGGCATCGGCAATGCGATCAAGACCGCCAGCCGTGACAAGCAAACGGGCGAGATCAAGCATTTCCCATTGTCCGCGTTTGACTTTGTGATTCAGGTCAATCTGATCGGCACCTTCCGCTGTATTGCCAAATCAGCCGCCGGCATGATGACGGCAGATCCACTGTCGGACGAGGGCAATCGCGGTGCGATCGTCAACACTGCGTCGGTTGCGGCTGAGGATGGCCAGATGGGCCAAGCCGCTTATTCTGCATCTAAGGGCGGCGTTGTTGGCATGACTTTGCCGATCGCGCGCGATCTGATGCGCGAAGGCATCCGGGTGAACACCATCCTGCCCGGCATTTTTGAAACCCCGTTGATGAATGCGGCACCGCCTCAAGTGAAAGAAGCGCTGGCCGCCTCTGTCCCATTCCCAAAGCGTCTGGGTTACCCTGAAGAATATGCAAAGCTGGCCATGACGATGATCGAAACCGGTTATTTCAATGGCGAAGATGTCCGCTTGGACGGCGCCATCCGTATGGCTCCACGCTAAGACCATCGCGCTGGCCTAGGCTAGCGCGTCAAAGCTTTACACTTGCCGCCGCTCGTGCAGAAATGTCCGGGCGGCGGCAATTTCGTTTGGGGGCACTGCAATGAGCGGATCGTTTGTATTCGAGACCGAACATCTCGCCGTGCGGCGCTGGGTTGAGAGCGACGAGCCGCGCGTCCTGCAATTGTATGGGCAAGCCGAGGTGGCTCGTTGGATTGACGATGGCCAGCCAATCACAGCGCAAGAGGCTCAATATTGGATGGGTGTTACCCGAACCAATTACGAAAAGCGCGGTTATGGAATGTTCGCGATCGAGGATCGTCAGACAAACGAAGTTGTCGGTTTTGGCGGCATCGTGCATCCTGGCAATCAACCCGAGCCTGAAATCAAATACGCCTTTCAACCGGGTGTATGGGGCAGGGGCTTGGCGAGTGAATTTGTGCGCGGGTTGATCCACTATGGCCAGAACCTCCATGGGCTGACCCATTTCATCGCGACCGTGGCATCGCCCAATCTCGCGTCGATAAGGGTGTTGGAAAAAGCCGGTTTGAGCAAAACTGGGACACGACAAGAAGACGATGGCAGCGAAACCGTGGTTCTGGAATGGCGATCGCCATAATCGCAAGCAACTAAAACCCATGACGGCTGGTCGACCCTTGCCTTGTCGATTGCGCCTATCGAAAATGGACATGAAATTGCCCCCATCTTGGCGTTATAGGTGTCCCGGCAAATCCGACTTTAGACCCGCCACCCATCTCAGGAGGTATACATGGCCGATTACACGCAAATCTTGGTCGACAAGAGCGATGGTATCGCAACGATCACATTGAACCGTCCTGAGAAGATGAATGCCTATACGCGCCATATGCAAGGTGAAATTTGCGATGCGATGGACGACATTGACGCCGATGACAGCATTCGTGCGGTGATCTTTACCGGGGCAGGAGACCGTGCCTTTTGTGCTGGTGCTGACCTGACTCCAGAGGGTGGAGGGCATGTGTTCTCCGATCCGAATGAAGTGGAGGATTTGTCTGACCCGACGGTGCGCGATGGCGGCGGCAAGCTGACCTTGCGCCTGTTCCAATCCACCAAGCCGCTGATCAGCGCCTGCAACGGAGTGGCGGTTGGTGTTGGCGCGACAATGCAATTGGCGATGGATATCAGGCTGGCCAGCGACACGGCGCGGTATGGCTTTGTGTTTGCGAGGCGCGGCATCGTTCCTGAGGCCTGTTCAAGCTGGTTCCTGCCCAAGATAGTGGGCATCCAACAGGCGTTGGAATGGTGCTATACTGGGCGCATATTTGATGCTGCCACGGCAAATCAGGCGGGCCTGGTCCGCTCGGTCCATGCAGCCGAAGATTTGATGCCAGCTGCGGTTGCGTTAGCGCGCGAGATTGCGGACAATACATCAGCCATTTCGGTAGCGATGACCAGGGCGATGATGTGGCGTCTGTCCAACACCGAACATCCGATGATGGCGCACCGGGTGGACAGCAAATCGATCTATCGCATGTCGCGGGCAGGGGACGCCAAAGAAGGCATCGCCAGCTTCCTAGAAAAGCGCGCACCAGTCTATCCCGACAAGGTGAGCCAGGACATGCCCGATTTCTACCCATGGTGGGACGAGCCTGAATATCGCTGACAATTGGTTCTAAAATGTGGTGCAAAAAGTCGCCGGCTCTTGCCAAGCTGGCGACTATTGTGGGAAGCCATCCAGCATGGACGACGATCAAAACCAATCCGGTGCTACCCTTGGACGGCTGGCTGACTTTCTACCCTATCAACTGTCTGTAACATCGAACGCTGTCAGCAGCATGATCGCACAACGCTATCGCGCGCGGTTTGGTTTAAAGATCACAGAATGGCGCGTGATTGCGGTGCTGGGGGATGCGGGCGCAGCCACTCAGCGCGACCTGACCCAGGCGACTTTGATGGACAAGGTTGCGGTCAATCGCGCGAGCAAGGTTCTGGAAGAACGCGAATTGCTGAAGCGCAAACCTAACGCGCATGATGGTCGCTCTCATCTGTTGGAGCTGACCGAGGAAGGCAAGGCCATCCATCAAGAGGTAATGCCCATGGTGGAGCAAATGGAGCGAGACATTTTCGCTGCTCTGTCAGCGCAAGAGCAGGCTCAATTCAAAGCCATGCTGAAGCGGATTTTCAACAATACAGATACAAAGGGGCCCACCTCGCGCGATTGACGCGAAGCGGGCCTCCGATTGCAAGAGCCTAACCCCCATCAGGCTCTGCACCCAAATCTGTTGGGCTTTTGCTCCTCAAATTCCTTATTTGCTGATGAAGGAATCCGAGATCGAACAAGCTGCCGGTCCAAGGATCACGATGAACAGCACGGGCAGAATGAACAGGATGAGCGGAATGGTCATGATAGCCGGAAGGCGCGCAGCCTTTTCTTCAGCTCGCATCATGCGCTCGTTACGGAATTCAGCCGACAATACGCGCAATGCGGATGCCAGTGGAGTACCATAGCGTTCGGTTTGAACCATGGTGGTGACCACGCCGCGAACCGATTCCAGATCGACTCGATAGGCCAAATTGTTAAACGCCATCCGACGCTCGCTGAGGAAGGACAACTCAATCGCGGTCAGAGCGAATTCGTCGCCCAACTCGGGATAAGCGCGGCCCAATTCCTTGGCGACCCGGTTAAAGGCAGCATCCACCGTCAGTCCAGCCTCTGCACAGATGACCAACAGGTCGAGTGCGTCGGGCAAACCCTTGCGGATTTCGGTCGTGCGTTTGCTGGCCTTGTTCGCGAGGAAGATTTCCGGACCTTTGTAGCCGAGGAAAACGGCCGCGGACAAAGCCATAACCTTCTTCATCTGCCAATCAGGATAAATCTCCACGACGTAGAGCAGCATGAACGCAGTGAAGCCCAATACGATAGGCAGCACGATACGCGCACCAATCACCAGAACAGCCAGTTCTTTATTGCGATAGCCGGCATGCGCCAGTTTTTGCTGAATGGCTTCGATCTGGCTTTGCTGAAGGACTTTCATGCCCTCCAAGCGCTCTTTCATCTTGTCCGTCTTGTCCGTCTTGCGAACCAGGCTGACGCGCTTTTTGGCGCTCGATGTGATGATGCCCGCTTTTAATTCTTCACGGCGCTCGTTCAGAGACTGAACGCGTTTCGCCATCGGGTCTCTGACGGTCACCGCAGCATAGATGGCAAACATCACAGCCAGAGTGGCAATCCCGGCTAGGATCGTTCCAACAAGGATAACATCAAAGCCGAGAAGTGTCGGTCCAGGAGGGTTATTTAGCATTGTTTCCGTTCCCTCTCTTAGATCTCAAAACTGACCATTTTGGCCATGATAAAGCCGCCGATCGACATCCACACCAGCCCGCCAAGCCCGGCAACAATCAGTCGGTCATCGGTGAAGAAGCCGCCAATATATTCTGGGTTGATCGAGAAGATCATGATGAAGACGATGAAGGGCAATGAACCCACGATATAGGCTGACGCTTTTGATTCAGAGCTCATCGCTTTGATCTTGAGCTTCATTTGCGCACGCTTGCGCAGAACATCGGCAAGGTTTGACAATGTTTCGGCCAAGTTACCGCCGGTCTCGCGTTGGATCGCCAAGGTGATGCAGAAGAAGTTAAACTCCGGGATGCCCAGCCGGTCGGCTGTTTCCTGAAGCGATTCCTCCATCGTGCGGCCAATCTTAATCCGTTCGACGATGCCTTTGAACTCTTCGCCTACTGGGCCGGGAACTTCTTGGGCAACAATGCCCAAGGTCTCGGTTACCGGAAGACCAGAACGCAGGCCCCGCACCAACAGCTCGATGCCGTCAGGGAATTTCCCGTTGAACTGGTTGGTCCGCCGCTTGATGAAGAAGTTGACCACCATATGCGGCAGGCCAGCGCCCACGAACAAACCCACTGCCAATGACATCATCAAGGCCCCGCTCCGCAGGAACATGATAACGGTGATAAACAGTGCAACACCCAGCGTTGCATAGAGATACTGCGACAAGGTCCAGCCTTTGCCGGTGCGATCCAAACGCACTGCCAAAGCCTCAACGCGCGAACCAGAACCAGCAATCTTGTGCGCTTTTGGTTTACGCGCAGCGATCGCCTTTTTCAGTTGCGATTCAACCTTGGTGTCGGTGCTTTCGGAGTGCCGATAGCGGACCGCATCCAGGCGGCGTTGACTTGATTTTGCAGCCGACGGCATCGCGTACAGCATATAGCCGCCCACAAGTACTGCCATCACTACGCCGCCAAGCAACAAGAGCTGAAGAATGCTCATGTGATTGTCCCGCCTTTCCCTATCAAATTCAGGTTAGTGGTAGCGGAGGCGCTTAACCGATTGGCCAAGACAGCCCCCGAAACCCTATGTGCAACCCACCTAACCAATATTATTCTGCTGGTTCGCTAACCGGGGCATTCTTGCCCTTTTTCGCCAGCAACGATTTCAGATCGAACGTGCCGAGCAGAGACTTCTTCTCTGGCTCTTCAGCTGCAAGATCTTCTTCGCTGGAACCGACGATCCGGTCTGCGATCTGCTTGATAACAGAGGTTGCCTTGGCCGAACGATTGGCTTCAACAAACACCTGACCCAGCTTGGCCGCATTAGAAGCAGCTTTCACATCGTAGGGGATTGTGAAGTCGATCTTGCGTTCGATCGAGGCTTCAAAGTCAGACTTGCTGATCTCTGTCACGCCGGACTGAACCTTGTTGGCAATGACCATAGGATGGGCATGAGCCGCGTTGGTTTTCAGCCAAGACAGGATGCGGATGGTGTCGCGGGCGGATGCCAGCGTCATTTCCGTCTCCAGCAACACCAAATTCACGTCTGCCAGCAAGTGGGGGAAGTTGATCAGCATGTTGCGTGGCAGATCGATCATGGTCATTTCGAACGCCTGGCGGAATTCTTCCTCCAGTTGAACGAAGGCCGAACCATCTGTCATCAGCGGTGCGTTGATCGGTGCCTCTGCGGACAGAATCGACAGATTATCATTGGCGCGGATCATGGCGCGTTCGATGAACAGACCATCAATCCGGCTTGGATTGTCAATCGCATCGGTCAAACCGCGGCCTGGTTCCAGATCGAGTGCCAAGGCACCCGTTCCGAAATGTACGTCCAGATCAAGCAATGCCGTTGGCAGCTGGTGCTCTTGACTGAACAACCATGCCAGCGACGTTGCCAAGGTAGAGGCGCCAACACCTCCGCGTGTTCCCACAACTGCGGTGGAAATGTGGCGCTTGACCGCTTCTGCTTCGCCGGGCTTAGGAGCTGTAAAGACAGCTTGAGCCTGGTTCAGTGAATCGCGTACCTGGCTGGCCGAAAGTGGCTTCAGCAGATAATCGTGAATGCCGCTGGCCAACAGATCGCGATATAAGCGCACATCGTTGACCTGACCGATCGCGATCACCACTGTGCCGGGTTCGCAAACCTCAGCCAAAGCGTTGATATCGTTCAGCGGATCACCGCTTTCTGACAGATCGACCATAAGAATGTTCGGGCTGGCGCTGACAGACAAAGACTGAACAGCGTTGCGCAATCCACCTTTGTTGCACTTCTCCGGCTGCCATCCCAATTCGATGACCACAGGACGCAAGACGTCCAGCGCGTTGTCGTCGCAGATATAGGCGGCGAATGGATCGCGATTGCCAGGCATGCCTGATTTCCAAGGAGCGTTCATGGCTCAGTTCCCTCCAGTTTGATTGGTTGTCAGACCGCCGGCGCTAGGGCCATCGGTGCGATAACGGTCAACAGCGCGGGTTTGGCCGGTTACCCAGGTCTCGCCCGAGCCTTCGGCACCCTCGATCAGATCTTCTGGGTCGGCGACCATTGCGGCAAGATTGCTATTGGTCGAACAACCGTAACCTGGTGAGGTCGCGTTGTTATAGTTCATGTCGGAAGACTCGCTCCAATCGGGGCAACCAGGCACCGATGCGGTTGAGCGGGTCAGCACAACCCGGGCATAGCCAGGCTGAACAAATCCGGATGTTACCGGAGCGGTTGATTCGATCAGCAGACCAAATCGGCCGGCCAATTCAGCAACCGCATCCTTGGTCGCTTCGCTGTCCAGTGGATCATCCACCGAAATGCGATCGCCATAGCGCAGGTCCATCGCTTCAAACCAACCCGTCAGACGTTGCTGTTCGGAGATGGTCATGCCGGACTGGTTAGTCTGCACATCCAGCGTATAGTTGGACCGCTCAACGACCGGTTGCTTTACGCTATAAAGGCTTTTGTTGGTTGGCATTCCGCCGCATCCGCCAAGGGCCAGGCCTAGCGAGAGGGCGATTGCAACTGCGGGCGCTTTGGCCAGCTTGCTGTGTTTTGCAATAGGCATTGATCTCACCTTTCTCGATTAGAGGCTAAAGCCGGGCGCCGCAGAATCTGCGCGACGATCGTTCTTGCGTTTCTTTTCATTGTCAGCCCGCTTGGTGTTGGACTGGCTTGACGGGACAATCGCTGCTGGATCGATCTTGCCCACAGTGGGGTCAGGAGCGTCTTTATCCTTGGCGGTTGGAACCGGACGACCTGTGTCCGATGTGCCCGAATGGTTTTGATATCCCAGCAACTGCTCGAATTCGTTGGCTGCATTGAAGCCATCGGTTGGCAATTGGATGTCGGACGCGTTCACTGGCTTAACCAGATATGGCGTAACAACAATCACCAGCTCGGTTTCGCCCTTACGGAACGAACGTGAGCGGAACAGATTGCCCAGGATCGGCACATCGCCAAGGCCAGGGGCCTTATCCAATGTGGTCTGCGCATTGTTGCTCATCAGGCCAGCAATCATGAAGCTTTGACCTGAACCCAGCTCAACGGTGGTTTCTGCCCGGCGAATTGTAAGTGCCGGAATTTGGAAGCCATTGATGACAACAGAGCCTTGCGTCGACAGCTCGGATACTTCCGGACGAACGCGGATTGAAATCCGGCCGTTGGAAAGAACTGTTGGCGTGTAAGACAGGCTGACACCGAAATTGCGATATTCAATCGCGGTGGTGCCCAGACCCTGACTTGTCGGGATCGGGAACTCACCACCTGCAAGGAAGTCAGCCGTTTCACCCGAAAGCGCGGTCAGATTAGGTGCTGAAAGCGTGGTAACCAGGCCGAGCTGTTCGGACAGGTCAAACGCTGCACCAACATCCAGACCAAACAAGCGGCCAGCCGCTTGAATAGCAGTTTGCGCTGGGTTGGACGTAAAGTCATAAGTCGTGCCACCGGTCACAAACTCACCCGATGCCGGATCGAATGGCAGCGAGATTGAACCTGCTGGCAGACCGAATTGCGATGAAGCATCAATCACTGGAAGACCAGCTGTACCGGCACCGCCGATAACGGGGCCATTGCCGCGTTGCACACCGAACAGGAAACCGCCTGTCTGGTCACGTGTCGACAGATTGCCGCCAATTGCGCGAACCAGCGAACGGCTGACTTCGGCAAAGCGAACCTGCAAATTGACCTGCAGCGGTGTCGCCATCTTCAGGCGGCTGATTACATTGGCATCATCACCCAGGAAGGCTTGAACCAAGCGTTCTGCTTCTGCTGCGTCTTCAGGAGCTGCAACCGTACCGGTCAGCAAAACAGTGTTGGAACCCATGGTTGCAACGCTGACTTTGGCTGCGGGCATCGCCAGAGCCAGCATCTGATCGATGCTGTCAATGTTTGAACCCACGCGGATATTGGCTGACCAGATCACGTCACCTGCAGCATTGCTGGCATAGATCGTGGTTTCACCACCATTTTTGCCGAACACATACAGCTGGCGCTGTGACTTTACCTGCACATCCGCAACGGCATCATTGGCAATGAAAACATCGGCCATTGAACCAGGGATAGTGACAAGCTCGCCGCGACCAATAGAGATCACGATGTCGTCCGTCGGGCTGGCGATAGACTGCGCGGTAGCGGTGGTCATCGGGACACCAGCAAGCGGTGCGATGGCCAGGCTGGCGAGCAGCAATTTGGCAGTAAGGTGGCGTTTCATGATCTTGCCCCTCGGTTTGATCTTATTTGCCGCATGTGCAGCGTGACGATGTGTGAAGTTGTTCATGGTCGTGCCCCTTTACCGGACCAGCGCAGCGCTGGCGGCGGGTACAGTGCGACCGCCACTGCGAACGCCTGCAGCTTGTTGGTTGAGCATGCGACCAGCGCCTGATCCAACACCAACAACTTGCGTGTTGTTACCCCGTGTCACTCGGACGCTTGGTCCTGGACGTGCGGCTCCGTTCAGACCTGCCGCAGCGTTGGCAGCAACAGCAGCCTTGGTCTGTGGCGGAATGGTAGAACGTTGGAAGCGCGATACATCACCACCGGTGCTGAAGGTTGTGCCTTTGTCGACCGGACGGTTCATCGCGGCGCGCAACAGACGCTCTTCTTCTTCGGGAGTGGCATCTTCGGGCACTACGATATCGCCTGAAGCAATCGCACGCTCGAGTTCAACTTGGTTGTCAGCGATAGAGCGAAGCGCCAGGCTGATCGTGCCGATGGTTTGGGCCACAGCAACTTTCTCAGCAATCTTTGGCGTCACTTCGATGGTGACTGTCTTGAAGCCGCGAACAACCGTCTTACCGTCTTCGGTTTTGATCTGATTGGTTGTTTGGTCGGTGGCAAGCACGCGCAGATTGCGCAGTACTGTTTCAGCTGCCTTCAATGGCGCGCCTTCTTCACCGGCAACGGTTTGGGTCAAAACAAGGTCAACCCGGTCGCCTGGGAAGACAAAGCCGGCAACACCGGTATTGGCTGACACAGGAACGGTGACCGCCCGCATGCCTGGGCCAAGCGCCGCTGCAAGGAACCCACGATCGCCAGGACGAACCAGCGAACCTTGAGTAACTGGCTCACCCGCAGTGATGGGGTGGCGCACAACGGTGCCGATCAGTTTGTTGATGTCGGATTCGCCATCAAGGAAATAAGCGTCCTGCACCAGTTCTTCCGGCCACTGCTGGAAATTCAGCGCGTCGACGGTGATAATGGTGCCGGTGGGCAAAGCGCGTTGCGCCACCAAAACTTTTGGTCCTTGTGGAACCGGCTGAGCCGCTTCTACTTCAGGTGCAGCTGCACCAGCGAACATGCTACGAGCTGCCAAAGCGGTGCCGATCGCAATGACCAGCGCTCCCAACAGCAATACCAGCTTCTTCCTATCCATGGCTATTCTAGCCCCCTATTTCGGCCCATTAAAAATTGTTCGGGCGGGTATGGTTCACGTTTCTAGATTTAAATGGTTAAAATCAGGTTCACCCCGAGCCAGCTGTTTGACCAGCAAGGGGAAGGTAGTGTGTGCCAAGAACCCACAATCCGCCGACCGCGATGGCCACGCCATAGGGTACGGCCAGTCGATCTCTTTGGCGTTTCATGAGGTGGGCAATGCCCATCACGATGGTCAGCAAGCCGCCAACCAGCGCCATGATGATCAGCAGTTTGAGGAACATGGTCGGCTCGATCCAAAGCGCCAGCGCAGTCAAAAGTTTGACATCGCCGCCGCCCATCATTTTCAGAATGAACAGGCCCGCAAGCACGGCGAACACCGCCAGTGCAATGGCCAATTGGATGGCAATTTCGGGATACAGGGTCAGGCCGCTCGACCACCAATATAGCGGTGCGCCCAGAACGATTGCGCCGTTCAACCAATTGTCGATCTGGCGCCGACGCAGGTCCGTAAACGCGGCAAATACCAGCGCGATTGCCAAGGCAATAAGCAGCCCGTAGTGAAGGTATTCGCTGAACATTTGGCCCCAAGTCTCCCCTTGGAAGCCGGTGCTACAGATTATCACTTACCAAAAAGTAACCAGACCTGGAGGCTTGTCATTAGTAACGTGAAGCAGGCGCACAATAACCCTATTGATCGGCGCGCCATCCCGGCTGACGCGGTGGAGAGCGTTTGGCAGGCTGTTGACGGCCATTCGATCCGCCGGATTGATTGGCCAGGCGCAGGCGAGCCCAAGCGTGGCTCGATCTTGTTTTTCCCAGGCAGGGGCGACAATTACGAAAAATATCTCGAGGCCCTGGAACAATGGCACCGCGCTGGCTGGCGGGTCACTGCCGCCGATTGGCGCGGGCAGGGTGGTTCGGGCCGGTTGGGCAATGACGAGGTTACCGGCCACATAAGTGATTTTTCGGTTTGGATCGAAGATTTGCGCGCCTTCTGGTCGGATTGGAAAGCATCCACGCCAGGGCCCCATGTTCTGTCAGGCCATTCGATGGGCGGACATCTGGCATTGCGCGGCGTTGCCGATGGTGCAGCGGATCCTGCTGCGGTATTCCTTTCGGCTCCGATGCTGGGGTTTGTCGGGCCACTGCCATCGGCCATCGGTCATGGTGCGGCCAAGTTGATGATCGCTGTCGGTGATCCCATGCGCCCAGCCTGGAAATGGAGCGAGAAGCCCGGTGCCGTTCCTGCGTCCCGCGCTTCATTGCTCACGCATGACCGGGACCGTTATGCCGATGAACTATGGTGGCGCGAGCATCGCCCTGAACTGGTTATGGGGCCGGGTAGCTGGGGTTGGGTTGAGCGGGCCTATGCCTCTATGCGCGAATTGTTTGCCGCTGGCAGGTTGGAGTCGATAGAGACTCCGACATTGCTGATCGGCACATCAAACGACAAGCTTGTATCTATGCCTGCCATTGCAGAAGCGGCCAAGCGCATGCCCAATGCTCAATTGTTGGAGTTTGGCAAAGAAGCCCACCATGAATTGCTGCGCGAAGGGGATCTGGTCCGATCCTTGGCGATGGATGCGATTGACCATTTTCTCGCTCAATATGCCCCAGCTAAGGCTTCAGAATTGGCAGAACCAGCGCAACAATGAGCCGAACGGTCTACGATTTCGCCGTCATCGGGGCGGGCATTGCTGGCGCCAGTCTGGCAGCCGAGCTGGCTCCGCACGCCAGCGTGGTGGTGTTGGAAGCCGAAGATCAGCCCGGTTATCACGCCACGGGGCGCTCCGCTGCTTTTTGGGACGAGTGTTACGGTGGTCCGGACATTGTGCCATTCACCTTAGCATCCGGTGATTTCCTGCGCGAGAACGGCTTTTTGAAGCAGCGCGGTTCCTTATATATCGGGCGCGAGCAAGATCGCGCCGAGCTGGATGATTTTATGCGCCGTTTTGCTAAAACAGGCGTCAGCTTGGAGCGGCTTGATCCATCGTCATTGGCGCAAAAGGCACCTATTTTGCGCAGCGAATGGTGCGATGCCATTTGGGAACCGGCCTGTGCCGATATTGATGTGGCTGGCCTGCATAGCCATTATCTCAAGCGTTTGAGCAAGGCCGGGGGCGAGGTCTTGACGCGGGCACCATTGAGATCAGCTCGGTTGGTAGGCGATGTTTGGCAGCTCGATTGCGGCCGTGAGGAGATCCGCGCGAAAATATTGATCAACGCAGCTGGCGCCTGGGCGGACGAGGTGGCAGTTATCGCCGGTGCGCGACCGCTTGGCCTCACCCCCCTGCGCCGCACAGTGTTGCAATTGCGTGTCTCGCCAGAAGCACCCGCCACTCTTCCGTTGGTTCTGGATATTGGCGGCCGGTTCTACTTCAAGCCAGAAAATGGCCGGTTGTGGCTCAGCCCGCATGACGAAGCGCCCAGTGCTCCATGCGATGCTGCCCCCGAAGAGATTGCGGTTGCCGAAGCGATAGATCGGCTGGCCGATGTGGCCGACATTCAGATCGAGCAGGTCGAGCGCAAATGGGCTGGGCTGCGCACCTTTGCCCCTGACCGCTTGCCCATTTATGGCCGCGACCGCGCGATCCCTCACTTCTTCTGGTTTGCAGGGCAGGGCGGCTGGGGCATTCAAACAGCGCCCGCCTCTGCGCGCCTAGCTGTTCAGATGCTGCTGGATCAGCCTGCCGATGCAATGACCAAGGGCATAAATGCTGAAACTTACAGCCCACTGCGGTTTGGCTAGATTTTTCTGTCAGCGGCATTAGGGTGCGCAAGGAAGCTAACCCAAAATGGAGGAATGCAAATGGCTCACCGCTTTGAAATCCGGAAAAACAAGAAGGGCGAATTCGTGTCCTATTTCATCTACAATTCGGAAACGATTTGGTGGACCGAAGGCTATTCCTCAAAGGCCAGTGCCAAGAACGCGATTGAATCGGTCTTGAAAAACGGACCCAAGGCCGAAGTGGTCGATAATTACTGATTGGTATGTCTGGCGCGCATCGCAGTGGTGCGCGCCGGCACCCTTAGACGCTTTCTATTGATCTGATCGCGCCGCGCCAAAGGCGGCTGCTTGATCGCTGGCCAATTGATCCACCCGGTCGTTTTCCGGATGCCCCGAATGGCCCTTTACCCAATTCCAGCTCATTTGATGAGGCGCGGCCGCGTCCAACAATTCGCGCCAAAGATCCTCATTCAGCACCGGCTTTTTGCTCGCGTTTTTCCAGCCCCGCTTCTGCCATCCGTGGATCCATTTGGTGATCCCTTCCAGCACATATTTGCTGTCTGAATACAGCTCAACCTGACACGGCTGGGTCAACGCCTGCAGCGCCCTGATTGCCGCGGTCAACTCCATCCGGTTGTTGGTGGTCTCGGCCTCGCCGCCGGACAGCTCCTTTTCATGCTCGCCCATGCGCATTAACGCACCCCAGCCGCCTGGTCCCGGATTGCCCTTGCAGGCGCCATCGGTGTAAATCTGGACCGCCTTCATCAGCCGGCTTCTGTCTGAAAAGCTTGGGCACCTTGATCGCGATAGAACGCCAGCCTTCGGGCAAAATCCATCGGGTCCTTGCGCTTCACTAATGCATCATCGGGGGTGGTCAGCCAATCCTCAGATCGCGATGCAATGAACCGCATGCAGGCACCGCGTGCAAGGATGGGCAAGCATTCATGCTCGATTGCGGACATTGGCCGGACATCTTCATATCCGGCGATCAATGCCGCAGAGATATCCGGTCGAAATTCCTGACCGCTTGCATCAAAGGCCCATGCGGCATGCGTGACCGCCAGATCATAAGCGAAGATGTCATTGGCGGCGAAATAGAAGTCGATCAGGCCAGAAACCTTATCGTCCAGCATCAGCACATTATCGGGAAACAGATCGCAATGGCTGACGCCGTGCGGCAGGCCGCCGGGCCATTCGCCCGCTAACCAGCTCAATTCATCAAACGCCATGTCGGGCAGCTGCGGATCGATCTTCGCCAAATTGTCTGCGCCGCATTTGTCGATCAGATCATCCCATGCTGCCAGCCCCAACGTCTGATAGCGCGATTGATCAAAGTCACGCGCGGCCAGATGGATCTGCGCCAGCGCCCGTCCAACCGATCGCGCTTGCGCCGGGGTGGGGTGGTCAATCGATACGCCGGGCAGAAATTCGATCAGGGCGACTGCTTTGCCATCCAGCATGCGATAAGCTGCCCCGCCGCGATCATGGATCGTGCGCGGAACCGGGCAATCATGGTCGGCCAAATGGTCCAACAGCCCGAGGAAAAATGGCAGATCGTTGGTCTCGATCCGACGTTCATACATGGTCAGAATGAAGCGCGTGCCCGATCCATTGGAACCTGTGGTTTCGATCAACCAATTGCTGTTGGAAACCCCCTCGGCAATGCCCTTTGCCGAAACCAGCTGGCCTACGTCATAGGCCGCAATCAATTCGGCCAGATCTTCGGCAGCAAGATGAGTGTAGACGGCCAAGGTGAAGCTCTCGATTACTCAGTAAGCTGGCGCGGCAGCTTAAAGACCATCTTCTCTGTTGCAGCAGAAATGGTCTCTTCTTCAACCGTGCGCCATTGCGAGATGCGATCGACAACTTCGCGCACCAGTTTTTCCGGAGCGGATGCGCCCGCGGTCAAGCCCAGAGTACCCACGGCCTCCAGCCATTCCGGCTCGATTTCATCGGCGCGCTGGATCAATTTGGCGTCGGTACCAAGTCTTTGGGCGACCTCTACCAAGCGCAGGGAATTGGATGAATTGGGCGCTCCAATCACCAGCACCAGATCACTTGCGGGAGCGATCTGTTTGACCGCAGCCTGGCGGTTGCTGGTGGCATAGCAAATGTCTTCTGCCTTGGGCCCCTGAATTTGGGGGAAGCGCTGTTGCAGCGCGGCGATGATGTCAGCTGTGTCATCCACCGACAGGGTGGTTTGCGTAAGGTAGGACAAGCTAGCTTCGTCAGGAACCTGCAGCGTCGCAACATCGTCAACTGTTTCCACCAGCGTCATCTGCCCAGGTTCAACCTGGCCCATGGTGCCGATCACTTCGGGATGGCCATCATGGCCGACAAAGATGATGTGCTGACCTTTTTCAATCTGACGCTCGGCCTGGCGATGCACTTTGCTGACCAAGGGGCAGGTCGCATCGACATAGATCATCTTGCGCCGTTCGGCCTCTGCCGGAACAGATTTGGGCACGCCATGCGCGCTGAATACAACAGGAGCATCGTCGGGCACTTCGTCCAGCTCTTCCACGAATATGGCACCCTGCGCCTTCAGCGAATTGACTACATATTTATTATGCACGATTTCGTGACGGACATAGACCGGCGCGCCATAGCGCTCGATGGATCGTTCAACGATTTCAATCGCGCGGTCTACCCCGGCGCAAAAGCCACGAGGCGCTGCGATCAGCAGCTTGAGAGCGGGGGCAGAGCCGTTATTGCCGGCTGTGTCCCCAGATTCTGGTGTTTGAAAGGCAGCGTTCATACGGCGCCCTCTAGCGCATTGCTTAACGCGCCGCTAGGACATGCTCACGCTTTTGAGCCAAAACTGATCGATCAAGGAATTTGCCCCTCATGTTTTCCCGCACTCGCCTGTTACCTGCAATTGCCATGGCCGCCGCATTGGCTGGCTGCTCACGCGAAGGTGAACTGGTTGTCGATCAAGGTGTTGGCATCACTTCGGTATTGTCGTCTTGCCCCTCTGTAGGGGTTCCCGATTACACCGGCGATGTAACCGCCTTCAGAACGGCGGGCGATCGCACAGCGACCAATCTGGATATGACGGCATCGATCACCAATGTGCGCAGCACTTGCGATGATTCGGGTGCCAAGGTTTACAGCGGCGTCACATTTGATGTGATTGCACGCCGGATGGACACACGCGGTGCGCGCCAAGTCACCGTGCCCTATTTCTCAACCGTGGTGCGCGGCGGCTCTGCTGTTGTGACCAAGCGGGTAGGCAACGTAACGTTGAACTTTGCGGATGGGCAAGAACGCGCCCAGGCAAGCGGAAAAGCCGGTGCTTTTGTCGACCGTGCCGAAGCATCCTTGCCTGCTGATATTCGCGAGCGGATCACACGACGACGCAAAGCAGGTGATCCTGATGCTGCCCTCGATCCACTGGCGGACCCGCAAGTGCGCGCCGCAATCCAGCGCGCCAGCTTTGAGCTTTTGATTGGGTTTCAGCTGAGCGAAGACCAGCTGGCCTATAACGCCACGCGCTAAATCCGGCTCCCATTTTGACCCATCTGGGTCCCTTGGGATGGGTAGCAAAAACTTGCGCTTTTTGGTGGCTCGTCTAACCGCGCGCCTATGTCTGATATGCAAACAGTATACTCCGCTTTCACGGCCAAGATTGGTGATGTGCTTTCTGCGCTAGAGGCAGAGGGCGCGCTGCCAGCTGGTACATCCTATGCCAATGTGGCGGTCGAGCCGCCGCGCGATCCATCGCATGGTGATCTGGCCACCAATGCAGCGATGGTTCTGGCCAAGCAGGCCAAGACCAATCCGCGCGCACTGGCCGAGCAAATCGTAGCCAAGCTGAACGATGATCCACAGGTTCAAAGTGCTGATATCGCAGGCCCCGGATTTATCAATCTGCGGCTGACGCCCGGCGTATGGCTGGACGAGATTTCAGCGATTGCCAGCCAAGGCGATAGCTATGGCAAATCGGCCATGGGTGCAGGACAGCGGGTCAATGTTGAATTTGTCTCCACCAACCCGACCGGTCCCATGCATATGGGCCATTGCCGCGGCGCGGTGGTGGGCGATGCCCTGTCCAGCCTGCTGGAGTATGCCGGGCACAGCGTTGTGCGTGAATATTATATCAATGATGCGGGCGGGCAGGTGGATACACTCGCTCGGTCCGTTCACCTGCGTTATCGCGAGGCGTTGGGCGAGGATATTGGAGACATTCCCGAAGGTCTTTACCCGGGCGACTATCTGATCCCGCTTGGCCAAGAGATTGCGCAGGAATTGGGCGATAAATTCCAAAGCGCGCCCGAGTCCGATTGGCTGATTATCTTCCGCGCCAAAGCGGTCGAAAAAATGATGAATTTGATCAAGGCCGACCTCAAATTGCTGGGGATCGAGCATGATCTGTTTTCGTCCGAGGCAGCGCTGCATGCCGCTGGCAAGCCGGATCAGGCAGAGGCGTGGCTGCGCGGGCAGGATCTGGTTTACGATGGTCTTTTGGAGGCCCCCAAAGGCAAAGCGCCGGAAGATTGGGAGCCAGTGGAACTGCCGCTGTTTCGCTCGACCAAATTTGGCGATGACCAAGATCGTCCGATCAAGAAATCGGATGGCAGCTGGACCTATTTTGGGGCGGATTTGGCCTATCACATGCAAAAGGCCGAAACCGCCGATGCACTGATCGACGTATGGGGCGCGGATCACGCTGGCACCGTCAAGCGGATCAAAGCTGCCGTTGCGGCCTTGTCCGAGGGGCAGGGCAAGCCGATCCCGTTCGATGTGAAACTGGTTCAGATGGTGCAATTGATGCGCGCTGGTGAGCCACTGAAAATGTCCAAACGGTCGGGCAATTTCATCACATTGAAGGAAATGGTCGAAGAAGTGGGCAAGGATGTGGTCCGCTTCACTATGCTGACACGCAAGCCCGAAGCGCAAATGGAGTTCGACTTTGCCAAAGTGGTGGAGGCGTCAAAGGACAATCCGGTCTTTTATGTCCAATATGCCCATGCCCGTATCCATTCGACCATGCGCAAGGCTGCAGCTGAAGGTTTTGCACCCTCACCAGACAATCTGGAATTGCTGGGCGCAGAAGAGCTGGATCTGGTAAAGCAGGCCGCGCAATTCCCGCGCCTGGTAGAAGCCGCAGCCCAAGCGCGTGAAGCGCATCGGATTGCCTTTTATCTGTATGATCTGGCCGGCGCTTTCCACGCCTATTGGAATTTGGGTAATGACCGGCCCGACAAACGCTTTATCGTGGCCGACAATGCCGAGTTAACCGGCGCAAGGCTTTTCCTCGCGGCGCAGTTAGGGCAAGTTATTCGTAATGGTTTACGGATATTAGGCGTGGATGCCGTTGAGGAGATGTAACAATGTCGGGGCCGCAGGACGAAAATCTGGCATTGGGTGACGAGTTGGCCCTGAATGATGATGACAGCCTGCCTTGGTTGGAATCGGAAGATTATGATGATGACGGCGGGATCGACACCGGCCGCATCGTCAGCTTTGCGGCCATCTTGTTGCTCATCTTGACGTTGGTCATTGGCGCTGTGTGGTATTTTACCAATCGCACGCATGATGAAGCGCATGTGGCCGATGGATCGACTGTGGCTGCCCCCGAAGGCCCCTATAAGGTTCGTCCCGAGGTTGCCGGAGGCAAGCAATTTGCCGGTACCGGGGATACCAGCTTTGCCGTGGGCGAAGGCAAATCCACCGAGAGCGTGATCAAGGATGGTCAGCCTGAGAGCACCGCGCGGCCAACGCTCAGCACCCGCACGACCGATGAGACACCGATCGAGCAAGACGGCGTTGGCGTTCAGGTCGGGGCCTATGGCTCTCGCGGCCTGGCCGAAACGGGTTGGGTGACGTTGCGCAATAAAACCACGCTGTTGAATGGCGTTAGACATCGCGTTCTGAAGGGGCAGGCCGATATTGGAACGGTTTACCGCCTGCAGGCAATTGCGGCAGATCTGAACGAAGCGCGCGCTCTATGCGAATCTTTGCAAGGCGAAGGGATCGCCTGTCAGGTCAAGCGTCCCTAAGGCGCGTTTCCAGCGCGTGAGAGCGCATTTGGCGCTGGCTAATCGGGATTAACCCTGATTCGTGCTGAATTTGCCCAAATTGGCCTCGTTTTCCCCATTGCGAGGGGCATTGCAGCTTGCCCAAGCACGGCTTTGCTGCGAAATTTCACTGCATGACGCCTGCCATTTTTGGAATTGCCGGGCCCCAGTTGACCGCGGACGAAAAAGCCTTCTTTCAGGAGGCGGATCCTGTGGGCTATATCCTGTTTGGTCGCAATTGCGTCGATGGCGATCAATTACGGCGCCTGACCGATGATTTGCGCAGCATTCATGGACGTGAACGGCTGCTGGTGTCGATTGATCAGGAAGGTGGCCGAGTAGCGCGGCTGAGACCCCCGCACTGGAGCGCCTATCCCCGGGGGGAAGCGTTTGACCGGCTCTATGCCATTGCTCCGGCCAGCGCGATCGAAGCAGCGCGGGTCAATGCGCACGCTATGGCGCTGGAACTGGCCGAATATGGCATTACAGTTGATTTTCATCCTCCTCTCGATGTGCGCCAGGCTGGCGCGCATGACGTAATCGGGGATCGTGCCTTAGGCAGCGAACCGCGCCAGGTGGCTGCCATTGGTCGAGCAATTCTGGACGGCTTGGCCAAGGGCGGAGTGGCTGGCTGCATCAAGCATATGCCCGGCCATGGCCGCACCATGTGCGATACGCATAAGGAAATGCCCACGGTCACGGCCAGCGATGAGGAGCTGGAAAGCGATCTGGCTCCGTTCCGCGCATTACGCGATGCGCCGATTGGTATGACCGGCCATTTGCTGTTTACGCAGTGGGATGCGGACAATCCGGCAACGCTTTCTGAAACAATTATCGAGCTGATCATTCGCCAGCGGATTGG
Organism: uncultured Erythrobacter sp.; assembly: GCA_947495555.1. Classification (GTDB taxonomy): domain Bacteria; phylum Pseudomonadota; class Alphaproteobacteria; order Sphingomonadales; family Sphingomonadaceae; genus Erythrobacter. Next base: position 245,280 of record CANLZI010000002.1, on the reverse strand, counting down.
TTTTGACGGTCTGCTGTTGACCGATGACATCGATATGGAAGCGCTGGACGGGACCGTGCCTGAACGCTCGGTCAAGGCGCATGCTGCCGGATGCGATGTGATCCTGAATTGCTGGGCCAAGATGGACGATCAGATCGCTATCGCAAGCCAGCTTCCCGCGCTGTCTGCCAAAGGTGCAGAGCGGCTGGAGAGTGCGCTGGAAGGCACCGCTATTCGCGACGAAAGTGACGCCAAGACGGCACTGTTGGCCAAGCGTGATGCCTTGCTGGCTCTGGCAGGAGAGGCGGCATGAACGAAGATGGATTGATGCTGGGCGAACTGCCTTTGCCCGAGGCGGATCAGGCGTGGGCCGGCGTTGCTGCGGACAAGAGCGAAGACCCGGCGCTCTATCTGGAACTGGACGGATGGGAAGGCCCGCTCGACCTGTTGCTCGATCTGGCTCGCAGGCAAAAAGTTGACCTGCGCCAGATTTCGATTTTGGCGTTGGTTGACCAGTATCTGACCTATATCGAGCGGGCTGAAGCGCTGCGGCTGGAGCTGGCGGCTGATTATCTGGTGATGGCGGCGTGGCTGGCTTACCTAAAGTCATCTATGCTGCTGCCCAAAGAGGAGCAGGAAGACCCCAGTCCCGAAGAATTGGCGCTGCGTCTGCAGTTGCGATTGCAGCGCTTGGGCGCGATGCGCGAAGCGGCGGCGCGTTTGATGGCGCGCGACCGGCAAGGCCGCGACATTTTCCTGCGCGCTGCGCCTGAAGGTCTTCGGATTGACCGCAAGACCCAATGGACCTGCGACAGTTACGCCTTGATCCAAGCCTATGGGCAGGTGAAGGCCCGCACTGCACCGCGTGTCTATATGGTGTCAGATCGCCCGGTGATGACGCTGGATAGTGCCTTGGAACGGGTCTCGGCCATGCTGGGCGTTACGCTGGATTGGATGCAGCTGGAGGACTTTTTGCCTCCGCATGCTGAACCCAAATTGCGCAAATCGGCGCTGGCCTCCAGCTTTGTTGCGGCGCTGGAATTGGCGCGACAGGGCCGCGCAGAGCTGGCTCAAGATGAAATATTCGGTCCTATGCATATCCGAAGGGTAACCCAATGAGCGAAGAGCTGGACGAGGCGCTGCGCGCGGTAGAAGCCACATTGTTCGCCTCTGAAGAGCCGATGACCGCAGAGGCGCTGTCGGGACACTTGGGCGGTATGGAGATTGCTTCAGTCCGGCAGGCCTTGGCGACATTGGCTGACCACTATGATCAGCGCGGCATTTGTTTGGTTGAGCGCGGCAAGCGGTGGCACTTTGAAACCGCGCCTGATCTGGCCCATTTGCTGCGGCGCGAGCGCGAGCAAGTCCGGCGGTTAAGTCGCGCAGCCACCGAGGTTCTGGCGATCATTGCCTATCATGAGCCGGTGAGCCGGGCAGAGATCGAATCAATCCGCGGGGTTCAGACAGCCAAGGGCACGCTGGACGTGCTGATGGAGGCTGGCTGGATCAAGATGGCGGGGCGCCGCGAAGTGCCGGGCCGGCCGGTCATCTATGCAACGACGCCCAGTTTTCTCGATCACTTCGGGCTGAGCACACGCAGAGATCTGCCAGGAATTGACGAATTGAAGGCTGCTGGCCTGCTCGATCCGGTTGATGATGCGTTTGAAGAGGCGATGGACGCCGCCGGGGCTGATGAAGCTGAAGCTGATCCCGATGGAGATGCCGATGCCGATGAAATCGATGGCGCGCCCGAGTATGTGCCAGCTGAGGGTGAAGAGAGCGTCAGCCCGACTTGAAGCGAGACCGCACCAGCACCTTCTTTTGCTGGAAATGCGCTGATGACTGGCGCAGCGGCGGGTTCATCCCTATAACAAATGGACAATTTCAACAGAGAGACTCTTTATGGGTATTGGCTGGCCGCAACTTCTGATCATCGCACTTGTCATCCTGGTCCTGTTTGGACGCGGGCGGATCGCCGATATGATGGGCGATTTCGGCAAGGGAATCAAAAGTTTCAAAAAGGGTATGAGCGAAGAAGAGAGCACCTCTTCCAAGCCATCTGCGCAAATTGAAGCGCAAGCAAAGGATGCAACGCCATCCGAAACCACGTCAAAAAGTGATGCCGCTGCATCCCCCGGGAACGACAGCGCGAACTGACGCGAAAGGACGCGTCCACCGCAATGTTTGATTTGGGTGCAGCAGAATTATTGGTCATTGTGGTTGTGGCGATCATCGTCATCGGCCCCAAAGACATGCCTATGGCAATGCGCACCGCCGGCAAATGGATCGGCAAAGTACGCAAGGTTTCCAATCACTTTCGCACCGGGCTGGATGCCATGGTGCGGGAAGCGGAATTGGAAGAAATGGAACAGAAGTGGAAGGCGCAGAACGAGGCCATTATGGCCCGAACTGATGCTGATGCCGATTCTGAATCCGACAATGCAGAAATGACCGGGCCGCCGGTAGCTTTGGATGATGTGGCCATTGATACGGCAGTGGATGCAGAATCTGATTTAGCCACTCCAAGCGGCGATCCACAGCTTTCGCTAGACGTCGACAACAACCGTTCTGGCGACAAGGGATAGGCTGCAAGATGGCGATCCTAAGAGACATCGACGACACCCAAGCGCCCCTGCTCGACCATCTCGTCGAATTGCGCAGCCGCTTGGTGCGCAGCGTTTTGGCGCTTGCAATTGGGTTCGGCGTTTGCCTGTATTTTGCCGACCCCATTTTGGACTTCTTGGTCAAGCCGCTGAAGGATGCCTTCCCGTCGGGCGAAGGGCAGCTGATTTTTACTAAGCTGTATGAAGTGTTCTTTGTCGAGCTGAAGGTGGCCTTGTTTGCAGGGTTCTTTGTCAGCTTTCCGATCATCGCCAACCAATTGTGGGCCTTTGTAGCACCCGGCCTATATGCGAAAGAGAAGAAAGCTTTCCTGCCCTTCTTGATTGCGACACCGCTGCTGTTCACAGGCGGAGCTGCGCTGGCCTATTATGTGGTTATGCCCACCGCCTTTCGCTGGTTCTTGGGATTTGAGGGAACCGCTGGCGGGCTGGAGGTAGAGGCTTTGCCGTCAGCCGGAGACTATTTGTCTTTGGTGATGCAGTTCATTTTGGCCTTTGGCGTGTGCTTCTTGCTGCCCGTGCTGCTGTTGCTGCTCAACCGGGCAGGGATTGTATCGCGCAAGCAATTTGCCTCTGCGCGGCGTTATGTCGTGGTGGGGGTTGTGGCCCTGGCAGCGATTGTGACGCCGCCGGATCCTGGCTCGCAAATTATTTTGGCGATCCCGCTTCTGATCTTGTTTGAAGGATCGCTGCTGCTCATGCGCTTTCAAGAAAGGAAAGTGGATGCAGCAAAGGGTGAGGGCGAGGAGCCTTCAGAGACAGAGGCCTCCGAGTAAGCCCGAAATAGATACCCGCAGAATTATGTCGGTGTGAAGAGAGGTGCTGCGCTGAGCAAGTGGGCATGCGCTGCCGATCGCCTTCAGCCCATTGCGTGCCAACCGAAAAGATTGCACACACAAAAAACGGGGCCCGAAAACGGGCCCCGTCCTTAATTCTTGGTCAGTCGCTTAGGCGCTAACGGGATCGTCGTCGCCGCCATCAGCAGCAATGATGATACCAGCAATCACAGCAGCAGCTGCGAGCAGCGCCAAGATGATGCCTGAGCCGCCCTGGCCACCCAGTTCGCTTTCGCCTTCAGCCGGAGCAGAAGTGCGGTCAGCGGCCTGAGCCATTGCAGGCGCAGCGGCCAAAGAAAGAGCTGCAGCTGCAGCGGCGAAATCACGAATCTTCATCTTATTGTCTCCTTAGAGCTCTCAAAATCTCTCATCTTTATTCATATGTAAGCTTGCCAATGCTGGCAACCCTACAACTCATTCCTCAGTGCATTTGGTCCGAAATTAGCGATTTCTTGCCCAAATACAGCCATTTTGTGACATAAATGCCGCACCGCAACATAGCGCCAAATTGCCGACATGTCGGCGAATCAATTCCATTTTGCGACGTACGACCATCTGTTCTTGAACGAGATTTATGCCACGTTCTTATTAATTAGAGAATGCAGACTTTCTCCCGAAAAGACAAGGGTCTGGTCCACGCTTCATCGCAACCTTTGCAGGTTTAAGCTTAAGGATGAGTAAAAGCGCGAGGGATTTGTGTCCCTATGCTCGGCCAGATTGTCGAGCCTATCGATCTTTCGAGAAGACCTTCTCGCCATTGATCCATGTTTCATAGATCACTGTTTCCCGGATGTCTTCGGGTGACGAAAGCAGCGGGTCGCGATCGACCAGAATGAAGTCCGCTCTCTCGCCCGGAATCAGCCTGCCAAAGCGACCGTCTGCAAAGCCAGCAAACGCGGCATCGCTGGTGAAAGCGCGAAGGGCATCGGTGCGAGAGATGGTCTGTGCAGGGAGCCATCCGCCAAAGGGTTGCCCCTGATCATCGGTGCGGCTGATGGCTGCGGCCAGACCGTTCATGACATGGGGAGGTTCAACCGGAGCATCGGACCCAAAGGCCAGCTTGGCACCGGTTGCAGCGATGCTGCGCCACGCATAGGCGCCGCCCAACCGGTTTGGTCCAAGGCGTGCTTCGGCCATCAAGCGGTCAGAAGTTTGGTGCAGCGGTTGCATGGAGGCAATAATGCCAAACCGTCCAAACCGCTCAATGTCGGCTGGGTCAACGATCTGGGCATGCTCCACGCGCCACCGGCGATCACCGGTGTAAGATTCGCTGAGTTCTTCGATAGCGCTGAGCAAATCGGCATTGGCGGCATCGCCAATCGCGTGAACGGCGACCTGGAAATTATCGAGCGCCGCGCGGCTCATCAGATTTCTTAATTGGGCAGGCGATGTGATCGGCAACCCGCGATTGCCGGGTTCGTCGGCATAGGCTTGCTTTAAGGTTGCGCCGCGTGATCCCAGCGCTCCATCCAGATAGAGTTTTATGCCGCCCATCCGCAGCCGGTCATCATAAAGCCATGGCGTAGGGGAGGGGCCACCAATCAGCTCCATCGTTGCGACATTGCGGGCATAGGACATGATCCGCAATTTCAGCGTGCCATTGTCTCCGGCACGGCGGAAGGTCTGCCAATCTTCGATAGTGGTGCCCATGTCGGCAGCCGCTGTTACGCCATGTTCAAACAGGCGCTGTTGTGCTTTGCGCAAAGCGAGATCGCGGTCTTCGGGGCGGGGCAGAGGCACAACTTTAGCCACCAGATCGGTCGCATTATCGACAAATACCCCCGATGGCTCGCGCGAGCCGGGCAGGCGGATAATCCGTCCGCCAACAGGATCAGCCGCGCTTGCGTCTACGCCGGCCCGTTCCATCGCATTGCTGTTGGCCCAGCTGGCATGGCCATCCACGCGCCCAAGCCAAACAGGACGGTTTGGCAGTATGGCATCCAGATCAGCAGCTGTGGGGAACCGGCCAAGGCCCCATTTCTCTTGGTTCCAGCCGCTGCCCAAAATCCACGGACGACCTGGATTGTCGGCGGCAAATTGAGCGATCTTGGCCAGAACCTCTTCCAGCGAATTGGTCTCGGACAAATCCAGCGTCAGCGATTGAATACCAAGACCCATGACATGCAAATGCGCGTCAATCATGCCCGGCAACATGACGCGGCCTTGCCCATCCTCTTGAAAATCAATGTCAGAAGGGCGTTCATCCGTGCGCATCAGCACTTCGCGAACTCGTCCATCATCATCGATCACGAGCCCGGTAAAGCGCATCAATGCGCCATTCTCGTCGATGGTGATGCCTTGGACATTCTCGACCAAAGTGTCCGCCGCAGCGGGACTTGCAGCCAGAAGCGCCCCGGCAACAGCCAGTGGCAAGGTAAGCATGCGGATCATGTCTGCGCTCCCTTTGGCAGGCGTGTGATCAGGGCGCTGGTGTCTTTGCGACCGCCGTCTTGCGCTTGTACTTCGGCATAGAATTGATCGACCAAAGATGTGATCGGCGATGACAGCCCCAGCTTGCCCGCTTCCTCCAAGGCATAGCCCAAATCCTTGCGCATCCAGTCGATCGCAAAGCCAAAATCAAACTCGCCAGCGGCCATGGTGGGCCAACGATTGTTCATCTGCCAGCTTTGCGCCGCTCCGCCCGAAATAGCCTCATAGGTCTTGTCCATATCCAAGCCCGCAGCCTCAGCCAGCCGGATCGCTTCGGACAATCCGCCCAAAACGCCCGCGATGCACATTTGGTTGGCCATTTTCGCGGTCTGGCCAGCACCAGCCTCGCCCACATGGACAATCCGCGCAGCATAGCAGTCCATCACCGGCGTCGCGCGCTCCATTGCAGCCTCGCTGCCACCGCACATGATCGCCAAGGCTCCGTTTTCAGCACCCGCCTGACCGCCCGATACCGGAGCATCCACCGCCGCAATACCGCGTGCCTGCGCCTCGCTATCGATCTGGCGCGCCATGCGGGCCGATACGGTTGTGTGATCGACGAATAAAGTGCCCTCGCGCATCGCATCCAAGGCGCCATCTGCGCCCAAAGCGATTTGGCCAAGGTCTTCATCATTGCCCACGCAAGCGAACACAATATCGGCATCTTTCGCCGCTTGGGCCGGAGTAGCGGCAATGGCGACATCGTGACCTTTTGCCCGCTGCTCGGCCATCCAAAGATCGGCGCGCGCGGCGGTCCGGTTATAGGCGATCACGCGATGTCCGGCTGCTGCCAAATGGCCAGCCATGGGCGCACCCATCACGCCGAGCCCGATAAAGGCGAGTGTTTGTGTGTCTGTCATGAGAAGCGGATTAGGCAAAAACTGGTCAAGTGCAAAGACATTCGCATTGCGGATAGGAGGCCAAGTCACTACCGCACGCAATCATGAGTGATGAAGCCAACAAGCAAACAACAGCGCAGGCGCTAGAAGCCCTGACCCTCGACCATATTCGCGCTGCAGCCCAGCGGATTGAAGGGGCGGTTGTGCGCACCCCGATGATGCATTCGCAGACCCTGTCAAACATTGCCGGTTGCGAGATTTGGCTGAAGTTTGAAAACTTGCAATTCACTGCTGCTTATAAAGAGCGCGGCGCACTGAATGCACTGCTAGATCTGACGCAAGAACAACGATCACGCGGTGTAATCGCGGCCTCGGCTGGCAATCATTCGCAAGGCCTAAGTTATCACGGCACCCGGCTGAACGTGCCGGTCACGATCGTGATGCCGCGCACCACTCCCACGGTCAAAATCATGCAGACCGAAAGCGTGGGCGGTCAGGTTGTGCTGGAGGGCGAGACCTTTGATGAAGCCTACGCCCATGCGCGGAAGCTGGAAGCGGAAATGGGACTGACCTTCGTCCATCCATTTGACCAGCCCAATGTGGCTGCGGGTCAAGGCACGGTGGCGTTGGAAATGCTGGAGGATCAGCCCGATATTGATTGCCTGGTCACGCCGATTGGCGGGGGCGGCTTGATATCCGGCATGGCAACCGCGGCGCGCGGGATCAATCCAGAGATTGAAATCATCGGCGTTCAGGCGGCCTTGTTCCCATCCATGTTTGCGCGGGTCAAAGGTCAGGATCTGGCTTGCGGCGGCGATACTTTGGCAGAGGGAATCGCGGTCAAATCGCCGGGCGAATTCACTTCGAAGATCATCGCCGAGCTGGTGGATGACATTCTGCTGGTAGAAGAGCCAGAGCTGGAAAATGCGGTTTCATTGCTGCTGCAAATTGAGAAAACGGTGGTTGAAGGCGCGGGGGCAGCTGGCCTTGCCGCGGTGCTCGCCAATCCTGATCGCTTCGCCGGGAAGAAGATTGGTCTGGTTTTGTGCGGGGGCAATATCGATACGCGCTTGCTAGCCAATGTGTTGTTGCGCGATCTGGCACGGCAAGGCCGTTTGGCGCGACTGCGGGTAACTTTGCAAGACAGGCCCGGCGCCTTGTTCAAGGTGATGCGTGAATTTGATGCGCACAATGTCAACATCATCGAAATCTACCACCAGCGCATCTTCACCCATCTGCCGGCCAAGGGGCTGATCACCGACATTGAGTGTGAAGCGCGAGACCGGGCGCAGCTGGATGCCTTGGTAGAGACGTTAAGGATGAAGGGTTACGCCGTTAGTCCAGTTGAGCTCAACTGACAAAAAACGCTCGATTTGTCTGTCAAAAGGCGCATTTCCTCGGCTGATTGTGCAAAGTAACCAGTCATTTACCATGTTTCATGGTTAAGGGACTTTTACCGGAGCCTCCAAACAGGCATAACATGGGCTTAACGCGCTCAAAGGCGCTTGATTCCATCCTGAGAGGATTTGGCCACCCGTGACGGCGCCCATTCGATTTCCCCGCTTCTTTGTGACGAGCCCGGCGCCGTGTCCCTATTTGCCTGGGCGGACAGAGCGTAAGGTCTTCACAGAATTGAAAGGCGCCAATGCGGATCAGCTGAACGAAGCGCTGGGTCGGATCGGTTTCCGGCGCAGCCAAACCGTGGCCTATCGCCCCAGCTGTCTGGATTGCCAGGCGTGCGTGTCGGTCCGGGTCGTTGCACCTGAATTTGCTCCATCAGCAACGCAGCGCAAGAATTTGCGCCGCAACAGCGATTTAATCGCGGTGGAATGTCGCCCTTGGGCAACCGATGAACAATTCGAATTGTTGCTGAAATATCTCAGCGCTCGCCATCCAGAAGGCGGCATGGCCGCCATGGACGAGATGGACTATGCCGACATGGTCGAGCACACGCCTGTGTCCAGCTATGTCATTGAATATCGCGAACCCGATGAAAACGGGGAACCAGGACGCCTTGTGGGCGCTTGTCTAACGGATCGGCAGGACGATGGCCTGTCTATGATCTACAGTTTTTATGATCCGGATCACAAGGGACGCTCGGGGCTTGGAAATTACATTATCCTCGACCACATCCGACGAGCCGCGGAAGAGCAGATACCGTATGTCTATCTTGGATATTGGGTGGAAGGTTCGCCGCGGATGCAATACAAGGTGCGCTACCGCCCCCTTGAAAAGCTTGGTCGCGATGGATGGCAGCGTATCACTGCAGAAGAACAAACTGGTCTTATCGCCAATGCGACTAAGCCGCGCGGACCTGTGCCTTCCACTGGCAACAAAGACGGTCAGCAGTCTCACTTCGAGACGAGCTGAGCGCACTCCGCTTTTCCCAAATTGGTCGATTGCGATTGCTGCGGTGTTGGCCGCCAGCGGTTTGCCTGCCTTCGCGCAAGACAGTTCTGGCTCGCAAGAACTGGCAGATTTGATCCCCGATGCAGCCGTAGAGCGACCCGAAGACTGGGCTCAAGATGGGGCCCAAGATGGGGCTCAGCAACAGAACGTCGATCCCGCTACAGTCCCGGCTTCGCCATCATTGGTGCCCGATACCGCTACGCTTGAACCCGATAGCCCGATGGCCGACCTTCCGCAGTTCGAGGTGGAATGGCCGGATGATCTGCAATTGCAAGGAATCGAGGAAGTCGATCCTTTGGCTGGCGCGCAAGCCGAAAATCCGTTCGCCAACCTGCCCCGATTCCGGCAGCGCGAACGCGAAGAGATTGATCTGGTCGAGATTGATCGCAAGCTTGTCTTGGGCTTCCCGACCGATGCTGCCGATTTCCCCGAACGGTCTGAATTTCTGTCGCGATTCCGCGCACTTTCAACGATCGAAGAACTGGGCGATAGCGAGCAAAACATTGCGCAATTGTCGGCCCGTGCGCGCGCTGACGAGGAATTGCTGCAACGTCTGATGCGCAATTATGGCTATTACAACGCTCAGATCATTCGCCGGGTTGGGGCCCAGCGCGCTGGCAATGATGCCGCTGATAATTCCGATGCGCAGGCGCGGGTGCGCTTCAATATCATACCTGGCGAGCGCTATCGCTTTGGCGCAATTGATCTGGGCACGCTTTCGGCAGCCCCCGATGCGCAAGATTTGCGTACAGCGTTTGGCATTGTCCAAGGCGATCCCCTGAACAGCGACAAATTGGTCGAAGAACAGCGCGATCTGGACGCCGCTTTGGGCGAAAACGGATATCCCTTTGCCGAGATCGACGATCCTGAACTGCTGGTCGACCATGCCCGCGAAGAAGGCGATCTGACTATGCCCGTCGTACCCGGCGGCAAATATGTGTTTGGGCAGGTCAACAGCAGCGATCCGAAGTTTTTGTCGAGCAAGCAATTGGCCCGGATCGCCCGGTTTGATGCCGGAGACGTCTATCAGCGCAGTCTGGAACAGGATTTGCGGCGGGCTATTGTGGCGACCGGCTTGGTCTCAAGTGTCGCAATCACACCGCGGGAAGTGGCCGCTCCAAGTGAGGCGGAGCCGGGCGAGATCGCGCTCGACGTGGACCTGCAAAGAGCCAAACTGCGAACCATTGCTGGCGCGATTGGCTATGGCTCAGAAGATGGCGTGAAGCTGGAGGCGAGTTGGGAGCACCGCAATCTATTCCCGCCAGAAGGTGCGTTAAAGGTACGCGCCATCGCCGGCACGCAGGAACAATTGTTGGGCGTTAGCTTCAAAAAGAACAATTTCTATCAGCGCGATCAGGTCTTCCTGCTCGATGCCTATGCCAGCGATATCGAATCCGAGGCTGTCGAAGCGCGAACCGTGGCATTGCGTGGCAGTTTGGAGCGTTTGTCCAATTTGTTGTTCCAGCGCCCGTTCAGCTGGTCGGTCGGGTCCGAAGTGCTGCTGACCGATGAACGTAACCGCGTAACCGATGGCATCGCACGACCGCGCGAGACATATCTGATTGCATCCTTGTTTGGCAGCGCGACAATCGATTTCAGCGATTCCTTGCTTGATCCGACCGAAGGCTTTCGCGTGACAGGCTTCCTTGCGCCCGAAGTATCAAGGTCCAATGGCACCGAGGTTTTCTATCTGCGCAGTCAGGCTGATGCGAGCTATTACCAATCCGTTGGTAGCGGCACGGTGGTGGCGACGCGTGGGCGCTTTGCGACAATCCAAGGCGCGAAGACTTTCGAGATAGCTCCATCGCGGCGGCTCTATGCTGGCGGGGGTTCCTCAATCCGAGGTTATGGGTTTGAGGCGGTTGGGCCGCGCAATGATCTGGGTGAGCCAACCGGTGGCCGTTCATTGGTCGAATTTTCTTTGGAGGCGCGCATTGATACCGGACTGATGGATGGCGCGGTTCAGATCGTGCCTTTTGTTGATGCTGGTACCGTGTCAATTTCCTCCACACCGGATTTTCGCTTTATCAAATTCGGCGCCGGACTGGGTGTACGGTACAAGACGGGTTTCGGGCCGATCAGGGTCGATGTGGGCGTGCCGCTCAATCCTGGACCCGATGACAGCCCTGTCGCGGTCTATGTTTCTCTAGGTCAGGCGTTCTGATGTCTGACAATGAATTCGATCTGGACGACGAGAAGGATAGCGATGCTATCCCGCGCAAGCGCAAGCGGCGCTGGGCAAAGCGGATCGGCTGGGCATTGGCGATTGTCTTGGCACCGCTGCTGCTGGCAATGGTGTTCTTCAATTCTCCGATCGGCAAAAGATTCATCACCGATCAAATCGCTCAAGTTGCACCTGCATCGGGCTTGAAAATTGCGATCGGGCGGATCGATGGTGATCTGTACGGCGAAGCGACGCTGCATGATGTCGCCCTGTCCGATCCCGAGGGTGTGTTCCTGACGGTGCCTTTGGTAGAGCTGGATTGGCGTCCGCTGGCTTGGCTAACCACGGGGCTTGATGTGCGCAAACTGGTTGCGCGGCGCGGTTCGCTGGAACGCTTGCCAACGCTGCTGCCAGGTGATCCCGATGCGCCTATTCTGCCCGATTTCGACATTCGGATCGACCAATTCGAGATCGACAATTTGACGGTTCAGCCCGGCGTGGCTGGCGATCAAGCGCATCGGGTCGATGTGCAGGCCGAGGCCGATATTCGGGGCGGCCGGGTGTTTGTGTCGGCCGATGCAAAGATGGGATCGCGCGATACTTTGGCGCTGTTGCTGGATGCAAAGCCCGATGGTGACACCTTTGATGTGTCGCTGGATTATCAAGCTCCTCAAGACGGCATGATCGCCCAAATGTTGGGCGCAGAGGCTGGCTATCGCGCCCGTATCGATGGCGATGGGACGTGGAGCAATTGGTTGGGCAATGCCTTCGTCCAGCGCGATGGAGAGCGCTTTGCCGCGTTTCAGTTGAGCAATAAGGCAGGCGAATATTCGCTGCTAGGACAAGCCAAACCGCAAGCTGCATTGGCCGGAACTTTACGAGAGGCCATGGGTCCAGTGGTGTCAATTTTGGCCTCGGGCACTCTGCAAGACAGCGTGTGGGATGGCCAGTTGCGATGGGTGGCTGCCGCGATTGACGCGCGAGGCAGCGGCGCTGTCGATCTGGCCGACAATCAGTTCGACGATTTTTCGCTCAATGCGCGGCTTTTGCAGCCCAACTTGCTGGGAGATGGTGTGAGCCTTGGCGGCACCCGCTTGCAAGCCAATCTGGACGGACCATTCCGCGATTTAGAGGTCGATCATACGCTCACGATTGCAGAGCTTGGGATCGGAACCACGCAGGTCGAAACATTACGTCAGCAAGGCGTTGCGACCTATGATGGAAACCAATGGCGCGTGCCGATTGCGGCGCAGACGCAGCGGGTTGTTACCGGCAATACAATGATTGACCCGCGCCTCGTCAATGGCACGCTGTCCGGCACGCTCGTCTATGCGGGATCTCGCCTGGTCTCTGATGATCTGCGCCTGGTCTTCCCTGGTCTCTTGGCAAAATTGGGCCTTCGCGGCGACCTTGAGCAAGGGAATTACCGGCTGTCTGGGCCGGTTGAGGCACGCAATCTGGCGATTGATGATCTGGGCCAAATTGGCGGCGTTGCGCGCATTGATCTGGCTCTGGCGGCGAGCGGCGGATGGGATCTGCAAGCTAAGGTCTCGGGCGAATTGGACGAGGTCAGCAACGCAACTGTCGCCAATCTGGCTGGCGATCCAATCGCGTTTGCAGGAACGCTGGGCGTTGGCAGTGCAGAACCGATCAACTTCAATCAATTCACAATCCAGAGCGAAAAACTGCAATTGGATGTGAATGGGTCCGTCAGCGATGGCCAGACACAGTTGGCAGGCACCGGCACGCATGCCGATTACGGCGACTTCACTGTTGATGCTGTGCTTGGACAGGCGGGCCCCAATGCAACACTAGTCTTTGCCTCACCGCTGCCCGCAGCAGGTCTGAGCGATGTTCGCGTCGCGATTGCGCCGGATGATGACGGATTGAGGATTGAGACCGAGGGTGGCTCTGCATTGGGGCCGTTCGAAGGAGTCCTGGGCTTGGTCACTCCGGCTGAAGGGCCTAGCCGTCTTGCGGTCGAGCAGATGCGCATTTGGCGCACCCAAGTATCGGGTGATCTGTTGCTGGTCGACAACGGCGCCAGCGGCGATCTGCAATTGAGCGGCGGCGGGATAGACGGAACGATCGCGCTCGCACCGCGCGATGGCGGGCAAAGTTTTACCGTCGATCTGCAAGCAAACAACGCGCGTTTTCAGGGAGAGACGCCTCTCTCGCTTGCCCGAGCCGATATTAAGGCAAACGGGTTCTTGATCGAGAATAACAGCAAGGTTGATGCGCAGATTACAGCCCAAGGGCTGACCTATGGCTCGCTTTTCCTTGGCCGCATGGCCGCCAACGCCAGCATTGAAAACGGGCGTGGCGATGTCACTGCCCGGGTGGCGGGCCGCCGGGGTAGCCAGTTCAATTTGAGGCTGGATGCTGATGTCGAGCCGGACGAAATTTCGGTTCTGGCGCGCGGACGTTTTGCTGGCCGCAGGATCACCATGCCTCGTCGCGCCGTCCTGACCCAGCAAGCCGATGGCGGCTGGCGATTGGCGCAAACGCAGATCGGTTACGGAGAGGGGCTAGCCCTGGTTGAAGGCGAACTGGGCGCGAGCAAAACCGCGCTTGCGTTGAAACTGGACAAGATGCCGTTGTCGCTGATCGATGTGGCCATGCCCGATCTGGGCGTCAGTGGGACCATATCGGGCGTAATCGACTATCAAGCAGCCGCCAATGGAGCGCCCACCGGCAGCGCCAAGGTGATGGTCAATCAATTGACGCGGTCTGGCCTGGTCCTGTCATCGCGGCCGATGGATGTCGCATTGGTGGCTGAGTTGCGTCCCGATCGAATGGCAGCGCGGGCGGTGCTGGATGAAGACGGCAGGCGGCTGGGAAGACTGCAGATGCGCGTAAGCGATATGCCAGCGGCGGGCAGCCTGTTTGAACGGTTGCAGGCGGGCAATCTGCTTGGTCAGTTGCGCTATGCCGGGCGGGCGGACAATCTGTGGCGTTTGGCCGCGATAGAAGTGTTTGACTTGACCGGACCCGTTTCATTGGCGCTGGATGCGACCGGCACACTGGCTGATCCGCAGGTGCGCGGCACCGTCTCGAGCGATAATCTGCGCGTCCAAAGTTCGCTTTCGGGAACGGACATCAGCAATATTACCGCGCGCGGCAATTTCCTTGGCTCGCGCCTCAGGATCACGAGATTTAGCGGGAAAGCCCCCAATGGCGGGACAATTGTGGCCAGCGGGACGATTGATTTGACCAATATCAGTAACGCGCGTGGCCCGCAGTTGGATTTGCGAGCGGCAACGGACAATGCTCGGTTGCTCAATGCCAATGGCTTGGTCGCGACGGTCACGGGACCCTTGCGGATCCTGTCAGATGGGCGCGGCGGAACCATTGCAGGGCGGTTAAGGATCAACCGGGCCAGTTGGGAACTGGGCACAGCGGCGGATGATCTAACCTTGCCCAATATCGCAACGCGCGAGATCAACTTGCCTGCCGACATTCAACCGCCCAGCGCGCCTGGCGCGGCATGGCGTTACCTGATCGATGCGCGCGGTCCTAGCCGGATCGATGTCGACGGCATGGGTCTGGACAGCGAGTGGGGCGCCGATATCCAGCTGCGCGGCACAACCGAAGACCCTCGCATTGGTGGCGAAGCGCGAGTGGTGCGCGGATCTTACAGCTTTGCCGGAACAAGGTTCGAACTGACCCGCGGAGTGATCGACTTTGACGAGACGGTTCCGATTGATCCGCGTCTCGACATTGAAGCCACCACGGACAAGGATGGGCTGGAGGTTACGGTCGATGTGACCGGCAATGCATTGCAGCCCGAGGTCACGTTCAGTTCAAGCCCAGCCTTGCCCGAGGAAGAAATTCTTGCGCGGCTGCTGTTCGGAGGATCGATCACCTCACTGTCAGCCACCGATGCTCTGCAATTGGGCACAGCCTTGGCGAGCCTGCGGGGTGGATCAGGTATCGACCCGATCAACCAATTGCGTAGCGCGATTGGGCTAGACCGATTGCGGATCGTTGGTGCCGATCCTGCATTGGATCGTGGCACGGGTGTTGCGGTTGGCAAGAACATCGGGCGGCGTTTCTATGTCGAGATCATCACCGATGGGCGCGGCTACAGCGCTACTTCGGTAGAGTTCCGCATCACCAGTTGGCTGGCTCTGCTCGGCAGCGTGTCGACCGTAGGCAGGGAAAGCGCGCTGCTGGAAATCAGTCGCGATTATTGACACATTCAAGCCACCGCTTGCTCAGGTGGCAGCGTAGAGTTGTGCTTCGGCCATACGCCTACGGGTCAGTCCCTTAAGCACCTTGCCGCCAGCCCTATTCCAGCGTTGGAACTCGCCCGCGGCGCCGCCAAAATCGCCCACGCCATGCTTGCGGGCAAGCGTCGCCCTTCCGATCGCGCCTGTGTTATAATGAAAGCTGACCAAGGAATCGAATTGCGCCTGCGTGGTTGGCGTGCTGCCAATCACGGCGGCGACATCGGCGGCATAGCGGATCAGATCATCTTCCAAGCGCTCGTCTGCTTGAGCCTGCGTCCAGACCGTGTCTGGCCCGACAAAGCCGTGCAATCCGTCTCGCGTGGCGCCCCATCCGATTGTCCATGGCTCGCCGCCTGTCGCAGGATCGGGATAGGCCTCGATCAAACCATCGGTCCGTAATCGGGCGCAGCCTTCGAAACGTTTGATGAGGGCAATTCCTGCCGTGCTGACCTTTCGGGTTGGTGCATGATTAGTCGCCTGCTCGAACGCCTGATCCAGCGCTTCCACCTCTGGCTGGCGGAAACCTCGCCCGATGATCTTGCGGACGACATCGAAGATTGGCTTTCGCGCCGAGGTTGTGGGTGAGGGCTTGTGGGGGTGGTTCTTGCTGACCATGGGAGAAAGCGCCTTTTTGCAATTTGAAAGGCGCAAGAAGTAGGCAGAATTTGCCCGAGTAGGAAAATGAATTCTTTGCGAAGCTAGCCGAATATGCCGCCCAGAATACCGTCCATTTTGTCGAGGGGATTGTCCCGGAAATTGGCTTCTTCTGCAGCGATGTAGCTGAAGATGCCTTTGAGGGCTTGTTCGGTCACGGATTGCCCCAATAGGTCGCTGGTTAGCCCAGCTTGAGCAATCAAGCTCGATGACTCGCCCAGCTTGTCGAGCTGCTCATAGGCGCCAAGTTCGGTCATCGATGTGTCCACCAAGGGGCGCAATTTGCCTTGCAGAGTATCGCCGGAGCTTTCCTCCAAATAGCGCGTCGCCCCATCTTTCTTGCTGATGATGCCGGGCGCATCGGTAATGGACAGCTCGCCGATAGATTCGCGGAATATTGGTTTGGCCTCTCCTGCTGCCAAACCAGCGGCGTCGTTGATAGTGCGGGTCAGCCCGCCCAACAGATCGACCTTTTTCTTGCGTCCAAACAGTCCAGAGGCGCGACTGGCCAAATCACCCAATCCGCCCAGATCGCCAAGATCACCGATCAAAGGCAGCTTAATGCGAATGTCCTCGTCACCGTAAAACGCTCCGGGAACGGCCAGTTTGTCCAAGGCACTATCGGAGGCTTTCGCCAGAATATCGGTCAGTCCCTTCGCCTGTGCTGGGCTGGCGAGGGTGAAAGTTGCTAGCATGGCTCCGCTTCCGATCAGAAAGTGACGTCGGTTGGTGTTGATGTGCGGAGCAGCCATAAGATCAGTCCCTCATTTGGTTGGCTTGCCAGTCTGTCATGACCACAGGGCGTAGGACAAGCGGAAAGTCTAGAACATGAGAGGCGCGCATTCGTGCAACGGTCAGCCCAACAAGAAACCGCCCGGATTGCTCCGAGCGGCTTTGTGTTTTGGCGCGTTAGCCGAGAGGCGGGATGGCCCCTCAAGCCAAACAAATTAAGCGCTGTAATACATGTCGAACTCAATTGGGGAAGGCGTCGTTTCCAGACGCGATACTTCTTCCCACTTAAGCTCTGCATAGGCGTCGATCTGATCTTTCGAGAACACATCACCCTTGAGCAGAAATTCGTGGTCGGCTTCGAGAGCTTCCAGAGCTTCGCGCAAAGAACCGCAAACCGTTGGAACTTCGGCCAGCTCGGCTGGTGGAAGGTCATACAAGTTCTTGTCCATCGCATCGCCCGGGTGGATCTTGTTCTCGATCCCGTCGAGGCCAGCCATCAGCAAAGCAGCTGACGACAAATAAGGGTTGGCGAGTGGATCAGGGAAGCGGAATTCAACCCGTTTCGCCTTGTCACCGGCACCATAAGGAATACGGCATGATGCCGAGCGGTTACGCGCCGAATAGGCCAACAGCACAGGTGCTTCGAAGCCAGGAACCAAGCGCTTATAGCTGTTGGTGGTCGGGTTGGTGAAGGCGTTACATGCTTTGGCATGAGCGATCACGCCGCCGATGTAATGCAGACAGGTTTCGGACAGACCAGCATAGCCATTGCCCGCGAACGTGTTCACACCATCTTTCCAGATCGACATGTGGGTGTGCATGCCAGAGCCATTATCGTCCTTGATCGGCTTGGGCATGAAGGTGGCTGTTTTGCCGTAAGCATGGGCCACTTGGTGAACCACATATTTGTAAATCTGTACCCGGTCAGCCGTGGTCACCAGATCGCCAAAGGTAATGCCCAATTCGTGCTGCGCGGCGGCCACTTCGTGGTGATGCTTGTCCATCGGCAGGCCCATTTCGAGCATGGTCGAAACCATCTCTGCCCGGATATCCATCGCGCTATCGACGGGAGCGACTGGGAAATAGCCGCCTTTGGCGCGGGGGCGGTGACCCATATTGCCGCCTTCATATTCCTTGCCCGTGTTGGTGGGCAGTTCCACGTCATCAATGGCATAGCCAGAACCGGCATAGCCATCTTCAAAGCGCACATCGTCAAACATGAAGAATTCAGGCTCGGGACCAACGTAGACCGTGTCGCCCAAACCGGTTGATTTCAGATAGGCTTCGGCGCGTTTGGCGGTCGAGCGTGGATCGCGCGAATACAACTGACCGTCGGATGGTTCCACGATATCGCAGAACAGCACCATCATCGGCGTCGCTGAGAAAGGATCAATGTAGGTGGTGCCCAGATCGGGCTTCAGGATCATGTCGGATTCGTTGATGACCTTCCAACCTTCGATCGAAGAGCCATCGAACATCAGACCATCTTCCAACGCGTCTTCGTCCATCACTCCGGCATACATCTGGAGATGCTGCCATTTGCCCTTGGGATCGGTGAAACGAAGATCGACCCATTCGATTTCTTCGTCCTTGATCTGTTTCAGGACTTCTTGTGCATTTGCCATTTGGATACAGTCTCCAGCTTAGTTTTGTTTATCTGCCCCTCATTTGAGAGGCGGTTGAGAGGTCAGCCGCCGAAGCAGCCAATCAGTGTTAAATCGCGTCTTCGTCCTTCTCGCCCGTGCGGATCCGCAACGCGCTGGCAATGTCCGACACGAAGATTTTGCCGTCGCCGATCCGGCCGGTTTGTGCAGCAGCTGCCACGGCTTCAACAACCCGCTCTGCAATGTCATCGGAAACGACGACTTCCAGCTTAACTTTGGGCAGGAAATCCACCACATATTCGGCGCCGCGATACAGTTCGGTATGGCCTTTCTGCCGACCAAAACCTTTGGCTTCCGTTACGGTGATCCCGGACACAC
This sequence comes from uncultured Erythrobacter sp., assembly GCA_947495555.1. GTDB lineage: Bacteria > Pseudomonadota > Alphaproteobacteria > Sphingomonadales > Sphingomonadaceae > Erythrobacter. The sequence continues at coordinate 226,402 of CANLZI010000002.1, read as the reverse complement.
CTATCTCGTGCAAAGCCTCTTTGACTTCATCCAGTTTGAACGGCTTGATGATAGCTTCGATCTTTTTCACTTTGCGGCATCCTCGGCGGATAAAGCGACCGAATTTTTCTGACGTTTTCGCCAGAATGCTCGGCCGCTTTGCTGTTTCTATTCCTCAGTCACAATATGTAATCCAAGAATCGTGCCAAGGTGTGGAGCAAGGTCGTTAGAACAATCGCGCTTTCCACGCAAAGGTCATTCGAATTCGAGGAGTTTTTAGCAATGATGTTACGCCAGCGGAAATGCCTGCTCAAATAGCAGACGGACCCTGCCTAAATATTGGGCAGAGGGTTGCCGTGCGTGTTAGAGCGCGAGGCCCGAGGTCTCGCCAAGGCCGCACATGAGATTGAGCGATTGGACCGCGGCTCCGCTGGCGCCTTTGCCCAGATTGTCCAGCCGCGCGACCAGGCGTGTCTGATGGTTGTCAGCATCGGCAAAAACGAACAATTCCAACCCGTCCCACGCAGGTGCATCGCGGTGCAACAACAGCTCGCTGCATTCGGCCCCAAACGGCTGGACCGAGACAATTGCAGAACCGGCATAAAATTCGCTCAGCGCGTCATGCAATTGCGATGCTGTGGGTGCGTTACTCATCGCCTCAAGCGACAAGGGCACGTCAACCACCATGCCCCGCATCGCTGCGACCACGCTGGGCGAGAAAACCGGAGCATAGGTAAGGCCGGCATGCTGTTGCATTTCGGGAATATGCTTGTGACCCAGCGTCAAACCATAGGCGCGAAAGGCGATGTTGGTTTCATCCTCAAACCGGGCAATCAACGCCTTGCCGCCGCCGGAATAACCCGACACGGCATTGACGCTATAGGCCCAATCTGCTGGCAGCAATCCGGCTTTGACCAAGGGTGCGACCAGGGCAAGAAAGCCCGTCGGGTAGCACCCCGGATTGCTGACCAATTGCGCCTTGGCCACTTGGTCCCGCCCGACAAGTTCGGGGAAGCCATAGGTCCAATCGGGCGCCACGCGGTGCGCTGAAGAGGCATCGATGATGCGCGTGTCACTGCCTTGTGCCATTGCCACCGCTTCAAGAGAGGCATCATCGGGCAAGCACAAAATGGCGATGTCAGCACGGCCCAAGGCGTCGCGCCGGGCCTCTGCCGATTTACGTTCGCCTTCGCTCAGTATTATAAGATCAAATTCGGCCCGACCAGCCAGCCGTTGGTGAATCTCTATGCCGGTTGTTCCAGCAGCGCCATCGATGAAAATCTGCGGTTTCATGGCGGCCTGGCTCAGCCTTGCGCCGGGGCCAGCAGGCTGCTGAGGACATAGCCCGATGGACCCTCTGGCCCCAAGCAACCCCATGCCCAATCACCGGCGAAATCCAACAGTTCGAAATCACTGCCATTGGGCAGCACTTGAATGATGTCGCTGTCCTTATCGGGCGTCAGATGCAGCTGCGCGTCGTTACCAGCCACCGTGTAGCCATAGGGGATGACGTAATGCGCGGCCAAATGTTTGCCCGCCAAGGCCATATGCGCCAGATCGCCGCGCAGGGGCAAAGTGCCTGGGGCAGGGCGCACAACCGGGCCAGCCAGCCGAAGCGGACCTTGTGGAACTGTATATGTTACCTTGCCGCTCATTTCGGCATTTTCCCCAAGACAAATTCTGACCGCTTTTGTGCGGATTTGGCGCGCTTATACAGTCAAATTGTTTCGAGCAAGTTTGTCAGCCAATCCGGTTAACTTCCATACCGGTTTTGCAACATGTGGAAACTGGCGCGCAAACCATAGGATGCGCCGCCCTTGGGCCGACCGGGTTTGGCGAATGGCCGCCATGCAAATGTGTCAAAATGCGCCCAATCAATCCCCTCGCCAACGAATCTGTCGAGGAACAATCCTGCTACGCTGGCCCCGGCATAGGGGTTGCCATGGGTGTTGTTGAGATCGGCAATGTCTGACTTGAGCCATTCGGCATAGGCGGCTGGCAATGGAAGCCGCCATGGCTCATCATCATGCGCCTTGCCAGCGGAGATCAGATCCTCCGCCGTTTCATCATTACGCGTCATCAATGCAGGCAAATCCGGGCCCAAGGCGACGCGGGCAGCGCCGGTCAGGGTCGCGAAATCGATGATCAGTTCGGGTTCTTCCTCTGACGCGCGGGTTAGCGCATCGCCCAATATCAAGCGTCCTTCGGCGTCGGTATTGCCAATCTCCACCGTTAAACCCTTGCGCGTTTTCAGAACATCGCCGGGGCGGAAGGAATTGCCCGCAATGGCATTTTCAACCGCTGGGACAAACAGGTGCAATCGCACCTTCAACCCAGCCTGCATGATCAATCCGGCCAAGGCGATGGCATGGGCAGCGCCGCCCATATCTTTCTTCATCAGCAGCATGCCAGCAGCTGGTTTGATATCCAGACCGCCGGAATCAAAACTGACGCCTTTGCCGACAATTGCAATCACAGGATCGCTTTCTTTACCCCAGCTGAGATGCATGATGCGGGGCGCGTGATGGCGCGCAGCGGCCCGGCCGACAGCGTGAACCATCGGATAGTCCTGCTCCAAATTATCGCCCTTGGTCACCTTCAGCTTGGCCGAATGTTCCTTCGCCAGCTTCTCGCATTCAGCCTCCAATGCGGCGGGGCCCATGTCTTCTGCCGGGGTGTTGACCAGATCGCGTACCAGCATTTCGGCCTTGGCCTCTGCCACAGCAGCATCGATTTGTTTGACCTGCTTGGTCAGCAAAACCCGCGGTCCCGCGGCGTTGTCATTATCTTTGTACCTGGTGAAGCTGTATTGTGCAGCAATCCAGCCATGCATGGCGGCCCCGGGCTCTCCCGATGTCAGGCGATAGGTGCCTTCGGGCAATGCCTCTGCCAGCTTGGCAAGGCACCAGCTGGAAATATCGTCAGGATCGGACACGCCGCCCACCGCAAACCAATTGTCGCCATCGGGGATGATCCCCACCTGGGCTGCGCCGCCCTCAAACTTTTGCGCAGCCAAGGAAGCGCGCTGACCCGAGGAAAGCGATTTTGACCAATCGGCAAAACCGTCCTTGTCAGTCAGGTGAATGGCAATCGCGTCTTGATCGCGATCGGGCTGAATCAGATCGTTCTTGGTGCTCATAACTGTTGCTACTTAGTGCCGCAGCCTCGCTTGTCACTCGCAATTTGCGCAATTGGGGGCTATATGCCCGCGCATGAACCAATACCAACTCGTTGAAGGCGATGAGACCGTCTATCGTGACGGCACGATCAAGCTGCATAATGAACAAGGCTTTGAAGGTATGCGCAAGGCTGGCCAATTGGCTGCGCGTATTCTGGATGAAGTGGCCGATCTGGTCCAGCCGGGCGTAACAACCGAGAGCGTGGATACCGCAATTCGCGGGATGATGCTGGATGGCGGGGCGGTGCCTGCAACGCTGGGTTATCGCGGCTATACCCACAGCAGCTGTATCTCGATCAACCATGTGATCTGCCACGGCATTCCTAACGACAAGGTGTTCAAGGACGGCGATATCGTCAATGTCGATGTCACGCCTTTGTTGGATGGTTGGCATGGCGACACCAGCCGAATGTTCTTTGCTGGCGAGCCTTCGCTGAAAGCCAAACGACTGGTCGATGTAACCTATGAATGTTTGATGCTGGGTATTGAGGCGGCGCAGCCCGGTGCCCGATTGGGCGACATTGGCGCAGCGATTGAGGCCCATGCGCGCCAATTCCGCTATGGCGTGGTGCGCGAATTTTGTGGCCACGGTTTGGGCCGACTGTTTCACGATGCACCAGAGGTGGTTCACGCGGCTGAAGCAGGCACGGGTCCAGAGCTGAAACCGGGCATGTTCTTCACCATCGAACCGATGATCAATCTGGGCAAACCCTGGGCCAAAGTGTTGAAAGATGGTTGGACCGCAGTGACCCGCGATAAGTCGCTCAGCGCGCAATTCGAACACAGCTTGGCGATCACCGAAACGGGCAATGAGATTTTCACCAGCAGCCCAACGGGCAAGAACCAGCCTCCCTATTGAGCTGGGTTGCAAGAACCATTCTTTGACAGACATTCACATCGAGCCTCAGGCGGTCGAGCATGCAGCAGGTTTGTTTGCGGCGTTGCAGGACCCACGGATTTACGAACATCTTGATGATGGTCCACCGCTGTCGGTGGAGGCTGTTGCAGACCGCATCGGCAGGCTGCTGCAAGGCGCACCCAAGGATTGTGGTGAGACTTGGCTGAACTGGACCGTGTTCGAGGGCGATAATGTGGTCGGTTATACTCAAGCAACCGTCTATGACGATGGCACTGCCAGCTTGGCCTATGTCCTTTCGCCACAAGCATGGGGCCGATCGATCGCTTATGCCGCAGCTAATCTGACCATCGACTTGCTCAAGGCGATGCCTTCGGTGGAGCGTATCGTGGCCGACACAGAGCCCGGCAACACGCGGTCAAAAGCTTTGCTGAGACGGCTTGGGTTTGCCTTCACGCACGAATGCGATGGAGATGTTTTCTATCAATTGGACTGAGCTGAATAAGCGGCATCGGCTCATCCAAGTATGCAGTTTTCGTACAGTTTGGTCCGGCCCCGCACTAGCTTGCCTGGCTCTATTGAAGCACCTGCAATTCCACCCCCAGTGCTGTGTCTTGGCCAAGCCGATTGAAGGATGTATGGCAGCCCCAACGCCATCCAATTAGCGATGGCAAACTTCATTTGGTTTCGTGAAAGGACCACCATGCGCTTTGCTCTTCTGGCGTCTGCAGCCGCCCTATGTTTTGTTGCAAATCCATCTCTTGCTGAGGACGCGCCAGCGCCCCACAGCGGGCACCACGCCGAGCATAACGCATCAGATGCGAACGCCCACGCGATGGCCCATCGCGGCCGGCTTGAAGCTGATGTGCGATTTTTGGCTGGTGATGCGTTGGATGGCAGAGAAGCTGGCACCAATGGCTATGCACTGGCGGCAGGATATGTTGCTGGCCAGTATGCCGCGATTGGTTTGCAACCAGCAGGCAATGACGCAACCTATTTTCAGGCCGTCCCGATGCTCCGTGCGGTCTCGGAATTTGGCGACCGCGCCAGCTTGGTTGTTACCGATTCAACCGGCGCACCAGCATTGCCAGCAGGCACGTCGGGTGAAGACTATTTCACCTTCCCCAAACGCGGTGCAGCAATGGGCGAGAGTGAGGGCGAACTGGTTTTCGTCGGCCAAGCCTTTGCCTCGGAAGGATATGAGCAGGACGATTTTGCAGGGCTGGACCTGACCGGAAAAATTGCGGTGCGTTTGCGCGGGGCGCCGCGCTCTCTCAATTCTGAAGAACGAGCGCATTTTGGCGTGACCGCCTCACAAAGGCTTTCAGAGCGTGGGGCCATCGGTTCAATTTTGGTGCTCACACCTACAGACACAGACCGATTCCCCTATGAACAGCTCAAGCATGCCTATAGCGAAGCATCACTTTATTGGGCCGATGAGAATGGCGAGGCTTTCAACAAGGCGCCCAATGTCGAAACTTTTGCGGTTTTGAGCCCGGAACAGTCAGAGGCCTTGTTCAAAGGCCAGCAAATAAGTTGGGAAGATGTCACCAATTATGCGGCAGGTGAACGGGAAAATCTGCCTTCCTTTGAGATGGGATTGAGTGCCAGCACGGTTGCTCAGGCGACCATCGACACAACAAGCAGCCGCAATATCATTGGTATGGTGCCGGGCACGGACCCAGCTGTGGCCAACGAATTCGTCGTGGTATCCGCGCATCTTGATAGCACTGCCAACCCCAAGACACCCGAGGAAGGCGATGACGAAATCGCAAATGGTGCGATGGATAATGCGACCGGCATTGCTTCCATGATCGAAGCAGCCCGGATGCTGCGGGAAAGTCCTGGCCGGCGCCCAGTTGTATTCTTGGCTGTAACCGCTGAGGAGCAGGGCCTGGTCGGATCGGACTATTTTGCGCGAAATCCAACCTTGGGTGACGGCGAGATTGTGGCGAATATCAACCTCGATATGCCAATACTGACCTATGAATTCAGCGATGTGACGGCCTTTGGCGCAGAACGATCAACGCTGCTGCCAGAGGTCGAAGCGGCCGCGGCCAGCCACGGGATCGCGCTCAGACCCGACCCTGTTCCCGAACAAGGGCTGTTCACCCGGTCTGACCAATACCGGTTTGTCGAGCAGGGAATTCCCGCGATCTTTCTTGTGACCGGCTGGGGCAATGGCGGAGAAGCCGCCCAACAGGAATTTCTGACCACCCATTACCACCAAGTTTCGGACGAGGTGTCATTGATTGATTTTGAGCAATTGGGTCGGTTCACTGATGTCAATTTCTCGATCATTCAAAACGTCGCCAATATGGCGGAAAAGCCGGTGTGGAAGGCGGGCGATTTCTTCGCCAAAACCTTCGGCGGCGAGATTGAACAATAGGTCGCTAATTTGATGTCATGCGAGGTGGTGTCAGCTTTGCTGCATCACCTCCGCATCGTCGGCGCACCGGGGTTTATCCCTCGCGCGCGGCCCTGATCGATGCGCCTGCGGCGAAAGGGGCGATAGCGACCAGCAACAGGCTGATCGCTCCCACAAAACCCAGCGTAGCAGGATCGTTACGGCCCAAGGCTCCTGCCCCAAAAATCAGGATCGGTAAGGCCAGTGGTATCAGCAGCAATCCGGCCAGTGCGGCTCCGCTCCTGAGCGAAGCGGTAAGTGCCGCGATGATTATGCCCACCGCTGCCAATCCCGGGGTTCCCGCCAGCAATCCCAAGACTAGCAGGCGCACAGTTTCTTGCTCTAATGCGAGCAAGGCAGCGGCAGGGAAGCAAGCCAGAATCAGCAAGGGCCCGAAACTGAGCCAATGGGCCAGCAGGCGCGCGCTCATAACCCATTCTTCGGACATGCCGCGCAGCTTGAACTGGTCGAAAAAGCCAGTTTCGAGATCTCGCGAGATGAGGCCGTCCAAAGGCAAGATGGCGGCCAGAAGGGCGGCGATCCACACCACTCCTCCGCCGGTTTTGGCAAGCACTGTAGGGTTGGGTCCAACCGCGAAGGGATAGAGCATTGCGATGCTGAGGAAGAACAACAATGGCAGCGCCGCGCCGGCCCCATGCGCGCCGGTCAGCAAATTGCGCAGGTCGCGGGTTAGCAAAGTCGCGAAGGTGCTGCTCATGGCGCGTACTCCGCCAAATCCAACACTTGAATATCGTCCAAAGGGAAGGGCTGATGCGATGCCAGCACGCAGATACCTTTGGCTCTGCGATGCACATCCACCATTGCGCCAACATTGACGATGGCGTCTCGGTCCAGTCCGTTCAGCGGCTCGTCCAACAACCAGATCTTTGGCCGTTGAGAATCCAACCGGGCGAGCGCTGCGCGTTTGCGTTGGCCAGTGGAAAGAAACCGGACCGGAACATCCATCAAATCGGCCATGTCTGCGGGTCTGTGCGGATTGGTCCGGCCATCAATGGCGGACCAAAAATCGAGCGCTTTGCCCAATGGCAAATGCTCGTCCAGAGCGGGCTTTTCATCCAACAGACCGATGGCGCCTTCGCGGTGAACCTCGCCCGCATAAGGGGTCAGCAATCCTGCCAAGATGCGCAGCAGGCTGGATTTGCCTGTGCCATTGGCGCCGCTGACTTGCAGCACATCACCTGGTCCCAGATCCAGCGACAACCCACGCAGCAGCAGGCGGTCTCCCCGACGGCAGGCTATATCAGTCGCTGACAGGCTGGCTTGCATGGCGTGCAGCGATAGGCGAAAGGCGATGGAGGAACAACAATTTGCGCGATTGGAGACGAAAATGTCCGTGCCTCAGCTGACCGATGCCGAATGCGATGCCTTGCTGACGGCGCATCCCAATTGGTCGATTGCGCGCGACGGCAGAGCGATCGAGCGCAAATTTGCCTTTGCAAACTTTAGCGAGGCTTGGGGCTTTATGAACCGCGTTGCGCTGCTTGCCGAAAGCCATGACCACCACCCCGAATGGTTCAATGTCTACAACCGGGTGGAAATAACCCTGACCACGCATGACGCCGACCCCGACAATGGAGGCGGACTGTCAGAACGTGATGTTGTGATGGCAGGCGCGATTGACGCGCTGCTCTGACGCTATGCGTTAGAGTTCCACGCCCAGTCCACGTTGTCGCATCTGCTTGCGAATTGTTCCGGGCATCCAACGGTGGAGGCGGCGCATTTTCTTCGCAAACTTGCCCACTGTGTAGTGAAGGTCATCGCCATGCACGATGGACCAAACCACGTCAGCAACATCGTTGACGGGTGAGACTTCCATACCGCTTTCTTGCAAGGCTTCCTTGGCGGTGCGGTTTGAGTCCCCTTGGACCTGCGCAATCATTGGTGTGTCGATAAAGCCGGGGCAAAGCGAGGCAACCCGGACCCCATCCGCGGCCCATTCCGCATCCAGGCTCTCGGTCAGACCTCGCACGGCCCATTTGGTGGCAGAATAGGCCGCCAATCCAGGCGCACCGATAATTCCGGCAATGCTCGCCGTGTTAATCAAGATGGATGTGGGCGCTGTCTTTACCAGATGCTCGTGCGCCGCCTGCGCGCCGAAGAGAACACCTTTGACATTGATATCGAGCAATGCCTCGAGCTCTTCCTTTGGCTGGTCAATGTAAGGACCGCCATGAGCAATCCCGGCGTTGTTGAACACCACATCAATGCGACCTCCAGCGGCAGTAGCGAATGCCTTAAGCGCCACGTCCCAAGCATCGCGGTCACGCACATCCAGCTTGTGCGAATATTTGAAGCCACCCTCGGTCATGCCGAGCGTATCTTCCATATTCTCTTCGTTGATGTCGCCAATACCAACAAACCAACCGCGCTCGGCAAAATATATCGCCACCGCGCGGCCAATGCCTGAACCGCCGCCTGTAATGAAAATCGCGCGTCTGGCGTTGCTGGTGTGGTCGCTCATATTGTCTTCTCCCGATCTTGATCTGGTGCCTGCCTTAGCGAGGCCCAAAGGCTTTGTCAGCTACTGACATTCATGTCAGCTATTCTTGTTTAGCCAAGCCCTTGGACATGCTGAGCGCCTTCGACAATTTCGCCGGTCGAGGCAGCCAAGGCATCGCCCACTGGTTCGGCACGACCGCCCAAACACTCGGCCAGAAAGTTCTCGGCAATTGCAAAGAAACTGATCGAATTAACCGGACGAGCAAAGCCGTGGCCTTCATCGGGGTAAAGGACATAGGTGACGGGGATATTGGCGCTTTTCATGGCCGAAACGATCTGGTCGCTCTCTGCCTGTTTCACGCGGGGATCATTGGCCCCTTGCGCAATCAACAATGGCTTGGTGATTTGATCGGCCTTGTACAGCGGGCTGGCGGCTTTCAGCAGGGCCAGACCCTCTTCGGTTTCCGGATTGCCCATCCGTTCATGAAAGGTTTTCACCATCGGTGCCCAATAGGGTGGAATGGTCTCCAGCAAGGTTTCCAAATTGGAAGGCCCGACAATATCCACCCCGCAGGCGAATGTTTCAGGTGTAAACGTCAATCCGGCCAGCGTTGAATACCCGCCATAGGAACCACCCATGATCGCGACTTGATCGGCAACAGCGATACCCTGATCAATCGCCCAGTTCACCGCATCAATCAGATCATCATGCATGGCCAAGCCCCATTGCTTGTTCCCGGCATTGATGAAGTTTTTGCCAAATCCGGTGGAGCCTCGGAAATTGGTGCTGAGCACCGCATAACCGCGATTGGCCAGCATCTGGTGGATGGAGTTAAAGCCATATCCATCGCGCGCCCATGGCCCGCCATGAACCAGCAGCATCATCGGTACGGGGCTGGCGGGACGGCCGCTTTGGGCGGAATCGGTACCAGCAGGCAGCGTAAGATAGGATGGCAGGGTCAAACCGTCACGCGCCGTGATTTCCACCGTGTGCATAGGTTGCAGCGGCATTCCCTCTAGCTCTGGCCGGGAGACATAAAAGGGCGTCAGCGTCCCCGCATCGCGATCATAGATATAGGTCGAAGTGGAGGCGGTCAGCGGGTCATTCCAGACAATCCAGGTGCGATCATCATCGGACCGGCTGGAAACGCCTACTTCGCCTTCGAACTGGCTTTGCAGAAACGCGAAAGCCTCGCCCAATTCGGGATTTATCGCGGTCCATTCGGTCTTCAGATAATTGACCGAATAGGCCTCTATTTCGCCGGTCTTCGAATTGCGCAAAGTGCCGCCGATATCGGCCTTGTCATCTTGTGCGATCAATCGGCGTTCGCCACTTGCCGCATCTTCTGCATAGAGGGCAGCGGTGTTGCGCCCACGGCTGTCGAGCCAATAAAGCGTCTGGCCATCATGGGTGTAACCGGCTGGATTGGTCGTGAGCGAATCCTCCATTTCGGTTGCGGTGAAGGGCTCTTCCTCAACCACATTGTCGATCACTCGAAAGTAATCGGTGCCGCCTGCATCGTTTTGGCGCAGCGCCATCCGCAAGGTCAGGGTGTCATCCGCCATAAAACCGGCATAGCCATTATTTTCGAGGACCAGATCAAGCTTGCCCGTGTTGAGGTTCAAGCGATGCACGTCGTGATATTGCGGGTCACGATTGTTAAGCCCAATCAGGATCGTATCGCGGATGCTTTCTGATCCGCCGACAATATCGACCCGGGTATTCTCGAACGGGGTCAGCGATGTTTCTTCGCCCGTGGCAATGTTGACGCCATACAGCAGGAAATTTTCGTCGCCGCCTTTGTCCTGAATATACAGCAAGCTGCCCGAATCGGGCGACCACATATATTGCTGGATCGGACGCTCGGTTGATTGCGTCATCACCTTGGCGGCGGTGGGGTCGCTCGCCGGTGCCAGCCAGATATTCAGCACATCCTCATGCGGTGCCAACCAGCTGAGCCATTGTCCGTCCGGGCTGATTTTGCCCATCGCGCGGCTGGGATTGCCGAACAGGGCATCCCGCGGGATCAATGGAAATTGGTCGATGGACGGCATGAAATTCTCCCTATGGTCAGCATGTCAGCTAAGCATGGCAGGGCGAATTGCAAATGTGCAGGGCTGTTACAGCGCCGGATTGTCGTAAAAATGCCAGGTGAATATCGCCATAGCGCCGCGATGCGGTGACCAGCGATCCGCCAGTACGCGGGCTTGTTTCTCGCTCGGGCGCTCGTCCAGCTTGAGCAATCTTTTGACCCCTTCTTGCACGGCCAAATCGCCTGCTGGCCAGATGTCGGGGCGCCCTTCTGCGAACAGCAAATATATCTCTGCAGACCATCTGCCGATGCCCTTGATCAAAGTCAGTTCGGTGATCGCTGCCTCATCATCGGCTGGCAAATTTTCAAGGTCGAGCGTCCCGGCATGCACCAGTTCGCACAGCGATCGGACATAGCCTTGTTTCTGGCGGGACAGACCGCAGGCCCGCAGGCTGTCAAAGTCGCGCGCTAAAATCTCGCTGGGCACCATATCTTTGCCCAATTCCGCCTCCAGTTTGTTCCACACGCTGGCCGCTGCTGCGACTGAAACTTGCTGACCCACGATGGTCCGCAACAAAGTGCGATATCCGGTTGGGCGGATACGCGCCTCGGGATAGCCGACCAGCTCCAACGCTTCAGCAACGCTGGCATCTTGGCTGGCAACCGAATTTAGGCTCGCTTCTATTGCGCCCGCGCTCAGACCCACTAACTATTCCTCTAACTTGCAAAAAACCGCAGCAATGCGTAGCAGCCCGCCCGATACATCGATAGGGGCGAACTGCGCCCACCATACGAAGGAACCATAAGCATGCCCAAGCTGATTGTCGTCAACCGTGACGGTGAAGAGTCCACAATCGAAGTGGAAGACGGCCTGACCGTAATGGAAGCCATCCGCGACAATGGTTTTGACGAACTGCTGGCTTTGTGCGGCGGCTGCTGTTCTTGCGCGACTTGTCACGTGACAATTGAAGGTGGCCCGACCGACAAATTGCCGGCGATGAGCGAAGACGAAGACGATTTGCTCGAAAGCTCGGACCACCGCGCCGAAACATCGCGTCTGTCATGCCAGATTCCTCTGACGTCTGAGCTGGACGGACTTAAAGTGACTATCGCACCTGAAGATTGATCTTGATTGCAGCATGGAATGCGAACGCTTACGTTCGGTGCCATGAACATCACTCAACCATTCAAGTCGACCCTTGATCTGATCGGCAACACGCCGATTGTCTTGTTGGAAGGGCCCAGCAAGGCAGCCGGATGCGAGATCTGGGGCAAGTGCGAATTTGCCAATCCGGGTTCTTCGGTCAAGGATCGCGCGGCGCTGTATATGATCCGCGATGCAGAAGCGCGCGGAGAATTAAAGCCCGGCGGCACGGTGATCGAAGGCACAGCGGGCAACACCGGTATCGGTATTGCACTGGTGGCCAATGCGCTGGGCTATAAGACGATTATCGTCATGCCCGACAATCAGTCCAAAGAAAAAATGGATACGCTGCGGGCCTTGGGTGCGCAGTTGGTGCTGGTTCCGCCCACCAAATATGCCGATCCTGCCCATTTCCAGCATACCTCTCGCCGTATGGCGGAAGAGACGCCAGGCGCTGTGTGGGCGGGTCAGTTTGACAACACCGCCAATCGCAAGGCGCATATCGAAGGCACAGCGGTTGAGCTGTGGGAGCAATTGGACGGCCGGATTGATGGCTTTACCTGTGCCGCAGGTACAGGCGGGACGATTGCCGGTGTTGGCTTGGGCTTGAAAGAGCGGGACGAGAATATCCAGATCGCTTTGACCGATCCGCATGGCGCGGCCCTGTATAATTACTACGCCAAGGGCGAGTTGCAGAGCGAAGGATCATCGGTTGCTGAGGGTATTGGGCAAGGCCGCATCACCGGAAACCTCGAAGGCGCTGTGATCGACACACAATTTCGCGTGTCCGATGAAGAAGGCATGGAATGGGTGAGCCAATTGCTGCGCGAAGAGGGCCTTTGTCTGGGGCTTTCGTCGGGCATCAATGTTGCTGGTGCGATTGCCTTGGGTCAGAAATTGGTGGCGGAGGGCCGGGACAATCCGCGCGTCGCAACCATATTGTGCGACACCGGATTCCGCTATCTGTCCACGCTCTACAATGCTGACTGGCTGCGCGAAAAAGGCCTGCCGGTGTTTGATTGGCTGGATGCGAAATGAGCGATCAGGGTTTGACTGACCCGCACAATCGCTTAGCCTGACGATATGGCTGACACGCAAACCGACAATGTGACCGAAGAAGCGATCGGTGCGCCGCTGGGCGGTACTCGCGCCGAGGCCTTGCAGCGCTTGCAAGTCGGATTGGCCGGGATTGGCGCGATGATCTTACTGGTGGGGCTTGCCAATGTGATTCAGAACCGCGCGCAATTGTCCGAACTGACCTCTGTTCCCGATGCTGCGCCGACCACAGAACCAAGCGCGCCAGTACCGCAGCGCGACCCATTGGCTGATGCAGGCCTGGTGCCTGATATGCCGGCCGAAGCCGTGCCAGCAACGCCCGAACAAGAACAGGCTGTGCTGCCAGAGCAAGGCTTGTCCGCCGGGCCGGATGCTCGCTCGCAAGAGGAACTGTTGGATGAAACGCGTTAGCATTGCTGGCATTCTACCGATTGTCGCGGCGGTCGTATTGGTCGGTTGCTCTGGAGCGACCGATTCCGATGCGGCGGCAGATTCTGCTGTTCAATCGGGTGAGCGCGAGCCCTTGGGGCTGATGACTAGCCTGCCGATTTATTGGCCTGATGGTGCGGCTTTGGATGATCTGGTCGATGCCGATACCCAATTGCCATGGATCCGCACCAGCCTTGAGCAACGCTTTGATCTGGCTGCGCTTGATACGTTGAGTCTTGATCAAGACAGCACCCAGGATTTCGACGCTGAACCTGCGCAATCAGAACAGGTTGCTGCGCCCTTGGCTGCGTTTGACCGACTGATGATCGTGCAGCCGCGCGGCCTCAGCCCGGCAGACAATGTTGCCTTGGATGAGTGGGTGAATGCTGGCGGGCAATTGCTGATCGCGCTCGATCCGATGTTGGCAGGACATTATGCCTATCCCTTGGGCGATCCGCGTAATCCCATGATGGGCGCTTTGATACCGCCCGTGGTCGAGCGTTGGGGCCTGTCGATTTCTTTCGATATCCAGCAACCGCTAGAGATGCAGTCATTCGACTATGATGGCGGTTCATTGCCCATGGTCATGTCAGGCCAAATCGCATTGGAAGCTGAGGGCGAGGGCGCATGCTCGTTGGATGCCGATGACCGGATGGCCACTTGTGCCATTGGTGAGGGCCGCGTGACAATGGTGGCCGATGCGACCCTGTTTGAAATGACCGAGCAAAGCGACAAGGGCGAAAAGCACTTGCAGGACCTGCTGGCAAAGGCATTCAACTAAGCGAAAATCGGATCGACTGGCCGATCCCTATACACCTATCGGGAATAATGCGGGAACATCGACTCGATTCCACAGTCAGCCGAGTCTTTTTGATGCAAAAACAGCCTATTGAGAGGGTAACCTGATCCCAATTTGCTAAATCCTTCATAAATTCGACTTAAAATTATAACCTAAAAACAATGCTCTATCGGGTTTTCCCGTAAAATCCCGCAAAAATCCTTCCATCCCGTGCATTGGCGCGGTATGACCATCTTCCATCGGACATGAGATTTCGAGTCTGCCCTGCTTTGCGGGGCACGCCACCTGTGTTTGCGCGCGGGTGACGACGGGAAAGTTGTGTTCAGATGAGGGGATGGGTCGGTTGGCGACCCGAAGTTTTGGGGTGGAGACCGCAGCGTGGCTTTCGGAGGGTACAGTGGACAGGCTTATTCGCCCGCAGGCGATAAGGGTCGGTTTGTCTTGCCTCCGCTGTTCCGTAAAGCGGTCAAGGAATCCTCGGCCGGCAGCAAGATCCTGTGCCTGGCCAAGCACGAGCGTTGGAATTGCCTGATCGGCTTTGGCACCTCTCGCAAGGAAGAGCTGGAAGCCCAGCTGGACCGCGAGGAAGAGCGCGCCTTGCGACTGGGGCAGGATGCTTGGGATCGCGATCTGCGCGCCATGCAATTGTTTGGCTTTGTCGAAGTCCCGTTTGATGACAGTGGTCGCTTCATCATGCCTGAGCATCTGCGCACGCTGGGTCAGGTCGGTGACGGTCTGTACTTCCAGGGTGGTGGCCGGTTCTTCAGCATTTGGAACCCGCTGGAACTCGCCGAAATGGGCGAGGGCTGGGAAAGCGCACAAGCGGCCTGCACCAATTTGGTGGCTGAAACCGCGGCCAAGGGTAAAGGCAAGGGGGGCTCGAAATGACGGCCCCACATGTTCCCGTACTGCTTGACGAAGTGATTGCCGCGATTGCCCCTACCAAGGGCATGAATGTGGTGGACGCCACTTTCGGCGCGGGCGGATATTCGCGCGCACTGCTGGATGCTGGCGCGCGGGTCTACGCATTTGATCGTGACCCCAATGCGATCTCTGCCGGATCGGCCATGGTTGCTGAATACAAAGGTCAGCTGTCGCTCCATGCGGAACGATTTTCCCAAATGCGCGAGGAAATGGAGCGCATCGGTGTGCCGCAAGTGGACGCGGTGGTGATGGATATTGGCGTTTCCTCCATGCAGTTGGATCAGGGCGAGCGCGGCTTTGCCTTTTCCAGCAATGGACCGCTGGATATGCGGATGAGCCAGCAAGGCAAAAGCGCCGCTGATTTTCTGAACAGTGCAGACGAAGCAGCGATTGCCGATGTGCTGTATGAATATGGCGAAGAGCGTCAATCGCGCCGGGTTGCCCGCGCCATTGTTGCAGCACGCCCGCTGGAAACCACCGGAGACCTGGCTCGCGTTGTGCGCAAGGCCTTGGGTCATAAGCCGCATGACAAGAAGGATCCTGCCACGCGCAGCTTTCAGGCGGTCCGCATTCATGTGAATGACGAGTTGGGCGAGTTGCATGCGGGTTTGGCTGCAGCAGAGGCTATGCTGCGCGAAGGCGGCGTGTTGGCGGTTGTCAGCTTTCACAGTTTGGAAGATCGCATTGTAAAGCGCTTCTTGCGCACAGCATCGGGTGCTGGCCGAGCAATCTCGCGCCATTTGCCCGGCGAAATTGCTGGGCCTGATCCTGTTTTCACCAAGGTTTCAAAAGCGATCCGGCCGTCTTTGGCAGAGATCGAACGCAATCCGCGCGCGCGCTCTTCGACATTGCGCCACGCCGTGCGCACCCACACGCCAGCAAGGGAGATGGCAGCATGATGGTTTCCGGTTCACGTATGCGCCAGATCGGCTGGATTGTTGCGCTTGCCGTGTGTCTGGGATTGTTCCTAGCGCTGACTTTCCGCGTGCATGCCGTCAACAGCGAAGTGCTGCTGGCAGAACGCCAGATCATCGCGCTGAAGAATCAGACTTTGATGCTGGAAACCGAATTCCAAACCCGCGCCAGCCAGCGCCAATTGTCCGATTGGAACACGGTGGATTTTGGTTATAGCGCCCCGCGTGCCGACCAATATCTTGGCAGCGAACGCCAGCTTGCCAGTTTTTCAGCGCCGTCAGTCCCCGGCGCTCCCAGCCCGATCCGCGTGGCTCGGGCAGATATTCCTGTCGCACCGGCTGAACCTGGCGAAATGCGCTCGCCTTTGACCGGACAGCCTGTTGCTCTGACCGTTGCTGCCGCTGACATTGAACCTGGCACCATTTTTGCCGAAGCGTTTGGTGACTTGATTGCAGATGCTTCGCCGGTCCGTCCCGCGCAGGCCCGCACCATGTTGTCCGCAGAGGTCGTCGAATGAATGCTCTGTCGGCCACTACGGCCATTTCTACAGGCAGAGTTCACCTGGTAACATTCCGGCGCCAGTCACTAACAATGGCGCGTTGGCGCGTGTTGTGGGTGGCGTTGGTCTTTACCTTGGTAGCCGCAGCCGCTGTGTTGCGGATTTTCTATTTTGGGCTGTCCGATAGAGCGGTGTCGCGCACTTCTTTGGAAGATGCGCTGCTGCCTCCTCGCGGAGAGATCACCGATCGCAATGGCACACCCCTGGCTCGCGCATTTCCAGCCTATGCCTTGTGGTACAATCCCAAAGCATTGGGCGATGGCGGCGCGCCTTTGGTGAAGTCCCCCGAACAGGTTGCGGCAGAACTTCAGGCCATCTTTCCCGCTCTGGACGAGGCAAAGGTGGCCCGTCAGCTGGCGTCGGGCAAGGCAGGCTATATCCGTCGCCGCGTTCTGCCCGAAGAAGCCAATCAGGTGCAGGCCATTGGCGAGCTCGCCTTGGGCATGCCGCGTGAGACCGATCGCCATTATCCGCAAGGGTCAATGGGCGCGCATATTCTGGGTTATGTCGCTGCCGATGGCAAAGGCCGGGTCGGCATGGAGCAGGTGCTGGAACAGCAGCTGAGCGATCCGGCATTGCGCGGCGATCCGATTCCTTTGTCGATCGATATCCGCGTCCAAGGCGCGCTTGAAGATGAATTGCGACGCGGCATGTTGGCGGTGGATGCCAAGGGTGCAGCAGGCATTGTGCTGGATGTTAATACGGGCGAAGTGATGGCCTTGGCCTCGCTGCCAGAATTCGACCCCAATCGGATCGATGCCGATGGCGCGGCCAATATGATGAACCGCGTCACCAATCAGGTGTACGAGTTGGGCTCTACCTTTAAACCGCTGACTATTGCGGCTGCGATTGATGCGGGCGTGATCCGCGATCTCAGCACGCCATGGAATGCGCAGACCGTCAAAATAGGTTCGATTGAGCGCAGCGATTATTCAGACAAGGGCGCAACCCTCAACATTCCTCAGGCGCTGGCCTATTCTTCCAACACGGTGACGATGCGCGTTGCCGACCAATTGGGGCCGGAACGGCTGCGCCAGACGATGATCGATCTGGGCATGAACGAGCGGCCCTTTATCGAGCTACCGGCCAAGGGGCATCCGATCTGGCCGGGAGGTGATTGGTCGCGCCTCACCAATATGACCGTGGGTTATGGACATGGCATCTCGGTCACTCCGCTGCATTTGGCCAGCGCCTATGCCGCGATGGTCAACGGCGGCATTTGGCGTCCGGCGACACTGCGCAAAGTAGAGCCCGGCGCGGCTCCGCGTGGCCGACGGGTATTCAAAGCGTCTACCTCATCGCGCATGCGCCAATTGCTGCGCATGGTATCGCTATATGGCACAGGCCGCAGCGCCGATGCCAAGGGCTATCGCGTGGGCGGCAAGACCGGCTCTGCCGAAAAACCGACCCGCGGTGGCTATAGCCGGACCAAACTTGTTTCCAGTTTTGCAGCTGCATTTCCGATGGACCGCCCGCGCTATGTTGTGGTTGCTGTGATTGATGAACCGCGCGGCACTTTGGCCAGTTCTTATCAACGGACGGCGGCGTGGAATGCGGCCCCTGTCGTGGGTCGCCTGGTGCCAAGGATTGGTCCCTTGATGGGAGTCCAACCCGATGCGCGGCGCGATGTCGATATCAGCGATCTGGAATCGCTGGTCAGAAAGCCTGCGCAATGAAGCTGGGTGCGCTCGCCTCTGCAGCCGGCATTGCACTGGATGGATCGGTGCAGGCAGACGTAACCGGCTTTGCGATAGATCATCGTAAGATTGCGCCCGGAACTGTGTTCGGCGCTTTTCGCGGCGCGCGCTTCAACGCGGAAGATTTCATCGGCGATGCGGTGGACGCTGGCGCTGTTGCTATCGTTACTCGGCCAGAAGTTGCGGTTGGCGGGGCGGTGCATATCGCCAGCAATGAACCACGGCGCGACTTTGCCAAATTGGCAGCGCAATTCTTTACGCCGGTTCCGGCAAATATCGTGGCGGTCACCGGCACCAATGGCAAAACCTCTTGCGTGGAAATGACCCGGCAGATCTGGCGCATGTGCGGAGAGCGTGCTGCCTCGATCGGAACGCTGGGTGTGACCACGCCTGATGAAAGCGTCTCCACCGGCCTCACCACGCCGGACATTGTCACTTTCTTGTCCAATATGAGCGGTTTGGCGCGCGAAGGCGTGACCCATGTCGCCTATGAAGCTTCCAGCCACGGACTGTCGCAATATCGCAATGAAGGCGTGGCTGTCAGTGCGGCGGGCTTCACCAATTTCAGCCGCGACCACCTCGATTATCATGCCGATATGGAGGACTATTTCTCCGCCAAGATGCGGCTGTTTGATGAAGTGGTGGAGCCCGGAGCCTCCGCCGTCATCTGGGACGATGGCACCAATGGCAAATGGACCGAGGCTGCCAAACAACATGCATCAGAGCGCGGCCTTACAGTTCTGAGTGTTGGCGATGGCGGAGAGTTTATTCGCCTGACCAATCGCACCGCCACGCAATTGGGCCAGACATTGGAGCTGGACCATGCTGGCGTGTCCAGAACGATCAAACTGCCGCTGATCGGTGCCTATCAAGCCGCCAATGCGCTGGTCTCGGCCGGTCTGGCACTGGCAACAGGTGCAGATGCCTCACAAGTATTTGACGCCATCGGTCGCTTGCAGCCCGTTCGCGGGCGCTTGGAACGTGCGGTCATCACCGCGGAAGGTGCGCCTGTTTATGTCGATTATGCTCATACGCCCGACGCGTTGGAGGCAGCCATTGCCGCTTTGGAGCCCCATGTTTCCCGCAGCGAAGGTGGCCGGCTGATCACTGTGTTTGGCGCAGGCGGAGACCGCGACCAAGGCAAGCGCGCACCGATGGGCGAGGCTGCTGCCAAGGGATCGGACATTGTGATTGTGACCGATGACAATCCGCGCGGGGAAGATCCCGCTCGCATTCGGGAAGAGGTTTTGGCTGGTGCGCCGGGTGCAACGCAGGTGGGTGATCGGCGCGAGGCGATTGCGAGTGCAATTGCACAGGCTGGTGCCAAAGATATCATCCTCATCGCCGGTAAGGGCCATGAGCAAGGGCAAATTGTTGGAGCCGGAGACACTATGAAAGTCTTGCCGTTTGATGACGTAACCGTGGCGCGTGAATGCGCCGCCCAACAAGGAGCCGCATAATGGCTACTCGAGCATTGGCTCAGCAATATGGCGTGCGCGCGTGGCCGGTTAGTCAACGCGACACATTGCCCTTGGCCCTATGGGATGCGCAGTCCATCGCCGCGGCAACTGGTGGCACGGCCAGCGCAGATTTCCGCGCTTCTGGTGTGGAGATGGATTCGCGCGATGTCCGCGAAGGCGATTTGTTTGTCGCCCTGAAAGGCGAGGCGATGGATGGTCATCGCTTTCTGGACAAAGCCTTTGCCAATGGCGCGGTTGCAGCGATTGTTGATCGTCCGGTCGACTACCCGCATGTGCTGGTAGAAGACACAAGCAAGGCTTTGCATGATCTGGGCCATGCTGCGCGCGAACGCGGATCGGCGCGGCGGATTGCGGTGACCGGGTCGGTTGGCAAAACGGGCGTCAAAGAAGCCATTTTTTCCGCGTTAGACCGGGCAAGTCGCGGCGCATGCCATCGCAGCGTGCGCAGCTATAACAACCATGTCGGCGTTCCGCTCAGCCTGGCCCGCATGCCTGCGCGCAGCGGCTTTGGCGTCTTTGAAATAGGTATGAACCACGCGGGCGAAATCGCACCGCTGGCCGATCATGTCCGGCCCCACGTCGCGGTGATCACGACGATTGCTCCGGCACATATCGAAAACCTTGGCAGCGAAGAGGCTATCGCCGACGAAAAGGCCCAGATATTCTCTGGGCTGGTCGATGGCGGCACGGCCATTATCCCGGCTGACAGCCCTCATTCCGCGCGCTTGATCGAGCACGCCCGCACATTTGGCGCGAAAACCGTCACATTCGGCCGGTCCGACAGCGCCGACGTCCGCCTGCTGGATGCCATTCCTTCGGCCAATGGCGGGTCACTGGTGACAGTCGATATGGGTGACGAACGCCTATGCTATTCCATTGCTGAGCCTGGCGAGCACTGGATTGCCAATTCGCTATGCGTGATGGCCGCTGTTCGTGCTGCGGGCGGCGATTTGGGGTCAGCTGGACTGGCATTGGCAGAAATGGGCGGATTGAAGGGACGCGGTGCACGGCACCGCATCGCCGCAGCGCCCGAGGGCAATGCCTTGTTGATCGATGAAAGCTACAATGCCAACCCGGCCTCCATGCGCGCAACGCTGCGCCAATTGGGGCAAACACCGGCCACACGCCGGGTTGCAGTGCTGGGTTCCATGAAAGAACTGGGCGACTTTTCCGACCGCTTTCATGCGCAATTGAGCGAGCCTTTGAACGAGGCGAAAATCGACTTTGTGATTTTGGTGGGTGACGAAATGTCAGCCCTCGTTCGCGAACTGGGGAAACCGGGGCAAGCCTCGCTTGGCAACATCGGTGGTTTCGCCCATTGCGATGGACCGACCGAGGCGATTGCCGCGTTGCAGGAATATGGTGTGGCAGGCGGGGATGCGATCTTGGTCAAGGGGTCCAATTCGGTCGGCCTTGGCAAATTGGTGTCACATTTTGCAGGCCTCGAAGGATAGAGGCGGGACAGCGCAATGCTCTTTTTGATTGCCGAGTGGCTTGGTTTTGAAGGCGTGTTCAATCTGATCCGCTATCAGACCTTCCGCGCGGGTGCGACATTGATCACCGCGCTGCTTATCGGTCTGGTCATCGGTCCGCGCTTCATTAACCTGCTGCGGGTTCGCCAAGGCAAAGGACAGCCGATCCGCGAAGATGGTCCGCAAACCCATCTCGCCAAGGTTGGTACTCCGACCATGGGCGGATTGATGATCCTTGTGGCGCTGAGCCTTTCCTTGCTGTTGTGGATGGACCTGCGCAATCCGCTGGTTTGGGCCTGTTTGGCCGTAACCGTGGGCTTTGGTCTGATCGGCTTCCTGGACGATTATGACAAAGTCTCAAAAGCCAGCCACAAAGGCGTGTCGGGCAAAGTCCGTCTGCTGCTGGAATTTATCGTTGCTGGCGCTGCATCTTGGTTGATTGTCAGCCAGATCAACACCGATCTTTACGTGCCGTTCTTCTCGGACCTGACCATCCCGTTGGGTCCGTTCTACTACCTGTTTGCAGCAACCGTGATTGTCGGATTTGGAAATGCGGTGAACCTGACCGACGGTTTAGACGGGCTCGCAATCATGCCGGTCATCATCGCGGCGGGCACCTTTGCCTTAATTGCATATTTGGTGGGCCGGGTCGATTATTCCGAATACCTGGGAATCCCGCATGTGCCTGGCGCGGGCGAGCTGGCCATTTTCTGCGCCGCCATCATGGGGGCCGGATTGGCCTTCCTGTGGTTTAACGCACCACCAGCTGCTGTGTTCATGGGCGACACTGGCAGCCTTGCCTTGGGCGGAGCCTTGGGTGCGGTTGCAGTGGCCAGCCATCACGAGATTGTCCTGCTGATTGTGGGCGGCCTGTTTGTGGTCGAGACCGCCAGCGTCATCATTCAGGTTTTCTGGTTCAAGCGGACTGGCAAGCGAGTCTTCCGCATGGCACCGATCCACCACCATTTCGAACAGCTTGGCTGGAGCGAAAGCAAAGTTGTGATCCGCTTCTGGATCATTTCGATTGTGCTTGCGATGGCCGGATTGGCGACCTTGAAACTGCGATGATCACCTCAACCGCCTTTGCCGGTAAACGCTATGCGGTCCTGGGACTGGCCCGCTCTGGTGCGGCTGCGGTCGAGGCGCTGCTTGCCAGCGGTGCAAAGGTAACGGCGTGGGATTTGCAGGAAGATGCGCGCGGGAAATTTGAAGGGCGCGTTGAACTAGCTGATCCATTAGAGAAAGATCTGACCGGTTTTGACGGTGTGATTGTGTCACCCGGCGTTCCGCTCAACACCCATCCGATTAAGCCTCATGCCGAAAAGTTTGGTGTGCCAGTGATTGGCGATATCGAATTGTTCGCGCTTGCCCGCCAAGATCTGCCGCCACACAAGGTGGTGGGCATAACGGGTACCAATGGCAAATCGACCACCACAGCGCTGGTGCATTACATTCTGGAGCAAGCTGGAATCCCCAGCACCATGGGCGGCAACATTGGCTTGCCGATCTTGGGCCAGGACCCTTTGCCAGAAGGCGGGGCCTATGTGCTGGAATTGTCGAGCTATCAGATCGATTTGACCCGCTCTCTTGATTGCGAGGCGGCCGCATTGCTCAACATCACGCCAGATCATTTGAACCGATATGACGGGTTCGAAGGATACGCCTTCAGCAAAGGACGTCTGATGGCCATGCAATCCAGCGGTCAATTGGCGGTGTTTGGGGGGCAAGACACAGCCACGCGGGCAATAGTAGCGGCTGAGCAATCCCGCAGGCCAAGCGGCCGCGCGGTAGAGGTGGACAAGCAAGCGTTGGCCGATTTGCAACCTGGTTGGCCCAATCTGCAAGGCCCACACAATCTGGAAAATGTGGCTGTCGCGATCGCTTTGGTCGAAGAGATGGGCGTTACGCGGTCTCAATGGGAAAGCGCGTTGCCGAATTTCACCGGTCTGGGCCACCGGATGGAACGTGTGACCAATCACGAAGGCGTACTGTTCATCAATGACAGCAAAGCGACCAACCAGGCCTCTACAGCGCCCGCCTTGGCAGCTTATCCGCCGGAAGCAAATGGTCGGGCGCGCATCCACTGGATCGTTGGTGGATTGCCCAAGGAAGACGGACTGGGCGAATGCGAACAGCACTTGGGAAATGTCGCGGCTGCCTACACCATTGGCGAGGCAGGCCCGCGCTTTGCCGAGCTGTTGGAGCCGCATGTGGCCGTCCATAAATCGGAATTGTTATGCGAAGCAGTGCGCTGTGCAGTGGACCATGCCCAGCCGGGTGATGTGATCTTGCTCTCGCCCGCCTGCGCCAGCTTTGACCAGTTTCGCGATTATGAAAAACGTGGCGAGCATTTCCGCCAAGTTGTTGCAGCCTTGACCGGTGCCTCCAGCGAAATTCAACAGGCCCTGGCCGAAGGGGTGGATATATGAGTACGAACCGCTTCTATGTCCCCAACGGGTCCGGTCGGCGTTCAAGCACGCATGGTGGCAATGACCGGTTTGGCGGCCAGTTCAGGGGTCATTGGCGCGACGAGGTGAAGATCTGGTGGCGTGAGATTGACAAATTCTTGCTCGCCATGGTGGCCTTGCTGATGATGATTGGCACAGCCGCAGTTGCCGCAGCGTCTCCCGCCAGCGCAGATCAATTGTCCACCTCTGCGGTCACGTTGGATGAATTCCTGTTTCTAAAACAGCATCTGGTTTGGCAGATTTTGGGCGTAGGTGTCATGATTGGCGCATCTATGTTGACCCGCGAACAGGCGCGGCGTTTGGGTATCTTACTGGCGGCGGGCATGATCGTGGCGCTGATGCTGGTGCCGCTGATCGGGTTTGAAAAGAATGGAGCGCAGCGTTGGATCAACCTCGGCTTTTCATTTCAGCCCTCTGAGTTTCTAAAACCAGGCTTTGCGATTGCGCTGGCATGGATCCTGACATGGCGCTTGCGCGATCAAAACCTCCCGGTTGTGCCGGTGGTGTCGGGCATCATGTTCGTTGTGGCAGCCTTGCTGATGTTACAGCCGAACTTGGGCGCGACGGTGCTGTTTGCCGGTGTGTGGTTTGTGCTGGTGCTGCTGTCGGGCGTTTCAGTGCAGCGGATCGCAGCGCTGATTGGTGGCGGCATAGCGGTGCTGACGGCGACATATTTCCTGTATGACAATGCGCGTTATCGGATCGACAGTTTCTTCAGCGGCGGCACGGCCTTTGACCAAGTCGATCTGGCCGAGCGGACTTTGTTGGCCGGGGGCTGGACCGGCAGCGGTCTGTGGCTGGGCATTCGCAAGATGAGCCTTCCCGAAGCGCATACGGACTATATCTTCTCGGTCATTGGCGAGGAGTTTGGCCTGCTGATTTGCGCGCTGATTGTGCTGCTTTATCTGGCGATCGTCTTGCGGGTGCTGCTGCGCCTGTTCGACGAAGACAATCTGTTCGTTCTGCTGGCCGGTGCCGGCTTGGTCACGCAAATTGGCGGACAGGCCT
This sequence comes from uncultured Erythrobacter sp., assembly GCA_947495555.1. Lineage (GTDB taxonomy): Bacteria > Pseudomonadota > Alphaproteobacteria > Sphingomonadales > Sphingomonadaceae > Erythrobacter. Next base: position 201,537 of record CANLZI010000002.1, on the reverse strand, counting down.
TCATCAACATTCTGGTCAATCTGCAATTGTTCCCGTCCAAGGGTATGACCTTGCCGCTGGTAAGCTATGGCGGGTCATCCACCATTGCGGTTTGCCTGACGATTGGATTGCTGCTGGCGATTACACGCCGTAACCCCTTCCTCCAACGCGAAACACCCGGCTTGCTCGACAGGCTGGGCCAGAAAGAGGAAAAGGCATGAGCCAGCATGTACCCACCGGGGCAAGCCGCCATTACGTTTTGGCTGCTGGCGGTACGGGCGGACATTTGATCCCTGCCTTTGCCCTGGCGGCAGAGCTGGACAAGCGCGGCCACCATGTCGCCTTAATTACGGACGAGCGCGGAGCCGCTATTCCCGGCAAACCAGATTTCCTGCCCGCGCATGTTTTGCCGGCGGGCCGCTTTGGCAAGAATCCGCTCGGCTGGTTCAAAGGTGTCAAAGCCGTGCTTACCGGCCGTAGCATGGCACTGCGTTTGTTTGACAGTTTTGAGCCCAGCGCGGTGGTTGGCTTTGGCGGTTATCCCGCGCTGCCAGCCTTGCTCGCCTCAACCTCGGCCAAGATACCCAGCATTGTTCACGAACAAAATGCGGTTTTGGGGCGGGTGAACAGATTGCTGTCAGGCCGTGTCGATGCGATTGCGACCAGCTATCCCGATGTCGACCGATTGAAGGGCGATCATCTGGCCAAGACCCATTTGGTGGGCAATCCGGTTCGCGAAGAAGTGCTGGCCTTGCGCAATCAGCCTTTCCCAGATTTCACCGAAGATGGCCTGTTGCGTGTGCTGGTCACTGGCGGCAGTCAGGGCGCGAGCATCTTGTCGCAAGTGGTGCCCGATGGTCTGGCGATGTTGCAACCGGCCTTGCGCCAGCGTTTGCAAGTCACCCAGCAATGCCGCAAAGAAGATTTGGACGCTGTCAGAGAGCGTTATAAAGCGCATGACATTCCCGCTGAATTGGGCACCTATTTCGAAGATATGGAAGAACGGCTGGCCGATGCGCATTTGTTCATCGGTCGCGCGGGCGCCTCTACCTTGGCCGAGCTGACCGCTGTGGGTAGGCCCGCCATTTTGCTACCTCTGCCGATTGCAACCGATGACCATCAAGCAGCCAACACGCGCGAAATTGTCGCTGCGGGTGGCGCCCGCATGATCCGTCAGCCTGCCAGCACGATTGCCGATCTTTCTGACAAGGGTGACGAGGCAAATGCGCAGCGGGTCAAACAATCCGAAGCTCTGCAAAAACTGTCCAAGGATATCTGCCTGCAAATCCAGGCAATGGCGCAAAATCCGGCGAGCCTTGCCAATGCCGCCCATGGCGCATGGAATTGCGGCCGGCCCAAGGCGGCGGAAGATCTGGCCGATCTGGTGGAAGGCTTTGGGGGTGCAGAAATGATGGATGTGATCCGGGTGGGCGAGAGCGCCAAACGATCAACCGCAACGCGCACCTCTGCTGAGGGCGCAACCAGGGATGGCGCATCATGAAGGGGGTCGGCACCGATATTGGCACGATCCATTTCGTAGGCATTGGCGGAATTGGCATGTCCGGCATTGCCGAGGTCATGAGCAATCTTGGCTATAGCGTGCAAGGCTCTGATATTAACGAAAGCCCCACGGTTGAGCGGCTGCGCGGGCAGGGCATCACCGTGCATATCGGCCATGCCGAAAGCAATGTGGAAGGAGCCGCTGTGGTCGTGACTTCTACGGCTGTCAGGCGGACCAATCCCGAGGTGGCCTTCGCTTTGGAAAACCGCATTCCGGTGGTGCGTCGCGCGGAAATGTTGGCCGAGCTGATGCGGCTAAAGTCCACCGTTGCCGTGGCCGGAACGCATGGCAAAACCACCACCACCAGCATGATTGCGGCGTTATTGGACCATGGCGACATCGATCCAACGGTCATCAATGGCGGCATCATCGAACAATATGGGTCGAATGCGCGTTTGGGCGATTCTGACTGGATGGTTGTCGAAGCCGATGAAAGCGACGGCAGCTTCTTGCGGTTGGATGGCACAATCGCGGTTGTGACCAATATCGATCCCGAGCATCTGGATCATTACGGCGATTTCGAAGGCGTCAAATCCGCCTTTGTCGAATTCATTCACAACGTGCCTTTTTATGGCGCAGCGGTACTGTGCATCGACCATTCGGAAGTGCAGGCCGTGGTCGGCAAAGTGCGCGACCGCCGCGTCATCACCTATGGCTTTTCGCTTCAGGCAGACATTTGCGGTGTTAACATTCAACCCGATGCGATGGGCAATGTGTTTGACGTGATTGTGCGCCAGCGCGGAGAAGAAGACCGACGGATAGAAGGCGTGCGCCTGCCCATGCCGGGCCGCCACAATGTGCAAAACGCATTGGCCGCGATCGCGGTTGCGATCGAGATGGGTTGCGATGATGAGGTTATCCGCGGAGGCTTCGCCGGATTTGGCGGCGTGCGCAGACGCTTTACCAAGGTGGGCGAGGTTGGCGGTGCCACAATCATTGATGATTACGCCCACCATCCGGTTGAAATTCAAGCTGTTCTGGGTGCCGCGCGCGAAGCTGTTGGTGGAGGCGAACAAGGCCGGGTCATCGCGGTTATGCAGCCGCACCGCTATTCGCGTCTGCACGATTTGATGGATGATTTTCAGTCCTGCTTTAACGATGCTGATCATGTCATCGTGACCCCGGTCTATACGGCCGGTGAAGACCCGATCGAGGGTGCTGACAGCGAAGCACTGGTGGTGGGTTTGAAATCTCGAGGACACCGCTCGGCTCTGACACTGGTCGATCAGGCAGAGCTCGCCAGTCATTTGGCGGATGAAGTTACCGAGGGAGACATCATCGTGTGCCTCGGCGCTGGGGATATCACCAAATGGGCGGCTGGCCTTGCCAGCGCTATCGATTCACAGCGGCAGGCATGACAATGACGCAGCCCGATGACTGGTTAGATCGCGACGATGGCTCTGCCCCATCATGCGCGGTGGAAGGCGCAATTGATGCCGTCATTCCCATGACCGGCATTAACGGACGGCTGACTCAAAATGCTCCTTTGAGCAAACTGGTTTGGTTCAAATGTGGCGGGGCGGCAGATTGGCTGTTCGAGCCATCCGATCTGGCCGATCTGATAGGCTTTGTTGAGCGGCTGGAAGGTCGCTTTCCCATTATGGCGTTGGGGCTGGGCTCCAATATGATCGTGCGCGATGGCGGGGTGCCGGGCGTCGTTATCCGGCTGGGCAAACCCTTTGCCCAGGTGACCGACATGGGCGAATATAGGCTGGATTGCGGCGGCGGGGCCAGCGGCATTTTGGTGTCATCCACCGCCCGCGATGCCGGTATTGCAGGTCTAGAATTCTTGCGCGGTATTCCGGGCACCGTTGGCGGCTTTGTCCGAATGAATGGCGGAGCTTATGGGCGCGAAGTGGCCGATGTTCTGATCGATTGCGATGTGATCTTGGCGGATGGCAGCATGATCAATTTGCCCGCTGCCGATCTGCAATATTCCTATCGCCACTCGGCCTTGCCCGACGGCGCAATTGTCGTTTCTGCACGCTTTCAGGGTAAGCCGGGCGATCCTGCGACTATCGGTGCAGAGATGGATCGTATTGCCGATGCGCGCGAGCAATCGCAGCCGCTGCGGACCAAAACTGGCGGTTCGACCTTCAAGAATCCAGATGGCCAAAAGGCTTGGCAGTTGGTGGATGCGGCAGGGTGCAGAGGCTTGGTCATGGGTGACGCTCAGGTCAGCGAGAAACACACCAATTTCCTGATTAATAGGGGCAATGCCACCAGCGCCGACATCGAAGGCTTGGGCGAAGAAGTTCGCCGCCGGGTTTATGAAAATTCGGGTGTTGAGCTGGAATGGGAAATCCAAAGGGTGGGTCGACCATGAGCGCCAACAAACCTCATGTCGTTGTCTTGATGGGCGGTTGGGCCAACGAGCGCGAGGTCTCTTTGATGAGCGGCAATGGTGTGGCTGACGCGCTGGAAAGCCGTGGCTATCGCGTGACGCGGATCGATATGGATCACCAAGTGGCCGCGCGCATTGCCGAGGCCAATCCCGATGTTGTGTTCAACGCCTTGCACGGTGTGCCTGGCGAAGATGGCACGGTGCAGGGCATGTTGGATTTAATGGGCATCGCTTATACGCATTCCGGCCTCGCGACGTCTGTCATCGCGATCGACAAGGAACTGACCAAGCAGGCGCTGGTGCCCAAGGGCATACCCATGCCCGGCGGCCGGATCGTGTCGCGTGCAGAACTGTTCGAGCGTGACCCGCTGCCGCGACCCTATGTTCTGAAACCCGTCAACGAGGGGTCTTCTGTTGGCGTCGCGATTCTGACGGCGGACAGCAATGTGGGCAATCCGATTGCGCGCGATGCGGCTGGTCCGTGGCAGGACTTTGAAGAATTGTTGGCCGAACCCTTCATCAAGGGACGCGAGCTCACCACAGCAGTCATCGACGGCCCCCAAGGTCCGCAAGCCTTGGGCGTGACGGAGCTGATTATCGAAACCGGGTTTTACGATTACGAACACAAATATACCGACGGACAAACGGTGCATGTTTGCCCTGCGCAAATTCCTGCCGAGATCACCGGCTTGTGCATGGAATATGCGGTCCGCGCGCATCAGATATTGGGTTGTGCCGGGACCAGTCGAACCGATTTTCGCTGGGATGACGAGCTGGGAGAGGCAGGCTTGTTCGTGCTGGAGACCAACACCCAGCCAGGGATGACACCGCTCAGCCTGGTGCCCGAACAAGCGCACTATGCCGGGATGGAATACGCGACTTTGGTGGAGCGCATTGTCGAGCAGGCATTGGCCGGGACGGAGGTAAACCATGGCGACAATTAAGCGAGGCGGTAAAGGCCTGCGCAGAGCCGCCAAAGCAAACAGCCGCGCCAAAACGGCCCGTAATGCCAAAGCGCGCACGGGCGGATTTATCGATGGCGCTATGTCATTGCTGCCCTTCACCGACGAACAGCTTCACAAGATATTCCTGTTCTTCATTTTGGGCGGCGCTGCGGCCTTGTTGTGGTTCGTTGCCAGCCTAGCGGGTCTTCCGGCCTTGGCGCAGGCCAAGATCGCAGGAATGGCATCCAACGCAGGATTTGAAGTGCGCCATATTCGGCCCAGCGGGGTCGAACATATGAACATTGACCGCGTTTACGAGCGCGTCTTGATCGAGCGCGATCAGCCGATGCCGCTGGTTGATCTGGAGGCGACGCGGGAACGTTTGCTCGCTCTGCCATGGGTCGCTGACGCCAGAGTATCTCGTCAATTGCCCGATACGCTGGCGGTCGATATCGTCGAGCGTCAGCCGCATGCCGTGCTGGTCAAAGCCGACCGGCTGATGTTGATCGACACGACCGGAGCCGAGCTGGAACCGATCTCTCAACGTAAAGCGCGCGAGATGCTGAAGATTTCCGGTCCGGGTGCCGCGCGCCAAGTGGAAGGTTTGGAACGCTTGTTGGATGCAGCGCCTGCCTTGAAGCAAAAGGTGACAGGCGCAGAATGGGTCGGCAACCGTCGCTGGAATTTGACATTTGATACCGACCAAGTGTTGGCTCTGCCGGAAGGTGAGACAGAGGGCGCATCAGCGCTGGTCTCGTTCGCTCGGCTGGATGGGCAGAACCGTCTGTTGGGCGGCAAGGTCACGACCTTTGATATGCGGGCGCCTCCGCGCATTTACATGCGTATTCCCGGTCGTGCCGATGAAGTGCTTTCCAGCGCGCAGGACCCATCATGAGCACGCCGCGGATCAGCAAAGTCTTTGGCGCCGTAAACACCGGTTCCTTCCGGATATCGGCCATGATCATGGGCTTGACCGAAACGGGCGAACTGGTGGTGCTAGGATCGGGGCATCGGGCCAGCCAAGGGATCAAGCGCGGTTATGTCACCGATATGGCTGCGGCCACTTATGCCATTCGGGACGCGGTAGAGCGGGCGGAGAAGAACGCCGGAGCCAGCGTCCAAAGCGTTTGGGTGGGCTGTGCCGGGGCTGGCTTGGCAAGCCAGGTCTCCAAGGTGGAAATAGAAATCGGCGGACGCCGGATCGAAGAAGAAGATATCGAAGCGCTGTTGATAGCGGCGCGCGACACAATTCAACCCGATGGACGCATGGTGCTGCACGCACAGCCAGCGCATTACACGCTGGATGGGGCGCATGGCGTGGCCAATCCCAAAGGTCTTCATGCAGAGCGGCTGGGCGTCGACATTCACGTAATGCTGGCCGATGGAGCGCCAGTGCGCAATCTGACCGAGGCGGTGCAGAACGCGCATCTGGATGTTGAAGCCGTGGTCGCCTCTCCGCTGGCAGCGGGGCATGCCTGCCTCAGCGCGGAAGAACGCGAGCTGGGCGTCGCTTTGGTAGAGATTGGCGGCGATGTGACCAATGTGGCGGTCTATATCGGGGGCATGTTGCTGGGGCTGAAAGCGCTGCCCTTCGGCTCGAACGATATCACCGATGCCATTGCCTCGGCCTTTGGCATCCGCCGGTTTCAGGCCGAGCGGTTGAAATGCGTATCGGGTTCAGCCATCGCCAGCCCGGCAGATCACCGCGAGATGATTCCGGTCAATGGGCGCGGAGATGAACAATCAGGGCCGATTGCGCGCGGCGCGGATGAAAACAATCAGATCGCTCGTGCCGAACTGGTCTCTATCGTCACCCAAAAGCTGGGCCAATTGACCGACGAGATTGGTAAGGCGCTGAAGGTTATGGGTTTTTCCGGCGTGCGCGGTGGACAGGTGGTGATGACGGGCGGCGGCGCGGAACTGGCCGGATTGGCCGAGTTTTCGCAAGGCGCATTGGGTATGCCGGTTCGGATTGGCCGTCCCCCTGCCTTGAAAGGGCTGCCAGAGGCGCATTCAACCCCAGGCTTTGCGACGCTTGCCGGACTGTGCCTTTACGCTGCAGATGACCCGATTGATATTCGCGCCATCGGCCAGAGCCACACTTTGACCACACGCTATGGCACAGGCGCCATTTTCGAACGCCTGTTCAAGGCGGTGAAGGATTATTTCTGACGCGGTTAAAGAAGGGCGCGATTGATCGCTATAACCGCTTTGGAGCCAGTATTACGCACTGTGGATAAGGGTAAACACGCTATCCACGGGGCACAGTGTTTATGTCACTATCGCGTAAAGCGATGAAGTGGGGCGAAAACCGCCCGGAGGAAAGAGTAATGAGCATCAATATCGGCCCAGCATCTACGGATGAGTTGCGACCCAAGATTACGGTCATTGGCATCGGTGGAGCGGGCGGAAACGCCATCGCCAATATGATCGAGTCCGATATCGAAGGTGTGGACTTTATCGCTGCAAATACTGATGCGCAGGCTCTGGCCACTTCAGCCGCGGAAAAGCGCATTCAGCTTGGACCTGAAATTACTGGTGGTCTGGGCGCGGGTGCTCGCCCTGAAGTGGGCAAGGCCTCTGCCGAGGAAACCGTTGCAGAGATTGAAGACGCGCTGGAAGGCGTGAATATGGTCTTTATCGCTGCGGGCATGGGCGGCGGCACCGGCACCGGTGCTGCGCCAGTGATCGCAGAAGCAGCGCGGCGCAAGGGCGTGCTGACCGTTGGTGTTGTGACCAAGCCGTTCCTGTTTGAAGGAACCCGGCGGATGCGCGCCGCTGAAGCGGGCATTGATGAACTTCAGCAACATGTTGATACGTTGATTGTCATTCCGAACCAGAACCTGTTTCTGGTCGCCAAGGCTGAAACCACCTTTAAAGAAGCGTTCCAACTGGCCGACGAAGTGCTGCAGCAGGGCGTGCGTTCCATCACCGATTTGATGGTGATGCCTGGCTTGATCAATCTCGATTTTGCCGATGTCCGCTCTGTCATGAGCGAGATGGGCAAAGCCATGATGGGCACGGGCGAAGGCGAGGGTGAAAACCGCGCATTGGAAGCGGCCGAACATGCCATTGCCAACCCGCTGTTGGACGGCGTCAGCATGCAAGGCGCCAAGGGTGTGATCATTTCGATCATCGGCGGCGAAGATATGAAGCTGCTGGAAGTGGATGAGGCTGCGAACCACATTCGCGAGTTGGTTGATGAAGACGCCAACATCATTTGGGGCTCTGCCTTCAATCCTGAACTGGATGGCAAGATCCGCGTGTCAGTGGTTGCGACCGGTATCGAACAAAGCGCGATCGGCAAGGCTACGCAAAGCACGCCGGTATCCTTGGGCGGCGCCCGGGCACCAAAGCGTCCGGTCATTGCTTTGCCGCCAGAAACCGAAGTGTCTGAGCCAGAGCCGGAATTGGAAGCGCCGCTGGAATTGGGCGCAATGGCCGAGGCCGAGCCTGTCATTGACGAGCCGGAGCTTGAGGAAATTGCGGAAGAGCCAGCGACAGAACCGTTTGATCTTACCGGCATGCAGGCGGGTGACGAAGTTATAGTCGACGGCGAAGATGTGGATGACATTGTCGATCCCTTGGCTGGACTGCGTGACGAGAACAACGACCCCTATGCCGATGATGAAGGGTCTCTCGCTGATCCTGCGGATGACAGCGGCTTTGATGCTGGCGCGCAAGATGGCGGCTTTGGAACTAGTGACAGTGCCGAAGATGGTACGTTGGATTTGACCGCTGAGGCAGAGGCAGATGGAGCCGGTGGTTCTGACGATTTGCTAGCAGACGCTGATAAATTGGCTGAGGAAGATCAGCCGGTTCAGGCCCAGCTGGGTGGTCGTCGTCGCGGGTTGCTGGGAGGCAGCGGTGAAGGAGCCGAGGGCAGTGGCGATGCTGGCGGAGCCGCGGATGGCGGTGCACCTGCATCGGGCGGTGGCAGCACGCTGTTTGAGCGTATGGCCAATCTCTCGCGTGGTTCGGAAACAGACGAAGAAGATGAAGATGGCGAAGGGGATGACGATAAGTCTTCGCTTAGCATTCCGCGCTTTTTGGGTCGGCAAAACAACCAATAACAACAACGGTTGATGACAATTGGATTCTGGCGATCCGGGCATATGGTCCGGTTCAGCCAACGGTTCGTCCTGTGTTCAGACCCGTCTACTAGTAATGGCCTGCGCCATGATTAGGTCGGCCCGAACTATGCAGAAAAACAAATCAAACCGCCGCTTGCTCGGGGCTATTTGGGTTGCCCCCTTGGTCCTACCATTTGCAGCATTTGCCCAGTCGGGTGATACGCCCGTTGCGCGCGAAGTGGTGCAGCAATTGCCCTCGGCCGATGTGCAACGCCTCAACCGGGCCTTGAAGCGCCTGGCGCGCAATCCGCGCGATGTTGGGGCGCTGGTCGGGGCTGGCGATGCGGCGCTGCAATTGGGTGATTTGGACGCTGCGATGGGTTTCTTTGGCAGGGCGCTCTCGCTCTCACCCGACAATTCCAAGGCAAAGCTGGGTCGCGCCGCGGTGTTCCTGCGCTCATCTCGTCCGATTGAGGCCTTGCGGATTTATGCCGAGGCCGAGGCCAAGGGCATCTCGACCCGCTCTGTCGCGGCAGATCGAGGGCTGGCCTATGATTTGGCGGGCAACAATGTGCAGGCCCAGGAAAGTTACCGCAGCGCGCTGGCGCAGGGCGCCGATCCTGAGGTTACGCGCCGGCTTGCCATCAGTCAGGCCATTTCCGGCGATGCATCCAGTTTTGAGGCCAGCCTGCTGCCGTTGCTGAAAAGCGGTGAGCTGAGCGCATTTCGCACAAGAGCCTTTGGTCTGGCCATCTTGGGCAAGATTGACGAGGCAACCGCGATCTCCAATGCGGTGATGCCGCGCGATCTGGCCAGCCGTATCGCACCCTATCTGGCCTATATGCCGCGCCTGACGAAAGCGCAGCAGGCGGCGGCCGCCAATCTCGGTATCTTCCCTCAGGCAGCGGAAATCGGCCGCGATGACCCACAAATTGCGCAATATTCTCAGACAGGCACGATTTCGCCTGTAGCCAATGTTGATGCCCGCCTAGTGCCGCAAGGCCAGCAACTTGGTACACCTAGCTCGGTCTCAAGCAGTGGCGCTGCATCCGGTGCGTCGCCAAGCCCACCACCCAGCCGAACGCCAAGTGGCAGTCGCTTAGCTGCTGTAACCAACGAGCAGGCAGAGCCAGCCGCGCGGCAGAAATTGGGCGTCGATCAAGCCTTTGCAGGTATGGATCAGCCCGCCTCGACCGCTTCGCCGCCGCCGGTTGATCGGGTCGACATCAGCACGTTCCAACCGCCGCGAGAAGTGGCGGCGCCGCCTCCACCGGCGCAGCCAGCCCATCCCGCCCGCGAATGGGTCCAGGTGGCCACCGGACGCGATCGCACGGCATTGCGATTCGATTGGCGGCGTATGGCCCGCAAAGCGCCTGATCTCTTGTCAGAATTTGATCCGCATGTGGTGCGATGGGGGCAGGCGAACCGCTTGCTTGCCGGACCAGTGGAGTCTCGCGCAGCTGCCCGAGAGCTGGTCAACGCGTTGAAGGCGCAAGGTCTGGACAGCTTTGCCTATTCCAGCCCCGAAGGTCAGGAAATTACAGAACTTCAATAGGTTACGTGAAATCGGGCTTATTCTGTACACAGGGTTTGAACAGGCGAAATCAGTTCTCCCCAAGTGCCGCACATCACGCCATTGCGTTTGGACCGCATGGCAAGGCATCCCTCGTCTCATGAAAAAGACAGGGCGCATATGATGAGGCAGCAAGAGCCACAATTGACAGCGGATGATGACGCCGCACCGGTGGACATGCTGGCGGCCTTGTTCGAGGCCAGAGGCTGGCCGTGCGAGATGATCTCTGAGGATGAGGTTAGCTGCGAAGTGCAGGGCAGCTGGACCAAATATCAATTGCGCGCAATTTGGCGCAAGGAAGACCATGTTCTGCAAATGCTCTGCCTGCCTGACATTCGCGTGGCGGATGACAAGCTGAGCCAGGCGCATGAATTGCTCGCCATGATCAATGAACAGATGTGGCTGGGGCATTTCGATGTGTGGTCCAATGGCAAGGTGCTGCTGTATCGCCACGGCGCCTTACTGGGTGACGAGGGCCTGCTGAGCATTTCTCAGGCGCAGGCATTGGCGGAAAACGCGATTGATGAATGCGATCGTTTCTATCCCGCTTTCCAATTTGTGCTGTGGGGGGACAAGAGCCCCCGTGCGGCGCTGGACAGCGCGCTTGTCGACGCCGCCGGAGAAGCCTAAGTCTTCGCCGCTGTTGAGATGCGGGGAATGCGGTGATGGCCGATTTTGAGAAAATGCTGATTATTGGCTGCGGCAATATGGGCGGCGCGATGCTGGCCGGATGGTTGCAAGCGGGCGTTCCTGCATCACGGTTTGAAGTGCTGGACCCAGCCATGGAGCGAGCGCCCGATGGCGTGGTGCTGCACCGCAGCGCGCCCGATAAGCTTAAGCATGACTGCGTGTTGCTGGGTTTCAAGCCGCAACAGCTCAATGCGCTTGCGCCAGGTTTGAAGGATCTGACGCGGGGCAAGACGGTCTTTTCGCTATTGGCCGGGATCGAGGTGGCGATGCTGCAATCAGCATTTCCCGATGCCGCAGCGCTCATTCGCGTGATGCCCAATCTGGCGGCACGTATCGGCAAGTCTCCGGTTATCCTGACGGGCACAGGCCTGGATGATGAGGCGAGGGAGGCCGCACGCGGTCTGTTTGACCAGCTTGGCACCGCCATGTGGCTGGATGATGAGGCCAAGTTCGACCTTGTAACGGCGCTGGCCGGATCGGGACCGGGCTTTGTCTATCGTTTCATTGATGCTTTGTCGGGTGCCGCTCAAGAATTGGGGATTGAAGCGTCAATGGCAGAGGCTCTGGCGCTCACCATGGTGGAGGGGGCAAGCCAATTGGCGGCTCAATCTGATCATACGCCTGCCCAATTGGCCGACCGTGTGGCCAGCCCCGGCGGGATGACGCGCGAGGGTCTGGATGTGCTGGATGCTGACGAGGCGTTGAAAAAGCTTTTGATTGCAACACTTAAGGCGACAGCGGACAAGGGTGGTGCTTTGGCAGAGGCGGCCCGCGGCGACAGTTAACCAGATGCAAGTTTTGCAACTCGGTTTTGCTTGAAAAATTCGCGTTTAACACCGATATTGGGTGCAACAGGCGCTATGGTGCGCCCATCATTTCGGAGTGACAACCATCATGGCTGAATGGAACGAACAACAGCGTTCGCAACAGCAGAGCTTTACTGGGGCATCAGTTCCCCGGACAGGCGAGGTATTTGACGAGGGCCTGCGCAAGCACATGCTCTCGATTTACAATTACATGACATCGGGAATTTTGTTGACCGGTGTGGTCGCATTGCTGACCGCGCGCTCGGGCTTGGCAATTTCCTTTGCCAGCGGCCCCATGATGTGGCTGGTGGCATTGTCGCCTTTAGCGGTCGTGATCGCGATGAGCTTCGGCCGCAATAAATTCAGTCAGGGCACGCTTCAGATGATGTTCTGGGGTTTTGCGATCCTGATGGGGCTGTCGCTGTCCACGATCTTCCTCGTTTATACCGGTGCATCTATCGCAGCGACCTTCTTTGCGACAGCGGGCGCCTTTGCTGGTTTGAGCCTTTACGGATACACCACCAAGAAGGATTTGTCCGGCTGGGGCAGCTTCTTGATCATGGGCGTAGTCGGTCTGATTATCGCCAGCGTGATCAATATGTTCCTTGGTTCAGGTACTATGGAACTGGTCATCAGCTTCCTGGGCGTGCTGATTTTCGCAGGTCTCACCGCATATGACACGCAACGTTTGAAGACCGAATACAGCATGTATCGCGGCACAGAATACGCTGGAAAGGCGATCATTCTGGGCGCTCTCAGCCTGTATCTCGACTTCATCAACATGTTCCTGTTCCTGCTGCGCTTCATGGGTTCACGCGAGTAATCGCCAACCTGTGATGTCAGCATGCGGACTACCGCAAGCAGGACTCGCTTTATCGATGCCCGGGCAGCCTAGCGCTTCCCGGGCATTTTCTTTGCTTTAGGATCGGTTTACCGGTTGGATTCAGCTTCGCGAAAGGCAAGGCTGGGCACATTCAACGCGACGGACGGGAGAGCTACGGCTTATGAGCGCGAAAAATAAAGCGGGTTTGAGAATCCTTACGGTGGCAGCCGCTGTGACCGTATTGGCCGCATGCGCAACGCCGCCACCTCCTCCGCCGCCTCCGCCGCCTCCGCCGCCTCCTCCGGTTGTCGAGGTTATTCCACCACGGCCAACCCCTCCCGGTGGAGCGGTTGAATTTATGGCCATTCCCTCGGTTGGCCTTAACGGTGTGCGCCAGACGGTTAATGCCGGGATCAGCGACACCCAGACTGTTTGGAATGTGCGTTCGGGCCTGAATGTAGCCGCGTTGAATTGCACCCGGTTTGAACACGCCGCGCTTGTGGAAAATTATCGCGCCTATCTGAAGGTGCACTCGCGTGAATTGGCCCGCGCCAATCGCAATTTGGGCCGCGAATTTCGTGCCGAGCACGGTCGTTCCTATCGCAATGTGCAGGACAGTTATATGACGCAGGTCTATAACTATTTCGCGCTTCCCCCAGCGCTGGCTGATTTCTGCGATGTGGCGTTGGAACTGAGCCGCGAAGTTATCACAGTACAACCTGGCGGATTGGGCGAATATTCCCCGATTGCGCTTGGCCGGATGGAAGCCGTGTTCGAAAACTTCTATCGTTCATTCGAGCAATATCGCACTGATGTTGCAGCATGGGATGCGCGATATGGACCCAATCATGGGCTGGCGACATCCAGCTTTGGTCCGGCTGGTGAAACGGTCAATCTTCAGGCTCGATACCCAGCACCGGCAACCACGTCAGATGCCGGGTCTTTGGTTGGTCCTGTTGGCCCTGTTGGCGGTGTCGTGCCAGCGGACACGCCTATCACCAGCACCCATACTCCACCTTCAACCGCAGCCTCATTGACGGCGGCGCAAGTTTCTTCATCTGAGCTCACACCGGAAATCACGACTGAAGACGTGGTCGAAGAACTGAGCGAAGAGGCTTTGCCAGCCCGTCCGCCGGTAACAGACATTGCCGATGCGGCAGAGGCAGCCCAGGAGGCTGAGGCCAACGATGCGCCTGCAAATACGGTTCAGTTCGTCTCTCAACCTGTGGTCCAGCCACAGGCTCCTTCGCCCGAGGGCTGATTAGCGTCATCTTCGATAAACGCAGGCTTGCGCCATAGCTGCGGCGGGCCTATTGCCGCGCCTGTGAAAGACAGAGCGTTGCTTTGAATTTCACAATTGCGTGCCGGTAACGGGAACACGGTGAGGGTGGTTTTACCACCCAATGCCGAGGCTGTCCCTGCAACTGTAAGCGGCGAGCGCGATACCAATGCGGCTCCTTTTTTGATGGGGAGCAGCAGCCACTGGGCGGTCGATAGATCACCCGGGAAGGTTGGTAAGGCGCATCGACCCGTGAGCCAGGAGACCGACCGGAACGTGTCGCTCTTGCCCGGCTCAGGAATTGGCCAGGCGCGAAACTCTTCGTCTGAGCGACGATGTGCGGTTGGGACCGCTACGGTGTATTGGCATGGCGTGTGCGTCCGCTGGCCAACATAGCCGGCCGCTTGTGCGGTTGATCCCGACCCTCTGGTTGCTCTGGCGCATGAGGATGTTTTGCAATGAAATTTACAATTCACCGGTTGGGCGGTCTCGCCCTATGCGCGCCCTTGTGCGCGTCCATTTCGGCACTGGCTCAAGAGAATGAGCAGGAAGCGGCAAGCGATCGTGATGCCATTATCGTTGCGGCTACACGCTCTGCCGAAGCGGTTGAGGCAACCGAATATACCGGATCGGTCACGATCCTGTCAGCTGATGACGTGCGCAATCGTCAAACCCGCGAATTGGCCGATATTCTGCGCGATGTTCCCGGCGTTGCGGTCAATGGCAGCCCAGGTCTGACCCAAATCCGCCTGCGCGGCAGCGAAGGCAATCATGTGCTGGTGCTGGTTGACGGGATCGAGGCGGCCAGTCCGTTCAATGGCGAGACCGACATTGGCACATTGCAAACCGAAATCGGCGCACGGGTGGAAATCCTGCGCGGGCCGCAAAGCGCTTTGTATGGATCGGATGCGGTTGCAGGCGTTGTTGCCTATCAATCTGCCTCGGGACGCGATCTGAGCGGCGTCTCGGCCCGGTTTGAAGCTGGTTCACAAGGACGCTTTAATGCGGCTGCGCGCGCTGGATTTGCGGGCGAGACGAGCGATCTGGCAATAAGCGCTGCCTTTGTCAGCAGCGATGGCGAGCCCAATGCCAGAGGCGGTACACGCGATCTTGGCTTCGACAGCCTAACCCTGTCCGGCAAGGGTAATTGGGAAATTGCTCCATCGCTGTCGCTGCGGGCGGTGGGCCGATATGTTACGACCGAGGGTGATTTCAACGATCAAGATTTTGACTCCACGAGCCCAACCTTGGGTTTCGTGCTCGACAGTCCCGGTGTGTTTTACGAAAATGAGGCGATTTATGCGCTGGTCGGCGCAAGTTTTGCCGCAAGCGACGCGTGGAGCCACGACATATCCGGCCAGATTGCCGATATTACGCGCGATACTTTTTCCGGCGATTTGCGCACCAGCGGAAACGTGGGCCAGCGCCTGAAGGGGTCTTACGTCACAACGTTGGTGTTGGGCGGACCTGTGTTCCAGCACACGCTGACCGCCGGCGTTGATGTGGAGCGTGAGAAGTTTCGCAACAACGATCCCTTCGGATCGGCATTTTCCGGATTTCGCACAGCCAGCAACACCGGATTGGTGGGCGAGTATCGTCTGACCGGTGATCGCTTCGATCTGTCCGCTGCGGTGCGCCAGGATTTCAACAATCGCTTTCAAGACGCAACAACGTTCCGCATCGCTGCCGGGGTTCAGGCCGGGCCATCAACCCGATTGCGGGCTGCGGGTGGTTCGGGCATCAAAAATCCCGGATTTTTCCAGCTGTTCGGCTTTTTTGATGGGCGGTTTATCGGCAATCCTGAGCTGAAGGCGGAAAAATCTTCGGGCTGGGAAGTGGGCGTTGATCAAGGCTTCGCCGATGATGCCGTGTTGTTGTCGCTGACCTATTTTAACGACGAGCTAAAGGACGAAGTGTTCACCGCTTTTCCTGCACCAGACTTCTTGGCGACCCCGCTCAATCGGGACACCACATCAACACGCCAAGGTATCGAAGTGTCAGCCAATGCGCGCTTGGGCGCAGGTTTCACGCTGGATGCAGCCTATAGCTGGCTGGATGCGGAGGAAAATGGCGAGGAAGAGGTGCGCCGCCCCGATCACATCGCCTCGGCCGCGCTAAATTGGGTCTCGAGCGATGATCGCGCCTCTGCCAATGTGGTCGTGCGATACAATGGCTCTGCACAAGATGTCGCTTTCACCGACCCCAGCTTTGTCCCGGTGCGGGTCACACTGGACGAATTCACCTTGGTGAATATCAACCTTGGCTATCGTTTGAGTGACCAGGTGGAGCTGTTTGCGCGGGCGGAAAACTTGCTGGATGAAGACTATGAGCAAGTGTTCAGCTTCACCAATCCGGGCCGTTCAGTCATTGGCGGCGTGCGCATTTCGCTATGACGGAAAATTGGCGGGAGGGCGTAACCCTCTCGCCAAATCCGCCAGAAGCGAATAGAGGCGCTGCATGCACTTCCTTGACCAAGCCAAAATTTATATCAAATCGGGCGCCGGTGGACCGGGCGCGGTTAGCTTTCGACGTGAAAAATATGTCGAGTATGGCGGACCTGACGGCGGCAATGGCGGCAAAGGCGGCGATATCATCTTTGAAGCCGTGCAAGGCCTCAACACGCTGATCGACTTTCGCTATTCGCAGCATTTCAAAGCCAAACGCGGCAATCACGGGCAGGGCCGCGACCAAACCGGCGGCGGCGCACCCGATCTGATCGTCAAAGTTCCGGTTGGCACGCAAGTCTTGTCTGAAGACAAGGAAGAGGTGCTGGCCGACTTTACCGAGATCGGACAGCAAGTCGTCTTTCTGGAAGGTGGCATGGGCGGGCGCGGCAATGCGAGCTATAAAAGCTCGACCAATCGTGCTCCACGCCAGCATCAACCCGGCGAACCCGCCAAAGAAATGTGGGTGTGGCTGCGGCTGAAATTGCTGGCCGATGTCGGCCTGTTGGGTCTGCCCAATGCGGGCAAATCGACCTTTATCAATGCGGTATCCAACGCCGGTGCCAAAGTTGGACATTACGCCTTTACCACTCTCGTGCCCAAGCTGGGCGTGGTGCGTCATAAGGGCCGCGAATTTGTGCTGGCGGATATTCCCGGCCTTATCGAGGGTGCGGCTGATGGAGCCGGTATCGGCGACCGTTTCCTGGGCCATATCGAGCGGTGCCGCGTGCTAATCCATTTGATCGACATCGAAGGCACCGATCCGGTTGAGGCGATGCGGATCGTCGAGGATGAGTTGAGCGCTTATGGTGCAGGATTGGAAGATAAGCCGCGGCTGGTTGTGCTAAACAAGCTGGACCTTGCCGATGCCGAACTGGCCGAAGCCTTTGCGGGCGAATTACTGGAAGCAGGGGCGGACAAAGTCTTTGCCATTTCCGGTGCAACCGGGGCTGGCATCGAACAATTGATGGACGCGATCCTAAGCTATCTGCCCGAAAGCACCTCGACCGAAACCAAGGGCGCTGAAGTGGAAGACCAGAAAGAGGAGGGCGAGTGGTCGCCCATTTGACGCGATGAGCCTCTCGTCACTCTCTGACCTTGCCAATGCGCGGCGCATTGTCGTCAAAATCGGCAGCTCTTTGCTGGTGGAGCAGGGCAAACCTCGCTCCGAATGGCTGCGTGCTTTGGCGCAGGATTTGAAACAATTGCGCGACGCTGGCCAAGAAATCGTCGTGGTCAGCTCAGGCGCTATCGCAATGGGCGCGGCGAAGCTGGATTTGGCTAATGGCGGGCGCGGCAGTTTGGCAGACGCGCAAGCTGCCGCTGCTGTGGGTCAGATTGAGCTGGCACGCTTGTGGTCCGAAAACCTGGGCACCTTTGGCCTGACAACGGCGCAAATGCTTGTGACGCTGGAAGATCTGGAGGATCGCCGACGCTACCTCAATGCTTCGGCAACGCTCACCCGATTGCTGGAAGCTGGTGCCGTGCCGGTCGTCAACGAGAATGACAGCGTAGCAACCGAAGAAATTCGCTTTGGTGACAATGACCGGCTGGCCGCCCGCGTTGCCCAAGCCGCTGATGCCGATGTGGTTTTGCTGCTGTCCGATGTTGACGGCCTGTATGACCGCGACCCGTCCGACAGTGACGCAGCAATCATTCCCACGGTCGAGGGTATCACACCCGAAGTGATGGCAATGGCCAGCAGCGCGTCCTCTTCCGGCATGGGCTCCGGTGGCATGGTTTCAAAATTGCAGGCAGCGCAAATTGCCGAGCGCGCCGGGATAACGCTGGCGATCATCAATGGCCGCTGCGAAGCGCCGATAGCACAGGCAGTAGCTGCGAATTTGGGGACGGTGTTCGTGCCCCAGCGTCATGATGCTGCCCGCAAAGCATGGCTGGGTGGCCGCATCGCGCCAAAAGGTGTGCTGCATGTCGACCATGGCTGCGAGGCTGCTCTACGCAAAGGTTCAAGCCTGCTCGCTGCGGGAATTTCCCAGATCGAGGGTGATTTCGATCGGGGAGAACTGGTCAGCATCGCCAATGCTAAGAGCGACATAATCGCTCAAGGTCTGAGCGAATACTCGATTGATGATTGTCGCAAGATCATGGGGCTGCGCGAGGGCGAACAAGCTGCCGCTCTGGGATATTCGCCGCGCTCAGCCGCGGTCCATCGCGACCAATTGGTCCTGTTGTGAGCGGGGAGATGCCCGTTGCGATCACCGGAGGCACCGGATTTGTCGGGCAGGCCGTGCTGGATGCCTTGGGCGAAGCGCAAATCCCTGTCGAAGCGCTCGCCCGCAAAGTGCCCAAGGACGGTCATCTGCGGGTCGACTGGGTCCAGGGCAATCTGGATGATCTGACCGCATTGGAACGGCTTGTTACCGGATGCCGTGCGGTCATCCATATCGCAGGACTGACCAGCAGCCCCGATCCACGGGATTTCGAGCAGGCCAATGTGGCCGGCACCGCCAATGTAATCGCGGCGATGAAGCGCAGCGGTACCAAGCGTCTGGTGTTCGTCTCGTCATTGGCAGCGCGCAAGCCAGAGCTTTCAGCCTATGGCGCATCCAAGGACAAGGCCGAACAATTGGTCGAGGCGAGCGGGTTGGATTGGACCATTGTACGCCCTCCGGCGGTATATGGTCCGCGTGATAAGGACATGTTCGAATTGTTCCGCTCGGCCAAACTCGGACTAGTTCCGTTACCGCCAAGCGGCGCCACTTCGATCATCCACGTGAATGATTTGGCGCAATTGCTGGTCGCACTTATTCCCTCAGATCCTCAGTCGCGAAAACGCATTTTTGAACCCGATGATGGGCGCGAGGGTGGCTGGAGCCATAAGGAATTGGGCAAGGCCATCGGCGGGGCAATGGGCCGCCCGGTGCTGGCCTTGAACTTGCCCGCCGCCATTTTGCACAGCGCCGCCGCGATCGACGGTCTGTTCCGCAGAAAGCGCGCCAAACTAACCGCTGACCGGGTTGGTTATATGCTGCATCCCAATTGGGTTTCGCGTTCCGATAGAGCGGTTCCCGAGGCTCTGTGGCAGCCCACTATCAAAGGCGAGGCCGGACTGAAAAGCACGGCTGACTGGTACAAAGCTGAGGGCTGGCTGTAGCTGCGCCATTTGGTGATTAGTGGCCGAACCTCTAGGCTGCGATCAGGGACACGAATCACGATTAAACTGATGGCCGTTTCCCTCGGCCATACATTTGGGGGTAATATGAAAAAGATTGCATTGATTGCTGCGCTGGCAGTGGTTTCGGCCTGTTCGCAAGGCGACGCTGAGCCAGAAGCTGCAGCAACTGAAGAAGCCGCGACAGAAACAGCGGAACCCGTTGCTTTGGACGGAAAGCCATCGGTTGGCACCTACACTGTAACCGGTGCGGATGGCTCTTCGATTACGCAAGAAGTGCGCGCTGATGGCACTTTCACGAATACTGCGGGTGAAGATACCGAGAGCGGCACTTGGGAGCAGAAATCACCTGAGGTTTTCTGCACCACTAGGGATGGAGAAGGTGCTGAACAGCAGTGCAGCAACGAAGCCATGACCGAAGATGGCGTGTG
Organism: uncultured Erythrobacter sp.; assembly: GCA_947495555.1. Classification (GTDB taxonomy): domain Bacteria; phylum Pseudomonadota; class Alphaproteobacteria; order Sphingomonadales; family Sphingomonadaceae; genus Erythrobacter. The sequence goes on along the minus strand of CANLZI010000002.1, from coordinate 181,457 downwards.
GCAATCGGTTGATTCCGATGGTGAAATTTCGGTCGTCGAACGCGTCGAAGCAGAATAGACAACAGTTGGGATAGGGGGTGAACTATACTCCCTATCCCATTTATTTCTTTAAGGAAATAATGCCGTAGACCCTATAGGAACGGCTCGTAACCCGGCGGTAGTTCGCCATCTTCGCCATCCACACTGTGGATGCCGCATTCGGTTTTATCCCATCCCTTCCAGCGCCCGGACCGAGGGTCTTCTCCCGGCGCAACCTTGTGCGTGCAAGGCGAACAGCCGATCGAGGGATAGCCTTGATCAATGAGCGGGTGGCGCGGCAAGTCATGCTCTTCAAAATAGGCATCGATCTGGTCTGCTGACCAATCGATCAGAGGATTGATTTTCAGCCGGCCCTGCGCATCGGTGGTGTCAATTTCAAACCGTGGCAAATTTGCCCGTGTGGCGCTCTGGAAACTTTTGCGGCCAGTAAAGCTGGCGTCATAATCGGCCAGAGCTTTGGCCAGTGGTTTGACCTTTCTGATCTCGCAACATCCGTCTGGATCATAGGACCATCTAAGGCCGGTCTCGTCTTTGGAGGCGAGGTCTGCACTGTCAGGATGCAGTTCTATCACATTTGTCAGACCCAATTTTGCGATCACCTCATCGCGATAGGTCAGGGTTTCGGGAAAGTGTTTTCCGGTCTCTAGAAACAGCACGGGAAGATCCGGATCCACTTGTGCAATCAAATGCAGCAAGACCACGCTTTCGGCGCCAAAACTGGAAACGGTCGTGATCTGCCCGGCCAAGCCGTCTTTGATCACAGATTGCAGCATTTCCTGCGTGCTGGCGCCGCGAAACATGCGATTGAGCTTGATCGCATCGGCTTCTGAGAAGCGAGGGCCAGTATCAATCCGGTCAACGGCGCGCATGTCATTCATGGCGCAAATCCCAGATTGGCTTGCGAGTGTCTGCCGCGCTTTGGTAAACTTCGGGCCACCGCGCAAAGGCGGTTTTGGCATCGTCTTCATTGATCGGCTTGTCCGGAGCGAAGGCATCAAAGCCGCAGCGCCGCATAAATCCGATCTGATCCACCAGGACATCGCCCACAGCGCGCAATTCGCCAGTGTAACCCGCCTCGCGCAACACGCGCGCAGCGGAATAGCCGCGCCCGTCAGTGTAAGCGGGGAAATTCACTTCAACCAATTGCAGCCGGTCGAGGAAAGGCAGCAATTCGCGCGCATCATCGCCCGGTTCAATCCGCACGGCTGTCGCGTTGGTTTGGTCGCAACAAGAATCGACTGTTACTGCCGGTACATCAGCAATTTCGTCATCGCGGAAACGGAACTGGACCTGGTCCGGGCTGGTGCCCCAATCTTGCTGCTCAGTCATTCCGGCCTCCTGTCGCTGGTTTGCCGCTGCCATTATGCTGTTGGAAATACGCCACAAAGCTGCCGCTTTGGATGGTCCTGAGGTCGCTCTTAATCATAAAGAGCCTCCTTGAAGGGATCCATGCCAATACGGCGATAGGTGTCGAGGAACCGCTCACCCTCTTCACGCTTGTCGAGATAGATATCGGTCACCGTCTCGATCGCGTCGATCACGCCATCTTCGTCAAACCCGCGGCCGGTTATCTTACCCAGCGCGGTGTCTTCCGCCTCGCTTCCACCCAGCAAAAGCTGATAATTCTCGGTGCCTTTCTTATCGACACCCAAAATCCCGATGTGGCCTGCATGGTGGTGCCCACAGGCATTGATACAGCCCGAAATTTTCAGCTTCAGCTCGCCCAATTGTTCGGTCTTGCCCTTTTCAGCAAACCGGGTTGAGATGCGCTGCGCCAAGGGTATCGAGCGCGCATTGGCAAGGCTGCAATAATCCAGCCCGGGGCAAGCGATAATGTCTTCGATTGTGTCGAGATTAGGCGAGCCCAGTCCGGCGGCCTCCAACTTGGTCCACAGCGCATGCAGATCGGCAATGCGAACATGCGGCAGCACCACGTTTTGGGTGTGCATCACGCGCATTTCATCAAAGCTGTAAGCCTTGGCCAAATCAGCCATCAGATGCATCTGTTCAGACGAAGCATCGCCCGGAATACCAGCAACTGGCTTCAGGCTGATGACCGCGCTGACATAGCTATCATGCTTGTGGCGATGGGTGTTGCGCTCAACCCACAAGGCGAAATCGGGATCGCTACGATCGACCGTTTTGGGTCCATCGACAAAGTCGGGATCGGCGAAGAACGGCTTGAGCCGCTCCAGCTCTGCCAAGGGTGGCTCCACGCCTTGATCGAGCAAGTGCTTGAACTCTTCTTCCACCTGACGGGTGTATTCGTCCTTGCCCAGTTCATGGACCAGGATCTTGATCCGAGCCTTATACTTATTGTCGCGCCGACCATAGCGATTGTAGACCCGCAAGCAGGCCTCGGAATAAGTCACCAATTGGTCAAGCGGGACAAATTCGCGGATCATCGGCGCAATCATCGGGGTACGGCCCATGCCGCCGCCAACGTAGAAGGCTGCGCCCAACTCGCCAGCGTCATTCTTCACGATCTGAATACCGATATCGTGCAGCCTCATGGCAGCGCGGTCCGTATCCGACGCAATCACGGCGATCTTGAATTTGCGTGGTAGGAACGAAAACTCCGGATGAAAGCTCGACCATTGGCGCAGCAATTCGGCGTAGGGGCGCGGATCGACCAGTTCGTCCGCTGCGGCTCCTGCAAAATGGTCGGACGAGATGTTGCGGATGCAATTGCCGCTGGTCTGGATAGCGTGCATCTCTACCGAGGCAAGATCGGCCAGAAGATCAGCAGTCTCTTCCAGCTTGATCCAATTGTATTGGATATTCTGGCGCGTGGTAAAGTGGCCATAGCCTCGGTCATATTTGTCCGCAATATCGGCCAGCATATGCATCTGACGGCTGTTCAGCGTGCCATAGGGAATAGCGACGCGCAGCATATAGGCGTGCAGTTGGAGGTAGAGCCCGTTCATTAGGCGTAAGGGGCGGAATTGCTCTTCACTGATACGGCCGTCAAGTCGGCGCTGGGCCTGATCGCGAAATTCTTCAACGCGCGCATCGACCATCGCTTGGTCATAGGAATCATACAAATACATGGCTTAAATCACCCAATTGCCGGCTTCGGGGTCGGCTGGTTTGAGGGTCAGGTCAGGGCGGACGGTTGGGCCGAGCGCACGCACGCGGTCCTTAATATGGGCCGGACGGACGCCCCCGTCTTGCTTGGTTGCTTCGATGGCATAGCCCGAGTTTACGCGTCGTGTGGCGTCTTCGCGGGCTAGGATTTCGTCGCCCCGCTCACCCACATCAACCGCATCGTCGACATGGCGCGACCAGCCTGTGCCATCCCACCAGATAACCTCGCCGGTCTTCAAATCATTGCCAGTCAATATCTTCATTGCGTCGCCTCCACGGCAGTTTGAGCAATCACGCGGTCATCGCGCGCGGTCACATCGCCAATCACGATCAAGGCGGGGCTTTTGATTGCATGTTGAGTGATCAATTGGGGCAGTCCGGCCAGCAATCCGCGCACCACGCGCATATTGGGGCGGGCTGCATTCTCGATAACGGCCACCGGAACATCGGGGGTGAGGCCATCAGCCATCAGCTTTTCGGCGATCTGAGGGGCAGTCTTAACGCCCATATAGATTACCAAGGTGCGCCCTTTACCGGCCAATCCCGACCAGTCCTGGTCCGACAGGCCTTTGCATTGGCCAGCAACAAAGCTGACAATGCTGGAGGCATCGCGGTGGGTCAGCGCAATCTGGGAGGCGGCAGCTGCACCGTTTGCAGCAGAGATACCGGGGACGATTTCCACCGGAACGTTGGCTGCTCGGGCGTCTTCTGCTTCTTCACCGCCGCGTCCGAACACCAGAGGGTCTCCGCCCTTCAGGCGGATCACATCGCGTCCTTTTTGCGCTTCGCGGATTAGCAACACATTGATGTCTTCTTGCGGCAGAGTGTGCCGCGCGCGTTTCTTCGCAACCGAGATCAATTCTGCATCGGGGCGGGCAAGCGCCAGTATGGCTGGATCAACCAGCCCATCATGCACAATGATTTCAGCGCTCTCGATCAAGCGTGCCGCGCGCAAAGTCAGCAGGTCGGGATCACCCGGGCCTGCGCCGACAAGATAAATGGTGCCTGTCTGTGTCATAGCCCGAAAATGGGGCGATACGACGAAATGTTCCAGCGAGAATGGATTTGTGCATGCTTAGCAAAGCTATCTCGCTGGAATTTGCGCGCTACTCCTCAGCAGCTTTATTGGCCGACATTACCTCGATCAAACGATCAAGCTGCTTGCTGGAACGAAGGTGCAAATCCTGTTGCGGGAAGGGGATTTCTACATTGTGTTCGGCGAACAATTCCCAGATCCGAAAGAATACATCGGACCGGATATTGGACAGGCCTTCTTCCGGGTCCTGAATCCAGAACCGAACCTCGAAATCAATTGAACTGTTACCAAAACCCATGAGATTTACGCGGGGGCGTGGATGCTTGAGAATCCGGTCTGTATCGTCGACGGCACGCAGCAGCAGATCTTTGACCAGATTCACGTCGCTGCCATAGGATACGCCCACCGGCGCGCGGACTCGCACATCGCGCGAGGAATAGGACCAATTGACCACCTGATTGATCATCAGATTTTCGTTGGGAATCAAATGCTCGGTCTGGTCACGGGTAATCACCGAGATGGCGCGAATGCCAATCTTACGGATTTGCCCAACGCTTTCATTGCCAGCCTGATCGGTCACCGAAATCACATCGCCGGGCTTAATAGATTTATCCAGCAACAGCAGGATGCCCGAGATTAAGTTACCAAAGGTTTTCTGAAGACCGAAACCAATCGCCAAACCAAACGCGCCGCCAAAAAAGGCGAGGGCGGTCAGGTCAATGCCCAGCAAATCAATGCCAACCAGAAAGGCAAAGGCCCAGATTGCGATCGTGCTGAGTTTTTCCGCGAGCAATTTTTGCGTGCTATCAAAGCGGCTGATCCGCTTGATCAGGCTGCGGCTCATACGGGTGGTCATCCACGCAACGGTAACCACCAGGGCAATTACGATGATGACCAGGAAGACATCGAGCAGAGAAATTCTCAGATTGCCAATCTCGATGGCAAAACTTGATAGGGATTCCAGAAATGCGCCCGCGGTTTCGTTCCGCTCACCCACATCATCAACCAAAGTTTGCGAGCCTTCGATCACCTCAACTGGCTCTTCGGAGGTGGGCTCAGCGGTAGGAGCGGCCGTTTCGGTCGATTCCTCGGTGCCTGTGCTTTCAGCAGTGGTATCGGTGGCCTCGGTTACATCGGCTGGCAATGCGGCGGTTGTGGTCATGTCTGGTCCAGTTTTTCAAACGCTTGAGCAAGGTCGGCGATAAGGTCTTGCGGGTCTTCCAAACCGATCGATAGGCGAATAGCCGATGAAGAGCCAGTAACGCCGATTGCGGCAAGGTTCTTTGGCGGCCACGGCATCACATCGCGATATTGACCGGGGAAGATCGGCAAGGCCAAACTCTCAAACCCGCCCCAGCTGTATCCGATCCCGAAATGGTGCAAATTATCGACTACAATGGCCTGTGCATCGGGATTTTCGCTGCTCAACACAAAGCTGAACAATCCGCACCCGCCGGTGAAATCGCGCCGCCACAGATCATGACCGAGATCGCCGGGTAGCATGGGGCACATGACCGCGCTGACTTGTGGCTGGGCATCCAGCCATTCCACAATCTGCAGCGCGCTGCTGGAGGACTGGTCAAGCCGCAGCTTCATCGTGCGTAGACCTCGCGCGGCCAATGCCGCGTCATCGGGGCTGACTACATTGCCCAATTGCTGGCCTGTACGGCGCAGGGCCCGGTAGTATCGCTCGCCGGCGCTGGCGCTACCCATCATCAGATCGGAATGACCGCCGACATGTTTGGACAGGCTCATTACAGAAATATCACAACCACGTTCTAACGCGGGAAAGCCTAGCGAACTGGCCCAAGTGTTGTCGATCAGGCTTACCGCACTCTTGTCTCGCGCGATGGCAGCAAGGGCGGGCACATCGCACACTTCCATCGTTAGGCTGCCTGGGCTTTCCAGCCAGACCGCTTTGGTGCGATCACAAAACAGCGCTTCATAGGCAGTAATGTCCAGCGGATCGAAAAAACGCGATTCCACGCCCAATCGCTTCAGTAACCCGGTCGCCATAGCGCGCGACGGGTCATAGGCATTGTCGGTGATCAGCAGCACATCGCCGGGTTTCAGCACACTCAACAAGGCGCCAGCAATGGCTGAAACGCCGCTGGGATAAATCACCGTCCCATGCGCGCCTGGCTCGATCTCGGTCAGCGCCTCGGCCAAGGCCCATTGGGTGGGAGCTCCGCGCCGGCCATAAAAAAATTCGCCATCCTGATTGGACTTGAGCGCGGCTTTTCGCTCGGCCTCATTGGCATAGAGATGCGTGCTGGCGCGCCACACAGGCGGGTTGACCACACGCCCTGTCCATTTGGGACCGCGTCCGGCCTCGACTACGCGGGTCGCCGGTTTTGCGGGCTTGTCATCCTGAGCCATGATCAGTCCCCCTTGTCATCTTGCTGTGGCTGAGCAGCCTTGGGAGTGTCGGGATCGCTGCCCCAGTCCAGCCAGCTGCCATCATACAAAGCGGTATCGTCTTTGCCGATCAGATGCATGGCAAACAACAGTGCGCTAGCCGTGACACCGCTGCCGCAGGTGGTGGTGACGGGCCGGTTCAGATCGATCCCAGTTTCCGTAAAAAGATCGCGCAACTCATCGGGTTGGCGATAGGTGCCATCATCGGCGAACAATTGCTGAAAGGGCAGGTTGAGCGAGCCGGGAATGTGCCCGGTGGGCTGGCCGTGTACGCTATCGACAGTGGTGCCGCTGAACCGGCCTTCATCGCGGGCGTCCAACACCTGTTCGCTCGCTCGCTCGATATTGGCCAGCATATCGGCTTTGAACCGAATGCGGGATTGAGAATGGAGCGACATAGGGGTTGCGCGTGTCACATCTGATTGATCGCTTTCCACCGGACGTCCTTCGGCCTTCCATTTGGCCAAACCTCCATCCAGAATAGCAACATTGTGCAGGCCATTTTCGCGGCACAGGAACCATGCTCGGGCCGATGTTTTGACCGCGCTATCGCAATAGAAAACGATTCTATCGTCTTGGCTCACCCCCAATTCGGCAAGCAAATCGGACAATTGCTGTGGCCCGGGACAGGCCATTGGGACAGGCGATGTCTCGTCCACCAGAGCGCCAAGATCGAAAAACCCCGCTCCGGGAATATGGCTTTGAGCAAACTCGGCGGCGGCATCTCTCTCAGCACCTGGCAGGTGTGCCGAGGCATCCAGCACGACCAGATTGGGCTGATCCAACGCAGCCGCAAGCCACTCAGTAGAAACCAAACTTTGCATAACGATCAGCGGTAGCGGTCTGCCGCTCGTCCGTCGAGACTTTGTAAGCTGCCTGCTAGGCGACGGGCCGCGACCCAACGCCCTGATATTCTCCGGGCATGCCATTCAATGGCAGTGGGTGAAGCTTGGAACCAGCCGCTTCGACACCCAGAACGAAGGTCTTGATCTGGGCATCGGCGGCCTCACAATCGGCACAAATACGCGCCAACGGAACAAACATAGGAATATTCCCCTGCCGAAAACCGTCGATCTGGCCGGTTGGCAATTGCAGCGTAACTTCAGTGGTTTGGGTCTTGTTCGGGCCTATGCGTTCCAGCGTGATGAGCGGGGGAAGGTTGGTGCCCTCGCGCGCAATTTGCTGGTCCATCGCAATGGACTTGCTGGCGCTAATCAAATCGCCCGTAATCGTCAGATCGCGCAAGGCACGGTCAGATCGATTGGCCACGGTGATGGTTGCTTTGACCGTTACCATCATAACGCTGCGCACGACGCTGGTGACCTTCAGGTCGAGCACAAACCGCCCTTTTTCTGCAGCATTGGATTGACCTGCGTTCTTCCCGACAATCGGCCGTTCGATAGTCGGAACCGACGCAGATGCGGCCTTGCGACGCAGGAAAAACATTGCGCCAGCCAACAGTGCCAACAAGGCCGCCAAACCGCCAACGATCCAAAGCCAATTATCCGATAACGCGTCGCTTTCCTTTGCAGAACCGGCGACCTGTGATGTCGAAAAGTCTGTGCCGACTCCCGGTGTCGGGCTGGCTTGGGGTGATGTCGGGGTGGCTTGGGGTGAGGGTGTAATTGTCGGCGCAACTATGGGATTCTGGTCTGGTGCCTGTGTTTGCGGCGGCGATAGCTCTGCAGTTCTCTGCGTGGATTGTTGTGGCAGGGGTTGGACCACCGCTCCCGAGGTCGGAGTTGGCGGCGGTGTGGGAGTCGCCTCGCTTGGAGTCGGACTGGGTATCGGTTCTGGCGTATTGGTATCAATCGGGCGCGGGGCGACAGGAACCACGCCGGTATCGTCCACCGGTCCTTGCGCTGGCACGGGCGCAGGGGTCGGCGTTTCGCCGGGTGGAAGGGTAAAATCGCGAACCGGAGTTTGCGCCATGGCGGGCGCAAGAATTGCTCCTGCCGCAGATGCGGTCAGAACCGCAGCAATGGCGGTTTGGATGAAGGGTGCAGAGAGACTGTGCCGGGTCATAAATTCACTGTTGATGACGGTTGAACAGGTGCGCGCTGAATAGGCACTTAATTGGCCGCGTCCAGCCAGTCCCTTGCATATCGGCGCACTTCGCGGCAACAGCGCGGCATGAGCGACACACTCCACACAACACATTTGGGTCAAGACAGCACCTTGCCATCCTCTCCGGAAGAGGCGCAGCTGGACTATGTGCCCAATCCTCGCCCTGGGTCTCTTTATCTGGTGCGCTTTGCCGCGCCTGAATTCACGTCATTGTGCCCGGTAACCGGGCAACCTGATTTTGCCCATTTGGTGATCGATTATGCGCCGGGCGAAACGATCGTGGAATCCAAAAGCCTCAAGCTGTTCTTGGGCAGTTTTCGCAATCACAATGGCTTTCACGAAGACGTGACGGTTGGGATTGGCGAGCGACTGACCGCTGAAATGAAACCGCGCTGGTTGCGGATCGGCGGATATTGGTACCCGCGCGGAGGCATTCCTATCGATGTGTTCTGGCAAACGGGCGCTGCCCCCGAAGGACTGTGGGTGCCCGATCAAGGCGTCGCATCCTATCGCGGAAGAGGTTGAGCGACAGGTCGCGCCGTGGGAGATGATCCGCCGCTAGCCGATCAGATCGGCGATTTGGCCAAAAGGGCTGAACTGTGGATGCTGGATGAGGCCTTTCCATTCTGGGCCGAACGCGGGGTCAATCCCGAAGGAGGTTTCTTCGAGCGTTTGGATTTGGATGGCTTTGGCATTCCTGATGAGGATAGCCGAGTGCGGGTTCAGGCTCGCATGGCCATCTGTTTTACCATTGCTGCAGAGCTGGGTTGGGAAACCGAACATGCCCAAGGCCTTGTCCGCAGAGCTTTAGACGTTTTGATCGCAGACTGCCGCAGACCCGATGGCCTGTATGGCAAGATGGTGCGGCCCGGTATCGGCCTGACCGATGATACCGCGATGGCCTATGACACTGCCTTTGCCTTGCTCTCATTTGCTATGGCCTATCGCGCATTTGGCTGGGGATTTGCGCGCGATGCAGGCGAGCGTTTGTCGCAAGCGATTGACCAACATTTGATGCGCTCCCCAGAGGAGGGCGGCGCGGCGGAGACTTTGCCCGCACCCACCATCCGCACGCAAAATCCGCATATGCATCTGACCGAGGCTTCGCTTGCATGGTTTGAAGCAACCGCTGAAACGCGCAGCCTAGAGCGTGCCTTCAGCATTGTGAGATTTGTGGAGTCGCGCTTTTATCGCAATGATCTTGAGCTCTTGATCGAGGAGTACGACATCTCCGATGCAAACAATCGAACCGAAGCGGGCCATATGCTCGAATGGGTTTGGATTTTGGGTCAGATGGCCAAGATTACCGGCGCGAGACCGCATCCCTTGGCCGCGGCGCTGCATTCCAGTGCCAACCGAATATTGGATGGGCTAGATTATATTCCACTGTCCCAAAGCTTGGATGGCCAGCCGATGCAGCAGCGCCAACGCACGTGGTCGGTGGCCGAGCAACTGAAGGCGCATATCGCGTTTTGGCGGTTGGATCATGATCCCGCACTTGCAGCACAGATCGTTGCGACAGGCAGGCAATTGTTCGCAGACCATATTGACGCGGCCGTGCGCGGTGCCTGGGTGGATATAATTGACCCTCAACGCAACGCCTTGATCACGGACATTACGCCAGCCACTGGCTATCATGTCTTTCAGGCATTTCAGGAACTTATCCGCTTTTCCGGAGAATTTTCTGCCGCCCAAACGGCCAGTTGATCGACTCTTTCGAGAAGACGCGATAGTGACCGGATTTGGTCATCACCCTGCTGCTGGAATTCACAATGTCGGCTGCAAATATGCCTACCCCATTTGTCGATTTTGCGCCGGCTCTGGCTGCTCCCAGCGCGCTTAGGCGGGCCATAACCGAGGCCTATCGCCTGCCCGAGGCCACCGCCGTTGCGCCGCTGTTGGAAGCCGCGCGCCTGCCCGATGCGTCACGCGCAAGGATTGCTGCGCAAACCCGCGATCTGGTGACACGCCTGCGCGAGAAAGGACAAAGCGGCGGCGTCGATGGATTGGTGGCGGAATATTCGCTCTCCAGCCAGGAAGGCGTGGCGTTGATGTGTCTGGCCGAGGCATTGCTGCGGGTGCCCGACAATGCCACGCGCGACGCCTTGATCAGGGATAAGATCTCGCGCGGCAATTGGAGCGCGCATCTGGGCGAGGATAGGTCGATCTTCGTCAATGCGGCCACATGGGGCTTGGTGGTTTCCGGCAGGCTGGTCGCGCCGGTTCAGGAAGACAGCCTGACCTCTACGCTGACTGGCTTGATCAAGCGCGCTGGTGAACCGGTGATCCGTAGCGGCGTCAACATGGCGATGGAGATGATGGGCGAGCAATTCGTCACCGGAGAAACCATCGATGAGGCGTTAAAACGTGCGCGCAAGCAGGAAGAACGCGGCTTTACCTACAGCTATGACATGCTCGGCGAAGCGGCGATGACCATGGCGGATGCGGAAAATTATTACGCCGATTACGAACGCGCGATCAACGCCATTGGCAAGACAATGGCGGGACGCGGTTTGTATCAAGGGCCGGGCATTTCGATCAAGCTATCGGCCCTTCATCCCCGTTATGAACGCAGCCAATTGGCGCGGGTCCACGGCGAGCTGTTGCCCAAGGTTCGCCAGCTGGCCGTGCTGGCAAAGCGTTATGATATCGGGCTAAATATCGACGCAGAAGAAGCCGACCGGCTTGAGCTCTCGCTCGATATTCTAGAGGCCTTGGCGCTGGATCCCCAACTGGCCGATTGGGATGGGCTGGGTTTTGTGGTGCAGGCCTATGGCAAGCGTTGCCCGATGGTGATCGACTGGCTGGTCGATCTGGCGCAACGATCTGGTCACCGGATCATGGTGCGGCTGGTCAAAGGTGCCTATTGGGACAGCGAAATCAAGCTGGCTCAGGTCGATGGGCAGGCCGATTTTCCGGTGTTTACGCGCAAGGTCCACACCGACCTCAGCTATATCGCGTGCGCGCGCAAGCTGCTCGATGCACGGGCCCATCTGTTCCCGCAATTTGCCACCCACAATGCGCAGACATTGGCCACCATCTACCATCTGGCGGGTGAAGATTTTTCTCTGGGCGATTACGAGTTCCAATGCCTGCATGGAATGGGCGAGGCGCTGTATAATGAAGTTGTCGGGCCGAAGAAATTGGGCCGCCCCTGCCGCATTTATGCGCCAGTAGGTACGCATGAAACGTTGCTCGCCTATTTGGTCCGTCGCTTGCTTGAAAATGGCGCCAATTCTTCCTTTGTGAACCGTATCTGGGACGAGACAATTGCGGTGGAGGATCTGGCAGTTGATCCGGTGGACGAGGCTTGCGCGGTCGAGCCGGTTGGCGCGCCGCACCCGCTGATTAATCTGCCCAAGCAGCTTTATCCTTCGCGCAAGAATTCACGCGGGCTGGATCTGAGCGATGAGAGCGCTTTGGCCGATCTCTCGGCAAAATTGCATGCCAGTACCAAAGGTGATTGGCGTGCCGCTGCAACATTCAGCGATGACGTTGAGCCTGCGTGGGTGCCGGTGCTCAATCCCGCGGACCACCGCGATCAGGTGGGGCAGGTTAGTTGGGCCAGCGTGGATCAAGCTGTGGGCGCGGTCGAACGAGCGAGCAATGCTCAGCCAAGTTGGGCCAGCACCCCGGTTGACGCACGCGCCGATTGCCTTGACCGGGCCGCTGATGCGTTGGAAGCGCAGATGGAGGATGTGCTCGGCCTGATCATGCGCGAGGCGGGCAAATCAGCCGCAAATGCCGTTGCCGAAGTGCGCGAAGCGGTCGATTTTCTGCGCTATTACGCGGTTGAGGCACGCGAAGGTTTGCACGCTACGCAGCCGCTTGGTCCGATCGTGTGCATCAGCCCGTGGAATTTTCCGCTGGCGATTTTTGCCGGGCAGGTTTGCGCTGCTTTGGCGGCCGGCAACACGGTGCTGGCCAAACCGGCCGAGGAAACGCCGTTGATTGCGGCGCATATGGTTGGATTGTTGCATAATGCCGGCGTCCCGAAAGAGGCGTTGCAATATCTCCCCGGTGCAGGCGAAATCGGCGCAGCATTGGTGGCTGCGGCAGGCACTAGCGGCGTGATGTTCACCGGATCAACCGAGGTTGCCAAGCTGATCCAGCGCCAATTGGCCAAGCGCACATTGCCCGATGGCTCGCCGATCCCTCTGATCGCCGAAACCGGCGGCCAAAACGCGATGGTGGTCGATAGCTCGGCCTTGCCGGAACAAGTGGTGCGCGATGTGATCGCCAGTGCCTTTGACAGTGCGGGACAGCGGTGCTCGGCCTTGCGCATATTGTGCGTTCAGGAAGATATTGCCGACGAATTGCTGGAAATGTTGCAGGGCGCTTTGGCCGAATTGCGGGTCGGGCCGACCGATCAATTGGCGATGGATGTCGGGCCTGTGATTTCTGCCGATGCGCAGCGCACCATCAACGCGCATATCGATCGACTGAAAGCGGCTGGCCACCGCGTGGAGCAATTGGCGCTGGATGATACGACCCGTCACGGCACCTTTGTCGCTCCCACGATTATCGAGATTTCTGAAATTGCCGAATTGGGGCGCGAGGTGTTCGGACCGGTTCTGCATGTGCTGCGCTATCGACGCCGCGACATTGCCCGATTGGTGCGCCACATCAACGAAACCGGCTACGGCCTGACCTTTGGTATTCACAGCCGGATTGACGAGACGATTGCCCAGGTCAGCGGCACTGTGAAGGCGGGCAATATCTATGTGAACCGCAACGTTATCGGCGCGATTGTTGGCGTCCAGCCCTTTGGAGGGCGCGGATTGTCGGGCACGGGCCCCAAGGCCGGTGGGCCGCTCTATCTGGGGCGGCTGCTGCTGAGCGGCACGGATGTCTCGGACCAAATGCCACCCATTGCCGAATTGCCGGGGCCGGTGGGTGAGCGAAACCTGTATACGCTGCATCCGCGGGGTAGGATATTGCTGCTCGCCGAGACCGAGGCAGGTCTACAGAGCCAGCTGAAAGCGGTCTTGGCCAGCGGCAATACGCCGGTGGTTCCCGACAGCATGCTAAGCTTGGCAGAGACGCTGCCGCAATTGGATTTCGCTCGGCTGGAATGGGTTGGGGATTGGATCAACGAGCCTCCCTTTGATCACATTCTGATCGAGGATGCCGGGCAGGACATCAGGCCGATATTGTCGACAATCGCCGCCAAAGACGGCCCCATTCCTATTGTGCAACGCGGAGATGCGGAGGGTAGTTATCGGATCGATTGGATGGTGGAGGAAATATCCACTTCGATCGACACCACGGCTGCAGGCGGCAACGCCAGCCTGATGGCGGTGGTTTGATCGCTTGCGGAAAATGGAGGTGCAAAATGGTGCCGGCTGCAAGATTCGAACTCGCGGCCCCCTGATTACAAATCAGGTGCTCTACCAACTGAGCTAAGCCGGCACACAATCGCCAAGAACGGCCCCCTAGTGCAAACCGCGCCCCACCTCAAGTGGCGAAGCGATAGGTGAGCAAAAAATCCTCAAGTAGCGATGCGATAGGTGAGTAAAAAATTGTTATACGGCGCCAAATGTCCAGCCCTCGGTGCGGGAAATGTGTTCGGTTAGTCCGGCGGGTCGCCAATTCTTTGGGTCTTTTGCCGCATTTCGAAGCCAGGCAGCGGTTATCAGCGCATCGGTAGCATGGTCGGTGTATTCGCCCAGTTTTGCATGAGGAGCAGAGCCGAGTTCGTCTAAAACTGTGTCGAGTACAACCGGATCATAAACTTTGCTTCTTCCTCTGGGAACGCCTCCGGCCCGCGCAGCGATAGATGTATATATTTCCACAATGGCAGGGCCGATTTCCTCAATCGGGTCAAAGGGCCAGACAGGAATGTGACCGCGCAGCTTGTTCAGGACCCGCATGCCCGTAAGGCTGGATTTGCCGACCTGTGCTGCGCCCACCAGATTCATGCAGCTGCTGGGTAAGAAACCCATCGCCTTTTGCGCTCGTTCGCATTGTCTCAGCCGGCCAGCCCCACCTTCAAACAGATCGCCCAAACCATCGTGATGACGAAAATGGCGATAAACGTCGGGGTGATTGAGGAAACTGTTCACCGCCAGATGCTTGTCAGGCTCAGCCAATCGATCGACCAATTGCCACAGAGATGGCGCGTCCTTGGGGCTGTCGGACCAGCCTGGAAAATATTCGCCGTGATCGACAAATGGCAATGCAGGAGACAGATCAACCCCAATGAGCATATTCGTGCCAGCCTTAGCGTGCTCAAGCAGCCAATTCAGAATGGATTGTCGGCTCCAGCGTTCTTCCGGTGAGAGCAGCGAAGGAGCAGTATCGCCTTCGCTTGCATAAGCGACCGCGAGGCCTTTTGGGCGGGCTATGTTCTGCCCTGACCAGTCGATCACGACATAGGTTTCAAACTTTCTATTGGGCATCCCAAGCGTCATGATTTGCGCTCGCTTCGCAATTTGTCCCAATAGGCGATGCGCTCACGAATCTTGCGCTCAAACCCGCGCTCGACGGGCGCATACAACGTCATGGGCTCGAGCTCTTCGGGCCAATAGTTGTCGCCGGAAAAACCGTCATCCGCCTCGTGATCATAGGAATATCCCTCGCCATAGCCGACATCCTTCATCAGTTTGGTCGGTGCGTTGAGGATATTGGCAGGCGGTATCAGGCTGCCCGTCTCACGCGCAGCCTTGAAGGCCGATTTTTGCGCGACATAGGCGGCGTTCGATTTGGGTGCAGTGGCGCAATAGAGGCAAGCCTGCACAATCGCCAATTCACCTTCGGGGCTGCCCAAAAAAGCATAGGCGTCCTTGGCGGCGAGGCATTGGACCAGCGCCTGCGGATCGGCCAGTCCAATGTCTTCGCTGGCAAAGCGAACCAGGCGGCGCAGCACATAGAGCGGCTCTTCACCGGCCACCAACATGCGCGCCAAATAATAGAGCGATGCCTGAGGATCTGACCCGCGCAAGGATTTGTGCAGGGCAGAAATCAGATTGTAATGCCCGTCGCGATCCTTGTCATACACAGCGACGCGGCGTTGCAGGAATTGGCCTAGGCCAGCTGGATCAAGCTGTGCATCCAATGCAGCATTGTACAGCGTTTCTGCCTGATTGAGCAGAAATCGCCCATCGCCATCCGCGCTGGCGATCAATGCCTCGCGCGCTGCTGGGGTTAAGGGCAGGGCGCCTTGCAAAGTCTCGGCACGGTCCAGCAATTGGCCCAGTGCCTCTGCGTCCAGCCGATGCAGGATCAGCACCTGGCTGCGGCTGAGCAAAGCGGCGTTCAATTCAAAGCTGGGGTTCTCTGTGGTGGCGCCCACCAGTGTGACCGTGCCGCGTTCGACAAAGGGTAAGAAGCCATCCTGCTGCGCGCGGTTAAATCGGTGTATCTCGTCCACAAACAGCAGCGTTCTCTGACCCGCCTGCGCGGCACGGTCAGCCTCTGCAAAGGCTTTCTTTAGGTCTGCAACGCCGGAAAATACCGCGCTGACTGAGATAAAGCGCATTCCCACCGCATCGGCCAGCAACCGGGCGATGCTGGTCTTGCCCGTACCTGGCGGCCCCCACAGGATCATGCTGGACAATTTGCCCGCCGCCACCATCCGCCCGATCGGTCCTTCTGGCCCGGTGACATGGTCCTGACCGATAATCTCGCTCAATTGGCGCGGGCGCAGGCGATCCGCCAACGGTGCGTCTTCGCGCGGCTCGTCGCGGGGTGGTTGCGCTGGCGGCGCATCATTTGCAAACAAATCGGCCATTGGTCGGGCGTGATAGGCCGCTTGTCGGAAAAGGTCAGCGAAAATCGCATTTACACTTGAAACGATAGCTCTAAGATATATCTTCAATACATCGAAGAGTTAATGAACGTGAATGGAGAATCGAGATGACGTGGCAAAAACGAGGCATGGGCGGATGGAACAATCTGGGCCCGATGATCGCAATGATGGCCGCATCTGCGGCAAGCGATTGGGAACACAGCGATGAGCGTCGCTCTGGCCGTAGCGGCGGATGGCAGGATGGCCAACGGCGTCGCAAACGTCGCAGCCGGATGTTCGGTCAGGGCGAATTGCGCCTGGCTTTGCTTGCGCTGATCAATGAAGAATCGCGCCATGGCTATGAATTGATCCGCGCGGTCGAGGATATGACCGGCGGTGCCTATGCCCCCAGCCCCGGCGCGGTCTATCCCACGCTGCAATTGCTGGAGGACGAGGGCCTGATCAAAGCGGCCAAGCCCAAGAGCAAGAAGACCGATGAAGAAGCCGATGCCAGCAGCAAGAAGCCGTTCAAGGCAACCAAAGCGGGCAAAGCGGAACTGGCCGAGCGGTCCGACGAAGTGGACAAGTTAATGGGCCGCATTTCGGAACATGGCGACCGTGCAGAGCGTGTCAAAGAACGTTCGCCCGATCTGTTTCGTGCGATGGGCAATCTTGGCACCGTGCTGAAAAATCGCGCCAAGGCAGGCAAGTTGGATCAGACGGCAATCAACGAGATTGTCGACATAATCGACGAAGTGGCCAAGCGTATCGAACGCATGTGAATTGGAGTGCGACCGGCGGCGCAACTGGCGCCGCGGGTTTGCGCTCGCGCCATTGCCACTCTAAACTCCCTCTCCATCACGGCTGAGCAGACGCAAGAACGTCGCCAGCAGAGTAATGGAGGGGGATTTTCTTATGGAACCGGTAAAAGCACCATGGCACCTATGGGTTGTCGGCTTGTTGACGCTTTTGTGGAATGGCGTTGGCATATTCAGCTATACAATGACTCATCTGGGCAAGCTGGAAGATCTGGGCATGACGCCGGATCAAATCGCATTTTTTGACTCTTTTCCAGCGTGGGCAAACGCGCTTTGGGCCCTCGGGGTATGGGGAGCATTCTTCGGATCAGTGTTGCTGCTGTTGCGCTCGCGCTGGGCAGTTATGTCAGTCGCGATATCGGTAGTCGGCCTGATCGGAACCACTATCTATCAAAACTTTATGATCGAAGTACCCGCAGAACTGCAAAGTATCCCGCTCAACGTTATGATCTGGGTCACAACGCTGTTTATGCTGTGGTATGCTCGCAAGATGCGAGGCGAGGGTGTTCTGCGCTAAGCCGTAATGAAGCGCGATCCAGCCTAGGAAGAGGCGGCTTCGGCTGCCTCTTTCGCGACCAGCTCGGCACGTTCATCGACCAGCCGACGGTAGGTTTCGGACATCACAGCATTGATCGAATCCCAGCTGTAATTGCGACTGCGACGTTCGCCTTCCTGACCGTGGCGCATGCGCAAATCATCATTGGTGCAATAGGGTTCTAGGGCATCGGCATAGGCTTTTGCATCGCCGGGCGGAATCAGTCGGCCGTTCTCCCAATCTTCCACCAGACTGGAGGCACCCGTCGCGCCCGCTGCAACCACCGGTAGTCCACTGGCCATCGCTTCCAGCGTCACATTGCCAAAAGTTTCGGTCACAGAGGGATTAAAAAACACATCGCCGCTGGCAATCGCGCGCCAAAGCTGTTCTTCGGTTTGCAGGCCAACAAAGATGCCACCGGGCAGGTTCTGTTCAAACCATTGCCGCGCAGGCCCATCGCCAATCACCAACACTTTGTGCGGGACCTGACGCTTGCGCAATTGCACGATTGTTTCGGCAAATATGTCGAGACCTTTTTCCATGACCAACCGGCCAAGGAAGGTGATCGCGACATCGTCATCAGCAATCCCATGCGATCTGCGCCATTCCAAATCGCGCCGCGAAGGATCGAATTTGTGGCGATCAACACCGCGCGACCACAGCCCGATGGTATCGTGCATTTTTTGGGCGAGAAGCTCGTCGATCATGCTTTGCGAAGGGGCCACCAATGCGTCGCAATTGTTATAAAAGCGCCGCATTATCCCTTCTATCAAAGGCTCTAGGAAGCCGAGCTTATAATAGCGGAAATAGGTGTCGAACCGTGTGTGGACTGAGGACAGGACGGGCACATCGTTGTCTTGCGCCCAGCGAAGCGCCGCATGGCCGGTTCGGTCTGGCGAGGCGATATGCACAATGTTCGGCTTGAACCTGGCCAGATCGGCCCGGTTTGCGCGCGATAGCCCCATCGGAAAGCGGTATTCCGAACGGCCTGGAATCGGAAAGCTGGGCACGCTGACAAGATGACCGGTCGGCTCGAACGCGGGATCATCGCACGTGGGCGAATAGACCCGCAGATGGGCGCCATGCCGCAGCAAATATTCCGCCAGACGGTTCAGCGCTTTATTCGCTCCGTCCAGCGTCATATTATAATTGCCGCTGAACATGGCAATTCGAAGACCAGAAATATCCATTACCCGGGCTCTTTAATCAGCTTCGGCGCAATTGGCGAGAGGGTGCATGAATTCCGCGCGGCTTTCCGCTGAAGTCTGATCCCCAAATTTCCAGGCTACCAACTTGACTTCGCAGCAGGTGTGTCTAGTGCCGCCGACGGGCCACGCGGTCCCAACGCCGCGCGAGCTCTCTGTAAGGAGAGAATACATGACTGTTGAACCTACGCTCAAACCTGAGCGCCCTTTCTTTTCGTCTGGACCAACTGCCAAATTTCTTGGCTGGTCAGCGTCAAACCTCAAAACTCAAGCCTTTGGCCGTTCGCATCGTTCTGCGACCGGTAAAGCGCGGCTGAAATATGCCATCGACCTGAGCAAGGAAATGCTCGGCGTGCCCGAGGATTACCTCGTTGGCATTATGCCAGCATCCGACACAGGCGCGCTGGAATGCGCGATGTGGACCATGCTGGGCGCAGGGCCAGCCACCGTTGCGGCTTGGGAAAGCTTTGGCAATGTGTGGATCCAGGACGCGGTTAAGCAGTTGAAATTGCCAGACCTTCAGGTTCTGGATGCCGATTATGGCGAGATCCCTGACCTTCACTCGGTTCCGCAAGACAATGATGTTGTATTCACCTGGAATGGTACGACCTCTGGCGCGAAAATCCCCAACACCGATTGGTTGGACCCGGGCCGCAAAGGCGTAACCATCAATGATGCGACCAGCGCCATCTTCGCTCAGGAAATGGACTGGGCCAAGCTGGATGCTACGACCTATTCTTGGCAGAAGGTAATGGGTTCAGAGGCGCAGCACGGAATGTTGATACTCAGCCCCAAGGCGATCGATCGGATCGAAAGCTATGATCCTGAATGGCCGCTGCCCAAACTGTTCCGCCTTAAGAAGGGCGACAAGCTGAACCGCAGCATCTTTGAAGGGGCTACGATCAACACGCCTTCGCTGCTGGCAACAGAAGATTACATCGCTGCGCTGGAATGGGCGCAAGCTTTGGGTGGTCGAAAGGCGATGTTTGAACGCGCCGATGCCAATGCCAAGATCGTGACCGATTGGATCGAATCCACGCCTTGGATGGAAAACATGGTCTCTGATCCGGCCAAGCGGACCAACACCGGTATCTGCATGAAGTTCACCGGCGAATGGTATCAAAACCTGTCGGATGAAGATCAGGCAGCGGTGCCGAAAAAGATCGTCAAGATGCTGGAAGATCGCGACGTTGGCTATGATTTCAACGGCTATCGCGACGCTCCGCCATCATTGCGGATTTGGTGCGGTGGCACGGTGGAGCAGGAAGACCTCAAGCGTCTCTTGCCGTGGATCGAATGGGCTTATGCCCAGGTAAAAGCCGAGCTTTAATAGCGGCCAGACGGCAGGCGGCTCCGCATAGGGTCGCCGCCTTTCCCCCTCTATCGCGTGCCAGCCAAGATGCTGGCGCGACGCAAGGAAATTCTCATGACAAAACCCAAAGTCCTCATCTCTGACAAGATGGACCCTAATGCAGCGCGTATTTTTGAAGAACGTGGCTGCGATGTCGATGTAATCACTGGCGAAACGCCCGAAGAATTGATCGCCCGGATTGGCGAATATGATGGCCTGGCAATTCGCTCTTCGACGACTGTCACCAAGGAAGTGTTGGATGCGGCCACCAATCTGAAAGTGATTGGCCGTGCCGGTATCGGGGTCGACAATGTCGACATCCCTTACGCCTCGGGCAAGGGCGTAGTGGTGATGAACACGCCGTTCGGAAATTCGATCACGACTGCCGAGCATGCGATTGCCATGATCATGGCGCTGGCCCGACAAATTCCGGCCGCGAACACCCGCACGCAGGCCGGTGAATGGCCCAAGAAAGATTTCATGGGCGTAGAAGTCACCGGCAAGACCCTGGGCCTGATCGGGGCCGGCAACATTGGTGCGATTGTCGCCAGCCGTGCGCTGGGCCTGAAGATGAAAGTGGTCGCTTATGATCCCTTCCTGACTGAAGATCGCGCGATCGAATTGGGGGTTGAGAAAGTTGACCTTGATACTCTGTTGTCGCGCGCCGACTTCGTGAGTTTGCACACCCCGTTGACCGATCAAACGCGCAATATCCTCAGCCGTGAGCGGCTAGAGAATGCCAAGCCGGGTATACGCATTGTCAATTGCGCCCGCGGCGGATTGATCGACGAATTGGCGTTGAAGGATTGCCTAGAAAGTGGCCAGGTTGCTGCGGCTGCCTTGGACGTGTTCGAAACCGAACCGGCCAAGGAAAACCCGCTGTTTGGTGCGCCAAACTTCATTTGCACCCCGCATTTGGGTGCTTCCACCACCGAGGCTCAGGTCAATGTCGCGTTGCAAGTCGCCGAGCAAATGAGCGATTTTCTGGTCAATGGCGGCGTGACCAATGCGTTGAACATGCCATCGCTCAGCGCCGAAGAAGCGCCCAAGCTGAAGCCTTATATGTCGCTGGCGGAAAAGCTGGGCAGCCTGGTTGGACAGCTGGCGCATGGCAATCTGACCAAGATCAGCATCGAGCGTGAAGGTGCCGCTGCACAGCTTAATGGCAAGCCGATCACCGGCGCTGTTTTGGCTGGATTTATGCGTCGCTATTCTGATGCGGTGAATATGGTCAATGCGCCCTATCTGGCCAAGGAACGCGGGCTGGACGTCAGCGAAGTGCGTCATGACCGCGAAGGCGCGTACAACACTCTGGTGCGCATCACCGTTGATACAGCGCAGGGCGCTCGCTCTGTTGCGGGCACATTGTTTGGCAACTCCTCGCCGCGACTGGTGGAGATTTTCGGGATTGGCATCGAGGCCGATCTATCGGGCAATATGCTGTATATCGTGAATGACGATAAGCCAGGTTTCATTGGCCGCATCGGTTCCTTGTTGGGCGATCACGGGATCAATATCGGAACCTTTAATCTGGGCCGGCGCGAAGCGGGTGGAGAGGCGGTTCTGCTGTTGAGCGTGGATCAGCCGATCAGTGCTGATGTGGTAGCCAGCGCCGAGAAGATTGACGGCGTGAAAATGGTCAAAGCGCTGGAATTCTAGAAGGGAATCGGGCAATCGCCCGCTTGCAATGACCAAACCTGATGACCTTTTGCCCGAAGGGCTGGAAGACCGGCTTCCCCAAGCTGCCGAAAAGATCACGCGCGCCATGCGCGCTGCGCTCGATGTGCTCGGCTCACATGGATACGACCGGGTCCGCCCGCCGATGGTCGAGTTCGAAAAATCGCTGGTTGGCCGGATGGCTAAGCACGAGCAGGATGCGCATCCGCGCCGCATGTTCCGCTTTGTTGATCCGTCCAGCCTGCGCACTTTGGCGCTGAGGTCTGATATTACCCCGCAGATCGGGCGGATTGCAGCCACCAGCCTGGCGGGTGCGCCGCGCCCTTTGCGCCTGTGCTATTGCGGCGAAACGGCGGTGATGCGGGCCGATCAATTGAACCCCGCGCGAGAGCGTTTGCAATTGGGTGCAGAACTGATTGGGGCTGACACCGTTGCTGCTGCCAGTGAAATGGTGGCTTTGGCGGTTGAGGCTTTGGCCGCTGCCGGACTGACCGGCATTTCGGTTGATTTTACTCTCCCCGATTTGGTCGACATTCTTGCCGCCGACGCCATGCCGCTGGCGCCTGAACAGATTGATGATGTCCGGCGGGAGCTGGACACCAAGGATGCAGGCGGCCTGAAAAGCGTGGGCGGGGAGGCCTATCTCCCGCTGCTTTATGCCACCGGACCATTGGACCAGGCGCTGGAGCAATTGCGTGCGATTGATGCAGGCGGCGCTTTGGCCAGCAGGATCGCCGGATTGGAAGCGATCGCCAAACGGGTCGGGCAAGCAGGATCTTCTGGTGCGCGCATAACGCTTGACCCAACCGAGCGCCATGGGTTTGAATATCAAAGCTGGTTTGGCTTTACCCTTTATGCAGATGGTGTTCGTGGGGCTGTTGGTCGCGGCGGAACCTATCAGATCATGGGCAGCGAAGAAGTCGCCACCGGCTTCTCTCTTTTCGTAGATGTGCTGGCTGGCGCGGGCTTTGAGTTGGCCCAGCCCGACACATTGTATCTACCCCAAGGTTATGATGCTGATGCCGCAGCACGGCTGCGTGCGATCGGCTGGCGCACCATTGCCCAAATCGGCGAGGGTGAGGATGCCGCTGCCTTGGGCTGCACCCACCGGTTGGACGGCAATGAACCGGTCCGGCTGTAAGGTGAGGTGGATCGGCCAATGAACCAGCGCGCAACGCCGATCACGATCGATCCTGATCCGCTGGCACCCTATGCGATTTGCCCTGGATGGGTGGTTGGCGACCTGATCTTTTTGTCTGGCCAAGCCGCTATTGTTGAAGATGGCACGATCATGGGCGAGGGCGATTTTGACCTCCAGCTCGGCCAGACGATGGCCAATATCAAACGCGTGCTGGAGGCGGCCGGCAGCGACATGACAAAGATTGTCAAAGTGACGATCTATCTCACTAACATGGCCAATTTTCCTGCAATTGTCGAAGCGCGCAAAACGCATTTCACGCCGCCCTTTCCAGCCGATACAATTGTTGAGGTGTCATCGCTGGCGCTGCCTGAATTGATGGTTGAGATCGACGTGATTGCGACCACTTAACCACCCTCGATAAACACGGCGGCACAGCTGGTCGGGTGATAGGCGGTACTTGCCGCTTGCCCTCCCAATGGTGAGAGCCTAACCCCGCGCGGTTTGTCGCATCGGATTAGAAAGCAGATTCCATGGCTAACGTTACCGTGATTGGTGCCCAATGGGGCGATGAAGGCAAGGGCAAGATTGTCGACTGGCTGGCCAGCCGTGCCGATGCTGTCGTGCGCTTTCAGGGCGGCCATAACGCCGGACATACGCTGGTCATTGATGGCAATGTTTTCAAGCTCAGCCTGCTGCCTTCAGGGATCGTCTCCGGCACGCTTTCAATCATTGGCAATGGCGTGGTGCTGGACCCGTGGGCCCTGCGCGAGGAAGTGACCAAGCTGGAAAGCCAGGGCGTCACCATCAATGACGATAATTTTGCCATTGCTGATAATTGCGCGCTGATCCTACCGCTTCATCGCGATTTGGATGGCCTGCGCGAAACAGCTGCTGGCAAGGGCAAGATCGGAACCACCGGACGCGGCATTGGCCCGGCCTATGAAGACAAAGTGGGCCGCCGCGCGATCCGCGTGTGCGATCTGGCGCATCTCGACCGCCTAGAGCCGCAATTGGACCGGTTGTGCGCTCACCATGACGCCTTGCGCGCCGGGTTTGATCAAGCGCCTGTTGACCGCGAAGCCTTGCTAAACGAGCTGCGCGAAATCGCTGATTTTGTGCTGCAATATGCGCAACCTGTGTGGAAGCGCCTGAAGAAGGTCCGCAAGGCCGGGGCCAAGATCCTGTTCGAAGGCGCTCAAGGCGTGCTGCTGGATGTTGATCACGGCACCTACCCTTTTGTCACCAGCTCCAACACCGTCAGCGGCACGGCGGCCAGCGGCAGCGGGCTTGGCCCCAATTCCACCGGCTTTGTTCTGGGCATTGTAAAGGCTTACACCACGCGAGTTGGCTCTGGCCCGTTCCCGACCGAGTTGGACGATGCCGCCGGGCAGCGATTGGGCGAGCGCGGCCATGAATTTGGCACCGTTACCGGGCGCCA
This sequence comes from uncultured Erythrobacter sp., assembly GCA_947495555.1. Taxonomy (GTDB): domain Bacteria; phylum Pseudomonadota; class Alphaproteobacteria; order Sphingomonadales; family Sphingomonadaceae; genus Erythrobacter. The sequence continues at coordinate 156,916 of CANLZI010000002.1, read as the reverse complement.
ACGTCGGTGCGGCTGGTTTGATGCGGTGTTGGTTCGCCAAAGCTGCTCGATTAGCGGTGTGACCGGCATTGCTCTCACCAAGGTGGATGTGCTGGACGGATTTGACACAGTAAAAATCTGCACCGGCTATCGCTTGCGCGGCAAGATTTTGGACTATTTCCCCAGCCATTCTGCCGATCAGGCAGAGGTAGAGCCGATTTACGAGGAAATGGAAGGCTGGCACGAAACCACCGCTGGTGCGCGCAGCTGGGCCGATCTGCCCGCCAACGCGATCAAATATATCCAGCGTGTGCAGGAATTGATCGAAACGCCGGTGGCGCTGGTCTCGACCAGCCCGGAACGCGACGACACCATTTTGGTGCGCGATCCGTTCCTGGACTGATCGAGCGGCTGGGCAGGCCTAGTCTCTTTGCTCTGACAGGTGAGCGACCTGCACTTGCAGGCGCTTAATTTCGCGCAGGATGGTCAGCATATTCATGCGGGCAAACATCCATTGCTTGGCAAAGCCGATCACCACCAGCAGAGCTACGCCTGAAATAGCCCATAGCGCGTGCAGGATCGGATGGTCGGTGGAATGAGCGACTTGCCAAATCACGAATAGAAACAAGACGCCCAAAATGGTGGTGATGCCAAAAATCAGCTTGGCCCAGCCACCCATGGGGCCTTTCCAGCTGTCGCCGATTTGCTGAAACATTCCGCGATCGCCTTCTAGACTGGCAAGGAATTCCTTGTCATCGGCATCTAGCGCATTGGCAATCAGATCGTCTTTATCGGTCATGGATATTCTCCTCTTGGGGTGACGGGATTGAGTGCGGCTTTCAATTTGCGCCGCGCGTGGAACAGGCGCGATTTGGCCGTTCCAATGGGGATGGACTGCACGGTTGCAATCTCGGGCAGGGTCAGACCCTCAACAAAAAACAGATGCGCCAATAGCCGCTGATCAGCTGGTAACCTGGCAAAGGCTTGGTTGATGGACAGACGCTCATCGGGGTGGCTTGCCCCATCGGCTGGTAACTCGGCGTCATCTTGGATCATCGCGCGATCACGCATGGCCGTTGAGATTTGGGTGGCACCCTTGCGCCGCAAAATACCAAAGGCCCAAGGGGCAAAGCGAGACGCTTCGCGCAGGGATCCGATCCCGCGCCAGATCGCCAGCCAGCAATCTTGTGCCAATTGTTCGGCCAGGGCAGCATCGCCAGCATAGCGGCGCGCACTTCTGAGCAGCCGGGGGTTCCAACGCTGAAACAATCGTTGAGCCGCCTCCTTGTCACCTTGTTGCACCAGCATCACCAACAGCTCGTCAAACAAGGCGCCTGTTTGACCGTTAGTGGCCTGACCATTCGGGGCCTGTCCGGTGGGCGCTTCAGGCGCTGAAGGGGCGTTTTTCTCGGCCATCACAAGGGTAGTCTGCAAATAGGCCCGAAAGGTTCAATGCCCGCGTAATTTCTCTCCATTGAGGCAATAATTCTTGACCTGATCATCATTTGTTCTACTTTTGTACGTAATTCAACGGAGGCTGATTCGATGGCTCAGGCAGATTTTTCCTATGCGGCAGTGGGTGATGCAGCGGGTCTGACCGCGCATGTTTCGGTGTTTTCTGACCGGCCTTATCTGCGCGATCAAATTGGTGATGATCTGCGCGGAGCGGGCTTTCAAATCGGGCAGGGCGGCGAGGTTTCGGCGCTGCTGGATGGCGGCTTGACCGTGCTGGGTGATGTTGTGATCCTGGACTGCCCCATGGTCGATGCAGCCAGCATGGCGGCCTTGTCGCGGCTCGATATGCGCGTGGCACGGTCGGGTGCGCAATTGATTGTCTCGACCTCATTGGATGCGCTGGATCCGGTGTTTTCCTGCTTTGACCAATCGGCCCCGCAAATCCTGGTGGATGCTTCGCGGGCCGAACGGGTTGTGGCGGTGGGCCGTATTTTGGGTGCAGTCAACGGGCCGCGTGTGCGCGAATTGTCCGAAACCGACCGGCTGGCTTTGCTGCGCTTGACCGAGCAAGTGGATGCCATTGCCAGCAAGTTTGACCGGTTGGACGAGCGCGCCTTTATCACAAGTCAGGCATCTCAAGATGCAGCGTTTGACCTAGGCGATGATGATAATCTGGCCGAGCGTTCGCTTGGCAGGCGCAGCGCTTCTGTTCCTCTTCCAGACCCTCGATTGGTGCGGCGGATCATCCGTCAGCGCAACGAGAGGCGACGGTTTTTCGACGCTGAATTGTTCGCCGATCCGGCGTGGGACGTGTTGCTTGATCTGACAGCGGCCCATGCCGAACATACCCGCGTCTCGGTCAGCTCACTGTGCATCGCTTCCGGCGTGCCCGCTACCACCGCATTGCGTTGGATCAAGCAAATGACAGAGACTGGCTTGTTGGAGCGGGTTGAGGACAGCAATGACAAGCGGCGCGTGTTCATCACGCTGAGCGATGCGGCTGTTGATGCAATGGCGCGCTATTTCGCAGATGTGGTGCGCGAACCCATGGCAGCGGCTGCCTGAGACTATCGGGGCTGATAGCGCAGGATCACCGTCAATGTGCGGCCTGGCCCAGCACCGTCAGCACTATCTTTGGCAAAGCGTTGCTCGGCGACCGGGCAATGGGGTTGCTGCGCTCCATTACTGGTTGCATGGGGGCAATTGGCTGCGTCGCAATTGATCCGCACCGCATCGGCGCGGGCGCGGGCCATAATCGCAGGCGGCACCTGTCCAATGGCGCACACGGCATCGGCTTCGCCCAAAGCGCGCGCCTGGCGCAGGGTCAGATTGTCGGGATCGGCACTGGTTAGTGTGAATTCGATTGTTTCGCTGCCCTGGCCTTCTTCTGCACCGGCCAACCAATCATCGACCCGTTGATGGCTCTCACCGACAAGCGGGTCTAATGCCCCGCCCTCGCGCAAGGCATCGTCCAACCCGCGCCGCCGGTCGGCTGCATCTGGAAACCGAGCGCGCAAACCTGGGCGTGCTGCAAACAGAGCCTTGGCCAGTGCGCCGAGTGATTCCGGCAGCATGCGTTCCATGCGCAGCCGGATATGCTTGGCCAGACCTGCCGATGCTCCTCCGGTCCCGACCGCAATCAACACCGGATCGCGGTCCAAAATGCTGGGGGTGGTAAAATCACACAGATCGGGCTTGTCGACCACATTCACCAGCAATCCGGCGCAGCGCAGATTGATCGCCGCTGTCTCGCATGCGGAAGCGTCCTCATATGCCACGAAGGCCAGGCGCACGCCTTCATCGATGGCCTGCTGCATATCGTGGAGCACAATTCCACCTGCGCGTTCCACCAGCCGCTTTTTGGGTTCTGCTGCTGCACCATCGCCCAGCACCAGCACGCTTTGGCCGCGTATCTGATGAAACAGGGGCAGCGAGCCGATCATGTCAGAAAATCGGGCACGCGTTCAGCGTCCATGATCGCATTGGCATCGATCCGGTCCGCCACCACAGCGAATTGATCGCCGTCCACCATCACCTCGGCCACAAAGCCGCGCGAATTATAGCTGGAGGCCATGGTCGCGCCATAGGCACCCGCAGTGCGGAACACCGCAAGATCGCCGCTGGCCACTGCATCGCAATCACGGTCGCGCGCAAATGTATCGCCGGTCTCGCAGATCGGACCTACAATATTGGCGATCATGCGCTCACCATGCGGCTCAACCGCATCAAAATCATGCCATGCGCCATACAGGGCAGGGCGGGCCAGATCATTCATCGCCGCATCGACGATCACAAACGGTGGCCCATTGCCGCCTCGCTTTACCCGGACCACGCGGGTCAACAACACGCCGGCATTGCCAGCAATGACGCGGCCCGGCTCAAAGGTCAGCTTGACGTCCCACCCAGCAGTCGCCTTGGCCACCATCGCGCCATATTCTGCAGGGGAAGGCGGGTTTTCGCCCGCCTTATAGGGCACGCCTAGCCCGCCGCCCAGATCGACATGGGTGATGCTGTGTCCGGCAGCACGCAGGTCTGCCACCAGCGTTCCGATTTTGGCAAAGGCTGTTTCCAACGGCTCCAGATCGAGCAATTGGCTGCCGATATGGATGGCAACTCCGCGCAAGTTCAGGCCCGGCAATACGGCCAATTCGGCAAAAACTTCGCGCGCTCGCATTAACGGCATGCCAAATTTGTTCTCCGCCTTGCCGGTAGAGATTTTCTCATGCGTCTTGGCGTCGACATCGGGATTGATCCGCAGGACAGCATCGGCCACTTCGCCGCGCGCCACCGCGATTTCGGACAGCTCCTCGCCCTCTTCACGCGATTCAATATTGAACTGACCGATCTGCTTATCCAGACCCAGCTCCAACTCAGCCCGCGTTTTGCCCACGCCGGAAAAGACGATGTCAGCCGGATCCATGCCTGCCGCCAGCGCTCTGATCAGCTCTCCGCCCGATACCACATCCGCGCCAAAGCCTTGCTGTTGCAGGACTTTTAGGACCGACAAATTGGGGTTGGATTTGACTGCAAAGGCGCACAGCGGTGCTTGCTCGCCCGTACCCAATCCGGCCAAAGCCTCGCGAAAGACGCGGGCATGGCGTTCCAGCGTAGCGCGCGAATAGACATAGACGGGCGTGCCCACTTCCTCTGCAATGCTGGGCAGTGGGACGTCTTCGGCATGCAAAATGCCATCGCGCAGTGCAAAATGATCCATCGGCTTTAGTGGCTCTTATTCTGGTGGCAGATCAAACGGGTCGTCTTCGCGTTCTTCGGAACGCCGCCGCAATTCAACGCTGCGTTCGGGCGCGGCCAAGGTCTCCATGGCCAGCAATTCAGCAGAATCGGGCTGCGTTTCCTGACCATAAGGGGCGGGCGGCAAGCTTTGCCCGGTAAGCGGCGCCACATCGGTCCGCTGACCGCATGCGCCCAGCATCAGCAACACGGCTGCGCCGGCCATCAGTTTTGCACCATTTGTCATGTGCGCTCCTTCGCCAATTGAGCCTTTGCGCGCTCGACCTGCGACTGTACTTGGCTTGGCGCGGTTCCGCCATAAGAACTGCGCGCCGCCACAGAGGCATCGACCGACAGGGCAGCAAATACGCGCTCGTCAATCCGCTGATCAATCTCTTGCAGTTTGGCCAATGGAATTTGATCGAGCGAAAGCCCCTCGGTCTCGGCCAGCTTGACCACCGCGCCGGTGATGTGATGCGCCTCGCGGAAGGGAATGTCCGCTTCGGTTACCAACCAATCGGCCAGATCGGTCGCCGTGGCATAACCCAATTCAGCGGCCTGACGCATGCGCTGGGTGTTGAACTGGCTGTCTGCCACCATGCCGGTCATCGCGGCGATGGACAGCGCCAGCAGGCCCGCGGCTTCGAAAACAGGCGGCTTGTCGTCCTGCATATCCTTAGAATAGGCGAGCGGCAGGCCCTTCATGGTCACCATCAGGGCGGTTGCTGCACCGATGATCCGCCCGGCATGGCCGCGCACCAGCTCAGCTGCATCGGGGTTTTTCTTTTGCGGCATGATCGAGCTGCCCGTGCTCAGCGTATCGGGCAGGCGCACAAAGCCAAAGGGCTGGCTGGCCCAGATGATAAATTCCTCGGCCAAACGCGACAGATGCAAAGAGCACTGCGCCGCAGCCATCAGATAATCGAGGGCAAAGTCCCGGTCAGACACCGCGTCCAGACTGTTGGCGGTGGGGCGATCAAACCCCAGCACATCGCTGGTCGCCTGCCGGTCAATCGGGAAACCTGTTCCAGCCAGGGCGGCTGATCCCAGCGGCGATTCGTTCATCCGGCGACGCGCATCGTTGATCCGCGAACGGTCGCGCGCGATCATCTCGTAATAAGCGAGCAAATGGTGGCCCATCGTTACCGGTTGGGCAGTCTGCAAATGGGTGAAGCCGGGCATGATGCTGGCGACGTGTTCATCGGCACGGGCAACCAGCGCATGTTGCAGGGCGAGCAGGCCCGCATCAAGATCGTCAAACGATTGTCGTACCCACAAGCGGAAATCTGTTGCCACCTGATCATTGCGGCTGCGCGCGGTGTGCAACCGACCTGCCACCGGACCGATCAATTCGGCAAGGCGGCTTTCGGTGGTCATGTGAATGTCTTCCAGATCCCAATCCTCGGGAACACCATTGCTGGCATATTCTGCGGCGACCTGATCCAGCCCTTTGCTGATGGTGGCAGCATCTTCGGCTGTAACGATGTTCTGCGCGCCCAGCATGGTGACATGCGCCTTGGACGCGGCGATATCCTGGCTCCACAATGCCTTGTCGAACGGGATCGAGGCATTGATTTCGCGCATGATCGCGCTAGGTCCATCAGCGAACCTGCCACCCCACATCTGGTTGCCGCTTTGCGCATTACCGGATGGGGCCTGTGCAGGAGACCCGTGGGAGTTATCAGTCGTGTTCCGTTCGTCGCTCACAATATTGGCCTTGGCGCTTGCTGTTGGGGCTTGCGATAGGGAAGCTGGTCCCGCGGCGCAACAAGAGGAAAAGTCCGCCCCTGCCAAGCTGGAATTGTCTGGCGAGATTGATCGCAGCCAAGCAGGTACATTGCTGCCCGACCTTTTGTTGAGCGATCCGGCCGGACGTCAGCTCAATCTGGGCGCTGTGCAAGGCACCCCGGTGTTGATCAATCTATGGGCGACATGGTGCGCGCCATGCGTGGTGGAAATGCCGATGCTGGACAATCTGGCGGATACGATGGGCGATGAATTGCGCATCATCATGATCAGCCAGGATCTGCAGGGGGCAAAGCGGGTCGAACCCTTCTTTGCCAAGAATGAATTTCGCAACCTCGAGCCATGGCTTGACCCTGACAATCAGGCGGCAGAGGCGTTAGGCGACTTGGGAATGCCCATAACTGTGCTGTTCGATTCGTCGGGTCAGGAAATCTTTCGCGTGACCGGCGGCTATCACTGGGACAGCGAAGAAGCCATCGCGTTGGTGCGCGAAGCTTTGCAAGAACAGTAAGTGTTTGAAAATAAAGGCCGTGGTGGGCGATGACAGGCTCGAACTGCCGACCCTCTCGGTGTAAACGAGATGCTCTACCAACTGAGCTAATCGCCCCACGGAAGGGGGCTATCTAACGCCTCTTTTGGTAAAATCAATTGCCTTCTGGCCTGAATCTTTCCCCAAGGCTATCGCATCCCCTATGAACAACCCCAAGAACAGCAGCGCAAACATACTGATTTTGGCGACCGGCGGCACCATTGCAGGGACCGCTGGAGCAGCTTTGAAACGCGATTATCGCCCTGGGCAGATCGGGATCGATGCCTTCATCCAGCAGGCCGATGCTTTAGGTTTGAAGGCGCGGCTAACTGGCCGGGAGGTGGCGGCGATCGGGTCTGAGGATATGCATCCTGATTTGTGGAGCACGCTATATTCCGCCTGCGCTGAGGCGATGGATGACCCCCAAGTTGATGGCGTGGTGATCACACACGGTACCGATACGGCAGAGGAAACCGCGCTGCTGCTGGATCTGACCTTGCCCACCAACAAGCCGATTGTGCTGGTGGGCGCGATGCGACCGGCTGATGCGGTGGGCAGCGATGGCATGCGAAATTTCGTCAATGCGATTCGCGTGGCCGCCGATGGCGATGCCTCGGGACGCGGCGTTTTGTTGGTGATGAGCGATCGTGTGATCTCCGCCCGCGATGCGCGCAAAGCCCGGACCAGCGGGACAGATGCATTTCGCGGTTTCCCGCGCGATTCGATTGCCAGCGTAACGCCAAGCTCGCTCGATTGGTTTGGTGATCCATGGGCAACCGACCGTCCGGCCCGCTTTGCCTTTCCTGACAAATTTCCGACCGTGCCGATCCTCTATGCCTATGCCGGAATGCAGACCGATGCGGTGGACTGCCTGATGCAGGATGGGACCAAAGGAATTGTGCTAGCCGGGTTTGGGGAGGGCAACGCGCCGGGCATCATTCGTCGCAGGCTGGCAGAGGCTGCTGAGAGTGAAATCGTGGTGGTGCGGGCCAGCCGCGTGGATGAAGGGCTGGTTGACCGCGAGAGCGAGGACGATGAAAGCGGCTTCATCGCTGCGCGCGGTCTCAATCCGGTGAAGGCGCGGATATTGCTGCAAGTGATGCTGGCGAGCGGGATCAACGACCCCGCTCTTATCCAGCAAGCATTTGACCGGCGTTAGTTCGGAAAGCGATGGCTGATTCGCCGCGCCTCGCGTAAAAAGCTGACATTCCGCTAACGACCCACAACTAGCCGTTCGAGTAGCGACCCAATTGCGGACCTTCGACTGGAGCCGGCGATTGATTTCCTGCTCTACATTCGACACGATGCTCTATGGAGGGCATAACATGATCAATCCATTCAAGGCCGAGCGCTACCTCACTGACGGCGGGCTAGAGACCGATCTGATCTTCAATGAGAGTTTTGAACTGCCAGAGTTTGCAGCGATCGACTTGTTACGGACAGATAAAGGTCGAGAGGGCCTGACGAATTACTACAGGAAGTTCCTCGATATTGCAGCTCGCAAGGAGACTGGCTTTGTCCTAGAAAGTCCTACTTGGCGCGCTAGTCGCGATTGGATAGCTCCCCTCGGTTATGCAGAAGGCGAAATGGAGAAGCTGAACCGCGATGCCATTACCCTGATGAAATCACTTAGAGAGGAGTTTCAGGATCGCATTTCTCATATCTTAGTTAGCGGCTGCATTGGCCCGCGCGGCGACGGCTATGATCCGGGAGATATCATGGAAGTTGGCGATGCAGCTGATTATCACGCCTTCCAGATCGAGTTGTTCGCTGAAGCGGGTTGCGACCTGACCACGGCGATTACCATGACAAATGCAAATGAAGCTTCAGGTGTTGCCCTCGCAGCGAAGCGGGCGGAGCTGCCTTGCGTCATCGCGTTCACTGTTGAAACAGATGGGCGATTGCCGTCAGGCATGACCTTGGCCGATGCTATTGCTGAGGTGGATTCGAACGCCCCTCCAGTACATTTCATGATCAACTGCGCGCACCCTACCCATTTCCAGTCGGAACTTATCCAAGGGGCAGGCTGGCTGAACCGTATCGGCGGCTTTCGCTCGAATGCTTCAACACTCAGCCATGCCGAGCTGGATCAGTGCGAAGAGCTTGATGAAGGCAACCCTGCCGAACTCGCTGAACGACATTTGGAGCTTTGCAACGCAGTCGCTTCGCTTCGGGTAACCGGCGGCTGCTGTGGCACCGATGAAAGGCACGTCGCTGCCATGGCAGATGCATGGGCTGCCACGAGTTCTGACTAAAGGCATGGGAAGCCTGAAAGAAACGGTGTGGTGAATGACCGCTTTCCACCTCAATTGCAGTCATACTGGGGCAGCCTGAAGCTGCGACAAAGCAGTCAATTGCTGGATAGGCCGCCGAGCGGCGAGTCCCCGCCTAGGCAGGAACTCGCGGCCTCGATTCGGCTTGCATCTACCGGCAGCGACGCGACCTTCAGGTCGCATGAGCGAGGAAATTGCACGCTGGACCGCGTGCGCTCCCATCAAGAATGCGGGGTTACGAGGTATTTCTCGCCGGTTTTCATCTGGCGATAATCTTGGATCGCTTCCTTGGTCAGCATTTCTTCTAGATTGACCTTAGCTTTGTAATGCGAGGCGAAAGTGGTCGTCAGGTTCTGCTGAACGCGGGTGCGCAGACGCACCACGGTTTCCATGCCTGCTTTGGCCAGGAATGGTGTCAGCAAGAAGCCGGCAATTGACCATTGCAGACCATAGGATGGGGTAAGGATGGTCGGCCCTAGATCCAACCGGCCATACATATACATCTTCTTGTCTTGGTTAGAGCCATAGCGAGAGAACTCGTTCATCTGGCTGGCGGCAACTTGCTCCATTGCTTTCAGCACGCCGTCGCTCGCCTGTCCGCCGCCAATCGGGTCAAAGCCGAGGAATGCACCGGTGGCCGCAATCGCCGCGCGCAACTGCGCCATGTAATCATCGTCCGATGAATTGACGACATGTTCGGCACCGAGAGCCTTCAACTGGTCGACATGCTCTTGCTTGCGCACGATGTTGACCAGCTTCATCCCGTCTTCGAGGCAGATTTTGTTGAGCATTTGGCCCAGATTGGAGGCTGCGGCCAGATGGATGATCGCATCGTGACCTTCCATTTTCGCGGTCTCGACAAACGCCAGTGCGGTCATCGGATTGACGAAGCTGGAGGCGCCAACTTCGCTGGAATGATCACCCAAGGGCAGGCACATCATCGCATCGGCAATCGCATACTGGCTGAACGCATTGCCCGGCACACAGGCAACGCGCTGGCCCATCAGGGCTTTGGCCATATCGCTGTCACCGGTGGCGATGACGGTGCCGGCACCCTCGTTCCCGGCGGGCAGACGCTGTCCATGACGGCCTTTTTGACCCGACAGGAAAGGCTCGGGCATTTGCGCGACAACCTTGCCGTGAGAATATTCGGCATTGTCGAAGTCAGCCGCGCTGGTCAGGATCGCGAGGTCTGACGGATTGATCGGAGCGGCTTCCATCTTGACCAAAACCTGATTGCCGGTTGGCTCGGGAAAGCTCGCCTCTGCAATTTCAACGGTCAAAGCGCCGCCTGCATCCAATGTCGTGAATAGCTGTTTACCCGTGGTCATCCTGCATTCTCCTGTAATTGTTTCCACACAGCTAGGCTCGCAAATGCGCCTTGGCTAGGGTGACGTTAGGTCAAGCGCCCGCGTTATCGTATGCGTCTTCGGGATAGATCGCTTCAACGAAATAGAGTCCCGTTGGTGGTGCGTTGAGGCCCAGCTCTTGCCGATCACAAGCGGCCAAGGCCTCGGCCACGCGGCTTTCAGGCCAAGTTCCTGCGCCCACCAATTTCAAACATCCGATCATGCTGCGCACTTGATGGTGCAGGAAACTGCGCGCGGCGGCATGGATATGAATCTCTGATCCGACCCGCTCCACATCCAGCCGGTCGAGCGTTTTGACAGGGTCTTTCGCCTGACAATGGGCTGAGCGAAAGGTGGTGAAGTCGTGCCGTCCGACCAGCGTCTGTGCCGCGCGGTGCATCGCTTCATGATCCAGCTGATTGGCCACGTGCCACACGCGGTCCTTGTCCAGCGCCATGGGCGCTCGGCGATTGGCAATGCGATAGAGATAGCGCCGCCCGATGCAGGAAAAGCGCGCATGCCATTCTTCATCCACCACCTCGCAATGGGTCACGGCAATCGGATCGGGCCGCATCTTGGCGTTGAGCGCCTCCATCAGGCGGAACGGCGTCAGATCCTTTTCAATGTCCATATGGCTGCGCATGGCGAGTGCATGGACGCCCGAATCCGTCCGGCCCGCGCTGAATAAGGTGACGTCCTCGCCAGTGATCGCAGCGGCGGCATCTTCCAGCGATTGCTGCACGCTGGGGCCGTGCGGCTGGCGCTGCAGGCCCATGAATGGCGTGCCATCAAACTCTATCGTCAGCGCAAAGCGGGTCACGCCAATCTGGCCCCTTTACCGATCGTATTGCCGCGCAGAAAATCGGCCCGATCCATCGCCGGTTTGCCCGCGCGTTGCAGGCGGATGGGGCGCAAGGCTCCTTCGCCGCAAGCAATCGCCAGATCGTCATCCAGCACCTCGCCAGCATCGCCTGACCCGTCGCAAACTTCCGCGCGCAGGAACTTTACGCGGGCGCCATCCACTTCGCTCCATGCGCCGGGAAAGGGTGCCAGGCCGTGAATATGGCGCACCAGCTCAGCAGCTGAGCGCGACCAGTCGATCTTGGCCTCGGCCTTATCGATCTTAGGCGCATAGGTTGCATCCACATCGTCTTGAGCGACAGGAATGTGGATCGCCAGATCGCGCAGCGTGCCAACCATCAATTGCGCGCCAAGCTCGGCCAATTCCTCGGTCAGTTCGCCGGTGGTCTTGTCCTCTATCGGGGTGCGGATCGTGGCCAGCATGGGGCCAGTGTCTAGCCCTGCCTCCATCTGCATGATGGTGACGCCGGTGCCGGGATCGCCTGCCATCACCGCCCGGTGGATTGGCGCGGCCCCGCGCCAGCGCGGCAGGATAGAGGCGTGGATGTTGATGCAGCCATGGGTGGGCGCATCCAGCACCGCCTGCGGCAGGATCAAGCCATAGGCAGCCACCACCGCCACATCGGCATTCAGCGCAGCAAATTCAGCCTGCGCTTCGGCTGATTTGAGCGATTTGGGGCTGCGCACCTCGATGCCCAATTGCTCTGCCAGCTTTTGAACGGGAGATGGTTGCAGTTTCTTTCCCCGGCCAGCGGGGCGGGGCGGCTGAGTGTAAACGCACACAATTTCATGCGCGGCCTCGTGCAGCGCAGCCAGCGCTGGCACGGCAAAATCCGGTGTTCCCATGAAAATTATGCGCATTAAAACGACCTTGAAAATAAAATTCCGCTCGGGCTGAGCTTGTCGAAGCCTTGCCTTTTCTTCTAGCGTTGTCCTTTGGAAGAAGAACAGCCCTTCGACAAGCTCAGGGCGAACGGAAAGAGAGTTTCGCGCTTTGGCATCGCAAGAGATTGAGGCATTGGCCAGCGCCTTGGCGCGTCTTCCCGGACTGGGTCCGCGCTCGGCCCGGCGCGCCGTGCTGTATCTGGTGAAGAACCGTGAACAGGCTTTGCCCGCTCTGCTGGATGCGCTGGGCGTGGTGCGCGAAAAGCTGCTGGAATGCGACACATGCGGCAATGTCGACACCCGCAACCCCTGCGGCATCTGCGCCGATCCGCGCCGCGATATGAAGGCGCTGTGCGTGGTGGAAGATGTCGCCGATCTGTGGGCGCTGGATCGCTCGCGGCTGTTCTCGGGCCGCTATCATGTGCTGGGCGGCAAATTGTCCGCGCTGGATGGTATCGGACCAGAGGATTTGAACATCGCAGGATTGCTCTCTCGCGTGGAAGAGGGCGGCGTGGACGAGGTCGTGCTGGCCATGAACGCCACTTTGGAAGGTCAGACCACCGCGCATTACATAGCCGAGCGGCTGGAGGCATTTCCTGTGCGCATAACCGCGCTGGCCCACGGTCTGCCGGTTGGCGGAGAGCTAGACTATCTCGACGAGGGCACACTGGCGCAGGCGCTACGGGCGCGGCGTCCAGTGGATTAGATGCATCACTGATCGGCTTGTTGCGCTTGCGACAGCAAGCGAGAGGCACTATCTGAGCCCCTATGGCTATTCGTGAAATCCTTGAAGTGCCGGATCCCCGGCTTAAAATCGTGTCCAAACCCGTTCCTGCGGATCAGTTCAATGACGAGCTGAAAACGCTGGTCGAGGACATGTTTGAAACCATGTATCACGCGCCCGGCATTGGCCTTGCGGCGATCCAGGTGGGCGTGCCTCAGCGTGTGTTGGTGATCGATCTTCAACCCGAGGACCCCGACGCCGAGCCGGTCGAGTGTGACCACGATCATGGCGATGGCCATGCGCACACCCATCCCGCCACAAAGAATGATCCTCGCGTGTTCATCAATCCGGAAATCATTGATCCAGCAGAGGACCTCGCGACCTATCAGGAAGGCTGCCTGTCAGTGCCTGAAATCTTTGCCGATGTGGATCGCCCCGCGACCTGCACGGTGAAGTATCAAGACCTTGATGGCAAAGAGCATGTCGAACAGCTTGATGGGCTGATGGCGACCTGTATCCAGCACGAGATGGACCACCTCGAAGGCATTTTGTTCATCGACCATCTGTCGCGCCTCAAACGCAATATGGCGCTGAAGAAGCTGAAGAAATTACGGCAGGCGGCATAAGCCACAGGTTTTGCCGATTAGGGACTAGTGTTCCTTATCCGTTCCGCTTAGGTTAGTCGGATGGATCCGACATTTCTTGGCATTATCGCACTCATTCTAGGCCTTCTAGCTGGCGCTGCCGCTGGCTGGTTTTTTGGCTCGCGCCCCGTCGCTGATTGGAAGGCGCGGTTTGAAGAGCGCGATGTTGAAGCGAAGAAGTCCGCCGATGATCTGGCACGCATGACGCCGGAATTGGCGACCATGTCCGAACGCGCTGCCCGCGCTGATGCTCTGGCGGCGGACCTGGACAAGGCGCGGGAACAAAATTCCACCTTCAAGGCAGAGCGCGCCGGTTTTGCCGAGCAGAAGCGTCTGCTGGAAGAATCGCGTGACAAGTTGCTCAAGGAATTCGAGAACACCGGCGCCAAGGTGCTCGAAATTGCTCGCGAGAAATTTGATGCCGAGGCGAGCAAGCGCCTGACCGAGGCAGAGGCCAAGAATAAGGAAGCGGTGGCGGGACTGCTCAAGCCCGTGGGCGATCGGCTGGAGAAATATGAAAAACAGGTCGAAACTCTGGAGAACCAGCGCAAGGACGCCTTTGGTCAACTGACCGGGCTGATCCAGTCGATGCGCGAAGGGCAAGAAGAGGTCCGGCGCGAAGCCCAGCGACTGGGCAATTCGCTGACCAATGCGCCCAAGGCGCGGGGCCGTTGGGGCGAGCGGGCTCTGCAAAATTTGCTCGAACAATGCGGACTGGCCGAACACACCGATTTCAATCTCGAACATTCCGTTGAAACCGAAGAGGGGCGGCTTCGTCCCGATGCGATCATCAATGTGCCTGGGCAGAAAAAACTCGTGATTGATTCCAAAGTGTCGCTCAACGCTTATCAGGCTGCGTTCGAGGCCGACGATGAAGACACCCGCAAGCGCGAGCTGGATTCGCACGCCAAGTCTATGCGCAATCATGTCCAGACATTGAGCACCAAAAGTTATCAAAGCCAGTTCGAAGAAGCGCCCGACTATGTGATCATGTTCATCCCAGGCGAGCATTTTGTTACCGCCGCCTTGGATGCCGATCCGACCTTGTGGGATTTTGCCTTTGAGCGCCGGGTCTTGCTGGCCACTCCGACCAATCTTGTCGCAATTGCGCGCACCGTGGCGCAGGTTTGGCGGCAGGATGGATTGGCGAAGGAAGCACAGGAAATCGGCCGGCTGGGCGCGGAGCTATATGACCGTTTGCGGGTTGCCTCTGACCATCTCAAACGCGTGGGCGGTGGGTTGGAGACGGCGGTCAACAATTACAACAAATTCGTTGGCAGCTTTGAACGCAACGTCTTGTCCTCGGGCAAGAGACTTGCGGACAAGGGTATCGAGATCGGCAAGCGTGAGATTGACGAAGTGCCGCTGGTTGAGTCAGCGCCGCGTTACAATGCCAAGGATGCTGCCGAAGCTGACCTGCTCGAAGATGCGTCTAAAAATGCTGCCGAGTGATCTGGTGGCGCCAACTTGCCAATTGAGGCGCGTCTGGTAATCCCATCGCCTAATGTCTGGGTGGGGGAATACACGACATGAGCGATAAGCAATCTATGGCAGAGAAGTTTGCCAAAGTGCCGGACATCTTGGTGCGATACCGGATGTGGGTTGGCGCAGCAGCGATCCTGCTGTGTGCGGCTACCTGGGCGGTGGACCTGATGGATTGGGTCTATAAATGCCCCTATTGCCGCAGCCAGCGGACCGTCATCGGCCTGCTGGGTCTGCTGTTCATGATGCCCAGTCTACGCCATTGGCTGGTGCGCTATCTTGCTGCCATATTTGCGGTGTTCGGCCTGTCCGTTGCCTCCACGCAGCATTTTCGTGGCTGGGCACGTATTATGGGAGGCGAGTTCGAATGGGGCGAGCAGTGGTATGTCAATCCATGGATGCTATCTGGCTTTGCCATTGCCATTATCACGGCGCAGATCCTGCTGATCTGGAGACCGCGCAGCGACGGATGAGCCGCGACCAACGGTAAAGTTGGAAACGCGTCAAACTATGACTTGAGCCCGTCGAGCACTTCATAGGCCAGCACCGCGCCTGCTACGGCCGCGTTTAAACTGTCTGCCCGCCCGCGCATGGGCATCGTCACTCTTAAATCGCAGGCAGCCTCGTAATCCTCGGGCAGGCCCTGCGATTCATTGCCGACAAGGATGAAGCACGGGGCCTGATAAGGCGCGCCGCGATAGGGCACTGCGTCGCGCAAGGATGCGGCGACAAGCTGGGCTTCTCCCGAGCGGAGCCATGGCAAAAACTCGTCCCAAGTGGCTCGCGCAATACCGGTGGTGAACAACGCACCCATGCTGGCGCGCACCGCCTCAACCGAGAACGGATCGGCGCAATCATCGATCAGGACCAACCCGCCAGCGCCCACTGCATCGCAGGTGCGCAACATCGTGCCCAGATTGCCAGGGTCGCGCAAAGCCTGCGCGACGATCCAAATGCCGGACCGGTTGCGGTCCAAACTGGTCAATGCGGTATCGAATTCAGTAAATACACCAGCCACGGCTTGCGGGTTCGATTTGCCGGTAATCTTGGCCAGAATATCGGGGGAGGTCTCTATCACTTCTCCGCCATTGGCCACCACATCTCGCTCCATCTCGGCCAGTAAGGGATGCGGATCGCGCGCCGAGGAAAGCACCAGCGTTTTGGGAATGAAGCCGCATTCGCGCGCATCGGTCAGCAGGCGCAACCCTTCGGCCAGAAACTCGCCTGCGGCCTTGCGATGCTTCTTCTCGCGCAGGCTGCGCAGATATTTGACCGTGGGGTTGGAATAGCCGGTAATTTCTCGCCGGGCTGGAGGCGCTGAAGACGGTGAAGATTGAGCGGTCAAACTGGCGTCACTCTTCGCCAAAGCCGTCTTCAACCACAGCAGCAACCTCGGCCATGACGGCCTCGGCATTGTCGCCTGCAACAATCAGCTCAACCTCGTCACCTTTGGCTGCGCCCAGCATCATCAGGCCGAGGATGGAACCGCCGGCCGCTTGATTGCCACCCTTGGCCACTTTGACCGAGACCCCATCGGGCAGAGCGCTAACTATACCGACAAATTTGGCGCTGGCGCGGGCGTGAAGCCCGCGCTTATTGACGATCGTAACTGTGCGGCGCTGCTCGGTCATGCCTTGGCCCGCTTGGGGCTTTCGCTATGGCCCAAAAACTCACTGGCGACCGTGATGTAATTGCGCCCGGCGGTCTGAGCGGCCTCTACCGCATCAACTACGCTCATGGATTTGCGCGCGCCAGCCAGGCGGATCAGCATGGGCAGATTGATCCCAGCAATTACCTCCACCTTGCCCGCATCGAGCAGAGATATGGCGAGATTGGACGGCGTGCCGCCAAACAAATCGGTCAGAATTATAACGCCTTGGCCCTGATCGACCGAGCCGATCGCAGCGGCGATTTCACCGCGACGCTGCTCCATATCGTCATTGGGACCAATGCAAATCGCTGCAACCGCATCTTGCGGCCCCACGACGTGTTCCATCGCGTCGATAAATTGGTCCGCAAGGCGGCCATGAGTGACCAAGATCAAACCGATCATGAGAAGAAGCTGATTCCGTTGTTTCCTGCGGCGCAAAGCCATGATTGTTTCTTCTGGATATTCAACGCTTTATCCCCTCTATTTCATCGGTGATGCGCGATCCCAGATTGCGGTGCCGGACAGTGGGCGAAAATCCTGCGCTTCGCAAGCCTTGGGCCATTTGTTCCGCAGTAAACACCGATCGGTGCCTGCCTCCGGTGCAGCCAAAGGCGATATGGACATAACTTTTGCCCTGCGCATCATAGCGCGGCAGCAGGGTGAGCAGCAGATCGCGAATGCGCTCGAAACTCTCTGCAAAGGCGGGGTCACGGCGGATATGCTCGCCCACGGGCTCGTCCATACCGGTCTGCTCGCGCAATTCCGGGACCCAGTGTGGATTGTCGAGAAAGCGCATGTCGAACACCAGATCGGCCAGCGGAGGCATCCCACGGGCAAATCCAAAGCTGGAGATGGTGATTGTCATCGGATTGGATTGCTCGTCGCCAAACAGGGTGCGCACATGCTGCTGCAGCTCGTTTGAGGTGAGCTCGCTGGTATCGACCACCAGATCGGCCCAATTCCGCAAAGGGCCCAGCAACTCGCGCTCTGCCCGAATGCCTTCTTGCAGCGGCCGGTCATTGGCCATGGGATGGCGTCGCCGCGTCTCATTATAACGGCGCTCCAGCTCGCCCGAGCTACAATCGATGAACAGGGTCGATACCGAGAGATCATCGCGGCGGGTAAGGTGCTCGACAATCTCGATGATCTTCTGCGGCACAAACCCGCGTGTTCGTGAATCAAACCCGATCGCTAGCGGAGCCTGCTGGTGCTGGGGGCGCGAGATCAGGCCCCGCAGCAGCCGGACCGGAAAATTGTCGATGGTTTCCCAGCCCAGATCTTCCAGCACCTGCAAAGCGGTGGTCTTGCCTGCACCCGCCAAGCCGGTGACAAGCAGCACGCGCTGTTTGCTTGTCTCCGCTGGTGCGGGAGAATCGCCGGATGGTGCCTCGCTCATCGCAGCCTTGTGCGCCGATGATGGCCGTTGGGGAAGGGGGTTTGTGCGCTAATCATGCGGCTGAATACCGTGCATCTTTAACGCCCATTCTGCGCGCAGAGCCTGAACCGCATCGCCTGGGGAAAACGCCAACACCGGAATGTTGATGCCCAAAATTGCCCGCTGCTCTAATGTTTCGGGAAAGCGCGGCGCATCAGGGGTCAAGGATAGGATCAGGCCCAAAGGCGCGGACACAGCGGGCATTTCGACAATGCCGATGTTGCGGATTTCCAGCTTGCCTTCGATGTTGGGAGGCGGTTTGGCGACAATGTTTTGCCCTGCGCGCTGCAATTGCACGCCATCATCTCCAATTAGGTCAGCGCCGCGATCAATCAGGGCGAGCGCTAGGCTGGATTTACCAGAGCCCGGCGCGCCTTCTATCATTACGGTGATGCCTTCAATCGCAACCGCGCTGGCTTGGATCAAGATGGTGTCGCTGCTCATTCAGCGGTCGGCAGGCGCAGGCAAAGGCAGGCGCCCGGTTTCCCGTCCGGACGATCCTGCGCGTCCAATGTGCCATCATGGGCCTCGGCAATGGTTCTGGCGATGGCTAGTCCCAGTCCGCTGTGCTGGCCAAAGTCTTCGGCATTGGGGCGGACCGAGTGGAACCGGGTGAACACCTTTTCCCGCGCTTCAGCAGGAATGCCAGGCCCACCATCGCAGATGGTCAAAGTGACATGCTGACCGTCATTGTCGATTGCGACCGCGATTTGAGTGTCTTCCGGAGAGAAGGAAGCTGCGTTGTCCAACAGGTTTTCGATAACGCGTTCCAGCCGGGTGCCAACACCAGTCACGATGGGTGGATAGCCGCTCGTCGCAAGGCTGATCCGGTTGTCAGGGTTTTCTGCCCGGTCTTCGCGCAAGCCTATAATCGCTTGCACCAACTTGCTGAGATCAATGTCCTCCAACGTTGCACGGGACATTTCAGAGTCGATCCGGCTGGCATCGGAAATTTCGCTCACCAAGCGATCGATCCGGCGCACATCATGGGTCGCAATATCGGTCAGCTTGCTGCGCAGTTCAGGATCCTGAACCTTGGGCAGAGATTCGATGGCGCTGCGCAGGCTGGCGAGCGGATTCTTGATCTCATGCGCGACATCAGCAGCGAAATGATCGACCGCATCGATCCGATTGCGCAATCCCGAGGTCATGTCGGAGACAGAGCGCGCCAGCAGACCAATCTCGTCATGTCGTTCAGGCAGTCGAGGGACCTCGACCGTGCGATCGCGGCCTTGGCGCACCTTGACCGCTGCCGATGCCAGTTCGCGCAGCGGCATGACAATCGTTCGGGCGAGGAAGAGCGACAATAATATCGATGCCAGCAAGACCAGCAGAACCGCTATGCCCAATGTCTGGCGAGCGGCTCGAACGGATTCGGTGATGTCGACGGCATTGCGGGTTGTCATCAAAGTCGAACCGAGCAGTCCCACAGGTGCAGCAGCGGTAATCACCGGCGTGCGATCGGGCGCCTGGCTCAATTCGATCTGGCTAACGCCTTCATCTCTTGTGCGGATCAGAATGGGCCAAGCATCGGCCAGGCTGGATTCTGGTTCAAAGAATTCTGGCACCACTTCTGCACCAACAATGCTATCCAGGCCGCGATCAAGCGCGCGAGCAAAATCCTGCT
This sequence comes from uncultured Erythrobacter sp., assembly GCA_947495555.1. Taxonomy (GTDB): domain Bacteria; phylum Pseudomonadota; class Alphaproteobacteria; order Sphingomonadales; family Sphingomonadaceae; genus Erythrobacter. Next base: position 137,045 of record CANLZI010000002.1, on the reverse strand, counting down.
CCCACCCTTGAGTATTGGGATCGGCAAATTCGAACGCAGGTTCATCCAAGGCGAAACTGTCCGCCCACAGATTTCCTTCGCTGTCGAACATGCGCAGACGCATGCGCTGTTCCTTGCCGATCTGGATCAGCAGGGCCTCTTGCCGGTTGCGCGACGCGCCGGCCAAGGCCTCTGCCGTAATCTGGGCCTCGATCCGCGCGAGTTTATAGCGTTCATCTAGCAATTGGCTGCGATAGGAATCGAGGTAGAATATTCCGCCGCCCAGCAGTGCCAACGGCAAGATATTCACCGCCAATATACGCGAGGTAAGCGACAGTCGGCCCAGCCAGCTGACCTTGCCTGACTCGCTCTTGAAACGGCCATGGGGCGTGTGTTCAGCCATCGGTGAAGCTGTAGCCTGCCCCGTAAAGTGTATCGATTGCAGCAAATTCGCCGTCGACCAATCGGAACTTGCGGCGCATCCGTTTGATGTGACTGTCTACGGTGCGATCATCCACAAACACATCGTCAGGATAGGCCGCATCCATCAATTGATTGCGACTTTTGATTACGCCAGGGCGGGTTGCCAACGCCTCAAGGATCAAAAATTCCGTGACGGTCAGAGAGACTGGCTTGCCATCCCAGCTGATCTGGTGGCGGGCAGGATCCATAAATAGACGTCCGCGTGTCAGGCTAGGGTTGGCTGGCTCGATCTCGGCAGCGTCCAAGCCGCCTGGTCTGTTGGATTGTTCACTCTGGTCGCCACCCGGATCCGCGCGGCGTAAAATAGCCCGGATGCGGGCCACCAAAAGCCTCAGACTGAATGGCTTGGAGATGTAATCATCCGCACCCAATTCCAAGCCGATTTCCTCGTCCTGCTCGTCATCTTTACTGGTTAGGAAAATCACTGGCAGGCTTGAATGTTCGCGCAGCTTGCGCAGCAAAGTGAGCCCATCCATTTCCGGCATCTTGATATCGAACACGGCCAAGTCAGGCGGATTTTCGATGAGGGCTTTCAATGCCGAAATACCGTCCGAATAGACCCGGGTGGTGAAGCCTTCGGCCTGCAATGCGATCGAGACTGTGGTCAGGATGTTGCGATCATCATCAACCAAAGCCACGACAAAGGGATCGGTTTTATCCGTTTCAGTGTCTCCGCTGCTAACTGCAGCATCAGCCATACGAGAGCTTTGTTCCATAAGTCTGCTGATTAGCGCGAAGCTGATAGGGAAACAACGCGTGGCCTTATATAGCCAACAAATAGTGGCAAACCGGCTGCTGAGATTTGACGCAGTTTGGCGGCCCTTCTATGCGGATGGCTCGGGCTTGTGCAATCGTATGCAACAGTGATTCTTGCGCTGTAATACTGCGCTCGGCATTTTTGATGCTGGCATTGCGGTTCAAGCCATCGGAAATTCGAGTGTCTTTATGTCTCATCGCAGGAGAATTGCGTGTCCACCCCGCTAGCCCATTCCCTTTCAAGCCAGGGCCTTGAAACCGACGCTGATATTCACGCCAATCTTGGCACTGCCGAACTGGTAGAATCGGCTGTACGCGCAGGCGAAGGTGAACTGTCGCGTTATGGCTCGCTGGTTGTCAAAACGGGCGCCCACACGGGTCGTTCGGCCAAGGACAAATTTATCGTGCGCGATGATACCACAGAAGACACAGTGTGGTGGGGCAAGGTCAATGTCGACATGACGCCCGAACATTTCGCGGCTCTGAAAGAAGATTTTCTGGCCGCTTTGGGCGACAAGAAAGAATTGTACGTTGCCGATCTGTTTGGCGGATCACAGCCGGAACACCGCGTCAATGTGCGAGTGATTAACGAGCTGGCGTGGCACAATCTGTTCATCCGCACGATGTTGGTGCGGCCCACGGTCGAAGAATTGGGTGATTTCGCTCCGGAATACACCATCATTGACCTTCCCAGCTTCCGCGCTGATCCGGCCCGTCATGGCACGCGCAGCGAGACAGTGATTGCGGTCAATCTGGCCGAGAAACTGATCCTGATCGGTGGCACGCAATATGCCGGCGAAATGAAGAAAAGCGTGTTTGGCATCCTCAATTATCTGCTGCCAGCCAAGGGCGTGATGCCGATGCATTGCTCGGCCAATGTCGGTGCTGATGGCAAAACCGCAATTTTCTTTGGCCTGTCGGGCACCGGCAAGACCACATTGTCAGCCGATGCCAGCCGCACATTGATTGGCGATGACGAGCATGGTTGGTCGGACACCGCCGTCTTTAATTTTGAGGGCGGCTGCTATGCCAAGATGATCCGTCTGTCAGAAGAAGCCGAGCCGGAAATCTTTGCCACTACGCGCAAATTCGGCACGGTGCTGGAAAATGTGGTGATGGACCCCGTCACACGCGATCTGGATTTTGATGACAACTCGCTGGCGGAAAACACCCGCGGCGCTTATCCGCTGGATTATATCCCGAACACTTCGAAAGATAATCTAGGCCCTGTTCCCAGCAATGTGATCATGCTGACGGCAGATGCCTTTGGCGTATTGCCTCCGATTGCCCGGCTGACGCCCGAACAGGCAATGTACCACTTCTTATCGGGTTACACGGCCAAGGTCGCCGGCACCGAAATCGGTGTTACCGAGCCCGAAGCAACTTTCAGCACCTGTTTTGGTGCGCCGTTCATGCCGCGCCATCCCAGCGTTTATGGCAATCTGCTGAAGCAGCGGATCGCCGAGGGCGGGGCGCAGTGCTGGCTGGTCAACACTGGCTGGACTGGCGGCAAATACGGGGTTGGCAATCGCATGCCGATCAAGGCCACACGGGCGCTGTTGAATGCGGCCCTGGACGGCTCGCTCAACGATGTTGAATTCCGTCAGGATCCCAACTTTGGCTTTGACGTGCCCGTGGCTGTGCCAGGCGTTGATCCAGCAATTCTGGACCCACGCTCAACTTGGCCAGACAAGGCAGAATACGATCAGACCGCCGACAAGCTGGTGCGCCTGTTCATCGACAATTTTGCCGAATTTGAGGCCCATGTGGACGAAGGCGTTCGCCAAGCAGCACCCAATGCCAATGTAGCGGCCTAGCCAACCCAAGGCATCGCAATTTCAAGAGGAAGCTCCGTCCGGCCCGATTGGCGGGAGCGGGGCTTTTTCTTTGCCGGCGATAGGTCTAGGATTGGATCCATCTGATTAGGAGAGATAAGAATGAGCCTAGCCCAAATGCTTCAGAGTACCGGTGTCATCGATAGTATGGCGCGCGAGCTGAACATCGATCAACAGACCGCGAAAATGGCTGCCGGGGCATTGTTGCCCGCGATTGTTGCCGGCATGGGCCGCAGCGCGACGGGTGGCAACAGCACGCCTGATCCGCTGGGCGGCTTGGGCAGTTTGGCTGGCGCAGTGCTGGGTGGTGGAAGCGCGGGCGGTCTTGGCGGCGGCTTGCTTGACGCGGTGCTTGGCCAAAGCCCGACACCGGTCAATCAAGGCAACGACATTCTGGGCAATATCTTTGGCAGCAAAGATGTTAGCCGCTCTGTCGCGGGCGAAGTGGCCGCAATGACCGGTATCGACGAAGGCATCTTGAAGAAGATGCTGCCGATCCTGGCTATGGCAATTACCGGCTATATGGCCAAGCAAGCGACAGGCGGTGGACAGCAAGGCGGCGCAGCAGGTGGCGGCGCATTGGGCGGTATCCTTGGCTCAATCGTCACCGGAATGATGAGCCGGTAAGCCAGCTAGGCGTCAGGCCGAAGCATCATCGCTGTCATCTTCAGAACTTTCTTCGACTTCATCTGAATCTTCGAAGGAGGGATAAAAAGGCTCCCCTTCGGTTGCCTGATTCAGCTGATCGATCAGAAATTTGGCCATATCAGCCTGTTCGCCACCATGAGGGTTGGCTGCAAGCGGAGCAAGCGTTGATGCAGCGAGCACTGTCTTACCTTCTGATGCCTGCATTATTCCGACATTAAATGCGAGCGACAGGTCGAACGGAGCCAATTCCGATGCACGCTCGAGAGCATGTCGAGCGTTTTGGGATGGCTCAATGCCGCGCTGGATATAGCTGCGATAAAAGTAGATCAGCGGCAGTGGATGATCGTTTTCCAGCCTATTCAAAGATGTAAATGGCTGCATCGCAGCCTTGAAGGCTGCATCTGCATCTTCTGCGTCCTCGGCCAGTTTAAACAGCGCGAGGCCCTTCTGAATATACGCACCTTTTGTCGCGGGGTCGATTGCAATCGCCCGATCTGCCGCTTCTATTGCCTGTTGAGAATTCCCAGCATCAAACTCAGCCTCAGCCAGGGCTGCCAATACGCCTGGATCATTGGGGAAATCAGCGGCAATTTCTTGAGCCTCGGGTAGCAATTCCAAGGCTTCTTCCTCGGTAACTCCGCGGTGCGACTGGATGATAATTGGTAGCATTTCATCCATGCCAGGGCTCATCTCGACAATATTGATCGGTCCAATCGGCAGGATTGTCTTCTTAATTCTGAAGCTCGAGATCTTCCGCAGGTTGAGGTAAGCGATCAGTTCCTTTTCAAGCTTGTTCAGATCCCCAAAAACTTGCTCGGCTGCATCGATAGACTTGCTGCCGGATGCAACGGTGTTCCAATAGCTGTTCAACTGGCCTTTGCGCTCAACAGAAAAGTACAAATAATGGTATAGAGCCCATGAACGGCCGTAAAAGCTGGCCAGATCATTGCCATGCGCTTCCTTGTATTTTTCGGGATCCATCAGTTGTTCAACCGTGACCCGATCGCCATAAACCAGCTCTGCGCCACGGTGATATGCTGGCCGCCCAATATCCAGGGCGTCTTTTCGCATCCGGGCGGAAGAAAAGAATTCGGCGGCTCCTTCGCTAAACCAACGCGGCATGGCGTGGCGCGAGGATGAGATCAGGAAATGGTGGGCATATTCATGCAACAAGACCGTAACGGAAAAGTCCGGTTCGCCCGATCTTACACGGACACGAGGCACAAATGCCCGCGATCCGCCAGCGCGGGGAACATAAAATCCCGCTACAGATGAATTCTTGTCCCCGTAGAGTTTGCGTAGCGTCTGCTCACTGCCAACCACGTAAATAGTGAGACGATTGGAGGGGCTAGGTTTGGGAACCCGACGCCCGGTCAGCAGACCTAGAGCTACATGATAGTGCTCCAGCAGCTCTGCAAAACGACGCAGATCTTTCGGTTTTGAATCAGAATATATGACAAAGTGATCGCTGCTGGCCTCGTGCCATTCTGCGCGGGCTGGGCTGGTCATCAACAGTAACGATGCGAACGCACTGACAATAATTGACCGCCAAATATTCATAAATGCCCCCAAGACCGGCCAATAGCTTCAATCTATTGGTGGCAGCATCGTAACAAGGCAAAACATTCTGGCAAGTATCTGGATTCAAGATGGTCTTAGTCCCCCAAAACAAACACGCCGCCAAGCCCGAGTGGGCCTGACGGCGCGAATATTTGCATTGCTGTGACCTATCCGAACCCGCCCATCAGGGCCGGGTCCAACTGGCCAGAGTTATGCCTCAGCTCTTAAGGTCGTCCGGCACAATGCCGCCCGCTTGGGCGATTTGGTCCATCACAGCCTTGTGCAATGCGATGTTGTCTTCTGCCGTGCCGGAATAATCGGTATTGCCCATTTCCACGGCCAATTCCTTGCGGTTGGCATAGCTGGGATCAATGTTGACCAGCTTCATCAAATCAACAATCGATGTCTTCCAGTTCAGATCGTCTGCGCCCGGAATACTGGCAATGCGGCGCTCAACCTCATCGTGGCTGATAGCAGCGCGTTGGTCAGCGGCTGGCGCTGCGGCTGCTGCTGGTGCATTGGCCGTTTCATCTTCGTCCGAGCCGAAGATTGCGCTTTTGATTGAACTAAAAATTCCCATCCTGTCCTCCTTGTAGGTTTGGTCAGGTTTGATGCAGATGTTTCATCGCTGCAACTAACCCTCTATAAAGACCTTATAACACAAATGAGAAAGACCCAAGATGAACATAGTTCTGTCGATTGTGATGCTGGCTGCAATTGCTCTGACAGTGGGAGCATTTGTGATGTGGCGCAGGGGGGCACCGCCCAAACAACCCTTGCTCATGGTGTTCTTGGCGATCATCGCCATGGCTAATGTGGCGATCTGGACGGTGCCCGATTCCAGCGGTGAAGCGCCGATTGACCAGGTCGAAAATTAGTCCGGCAAGACCCAGCGGATCGAGCTGGAGTAAGTGCCTGTCGTCGGCTTACCCAAGCTGTCTGATGCGGGCGCAAATCTGGCCCGCTTTGCCACCAATTTACAGGTTGCCTGATCCAGCGCGCTGTGCCCGGTGGATTTGGTGATCGAGCAATTTTCTACCCTACCATTTGCGCCAACGTTCAGGGTAAAGCTGGCGGTGCCAAACATCTCTTTGCGTATCCAGCTGGTGCGATAGTCATTATCGGTCAGCCAGCGCGAGGGATCGTTGCGGGGCGAAACCTGAGTCGGTTGGAAGTTGTTGCCAGTACCAATACCGCTGTCAGTGGATGGAGGATCGATCACCAGCCGAATTTCATCGCTCATCGGGGGCAGGATGGGTGTGGTATCAATGAAGTTGGGCTTGGGCGGCAAGATGTCGGGCACCGGCGGAGTGAATACCACGCTATTGGGTTTGGCCTCAGGCTGTTTGGCCGGTTCGGGCGGCGGGGGTGGGGGTGGATCCTTATATTCGGTCGTCGGCAGGGGGCCTGAATATACGTCTGGCATGGTGCCAGTGATGGTCAGACCAAGCACCACCAGAGCGCCAAGTCCGGCGTGAATTCCTACAACACCGATGATGGCGGCTGGGCGGTTGGCATGCGATTTCGTCAAATATGACATGTTGTTCGCTCCTCTCTTTCAGGAGCGCCGATCTTGAGTGCCAGCGACTCCAGAACAGTAATGTTACAACATAACATGTTTGTGATCAAGTTTTGGGCAGAGTGTCGGGCGGGTTGTAGGGCGCAGATGCATGTCATCGGGCAGAGCCCAACGGCTCTACCAAACGGATACTGTCAGGCCTTTTAGGGTGGCGTTCGCCGCGTCGATCTTACTTGATCGGGCAATCCGGTGAGAGGCGGAAGTCGAGATAATTGTCAACCGAGCCCATCAAATCACCCAGCTCGTTTTCGAAGAAGTGGTTCGCGCGCGGGATTTCTTCGTGATGGATGGTGATGTGCTTCTGCGTGCGCAATTTATCGACCAGCTTTTGCACAGCGGTTGGCTGCACAACTGTGTCGGCGGCACCCTGAATGAAGATACCCGATGCCGGGCAAGGTGCCAGGAACGAGAAATCATACATATTGGCCGGTGGTGCAATCGAGATAAAGCCGCGAACTTCTGGACGACGCATCAGCAATTGCATGCCAATCAAAGCGCCAAAGCTGACGCCGGCAACCCATGTCGTTTGCGCTTCTTGATGGATTGATTGAACCCAATCGAGCGCTGCGGCTGCATCGGACAATTCGCCAATGCCATTGTCAAAGCTACCCTGGCTGCGGCCAACGCCGCGAAAGTTGAAGCGCAACACTGCAAAACCGCGATCAACAAATGTCTTGTACAGATGCTGGGTGATCCGCTCGTTCATGGTGCCGCCGCCCTCTGGATGGGGATGCAGGATCATGGCCACGGGTGCGCGCGGGCGCGGTGGCGGTGAAAAACGACCTTCAAGACGGCCTTCTGGGCCGGGAAAGATGACTGATGGCATCGAGAAACCTTATGCAATGAGTTAAGACAAGTACCGGCTGGCACCGACTTTCCAGTGCTCTATAGTGGCATGTGTAAGTTTCTGCAATTTTTTAAGAATCATTCGCAATAAGGGTTTTTGTGAAACCTCGTATCTATCTTGATCATGCGGCCACCAGCCCGCTGCGCCCTGAAGCCAAAGCGGCGATGGAGGAAGGGTTCGCGCTATGGGCCAACCCGTCCTCTCCGCATGCCGAGGGGCGCAAGGCGAAGTCCGCGCTGGAGGATGCGCGCGATCGGATAAAGGCGGCGCTGGGCTTGGGCCAAGAAGACAATGGCTACGAGTTGATCTTTACGTCAGGCGCAAGCGAGGCACTGTGGATTGCACTCAACCGCACAAAGGCACAACGCCGGATTGTTAGCGCCGTGGAGCATGACGCGGTATTCCGCGCAGCACCCGATGCGGAAAGCTTCGGCGATGAGACCGTGCTGGATGGCGAGAGCATTTTGGCAGTGCAGCATGTCAATTCGGAAACCGGAGTGATCAATCCGGTGAGCAAGATGGTCGAAACGGTGGCACCCACTGGTGCGGTTACTTTGTCCGATTGCGCCCAGAGCGCTGGCAAACTGGACCTTCCCAATGCCGACATGGTGGTTGTCTCGGCGCATAAATTTGGCGGACCAATCGGCATCGGTGCCTTGTTGGTGCGCGATTACAATTTGCTCGAACCGATGGGCGGCCACGAGCGGGGATATCGACAAGGAACCGAGAATATGCCTGCTGCATTGGGCATGGCCGCGGCACTGGAAGCTGGCGAGTGGGCGACCACGGCTGAACAGCGCAGCGCCTTTGCTGAGCGGCTGGGATCGAGCGTTCTGACCTTTGGAGATCAGGCGGATTATATCGTCGCTCTCGCCCATCCCAGCATCAGCGCACAGGCATTGCTGATCCGCCTCGATGCCATGGGCTTTGCGGTGTCGGCGGGTAGTGCTTGTTCTTCCGGGACGCTCAAGAAAAGCCGGGTTCTGGATGCTTTCGGCGTGGCAGATGATGTGGCCGCGCGCACGATCAGGGTGAGCATCGGCTGGAGCACGACGGCGGATGAATTGGAACAATTTGCCTCGGCATGGGCTTCTTTGACATGATCTATCTCGATTATCAGGCGACCACGCCCCTCGCTCCAGAAGCCCGCGATGCCATGCTGCGGTGGCTGGATGGGCCCGATGGCACCGGATTTGGCAACCCGCACTCGTCGCACCGGATGGGTCGCCAAGCCGCCGCTGCGATAGAGCTTGCCCGCGATCGGGTGGCTGCTCTGTTTCCCGCAGGTGGCAAGGTGATCTTCACCAGCGGCGCGACGGAGGCGCTGAACCTCGCCATTCGTGGCAGTGGCTCTGGCGGACATGTTTCGGTCTCTGCAATTGAGCACTCTGCCGTTCTCGACACTGCGCAGGACGCGGGCAAGGCGCATGTCCTGAATGTCTCGAGCGAAGGCCAATGCAACACGGCTCAGGATGTGCCCGCTGATACGCGGCTGATCGCAGTGATGCAGGTGAACAACGAGATCGGGACTATCCAACCAACCATTGATTGGCATCGCAAGGCGAAGGAAAACAATGCCTTGTTCGTGGTCGATGCGGTGCAAGCCTATGGCAAGATCGAAGTCACCAGCGCGGATATGATCGCGATATCGGCGCATAAGTTCCATGGCCCCAAGGGCGTAGGCGCTTTGTGGGTGCGCGATGGTGTGCAACTGAACGAAGTGCAAACCGGCGGCGGGCAAGAATTTGGCCAGCGTTCGGGGACACTGTCGCCCGCGTTGATCGCTGGTATGGGTGCAGCGGCCAAGCTGGCTCAGGAACGCATGGGCGAGGACGCCGACCATATCGAAGCCTTGTGGAATCGTGCGCGCGACATGTTTGATGATTGGGAACTCAACGGCAGCGCCGATGCGCGCTGGCATGGCAATCTCAATATTCGCAAGCAGGGTTTGGATGTTGGGCGTTTAATGTCGGACGTGCGCGATGTCATGTTCAGCGCGGGGTCGGCCTGCGCCAGCGGATCGGGCCGGACCAGCCATGTGCTGCGCGCGATTGGTCTGGATAACAAAGCGGCCAAGAATTCGATCCGGTTGGGATTTGGGCGCTACACAACGCTCGACCAGATTGAGGACGCCGCAGCCAAGATCAACGCTGCTGTGTCAGCGCAGGAGGTTTGATGGTTGCTGTGCGTTTCACCGACCCGAAAGGGACAATTGTCGAGGCTGAGGCCGAAGCCGGCGATAATTTGCTGCGCTTGGCGCAAGCGCATGGACTGCCGCTGGAAGGCACCTGCGAAGGCCAGATGGCGTGCTCCACCTGCCACGTGGTGGTTGATCCGCAATGGTTCGACAAATTGCCAGACGCCAGCGAGGAAGAGGAAGACATGCTGGACTTTGCCGCCGATGTTCGCCGAACCAGTCGTCTGTCCTGCCAGATTGATCTGACCGAGGAGCTGGATGGACTATCTGTCACTGTTCCCGCAGACAGCCATGATGCGCGGCGGATGTAGCCAGCCGCAAAAGTCGTGTATGATTGGGCGCGAGACCTGTGCCTAAAAAGTAGACGTGCCCACGCCGCCATCCACTACCAATGATTGACCGGTCATGTAGCTGGCCCTGTCGCTGCACATCATGGCCACAATAGCGCCCAGATCGTCGGCATCGCCAAATCGACCAGCTGGTATGCGCACCGCGTCTACAAAAGCCGCGATCTCTTCGTCATAACTGCGATTGTTGGCCTCCGCGCGCGGGCCGAACACGTCTTCGATGCCGGGGGTGTGGTGCATGCCGGGCAGAACTGAATTGATGGTGACATTGTGCTTGGCCACGTCTTTGGCGATGGCATGGCAGTAATTCGCCAAGGCCGCGCGCGGCGGCCCCGACAAAACCCGCATCGATGCCGGGTATTTGGCAACGCCAGTGCTGATATTCACAATCCGGCCCCAGCCGCGTGCGATCATCGGGTCGATCACTGCCTTGATGTAGTCAATCGGGCTGAGCAGCGCGATCCGCAATGACTCTTCCATTTGCTCTCTTGAGACATCGCGAAAATCGTCGGTGAAGGGTGGGGGAGCACAAGTCGCGACCAAAATGTCAGGGTCGGGGCAGGCGCCCAAGATCGCTGCTCGTCCTTCTTCACTGCTGTGATCGGCAGCAATCGGATGAACCTGTGCGCCAGTTTCGGCCGCGATTGCTGCACAGGTCGCCTCCAGCCGTTCAGCTCCGCGCGCCGAGATAAACACTTGCGCGCCTTCTTGCGCCAATGCCAAAGCCGCGCCTCGGCCCATGCCTGCGCTGCCGCCGTTCACCAAAGCTTTTCTGCCAGAGATGCCTAGGTCCATTGATGCCTCCTGTGCCGGAAAAATTGTGCCGCAGCCCTCGCGTAGCGACTTTGCCTGGCATTAGCGCCTGACTAATCCGCTATCGTGGATCCCTGCGCATCGACAGATGTCTTGGAATGCCCCTGTTTTCCTTGGGGACAGCGCCTATATGCAGGGCGCAATGAACCAAGCTACAACTCATAACGCTGCTCCTTTTACTTTGCGCGAACGCGCACGAGTGGTCGTGGAATCAAAATTTTTCGAACGCTTCATCACCGCGATCATTGTCATCAATGCGATCGGGCTAGGGCTGGAAACGTCGCCCGCCGTGATGGACCGTGTCGGTACGATTGTCTCATTGCTCGATCGGATCGCCATCGCGATCTTTGTGGTCGAGCTCTTGATCAAGCTGTTCGCTTATCGGCTCAGCTTTTTCAAAAATGGCTGGAACGTGTTCGATTTGGCGATTGTCAGCGCAGCCCTGGTTCCAGCAGCAGAACAATTCTCTGTCCTGCGCGCGCTGCGCATCTTGCGGGCGCTTCGGCTGGTCTCGGTCGTCCCCAGCATGCGCAAGGTCATCACCGGTCTGTTCAGCGCGATTCCCAGCATTGGCACCGTGATCGTGATGCTGTTGCTGTTGTTTTACATCAGCGCGGTGATGGCCACCAAGCTGTTCGGCGCAGCCTTTCCTGAATGGTTCGGATCGCTGGGCTCCTCGCTTTACTCGCTGTTCCAGATCATGACTTTGGAAAGCTGGTCCATGGGCATAGTGCGCCCGGTGATGGAGGTTTTCCCATGGGCATGGGCCTTCTTCGTGCCGTTCATTTTGGTCACCAGCTTCATTGTGCTCAACCTGTTCATTGGTGTGATCGTCAACGCTATGGCCGAAGCTAATGACGAAGAAGCACATGACGAGCGCGAAGAAATCCTGACCGAATTGCGCGCCTTGCGGGCCGAGATTGTGGCCTTGCGCGATGGAGGCAAAGGCTAGCGAGTCTGAGCGGCTTGGGTTAAACGAGAGGCGGTCGATATTTGTCGGAGCGATAGATGACATTTCTTGAAAGCAAGAAGCTGCAAGCCGCCGATCATGGATCGTTCGCCCAGCGTAATGGCTGGCCGCTGTCCGATCGAAATACACAAATCGCAATAGCAAGCGTGCCCGGTACTTTGTTTGCCGTCACAAACTACGCGCAGACAATCGCCCTAGCGAATGTCTCTTTGAGCCAGGCCATCATCGCGCTGCCGGCCTTCGTTGTGATATTCAACCTGTTTGCACCCATCGTTCTGCTGGGTCAGCGCTTGTTGCGATCACACAGTCCCAGAATTGCGGTGCCGCTGACAGCGCTGGCTGGGCTGGTCTTGGCTGCGCTGCACCTAACGATCATTTCTGGGCTGGTTACGTGGGTCCGCGCAAGCCATGACATGGCGCAATCCTTGCCAGTTTACTGGTCGGAGATTCTGATAACGTGCTTGCCCGTATGGATGGCTACTTATGTATGCACGCTGGTTGTGCTGAACACTATTGCACCGCGTATTGACCCCCATTCGGGCTGGAAACTTGAGGTGCGCCACAAAGGCTCGATTGTGTTTCTTGGTCCGGACGAGATTCATTATGCCTTATCAGAGGGCAATTACGTTCGCCTGTTTACCCAATATGATGATTATCTGGTGCGCATGCCACTTTCTGCCTTGGCACGAAGATTACCATCCGATCGATTTACCCATTCCCACCGCGGAGCAATCGTGCGCAATTCGCTCATCCGCGGTATCAAAGGTTCTAGCGGAGTATTTCGTGCGGAATTGCAAAATGGCGCGGAAATTCCTGTCAGCCGAAGCAAACTCGCAACTTTGAAAGCGTCGATTGGATGACGCCCGTGTCACCCTTCTGACATTTCGTCACAAACGCCTTGCGCAATGGGACGCCATGATCAGGTTTCCAGCATGAAAAAAGGAAACCTTGGCCCAGCCATTCTCGCCCTTTGCGTATTGTCCAGCTGCGCGCATTACGAAGCGTCCGAACCCGTTGATGCTATCGAACCGCAAAGAGATTACGCTGCGGTGTTGTCTACCTTTGACCAAATCGTAGGTCAGGCGCTGTTCGATCCGCGCGTCCTCGATAGTCCGGAGTGGCAGAGCTTCCGCGGTAAGTTTGGCCGCGACGGTGCTGTTGCCGTCAATGATACTGAATTTCGCCAAGCATTCGAGAACGCACGCAAGTCGTCGTCACTGTTTTCGCACTTCGAGGTCTGGACCAAGAGCAACGCCACTACCAAGCCTGCAGATGCAGATGCTACAATTGCGTTTGAGCTGATTTCCGATGACATCGGGGTTCTGAAGATCCCTAGCTTCGACGAGCCGGGATTATACGTAAATCTTGATGCCAGTTTTGACGAAATTGTGCAGTTAGGTGTGGCCAATCTGATTGTCGATTTGCGCGGTAATCCCGGAGGTACATTCGCTGCTTGGCCAGTCCTCGATCGAACGGCCAAGGATGAGTATCGGATAGGTCAGCTGGTCGCCAATCGGTGGTATTCCAACAATAGTGATGCCCCTAGTGTCTCGCAGATTATGGCGGCCGAACCCCAGACGGCACCCGATCCCGCCGCTTTGGGCCAGGATCTGATGGATGACGGACTTTTGGCATTGGCAGTAAAGCCGCGTGGGGCGCGATTCACTGGCAAAATCTATGTCCTGATCGATCAGGAGACCGCCAGCACCAGCGAGATTGTCGCCAGCACCTTGCAGTACAATAGTCTCGCCACGATCGTCGGTACGCGCAGCGCGGGCGAGGTCTTGAACGCGGAACCTATGCCTTTGGCAGAGGGAATTACTCTGCTGCTTCCAGTCGCCGATTTCATGTTGCCAGACGGAACCCGATTAGAAGGCAGCGGCGTCCTGCCCGATGTTGCTGCCAGCCAAGCCGAAGCATTGTCATGTGCGATCCGATTGTCGCAAGGTCACCAAGACTGCTAGTCAGTGCGGGGCTTGGTCAGCCGTTATTTGGCCGGAAACCATTTTCCCTCGAACACGACACCGTGAATCTGCACATTGTTCAACTCGGCCGGTCCACCGGCTCTGGGATCGCGATCCATTACGACAAAGTCAGCCTTCTTGCCCGAGGCAATGCTGCCGACTTGATCGTCCAAACCGATCACTTGTGCGGCCTCGATCGTGATCGCCCGTAATGCTTTGTCCAAGCTGAGCCGTTCGTTCGGAGCTTTGACGGTCCCGCCCAAAGTTTCGCGATTGCTGGCGACCCATGCCAGATAGAGCGGGTCAATCGGGGCCATGTTGAAGTCGCTGTGCAGCCCCAAGGGAACGCCTTTGCGCTCCAACGAGCCAAGTCGGTTCATTTGCGCGGCACGGTCCGGGCCAAGGCCGGTTTCGGCATAGGCATCACCCAAAATGCGGATGTAGTTGGGCTGGGCCGAGACCATCATGCCTATGGCCGCCAGTCGGCGGTTTTGCGCCTCGGTCGAATAGCCCAGGTGCTCCAACACCATGGTTTGGCCGTTGCGCACGGGCAGGCCTTCAAAAATGTCCAGCACAACATCCAGACCTTTATCGCCATTTACATGCGTGTGCAGGGTCCAGCCGGCATCCCAAAAGCGCCGGGTTTGCTGTTCCAGAACGTCAGGCTGTGTGATCCATTTGCCCTCGTGACCATCGCTATAGCCCGGCGGATTCATCTGCATATATTGCGCAAAAAACGCACCATCAGCGAACAATTTGACCCGGTTGGAGAAGAAGAATTTCTCGCTGCCATAGGTGTCTTGGATGGTTTCCAACCAAGCATTGGGATCGCCCGGAATCAACGGAGCCACAGGGATCGCCAGAATGCGCGAGGGGGTTGATGGCTGATCATACAGACGCTTGAACAAGGGTGCCTCTGTTTCGACCCCGCCAAACCCGCCAAAGGCCAGATCGGCACTGGTCGTCACGCCGTTTTCCAGCATCATCTGGCGCATTTCGACCATGCCTTGCTGTATTTTCTCAGGCGAGAATAGGTAGGGGCGCAGTTTGTCTATGCCGTGAAACAGCGCGGTTTCATGGATGATGCCGGTGTCATAATCGGCATGCGTGGGGTCAATTTCAGGCCGGTCAAATTCTGCTACAAACGCATCCTTGTCGCTCAACCCGAGGATCTCCAGAGCCTTGGTGTTGGCGATGATTTCATGAAAGCTGCGCTGCCAGATGATGACGGCTCTGTCGGGGGCAATCCGGTCCAACTTGGCGCGGTTCATGTCGCCGTGAAACAATCGATGATGGCCCCAGGTTAGAAACAGCTCGTCATCGCTTTCAGCCAAAACGCTGCGCAGCCGTTGCTCATAAGCCCGTTCGCCGACAACCGCGGGGTAATTCTTGCCCGGCAACTCCCAGCTTTCCGGACTGATGAAGGGGATGGGCAACATCATTACCGTTTGCATCGGATGAATATGCGGTTCGATAAATCCAGGCATCAGGATGCGGTCTGCAAACTGCCGATCGACGGTGACGTTACGACCTATGGTCCACGCCTCCAGCCCGTCCAAATCCTGGGCAAGACCCAAGATTATGCCATCTGCCGTGGCGACATATTTCGCCTCGGGGTAACCCGGTTCCATCGTGATGATGGTTTCGGCTTCATACACCGTCACCTCGGGGTAGGGCAGAGGTTCTGCGTCTGACTTTGCGGAGGTAATGGCAGGCAGGCTGCAAAGCGCTGCGCCCAAGGCGGCACCCAATGCGGTAACGGCAAATTTGATCATGATCTCTCCCTAGGACAATGCCTATGCAAAGCGATCGCTTGGCGCAATCAGGATAGGGCCGCGATTTTGATAGGATTGTGCTCCATTCCTGTGGAAAGGGCTCTCCCCCCGGCCATGTGCAATTGCTAAGCGGTGTGCATGGCTGACACGACTGAATTGTTCCCTGATGATCCGTTCGACACTATTGTCGATGCTCCGTTCGATGCGGCATTGTCCGAACGGTATCTGGTCTATGCGCTCTCCACCATCACGGCGCGCTCGCTGCCTGATCTGCGTGACGGGCTGAAGCCGGTTCATCGCCGCCTGTTGTGGACCATGCGTCAGTTGAAGCTGGACCCGAGCAACAATTTCAAGAAATCGGCCCGCGTGGTGGGCGAGGTGATCGGTAAATATCACCCGCATGGCGACACCGCCGCCTATGATGCGATGGTCCGGCTCGCGCAGGATTTCTCGCTGAGATATCCGCTGGTCGAAGGGCAGGGCAATTTTGGCAATGTCGATGGCGATAACGCTGCCGCCTATCGCTATACCGAGGCACGCCTGACCAAAACCGCGATGCAGCTGATGGAAGGGCTGGACGCGGGCACGGTTGACTTCATCCCGACCTATAATGGCGAGGAAGAAGAGCCCGAACTGATGCCCGGCCTGTTCCCCAATCTGTTGGCCAACGGCGCCAGCGGCATTGCGGTGGGCATGGCGACCAATATTCCCAGCCACAATGTTGCCGAAGTGATCGATGCGACGCTGGAGCTGATCGACAACCCTCATGTTGAACATGCGCGGTTGATGGAGCTGATGAAGGGGCCCGACTTTGCCACTGGCGGGCAAGTCATCGACAGCGCCGAGGTGATTGCCAACGCCTATGAAACCGGACGCGGCAGTTTCCGGTTGCGCGGCGTATTTGACGCGCCAGAGGCGGACAAAGCCGAAGACCGCAAGGCCGGGATCGAGCGGTTGGGCGGCGGCCAATGGCAGCTGGTGATCTCTCAGATTCCCTATCAGGTGCAAAAGGGCAAACTGATCGAGCAGATTGCTCAGGCGATTGCTGACAAGAAGTTGCCAATCTTGGAGGACGTGCGCGATGAAAGCGATGAACAAATCCGCATCGTGCTGGTCCCGCGCAGCCGCAATGTCGACCCTGAATTGCTCAAGGAATCCATCTTCAAACTGACCGATATGGAGGTGCGGTTCGGCCTCAATCTGAACGTTCTGGATGCCACCCGCACTCCGATGGTGATGGGTCTGAAGGAGTTGCTGGAAAACTGGACCCGATCACAGATCGACATTCTGCAGCGCCGCAGCCAGCATCGGTTGGATCAGATTGCGCGGCGGTTGGAGTTGGTCGAAGGCTATATCATTGCCTTCCTCAATCTGGACCGGGTGATCGAGATTATCCGCACCGAGGATGAACCCAAGCCGGTAATGATGGACGAGTTCAAGCTGAACGACCGGCAAGCCGAAGCGATCCTCAACATGCGGCTGCGGTCTTTGCGCAAGTTGGAAGAAATGCAGCTGCGCGACGAGAAAAGCACTCTGCTGGAAGAGAAGGACGGCTTGGAGAAGCTGCTCGGCTCGCCAGCGCGCCAGCGTACGCGGTTAAAACGTGACCTCAATCAATTGCGCAAGGATTATGCCGAGGACACGGCACTGGGTGCCCGCCGGACGCGGATCGAAGAGGCCGAACCTGCGGTCGAATTTTCGATGGATGCGATGATCGAGAAGGAACCGGTCACCGTCATTCTGTCCAAGAAAGGGTGGATCCGCGCGGCCAAGGGGCATGTCGATCTGGCCCAGGAATTTAAGTATAAGGAAGGCGATGAGCTAGCCTTCATCACCCACGCGCAAACCACGGATAAACTGCTGATTGCGGCGGAAAACGGTCGCTTTTACACGCTCGGCTGTGACAAATTGCCCGGCGCTCGCGGGTTTGGCGAGCCGGTCCAATCGATGATCGATATGGAGGCCGAGACACGCGTGGTTGGCATGGTGGTTCACAAGCCGGAAGGGCGTTTGTTGCTCGCGTCCTCGATCGGCAAAGGTTTCATCGCCGAGACCAAGGAATTGTTGGCTGAAACGCGCAAGGGCCGCCAGGTCGTCAATCTGAAGAATGATGCGAAATTCGCTGTCATGCGCGAGGTTGATCCTGCCCATGATCACGTTGCGGTGGTGGGCGAGAATCGCAAGTTGATTGTTTTCAATATCGAGGAAATTCCGATCATGGCGCGCGGGCAAGGTGTGATGTTGCAACGCTATCGCGATGGCGGGCTGTCAGATTTGAAGAGCTTTGTCTTGGCTGAGGGACTCAGCTGGACGATGGGCGGCAAGGGCGACCGAACCCGGACCGAGAACGACATCTGGCAATGGAAAGTCGCGCGCGGCGCAGCCGGTCGTTTGCCGCCGCAAGGCTTCCCCAAGGACAACCGGTTTTAGTCCTTAACATTCTCCGGCAATCGATACGAAAAAGGCCGCCCGGTTCTGCACCGAGCGGCCATTTTTCTGTCCGGGTCTGAGCCCGCCTAAAGGAGCGGTTTAGCCGCCTTGGACGGCAGCCAGAATGTCTGCCAAATTCGCGCGTGCTACCAACTGATCTTGGGCATCCAGCGCAAAGAAGTCGCGCGGCAGGGTAACCAGGCCAACTTCCTCATTGGTAACCACCACATTGGCGTCGATCAGTTCGCTGATCGTGCCGAGCGGCTGTGCGTCAGCGGTAATCACCGGATTGCCCACAGCAATGGCGGCATCCAGTTTTGCAGCGGCTTCGGCCTCAGCTGCGGCCTGAGCTTCGGCAGCAGCTTGCTGCTGGGCCACCTGCTGCGCCATCATGCCGTCGATCTGCGCCTTGGTCGCGTTGACTGTCCATTTGCCTTCCTGATTGGCCAGAAGATTGGCGGGCAGTGGGGCCTTGTGGGCGCCTGTATCCACGGTCACGATGCCATCGGCGTTGCTTTCCACGGTGCCGATCGGCGCGTCATCATTGCCATAGATCGTCGTGCCAGCGTCTTGAGCATGGGCCACGATGGGTGTGGCTGCGATCGCTGTGGCGAGAAGGGCAAATTTGGCGAAATTCATGAATGTGTCTCCGTAGAAATCAAATCTTGAGCAACACCCAGCGAACAAATGTTCGCTTGGCGCGACTGAATTAGAATGTGGGGCAAAACGGGAAAAGCCGAATACCCGAGGCGAAACGACCGATCCTCGGCCGCCTTGGCTGCGCTCCCTAGACAATGATCCGGGGGCTTTGCAACCGTGACATTTATGAGGGGTAGGGCATGAATTTGCGCTGAAGCTGTGAGATTATTGTGCGGCGTCGGGCGATTGCTGGACCACCTGATCCAACAATTCATGAACCCGGTCATGGGCAGGAAACCCTTCGGCAATCCACAGTTCTTCGACTGCGCGTCTGATCTGCGCCACTTGCGGACCGACCGCCAAACCACGCTCCACGATCTCTCCGCCTTTCAGCGGGAATTGTGGCACCTGCCAATCTTTCAACGGGGTCGCATCAGCGCCGGCCAGCAACACCCGATCAACAGCGCAATCAGTGCCTTCGCGATAGGCCAAGGCATGCATGTTTGCCGGATCGTCCGGCTGGCGTTCGGAAACGCAGATCAGATGCGCGCGCTGCTTGCGCGACATGCGCAGCCGGGCGGCGACCGAATCTGCAATATCGGGCAGGGCTGGCAGCAGGGCGGCCAAGCGGCGGATGGCGCTTGTGTCAAAGCCTTGGGCTTGTTCGCCCGCGATTAACTGGCTCAATGCCTTGAGTTGCGGCGGGCAGGTCTCTGGCAAGATCACTTGCAGCACGCCCAGTGCGCGCATGCGGCCAAGGGTTTCACCGGGATCGGGCAATTCAAGCAGCTTGAACAGCTCTGCTGCCACGCGCTCGCGGCTCAATCCCTTGATCGTTTCAGCCAGCTCCGAACAAGCAGCCTCGGCCTCTTCATCCAATTGCGAACCGAACCGAGCTTGAAAACGGAAATAGCGCAAGATACGCAAATGATCTTCGCGGATGCGCTGCTTGGCGTCGCCGATAAAGCGAACGCGCCGCTCGGCCAGATCCTCCAGCCCGCCAAAATAGTCAGAAATCTCAAGCGTTTCGGGATGTGCAAACAGCGCATTGATGGTGAAATCGCGCCTTGCCGCATCCTCTTGCCATTCTTGCGCAAAGGCTATGGTTGCCCGTCTGCCATCGGTGGCCACATCGCGTCGCAATGTGGTTATCTCTACCGGGCTATCGTCCAGAATGGCTGTTACCGTGCCATGATCAATGCCGGTCGGGACGGTGCGAATGCCCGCTTCCTGGCATCTTTCCATCACGGCGGCGGGTAAATGGGTGGTCGCGCAGTCCACATCTTCCACCTCTTGTCCCAACAGGCTGTCACGGATTGCTCCGCCCACCCAGCGGATATTATCGGCACCCAAGGCCGCCGTCAGCGCGCGCAAACCGGCGCGCTTGGTCCAAGCCGCATCGTGCAGTGAATGAAAGTGCGGATCAGCGACCATTGATCAATTCTTTGTAAGATAGGCGTTGCGATAAATTCGCCAGAATTCCCGCCGTAACGCCCCAAATGCGAAATCCCTGATAATCCATTTCCAGATAATGGCGCATTTCGCCGCGCCAATACACCTCGTTCTGGGTCCAATTGGCACGATCCATGACCAGGGATAGCGGAACTTCAAACCAAGCCTCGACCTCTGCCGGATTAGGTGTGAGATCAAGATCAGGGGGAATCACGCCCACAACCGGGGTCACGTCGAACCCGGTGCCGGTTTGATAGCGATCGGTTGAGCCAACAATGCTGACATGGTGCGGGCGAAGAGCAAGCTCTTCATCTGCCTCGCGCAGGGCCGCGGCAATAGCATCTTCACCGGCATCAACCTTGCCGCCGGGCAGCGCCACCTGGCCGGGATGATCGCGCATTCCTTGCGGGCGTTGGGTCAGGATCAAACCCGGTTCGGGTCGATCGGTCACAGCGATCAATACAGCGGCATCGGCGGTGCGGTCGGCTTGGGCAAATCGGGTGTCGCTCAGCAGTTCATCCACGGGATTGGCGTGGCCGCGTTCAAACACGTCAGACAAACGGTCAAACAGCGCCGTCATGCCGGCACCAGCGAATATTGCTTACCTTGACTGGTTACGGTCCACTCGTCCGACTGCGACAGGGCTATCTCGGCCAATTGGGCATAGGTGCTGCGGTTAAGCCGGGCCTCGCACCCGCGCCGAACGTGCAAATACAGCGCTGGTGTTTCGGACGAGCCACGGGCCACCAGAGGATGATCGGGACCAGCAATGATCAGTTCGTCAGTATTGAGCCGAAAGGCCAGTCCTGCTTCGTCCGGCTTGCCATCAGGCGCGCTGCGCAGCGCCACATCGGTTGCGATAAAGGCGGCGTCCTCAACGTCGATGCTCAGCTTTTCAAAAGGGCTAACCAGATGGTGCGATCCGTCATCATCGCGGGTCAACAGGCCGGAAAAGGCGCGCACCATGGCGTCGCGCTTGATCACAGAGCCATCGTGAAACCACTGACCATCGGCTGCAATGCGCATGCGGCTGTCACCGATTTTTTCTGGCGCCCAATTTTCAACCGGCGGCAGTTTGCGCTGGGCAACCTGTTCAGCAATTTGGCTGAGCGTCAATTCCGCAAGTTCGGGTGGAGGTTGATACGGCATGTCAGATTTTGCGATGCCAGAAGCTGGTGGGTTCGCCAAGTCGAACAATTGGATAACCAACAATGCTCAGTCTGTGCTCCATGGCCCCAGCATGCCTTCGGCAGGCAAGACCGCAGGATTCGCGCAGCGCATCAGCAAACGCGCCGGATCATTGGGGCCGGGGCAATGCCAACCCGAAGTGTGCTCAGCGGTGAAGCCAAAGAACCGCCCATAATAATCAGGATCGCCAATCATCACCTGCGGCAATTGCGCGTCGGGACCGACGGCTTCCAGTGTGGCGAGCATCAAAGCTTTGCCAAAGCCCTCTCCCTGATGCTCGGGCAGAACGGCCACCGGACCGATCATCAGCATCGGGTGCGGACGACCTTGTGGATCGGACAATGCGATTGGCCAGACCTGAATAGTGCCGACCAGAAAATCGTCTTCGTCCAGCGCCGCAAAGCTCAAGGCCTCCAACCAATGCGTACCTTCACGCATGCGATAGGCGGTGCGGGCCAGGCGCTCAGGGCCGAACGCCCGGTCGAGCAATTGCTCGATCAGATCGGGTTCGACATTCGCAAGAGGCACCAATTTAGCCATCGGGCCGCGCGCTTAAGCACAATGGCAATGGCTGTCGATCAAATTGCGCTGCTAGTCGCCAAAACTATTGTTTGGGCGTGACCTTCAGCAAGCGGCCTTCTTCGCCGTCTTCCAACAGCCAAAGCGCCCCGTCAGGACCTTGATCAATCGACCGGATACGGTTTTCAAACGGATAGCGCTGCGCTTCTGCTGCGCTGTCACCATCGATCTCTACCCGCACCAATCCTGGTTCGGACATGCTGGCGATTAAGGCATCGCCCTGCCAAGCGGTGAACAGCTCGCCCGAGTAAAAGATCATATCGCCCGGCGCGATAACCGGGGTCCAGTGTACGGCTGGTTTGGTAAAGCCATCATCCGCGCTGTGATCCTCAATCGGATCGCCGCTGTAATGATTGCCATAAGACCGGGTTGGCCAACCATAATTGGCCCCAGCAGCCACCAGGTTGAGCTCGTCGCCGCCTGCTGGACCATGCTCCATATCCCACAAGCGACCTTCCGCATCCCAATCCATGCCCAGGATATTGCGGTGGCCATAGGACCAGATCTCGTTTGTGGGGGATGGCTGGTCTGCCATCGGATTGCCCGCCGCAGGGGTGCCGTCCAAATTCAGCCGGACGATGGTCCCGATCGTGTTGCTGTTGTCTTGGGCCGGGTCCAGCTTTTGCCGATCACCGCTGGCAACGAACATATAGGCCTCGTCTGGAGAGAAACGGATCCGGTGTGAATAATGCCCACGTCCTGTGACCTTAGGTGCTTGCTGCCAGACAATATTGAGGTCGCTGATCGCACAGCCAGCGTTGCTGCATGCAAATGTACCTTTGCCAACCACCGCGCCGCGGGTGTCGCCATTGCCTGCCTCGGCCCAGCTAAGATAGATGCTTCGTTGTTGCGAGGCATCGCCCGCTTCGCTTTCAAGAAAAGCAACGTCGCCCAGACCGCCTTGGCCGCCATAATCAACCTCGGGTGCTCCGCTGACCGTCATGGTTTCACCCGTTGCGGTATCGATCACGCTGATACCGCCTGCTTTCTGCGTAACGACCATCATTTCGGTTCCGGGCAGGAATGCCGCGGCCCAAGGTTCCTCAAAGGTGCCGACCTCGGCAATTTCCAGTCCGCTTTGTGACGGATCGGCAGAGCTATCCACATCGGCTGAGGCACTGCAGCTTGCGAGCAACAGGCCAGCGGGGAATAGAAGGGTGAGAGGTTGTGTCATCATGCGCATGTTCAATGGAACTCCCGAAAACATATCTGGTGCCCCGGATTATGATCGTCCGATCATCATCGGGGTGGACGAGGCCGGTAGAGGCCCCTTGGCTGGTCCGGTTGTGGCCGGTGCAGTCCTGCTGTGCAAGGGGGCACCATCGGGTCTCGCCGATTCCAAGCAACTTTCTGCCAAACGTCGTTCGGTGCTCGACGAACAGCTGCGTGTAACGTGCTATTGGGCGGTGGGCATTGCCCAGCCGGAAGAGATTGATCAGCTCAACATTCTGGTTGCCACCATGCAAGCCATGACAAGTGCCGTGGCTGGTCTGGCGCAATGCGTCGGGGCGGACCCTGGCCAAGTGTTGATTGATGGCAATATGACACCAGCGGGCAGGGCGCCAGATTGGCGATGGAAAGGGCGTGCCATTGTTGGCGGAGACGCGACAGAGCCAGCCATATCCGCCGCCTCCATTATCGCCAAGGAATGGCGCGACCGGCTGATGTGTGAAGCCGCGCATGATCATCCGCATTACGGGTGGGAGCGCAACAAGGGCTATGGCACGCGCGAGCATATGGAGGCGCTGCATCGTCACGGGCCTACCCCGCTTCATCGACAAAGCTTTGCCCCTGTTGCACAATTGGCTCTTCTATAGAGTGCAAAATAGGCTAAGCGCGCAATTGTGATTGAAGCTATTCTCCTCAGTATCGCTGGCCTGATTGGCCTTGCCGTTGGCGGCGAGTTCCTCGTCAAAGGGTCGGTGGGTATTGCCCAAAAACTGGGTGTGTCCAATTTGGTCACCGGATTGGTTATCGTTGGCTTTGCCACGTCGATGCCCGAGATGGTTGCCAGTGTTCAAGCTGTGTTGTCCGGGTCAGCAGAGCTGGCGTGGGGCAATATCGCCGGGTCCAACATTGCCAATTCCATGCTAATTTTGGGCGCGACAGCATTGATAGCTCCGATTGTGCTCAAGGGCACCGGACGCCGGGACGCTGTGGTTGCGCTGGCCGTATCGGGCCTGGTTCTGGCGATTGGATTTACCCAATTTGCGTCGCTGTGGATCGGCATAGCGCTGTTGGTGCTGCTTACCGCTTACATTATCTGGCGTTACCGCCATCCGCGCATGGACGATGAAGAAGACGAAAGTGAACCGCCTTCATGGGGTCGGGCAATCGTGTTCTTCGCAATCGGTCTCGCCTTGCTGGTTGGCGGCGGTAAATTGTTGGTCGATGGTGCGATTGACTTGGCCCGACTGGTTGGGATCAGCGAAACTGTGATCGGGCTGACAATTGTTGCGATTGGCACATCCTTGCCTGAATTGGCCGCATCTGTGGCTGCTGCCCTTCGCGGGAAGCCTGGTCTGGCTCTGGGCAATGTAGTTGGTTCCAATATCTACAATTTGCTGCTGATCGGCGGGGTCACGATGATCCTTGCACCCGTGGCGCCACCAGCTTCGTTGAACGATCTGGAATGGCCGTTGGTTGTGGGCTCTGCCCTGATGATATTGCTGCTGTTTTGGTTCGCATCGCGCATATCGCGTTGGATGGGCGCGCTGTTGCTGGCTGTGTATATTGCCTTCAACGTCTTCCTGTTCGCCTGATCCAACAGTTTTTCGCAAGCTAGCTGGCTGCTGAGTCTTCAGCGCAACACCCCATCATGTCGAGTCTTACAAAAGTGATGAGACTCAACATGTTGTGGGGGACTCTTTTTGTTCTCTCATAACTAACCCGACATTAACCATATGCGCCGATGATTTACCGCTTGACGTAGAGTCCGGATGGACTCACCCTGTGGATAGCTTTGCCAAGGGATGTGGATATGGGGGTCTTGGAGACCGCGAAGACGCGCGCCGCGCGCACGAAACAAGTTGCCGCTGCAAAGGCCAAAGCGCCAGCAGCACCGCTTCCGCTCGGCCAAATTCTGGATGGTGATTGCATCGAGGCGATGCGCTCGCTGCCAGACAACAGCATTGACTGCGTGTTTGCCGATCCGCCCTATAATCTCCAGCTCGGCGGTGATCTCAACCGGCCTGACGGCAGCCAGGTCGATGCTGTGACCGACCATTGGGACCAATTCGACAGCTTTGCCATTTACGACCAGTTCACGCGCGATTGGCTGACCGAGGCGCGCCGCGTGCTAAAGCCAGACGGCGCCCTGTGGGTCATTGGCAGCTATCACAATATCTACCGCGTTGGCGCTATCCTGCAGGATCTGGGCTTCTGGATCTTGAACGATGTGGTTTGGCGCAAGACCAATCCGATGCCCAATTTCAAAGGCACGCGCTTTACCAACGCGCATGAAACACTGCTTTGGGCCAGCATGGGCGAGAAAGCGAAGTACCACTTCAACTATCGCGCGATGAAGACGCTGAACGATGAATTGCAGATGCGCAGCGATTGGCTGCTGCCAATCTGTTCGGGCGGAGAGCGTTTGAAAGAGGGCGGAACCAAGGTTCATCCGACACAAAAACCCGAAAGCTTGCTGTATCGTGTGCTGCTCGCCACGACCGAGAAGGGTGACGTAGTACTCGACCCGTTCTTTGGCACAGGCACAACCGGCGCTGTGGCCAAACGCTTGGGCCGGGACTGGATCGGATGCGAACGCGAGAATGTCTATCGCGATGCCGCTTATAAGCGGATCGAGAAGGAATTGCCGCTGGATGAAAGCGTGATCGAAACGATGCAAAGCAAGAAGGCCGCACCGCGCGTTGCCTTCGGTGCATTGGTCGAGAACGGCTATATCAAGCCTGGCACGAAAGTGTTCGACAAGAAGCGCAAGTGGATCGCCACCGTGCGTGCGGATGGCTCGTTGACCTATGAAAAGCAAATCGGCAGCATCCATGGTCTGGGCAAAGATTTGCAAGGCGCACCCAGCTGCAACGGCTGGACCTTCTGGCATTATGAAGATGGCGGAGACGTAAAGCCGATCGACGCTGCGCGGCAGACCTATCTGCTCGCCACCGAGGATTGCTAAGCTAGCGGATTACTGCTCAGCTTCGCCGCCAATTTCGCCATCGCGATATTGCTTTGGGGCAGAAACGCGCAATTTGTTCTCCAGCGAATCCGTCAGCGTTCTACCGCTTATCGGTTCGGCAAATTCAACGCCCGCGCGTCCGTTTTCGCACCAGACAACAATGCCGTTGATGCGGGACAGGCCGCACACCAAAGTCATTGGCACAAACACCGATATTTCTTTTGAGACATCAAGCAAGGCGCCATTTACTGACACATCGCGCACTCGGACATCCAGCGTCTGATCATCGCATTCCAAGAACCCGCGCAAGAACGTTGGCGAACGCTTGTCCTGCCTTTTGGGCACTGTCATATCCACGAAATGCATTTCCTAACTTGCTCAGCAATTCTTCTGGCTGACACGAACAGTAAGGCGATAGATTTTCGATAGTGTTAAGAACGGTCAGGTCTCAAATAGTGCTCCGCCTAGGAAAGAACCGTGGACTCTCTCGCGCGGCCTCTTTCCATAATTGGGATGACGCGCAACAGGGGGTAGGCTGTTTGTCAAAGCTGGCAGATGACCCAAACTGATGAGTTTACGAAAGGCTTCGGCTGCATGAGCGACACCGTCTATATTCGTCCGTTGAGCTTTGTGTCTGGTCCACAAGCAGTCGATGGCGATGCAGTTAGGCTGGCCGGCGGCATGGTCTATGCGCGTGAATTTGCGGTCATCACGCGGCAGGACGGTAAGATTACCGACCGGCAGATTGCTACGCCAAAGACAATCCAAGAGATAATCGAGAATTTGCCCGCCGCTTTGACAGAGGAAGCTGCGGCGCAATGGACAAATCTGGCCTTGTTGCATCCGCCGCTGGAATTGGGTGCACGCACCATACGGCTCGACCAACCCCAGATCATGGGTATTCTCAATGTGACGCCGGACAGTTTTTCAGATGGCGGCGAATTTTTGGATGATAACGATGCAGGCCGTGCCCATGCCTCTGCCATGTTGGAAGCGGGCGCGGCGATTATCGACATCGGCGGGGAGAGCACGCGCCCCGGTGCCGCAGCAACATGGGAAGGCGACGAGAAAGACCGCGTGCTGCCAGCAGTCGAATATTGCAGCGCCATGGGCGCCGCCATCAGCGTAGATACCCGCCGCGCTGGCGTACTGGAACCAGCTTTGGAGGCGGGGGCTCATATCGCCAATGATGTCTCGGCTTTGCAATATGATCCGCGCACATCAGAAATTGCAGCCAGCAGCGGTTGTCCTGTCATCTTGATGCACGCGCCCGGCACTGGCGATGATCTGCATGCTGGCGGCGAATATGACAATGTAGTGTTTGATGTGTTCGATTGGTTGAAAGCCCGCCGCGATGCCGCAGTGGCAAGCGGGATTTCGCGATCCAAGATCATCCTCGATCCGGGCATTGGCTTTGGAAAATCGCTGGCCGACAATCTGGCGCTGATCAATGCCTTGCCAATGTTCCACGCCTTGGGTCAGCCGCTTTTGCTGGGAGCTAGCCGTAAACGCATGATTGGCGCGTTATCTAATGAAGATGCTGCCCACCAACGACTTGGCGGTAGCATTGCCTTGGCGGTGGCCGGGATGAATGCAGGCGTGCAATTGCTGCGGGTTCACGATGTTGCTGAGACGGTGCAGGCGCGCAATGTATGGCGCGGACTGCGCGACGCCGCGTTGACCGATTTTTCGACACTGCCGCAATAGGCCAGATTTGGCGGTTATCTCAGGCCACCCATCATAGAGTGAAGCCACCATCACTAACCATCACATGACCTGTGATATTGGCGGCTGCATCGGACAGCAAATAGAGGATGCTATCGGCTATTTCATTTGCAGTGGCGAACTCACCACGGGGAGTGGTCTTGGCGAAGGTTTTCAGCGTCGCGTCGCGGCCTAGCTTTTCGCTTGTTCGACGGAAAACTTCAGAGCTGTCCCAAATGGCGGTATCGACCCCGCCTGGCGCAATAGCATTGACGCGGATCTTTTGGGGCATACCTTCCAAAGCTGCGATCCGAGCCATTTGCACAACGGCTGCCTTGGACACACCATATGCACCGGTTCCGGCGATAGGTTTAATGCCGGTGCTGGATGAAGTAATAACAACGCTGCCGCCGGCGTTCTGCATGGCACGCATAGCAGCCGCCAAAGTCAGAAATGCGCCATCCAGATTGACTTCCAGAATTTTTCGCCACTCCGCAAACTCTAAATCGGCGATCATACCGCCTGCGCTAATGCCTGCATTGACCACGGCGTGATCCAATTGGTCCAAATCGGCCGCTAACTCTGCCCATAGGTCCGGATTGGCGACGCTGCCATCAATCAGCTGTGTTTCACATGGCAAGTCCAGCGCCTCCAAACCGGCGTGATCAACATCAACCAACACCAGTTTGGCGCATCCACGTGCGGCTAAGGATTGGGCGCAAGCTGCACCGATGCCCGAAGCCGCACCTGTAACGAGCGCTTTGCGCCCTGCGAAATCTTGAATGTGTGTCATGGCCGCCGCGCTAATGCGGTTAGGCAGCGTTGTCGATCCCAAGGTCGGACAGCTTGCGATAGAGCGTTGATCGACCAATTCCCAAACGTCGTGCCACTTCAGTCATCCGCCCGCGGTAATGTCCAATAGCCAGCCGGATCACGTCGGCCTCGATCTCTTCCAGCGGTCGCAAATTGCCGTCTTGCGTATACAGCATGACGCCCACGCCTTCGTGGATCGGGTTGGTTGCTTCTTGCTCATCGCCGAGTAGCTCGCACAATTGTGGGAAGCTGTCAGCGGTCAGCGTTTGATTGTCACAGAACACAGCCGCGCGGAACAATACCGCCTGCAATTGGCGCACATTGCCGGGCCAGTCATAGGCTGACAGCAAGGCGAGGGCAGAATCGTTGATCGACAAGTGCCGCAATCCGGGCTGATCGCCGATCCGGGCCAGAAAATGACGGGTCAGGGCGGGGATGTCGCCTTGCCGCTGACGCAATGGCGGCAGCTTGATCGTAGTTTGCGCAAGCGCGCTGTATAGTTTGGGCTGGAAGTGGCCCGATTGGACCAGTTCATCGAGCGGGAAATTGCCTGCGCTCAGGATGCGGACATTGACCCTGAAGCCATGCGTCGCACCCACCGGCCGGACAATGCCCGTTTCCAACACCTCGGCCAGCTGTTGCTGCATGTCATCTTTCAGGCGGTCGATCTCATCCAGCACCAAGGTGCCGCCATCGCATTGCTGCAATGCGCCCAATTGCCGGTCAAATGCGCCGGGAAAGGCATTGGGCTCATGGCCAAACAGAACTGACGCGAGCGAATTGCTGGGCACTCCGCCGATGTTGATGATGCGAAACGGAGCCTTTGAACGCGGGCTGGCGCCGTGCATGGCGCGCATCAGCATTTCTTTACCCGTGCCGCTTTCACCCTCGATCAGCGCGTTGGCATGACCGCGAGCAGCTTTGGCAGCCTGCGCCAGAGCGGTTCGAAATTTGGGAGCGGTGCCGATCATCGCGTCAAAATCGAGCGATGCGTGCATTTTCTCCGTGAGCGGTTGCAGCTCTGCCTTGGCCCCTTCGCGCTCGGTCGCGGCGCGCAAGGCCTCCATCAATCTGTCGGGTGCCACCGGCTTTATCAGATAGTCGGTTGCGCCCGCGCGCATCGCTTCTACGGCCAGCAAAGGCGAAGCGCTGGTGGTGAGCATCAGGATGGGTAAACCGGGCCGGCGCGCTTTCAGTTCTTCAATCAGCGAACAGGCGTCATCACCGGGAACCCATTGATCAAGGATAATCGCGGACAATTGCATGCCATCGCGCGTGCCCAGCATAGTGATCGCAGCTTCAGAATCGCTTGCGACAAGCGTGCGCCAACCGTCCCGCGCGGCAAGCGCAGTAATCAACCGGCTTTGTGCCGGTTCATCGTCAATCAACATGACAAGGCGGTTTTCGCTATCCGTCATGAACTCCAAAATCGTCCCAAAGTTGAACAGCAGGAGTATTACGACAGATGGGTAAATACGTGATTAAGGCTATTTGATTGGCTAGGATGGGTGGCAGATTGATCTGTGTCCCTTGAGAATTGCCGCACCCCGCGATAGACGGTCGGTGAATCACTTCATTAGGTTTAAGGGAACGGATTGATGGCTTCGCAAGATTTGGAATCGGCACAGCGCACTTACGGTAGCTTTATCAGCATGCTGAAGTGGGCAGTTCCAGCGCTCGCAGTGATCACGTTGATCATCATTGTGCTGATCGCTGAGTAAGCGGCCAAGATATTGCGTATTGCAGTTCTGAAGGAACGCGCCTCTGGCGAGGCTCGCGTTGCCGCAACGCCCGAAACTGTCAAAAAATTCATCGCGTTAGGCAATGAATTTGCGATAGAATCTGGGGCAGGCACCACGGCTTCGATCTCTGACGAGGCCTATGCTGAGGCGGGCGCAAGCATCGGCTCGGCAGCCGATACATTAAAGCAGGCGGATATCATCTTGGGCGTGCAAGCGCCCGATGTTGCGCTGTTGGGCGATGCGAAACCTGGCGCAATGGTGGCGGCATTGTTCGATCCCTTTGGCAAAGCCGATGTGGTTGACGCCTATGCCAAGGCCGGGCTTGAGGCTCTTTCGATGGAATTCATGCCGCGGATCACCCGCGCGCAATCGATGGATGTCTTGTCCAGCCAGTCCAATTTGGCCGGATATAAGGCGGTTATCTCGGCCGCAGAGACCTATGGCCGCGCCTTCCCGATGATGATGACAGCTGCAGGAACCGTGCAGCCAGCGCGCATTTTCGTGATGGGCGTTGGTGTTGCTGGCCTGCAAGCAATTGCGACCGCGCGCCGGATGGGCGCCCAAGTGTCCGCCACCGATGTGCGCTCTGCCACCAAAGAACAGATCCAGTCGCTGGGTGCCAAGCCAATCTTTGTGGAAGAGGTTGAAGGCATCGAGGGCGAAGGCTCGGGCGGTTACGCGACCGAGATGAGCGATGAATATAAGGCGGCGCAAGCCAAGCTGGTGAGCGAACATATCGCCAAGCAGGACATTGTGATCACCACCGCATTGATCCCTGGCCGGGCCGCTCCTCAGCTGATCTCTGACGAGCAAATCGCCAGCATGAAACAGGGCAGCGTGATCTTTGATCTGGCGGTGTCTCAGGGCGGCAATGTGGCGGGATCAGTGCCTGACCAAATCGTCGAGAAGCATGGCGTCAAAATCATGGGCTACTCCAACACGCCCGCGCATTTGGCGGCCGATGCATCGGCCCTGTTTTCGCGCAACCACTTCAATTTCCTGTCCGCCTTCTGGGACAAGGACGCTGGCAAGCCGGTGCTCGACGAAGAAATTGGTGATGCCGTGCGGCTGACGCAAGGCGGCGCAATCGTGAACGAGAGGCTGAAGGGAGCCAACTGATGGACTTTATCTCAATCCTCTCGATTTTCGTATTGGCCTGTTTTGTGGGTTATTACGTTGTGTGGTCGGTCACCCCGGCGCTGCACACCCCGCTGATGGCGGTGACCAATGCGATCAGCTCGGTCATCATCGTTGGCGCGCTGATTGCCAGCGCAGAGGCGGGCAGCCAGCTGGCCAAGTGGCTGGGTCTGGCTGGCGTCGTCATGGCCAGTATCAACATCTTCGGCGGCTTTGCCGTGACCGAGCGGATGCTCGCCATGTACAAGAAGAAGGAGAAGTAAGAGATGAGCTTCTCCATCCTTGCAGCCGCAGCAGACGGCCTTTCCGGCACACCAGCTTGGGCCATGCTGGCCTATCTCGCCTCGGGCATTTTCTTCATCCTAGCGTTGCGCGGGCTATCATCGCCCGCCACCAGTCGCGCAGGCAATCGCAATGGCATGATCGGTATGGTGATCGCCGTGGTGACCACTCTGGTCACGCATGACATCGCCAATATTGTCGAGATTGGCATTGCGATGTTTATCGGCGGCATCATCGGGATCACCATCGCGCGCAAAATTGCGATGACCGCGATGCCGGAATTGGTTGCAGGCTTCCACTCGCTGGTCGGCATGGCCGCCGTCGTGGTGGGTCTCGCGGCATGGCTCGATCCGGCCAGCTTTGGCATCACCGATGCTGCTGGACAGATATTGATGGTCAGCCGGATCGAGCTGGGTCTGGGCATCGCTATCGGTGCGATCACTTTCTCAGGTTCCATTATCGCCTTTCTGAAATTGTCGGGCCGGATGAGCGGTTCTCCGATCATGCTGCCGGGGCGCCACATCATCAATCTGGGCACGCTGGTCGCGATCCTGGGCATGATCGGCGTCTATGCATTCTCAGGCGCGGGCGGTGCGGGCGAGGGTCAGCTGATCATCTGGGTCACAGTGCTGGCCTTTATCATCGGCTTCTTGCTGATCATTCCCATCGGCGGGGCAGACATGCCGGTCGTCGTGTCGATGCTGAACAGCTATTCTGGTTGGGCGGCAGCGGCGATGGGCTTTACGCTGGGCAACAGCGCTATGATCATTACCGGCGCTCTGGTCGGTTCTTCCGGCGCGATTCTCAGCTACATCATGTGTCGGGCAATGAACCGCAGTTTCATCAGCGTAATTGCCGGCGGCTTTGGCAGCGATGGCGGCTCTGGCGGCGGTGAAGCGCGCGAAGCACGCCCCTACAAGCAGGGCAGCGCCGAAGACGCAGCCTTCATGTTGGAGCAGGCGGAAAAGGTCATCATCATCCCTGGGTACGGCATGGCCGTGGCGCAAGCACAGCATGCTTTGCGCGAAATGGCCGATGTCCTGAAGGAAAAGGGTGTGGAGGTGAAATATGCCATCCACCCCGTTGCCGGACGGATGCCGGGCCATATGAATGTGCTGCTGGCCGAAGCCAATGTGCCTTACGATGAAGTGTTCGAGCTGGAAGATATCAACTCCGAATTCGCGCAGGCAGATGTGGCCTTCATCATTGGCGCAAATGACGTGGTGAACCCTGCGGCCAAGACGGACAAAACCAGCCCGATTTACGGGATGCCAGTGTTCGATGTGGACAAGGCCAAGCAAGTGTTCTTCATCAAACGCAGCATGGGCGGGGTTGGCTATGCCGGCGTCGATAATGATGTGTTCTATATGGACCAGACCATGATGCTGTTGTCGGATGCCAAGAAGATGGTCGAGGAAATCGTCAAGGCGATCGATTAAGGCCCCTTGCAATTCGGCTCCCTTGCGGCAGAATGGGTTGCAGGGAGAGACCAATATGCTCAAATTTTCGATCGCTGTTCTGGCTTTGGCCAGCGCATCAAGCCTTGCCGCGGCAACGCATGATATCGCACCGGGTGAAGGCGCGCAGGAACGCCTGCAAGAAGCGTTGATTTTGGCCGAGCCAGGCGATGAGATCGTGCTGGCAGAAGGGCGCTATGTGCTGACCGATGGTCTGAGTTTAGATGTCGATAATGTGACCGTTCGCGGCGCAGGCATGAACGCTAGCGTATTGGATTTCACCACCCAGCAAGGCGCGGGCGAGGGGCTGTTGGTGACTTCCGACAATGTGACCCTGCGCGATTTTGCGGTTGAAAATGCTAAGGGTGACGGAATCAAATCCAAGGGCGCAGACCAGATTGTCTATCACGCGCTGCGGGTCGAATGGACCAATGGGCCCGATGCCAGCAATGGCGCCTATGGCATCTATCCGGTCGAGGCGAGCAACATCCTGGTTCAAGACAGCTATGTCCGCGGTGCATCGGATGCGGGCATTTATGTCGGCCAATCGGAAGACATCATCGTGCGCCGCAACCGTGTGGTGGAAAATGTCGCAGGGATCGAGATCGAGAACAGCAACCGCGCCGAAGTGACCGAGAATTTGGCGACCAAAAACACCGGCGGGATTTTGGTGTTCGATCTGCCCGCTCTACCGAAAGTTGGCGGAGGCCAAGTGTTGGTCGCTCGCAATGCGGTGATCGACAACAATACGGACAATTTTGCGCCAGAAGGCAATATCGTGGCCGGAGTTCCTTCGGGAACAGGTGTGATGGTGATGGCGAACACAGGCGTCCAGGTGCTCGACAACGCTTTGGTCAACAATTCAACCAGCCATGTGATGATGGTTGCTTATACGCAGGCGTTTGATGATGAACGCTACGAACCGCGTCCGGTCGATGTGGTGGTGCGCGGCAATATCTATGGCTCTGGTGGCAATGCGCCTGATTTTGAAGGCGGCGAGTTTTTGGCGGCTGCATTTGGCGGGGCCCTGCCGCCCGTGCTGACCGATGGTTTGCATCAAAATTTGTCGGTTGAAGACGCGGTGCCGGTTGTCTCCCTTGGGCTGAGCGAAGTAGGGCAGCCCTTTACCCAGGCACAACCGCAATTGGTGCAGCCTGCCGCCGATGGCGCGATTGCTGCGCTGCCAGCGGTTGTTCTGCCTGCCGAGATGGAGGCGCGCCTAAAGTGAAGGGTGCAGGTCTGCTTGCCCTAGGCTTGTCCATGGTCGCCTTTTCTGGCGCCATTGGGGGCAATGCAGCTATCTCCCAGCTACCAACCGTCAATGATGCGGCAGTATTGGACGGGATGCCTCGCGCGCTTTCCGAGTACGGATTCTTCTCTGATATGCGCGAGCAAACCGGAAGTCATGACGTCACATCCTATCGGCTCAACACGCCGCTTTATTCGGACGGCGCAGACAAATTGCGTTTTGTTTACACGCCGGCGGGAGAGAGCTTTACCGCTGACGGAGAAGGCCTGCTGCAATTTCCTGTTGGCAGCGCCTTGATCAAGACCTTTGCTTTTGGAGCAGGAGACGAGCGCCAGCTGATCGAGACGCGTGTGCTGTTGCACCGGGCGGATGGCTGGCTGGCGTTGCCCTATCGTTGGAATGAAGAGCAGACCGAGGCGCGTCTGGCATTGGCTGGAGCGCGCATTCCCGTGACGCGGCCCGATGGCAGCCAGATCAGCTATCGCATTCCCAACAAGAACCAGTGCAAGACCTGCCACAGCAAGGATGGCGAAGTTGTTCCCATCGGTCCCAAAGCGCGCAATTTGTCTGCCGATTGGCTGGCGATGGCTGAGCAAGCAGGCACTCTGGCGTCCATCCCGCAGGTGGAGCGTCGCTTGCCCCTGTGGGAACAGCGCGATGAGGTGTCATTGGACGCCGCGGCGCGGGCCTATCTGGACGTCAATTGCGCGCATTGTCACCAGCCAGGTGGTGGTGCATCAAATTCGGGCCTCGATCTGCGTTGGGAACAGGATGATCCGCATGCGATCGGCATCCGCAAGCCTCCTGTGGCGGCGGGTCGCGGGGCAGGGGGGCATGCGGTGTCTATTCTGCCCGGCCAACCCGATGCCTCCATCATGGTGCACCGGATGAATTCGATCGAACCAGGCGTTGCTATGCCCGAGCTGGGCAAAGGAACAATCGATCCGGAAGGGCTTGATATTGTGAGCCGATGGATAGCGGAGATGGGTCAATGAAGTGGTTCTTACGCATATTGGGCATCATCTTTGCGGTCATTTTCATCGCTCTGATCGTGCTGCGCGTGCCGGACACCGATCCGGCTGAAATGCGCGCCAAATACGGCGGTGAGCCATCGCAATTTGTCGAGCTGTCGGATGGATTGACCGTCCATCTGCGCGACGAAGGCCCGGCCGATGGTAATAGCGATGCACCCGCAGTCATCCTGCTGCATGGCTCCAACGCTGACCTGTCGACCTGGGATGCTTGGGCGCAGGACCTCAAGCGCGATTACCGGGTCATCCGGTTTGACCAGATCGGCCACGGCCTAACCGGACCGGCGATTGATGATGAATACTCGCTCGCTTCATTTGGCGCAGATATCACCGAGATTGCCGACCATCTTGAAATCGACCGGTTCATTTTGGCGGGCAATTCCATGGGCGGCGGGATCGCGATGCATTATGCCATCAACAATCCAGACCGGCTCGATGGCCTGGTCTTGGTGGATGCTGGCGGTGCCCCGATCAAGCGCGAGGGCGGCGGCAATCTGGCTTTCACTCTGGCGGGTATTCCGGGCATCAATTCCATTCTTGCCACAATGACCCCGCGATCGCTGGTTGATCGCAGCTTGCGCCAATCGGTCAGCAATCAGGATATCGTGACCGAGCAAATGGTGGACCGTTATTGGGAAATGGCGCGTTATCCCGGAAACAGGGCGGCAACGCTCAAACGCTTCTCTACCCCGCGCAGCTCGTTTGATGCCGCTGCGGTCAAGCAAGTTGACGTGCCGACATTGGTGATATGGGGAGAGGAAGACGCCCTGATCCCCTATGAAGCAGCGGGCTGGTTTATGGAGCATTTGCCCAATGCAACGCTGGCCAATTATCCCGGCATCGGCCATTTGCCGCATGAAGAAGCCGCCGATCAAACCGTCGCGGACCTGCGGGCATGGCTGGAAAGCCAGCAAACTAGCGAGTAAACGTGCATCATTGCTGGTGCTATTCAGCTAATAGACTGTTTTGAGGCGCTATGCGGCGCGCTTTAAGCGTTTCAGGGGACACATTCAGCGTGCGAAAACTTGGTTTGATAGGGGGTATGAGCTGGGTCTCGACCGGCATGTACTATGACCGGATCAACCGTTTGGTTCAAAAGCGGACAAAGCCCATGGTAAGCGCGCCCTTGCTGATTGAAAGCCTGGATTTTTCGCAGCTTTACGGCCTCCGCGAAGAATCCGACTGGGAGCGAGCAGGCGAGGTCTTGGGACAAAGCGCCAAACGGTTGCAAGACACCGGTGCGCAAGGCTTGATCATCTGCGCAAACTCTATGCACAAAGTGTATAACCAAGTGGCTGCAGCGGTTGATATTCCTATCATCCATATCGCGGAATGTGTGGGCGAAGCCATGAATGCGGCTGGTTGCGACAGCGCGGCATTGCTGGGAACGCGCAATGTCATGACGGAAAGCTTCTATCGCCGACGACTAGTGGCCCATGGGGTGGATTTGTTGCCGCCTGACACCGTCAATGTGAATGCGGTCGACACAATCATCTATGACGAACTGATGGTTGGCAAAGTCACGCGCGAGGCTGAGCGCACTTTGCGTACCATCATCAACAAGAAAGCGCAGCAGGGCGCAAAAGCCATTGTGTTGGCCTGCACCGAGCTGGATTTGATTGTGACGGTGGACGCAAACATCCTGCCCGTGTTCGACAGCACCCGCATTCATTGCAAGGCAGCAGCCGACTGGATCATGGACGAGGGCTGAGACGCTCCCTCATTTTTTCGACCAAACGGGCATTTCTTTCGGGATAGATCCGGTGTTGCCTGATTGTTCCCGTTGTCGCGTCGGTGGTGCTGGCCTAATCGCTGTTGCAACATGAACCGCGCACCCTACGCCGCTGATCCCACCGCCTCACGCGGCCGCGAATTTGAAAGCGCGGTTTCGTCAACGCGCGGCCCTCGCAGCGAATTTCAGCGCGATCGCGACAGAATTATCCACTCGATGAGCTTTCGCCGCCTGCGCTCTAAAACGCAGGTGTTCATCTCGCCCGAAGGGGATCACTACCGCACCCGGCTGACCCACAGTTTGGAAGTCGCGCAAATTGGACGCGTTATCGCCCGCGCTTTGGGTCTGGACGAAGACCTGACAGAGGCATTGTGCCTGGCCCATGATCTGGGCCATCCGCCCTTTGGTCACGCTGGAGAGGCCGCCTTGAGCGAGGCGATGCTGCGCCACGGCGGGTTTGA
Source organism: uncultured Erythrobacter sp. (assembly GCA_947495555.1). Taxonomy (GTDB): domain Bacteria; phylum Pseudomonadota; class Alphaproteobacteria; order Sphingomonadales; family Sphingomonadaceae; genus Erythrobacter. The sequence goes on along the minus strand of CANLZI010000002.1, from coordinate 99,261 downwards.
TCACAACGCCCAATCCATGCGCACCGTAATGCGGCTGGAAAGCCCCTATGCCGGGCACGACGGTTTGAACCTGACGTGGGAGTTGCTGGAAGGCTTGGCCAAGCACAACGGGCCGGTCAACACGCCCAGCTGGGCCTTGGCAGAGCTGGACCAAGCGTTTCCGCTGGAATTGGGCCAATGGCCCTCTCTCGAAGCGCAGGTGGCCGCGGTTGCAGACGACATCGCCTATGACAATCACGACATTGACGATGGCCTGCGCGCAGGATTTTTGTCGCTCGATGATCTGATGGAATATGATTTTCTGGCCGATCAATGGCGCGCGGTGGAAAGACGCCTGCCTGATGCTCCGCGAGAGAGGCAATTGCGCGAGCTGATCCGCGATCAAATCGGATTGATGGTCAATGACGTGATCACCCATACAACCCAGAATTGTAAGGGGTTGAAATCTGTCCAGGAGGTCCGCGATGCAGGCAAATGCCTGGCCGGATTTTCCCCACCGATGGGTCTGGCTGAGCGCGGGCTCAAAACCTTCATGTATGACAAATTATATTACCACCCCGAGCAAGTGAACGCTGCCCAGAAAGCACGCGATGTCGTCTCGAGATTGTTTGCCGCCTATTCGCAAGATGCCAAACTGATGCCGGCTGAGTGGCTGGAAGGCCTGCCTGAGGATGAACCTTATCGCAGCCGAAAAATCGCCGATTTTATCGCAGGGATGAGCGATCGTTTCGCGATTGACCGATGCCGCGAGATCTATGGCGAAGCGCCGATGGGATTGATCAATGTCTGATGTGTTCCGCATCGCCTTGGTTGGCGCTACCGGATTGGTGGGGCGCGAGGTGATCAAAGCCTGCATTGGCAAGGACCGTATACGGCTGGTGGGAATTGCTCGCCGCGAAACGGCATTGCCAGCAGGCGCGAGGATGGAGATGTTCGTCGCGGAACCCGACAAATGGGGCGAGGTGCTAGAGGCCGTTAAGCCCGATGCCTTGATCTGCGCCTTGGGCACAACGTGGAAGCGCGCCGGCAAGGATGAGGCTGCGTTTCGGGCAGTCGATCAATATCTGGTGCTGGATACAGCACGCGCGGCCTTGGCGGCAGGTGTGACGCGCATGGTGACGGTTAGCTCGGTCAATGCGGACCCCAATGCAAAGCTGTTCTACCCGCGGGTGAAGGGCGAGACCGAACAGCAATTGTCCAAGGTCGGTTTCAAACGGTTGGATATTCTTCAACCCGGTTTGTTGATGGGAAGTCGGCAGGATGATGCGCGTTTGGGCGAGGGGCTGGCCAAGATCATCAGCCCGATCTCTGACCTGATGCTGCAAGGGGCTTTACGCAAATTTCGCTCGATTGAAGGACGCACTGTTGCCGAAGGCGCACTGGCTTTGGCCTCGCGCAAGGCGGCCGGGCGCTTCACTCATGACAATGATATGATCCGCCGCGCTGCGCGCGAATGGCCCAAGGCCTGATCGCTGCTATGATCCGTTGGATAACCAGCCTGTTTGCCTTGTGGACCGTGCTGGGAACGGCTTGGGCGTGGTTTGTGCCGGCCCACTTTATCTGGGTGGTTGACGGCACCTTCCAACCGTTTGGACAATCGCTGGTCAGCGTCTTGTTGGGCGTGGTCATGCTGGGCATGGGGCTGACATTGTCTCCGCAAGATTTCAAACGATTGCTGACGATGCCGCGCTGCATTGGCGCAGGGGTCGCTTTGCAGTTCACAATTATGCCGCTGGCAGGAATTGTCTTTGCAACGCTGTTTTCACTGGAGCCCGGTCTGGCGGTTGGCCTGATCCTGGTGTCTTGCTGTCCGGGTGGAACCGCCTCCAATGTGGTGGCCTATCTGGCTCGAGCAAACTTGGCCCTGTCTGTCAGCATGACCATGGTCTCCACCCTGATCGCAGTTATCGCGACGCCTTTGTTGACCGGCTGGTTGGCGGGCGTTTTTGTCGAGATTGACCGCTGGGCGTTGTTTCGCGGCATGATCATGGTGGTGTTGGTGCCGGTGATCGCAGGCGTGGTGCTTAATCGCTTGCTGCCGCGCGCAACGGCGAAAATTTCCATCATTTCACCGCTGGTATCGGTGTTTGGCGTGGTGCTGATTGTGGGCGGGATCATTGCCAATTCAAAGCCTTTGATCATGGAGCATGCAGGCGTTCTGCTGCTGGCCTTGCTGATGCTCCATCTCACCGGATTTGGACTTGGCTATGTGATCACACATATGCTTGGGTTTGACGAAGCGGAACAGCGCACCTGCGCGATCGAGGTAGGCATGCAGAACAGCGGTCTGGGATCTTCGCTGGCCTCAACACCTTCATTCGCGGCGCAATTCGCAACCCCTATGCAGGCGGCCTTGGCCCCTGTTCCAAGCGCGGTTTCCGCGGTCTATCACGTGGTCATCGGCAGCCTGCTTGCAGCATGGTGGCGCCGGTCCTCATCGGACGAAATTTCAGGAGAAGACACATGAGCTGGGATGCAGTTTTTGGAGCGACAAACTTTCTGGCGATGGTGGCATGGGCAGGTTTGATCCTGTTGCCCCGCAAACCCTTGGTCATGGCTACGGCGCTTTACGCAGGCGTCGGGATCTTGTGCTTGACCTATGCCGTGGGCCTGATTGGTATCGTATCAGGAATGATCGATCCGGTGGGGCCAAACGCTGGGTTGGACTTTGGTAGCATCGAAAGCATCCGGGCTATCTTTGCCTCTGACGGGGGCGTGGTGGTTGGCTGGGTGCATTATCTGGCATTTGATCTGTTCGTTGGCATTTGGATTGCGCGTGATGCTGACGCAAAGGGCTTTTCGCGGCTGCTGCAAATACCCATCCTGCTCGCAACTTTGTTTGCCGGTCCATTGGGTTTGGGCATCTGGCTGCTGCTGCGCGAACCGGCAGCAAGGCGTTCGGGCCGGTTTGAATAGCGCAAAGCGTTGGACCCACGGGCTGCAAAATGCTTAACCTCTGCACCAAAGAAAAAGCGGAGAGTTTGTATCCATGCCCAAGGGTTCCCATCACGACTTCATCACCTTTGACGACATTCTAAAGTTTTGGGCGGCCGAGCGGCCCAATACCGTGGCTGTGGAACAGGAAGACAGGGTCACAACTTTTGCCGAGACCGAGCTGTTGACCCGGCAGCTGATCGCTTTGTTGCAGGCGCATGGCGTTGGCAAAGGGGACCGGATCGCCTGGTTGGGCAAGAATTCTGACCGGCATTGTCTGCTGTATATGGCGGCAGCGCGGATGGGCGCGGTGATGGTGCCGATTGGCTGGCGGCTGGCCCCGCCTGAAATCGCCTATATCCTCAGCGATACCGAGGCAAAGCTGGTGTTCGCTGGCGAAGAATTTGTCGACACGGCGCTACAATTGGCGGGTGAAATCCCGTCGAAGCCGGGCGTGATTGAGGCGTCGATGGCGGTGCGCGATGCCAGCGCGATGGAGCCGGCTGAATATGAGCCGCCGCACCAGGATGACCCGGTTCTGCAGCTTTACACCTCGGGCACGACGGGCAACCCCAAGGGGGTGCAATTGTCGAATGCCAATCTGTTCATCCTACGCAATCTTGGCAACGAGGCAGGGGTAGAATGGAACCAGTTTGACCCGGATGATTGTGTATACTTTGCAATGCCTTGCGCCCATATTGGCGGCACAGGATTGATCAATAACTCCATCGCCAATGGCGTGCGCTGCCGGATTGATGCCGAGTTCACCCCAATTGGCGCTTTGGAAGCGATTGAAGCGGACGCGACGCATATGTTCATCGTGCCTGCTGCTTTGCAAATGGTGGTGCAGCATCCTAAGGCATCCGACACCGACTTCAGCAAGTTGAAATATCTAATGTATGGCGCTGCTCCCATGCCTCTGGAGCTGCTGAAGGAAGCGGTCAAAACCATGCCAAACGCTGGCTTTGTCCAACTGTATGGCATGACTGAGACCACCGGCACTGTCACCGCATTGGCGCCCGAAGATCATTCGACCGATGGCAACAAACGGATGCGGTCAGCGGGCAGAGCCGTACCCGGCGCTGAAATTCAGATCAGAGGGCCCGATAATACAGAGCTTCCGCTGGGAGAAATTGGCGAAGTTTGCATCAAGTCGCCCTCAAACACCGCAGGCTATTGGAAACTGGCCGAAGCAACCGCCAGCACAATCGATGCCGAAGGCTGGGTCCATACGGGCGACGCGGCAATCATGGACGAAGATGGCTTCGTCTATATCCAGGACCGCATCAAGGACATGATCATCAGCGGCGGAGAGAATGTCTACCCAGCCGAGGTCGAGAGCGCGATTTATGGTCATCCAGCGATTGCCGAGGTGGCGGTCATCGGTATCCCGAGCGAGAAATGGGGCGAGGAAGTAAAAGCCTGCATCGTGTGTAAGCCAGGCCATGACCTCGATCCGAACGAGGTGATCGCCTATACCCGCGAGCGGGTGGCCGCTTTCAAGGCGCCTAAAACCATTGATATCATTCCAGAAATGCCGCGCAATGCCTCTGGCAAAATCCTCCGCCGCCAATTGCGCGATCCCTATTGGGAAGGGCAAGAGCGGCAGGTTAGCTGATGTGAAGCGTCACGCGCCTGCAACGCTGCGCAATCGTGAGGCGATTGCAGATGTGCTGGCCAAGGAGATGCCTGAGCACGGCCAGGTGCTGGAAATCGCCAGCGGGTCGGGCGAGCATGCCTTATTCTTTGCAGCACGTTTTCCGCAAATTCTCTGGCAGCCGAGCGACCCGGACGGACAAGCGCTCGCCTCGATTGCAGAATATCGGGCGGAATATGCTGGCACCAATCTGGCCGCACCTGTTGCATTGGATGCCGCGCGACCTGAGGTTTGGCCAATAGCGCAAGCTGACGCAATTCTATGCTGCAACATGGTCCACATCAGCCCGTGGGAAGCGACAGTCGGACTGTTTCATGGCGCTGCTGCACTGAATGGCGGGCGCAGGCCAGCGGTCTTGCTTTACGGCCCATATTTCGAACGCGATGTCGAAACGGCTCCATCCAATCTGGCCTTTGATGAAAGCCTGCGCGCGCGCGATGACAGATGGGGGATCCGCGATCTGGAGGATGTGGACCAATTGGCGCTTCAATGCGGCTTTCATCGCTCGGCACGGCACGCAATGCCGGCCAACAATGTGTTGATCAGCTATCGCGGCGGCTGATCGAGCTTACCAAGCAAGACCGCACATGCAAAAAGGGCCCGCCATTACAGCGAGCCCCTTTTTAGCGCCTCAAATAGCTTGAGACTTAGGTTTCTTCATCAACAGCGTCTGCTGCAGAGGTAAGGTCGTCGCCAACGCCGCGAACGGTGTTACAAGCAGCGGTAGAAACGGTCATTACGGCCAGTGCGGCTACGATCATTGTCTTGCGAATCATGGTGCGTTTCCTTTGTTTGACTGCACTAACTACGCATCAGGCCGGTGATTGGTTCCTAAGCGGCATCTCCAACAGGCTTGGCCGAGGCTTGCTGCATCAACTTTCTCTCGCGCCATGCGATCAACAATCCGGCCGAAATGATCAGCGGCGCGCCGATCCACAGCATGCTGGTGGGATTGGTTGAGAAGATGATCGCTCCATAGACCGTGGCCCACAGCAATGACGTATAATCCATCACAATGATCACAGCAGCAGAGCCAAACCGCAAAGACATGGTCAGCAGGATTTGCCCCAAAGCACCACAGCCAGCCATCGCCAGAATGATCAACCAAGTCTGGCTGTCATGACCCTGAATGACAAAAGGCAAGAACAAACCCATCAGCGGCGTGGTAATCAGCGTGAACCAAAACACGATGCTCCAGGTATTCTCGCTTTTGTTCAAATCCTGAACTTGGAACGAGATGACGGCCACCAAGAATGCTGCGATCAGACCTATTGCGGCGCCAAAGGGATCAACCAAGCCCGATCCACCGGGCTGGGTAATCAGCAGCACGCCTGCAAAGCCCAGGACCACAGCGCCCCACCGATATTTACCCACTTTTTCGCCAAACAGGACGACAGACAGCATCACGGCAAAAAATGGGGTGGCAAAACTGATCGCTGTTGCCTCGGCCAGCGGCAATATCGTGACCGCGCCATACACAAAGAACATGCCGGTAATGCCTGTGATCGCGCGGCGAAAATGTGCGCCAAACCGTGTGGTTTTGGTCTGAGCAAACCGGCCGGTGATGAGCAAAATGCCGGTCACCGCGATCAAGGTGAGTGCCTGCCGCCAGAATATCAATTCAGCCAGATGAACGCCCATAGTTCCGGCCAACTTTACCAGCATGGCCATTGTCGCCAGCGTGCCCGCGGTCAGTAAGCGGACCCCAAGAGCAAGCATAGGGCGGGGGCGGGCGACAGATCCATCCATGGAATGCGCGTCTAAACAGGCTGGAGATTTGCGCAAGCGAGGCGAGTAACTATATGCGCAGGCCTGATGCTAGATTCGCTCCACGATTTGATGTTTGCCAGCGATGCAAAATTGGTCACCCTGATCGGGGTGGGTTTTTTTGTGGTGGCCGGATTTGCGCTGTGGATGGAAAGCCGCCGGTCTAAGCGGGATCAAATCGAGCGCGTGGGCTGGGTCCCGTGGACCGGCGTGTTCCTGGGGTGCGCAATTATTGGCGGCGGCATGCTGTCGATGAGCGTGCCGGCTTTGCTGAGCAATTCTTAGAGCTTAATTACAAGCACGCCTCAAGATACGCTTGGTCAAACCCGTACTGACGGGCTTTTTCCAACGTGTAAGGGCGCAGGCCAGAGGCACGGAACTCGCCCAGGATCTTGCCGTCTTCGCTCTCGTCGAGATATTCGAATTTGAACAATTCCTGCGTCACGATCACGTCACCTTCCATCCCGATCACTTCGGTGATGTTGGTGGTGCGGCGCGAACCATCGCGCAAACGCTTAACCTGAACGATCAGATCAACCGATTCCGCGATTTGGCGCGAGATCGCCTCTTTCGGGATCTTGATGTCGCCCATCAAAATCATGTTTTCCATACGGCCCAAACATTCGCGTGGGCTGTTGGCGTGAAGCGTACACATCGAACCATCGTGGCCCGTGTTCATCGCTGCCAGAAGATCGAAACATTCCGCGCCACGAATCTCACCCAGAATAATGCGGTCAGGACGCATACGCAGGGCGTTCTTCACCAGGTCACCAATTGTAATGGCGCCTTGGCCTTCAAGGTTTGGAGGACGTGTTTCCAGCGGCAACCAGTGGGGTTGCTGCAAGCGAAGCTCGGCCGCATCCTCAATCGTCAGCACGCGCTCGCCTGGATCAATCATCTTCGACAAAGCGTTCAGCATGGTGGTTTTACCCGAACCCGTACCGCCTGAAATAACGATGTTCATCCGGCTGGCACCGGCAATTTTCAGCGCGGTACACATTTTGTCATTCATCGAGCCAAAGTCCTTGAGCATATCAAGCGTAATCGGCTTTTCAGAAAACTTACGAATGGAGATCGCTGTGCCCTTCAGCGAAAGAGGCGGAACGATGACGTTCACACGGCTACCGTCTTTCAAGCGAGCATCGGCGAGAGGTGTGGTTTGGTCGACGCGGCGGCCAACCTGGTTCACAATCCGTTGGGCGATCTGGAACAGATGCTGTTCGTCGCGGAATTGGATCGGGGCAAGTTTCAGCTTACCGCCCTTTTCAATATAGGTCTGCTGCGGCCCGTTGACCATGATGTCGGACACGTCAGGATCGTTCAGCAATTCTTCCAGCGGACCAAAGCCCAGCAATTCATCGATCAGCACTTTTTCCAGCGCGAATTGCTCGCGGCGGTTCAACGTGACCTTCAGCTCGGCCAGCACTTCCATGATGATCGGACGAAATTCTTCGGACAGCTCTTCCTTGGACAGCGTTGCTGCTGCCTCGGGATCGACCCGTTCCAGCAAGCGCGGAAGGACCTGTTCCTTGATCTTGTGGACACTGGCTTCAAAGCCGCCGATTTCGGTTTGTTCGTGAACCTGATTGGCGCGATCAGCCAACCGGCTTAGCGCGTCTTCGTTGCTATTGGAAAGCGAACCACTTGAACCATCACCGCTATCAGGGCTGCTGGCACCGTCTTGGCCTGCGCCATCAGCGCCTGGCAGAGGCGGGAATTGTTCACCACCTTCATCCGCATTTTCGTCAGCCGCATTGCTGCGATCGCCGCCTTGCATGGGCTTTGCCACGCCAAAGGATGGGCGAGCCCCGGGCTTCATGCCCCCAGGTCCGGACTTCCTACCAAATGCGGTCATTCTAGATCCCCACGCACAAAAACTTCATTGGTCTCATCGTCGACATATGACGAAGGACGCCTCACGAAGTTTGGTGAATAAAGTGGAAACCTTATTTTTTTCCTAAGGTTCGCGGGATCTTTAGACAGGAAGAAAATATTATCGCTGGGGGAAATTTCTACCTACCCGTTTGCGCCAAGCCAATAATGCGGCCCGCAACGGTTTCCCAGCTATAGTGCAAGGCGATGGCGGCACGGGCTTTCGCAACAAAATCTTGCCGTTTCCGTCCATCCCAACTGTAGATGTCCAAGATTTTTCTGGCCCATGAGTCAGCATCCGTGTTGACGATGATATCTGCACCGGCATCCAGTGCCGCTGCCACGCCTGTCCTGAACGCTTGAGCCAGACCGCGATTGCGACGATGGCTAACAATGTGATCGACACCGCAGTTTTTCGCCACGGCCACTGTGTCGTCCGAGCTGCCGTCATCGATAATCAGCAATTCAATTGTATCGACGCCATCTATCGAGCGCGGCAGACGAGCAATTGTACTTGCAAGACTGTCGCCCTCGTTCAGACAAGGAATCTGGATCACTAGCTTGGTCATGAAATCGAATTGCCCCCGAACATTCCCGTCTGCCTAATCAGCGAATATAAATTATGCGTTAACCATAACCAAGCCCGCTTGCGGATGCATATCAATTGAGCAAAGCGTTTGATAGCACGCTGCTGCATTGGGCAGAGTTTTTCGCCTTAAACAGGTCGCCCTCAAAAGAGCGTTTAAGTCGTCGCGATATGGCGCTAGAGGCAAGCTTGCATTCAGATGCCTCTCGATAACGGCAGAGGCCTTACGAAATATAGTTCAGGTCGGGACAGCGCATGTGTGGGATTATTGGAATTGTTGGCAGCTCTCCGGTTGCGGATCGTTTGGTCGATGGTCTCAAGCGGATGGAATATCGCGGATATGACAGCGCAGGCCTGTGCACGATCGACAATGGCCAACTGGTTCGTCGCCGCGCCGAGGGCAAGCTTAAGAATTTGGTAGAAGTGTTGGCGAGCAATGACGCTCCCGGGGTTATTGGTATTGCCCACACCCGTTGGGCAACGCATGGCGCGCCCACGGCGAGCAACGCTCACCCGCATGCCACCGATCTGGTCGCGTTGGTGCACAATGGCATCATCGAAAACTTCAAGCCGCTTCGCGAAGAGCTGCGAGCCGATGGCCGGGTGTTTGAAAGCGAAACCGATAGTGAAGTGGCCGCCCATCTGGTTTCGCGCGAAGTTGAGCAAGGTGCCAGCCCGCAAGAGGCGGTGAGCAATGTTCTGCCAAGGCTGCGCGGGGCGTTCGCGCTGGCCATCGCCTTTCGCGACCATCCCGACTTGCTGATCGGTGCGCGGTTGGGGTCACCGCTGGTGGTGGGGTATGGCGAAGGCGAGACTTATCTTGGCTCTGATGCCTTGGCCCTGGCCCCGCTCACCCAGCGCATTTCCTATCTTGAAGAAGGCGATTGGGTTGTCATCACCAAGGGTGGGGCGACCATTTTTGATCGTGAAAACAATCAAGTAAACCGTCCGATACAGTCTTCTGGTGCCTCGGCCGCTGCTGTCGAGAAGGGCAATTATCACCACTACATGCAGAAAGAGATATTTGAACAACCCACGGTGGTTGCGCAGACATTGGGATCTTACCTGCGCCAGGCGAACAATTCGGTGGCTCTGCCGCAATTGGACTTTGATATCTCGCAAGTCAGGCGTCTGACCATCGTTGCTTGCGGCACCTCGTTTTACGCAGGAATGGTGGCAAAATACTGGTTCGAACATTTCGCCCGGGTGCCGGTGGACATCGATGTGGCGAGCGAGTTTCGCTATCGTGACCCGGTTTTGGAAGAGGGCGGACTGGCCCTGTTTATCTCCCAAAGCGGCGAGACTGCGGACACTTTGGCAGCACTGCGCCACTGCAAGCAGGCGGGCCAAACCATCGGCGTTGTAGTCAATGTGCCAACCAGTTCCATGGCGAGGGAGGCCGACTTGTTGCTTCCGACCCATGCCGGTCCGGAAATCGGCGTCGCTTCGACGAAGGCATTTACCTGTCAGCTGGCCGTTCTAGCGGCATTGGCAACGCATATGGCGGTGGCCAAAGGCTTGATGAGCCGGGCCGAAGAAGAGGAAGTGGTCAAGCATCTGCTTGAAACGCCGGCCAGCCTCAATGCGGCACTTGAACATGATGAAGATATTGCCGGGATGGCCCATTTGATCGCTCCGGCCCGCGACGTGCTGTATATGGGACGCGGCCAGGATTTCCCGCTGGCCTTGGAAGGCGCGCTGAAGCTCAAAGAAATCAGCTATATTCATGCTGAAGGATATGCCGCGGGCGAAATGAAGCATGGTCCTATCGCTTTGATTGACGATGCAGTTCCAGTGCTGGTGATCGCTCCATCGGGTCCACTGTTTGAAAAGACCGTGTCGAATATGGAAGAAGTCCGTGCAAGAGGCGGAAAAATAATCCTTATTTCTGATGCGAGAGGATTGGCGGAAGCGGGCGAAGGGTGCATTGCGACCATCGAAATGCCCGAAGTTCACCCGCTGATCGCACCACTGGTCTATGCTGTTCCGGTGCAATTGCTGGCCTATCACACGGCCTGCGTGAAGGGCACAGATGTTGATCAGCCCCGCAATTTGGCAAAATCGGTAACGGTCGAGTGAGGCGCACAGCATGGTGAAGGTGGTTGGCGGGTGTCATTGCGGTGCGGTGCAATTCGAGGCGGAGACGACTGAAAGGCCTGAATTGCTCGATTGCAATTGTTCGGTCTGCTCGATGACGGGATATCTGCATCTCACCGTCCCGCATGAAGACTTCGAGCTGATCAGCGGTAAGGATGCGCTGACTTCATACAAATTCGCCACAAGAAATGCGGATCATCTGTTCTGCAAAATTTGCGGTGTGAAGAGCTTTTATCAGCCTCGTTCACACCCGGACAGTTGGAGCATCAACTTCAATTGTATTCAGCCCAATTCTTTAATTCAGCCAGAAATAGTTACTTTGGACGGCCAGAATTGGGAAGAAGCCGTCGCCAAACTGCGTTCAAAATCAGCGGATTAACAGTATTTACAGCGTGCTGTAGAGTTTTGCTTTACTGGCCGATAACCTTTCCGCGTTAGACGCATTCTCGTGAGCGAGACTGATTCATCCAACAACTCCCTGTCGGGGAAGTTGCCCCTGTCCGTGGTGTTTGGCCTGTCTACGGCCGATAATCCCGAATGGGCACAGCTGCGCGGGTTGCAATATTCGACACTGATCGGACATGCCCGTTACCGCGTGGCGATGCATGTGGTGATGTCGCTGCTCACTGTCTGGCTATTTTTGGGGGCTGTCGCTCCGCTTTGGTTGGGCCTGTGGTTTGCACTGGTCGTAACGGTGCAGATCCGTGGTGCCAGCTATGACGAGAGTTTGGCGGATGGATTTCGCCGCCCGGTCACCCGCTCTGAAGTCTTGCGCCAAGCGTTGACGCCGGTTTGCTCGGGGCTTTTGTGGGCCATCCCGCTCACCTATTTTGGTATGATTGGCGGCCCAACGCTCCACGTTTCGGCTTGGGCTTTAGTGGCAATCATCATGGCCGGATCAGCCCTGTTCTTCAGCTCCGCTCCACTGGGAATAGTGATCTTCTCAACCATTGTTGGCGCCTCCGCTGCCACTGCATTCTTCTTAACAGGCCAATACGGCATGGTTGCTGCTGTGGTCATTTTGACCGCAATTGTGATGCTTGGCGCTATCGAAGTCTCGCGCAAGATCTTGTGTGCAAAGATTGCTGAAGACGGCGTGGCCGAGAAGGATCAGGTCGTCTCGCTACTGCTGCGCGAATTTGAAGAGAACGAGGCCGACTGGCTGTGGGAAGTCGATACGTCGCGCCGCGTGCAAGCTGTTTCGCCGCGCTTTGCCTTTGCGCTTGGTCAAGTTCAATCCGAGGCCGAGGGGCGCCCACTGCTCGAGCTGGTGGCTGGAAAATCATGGGAAAGCGGCAACTTCCCAACCAGCCTGCATGATCTTGCCGAACGGTTGAAGCATCGCGAAAACTTCTCCAATCAATTGGTCGAAGTGTCGATCAAGGGAGAGCCACGGTGGTGGGAATTGTCCGGCACACCCATGCGGGATGAGCGGGGCAAGTTCATTGGCTTCCGCGGGGTCGGCTCTGACGTTACCGAGCAACGCGAATCTTCCGAGAAAATCTCGTATTTGGCGCGATATGATCCTCTCACCAAGCTGCCTAATAGGTTGCAATTGACCGAAGCATTGGGCGAAGCGCTGCGGTATTCAGAGCAGTGGCGTTCGCGCTGTGCGTTTCTGATGGTTGATCTGGATCGATTTAAGTCGGTCAACGATTCGCTGGGCCATCTGGTGGGTGACAGGCTGCTGGCGCAGGTTGCCGCACGCTTGCAATCCATCATGGGCGACAATTGCATGTGTGGACGATTGGGCGGCGATGAATTCGCCATTGTGATCCGCGATGCAACCGATCACACCGTGATCGAGAAAATCTCCCAGAAGGTCATCGATCATTTGTCTGAACCTTATACGGTGGACAACCACACTTTGTATGTGGGGGCCAGCGTCGGGTCGGCAGTAGGGCCACGCGATGGCCGGACGGTCGAAGAATTGATGCGCAATGCCGATTTGGCCCTGTACCGTTCAAAAGATGATGGCGGCGGCGAACACCACAAATTCGAGCCCGGACTGCATGCTCACGCAGAAGAACGTCGCCAGCTCGAGGTTTCCTTGCGCAATGCGTTGGAGGACGAGGAATTGGTCCTGCATTATCAACCTGTGGTTGATTCCAATAGCGAGGAGCTGGTCAGTTTCGAGGCCCTGGTTCGCTGGAACAGCAAGGATCACGGTTTTGTTAGCCCGGGCAAGTTCATCCCCTTGGCTGAAGACACGCGCTTGATCGTACCGATCGGGCGTTGGGTGCTGCGTCAGGCTTGTATCGAAGCGCGCAAGTGGCCCGAGAATATCAAGGTGAACGTCAATGTATCGCCCGAGCAATTGCTGGAGCCGGACTTTACCGATGATGTGGTGAGCGCACTGGCCGAAACAGGATTGCGACCCGAGCGGCTGGAAATCGAAGTGACGGAAAGCATTTTCCTGCGCGATGCCAGCATTGCCCGTAACGCGTTGGAGCAGGTTATGGCGCTGGGTTGCAGCGTGGCGCTGGATGACTTTGGCACCGGCTATTCCTCGCTTGGCTATCTGCGCAAGCTGCGCTTCTCTACCATCAAGGTCGACCGGACATTTGTTCAGGGCGCGGCGCAACAAAGCGCGGAAAGCCTAGCCATTATTCGGGCTGTAGTTGCGATGGCGCAAAGTCTGGATATGACAACGACAGCTGAAGGCGTTGAAACTGCTGAAGAAGCGGCGCTGATCCGGTCAATGGGATGCGACAAGATCCAGGGCTTCTACTTTGGCCGTCCAATGCCCGCAGATGACGCGCGGCGTTTATTCAAGCCCATTGCGCGCAAAAGCGCCTGATCAATTAGGGCTTTAAGCGTTGAGCAAAGCGCCCATCGCGCTTTCGAACAATTTGCGACCATCGCTGCCGCCATGGTCGGCCTCAATTGCCCGTTCGGGATGCGGCATCATGCCCAGCACATTGCCTTCAGCATTGATGATCCCGGCAATATCGCGGCGCGAACCATTGCAGGGCTCAGCATAGCGAAACACGACCTGGCCATCGCCTTCCAGCCGGTCAAGCGTGGCCTCGTCAGCAAAGAAATTTCCATCGTGATGGGCCACAGGAATGTGGATGATCTCGCCTTTATCATAGGCTGAGGTGAAGCGCGTCTGGTTGGTTTCGACCTTGAGCGGAACTGTCTTGCAAATGAAGTTCTGGCTGGCATTGCGCATCAATGCGCCGGGCAACAATTTTGCCTCTGTTAAAACCTGAAAGCCGTTGCACACGCCCAGAACGGGCACGCCGCGCTTGGCCGCGGCAACCACCGCCTGCAGGATCGGGCTGCGCGAGGCCATGGCGCCTGAACGTAGGTAATCGCCATAGGAAAAGCCACCGGGCAAAGCGATAAAGTCCAACCCGTCGGGCAATTCGGCATCGCCATGCCACAGGCGCAGCGGCTGGGTTCCCGAAACATTGGCCAGGGCAACCGCCATATCGCGATCACAATTGGATCCTGGGAAGGTGACAACGGCGCTGCGCATAGCCATTACGCCGCTTCCGAAGCGCTCAGCTTCTCGATTGCGTAATCCTCGATCACCATATTGGCGAGCAATTGCTGGCACATCTGGTCGATCCGCTCGTCCGTCGTGTTGTCGGCCACATCCAGCTCGATCAGGCGGCCAATCCGCACATCTTCTACACCGTCAAAGCCTAGACCCTCCAGCGAGTGATGGACGGCACGTCCCTGCGGGTCGAGCACTCCGGGCTTCAGGCGGACGAGGATACGGACTTTCATACTGGCTCCTGCCAAGATTCTGGGTCGGTTGGTCGCAGCCTATAGCGCGGCGATGCGACAGCGCAATCATTCGCTCAATATTGCCCACGACTGCGTGCGGTTTTGATGCGCGATTGCAGGACTATTCGACTGCGGTGTCAGCTTCTTCGGGCAGCAAGAGTATCTCGACCGCATCATCCCGGGCCAAATATTGCTGCGCCGCGGCCTGCAGGTCTGCTGCAGTCACTGCCTTCAGAACATCTGGATAGGCTAGAAAACGGTCAATCCGCTCCGGTTCGCTATGCGCGCGCCAGGCCAATGGGATCCACCCACTCAACCGTTTCAGCGTATTGTCATAATTTTCCAACAAGGGCTTTCTCGCTCGCTCCACCAGATCGGGGTCAATCGGCTTGTTCTGCAAGTCTTCCAACAGCTCTGTGATGGCGCCTCTGGTGGCCTCGATCTCGCTCGCTTCAACCGATGCGGTGATCAGGAATGTTCCGTATCCGGGATAGAAATGGCTCATCTGGCTGGATGCGGATGGTGAATAAGCTTGCCCCAGTTCTTCGCGCAAGCGCTGTTGCAGCTCAATCCCTACCGCAGCGCCCAACAATCTCAGGGTCGAGACTTGAGTAAGATCGCGATCATCAGTGGTGGGCCATACCATCCGCACCAATGCCTGATCATCCTCGCCTTGGTGATGCAGAACGCGCTTGCCTCGGGATTTCGTAAAGCTGCGTTGGCGCGCCTCTTCGCGCGGCAGAAAATCGGCTTCGCGCGGGGGGAGGGCACCCAAGCTGTTGGCAATGGCAGCAATGGCGGCATCGCTGTCAAAATCACCCACCAGCGCCACTTCGATCGCCCCATTTTGCAGGCGATCTGCGATGACGGACTGCAATTGCGCGAAATCCAGCGCGAAATACTGGTCTCTCTCTTGCAAAGAGAAGCGCGGATCATTGTCAGACAGGATGGCGCCGGCTTGCGTGCTATAGGTCCGGCCCGGGGTGGCGCGCAGCGTGTTGAAAAAATTGTCGATCCGGCGGCGATATTGCTCAAGCCCCTCGCGGCGATAGCCCGGATCGGTCAAACCGGCGGTGATCAGCTGCAATTGCAGCTCAAGATCGCGTGGGGTTGTCGTTCCACCCAAAGTGAAGGCATCTTCCGTGTTGCTGATCCGTAAACCCACGCTGCGACCGGCCAGAATGCTGAGCAATTCGTCTTGGCTGTGCTGTCCCAACCCGCCTGCGGGCAAGGAGGGCACCAGCTCGGTCGCCAACGGGTTTTCTGCCGTGTTCAACAATCGCCCACCATCCAGCGCAACGCGGTAGCTGATCCGATCCTCTTGAATATCGGTCTGTTTCAGCGTCAGGCGAACGCCGTTGGCAAAGGTGATTAGGCGAAAGCCCATCCGATCGTCTTCGCTATCGGACACGATAACTCCAGGTTCACCGAAATCGGTATAGGCAAATTCGGCGGCGCCTTTGTCCTCGGGCGCGGCGATGGGCAGGGCCATCGCTTGTGTGAATGTCTCGCGCAGTGCTTCCTCGCCGCCTTCAGGAGCTACGCGCCCCTGCAGACGGATCATGGGATCATCCAGCGGGATCACGTCCGCCAGCAAGGCTGCCAGCAGACGCTCGGCGGTGAATTCCTCCTGCGTCGCTTCGAACTGATCGAGGCGATAGCGTGCTTTCGTTGGAATACGCTCGCTGCTTAGCAACGACAATGCTCCGCTGATCAAGGCACCATTGCTGCGTGTGCTCTCTCCCTCGACCGCATTTTCCAGCGCGGTCCGGCGGTTGGCCAATTGTTCGGCAATTTCGGACTTGGTAAAGCCATAGGTCAGCGCCTGATGGACCTCTTTCACAGCCGCCAACATTCCTTTGCGCCACTCGCCATCCAGGCTGACGATAGAAATCGAGGTGACGCGAGCGTCTTCGAATAAGTCTCCGGTAGAGAAACTGGCCCCACGAAACGGCGCGTCTTGCGACCGTGCGAGCCGCGCCAATCGGCGGTTCACGATGGCATAAGCTACTGAGCGCAGAGCGTTCTCGCGGCGATTGGCCACAGTGTCAGGACGGTCCTGCCATGATCCGAACTGGGCGATGGATACAGATTCGGACAAGGCGGGATCGATATAGATATCGGTGATCCCGGACCGACTGATGTCGACTGGGCCTGTTTCCGGATCGACCGGAGCAGGGCCGCCCTGCCAGTCTGAAAAGCGCGTCCTTATGGCCTGCTCCATGGTCGCGACGGGAATATCGCCCACGATCACCAGTACGGTGTTGGCGGGCGTATAGGTGCGTTTGTAAAGGCCGCGCAGCTGATCCGCGTTGGCACTTTCCAGCACCTCCAACGCGCCGATAGGCAGCCTTTGCGCATAGCGCGCATTAGGCGTTGAAAAGGCGAAGTAATCCTCCAACGCGCGCTGCGAGAAATTACGCCGGTCGCGTCGCTCAGCCAGGATGACGCCGCGTTCGCGCTCGACTGCATCTTGCTCGATCAGCAGCTCGCTGGCGGTTTCCCGCATCAACATCAATGCCGTACCCAGCAATTCTTCGTCATTGCGCGGCAGGTTGAGCATATAGGTTATCGCGCTGAAGCCAGTGGAGGCGTTGGTGTCGGCGCCAAAGGCCAAGCCCTCTCGCTCCAACAGCTTGATCATCTCGCCCTCGGGAATGCCCTTGGAGCCATTAAAGGCCATGTGTTCCAGAAAATGAGACAGGCCGCGCTCGGTCTCGGTTTCGTCCAAAGAGCCTGAATCGATCCGCATCCGGACCATCGCGGTGCCTTCGGGCGTGGCATTTTCGCGCAGGATATAGCGCATGCCATTGTCCAGCTTGCCGAACACAAATCCGGGATCGACCGGCACATCGCTTGTTTCAAAAATCCAGTCAGGCTGGGCGGATGGATTGCTGGTCGAGGCGTCTTGGGCATAGGCCGGAGCCGAAACGCCCAAACACAGCGCTATCAAAAGCCCGACAGAACTAGATATCAAGCGGCCCAAACCGGTAGCCCGCAAAGCACGAGGCCCAAAAGCAAAGCGCAATTCGTGTCGGTACACCGGTCGCCTATTTCTTGGGTGGATTGGCTGAGCCACGCAGTTTGTTGCGGTGGCTGGAAAGGTCGAGCACTTCGCCCGGGCCATTGTCCTCGCCTTGCAGCAAGCCCAACCGGCGGGCCACTTCGCGATAGGCCTCTTCTTCGCCGCCAAGATCACGCCGGAAGCGGTCCTTGTCCAGTTTCTCGCCCGTATTCATGTCCCACAAACGGCATCCGTCCGGGCTGATTTCGTCGGCCAGAATGACCCGGCTAAAATCGCCATCATAGATCCGGCCAAATTCCAGCTTGAAGTCGACCAGGCGCACATCGATCGCGGCGAACATGCCGCACATGAAATCATTGATCCGGATCGCCATCGAAGAAATGTCCTGCATTTCCTCGTTCGAAGCCCAGCCAAAACAGGCAATGTGCTCTTCCGCAATCAGCGGATCACCCAGCGCATCATCCTTGTAATAATATTCGATCAAGGTGTGGGGCAGTTGCTCACCCTCTTCGATGCCTAGCCGCTTAGTTATGGAGCCAGCTGCGACATTGCGCACTACAACTTCGATCGGAACAATCTCGCATTGGCGCACCAATTGCTCGCGCATATTCAGGCGGCGGATGAAATGGGTCGGAATGCCGATATGCGACAGCCGGGAAAAGACATGTTCGGAGATGCGGTTGTTGATCACGCCCTTGCCGTTGATCGTACCCTTTTTCTCGGCGTTAAAAGCGGTCGCATCATCCTTGAAATATTGGATGATGGTGCCCGGCTCTGGACCTTCGTAAAGGATCTTGGCCTTGCCTTCATAGATTTGGCGACGACGCGTCATTGCAGACATTCCTTGGCAAAAATAACGAGCCCCGGCGTGGCGAA
Organism: uncultured Erythrobacter sp.; assembly: GCA_947495555.1. GTDB lineage: Bacteria > Pseudomonadota > Alphaproteobacteria > Sphingomonadales > Sphingomonadaceae > Erythrobacter. Next base: position 80,709 of record CANLZI010000002.1, on the reverse strand, counting down.
ACACAATGCGTCGCAGCTGCCGGGGCGTTGCTCGATTCATAGGCGCTTTGAGGCTTTTTGGCAAACCTTGGCTTACGCCTATCATGCGCAAAATTCCGTGGGATTGGCCAAGCCGCTGTTACGGCGCTAACAACCGCTCAACTGGGGCGAGGAAAATCGGCTGTTAGGCAGGCTGATCGAGGCCCATCTGACTGCATGACGAAGGGGTCGCGTGATGAAGCAATTGCCGCAAGACTTTTATGCTGGCGATCTGTTTGGAGAGATCCATCAGGCGGAAAGCACGCCGGAAAAGCGCCCCGGAACCGCTTTTCTGCCCGGTCTTGCGATTTGCGCCACAGCAAGTTTGGCGGCGATGTGGCTGGCGCAATATTATGGCTTTCCCTTGATCCTGTTGGGCTTACTGATCGGGCTGGCACTCAGCTTTGCCTCGGAAGATGCGCGAACACATGCTGGATTAGATTTTGTCGCTCGCCATGGGCTGCGTCTGGGCATTGTGGTGCTGGGGTTGCAGATTACGGTGATGCAGGTTGCTGCCTTGGGTTGGGTGACATTTGCCGGGCTGGCCCTCGTTATGCTGGCAGCCTTTACCAGCGGCGTCATGGCGTCACGTTTGATCGGGGAAGGGCGCGAGGCAGGCGTTCTGGCAGGCGGGGCGACCGCCATTTGCGGAGCCTCTGCCGCCTTGGCCCTATATGGTGTTATCGGGCAGAACAGACTGGATCCAACCCGTTTCTCAATCGTGCTGGTAGGGGTCGCTTTGGCCAGCGCAATTGCGATGACAGTCTATCCGGTTCTGGCCCAAATGCTTGGGCTGAGCGATGCGCAGGCCGGATTTCTAATCGGTGCATCGGTCCATGATGTCGCTCAAGCGATTGGTGCGGGGTTCAGCTTCTCTGATCCGGCCGGCGCGGATGCAACCATCGTCAAGCTGGCACGGGTGGCGATGTTGGCGCCGATTGTTGCACTGGTCGCCATTTGGCTTGGCCGGGGCGAGGACGCCGGAGAACAGGCACAACCGTTGTGGCGCAAGGTTGCCGTTCCCTGGTTCATTGTGGGGTTCTTGGCGCTGGTGGGCCTCAACAGCATAATTGAAGTGCCACAAGCGGTGCGCGACAACGGCCTCACTCTATCAAAAACGCTGCTTTTGCTGGCGGTAACCGCTGCTGCTATGCGCTCTAGGCTGGCGTTGCTTTTGGAAGCAGGTCCGAAACCGCTGATTCCCGTCTTTGCTGCCACGCTGGCATCCTTCGTCACCGCCTTGATGGTGGCAGCATTGATGCTGGATTGAGGCGGCTGATTGAGCGGAAAAGTGGTGCCCGGGGGCGGATTTGAACCACCGACACGCGGATTTTCAATCCGCTGCTCTACCCCTGAGCTACCCGGGCATTCGCTGCAGCTATTGTCTGGAAGCAAAGTCCAAACGGGCGAGCAAATGAGTGCGGGCCTATGGCGAAGCCGCGCACGATTGGCAAGGGGTATTTCGCTATCCCTTGCCGCAAATTGACTAATTCTGCTGGTCCCATTCCTGCGCTGCAATTTCTTCCGGATCAACTGCGCGTCCTGGCACGGCGTAACCATCGCCGAACCATTGGCTCAAATCACGGTCTTTGCAACGGATTGAGCAAAAGGGCGTATGCTCTTCTACGCGAGGCTTCTTGCAAATTGGGCAGGGTTTTGTCGTGCTCATGATGTGATGGATTGCGCGAATCCGGCCTCCAACGCAAGACCAGGATCAGTCTCGATCCGCAGATCTTTGCCCGATTTTTCACGCAATTCGATCAGCCATGCGTCGTCCATCGCTGCCTTTACAGCCGGGTGGCATTGCAGCAGCAATTGGCCGGGCTGGGTGATAGCCGCTGCCTGACGCAGCAGGTACCGCGCGCAGGCGCTTGAGCGAGAGAAGGTCAGCCGGTGCAGCAGTGAAGGCACCTCCAGCCGAGCAACCATTTGGACGAAGCCAAAACCATTCATCGCGGTGCGCTCGTGCGGCCAATTGTCCAAAGCATCGGCCAGCGCAGCATCCACCGCCTTGCGATCAGCCTTGTTGGCAATTGTAGGGAAATCGATCCCGATATTTCCGCCCAGATCCATCCATCTGACGGCTCTTGCAATGGCGGGGATCGCTGCCATCGCCAACTCGCGCGCGGATCCGGTGCCGTCGATGTCGATCAATGTCATCGCAGGGGTTGGGCTGATCACCAGATTTCCACCGGCAAATGCCATCTCGCCCTCGGCTGCCAAGCTCCAAACCTCTTCCCACATTCCGGCGGGCAAGCGATGGACCCATTCGCCCCGGATCAGTTTGTCCATCGGAGCAATTGCATCAGGCGCGGGATGATCGGCAAAATGGCGCCCTTGCGCTCTTTTGAATCGGCCCCGCTCTGCCATCGGCTCGCGGTGGATCATGATCCGAACGTCGCTGCCTTCGCTTGCATTGCGGGGCAGATCGGGCACCTCCACTTCAAAGCCTGCAGCGGGGGCTTGGGTTAGGCACAGCGCGCGGGCGGAGCCTTTGGACCGCTTAATCACCTTGGCTGTGGCAATCGTGCCTGCACATATTTTGCTGAACCAGTTGAGCCGCGCGGCCAAAATCTGTTCATTTTCGACCAAAAGAGAGCGATACTCCCCGAAACTTTCCTCGTGGATCCACTCAGCCAATGTCAAAGCCCGCAGACTTCAGCATAGCGCGCGTTTCATACAGTGGCAGCCCGACAACGCCAGAATGGCTTCCGTCTATGCGCAGGATCAGACCTTCGGCCGCGCCCTGAATGGCATATCCGCCGGCTTTTCCTTCCCATTCGCCGCTGACGATATAGGCATCAATCTCGGAATTGGTCAGCGGTTTGAAGCGCACCAGAGTTTCTGACAATCGCTCGCGAAGTTTGCCGTCAGCTGAGCGAACGGCAATGGCCGACAGGACAATGTGACGCCGACCAGACAGGATGGACAGGCAATCGCGTGCGGTCTGCTCATCTTCGGCCTTGGGCAAGATGCGATGTCCAGCGGCCACCACCGTATCGCCCGCCAATACGCATCCGTCAGCAGTCACTGCGTCGCATTTTTCCCGGGCCATACGCTTGGCGTAATCTCTGGCACGCTCGCCCGGATGCGCTGTTTCATCAATATCGGCTGGTTGCACCGCATTGGGTGTAACACCCAATCGGGCAAGCAATTCCAGCCGCCGTGGACTGGCAGAAGCAAGTGTCAAATAGGGTTGATTGGCAGGCGCGCTCATTCAGCGCAGCCGCTTATTGAGGGCCGGGGCCCTGACCAGGACCGCCGCGACCAGGCATAAAGCGATAGGTGATCCGCGCCTTGGTCAAATCGTAAGGGGTCAGCTCGCACAGGACCTCGTCGCCCACCAATACACGGATGCGATTTTTGCGCATTTTACCCGCAGTATGGCCGAGCACCTCGTGACCGTTTTCAAGCTCAACCCGGAACATCGCATTGGGCAGCAGTTCTACCACCTTGCCGCGCATTTCGAGGAGTTCTTCTTTGGCCATGTAAATCCTTGTTCTGTGTTCAAGTTCAATCTGTCGCGGCGCTTTAGCCGCGCTGGAATGAAAAGGAAACCCTCGGGAGAAAACAGCCAGCCTGTGCGTTGGATCAGCAACACTGGGCATGTGCTCACAATATCGAGGTGCAAATTCGTGCCGATGCGATGACACGTGCCTGCCATTTGCTGTGATGCAAAATAATACAATTCAGCCGCTTGCGTGAATGCGCTGCCTTGGTGAGTACTGCGACTATGAAGCTTGCCTATTCTATGATGTCGGGTGCTGCGCCGATTGCTGTGTTGATGTTGCCCATCACAGCCCATGCTCAAACCGCCAATTCGGCTCCGCCGCAGGGTGCCGATGATGTCGAATTGTACAGCGATGGCGACAGTATTGTGGTGACGGGCGAGCGGCTTCGCGGTCAATTGCAGGTCGAGCAGGCTCCCATCCTAGAGCTGAACGAGGCTGATGTAGCGGGCATCGGTGCCAATTCCATCGCCGAAATTCTGCAGGTGATTGCCCCTCAAACCAGCTCGTCGCGCCGCCGTGGTGGCGGTGGACGACCGGCAATTTTGGTGAATGGTTTGCGGATTTCCAGCTTTCGGGAATTGCGTTCTTACCCACCCGAAGCCATTCGCAAGGTCGAGGTATTGCCCGAAGAGGTGGCTGTAAAATTTGGGTTTTCGGCTGATCAACGGGTGGTCAATCTGATCCTGAAGGACAATTTCTCCAGCCGCGAGATCGAGTTTGAATATGAGGGGCCGAGCGAAGGAGGCTATCTTGCTCGCGAGGCAGAATTCACGCTGCTGAAACTTGATTCGGGCAAGAGATTGAATGTTACGGCCGAGGTGCGCGACACGTCCACCCTCACCGAGTCAGAGCGCGACATTATCCAAACCGAGGGATCCAGTAGCCTTGTGGTGGGCGATCCCGATCCGGCCCAATTCCGTAGTCTAGTGGATGAAAGTCTGGATATCGAAGCGACGGTTAATTGGACATCTTCCAATCTCGACAATGGCTCGCTGTTTTCGCTCAATGGAACCTACGAACGCGAACAAAGCAAGCGCCTGTCGGGCCTCAACTCGGCCTTGTTGACCGACCCCGATGGCAATGAGGAATTTCGCGTGTTTGGCGAAGAGACGCCGCTCAGGACAAGGGTGAACAGCGACAGTTTTTCTGCCGGATCAACCTATAGCCGGCCGATGGGACTGTTTCAGTTCACCGCTACAAGTGATGCCAATTGGTCGCAAACCAAGACCCGGATCGACAAGGCATTTGATCCGCAGGCGCTGATCGATGCCGCGCTTGTGGGTGATCTGGCGCTGGATGGGGCATTGCCGGCCAATGTAGATGCAGGCTTTGACACGGCCAATAATCGCAGCCTTTCCTCTACCAATCAGATCACTTTTCGGGGCAGTCCGCTGATGCTGCCAGCCGGAGAGGTTTCGACTACATTTGACGGCGGGTTTGACTGGAAGCGGATCGAAAGTGAGGACAGCCGTACCGCTGCCGACACCAAGCTGACCCGGGCACGCTGGGAAGTGGGCACCAATGTATCGATCCCCATTGCCCAGCGGGGCGGTGCATGGGGAGCCATTGGAGATGTCTCGATCAGCTTCAGCGGCGGGCTGGAGGAATTATCGGACTTTGGCACTCTGATTGATGCCAACACCGGGCTGAATTGGGGTGTGAGCGACGGCTTGGACCTGTCCGCAAACTATATCTACACACAAGTTGCTCCCAGCCTGACCCAGCTGGGAAGTCCTGAAATTCAGACACTCAACGTTCCCGTGTTTGATTTTGTGACCGGCCAAACTGTTTTGGCCACGGTGATCACGGGCGGCAATCAGGACCTTCAAGCCGAGACGCAGAAAGATTGGAAATTCGCAGCCAATTGGCGCTTTCCGTTGATCGAGAATTCCCGGCTAACGGCGGAATATGTGCGCAATCGGTCGAGTAATGTCACCAGCGCGTTTCCCTCGGTTACCCAAGCAATCGAAGCCGCATTTCCAGATCGAATTGTGCGCGATGGCAGCGGTCAATTGATCGAAGTGGATCGTCGCCCGATCATCTTTGAAAGCACTCGGTCAAAGCGTTTGGTGTTTGGATTTACCACCCGTGGCAGCTTTGGCAAAGCCAGCCCCGGCGGCCGGCCTGATGGTACAGGTAGGGGCAGTGCTGGGCGGCCACCGGCGCCCGATGGACAAAACCAAAGACCGCCCGAGGGGGCAAAGCCTGCTGACGCTGCTCCTGGTGCTTCGACTGCTCCGACTTCAAAGGGCCGACGCGCTGCAAGGGGTGGCGCGGGCGTCGTAAGACGCGGCTTTGGACGCGACGGGCGGGGGCGCTATTTCGTCAACCTCACGCATTCGGTTGAGCTCGACAATGTGATCTTGATCGCTGCAAACACACCGGTTCTGGACCAGCTGGATGGTGATACGACGCAGACTTTGGGCTTCCCGCGGCATACCACCTCGATGCGGGCAGGCATTTTCCGCAAGGGCAAAGGACTTCGGGTAACGGCGGATTATACCGGCCCTGCGCGGGTCAATGGCAGTGGCTTACCGGGCAGCAGCGATCTGTCGATCGACGATCTGCTGACGATTGATCTGCGATTGTTTGTGAATTTGCGCGAAGTTTTTAAAAAGCCCGATACATTTCTGGACGATCTCAGGCTCGCCTTTAGAGCGGACAATGTGTTCAATGCGCGGCGCGATGTGCGCGACGAAAATGGCGCTGTCCCGCTGGCCTTTCAGCCAGGATTACTGGACCCGACGGGCCGCTTTATCGGGATCGATATTCGCAAGATATTCTGACCGCACAATTGCAGCCAGCTGCGCGAATTATACCGGCTGATCTCAGCTTAGAACGGTTTTGGGGAACATCCAGCGCTGTGCGAGGCTTGGCTCAAATGGCTTCCATGACCCTTCTTCCTGCCGCAGACGGTCTGCAATCGCGATCATCACGGACGGATTGACGCCCAAGCCAATGTGGCTGGCATAAACTTCGATATTTTCTGTCGGCGTATCAGCGGGATGCTGAACCGATCCACGCCAATGCACCACACCATCGGTTTTGGTGAGAATGGAGGTGGTGGGAACCGGCGGGGCATCGTTCAGACCCTCGAAATTTCCGTCCTTCAATACTTCGGGCTCTTCGCCGTTGAAGAATTCGAACAAGCGCCGCGCATTGGTGTGATTGCGATCATCGCTAATCGGACTGCCCAGTGAAATGACAGTGCGAACCAATTCAGGGTGCATTTTGGTCAGCTCGCGGGCCAATACGCCGCCCAGGCTCCAGCCGATCAACGAAACTTTGCCGCCGCTTTCCTCGTGCAGGCGGGTCACTTGCGTTCTTAGGCGTTCAACCAGAGCATTGTCGATCCGGACATTGCGCCCGCTATCCCAGCCATGGGCATCATAACCCAAACGCTTTAGCAAGCGGCGCATCGGCGCGGTCGAGCTGTTAGAGGCCATGAAACCAGGCAGCACCATCACCGCATGTCCATCGCCACCCTTAAGCGTCGAGAGATAGCCGCGCGTCATATAAAAAGCGCCAAATTCGAAAATTGCCCGGCCTTCTGCCAGCGCCCAAAATGGGCTGGGTGGCCGTGCCGTGGTTTCAAAGGCAAAATCTGCCGGTGCTGCGCTCGCCATTATGCTGTCCTCTGCGACTTCTTTTTGGTTTTTGTGGTTTTCTTTTGGCCGCTATCTTGTCCCAGTGCCTTGGCCGCGTCCAGCAGCTCGGCAAAACTTTCCTCAATGCAGGCAATGTAGAAGTCGGGATCGGGCAGCAATTTGCGACAGGCGGTGAAGGAAACGGTTGCCTCGTCGCGATAGGATTGCACCACATGGCCCAGACCCAGCCCATCGGTCAGGCACAACAGACCCATCATGCTTTCCAGCCGCGCACCGCTGGAATAAATCGACACCGGCGGGCCAGGAACATTGGTCACCACGGTAGAGAAGGGCGGTCCTACCCGATTGGCCAGACCCAGCCTGGTATAAAGCTGAGCGCCCAATGCCATGAACAGCGCAGGGCTGACCTTACTGATCTCGGTCATATTGCGCGCGCCAACCGCTTCGGTCATCGCTTTGCTATTGGAGGTTTGCGAATAGACATAGGCCAAGCGCTCTGCCGGGTCTTCAAGGTGCGAGCCCAGTGGTGCGATCATGGCGGCGACTTGGTTACCCATATCGCCCTTTTCCTCGCTGGAGCGCACCGAAATCGGGGCCATTGCGGTGAGAGTCTTCTCGGGCAAATCATTCTTTGAGGCGAGATATTTGCGCATTGATCCGCCTACGATCGACAAAAACACGTCATTGACCTTGGACCCTGGCGCGAGCGCGCGGATCGATTTGATATCTTCAAGTTTAAAGCTGCGTCCCTCCACCACGCGGTGGGGCGAGATTACGGCGTTGAAACGACAGCGCGGGGCCAGCATCTCTCCGTGGATGTTGAAATCTTTGTTCACCAGGCCCTGAATTGCCTTGGTCAGTCCGGGTATGGTTTGGGCTGCAACATTCACCTGACGCATTGGATTGGTGACAGCGTTCCACCAGCTGCGGGCGAGCAAGCCAACGGTGCTGGGCTCAGCCTCTGGCTGCCAATCGTCATGCTTTTCCAACGGCGCAGGATCAGGCTCCAGCGTATGCATGGCCTCCATCAGGTCGATCCCGCTCATCCCGTCAATGGCAGAGTGGTGAACCTTGGTTACAAAAGCAAAGCTACCCTTGGCGATGCCGTCGACATTATCGAGGCCCTCGATCACGGTAAATTCCCATGGTGGACGCTTCAGATCCAGCGGCCGGGCGAAAACGCGGGCCGCCTGAATACACAATTGGCGCCAATCGCCGGGCTTGGGCAAGGCCACATGCCGCACGTGATATTCGAGATCGAAATCCTCGTCTTCTACCCAATAGGGAAAATCGAGGTTGAACGGCACTTGCACCAGCTTTTGCCGCATGGTGCGCGACAATTGCATGCGCGAACGCAAGAATTCGAGGATATCCTTGAACCGGACGAATCCCTCGGGTGCGGTTTCCGGATTGTAGACCAGGATTGAGCCGATGTGCATCGGCGAATTGCGCGTCTCCATTGCGACGAAAGACGCATCCATTCCCTGCAATTGTCGCAAGGCTCTCTCCCACTGTTTGCTGTCGTCTGCGGTTAACCGCTGCGCGCAGCATTATTACATTATTGCCCGTTTTCGGGTCACGAACAGACTTCCTAGCAGGATAATGCTGCAACGCACAAGCTAACGTGCACGGCAAGTATCAATTGGCTTGCCTTTGGCTTTGATCTGGCCGCAATTCCTGCCTATCTGTGCGATATGGCAAATGGGCGCGAACCTTCGGCGGCAGGATCACCGCATGACCCGCGCGGGGCTGAACGCTTCAATGAAGAACGCGCCACCTACACCGTCGCCAGCGCCACGCCCGATCTTGATGCGGGGATCACCGCCATCCGCGATACGGTAAAGACGCTGAAGCCGGTTCCCGGTGTCTATCGCATGTTGGATACGCGCGGCGATGTCCTGTATGTGGGCAAGGCGCGCAGCCTAAAGGCGCGGGTGGCCAATTACACGCAAATTCAGGGGCTTACGGGCAGGCTGCAGCGCATGGTCAGCCAGGCCCGCTCGATGGAGATCATAACCACCAATTCCGAGGCAGAGGCGCTGCTGCTAGAGGCGCAATTGGTCAAGCGCTATCGCCCGCCCTTCAATGTGCTGCTGCGCGATGACAAGAGCTTTCCGTTTATCCTGCTGCGGTCAGAGCATGATTTTCCGCGAATTATGAAGCATCGCGGCGCGCGCCGGGCCAAGGGCAATTATTACGGCCCCTTTGCCAGCGCGGGCAATGTGAACACCACCATCAATGCGCTGCAAAAGCTGTTCCTGCTGCGATCGTGCACCGACAGCTTTTTTGCGCGGCGAGACAGGCCTTGTCTGCTGTATCAAATCAAGCGGTGCAGCGCGCCTTGTGTCGACCGGATCGACAAGGATGGATATGCCCAGTTAGTCGATCAGGCCAAGCAATTCCTCGCGGGGAAGTCGGGTCAGGTGCAGGCCGATCTGGAAACGCAGATGGCCAAGGCGGCCCAGGATCTGGACTTTGAAACCGCTGCGATCCTGCGCGACAGATTGCGCGCGGCCACCTTTATTCAGGGTAGCCAAGCTATCAATGCATCGGGCGTTGGCGATGCCGATGTGTTCGCCTTGGCATCCAAGGGCGGGCAAATCGGTTTGCAGGCCTTCTTCATTCGCGGCGGGCAGAATTGGGGCCATCGCGCTTTCTTCCCCACCCATACGAAGGATGTGGAGGAGGCGCAGGTTTTGTCTAACGTCATCCTGCAATTTTACGAAGAAGTTCCGCCACCGCCCACCGTTCTGCTCGACCGCGAACTACCTGAAAGCACGCTTGTCGAAGCCGCGCTGAGCGAGCTGGCCGGCAAGAAAGTCACCCTATCTATCCCGCAACGTGGGGACCGACGCCGCTTGATGGAGCAGGCCAGCCGCAATGCAGCAGAGGCGTTGGAGCGCCGCCTGGCCGAGCGCGGCACCAAGGCGAAGATTGGCCGCGAGCTCGCCGAAATTCTGGAATTGGATGGCTCGCCGCAGCGGATCGAGGTGTATGACAACAGCCATATCCAAGGGACCAAGGCGGTGGGTGCGATGGTGGTTGCTGGGCCTGACGGCTTTATCAAAAACCAATATCGCAAATTCAATATCCGCGAAGCGCAAACCAATGATGATTTTGGCATGATGCGCGAGGTTATGCGGCGGCGCTTTGAACGCGCGCTCAAGGATGACCCTGACCGCGAGACTTCGGGCGAGAAGGCGGTGTGGCCGGATCTTGTGCTGATCGATGGCGGCAAGGGGCAAATGTCCAGCGTGCGCGATACTCTGGAGGAATTGGGGATCGAGGATGTGCCCTTGATCGCGATTGCCAAGGGACCGCATCATGGACGCGAAGGGCGCGAGGTGTTCCATTTTCCCGATGGCCGAGAGAAGACTCTGCCGACCAATTCGCCGGTGCTGTTTCATCTGCAAAATCTGCGCGACGAGGTGCACCGCTATGCCATTGGCGCGCATCGGGCCAAGCGCAGCCGTGCCATCACCGCATCCCCGCTGGACGAGATTCCGGGCATAGGTCCGGCCCGCAAGCGCGCTCTACTGCTGCATTTTGGCACCGCGGGCAAAGTGCGCGCGGCCTCATTGGAAGATTTGCAACGAGCGCCGGGCGTGTCCGAAACGGTGGCCCGCACGATCTATGATTTCTACCACGCCAGCGAGTGAGGAATGGGGTTGGGGAGGCGCCTGTTTTGCAGACAGTCCGCTAACGACCCAATTGCGGACACTAGCGGTCTCGCATATCTGACAAGCAGGCCAGAAGCACAGTTTATCAGTTGAAGTTTGCTGAGCTCCGTCAGCCGAGCTAGGGATCCTTCAAGGTCAAAAAGGGAAGCGCGGCATGAAGAAATGGATCAATCGGGTCCTGGTAATCTTGGCGCTGCTCATTGTGGCGTTTCTCATCGTAGTTGCATTCTTGTTGGTGCCGAGTGAGGATCCACAACCACTTCCCGAATTTCTGATTTCCGCGGAGACAGCAGAAGGCAAGCAGTTACTGCAGGATGCGGACGCTCTCGCAGATTACGATGAGATGGCGGAGCATTTCGAATCCCAAAAGCTGAGCAGCTTTTGTGGGGTGGCTAGCAGTTCGATCGTTCTAAATGCACTTGGCAAAAGTGTTTCCCAAACAAGTCTATTCCATGAAGAAGCATCCAATGTTCGTCCGATTTGGAAGGTCGCTGTCCGGGGTATGACGCTGCAAGTCCTCGCAGACATCTTGGAGTCGCATGGGGTGGAAGTTGTTACTAGTCATGCGGACGCTTCGAACTTGGAGGAGTTTCGCCAAACAGTAATTCGCAACCTTTCTTCTGAAGACGATTACATGTTGGTCAATTATCAGCGCGAGGAGCTTGGTCAGTCCCGTGTCGGTCACATCTCGCCGATTGCCGCTTATGATGCAGAGACGGATCGTGTGCTCATCATGGATACGGCTACCTACAAATACCCGCACACGTGGGTTTCCCTTGAGGGACTGTTCGGCGCGATGACAACAATCGATGGCGAGAGCGGAATTTCCCGCGGTTGGATCGAAATAAGAAATGACAAGTGATATGCCTGATGCCGAATCTGGCGCATTAGAATAGGTGGCATCAGTCTTGTGCTGACTAGTCTCCGCTAGACACAAAGCGCCTCAAAGCTGCCTTTGACATATCCAACAACAAGTTGGGAAAGTGTCAAAAGTGCAAAAAACGAAATCGCGCCGTCTCACCCGCACAATTCAGCGCATTATGTAGCGGGCAGCATGTCCCGCTCAACCCATGTCGCATGCACCCCACTCGAGATTTTGTGCGGCAATTTCGCCCGGCAGATTGGACCCTTGGTCACATCGCTAGCGTCCAGGATTGCTAGTTCGGAACACCCTGTGTTCTCGTCAATCAAGAAGGTCACCAGATAGGCGTCGTCTTCCTGTGTAGTGCCTTTTCTCGGCACAATTGGGCTCTCGCTGGCATAGACCCCGTCGGGCAATTGATAGATTTGCTCCCCGCCCGTTTGCGTGTCCTGCCGGGCATAGCCATTGAACAGGAACCAGCCGGGCTTGGTTGTCGTCGACCAGACATATCGCGACGGCTTCATCGCAAAATTGGGATTGATCATCCCGAATTCCACAATCCGGTCGGACAGGCGCTGTTCGGTGCATTCACCCGTGGTCAAATTGAAGCGCCAGCGATGCAGACGCGATTCAAAGCTGTGTTCGTCCACATAGGCCATCATATGGCTGTATTTGCCCATTTCCTCGATCGGATCGGGCATCGGCTTGGCCTGATGATAGCCTTCGAGCACCACCTCATCGCCATCCGGCCCGGTGGTCTCATAAGCATTGGTCCAATGCAGGACATAGGTCGGATCGGCCTCGAACCAGCGGATGTCCTCGGGCTGGCCATGGCGCGGTATCAACGCAAATCGGGTAGGAATGCCATCGTGAATGCGCGCTGCGTGGATGTCCCGTTTGAGCAATTCCTCGTCCCAAAACAGCGGCATATCGTTCAGGATCGACCAGTTCTTGGTGATCGCCATGTCATGCGGCAAGCGAGGACCGGCTAGCGGGATCGGCACATAATGCACCAGTTTGCCCGCCCGATCGACGACGCCATAGTGCATATAGGGCGCGTGGACGCCATAGTTGAAGAACATCATCTCGCCGGTTTGCTCATCCACCTTGGGATGGGCTGAGATGCCGTCAATCGGCCCCCATGGCGCCTTGCCCAAATTCTCCAGAGTGACCGGGTCCATCATCCAGGCTTCGCCGCATTGATACATGGTGGAATAGGCAATTCCGGCGTGCACAATGATGTCTGTGCTGGCGGTGTCTTTCAAGCCGCCATGCGCGCCAAAACCAGGGCGCTTGGATGTGCCCGGCGGGTCCATCAATCCGCCCCACAGCGCGCCGCCAGCAATCTGTTCTTGGGTAAAACATTGGGTCCGCACGAAGCGGTTGCGATAGCTCGCCTTGCCGCCTGAGATATCCACTTGATGGATCATCGCATCGCCATCAAACGGGTGATGGCGACCCAGCGGCTGGTGCACAGGATTTTCGGTGTTGCGAAGATAGATCCCGTCAATATCGGCCGGGATTTCACCCTCGATGATCTCCAGCTCGTCTACCGTCACTTCCTCGTGGACGGGGGTCCAAGGGCCAGACAGATAGGGATGATTGCTGGGCTCCAGCGTATATTTCAGCGGCGCTTCGCGAGTAATCTGCATGAATGAAAACCTCTCTGCGTTGAAGCCTACTCTTGATCGCCACCAACGCAAGCACGGGCTCGATTTGAACAAAGATATTGCGCAAATTAGGCCTATGTTTTGATCTGGATCAATGCGTGATGTGCTGCCCGCCTTAGCAATAAACTCTCCACAGATCGGCTGTGGATTGACAATTGGAGGCAGTGATCATGAAATCGATAATGTTGCATATTGGAGATGACGCAGGCTTGGACGCACGCAAGCAGGCCGCATTGGACATCGGCAGAACATTCGATGGACATCTGACCTGCCTTCAAGCCGTAAACTTGGAAATTTTTGCACCGGGGGATTTTTACGGATCGGCGATGGCCGCTGCCCTACCGGCGATCAAGCAGAGAGCCGAAGAATTGCGGACCAAGGTCGAGAAGGACTTGTCCAATGAAGGGGTCCAGTGGGATTGGCTGCTTGAAGATGGCATGCCCGAACATCGCTTGCTGGCTCATTCGGCACTTAAGGACCTGATCATTGTTGGCCCGCATGATATTGGCGAGAAAGGGCCAGGACCCTCGCATATGGTGGGTGATTTGGTTCTGAGGTCGCGGACACCGGTTATGGTCGTACCAACGGATCACAAGGCGCTGGATTGTTCGGGCACAGCCATGGTGGCATGGAACGGTTCAAGCGAGGCATGCCACGCCGTCCGCGCAGCGCTGCCGCTGCTGAAAAAGGCCAGCAAAGTCTATCTGGCGACGGTGACCGAGGAGCCCAAAGAGGATCGCTTTGACTTCGCTCCCTTGGAGGGGGCCGCATATCTGAGCCGGCATGGCGTCGATTGCGAAGTATTCGAAGTGCCGCGGGGCGAGGCGAACATTTCTGATGCGTTGTATTCAGCGGCTCTGCGGCGCGAGTGCAGTTATATGGTCATGGGCGCCTATGGTCGATCTCGCCTGGCAGAAATGCTGCTGGGTGGGGTCACACGACACGCTTTGAAAGACCCAAGGCTACCAGTCTTGTTGGCGCATTAGGAGGAACCCTTGCGGCGGCGCATCATGCCTTCTTGGGCGACACTGGCGACCAATTGGCCGTCGCGGGTGAAGATGCGGCCTCGGTTGAAGCCTCTGCCACTGCCGGTCCACGGGGAATCAGTGGCATAGAGAAGCCATTCGTCAGCGGGAGCTGGACGGTGAAACCACAACGCATGGTCAAGGCTCGCGCCGACCAGTTCGCCGCGCATCCAGCTGAGGCCATGGGGCAGGGCGCTGGTGCCCAGCAGCGTAAAGTCGCTGGCATAGGCTATCACGGCGCGATGCAGCCCTTCATTGCCCGCAAGCGAAGGAAGCGGGGCAGCGGCCTTGAACCAGCTGTGCGCTGCGGGCGGGCGCGGCTCGCTGTTCATCCAATGCAGCTTGTCGGTTGTGCGCATCTCGATCGAGCGCGGCCGCAGCATCAGCTTGCGCGCGTTTCCGGTGATGCCCGCCTTGTCCGCATATTCGCGGCGCAAATCCATATCCGCGCGCAGATCTTCGGGCATGGGCACATCAGGCATGACATATTCGTCATGCGTCAGCCCTTCTTCCGGGCGCTGAAAGCTGGCCGTTAGGTTGAGGATTGGCCGGTGGCTGCCATCCTTGGTGGTCTGGCTGGCAACAACGCGGCGATTGGCAAAGCTGCGCCCGTCAAAGTCGGCCTCGACCTTCAGATCGGTCATGGGGCCTTCCTCGCCTCCACGCAGGAAATAGGCATGCATGGAGTGCGCTTGCTTACCATCGGTCACGGTTTCTTGGGCGGCCTGCAAGGCCTGGGCAATCACTTGCCCACCAAACATCCGGCCAAACCCGTCCTTTTGCGAACGCCCAGTGAAGCTGTGCTCGCCGGTTGGCTCAACTGATAGCAAACGGACCAAGCCTGCGACCAATTGTTCGGGCGAGGGCGGCGCTGTGTCAGCAGCTGAGATATCTGCGGCGTTGTTACTTTCCATGCCTTGCCTTTGGGCGACCAAATAGCCGTGGTCAATTGCGCAAACAAAAACCCCGCCGAGATTGCTCGCGGCGGGGTCTTGGCAGGACCCAAGGGCCCTTATGTTTGATCAACCGGCTTAGTGCGTGCCAGCAAGAGCTGCCAGCAGCAACAGCGCCACAATGTTGGTGATCTTGATCATCGGGTTCACGGCCGGACCTGCGGTATCCTTGTAAGGATCGCCAACAGTGTCACCGGTCACAGCAGCTTTATGAGCTTCTGAGCCCTTGCCGCCATGGTTGCCGTCTTCGATGTATTTCTTCGCATTGTCCCATGCACCGCCACCGGCGGTCATGGAAAGTGCGACGAACAGACCGCCGACAATCACGCCGAGCAGCAATGCGCCCAACGAAGCGAAAGCCTCGTTCTGGCCTGCGATGTAGTAGATCACAAAGTAGGTCGCAATCGGAGCAAGCACCGGAAGCAGCGACGGAATGATCATTTCTTTGATCGCGGCCTTGGTCACCAGATCCACTGTGCGGGCATAGTCAGGCTTTTCGGTGCCTTCCATGATGCCCGGCTTTTCGCGGAACTGATTGCGCACGTCGACAACCACATCGCCAGCCGCACGGCCAACCGCTGTCATGCCCATGGCACCGAACAGATACGGCAGCAGAGCACCCAGCAGCAGACCCACAATCACATACGGATTCTCAAGGCTGAAGTTGACTTCAGCGGTTGGGAAGTATGCGCGAAGGTCAGCGGTATAGGCTGCAAACAGCACCAACGCGGCAAGACCGGCCGAACCAATGGCATAGCCTTTGGTCACAGCTTTAGTGGTGTTGCCAACAGCGTCGAGCAGGTCGGTCTTTTCGCGGACGCTTTCGTCCAGACCAGCCATTTCGGCAATGCCGCCAGCGTTGTCGGTTACCGGACCATACGCGTCCAGCGCCACAACCATGCCAGCCAGTGCAAGCATCGCGGTGGCACCAAATGCCAGGCCTAGCAGGCCAGCAAGCTGGTACGCGCCGATGATGGCGGCGATGATGGCGATGGTGGGCAGTGCGGTCGATTCCAAGCTGATCGCCAGACCTTGGATCACATTGGTGCCATGGCCCGTTTCCGAAGCCTTGGCGATCGAGCGTACCGGACGATAATTCGTGCCGGTGTAATACTCGGTGATCCAGATGATGATGCCTGTCAGCGCAAGGCCGATTAGCGAACAATAGAACAGATCGCGTCCAGTGAACTCAACCATGCCGAGGCCTGGGTTAAGCACCGTATTCATATCGATTCCGGCTGTGCCGAGAGCATATGAAGTGGCAATCCAGATCAGCGGAATGGCCAGAACGGCCGTAACGATGAAGCCCTTATACATCGCGCCCATGACATTTTTGCCATTGCCCAGACGGACGAAATAGGTGCCAATGATCGAGGTTACGATACACGCGCCGCCAATCAGCAATGGCAAAGCCATCAATGGCAGCAGCAGATCGCCAATATTGGTCAGCAGCAGAGCCATCAGAACCATGGTCGCACCAACGGTGACGACGTAAGTTTCGAACAGGTCAGCAGCCATGCCAGCACAGTCACCAACGTTGTCACCAACGTTATCTGCGATGGTGGCAGGGTTACGGGGATCATCCTCTGGGATGCCTGCTTCAACCTTGCCGACCAAGTCGGCACCAACGTCTGCAGCCTTGGTAAAGATACCGCCGCCCAAACGGGCAAAGATTGAAATCAGCGATGCACCAAAGGCCAGGCCAACCAGACCGTCAATCACGACGCGGCTGTTTGGCGCCAGATTCATCGAACCAACCAGGACGTAGAAGAACACCGCGATTGCGAGCAGGGCAAGGCCAGCCACCAGCATGCCGGTGATGGCGCCCGCGCGAAACGCGATTGTCAGGCCTTCTTGCAAGCCTACGCTAGCCGCCTGCGCAGTACGCACGTTCGAGCGGACCGAGATGTTCATCCCGATATAGCCCGCAACGCCCGATAGGATCGCTCCGATGAGGAATCCGACAGCCGGAACCATGCCGAGGAACAGTCCGACCAGAACGGCCACGACCACACCGACGATGCCGATTGTCATATATTGGCGGTTGAGATAAGCTTGTGCGCCTTCTTGAATGGCGCCAGCAATCTCTTGCATCTTAGCGTTCCCGGCATCAGCGCCGAGAACCTGACGGCTGGTAAAGACACCATAAACAATGGCGAGCAAACCAAGCCCAATTGAAATGAGAATAAGGTCCACAGAAATCCCCTCTCTTTTACGTGGAATAGCGCCCTGCGATCACAGGTGCGCTCGTGCGGCGATGGCTATACGGATTGAACGCGGCCTGACAAGGGCAGAAGCCCTATTAAGGCGGTAATCTCACCAGTTTTACCAGTCTATCCGGTCAAATTGCGGCTCAGGGCAGGCGCACCTAGTGCTGGAAGCCCAATCCCTGGCTGTTCACCACCGGATTGTCATCCAGCAGCAGCGGGGCAAAGCCCAACGGTTCCACCGATCCTATACATGTCGCCGCAACGCTAGGCTCGACGCCATCCGGCAGGGTGAACAACAATTCGTAATCATCACCCCAGCGCATACCGTCATCGCGCCGCTTTTCGTCGGCAACCGGCACATGATGGCTATCAATGGCCAGCGTGGCCTGGCTGGCCTCGGCCAAGCGGAATGCATCGAGAAGCAATCCGTCTGAAATATCCATCATCGCACTTACCGATGGGGCCAGTGCCTTACCTTCTGCCAATCGAGGGCTGGGCCGGTTGAAGGCTTGCAGATAGTCGGCCTCGCCTTCAAATCCCAGCATCGCAGCGCCTAATGTGCCGGTGACATACAGCTTGTCGCCCGCTTGCGCGCCGCTGCGTGAGGGAACCGGCGTGTGCGTGGCTTTGCCGATGGCTGTCAGGCCAAAGGTGCGGGCTCCTTCGACGGAAATTGTGTCGCCGCCCAGCAATGATATGCCAAATGTGGTCAAGACCTCTTGCAACCCATCCAGAAAGCGCTCGTCGCCCTGGCCAAGCGCATGGCCCAGCAGCACCCCGATGGGTTCTGCCCCTTTGGCGGCAAGATCGGACAGATTGCTGGCGACCAGCTTCCACGCAACATCGGCCAAATCAGCGTCGCTTCGAAAATGCACGCCTTGGGACATCGCATCATGTGTGATGATCAGTGATTGATCGCCAATCTCCAGAATGGCGCAATCATCATGCAGACCGCACGCGCCGGGATGAAGCGGCATTTTGCGCAGGGCCGATATGAAATCTGCTTCGTTCACTTATGTTCCCGCGGGCGCATTTGCGCCCTCGAACTCCTCGCAGCTTGCGGACAAGTCCGCGCTGCTGCGGGCGGGCAGTCGCCCTTGCGGTGCTGTGCACCGTTGTGGTGAGGGCATAGCCCTAATTTCGCGCTTCCTTGGCGATCGTGTCCAGAATGCCGTTGGCGAATTTGGCCTCGCGATCATCGAAGAAGGCCTTGGCCACATCGACATATTCATTGATCACGGCTGGCGCTGGGACATCTGCCCGCGCAAGGATTTCATAGGAGCCACAGCGCAAGATTTGCAGCATGGTTTTGTCCATACGAGCGATGGTCCAACCTTCTGATAATTTGGCCGCAATCATAGCGTCGATCTCGTCCTTGCGAGCGTCCACGCCGCCGACAACATCGTCAAAGAATTCCACCTCGGCCTCGGCAAACTGATCATCATCAACTTCCATGCCCAGCCGGTGTTGGTGAAATTCATTGAGCAATTTGGTCAGCGCGGTGCCTTCCATATGCTGTTGATACAGCGCTTGGACCGCGGCGAGGCGGGCGGCTGAGCGGGCTTGCGCGCGCGGCGCAGGTTGGGAATTACTCATTTGAGCCTCAATTCAACGGATTTTGCATGGGCCGGCAGTCCCTCTGCATGGGCCAGCGCGGTTGCTGCAGGGCCAATAGCGCGCAGCGCAGCATCATCCAAGGCGATAAAACTGGTGCGCTTCATAAAGTCGAGCACAGACAGGCCGCTGGCAAAACGCGCGCGCCGTCCGGTGGGCAAAACATGGTTGGGACCGGCGACATAATCGCCAATCGCCTCGGGCGTCATCCGGCCCAGGAACACGCTGCCTGCATGACGAATGCCATGCAGCAAGGGTTCTGGATCGGCCACTGCCAACTCGACATGCTCAGCCGCCAGCGCATTGGCCAGCTCAACCGATTGGTCGAGCGTTTCCACCACGATGATAACGCCATAGTCAGACCAGCTGGCTTGGGCAGTTTCGGCGGTCGCTAGCGAGGCAAATTGCAGATCGATGCAATCGGCAACCTGCGCGCCAAAGGCTTCGTCATCCGTGATCAAGATCGATTGCGAGGTTGGATCATGCTCAGCCTGACTCAACAGATCGGCTGCGATCCAGTCGGGATCATTGTCAGCGTCAGCGATGACCAAAATTTCGCTCGGTCCGGCCACCATATCAATCCCGACAACGCCAAACATCTGCCGTTTGGCTTCCGCCACCCAGGCGTTACCCGGGCCGGTGATGACATCAACGGGCGCAATCTTATCCGTGCCATAGGCGAGCGCACCGATGGCTTGGGCACCGCCAATCCGCCAAATCTCGTCCACGCCCGCAATATGAGCCGCAGCCAGAACCAACGGATTGCTGTTGCCCTTGGGCGTAGGGGTCACCACCACCAATCGCTCAACCCCGGCAACGCGGGCCGGAATGGCGTTCATCAGCAGGGACGATGGGTAAGCCGCGCGTCCGCCCGGAACATAAAGGCCTGCTGAATCCACCGGACGCCAGATGGCCCCTTGGCGCACGCCAACATCATCGGTGAAGTCACGATTGTCTGGCAATTGGTCGCGGTGATAGGCCCGAATACGCTCGGCAGCCAATTCCAACGCATCGCGCAGATTGGGCTCAAGCCCTTCATATGCCTCGCGGCACCGATCAGCTGTTATTACCCAATCATCGTTCTGGCTGAGGGCATAGCCGTCAAACCGCATGGTATAATCGACCACGGCGGCATCACCGCGTGCCTTTACCTCGCGCAAAATGTCGCGCACTTGGCTTGCCACAGTGCTGTCGCTTTCGCGGCGCGCGTTGACGACCTTGCGAAACTTGGCTTCGAATTTGGGATCAGAGGCGCGCAACAATAGCATCAGGCGGCCTGCCGGTTTTCCGTATCAGAACGAAAGGCTGCTACCAGCTCGCCCACGCGGGGATCGGTTTTCAGCGCTGCACGATTGACGATCAGCCGTGCGGTCACATCCATGATCGGCGCAATTTCGACTAAACCATTGTCCTTCAGCGTCTGGCCGCTCGACACCAAATCCACGATTTGCCGCGCCAGACCAAGCGAGGGAGCCAGCTCCATCGCGCCGTTCAGCTTCACGCATTCGGCCTGGATCCCGCGCGCTTCAAAGTGCCGCCGGGTCAAATTGGGATATTTGGTCGCAACGCGCAGGTGGCTGACATTTTTGTCGCTCACATCAACCCCTTTTTCCGCTGCGACAGACAAGCGGCAATAACCAATGTTGAGGTCAACCGGGGCATAAAGGTCTGGATAATCAAACTCTTCGATCACGTCAGAGCCTACAATGCCGACTTGTGCCGCGCCATGTGCTACGAAGGTTGCGACATCAAATGCTCGCACCCGGATCAAACGCATATCGTCCCGCGTGGTTGCAAAACTGAGCGAACGATTGCTTTTGTCATGGAACCCATCTTCGGGAATGACATTGGCACGCGCCATCACCGGCAGCGCTTCGTCAAGAATGCGCCCCTTGGGAATGGCAAAGGTCAGCAAGTTGTTATCTGAGTGAGTCATCGCGGCGCGATTTAGGCACTGGCTGGGCAAAGAGCAAACATATTGAGGGAATTTGAGCAATGGCAGATGGATCAGATACAGCCGGGACATCGGGTCCGGTCATGCAGATTGCAGAGATTTCCAAGGCGATTGAATGGCAGGCAGACCACGCCGATTTGAATGGCGCACCGTGCACCGCGCGGATCGTCAGATCGCTCCATGCAGTCATGCAAACCGATACAGCGACCGGGCGGCGAATTGCCGGCTGGGCAGGTTTGAGCCTAAAGGATGCGATGCCGCTGCGCATGGCAGGCGGACTGCATCACCTGGTGCTGAGCGGTGCCGACACCCGCCTGAACCGGGTCTATTCTGGTGCGCTGAGCGATCAGGACCAGATTGACCAATTGGTGATAGAATTGGTGCAAAAGTTTGATGCGCAATTGCTGCCTTGGCTCGACGGGCCGCCGCAAACAAATGAGGCTGGGCGTTCAGCCAGCATCATGTCAGGCCTGTTGTGGCTATCTGGCCAATTGGGGGCGCGATTTGAATTGTTCGAACTGGGCGCAAGCGCCGGTGTGCTCACGATGCTGGATCGCTACCATTTTGATCTGGGCGGGGTTGAGGTGGGGCCAATTGGTTCGCCGATGCAGATCAAGCCAGAGTGGCGTGGCAATCCTCCACCCAACAACCCCGTGGAGATTGTTTCAGTGAAAGGATGCGATGTTGCGCCCATTAATCTGGCCGATCCCGATGCTGCACTCCGCTTGAAAAGTTATGTTTGGCCCGAAGTGGCCGACCGGATGGAGCGGATCGATGCCGCCATCACATTGGCCGCGCAAAAGGCCCCCGATGTGGTGCAGCAAGATGCTGGCGAATTTGTTGCACAGATGCTGGCAAGCGAGCAGCCTTCCGGCGTCACACGGGTCATGTTTCACTCGATCATGTGGCAATATATGCCCGCCGAAACACAACAAGCGATCACCAATGCGATGGAAACCGCCGGTGCCTCTGCCAGCCGCGACCAGCCCTTGGCCTGGGTTTCACTGGAAACCGATCCAGCGACCTTCCGGCACGAGCTGAATGTGCGTTATTGGCCCGGAGGGGGGCAATCTGTGTGCCTGTCCCATGCCCATCCACACGGCGCGTGGGTGGAATGGAGTGGCGCTTAGCCCGCAGCTTCCATCTTCTCGATATAGCCCTGGGCGACCATTTCGGCGACCTGATCGAATAGAGCATCGGGCGTGCGGCGCATCTCGCCCATGCCCAATTCCATCCCCTCGGCCACGATGATTTCGCGCTCTCCCTTGGAGACCGCATCGATCATGGTCTTGGCTGCATCGGCTGGCTGAATACCCTCGTCGATAACCCTGTCTGAACGACCACGTTTGGTCCCGTCAGAGGTCAATGCATTGCGGGCAACGTCGGTCGCAATCGATCCGGGATAGATTACGTGAACGCTGACACCTTTTTGCGATAGCTCCGCGCGCAAAGCATCAGCATAGCCCGCCAATCCGAACTTCGCCGCGCTGTAGGCAGTGCGCATCGGTACGCCGACCTTGCCTGCAATGGAGGAGATAAACAGCAGCGACCCGCTACCGCGCTCAGCCATATGGCCGATCAGCGATTGGGTGAAAGCAATCTGCGCGGTCAGGTCAATTTCAATGATGTCGCGATAGACCTGCATATCTGTCTTCAAGGCCTGGCTGCGTTGCGAAATGCCGGCATTGGCCACTGCTACATCGACGCCGCCTTTCCATGCAATCGCCTGCGCTGCGGCATCCGCCAGCGCCGCATCGTCACGCACGTCAAACGGCAGGATCAAACACTCGCCGCAATCTGCCGCTACGGCTTCCAACCGTTCGCGGTCTCTGCCCGACAGGATGATATTGGCACCGCGCGCGGCCCAATCTCTGGCCAAGGCAGCGCCAATTCCGGACGATCCGCCGGTGATCCAGACGGTCTGTGCGTTCTCACTCATATTTCATTCTCCGACTTTATTCGCCTGGTGCCGAGGCTTTGATGGCGACGGCGTGAACTCTCTCGCCAACGATATCACCCAATGCAGCGATCACCATGCGTTGGCGTTGCAAGCGGTTTTTTCCCGCAAATGCGGCCGAGCAAACCACCAATGTAAAATGCGATTCGCCACTGCCATCATCGCCAGCATGGCCATGGTGTTGCGCGCTGTCGTTGATAATTTCCAAGCTTTCGGGCGCCAAAGCATCTTCCAGCAGACTCTTCATTTCTTGTGCAATTGTTCCGGTCATGGGGGCCTTCCTATTGGCATTTTGCCTGCTTGTCCCCATTGTTTATGGCTTATGCGCAGCAGTAAGTTTCATGGAAGGGTCGAAAACCCGGGTCAGCAATGTGAATATCCCAACTGCGGTGAAGAGGGCGAATTCCGCGCGCCCGGCCATCGTCCCAGCGGGTTTGATGGTCCGGGACAATACCGCTGGTTTTGCCTTGAACATGTGCGCGAGTTCAATTCCGGTTATGACTGGTTTGAAGGGATGAGTGCCGACGAGATTTTGTCCGCGCAGTCTCCGGCTGCGGGTTGGGCATCGGAAAGCCCGTCTTTCAAACCAACTGCCGGGGTTGATGGCATGCCGCGCTGGGCTGATTTTGACGATCCGCTGGACGCGATCGGGGCCCGCGTTGCCGGGATCAAATCGCGCGCGCAACGCGAGGTGGAAACGGCCCATGCTGCCTTTGCCGATGGTCGCTTTTCGCGTGAAGAGGCGCAAGCGTTGGAGACCATGGGGCTCGGCCTCAACACCGATTTGCGCAAATTGCGGCGGCGCTATTCTGATCTGGTCCGGCGCTATCACCCTGATCGCAATGGCGGAGATCGCCAATTTGAAGAGCGTCTGACCACCATTGTTGAAGCCTATCAATTGCTGCGCAAGAGCCGCGTGTTCACCTGATTGAGCAGCTTAGCTGGCTTCCTCGATCAGCTTTGCATCGATTGCATTGGCCTCAGAATAGGCCGGGCGGGCGGTGCAACGTTCAACATAAGCCTTGAAGGCTGGCGTATCGGGAATTGATCCAAACCGTAGACCCCAGATAAACTGACTGCCGACATAGACATCGGCCATGGTGAAGCGCTCTCCGCAGACATAATCATTGTCGCACAGCCAACCTTCCATCGCCGACAGGGCAAGATCCAGCGATCCAAATCCGGCCATGCCAGCGCGTTCGGGTGGCACCTCCCAATCCATCGCCTTGGCAATCACGGCTTGTTCCAGCGGACCGGCGGCAAAAAACAGCCAACGGAAATAGGCAGCGCTTTCGTGCGCATCGGGTAGCAGGCCAGCATCGGGATGGGTCTCTGCCAGATAGTGACAGATCGCCGCCGCCTCGGTCACGACATGGTCATGATCACCATGATGGTGGACCAGAGTAGGTACCTTGTTCATCGGATTGATATTCACAAAATCATCCGGACGCGTTGCCCAATCGAACACCACTTGATCGTAATCCGCACCTGCCTCGTGCAAGGCCCAGCGGGCAATCTGGCCGCGGCTCATGGCGACAGTGTAGAATGTGAAATCGGCCATAAGTCAGACCTTACCTTCCTGCTGCATAAATATTCTCAAATCCGCCCATAATCATGCGCTTGCCATCAAACGGCATGGATGAAGGGGTGTGTTTCATTCGTTCATCCTGCATCATATCCTCATGCGCTTTGTCGCACGCCTCTTTGCTGGCGAAGATGGCCCAAGAGAATACAATTTTCTCACCTTCTTCGGCGGCGACCGCCTTGCGAAGATCGGTGTTTTCGCCATCGGGGACGTCGGCTTCCCAGTTTTCAAGAACTTCAATCGCGCCATGATCCATGAATATCTCGCCCATATCCTTGGCCATGGCTAAATATTCAGATTTGTTGCCTTCTGGCACGGCGAGCACAACACCCATTACATACATCTTGTCTCTCCTATTGGTCGACCGATTATGCTCCGCGATTGTGACAAAATCGAGGTGCTACTGTCGAAATGCCCAGCGCAAGGTCTTGCCCATGCCCCATGTTGCGGCCCGTCCAGGCAAAGCCAACAGGCCGGGGCGTTCAAGGTCCAGCATGGATCGGGCAAAGCTGGGCAGCATGGCCACTGCCTCTCCGCCCAACATGGATTGGACAGCGGGCGGGGCGCCCTTAGGCCGCTGGGTCAGCACCAAATTGGCGACCTCGCGGGCTTGGGGTGAAGTTGCCAACTCGCTGCGAAAGTCGCGGAACAGGGCTTCTGCCTCCTGCCGGTTGATTGGCACAGGATCGGCCCCCAAAGCGCGCGCAATTACCGCAAATTGGCGATAGTATTCGTCCTGCAAATGCCCGGGCATATCGGGCCTAACATGGCGCAGATAGGCCGCCAGAAAGCTGGTGGCTTCTACCACATGGACCCATGCCAAGGTTCGCGGGTCGGTTGCGGAATATGGCTGTCCCCCTGGCAGAGTGCCGTTCACTCGCGCGTGAATGCGGTTTACGCGCTCGATCATTTTGGTTGCGTCATCGCGGTGGCCAAAAGTTGTCACTGCGATAAAGCGCGCGGTCCTGCGAAGGCGGCCATGCATGTCTTCGCGAAAGTTGGAATGGTCCAGTACGCCTTGCAAGGCATGGGGATGCAGCATCTGGAGCAGCAGGCTGCGTACGCCGCCTACCATCATCCCCACCAGATCGGCATGGACCAAGCGGATGGGCGAGTCTTTTCCGAACAAGGCATCATCAGATGGCGGTACAGGCTGCTGGCCATTTTCCACATCGTTGAACACGTTGCGCACCTGGTCGACCAGTGTCTCACGAATGGTTTCGATGGGATCGGGCAGGGCCATGCTGACAATGTAAGCGCAATGGTCGACCTATGCCAGTACAGATCAGGGCACCGATCAGCTGCGTGACATGCGGGCCTGTATCGATGACATTGCCGTATTGAACAAAGCCACATCGCCGCTCGCCTTGGCCAGCAATTGTGCGCCCTGCAATTGGGCGAGTACCGCCACCGCATCATCGGCTGGCAGGCCGGGAACCACAATGCTGCGATCTTGTCGACCCAGCAGCAAAATCGATTCAAGCCACGCGATAACCTTGCGATTGGCCCGGTCCAACATTTGCTGCATCGGCTCTGTCAGAATGGAACGATCCGCCGCCAGCGCGCTGCATAGGCACATGCCGTCGCTATCATCCAGCGCGGTTCGGTATAATGTCACGCAGGCTTGCAGCGCTTGGGCGCCAGTGCGCGATGTTGACTTGATATCGTTCAGCACTGTCACCAACCGATCGGCGTATCGATCGAGCACGGCCAGCCCAAGATCAGCCTTGGCCGGAAAGTGGTGGTGGATGCTCGCTTTGCGAATACCGGCCTGCTTTGCCAGATGCGCATAGCTGAATCCGCCATAGCCATTTTGGCGCATGGCCGCTTCGCCCAGATCGACAAGGTGATCGCGTGTGTTCATATCTCTACCGACTAGTAGGTTGACATGAATTGCGCAAGGCTTATGTAAACCTACCTATTGATAGGGAGCCGCGTAAACGCCTATTCTGGCAGGAGACGTGTTCGCCGCAATAATCGCAGGGAATCAAAACGATATGCGCATCAATGCCAATTTCTCTGAACCAATTGCGGTACACACAAATGCTATCGATTGGGTGGCCTCTCCGATGCCCGGTGTGGACCGCCGCATGCTCGACCGTGTTGGAGAAGAAGTCGCCCGCGCAACCTCGATTGTGCGCTATTCGCCCGGCAGCCACTTTGCCCAGCACACCCATGATGGGGGCGAAGAATTCATCGTTCTGGAAGGCGTGTTTCAAGATGAGCATGGCGACTATCCGGCGGGTTCCTACGTTCGCAATCCACCCGCGACGCAGCATATCCCAGCTTCGGAAAAGGGCTGCACAATCTTTGTGAAACTGTGGCAATTCGATCCGCGAGACGATGTGCAGATGACGCGAGACCTAGGGCAGATATCGCGAGACCTTCCGCAAACCGATCAAGGCATTGCCCAGGCTGAATTGTTCCAGAATGATCTCGAGAAAGTCGGTTTGGAAAAATGGTCAGCGGGCCACCGTCAGCAATGGACAAGCGATGGCGGGCACGAAGTTTTGGTGCTCGACGGTTCGTTGGAATGGCAGGGGCTGGTCTATGGCCAACACGACTGGCTGCGTTTGCCCGATGGATTTGCGATTTATCTGGCGGCTGGTGCTGGCGGAGCCACGCTTTGGACCAAGAGCCACCATTTGAGCGATGTTCGATCGTAAGATGCACCCAGCTCACCCGGCGCTGTGCAAAAATGGAGCACTAGCGAAATAAGCGGGTCAGTCTTGCTTGCAGCGAGGCAAAAGCCAGTCTAATCCGACCTTCGATGGCAAGCTTAATGGAATCCGATTTCGACGGCACGGAGAAAACACTCTTCCCCGAGCCTGATACCACGATCGACGTGCGCGACACGTTCGGCATCGATATTGACTGGCAGGTTCCCGCCTTCAGTCTGGCCGATGAACGCGTGCCTGACCTCGACAAATCCTATGTGTTCGACCCGGAAACCACCCTGGCCATTCTGGCAGGCTTTGCCCACAATCGCCGGGTTCTGGTGCAGGGCTATCACGGCACGGGTAAATCCACCCACATTGAGCAAGTCGCCGCGCGCCTGAAATGGCCCAGCGTTCGGGTCAATCTGGATGCGCATATCAGCCGGATCGATTTGGTCGGGCGCGATGCGATTGTATTGAAAGACGGATTGCAAGTTACCGAGTTTAAGGAAGGCATCCTTCCTTGGGCATTGCAGCATCCTGTGGCGCTGACGTTTGACGAATATGATGCGGGCCGTCCCGATGTGATGTTCGTGATCCAGCGCGTGCTGGAGGCTCAAGGTGCGCTGACCTTGCTCGATCAAAACAAGGTGATCACGCCGGACAAACACTTCCGCTTGTTCGCGACCAGCAACACTGTTGGTCTGGGCGATACCAGCGGATTGTACCACGGCACACAGGCGATCAACCAAGCGCAGATGGACCGTTGGAACATCGTGGTGGCGCTCAATTATCTTGCGCCCGAGACCGAGCTCGACATCGTCAAGTCGAAAGCACCCGATACCGATGACGCAACCATTGCGAATATGATCAAGGTGGCCTCGCTGACGCGCCAGGGCTTTATGAATGGAGATATCTCCACCGTAATGAGCCCGCGAACGGTGATGACCTGGGCGCAGAACTCGGAAATATTCAATTCAGTTGGATTTGGTTTCCGCCTGTCATTCCTCAACAAATGTGACGAGGCCGAGCGCACCTTGGTAAGCGAATATTACCAGCGCGTGTTTGACGAAGACCTGCCCACCAGCGCATCCAACGCCAGCTGAGCAAGCACCGCATGTCCGCAAGCTGTCGGGGTGGTAAGCCCCGGCGAGTTGCCGACTTGCGCGCAAGTGTCATAGTCTGCTAACACACTAATAATGTTCGGCTGGTTTCGTTCTTCTTCATCGCGCAAATCTGGCGAACAGCCGGGCGGTCTGCGGCGCGATAGGCGCTGGGGACTTCGCAGCGGCGCGCATGATGCTGGCTATTATGCCTTGCAGGATCCCTATGGCAGCGCGTTAGATGATTTTGACGAGCAATTTGGCCTGGATCAAACGGACGGCGGCTCATTCGGCGACGATGAGACGCCCACGCGCCACCTTAAGGCCAAGCGCAAATGGTGGCGCAGGCGTTCGGCCTATCCGCTGGATGTGGAACCGCCCAAGCGTGGCCGCAAACGGCGCTGGCTGGTTCGCGGCATCGCGCTGTTCCTGTTCCTGATCATTGTTGCGATTGGATGGCTGGCTTTCACCGCGCCTTTGTCCAAATCGCTCGAGCCGATTGCGCCGCCGCAGATAACTTTGCTGGCCTCTGACGGGACACCGATTGCCCGCAGCGGAGCCGTGGTTGATCAGCCGGTCGAGATCAGCAAACTGCCCGATCATGTGGTCGAGGCGTTTCTGGCGATTGAGGACCGGCGGTTCTACAGCCATTGGGGTGTGGACCCGCGCGGTCTGGCGCGCGCCGCATTGTCCAATGCCACCGGCGGGCCCACGCAGGGTGGCAGCACAATTACCCAGCAATTGGCCAAGTTCACATTTCTGACGCCCGAGCGCAGCCTGACCCGCAAAGCGCGCGAGATGCTGATCGCCTTCTGGTTGGAAGGGTGGCTGACCAAGGACGAGATTTTGCAGCGCTATCTGTCCAACGCGTATTTTGGGGACAATCAATATGGCCTGCGGGCTGCATCGCTGCATTATTTCTATCGCCAGCCGGAAAATCTGAAGCCGGAACAGGCGGCCATGTTGGCCGGATTGCTCAAGGCTCCATCGCGGCTAGCCCCGACGCGCAATTATGATCTTGCGCAGCAGCGCATGTCTGTCGTGGTCGGAGCGATGGTGGATGCCGGCTATCTTACCCAGCAAGAAGCCGATGCTCTGGGCAATCCCAAGCTGGACGTGCGCAATCGCAACACTTTGCCGACCGGCACTTATTTCGCCGACTGGGCATTGCCGACCGCGCGGCAGGACAGCGAGCGCAGCTACACCAAACAGACGCTGACCACCACGCTGGATTCGCGCTTGCAATCTGTCGCCAGCCAAGTTGTCGCCAGAGCTCCTTTGGGTGATGCGCAAGTGGCATTGGTGGCCATGCGTCCCAGTGGCGAAGTTGTGGCGATGATCGGCGGGAAGGATTACGCGCGGTCCCCCTTCAACCGGGCGACACAGGCCAAGCGCCAGCCGGGATCAACCTTCAAATTGTTCACCTATCTGGCGGCCATCGATGCGGGTATGAGCCCGACCGATACGATCACCAACACGCCGATTGAAACGGGCAGCTATCGCCCTCGCAACGCCAATGATCGCTATTCGCAATCCATCACTTTGGAAGATGCATTTGCCAGCTCAAG
The DNA here is from genome assembly GCA_947495555.1 of uncultured Erythrobacter sp. Classification (GTDB taxonomy): domain Bacteria; phylum Pseudomonadota; class Alphaproteobacteria; order Sphingomonadales; family Sphingomonadaceae; genus Erythrobacter. The sequence goes on along the minus strand of CANLZI010000002.1, from coordinate 50,733 downwards.
CAATGTGGCAACGGTTCGATTGTTCAATCAATTGGGCAGCGATGCGGTGATCCAAACCGCGCGCGATTTGGGCATCACATCTGACTTGCCTGTGGGCGATCCCAGCCTGGCCTTGGGCACATCCACGCTCAGCCTGATTGAGCTGACCTCTGCCTATGCCGGGATAGCTGCCAACAGCTTTCCGGTAAAACCGCATGCCTTCCTGGAAGAGGAAGATGGCGGCTTGTTTGACTGGGTCACGCAAAGCGATGATGCGCTGTCACAGCTGAAACACCAACGGATCGAACGTCTGCTCCGCGCGGCTATCAATGATGGCACGGGCAAAGCGGCAACATTGGCTGGAGCTAACTTTGGCAAGACCGGCACTACACAGGATTATCGTGATGCTTTGTTTATCGGCTATGCCGGTGAACTGGTGGTTGGCGTGTGGATCGGCAATGATGACAATTCACCGCTGGATGGTGTCACGGGGGGCGGATTGCCCGCCCGTATCTGGCGCGACTTTATGCGCAGTGCGTTGAGCGGATCATCCATAGTCGAGCCAGCTGACCGGCCAGATCCTGACGGACCGATCCAACCGTTCGACATCTCGGATATTGGGGACATTCCGCTGGGCGATAATGGGGCAAACCTAAGCATCGAACAGGATGGATTGATCATCACCACCGAAGTGGACGGTGTGCCGGTCCGGTTCGAACTGACCGAAGACGGGCTTCAGGTAACGTCGGACGAATAGCCGTCGGTTTATTCCGTCCGGTCCGCCATCAAAATGTTCATGATGGCCGTTGCAATCGGGCGGCTGCGATCATCTTGCCAAGCTTCGACCGAGACATTGGCATTGCGCCTGCCCAACCGCGTTATCCGCCCCTTGGCAAAGGTTGGCTTATTCTTCCCCGCAGACAAAAATTGCACCGTGATATTGATCGGTTTTAGCTGAGGGTCACGATCTTCAGCAATCAGCACAGCACGCAAGGCGGCATAGCCAGCGTTTTCCAACAGGCCGCTGGTGGCGCCCCCATGAAACGCGCCTGGTCTGCCCTCTACCATGGGGCCGAATTCCACCGTCAGCACGGGCAGGCCGTCTTCAAATTCGGACACTTTGATGCCCAGTGATTGCGCATAATGCGGCAATTGCGCTGTCATTGCGTTTTCGCTTGCATTGTCGCCGTCTGATTGGTCAGATTTTGCCACTGCGAGGGTCCTTCCCAATGGTCATGAAAACGCCAGCAATATGCGCGACAGGATCATCAATATCATCATCATAGGCGATACCCCGGACAAAGGCGGCAGAGCGGGTAATGCGATAGCATTCTGCCCGTCCAATCACCGCGCAGTGCTCGCGTGCGGGCCGTTGATAGTCGACCCGCAAGTCCAATGTCGCCACCGGATTGAATGTCTTCATGGTGGTCCAGATGCTCATGCCCGATGCCATATCCATCAAGCTGACGATGGGGCCGGATGCCAGAATCGGGCGATCTGCATCGCCCAGCAGATCTTCGCGCCATGGCAATTTCAGCTCAACCCAGTTTTCGCCATGGTCGGAATACTCCAAGCCCAACCAACCGGTATGGCCGTGTTTGAAGAAGAATTTGGAGGACGCTTCGGGATCAAATGGGGGGAGCGGGCTGACCATGAAATGGGGTCTGCTTTGATGCCAAAAAAATTACAATGATTTAATTTTTTGATCGCTCGAATTGTCCTCAAACACTGTGGGCGATCCGGCAATTGTGCCGGGCGCAGACAATGGAGAATTGTGATGAGCACACCCAAGATTGATCTCGCCAACTTGCCAGCCCTGGACAAGACGACAGGCGTATTTGGCAGCGTCTCCCAATCATCGGCAACCTATGATGATCCCGTCTTGGTTCTGATGGTTTATGTCTATGACGTGCTCTGATTGTACGGATTGGGCTTGGACCTGATAATCCATGCGGATCGATGAACATATCGCGGCGCTGCGGGACGATCCTGTCTCGCAGCGTCTGGCACAACAGCAAATGGACCGTGCAAAGTCAGACTGGCTATCCCAGCCGGACATGATGGCGTTGGCCGATCAGTTGGAGCGCTATGCGAACAGGGAATCTCTCGCCCAATTGCACCAGCTGCGAGAGATTATGACATCGCATAATGCGGCCAGTACTTTGGTTGCGAACTGGCAGGCGCATTTTGTGCAGGCGGTGCGGGACAATCCACTGGGGCATGTCCCCTTGAAGCACAATTATTCTGCAGGCTTTGCAACGATGCGCTTGTTCGAGGTGGGTCCGGTTACATTGTCGCTGGTCACCTATGAGCAAGTCGAGCAGTCGGTAGAGCCGCAGGTGGCGGCTTTTTCCCAGCGCGAGCAATATGAGATCGTGATTGCGGGCCGGGCGCAAGGTATGCTCTGTCGACGAGGTCACGAGGATACAGATAACTCCAGGGTCGATGTGACGCGCAAAGATTTATGCCGTGGTAGCACCATCGCTTTGCCTGGCGAGCAGCACTCGCGCCAGATCACTGACGTGCGTGGATGCTTGCTGCTTTTGCAACTGAGCAGGGCGACCAATGAGCCAAAGCCAGTGCAGGAAATCCGCATCAGCGATGGATCGCTTGTCCACCAATCCAGCGGGACCAAGCGCGAAAGCCAGATTGCCATGGCGATGGCGGTATTGACCGAATTGGGACGCGCGGATGCAGCACCGCATTGCGCCACATTGACGCAGGATGGCCCTGCCTATCTGCGGTGGGACGCGCTGCGCCACACCTTGGCGTTGGACCCCGTTCGTGGATTTGCGTTGCTGCGGCCCATGGCGGCGGATGAAGATGACAAATTGGCTCTGCCTGCGCGCGCGCTACGCGACCAATTGTCGGCCGCCCACCCGCAACTGTTACAAATGGAGGCGGACCAATGCCGCAATTGATCGAATGCGATGACCGGCGGCAATGCGGGTTGGAAGAATGTGTCGAAGCTATGGTCGACACCCCCTTTGACCCGGCCAATCCGGACAATCTAGACGCGAGCGCCCGCTGGCTGCGCAAATTGACCAACAATCGTGATTTTTTGGGTGATTTGCTGCTCGATCAGCTGAAAGACCAATATCGCAATCCGGTGCTTGATAGTGGTTATGGCCCGCAGGCCATCACGCTCAGCCGCAAGGTGGGCGGGACATTCTTGCGCGCCAATATCTGGCCGTCTGAAAACGACCATTGCTTTCAGTCGAGCGGCGCCAAGACCTTTGTTTATGGTGTGCCACATGATCACAATTTTTCGTTCCTGACGAGCGGCTATCTGGGGCCGGGTTATCGCAGCGATTATTACGAATATGACTATGAAGCGGTGGCAGGATATGCGGGAGAGCAGGTGCCGCTGCAGTTTGTTGAGCGGTCGGCTTTGGCTGAGGGCAAGATGATGCTGTATCGCGCGCATCGCGACATCCACAGCCAAATTCCGCCTGAACGGCTGTCTGTATCGCTCAACATCATGCATATCGGCCCAGCGCAAGGGTGGCATGATCAATATGGATTTGATCTGGGCGAGGGCCATTTGGGTAAGGGCACCATCACCCGCGTGCTCAGCCCCAATTCGACCGAGGTATTCCTGCGTACTGCGATTGCGACGGGGCAGGCCGAGGCGCTGGATTTGGCCGAGCAATTTGGCAAGACCCACCCGAGCGATCGCCTGCGTTTGGCCAGTTATGAAGCGCGCGCCTTGTTGCTTTATGACCCGGTCGAGCGCGATGCCTTGTGGAGAGAGGCCGAGCAGTCCGGCTGCCTTATGTTGCAAGGTGTGGCGCGCCAACGCCGCTCAGCAATCAGCCAGGCGTTGACGCCCGCTTAGAAAGCGCCGCCCGCCAGAGCGTCGATTGCGCCTTGAAGGATGATTGCGGCCGCGTGGCTGTCGATTTTCTCGGCCCGTTTTGACCGGCTGGTGTCTTGTGTGATCATGTCGCGCTCGGCGCTTTGGGTGGACCAGCGCTCGTCCCACAACAGCACTGGCAGCCCGAAAGCCTCCGCCAGATTGCGGCCATAGGCGCGGCAAGATTGCGCGCGCGATCCCTCGCTCCCGTCCATATTGCGGGGCAGTCCGATAACCACTCCAACAATGGATCGCTCGGTAATGAGAGCGCTCAGAATGTCCCGGTCACGGCCAAATTTTCCCCGCTGCAGGGTCTTGCCCGCCGTGGCAAAGCGCCAACCCGCATCGCAGGTCGCCACCCCAATTGTCTTGGTTCCCAGGTCCAAACCCAGCAGCGCGCCGCCTTCGGGCAGCGCATCGCGATAATCCAGTGCGTTATCGTGGATCAGCGTGCTCTGGTCCATGCATCCACCCGAATTGCGACATCATATTGCGTGTTCTGCCAGAACAAGGGGATGTCATAGACGTGATAATTGTTACCCGGCAGCACATAGCTGCCCATTTCCGGCGGATCACCGATTAGCAGCAGGCCGCGCTCGTCGCAGCGTGCCGAAACAGAGTTTTGTACCAGCTCACCCTTGGACAGATCACCGTCGGGCACCAAGGTCCCACGATTGCTGGTGGCTTCAGCTGCTCCATTTAACGTGCCGGTCAGCGGGTTGGTGCAGGCAATCTTGCTGTTGCCGCGCAAGGTTCCGTCAAACCCGACCGATTGGCTGTAGGTTTCCATGACAGCCGATGGATCGGCGGGTTCGGCAAAGCTCGACCAGCTGAGGATGCAACCATATTGGTCGACCGAGGCGCACATGGGCAAGCCCAGCGATGGCAAGTCGTGCTCAATCGAAATGGGCCATCCCACCGCATATACGGCGGCCACACGGTCTGACATTTCTGAGCCAGCCACACGCTCTTTCAACAGACGCAGAAGATGCAAAGACCCTTGGCTGTGCCCGACCAGCACGATGGGCGAATCCGCATCAGCCGAGGTGAGGAAATATTCAAACGCCTGCAGCACATCATCATAGGCTGCTTCCAACGCTTTCTCCGCTTCGCCGGAATTGGTCAGAAACGCACCCATGGTCGCCTGGCGATAGCGCGGCGCCCAAATCTCTTCGGCTTGGTTGAAGGGGCTGGCCATGCCGCGAATATACAGTTTTGCGATCCGCTCAGCCTCGGGATCACCAAATGGCGCATTCCACCGCGTGCGATCGATAAAGCTGGTTGGATGGACAAAAAGCACGGCGAAATCGGGCGGTTCTTGATCTGCAGGTGCGGGGATGCTTCGTCCCTCATTGCGCATCGCTGGCTGCCATCTGGCTGGGTCGCTGGTACCAATGCCGGGGCGTGAATACCACAGCGCGGGATCTTGGTAGGCGTTTTCTTCCAAGGCGGATTGCTCGACAAATTCACCAGTCGGGACAAAGGCCAGCTTGGTCAGCTCTTTCGACCATATGCTCAAGGCGATCAGCGCCACCAGGATCAGCACTATGATCACCGCGACAAAGTAGAGAAATTTTTTGGCCATACGTCTGTCCGATTCCTGTGCTTTGCTACCTAATGTTCAATTCACTGCTCAGTTCTGACCTGAGTCGATACTTTCATGAGCCGGCGTCAGGGGCTGAGGGCGTGTCCGCCGTTTCGGCCAACGGTGGCCGCAGCGTCGTCCATGCACGGTCTGGCCGCAGGCTGGTGAACCAGCTGACGGGATTCCAACCGGTCGATCCATCCAATGAGAATGTGATGAATTCTGCCCGCCCACCAATATTCTCAAGGGGAATTGGGCCTCCCAAACCGCTTTCATCAATCGGAGCGCGACTGTCTGCAGAGTGATCGCGATTGTCGCCCATCACAAATACATGGCCTTCAGGAATGGTGATCTCGTCATAATTGTCCAGAGACTGGGTGGTGTGATCGATCACCAGATAGCTGGCCCCATTGGGCAAGGTTTCGCGATAGGCAGGAACTTCAAACACCGGCTCGCCCTCGTCAGAACGGGTGCGATAGGGCTCGAATGAATAAAGGCATGGATTGCCTTTGCAACGCAGCTCTGGCTCGAACGGGATGGGGATGGGCGGGATAATTTCGCGCTGAACCGGTTGCCCATTTAGGATGATCCGACCGCCATCAACCGCAATGCGATCACCGGGCAATCCGACCACACGCTTGATATAGTCTTCATCGCGGGTTGGGTGAACCGGGATGACGATATCGCCATATTCCGGCGTGTCCGCAGCAATCCGCCAGTCGCCGCGTGGCCACAAATGAAAACTGATTGAGGCCCAACTCCACCCATAGGGATATTTGCTGACTACCAACCGGTCACCAACGAAAAGAGATGGCATCATCGATGTGCTGGGGATGTAAAACGGTTTGGCGACCAGGCTGTGAAATACGAACACCGCCAACAGCATCAGCGACAGACCGCGCAATTCTGCCAGCCAGTTTACCTTCTCGTCAGTCTTCTGTTTGTCTTTTGCCAAGGTTTTATGTGCCAAAAATCGGGGGTGAGGGGGAATTACAAAGGGCGCGATTCGATAATGATAAAGGCCTGCGCCCAAGGGTGATCATCGGTCAGTGTCAGGTGAACCACCGCCTCATGGCCGTGCGGCGTCAATTCTGCAAGCCGCTTCGCCGCGCCGCCTTCCAGCGCCAGTGTTGGCGCGCCTGACGGTGCGTTCACAACGCCGATATCCTTCATGAAAACACCCCTGCGAAAGCCTGTGCCAACTGCCTTGCTGAAGGCCTCTTTCGCGGCAAATCTTTTGGCATAGGTGCCCGCGATTGTGAACGGTCGCTTGCGCGCTTTGGCCCGTTCTACCTTGGTAAAGACGCGGTTCTCAAACCGCTCGCCAAACCGGTCGAGCGAATTTTGAATGCGTTCAATATTGCACAGGTCAGAACCCAATCCGATAATCATGTTGCCCCCAAAATTACGGCGCTCATCAAGGCCAGCACCAACCAGTGCAAGATAATCTGAGTTGTGACCAAGGGATTCCGCACATCGCCCTTGGCCTTGCGCAAGGTTACACCATAACCGGCAATCTGGACGATCGGCCAGCCGATGGCAAAGGGCAGGGCAAGCCCGGTTTGCGCAGCGATCCCCAACAAGCCGAGACTGACCAAAAAGGGGATAGCTGCCGCCGCCACGCGCCATGCTTCACCGCCCTGTTGCTGGGTGTCTGTCATGGCGCCAGGAAATGCATCAACGCGCATCGTCCATCAGATCGCGCATCCGGCGCACGGCATTTTCCAGCCCAACAAATACGGCCTCGCCCACCAGATAGTGGCCAATATTCAGCTCTGCCAATTGCGGAATGGCCGCGATGGGTTGCACATTTTCATAGGTCAGCCCGTGGCCTGCATGTGGCTCGATGCCGTTCTTAACTGCCAATGCTGACATATCGGCAATCCGGTTTAGCTCGCTCGCCATCCGCTCGGAATTGCCATCCAGATGCGCATGGGCATATTCACCGGTGTGGAATTCCACCACCTGTGCGCCCATCCGCAGGGCCGCATCCAATTGCCGCTCGTTCGCCTCGATAAACAGACTGACCCGAATGCCGGCGTCAGACAGACGCGTAACGATAGGAGCGATCTGATTGTGCAGTCCGGCGGCATCCAGTCCGCCTTCTGTCGTGCGCTCTTCACGCTTTTCCGGCACGATGCAGGCTGCGTGCGGTTTGTGGCGCAGCGCAATCTCCAGCATTTCCTCCGTGGCGGCCATTTCCAGATTCAGCGGTAGGTCTGTCGCAGCTTGGATCCGGGCCAGATCTTCATCCCGAATATGACGGCGGTCTTCGCGCAGATGCGCGGTGATGCCATCGCCGCCAACGCTGGCAACAATTTCGGCCGCGCGGACCGGATCGGGATGATCCCCGCCGCGCGCATTGCGGATTGTGGCCACGTGATCGATGTTCACGCCCAGCCGCAGCTTGCCTGGATGAAGGGTTGAGCCCAAGGTCAGCTCCGGCTGCCCGGCTTGGTCACAGGGATCGCGGCCAGTTCGGGCGGCAGTTCATCTTCGGCATAGCTGGGGAAGCTGATTTCAATCAGCGGGAAGAACGGCACGCCCAAGTCCACTTCGCCCGCCGAACGATCGACCAATGCCACTTCGGCAATAACCTCGCCGCCTTCGCGTTCCACCGCAGCAATCGCTTCGCGGCTGGAGAGGCCGGTTGTCACAACGTCTTCTACCATCAGAACCTTGGCCCCTTTTTCCAGAGCAAAGCCCCGGCGCAGGTGAAACTCACCCTCGGGTCGTTCCAGGAACAAGGCGTCCTTATCCAAGGCGCGGCCCATTTCATGGCCGATGATGATCCCGCCCATTGCAGGCGAGACGACGACATCGATGGCCGAGCGAATCTCTCGCGGAATTTTCTGAGCCAAAGCGCGGGAAAGATTTCCGGCTCTTTCCGGGTTCATCAACACCCGGGCGCATTGCAAATAATGTGCGCTATGCCTGCCGGACGAGAGCTTAAAATGCCCCTCAAGCAAGGCATCGCAGCCGCGAAATTCAGACAAAATGTCTTCTTCATTCATGAATCTTCGATCCTTGGATTCTGACCAATTGCGTCAACTTCAACGCATTTTGCATAATTTTCTCCCTAGAAGCGCTTGAGGCCGCGGGCAAGCGGGCCTATAGGCCGCGTCAATCTTGCCTGAAGTAGGCAGGCCGCGCAGGGTTGCAACCGGAGAAAAATTTTTCGGGAATCGCGACGAAAGTGCAAATTTGAATGAAGCGGAAAGCGTCAGACATATGAACCTGGGTCAATCCCGCCGACGGGCACAAAATTTCATCATGGCAATTGCTGCAGCCTTTATGCTGGCGTTTGCGTTCCAGGGCGTTGCTGCCCAGGAAACCGCGACCGATGCAGAAGCAACGCAGACATCCGGCTATACACCGATGGCTCCGACAGAAGGCAAAGGTATGCCGGACGGCGGCATCAATTTCCAAGACCAATACACCGCTATCGGCAAGGACGCCTTGTTCATGCACGATGCGTTTTTGGTGCCAATGATGGCGATTGTCAGCCTGTTCGTTTTGGGCCTGCTGTTGTGGGTGGTTGCGCGTTACCGTCGCAAGGCCAATCCCGAGCCATCCAAAACCACGCATAACACCTTGGTGGAAGTGGTCTGGACATTGGTGCCCGTATTGATCTTGGTGGCGATTGCGATCCCCTCGATTTCCTTGCTGGCCAAGCAATATGAAACCCCGCCAGAAGATGCGGTGACCGTCAAAGCGATCGGTTATCAGTGGTATTGGGGCTATGAATATCCTGACAATGGCGGCTTCGAAGTTGTATCCAACATGCTTCCAGAAGCTGATGCATTGGCCAATGGTGAACCTGCCTTGCTGGCAGTGGACAATCGCATGGTTGTCCCGGCCAACACGCCGATCCGCCTGCAAACAACCGCTGCTGACGTGATCCATGCTTTTGCAGTGCCATCGCTGTGGTTCAAGCTGGACGCTGTACCGGGTCGTTTGAACGAGCGTATGGTGATCATTGAAGAGCCCGGCGTTTATTACGGCCAGTGTTCAGAGCTGTGCGGTGCGCGTCATGGCTTCATGCCCATCGCTGTTGAGGCTCTGCCTCGCGAAGAATGGGAAGCCTGGGTGCTGGAGCAACCAGGTGGAGTATTGGCCAATACAGACGATGCTGCCGAAGATTTGGCTGAAGAAGATGCCGAATCTGAAGCGGATGCCGCCGCAGCCGGTGACGCTGAAGGCGTTGCCGAGGCGGAAGCCGCCGAAGCCGCAGAATAAGACAGAAATAGAATCCAACGAAGGTCCTGACGATTATGGCCACTACCGCAGAAGGTTTCGATGCACACCACGATGATCACGCACATGATGCGGATCATAAGCCGGGCTTTTTTGCCCGTTGGTTCATGTCGACCAACCACAAAGATATCGGCACACTCTATCTGATTTTCGCTATTTTGGCGGGTATCATCGGTGGCGCCATGTCAGGCGTCATGCGGATGGAATTGGCCGAGCCTGGCATTCAATATCTGGGCTGGTGGGTCGAGTTCTTTGGCGGTGAAGCCAGCGAAAACACCAATTATCACATGTGGAATGTGTTTATCACGGCCCACGGCCTGATCATGGTGTTCTTCATGGTTATGCCCGCCATGATCGGCGGATTCGGTAACTGGTTCGTGCCGCTGATGATCGGCGCGCCGGACATGGCCTTCCCGCGGATGAACAACATCTCGTTCTGGTTGACAGTCGCTGGTTTCCTCAGTCTGTGTTTCTCTCTGTTTGTGCCCGGCGGGACCGGCATTGGTGCCGGTGTTGGCTGGACCGTCTATGCGCCGCTATCCACGTCGGGTTCTACCGGACCTGCGGTGGACTTCGCGATCTTCTCGCTCCACTTGGCTGGTGCTGGTTCGATCCTTGGCGCAACCAACTTCATCACCACCATTTTCAACATGCGTGCGCCGGGCATGACCCTGCACAAAATGCCGCTGTTTGTATGGTCGGTTTTGGTAACGGCGTTCCTGCTGTTGCTCGCTCTGCCAGTTCTGGCTGCAGCGATCACCATGCTGCTGACAGACCGTAACTTTGGCACAACCTTCTTTGATCCAGCAGGCGGGGGCGACCCTGTTCTGTACCAGCACCTGTTCTGGTTCTTTGGACATCCTGAAGTGTACATTATGATCCTGCCTGGCTTTGGTATGGTCAGCCAGATCGTGGCAACCTTCAGCCGTAAACCTGTGTTCGGCTATCTCGGCATGGCTTACGCCATGGTCGCGATTGGCGTGGTCGGCTTCATCGTGTGGGCGCACCACATGTATACGGTTGGCTTGGACGTAAACACCAAGATGTATTTCACCGCAGCGACCATGGTTATCGCGGTGCCGACGGGTGTGAAAATCTTCAGCTGGGTGGCAACGATGTGGGGCGGAAGCCTCGAATTCAAGTCGCCTCTGGTGTGGTCGCTTGGCTTCATCTTCCTGTTCACCGTTGGCGGTGTGACGGGCGTTGTTCTGGCCAATGGCGGCATCGATGACAATCTGCATGACACCTATTACGTGGTGGCTCACTTCCACTACGTTCTGTCGATGGGTGCGGTGTTCTCGCTGTTCGCGGGCTTCTATTACTGGTTCCCGAAGATGAGCGGACGGATGCACAGCGAGTTTCTGGCTCACTTGCACTTCTGGGGCTTCTTCATCGGGGTGAATGTAATCTTCTTCCCGCAGCACTTCCTGGGCATGGATGGGATGCCGCGTCGTATCCCCGACTATCCAGAGGTCTTCACCTACTTCAACCAGATGTCTTCCTATGGTTATCACATCATGGCTGCATCGATGGTCGTCTTCTTCGTAAACCTGGCTTACGCATTCACAGCGGGCAAGCGGGCCGGAGACAACCCATGGGGCGAAGGTGCAACCACGCTGGAATGGACCTTGCCTAGCCCTCCACCTTATCACCAGTTCGAAACGCTGCCCGTGATCGAGGATCACCACGATTATCACGATCATCGACCTGCGTAAGGCCGATCGGTCAGCATAGAAATTCATTCGGCTGGCCCCTTGGGGTCAGCCGTTTGCATATTGGGAGCACGGATCAGCCATGCCAGTAATGCGCCGCATCGATACCGGTGACATCACACTCAATTGCGCGATTGAGGGTGAAGGGCCCTTGGTCATTATGGTCCATGGGTTTCCCGAAAGCTGGTATTCATGGCGGCACCAGCTGCCCGCATTGGCGCAGGCAGGCTTTACCGCCTGTGCGATAGACGTTCGCGGCTACGGCCAGTCCGACAAGCCTCATCCCGTGGAGGCCTATTCCTTTGAAGCGATTGCTGGCGATCTGGTTGGCTTGGCTGATGCTTTGCAGCCCGGCTCTCCAGCGGTTCTGGTGGGCCATGATTGGGGCGCACCAATTGTCTGGAACACAGCGCTAGCCCATCCGGACAAATTTCGCGCAGTTGCTGGCCTGTCGGTACCTTTTTCCGGTGTTCCACAGCGCCCCTTTACCGAAATCTATCACGAGCACTTCACCAGCAAGGGCCGCTATTTCTATCAGCATTATTTTCAGGAAGAAGGCGTGGCCGAAGCCGAGGCGGAGGCTGATCCGCGCGATTTTGTCCACCGGATGATGTATTCGATCTGCGGCGATGTACCGCCGGGCGATTATTGGGACAAGCCCTTGGGCGCGACCTTCTTGGAAGGGCTGCCCGATCCCGTTCCGGTTCCTTGGCTGACGGATGAAGACCTCGACTTTTACGAGAATGAGTTCAAGCAATCGGGCTTTCGTGGGCCGCTCAACCGCTATCGCAACCATCAGCGCGATTTTGACTGGCAGCAAAACTTTGCGGGCCAGGTTATCCAGCAGCCAGCCTTGTTCATAGGCGGGGACCGTGATCCGGCCACCTTCCTGTTCAAGGCGATCGAAGATCCGGTGGCTTTGATGAAAATGACCGCTCCGCGCAGCGAAGGGCACATTCTGCCCGGCGTAGGCCATTGGACGCAGCAGGAACGGCCCAAAGAAGTGAATGAACTGCTGATTGACTGGCTAAGGCGGATTTAACCGCCTATATGCAGCCCGATTCCATGGAACAGACAGCTCCCCTTGCACTGCCCGCCGAATGGCGAGACTTTTTCGCGCTGACCAAGCCGCGCGTGATGACACTTGTGATCTTCACCGGAATATGCGGCCTGTTGGCAGCCCCTGGTTCGATCCATCCGGTGATCGGCTTTGCCACCATCTTGTGCATCGCGATGGGTGCTGGCGGTTCAGCCGCGCTCAACCAATGGTGGGAAGCGGACATTGATCGCGGGATGAAACGCACCGCCAATCGGCCTTTGCCATCAGATCGTATGCAGAAAAAAGATGCGCGCGATTTCGGGATATTGCTGTCCGTGTCATCCGTCGCAATCCTGGGGCTGGCCGTTGGCTGGCTGGCAGCGTCTATTCTTGCAGCGGCGATTGTCTATTACGCGGTGATCTACACTATCTGGCTGAAGCCGCGCACGCCGCAAAACATTGTGATTGGTGGCGGGGCAGGGGCGTTTCCACCGATGATCGGTTGGGTTGCCGTGACAGGCGATATCACGCTGATGCCGATACTGTTGTTCGCGATCATTTTCATGTGGACGCCGCCGCACTTTTGGGCGCTCGCGCTGTTTGTGAAGATGGATTACGCAAATGTCGGTATTCCAATGATGCCTGTGGTGAAGGGCGAGCGATCTACCCGCCGCCAAATCCTGGTCTACACTATCCTGCTGGCACCTGTTGCGATCGCCCCTTGGGTGATTGGTGGGACAAGCTACATTTTTGGTGTTGCCGCGATAGCATTGTCGCTTGCATTCTTTGCGCTTTCGCTTCCGGTCGCTTTGCGGCAATCTGTCGAACAAGATCTGATGCGGCCAGAAAAGCGTCTGTTCGCCTTCAGCATTTTGTATCTGTTCGCGCTGTTTGCAGCCTTGGTGGTCGACCGGGTAGCAGCGGGCCAAGGATGGATTTGAGGAACTTTGCAATGACCCCCGAAGAAGAAACCGAATTTCGCAAGCGTCAACGCAGCCGCAATTGGGTGGTGGGCGGTGTCCTGCTGTTTTTTGCGGTTCTGTTTTACGCGATCACGATTGTTCGCATTGGAGAATGACAGGTGACTGACGTGTCTGCGGCCACGATCGAACAAAAGAATATCCGCACCGGCATATATGCGATGCTGGGCGCACTGGCGATGCTGGGCATGGGTTATGCGGCGGTCCCGCTGTATGATCTGTTTTGCCGAGTGACAGGCTTTGGCGGCACCACCCAACGTGCGAGCGAGAGCGATGCCGATATCGCCGCTCGCTTGGCCAGCAGCGCCGGCGGCAAAACCATGTCGATCCGGTTCGATGCGAGCACCGCGCGCGATGTTCCGTGGTCTTTCCGGCCGACCCAGCCAACCGACACGGTCCAGATCGGCATTCGCGACATGGCGACCTATGTTGCGCGCAATAACAGCACTATTCCGATCACTGGTACGGCCACTTTCAATGTGGAGCCCGAGCAAGCGGGCAAATATTTCAACAAGATTCAGTGCTTCTGCTTTACCGAGCAGACCTTGCAGCCCGGCGAAGAAGTGCACATGCCGGTGCTGTATTACGTCGATCCTGCCGCCGTGGAAGACGAAGGCATGGATGGGGTTGAACAGATCACTTTGAGTTACACTTTCCACCGGGCAATTGAGCCTGACAGCTAGTTGATGCGCATAGCCACTGGACCCGGCGGGTCTGTGGCATTAAGGGCAAATGCAACAGACCACGGGAATGAATACATGGCCGGCACTAAAAATCACGATTATCACATTCTTGAACCGGACGTATGGCCGCTGATCGGCGCCTTTGCGGCGCTGACTTTCACCAGCGGCATGGTGCTGATGATGCACGAAATGTCATCATGGCGGATTGTCCTGGGACTGGGCATTGCAGGCCTGATAGCAACCTTCTTTAGTTGGTTCGCCAACATTGTGCGCGAAGCCGAAGGCGGCGATCACACACCCGTGGTGCAATTGCACATGCGTTACGGCATGATCTTGTTCATCGCCTCGGAAGTGATGTTCTTTGTCGGTTGGTTCTGGGCATTCTTCGATTTCGCTCTGTTCCCAACACCGCTTCAAGTGACCGACGCGGGTACAGCAGAACAATTCACACAGACCATGTTTGGACAAGCGGGCGCTCAGGCGACCTTGGTTCCAGAGGGCATGGAAGTGCTCGACGCATTCTCACTACCTTTGCTCAACACACTGATCCTGCTGTGCTCGGGTACAACCGTAACCTGGGCGCACCATTCGTTGATCCACGGTGATCGTGATGGGCTGAAGATGGGTCTGTGGGCAACCATTGCTCTGGGCGCAGTCTTCACGGCTATCCAGGCTTACGAATATTCGATCGCACCCTTCGTGTTTGGTCAAAACACATACAGCTCGGCATTCTACATGGCGACCGGCTTCCACGGTTTCCACGTTCTGATCGGCACGATCTTCCTGATCGTGTGTCTCGCCCGTGCGTATAAGGGCCACTTTACCCCGCGCCAGCACTTCGGTTTCGAAGCGGCCGCATGGTACTGGCACTTTGTTGATGTGGTGTGGCTGTTCCTGTTCATCGCCGTCTATATCTGGGGCGGTTGGGGTGCTGCGGTCCATTAATGGACCAAGGGACAAGTCCCGCACACGATAATGGGCAGCCCGGGATCGCTCGGGCTGCCCTTTTCGGTTTGTGCCCGCAGTGCGGTCAGCGCACTTTGTTCGACGGGCTGATCAAGTTTTCGGCCAAGTGCCGTGGGTGCGGCCTGGATTTGCAACGGTTCAATGTGGGCGATGGGCCAGCGGCCTTCGTGACGTTGATAATTGGCGCGCTGACGGTTGGCTTGGCTTTGTGGCTGGATGCCGCGGTGCGGCCGCCGTTCTGGGTTCACGCACTGGTCTGGATACCCTTTACCACTATCGCTGTTTTGTGGGGCCTGCGCGTGGCAAAGGCCGGACTGTTGGTCAGCGAATATCGCAACCATGCGGGCGAGGCTGGTTCCAAAGAATTGCCGGATGATCCCTCATGAATTGGCGGGATGTTCCGATTGTCTCAACGATTGTGGTGCTGGCATGCGTTGCAACCATGGTCATGCTCGGCTTTTGGCAATTGGGCCGGATGGACGAGAAAGAAGCGCAAATCGCGCAGTACACAGCCGCTCTGCAAAGCGGTGATCTTCGCGCATTTCCTGGCGACGAAAGTGGTGCCATTAAGGAGGCGGACCTGTTCCATCCCACAGCCTTTGAATGCATCGACATTATCGCGCGCGAAGCGATTTCCGGGCGCAGCGCGGCTGGGCAGTCTGGCTATGCCCAAATTGTCCGTTGCCAAACGGGTCGCGGGGCGGCTGATGTGAAACTGGGTTGGTCGGCCAGCCCGACATTTCCTGACTGGAACGGCGGAGCGGTGGAAGGGTTGATTGCGCCTGGCGGACGCGACGGTGCGAGGGTCCAGCTGACGCAGCCGGTTGCTGGCCTGCAACCGCTCGCAACACCCGATCCCAACGATCTGCCCAACAATCATCTAGCCTATGCCGGGCAGTGGTTCTTCTTCGCTCTCACCGCTTTGGTGATCTATTTTCTGGCCTTACGCTCTCGTGCCAAGGGGCGCGATGAAGGCAACAATTGAGGCGGCCCAAGATGGCCTTGCTTGCTCTCGGGCGCGGCTGAGGCTAACCGCGCATCGCAATGGAATATATTTCAACCCGAGGCAGCGCAGCCGCGCTCGATTTTGAAGGCGCCACATTGGCAGGTCTTGCCAGCGACGGTGGGCTTTATTTGCCGCGTGAGTGGCCCCGTTTCACACAAGCGGAAATCGCCGAGATGGCGGGGCTTCCCTATGCGCAGCTGGCGGCTCGGATCATGCAGCCGTTTGTCGGCGACTGCCTGACACCGGATGAATTGCTTGAACTGTGTGAGGCTGCCTATGGGCGGTTCTCTCACAAGGCAGTGGTACCTCTGGTGCAATTGGACGAGCGGCAGTGGCTGCTTGAGCTGTTCCATGGCCCTACGCTGGCGTTCAAGGATGTCGCCCTGCAATTGTTGGGTCAGCTGTTTGAGAAGTTTCTGGCCCGGCGTGGCAGCAATCTGACCATTGTCGGTGCGACCAGCGGCGATACGGGATCGGCCGCGATCGATGCCGTAGCCGGACGCGAGGGCGTGGACATTTTCATGCTCCACCCCAATGGCCGCATCAGCGATGTGCAGCGCCGCCAGATGACGACGGTGCGCGCGCCTAATGTTCACAACATCGCGATTGATGGCAGCTTTGATGATGCCCAGGCGATGGTGAAGCGTATGTTCAATGATGCGCAGATGACCTCGCGCTTTAACATTGGTGCGGTCAACTCGATCAATTGGGCGCGGCTGATGGCGCAGATCGTCTATTATTTTGCTGCAGCCCTGCAATTGGGCGGTCCATGGCGCAAGATCGCGTTCAGCGTGCCGACCGGCAATTTTGGTGATGTGTTTGCAGGCTATGTTGCCGCGCAGATGGGTCTGCCGATCCAGCAATTGCTGGTCGCAACCAACGTCAACGATATTTTGCACCGCGCCTTGAGCGATGGCGATTATTCCACCGGCAGCGTGACCGCAACCGCGGCCCCTTCGATGGACATTCAGGTCAGCTCCAATTTTGAACGCTTGCTGTTTGATTGCGGTGGACGCGATGGAGCAGCGATGGCGGCGCAGATGGCTGGCTTTGAAGCGGACAAAGCGATGCGGCTGACCAATGCCCAGCGCGAAGGTGCCGCTGATCTGTTTACCAGCGCCCGGGCAGAGCCTGAAGATATGAACGCTGCGCTGCGTTGGGCGCGTGAACATGCAGGGCAGATTATCGATCCGCATACAGCAATTGGCCTGCATGCTGCCTTGACCAGCGATATTGATCCAGCCGTACCGATGGTGACATTGGCCACCGCCCATCCGGCCAAATTCTCTGACGCGGTAGAACGCGCAACCGGTGTGCGGCCGCAATTGCCAACCCGCATTGGCGATCTGATGTCGCGCGAGGAAGCCTACAGCGAACTGGCTGGCGAATATGATGCGGTGCGCAGCTTTATCGAGGAGCGGGCCAGTCCTGCCGCCTGATGGCCACGCTTAATCGCAATCCCCAATTGATCATTGGCACCGGGTGGGACGATTACCGCCTGCTCGACAGTGGGCATGGCCGCAAATGGGAAAGCTTTGGCGAGCATCGCTTTGTCCGGCCAGAGCCTCAGGCGATGTGGGCACCGCGCCATGCCGAATGGCCTGCCGAAAGCGAGTTCATTCCTGGCTCTGACGAGGATGGCGGTGGTCGGTGGACATCTTCTCCGCTACTCGAGACAGATGGGTGGCCGTTGGCGTGGGATGATGTGCGCTTTACCGCTCAGCCAACGCCCTTCCGTCATCTGCAATTCTTTGCCGATATGGCACCCGTGTGGGACTGGATGCGCGATCAGCTGGGCGATGCCGCAGATGCTGAAACGCTCAATCTGTTTGGATATACCGGTGTCGGGTCGCTCGCGCTCAGCCGTCATGGCCGTGTGACCCATGTCGATGCATCGAAGAAGTCGGTCGCCCAGGCACGCGAGAACGCTGCCCTGTCGAATATGGAAGATCGACCGATCCGCTGGATGGTCGATGATGCAGCCAAATTTGTCGCTCGCGAAGTGCGCAGAGAGCGGCGCTATGACGGGATTATTCTGGATCCGCCAAAATTTGGTCGGGGGCCAAAGAACGAAACCTGGCGGTTGGAAAATGGCTTGCCCGAATTGCTCGGCGATTGCCGCAAGCTGCTGGATGCCGACAGCCGTTTCTTGTTCCTGACAGTTTATGCTGTGCGCATGAGCAGCCTGGCGCTGGCCGGATTGGTCAATGAACTGTTTTCCGATCTGCCCGGCACGATCGAGCATGGCGATCTGGTGGTTCAAGAAACGGGAGAGGATGCGCGCATGCTCCCCACAGCTATCTTCGCACGATGGAGCAATTCAGGCTAAGCCGAGCAGACTATGACCGATTCGTTGATCCTTGAAGTCGCCGATTTCGAACACAATGTCCTGACCGGCATTTACTCGGAGGAAACGGGCAAGCCGCAACCCTTGCGGATCACCATTTCTGTCCGTTTAACCGTGGCCGACCGGTACGAGCCGGATACGCCGCTGGAAGCCAGCAAGAACTACATGGACTTGAAATTCGCGGCGAGCGACGCCTTGCCCGAAGGGGTTCATTTCAAGCTGATCGAAGCGGTGGCCGATCACATTTGCGATACGCTGTTCGTGCAGGATGACCGGGTAGAGGCCGTAACGGTCAAGATCGTCAAGCTGGCAATTGCCGAGGCGGATGAGAAGATCGGCATGACCTTGCACAGAGAGCGCCGCTGATATGTCTCAGGCGGTTCTTACGATACAGAACTTGCCTGCCAATGCGGTTGAGGCCGCAGCGCAATTTCACGCCGATGATCTGCCCAAGGTGCAGGCGCTGCTGCAAGGCGGGCTGGGCGCTGTTGCGATAGTGCTGCCATCCGCACCCAGCGATCACGATGATTGGCGCCGGGCGATTGCGCGCGATCTGGCCCGGGCACACGCACCCCAAAGGATCAATATGACGGCAGGCTCGGACGCTGACGCGGTCGACAGCATGCTGGCATATTTGAGGGATGCGCAAGGCATCACGGGGCAGTATCTTCCGACCCATGAATAGAGTTCGCGATATCATTATGCCGCAGCAGGCCGTTACGCCCCTGGTGGATAGCTTCCAACGGCGGATCAGTTATTTACGCCTGTCGGTTACTGACCGGTGCGATTTGCGCTGCACCTATTGCATGCCCGAACGCATGCAGTTTTTGCCGCGCAAAGAAGTGCTGAGCCTGGAAGAATTGTACAAGCTCTCACTGGGTTTCATCGCGCGCGGTGTGACCAAGATCCGCATTACCGGCGGAGAGCCTTTGGTCCGGCGCGACATTGGCGATCTGTTTACCGCTTTGGGCCGTAAATTGGGGCCAAAGGGGCATGGCGGGTTGGAGGAAATGACCCTTACCACCAATGCCACGCAATTGGCGGGGCATGCAGATGCCTTGGCGCGGGCTGGGGTAAAGCGGGTCAATATCTCGCTCGACACGCTGGATCGGGCTCGCTTTGAACAATTGTCCCGCCGCAATGCCTTGCCCAAAGTGCTCGAAGGCATTGCTGCGGCGAAAGAGGCGGGCCTTAAGGTCAAGATCAACACGGTCGCGCTGAAGGGCGTCAATGAAGACGAATTGCCCGACCTGATCGCTTGGGCCCATGGCGAAGGCTTTGAACTCACCCTGATCGAAGTCATGCCGCTGGGCGAGGTTGACGAGGATCGGGTCGATCACTTCCTTCCCTTGTCTCAAGTGCGTGAGCAATTGGAGAAGCGCTGGACGCTGATCCCTTCCAGCCATGCCAGCGGTGGGCCTGCACGTTATGACCAGATCGAGGAAACCGGCGGCCGGCTAGGGATGATCACTCCGCTGACCAACAATTTTTGCGCAGGGTGCAACCGCATTCGGGTGACTGCAACCGGTCAATTGTATCCCTGCCTTGGCGGCGGAGAACGGGTCGATTTGCGCGCAGCACTGCGTTCAGACCAACCAGAGGCCAATCTCGAGGCGGCCTTGATTGAGGCTATGACAATCAAGCCTGAACGCCATCATTTCGATATTTCCAAACGCGGTGCGGATCCGGCCCAGCCGCGCCACATGTCGATGACGGGCGGCTGACATGGCTGTGACCATCGTGTTTCTGGGGCCGTTACGAGATGTAGCCGGAACGGCATCTCGCGAAGCCGCCGCGCCGCTCGATTGGGCCGGATTGCTGGCGACCGTCGGGCCTGAGGTTGCTGACCAATTGCGAGATGACCGTGTCAATGTCGCCTGCGCTGGGCGAGTCTTGTCGGACAAGCAGTCGCTGCGCGCAATGGACGGAGACGAAGTGGCGCTCTTGCCTCCCGTTAGTGGGGGCTAGGCTGAGCCATGCGTGACATTCGCCTGCTGGACGCGCCGTTTGACCCTAGCGCTTTGATTCGATCCTTTGGCGCTGCCAATCCGGGTTTGGGCGGGGTGTGCAGCTTTGTTGGTGAAGTGCGCGGCGAACAGGATGTCACGGCGCTGGAATTGTCGCATTATGAACCGCTTACCCTGGCCGGGATGGAGCAGCTGGCTGATGCCGCCTTTGACCGGTTTGATCTGATGGGGCTTTTGATGGTTCACCGAATCGGTGTGATCGGGCCGGGCGAACCAATTGTGTGTGTCTCGGCCGCTGCACTCCATCGCCGCGGAGCCATCGATGCAGTGGATTTCTGTATGGACCATCTGAAAAGCGCTGCCTGGTTCTGGAAGCGTGAGCAACGCAGCGATGCGTGGCATTGGATTGAGCCGCGCGCCGATGATTATGCAGATCGGTCGCGTTGGGAGAAATAATCTCCGCAGTTTGATCTAGAACAATGTAGGCTTGGGCCAAAGACGCCAATTTGCTCCCATCATTCAGGAGCAAACATCATGTCCAAACTCGCCACACAGGAATTTATCGCTGAGAAAGCCCGTATCGTCGAGGCTCCTCGTGCGCCTACCCAAGTGGATCGCAGCTTTGAAATTCCCAGCGTTATGTATGGCGCCACAGTTGCGCTTTACCTTGGGTTTTTGATGACTATGGCGGCCGCCTTTGCTGGCCCGGGCCTGATCATACCTTTGGCCATCTGTGCCCTTTTTGTCATTGGCGGTTTTGGAGTGCCTATGGTGTGGACCAGGCTCGCGCCTGAAACTCGCAAGCGTGCGCTGGGTTGGGGCGAATTTGCCAATAAAGGTATCATGACCAACACCGGCAGACTGTCACCGCGTGATGCTGCCACTCAAATGCTGATCTTGCCTGTCTTGATCGTGTTTTGGGGACTTGCCGTGGTGACAATAGCCGCCCTGATCTAAAGCACTTCCCTGCCGGAGAGGGCCTGCAGGTGCGCGGGGTCGAGCATTTCGATCCCGCGTTTGCCTGTACGCTTGATCGCGCCCATTTCTTCCAACTCGCCCAGCTTTCGGCTGACAGTCTCGATTGTCAGACCCAGCATATTGGCCATCTCGCCGCGGGTTAGTGGCAATTCGAAACGATCCGCAGGATGGCATGGCGATGTGCTGGCGGCCTGCGCAAAATCATGCAGTAAAGCGGCAAGCCGGGTTTCCGCGCTGCCATGTGCCGTCATTTCAAGCATGCTGCGGGTGGCGTGCAAATCTTCTTGAGACCGGCGCAACAATGCGCGGGTAAGGGCGGGGTAGTCCTCCAGCGCTTGTTCGATGTCCTTGCGACCAAATGTGCACAAGGTACTGTCGGTCAATGCAACAACATCATGGCTGGCAAAGGGCGAAAACATCTCTCCGATAAAGCCAGCGGGATGCACCAGCGCCAAAATCTGCTCATTCCCGTCGATATCATGGGCGCTGATCTTAAGCGCTCCGCTGACCAGCGTGGCGCAGGCGGTTTGCTGATCGCCCGCTGCAAACAACATCTCTCCGCGCTTTAGGTGGCGCGTGCGGCCGGATCTGGCCAAAGCTTCGCGCTCTTCGGGTTCCAAGACAGCACAGGCTGCACTGTCGCGAACGGGGCAAGTGGCGCAGGCTAGATTCATGGTTTGAGCATGCGATGGAATGAATCGAGCATCACGTTCTGCTGCATCATCAGGCCGTTGATTCGCGCTTGGGCTGCCGAGATTTTGTCTGTGGGGGCAAAATTTGTTGCCGCCTGCGCCTCGATCAAATCGAGATCACCCAAAGCCTGAAGCGTGGCGCTGCGATAGGCTGCCAGATCGGCCAACTGCACTTGCGCCGCCGCCCATTCATTGGATTCTGCACCCAGGCCCATGGCCTGTTCTACCGTCACAGCAACATTCGGAGCCATATCAGTGAATGCAGCATGCGCATCGTCGGCTTTTTGGACAAGACTGGCCAGCCTTTGGTCAAGGTCAGGATTGGGTTCATCGGGCGCTGTGGGTGTTGTTTCTGCGTCAGTAGATCCGACCACACCCAAAGTGCCATAGACCCGCTCCGCATCTGTCTGAGCGAGAGAGGGGTAACGGTCACCCGATGCTGTGCAGCCAGCCAACAGTAGACTGGTTACCAGAATCGCCTTGATCGAGAAGTTAGGCTTCAAAGTCATCGTCCAATCCCATAGCATGTAGCTTGGCCGGTGCCACCACTATGCGAAGCCACCTAGCGTCACCACATATGTGATGCAAAAAGCATCGATCTAGCGTTGACTTGGCCGCGTCCTTCCCTTAACGGCACCGTTCTTTCCGGCAGCCCGCCAATTAGGCGGAGCGTCGGGCGCGCCTCCTTCATGTGAAGGGGCACAGCTTTAGATTGAGAGTATACCACCATGTTCGCAGTAGTGCGCACGGGCGGCAAACAATACCGGGTTGCCGCCGGAGACAAAATCGCTGTTGAGAAACTCGCTGGTGAAGCGGGTGATACGGTTACGCTGGGCGACGTCCTGCTGGCCGGTGAAGGCGATTCGATTGCCGACGCCGCCAAGGTTACTGTTTCGGCAGAAATCATCGCTCAGGCGAAGGGTGAGAAGGTTGTCGTTTTCAAAAAGCGTCGCCGTCACAATTATCGCCGGAAGGCTGGCCATCGTCAGCAGATGACTTTGCTGCGCATCACCGATGTGGGCGAGGGCAAAAAGGCACCTGCTAAGAAGGCGGCTCCTGCCAAGAAGGCCGAAACCGAAGCGAAAGCAGCACCTGCTGAAAAAGCTCCGGCCAAGAAGGCCCCGGCTAAAAAGGCTCCAGCCAAGAAGCCGGCAGCTGCCAAGACAACCGCTGCGGCCAAAAAGCCCGCTGCAAAGAAAGCACCAGCCAAGAAGGCTCCCGCTAAGAAAGCGGCGCCCAAGGCTGATAAGAAGTAAGGATCTGAACCATGGCACATAAAAAAGCAGGCGGTTCATCGCGTAACGGTCGCGATTCAGAAGGTCGGCGCTTAGGCGTTAAAAAATTCGGCAGCCAGCAAGTGATTGCGGGCAACATTATCGTGCGCCAGCGCGGTACCAAGTTCTATGCGGCGAATAATGTCGGCATGGGCAAGGACCACACGCTGTTCGCGCTGACCGATGGCGTGGTCCGATTCCACAAGGGCAAGCTAGGCCGCAAATATGTGTCGGTAGACATGATGGCGGAAGCAGCCGAATAACCGGACGGTTCGATAAAGGGATCGTCCACCAGGGACGGTCCTAGCCGGGCATGCCGGCACCGAAGAGGGAGATAGGGCCAGACCTGTCTCCCTCTTGTCGTTTCTCCCTCTCAAATCGTGTCGAATTCGGGTTCGGCGCAATCAAATTGTCACGCGGCGCCCCTATCCGGCTCTTGCGGGGCGAGTAGGAGAGAGAATCGTGTTCCACCGCACACAAAGGCTATTGCTGCGGCCTATCTGGCCCGAAGATTGGAAGATCATATTGGGCGGCATTGCCGATGAAGGCGTCGTGCGCAACCTTGCGCGTGCGCCGTGGCCTTACACCGCCGAGGATGCGCAAGCCTTTGCAAAACTCCCCGTTTCTAACCCGCGCTGTCCGCGCTTTTTGATCACGCGCGCGCGTGATGGCGCTTTGCTGGGTTGTATCGGGCTGGACGAGAAAGACGGGCTTGTAGAGCTGGGTTATTGGATCGCTCGCCCCTTTTGGGGGCAAGGCATTGCGACCGAGGCAGGACAAGCGGTGATCGATGTGGCTCGTATGATCGGTCACACCCATCTTTGCGCCGGGCACTTTGTTGATAATCCGGCATCGGGCAAGGTGTTGAGAAAGCTGGGCTTTCAGCCGACCGGTGCGACCACCTTTCGCCATAGCTGCGGGCGCGGCATGAAGGCTCCTGCGCATGAATACACCTTGGATCTTTCGACTGCCGAGGCCATGCGAGCGGCCTAGCCGCATCAATTTTGTAAAAGCTATTTGGGCAAAGAACTAAAAAACCCCGGTGCCTGGTGGAGGGCTCCGGGGTTCTTTATTGGTCCAAATGTTTGGCTGTTTTACTCGGCCGGCATCAAGGCGTCTTCAAACTCGCCTTCATATTTGCCAATCAGCTCGCGATCATCGTGATCCCACGGGTGGAAGCTGGGCTTGAAATAGGCCAGCCATGCCGGGAAGATGCGCGTCACAACACCCGGGCTAACGGTGAGATATTTGAACAGGCCCCAGCGTGCTTTCCAACCCGTGATGCCATCTTGCGCAAGCAGGTTAAGCGAATCGTTCCAGCGATTACGGAAGAAGCGTGAGGTGACGGACAGCATCACAATGCTGCGCACTTTCCATGCTTTCCAGCCTGACCAATCCTTGGTGGCGTGCAGCCAAGTGTCATAGGCGACACCCTTGTGCTCAACCTCTTCAACAGAGTGCCAGCGCCACATGTCGCGCACTTCTGGATCGGCGTTCTCAAAATGCTTGGGATTGGCGAGGAATTCATGCGCCATCATCGCAGTGTAATGTTCCAACGCCATCGTCACGGCCAGATTGGCAATGGCTGGGCGATCCTTGGTTAGCAGCAGCATTTCCTCTACCCGCTTGTCGATAGCCTTGATGTCATATCCGGCATCTTCAGCCAGACGGTTAAAGGCGATGTGTTCGCGAGTGTGGTTGATTTCCTGCTTCACAAATGCGCGAATTTCTGCCGCCAATTTTGGAGGTGCGCCCTCGCGATGAGCTTTGACGGCTTCGATAAAGAAGGCCTCGCCACGCGGGAATGTGGCTGACAATGCGTTGTGCCAGGCGGTGCCAAAGGGTTCGCCTGCCCACCAGCGTGATGGCGTTGTGTTACGATTGAAACGTTCATCCCGCACGGTGATCTCTAGATCGGTGGGAGCGGGGCCGGAAGTGTCGACCGTTTCGACATCGAATTTGGTTTGCGCGTTCATCAGAAATCCTGAGGGTTGAAAAGCTTACTAACATCAATGTTAATAGCCCTTACTGACATTGATGTCAATAACGTAATATGGCTTCTATCCAATGGCTTGCCATGGGGATGACCCTAATGGGGTCCGCGCGCGCTTACTCTGTATGCTTGAGCTTTCGCGCGATGGTCTCTAATCCATACAGATCAGCCTTCTACGGAAGGTTTGGAGGGATTCGGAATACAATATGACAGGTCGCAAACGTCTGACGCCTCAGGAATCGCGCCAATCCGCGCTGCAAGCAGCACGCGCTTTGTTGATTGAAAGCGGGCCGCAATCTGTCACCTTGAAGGCGGTGGCCGGGCGCATAGGTCGCACCCATGCAAACTTGCTCCACCATTTTGGGTCTGCCTCAGGTTTACAGAAAGAGCTGGCCCGCCATCTGAGCGAGACCGTTTGCGAAACGATCAAGCACGCTGTTGAAGCGAGCCGGGCGGGGTTAGGCTCACCGCGCGAAGTGGTCGATCTGGCGTTTGATGCTTTTGACAAGGAAGGCGCTGGCGCACTTGCCAGTTGGATGATCCTGACGGGCAATGAAGATGCTCTCAGCCCGATTGTCGAAACGATCCATCAATTGGTGGACGAGATCGCTCCCGACGAAGCGGCCAATCATGATGGAGCAATGCGCTTGCACGAAGAGACGCTTGCGCTGGTCTTGATGGCCATGGGTGATGCACTGATCGGATCGGCGCTGGCCCGTTCGCTTGGGCTACCAGAAACCGCAGCCCGTGATCGGGCAGAGCGTATGCTCGAAGGTTCAATAGATCTGGTCAATCAGCAGGGGTAAGAGCGCTCGCCAACCATGCGGGAGCGTCTGCGGGATCAATATCGGCTAGCCGCAAATGATCCACCGCTAGTCCCAATTGCGGATAGGCATGCGTGCGCCGCTTTTCTTGTGACTGATCCAGCGGGACCACCACCAGCCGCCGGTTGACCTTTTGGCGCCAGTTCATCCGCGCGGTGTTTTCTTGGCCAATATAGCAACCTTTGTCGAAACTGACGCCGTTCAGCTCGATCGCATTTGTCTCAAGCCACAGGATATCGCCCAGTTCTGCTCGACCTTCCGGCACACCAAGCGATAGGCGGTGGCTCAACCATTCTGCGTCAGCCGCGCGGTCTGTTTCGCAGATCTTGGCAATTCGTCTCTGACCCAAATCGGCATGGCGGGGATCAGGAGCGCCTTCATCGCCGCCTGTTTGCAATTGCCAATAAACGCCCAATGTTTCGTCGCGCTCGATCGCGATTTTGCGCCGCAAACGATAGAGTGACAGGCGCTTCACCAATTCATCCGCAACTTTGGCTTCGCAATCGAGCAACAAGCCGCCTTCGTCTGCTGGCCAGACCAGAAAATCGAACATGGTCTTGCCTTGCGCGCTCAGCAGCGCGGCATAGGCCGGCAGAGCTGCGGTAACGTCATTGGTCACCAAACCTTGCAGGAATTCGGCGATATTTTCGCTGTCATCCATCGGGCTGAGCCGAACCACGGCCCGTTCAACCAAGCGAGCAAGTTGAGGGGAATTGTCGCTCATGATGGGGTCAGTCTCCGATTGATGGCTGCGGTCAGGCGCGCACCCAATTCGGGGCCCTGCTTGGGATAGAGATAGGGTTCGATCATCTCCGCTTCCATAAGCAGCAAGGAATTTTCCGGGCCGCGCACCATATCGATCCGGGCATACAGAGGAGTTTCAAACGGCACAGAGGCAATTATGGCCGCTGCCGCCGACCGATCTTCTGCAGAGGGGGAGACGGCTTCCTCTGTGCCACCATAAAGCGATTGGATGCGGTAATCGTCCTCAGCGGCCCGCTTGATCAGGGCGTGGGAAAACTCTCCATCAATGAAGATCAGCGAATATTCGCCCTCTTTCTGAATGGCGGGCATAAAAGGTTGCAGCATGGCCGGGCGATCCATCTGCCAATCGGCGGGAAGATTGCCGCGGTTGAAGATGCTTTGCCCCTCAGCACCGGCGCCCACTTGCCGTTTGACCACGATTGTATCGCTTTCGAAGGCTGTAAAGGCTGCTTCAACATCAGTGGAATTGGCGCGGTCCAGCCAAATCGTGGGGATGGTGCTGGCTCCCTTGCTCGCCAGGTCCTTGAGATAGGTTTTGCGCATATTCCATCGGACAAGCTGGCTGGGATTGCAGACCGTGATCCCGGCCGCCTCCAAAGCCTCCAACCGGGATAGGAATTCGTGCTCGCGGTCCTGATAATTCCACGCCGTGCCCAGCATCACCAGATCCAATTCGGCAAATTGATCGAGCGGCGCTGCCCAATCGATGACGGTAAAGTCATGTCCGGCCTGTTCGATGTGAGGCTGGATCGCCGTGACCGATAGATCATGTTCAAACGCGTCTTCCCTGCGGCCCTTTGCGCCAGGAAGGGTGGTTTCGCATGCGAGAAATCCGATTCGTGCCATGAAAATTGCCCTACTGCGCGTCAGAGGGGCTGGAAAGACCGCGATTGCACGACTATCGCGCAGACATGGCACAAACGCTGACAATTCGCCGCCCCGATGATTGGCATGTTCACCTGCGCGATGGCGCGATGCTGCGCGATTGCGTGGCATACACTGCGCGCCAGTTTGCCCGCGCGATTGTTATGCCCAATCTGACCCCGCCGGTGACCGACACGGCAAGCGCGCTGGCCTATCGCGAGCGAATCCTGGCGGCTGTGCCGGATGGCATGGACTTCACCCCGCTGATGACGTGCTATTTGACCGACACGACCGATCCCGACGATCTGGCAAAAGGCAAAGCCCAAGGCGTGTTCACGGCAGCCAAACTGTATCCTGCCAATGCCACAACCAACTCTGCCCATGGGGTCAGCGATATGGGCAAGCTGGATCCGGTCTTTGCCCGGATGGAGGCAGATGGCATTGTTCTGTGCATTCACGGCGAAGTGACCGAGAGCGAGATCGACATCTTCGACCGTGAGGCGGAGTTTATCGAGCGACATCTGCGCCGGATCGTCGAGCAATTTCCCAAGCTTAAGGTCGTGTTTGAGCACATCACCACCAGCGATGCGGTGGATTTTGTTCTCGCCTCATCCGAAAATGTGGCGGCTACGATTACGCCGCAGCATCTGCACATCAATCGCAACGCTATGCTGGTGGGTGGAATGCAGCCGCATGCTTATTGCTTGCCGGTGGCCAAACGCGAGCAACACCGGTTGGCCTTGCGCAAGGCGGCAACATCCGGCTCGCCCAAATTCTTCCTGGGAACAGACAGCGCCCCGCATACGCGAGAGGCCAAGGAGTCGGCTTGCGGCTGTGCCGGTATTTTCAACGCACCCTATGCCTTGGAAAGCTATCTCAGCGTGTTCGAAGAGGAAGATGCGCTGGATCAGTTCGAAGGCTTTGCCTCGCTACATGGACCGGCGTTCTATGGCCTGCCGGTCAACGAAACCTTTGTGCGCTTGAGCAAAGAAGAAACTCTAGTGCCGGAAGTGCTGAGTGCTGATGATAGCGAAATTGTCCCCTTTCATGCGGGTAAAACGCTGGGTTGGCGCTTTGAGGGCTAAGCAGAGGCTTGCTGTTTAGCCCTTCGCTTTTGCTGCAACAGATCCCACACGAACAGAGCGATCGCCGACCAGATCAGCATAAAGCTGCCCAATTGGGCGGGTTTGAGTTCCTCGCCGAATACTGTCAGCCCAAGGATAAAGACCATGCTTGGGGCAAGGTACTGTATGAAACCCAGCGTTGAATAATCCATCCGGCGCGCAGCCACAGCAAACAAAAGCAGGGGGATGGCCGTAACAACACCGCCGAACATGATGGCGACTGTCAGGAACGGGTCATTGCCAAACACTGTGCCCGCCGGGCTTTGGGCAAAATAGCTCACTATGGCCAGTGACGGCAGGATTAGAATCATCGTTTCGATCGTCAGTCCGGGTAACGATCCCACCCCGACTTGTTTGCGCACAAGGCCATAGAGGCCAAATGTACCCGCCAATGTCAGGCTGATCCACAGGCTGGTCACTGCGCCTGCCAGCAGCGCCGCAACCGCCAGGCTGGCCAATGCCACGGCTGACCATTGCAATCGCGAAAGCCGCTCACCCAAAAATAGGGTCCCCAATAAAACATTGAGCAAGGGGTTCAAATAATAGCCCATGCTTGCGGCATAGATCTCTCCCTCGGCAATGGCCCATATATAGACCAGCCAATTGGTCGCGATCAGCGCGGCGCTGAGGGTCAGTAAGGCAAGGTTCTGCTTGTTGGATAGCGCCTCTTTTAATGCGGGAAACTGACCGCGAACGGCCACAATCAGCAAGCAAAAGGGCAAGGTCCAGATGATTCTCCAGCCGACAAACTCGAAGGCTGGCACTTCTTGGACCAGCATGAGGTAGAGCGGGAGTAGGCCCCAGATCAGATAGGCACCCAATGCCTGGGGTAGGCCCGATTTTGTGCCGACAGTTGGCGTAGCTGGATCGGCCGTTGCACCGCCTGGCTGATGGGCGCGATTACCGCCGGCCTGATCATGGGTTCGCATCACTATGGCCACTAGGGCTCGGGCATCGACAGGACAAGCAACCATTCGTCCTGCGAGAAACTTCGCTTCGTCGCATGAACGCAATTCTGCAGATGTTGTTGCAGATTGTTCAGGTTCAAAGCTCTATACATGAACGCATCGAACGACACGGGGCACTGTTCCGCCCCATCAAGAGGTAAGGCAATGACCAATTCCATTGTGAAACGCGCAGCTTTTGCAGCAGCAGCTTCAATATCGCTTGTGGCTGTTTCTACACCAGCCAACGCTGCTGACATGACAACTTCTGCGCAAGTCGCAGCGCCAATTGCAGGCGCCCATTCGGCGCCGGGTGCCTCTGTCTTGGGCGTGATGACCTTTGACCATCACAAGAAACACAAGAAGTATAAGCACCGCAAAAGAGCCAAGCATTACCATCACTATGCAAATGGGCACGACCAGCGCGTTTATCGCAGCACGCGAATCTGGCGCGGGCGTGATGGCCGGGCCTATTGTCGCCGAGACGATGGGACCACCGGACTGCTGATTGGTGCCGGGGTTGGCGCATTGATCGGCAATGAATTGGCAGGTTCTGGTGATCGCACCTTGGGCGCGATTCTGGGCGCTGCCGGCGGTGCTTTGCTGGGCCGCGAGTTTGACCGCAGCAATATGCGCTGTCGCTAAGCGCTAAACGAAATCAACAACTTGGGCCATTCCCACCAATGGCCTTGGCACGGTTCTAAGGGACTGTGGGGGACGTCTCTTGGCCTTCGGGCTGAGGGGCGTCCCCAAACTTTGCTACCAACACATGCTTGTCTCGGCAGCGATATGGAGCGTGCGATGCTTAATCGTCGCTAAGCCCAACGCCGATGGAGGCGCGCGGTTGCTCCATTTCGGTGCTGGCAACCGGATAGGCGCAATAGTCTGCCGCATAGAAGGCGGCTGGGCGATGATTGCCCGACAAGCCCACTCCGCCAAATGGCGCGGCAGAGGACGCCCCATTGGTCGGACGATTCCAATTTATGATCCCGGCCCTGACATTGGCCCAGAACCGATTGTAGTCGCTGGGGGTTCCGCCAATCAGCGATGCGGATAGGCCGAAGCGGGTGTTGTTGGCCTCCATGATCGCTGCATCAAAATCGGGAACCCGAATGACCTGCAAAATCGGTCCGAACAATTCCATATCGGGACGATCCTCAACATCGGTTGTGTCGATGATACCGGGCGTCAACAGCGGCAAATCCGCATTGGGCCGACGCATATGTTTCAGAACCTTGCCGCCATTGGCCAGCAAATGGATGAAGCTGTCGCTGAGCAAGTCTGCGGTTTCGTTATCGATAACCGAGCCCATGTAAGGCGCTGGATCAGCAAAAGGCTCATCGACAATCAGCTTGCCGGTGAGTTTTAGAACTTCTTCCATCAAAGGCTCGAACAAATGCTCGAGTACGATCAACCGACGCGCCGCGGTGCAGCGCTGCCCCGCTGTGGTGAAAGCAGATTGCACGATCAAAACGGCCGCATCGGCCAGCTTGGGCGTGTCGATCACAACAAGCGGGTTGTTTCCGCCCATCTCCAAAGCGACAATTTTGCCCGGATTGCTGGCGAGGCTGCGATTGATCGCAACGCCGCCCTGTACCGATCCGGTGAACAGCACGCCATCGACGCCGGCATGGGTGACCAGAGCCTTGCCCGTATCAACCTCGCCAATCGCCAGCTGCACCGTGTCTTCGGGAAAGCCGGCCTTGTGAAAACATTGCACCAGAAATTCGCCCACGGCTGGTGTCTTTTCGCTCGGCTTGAACACCACAACATTGCCTGCAATCAAGGCAGGAACGATGTGTCCATTGGGCAGATGCGCCGGGAAATTATACGGGCCCAGCACCACCATCACACCATGCGGTTTATGTCGCACAGCAGCCGTGCCTTGCAGGGCGCTATCGAGCCGTTTCTTGCCCGTGCGCTCGGCATAGGCATTGATCGAGATTTCGACCTTATTGATGACCGCCTCGACCTCGGTTTTGGCTTCCCACAATGGCTTACCCGTCTCGCGCGCGATCAATTCGGCAAAGGGATCGGCAGCGGCGCGCACTTCATTGGCAAATCTGCGGGCCAGTTCCATGCGGTTGGTCAAGGGCTGGGCAGCCCATTCGGGCCATGCCTGCCGGGCGCGATCAATACACTCGTCCACATCGGCCACGTCACCGCGCCAAAGCTCTTCACCTGTCGCAGGCTCAAAGGAAACGATTGTTTTGTCGCTCAAGGTCTTAACATCCTCTCTGTGCGGCTTGGATTAGTCTGGTTAGGCGCAATTGGGAAGGGGGTGTCCCATCCAAAATCCCACTAAGTTTGAGCAATATTACCTGCAGGTGGCAAAGGCTCGCCATGCGCCCGCCCAATCTCGCGCAAAGCATCCACCTTTTCGAACAGTGGAGCCCAATCGTCGCGCTGTTCAATTGCGGACCACAGGGTCTCAACCTCATCAATCAGCATGGAATGTGGTGCCCCGCTGGACCAATATTCATGGCCTTCGCAAACAGAGCGATAGTTGGCTAACATTTCGCCCAACTCGCCATCAGATTCGCCGCCTCCGCCACGATGGTTGAAGAAAAACACATCGGGTTGCGTGCCGTTTTCGCGCATGGCCGCTTCCGATGCGCCAACCAGCTTGGCGTCTTCCTCGGCTCCGCGTGGCTCAACGCCCATTCTCCAGCACCAGCGCCGGCCAACCGCTTCCATATACAGCGGACCGAAGCGATTGAGGGCAAAAATTAGCGGTTCGGAATCGGCCAGCAGGCGCATGGTGGCCGCAAATTGAGCGCAATTCCAATGCATCGCTTCGGGCTGCCTGCCGAAAGAATATAGGCCTGTTTGATCGAAGTAAGCGGCGGTGAAACCAGGATCCCATTGGGGCAGAAAACGCCACGGCCCATAGTCAAAGCTTTCCCCGCTGACATTCATATTGTCGGTGTTGAGCACGCCGTGGACAAATCCGGCCACCATATAACTTGCCGCCATATCGGCCATCCGCTCAACCAATTGGTGCATCAGAATGACGGCTGGCTCATCGCGCGCTGGTGCATCCGGCGGCGGAGCATTTCCGGGATATTGTTGCAGGCAATAGCTGACCAATTGTTCCAGATGATCCTTCTCGTCCAGAAACAACAGGCGTTGGAAAGTACCCATGCGGATGTGGCCATGACTGAGCCGGACAAGCACCGCAGATCGCGCTGGCGAAGGCTCATCGCCGCGTTCCAGCTCCTCGCCCGTTTCAATGATGGAAAATGTCTTGGATGTGTTGACACCCAAAGCCTCCAAAAATTCAGTGGCGAGCAATTCGCGCACCGCGCCTTTCAGCGTCAAACGGCCATCGGCAGTGCGGCTGAACGGGGTGCGCCCTGATCCCTTGGTTCCCAGATCCATGATGCGATCGGCTGCATCGCGCATCTGGGCAAACACAAAACCGCGACCATCGCCAATTTCCGGATTGTAGGTGCGGAATTGGTGGCCGTGATACTTCAGAGCGAGAGGTTGCGGCAAATTGTCGTCCAGCGGCTGAAATCGGCCAAAATGGCGGCTCCACTGATCATCCGTAAGATTTTCCAGGCCGATGGTGGCGGCATGGCGATCATTACGAAAACGCACAATGGTTTGGGGAAAATCGGCTGGACTGACTGCCTCGCCCAGCCATTGCGCCACATTACCATGCGCGGGACTGGCGATAACGGGATCGGGCCGGTATCCGGCGGCTTGCGGTTCGGCTCGCATATGGCAATAGTGGGGTCGCAACCAAGCAAGCGCAAGCCGCATGTGCGGTAGATGTGCAAATCATTTCAATTTCTTCGAAGGCCGCCACACAAAATGGAAACGCCCCATAAAGATCGGTTCTGGACCAGCCAGGACGGCCTAAAACTGTATTTTCGCGACTATGAAGGACCTGCTGATCAGCCAAGTGACGCACTGCCGATCATTTGCCTGCACGGGCTGACCCGGAATTCGCGCGATTTCGCTGAACTGGCGAGCCAATTGTCGACCCGTCACCGCGTATTGGTGCCGGACGTGCGGGGGCGCGGATTGAGCGAACATGCCAAGGATTGGCAAACCTATTCGCCGATTCACTACGTGGCTGACTTGCAAGCCTTGTTGGCGCAGGAAGGGATCGAACGCTTCATCGCCATCGGGACCTCTATGGGCGGATTGATGACCATGATCCTGTCCGCAATGAAGCCCGGGATCATTGCCGGTGCGGTGCTGAACGATATCGGGCCAGAGATTGATCCCGCCGGCATTGAACGGATCAAGACCTATGTCGGGCACCAACGCAGCTTTCCCACTTGGCTGGATGCTGCGCGTTTCTTGCAGGAAGGCGGCAGCGCAAGCTTTCCCGATTACGACATCAATGACTGGATAGTGATGGCAAAGCGCGCGATGGCGGTGGGCCAGAACGGACGCATTGGTTTTGACTATGACATGGCGATTGCCGAACCTTTCAAGCAGCCCGAGAATGCCGCGCCGCCAAATTTGTGGCCTATGTATGAATCGCTCAAAAGTGGGCCGGTCTTGGTGCTTAAGGGCGAACTGTCCGATCTGTTGACGGCGGAAACTCTGGCCAAAATGGCTGATCGCCATCCTGATATGACCAGCGTTGTGGTCCCCAATGTGGGCCATGCTCCCATGCTGACTGAAGCGGAATCGTTGGCCGCAATTGACGATCTTGTGGCGCGGGCTGGATAGGCCAGATGCCGCGCCGTAATTCCTCCAGCAAACCAGCAAATTCTGTGCCCAAGGTACTGCACTGTCATTCCTCTTTCGGCACAAAAGGTGTTGCAGGAATGGCTGCGCTGCAGAATGTGCAATTGATCAATGCTTTCGGCGCGCGCCTCAGCCATTCGATTGTGTCCGCAAGAGATGGGGTGCTTGACGCTCGAGCGGAGATTCTGTCGTCAATTCCGGTGCATTTTCCCGGCGATTTTCCCTCTCTCAACGGCTGGCCGACGCCGGGACGATTGCTGGCCCTGGCCAAAGCAATGCAAGGCTATGACTTGATCCTGACCTATGGCTGGGAAGCGATGGATGCGGCGATGGCGCATACGGTTTTTGGCCAATCCATGGGTCTGCCTCCACTGATCCATCACGAAAACGGCTTTGGGTCCGAAGAAGCGGGCAAATTGAAAGCCAGCCGCAATTGGTACCGCCGGATTGCGCTGGGCCGCGCCCATGGCTTGGTGGTCCCATCCGAGCGCTTGGAGGCGGTGGCTCTACAAACCTGGTACCAGCCGATTGGCCGCGTCAAACATATCAGTCATGGGGTCAAGACCAGCAGCTTTACCGGCAAATGTCGTCCCGATGCCTTGCGCCGTGTCGTAAAACGCGATGGCGAAAAGTGGGTCGGGGCGAAAGTGGATTCCGTAAGCGATCTAGCTGCGCTCAAGCTGTTGATCGCCAGCTTCGCGCCTTTGCCGCAGGATTGGCATTTGGTGATATTGGGCGAGGGAGCTGACGAAGGAGTGGCGCGCGAGGTGGCGGCCGAATTCGAGGCAAGTCACCGCGTCCATTTGCCAGGTGGATCGCCTGATCCGGCCAAGGTGATGGGATTGTTCGACATATTTGCTGAGCCATCAGCACATGCCCAAATGCCGCTTGCTGTGCTGCAAGCCATGGCTGCAGGACTGCCTATTGCCGGTTTTGACGTAGGGGACATTGGCGCCAGCGCAGCGGCATCCAATGCGCCGTTTATTGTCGATCCGGCCCAGCCATCGCTGTTAGGAACGGCGTTGGAAGAATTGGTTGGCATTGGTGATGAGCGCAGTGCCATCGGGGCTGACAACCGCCAAAAGGCCCAAGCCAACTTCGACGAAAAACCGATGATCGAGAGCTATCGCAGGCTGTATGCCAGCGCGGTTGGGCGCGAAATTTGATGGCATTTGCTGCAATTGTGCTTAAGCGGCCATTCAACTGCCGGTGGACAGGTTGGTTGCGGCATTGCGGTTGCAGCGTTGCCTGCCTAAAAGCGGCGCCGAACAGTACCTAGTATTAATTGAAGAGAGAGCCCAAACGTGGCCCTGATACCCGGCAGCGGAAAATCCCGCGAAGAAAAACAGGCAGAGCGCCAATCCGCTGAGGATAATGTCCTGCTGCGTGAAATTGACGATGCCGTTCGGCAAGATCAATATTCCGATTTTGCTAAAACCTATGGTCGGCCCTTGCTGGCTTTGCTGATTGTCGGACTGCTTGGCTTTGGCGGATATCTATTTTGGGAATCGCGCGAAGAAGCAGCGATGGAAGCCCAGTCGGAACAATTGGTGGCGGCGCTGGATCAGGCGCAAGCAGGCAATTTCGACAGCGCTGATAAAGCGGCCGCGGCTTTGATTGCTGAAAGCGATGGCGGGGCCGCTGTCGCTGCGCAGATGTTGCAGGCCGGTGTTGCGTTGGAGCAAGGCGATCCGGAAAAAGCGGCAGAATTGTTCGCCATTGTTGCGGCCAATGAAGATGCTCCACCAATTTTGCGTAATATGGCAAGCATTCGCGGAATGACCGCCACCTTTGACACGCGTGATCCACAAGAAGTGATCGATGCCTTGCAGCCCTTGGCCATACCGGGTGAGCCATTCTTTGGCAGCGCCGGTGAATTGGTTGCGATGGCCTATCTGGAACAGGACAAGCGCGATGAAGCAGGCGCTTTGTTCGGAGAAATCGCCAAGTCAGAAGATGTCCCAGAAACTTTGCGCTCCCGCGCCCGTCAAATGGCCGGATTGCTGGGCGTGGATGCGATCGAAGATGTCGACGAATTCTTAGAGCAACAAGGCGTGCCGACAGCCGGCTCTGCCTCTTCTGCCAATCAATAGGTTCCTACAGGAAGCCCCATGATGATGACCAAGACCAAACGCACATTTCTGATCGCAGCAGCGGCTGCCGCAACCCTTACCGGTTGCAGCGGTGGATTGTTCGGTGGAGGCGATGATAAGCGCACCACCCCAACCGTCGGAGAACGCGTGCCAGTACTTTCGCGGATCGAGACCGGTGCGAAAGTTGATCCAACGCTGGCCGGTGTATCGGTTGTATTGCCTGCCGCGTCAGTCAACGCAGAGTGGGCGCAGGTTGGCGGCACAGCCAGCAAATCTTATGGCCATCTCGCTTTGTCCGAAACCCCTGCGAAGGTGTGGACCGCGCAAATTGCCGGGTCAGACAATCGTCGCCGTCTTGCCGCTGCACCCGTGATTGGAGATGGCAAGCTGTTTGCGGTTGCTTCGGACGGGATCGTGCATGCCTTTGACGCGGCAACAGGCAGCCGCCTGTGGCAAGAACGCGCCGGAGTAGAGGACAATCTGCGCGACGCTGTGTTCGGCGGCGGGGCCAGCTATGATGGCGGCAGACTGTATGTGACCAATGGCACCGGCGAAGTAACCGCCTTGGATGCCAACACCGGTGCACAGGTATGGAAAGTCAAACCTTCCGGCCCATTGCGCGGATCGCCAACCATTGCGTTTGGCCAGGTCTTTGTGATGACCCAGGACAATCAGGTGTTCTCGCTCGATATTCGAGACGGTTCGCTGTTGTGGCAGGAATCGGGATCGTCCACCCAGGCAGGCGTGTTTGGCGTTGCCGCCCCCGCAGCTGGCCAAGGTTCTGTGATCGCCGGATATTCTTCGGGAGAATTGAGCGCCTATCGTTATGAGAATGGCCGCACCTTGTGGGCCGATGCTTTGGCGCGGACGTCCATTTCCACCTCGGTTGGCTCGCTGACCGATATTGATGCCGATCCAATCATTGATTCAGGCCGGGTCTATGCCCTGGGCCAGGGTGGCCGCATGGCTGCCTATGAACTGGTGACGGGTCAGCGCGTCTGGGAATTGAATCTGGCGGGTATCTCAACTCCGGCGATTGCAGGTGAGTGGATCTTCACTCTGACAGATGACGCGCGTTTGCTGGCGATTGCCCGGACAACCGGAAAAGTGCGTTGGATCAACCAATTGCAACAATTCCGCGACGAAGAAGACCGCGAAGGCCCGATTTTCTGGACGGGTCCTGTGCTCGCCGGAAACCAGCTGTGGGTCGCAAGCTCACGCGGAATGCTGTATAAGGTGAGCGTCGGTGAAGGTTCGGCCAACCAATATGCTGACCTTGATCAGCCGGTTAGCTTACCGCCGGTTGTGGCCAACAATATGCTCTATGTGATGGACGATAGCGGACGGATTCACGCCTTCCGCTGATTGATGCCGATGCGATCAATCGCTGGATTTAGCCTAGCGGTTGGCCTTCATCTGCATTGTATTTCATCGCTTCGATGATGGTGACATCCAGCGTGGCCAATGCCTGCTGGAATGCGGCCATATGCGGCATTTGGAAATGGGCGACCAAAGCGGCCTCGTCGACCCATTTCTCAACGATATGCATGATTGAGGGGTCCAGCACATCGGTGGTGAAGGAATAAGCAATGCAGCCTTCTTCCTGGTTTGAGGCAGCCACCATTGTGGCAATCGCATCGCGCGCTTGGTCTACTGCGCCTTCACCCACTTTGGCCTTGGCCAGAACGATCAGCATTGCTTTGCCCCTCTATTTTCTAAAAGCTGTACTTATAGGCGCGCGAGACATCACCCGCCCATTCGCCATGATACATGTCCAACAGACGTTGCGCTGGAACTTTGCCTGACGCCACGATCTCGTCCAGCGTTTCAAGAAAGCCGGTTTCATTGTCGCCGCTGGCGTTCAGCTTGGCTCGAGCGGTCAGACCGCTGCGCGACACAGCTAGAACTTCCTTGGCCAGATCATTCAATTTCCCGCCGCGGGGTAGGGGCGTGTCGAGCGCGGTCTTGGGCACCGCATTGCGCAGTGCCTCGCGCTCTTCCATCGTCCAATGCTTGACCAGGTCCCAGGCTGCATCCAGCGCGGTATCGTCATACAATAGGCCGACCCAGAAAGCGGGCAAAGCGCAGATCCGGCTCCACGGACCGCCATCGGCGCCGCGCATCTCCAGAAAACTTTTCAGACGCACTTCGGGAAAGGCGGTGGAAAGGTGATCCCACCAGTCGCTCTGCGTTGGTTTCTCGCCGGGTAGAGCGGGCAATTCGCCCTTCAGAAAATCGCGGAAGCTCATGCCCGCAGCGTCAATATATTTGCCATCCCGGAACACGAAATACATCGGCACATCCAGCATGTAATCGGCCCATTGTTCGTATCCGAAGCCATCTTCAAACACGAAGGGAAGCATGCCGGTGCGATGCGGATCGGTGTCCGACCAAATATGCGAGCGGTAAGACAGATAGCCATTGGGCTTACCCTCGGTGAAAGGAGAGTTTGCGAACAAGGCAGTCGCCAGCGGTTGCAAGGCCAATCCGGTGCGGAATTTCTTGGCCATGTCCGCCTCGGACGAATAGTCCAGATTGACCTGAATGGTGCAGGTCCGCAGCATCATGTCGAGGCCCAGATTGCCCACTTTGGGCATGTGCCGCATCATGATCTCGTAACGGCCCTTGGGCATGACCGGTAATTCTTCGCGGGTCTTGTCGGGCCACATGCCCAGGCCCAGAAAGCCTACGCCGCATTTCTCGCCAATCTCTTTCACTTGCTCAAGGTGTCGGCCCGTTTCGGCGCAGGTCTGGTGCAAGTTTTCAAGCGGAGCGCCGGACAATTCCAATTGCCCGGCAGGTTCCAGGCTGACGGTGCCATCGCCGCCGCTCATGGCGATAACTTTGCCGTTTTCTTCAATCGGCTTCCAGCCAAATGGCTGCATATTCATCAGGATATCATGGATACCGCAGGGCTCATCGTAAGATGGAGCGTGAAAATCATCGCGCTTGAAGACCAGCTTCTCATGCTCGGTGCCAATGCGCCATTGCTCGCGCGGCTTTTCGCCCTGCGCCATCGGTGCGATCAATTGATCGCGTGTCTCGATGACTGGATCCGCTGCTCCCGATACGTCTCTCGTGCTCATGTCAGTTGCTCTAGGCAACCGATTGCCCAGAGGAAAGCGCTAATTCACCCAATCGCCTTGGGCAGCCATCCAAATGGCAACGCTGGCCATGGCGGCGGTCTCTGCGCGAAGGATGCGGGGGCCAAGGGAAATCGGGCGAACATTGGGGTGGTCCAGCAACATCTCACGCTCTGCATCGTCAAAGCCGCCCTCGGGTCCGATCAGTATGGCCGCAGGGCCTTGCGCCGAGGAAAATGCGGAAGCGGCGGGCTTTCCGCCCATCTCGTCAGCAAAGAATAACGTGCGGTTTTCGGGCCAATCGCGCAGCATCTCTGCCAGTTTCACGGGTTGGATCAGATCGGGCAGGGCGGTCCTCGCGCATTGCTCGGCCGCTTCGGTGACCAGCACCGTGGCACGATCGATATTCAACTTGTCGGCAACGCAGCGGCGGGTGATGACCGGCTGGATCCGCGCAATGCCCAGCTCGGTCGCTTTTTCCAGCACCGTGTCATAGCGATCTTTCTTCAGCAGAGCAGGGCATAGCCACAGGTCGGGCACATTTTCTTTCGGGCGCAGCTGTTGGCTGATCGTGGCTGCGATATGCCGCTTAGAAACCTCGCCAATGCGCGCAGCCCATTCTCCGGTTGCATTGTCACACAGGACAATTGTGTCACCCTCGCGCACCCGCATGACCTTGGCAAGATAATGCGCTTGATTGCCTTCAATGGTGATTTCGCGGCCTTCACCCAGCTCGTCTTCAACGAACAATCGCGGTGCGCTGCGGGGCGGCCAGGCGGGAGTAGCGGGCATAGCTTTGCACTAGGCGCGAGGGACGCTAGGGAGCAAGTGTGAAAGAGCAAATTGTTCCCGATACAGAGCATCGCGGCCTGGTGGCGCGATTGCCCCAGCTGCCGCGCGATTTGGCGCAATTGGCGCGGTTTGACCGTCCGATTGGCTGGTGGCTGCTGTTTTGGCCATGCGCGTGGGGTGTGTGGCTGGCAGGCGCAGGGCCACAATGGGCGCTGATCGGTTGGATGCTGTTGGGCAGCATTGCCATGCGCGGCGCGGGCTGCGTCTATAATGACATTGTCGATGCCGATCTGGACCGGCAAGTGGCGCGCACGGCCGTGCGTCCCGTGGCGAGCGGGCGGATCAGCAAATTGGGCGCATGGGCGTGGCTGTTTGTGCTGTGTCTGATCGGATTGCTGGTCTTGCTGCAATTGCGATGGGATGCCCAATGGGTCGCCCTTGCCAGTCTGGCGCTGGTTGCAGCCTATCCTTTTATGAAGCGCATCACATGGTGGCCGCAGGCGTGGCTGGGCATGGTCTTTACGTGGGGGCTGCTGGTTGGTTGGATCACGCTGAGG
This sequence comes from uncultured Erythrobacter sp., assembly GCA_947495555.1. GTDB lineage: Bacteria > Pseudomonadota > Alphaproteobacteria > Sphingomonadales > Sphingomonadaceae > Erythrobacter. The sequence continues at coordinate 9,663 of CANLZI010000002.1, read as the reverse complement.
GCGGACAATTGGGATGTGCTGGCGTGCATGTATGCCGGAGCCGTCCTTTGGGTGATTGGCTTTGATACGATTTACGCCCTGCAAGACCGCGAGGATGACGCGCTGGTTGGCATCCGCTCATCGGCATTGAAATTGGGCGGCAAAGTGCGGGGCGGGGTGGCACTCTTCTACGGTGCCGCCATGGCGTTTTGGGTGGCCGGCATTTGGCTATACCGACCAGACCCTATCGCCTTGTTGGCGCTCGTCCCGCTGGCAATGCATCTGATGTGGCAGGTCGTAACACTCGACCCAGAAGACCCCGCCAACCCTCTCGACCGGTTCCGCTCGAACCGCTGGGCCGGCGCGCTGATGGCGGCGGCGTGCTATGTCGTGGGCAACGCCTAACACGAGAAGCCTTGTCCGCCGGGCCAAACATTGGTTCGCGCAGGATGATCTCGTTCATGACAGTTCACCGCTTTCGCCGTCGGCATAGTTGACCACTTCAAATTCGATGCCGTCCCAATCGTAGAAATAGAATCTCTTGCCGGGCTCGTAATCGTCATGACCAAAGGGCTTTAGTCCAGCAGCGACCACCACTTTTTCGGCCTCTTCCAGATCGTCCACCAACAGGCCGACATGGTTCAAAGGCTGGCCTTTGGCATAGTCACCTTTCACATGATCGCCGGTGTACAATGCGAGATAAGTCGTGTCGTCACCGACATGGATCGTCCAACCGTGCAATTGGCTTGGGCCTCTCCACCGTTCGTGCCAGCCGAGCAATTGCTTGAACAATTCCGCGCTTCGTTCTGGCTGAGTGACGGAGAGGTTGGCGTGTTCAATTTGACCTTTGGGCATTGTGTAATCCTTTCAAAACATTAGCAAAGCCGATTGATAGCAGGTCGCTTTTGCGCCTTTCACCATCGGTTCGAATCATTCGATTTGCTTGTTTTGCAACCTCAAGCTAAGTTGAGGTCAAGGAATATTTTTACTGCATGTGTTCAATCACGAGATAAGTCGAGATCAAGCGAGATGACCCCTAGACCACGCAAGACCGACCTGATTTCTATCGGAGAAATGGCCAGGCGAACCGGCCTGTCGGTTTCCGCCATTCGCTTTTATGAAGAGAAGGGTTTGGTTGAACCGATCCGCACCGGCGGGAACCAGCGCCGGTTCTTTCGATCCGACATTCGCCGCCTCAGTTTTATTCTGATCGCTCAGCAATTGGGATTGGCCTTGGCTGACATCGAGCAGGAGATCGGCAGGCTGCCCCAGGGCCGCACTCCGAATGCGCGCGATTGGCAAAAGATCAGCCGCTCAATTCGGGGGCAATTGGACAACAAGATTGCTCAGCTGACAAAAACCCGCGACCGTTTGGATGGCTGCATCGGATGTGGGTGCCTAAGTCTGGCGAAGTGCCAGCTGTATAATAAGGATGACCATCTGGCGCAGCGCGGGCCAGGGCCGCGCCAAGTGCTGGGCTGAATTCAGCGCCCTAAAACTCGGGACCTAGCTCTGGGTCGAGATCGCGCGGGCGAGCGAAGTGGGTAAGCTTGCCGCCGCCATTGCTCAGCTTGCTCCAATCATCGACGTCGCATTCCAGCACTGCAAAGGCTGCGGTTGGAAATTTGGTCGAGGCCTCGTCAAACAGAGCGTTTTCATTGGACGGCGAGACCAAGTCCAACAGCACATCTTGCAGGCCGGGATTGTGGCCCACCACCAACACCGCCTCGGCATCACCAGCCTTATCGGCAACGGCTTCCAAAATAGTGTCCGAGCTGGCCAGATACAGGCGCGCATCATACACCACTTTTGTCTCGGGCATGGCCGATGTCATCGTCTGCTTGACCCGCTCTGCCGGGCTGGCCAGCACGCAATCCCATTTGATGCCATGGGCGTGAATATGCTCGCCAATCAGCTCGGCGCCTTTGCGCCCTCGATCATTCAAACCGCGATCAAAATCACGCTTGGCCAGATCGTCCCAGTCGGATTTGGCATGACGCAATAGGGCGAGAATTTTCACTGGTCTGCGTCCCTTCTCATTGGCTGGCGTCCTGCTGCGAAATCACAGACTCATTCGTTAAGGCTTCTTCTCCCGAAACACCAGCCGCAACCCGCTGCAATGCTTCGTCCAACGTCAATCGTATCACCGGCGTCCCCGGCGGAAATGCGCTGAGCAATCGGCTCGGGAATGCTGGCGAGAGCACGATAAAATGGCCGCTATCTTCCTTGCTGCGGATCAACCGGCCAAAGGCCTGCGCCAATCGCGCGCGAATGATCCTGTCATCATAGGTGCTGCCACCATTGGCGGCGCGCCGTGCCTTATGCAGAATATCGGGCCGCGGCCATGGCACTTGCTCCATCACCACACAGCGCAACGAATGGCCGGGCACGTCCACCCCGTCGCGTAAGGCATCGGTGCCCAACAGAGACGCGCGCGGATCGTCGCGAAATATATCGACCAGCGTTCCGGTGTCGATCGGATCGACATGCTGGGCATAGAGCGGCAGACCTGCGCGGGCGAGCCGGTCAGCGATCCGGCCATAGACTGCGCGCATCCGGCGGATGGCGGTGAACAGTCCCAGCAACCCTCCGTCAGATGCCTCGATCAATCGGGCATAGGCTCCGGCCAAGCCGGGTAGGTCGCCCTTCTTGATGTCGGTTACGATCAACACTTCGGCGCGGCCAGCGTAATCAAAGGGACTTTCCGCCGCGCTCACTTGCGCTGGGCCATCAAGATGGTTGGCGCCTGATCTGGCTCGAGCGCTGTCCCATTCTTCGCCATCATCTACCCGGTCGGTCAGGGTGGCGCTGGTCAACATCACGCCATGGGCGGGCTCAAGAACCACTTTGGCAAAGGGCTTCATCGGATCGAGCCAGCGACGATGCACGCCTACGTCAAACTCGCGCGCGTCGGATCTTTCCACCACCAACCAGTCGACAAATTCAGGGTCAGCCGGGCCGCCCAAACGTTCCAGCAATGCATCCCAAGCCGCCAGCAAATCGATCCGCCATGCTAACGAATGGCGCGCGCCTTCGATGCGGGCGGTGCCTTGCCCGTCCAGCCAATCAGGCCCGTCTTGAATGATCGCTTCCAGCCGTGTTGCCAGCTTCATCAACGGCGCACGAATGGAGCCTAATGCTGCTTGCGCCTCACCGGCTGCCTCAATCAATTCGCCCGGAAGGCCGGCGGCCTCTGTTTCGATGCCATAGCCCGCTTCCTGACCGTGCTTGCCATTGGCGCTTTCGTCGCGGGCATAGGTGGCCGTTCGGACCGCCGCCAAAAATCGTTCGATCGGCCCATAAGGATCCCCCTCGTTCAGCCGTTGCAACCAGCCTTCGGAAGGTAGAGCGCCGGCCCCTTGCACCGCAGCTTCAACCGCTTCGCCGCCGCCCTCGTCATAGCTTGATACATCGGCCAGCCGCGCCGCCAGACCGCGTCTGCGGCCACGCGAATTGCGTTCCGGACCGATGATCCAACGGCGCAGCTCAATCGCTTCTTGCCCGCTTAATTCAGCGGCAAAGGTCGAATCTGCCGCCTCGAATACGTGGTGGCCCTCGTCAAAGATGATCCGCGTGGGGCGCTGTGCATGGTCACGGCCGCGCGCAGCATTGACCATCACCAAGGCGTGGTTGGCGATCACCAGATCGGCTTGGGCAGAGGCGCGTGCGGCGTGTTCGATGAAGCATTTGCGATAATGCGGGCACCCGGCATAGACGCATTCGCCGCGTTGATCGGTCAGCGCCGCTATGCCGCGTTTGCGAAACAAAGTGCCCAGCCAGCCGGGCAAATCGCCGCCGATCATGTCTCCGTCTTGGCTAAAGGCAGCCCAGCGTGCCACCAATTGCGCAAGGATTGCTGGACGCCCGGCAAAGCCACCTTGCAAGGCGTCTTCCAGATTGAGCAGGCACAGGTAATTCTCGCGCCCCTTGCGCACCACCACCGGTCGGGTGCCGTCGCTGCGTTCGGCGGGCCATGCACGGCGGCTTTCCTGCCGCAATTGGCGCTGCAAATTCTTGGTGAAGGTAGAAACCCATACGGTGCCCTGGGCGGTTGCAGACCACAGCGAGGCTGGCGCCAGATAGCCCAGCGTTTTGCCAATGCCGGTACCGGCTTGGGCCAGCAACAAATGCGGTGCCGCCTGGCGTTCGCGTGGTGCAAAAACGCGCGAGGCGTGCTTGGCATAGCTTTGTTGGCCGGGCCGCTTTTCAGCATGTTCGCCGGTCAGATGATCGAGCTGTTCGATCACCGCATTTTCATCCAGCACCACTTGCGATGGTTGCGCTCTATCGGCTTGTTCTTCCCATTCGGGCAATTTGGAAAACAGCCATTTCTCGGCCCGTTCAGGCTTGCGGATATAAGGCGCGATCACCTGCGCCCATGGCCAGCGCAGTTTTACCAGCGATTGCAGTGCCGACCAGGCACCTTCGCGTTCTGCCCAATCCTCGCTCTCGCACACCGCCACCAAGGCACCCGCAGCCCGCTGGAGAAATTCGGGCACGGCATCGTCACCGCTGGGCTCATCGATTGATAATGCCTGAGCCAGACCGCGAGGGGTTGGGACGCAAAAGCGAGCCGGATGGAGGAACGCAAACAGTTCGAGCAGATCGAGGCCCGACAGATCGGGATAGCCCAGCCGCGATGCGACCAGCGGCGCGTTCAGCATCAACAGCGGGGTGTCGGCGGCAGCCATAATGGCATCGCCCTTGGAGCAGCCTCCGGTCTCCCCATTGGGCGATCTAAGCCACGTGCCGGCATGGCTGGCATGGATAGAGGGAAGGGGGAGTGCGGCGCTCACTCCACTTCAGATGCAAGAGGCTGAGCGCATTGTAAACGCCCCTCCTGCCAATTGTGCAATTTGTGCCGGATTAGGCGGTTTTGCAGCCGAGCATTTAAGTCTGCCGCAGCAATATCGTCAGGTGGCCAGCAAGGCCGCTGGCGAGCCATCCCTCAGTTCGCGCTTGCAACATTGTGCAAGCTGGGCGAAACGCGCTTCCCATGACTGATACAGCTTTGATTGATGCCGCAAAGAATTCGAAAGCCTGGCCTTTTCAGGAGGCGCAGCGGCTGCTGAAACGCTATCCCGATGGGACCAAGCCTGATGGCTCGCCTGTGCTGTTTGAAACCGGTTATGGCCCCAGCGGCCTGCCGCATATCGGCACCTTTCAAGAAGTGCTGCGGACCACCTTTGTCCGCCGTGCTTTTGAAGCGCTGACAGGCGGTAAGCCTACGCGTCTTGTTGCCTTTAGCGACGATATGGACGGTCTGCGCAAAGTGCCGGACAATTTGCCCAATCAAGCCATGCTGACCGAGCATTTGCATAAGCCCCTGTCGCGCATTCCCGACCCGTTCGAGAAGTATGAAAGCTTTGCCCATCACAACAATGCGATGCTGCGCGAATTTCTTGACCGGTTTGGTTTCGAGTATGAATTTGTCGCCGCGAGCGACCGGTACAATTCGGGCGCGTTTGATGATGCACTGAAGAATGTTCTGCGCAACAATCAGGCAATTTTGGACATCATGTTGCCTACTTTGCGAGCCGAGCGGGCGGCGACCTACTCGCCGATCATGCCGATCAGCCCTGCCAGCGGCAATGTGCTGCAAGTGCCGGTCGAGGTGGTTGATCCCGATGCCGGGACGATCCGCTTTACCGATGAAGACGGCAGCGTGATCGAACAGAGCGCATTGGGCGGCATGGCCAAGCTGCAATGGAAGGTCGATTTTGCGATGCGCTGGGTTGCGCAGGGCGTCGATTATGAAATGTACGGCAAGGATCTGACCGACACCGGCGTGCAATCGGGCAAGATTGCCAAGGTGCTGGGTGGGCGCAAGCCAGATGGCCTGATTTACGAGCTGTTCCTGGATGAAAATGGCGAGAAGATATCCAAGTCCAAGGGCAACGGCCTGACGATTGAGCAATGGCTGGATTATGGCACGGAAGAGAGCCTCGGCTTCTATATCTTCCCCAATCCAAAAAGCGCCAAGCAACTGCATGTCGGCGTAATCCCGCGCGCGGTGGATGATTATTGGCAGTTCCGCGAACACTTGGCCGAGCAGCCACTGGACAAGCAATTGGGCAATCCGGCGTGGCATTTGCTGCGCGCGAACGAGACTTTTGCAGGCCCTGATGCGCCCGGAGCCGGTGACACGGTGCCGGTTACATTTGGGCTGCTGCTCAATCTGGCGAGCGTTTTGGGTAGCGAGGCGACCACGGATAATGTGGCCGAATATCTCGATAGCTATCTGGGCGAGACAGTGCGTTCAGCCGAGCTGGATGCGATGATCAAAGCGGCCGTGAATTACACGCGCGACTTTATCGTGCCGACGCTGAACAAGCGGGCTCCGACAGACAATGAGGCGGCTGCCTTGCGCGAATTGGATGCGCGTCTGGCCAGCGTTTCCGCAGACGAGGCAGCGGAGAATCTGCAGACCATCGTCTATGAAATCGGCAAAGATGAACAGTTCGGGTTCGAGAATTTGCGCGACTGGTTCAGGGCGCTCTACCAAACCTTGCTGGGAAGCGACCAAGGTCCACGCATGGGCAGCTTTATCGCGCTGTATGGAATTGCAAATTCACGCAAGTTGATCGCAGAGGCGTTGACGCGCTAACAATCAGGTCCACTTCCGCGTTCGGTACCATTTGGTGAAGATGTATTTGGTCCCATGGATGACTGGGGTGCCTGCATGGATCGTGTCTTCATTGGGGCTGCCATCAGGCTTGGCATTGTTCCACACCAGCAAAACGCCGGGCTTGGGCGCGATTTTGATCCCGATTTCGGTGAAGTGGGTCTCGCCGCCTTCCTCAACATCGTTCAGGAAAGCCATCGCGGTCCAGCTGCGTTGACCGCCGCGTTTGCGTTCGAACGGCCAGTAGCCTTCGGTTGCATAGAACCAGTCATTATGCGGTTTGAATTCTTGTCCGGGCAGATAACGTTGCCCCTGGATCGCCTCTCCGCATACGGGGTTGATCCCGAGCAAATCGTCAATCCGGCGGGATAGCCCCATGACAAAGCTGTCGAGCGGATCAAGATCGCCTGAATAGGACGTGCGAAAGCCGCTGTCATAGCCTTCTTCGTGCAGGGTGCTGGGCTTGGCCACCAGATCGATCATGGTGCAGAGCCGCTTGCATTCTGCCTCCGAGACGAAGTCCCCAATCGCAAACAGATCGGCCTTGTCAGTCTCTATCTGATAGGCATCTGGATCGGCCATCAGCTTCTCTCGAACGGAGGTGCCGATGCGTTTCAACGCATCTTGGTCTGGTATGATCGGAGCTTTCGCCATAACGGCGCCAGTCCTAGCAATTGGCGGCCGAGAGGCAAGACAGTTGATCGCGCACGATGCCCCAATTGTCGAATGATGGGGAAGCGCAAAGCAAAACCCCCGCCAACACATTGTGCTGGCGGGGGTGTCAGGCTGATCCATCGGGGGGATGGGTCAGCTGGTGGGAGGAGGTGGGCCTTACCAGAAGAAGTCGTAGATCACGTCCACAGTCTCTCCGGTATACGTGTTCACCAGGATCACATCGTCGTAATATCGGATCCAGCGATATGGGCCGTAAACCTCTGGCAAACGATAACGCCATGGATCGTGGATATAGTACCGGCTGCTGAAGAACAGGCTGTCTAGGAAGAAGCCAATCCGGATCCGGCTGTACCGATAATTGCGATAGGGCGAATAATAGTGACCCAAGCGATAGACGTGGCGGTTTGCCCGGCGATAATTGTACCAATTGTACCGGTTGTTCTTGCGCCACCGCTTGCGATCCCAACGGCGGTGATCGCGGTGATAGCCCCGTCTGTCGCGATATTTACCGTCGCGATATCTGCCATCGCGATAGCCATTGCGATAGGCGCTGCGGCGCTGATAGCGATCATTGTGGCGTTCGGCACGGCGGCCATCACGATAGCCGTCCCTGCGTCCTTCACGATAGGTTGAGCGGCGATCAGCCCTACGATCTGCGCGGCGTTCTGCCCGGCGATCCGTGCGCCGATCTTCGCGTCGTTCTGCACGACGCTCGCTTCTGCGGTCCTCTCGGCGATCGGCCTGACGTTCTTGGCGACGTTCTTCTGCGCGGCGACCATCACGAATGGTGCGGTTCGCGTTTACCTGACGGTCACGCAATTGCTCGCCGCGGTTGGCATATTGCCGATTGCCACGATCGTCGCGATTGCGAACACCGCGTCTTTCAACCTGGTCCTGCGATCTGACCCGTCGCTGAGACGTTCCGCTTTGCTGATTGCTCCGGCGGTTTGCTCTCGTCTCGGTGCGATCAACTCTGCGCTCAGAACGTGCTTGCTGGCGATCACCTCTGCGTTCGGGACGGGCCTGTTGGCGCTCGCCCCGGCGTTCTTGGCGCGCTTGCTGGCGGTTGCCTCGACGTTCCGAGCGAGCCTGTTGGCGATTGTTGTTGCGCGTAGCCTTGCGGTTGGCGCGATTTTCGCTGCGGGCCTGCTGTCGTTCGGATCGGTTTTCAGCACCGCGTTCCTGCGCAGATACCTGTGCCGGCATCGCAGTGAATGCCAGTGCTGCTGCAATCGCGGAGAAGGCGCTGCCTTTCATAAACTTGCTGATTGTCATGGTTGGCTCCAAATTTGCCCGCTCCACCACCATGTGCGGTTCTCTTTCCTGTTTTACTGCCCGGAATATGTGAGTTCCCGCGCTGTAGATATGCTTCTATGCGAGTCGCCCTGACGGAAAACTGAATGACTTGCGTAGGCTCCCGTTCATGTTCGCGGGTACTTTTATGAACCCACCTATGAAGGCACTGTATCATTGACTTCGCCCAGCTCGCCGTGGTCTTGCCCAGTCATGTTTAAAACAATTGATGATGTTCGCGCCGATGCAGAGGCTCGTTTGATAGAGGCGGGACGCAGCCGCCACACACCGATGCACACGCCCGTTGTGGGCACTCAAGATGGCAATATGCGGGTGATGGTGCTGCGCGATTATGATCCAACCACACGCCTGATGCGCTTTCACACCGATGCCCGCAGTCCCAAGGTTGCAGAAATTGGTGCGGGTGAGGGCGGCAACACCCCGATGGGCGTGCTGCTGTATGATCCGGAGCAGAAGATTCAGGTCAGATGCAAAGGGTTTGGGCGGATCGAGAGCGAAGGTCCGCTCGCCGATGCGGCATGGGACCAAAGCACCACTTTTGCCCGGCGATGCTATCTGGCCGAGGATGCACCTGGCGCAATATCGGACAGGCCTGTGTCAGGACTGCCCGAATGGGCCGAGGGCCTCAAGCCGAATGAGGAGCAGGTAGCCCCGGCACGCGAAAACTTCGCAGTTCTTCTGGTCGAGGTGGAACAGATCGATTGGCTGTTCTTGTCCAATGACGGCCACCGCCGCGCATTATTGAAAGTTGATGATGTGGGAAAATGGGTGGGCCAATGGATCGTGCCGTAGTCAGGCTTCGCGCGCCGTGCGGCTTCTCCTGCGAGTAGGAAACTGCCGGGTCAGCTACTGGCTAGGCCTTGGCGATGACGCATTGTGTAAATGGCGGACATTGACGACTGCTTTCCGGTCTTATGGAGTTGAAGCCATGCGTCAGTCTATGAGGTGGGAAGCTGACTGTCCGCTCAGATTTCTAGAATGCGCCGAAACGGGCGCCAAGTTACTATCACTGGGTTGAAGGCCAAAAACACGCCATCCAATACCTGCACTGGCAGCGGATGGCATTCTAT
>CANLZI010000001.1 GCA_947495555.1 uncultured Erythrobacter sp. | reverse complement strand
CTGCGGCGGCAGTACTGGCTGCGGCACAGCGATCACCGGATCAGGCGGTACCTGCTGTGCAGGTGGCTGCGGTGGGACGACCATCGGCTGCGGCACTTGCTGCGGCGGCAGTACTGGCTGCGGCACAGCGATCACCGGATCAGGCGGTACCTGCTGTGCAGGTGGCTGCGGTGGGATAGGATACTGTGGGCGATTCTCATTAACCGAGTTCACAGTCACAACCGGATTCACTGTTTGCGGCGGGATAGTTGGTAATCCGCCACAGCCAGTGGAATGGTGTTTGTTGCCAACTCCATTGCACCACCCGTGGTGATTGCCGTTCCCACCGCCTGCGTTGGCTTCTGCGGGTGCCGCGATGCAAACCGATAGGAGCAGAGTGGTTGCGAATGGTGCAGCAATTTTGCGCATCGTCACCACCTTTTCGCCAACTGCAAATAAACGATTGGATCACCAGCGTCAGTTAGCCTGCTGTCAAGTACAGGCATCGCCAGCCAGCCTGTCAGCGAAATACCGGATTTGTGTGCGATGGCGGCACCTAGACCAAACGATGCGATATCCTCGTCAACAACATATTGGGGATCGCCAGCTCGTCTACGAACGAAACCAAAATCGCTAAAACCCGAGACTGTGAGCGATGTTTCCGGTGCAAGCTCGACTAGCTGATCAAGCTGTATTGTAGCGGCGGCCCCGGAATCAGCTTCCACCGCGCTCTGCGCATAACCTCTTACCAACGGCAGGTGCCCGAGGAAGAAGTGTTCGACTTCGGGTAAGTTTGAAAGCGCAAGTTGTCCTTCGGTTTCGACACGCAATGCCAGTCTGTTGGCAATTGGAGTGACAACCCCGGCTTCGGCGCGAACACTGGCGAAGGTACGGTCGCCGTCTGGAAGCTGCCCGGGGTCCGGATCCCTTCGCCGGCCGGCGGAAAGCCGCAATGACCCTTCAAACTGCGTGCCGTCGGGGGAAGAGTAAGCGCCAATCAGGTAGCCACGCACAGCGTCTACGCCGCTTCGCGTTTCAGTGGGGCCGAAACGAAATTTTCCCTGACTGTGTTCAAACTCGCCAGCTACAAACAGCGAACCTTCCATGCTCCTTGCGATCGGATAGCCGACCAGCACGCCGAACTGGCGACCTCGCTGCTCGTTTCTGAGCCGGGGATTGTTGAATTCGCGATCAGACAGCGCCGTGCCGGCAAACAGCTCGCCAAATACGCCGCGGCTTCCAATAGCTGTGCGATAAGATACTCGCCCTGCGAACCCTAGATCACCGCTAGGGGCACGGGAAACGACGCCGAGGCCGCGCAGCACGTCCCCTCCTTCGAGCACACCATAGATGGATTGGTCGAGGACGAGTCTACCGATGGTCCCGGGCCGCTGTGGCACTAGGTCGAGAGAGGCAGATCCTGATTGGCGTGATTGCGAAATAATCACGTTGAGCCGGGTATCAGCACTCGGATCGGGGTGGTCAAGCGACGCCGATACGTCGAGGCCGCCCTGGTCTCCGGCCAGCAGCATTTGCCGTTCCAGCCTGCTGATATGCAGTGGAGTGCCATCTGCCAAAGGCTCCAAAAATCGCCCGACGGTACGCTGGGCACCTTCGCTGCCGCCTTCCAGATGGATCGCGCCTAGTCTCCCCTCATGTACGAGGATCACCCGTTTTCCGTTTGCATCAACAGCAACGACTGCTTCTGAAGCCAGAAATCCATCGCTGTGATAGAGCCTTTCGATAATTGCTGCCTGCTGTTCGCTATCAGCTTCTTGGCCAGCGGTTTCCGCGATCCATTCTTGGACCTCTTTCGGGTCATATGCTGACATACCGACAACGGGATCGGCTTTGGCGGCAGCCGCAACACCTGCAGCGAGCCCCAAAGCGAACGCGGTTTTGACGGCTAACCGGAATTTAGGCTTTAGATTGCTGATACTGCCCCCAGAACAGCGCGTTGTAACTACACGCGAGTATCATTGGGGCGGCTACAAATGCAATACCTTAGACGTTCCTTCCTATGTGACTGCTGACACAATGGCGTGTCCGCAATTGGGTCGTTAGCAGAATGGCCGCTGTCAGCGCAAAAATTCTGTTTGCAGCCAGTCCGCTAGCGGAAACGCCTACACCGGCTCAGAGCGGCGACTTCTAGGGTGGAAAGCGGACATTCTAATTTCGGACCAAGTAGTGAGCTGTAACAGCACTCACTTTAATCTTCGGGCGTTTGGAATGGCTCTGAAAATTGTCGCTATATGACGTAGGCGATGGACAAAGTCCGCGATGCGGATACGCTGATCGAAGAGATGGACATCGTCAGGTAATGCGGGTTTAGTTATGACTTAGGCAACCTTGTTGCGGGTCCTGCAAAGGCAACACTCACTTTAGTGTTACAGGGGTAGATAATGCTGCGATACTTGGGTTCAGCGATTTTGGCGACGAGTATGACCACGTTTGCCTCTGCAAACGATCAACTAAGCGTATTTTCGGCTGAGGACGTGTTTGAACTTGAATGGGCCGACGAGCCACAAGTCTCTCCGGATGGGCAGCAAGCCATATATGTCCGCCGTTCCAACGACATCATGTTGGACCGGACGGTGTCGCATATCTGGCTGATCGATCTTGATGGAAGTGACCATCAACCACTCTTGGCCGAACTTGGATCTTATCGCTCTCCGCGCTGGTCGCCGGATGGATCACGCATTGCTTATATGAAAAGTATGTCCGGTCGGACCGGTCTCTATGTCAATTATCTAAGTTCTGGTCGGGACGCGCTGATCGGTACGTTTGAAGAGGCGCCTGCCAATCTTACATGGTCGCCTGACGGTGAAATGGTAGCCTTCACCATGGCGGTGAAAGCCGAAGGTGAAAAACTAGTTAGCGGACCCAAAAAACCCGAAGGTGCCAAGTGGGCCGATGCACCGCGGGTTATTGACCGGGCGCGCTATCGGACCAACGGATCTGGGTTTGTTGATCTGGCCTATGATCATGTCTTCGTAATGCCTGCTGAAGGCGGAACTGCGCGTCAACTGACAACAGGTGACTTTAATCATCGCAGTTCGCTTTCCTTCACCCCAGATAGCGAGTGGATCCTGTTTTCCGCCAACCGGAACGAAAACTGGGAGCTCCAGAGCCGCGAATCGGATATTTTCGCCGTGAATGTCGCATCAGGCGAGTTGAGCCAGCTCACGGACGTGCCGGGTTTAGAGACATCTCCCCAAGTCTCTCCGGATGGCCGGCTGGTAGCCTATCTGGGCACGGGCAATGAACGCGAACCATTCCTGCCCACCAACGTGTTTCTCATGCAGCGCAACGGCAGCAGGCCAACCAATTTGACGCAGGGGCTTGATCGCCGTGCAGGCGATATCCAATGGCTTTCCAGCCGGGAAATTGCTTATACTTTCCAGAACCGCGGCGAGAACAATATCGGCGTGGTCACCACTGCTGGCGACCGGCGTGTCGCGGTCGAAGGGCTGGGCGGAACAGTTGTTGGTAGGCCGTATGTCAGTGGAACTTATGATGCGGGCGCAGGCGGCGCTCTGGTCTATACCAAAGGCAGCGCTCACCGTCCGGCTGACCTGTTCTCTTACAAATCGGGCCGTACGCGCCAGCTGACTCAGCTGAATGAGGATCTACTTGCACACAGGGACTTGGGCGAAGTGCGCCGTTTTACCTATAACTCGTCGCTCGATGGGCTTGAAGTTGATGGGTGGATGATCACACCACCCGGCTATCAGCAAGGCGAGAAATATCCGCTTATCTTAGAGATTCACGGCGGCCCTCATGCAGCCTACGGCCCGCATTTTTCAGCTGAGCTGCAGCGAATGGCAGCAGCCGGCTATATCGTGATCTATGATAATCATCGCGGCTCGATCGGCTACGGCAGTGAATTCGCCAACTTGCTGAAGTACAAATATTCCAGCCCCGACGACTTTGCCGATCACATGTCAGCTGTTGACTGGGCAATTTCTAACGGCTTCGCTGACGAAAAAAATCTGTTCATCGCTGGCGGGTCGGCAGGCGGCATTGCGACCGCTTATGCAATCGGCCTCACCGACCGCTTCAACGCGGCTATGGCAGCGAAACCGGTTATCAACTGGATATCGAAAGTTCTGACTGCCGATAGCTATATCGGCCAGATCACCAACCAGTTCCCAGGGCCGCCATGGGAACATCTCGATCATTACTGGGAACGATCACCGCTATCATTGGTCGGCAATGTCGAAACGCCGACGATGCTCATCACGGGTGAACGTGATTACCGCACCCCGATTTCCGAGACGGAGCAATTCTACCAAGCGCTGCAACTGCGCGGTATCCCTAGTATGATGGTGCGGGTGCCCGATACAAATCACGGCATAGCCGGAAGGCCATCGCTCCTTAATGCTAAAACGGACTACACACTGGCCTGGTTCGAGAAATACCGTGTGGGGCAGGAAGAGGAAGATTAGGTAACATCTATGTCGAGATCAGTTTTCATCGCAGCGAGCGCAGTCTCTCTCTTCATGTCGCCCGCCGTATTCGCTCAGGAGCAATCGGTGGCACCGTCGGAGGCTTCGTCGGAAGTTGGCTCGAAAGCTTCCGACCGAACCGGTCCGAACCGTACCTTCACAGGACAGGACCTATTCGATCTCGCTTACGCAACCGATCCGCAAATTAGTCCTGACGGCAAAACGATCGCTTATGTTCGTCGGCAAAACGACATCATGACTGACCGGGCAATCAGTTCGATCTGGTTGATTGATGTCGAGAGCGGAGAGCAAAGCCCTTTTGCGGGAGGTGATGGCGGTACTTTCTCGCCTAGCTGGTCACCGGATGGCTCCCGTATTGCTTATGTCTCGACCAAGGGCGGAAATGCGCAACTTTGGGCCAAATGGCTGGATAGCGGCGAGGCGGTGCGGCTCACCGGCATGCCCAATAGCCCTTCCAATGTCGCCTGGTCGCCAGATGGCCGGTCTATCGCTTACACCATGCTGGTCGCTGAATCTTCTCCAACATTGGGCTCTGCTCCGAAAGACCGACCTAAAGGCGCAAATTGGGCCGAACCGTTGGACATCACCGATCTGGTAAACTTCAGGGCTGATGGGGCTGGAGAAATAACGCCAGGTTTCGAGAAGATATTTGTTGTTCCGGCCACGGGTGGCGCACCGCGTCAATTGACCTTTGGCCCCTATCACGATGGCGGTCCATTGAGCTGGTCGCCGAGCGGCAATACGATCTACTTCAGCGCAAATCGCAATTCTGACTGGCAAACCGATCCGGTCGAGGGCGATGTCTGGGCGCTCGATACCAGCTCACTTGCACTCACCCAGCTAACGAAGCGGGACGGCCCGGATGGTGGCGCTAAGGTTTCGCCAGACGGACTGCAGATTGCTTATGTCGGCTTCGACGACATTGGCCGCGCTTATGAGAACAACGAGCTCTATATCATGAACGCGAATGGCGACGGTAAGCGCGTTCTTACCGCGGATTGGGATTTCAGCGTCGCTGCGTTCGAATGGGATGCGGATTCGCGCGGGATATACGTGCAATATGACCAGCGTGGCGAGACTAATATCGCGCGTTTGGCTCTGGATGGTTCGGTTCGCAATGTCGTTCAAGGTGTTTCGGGCGGCGGTCTTGATCGCCCCTACAGCGGCGGTAGCTTTGCCGTCGCGAGCGATGACACGATTGCCTTCACCGGCGGCACCGCTTTGCGTCCGCCAGAAGTCAAAGTCTTTCAGGGCCGCGATGCCCGCTACCTTACCAATCTGAATAGCAGCCTATTGGCCACCAAATCACTCGGTGAGGTGCGCGAAATCACGGTGGGAAGCAGCTTTGACGAGCAGGAAGTACAGGGTTGGCTAACGTTGCCGCCCG
Source organism: uncultured Erythrobacter sp. (assembly GCA_947495555.1). Taxonomy (GTDB): domain Bacteria; phylum Pseudomonadota; class Alphaproteobacteria; order Sphingomonadales; family Sphingomonadaceae; genus Erythrobacter. The sequence continues at coordinate 2,313,477 of CANLZI010000001.1, read as the reverse complement.
GCTATGTCGAGGGAACGCGTGTACCGCTGATTCTTGAAATTCACGGCGGCCCCTTCGCAGCTTATGGTCCGCATTTTTCAACCGATAATCAGCTCTATGCCGCAGCAGGCTATGCCGTACTTTCGGCAAACCCGCGTGGCTCGACCAGCTATGGCGAAAGTTTTGCGCAGGAAATCGATAAGGCCTATCCAAGTTACGATTATGACGATCTGATGAGTATCGTCGATCGCGCCATAGAAATTGGCGTCGCTGACCCGAATCGACTGTTTGTCACAGGCGGATCAGGCGGCGGTGTGCTAACCTCGTGGATCGTGGGCAAGACCAACCGGTTCCGCGCGGCGGCAACACAGAAGCCAGTTATCAACTGGACAACACAGGCGCTGACGGCAGACGGTACCGGCTATTTCGGAATGTACTGGGTGGGCTCGCGCCCATGGGAAAATCCGCAGAAATTTTGGGATCAATCTCCGCTATCATTGATCGGAAACGTCCAAACGCCGACCTTGGTTGTAGTCGGGAGCGAGGATTATCGCACTCCTGTCAGCGAAGCCGTCCAGTATTATTCGGCGCTGCAACTGGCAGGTGTGCCAACCACGCTTATCCGGGTCCCAGGCGCCAGCCATGCGATCACAACAAGGCCATCGCAAAGCGCCGCTAAGGCATCGGCGATATTGGCTTGGTTCGAACGCTATGCCGATGGGTGGTAGGTGGGTGCTCGAGAAAGCGGTTCGTGACAACAAATGGAGTGCATAGACTACCAAGTGCGCCCACATCCGCGGTTGCTGACTGGGTTGGGTGCTGTCAGGTTAACTTCTTGGGCACGCACCGAGGCGCGGCTGGCGATTTTCATCAATGTGCTCCGGAAGCAGCTTGCCATTCGGCATAAGCGCGATCTCGGTAGGTTCGCATTGTCTTTCTTGAAACGAGATGACGTTCGATGTTGAAGCAGTTGTAGATCGCAGAGTGGGTTGAAACGAAGCTTTGCGCTGGTCCTTGCGACTTGGACAGCTGCATCTTACACTCTCGTCTTCGGACGGAGAGGTGTGAATTCTCGGCCCTGTTGTTATGCTTCAATTGGCCGGGTTGGTGGCGTCTTGAGTGGCCCAGATCGCGCAAGGCTGCGCCGTATGAAGCGAGTCCATCGGTCACTATGCGTTCCGGAACGAAGCCTTGGTTCTTGAGCAGTTTTCTTAGCAATTTCAGCGCAGCAGCCTTGTTGCGCCGCTTCTGCACAAGAACATCTAAGACTTCGCCTTCCTTATCGACGGCGCGCCACATCCACATACGCTTGCCGCCGATCTTCACAACCACCCCATCAAGGTGCCACACGTTATCAGCACGATGGCGTCTCTTTCGGATGTTGGCTGAAGTAGCAGGACCAAACTTGTCGACCCAGCATCGGATGGTCTCATAAGTCACATCGATGCCGCGCTCAGCCAGCAGATCCTCGACATCGCGCAAGCTCAACGTGAACCTGAAATACAGCCATACGGCGTAGCGAATGACATCCGTTAGAAAGCGATGACGCTTGAACGAAAGTGGCTTCATATCCGCCGATCTAATCTCCGAAATCCGACATTTGGAGACTAGTTAGCGTTAGACTGACAGCATAATCGAACAGTTAGATTCTGGCTCAGAAGCGGCGTTTCCGGATTGAAAATTTCCGAATTTGTGAAAAACTTGCCTGAGTTCAGTTCGCGCTAGACTGTTAGCATCTCCGTCTAGTCCAATTCGGGGCTTAATGTCCTAACCGCGCCATATCTTGCGGAAACGGCCTAGTTTGTCTCGCCTATATTCGATCCGCTTGGTTGGTTTGTTCATCCAACGAAAAAGGCGCTTTAAGAGCGATTGGCGTCCTTTCAATCGACTGTCTTCAGATTGATCTTCTGCAAATTCTGCATTCAACCAATACACGAATGCGCAAACACCAACAAAGGCGATGACGGAAACAAGCCCGATCAATATTAAAAGCACTTTGAGCATGACACCACGCTTTTCCCAAGCGCCATTCCCTAGCGGAATTAGCCCAGCGCATCAAAGTTCAAATTTTGGTTCAGTCTATTGCTTATAACAAGGCAGTCCGTGCTCTGCCTTGAATTATCATCGCGAGAACAATGAATGACGTCCTTGAAAAAGCGCCTCGCAGAGGTTTGTTTGGTTTATGCAGTAGCACCTAAATTGACGATCACCCCCTCAGATCGGGCGCTTTGATCTCTCCAAAATCGGAATGCGCTGCCGGAATAGATGAGAGGATCGCAACAACAAACCAAAACGGTACATCGGTCCAAAATGGCCCGCTGTTATGGAAAATGATGTGAACGATATAGGGAACAAAGAACAACAGCGCGGCGCGCGCGCGCGACAACAATTGGTAGATGATCGGTGCCAGCAAGATGAGGCCCAACCCATAGGTATTGAGCATGTTCAGAAAATAGTTGTGTAACTCTTTTTCCATCAGCGCTCCGGGCGCGGGCGTATGGTAGAGATATTGCCAAAATTTGGTCGCATGATCACTCGGCTTAAAGGCGTAACCGTAACCCAAGGGATTGTCTGCAATCAGCAAGAGACCATAAATGTTCATTGAAGCTCTAGCCAGCGCAGAGCCATCATCGGTGCGCACAACTCTTGTGGCGTTGTCCTGCAGATATTCCATCAGGAACGGACCGGCCACCAACAATGCGACGCCTCCGAGGAGTGCGATCGCGATCAACCAAGAGCCAGGTCGGAGCAGCATGTAAATAACAACGAAAATGCCAGCGCCCAATATCGGGGAGCGGGTTAGAGTAAAGACGCTGCCGGCGACCAACATTACAGCGGCGGCAAGAATGAGCAGATCTAGGTCCAAGGCTTTGCCGATACTCTTCCGTCCCATCTCACGGGCTGCAGCAAAAACGCCAAAAGCAAGGCACAATTGGGTCGAAAGCTGGATTGGCGAATAGGACAACCCCATCGGCCTGCGGTTCTCTAACGCAGGCAAGGGTGGTTCATTCTGGAACTTCCATAAGTCTAGGCGCAATTGCCACATCGATTCCATGCCGCCGAACTGCAACATTGCGACGAGGCTACTGGCCAAAATGACCGCCACAAATACTGCAATGCAGGCTCGGTATCCTGCTATTTGGACCAACGCGCTTGCAACGAGAAGCGTCACGGCAACTTGCAGTGGTACCTCCATCACGCCCTGCCAAACTCTGCCTATTGGCGTCGCATTAGCCAGACTGACAAACACCCCTAAGGCAGCCAGACCCGCAGTGAGCCACAACAGCAGCGCATGCTTTTGCACCTCCTCCAGCACTCTCTCAGGGTAAATTACGATAAGAGCGCCGAGAAGCCCGATTGCAGCTAGTGCCCGAACCGGAAAGTCCATAATCCTCAAGCTGATGAGAACGGTATTGACCGTCAGCAATGCCGCGAAGAGCAACAGCGCCACAACACGCTCGAAAACGCTTGTTCCAGTCTCGTCGGAGACGGATTCGTTGAACGGGAAGGGTCTGTTCATGACGAGCGAGCTAACCGATCGCTCGGGTCAGTTCACCTAAAAATTTGAGGATTTCTTTCCAGCCAACCCAGATGTGCCAATTTGCTACAATTTGACGCGGTCAAAACCTTGGGTGCAGCAGACCAATCTATGATCTGACTGCTTGAGCCTAAATGATGAAATACAAGGCGACCCAAGGCGCTGCGGCCAAAGCAATCACCAATGGCAAGCGAACTGAGCCGGGCAGGATTTTCAACCGCCGTTCTTTAGTCGGTCTTCCAACCTGGGTGTTTGTTTCGCTCTCAATAGGTGAAACTTGGTTCATCGCCTCGACCTTCATCTTTTCAGCTAGCCATTTCTGCCGTGTCTGCTGCTGCCGCATGGCCACCCATATGACGCAGAATAGATATGGAGACGACTTCGCTGAACACCAGAATGGTCCAAAATGGTTATCGAAGGTTTAACAATTGTTGACGCCAAGCGGCTCTGTTGACTCAAGGCCGCAATGCGCTGCTTCTCAATGACTGATGTCGTAGCAGCACCTAAAGCGCGGCCAAACTTGATCAATGCAAGCTTGCGGAGATCGAAATCCAGCCAGTTAGCTTCGATAAATCAGGCCATTAGCTAGATTTGCTGAGGCGAAGAATTCTGTGTGAATGTCGGATCGAATTGTCGCGCGCGACAATAGGCCAGAATGTTGGACTTCCCCTCCGCATGGATATATCGGCTATTGGACGTCAAACTATGAACGTCTACATTCCGATTTGATCCCCGGATTGGAGCAATCACCGTGCTAGGACAAAGATGAGTATAGCTACTCGCTTAACTTTGCTGTGCAGACACGCTTTGCGCCGTATCCGCGATGATGGCGGTCTTCCAGACTTTCTCATTCTGGGCGCTCAAAAGGCTGGGACGACCAGCCTTTATGAATATTTGTGCAAATCAAGCGATGTGCAGTCGCCGCTTCGCAAAGAGGTGCATTACTTCAGCGAATACAGCCTGAAACCGATCGCTTGGTACCGAGCATTCTTTCAAGGCAAAAAGCGTGCAACCGACCAAACTGGCGAAGCAACACCCTTCTACTTGTTCCAACCTCAAGTGGCAGGTCGGATCGAAGCGGCAGGCATCACTCCCAAACTATTGGTAATATTGCGCTGTCCGGTCGACAGGGCTTGGTCGCATTACCGGCACGAGAAAAGGAAAGGTCGAGAACCGCTGGAATATTTGGAAGCCTTGCTCGCCGAGAATGAGCGCTTGTCAGGTACAACTGACACTGTTTTGAGCGAGGCCCATCTCGATGCCCTTAGGCGCAAATCATATTTGGCGCGGGGCCGTTATTGGGAGCAAATTTGCCGATTTAGCGAAATCTTTGGCCACGAAAAAATCCATGTTCTCACGCTCGACCAGCTCAAATCAGATCCTGCCAATACCGTGCGCGAATGTTGTGACTTTTTGGAGATCGCCCCACCACCACCGGATACGGTGTATCGGGTCTATAACGCAGGCAATGAAAAGTCGGATATGCCGGATGTCGATCGCGAAATATTCAGGCGCGCGTTTGTTGATGACCTCAAACAGCTAGTTTCAATTCTCCCGCAAGCTGACCTTTGGTTAAAGCGGTTAGAGGATTAGGCCCCACACCATGGCGAAACGGGACATTCTCTTCCTGATCTATCAGAACAGGTCAGGCTCGACTTTTCTGGCCAACCAACTCAGCGCCCATGCCGATGTCGCGGTAACCCCCGAAGGCCACACTGTGATCCATCGCATGTTAGGTTTGGCAGGTGATGACTTGTCGCTCACCGACCGGATTGATCTCATCACAGCTGGCCTCTCTCGCGACCCAAAGCTGTCGTCCTGGCAAGTCGATCCAGAAGCTTTTCGTCAAAAGGCATCCAGCGCAACAGATGAAATAGAATTGCTCTACACATTGTGCGATTGCTTTGCCGATCAACACCGTCCCGAGGCTCGGCTGGTGGTGGTAAAAGGACACTTCTTTCAAGAGCTGTTTCAAGAGCGGGGATATGATGAGTTGCAACGCGCGAGGCGCGCATCGGCTCTTTTTCTGTTGCGCGATCCGCGCGCTATGTTCGCCTCTCAACGTAAAAGCCTGTCCTCACGCACCAACCGACCGATGCAAGATAACCCAATAGTCGCAGGGTTGCGCTGGCGCGAGGCTGCGTATCTGCAGCATAAGTTGGCGGTCAAGCCACACGGTTTGACGGTCAGATACGAGGATCTGATCACGGACAACCAGATGCAGCTAAGAAATATTGCGGAGTTTCTGGAGATTGATCCTGATCGCTTTGCTTCGAATGAGGGGCGGGCTTCAGGCGAGCTCGTCAACCTCATCCCAGAAGCTCAGCAACATCTTCATCGCAATATCTCTCACGACCCAATTGAGACTAGAATTCATTCTTGGCGGGACGAATTGAGTGAGCAGGATGCAGCGTTCGTGGAATTGTTTGCCGGACCGGCGATGAAACGGCTTGGCTATGCCAGGACCAATCTTGCCGCACTGGGAATATCGGATTTGCCAGCAATGCTTGCGTTGCTCGGATCGTCCTTCATGCGCCTGATGAATTGGTCGCGCCTGACCAACCGAAAGTCAGTTTAGCCCCCAACGCATTTTTTCCTGTTGGGCTCAGCCAGAATCGATCGCTTGCAATAACCAACGATCTTCACCCTCCAGCGCCAGCGCCGTAAGGCAGCCTGTGCGGTAAGCGGCAGTGTCAATATTTATACGATTTGGCAGTTCTTCGACATTCAAAGTTTCGGTGTGGCCGTGCACCACTACGATGCCAAATTCTTCGGTGCTATCGAGAAACTCATCCCTGATCCAAAGCAGGTCTTCGCGCTTCTGTTTGCGGATAGGCACTCCTGGACGAATTCCAGCGTGGCAGAACAAATAATCCCCTGAGCGGAAAGTGGTTGGTAGACCATTTATCCAGGCCAATGTGTCTTCACCTATCGCTTTGGTAATGCACTCGCCAATCTGGCTGGGCTCTTTATCGCGAAGGTCCTTTACGTCGACGCCAAAGCTACCCAACGTGGCGATGCCACCATTATCGAGCCACAAATTCTGCACTGTTCCATTGCCCCGTGCGCTTTCGATCAGCATTTCTTCATGGTTGCCAGCGAGCACCACGAAACCCTCGATCTTGCCCTCAAAATGCCGCACAAGTTCGAGGACTTGCTTGGACGACTTTCCTCTATCGATGAGATCGCCCAGCATGATAATGCGAGTTGAAATCTGACCTCTTTGTTTTCCGTCTGCTTGAATTATTTTCAAAAGAGATTGGAACAGGTCGGCTCGGCCATGGACATCGCCAATAGCATAGATGCGCTCGCCAGCTTGCGTGCCGACAGCATGCTTGGAACGATTGAGCCATATTTTGCGCAGTTTTCTGCTTGATAAGGTGAAAGCTAACGACAGCGCGCTGCCCGCCCTTCGGCTAAGGTCAATCAGTTTATTGAGCCAGAAACGCCAATTCTGCATCACTCATACTATCCAATCCTGCGCTATCGCTACTTCTGGTGGGGGCAGACTTATCCCCAAGGACAAATTTAGGCAAAGGCGGATTGCGCCTCAATACTTGTTGCGAACAGCAATTATTGCTAGATTATCACAATAAGAAAAACGATTAGTCGATCACAATGCGCCCCCTAGAGGCATTGCCTGTAAGGGTGTGACGGAAAAATCGGGTTGTAGTTGGTGGAGAGCTATTGATGCCACATTTGGCACAAGGATCGCTGAGTTTTCTTTTTTGTCAGGACTTTCATCGCACGCGATATGGTGAACCGTTTGGGCCGCGAAAATGGCCGCGAGTGGCACGAGTAATCAATGCATTGGTTCTCGCAGTGATCGCCTGGACAATCCTGCCAGCCCTGTCTGTAGTCATAATCTGAACTCCTGGTTTGGCGGCCTAACACCGGTCTTTGGTGCGGTTCCAGCCTAAGGACTACTCCGGATCGACATTCGTCCGACTAAGAGACAAAACGCTCGCCTGCCGATTTGACCCAATTTGGCACAGCCAAAGCACAAGCTTTGCCTCCAATCCCGTTATCTGTAAATTAGCTAACAGGTTTACGGCTCAAAATCCGCATGTTAACCGTAACTTACGAGTCGCTCAAAAACGCGCGTGAGTCGCGATGTAACTAAAAGACTTTGCCATAGATCTGCCATTTGGCCGATTTCTGGTCTGGGCAAAGTTTAGCAACATTTTGTTGCCGGGCGATGAGCTGCTTAAATTTCTGCTTCATGCTGCTCCGTTCAATAGCCAGTCCATTCAAAGGATTGCGATGGGAATTGTACCGATTTGGGGGCAAAATGTCGGAATTTAGATCGACTTCGGGGATCGCAGCGATGGAAATGTTCCATCGCCCTGACGAAGACACAATAAATTACACAGGCGATAACGCGCTTAGCAGCAGAGCGCCGCTAGGCAATATCAAGCGTATCTTGGACGTCCTTTTGGCCCTGATCGCGCTGCTGTTCTTTGGCCCGCTGATGCTTATCGTTGCGTTGCTGATAAAGGTTTTTGATCCAGGCCCGGTTCTTTTCTCGCAAGAGCGTATCGGGCTCTATGGACGGACGTTTCGGTGTCTGAAATTCCGGACTATGGTGGTCGATGCCGACGGGCGCTTGGCTGAGGTCTTGAAAGGCGATGCAGGTGCGCAGAAGAGTTGGAACGAACTACAAAAACTGACCGTCGATCCGCGTGTTACATCGATTGGCAATTTTCTTCGTTTGAGCAGCCTGGACGAGCTTCCGCAATTCTTCAACGTGTTGCGCGGAGACATGAGCATTGTTGGCCCGCGTCCGATTGTAGGCAAAGAAGTGGCGCGTTACGGTCGATATTTTGACGCTTATTGCAGCGTCAGACCGGGGCTCACTGGGATGTGGCAGGTCAGCGGCCGCAATGCCACAACGTATCGCCGGCGCGTTGCGCTTGATGTTGTTTATGCGCGGAAACAAAATTTGCTCCTCGATTTGTGGGTTATGAGCAAGACACCCGGCGCCATTCTGAGCTTCGAAGGGGTCTACTGACATGCTTTTGCAACGACCAACCAGACAAATCACTTCAGCCAACAAATATGAATTGGACCAGCCGATGATGCGCAAGATGATGGCTTTAACTTTGTTCGCAGCTTGCACGGGTTGCGCCGTAAACAGCCCCCTACCCAAAGGTCCATCGGCCTATTCAACGATCGCTCCTGAAGGGGTGGCAGTCAGGCCGGCCAGTTACCTTATTGGCCCATTGGACACGGTCAACGTCAGCGTTTTCCAGCACCCGGAACTGACGGTTGAGGAAGCGACAGTCGATCCAGCGGGGCGTTTGCCATTGCCACTTTTGGGTTCCGTTTCTGCTGCCGGAAAATCTCCTGATCAACTGGAAAGCGAGCTCGAAATCAAGTTTGCAACCTATATTATTGATCCCAACGTCACGGTTAGCGTTAATTCAATCAGCCAACGCATCATTGTTGAAGGCGCCGTCAATCAACCGGGTGTCTTTGACATCAGAGGCAATGCATCTCTGCTCGAGGCGCTTGCCATGGCAGAAAGCCCTACCAACGTTGCTGATCTGGATGAGATATTTGTCTTCCGTGAAGTCGGCGGACAAGTCCAAGGTGCCCGCTTTGACCTCCAGCGTATCAGGGCAGGCATCGATGCCGATCCCGCAATCATCGCTGGTGACAGGATTGTCGTCGGCATCAACGAAGTTGCCTCGGCCTATCAGGAATACTTCGCTGCGCCGATCTTCAATATATTCCGGATCTTTTAAGATGACAGCGAATTTACTGGCGCGTGGCGCTTCAGGGGGAATGCAATGAACACTCAATCAGCAGCAGCAGGGCGCGCGCAGTTGCACACGACTTCGCGTCGCAAACGTGCCGGACGATCAGTTACGTTGAGCAAAGCGATGGCTGTTTTGTACCGTCAGCGATATATTTTCCTTGGCCTCATCGGAGGTGCGCTCCTTATCGGCTTACTGGCGACTTTGCTGACCACGCCGCGCTACACCTCACTGGCCACGATCCAGCTGAACCAAGAACGCCCCTCAATTATTCCTGACGGCGAAATCCAGCCCGAAATCCGGGTCCAAGAGAGCGAACGCTTCTTGCAGACCCAACTCGACCGCATTCTCAGCCGAACCACGGCGGAAGGGGTTGCTACTCGGCTTGATATTGCATCTAATGAGCGCTTTCTGGAAGCGATGGGACTTGACGATGTTGACGGAGGCGCAACACGTGAAGCCATTATTTCTGAGCTACAGGATAACGTGACCGCTGCACTAGGTCTGAACACCCGTATCGCGCAGATCACCTACACCAGCTTTGACGCAACGGTATCGGCAGATATTGCGAATGCATATGCTGAACAAATGTCATCGAACAATCTCTTGTCGAGATCAGAAGACGCAGCGCAAGCGCAGCAGTTTCTGACCGGTCAATTGGCCGAAGCAAAGGAAAAGCTGGAGAGCTCTGAACGAGCCATGTTAGCCTATGCTCGCAATGCCGATTTGACGACAACAATCGTCGCAGGTGCGGGCTCAGGAGGCGATCGCGGCGGATCGCTCAGAGCGCAACAGCTGGGCCAATTGACCAATTCTTTGGCTGATGCCACCGCGCGGCGGATCGAGGCAGAGCAGCAGTGGCGCCAAATCGAGGACCTTGATGCGATGGCCTTGCCCGAAGTCCAAGGCAACCGTGCGGTTCAGGACTTGATGGCGCAACGAGCCGAACTTGACGTGCAAATGGCCGATGAGCGTGAGCAATTCACCGATGCCTATCCGGGGGCAAATCGGGCCAGTGTAAAACGCACCGAAATTGATGCTCAAATTGATCGGCTAGCTGCTAATATCAAACAGTCCTATCGCAATCGCTATCAGGCTTCTGCCCGTGCTGAACGCCAACTGGAAGGCGCCATCGGGCAATTGCGCCGCTCGGCAATGGCGGAGCGGGAACGCAGTGTTGATTTCAACTCTTTGCAGCGCGAAGTTGACACAAATCGCGCATTTTATGACGGCCTACTTGAGCGCTATACGGAAGTCGCTGCAGCATCTGATGCACCTGGCGAAAAAATCCAGATCGTCGATCAAGCCGAGCCCGCGCAACGTGCAAGCTCGCCCAATGCTCTTACCAACATGGCCTTGTCGTTGATAATCGGACTGATCGGGGCCTTGGGCGTCGGGTTGCTTCGCGAGCGGGCAACAAAGGTTGTTCGTTCTCCGGAAGATGCTGAGGCCGAACTCGGAATCAATTCGCTTGGTGCGATCCCCGCTTTCGGTAAGGACGTGGATCAGGACAGCGCGATAATGAACCCGCGTTCGCCCCAAGCAGAGGCCTATTACTCGGCCGCAGTGGCTTTGCACCGGATGACAGGAAAAAAAGATCGCAAAGTCTTTCTCGTGACCAGTGCCACGCCAGGCGAAGGTAAATCAACTTCGTCGGTAGGAATCGCGCGAAGCTTTTCGGCGATGGGCAAGAAAGTTCTACTGGTTGACGGTGACCTTCGCCGCCCTTCGCTTGGCATGATGCTGGGACAGCCGATCGGTGATGGTTTTGGCGATGTTTTGTCATCCAGTGCGACCCTGGACGACAGTGTGCGACAATTGACCGAAAGTCATGGCTTTGACTTGTTAACCGCAGGCGAAAGTGACGCGGATCCAGTGAGCTTGTTGACATCAGACAATATCGAACGCTTTCTTAGCGCGCTTAGCGGCGATTATGGGATGGTTGTTATTGATGGGCCGCCGGTAATGGGAATTGCTGACTCAGTCTTGTTGGCCGAGCATGTCGACGCATCAGCATTCGTTATCGAAGCAAACAGCAAAGACATCGAAGAATTGGAGTCTTCTCTTGCTCGTTTGCCGGAGGAAATGCCGGTTGGCGCGGTTGTGACCAAATTTGACCCACGAGTTGCCGGCGTAAAATATGGCCGGCAAAGCTATTATAGCTATTGATTGTTGGGCCAAAGCGTTAGCCTTATCAGGCCGGACCACTGCATCACCCTGAACCGGTGAGAGGGCGGCTGGTTACCGGACCTAGGGCAGGATTTGGCATCCTGTCAGCTAGCCTTAGGCAAAGAACTTCTCAAGCGCCTGACGCGATTGAACATGTGATCTTGGAGCGATTTTGTGGAGGCCCCGGTTCGCTGGTCACTCGTAAAAGATTGGCTCATAGCAGGCAGGTCCACATGGGCTCCCAGCGGAATTTGGGAAAGCAAATCGGGAAGCTGGTTCAGGAATGATTTGAGGTCAAATGTGACGGTCGAGTAGTCGACATCGTCAAACTTAAAGGGCGCTTTGGCAGTTAGTCCGATACCGGCTGCTCTCATAGCATCAAGATTGTGGCTTTTGTCATCGATCATCGCGAAAACATTGCGCGATCGGCCGGTAATCTGTTCAATCATGGGTAGCGCAAAGCTTTTCAGCAGCCCTTTGCTCATCATTTTGCGATAGGATTTTGAACGCAATGCGGAGGCAAAGATGTCCTCGGCAGCGATGACTTTCATTACATCTTCTGTACCAATACCAACAGTTTTGAGTATGTGAGCGGCTTCGCGCGATGATCGGTGGGTGACTACTACGGTATCGTTTTCGCTGTCGCTGAGAATTTCGCCAAGATTATCGTGAAGCAGAAGGATTTCGCTCTCCTTACCGCAGTCACTTTCCAATTCATGAACAACCACACCATCCAGATCGAGCAGAAGAACCGGCACATTTTCTAGACCCAAAGTTTAAAGCCCTTTTTGTGCAGCCAGCCGATGAACTCGTCATAAGCGGGATTCTGCATTGTCCATGGATACACATCGATCGTGCGATGAAGGTGCATATCTGGCACAACTCTATGAAGCTTTTCTGAATCATGCTTGGTACCCCATGAAATAACGGCGGTTTTCACCCATTTGGCGCCGGCGTGCTGCATTTTGTCGCGCACATGGGCCACGGTTGAACCGCTGTCGATGCAATCGTCCACAATAAGAATCTTGAGCCCTGATACTTTGGGCATTGGGTCGCCAGAGCTATCAGATTCGATCTGGTTGTACTTCGCGTCAAATGAGCGTTTGAACTTCTTGGCAAAGACTGAATTTAGGAAGCTGGGGAAGTACCGAGCTATCTTGGCTAGGAATTTTAGACGCTGCTTGATCCGGCTACTTTTCCTCCGCACTTTCATAATATGGTAGGGCAGGCCCACGGTTTCGGCCGCAATTACCGCAGGCATGATGCCGCCATTGGCCAGGCCGACGATCAAATCGGGGCGTTCGTCCATCGCTGATATAAATGCGCCAACCTGTTTGCATTGGTGTGATGCCTCGGACATGCTCAATGTCTCACGCTTGCGCTTGCATGAGGCCTGGTCTTGATTCCGGTCAACGTCATTTGAAGACATAGTGCGCTGCCCCCTTACTCCGTGATTCCAAAGCGTCGCAGGAAAGGAAGCCGGCTTACCAGAATGCTTTGCAGCCAGATGCCATCACTGCCAAACAGTCTGCGAAAACCAAGCCATAGCAGCCCTGCGTAAGCGATTGCTGCTGTTGTTGTCACAGCGAGTATTGCCACATTGTTCCAGCCCGCATTTCGCGCGAGCTCGGCGACCAGAAGAATTGGTATATTGTAAAGGAAGGAAATCGCAAGATGGCGAAGATGGATTTTGAGGACCATCATCCCCGGTATTTTGGTCAGTTTCATGGCGAGGTGGGTCATGATCAGGAAATTGAGCATGACACCCAGCGACACTCCAAAAGCGACGCCAGATAGCCCCCAATTTGATCCATAATAGGCACCGACTGCAACTGCAGCTGCATAGATCCACTGACGGAAGGCCCGTCGATACATCGACCCGAGGGCCAACGATACTGAATCGCTAATCTTATAGCTGGTTCGGAACAACAGGCTGGTGATCAAAATTTGGAACGGTACGATCATCGCTTCCCAAGTTTCGCCGAACAGCACCAGCACAAGTTCCGCGCCAATGATGATCAGGAACCCGGATAATGGCAGGGTCAGCATGGCGATGACACCAATTGCGCGGGTGTAAGCTCGCCCAACCCGGTCAATATCATCTTGTATCGAAGCCATGGAAGGAAACAGCACCTTGGACGCAGCCGTTCCGAACAATTGCGCTGGCAGCATCAAAAACTGAAATGCGCGATTATAGTACCCCAAAGATACCGCACCGAGCGTTCTTCCGACGATCAGATAGTCGATCTGGCGCGCCAGCATATTGCCCGCTTGCCCGAACATGAAACCTGCGCCGGTTGTGACCAATTCCTTGCTGCCTTCGCCGGGCAAAAACCCGATTGCAGGCGGCCGCGCCCACCAATAGCCGATCAGTTTGCAAATGCACTGGACCATATGCCCTATCGCCAGTGACCAGGCCCCAAACCCCCAATGCGCCAAGAGCAAAGCCACGAGGCCATAGCCAATCAGAAAGGAGATCAACTCTATCAGTCCCATGGCGCGAAATTTTCGTTCGCGCTGCGTCAACGCTTGCGCAACCGCTGAAATCGAGCTGACGATTAGGACGACAGACAGAAACTGAATAAAAGGAACCAGCTCGGGAATTTGGAACAAAGCACTTATCGCCTCAGCGAAATAAAATACCGCAGCAGCCCCGATCACGCTCAAATGCAGCGAGATGGCAAATGCGCTGCGTTCCAAAGCTTTGGGAAGTTGCAACCGCTGGATCAGTACGCGGGATACGCCGACCTCGCTGAGCATTGTGGTGATCGTGACAACGACCAGCGCAGCCGCGATCAGGCCGAAATCCTTTGGCGTCAACGTTCTGGTCAGGATGATCAGAACAATGGTGCGCACCACTACGTTCGCCAGAATTGCAAAGGCTTGCCACGCGACCCCGCCAACGGCTTCATGAGTGAATTTGCCTGGCGTCAATTTGTGTCGAACTTTATAGGTAGCAAAGCCTCTGCGGCTGGGCTTGTTGTGGCAGCCGCGCGCCATTGATCAACATATCTGCCCATAGCATTGATGCTCGAAAAATTGTCCTCGATCAGGCTGCGTGCTCGTAAACGCCTTGCTTGTGCATCATCGGGCCGCTCGTTCATAGCCCGGTCAATAGCCGCATCCAATGCCTTGGTATCATCGGGATCAACCACAGCACCAAGCTGGTCATCAATGATCAATTCGTCGATCCCTTGGGTTTGAGATGCAATGATTGCACAACCTCCCCACATCGCCTCCTTTATAACATTGGGCAGACGCTCGGATGGCTTTGTTGATAGCATGAGAAATAGTTGAGCGCGTTGTGTCATCGCAAACACTTGCGAGCGCTCTACATGACCTTCGAATTTCACGGCTTTGCTGCAACCCAGATTTTCTGTCAATTGCTCCAAAGCTTTGCGTTCAGGGCCATCACCGCAGATCACTAGCTGCAAACCCTCCGTACGCGTTCTTGCGCGCGCGAATGCTTCAATCACAAGATCGACATTCTTTTCCTTCACCAAAGCAGAGGCTGTGAGCCATGTGTGACTATCGCGCTGCTCAGCTTCATCCAGAGTGATTAAGGGAATGCCGCGATGAATTGTTACGACCTGATCATCTGATCCGATTTTGTCCGACAAGAAACTCTCATTGCTCTTGCTATGAGTAAAGACGCAGTGAGCTGCGTTGATTGCGCATTGGACGAGGAAATCGTCGGCCACCAGATCATAGGCGCCAACAAATGCCGAGCGTATCTGCGGTGCTCTCTTGAATTCCAGGATGCGCAAAACCAATGCCGAATAGCGTGACCAGAACAGGTGTACGACATCGCTATTCAGGCGCGCAATCTCGTCACTGATTTCTAAGGCTCTAGGGAGGCACAAAAGAGCCGTCACCGCGACTTTTGGTTCGCGCGGCAATTTACCCAAGATTTCTGCAACGATCGGGCCGGCCACTCGGGCGTTACGCAGCAATAAAAATGGCCAAACGAATATTAGCGATCGGCTCGCCCGCGCCACTGCCAAATCATGCGGCACTTCGGCCGCTTGCAAACGCTCGGCCTCGTCGCGCCGAGACCACTTCATTGTGTGCACGACAACTTCGTGACCCAGTTCACGCAAGGCAGCGATGTCGGAAATCGCAAACGCCTCGGTTGGCAAAGGAAATTGTGAAAATAGGTAACTGACGCGCATGCGTCGTTCGCGTTCGGCTAGTTGGCGCTTCATCGCGATTTTGCAGGCGCCCAAGTGGAGACAGTTTGGCCTGACATCCCTTTGAACACGCCATACTGCGTGGCAAAGACCGCAAGAATGGCATCGCCTACTTTTGCTGCGGTGCCCGAGCCTGCCACGCTTAAGAGCAGTGCCAGCGAAACACTAACCAAGGTGGCCGCCAACGCCAACATAGGCGCAACGGCATAAATAGCTGCGATCGCAAAAATGAAGGACAAGGTTAAGCTCGTCCCGCCAAACCAGCGCAGATATTTGCGCGACACATATTTGAACCGATCAATGCCGCTCATCGCGCTTAGTTTGGGCGCGAGGTGGAGGTGGGTATGATACGAACGCGCTCCGATCCTGATCTTACGACGCAGCTCGTCATATCGATCGCTCACACTGTTTTCAAAGGCGAGAACATCGGGCGCTTTTACCAATCGTTGGCCGGCGAAAACTACGTGCATCGAAACGGTAAAGTCATCCAGCACGCTGTCGGGAAAGTCGGGGTAGAGATCCCGTCTAATGCTGAAGATTGATCCATCAGCCCCCATCACACTACCGGTATCTGACTCAAGGCTCTTAAGCTTCTCGTCAAGCCGCCAGTAGATCGAACCTACTTCTGCCGTCGCGGCCCCCTCTTCGGCCGAATAAACCAGCGATCCGCAAACCCCGCCAACATCGCTGTCGCCGTAGTAAGGCAAGAGCTTTTCCGGACCATCTTCAGCTAGCAAGACATTTGCATCGCTGAATATCAGAATGTCACCCTTTGCCATCCTGGCAAGCTGCTTCATTCCGCATGCTTTGCCCGAACGACCCTCGCCTTGTACGACCGTCAGAATTTCGCTCGCAGCGTTCAGAAGCTCCGTGGTCCCATCTGTCGAGCCATCATCAAAAACCAGAATTTCCAGAGACTCGTATCGTTCTTTGAGGTTAGTCAGATTCTGTATCTTGGCGGGCAAGGATTGCGCTTCGTTATATGCGCAAAATAACAAAGACATACTGAAATTGATCGGCAGTTTGTTCACCGGTTTTCTAGGTAAGCGCCGAACCAGGAACGGATAAATGGCGTAAGGATATGCGAACAACAGTAGGAAGAGCGCCGACAGCGACAGGAAGACCCCCCACAACATTTAGACCAATGCCCCCTGATTGCCGCACCTGATCATGGAAAGTTACACGATCTAAGCTCTGCACTCAACGTTTCGATGTCATGCCCGTGCTGACAGAGATTGCTCTACTCAACCGTCTTAATCGGTCGGCCAAGCGGGCAAATACGTTGTACGATCGGCAAGGCTGCTCGGCGATGGATAGACATGGTTGGCCACTTCGACCGAGACCGGATCTGTGACACCTTTGGGGGCATAAAGACCGACATTCCAATAACTGTCACCAGCGCTATGGCCGATTGAAATGTCGGAAACATCTATAATCAGTCTGGTGTTGTGCCAGACCCTTAGCCGACCCTTTGTGGGATGCAGCGTTACGTTATAGACGAAATCATGAGCCTGATCATAAGACAACGATGTCTCGTAACGCACGCTTCCGCCATCATCAAACTCACCACGGCTGGTGATCCTAAAGAGGCCATCGTGTTTGCGGCGGAATGCAAGCGCTGGCGAACCACCAACCTTTGATCCCATGTGGATCTGTCCAAACACGATTCCATAGGTAGACTGCATACCTACAGGATCAGTCCATGTTTGATGTTTTGTTGAAAAGGCTCCCCACAGCGACTCGCCCATAGGCAAGCGCGTTTTGTCACCATAGACACTGCCGCTTAACTCTGACCGTCGCTTTGCAGTATTGCTCGACATGGGTGGATCGCTTTTGCGCACTTCGAAGCGCAAGCGGTTCCAATTTTTGCTGCGCATCAGACTGTGATCAAGGTCGGCATAATCTGTCGATGCAGCATTGACCCTCCATTGCCTGTAATTCCAACCTATTTGCGGATCGGTCAATGTCGGATTAAGCGTCGAGAAATATCCTCCATCGCCCGTATCAGAGGTGTCGCCTTGGATGGTGCCACCTGAACCAGTCGTCCCATCGGTGCCGGAAACCTGCCCGTCATCAGGATTGGTCAGATCTGCTTCTTGGGTCTTTTTCCCGCCCGACCCTTTGCCCTTTTTAACTTGGGTGACCTCATCTGTTGATCCGTCGCCGTGAACCTTTATCAAGCGCGGTTTGCCAGACAACTCATCTGGAACGCTCGCAAGCGTTGCGACCAAAAGTACACCGGTACAGGCAAAGAGCTGAAATTTGGACATTGTGTGCGACCCCGAGAGTTAACTGAATTTTGGATAAAAGGCCAAAGTTAGCAGTCGATAATCGAGCATGGTAAACGACAAACCGCCAAGTAAATTCCGAGAAGGTACTGCCAAAACAACGAACGCCATCCAAATTGATGCGCACTACCGAGATGGTGCTTTTAGACCAACGTCGCAGAATAAGTAGGTGACTGCTAGGAATGGCGCATGAGCCGCCGGTCGAGAAACATACCAACTAGTTCATTCAAACGTTTCGACCCATCACCGGAAGTCGTTGGGCTGGCAGTACCGGGGTACATTGGATTTCCGGTCTCTTCGTGTAACTTATGGGATCAGCTTGCTGTACGCGACTTTGATATTTGCCAAGAGATGGTTCGGTTCTTTTGGTGGAGCAGGTAGGGCTCGAGATTAGCGGCGGTCTTGTAACCGTCAACGGATTACCATGGTGCGTGGGTTCTGCAGGTGGCGCTGATATGTCGGTGAGGTCTTCGTAAAGATCAACGAAGAGACCAACTATTTGTGGGCGCGGTTGATCACGAGGTGGAAATCGTCGTGAGCTACATTACTAAGAATCGAGACAGGAAGGCGGCTATTCAGTTCTTCAAAAGGACGCTGGAGCGTCACGGGAGAGTCGAGGCACTCGTCGCAGACGGTGTTCAGTCCTATCCGGAAGCAATGCAGAAGTAGAGCAACTAGGACCGTCGTAAGTCTGGGAGATGGTTGGACAACCGCGCGGAGAATTCACACCTTCCATTTCGACGAAGGGAACAAGCGAAGCTGAGATGCAGACCAATGAAGTCGTTTCAGAAGTTTGCCTCAGTTCATGCCAACGTCCACAATCACTAAAACGAGGATCGCCACCTAATCGACCGACAGACCTACAAGGATAACCGCTCAACCGCTCCGGCTGAGTGGCAAAACCTCTTGGCCTGATCGGCCAAGCGGGATTGACGAGCTTTTCCAAATGCAGCCAAGTTAGCGTTAGACTTACAGCGCCTGAGCTCGATATCTATCGCGCATCGCAATTACGCTGCGCGAAAGCCTGAGTGCGGATCGCAACAATTGGTCGGCGTGCCTGCGCACAAGGAATGACGGCTTTATGCTGTCGAAGAAATACGCGCTGACCGATATTGTTGATCGTGTTGGCGGCGGCGACAGCTTTGCCTCGGCTCTGATCTACGGCCTTAACGCCTATGAAGACCGCCAACAAAGCCTCGAATTTGCCGTCGCTGCGAGCGCGTTGAAGCACACGATCATAGGCGACTTTAACCGCGTTACGGTACCTGAAGTTGAGAAGCTCATGTCGGGAGACGGATCAGGTCGCGTGCAGCGGTAGAGCAATCCCCGCCAAGCGGAGACGAGTTAGCGCTAGACTGAAAACACCGCCATTTATCTCTGATGTTGAACAACACATTGGTCGCGACCCAATTGCTAGCAGGAACGCTTGGCTAGATGGCATCGCTGATTGCTAGTCAGCATATTGGAGCGGCAAAATGGTGGTTGCCTTGACAACCTCCATCGAGAAACTGGCGCTCACATCCGAAAGTTTGACGCCATTGATCAGCCGGCGATAGACCCTGTCATACCCTTCCATGTCGGGGGCAACGACTTTGAGCAAATAGTCGACTTCCCCCGCCATCCGGTAGACCTCGATAATCTCCGGGATGGCCTGAACCGCATCGTTAAATTTTTCGAGCCATGCATCATCATGGTCGTTGGTGCGGATGGACACAAACCCAGTGAGCTTCAGCCCCACCTCCGCCTGGTTAATGAGCGTCACTTTCTTCCGGATTATCCCGCGCTTCTCCATCTTTTGCACACGCTTCCAAAGCGGCGTGGTCGAAAGCCCGACTGCCTCGGACAGTTCGCTAATAGTCATGCTCGCATCGCCCTGCAGGAGAGTGAGTATTTTTCGGTCAAGATCATCCATATATCGATATATGGCCCAAGATGGCTCTTACCGGAAGACTTTGTAGAATATTTTTCTCTAATGTGGCGGATTTAGTAGAAACTATGTAATTTTATTCCTTGTCGCCCGTGATAGATATGCATCGAGTTGATTTCAGGAGAATATCGGATGAAGCGCCTGTTTATTGAGCATCCCGCGACAGTTGGAGAATCATATTTCGAACATCTCCTGGCGGCGAGCGCATTTGGATTGCGCATGGTTGCTGGCGGCATAGCGTGTCTTCTGCACGGCCTGCTGCCCTTCTTATTCGTGGGCACGGGCAGCGAAGCCGTTAGCAAGCTGCACGATCGCATGGTCACGAACCGTCGCCGCCAACCATTTACTGACCCGACGGCACTGTCAGACTACTGCATCTGACCGACAGTTGAGCGAGTTTGGGAAAATCCGGCGCGACCCTCTCGCTTGGCCTATAATCCTACCTGGCCGCAATGAGCGATCATAGGTGCTGCTCGCAGCAGACTAGGATCGCTTACGCAGCAACGGAAATCACCGTGCGGCGGTAAAGGTGCCAGGTTGCGTGTCCCAGAACCGGCAGAGCCACAAACAACCCCAGAAACAGGGGTAGGAGCGCCACGAACAAGATCACCGCAACCACCACAGCCCAGACCAGCAGCACCGGCTTGTTTGATCGGATGGCAGCAAGGCTGACAATGATCGCTGTGATGAAATCCACCTCATGATCGACCAACAAGGGCAAGCTCATCACAGTCACACTATAGAACGCCAGCGCCATGATCGCCCCGATCGCGCTGCCCACTACGAGCATCGCCAGACCGGTCGACGTGAGCAGGAAAGCCAGCGATTCTGCATCCGTGCCGCTCTCCGCAGCGAAAATCGCAAACACGCCGTGGGCCAGCATCAACCAGAAGGCGAAGGCCACGAACACGATCACGCCCATGGACACGATCTGCTCGTCTCCATGGCCTCTTAGCGCGCCCAGCACTGGCTTCCAGCTGACAGGCTCCTTCGCTTCGCGGCGGCGGCTTACTTCATACAGACCCACCGCCGTAAAGGGTGCCAGCAAAGGAAAGCCAGCTGCAGCGGGGATCAGCCACGATGCATCGCCCCACTGCAGCATTACCAACGAAATAAGGATGCCGCCTGCCACATAGATCGCTGCGAAAAACAGACCATATGTCGGATAGATGCAGAAATCCGACCAACCGGCTGCAAGCGCATGTTTCAAATCGACAAGGCTCAGACTGTCGGAGACAGAATATGGTGCGACAGTTCCCTGTTCGGGCATGGCGGCTTTCTCCCCCTTTAGAAGCGATAACTTACTCCGGCGCTGAGAACCCATGGGTCCAGCTTGTGCTTGGTTTCGATGGCGAGCGTGTCACCTGCGTACCAACGCGCCGTGGTATCAATGAAATAGCGCTTGGCATCGAGGTTGATGCCAAACCCTTGATCACCAACAGGAATATCGATCCCGGCCTGCAGCGCGATACCAAATTCATCCGACAAATCGGTGTCAGTAACGCCGAGCGGGATCGTGGCTGCGCCTGGCTTGTCCTCGATCCAGAGGAAATAGGCCGGTCCGGCGCCAACATAGGGTTTGGCATTTCCCAGGTCGAAATGGAGCTTTGCAGTGACCGTGGCAGGGATAAGCCTGGCGTTTGAGACAAGCTCGGCACCGGGCAATCCGCTGATGGCATCCACATCGTGCTGGGTGACGCAACAAATTGTCTCCAACGAAAAGGTATCGCTGATGAAGTATTCGACCGCAATCGTCGGGACGATATTGTCATTCGCTTTGGTTTGGGTGTCGGCCGGAAGCCCCACGATATCGACATTCACGTCCGTGATCTTCCCGTCGGGCAGCACCGCTGTTGCCAGCAGTTTGACCTGCACTTGGCCTTCTCGGTCTTCGCTCTGCGCGAGAGCGGGCGAGGCAGAGAAAGCCAGGCCAGCGATCATGCATGCAAGAAACGGTTTCATAGTTCTGTATCCCCAAAGCTGCAGTGGCCACCCTTCGTGACCCAGGATTTTTGCAACTCGGCGCATTTAGTGGCGGCGCTTTGAAGTGCGTTCATTGATCTGGATCAAAGACCATTGCGATTTTCGCGTCCAAACATCGTCCTGACGATGGATTTGATCGAGGCGCCCAATGAACAATCACACCGCATTTGATACTTTCATGAGGGCGGCATTCGGAATGGAGCCCGGTGGCGATACAGGGAACCTACTGGCGGCGCTGGCGACAAGTCTTTCGCTTGCTCGAGGCAAGATCGTGCCGCTGGACAATTCCACCGATCAAATTGCCTGCATCGCCCACGGAGCAACAAAGCTGGCTGTCCATGCTTCGGGCGATCGGGAGCAAATTGTCGCCTTCCATTTTGCCGGAGATATCGTCTCGATACCGTCGGACAGTTCACACGCTTATGTGATGAGCAGTCTGGTCGAAACAGAGGTTTTGGTGTTTCCGGCCCGGCAGTTCTTTGATCAAGCTTCAGCCGAAAGCACCATGGCTCGTGCGCTGTTCGAGCGGCTGCCAGCCGCGTTGAACCGATGCCGCGAGAAGGCCGTAGCACTAGGCAGGATGAGCGCGCACGAGCGGCTCGCCGGATTTTTGATCGCAATGGCAGAGCGTGTCGGCAAGCGGGTTGATGATCGCATCGTCCTCAACCTGCCCATGTCTCGTCAGGATATCGGCGATTCACTGGGACTGACCATTGAAACCGTAAGCCGACAAGTGGGCGTCATGCGTGATGCGGGGTTGATCGAGACGAAAGGCCGATCGCAAATTGTCCTGCGGGATATCCGCGCATTGGCCGAGCGGGCCGGCCACGCACACCAAACCAATAAAAATCTTACGAAAAATCCGAAATTTGATCTGGATCAATGTGTGGGCCGATCAAAGCGGCTAGCCGTGAGGGCAACAGAAGGGGCGTAAATATGGAAGCCGTACTTGGCCGGGCTGGCCTTTGGTTTGTGATAATGTTCCTGGCGCTGGCCGCATATGTCGGAGCGCAGGACGCAGGCTTTGCCGCACATGCAGTCTTGGTGGGAGTGATCGCCTTTGCGTTTCTATGCGTAACGGTAATGCGCTATGATCCGCTGGCACGAGCACAAAGCATGTTCCGGATGCCGCCAGGGCCTTCGCGCTACGATGATGACGTGGTGCGCTGGGGTGTCATCGCAACGGTGTTCTGGGGCATGGCCGGGTTTCTGGCAGGCGTTGCCATTGCGCTGCAGATGGTTTTCCCAGCGCTCAATATCGAACCATGGCTGAACTTTGGCCGCCTGCGTCCGCTGCATACATCTGCGGTAATTTTCGCATTTGGCGGCAATGCGCTGTTGGCGACGAGCTTTTACGTGGTGCAGCGCACTTGCCGCACCACGCTGGCGTTTCCCTCTTTGGCGCGGTTCGTATTCTGGGGTTACCAGCTGTTCATCGTTCTTGCAGCCTCAGGCTATTTGCTGGGCGTTACGCAATCCAAAGAATATGCTGAGCCTGAATGGTATGTCGACATCTGGCTGACCATCGTTTGGGTCGCCTATTTTGTCGTATTCGTCGGCACGATTGTGCGCCGACATGAACCGCATATCTATGTCGCCAACTGGTTCTATTTGGCGTTCATCATAACAATTGCGCTGCTGCATATTGTCAACAATCTGGCCATCCCGGTCAGCTTCCTTGGGTCGCGCAGTTACAGCGCCTTTGGCGGGGTTCAAGATGCTCTGACGCAATGGTGGTATGGGCACAATGCAGTTGGATTTTTCCTGACCGCAGGCTTCCTGGCGATGATGTACTACTTCGTGCCGAAACAGGCCGAGCGACCGGTCTATTCCTATCGCCTGTCGATCATCCACTTCTGGAGCCTGATCTTCCTGTATATTTGGGCAGGCCCACACCATCTGCACTACACCGCGCTGCCTGATTGGGCTCAGACACTGGGCATGGTGTTCTCGATCATCCTGTGGATGCCGAGCTGGGGCGGCATGATCAACGGTCTGATGACCCTCAACGGTGCCTGGGACAAGGTCAGAACCGATCCCATCATTCGCATGATGGTGATATCGCTCGCCTTCTATGGAATGAGCACATTCGAAGGCCCTGTGATGAGCATCAAGGCGGTCAATTCGCTGTCTCATTACACCGATTGGACGATCGGACACGTGCACTCTGGCGCGTTGGGCTGGAACGGCATGATCACCTTTGCCTGCGTGTATTTCCTGGTGCCGCGCCTGTGGGGCCGCGAACGGATGTATTCGATGCGCATGATCAATTGGCACTTCTGGCTCGCGACGCTGGGTATCGTTTTCTACGCCGCCAGCATGTGGGTCGCTGGCCTGACACAAGGCCTGATGTGGCGTGAGTATGATGCCAATGGCTATCTGGTGAACAGCTTTGTCGACACCGTCGCAGCGCTCAAGCCAATGTTTGCAGCCCGTGCCTTTGGCGGGATCCTATACCTCGCTGGTGGGGTGCTGCTTACCTACAATGTCTGGATGACGATTGCGGGCCATTTGCGCGACGAAGCGCCAATGACCGACGCGAAGCACAATCGCGCAGCCGACCGTCCAATCACCGCAGCACCCGCAGAATAGGAGGGCCGTTTCGATGAGCACTGAGCCGACACAGGCCACCTCGCGCCACCAGAAACTGGAACGCAATATCACGCTGATGGCGATTGCTACTCTGATTACCGTTTCCATAGGTGGCATCGTGCAGATTGCGCCGTTGTTCTATCTCGATAACACGATCGAGAAAGTTGACGGGATGCGACCCTACACACCGTTGGAGCAGGCCGGTCGCGACATCTATGTGCGCGAAGGCTGCTATACCTGCCACAGCCAAATGATCCGTCCGTTCCGCGACGAAGTGGAGCGTTACGGCCCTTACAGTCTGGCGGCGGAAAGCATGTATGATCATCCCTTCCAGTGGGGATCCAAACGGACCGGACCTGACCTTGCCAGGGTGGGCGACCGCTATTCAGATGAATGGCACGTCCAGCATCTGAAAGACCCCCAAAGTGTGGTCCCAGAGAGCATCATGCCGCAATACAGCTTCCTGGCCGAAACAGATCTAAAGGTGGCCGATCCGGCAGGAATGCTCACGGCGCTGCGCCGTGTCGGCGTTCCCTATACCGACCGCGATATTGAAATGGCAGAGGCCGATCTTGCCGCCCAAGCCGATCCGTTCAGCAGTCGGGAAGATCTGGAGGAACGCTATCCCAAGACGCAGGTGCGCGATTTCGATGGCGATCCCGATCGTCTGACCGAGATGGATGCGTTGGTCGCCTATCTGCAGATGCTCGGCACCTTGGTTGATGTGAAAAGCGCTGCCGCTCAACAAGAGTTGGCAGAGGAGACTGGCCGATGACCGACTACGAAACCTTGCGCCAATTTGCTGACAGTTTCGGCCTGTTGGTCATGGCGATCATCTTTCTCGCTTTGTGTGCCTGGCCCTTCCGACCTGGTGCCAGCGAACGCAACCGTCATGCGGCCAACTCAATTCTCGAGGATCACGAAGATGGCGAATGAGTCCAATATTGAGAACCGCGTTGATCAGCCAACCGGAACCGAGTTTGTCGGCCATGAATGGGACGGAATTGAAGAGCTCGACACTCCGTTGCCGCGGTGGTGGCTGTGGACGTTTTACGCCACGATTGTGTGGGCGATTGGCTATGTGGTGGCCTATCCCGCCTGGCCGATGATTGACCGCGCAACAGAAGGCGTCATCGGCTGGACCAGCCGGGGTCAATTGGCCGAGGAGATTAGCGTGGCCAACAAGGCGCGCGAAGGTCTGCTGGAGCAGATCGCGGCAACCGACACCGCGCTGCTGGCCGATGATCCGCAATTGATGCAACAGGCCGTTGCCGGAGGTGCCGCGGCCTTTAAGGTCAATTGCGTGCAATGCCATGGCGCCGGGGCAGCCGGATCACCGGGCTATCCCAATCTCAATGATGATGAATGGCTGTGGGGCGGCGATTTGGAATCGATTGAATTGACCTTGCAGCATGGCGTGCGTTGGGATGGATCGGAACAGACCCGGTTCAGCCTGATGCCCGGGTTTGGCGAGATTTTCACAACCGAGGAAATCAACGCTTTGGCTGGCCATGTCCTGTCCTTTACCGACAGGTCGGAATCATCGGCCACAGGCGTCCAGCTTTACGCAGACAATTGTCTGTCGTGCCATGGCCAGTCTGGCGAAGGCAGCCGCGACCAAGGGGCCCCTGCCCTCAATGATGCAATCTGGCTTTATGGCAGCAGCGAAACAGCTATTCGCGGGCAAATCCGCGCACCCAGCCATGGCGTGATGCCAGGCTGGAAGGATCGGCTCGATCCTGCGACCATCAAGATGCTTGCCGCCTATGTTCACTCGCTGGGTGGCGGTGAAACTCTGGCTCAGCAGGCCGAAGAGCCAGCCGAAGCAGCCGATGAACAACCCTGAGGAACCCGATCCCGACACAGCGGAACGCGATCGCTGGGCTGATGCCGTAACCCAATTGCAGCCAAAAACTGCGAGCAAACCGGCTAAGCCCGGCGCAGACGTTCCGATTGGCGACCTCTACGAAAAGCACAAAGTCGTCCATAATCAGCGCATCGACGGACCGTTTCGGCGGTTCAAATGGGCGGTGATGGTGCTGACTTTGGCGATCTATTATGTGACGCCGTGGCTGCGCTGGGATCGCGGGCCCTATGCTCCTGATCAGGCGGTGCTGGTCGATCTGGCCAATCGGCGCTTCTACATGTTCGGTATCGAGATATGGCCGCACGAGTTTTATTTTGTCGCCGGCATGTTGATCATGGCCGGTATCGGGCTGTTCCTGGTGACCAGCGCTGTTGGCCGCGCATGGTGTGGCTATGCCTGCCCGCAGACAGTCTGGACAGATCTGTTCCAGCATGTCGATCGGCTGTTCGACGGCGATAGAAATGCACGTGTAAAGCTGGACAAGGCGCCGTGGGGGCCGGCCAAGCTCGCCCGCCGTGGTTCGAAATGGATGGTCTATCTTCTGATCGCATTTGTCACCGGCGGTGCATGGATCTTGTATTTCGCCGATGCCCCAAACCTGCTGCGGGACTTTTTTACCGGCGAGGCCGCTCCCATCGCCTATGCTACAGTTGCCGTTTTGACCGGGACGACCTTTGCGCTGGGCGGGTTCCTGCGCGAACAAGTGTGCATTTACATGTGCCCTTGGCCGCGCATCCAGACCGCCATGCTCGATGAGAAATCGCTCATCGTCACCTACAAAGACTGGCGCGGCGAGAAACGCGGAAGCCTGAAGAAGGCGCTGAAACAGCCCGATGAATATGGTGATTGTATAGATTGCCAGCAATGTGTTGCGGTCTGCCCCACTGGGATCGATATCCGCGAAGGTCCGCAGATTGGCTGCATCACCTGCGCGCTTTGCATTGACGCATGCGACCGTGTGATGGCCGACATTGGTCGGCCGCGTGGCTTGATCGATTATGCAACGCTGGAGGATTGCAAGCACGAGGCGACAGGAGGCAAACCGCAATCGCCTTGGAAAACGCTGCGCCGCCCCCGCACCCTGGTTTACGGTACCATATGGCTCTCTATCGGTGTGGCCCTGTTGTTTGCGCTTGGCGTTCGCACGCATACCGAAATCACCGTTTCGCCAGACCGCAACCCGCCCTTCATGCTGATGCGTGATGGATCGGTACGAAACGCCTACACGCTCAAATTACGCAACATGGAGAGCAGGCCGCGCACCATGCAGGTGGAGATTAGCGGACTGGCGGGGGCAACCATGTGGACCAATTCAATAACGCGCGAGAATGCGGCGACCAGCCAGCAGGTCGAGGTTCCTGCTGACGCGACCCGCACGGTTCGCGCCTATGTGCTGGCCCCGGCCAATTCGAGCGAGCAGAGCTTCACCTTCACGCTGACCTCTCTCGACGAGCAACGCGAAAGTGACACTACCCAAACCCTTTTCACAACACCGGGGGGCAACCCATGAGCCGAGAATTTACCGGACGCGACATGGCTCTTGTGATGGTGACCGGTTTCGGAATTGTCTTTGCGGTCAATATCTTGATGGCCAATCTTGCGACCAGCGGATTTGGCGGAGTTGTGGTCGAAAATTCATACGTCGCCAGCCAGAAATTCAACCGCTGGCTGGACGAGGCAGAACGCAGCAAGGCGCTCGGCTGGCAAGCAGATGTCACGCGCAGCGACGATGGACATCTCACCATCGCCGCAGCAGGTGTTCCAGAAGAAGCCACCGTTACAGCGCAATTGCGGCGACCCATCGGCGCAAACGAGACTGCGTCCATCACCTTTGCGAGCATTGAAGGCGGAATCTATCGATCCACCCAGCCCGTCAGCGAGGGGCGTTGGATCGTGCGTCTGGCAATCGCATCGGGTCAGAACCGCTGGTCGCAGGAAACGTCGCTTCAATGAACGCGCCCGTCGCCCTAGCCTCTGGCCAACCAGCGCAATTTCGCGACACCCGCTTCACCGTGCCAAGCATTCGCTGCGCCGGTTGCATTGCCAAGATCGAGCGTGAGTTGCCGAAACTGGACGGCGTTGAACGCGCACGGGTCAATTTCTCGGCCAAGCGGGTTGCGATCCACCATTCCGCCTCGCTCGATGACGTCGATTTGACCAAGGCGCTGCGCGCGATCGGTTTCGAAGCCCAGCCCGTCAGCGAAAACCCGTTGGCCCGTGATGATGCAGACACGCGGATGATTTTGCGCGCCGTGGCGGTGGCAGGCTTTGGCATGATGAACATCATGCTATTGTCGATCAGTGTTTGGTCGGGTGCCAGCGGTGCGACCCGCGACCTGTTTCACTGGCTCTCGGCGATTATCGCTATTCCCGTAATCGCTTATGCCGGGCGGCCCTTCTTCGCCTCGGCATTGATGGCGTTGCGCTATGGCCGGACCAATATGGACGTGCCGATCTCTATCGGGGTTTTGTTGGCAACCGCGCTCAGCCTGTATGAAACAGCCACCAGCGGTGCGCATGCCTATTTCGAAAGCGCGGTCATGCTGTTGTTCTTCCTTTTGTGCGGAAGAGCTCTGGACGCCACCATGCGCACGCGGACCCGGGCCGGAATTGGTGCGCTGCTCGGCCGGATTGGCAAGAGCGCCAGCGTTTTTCAGCCAGACGGATCGTGCCTGCGCGTCTCTGCAGAGGAGTTGCAATCGGGCATGCTGGTACTGGTCGCGGCGGGCGAGGCCTTGGCCGCTGATGGTGTGGTCGAGCAAGGCGATGGCGCAGTCGATAACGCCATGTTGACCGGCGAGACAACCCCGCAGACCGTTGGTGCAGGAATCGAAGTTCACGCCGGTGCGATCAATGTTCTCGGACCTTTGCATGTCCGTTTGACAGCCGTTGCCGGCGACACTGCTTTGGCCGAAATTGCCCGCTTGATGGACGAGGCTGGCCAGTCGCGCAGTCTGTATGTTCGGATTGCTGACAGGGCATCACAGCTCTATGCGCCGGTGGTCCACAGCCTGGCCGCTCTGGCCTTTATCGCTTGGATGCTGGCCGGCGCCGGATGGCACCAGTCGCTGGTCATCGCCATTGCGGTGCTTATCATCACCTGTCCCTGCGCTATGGGGCTGGCTGTACCAGCCGCACAAGTGGTGGCTTCCGGCGCCTTGATAAAGCGCGGTCTGTTGGTCAAAGACGGCAGCGCATTGGAGCGCTTGGCAGAAGTTGATGTAGCCTTGTTCGACAAGACAGGTACTCTAACGCTCGGAGCACCTCGACCTGACATTTCCGCTCTGGATGATACCACGAGATCGATCGCATTGGGCCTGACGCAGGCCAGTCGTCACCCTTTAAGCCAAGGGCTGGCCGAAGCTTTGATCAGCGAAGGCGTTAAAGCGGCCATTGTCGAGGAGATCGAGGAGCAAAGTGGCCAAGGCCTTACTGGTCGATGGGAGCAGGCTGCCGTGTCGATAGGACAGCCTCAAACCGCTCAGGATGGAATGGCCAGTGAATTGACTGTCGGTGATCTTCATTGGACACTGCGCTTCAACGATCCGGTCCGAGGTGATGCCCGCCAGACCATTGACCGGTTGCAAAGCCTGGGGATCGAAAGCCGTATCTTGTCTGGGGATATCAGCCAGTCGGTGAAGCGGGTGGCCAGTGATCTGGGCGTTCCCGCGCAAGCAGGCGCAAGTCCGCAGAAAAAGCTGGCGCTGCTCGAAGGTCTCAAGGCGGATGGGCATAAGCCTTTGATGGTGGGAGACGGCATCAATGACGGACCCGCCCTGGCAGCGGCGCATGCCTCCATCGCACCCAGTACCGCGAGCGATGCCAGTCAGCAGGCTGCCGATGCAGTGTTCATTGGCGAAAAACTGGCGCCAGTGGCATTTGCGGTGACGATTGCCCGCCAAACGATGCGCATCGTGCGCCAGAATTTTACCTTCGCAATTGGATACAACATCCTTGCCATTCCGTTGGCGCTGTTTGGCATGGTAACGCCGCTGATTGCTGCCATTGCAATGTCGGTGAGCTCTTTGGTTGTGGTCGGCAATTCTCTGCGGCTGGCCCGATCTGGAAAGGATGAAACATGACCGGTTTGGCGTTTCTCATCCCTATCGCCCTGGGCATGGGCCTGTTCGGTCTGGCTGCGTTTTTCTGGGCCATGCGCAGCGGCCAATTCGACGATATGGACGGGGCAGCGCATCGCATCCTAATCGACGATGAAGACGAATAGGCGCGCTGCAACACGCCACCAACGTTAGGCAGCATCAAGGCGCATTCTGTGAATGGATTGCCTCAATGCGCCGGGCCATCCCGACTCTATCGATGAGCGTGATTTTTCCATAGCCTATCTCGATCACGCCTTGTGCTGCCAGTTTCTTCAGTGCCTTGCCAATAGCCACTCTTGAAACGCCCAGCGTATCGGCCAAATCTTCTTGTCGGCAATCAATATCGCGCGTGCTCGATGAACTGGCAGGGGATGCCAAAAGCAATCGCGCAATGCGCAGCGGCAAGGGCAGCCTTCTTTGTGCATCGAGGAAATCCAAAATCTCGACATTTCGCCACAACGCCAGCTTCAGCAGCGCTTCGTAAATCTCAGGCCGACCGTGCAACAGCCCGGTCAGTACTGTCTGGCTCACAAACACCACTTGTGTCGTGCCAACAGACCACAGGCTGTGTGTTTGGGGCAAACCCAGAAACACTGTGAACTGCCCATAACATTCACCCTTGCGCAGCAATCCCGACACCAAAAATGAGCCATCGGGTCTGATATTCCCGACCGCAATTTCGCCAGCGCTGACCAAGGATATGCCATCGCGCGCGTCGCCTCGCTCTTCGATAAGCTGGCCATCGGTATAGGACGTGGACCTACCCGCAGCACACAGCTCGGTCCAAATCTCGTCAGGCAAGAGGTCTGCAAATGTGACGTTTTGTTGGCGCAGTATCTTCATAGATGCCCAAATGTAACTTGTTAGCATTCTTTCTCATCATCCCCGCCTATCGTCAACGCTTCGGACATAAGGAGAAAGCGCATGGACCTTAGGATCAAAGGGAAGAAAGCGATCATGGCGGGGGGCAGCGCAGGCATGGGTCGAGCCACAGCTGAACGATTGGCAGAGGCTGGCGCGGAGCTGGTAATTACCGCGCGCGGAGAAGAGCGCTTGCGCAAGGCTGCAGATGAAATTGCGACCAAGCATGGCGTTACAGTCACACCGGTTGTGGCCGATTCGTCGACCGAGGCGGGACGAGAAGCCTTGTTTGCCGCCTGTCCTGATCCCGATATTTTGGCGATCACGATCAAACCGCCTGACCCCAATGGAGACTTCTTGCAGGTTACGGCTGATATGTGGCGCGGATCGGTCGAGACCGCTTTAATCGGCCCGATTGAGATCATGCGGCATTACATCCCATCGATGAAGGACAAAGGATGGGGCCGTATCGTCAACATCGCTACTTTCTCAGCCAAAAACCCGATGATCTGGCGATTGATGTCGGGTCCTGCGCGGTCAGCTTTGCTGAATTATACCGCCAGCGTATCGCGCGAGATTGCACCGCATGCCGTCATCTTGAACAATCTTCTGCCAGGCATGTTTGCCACTGAGGGCGCATCAGAAATTATGGGAGCCTATGCCAGTGCATTCGGCCTAGAGCCTAAGCCCGAGATAGTTCGCGAGCATTTCAAGACACACAATTTCATACCGGCAGGATTTATGGGCGATGCCGATGATCTGGCGCCGATGGCAGCCTTTCTTTGCAGTGAATTGGCGCGCTTCATCGTCGGTCAGAATATTGTGATCGACGGAGGGCAGCACAATGCGATCTTTTGAGCGATCAACATGGGGGCAATCATGAAAGTCTACGGATCACGCATTTCCTATTACACCGGAAAGCTCGAGGCATATTTGCGCTATAAGGGCGTTGAGTACACCGGCCTCCCCACGCCTTATGGCGAAGCGAAGATGCTCAAGGAAAAGGTAGGCGCGGTGCAAATGCCGATCGTCGATGACGATGGGTCATGGATGTCAGACACCACGCCGATCATCGAACATCTCGAGACGGTCCACGCAGATCGGCCCGTGCTTCCAGATAATCGCGTAACTGCCTTCATTGCGCATCTGATCGAAGACTATGCAGACGAGTGGTTATGGCGTCCGGCGATGTATTTCCGCTGGTGGTATGGCGATGACAGAACATTGGCGGCGAACACATTGACCGATGAAGTTACCGGTCATCTCAAAGCCCCGCGATGGATTCGCAAGCGCATGATTATACGGCGTCAAATGCGCCATTATCTCGATCGTGACGGGATCACGGAGGCAACACGTGGCCATGTCGAGCGATCCTATTTCAATGCGCTCAGCGCGATGACCGCCATACTGGAAAAGCGTCCGTTTCTGCTGGGATCCGCCCCCTCTATCGCTGATTTTGGGATGATGGGGCCGATGTTCAGACACTTTGGTCAAGACCCCACCCCGCAAGAGATCATGCGTAATAACGCACCTGCGGTTTACGAATGGGTCGCGCGCATGTGGCGGGCCCAGGACCATGGGCCACCCGAATTTGTTGCCGCCATCCCCGATGATACTACTTCGTTATTGCGCGAGATCTGCGAGACGCATTTAGTGCAGCTAGGGGCCAATCTTGACGGATTTACAACGGGCCAGCCACGATTCGATATGACCGTGCAAGGGTACCATTATAAAAGCATCGCAACCTCGCGATATCGGGTCTGGTGCCTTGAAGAATTGCGCCGGCGGTTTGCTGCGCTGACTGATCATGACAAGGCTGCCGTCCGCGAACTGCTACCCTATGATCACGCCCAGATCTTGTGGCAAAGCGAGCTTCCCGCCCAATCAGGATTTAACCAAGATCGACGCTTGCCATTCGGGCCTGCCATCAATGTGTTCGACGGCGGCCTTCCGTAAGTGAGAGACCGCGAGACTCCAATGCAGCCCCCTGCGCAATCTATTGGCCGTGTTCACTCCGGGCAATTTCATGCAGCCAAGCCGCGTGCTGAGGGGCTTTCTTGGTTTCGGACCATTCCTCCAGCATCGGCATGGCGACGCGCTTTAGCTCGGCATATTGATCATCGGTGCCGATATCGGCTGCTAACTCCACCCGGTGGCCATTGGGATCGAAGAAATAGATCGACTTGAAAATGCCGTGATGGGTTGGCCCCAGCACATCGATCCCCAATCCTTCTACATGCGCTTTGGCCGCCAGCAATTCATCTTCCGATGCGACCCGAAAGGCAAGGTGCTGGACCCACTGCGGGGTGTTCTCGTCACGGCCCATCTCGGGCTGGTTGGGAAGCTCGAAAAAGGCCAGAATATTGCCGTTTCCCGCGTCCAGAAAGACGTGCATGTAGGGATCATATTCGCCGGTTGAGGGGACGTGGTCTTCTGAGAAGGCCGAGGTGTATTCCATCCCCAGAACCTGTTCATACCATTCCACGGTTTGCTTGGCGTCTTTGCACCGATAGGCCGCGTGATGGACCCCGCCGAGGCTGATGGGATGCTCTGAAATCTCTGAAGCGCTCATTCGGCTGGCTCCGGTGCTTTGGCGTCCAACACGCCGCGCGCGATCTGGTCGCGCTCGATGCTTTCAAACAGGGCCTTAAAATTGCCCTCGCCAAAGCCATCATCGCCCTTGCGCTGGATAAATTCAAAGAACACCGGGCCAACTTGTGCTTCGGCAAAGATCTGTAGCAACAAGCGCGGTTGGCCGCCCTCGGTTGTGCCGTCCAGCAAAATGCCGCGCATCTTCAATTCGTCAGCGTTTTCACCATGGCCGGGCAGGCGTTCGTCCAGCATCTGATAATAGGTTTCAGGCGGCGCGCTCATAAACGGCACGCCAAAGCCTTTGAGGCGGTCCCAACAAGCCACAAGATCATCACAGATCAACGCGATATGCTGGATGCCTTCGCCGTTAAATTCGCGCAGAAATTCCTCGATCTGGCCCTTGCCGCCCTCGCCTTCTTCATTGAGGGGGATCTTGATCTTACCATCGGGTGCGGTCAGCGCCTTTGACGTCAGCCCGGTATATTCGCCCTTGATGTCGAAGAAGCGGATCTCGCGGAAGTTAAACAGGCTTTCGTAATAGTCCGCCCAATATTTCATCCGGCCAGTGTACACATTGTGCGTTAGGTGATCGATCAATTGGAAGCCCGCGCCTTCGGGATGCTTTTCCACGCCAGGCAGATATTCGAAATCGATGTCATAGATCGACAGGCCATCACCCTTATCATCGGCATAACGATCCACCAGATACAGGATCGCGCCACCAATGCCGCGGATAGCGGGAATGCGCAATTCCATCGGGCCTGGCTCATTGGCCACCGGCTCTGCGCCCGATGCCATCAAGTGATCCCATGCCTGTTGTGCATCGCGCACGCGGAAAGCCATGCCGCAGGCCGAAGGACCATGTTCGCGGGCGAAATACCACGCCGCGCTGCGCGGTTCGTAATTGGCGATCAGATTGATTCCGCCCTGCCGCCACAGATTGACATCCTTGGACCGGTGCGTGGCCACATGGGTAAAGCCCATCGCTTCAAACACAGGCTCCAACATGCCCTTTTCGGGAGCGCAAAATTCCACAAATTCAAAGCCATCAAGGCCAGCGGGATTTTCGAACAGATCGCCAGGATGCTTGGTCATGAACTTAAACCTTCAATAGGAATCGATAGATAAATATAGTTACGTTTGAAACTAAATAGCACTTGCTCCGCATTTTGGCAAGCGAGCCCGTCACCATACCACAAATCCCATTTGCATGACCGCAGTGTTTGGTGCAGCCCTGTGACGAGAGAGGAAATGATATGATCAAGACCACCGGGATCAATCACGTGGCGCTGGTTTGCCGCGACATGCGGGAGACCGTCCAATTCTACACCGAAGTGTTGGGCATGCCTTTGTTCAAGACGGTGGAACTGCCCGATGGTGGCCAGCATTTCTTCTTTGATAGCGGTAATGGCAATGCGGTGGCGTTCTTCTGGTGGAAGGATGGACCACCAGCCGCGCCGGGGATCGCATCGGTGCGTAAATTCCCGATGGATGCCAAGACTGCTGTTGGGTCGATGAACCATCTTGCCTTCGATATGGCCGAGGAGGAATTGGAAGCAGCCTTGGACCGGCTGGAGGAGGCTGACGTCCCGCATACCCACGCCGTGGTCAACCACGATGACAGCCGCATGGGTGTCTCACGCGAATTGCACGATGGTGTGTTCGTCCGCTCGGTCTATTTCACCGATCCCAACGGAATCATGCTGGAATTTGCCGCCACCACCAAAAGTTTTGGCCCGGCCGATATTGCCCATGAACCGGCCACCGCCGCCGATAGAGAGGACGTCTGAGCCATGCCCCGACTTCGCCAGGTCTCAAGAGCAGAAGCGGATGAGAAAGTCGCACTGCCGCTTTACAAAATGCTGTTTGGTGATCGCGATCCCGTGGCTGAGCCAGGCACCGCCACCGGGACCCCAGGCGATTGGTGGACTGTCTTCGCCAATTCGCCCGCCACTCTGCAACATGCTGCCCAAGGCTTTGCCTATTATCAAAGCAAGGATCGCAAGCTGGAGCCTGCGCTGCGCGAATTGGGCCAAACCTGGGCTGGTTGGGCCACAGGCAGCCAGTTCGTCTTCTCGCAACATTGCAAAAGCCTTCGCGCGCTTAGAGTTTCTGAAGAGAAGATCAACGCCATCCCGCACTGGCAAACTGTCAACTGCTTTGATCCGCGAGAGCGACTGGTGCTGGCCTATGCAGATCGATTGGTGTGCCATGCCGGGCGCGTTCCCGATGCTTTGTTCACAGACCTGAAGGCGGAGTTTTCGGACGAGGAAATCCTCGAACTGACTTACGTCACCTGCATGTATCAGATGCACGCCGTGATGAGCCGAGCGCTTCGCACCGAATTTGACGACCGGGATGACCCGATCACCGAAGTACCAGCTCCTGAAGGGTTCGAGGCGACCGATTTCTTCAATTCTGGCCGCACAAAAGACTAAATCTCTCGCCATGCCAAACGATTGAACGCTTGAATTTGCGGGCGGCTATCACGATAGCACTGGGCATGGGAGACTCGCGCACTTACGCCATCATTGGCTGCGGCATGATGGGCCGCGAACACATGCGCAACTGCGCCATTGTGGACGGGGTTGAATTGGTTGGCATTGCCGATCCCGATGCGGGTTCTCGCAAGCAGGCCTTGGAACTGGCCAAACAATTGGGTCAGACCATCACAGGCTTTGACGATACCGAAGCTCTGATGGCGGAGTTGAAGCCCGATGCGGTGATCATCGCCAGCCCCAATTTCACCCATTTCAATGTCATCCAACAGATCATGCCGCATGGCTGCGCAATCTTGCTGGAAAAGCCGATGTGCACGAGTGTTGCTGATGCTCGGGCCTTGCATGGCATGGCCGAGGATTATCCAATGCCGCTCTGGGTCGGGTTGGAATATCGCTATATGCCACCGGTCACCCGCTTTGTTGAGAGGGTTCACAGCGGTGAAGCGGGAGCAATCAAGATGCTGACGATCCGCGAGCATCGCTTCCCTTTCCTTGAAAAGGTGGGCGACTGGAACCGGTTCAATCGCAATTCTGGCGGAACTCTGGTGGAGAAATGCTGCCATTTTTTCGATCTGATGCGTCATATTTTGCAGGATGAACCAGTCCGCATTTTCGCCAGCGGCGGCCAAGATGTGAACCATCTGGACGAGGTCTATAATGGCGAAGTCCCCGACATTTTGGACAATGCGTTGGTCACTTTGGATTTTGCCAAAGGCACCCGCGCCAGCCTTGATCTGTGCATGTTCGCCGAAGGATCGCAGCAGCAAGAAGACATCTATGCTCTGGGACCAGCGGGCAAGTTGGAAGTCGCCCTGCCCCGCGCCAGCATCATCTGGAGCCCGCGCGACCAGAGCGGCCCGCATGAAGAAGCCGTGGCAACCCCGCCCGACGCTTTGGCGGCAGGCGATCACTGGGGCGCAACCTATTTCCAATTGCGCGAATTCCACACCTGCCTGACACAAGGCAGACCCGCCATCATCACGACATGGGACGGTTTGCGCTCGGTTGAGATGGGCGCAGCAGCACAGCAATCAATCGCCACCGGGCTCCCGGTTGCTCTGGATATTCAGGAATAGACATGGACCACATCCCCACTATCGGTTTCGGATTTTGGAAGGTCGCGTGTGAAGATGCGGCCGACGTCGCCTATGCAGCGATCAAGGCTGGCTATCGCCACCTCGACTGCGCGGCGGATTACGGCAATGAGGCTGAGGTGGGCCAAGGCATAGCGCGCGCAATTTCCGATGGGCTGGTGACGCGCGATGATCTGTGGATCTCCTCCAAACTATGGAACACTTTTCACGCACCAGAGCATGTGAAGGAAGGGTGCCAAAAATCTCTCGGCGACCTCGGCCTGGATTATCTGGACCTCTATCTGGTCCATTTCCCGATTGCGCTGGAATATGTCCCGATTGAAACCCGCTATCCGCCAGAATGGGTGCATGATCCGGCCAGCAATGCGGGCAAAGGTTCAGGGATGGTGCGAGCGCCCATCCCGCTGCACGCAACCTGGGGGGCGATGGAGGAATTGATTGACGATGGGCTGACGCGCGAAATCGGCGTTTGCAATTACAACTCTGCGCTCATCCATGATTTGATGACCTATTCCAGGGTGCAACCCTATGCCTTGCAGATTGAAGCTCATCCCTATCTCACTCAGGAAAGGCTGATCCGGCTTGCCAAAGACTATGGAATGCAGGTCACCGCCTTTTCTCCTCTGGGTGCGCTATCCTATGTCGAGTTGGACATGGCCGGCCATGCAGACACTGTTCTGACACAGCCTGCCGTGCTTGCGGCAGCCGAGACGCATGGCAAAACTCCAGCTCAAGTGGTGCTGCGTTGGGGCATCCAGCGTGGAACGTCGATTATTCCCAAGACGTCCAAACCCGACCGCATGCGCGAAAATCTGGCGCTTGACGATTTCGAGCTTTCGCACGCCGAAATGGACGCAATCAACGCGCTAAACCAAAACCGCCGTTTTAATGATCCCGGCGCATTTACCGAGGCGGCCTTTGGCTCCTTCCATCCCATTTACGATTGAGCATCAGATGAGCGAATTTCCGGCAATTATCGGCGGCCAAGGCGACCTCGCCGGCTTTATGAGTGACAACAAGGCAGCGGTGGATGCGGCGCTGGACGATGCTGGAACTTTGCTGTTCCGCGGCTTTGATGTGCCCGATGCTCAAGCATTCGATGCAGCGGTTACCGGATATGGAGAGGCAGGCTTCACCTATGAAGAATCGCTCAGCAATGCGGTGCGGGTCAATGTGACGGAGCGTGTTTTCACGGCCAATGAAGCACCGCCGGAGACCGCCATCCATCTCCACCACGAAATGGCGCAGACTCCGCTCTATCCATCGAAGCTGTTCTTCTATTGCGAAATTGCCCCTGAAGAAGGCGGCGCAACACCGGTCTGTCGGTCCGACTGGTTACTGGAGAAGATGGAGCAAGCCGATCCGGCGCTAGTGGCGCGTTTTGCCGAGCATGGCGTGCGCTACACCAATGTGATGCCAGCCAGCGATGATGCCGGATCTGGACAGGGGCGCAGTTGGCGTAGCACTTTGGGCGCTGCCGACCGCATGGGGGCCGAAGCACGGCTGCGCGAGTTGGGTTATGCATGGGAATGGCAGGTTGACGACAGCCTGCGCGCCACCACTCCAACGCTGCCTGCCATCCGAACCTTGCCCGATGGGAGGCGCACATTCTTCAACCAGCTGATCGCGGCTTTTCGCGGTTGGTCGGACAGCCGCAACGAAGCGCACAAATCGGTCACTTTTGGCGATGGATCACCGATCACCGGCGAAGACATGGCGCAGACCATCGCCTTGTCCGACGAGTTGACGCGAGATGTCGCCTGGCAAGCTGGAGACGTTGCCCTGCTAGACAACTATCTGGTAATGCATGGGCGCAGGCCGTTTGCCGGCAAGCGCAGGGTGCTAGCCTCGCTCATCGCTTAGCGCCTGATCCTAGACCTCGACGCGCCCGATATTGAGGCCGCGTTCGTCTTGGGTGACAGACAATTGCGCGCCAAAGGGCTGTCCGCCCTCAAACAGCTTTGCTGTGGCTGGGTGATCCAGATCCGCCTTGCCGCAAACACGCTCTCCCGCAACATTGCGGCCCAAAAAGACAGCATCAGCCCCCTTCTTGCTGCGGTTGATGGTGTAACTTTCCACGCTGGCGCTATCGAAGGGCTCGGTACTGAAGGATACCCGGTCACTGGGCCGTGGCAATTTGGCAAAACGCGTTTCGCCAGACCAGTCAGCTGGATCGGTGGAGTAAATGCCCGTTGCATATTTGCTCATCCAGCCGCCATTGGCGCCGACCAGAGCGTATGAGCCTGCGTCTGAGCGCACGCGCTCTACCGCCTCGACAATCGCATGGGCCGAGTAATTATTGCCCGCGCCACCAAAGAAAGGCAGCCCACCGGTCAGGGTTAGCCCGCGCGGATCATCCGTGCTCAAGCCAAAGCGGTCCATCTGGTTGAACACCGGAATAGCAAAGCAGGAATAGAAATCGAGATAGGCCATGTCTTCCATGCCCTTGCCCGCCATGCCAAGAGCTTGCTCAACCGATGCAATCGATGCCGGATTGGCGGACAGGTCCGGCCGCTCTGACAGTTTCAGCTCGGTTGCTGCTGTCACGGCATGGATGTGCACCCATTTGTCCTCGGGCACGCCCAATTCACGCGCCTTACCGGCCGACGCGACAATAATTGCAGCCGCTTGATTCACCTGATCGCGCGCCACGGTCATCCGGGTATAGGGTTCTGCAACTATGCGGTTGCGCTCGGTGATTGTCGCCAGTTCCTCGGCGCTGCGTACAACCGGTGCAGCGGCATGCGGATTGGCAGCTGCAACGCGTGTAAAGGGTTCGAATAATTCACCAATGTCGAGCCGATATTCCTCCAGCCCCTTGCCCTGCTTGGCCCGCCGCGCATTTTCGGCGATGGCATAAAGCGGGATCGCCCCGGTGGCGCCATGGGCGAAGATTGCCGGCTCCATCATTTCATCAACGCCAAAGCCCTGATCTTCAAACTCGCCGCCATGCGTCTCTGACCAGTCAGGCTGCTCGCCCTTGGCCGAGAGAGCCAGCACCGTCGAGATCGCCTCGGCCCCGACAATAACTGCAACGCCCGCATCACCGGCTGCAATATCACGCGCAAATTCGCCAACCAGTTGCTGATTGGTCTGCCCGCCGGTGGTGGTCAATATCCCACGCTTGGGATCAGCGCCCACGCGCGATGCGATGGCGCGCGGAATATTATCGGCAGTACCAAAGGGCGGCTTTCTGTCCGGGCGAGACATTTCGAAAGCACGGATTACGGCCAGCACGTCAATCGCACCGGCAACATCCCCGCTGGCTCCGGTATTGGCAATCGCTGCCTGCAAAGATCGACCGCCCAGGTCCATATAGGACAGCGCTTCATAGCTGTCCGTGCCAACTTTCTCGGAATACTGGCCAACGCCAATGATGACCGGCGTGTTGTCCGCTACCATGGCCTCAGCCCCTTTTGTTGTGTGCGATCAGTCTACGAAGTCAGTAACGCGCTCAACGATAATGGCCGGGGCCATTCCGCCCGCTGCGCACATCGTCACAAGGCCATAGCGCCCCTCGCGACGCTCCAGCTCGTCGACAATCGTGCCG
Source organism: uncultured Erythrobacter sp. (assembly GCA_947495555.1). Lineage (GTDB taxonomy): Bacteria > Pseudomonadota > Alphaproteobacteria > Sphingomonadales > Sphingomonadaceae > Erythrobacter. The sequence continues at coordinate 2,272,487 of CANLZI010000001.1, read as the reverse complement.
ATCAGGATCGAACCGGTTGCCCCAATGGGATGGCCCAGCGCAATGGATCCGCCGTTCACATTGACCTTGTCCCAATCCAGATTGAGGTCCTTCATAAATTTGGCGGTTACGACGGCAAAAGCCTCGTTGATCTCGAACAGATCGATATCATCCACGCTCATCCCGGCCTTGGCCAAAACCTTCTTGGCCGCTGGCACAGGCGCGTTCAGCATTAGAGTTGGGCAATCGCCCATATTGGCTGTGGCCACGATCCGTGCGCGCGGTTTCAACCCATGCTTCTGCGCATATTCTTTCGAGCACACCAAAACGGCCGCAGCGCCATCAACCACGCCTGAGGAGTTACCCGGACCGTGGAAGTGTTGAATGTCCACATCAGGATACTTCTGATTGACCATCTCACGGAACGTCGGCTGCCCTTCGCCCATCGACATGTCGGCCATCTTCTCAAACGAGGCTGGCAATCCGCCGAGGACTTCCATGGTTGTTCCAGGACGGGGAAATTCTTCCTTGTCCAGCACCACATTGCCATCATCATCCAGCACGGGGATGACAGATTTGTCGAACCGGCCTTCCTCAATCGCCTTGGCTGCGTTTTCCTGGCTTTTGAAGGCGACCATATCCAGATCTTCACGGGTGAAGCCCTCGATCGTGGCAATCGCATCTCCGCAAATGCCTTGTTGGGATTGCGGGTGGGTCTTGGCCAAGCGTTCGTTATGGCTGCCCATAATCCGCGGAGGCAGACCAAGATGCGCGCGCTCTTTCGCCATCTCGCCGGTCAGGCTCATCATCTCTGTGCCGCCAGCAACGATGCAATCTTCCATCCCGCTCATAATCTGAGCCGCCGCCAGATTGACCGAGGTGATCCCTCCGCCACAAAAACGGTCCAGCGTCATCCCGCTGGAGGTTTCGTCATAGCCTGCATCCAGCGCCGCCATACGGCCAAGGTCACCGCCCTGCTTGCCCTCTTGCGAGGAGGTGGACCAAATCACATCGCCCACAGTTGAGGTGTCCAGATTGTTACGCTCGGCGATTGCCTTGAGGACAGCCGCCGCCAGATGCTGTGGATGCATGTGGGCAAGGGCACCTTTGCCGACTTTGCCGATCCCGCGCGGTGTGCGCACGGCATCAATGATATAGGCTTCGGCCATAACGGAAATCCTCTCACTTATCGAAATTGCGGTTGACGTGTTCGTAAACCGACTGCACCACTCACACAACATTTGAGTTGCATTTTGAAATGCCAAAAAGTGATAGGCCTACAATAGGAGAGCATGCATGAGCGAAGAGTTGCTAACCGAAGTTCGTGACGGTGTTTTGATCGTCACCATCAACCGCCCAGAAGCCAAAAACGCGATGAATAAGGCTGCTGCCGAAGCTATTGCAGAGGCAATGGACCGGTTGGACGCCGAAGATGATCTGCGGGTCGGAATCATTACCGGCGCTGGTGGCACCTTCTGCTCGGGCATGGATCTGAAAGGCTTCCTGCGCGGCGAAAGCCCCTCGGTAAAAGGTCGCGGATTTGGTGGCGTTGTCCAGGCACCGCCCAAGAAGCCGCTGATTGCAGCCGTGGAAGGTTATGCCTTGGCCGGTGGTTTGGAATTGATGATCGCCTGCGATTTGGTGGTCGCACATAAAGACGCAAAATTCGGCATTCCCGAAGCCAAGCGCGGACTGGTTGCTGCCGCTGGCGGGGTGATGATGCTGCCCGACCAAATCCCCGAGAGGATCGCCATGGAGCTGGCCTTGACCGGTGACTTCATCGGAGCCCAGCGCGCTTACGAGCTTGGCATGATTAACCGCATTAGCGATGGTCCCGCACTGGATGGCGCGCTGGAATTGGCCAGCGCAATTGCGGCCAATGGTCCGCTGGCGGTCCGCGTGTCGAAAGCTGTGATGAAGGAATCGCGCGGCTGGCCGATGGACGAACGCTATGATCGCCAAGGCCAATTGATCGCCCCTGTGTTCACTTCTGAAGATGCACGCGAAGGTGCCGCCGCTTTTGCTGAAAAACGCGCTCCGAATTGGAAAGGGAAGTAAGTATGCCCGTCATTGATGTCCCCCAACCAGAATTCATGGAAGACGAAGAAATCTCAATCTTCGCGGATGCAGTTGGCAAGTTTTTCCAGCAACGCGCCGGTGAGAAGCGCGTCCTGAAGTGGCGCGAAGACGGTCAGGTTGAACGCGAATTCTGGAACGAAGCTGGCGAGGCCGGCTTGCTGGGCGTGTCCGTACCTGAAGAATATGGCGGCCATGGCGGCGATTTCCGTCACGACATGGTGATTCTGGATCAACAGGCCAAACTGGGCGTTGAAGGCTTTGCAGCCAGCCTGCACAACACCATCATCCTGCCCTATCTGGTTCGCCACGGCACAGAAGAGCAAAAGCTGAAATATCTGCCCAAATTGGTGAGCGGCGAATTGGTAAGCGCCATCGCCATGACCGAACCTGGCGTTGGGTCCGATCTCCAATCGATCACCACCACTGCTCTGAAAGATGGCAATGGCTACCGGATCAATGGGTCAAAAACCTATATCTCGAACGGTCAGACCGCAGACTTTATTGTGGTGGTCGCCAAGACCGATCCGAACGAGCGGGCCAAGGGCATTTCGCTCATGCTGCTCGAGACGGAAGGTGCCGAAGGGTTTGAACGCGGCAAGAAGCTCGACAAGATCGGGCTGGACGCAGCTGATACTTCAGAGCTCTTCTTCGACAATGTGTTCGTGCCAGGCGAGAATATTCTGGGCGGTGTCGAAGGCAAAGGCTTCTATCAATTGATGGGCGAGCTTCCTCAGGAACGCCTGGTCATCGCCATGGGCGCGGCAACAGGCATCGAGAAAGCACTCGAAACCACCGTAGCCTATGTGAAAGAACGCAAGGCCTTTGGTCAGACCATCTGGGACTTCCAGAACACCCAATTTGTCCTCGCGGACCTAAAGGCCAAGGGTACGGCTGCACGTGTGTTCGTGAATGACTGCATCAAGAAATTGCTGGATGGAGAATTGGACGTCGCAACCGCAAGCATGGCAAAATATTGGGTGACCGAGCTGCAAAGCGAAGTCGTCGACAAATGTCTGCAGCTGCATGGCGGTGCGGGTTACATCAATGATTACCCGATTGCGCGGATGTATCGCGATACGCGGATCGCCCGCATCTATGGTGGTTCCAATGAAGTGATGAAGATGCTGATCGCACGCTCGATGTAGAGGCGCGTGCGTCAGCGCATCAGCGCTGACATTTCACCCAGCCATCAAAAAGGGCGGCTCGCATGTTGTGCGAACCGCCCTTTTCTTTGCCCTCTCCCAAAGGCTTAACTGTCTTGCACCTTAGAACTTGGTGCGAACGGTCACACCATAAGTCGCTGGTTCCTGCACGAAGGCAGAGCGCGATGAGCCACGAAGCACGGTGTTGAATGTCACACCGCGTGTCACAACATCAGTAACATTCACGCCCCAGGCTTCCAACGTCCAGCTCTCGTCTTGCGCACCGATACCAATGCGCAAATTGACCTTAGTGGTCCCGTCCTGAACATCGAACGGAACCAGCGGCGCCGCGTCGACCGCCGCATTGATGTCGCCACCAAAGCCAGCAATCACCGTCGCGCTTGGAACTGTGGTTGCTTGCGTCGAGGTACGACGGTCGCTTTCAGTCCGCATCTGACCCGATGCGAAGAAGCGCAGGTCATTACCGATATCACGATCGTAATTGACACCTGCGATCGCCACAATGCTTGGCGCATTGGTCAGCGAGTTACCACACAGCGAAGTAACGTTCGCATTTGGAACGCCGCCATCGCAATTTTCGGGGTAGCGAGCGTTCGTATAAGTCAGACCCAAGTTAAACGTTAGGTTCTGGTCTGGACGGATCACCGATTCCAACTCGAAACCGGATGATTTTGCCGAGTTCACATTGAAGGTGGTGAACTGAGCGCCAGTGAATTCAAGAACCTGGAAGTTCGAGAAGTCTTCATGGAACGCAGCCATGTTCAGCGTTACCGCGTCATCCAGCAGCTTCGCTTTCAGACCGATTTCATAGGCATCCACTTCTTCCGAAAGGAAAGAAGGATCAGCGCCACCGGCATTGGCCGTAATATCCAGGTTGATACCGCCCGATTTATAGCCGTGCGTAAAGCTGGCATAAGCTGTTACCGGAGCTTCGAATTGGTACGTTACCTTACCTGTGTAGATCAGCTCATTATCGCTGAACGGCACTTCGAATGGACGCGGTAGCGGGAATGCAATCGCATCTGATCCGATTGCTGGTGCGGTGAAGGCAAAACAACCCGTTCCCAATACGCTGCCGACGTTGGCTGCACCCGCAACGGCTGCAATTGTCGGAACTCCGCCAAGCAAAGTCAAACAGGCTGGGTTGTTGCTAGCCAGTTGCTGGAAACCGCCCGTCTTCTTCTCATCCGAATAGCGCAAGCCCAAGGTAAGGGTAAGGCTGTCGGTGATGTCGAACGAGTTGTGGGTGAAGACCGACCAGCTCTCACTGCTCTGCGCATATTGGCTGGTCGCCGTGGTGCCAGCTGGGTTTACCGGCGTGCCGCTGATCAATCCGGTCAGCAGGCCAATCGGTGCTGGACCAAATGCTCCGCCGAACAGGCCGGCAATCTGCAGATCATAATCAGCTCCAAGCGAGAAATCGGTTTCTGCATCAATTTTCTCGTCTGAATAGTAACCGCCGACCAGCCAGTTAAAGCGGCCGTCTACTGCTTCGCCTTGCAAGCGCAATTCTGCAGTCAAGGTCTCGATATCGGTATCGAGCCGATCCACGTTAAACACGTCGAGGCCAGAGAAGATAGAATCGTAATTCTCAGAGGATGAGAAGTCGCGGTAAGAACCGATGAAGATCAAGTCAGCGTTATCGCCAATTGGAAATTCAAGTTCGCCGGTTACGCCCCATTGCTCTGCATTGGAGAGCGGCAGACGACTGGCAGTAGCGGTAAGTCCATCAACCGCACGCTGTGCGCCCCTTACATCGAACGGGTCAGTCGCAGGCAATGCAGTTGCCATACCGGCACGAGTGGGACCGCCCACGCTTTCGACTGCTGTTTCAAATGCTGTGTTTGCCAGAACTTCAATCGCGGCACAGCACTGGTTTTCACTTTCAGTGTAGTCGAAGATCAAGCGGCCTTTGACGCCCCCTTCGCTTTCATAGCCCAATTGCCCGCGAACCAAGAATTGATCAATCGAGTTGGATTCGCCAATTTTCGTTCCGGTCCGATCGATTATGTCGACATAGCCATCACGCTCGCGATAAGCACCGGTTAGGCGAACAGCCAGAGTGTCCTCAACGATTGGCGCGTTGATTGCGCCTTGAATATTGAGCAAATCGTAATTGCCATAGGTCGCATTGGCAAAGCCGCCAAATTCACTCAGGTCAGGACGTTTGGTGGTAATGTTGAGCGCACCAGCCGACGTGTTGCGACCGAACAGCGTGCCTTGCGGTCCGCGAAGAACCTCAACCCGCTCGATATCCACAAATTCGCCGAGCGCAACGCCTGGACGCGATTGATAGGCGCCATCTACGAAGATACCGACGGCGCTTTCAAACCCGATGTTGTTGGACGTGGTGCCGACACCGCGAATACGCAGCACAACCGTACCCGATGCGATTTGTGCATTGGAAGTAGAGAAGCTGGGAGAAACCTGAGTGATGTTCTGGACGTTTACAACGCCCTGCTTGTCAAGCTGCTCTGGCGTAACCGCGGTAACAGCGATCGGAATATCCTGAACATCCTGGGCGCGACGGGTCGCCGTCACGATAATGATGTTATCGTCCCGGGCATTATCAGCGCCATCCTGGGGCGCCTCTTGTGCCATAACAGGTGTTGCAAGGAAGGTGCCGACCATCAGGCCGGCCGCGTATGATGCGAGCCTATGCTTCATTAGTTGTCCTCTCCATACAATGCACATTTAGATATGTGCTTTTGTTGCGTCAGACTACCAGTATGACTCCTATTCTTACAACCCACGTTGGTCGCTTGTGGCAAGCGCGATGCAATTTTGCCACATAGGTACAAAACCCCTTAGATTCCGTAGCGTAAGCCCAGCCAGAAAGTGCGTGGAACACCCAAGTCGATGGCGCCACCAGAGTTTCGGGTTACGATTGTTTCGTCGGTTAAGTTCTCTGCCCGCATCACCAGAGACAATCGTTTGAACACAGGGATTTGCCCGAAAACAGACAGTGTGGTGGCCGATTGCAAGGATTGGGACTCCTGATCATCCTCGAATTGAGCCCCTACATGTCGCAAAGTAACCGCCACATCCCAACCCGGCGATGGTTGCCAACCAAGAGTTGCTGAGCCGGCCCATTTGGGGGTCTGCGGGGGGCGATTGCCATCCAGCGCAAGCGAAGCGCCCGATCCCCCTACGGTCGCATCGGTATAGGACAGCGAACCGTTCAAGCGCCATGGGCCCGTCTTGGCCGATAACCCTGCCTCAAGACCTTGCGCATTGATGGCTGGCAAATTCTGGCGCTGGCGCAGATTTGGCTCCAAGGTGACGTTGGCAATCGCGTTCTCGACCTTGTTGTCGAAGGCGGTCAGCGTGACGGTGACATCCTCAGATGGAGTCAGATCAATCCCGAATTCGAAGCCCTTAAGTCGCTCGTTCTCAAGCTCTGCATTAGCCTGTGTTACCACCGGGAACACTACAAAGGGGCGGTATAACTCGTTCAGTGTGGGCAGCCGCAATCCGGTATAAGCGGCCACACGCAGCGCCACTGCATCGCTGGCAGCGTAAGCCGCGCCTGAGCGCCAAGATGCAGACCAATCGCTACGATCTTCGGCAAGGGTTTCACTCACCAACGCGAAATTGGCATCCACAGCGCGAAAAAATCCATCTGAGATCTGCGTGCGATCCAACCTGATGCCGCCTGTCAGCGTTAAGCTGTCCAGCCGCCAATCATGCTCAACAAACAAACCAAGATCGCTGTTGTTGCCCCCTGCCCTGCGACGCTCGCGCAAGGCCCCGGTGAACGCGCTATAGGCCTCTTCCTGCAGTTCTCCATCAGAGCTGCGATAGTCCAAACCCAGCCGCAAAGTCCGGTTAGGGCCCACAGGTGGGCGGATTTCCAATTTGCCGCCCAGCCCGGTTGAAGGCGTGTTGCGCTGGTCCAATACCCGCACAAATCGCGTCGAGCTGATCACCACATTGGAAAAATTGCGCGCCTGAACATAGGCCAGTGCGTCAAACTGCCATTTGCCAGTGCCCACGATCCGAATGCTGGCGTCTTGCCCTTCACTCGTGGAGTCCGCTCCGGCAAAGCGCAGCGTGCGGTGATCATCAAACACAAGACCGCGGGCTTGCAGTTCGACATTATCGGACAAGGGAGCGACCGCACGTAATCCAATCGACCAATTGTCGAAGGCGGCGCGGGCCGAGGCGGGCACACGTTGATCATCGGGCGTGGTGAAAAATCCCTGGCCCCTGTCCCAGCGTCCGCTGACAACAGCAAAGCCGCTGCCCAATTCCTGCGCCAGACTGGCGCTCGCCTCACTTTCGCCCCGATCATTGACAAGGGCTTGCCCGGAAAAGGTGCCCAGCGTTGCCGCATCGGCGCTTTCCAACTCAATCGTGCCGGTCAAAGCGCCTGCGCCGAACGGGCCGGAGCCGCCTCCTCTCGTTACACGGATCGATGACAAGCGATCGGGCGCGAGAGCGTTGAAAGGAATATAGCCGAAGAACGGATCGGCCATCGGCACCCCGTCCAGCAGTACCAATGCTCTGCTCGACGCATTTCCGCCCAAGCTACGCAAAGTTGCGCCTTGCGCGCTGGGGTTGGCAGAGCGGCTGTCCGACCGGCGGAATTGCTGGAAACCAGCAACATTGGTCAACACGTCTTCGATTTTGCCAGAGGGCGCGCCAACTATCGCATTACGTTGCAAAGTGGTGCTGGCATAGGCTGCGACAGATGGAGCATCTGGCAACCCATTGCCTGTCACAATTATTGCCCCGTCCAAATCCTGTTCAGCCAAGCTTTGGCCCGCATCCGCTTGGTCCGGAGAGGTCTGTTCCTCACCCTCCTGCTGGGCCACGGCCGGTGTCGAAACGGTCTGCGCAACGACAGGTGAGGCCAGCGATACAAGCGATGATGCGGCGAGAAGTTTGGCGATTGTTTTGATCATGGCGCGCGCCCTAACCGATCTTGCGATCACAGTCAGTTGCAAATTGCTATTGAGACTCGCTTTTGCGCCAGAGCTGTGCTTACATTGGTGTCAATTAGGAGAGAAAAGGCCATGGCCACAGTGCAGACAGATGTCGATGTATTGATCGTCGGAGCGGGTATTTCCGGCATTGGAATGGCTGCGCATATGCAGATGAGTGCGCCAGGCCATAGCTATGCCATTGTTGAGCGACGTGAAAACCTGGGCGGCACATGGGATCTGTTCCGATATCCCGGCATTCGTTCGGACAGCGATATGCACACTCTAGGATTCTCGTTTGAGCCTTGGACACATGAGAAGAGCATCGCAGATGCACCTTCCATCTTGGAGTACCTCAATCGGATCGTTGATGAACGCGATATCCGCCCGAATATCCGGTTTGGCGAGAAAGTGGTTAGCACCGATTTCCGGCGCGAAGATGCTTGCTGGCATGTCGAGATTGAAGCCAGCGACGGAACGAAGCGGTCATTGAAGGCAGGATTCCTGTTCTTGGGTTCTGGCTATTATGATTATGACGATCCCTATGACGCGGGGTTCGATTTCAGCGCATATGAGGGTCAGGTTCTGCACCCGCAATTCTGGCCAGATAATCTGGACTATTCCGGCAAGAAAGTAGTGGTGGTGGGATCGGGCGCAACCGCGGTCACGATCGTTCCTGCTATGGCCGAGCAGGCCGAGCACATTACCATGCTCCAGCGCACTCCAACTTGGATGATCTCGCGAGATGCGCGCGATAAATTTGCGAACACCTTGCGCAAGATTCTGCCAGAGAAAATTGCCTATGCGATAACCCGGTGGAAGAATATCCGGATGCAGGATTTCACCTTTAAGGTGGCCCGGAACAAGCCTGAGAAGGCGATAAAGGCGCTGCGAAAAGGTCTCGATGAAAATCTCGGAGTGGGGAATTATGATAAAGCCGATTTCACCCCGCCCTATAACCCATGGGAACAGCGCCTGTGCCTGGTGCCTGACGCCGACTTTTTCGACGCCGTAAAAAACAAGAAGGCCTCAGTAAAAACGGGCCATATCGCTGGGTTCGAAGCAGCGGGCGTTCGCTTGAAATCTGGCGAACTTCTGGATGCGGACATCATCGTAACTGCAACAGGCTTGAGCATGGCGGTTGCAGGAAAAATCGACATCAGCGTCGAAGGTGAACGAGTCGATTTCTCAGACCGCTTTTATTACATGAGTTGCATGTTCTCGAATGTGCCAAACCTAGCTGGCGTGTTCGGCTATCTCAATGCCAGTTGGACCCTCAGAAGCGATTTGGTATCCGAATATGTGTGCCGGGTCTTGAACCACATGAAGGTCAGCGGCTCGCCGGTCGCAGAACCAATTTTGACCAAGGATGCTGAGGCTGAACTGGAAGAAGATGACATCTTTGATTTCTCCTCCGGTTATATCCAGCGTTCCAAGCACATCATGCCGCGCAATGCGATGGGCTACCCTTGGCGGCTTAGCCAAGAATATGTCCGCGACCGCAAGATAATGCGCACCGCTGCTTTGGAAGACGGATGCCTGCGCTTCAGCAATCCCTGCCAATCGGCTGAGGCCAAAGATGCACCGCAATTGGAAGCTGCGGAGTAGCATCCTGCGGCGCAATCGCTTACAGCGCATGCTATGAGCTCACCTGACAAAATCTGGACTGCGGGTTTGGTCGTCATTGGCGACGAGATCCTGTCCGGCCGGACCCATGACAAGAACATTGCGCAGGTTGCATCCTGGTTGCAGGTGCAAGGCATTCGTTTGGCCGAAGTGCGCGTGGTTCCCGATGTGATCGACAAAATTGTCGAAGCGGTAAACGCGCTGCGGGCCGAGAATGACTATCTGTTCACCACCGGCGGAATTGGCCCCACCCATGATGACATCACGGTTGATGCCGTGGCCAAGGCGCTGGATTTGCCGGTTGTGGTCCATCCCACAGCGCGCGGGATCTTGGAAAAATACTATGCCGATAAGGGCGGGCTGACCGAAGGCCGCCTGCGTATGGCGCGGGTGCCGCAAGGCGCTGAATTGATCCCCAATCGCATGTCGGGGGCGCCCGGCATCAAACTGGGCAATGTTCACCTGATGGCCGGTGTACCGCATATCACCGCGGGCATGCTGGATGCGTTGACTGGAGAGTTGGAGGGCGGCGCGCCCTTGCTGGCCGAGACGATCGGGTGCTGGGTCGCTGAAAGCGAGGTCGCAGGCTTGTTGCGCGAAGCAGAAGAGGCCCACGAAAATTGCCAGATCGGCAGCTATCCCTTCTTTCGAGAGGGGAAAGTTGGCGCCAATTTCGTCATCCGGTCGACCGACAAGGAAACGCTGCAAAGCTGCGTTGATACCTTGTGCGATGGATTGGCGACCAACGGCTTTGATTTCACCCCCGGCGGGATCTAGTCCCCCGCACAATCAACAAATTCTGGCCGACACCAATGGGCAGCTGGAACGGGTTTGACTGCATCACAAGAAATATTCCCCTTTCCACTGGGCCGTAATTCCCTATCCTTCCGGCCAAGGGGATAGGCATGCTGGAATTTGTGCTCATTGCAGTTCTGATCGGTGGCTTCGCGCTGTTATGGGACCGCTTCAAGGGCCTTGAAAGACGCCTGTCCCAATTGGAGAGCCGCGAATACTCGCCACCAGCATTAGCCGCCTCCGCCCCCGATGTGGCGGAAGATCGGGCTGATTCCGCAACGAGTGAACCTTCCTTCGATCCGATGGCCAGTCCGGCCAGTCCCTTGCCGACATCAGAACCAGGACCGCTGGCAGAGCCCGCACCTGAATTGGTCGAGCCGTCTGCTTCCCAGCAAGCTTGGGAAGCAGACCCGCAGCCTGCGGTGACGCAGGAACAGGCCGATTTGGCAGACGACAAGCCACCGCGTTTCCAGTTCGACTTTGAAGATATCTTTGGCCGTCGCTTGCCGATTTGGGCGGGCGGGATCGCGCTCGCCATATCGGGCATATTCCTCGTCCGCTATTCAATCGAAGCCGGTCTGATCACACCACGCGTGCGTGTTTTGCTCAGCATCCTGTTCGGCCTAGGCCTGATCGCAGGGGCAGAAGCGGCCTATCGCTTTGAGCTAAAACTGCGTGACGAACGCGTTCGCCAAGCCTTGGCCGGTGCGGGATTGGCCACGCTTTTCGGCAGCTTTTATCTGGCAGGATCGGGCTATGGCTTGATCGGTGCGGGCGCTGCATTCGTGGGATTGGCGGCAGTCACGGCGGCTGCCATTGCCTTGTCGAACAGGTTTGGATTGCCCTGCGCCATCGTTGGCTTGGTGGGCGGTTTTGCCGCCCCAATGCTGGTCGACAGCGACGGAGCCAATATCCCGCTGCTGGCGCTGTATCTGGCCCTTGTTACCGGAGGGCTGGCCTGGACTGGTCAACGACAAGGAAGGTCATGGCTGGGCTTTGTCGCAATGGCAGCGGGCCTGGGTTGGGGTGTCCTGATGATGTTGGGCGGGATCGAGAGCACGTCTGATGTTCTGGCCTTTGGCGGCTATTTGATCGTGATTGGCACAGTTCTGCCCGCCTTTATGGGCATCCGGAGCGGCCCCGGCCTGCCCCAGATTGGAGCCGGAGCGATTGCCACTTTGCAAATGGCTTACCTGGTCGATGAGGGAGGATACTCTTTCCTGACATGGGGATTGTACTTGTTGATCGCCGGTGCGCTCGCCATGTTGGGTTGGCGCAATCCAACCTTGCGCGCAGGAAGCGCGGTTGCGGCGGCAATTGGACTGTGGCTGTTGGCCTTTTGGCCCGATCCGGATCCAACCCATTTTGCCGCGGTATGTGCTGCGCAATTGCTGATCTTTGCGGGCGTTCCCTTAGCCCTACAGTGGCGCGGCGAATCCACCTTGCTCGGTCTTGTGCAACTGTCGGTCTTCGCGCTGCTCGGTGGCATAGTGACCTATGCCCGGTTTGCCTTCTTTGGAGATGGACCTAGCGATATCCAGTTGGGCCTTTCCTTTGCGGCGATGGCTGTTTTCCCAGCCGCCAGCTTTGCGCTCAGCTGGCGCAGCGATGAAACGTTGGGCATGCCGCAAACATTGGCGCAATTGCCCAGCGCAGGCTTGCTGGCCTTGGGGGCTATGTTGATCATCACGCCGGGATGGTTGTCCCCTGTGGCGGGTGCAGCAATTGCCCTGGGATTGGCCGCATTGCTCCACCAACGCCAGCAAACGCCGCTGCGACTGATGGCATGGGCCGGAGCCATTGTGACCGTGCTGCTGTTGGTTGGATCACCTGGCTTTGAAGACGAGCTAGAACTGTTGGGCAATTACTATCGCGAAACCGATATCCTCCAGGCCATTTTGCGCTGGGGAGCCGTTCTCGCGGCGATGCTGGCGCTATGGTTCACATTGGCTGGCCATCAGACACGACAGGTGGCCAGCGGATTGGCGGCTTTGTTCGCCTATGGCCTGGTGGCGCAACTCATTCCGGGCGACGCTCTAGCCTGGGTGGCTGCAGCGGGCGCGGTGGCGGTGGCCGAATGGCGCCGGGAAGAGAACGCTGGCTGGGGTACCTTGCTAGCCATTGCTGGCCTTTGGGCGCTGGAGCCTCTGTTTGGTTGGTGTGCCGCCGCGCTGGTCGCTTTGGCTGGCATTGAATTTCTGGCACCCGATGCAATCTCGGCAGCCGATTTGCTCAGAATTGTCGCGCCAGCAGCAGTGGCCGCAGGACTAATCGCTTGGCGGCATGGCGCTCTGCCTGGGCGGGTGCGCATGGCATTGGTTGGCGGCGCGAGCGCGGTGGCGCTGATCGGCGTTCACAGCCTTTATAAAGGTGCTTGGAACATATCGAGCATTGCCAGTTTCGAATTGTTGGGCATGGCAGAACGAACCGTCTGGCAGGCTCTCTTGCTGGGCGCAGCGATGGTGGTGCAGAAATTTGGTACGGATCGACTGGCGAGAGCGGCCAGCATTTGTTTGATCATCGCCGCACTGGGGCATTTCGCATGGTTCACTCTGATGCTGCACAATCCCCTGTGGGACACCCAACACGTCGGCAGTCTACCAATCATGAACTGGATTACACCAGCCTATGGTGTAGCTCTAGCTGCGCTGGTGATGGGAAGACGGTTGATCCCTGACACCGGCCCCCATGTGCTGCGCATAGCGATCGATGGGATGATGATGGGCTTGCTTGCGTTGATGGCCGCCAGCCTGCTGCGACATATCTTTGCTCGATCGCTGCTCAGCCAGGTCCCAATCGGCCAAACCGAAAGTCTGCTTTTGTCGTTGCTCGGCATATTCCTCGCGCTGGGCTTCCTGTGGTGGGGCAGCAGACAAGGTCTGCGCAGTTGGCGGGTCGGATCGCTGGTGCTGATGTTGATGGCTGTCGCCAAGGTGTTCCTGATCGATGCCGCCGGATTGGACGGCTTGCTGCGCATCGCCAGCTTTATGGCGCTAGGCTTTAGCCTGATCGGCATTGGCTGGTTCTATACACGGCAATTGAAAAGCGAGCGCGCCGCATAACCGACGCATAAGAAAGGGGCTCCTTCCGTTTCTGGAAAGAGCCCCTCTTGTGTCTGTCACTTTCCCAATAAGAAAGTGGTTTTCCAAACGGTCCGTTGGCGCATCAAGCGCCTTCGATTTGCGTCAGGTCGATTTTCAGGCCTGGCCCCATGGTCGAGGTCAGAGAAACCTTCTGGACATATTTGCCCTTGGAACCTGATGGCTTCGCCTTAACGATAGCTTGAGTGATTGCTTCGAAATTCGACTTGAGCGCATCGTCCTTGAACGACATCTTGCCGATGCCGGAATGGATGATGCCGTTTTTCTCAACGCGGAATTCAACCTGGCCGCCCTTGGCGTCCTTAACGGCTTGTTCCACATTCGGTGTAACAGTTCCCAGCTTGGGGTTTGGCATCAGACCCTTGGGGCCAAGAACCTTACCCAAACGGCCCACAACACCCATCATATCGGGCGTTGCGATCACGCGGTCATAGTCCAGATTGCCGGCCTGCATGTCTTCCATCAGGTCTTCAGCACCGACCTTGTCAGCACCAGCAGCCGTTGCCTTTTCGGCATTTTCGCCTTTGGCAAATACGGCAACCTTGACGTCCTTGCCCGTGCCTGATGGCAGAGCAACCATGCCGCGAACCATTTGGTCAGCGTGGCGTGGATCGACACCCAGATTGATCGCGATTTCGACAGTCTCATCAAACTTCGCTTTGTGCTCACGCAGCGTCGCGATAGCGTCGTCTACGGTGTAGAGCTTTTCACGGTCGAGCTTGGCTACAACCTGCTGCTTTTTCGTTTGTTTAGCCATTGGTTCAGCCCTCCACCACTTCGAGGCCCATCGAACGCGCAGAGCCTTCGATGATCTTCATAGCCTGATCAATATCATTCGCATTGAGGTCAGCCATTTTGGCTTCAGCGATTTCCTTGACGGCGCTCTTCTTGATCGAACCAGCAACAACCTTGCCCGGCTCGCCCGAACCTGACTTAAGCTTGGCAGCTTTCTTCAGGTAGTATGAGGCAGGCGGGGTTTTGGTGGTGAAGCTGAACGAACGGTCCGCATACACGGTGATCGTTGTCGGGATCGGAGCGTTCTTCTCAAGATCCTGCGTTGCAGCGTTAAACGCCTTACAGAATTCCATGATGTTGACGCCGCGCTGACCCAGCGCAGGACCAATCGGTGGTGATGGGTTTGCGGTGCCCGCAGGCACTTGCAGCTTAATATAGCCTTCGATTTTCTTGGCCATTGATGGCCTCCTTTCACACTGTCGAACCGCCCCGCTCGATGGCGAAGACAAATAGTTCTCATGTTAAGTGGTCAAACAGCAGGCGCCGATTGCTCTGGCCCGCCTTCCACGCGATACCCCGAAGGGATCGCGCGCATTTAGCGTTTTTGCCGCATCATGCAAGCAATATGTGCCCGCGAAGGTCAGGCAATAGCTGAACAGCATGGCCTGCGAGCAAACCTTTCAGCTAGCCATCCCCAGCTTTGCTTTGGCCTCTTCTTTGAGCAAGGGAAGATTCGCTTGGTCAGCCAAAGCTGCTTCGTGATCCGCAGCGGCTTTGTCGCGGGCGGTCTTACGTTCAATGATTTCACCAGCCCATTTCTCGGTCTTTGCACGGGCACTTGCGAGGCGTTCTTTGGCGCGTGAAGAGTCGGGCTTTTCTGCGAGCTTAGCTTCGTATTTGGCTTGCTTTTCCAGGGCCTTGGCGTGTTTTGCCTCCGCCTTGGTCAGCCGATTGCCATGCCATTCCATCAAATTGGCTGAGCTTTCCAAGCGATAGGGCAAAACATCGCCCGGCTTGTGACAGAATTGTGCGATCGGACCGCTATACTTCTCGGAATTTTCCAAAGTCAGCGTGCGCAGCTTCCAATCGCCAAGTTTCCGGACAAAGAATGCATTATATACGCCGACAATTTGACCGGCCTCATCACGTACTGGCCATTGTCCGTATGCAGTCGCATCTCTGAAAGATCTGACAAAATCGAAGGGCTCAGAGTCAAGCGTGTTGCCAGCCGCCGCAAGAGCATCATTGCCTTGGTCAATCGAATTGCGGTCCAGGCTCACATCACCGTGGGTCCATGCCGTGCGCTTGTCGATTGCGAAGAAGGCAGAGCGAGGCTGATTGCCCGCTTGCATAGCCGAAAAATAGTTCTGGAGTTGTTGGTTGGAGGGCGTCATCGCTTCCAAGATTTCGTCTGCAGGGGGTGCGTCACCCGCCATGCAGGAAGCCTCGGCCGCAGCAGCAGCTTGCTGCGCCATCATGTCGCCCACAACTTGGCCGATCCACGCCTGTGCCTGCGCCGGTGATGCCGGAACAACAGATGCCAACAGCCCGGCAGCGGGCAAAACAAAAAAGACTTTTTTCATTGATGCATACCCCTAATTATCACGGCGCAGATATTAGCGCCGCAAGCTGGGGTTGCTAGCCAGAAACTGGCAAAACCTGTTTAAATTGTTCGCGAAAACGCCGCGCCGAACACGCACGACAGGCGCTCGGCGGGAAATCGGCGCACCAGTTACTTGACCAGTTCGACCTGTTCAAAGTCCAATTCAACCGGCGTTGCACGGCCAAAGATCGAAACCGATACTTTGACCTTGGCTTTGTCGAAGTCCAATTCCTCGACCACACCGTTGAAGCTGGCAAAGGGTCCGTCGAGCACTTTGACGGAATCGCCAATTTCGTATTCGACATGGATTTCGCGCTTGGGTGCAGATTGCGCTTCGGCAACGCCGCCAAAATAGCGCGCGGCCTCTTTTTCAGAGATCGGCTGAGGCTTGTTATTGTTACCTAGAAACCCGGTGACCTTGGGCGTGTTCTTGACCAAGTGATAAATGTCATCATTCATCCGCAATTTTGCCAGCACATAGCCAGGCATAAATTTGCGCTCGACTTGAACCTTCTTGCCGCGCTTCACTTCGGTCACGGTCTCGGTTGGCACTTCAACCTCTTCGACCCCTTCGGACAATCCCAGACGCTCGGCCTCGGAAATGATCGCTTCTTTGACCTTGTTTTCAAAGCCGGAATAGGCGTGGATGATATACCAGCGAGCCATGAATTTCCCTGTCTAAACTCAAATATCTAAATGCAAATAAGAACGGTTTTTGTGGTCTTGGCGATCAGGCCAAAGTCAGCAACCAACGGACAACGCCGTTGAAAAGGGTGTCTACCCCCAGGAAGAACAGCGCCAAAATAACCATCATGATAAAGACGAAGATCGATGTACGGATCGTCTCTTCACGTGTGGGCCACACAACCTTGCTGGTTTCCGTGCGCACTTGGTTCACGAATTCCGCTGGCGATGTCTTGCGCTTTTTATCTTCGGCCATGGGTGACCTCTTTCGTTCTTCAAATATCTCTGCGGCCAAATCCGCAATTGGCTTTCAGGTAGGGTTTCGCGCCGCCCCGAACAAGGTCCGGGAGGGGCTCTAACTGATTCCAATGTCGGAAAGACTCGGGTGATCTAGTCGTGCATGGGCGCAAAAGCAAGCCAATGTGGCCACCAAACAAGGCAATTGGGCTGGTAAGCTGGTTTCAATTGCAAGTTTAGGGCTGGTCATGTCTCGCGCCCGCTATTAGCGTGCATCGCGCAATAAATGGGTCGCAAGAGGGGAACCCCAAAACATGTCAGCAGCAGCTAGTGGATCGAGCAGTCTTGTCGATCGCGTAGTCAATGTATCCGATTTCATCTGGGGCGGCGAATGGAATGGAGAGCCCGTTTCCTGGTTGAGCATTGGTGGGGTGGCCGTGCCCCCCATGGTGATCATCCTGCTGGGCATTGGCCTCTACATCATGATCGGGTTGCGATTCTATCCGATCCGGCAGCTAGGAAGCGCTTTCAAAGGATTGTTTGCTGGTCGTCAGGCCAGAGGCGCGGGTGAAATTTCGCCCTTTGCCGCTCTATCCACGGCGCTTTCGGGTCAAGTCGGAACGGGAAATCTGGCCGGCGTTGCCTTTGCCATTGCCTGGGGCGGACCGGGCGCGGTGTTCTGGATGTGGGTAACTGCATTGATCGGCATGGCCTTGGCCTTTGCCGAAGGTTCGCTATCGATCCGATATCGCGAGAAGACCTCGGACGGCGTCTATCGTGGCGGACCGATGAGCTACATCATGATGGGCCTCGGTCCGAAATACACCTGGCTGGCGATCATTTTCTGCATCGGCACGCTGTTCTCTGCACTGGTGACGGGCAACTCGATCCAGTCGAACGAGGTCGCAACCGGGCTCAATGAATTGTTCGGAATTGAACGCTGGATTGGCGGATTGATCGTGGCTGTGGCCGTGTTTGTCGTCATCATCGGCGGGATTAAATCCATCGGTAATGTGGCGGAAAAGGTCGTACCCTTTATGGCCGCAGCCTATATCGTCATGGCGATCATAGCTTTGATCCTGAATGCGGGCGATTTGCCGGAAACATTTGGTCGGATCTTCTCGGGCGCGTTCAACAATCAGGCAGCCGAAGGCGGCTTTGTTGGCGCATTGATCATCATTGCCATCCGTGCCGGTGTGGCGCGCGGCCTGTTCTCTAACGAGGCTGGCCAAGGTTCCACTCCAATCGCCCACGCGGTGGCGCAAACCAATGATCCTGAACAGCAGGGCCGTATGGCGATGCTGGGCACTTTCATTGATACGATGGTGATCTGCACCATGACGGCGCTGGTGATCCTGACAGTGCAAGGAGACTTCACCGGAGGAGGCCAAGCGGTCGAGCATGTGTGGCAATCCGATCTAAGCACGGTGGAAACCGCAGGTGTGGCAACCACCATTGCCGCTTATGCCGCAGCCTTCCCGACCTTGATCGGCGGGATTCCGCTGGGCACATTGGTGGTCAGCGTTGCTTTGATCCTGTTCGTGTTTACCACCTTGCTAACGTGGAGCTATTACGGCGAGCGGGCGATCACCTTCATCTATGACCGTGTGCCGGGATCAACCCGTGGCGGCGAAAAGGTGCTGCACCTTATCTGGCGGGTAATCTGGTGCGTCGCGATCTTCGTTGGGGCAACCCAGCCGTCGCAATTGGTCTGGCGTTTGGGAGATATCTCCAACGCCGCCATGGCGCTGCCCAACTTGCTGGCGCTGCTGTTGTTGTCGGGCGTTGTGTTCAAACTGGCCAAGGGTGAGAAGGATGCTGGCGACGACCACCATGCTGACACTCCGGAAGAGCCAGAAGAGTATTGATCGATTTCGCTTGGCCCAAGTTTAAGCCAACACACTGACAATCGAAGACAATAAAGGGGCCGGTCATCGCGATCGGCCCCTTTTACTTTCGCGCAATGCTCCGCCAGTTTGACAGCGGCGAATTGTCTGAAAAAGACTAGCTCGTCGGCACCCCCGCCTTGCCCCTCTGCCAGATCAGCAACACCATCACAGCGCTGGCCAGTGGCATCAGATTGACCTGCAGCGGCAGCGCAAAGGCCCGGGTGACAAAGGGCGCCAGATAGAGCGCCAAGAGTATGGCTTTGTCCCAAGGCCGATAACCCGCTTGCCGTGCCTCAATCGCCAACCACAATGTTGGGAGGATCAGGAACGCCAAATCATAATTGAACAGATAAGGCGAGGCCAAGGGAGTGGCCGCAATCGCTAGTGCTCCGCTTGCTTGAGCATCCCCGCCAAACCGCCTCCATGACAGCCACACCATGGCCACCATCACGGCGGAGACGACGGCGTTCAATCCCAGCGCCAAATCCGGCCCCATATGAACGCGCAATTGTCCGTAGAGAGTTGCCATCCGTAGATAGAACTCGGGCCGGTCAAGCTGCATCAATTCCGCACTGAAAGACCAGCTGGTGGTATAGGCCAGCATCGTCTCGGTCCCGAACGCTGCCCAAGATGCCAGAACCAGCCCGACGGCTGAGATCGCTGCGGCAGCAAAGGCCTTCCAGCGCCCACCAGCCGCCAGCCAGAACGGTGTCAGCAAGGCCAGATGGGGTTTAACCACCAATGCGCCGATCAAGGCTCCGCCAACCCATTGCCGCTTACTGGCGATGGCGGCCACGCCGCCCACCAGCAATGCACCGGTCAGTAATCCGTTCTGGGCATGGCTGGCCGCCACCAAGGCTCCGGGATAGGCCAGTATCAGGGGCCAATAATGCGGGTAGAAACGGGTTGTGACCCACATCCACAGCGCGAAGGTGCAGGCAACCCAGGCGATCCATGCCAGCGGATAGGGCAAGGCGCCAAAGGGTATCACCGCGAACAACAAAGGTGGCGGATTCACGAAAGCAAAGGCGTCTTCGAAGCCAGTGCTCCCTTGCACGACCTGCTGGCGTGCGGTGTCATATACAGCGGCGAAATCGCCGGTCAGGGCGATCTTTCCTGCTCCCCAAAAAGCCAGAAAATCGCTGTAATCAACATGAGTGGCGAGGTGGAAATAAAAACCCATCGCGACCAATGAACACAGCGCCAGGATCATCGCATAGGCGCGCACCTTGCCGCTATCCAGCCATTCAGCATCGCGCACAAACGCCAGGATTTTGCTCATTGCGTCACCCCTCGCCATCACACGGACCATGGCCATGGCGCCGATAGGCGCACCATAAGCACCGGCAATCCATGCCGACCAGCCTTTAAAGACGTGAAGATGTGCAAAATCGCATCTGAGAGAATGGCAGGGGCACAGAGACTCGAACTCTGGACCTTCGGTTTTGGAGACCGACGCTCTACCAACTGAGCTACGCCCCTACTGATGCGGGCTGCGCTCTAGGCGCAAGCGATCGCCTTGGCAAGACAGGTTTGATGCATTGGCCAAATTCAGTGCTATAGTCCCGCGGCAATGCACTCGCCTTTCCCCACCTCTATTTCGCCAGATATGCTGTTGCTGGCCTATCGCAACGGGATTTTCCCGATGGCCGATAGCCGCGATGATCCCGAGGTGTTTTGGGTTGAGCCCAAGCAGCGAGCGATCATTCCACTCGATCAATTTCATATGTCGCGCAGCTTGAAGAAAGCGGTCTCGCAAGATCGCTTTGAAGTAACCATCGATCAGAAATTTGGCGCTGTTATAGAAGCATGCTCTCAGCCCCGGCGCGATCATCCCGACAGCTGGATCAGCGATTTGATCAAGGCCAGCTATCGCCAATTGCACGGCCTTGGTCATGCGCATTCGATCGAATGTTGGCAGGACGGCACTCTGCTGGGCGGGCTATACGGGGTCAGCTTCGATCGTGTTTTTTGCGGCGAAAGCATGTTCAGCCGCGCCACCGACGCCAGCAAAGTGGCACTGTGTTGGCTGGTCGGGCTGATGCGGCAAGCGGGCTATCGATTGTTGGATTGCCAATTCATGACCGACCACCTGGCATCTATGGGTGCGGTGGAAATCAGTCAGGCCGACTATGTCGAGAAATTAGCAGCGGCGCGGGGCGAACCGCAACAATCATTGGCGGGGGCCTATGCAGCCGTGAAAACCCGCGCTGGCGATCACTCGCCCGGGAAGCTCATCGCGCAGTCTTTGACCCAGACATCATAAATCGGATGCTCGACCACATTCAGGCTGGGTGAGTTCTTGAAGAGCCAACCAGAGAATACTTGCTCGAAATCGTCCGAGCCGCGCTCCTGCACCGAAACTTGCACAAATGCCCCGGTTTCCTGTGGCATTTCCCACGGAGGGGTCCGTTCGCACGCATCCAGCTTGATAATGACATTGCCGATGCGCTCGCTGTCACCGGGCGTCATTTCAAAGTCGCGGGTTTCATTGTTGCGCTTGTTCAGCAAACCGATCGTCGCCACGCGTTGCTCCATCGGCGTACCCGATTGGTCAACTTCGCTCGTGCCGGACAGCTCTTGGCCGCCAGCCTCGGCAGAAATTCGTTCGGCAGTGTCAGAAACAGCCGCAGCAGGTCCTTCGCTTTCCTGAGAACACGCTGCCAGCGCCACCAATATGACCAGCGCTGAAAATCGCATAATCAGCCTTCGGGGATCCATGCTTCGTAATCGCCTGTTGCGCTGGCGCGGCGTCCGCCCATTTCCAGCGCACCCTTGGGACGATAAGCCTCTGGCGTACCTGTGGCGTTGGGGGTGTAGTCTACCTCCCAAATTTTGGGCGGCGGCAAGTGGCTTTCGGGAACATCATTAAAGGATCCATGCAGCCATCCATGCCATTCAGCAGGCACGCGGCTGGAATCATTGGCGCCATTATAGATTACCCAGCGGCGATCCTTACCGGCCTGCTTGGTCGCAGCGCGGTAATATTTGTTGCCCTGCCCATCGGTACCGACATGTTCGCCTTTGCGCGCCGTGTCGAGCATAGTGGTCAGTGTGGCGCCGTCCCACCAGGTAAAAAGATTTGCCAAAATTCCCATGAGCCGCGCCTAGCCGATTCCAATCGACAGGCCAAGCCAGAAGCTTACTCGGGCAGGGAAAATTGCACTGTATCGCCCGGCGCAATACCCAGTTCCGCTGCTCTGCCACCGATCAGTTCAAGAACCGCGCTGGCCGGGCCATTAGAATAGACTGACTGGAGCGAATAGGGCTCGGTATTGGCGGCAATATTGATGATTCGGTCATCGGTGCCAATAAAGATGATATCCAACGGCAGCGGGGTGTTCTTCATCCAGAAACCGCGCACGCTAGGCACTGTCGAGGGGAACAGCATTCCTTCGTCCGCATCCATCTCCGTCCTAAACATCATGCCTCTGGCCTGAGCTTGAGGAGTATCGGCCACTTCAACCGCAAACTCATGCACCTGATCCCCACTGATCACCTGCAATGGGATGATCTGCAAACCCGACACCGGATGAACCGCCAGACTGGAGGCTGCTGGCGTGCTGTCTGCCGAGGCGCTTTGCGCTGCAGGTTGCGCCGAACAACCAAGCACACCAATGGCCACAAGGCACATCGCCATACCGCGCAACCCATTCGTCCTGCGTGAGGCTGCAGGTCTGGTTTTGCCTATTCGTCTGCTTGGGAAAGCCATTCTTCTGCCTGTTCTATCGTTGGCGCCTCGATCAAGGCGCGGGCGCTATCAAACCCATGTCCTGCCCGGATCATGGCAGCAATCTGCTTTTCTTTGCGATCACGTTCAAACGGTTCTGCGCCAAATGGCCCGAACTTGCGTTTTTGGGCAAGGGCAAAGGCGGCCAGTCGAGCCTCTTTCTCACATGGGGCGACATCGTTTCGGACGGTCTCGTCAATTCCGGCAGCGCGCAAGGCCTGATCTACGCGTCTGCCGCCATATCCGCGCCGCAGCAGCCCCCCTGCCTTTGACCGGGCATAGGCTTCGTCATCGATATAGCGCAGCTCCACCATCCGATCGACAATCGCTGGTATGTCTAATTGCTCGTCGTCATCAGCCTGGCCGCGCTCGCGCAATTTGCGCCACAAATATGCCTCCAATTTGGCCGCGCTGGTGGCAAATCGGGCAACATAGGACAGCGCCAAATCGTTCAATTTTCGCTGGTCCAACGGTTTGGGCATGCGCCTCCGTTTACCGCTTGAGGTTTCCTTTGTGACCATTTCGCCTTATTCGTGCCACACTCCTTATCAAATGGGAAAGATTGAAACTGTGCGGAGAGGGGAAAACACGCCGCATAGTAAACGGGAAAAGGCGCGTTACAGCGTCGTAAATAACGGGTATCGTTGATAATTATGACCGACGCCGCATTGAAGCCGACGCCGAATGATTGCGATCTACCGCGCATTAGGGCCCAGTTCGATACGTTTAATGATGCTATCGACTATGCCGCCCGCAGCAAAAAGGGTCTCAATTTCCACGATATGCGTGGACAATTAGAGCGCGTTTATCCCTATTCCGAATTGCGCGAAGATGCTCTGGTGATGGCGCGCCGTCTGATTGCTGCAGGAATTGCGAAAGAAGATCGCGTAGCCCTGATTGCAGAGACCGGACCAGAATTTGCATCCCTGTTCTGCGCCTGCGTCTATGCCGGCGCGTGGCCCGTTCCCCTGCCCTTGCCCACCACCTTTGGCGGCAAGGAAAGCTATATCGATCAACTGGCGGTCCAATTGGACAGCTCTGATCCTGCTATCCTGATCTACCCGGAAGAAATTTCTGAGATGGCCGGTGCCGCAGCTGCTAAACAAGGCTGCAAGGGCGAAAGCTGGGAAGATTTTTCCAAGCGCGATGCGCCAGAGTGCGATCTGCCCAAGGCTGATCCGGAAGATATTTGCTATTTGCAATATTCTTCTGGCTCCACCCGTTTTCCAACCGGTGTGGCGGTGACCCATCGCGCCTTGCTGCACAATCTATACGGCCATGCGGTATCGATGGATTTGGGTGAGAATGACCGCTGCGTCAGCTGGCTGCCCTTGTATCATGACATGGGTCTGGTCGGATGCTTCCTGTCATTGATCGCCAATCAATTCTCGGTCGATTATCTGAAGCCGGATGCCTTTGCTCGCAGGCCATTGGCATGGCTCGACATGATCAGCCGCAATCCGGGCAACACAGTCTCTTATTCGCCAACATTTGGCTATGACATTTGCGCGCGCCGCATCTCCAGCCAAAGTCAGGTGGCCGAACGGTTCGACCTGTCGCGTTGGCGCCTGGCAGGCAATGGTGCGGACATGATCCGGCCCGATGTCATGCAAAGCTTCGTTAACGCCTTTGCCGAAGCTGGCTTTAGCGCCAGCGCCTTTACCCCGTCCTATGGGCTGGCCGAGGCGGTTCTGGCGGTAACGGTAATGCCTCCGGGCGAAGGCATAAGGGTGGAATTGGTCGAAGAAGAGCGCCTGTCGGGTGCCTCTCGCGACATCACGCGCCCGGCCCGCTATCGCGCCATCGTCAATTGCGGCAAGGCCTTGCCCGATATGGACGTCCAGATCCGCGCCGCCGACGGCAAACCGCGCTCCGACCACCAGATCGGCACGGTGTGGTGCCGCGGTCCATCGGTGATGCATTCTTATTTCCGCAATCCGCAAGCTACCGAAGATTGCATGACGGACGGCTGGCTGGATACCGGCGATATGGGCTACACCGTTGACGGTTATTTATTCATCGTTGGCCGCGCCAAGGATATGATTATCATCAATGGTAAAAACCATTGGCCCCAGGATATTGAGTGGGCGGTCGAGCAATTGGCCGGCTTCAACCATGGCGATATCGCCGCCTTCTCTGTCGAGACAGAAAATGGCGAAGAAGCGCCCGCCGTGCTGGTCCATTGCCGGATTTCCGACCCAGACGAGCGGGTGAAGCTGCGCGATCAGATCTCGGACAAGGTGCGCTCTGTCACCGGCATGAGCTGCGTTGTGGAACTGGTTCCGCCGCGAACATTGCCGCGCACCAGCTCAGGCAAATTGAGCCGCGCCAAGGCGAAGAAGCTGTATTTGTCGGGTGAAATCCAGCCGCTCGATCTGGCCGCTTAATCCTGGTTTGCGGGCCCAGGATTAATGGGCAACGATTGACCGGTCAGAGCCCTTGTTCTTCCAATGATGCCTGCAACACACCGCGAGCCGTTTCAGACTGCACCACTATGTCCCGTTCAATCAGGATCGTTGCGGCCGCACTGGTCTCTTCATCGCTGCCACTGAGCAGGACGGGACGGTCCAAGCGGCGTGCCGCCCATACCACCAATCCCAGCGATTGCAGTCCGGCCTGATCGGGCGCGCCCTCGGCAAAGGTGACGGTGGTCTGCAACGGCGCCACAGGCGGGATCAATTCGATCCGCCATTCCGGTTCAGAGGCCGCGATGCGGTCCTCTAGCGCTTTATAGGTTTCCATCGTGGCCCCTGGCAGCCGCTGTGCTCGCACAAAGGCGCGGCGGTTGCGATTGTCGACGATCACCTCTGTATCGGGCACACCTGCGGCAAGTGACAGCCGCTGGGCCAAATCGTCTACGCGGTCGGTCGCGGCAGCTTCCTCTTGCGCTTTGGCAGAGGCGATTTGGGCTTGTTCGGCGCTCTGCTCATCACGCACCAGGAACTGCTTCAATTCCACATCAACCGGCTTGCCAAGTTTTCGAGTAAGGCTTTCCTCCGCCCGAATTTCCGCATCTTGGATCAGTCTGGTGGTCCACACAAAGGCAGAAACTCTCAGCGGATCGCCCGAAAACTCGATCTCTGGAGGTGACAGCCGGGCAGACGAACCAAAGGTCTCGGCCAGTTCGGCGCGCACTTGGCGTCCGGCATTGGCTTCCCACACAATCTGCATCAGCGACAAGGTTAGCGGGACGGTCAAAGCCAGGAACACGCCCACAACCGCAAAGTTTTGAAACTGGCTTTGTTTCTGGCTCAAGCTGGTGCGGAAGCCATACAATTTTGCCATGCCCCATGCCGTCAGTGCAATGGTGACAAGGTTGGTCACAAACAGCAGCAATGCTCCGGAAAAGACCACCCAGCTAAAGGTCGCCAAGCCAAAGCCCACGACCGCCAAAGGAGGCATCAAGGCGGTGGCGATGGCCACACCAACAATGGTGCCGTCGCGCCCGCGGATCATGGCATAGGCACCGGCCAAAGCAGAGAAAAGCGCCACAAAAAGATCAAACAAATTGGGCCGCGTCCGCGCAGCAATCTCAGGTGTAATATCCTGTAACGGAGACATAAAAACGACCAAGGCGCACAAGACAATCGCCATCAGCGATCCCCATGCAAGCGAGATCGCCGATTGCCTGAGCCAGCGATAATCGCCAATCGCCAAGGCAAAGCCTAAGCCCATGATCGGGTCCATCAGTGGCGACAAAAGCATGGCACCGATCACAACTGCTGGTGAAGACAGCAACAGGCCCAGCACCGCAATACCGCCGGACATGGCAGTCATGAACAAATAGCGTTCCGACATGGCGCATTCCGCGCGCCGTTTTTCGATGACGGCGGCCTGGTCAACGGTGCCGACCACATCTTGCCGCCAATATCGCAGTAAGCCAAACTTAACCCGAGAAATGGCAACGCGGCCGGTATCGGGCGCTGTGTCCGCCGTGGCCTCAGGACCGGCCTCTGCTGCGGTCACAGCCGGTGACCCATTGCCGGAAGAAGAGGCGTCTGATGCAGTGTCGTTCAATGTCCATTTCCCACAGTGAAGGTGGATGCGCTTAGATTTAGGCACAAATAGCTGTAAACGAAAGCATAGACGTAGCGACAGGAATCCGGCAAATTTCTTGAACTTCGTGTCTTAGATTACTAATACAGTTATAAGCGGCGATCAGATTGCGAAGCGTACTGTTTCATCTGGCCGCATTACCTCAGGGAGTTTGACAAGCAGCGATGACGACGCAGGAAACCAAAACAGCCACCGATGTGGCATTCGACCTTACCCCTCCAGCACCGGTGCCGGCCGTTGCGCCCGACAAGGCCGCTGGCCTGGTCCCGGTTGAGGAAGAGAAAATCTCGAAGCTGGATTCCAAGGTCGATAATTTCGTTGCTGAATTGGTCGCCGAAGACGCCAATTCGCCCGCTTTCGGAGAGAAAGTGGATCAAATCACCCGCATGGGTCAGGAACAGATCCGCGCCGCTGCAGCCCATTCAAACCGCTTCCTGGATCGTCCCGTTCGGGCGATGGACGCCGATAGTGGAGTTGGCCAGGACTTGGCCGAATTGCGTCGCACGGTCGAAGATCTCGATCCGGGCCGGAAGGGTAAGCTGCGCGGTCGCAAACTGTTCGGTATCATCCCCTTCGGCAACAAATTGCAGCGCTATTTTGATGGTTACACCAGCGCGCAGGGCCATATCCAATCCATTCTGGAACGGCTCGCTTCGGGTAAGAAAGAACTACACCAAGACAACGCAGCGATCGATGTTGAACGTCAGAAGCTGTGGGAAGCGATGGGCGAGTTGGAGCAGATGATCCATATCGCCAAGACGCTGGACGAGCGATTGGAGCAAAAGGCGGCTGAATTGGATGCAACCGACCCGGCCAAGGCCAAGGCCATCCGCGAAAGCGCCTTGTTCTATGTTCGCCAGCGAACGCAAGATTTGCTGACGCAAATGGCGGTAAGCGTGCAAGGTTATCTCTCGCTCGATCTGGTCAAGAAGAACAATGTTGAGCTGGTCAAAGGCGTTGACCGGGCCAGCACCACCACGGTTGGCGCGCTGCGTACGGCTGTGACCGTGGCGCAGGCCATGACCAACCAAAGGTTGGTGTTGAAACAGATCACTTCGCTTAATCAGACAACCGCTGGCATCATCGATTCAACCAGCACTATGCTGCGCGAACAAACCGGCCAAATTCACGAGCAGGCTGCATCCAGCACCATTCCGCTGGAGACGCTGCAACGCGCCTTCCAGAACATCTATGACACGATGGATGAGGTGGATGATTTCAAGGTCAAGGCGCTCGCCAATATGAAGCAAACCGTAGACACGCTGTCGAACGAGGTCGAGAAATCCAAGGGCTATATCGCGCGCGCTGAAGGGCAAGCGCAGGCTCAGGCCAAGGTCGCATCAGAGCCTTCTTTGCTTGCGCTGGATAGCTGAGGCCTGCCGACCCATGGCTGACACCACCAACCAATCCGACCAGATCCTCAGCGCTGCTGGGCAATCGCTTGTCACCCAGCGCGAGGGCGGTACGCATCGGCCAGCAGATTCGATTGGCAGAGGGTCTGCCCGGATAAAGGCAAAGCACTTCACCAAGAAATTGGTGCAGATCGCAATAGGTGTAGTCGGCGTATTCATTGCCGCGGGCGTTGCCGGGGCCATCCTGAACGGAATCGGCTTCTGGGGTATCATGCTGTCCGTCTTGGCCATTGCCACCGTGATCGGTGTTGTCTCGGCGCGCAAAGTCAAAGTGCCCAAGCGTACCGAACTGACCAAGGGCGATCCCAAGCAAATGGTCGCTCGCACCGAATTGTGGCTGGAATCCCAACGCCCGGCTCTACCGCCACCAGCGGTGCAAGTGGTCGATCAATTGGGCGTTCAGCTAGATGCGCTCGGCCTGCAATTGGAGACCATGGATCAAAACCATCCCGCGGTAAGCGAAGTGCGCGAGTTGGTGGGCGAATATATTCCGGAAACTATCGACGATTATCGCAAAATCCCGCAGCACTTGCGGCAAGAAAATCACGCCGGAAAATCCGCCGACGATCGCTTGACCGAAAGTCTGACCAAGATCAGCTCGGAAGTGGACCGGGTCACGCGCCGGATGGCCGAGGGCGCTCTGGATGATCTGGCGATCAAGTCACGCTATCTGGATTATCGTTTTGGCGGGGCCGAAGCGTTGGAGGACAAGAGCTCATGAGAATCGCATTGCCGCATGATCTGGGGCGCGACGAAGTACGCCGACGCTTGCACGAACGCAGTCACGAAATCGCCGATCACATTCCTGGCGGATTGGCCGATGTCGACACGTCTTGGACCAATGAAGACACCATGCATCTGGTCGTCAATGCCATGGGTCAGCGCATCTCGGGCGATGTCGAGGTCGAGGATGCCAGGGTCATTTTCGAGGTGGAATTGCCCTCATCCTTGTTCTTTGTGCGCCCGCTGATTGAAAATGCCATCCGTTCCAATGGACAGAAGCTACTAACCAAGGACTGATAGCGCGGGGCTCTCGCTTTATTGCGAGGAAGGACCGTCCAACCGCCCGACATCCTGCGCACGGTCCATTCGCGTCACCAGAATATCGTCACCGTCAACCACGATGCACAGGTCTTCCAGGCCCAGCGCCGACACACGCTTGCCATCGCTGACCACCAAAACATTGCTGCAATCTTCCAACTGATGTTGAGCGGCGGCGCAATTGCCCGCATCATCTTGCTCCAGCGCATCATGCACTGCGGCCCAATTGCCAATGTCAGACCAGCCCATAGACACCGGCACCATGGCCGCACGCGCTGTGTTTTCCATCACCGCATAGTCAATTGATTCGCCCTCAATGGCTGCAAATACTTCAGGGTCAGGGTGGATTGCATGATCCTGCCGAGTGGCCCCGGCAATGGCCTGCGTCACGGCTAGCGCCATTTCCGGCCGATATTGCGAAAGCTCGTCCAGCAGATAGCCAGCCTTGAAAGCAAAGATACCGCCGTTCCATGAATACCCGCCTGCGGCCAGAAACTGCTCGGCCGTCGCCAAGTCTGGCTTCTCGACAAATTTCTGGACTCGATAGCCGCCTCCCATCGCCTCGCCTTGCTGGATATAGCCATATCCGGTTTCGGGACGGTCGGGCGCGATTCCAAAGGACACCAGCCAATTGTCGCGCGCCAAATCGGCTGCGGTATTTGCAGCTTGAGCGAAGGCTGCGGCATCAGCAATGTGGTGGTCGCTGGGACACACCAGCATAATCGCATCTGGATCAAGGCTGGCCGCCGCAAGTGCGATGGCAGGCGCCGTGTTGCGAGCCATGGGTTCAACCAGCAACGAATAAGGTTGGTCGCCTCCCATTTGCTGCTCGATCAACGCAACATGGGCCTGGCCTGCCACAATCACCGGATCGGCGAATTGCGCGGCGTTCCCGCAGCGATCAACCGCTTGGCGAAAAAGGCTGGATTGTCCGATGAGATTGATGAAAGGTTTGGGCGCGGATTTGCGGCTGCGCGGCCACAGCCGAGTTCCACTACCTCCGCATAGAATGACCGGCGTGATCAAGCTCATTGTAATCGTCCTGCTGGCACAAATATCATTGCGTGATCGAACCTTCCTGCGCTGCTTGGATGCAATCCGCCTGCCGGGTCAATCGAAGAATTCCTGCTTGTAATAGAACGGCGCGGCAACCGGATCACCCTGATTGTTCAATGCTGGCCGGAAGCGCACCTGCTGCAATGCCAGATCGCATACCGCCTGATCTGTCGCAGGGAAAGGGCTGGGACGATAGATTCGGCAAGCTGTTGGACGACCTTGGGCGCTCACCGTCAATCGAACGATGACAGAATGCCCAACACGCGCCTCTCGCCCACCGGGTGGTACGGGAAAGGCCCTTGCATCGGTGATTGTCGCAATCAATTCTGGCTTGCGAGCGATTGCGGTGCCTGTTCCTCCGCCATCGCGCCCGCTTCCTGTGCCGATGCCGTCTCCCGCCGCACCGGTACCAGTTCCGTCATCTTTCGCCCCAGACGTGCTGTCCAAGCCATCCGAGGATGCCTCTGGCAAAGGAACATCCTGCTTCACGGGCACTTTGGGAGTGGGGGCAGTAACCGGCTTTGGCACCGCTTTTTCCCCTGCCGCTCCTGCCGCACCTTCATCGGGTGCCGGCTCAGCCTCGGGCGGCGGATCTTCGGGCGGAGCCGTGACAGTAACGGTAAATGCGGACACCACTGCGTCTTGCGCGATTGCCGTCATGTCGGGCGCAAAGGCGCGGGCCAAACCGTACAGCGCGGCGATATGCAGCAGAATTATCAGCAATATTGTGCTGACCTTGGGCTTTCTCCGGCGCTTCAAATACCCTTGATTGTGCAAAATCTCTCTCAAATCCAACCAACACAGAACAATCCGTTTCGCGCCATCACCCGAATAGCCTTCGTCCTTTCTATAATTGATAACGAAGGGAAAATCGATGCGGCAGCTTACAGCGCAAATGGTTGAAATAAGTGGGGTCAGAAACAGCGAGGTGCGCAATGTCTGGATTGCGTTGATCGGTGCACTCGTATTCAGCGCATTTGCTGCCACCAGCATCGTCATTTCCAGGATTGACGGGCCTATCGCAGCGATCTGGATACCCAATGCGCTTGCAGTTGCCATATTGTTGCGAACCCAGCCGACAAACGAGATACCTTTCTATGCTGCAATTTTCCTGAGCAGTGCCTCGGTCAATCTGGTGATGGATTTCGCAACCGTTCAGGCCGTGATTTTCGCTTGTGCCAATCTGGTAGAAATTAGCATTGCTGTGATCTTGAGTAGAAAACTGTGCGGCAAGCATATCGACATGGAATCGATGAGGGACCTTGGCCGATTGATTCTAGCGGCTGGCATCATCGCGCCGGCGGCGGCGGGCGTGATAGCCTTAGCCGGCCTGACACAGGATGGTGTGCAGCCACTGATTGGATGGCTGACCTGGTTTATCACTGGCGGATTGGGGATGATTTTGGTTGTTCCGCTGGCTCTATTGTTTGCCGATGCGATCACACTGAAAGACAGGTACAGCGGCATCGAACTGGGCTCGAACGGGGGCCGTGCGGGAAGGCAGGCTAACAGGTATAGAAGGCGATGACCTTGCCCGACTGGTGCACAAGCTCGCCGGAACAGCGGGCATGTTCGGAGAAGAGGAATTGGGCGATAGGGCCGCAGCCTTTGAGCGGGCCTTACGATCGGAAGTCGATACCGAAATCGGGGCCAAGCTGGCGATGGATCTGCTCGAGGCAGCATAGAACCGATTGCCAGGCGCAAGAAAGCAAACGGCGGAGCTCCCGAAGGAACCCCGCCGCTTGTTTGATCTTGGATCAATCAGGCTGGATTAGAATTCGTAACGAACACCAACCTGAATGCGCCAGACTGAGTTTGAGAAACCAATGCGCTCTTGATCGTCAATCGCGCCATCGGAATTCAGGTTGAGATCTTCGAAGATATAGCGACCTTCCGAATCAACCCCATCTGCGTCGATCAGATCAACCAGGCCATCTTCATCATCGCGATTGCGGAACACGTTCCAGTCACCATCGATGAAGTTCAGGAAGTTGTCGAAATCGGCAAACAGCTCAAACTTGTCGTCAACACCGAACAGCGTGCCAAAGCCAGGCAGTTCCTGACTGAAGCGCAGATCCATGTCGTACACCCAGTCATTCTTACAGGTGTTGCGGCGGATTGTTTCACCGGGGGTGTAGTCGCACTTCAGACCGTCAACAAAACTCACCAAGTTTGTGATGTCGGCATCAGTTGCTGACGAGAGTGGTGAAATGTTCGGATCGTTTGGACCGGTTGGGATGTACAGCAGTGCGTTGTTGTCGCCAGATGTTGAATCCTGGAACCCGTCACCGCTGAAGGTCAGGCTGTAAGGGCGACCCGAACGTGCAGAGAAGAACACACCCAGTTGCGTGTTATAGTCTTCAATGAACTGCTCTTTGAAGCTGGCGGCAACGGTAAAGCGGTGCCGCGTTTCAAAGTTAGAGGTCGAAACAGCTGGATCCTGGAAGTCAAACGCCGCGGTGTCTTCGAAGTTACCGTTTGCGGTCGCACCGAAGAAGTTGCGAGTGTTGTTTGAATCCGTGAAGGCATAACCCAGGCTGACGTTCACGCTGCCGCCTTCGGTGATGATCCCACCTTCGAACCGCTTGGACAGAGCAACCGACGCAACGTGGCTGTCATAGCTGCGACCATTGGTCAGCTGGTTGAAGTCATCAATCCGAGTGCCGAAGCAATCGTCAGTCACGCCAGTGTACACTGGTGGCACACCGCCGGTTCCAACCAGCTGAGCATTACAGCCGGTGTTGAGTGGATCGATTGCCGCAATGATCGGACGTCCGTCTACCGTAAAGCCGTTCAGACCTTCGCTAGGATCGACGACCTGAACCAGATCGTTGATGCCCAGAGTGTTTCTGAACCGCGAGTAGATGTAGTCAGCGCGCAGGTTCCAGTCTGAGAAGAAACCGCTTTCTGTTCCCAGCATGGTGTCCACGCCGATATTGGCACGCACCACAGTTGGTACCTTGAAGTCTGGATCGGTTGACTTGATATCACCGCGTCCGGCAGCAGCAGAGTTAACCGCTGCATCGACGACACATTGTGGCAGACCGGTAAACTGGCCACCGCTAACCACGCTGAAGCTACCGTCAGCGTTCACTACTCCATCACATTCGGAATCGAATGAATCGCCATTGGCCGAAGCAAAACCATCGTTGGAGAATGCATTCGAGAAGAACACGACAGGGTCACCACCGGAGAAGATGCCGACACCGCCTGTAAACGTGGTCTCGCTGAAGAAACCTTCGTTGAACAAGTCATAGGTTGCGGCAAAACGCGGCAAGACCACAGGATCCAAAGCACTGAAAGGTACCGAGTTGGAGAAGCCGAAACGGTCTTGGAACAATTGGTTCAAGCGCGGTGTGCCCGATCCATCATACAATTGAACCCGCAGGCCAGCCGTCAGGCTGAGCTGGTCTGTAGCTTGCCATTGGTCCTGTGCGTAGAACGAATAGATCTGACGGCTGAAGGTGGCGCTTGCATCATTGATGTCGCCGGTTGCCGAAGAAGCGATTGTTGCACCGCCCGTTTGACCGAAGCGACCGCCAACAACAACATCGCTTGGGCTGGCAAATGCGCTCGATCCTGAACCACTGGCTACGACACCATTGGCAAAGTCATCCAGACCGCGGAAGAAGATTGTTCCGGTAGCGTTGATCGCAAACAGGTTGAACACCGAAAGATCATTGATTTCTGCACCCAGCTTGATCTGATGATCATCGGCATCGATGTTCATCACAAGGCGGGCTTGATCGATTTGCGTATCGAGCTGGTTGGCCGAACGGAAGATGCCCGGACCTGTTGACAGCAGACCGAATTCTGAAGTTTCGCCAGCAACAGGGCTAATGCCTACCGCAAGACGCACCGTTGGATTTTCAGACTGTGCTTCGCCAAAGCCGAACGGCCCTTGCTTATCGCCAACTTCAGCGCGTGACAGGCGAATTTCGGTCGAAACGCGATCAGACCAATCGGAATACAAGCGAACCGAATAATAATCCGAGATCGTTCCTTCGTCTTCAAAGCTGTTCAGACCGGTCAAATTGTCAGTTGCAGTATCGCTTTCAACCTTGGTTTCTTCAAGGCGCTGATACGTCGCTTCCAGACGATGATCTTCGGTAAGATAGGCATCGACCCGACCGAAGTAGCGAACGCTGGTTTCGTTCAAGACGGTTGGGTAACCGCCAACGTCCTGGCCGTAAACATCGCGCGCGATGCGGGCGAATTCGTCAAACTGGTCCTGCGTTACGAAGTCAGCTTCGACAGCAAAATTGCCGCCTGTTGGGCCAAAGTCATTCGGGCGACCCAAATCTGTTTCTTCGTAACCGGCGTAGAAGAACAACCGGTCTTTGAGGATGGGTCCACCCAGCGTCACGCCCCAGCGCTTGTCTTCAAAAGGAGAAACTTGCGAGCTGGCAGAGCCAGCGGTGTCACCACGAAGGTCATCATTGGTGAATGTAAAGAAGGCCGAACCGTGGAACTTGTTCTCGCCCGATTTGGTGACCACATTGATCGCACAACCGGTGAAGTCCGAGTACTCAACATCAAACGGTGCGAATTCCACCGAGGTTTGGCGGATCGTATCGAATGGGATCGGGAAAGTATTACGCGACGCGGTAGGCGTTCCGTTCAGACCAAACACATCCGACTGAACCACACCGTCAACCGTGAATGTGTTCGAGCGGTCGTTTCCGCCCAAGCAACTGATCCGGTCAACTTCGTTGTTACGGTCCAGGCTGACGCGTGGATCGAGGCGGATGATATCCACCACGTTGCGAGTGATCGATGGGAAACCGTCCAATGTTTCAAGGTCAAAAATCTGACCAGGGCCAACAGCAACTTGAGCAGCCTGAACTCTGGCACCTGTAACCACGATGACCGAGCCATCTGCGTTTGCCGCCAGACCAAATGTCAGACGCAGACTTCCGCTGGCGCTGAGTGTTTGGCCTTCCAGTGTCTGGCCTTCGAAGCCAGGCGCTGTCGCGGTGATGGTGTAAGGTCCACCAGCCACAAGGCCGGTTGCATTGAAGCCACCGCTTCCGCCGGTTGTCAGCGTGCGGGTTGAGTCCGTACGAGTGTCGGTGATCGTGACAGTGGCGCCAGGAAGCGCGTTGCCATCGGCATCATTTACCCGGCCTTCAACGCCCGAAGTAATTTGCTGTGCCATTGCTGGTGTAGCAATGGTCGCGGCAGCCGAAAGCGATACAACGCTGGCCGCCAAAAGATATTTGATTTTCATGACAGATGTCCCCTGGTCACAAATTGATTCAAAAAAGGAGTGAGTTCCGCATACCGCGCTAGGTGCGTAGCAACGCCCTGAAAAGCCAGTTTTGTGACGTTATCGTGAAATTGAGCAGCCAAGCACGGCATCGAGCGTGCACCGCGCTCTCGCAATTTTGCGAAAAGCACGGGATTCTGCGGCCTTGCGGCCATGTGTTGCTGCATCGCAACAACTTGAGCTTATTTGGGTTATCAACTGCCTGCCCACAGGGGCTCAGGCGAGATTGATCTCGCGCAGGCGCTGAAGCAGGAATTCATGGCTCGAAATTGGCTCTGGCGCTTCGGATTCGCGACCCGATTCGATGCAACTTGGCAGGGTCTCAATCACATAGTCCGGCCGGAAATGCAGGAAGAACGGCATGGAATAGCGCGAGCGGTCTTTTGCGGCACCATACGGATTGACCACACGATGCGTGGTTGAGCGCAAACGCGAATTGGTCAGCCGGTCCAACATGTCGCCCACATTGATCACCAAAGCGCCCTCAGGCACCTCCACTGCTTTCCAATCGCCTTGCCGGGTCAGCAATTCCAATCCCGCTTCCTCAGCGCCCAACAGCAAGGTGATGGTATTGATATCGCCATGGGCTGCGGCACGGATTGCTCCATCTGGTGCATCTTCCCCCAAGGGAGGGTAGCGCAGCAGGCGCATTACCGAATTGCCATCCTCAACGGTGGGGGCAAAGAAGTTGCGCTCCAGCCCGAGATGCAGCGCGATCGCCTCCAGCACGCGCAAGCCCGCTGCGTCGAATGCATCATAAAGCTGGGTGAAGGTTTCCCTGAACCCGTCAATTTCGGTCGGCCAGATATTGGGAGCCATGAATTCGGACAAGGCATGGCCTTCTGGAAGGCTGCGGCCGACATGCCAGAACTCTTTCAAGTCGAAAATCTCGGCGTCCTTGGCTTTTTCCGTACCGAACGGAGTGTAACCGCGCGCGCCGCCTCCCTGGGGCAATTGATAGGCCCGCTTCACGTCTTCTGGCAGGGCGAAGAATTCTTTCGATTTGGCCTCGGCCCGGTCGATCAATTCCTGCGGGATCGCGTGGTCGCGGATCACAGCAAAACCATATTCGGCAAAGCTGCGACCCAGCTCGTCGGCAACGTCCTCTAACGGACGGGCAATCGATACAGATGCAATGTCAGTCATACGCTATACTTAGTACGGCAGGAACAGTCCTGCTAGGGCTGCGCTCATCAAATTGGCCAGACTGCCTGCGGCCAAGGCTTTCAGCCCAAGGCGCGCGATAACAGGTC
This sequence comes from uncultured Erythrobacter sp., assembly GCA_947495555.1. Classification (GTDB taxonomy): domain Bacteria; phylum Pseudomonadota; class Alphaproteobacteria; order Sphingomonadales; family Sphingomonadaceae; genus Erythrobacter. The sequence continues at coordinate 2,235,854 of CANLZI010000001.1, read as the reverse complement.
GCTGATTGGGTGCCAGCCCGCCTGTGACCGCCATCTGGATCGCTATCGAGGAGAAATTGGCAAATCCGCACAGGGCAAAGGTAACAATCGCCCGGCTGCGCGGTGCCAGCTCGCTCATTTGGCCCAGCTCGATAAAGGCGACAAATTCGTTGAGCACAATCTTGGTGCCAAACAGACCGCCAGCAGCGCCCGCCTCTTCCCACGGAATGCCGATCAGGAACATCACCGGAGCAAAGACATAACCCAGCAATTGCTGGAACGAGATATCGGGATAGCCAAACCAGCCGCCCACACCGCCCAGCAAGCCATTGGCAAGCGCGACCAGAGCGACAAACACCATGACCATCGCACCAACGGCCACCGCCAGTTTCACGCCGGTCTGGGTGCCTTGCGCTGCGGCCTCGATAATATTAGCGGGCTTGTGACCCTCTTCAAACGTTTCAGCCACAGAGACATCTGCCATCAAGGCGTCATGCTCGGCGGCTTCTTCGGGATCGTCAGGCATGATCAATTTTGCCATCAATATTCCGCCAGGCGCTGACATGAAGGCAGCGGCCAACAAATAGGGCACGGCTTCGTCCCCCAGGAATGCAGCGTAAGCGGCAAGGATTGTTCCGGCGACCCCTGCCATGCCGACACACATTAGGGTGAACAGGCGGCTGGGTGGGAGCGAGGCCAGATAGGGACGAACCACTAGGGGGCTTTCCGATTGGCCAACAAAAATATTGGCGGCACTGCCCAATGCCTCAACCTTGCTGATACCGGTTATCCAGCCAATCGCGCCGCCAATCCAGCGCACCAAAACTTGCATGATCTTGAGGTGATAGAGGATCGCAACAAGAGCAGCGAAGAAGACGATCACTGGCAAAGCTGCGATCAGGAATGTGTTGGTGAATGGATTGGAATCCATCGGTCCAAACAATGTCTCGATACCGGCAACCGAGTATCCCAGCAGGGCGATGACACCATTCGACAGAAATTCGATGATATTGACACCAACAGAGGTGCGCAAAACCAGCAATGCCATCAGCACTTGCAGCGCAAAGGCTGCACCAACTACGCGCAATTTTATGCGCTTTCTCCCGTTGGACAGCAGGAAGGCGAACAGCAGGATCGCAAAGATCCCGGCAATACTCATGACAAATGGCGGCATGTAACTCCCCTGCGCTGCCAGAAATGTGCCTGCCAGATTCGGTGAACCCGGCAATTGGGATCGTCTCGCCTTTTGCTCGCCAACAGTCAAATGCACAGGTGGATTGGTCCGGTGACTTCCCTTTTTATCGCGAGCGCCATAATCATCACCGCATGACAGACAGCCAATCGCACCCATCATCCGCTGCCACCACAACGGTCCAGCATGGCGTTACCATGCCGACCGCCTTGTTCATCTATATGATCCTGTATGGCGGAATGACGGTGCTGGCCGGATTTGTCGCCTATAAGCAGGTGCAATTGTGGCCTACAAATCTGGCGGTTGAGGCCGGTATCTTCCCCTTCCTGTTGCTGGTGGTGATCACTTCCACCATTGCCCAGCTGTATGGCCAGAAGCTGGCTAACAAGATGATTTGGATAGGTTTTATTCCGCTGGCTGTTTCAGCGGCGCTGATATTTCTGGTGTTGCAACTGCCCCCATCCAACGAGATGCTGGAGTTCCGCAGTGATGATCTTGCCGCCTTTGAGCGCGTGTTGGGCCAGACCCCGCGCATCTTGATGGCGGGACCGGCGGCCTACATCACATCGCTGCTGCTGAATGTCTGGATATTCTCAAAGCTGGCGGGCAGTGGAGAGGCCAATACCTTTGGCTTGATGGTGCGCGGGGCCATTGCCTCGGCATTAAGCCAGGCGGTGGATTCGGTGATTTTCATTACACTGGCCTTCTACGGCGAGTTTGACATCACCGATTTGTTGATTGGCCAAGTCATTGCCAAAGTCACGCTCAGCATCGTGCTGGTGCCGTTTTTAATCACCGGTGGGGTGAAGCTGGCGCAATGGCTGGATGCGCGCCAAACGAGCTAACGTACAAACACAGTTACGCTGGCGGGCAGCATGGTTCGCGAACCGATCATGACCTCACCCTCAATTGCATCGGGCAGAGCGATCTCGCCCGCTGAATAGTTGAACGCGAACAGATAATTTCCCGTCCGCCTGATGCGCAATCCTTCGGGCAATGGGGTGGTCGCAATTCCGGCATCGCCACATGCCCGCGTGATCACTTCGTCCAACAGCGCGCCTTGCGGCCAGCTGGCCAAATAGCGCGCCTTGCCATTGCGCCAGCACGCCACTGTGCCATCCACGGCGGTCAATTCAGGTTCCGCATCACCCTCGACATGGTCAAGCCAGCGGGCAATCGCCCAGCCGTCTCCAGCATGCTCTAACCCTGGAGCCAGACTTTCGCTGCGTGTGACTGTCAGATTGAGCAATGGGCTCAGAGAGCCCGGCGCGAGATTGTCGGGCATGCAGAAATCAGCATCGCGACTGCCGGTGCGCGGTCCGATCACGATTTGCCCTTGGAATTGCTCCAATGCTTTGGCCAAAGCTGTCGGCACAATAGGCAAGCATGGCACCACCACCATCGCATAGTCGCTTAGATCAGCAGTGGGGGGAACTATGTCTACATTGACGCCCAAACGCCGCAAAGCGCGGTAGAAATCGAACAGCGCCCATAAAGCCGACAGGCCTTCGCCTTGCGGTTGGATCTGCGTCATCCATTCCGCATCATAGGCAAAGATCAGTGCGACATCTCGGCAGGTCTCGCCAATTGGTCCCAAGGTCTCCAATTTTGACGCGGCATCTTTGGCCTCTGCCAAAGCCGGTGCAGGCGCTCCGTCGGGCCGCAACAATCCGGCGTGCATTTGCTCTTGGGCAAACGGCGCTTGGCGCCAGCGGAAATAGCTCACCATTTCTGCGCCATGCGCAGCAGCCTCCAGTGTCCACAAGCCGACCATGCCGAGCAAAGGCGCGGGGTTGTGCCGCGCCCAATTTACCGGCCCGGGTTGCTGTTCCAGCACGCTCCATCGTTTATCGCGCGCGCAGCCGCGATACAGATCATGGTGGAACGCTGCGATATCGGGATGCCCCTGGCGGGCATATTCCAGCTTGTCCGAGGCTGAGAAGCGGAACTGCTCAAGAAAGCCCAGCGGATAGGAATCCCACCCCAGCACATCCAGATCTGCTGCCAGATCGTGATGATCATAGCCGGTGTAAAAACCCATCGCATTGTGAGTGATATCGCGACCTGGTGAGTGTTCGCGCAATATGGCGACCTGCGCTTTGTTAAAGGACACTACCTGATCGGACGAGAACCGCCGGAACGCCAGCCAATGGGCTGGGTTTGCCTCGGTCACGGTCAGATTGGGAAGCTCAACTTCGGCAAAATTGCGATATTCCATCGACCAGAAGACATTGCCCCAGGCACGATTGAGCGCCTCGATCTGACCATAGCGGCGCTCCAGCCAGACGCGGAAAGCATCGCGCGCCGAGGTCGAGAAACTCTGCACCGTGTCATGACAGCCATATTCATTGTCGGTTTGCCAGCTGACAACGCCGGGATGCGCGCCATACCGCTCGGCCATGGCGCGCGTGATGCGGGCTGATTGTTCGCGATAGCCTGCATGGCTGAAGCAATAATGCCGCCGCGATCCAAATCCGCGCGGGCGGCCATGGCGATCAAGCGCAACCATATCGGGCATAGAATCGCACAGCCATTTGGGCGGCGTGGCGGTTGGAGTTCCCATGATGATGCCCAGCCCGGCTGCGTGCAGAACCTCGACCGCGTCATCCAGCCATTGCCAGTTAAACTGGCCTGGTTCCGGTTCGATCCGGCTCCACGCAAACTCGCCAATCCGCACGCGCGACAGGCCCGTTTCGGCCATCATGCGCGCATCGGTTTCCCACCGCTCGCGCGGCCAGTGCTCAGGATAATAACAGACACCCAATTGCATGGCTTGTGAGTGGCTGGCTCAGCCGCAATCGTCAATGAAATTGGGAGGCCGAAGGCAAATTCGCCTTAGGTAATCTGCACGCCCGCATCGGCGACAACGGCGGCCCGCAATTCGGCAATGCCCATGCCCTTTTCGCTGCTGGTGACATGCAACAAGGGGAAGGCCGCGGAATGCTTGCGCGCTTCTGTTTCCACTTGCGCAACGGTCTTTGCCAGATCGCTCGCCTTGATTTTGTCCGCCTTGGTCAAAACCAACCGATAGCTGACCGCTGCTTCGTCCAGCATGGTCATCATTTCGCGGTCGACCTCTTTCAAGCCGTGGCGGCTATCCACCAGCAACAAGGTGCGGTTCAGAACCACGCGCCCTTTCAGGTAGGTCCGGACCAGCTTTTTCCAATTGTCGACCACTTTGGGTGGAGCCTTGGCAAAGCCATAGCCGGGCATATCGACCAGACGGAACAGAGTAGGATCGCCCACCTCGAATATGTTTAGTTCCTGCGTGCGGCCCGGCGTTACCGATGCACGAGCAATCGATCGACGCCCGGTTAGCGCATTCAAAAGCGAGCTTTTGCCGACATTGCTTCGGCCACAAAATGCAATTTCCGGCACTTTGGGATCGGGCAGGAATTTCAGCTGCGGCGCAGACAGCAAGAATTCCACCCGCCCTGAAAAGAGCTTGCTCGCCGATTTCTCGGCAAAAGCCTGGGCGGCTTCCTCGCTGTGATCAGACTGGCTCACTTTTCGGACGCTTCTTCGCGCTGCTTGGCCAATGCTTTTTCTGCCTTTTCCTTCTCAGCGGCTGCACGCAGCTGCGGATGCTTGGAATAGAGATAGCTTTGCTGGGCCAATGTCAGCAGGTTGGAGGTGACCCAGTACAGCAGCAAACCTGCCGCAAATGGAGCCATCACAAACATCAATACCCAAGGCATGAAGTTGAAGATTTGCTGCTGCATCGGATCCATCGCGCTGGGGTTCAGCTTGAACGTGAGCCACATGGTAACACCCAGCAGAACCGCCAAAACGCCTATGCCCAAGAACCCGGGAGGGTCGAACGGTAATAGGCCAAACAGGTTCAGGATCTTGGCCGGATCGGGCGCCGACAAATCTTCGATCCACAGCACAAATGGCTTGTGGCGCATTTCGATCGCCAGGATCAGCGCCTTATACAAAGCAAAGAAGATCGGGATCTGGATCAACAGCGGCAAACAGCCCGCCAGCGGATTGACACCCTCTTTCTTATAGAGCGCCATGACCTCTTGCTGCTGCTTTTGCTTGTCGTCCTTGTAACGCTCTTGCAGCGCCTTCATCTTGGGCTGAACCGCCTTCATTCCGGCCATGCTGGCAAATTGCTTTTGCGCTATCGGGAACAAGGCACCACGAATGATGATGGTCAGTAAGATGATGGCAACGCCGAAATTGCCGGCAAAATCATACAGGGTCCGCAGCAGCCAAACCATCGGTTTGACGAACCATTCGAACCAACCCCAGTCGATTGCCTTGCCGAATTTATCGATACCCAGATCATCACGATAGGTATCGAGCACCGCGCTTTCCTTCGCGCCTGCAAACAGCAACGTAGAGCTGGACACCGTAGAGCCGGCAGCAACCGTTTCAGGTCCATAGATCACATCGGCGCGGAAAATATCATCGCCCAAAGAGCGAAAGCCCGGAGTGACAGTTTGATCGCCTTGCGGGATCAGAGCAGACAGCCAGTAAATGTCGCTAAAGCCGGTCCAATGCGTCTTGCCAGCGGCCGGCGTATAAGTGCCGTTCTCGGCCAGATCGTCATAATCAACGCCGTAATCAACCGAATCGCCAAACGCTCCGATGGGTCCGGAATGCGCGTTGAATGTGCTGGGGCTGGCGTTGACCGTGTTGCGATTGAGCAGGCCGTAAGGCTGCACCACAATAGAGCCATCACCATTGTTAACCACCGACTGTTCGGCGGTAATCATATAATTGGCATCGATCGAATATTTGATCGAGAAGATCTGACCCTCGCCATTGTCATGCGTCAGCGTGACCGGCGAAGTTTGGGTCAGCGTTTGGCCATCGGCCTGCCACACGGTTTGCGGCGTTGGCAGGGTTACGCCATTTCCGATCCAGCCAAATTGCGCAAAATATTGCCCAGGGGTCCCCTTGGGCGCAAACAATTGCACCGGGCCACTGTCTTGGTCAGTGGTCTCGCGGTGATCCTTCAACTCGATATCGTCCAGCTGTGCGCCGACCAAATTGATCGAGCCTTCAACCCGCGCTGCATCAATGCTGACTCGCTGCGGTGAGGACAGCGCTGTTGACAGGTCAACCGGTCCAGCAGGTTCACCCGCCGCACTACCCAATTCTGCAGAACCCTGTGGGGCGGCAGATGCGGCCACGGTTGGATCGCTGGATTGCGGCGCGCCAGCGGTCGAGGCCTCTGGATAGAAATAGCGCATGCCCGCATCCCAACCCAAAATGAGCAGGAAGGAAAGCGCCACGGCGAAGAGAAGATTACGCTGGTTGTCCAAGATCAAATCCTGTGCGTCTTAAAGGTCATAAGTGTGTTATATAGGTACTACGGTACAGGATCATAGCCCTGCCCACCCCAAGGGTGGCAGCGCATTATCCGCTTTGTTGCCATCCATCCACCCTTGATCGCACCATGTTTCCCCAAAGCCTCGATCGCATATTGCGAGCATGACGGTGAAAAACGGCATGTGGGCGGCAAAATGCGGCTGGGTCCGATTTGCCACAGCCGGGCGATAGCGATGAAAATGTGCTTCATGGCTTGCTTTTCTGTGCACCTTTCCGCGGCCCGCGAAATTTGCGTGAACGGTCGCCTTTACCCTCGGCAGCGCGGCCCAAGGCCTGGTCCAGCTCTGCGGCCAAAGCGGTATAATCACGCTCAATCCCGCCATCGCGGCCAATCAAGATGTGATCGTGATCGGGCAGACCGCTGTCAGGCAAAGCCGCGCGCAGCAATTCACGAAAGCGGCGCTTCATTCGGTTGCGCACCACCGCATTGCCAACTTTTTTGGTGATGGTGATGCCATAGCGTTTGCCGCGCCCGCCATTCGGGTTCGCCAAAAGCACGAAACCGGGGCGTGCAATGCGCAGGCCCCGGTTCGCAGCAAGAAAATCGGCGCGACGCGTTAGCACCGCGATTTCTTGAGTATTAGCGTGCGTGCTTACGCACAAAGGTTCTTGCGACCGCGACGGCGGCGAGCGCGCAAAACATTGCGGCCTCCGACGGTTTTCTTGCGTGCGAAGAATCCGTGGCGACGTGCACGCACGAGATTGCTTGGCTGGAATGTCCGCTTCATATCGTCCTCAAAATCAAAAGTGATGCAGCCATCGCTTTAAGCGTAACCGGCACCAATAAAAAGGGCCGCCTTCAAACGACGACCGCCTCAGTGGGCGCGCGGTTAGGACAAGGGTGCTGCCGAGTCAAGCAATCAACGCGTTTGATCGCTCAATTTCTTGGTTGCAACAGACGCGCCAAATGGCGGCAACACCGACCCGCTCGATCCCGATTAGCTTAGTACAGCAAACGGTTAAAATCCTTTAATTTGCCCGGCCATGGCCAGCATGAGCATGCCTTAGCTCCATTTGAGCTTTTGAAAGCGTGACATGGTCGCATTGGTCAGAACGGTTGCATATCTGGGACTTAGTGCCCGCTCGGTCGAAGTGCAGTGTCAGATCGCACCTGGGCTGCCTCGCTTTGCGATTGTTGGCCTGCCCGACAAGGCGGTGGGCGAAAGCCGGGAGCGGGTGCAGTCCGCATTATCGGCGATGGGCCTTGCCTTGCCGCCCAAACGCATCACCATCAATCTATCCCCCGCAGACCTGCCCAAGGAAGGATCGCATTTCGATCTGCCCATCGCTCTCGCTCTGCTTTCCGCAATGGGCGTGTGTGATGCCGAGCAAATGGCCGACTGGATCGCGGTGGGAGAATTGTCACTCGATGGCCGGATCGCCGTGTCACCCGGCGTGCTGTTGGCCGCATTGCATGCGAGCGAGCAAGAGGCGGGCCTGATCTGCCCAGCCCCGCAAGGGTCTGAGGCGCGTTGGGCGAGCGGGGTTCCGGTGTTGGCAGCACCCGATCTGGTCAGTCTGCTCAACCATTTGAAAGGCACACAAAACCTGCCCGAGCCACCCCGCGGTGAGGTTGAGGTTTCCCCTCCCGCGACGGATCTGAACCGCGTAAAGGGCCAAGAGACAGCCAAAAGAGCGTTGGAAATTGCAGCTGCCGGCGGTCACAACATGCTGATGAATGGACCGCCGGGGGCCGGCAAAAGCCTGCTCGCATCCTGCCTGCCCGGCATCTTGCCAGAGCTGACCCCTGCCGAGGCGCTGGAGGTTTCCATGGTGCAATCGGTCGCAGGCAATCTGGAGGGCGGCAAGATCAGCCGCGCCCGCCCGTTTCGTGCACCGCATCACTCCGCCAGCATGGCCGCATTGACAGGTGGCGGTCTGAAAGTGCGCCCGGGAGAAGTAAGTCTGGCGCATCTGGGCGTGCTGTTCCTGGACGAGCTGCCCGAGTTTCAGCGGCCAGTGCTCGATTCGCTGCGGCAACCGCTGGAAACCGGATCGGTCGATATTGCCCGCGCCAATGCCCATGTGACCTTCCCCGCCCGCGTCCAATTGATCGCCGCGATGAACCCGTGCCGATGCGGCCATCTGGGCGATCCGGCGCTGGCCTGCTCGCGCGCGCCGCGATGCGCTGCGGATTATCAAAGCAAGGTTTCTGGACCGATGCTCGACCGGATTGATCTGCATGTCGAAGTTGAGCCGGTTAGTGCGGCTGACCTCAGCCTGCCCCCACCCGCAGAAGGCTCAGCCGAGGTGGCAGCGCGTGTTGCAGCGGCGCGGCAACGCCAGACACGCCGCTATGGCGAAACAGGTGCGCGCAGCAATGCAGAGCTGGATGGTGATGCACTGGATCAATTTGCTACGCCTGACGAGCCGGGCAGCGCTTTGCTGCGACAGGCCGCCGATACTATGCGGCTTTCCGCGCGCGCCTATACAAGGATGTTACGCGTGGCGCGGACCATTGCTGATCTGGCGGGAGCGGAGCAAGTTGGCCGCGTGCATATTGCAGAAGCGCTGAGCTATCGCAGGCAAGCCCCGCGTTCTTAGCATAAACGCGACATCTAGGCGATTGGTCTAGCGCACCAAAACGCCGGTCGCCCACAAAAGTGGCACCATTCACCTGTGCGCAATGACTGGATGTGGTATCGCACTGCGTGCTGGGTGGATTCGCCAGCTCTCTCAACCGCCAAGGGTTCCCCGACATCGTGCCAACCACCGATGCAGCGACGGCTTCTGAACCCGGCGGGTTTCTGGACAATGGCGCAAATCGTCCGCTGAAGCGCCGCATCTTAGGCCTGTCGATTGCTCTGGCGATCGAGGCATTGCTGCTGCTGTTACTGCTGACCATCGGCTATGGGATTGCGACGGAAGACGAAGCGGTGGACGATCTGGTCACGTTCGACGCGCAGGATTTCACCGACGAAGCCCCTCCCGAGACAGAGCCCGAACCGCAAGAGCAGGTCGAAACGCAAGAGGCTCCGGTTGAGATGCCTCCAGAACTGGTGCCAGAGATACCTCTGCCACAGCCCGCTCAACCCGATCCGATCATTCTAACCCCGCCGGTCCCTGCTCCACCTCCTCCGCCGCCGCCAGCACCGCCCAGTGGCCCGCCGCGCGTCTATGGACCGCCCAATGCTGGGCCACCCGGCCCGCCAGACAGTGCTCGTGTCGGAACAGCTTCCAATGGAGAACCACTGTATGCAGCGCGGTGGTACCGCGAGCCGACCGATCAGGAACTGGCTGGCTATCTGTCAACCGCCAGCGGACCAGGCTCGGCCCTGATCGAGTGCCGAACCGTCCCTGATTTTCGGGTGGAGGATTGCAAATTGTTGGGCGAGGTGCCGCGAGGATCACAAATCGGCCGCGCCGTCCTGGCTGCAGCGTGGCAGTTCCGAGTGCGCCCGGCGCGCGTAGGCGGGCGATCTCAAGTTGGATCATGGGTGCGGATACGGATCGATTACACACTCAGACCCGTCTGAAGCTCAAAACTGCGGTTGATTAGACGGCTGAGGCGGCCCGTTTTGCGGCACGCAGGTCAATTACATCACCGCGTTTCAAGGTTCCGGCCTCGCTGGCAACCGATCCATCGGCACGTTTGCCAACATTTTCCTTGGCGACAAGCGACAGATCCTTGTGATTCAGAATACGTCCGTCATGCGCGAGAATGGAAACCGGGCCAATTGGTAAGTAATCATAGTCATCGACCAGAACGGGATCTTCGGAAAACTCGGTGCCATATTTTTGGCCCCATTGGCGAAGTGCCAGCATCGCAGGCAGCAGATCGAAGCCCTTTTCGGTCAATCGATATTCGATTTTGCGGCGGTCATCAGGACAAGGCTCGCGTTTGAGAATGCCATGTTCAACCAATTTGGCCAGCCGATTCGAAAGAATATTGCGAGCAATGCCCAGCTCGCTCAAAAATTCCTCAAAATGATGCAGCCCGTTAAAGCTGGCGCGCAGGATCATAAATGACCAGCGTTCTCCCATAACTTCAAGAGCTTGTGGCAATCCGCATTCAAGCAGCTCGCGCAGTGGTTCGCGTAATTCGCCCATTTCAGTCCTTTCCCTGCAACCTATCTAGCGCGCTTTGGCCCGCATGCAAAAATTTTTAAGTTTTTAGTTGCAACTCGAAACCTATGCACTTAAGTAGTGATTCGCAACTGGTTTTAAAACAAAACTGAAAAGGACTAGAATGATGACCCTCTCCTCTCCATTCGCTGGTCGCCTTGGTATTCTTGCTTTGGCGCTTTTTTACACCGGCTTCACATTTGCCGCGGCCACGACCCCAGCCCCTGCACTAGCAGCAAGCAGTGGCCCTTATTATGTCGCTGAATTGGTTGAGCCAGCCAAAGACAATCGCGCTGTTGCGTCAGGCATCGCATGGAAGTGTCAAGGCACCACCTGCGTTGCTGGCAAAGGCAATTCGCGGCCAATCCGCATTTGTCGCGGCCTGTTCCGCGAATTCGGCGAGATCGCCAGCTTCACTGCCAAGGGCGAGCCTTTGGCTGAAGACAAGCTGGCCAAATGCAACGGCAATTAATCTGAATTAGTCTCCATCCGCTGGGCTGTTTCCTCTCCAGGACCCCAGCGGACCCTCCAGACCCCCGGCACCACCCCCAAAAAACCGGTGCTGGGGGTTTTTTATGCCTAGAGCAGACCCAGATCGGTCAATTCTTCACGCAAACCTTCGGCATTTTCGAACAGATGGCCGTGCCATCCGCGCTTATTTGCGACGGCAATATTGGCCGCATTGTCATCAGTGAAGAACAGCTCGCTGCGCATATAGCCGCTGCGCTGCTCTACAATCTGATAGATTTGCGGGTCCGGCTTGGCGACCAATTCCTCTCCGGAAACGATAATGTCCTTGAACAAGTCAAAGATTGGCTGGGTTGCGCGGAACTGGACGAAAAACTCATCGCCAAAATTGGTTAGGCAGAACAGTGGGATCCCCGCGCCATGCAGTTCCCGCACAATATCCAAGGTGCCTGGTACTGGCCCCGCCACGGTTTCATTGAAGCGAGCGGCATAGGCAGCGATGCGCAGTGCCTGATCGGGGAATTGCTGCATCCGGGCCGGCAACATCTGGGCCAACGGCACGCCGCGATCATGCTGGAAATGCCAATCTTCGGTGACAACATTTTCCAAAAACCAGTCAAGCTCAGCCGAATCGTCGATCAGCTTCTCAAACAGAGAGCGCAGCTGCCATTGGAACATCACACGGCCCACGTCGAACACCACTGCTTTTGGTTCAGACACTCACCCATCTCCTCTTCAGCGCGGCATCTTGCGGCATAGTGTTGCGCCCTGCCTATCCAGCCCTGATTATCCGGTCATGCTTACCAGAATGTTTTTGAACCCGAACGTATTGGCCAAAAAGTTCGCTTTGAATTGTTTTGTTCGCCCCAAACAGCAACGGCCCGCACTCACTATGGAGGCGGGCCGATAGTTCTGCTTGATCGCCCTCTCAGGCGACCAGCCAATTCACGCAATTAGCCCTGACGAGCCTTAAAGCGACGATTGGTCTTGTTGATGACATAGGTACGGCCACGACGGCGAATGACACGGCAATCGCGATGGCGGTTCTTCAGCGACTTAAGGCTGTTGCGGATCTTCATGGTTTTTTCCTGCAAAAAATATCGGCACCGGAGACACCCCCGATGCCGGAAATTCAAGGCGCGCAGCTAGTGCACCCCAGAGCGCAAGTCAAGGCCCAGACCGCGCAGAAAAGGCGCGAGCGACGACCAATATTGGCTTGCTACTCCCTAAGGTGGGAAAGCTTACGCTCCCACGCAAGGGCATGGGCAATTATCGTGTCCAGATCATCATGCTGAGGCTGCCACGGCAATGTGGCGCGAATGCGTGCAGGATCGGATACCAGCGAATCGGGATCGCCCGCGCGCCGCGGTTCGATTTGGCGGTTCAGCGTCCGCCCGATAACCCGGTCGACAGCATCCAGCACTTCCAGCACCGAAAACCCGCGACCATAACCGCAATTCATCGTCATCGACTTGCCTGGTTGCGCGATCAGCTCCTCCAGCGCCAGCACGTGGGCCGCAGCCAGATCGCTGACATGGATGTAGTCGCGCACGCCCGTGCCATCAGGCGTTTCATAATCGGTGCCAAACACGCTGACGTGATCGCGCTTGCCCAGCGCGGCTTCTACCGCAACCTTGATCAAATGGGTGGCCCCGGCGGTCGATTGCCCGCTGCGCGCTTGCGGATCAGCGCCCGCCACATTGAAATAGCGCAGCGCGCAATGGTTCAGATCGTGCACATTGCAGGCATCGCTCAACATTTGCTCGGTCATCAGTTTCGACCAGCCGTAAGGATTGATCGGCTGTTTGGGTAAATCCTCGCTGACCGGAGAACTTTCGGGGATGCCATAGGTCGCTGCCGTCGACGAGAAGATGAAATGCGGCACGCCTGCCTTCACCACAGCCTCGATCAAGGCTCGGCTTTTGACCGTATTGTTGTGATAATAATCAAGCGGATGCTTAACCGATTCCGGCACCACGATAGAGCCGGCAAAGTGCATGATGGCACCCACGCCATCACCCATCCCTTGCTCAGCAAAGATGCGTGCCAGCAGATCGCCATCGACAATGTCGCCTTCATAAAAGGCAATTGCATCGGGAATTGCGAAGCGAAAACCGGTCGACAGATTGTCGATCACCGCAACACGCCAGCCTGCGTCTTGCAATGCCAGCACGGCATGGCTGCCGATATATCCGGCACCGCCGGTGACAAGAACGGGAGGCTTTGACATTTCGTTCATCCCTATGCGGCTAGCAAAAATTGCGCGCTCTGAGATGGCCTAAAGCCGCTCGATCCCCAATTAAGTGGATCATACCGGGGCCAAACTGGTAGTTTGAGCGTTGAAGACTATAGCAATGCCCTTGGAAAGGAGCTGAACATGCTGAATGTAAGCCTGTCTGGAGTTCGAACTCTTTTGGGAACCGCAGTGGCCGCAACATTGCTGGCCGGATGCGCCACAACCGCTCCTGCTGGCCCGGTTGAAGTGACCCGGTTCCATAATGCTGCCGCACTGGCGCAAGTGGGCACGGGAACAGTCTTTGTGGAAACCGCTCCGGGTGATGAAACCGAGGCGCTGGAACTGAGCGCCTATAAGAACGAAGTTTTGCAGCAATTGTTGGCGCTAGGCTATCGGGAGGCATCGCGGACCGAGGCGGATCATATCGCGCAGGTCGCATTGGAACGCTTTACCATAGAGCCCGAGAGCAATCGGCGTGGTCCGGTCAGCGTGGGTGTTGGCGGGTCAACCGGATCGTTTGGATCAGGCGTGGGACTGGGGCTCGGCATCAATTTGGGCGGCGGCGGTCAAAAGGAACGCGTCGGCAGCGATGTCTCGGTTAGAATTCGCGATGCCGAAACTCAGCAATCCTTGTGGGAAGGCAGAGCTTCTTTGGCCGTTGGGCGCGATTCGCCACTGGCTCAGCCCGCAGCCAATGCCGCCATTATCGCCGATGCCTTGTTCCGGGATTTTCCGGGCAATGACGGCGAAACCATCGAAATAGAGGTATCTCAGTGACGACAATTGCAATTGATGCAGGTTTTGACAGCGGCAATATCGAAGTTCTCTCGATTGACGGGACGACCGCCAAGCTGGCGATCCCCAAGGATCACATGTCGGAATTTGCCCAATGGTATCATTTCCGCGTGTCCGGAGCTGCTGGCGAAGAAGTCACGCTGAAACTGACCGGGCTGAACGCCAGCGCCTATCCCGGGGGTTGGCCTGATTATAACTCTTGCGTTTCGGAAGATCGCGAATATTGGGCTCGGGCCGACAGCAGCTTTGATAAAGACGCAGACAATGGCACGCTGACCATCACCTATACGCCCGCCAGCGATATCGTGTATTTTGCCTATTTCGCGCCTTATTCGATGGATCGGCACCACGATCTGGTGGCCGAAACTGCCTCTTGCGAAGGCGTGTCTCTGGAACGCATTGGGACAACGCTGGATGGCCAGCCGCTGGACTATCTAACCATGGGCACCGGCGACAAGCAGGTGTGGCTCTATGCCCGCCAGCACCCAGGCGAAACCCAGGCGGAATGGTGGATTGAAGGGGCGCTAGAGTGCCTCACCGATGACACCGACCCTGTCGCCCGCGCCTTGCACGCGGCCTGCACCTTTCACATTGTGCCCAATTGCAACCCTGACGGGTCGCGGCGCGGACATTTGCGCACCAACGCAGTGGGCACCAACCTTAATCGCGAATGGCACGAGCCCAGCGCCGAACGCTCCCCCGAAGTTCTCGCCATACGCAACAAGATGGACCAAACCGGGGTCGACTTCGCGATGGACGTGCATGGTGACGAAGCCATCCCGGCGGTTTTTCTGGCCGGGTTTGAGGGCATCCCTTCTTGGACCGACGAATTGGGCGAAACCTATTACCGCTATCAACGCATTCTGGATCGCCGGACCCCCGATTTCCAGACGAAGCTGGGATATCCCAAGACGCCGGCTGGCCGCGCCAATCTGTCGATCAGCACCAACCAGATGGCGGAGCGGTTTGGCTGCACAGCCATGACGCTGGAGATGCCCTATAAGGATCTAGCCGCGACGCCCGAGCCCGAACAAGGCTGGTCGCCCGAACGCTGTAAATTGCTGGCGCGCGATTGCCTGGCATCCTTGCTGGAATGGCTGGACGAGACCTGAGGCGCCACTCAATCGGCCGAGAGCGCTGCTACCTCAGTCCAGATGCGCAGGCCCAAATGCGTGGGGCAACAGTTGTGACAGCTGCACTTCGTTCACTTGGTTCTCGCCGACGCAATAGATAACCGGATCGGTCCCACCCAGCGCGGCCAATTCGTTCAACACCTGACGACATCGACCACAAGGCGTGATCGGCGCACCATCGCCGCGATCGCTGGGTCCGGTGACCGCAACCGCCGTCAATCCGCTGCGCAATCCGTCGGCCATGGCTTTTGCAACCGCCACCGTCTCAGCGCACAGACCCAAGCCATAGCTGGCGTTTTCTACATTGGTGCCGGTCACCACAGAACCATCGGCGAACAATAAGGCTGCTCCCACCGGATAGTTGGAATAGGGCGAATAGCTGCTTTGTGCGGCAAGTTTGGCCGCCTCGATCAGTTCTGTCTCACTCATATTCGCTCCTAGCTCCGCCCTGTTGGCAACCCCATCAGGGTTGCACCACAACCCATTCAACCGGCGCCTGCGCTGCCTCGCTGTTCAGCGCACGGTTCGCGCTCCATAGCAGCCATGGCCGGTCGGTGTAACGCGGCACAAAACGATCCCGGCTGAGCCACAGGTCGCGCTCGATCGTGTTGGAAAAGCCAAACCTCTCCTCAAACTGCTTGGACAGCTTGATGATGACCGGCTTTCCAACGTGCATTTCGATCTGATTGATCAGCGTCAACAGCTCGCTTTCCATCGCCGCATCGCTGACCGCTTCGGGGCAGCCATCGTTCAGCCTGTCCAGCACAATTGCGGTGGGGATGAGCGTCGCATCACGCGGAACCATTGTGACGAAATTGGCCGATTGCTGGTCCGCACTTTGGCACGGATCGAACCGGTGCAACGCCCCCACTTTCAGCCCGGCATCGCGCGCCGCCGCCAAGTTTTCAGCAAAGCGAGCATCCTTGCCATTCGACCCAGTGCTGGCCTGAAGATAAGCGAATTTTCCGCCAAGAGCGCGCACGGTGACAAAGCCGACCAGTCCATTGTCCTGCGAAATGGCCACGCCCTGATCGGGATAGGTCCCCTCGTCCGGGGTCCAATGTTGAATGTCCCACCAATACCACAACGTGGCCGCCATCCCGGCCAATATCGCCATAGCCAGCAGATACAGTCGCCATTTGCGCGCGCCAGATTTACGCTTTCGAGCCATTGTAAATAGGACCGCCTCTAACCCTTGATGTGCAGAACACAGATCAGCGTGAACAAACGTCGCGCTGTAGCAAAGTCGGTTTCCACCTTGCCCTCCAAGCGCTCCAACAACAGCTCTGCAGCGTGATCGTGGATACCGCGCCGCGCCATATCGATGGTTTCAATCTCGCTCGGCGTGGCTTTGCGGATGGCCTGATAGTAACTGTCGCAGATGGCGAAATATTCGCGGATGGGGCGGCGAAAACGGGCCAACCCGATCAGCAAGGTTTCCAGCATCTCGTCATTCTGATCGCTAATCAGCAAGCTAAGTCGGCCATCCAACACAGACAGTTTGAGATGATAAGGTCCGTCGGCCCCGCGCTCTACACTGCGCACAGGCTTGAACGTGTTTTCTTCGATCAGATCAAAGATCGCGACCCGCCGTTCCTGTTCAACATCCGCATTGCGCCACAGAATCGTGTCCTCATCCAAGGCAATGTTGGCAATGCGGTATTGTGGCCGCGCAGTTGAAGACGGATTGTTCATCGTGGCACCGCTCTCGCAGACATTGGGTAGCAGGTTCAAGCTTTTCGAGCATCCATCCCCGCTATCCACAAGCCAGTGCGACCTTATTGTCATTTTCTGCCCCCAATTGCCCTTGCGCAACTGGGCATAGCGGGCGCAAAAGGTGCCCATGTCCGAAAGTGATCTGCTCGTCCGTCCCGATGATTCGGCAACGCCCACGCGTGCCCTACCCTCAAACATTGAGGCTGAGGCCGCATTTCTGGGCGCGGTCCTGATCGATAATCGGGTGTTGGAAGAATTGCGCACCCCGCTGCGCGCCGAGCATTTTTTTGAACCGCTGCACCAGCGGATCTTTGAACGCATTTTGACCTTGGTGGATCGCAACGCCACCGCCAGTCCGGTCACGCTAAAGCCCTATTTTGAAAGCGACGAAGCGCTGCGCCAATTGGGCGGAACGACCTATCTCGCGCAATTGACCGCCGATGGCCAAGGGCTGTTGGCAACCGGCGAACTGGCCGAGCAGATCTACGATCTGGCCTTGCTGCGCGAGTTGGTCAGCGTTGGCAGAGGCCTGGTCGAAGGCGCATTGGATACTTCAGAGGCGGTCGCCCCGATGGACAAGATTGCCTTGGCAGAGGCGGATCTGTTCCGCGTTGCCGAAGGCGCAACCAGCGGCAGCGAAGCCATTGGGTTCAAGGACGCAGCGCTGACCGCTATCAAAATGGCCGAAGCCGCAATGAATTCTGGCGGCGGCCTGTCGGGCAAAACCACAGGCCTTGATTCGATCGATCAGAAGACCGCTGGCCTGCACAATTCGGATCTGGTCATTTTGGCTGGCCGTCCCGGCATGGGTAAAACCTCGCTGGCCACCAATATCGCGTTCAATTGCGCCGAAGAACATCTCAATTGGCAAAAGGATGGCGGCGAGTTTAATTACGGCGCGCCGGTTGCATTCTTCAGTCTGGAAATGAGCGCCGACCAGCTGGCCACGCGTATCCTGGCAGAGCAGGCAGAGATTTCTTCAGAAAGCCTGAGAATGGGTAAGCTGACGCGCGAGGAATTTCAGAAACTATCCTTTGCCAGCCAGCGCTTGGCCGAATTGCCACTGTATATTGATGATACGCCGGCGCTGACCATTGCCGGCCTTCGCACCCGTGCGCGCAGGCTGAAGCGGCGCCATGATATCGGCATGATCGTGGTCGATTATTTGCAATTGTTGCAGGGTTCAGGCCGCGCCAATGACAATCGAGTCAACGAAATTTCCGAGATTAGCCGTGGCTTGAAAACGCTAGCCAAGGAATTGGGCGTGCCCGTTATCGCACTGTCGCAGCTTAGCCGTGCGGTGGAACAGCGAGAAGACAAACGTCCGATGCTGTCCGATTTGCGCGAATCCGGCTCGATCGAGCAAGATGCTGATATGGTGTGGTTTATCTTCCGGGCAGACTATTATCATGAGGCGTTGCGACCGGATGTCGCGACCGAAACCAGCTCCGCCGATGTACAGGAAAAATATCGGATTTGGGAAGAACGTTATTTGGAGCTGCGCAATAAGGCGACCTTGATTGTGGCCAAGCAACGCCACGGTTCTACCGGCAATGTCCCGCTGCATTTCCAGGCTGAGATCACCAAATTTACCTCGCCCAATATGAAGGATTATTCCGAATACGGTTATGAATGAGCCGACCGCTCTATAGGCCGATATTGAGCCGGCGGGTCACCGTATAATCAGCCACCGAAACCAGAAACCAGCCCAGCCGCCAACGGAACCGATTGAACCAGCTGGCGCGATTAGCATACCATTCATCGGTAATGGGCTCGCTCGCTTCTTCCATATGATCAATCAATTCGCGTATCCTGGCCGCTAGTGTCTCGTCTTTGACGCGCACCATCAGTTCCAGATTAAGCCGCAGCGATCGCAAATCGAAATTGGCGCTGCCAAAATAGGTCACATCGTCCACAACCACCAACTTGCAGTGGAGCTTGCTGGGTTGAAACTCGGCAATTTTGACGTCGGAATTTAGCAGACCGCGATACAAAGCACGCGATGCTCCGATGGTGGCGTTATTGTCAGATCGGCCCGCCATGATCAGCCGTGCAGAGCCGCGCTCCGCAATCCGGCGAATCAAGCGTCGGATGCTACGCGGCGGCGAGAAATAGGCCATGACCAGATCCAGCCGATCACCACGCGCCAAATCTTTTTTGACCTGCCGCGCCCAATCACTGGTGATGTGCGTGGGCCCGCCCATCAACAATTGCACAGGGCCATCGCCGTGATCCCATTCGCGCAACATCGTCCGGATCAGCCGGTATTGTGAACCCGGATTGCTCACCCACTGATCCAGTTTCTCGAACCAGTCGCAAAACCGTTCGACAATCGGACCTTCGATCAGCACGCCCAGATCGTTCCATCCATCTTCTTCTGGCGGCTTGAAATAATTGTCCGAAATATTGAATCCGCCAGCCATCACGCGCTCGTCATCGGCAATTGCCATCTTTTGGTGGTTGCGGATGAAATAGCGCGCACCAAACCTCGGCTCGAACACGTCAAAGCGCGCGCCTGCTTTGACTAGTGGCTTGAAGAAATTGTTGGGCGCATCTGTGCCAAAGGCATCAACAATCAGATAGACATCAACGCCCCGCTCGGCCGCATCAATCAGAGCTTGCCTGACCTGTTGCCCGGCAAAGTCGTCCTGAAACATATAGTAGAATATCTTGAGCTTCTTTTCGGCGCTCTCGATCAATCCCAACAGCGTCGCAAACCGATCTTTCCCGGTCGGATGGAATGAAAACCGATGCCCCGCAGCATCGACCACAAACGGCTCGGGCTCTTGATATAAGAGTTGGCCCTCAACCGATGCGGTGAAGGAATCAGTGCTGTCGATTGGATCCATGATCTATGCCCCTTAGTCGAGCTGGACCCATTTGTGCAATTTCTTGACTCATTGCGGCGAAATCCCTAGCTAGCGCGTTTTCCGAAACACTTACTTTTACTGGAGTGCCCTATGGCGCGCGTTACTGTCGAAGATTGCGTCGACAAGGTTTCTAACCGCTTTGATCTGGTCTTGCTTGCTGCACAACGTGCGCGCGAGATTTCTGGTGGGTCAGAACTGACCCTGGATCGTGATCGGGATAAGAACCCGGTTGTTGCTTTGCGTGAAATCGCCGAGCAGACAATCAAGCCGAAAGAACTGCACGAAAGTGTCGTCACCGGCCTGCAGAAAATTCTGCCCGATGATGAAGATGATGCGGATGAAATCGGTTCGCTCAGCCAATCAGCAGAAGCGCTGCGGATCACCGCATCGGCGCCAACCCGGTCAACATCGATCGGTGCTGACTACGACGGCTAACTGCTGTCACATTGCGCGCATTTGCGCCGCTATGATCACAATCAAGCCGCCCCATGGGCGGCTTTTTTGTTGCGTTATGTGACACTGGCTAATCCGATATCGACTCTGCCGCGATGCTGTGCGACGCATAATCCTTCACTCAAAAGGATGAAGTCGAGCGGGCTATGGCGTCCATTGCAATTTACAGCGTCAAAGGAGGGGTCGGTAAGACAACCTTTGCGGTAAACCTTGCCTGGTGCTCCGCCACGATTTCGCGGCGCAAAACTTTGCTGTGGGACCTCGACCCGGCCAATGGCTCGGGATTTCTGCTGGATGTCGGCCCGAAAAAGAAAAAGCCCGCCAGCAGTATCTTCATGCGCGAGCGCAATCCGGCAAAGATGATCCGGAAAAGCAGATATGATAATCTGCATTTGCTGCCCGCGGACGAAAGCCTGCGCCTGCTGGATCGCGAGCTGGCCCAGATGAACAGCGCCAAACGGCTGGCTAAGCTGACCAAGGGTCTGGCGAAAGATTATGACCGAATTATCTTCGATTGCCCCCCGGTGATGAATGAAATGAGCGAGCAGGTCATGCGCGCTGCGGATCTGGTCATCGTGCCGCTCCCGCCCTCGCCCCTATCAACCCGCGCGTTCGAACAGGTGGTGGATATTGTCAAAGGGTCGGGCAAGAAGCATCCGCCCATCCTGCCTGTCTTATCGATGATGGATATGCGCCGCACATTGCACCGCCAAACCCGCGCCGATAACCCCAAATGGCCCGCCATTCCGCTCTCCAGCGCTTTGGAGCAATGCGCCGTCCGACAAAGCCCGGTGGGAGCATTTGATCCGCGCTCTGTTTCGGCACAGGCCTTCGCCCGGCTGTGGACTGCGATCGAGCGCAAACTGGCCAAGCGCTAAGCACTCTCAATTTTGATCCTTGCGCCTGCTCGCCTATAGATGGGCGCAAGATATTGGCTGGGGGGCTGGCATGAGCGACATAACCGAAGGATTGGGAAGCGCGGTGGAAGGCGCGATGGCGGGCCGCGCTGTCGAGCCCGGTCACGGTGAAAAAGGTAGCCAAACCGATGCGTTGGCAGAAGGTGCGTGCCTGAATTGCGGCGCGGCGCCAGCCGGAAATTACTGTCAGAACTGCGGGCAATCGACCAATATCCATCGCTCGATCGCGGCGATTGGCCACGATCTGATACATGGCGTTTTGCATCTAGATGGCAAGCTGTGGCGCACTCTGCCGCTGCTGGCTTTCAAACCGGGCAAGCTGACCCGCCGATATATTGATGGCGAGCGGGCCAAATTCGTCTCCCCAATGGCGATGTTCTTGTTCAGCGTGTTCCTGATGTTTGCCCTGTTTCAGGCCTTGGGCATTTCAACCCCGACAGATGTGTCAGGAAGTGCGAGCGAGCAGGTTGACCAATTGGTTGCCGCAGAATCTGACCGGCTGGATGCCCAAGTGCTCGAGCTGGACACGCAACTGGCCAATGACGATCTGACACCCGCCGAACGCGAATCTTTAGAGCTTCAAATGCAGGAGCGGCTGTCTGAAATCGACCTGTTGGATGCGCGCGCAACCGGCATATCCGAGTGGCTGATGGCCAGCGGCAGCAGCGGGGTGGAGGACCTTCAAGCGGCTGCCGAAGCCGAGATTGCCGACGCCCGTGAAAGACTGGCAGCAATGCCTGCAGGATCGCCAGAGCATAACGATTTGTCTGCCGAGATAGCCATAGCCCAGCGTGGCTTGGACAGTTTGCGGGCTATCGACTTACAGGCCAGCCCCGATGCAGCGGAGGACCCAAATGCTCCAGATTCTGACACCAGCGGGACTGATTTGGCCGAAGGGAAGACCGGCATTTCAATGATCGACAACATTGTTGCGAAGTGGCGAGAAAACCCGAGCTTGATGCTCTATAAGATGCAAAACAATGCGTATAAGTTCAGCTGGCTACTGATCCCGCTTTCGATCCCATTTGTTGGCTTGATGTTTCTATGGAAGCGGCGTTTCGGGGCCTATGATCACGCCATCTTTGTGACCTATTCGCTCGCCTTTATGTCACTGCTGTATATCGCCATCTCCCTATTGGGCCGGATTGGCTTTGGTGAAAACCTGTTGTTGTTCGGCAGTCTGATCATTCCGCCCCTGCACATGTATAAGCAGTTGCGCGGCACCTATCAGCTGGGGCGTCTCAGCGCTCTGTGGCGGCTGATCATGCTGATGTTCTTCATCGCAATCGTGATTGCCCTGTTCGCGCAAGCCTTGCTGGTGCTGGGCGGATATTGAGTCAATTGAGCTCGTAACAATAGGGGCGCCTGGATCTCTCCAGACGCCCCCTTAATGTCGTATGTGAAAGCGGGAGATCAGGCGCCTTGCGGCGATGCTCCACCTTCCCCGCCAAACTTCTTGCCAGCCTTAGGAACGGCCGAACCACCGGCGGGTTGGACCACAACCGGACCCGAAGGCTTGTCAGGACGCTCTATCTTGCCAGTGTCCAGCAATTGGGTGATTTCATCACCGGTTAGCGTTTCATATTCCAGCATCGCCTGAGCAAGCAAATGCAGCTGGTCTTCGTGCTTCTTAAGCAATTGGGTGGCGCGTTTATGCGCCCCTTCGACCAACCCCTTGATCTCTGCATCGATCAGCTTGTTGGTTTCTGCACCGCCCATCGTGCGCGCGGTTTGACCCATGCCCAGATAGCCTTCTTGGCTCTCTTCATATTGCAGCGGGCCAAGCTTGTCCGACATGCCCCATTTGGTGACCATATTGCGGGCCAGGCTGGTGGCATATTGAATGTCTGACGATGCACCGGAGGAAACCTTGTCATGCCCGAAGATGATTTCTTCAGCCACACGGCCGCCCATGCTGACCGACAGATTGGCGTGCATCTTGTCACGGTGATAAGAATAGCTGTCCCGCTCGGGCAAGCGCATCACCATTCCCAACGCACGGCCGCGCGGGATGATCGTTGCCTTGTGAATCGGGTCAGACGCCTCTTCATGGACCGATACGATGGCATGGCCAGCCTCGTGATAGGCGGTCATTTTCTTTTCATCATCGGTCATCACCATAGAGCGGCGTTCCGCACCCATCATGACCTTGTCCTTGGCGTCTTCGAATTCCTGCATCGCAACCAGACGTTTGTTCCGGCGCGCCGCCAGCAAAGCCGCTTCATTGACCAGATTGGCCAGATCAGCGCCCGAGAAGCCAGGCGTACCGCGAGCAATCGTGCGCGGGTTCACATCGGGTGCCAAGGGCACCTTCTTCATATGGACGGCGAGGATTTTCTCGCGGCCATCGATATCCGGCACAGGGACCACAACCTGACGGTCAAACCGGCCTGGACGCAGCAAGGCAGGGTCCAGCACATCGGGACGGTTGGTCGCAGCGATAATGATGATGCCTTCATTGGCTTCAAAACCATCCATCTCGACCAGCAATTGGTTGAGTGTTTGCTCTCGCTCGTCATTCGAATTGCCCAGACCATGGCCACGCGAACGGCCAACCGCATCAATCTCGTCAATGAACAGGATACACGGCGCGTTCTTCTTGGCTTGTTCAAACATGTCGCGCACGCGGCTGGCACCTACGCCAACGAACATCTCGACAAAGTCAGAACCGGAAATGGTGAAGAAAGGCACGCCTGCTTCGCCTGCAATGGCGCGGGCCAGCAATGTCTTACCGGTACCGGGAGAACCGACCAGCAATGCACCCTTGGGGATCTGGCCGCCCAGCTTGGAAAAGCGGTTGGGGTCTTTGAGGAACTCGACGATTTCCTCCAGCTCCTCGCGCGCTTCATCAATACCGGCGACATCCGCAAAGGTCACTTTACCTTGACGCTCGGTCAGCATTTTTGCCTTGGATTTGCCAAAGCCCATTGCCCCGCCGCCGCCGCCTTTTTGCACCTGACGAAGCGCGAAGAACGCAATGCCCAGGATCAAAATAAAAGGCAGTGCCTGGATCAAAACGACCCACAGCACATTCATCCGCTCTGCCTCGACGCCGGAGAATTTGACGCCATTGTCTTCCAGCAATTTGGGCAGCTCGGTATCATTGGGAACCGGCACGGTTGAGAATGCAGCGTCGCCATTCTTCATTGTGCCCGTTATCAATTCGGGACCGATCTCCACCTGCTTGACCGACCCTTCAGCGACTTTGTCGCGGAATTCGGAATAGGCGATCTGTGTGCCCGGCTGCTGGCTGTCATTGCCAAACATCGAGACGACCAAAAGCAGTGCCATGAAGACACCACCCCAGATCATCAGGCTTTTCACCCAAGGGTTGGGGCCTTCCGAATTGGGGTCTTGCGGATTGTTATCACGAGGATCGTTTTGGTCACTCATCGCGTGTTGGGTCCTTTTCTACCCTCCCAATGTAGGCGCGCTTGGGTGAATGGCAAGATAATGCGCCGTCGAAGAAACCACGCTTTTTGCCTGCATTGGGCGAATTTCTTCGCGATCACGCCGAGCGAGGCGAAAAGCCGCCTTCCGCACTCACTTGATCGATCATTCAAGTTTTCACTTGATTGCTTGATCAACTTCTGCTGAGTTGAACGCTCAATCAAGAGGTGATTCGCATGAATTCTGACACGCGCCAACGGATCGTGATGACCGCTTTGGAGATGTTCTACGTCAAGGGTTACAACTCCACCTCCATCGCCGATATCCTCAGCCGCAGTCAGGTGCATTCGGGCAGTCTGTATCACTGCTTCCCGGGCAAGCAGGACCTGCTGGTCGCTGTTCTGGAATTCTATCGTGATGGTATCGAAGATAATCTGCTCAGCATCGCATGGGCAGATCAAACCGATCCCATCGAAAAGATCTTTGCGCTGCTGAACGGTTATCGCATCGGTCTGTTGATGAGTGATTTCCAGCATGGTTGTCCGATCGGCAATTTGGCCCTTGAGATCAGCGAACCCGATCCGCGCATTCGCGAACTGCTGGATGTGAACTTTGCAAATTGGATCGATGCGGTGGAACGCTGCCTCAATTCCGCGAACGAGCGACTGCCAGCGGGAACCGACACCCATGCCTTGGCCGAGTTTATCCTGACGATCATGGAAGGGGCCATCATGCAGGCTCGCACTGCCCGCGATATTGCCGTGTTTGACCGCAATATCACGGTGCTGCGCCAGCACATCAATTTGCTGTTGGAAAAGGCCAAAGAGCCTTCCTGACTACAAATTCGCTTTAAATAGAGGGAGAGAAATAATGGAAATCAACTGGTTGGGAATCATCGCGGCAAGCGTCTCTGCATTCGTGCTGGGCGGACTGTGGTACGGACCGCTGTTCGGCAAAAAATGGCAAGCGCTGGTCGGGCTGAGCGAAGAGCAGGTTCAAAGTGCCAATATGGCCAAGATCTTTGGCGGGGCCTTTGTGCTCACCTTCATTGCTGCCTTTGTGTTCTCCATGTTCTTGGGCCCCGACATCACGGTGCAGCAAGGCGCGGCCTATGGCGCATCAGCTGGCCTGTGCTGGGTGGCTGCCAGCTTTGGCATCAACTATCTGTTCGCTCAGCGCCCGATGGCGCTGTGGCTGATTGATGGTGGATATTCGACGCTGATGTTCACCCTGTTTGGGGTGCTGTTGGGCGTTCTGTAATCGAGATGGTCTGGAGCCTGCTAGCCCAATATGGAAACGGCAGGCTCCACCCGCTTACGTCAAAACCCGATCGAGCAACCAATAGCTTGCAATGATCCCGATGCCATAGGTCGTGATGCGCAAGGATAGCGCTTCGGCCTTGGGAGCAAAGCGCTGGATGGCAGCGCGCAGGGCCAAAACCGCCGCAATGACCGCGATTTGCCCGGCCTCCACACCCAGATTGAACGCCAGTAGAGCCGCCGGGACCTCCCCTTGGGGAAGCCCGATATCGCTCAATGCGCCGGCAAAGCCAAAGCCGTGCAGCAGGCCAAATCCAAACGCGACCACCCAAGGCCAGCGGCGGGTCCAACTGTCCGTGTTCGCTCGCGCCAGCTCAACCGCCAGAAAGACAATGGACAGCGCAATCAAGGCTTCTACCGGCGCTTGAGGGAGCCCCGCAAAGCCCAGCACGCTGGCTGCCAGTGTGATCGAATGCGACACCGTAAAGGCGGTGGCCGCGCCAACCACGGCCCATCCCCTGCCCACCAGCAGAACCAATGCGATCACGAACAGCAGATGGTCCCAGCCCATCAAAATATGCTCTGCTCCGATGACGAAATAGCTGCGCATGACCTGCCAGCGATCGGGCGAGGCAATGATCGTAACGCTGGGATTGCTGGCGGTCAGACGCAGGCTTTGCACAGGTTGATCGATTGCTTGCACCCGCAGCAATGCATCCGAGTTACCCGCCATATCCGGCAGGCTTATGCTCTGCCCGCCCAATTCGCCATCGCAGTCCAAATTGACAGCGCCCAGCAGCGCCGCATTGGCGCGGCGGATCACAGGCTCGGCCGTCATACTGCAATTTTGCGGAGGCACAGGAACCACAATTGCGGCGGCGCCTGTGGCCAAGGGCTGCTTCCAACTGAGCGACCATTTGCCCGGGCTTTGCTCGATCAGATCGAGCGCCATCGGCCTGATTTCATCGGCGCTGGCCTGCGGTGCCCACAATGCTGCCAGCACCAACAGCCACGCGCGAGCAAAAATTCTCACCGCTCAATCTCTACCGAATAGGCATCGCGCAACAATTGATAGGCTTCCTGCTTGCGCAGCTCAGCCGTGCCCAGCCGCCAATCATCTTCGACCTTTTGCCGAACTTCAGCCAGCTCAGGCAGCTTCCCACCGGACACTTCGCGCAATCGCACAACATGCCAGCCAAGCCCTGAGGGAATTGGACCTTGCCATTCATCGCCAGCTTCCAACTGATCCAATTCGCGCGCAAATTGTTGCCCGAAGCGCGAAAGAATTTCCTGCCGAGGCATGGCTGAAACACCTTGCGGCAGATCGATTTTCTTTGCCTCGGTCTCAAGTTTGGAAGCGAGGTCTCCCGGTTTCAAGGCCAGGTCTGCGGTAGATCTCTCGACAAAGAACAGCTGGTCAAAACTATAGCGCATATCTTGCGCAAAGCGCGCCGGGTGGTCTGCCAGCCAACTCTCCAAATCCTCGTCCGACGGCGCTGCCACCTCGGCTTGCGATCCAGCGATCAAGTCCATCTTTTGTGCCATTCTGCGGCGAACTACGGCATCGTCTTGGTCCAGCCCCAGCCGCAAAGCCTCGCGATAGAGCACCTCTTCGCGAACATAGCGTTCGATCAGAGCATCCAATTCCGTATCGCTGGGAGCGCGACCCATTTGTTGCTGGTAGCCACTGGCGATATTGCCCATGACATCGCGGTCGATTGTGATGGTCCGACTGGCCGGATCAACCGGAGTGCCGGTCCATGCAAACCAGCCGAACAGGATGGCTCCACCGATCAGGAAATGGACCAGCGGCTCTCGTGCCCATTGGGGAAGTCTCACTGCGCCTCCAGTGCCTTGGCGACCGCCGGCTTCAGCCAGATCGGAGAGGAATAGGCCCGTTCTTGAGCCACTGCATCTGCCTTAGCATCGTCGGACAATTCAATTCCAAATCGGACCGCATCGAACAAGGTCCAGCGCGGGGTAGGAATTTCCAACACGCGCACATAATAGAATGCGCGTTGCCCTTGGGCATAGTCAGGGTCTGACCAGACCGCCCGCAATTGTGCCGCGCCTATGTCATTGGTGTAGGTCGCTTTTTCACGATCAACCGTATCGCCCACGGCCGGCACTTTACCGCCCAGCTTGGCGCGCTTTTCCATGTCAGACCACACCACGTCATAGATTTTTTCGCGGGCATTGCCCTCAGCATCAACCCAGCCTTTGACAATCTGTACGCGATCAAGATTGGCCCCGTCGGGATCTTTCTGGGCCGAGATCATGAAGCTTGGCGAAGTGCCATTATCGGCCAGTTCGCCGCCCATCGGGACGCCGCTTTCATACCCCTTGCGGACCCAATCATTGTCCCAATCGCTCTCGGTAAAACCGAACCCGCCGAACATCCTAACCACCATGCGCGGGCCAGTTGTGGCGTAGACCTCGCGTCGCTTGAACGCGTCGAAAATTTCCGCCCGACTGTTACCCCGCGCCCATGCTGCGGCATAGCCACCGGCCAGATAGTTCCAGCCGAACCGGCCCAGTCGGGTTCCCATATTCTGAGGCTGCAAGGCACGCTCCTCATTGGCCGGCTCATTGCCTGTATGCTTGCCCCAGAAATTGTCTTCATCTCCGGTGGCAAAGGCGGTGTGGCTGTCGGTCGAACCGATCATGCCAAAGGCATAGGGGTTAACGCCGATCTGCTCTTCCAGCGTCAGGCCGCGCTTCAGCGCATCGCGGACATAGCTGCCCGCGCGCATATCATCGGTTGTTGCTTGAGTGAGGGGCAGATTGCCCAATTCCCAACCTGTATCGCCAAAGCCGGCATATTCGTCATTGGGTGACAGGAAACTGTGCGTTTCGCTGTCGCCTTTGATCTGGGTTACCTCCACCACGGGTTCCGCCGCTGCGCGTTTGCGCGCATATTCGGCTGTCATCGGACTGCCATCGGGCATCGTCAATTCGAACATCAAGCCATTGGAAAGATTTGAATTGTGCGGAATGGCCAGCGCTTGCCCGCCGGTCGCCTCGGCATAGGCGCTCATGTAATCCCACAAACCTTCGGCGGTCGTGGTAAGACCAGGATAAGGCACCGTTTGCGAGGTCCGATCGCTTCCGTCGCGGAACATCACCACCCGGTGCAAATTATTGCCCCCAGGCATCAATGAATATTCGAAACCAGCAATGGCGGTGAAGACACCTGGCTCGTTAAAACGGTCAAGGGTTTCAAGATGGGTGTTCCAAACATCGCTGGTCCGTTCGGCCTGTTGCTCTGGATCCGTCAATGACGCAGGTGCAGTGCCATTGCCCGCAGCGGTTATCAGCTCTGCAATGGCTCGTTGAGACTGCTCCGGGCTTTCATGCATCATGTCGTACCAACGCAAAACCGTCTCATCGCCCATGGCGACGATGGCGAGGCGCGGTGCATCAAAAAGGGCGCGGGTGGCGCCCAATGCGTCCGAGTGATCCGAGATGACCAGAAAATCGAGCGGCCTTGCCAGCTGGGCTTTCCCCCCGGTGCTCGCCGTTACCTCTTCTCCGCGGGCAAAACGCAAGGCGGCCTCTGGACCCAGGCGCACCCCAAAGCCAAAGGCATCGACAGAATTATCGGTGTGAAGATGGGTGTCCCCCCAGTAAGGGCGGTCAGGAAACTCAGCGAGTTCGATTGTTCGCTCGCCGTCTCCGCTCCGCCTGTCAGCGTCCTCTCCGCCACATGCGGACAAGGCCAAGGCGGCCACCCCAATCCATGCCGATTTCACAAAACTCTTAGCCATTGCGATCCCCTCAAAGCCAATTGTATTTCTTTGCATTTACCTGCGCGCCCATAGAGCAAGTCTGATCAAGTCTGCGCCCTTGATCAGCTGGCTTTTTTGTCAGCCCAATTATTCAGGCCGCTTGTTCAGCAGGGCAGAACGTTCGCAAACGCAAACAATCTCGTCGCGCTGATTGAGCATCTCATGCATAAAGGTGACAATCCCTGCCTGTGGACGCGATTTGCTCTCCCGCAATTCCTTGACTGTACTGCGCGCGCGCAAGGTGTCCCCGATAAAGACGGGATTGGGCGTTTTCACCTTATCGAACCCCAAATTGGCAACCAATGTCCCCAAAGTGGTGTCACCAACGGATAGCCCGACCAGCAAGGAGAAGGTGAAGGTCGAATTGACCAGGATCTGTCCAAAGCCACTTTCCTTGGCAGCCTCCACATCGATATGCAGGGGCTGCGGATTGTGGGTCATGGTGGAGAACAAAAGGTTGTCTGTCTCGGTCACCGTACGGCGGATCTCATGCTCGATCTGATCGCCCAACTGCCACTCGTCGAAAAATTTTCCTGCCATTTTTCTGTCCTTAACCCTCGCTCATCCAGCGCTCGACCACGGTTTCGCCAGTCATATCGCTGTCGCGGATTGCCCCAGGGGTGCGGCTGAACCGCGGCGCAGGGGCTGTATGCCATGTGCCATCGCGTTCGACATAGGAGCCGCGCGCTTTGAGATGCGGATGCTCCCGCGCTTCGTCCAACGGCAGAACAGGCGCAAAGCAAGCATCGGTGCCTTCCAATATTTCGGTCCACTCCGCTGCCGTCTTGGTCGCAAACAACGCAGCCAGTTTCTCGGTGTAATCAGCAATGTTGCGCGGGTCTTGCTGGCCTTGCGCAAGTTCAGCGGGCGCACCCGATTTCTCCAACAACTCGGCGTAGAATTGCGGCTCGATTGCGCCAACCGAAACCTCGCGTCCATCAGCGCATTTATAGCAGCGATAGAAATGCGCCGCGCCGCCCAAAATGCCCTTGCCGCGATCGGTCGAGAGATGCGGCAGATGGCGCGCTCCGAAGAAAAAGCTCATCAGGCTGGTTGCACCATCAACAATCGCTGCATCCACCACCTGACCCTTGCCGCTGCGCTCACGCTCATACAGCGCCGCCAAAATTCCAAATGCACAATACATCGAGCCACCACCAAAATCTCCGACCAGATTTTGCGGCGGTGTGGCGGTTTCGCCGGGCTTACCCACGGCGTCCAAAGCGCCAGTGATGGCAATATAATTGATGTCATGCCCGGCGGCCTTGGCCAGCGGACCTTCTTGCCCCCAGCCGGTCATGCGCGCGTAAACCAGCCGGTCATTGTGCTCGCACAAAACTTCGGGACCCAGACCCAGACGCTCCATCACGCCGGGCCGGAAACCTTCAATCAAGACATCGGCCTTGCGGGCCGCCTGAATACAAAATTCGCGGCCTTCGTCGCTGCGAATATCAACCGCCACACGGTGCCGCGCGCGCTCCACAACAGGGTTCAGCGTGCTCGCACCGTTCCGTTCAATCCGAACAATCTCGGCCCCCATATCTGCCAACAGCATGGTTGCGTGCGGTCCCGGTCCAATCCCGACGAACTCCATCACTTTCAATCCTGTCAGCGGACCGTTCGATTGCGTCATACTCATTCTCTCCCAAAAGCCTGCCCATCCCTGAGGTGGCTAAGAATCTACCTGAGGCTTCGAACAGAACGAAAAGACAAAACCAACGATGTTTATCATCTGGCGCGTATTCAGCACTGCGCTGTTCAGACTAGACAGTTAAAATTCTACTTACGCGAAACTTAAGGAAGGGTGCAAATTTATGTTTTGGTGAGATTATGGTTAATCCTAACGCTTCCGGAGAAAAGCCAATCATCTAACTGATTTCATGTACTTTTCTTAATCATTCTAACTGATATCACGTGATACTTCCATGGAGCTGCAACCAAAATATTAGCAGAACTTAACCTCTCATTTACCTTAACCTACGAAATAGCCCTTAGTCACTAACGACAAGGGTATCGCCGTGCGAGAATATTGCACAAGGAAGAGAAAGGGCTTGATGAATGCAACTGCGTCTTTTGCAGCTTGCATTATAGTCAGCGCTTCGCTCTTTTCTTACCCGACATATGCTCAAAGCAGCAGCGTAGGCGCAGCAGATGGTGACGGGGCAAACGACGAGCAAGAACAATCCGACCTTACAGCAATTGAGCGCGATTGCAGTGTAAATGGCACAAGCAGTCTCCCAATTTCAGTCCAACTGGACCCGGTGGCTAACCCCGGGGGAAACACCTCCGATATATCTGTTCTATTCGATACCGATGGTGATGGCTTCGCCAATTACTCATATGTAGTCACACTCGGCGGCGATCCATTTTCTGTCACTGGCATTGCTCTTCAGCGTGGCAACAATGACAGCTCTCCAATCAAGATATCTGGCAAAAAAACTGACGTGAACATCGGCAGTTCCACCTCGGGAACAACTCTAGCCATCAACCCATTCGACGGCGGCGATGACACAAGTATAGACCTAGGGCTCGACCTCACTGCGATAGCTACGCACGCTGGCGTTCCAGTTTCCAGCGTTGAGTTCTTAAACGTCACGACCATACCTAGCTCGAGCGCTACTTCTAACCCGAAGGACACCCTTCTGGCAGTCGGCACAGCGTTCACTTCGAATGACAGCGATTCAACGGATGTCGATGTGTCAGTCGATGTCGACGCGTTCGGAAATGACAGCAATCGAATAGATTGGTCCACTGCTGTAATCACGAGCCCTCCCTCCCACGGAACGGCCACGATTAACTCGGATGGGACTATCACATATCTACCTGATGGCGACTACACCGGTCTCGACACCTTTACATATTCAGCGACGGGAATCGATTGCTCAAGTTATACCTCAACGGTCACGATCAACATTACCGGTCTCGCGGCCAATAATGACAGCACGGCGGTGACTTACCGCAACCTAGACATCCCTGCTGTTCTGCATGTTCATGACAATGACTCACTGAACGGTACGCAAACAAACGCAAGCACCACGGCACTGGCAATCGCTCCTTCATCGTCACTGCCAGCAGAACTTAGCTTTGATACGACGACAGGTGAAGTAGGCGTAACGGCGCTTGCACTGCCTGGCACCTATAGCTTTGACTATCAGGCTTGCAGCATCGCAATCCCGAGCGATTGCGACATCGCTACTGTGACAGTGACTATCCTTACAGCAGACGTCGAACTCGCGATCACCAAGACCAACGGGACTAGCCAAGTCCTTTTCGGAAGCACCACAACCTATTCAACAACTGTCACCAACAGCGGGCCTGATCCGATTGCTGGTGCCGTTGTCACCGATACACCCGGCGCAGGCATCACCTGCGAAGCCACTCAGCCCGTGACCATCACGGGCGATGGAGTGCCCTCTGGCTCATTCACATTCGCAGACCTGTCCGGGGGCGGAATCGCACTTGGAACACTCGCAACTGGCCAATCGGCCACACTCAAATACTCGTGCCAAATAAATTGACTGGGGAACGTTAATCATGGAAAATCTAATGAACGGATGTACTTCACGGACAAGCAGGGTCCGTCTTGCCAAGCTTCTTGGAACGGCAATTCCAATTGCTGCCCTGGCTCTGCCAAACACGGCCCTTGCTCAACAGGCGGTCAACACAGCGACAATCGGCGTTCCTGCAGGTGCGACCGATTCAAACTCAGCCAACAACAGCGCCACAGATACCGACACAGTATTTGCCGCTCTCGTTGCTTTGAACGATGACTTCTCGGTATCCCCTATCTTATCTAGCGGTGGGTCTACTGCGACGGTCTTCACCAATGACACTCTTAATGGTGCTGGCTTCGCCAACACTGCAGTTCTCGCATCTATTACAAATGATGGCGGTCTGGCCGGCGTCTCGATCAATGCTGATGGCACCCTGACGGTACCAGCGAGCAGCACACCAGGAAGCTACAGCGTTACCTATCAGATCTGTGAGGCAGCTAACCCGACCAACTGCAGATCTGCGGTGGCTACCGTTGTCGTGGCCGGCGTTGCTGATCTACAGACTGTGAAGACCCTTGTTTCGAGCACATCGGAGCCAGGTGTTGGAGATACAGTCACTTTCCAAATCGTTGTTACTAACAACGGCGGTGACACTGCAACCAATGTCACCCTGACAGACAGCCTGCCTGCTGGTCTGACCGCGACGGCCAGCAACGGCGATGTCACGGTTGGTTCCTATGTCGCTGGTACGGGCGTCTGGACAATCCCGAGCCTGGCCGATGGCGCGAGCGCTACGCTGACCATCGAAGGTACAGTGAACGCTGGAACTGAGGGCAGCACGATCACCAACACCACAACTGCGGCGACGAGTGATCAGACCGACCCTGGTACAACTGGCGATGATCTCGACGAAGCCGTCGCCGTGATCAATACAATCGTGGCCGGAGACGATGACTTCTCCGCGACTTCAGTGCCTTCGACTGGTGGCAACACTGCCAGTGTCTTCACTGATGACACCATCAACAGTGCTACCTTCGCCAATGGAGATGTCTCTGCGAGCATCACGAACGATGGTGGTCTAACAGGTGTATCGATCAATTCCGACGGTACCCTGACCATCCCATCTGGCGCTACTCCTGGCAGCTACACAATCACGTACGAGATTTGTGAAACTGCAGACACAGACAACTGCGATACCGCGAGTGTGCAAGTTACAATTGGCGGCGTTGCTGATCTACAGACTGTGAAGACCCTTGTTTCGAGCACATCGGAGCCAGGTGTTGGAGATACAGTCACTTTCCAAATCGTTGTTACTAACAACGGCGGTGACACTGCAACCAATGTCACCCTGACAGACAGCCTGCCTGCTGGTCTGACCGCGACGGCCAGCAACGGCGATGTCACGGTTGGTTCCTATGTCGCTGGTACGGGCGTCTGGACAATCCCGAGCCTGGCCGATGGCGCGAGCGCTACGCTGACCATCGAAGGTACAGTGAACGCTGGAACTGAGGGCAGCACGATCACCAACACCACAACTGCGGCGACGAGTGATCAGACCGACCCTGGTACAACTGGCGATGATCTCGACGAAGCCGTCGCCGTGATCAATACGGTTGTTGCAAACGACAATGACTTCTCATTGGCGTCGATCCCATCAACGGGCGGATCAACTGCGACTGTTTTCGGCAATGACACGCTCAATGGCGCTGGCTTTGCCGATACAGATGTAATTGCAAGCATCACGAACGATGGTGGTCTAACAGGTGTATCGATCAATGCCGATGGCACAATCGATGTACCAAGCGGTGCAACACCAGGTAGTTATTCAGTAACTTACCAAATTTGCGAAGCTGCCGACACAGACAACTGCGACACAGCAACAGTTACAATCGTCGTTGGCGCTGTTGTGGATTTGTCTGTGACCAAAGACAACGGGGTCTCGACAGTGACCTCAGGTGATACGATCACCTACACGATAACGGTCAGCAATGCTGGTCCTGATGCTGCAACTGGCGCTGTACTCACCGACGCACCAGGTGCAGGTATCACCTGCCCGACAACCAACTCGCTAACACTCGTCGGCGACGGCGACCCAGGCGGATCCTTCACATTCGGCAATCTCACAAGCGGCATTACGCTTGGTACGATCCCGAACGGTGGCTCGTTGACCGTCACTTACGACTGTACGGTCGACTAAGCGAAGCGGCAGCGCGTGAGCGGTAAACATATGATTTTTCCAGCCAACAGAGCTGATAAGCCAAGTTTACCGCTTGCGCGCATGCTGACGAGCGCCCTGCCGTTCGTGGCAGTGATGACCCCTGTGGCGGTGATTGCCAGTGTAGCAACCAACACAGCGACAATCACCGCTGGTGCTGGTGAAACTGACCCGACTACAGGCAACAATACAGCAGTCGACACTGACACGGTGTTCGCCAACCTGATCGCAGACCCGGACGATGCCAGCGGCATCAATGGAGCGACAGGTGGCACTGGTGTCGTGGATGTGCTGGATGGAGACACGATCAACGGCTCGCCCGTTACATTGTCTGACGTAGACATCAGTGTTGTCACACCGGCAGCGCCATTGAATGCTGGCGATCCCGTTGCGGTGCTTGATCCGGCAGCAGGTTTGGTGGACGTACCTGCTGGCACGCCTGCCGGTACGTACACGATCACATACGAGATTTGTGAAACGGCCAATCCGACCAACTGCGCTCAGAACGACGTGACGATAACGGTCGACGCGCCAGAGATCGTGGCGGAAGCCGATACGCCCCCGACGGTGAACGGCGCAGATGGCGCAACCGGCGTTATCAATGCGTTCGACAATGACACGCTGAACGGTGATCCGGTTTCAGTTGACGATATTGCGGCTACGATTACTGATCCGGCCACACCGATCAACCCTGGTGCCCCGGTACCGGTAATGGATCCCGACACGGGCGAGGTAGATGTTCCTGCTGGCACGCCAGCTGGCACATACACGATCACCTACGAAATATGTGAGACACTCAACCCGACCAATTGTGCCACCAGCACTGTTACAGTCGAAGTTGAACCTCCAGAGATTGTCGCAAGCAATGATACTGTTGGAGATATTCCTGCCGGTTCAGGTGGCGACGATATCATCAATGTGCTCGACAATGACACGCTGAACGGTGATCCAATTGATCCGGCTGATGTGTCGCTGACGGTCACGACTCCGGCTGGTGATCCGGGTGTAGTACTTGATCCATCAACCGGCAGCGTTTCGGTTGGTCCGGATGTGCCAGAAGGCACCTACACAATCGAATATGAGATCTGCGAAGTTCTCAACCCGACGAACTGCGCAACTTCTTCGATCACAATCGCAGTTGTGCCGGCAGTAAGTGCTGTTGAAGGTACCGTGTATCTCGACAACAATGGCGACGGGCAACTCGACGCCGGCGATGAGCCGCGTGCAGGCTGGATTGTAGAAATTCTTCGCAATGGCGAAGTCATTGGCACAACCACAAGCGATGCGGACGGAAGCTATCTGTTCGAAAACCTGCTTGGCGGCGATGGTTATGCCATCCGCTTCCGCAATCCGAAGACAAATGTGGTTTATGGACAATTGGATGACGTCTCGCTCACATCAAACGTCGTAACGATTGATCAGAACCTGCCGATCGATCCTTCAGGTGTTATCTACAACAGCGTTACTCGCGCACCAGTCGGTGGCGCCATCGCTACTCTTAACGGTCCAAACGGCTTGGCGATGCCCGATGGTTGTTTCCTGGATCCTTCGCAACAGAATCAGACGACCGATGCGACCGGCGAATATCGTTTTGACATCATTCCTGGTGCTTCGGCGCAATGTCCGACTGGCGAAACCGAATACACAATCGCGATTACTCCGCCGGCAGGATTCAGTTTCGTGTCGACAGTGTTGTTGCCACAACCAGATGCGTTCGATCCGACCGGACAAGCAAACCCGGTCCGGATTGCGCCTACTGCCAATGCGCCGACCGAAGCTGCTCCAACCTACTATCTCAGCTTCCTGCTTGAGACTGGCGACTCCGATGTGATCTTCAACCACATTCCGATCGATCCGTTTATTTCGCGCGATCCCTTGATTGTGACCAAGAAAAGCACCAAGCGCAACGTCAGCACAGGTGACCTAGTTCCATATGAGATCACTGTGCGCAATGCAGAAGGCGCGCAGCGTGCGGGCGTAACTGTTGTCGATTTGCTGCCTTCCGGCTTCAAATATGTGATCGGATCGGCATCGGTGGACGGTGTTCCGACCGAACCGGAAGCAACCAATTCGAACCGTCAGCTTGAGTGGCGCGATCAGACAATTCCGGGCGATGCGACGGTTACCTACAACCTCGTATTGACCGTTGGCGCGGGTGTAACCGAGGGCACAAAGGTCAACACAGGCTTCGGCTTGGATGGCCCGACTGGCGCGGCCATTTCCAACCGTGGTTCTGCCGCGGTGCAGATTGTCCCGAGCAGCATCTTCGATTGCTCCGAGTTTATCGGCAAGGTCTACGAAGATGCCAACCGCAACGGCTATCAGGATGAAGATGAACCCGGCGTTCCGGGCGTCCGCCTCGCAACGGTCAACGGTTTGCTGGTCACCACTGACGAATTCGGTCGATTCCACATTGCATGTGCTGCCGTGCCTGATGCCCGTATCGGCTCGAACTACGTGTTGAAACTCGATCCACGCACCCTGCCACTTGGCTGGGAGCCAACCACAGACAATCCGCGCTCTATTCGCCTCACCCGAGGCAAGATGGGCGAGCTGAACTTCGGTGTCGCTCCTCAGGAAATGGATGAGGAAAACAAGCGAGATGCACAGGAAGGGGGGGAACAACAATGACTACTTCTTCCAAGCCCCTGCGGAGCAAACTCTTCGTCAGCTCAGCGCTTGTCGCATTGGCTGTTTGTGCCAATCCAACTATCGCGACTGCACAGGACGCTAGAGAATCGGTGGTCCAGACCGAAGTAGGCGCATCGGCTGATGCCAATCACTTTAACGAAGATAAATATGAGATCCGATTCCGTGCCGATACTTTGATTGTCACACCTGTCATGGGCGTCGGTCTTGTCGACAGCGTGCGCACAGTCGTTCGTGGCGAAGAAGCGCGATTTCAGACCTTCAACAACTATCCGTCTTTTGTTGAACGCGGGGAAATTCGCGTCTTCGATGCCGGAGGATCACCCGATAGCGAGCCTCTAGCGGTGATCGAAACGGACAAGTTCGGCAGTGCAACCTGGAACGCTGACCAGACAAGCCCGGAAGCGCTATATTTCGTCTATCGAGTCTACGGAGAAGATGGAAAGTTCGACGAAAGCGCAGCGCATGAGCTGACAGTTCTCAACGAGCAAGTTCCCGAGCAAATCGGTGCCGAAAATGCGCCAACCAGCCCAGAGTTTGGGCTGGTCGACGAATCGGCCAAGCGCAACATCGCGCTTCAAGGCGTAATGGCCACGGTTACTGGTAAAGCTCATCCGAACCAAGAGGCCGTTTTCGTCAACGGACAGGCTGTTCCGGTCGCCGCAAATGGTGCGTTCGCCGCACAGCAGATCGTTTCGCGCAAAGACGGCGAATTCAAGGTAATTGTCGAGCGCAGCGGCGAAGTCGTCAAAGAAGCGACGCAGAGCTTCGCGGTTGACCGTGATGATTGGTTTGTGGTCGGCCAAGGCGATGTCACCATCGGCAAGAGCTACGGCAGCGGCCCATCGCGCGACGTTTCCGGCGATACACTGGCCGATGGTAGCTATGCGATTGGCCGCGGTGCAATCTACGCCAAGGGTATAGTGGGTGACGATTGGCGGATCACAACCTCGCTTGACACCGGCGAAGAGCGTCTGGACGACATTTTCAGCAATCTGGATCGCAAGGATCCGCGCCAACTGCTGCGCCGTCTCAACAGCGAGCAATTCTACCCAACCTATGGCGATGATTCCACGCTGGTCGAAGATGCGTCGACACAGGGTAGCTTCTATCTTCGTGTCAACAAGGACGCGAGCCAGCTGGTGCTTGGCAACTTCACAACAGCCATCAATGGCGCCGAACTTGCCCAACTTGATCGCGGACTGTTTGGTGCATTGATTGATCTCAACAGCGAAGACACCACCGAGTTTGGCGAGCGTAAACTGCAAATCACTGGATTCGCTTCCGATCCGGGTACAGTCCCGGCACGCGAGGAATTCCGCGGTACCGGCGGCTCGCTCTACTTCCTGCAGCGTCAGGACGTTTCGGTTGGATCAGAACGAATCCGTGTGGAAGTGCGTGACCTCGAAACCGGTATCGTGATTGAATCGCGCGATCTCTACGCACAGCAAGATTATGACTTCGACCCCTTCCAGGGCCGCGTTACACTGCTCAAACCACTCGGCTCAACGGTTGCCGGCAGCGGCGTAGTTCGTGAAGGCAGCTCAACAGGTAATGTGCCTGTTCTGGTTGTTCGTTACGAGTACACACCGACAGTGGGTAGCCTTGATGGTTACACACTTGGTGGGCGCGCATCGGGTTGGCTCAATGAGGTCGTCCGTTTCGGAATTACCGCTCAGCGCGACACAGTCGAAGAAGCATCACAGAACCTTTTCGGTGCGGATGTATTGGTCCGCGCGACGGTAGGCACATATTTCAAGGCCGAGATTGCTCAGAGCGAAGGCCCTGGCTTCGGCCAGTCCAACTCTGTCGATGGCGGTCTGTCATTTACAGATATCGCAACGCCAGGTGTAGCTGGTGTCGAAGCCAAAGCATGGCGCACGGAAGCTGCCCTCAATGTTAACGAGCTAACCGGAAAGGCTGGCGAAGGCGTGACACTGGGTGGCTATTTCGAGCGCCAGGATCAAGGCTTCTCTTCCGCTGGTCGATTGACACCTGCTAAAACGGAGCGTTGGGGCGTCTCGACTGCGGTTCCTCTCGCCAACGGCCGCATTGCTGCGGGATTTGAATCGCTTTCTTCGGGCAATACCGGCGCAAGCGAAACAGGCACCATCGATATCGAGAATTCCTTCGCATCTGGCACAGGCACAATCACCACCAAGCTCGGCCTTCGTCACGAGGATCGCACACCAGGCCAGCTGTTTAGCAGCGTACAGGACGGCAGCCGCTCAGATCTGGCGGTTGAACTGGGCTATGCACCGGGCGGCGAAAACTGGTCGTCCTATGCCTTTGGCCAGGTGACGCTTGATCGAGATGCCACGCGCAGGCGAAACAATCGCGCGGGCATTGGACTCCAAGCCCAAATCACTCAGCGCATGTCTGTCACAGGCGAATTGTCTGAAGGTGACGGTGGCATGGGCGCTGACGTTCAAGTCAATCGTCGCTTGAGCGAAGGCTCCGAAGCCTATGTGGGATACAGCCTGTTTGCGGACCGCACCGATTCCGGGCTCGACAGTCAGAATATCTTTACACGCTCCAATCGCGGAAGTCTGGTCGTCGGTACCCGTCAGCGCTTCTCCGATGCGCTTTCGGTATATGGCGAAAACCGTGTCGGCATCGGTGGAGCAGCCCCGGCACTTACACGGAGCTTTGGCCTGACCTTTGAGCCGGTTGAACACCTCGCCATCACTGGTAGCTTTGAAACAGGCCGAATTGATGATGCAACGACCGGTGAATTCCGCCGGACCGCGGCAACCTTTGGCATTGGCTACAGCCGCGAAGACTTCCGCTTGGGAAGTTCTGTTGAATTGCGCCGGGAAACCAGCCCATCGGGACTGGACCAGACGGTTTGGCTTGTGCGCAATGACCTGAGCTACTCAATCGATCCCGATTGGCGCTTTGTTGGCCGCGTGAATCTGGCGCGTGCGGACAATTCGTCGGATTCAGTACTTGCCGCTGAGTTCACAGAAGCAGTGGCGGGCTTTGCATATCGCCCTGTAAACAATGAAAAGCTCAATGCACTGGCACGCTTCTCTTACTTCGAAGACCTGGGCCCAGTTGGCCAAATCACTGGTGGGGGCGAGGCACAAAGCCCGAAGCAGATTAGCCATATCGGTGTGATCGATTTCAACTACGATGCATCTCGAAAACTCACCTTGGGCGGCAAGTATGGCTATCGTACTGGCAAGGTGTCGCTTGGCCGCGAAAGTGGCGAGTTCGTCAGCTCGACAGCGCACCTAGCGGTGATCCGTGCTGACTATAACGTCGTCGAAAAGTGGGACGTACTATTGGAGGGTCGCGCGCTGTGGATCACGGCAGCCGACGACATGCGCCTCGGCGCATTGGGCGCAGTCTATCGTCACATAAACAACAACGTGAAGATCGGGGCAGGATATTC
The DNA here is from genome assembly GCA_947495555.1 of uncultured Erythrobacter sp. Lineage (GTDB taxonomy): Bacteria > Pseudomonadota > Alphaproteobacteria > Sphingomonadales > Sphingomonadaceae > Erythrobacter. The sequence continues at coordinate 2,194,495 of CANLZI010000001.1, read as the reverse complement.
GCTCTCTGATTTCTCTGACGACTTGACAGACCAAAGTTATTCCAGCCACGGCCCATTCTTGAACATTCTAGGAAAATTTTGATCTCTTTTTTGGCGAGAAAGCCTCGATTAGATAGGTGCTGTCAGTCTAACGCTAACTCGTCTCCATTTGGCAGATTGGTGCATACCCCCGTTCTCGATCAGGCCATAAGGTTTTGCCACTAAGCCAGGGCGGCCGAGCGGTTTTCTTTGTAAGTCTGTCTTTCGATGAGGTGACGATCTTTGTCGAAGTGATTGTGGACGTTGGCCTGAACTGAAGCGAACTTCTGTAGCGACTTCATATGTCTGAACCTGAGCATGGCTCGCTCTCATCGTCGAAACGGTAGGTGGGAGTTCTCTACTCGATTGTTGAGCCACCTCCCCATTTCTCTGCGGTCCAAAGTACCGGGTTCCCGCATCGCTGCAGGATAAGATTTTAGGCCGTCTGTGACGATCGCTTCAGCCTTCCCATGTCGCTTCAGCACCTTCTTGAGGAAGCGCAAAGCTGCCTTCTTATCCCGCTTCTTCGTGACATAACTTTCGAGCTCTTCACCTTCGTGATCGACAGCTCGCCATCGATAGTGGGTCTCATCGTTGATCTTTACAAAGACCTCATCGACGTGCCAACGCCAGTTACGAAATCCACGCATTCGGCTGATCCTTTGTCGCTTGATGTCGGCGGCAAACATTGGGCCAAACCTGTTCCACCAGAACCGAACCGTCTCGTGGCAAATATCAATGCCGCGCTCGGCGAGAAGATCTTCAACGTTCCGCAAGCTCATCGGAAAGCGGACGTACATCATCACTTCCAGCCGAATGACCTCAGGCGATGAGTTGAAGTATCGAAACAGACTGGTTGGCTTCTTGGCTCTGGGCATCCATCCGCCCCACCCTAATCACCTCAACCTTCAATCAAGTGCACTTGCTCTGACAGTGCCATTTGAAGGGGATGCTTGCCGGTTTAACCAGCCTTCAAGACGAACGAACACACCAGCGATGCCAAACCTTTCAAGAAACCGGAAGATATCCAGACCGGTTTGTTTAGGCCATAGTCAGTCGTAAAGCGTCCTTCAGCGGTCCCAGCCACTTCTCAAATGGCTTCCACGCATTCTGACCCTTGCGGTTGATCGGCTCACGCACTTGCTCGCTGGAGGCGGTCCGCACAGCGCGATCCGTCTGGTGGAAGGCGAGGCAGGCTTCCTCGAACGGAAGCCCAAGATGGTCGAGCATGCGGCGGGTTTGTCCCTCCAGATCATCTAGGACATCCTCGTGTTGCACCCGCAAGACCTTGCCCGGCAGGACGGTGCCCCAATGGTCCATCAGATCGACATAATCTGAGTAGTATCGACCCACTTCTTCGAGTCCGTAGGTGAATTCCTGCCCCTCGGCGAACAATTGTTTGAAACCGGAGAAGCAGCAATCCATCGGATCGCGGCGGGCATCGATGATCTTCGCATTGGGCAAGATCAGATGGATCAGACCAATGTGGCGGAAATTGTTCGGCATCTTGTCGATGAAGAAAGGAGCACCTTGGCGATGGATGCGGGTGTTCTCGATGAATTCGGCCCCAAATTTTTCCAGCTGCTCAGCGTTCAGATCATGCAGGATGCCCGGATAGAGCGATGCGCCAGCTTTGCGACCTCGCAGCCGGTGGGCCAGCGCCAGAATATTGGGCAGTTCCAGGGTTCCATCAATCTGCGAATGGCTCGCCAAAATCTGTTCGAGCAAGGTGGAGCCAGCGCGCGGAAGGCCGAGGATAAAGATAGGATCAGGAGCCTGATGGCCAGCGCCCTTGTGTCGTTCAAACAGATCGGTCGTGCAATGCTCTCGCTGCTTGTCCAGCTCTTTGGTCATGGCGTCCGCATTGTAGCGGGTTTGCGCACGCTTTAATGCGTTGCCCTGATCATAGAAGCCGATGCTGGCTTCATAATCGCCACTATCTTCCAATGCTTTGCCCAGCGAAAAGGACATGTGGACCCGGTCCATAAAGGCCAAATCGCTGCGCTGGACATGTTCGCGCATGGCGGCAACTTCGGCCTCGTCAAATCGGTAAGTCTTAAGGTTGGCCAGCGCATACCACGCATCGCCATGATCGGGCTTGGCGGCAATCGCGGCGCGATAGCTGTCAATGGCATCAATCTGCGCGCCGGTGGTCTTCAGCGCATGCCCCTTGCTGGTCAGATTGGCGGGATCATTGGGGAGCTTGGCCAAAACTGCATCGAACAGGTCCAGCCCGCGCGAAAAATCGCCGCTCTGGATGCTCTCGATCGCCAGGCGCGATTGGAACAGCGGATTGTTAGGGTCGCGCTCGTGCAATTGTTGGGCCTGTGCCAGAGCCTCGGTAAATTTCTGCCGCCGCCGCAATGCGTCAATGTAATCGAGCCGAAGCTGGATATCGTCGGGCGCAAATGTGACCGCGCTTTCCAGCAGAAATTCCGCATCGTCCAGAATGCCCAGCTCGATCCCGATTTTGGCGAGCAAACGCATGCCTTCGACATCTCGCGGATGTTGGCGCAGATAATAGCGGCACACTTCTTCGGCCCGCAGCAAGCGGCCCTCGGCAAGGTGATTAGTGACAGCCAGCAATTCGCGCGGGAGACGCGCCAGACGTTGATGCTGAGAACTGGCTGCCTGCGCTTCTGCCACCTTGCCGCTGCCGGTCAGCAAGCGGGCTTGCTCGCGCCAACTGGCCTCCAACGCGGGGTTGAATTTCGTCGCGCGGATAAAGGCCGCCAAGGCCTTCTGATTGTCGCCCTGGGCCAAGTCTAGATGGCCCTGTTCCTGCCATGCACGGCCATATTCGGGCATGTGCTGATGCAGTCGCTCAAGATAACTGTGCGCCACCACAAAATCCTGCTGATAACGCGCGCCGACCGCGGCGATATACAGCGCCTCTGCATCGCTCGCGTTGGCTTCCAGCAACGCATCTGCAAGCGCTCGGCCGTCAGCAAACTTGCCAGCTTGCAAGGCCTGCTGCGCTTGTTTGAGAGTTTGCTCGCGGTCAGACATCATGCGTCCCTACAAAGCAAAACGGCGGAGGTGAACCTGTGATTGCAGGCCCGCCTCCACCGTTTGTGCTGTTCAGACTGAGGATCAGTAGTCGTAGCCGACCCTGAACCCGATGGTCATCGGCCGGTTGGTGGTGATCTGCGGACGGTCATTCACAAAATTGCCCGAGATCTGCGCGCGCTCGTCGAACAGATTATCGCCGAACAGTTCAAAGCGCCAATTCTCGTTCGATACGCCCACCGCCATGTCCACGATGGTGTAGCTGTCCAGTTCAAGCTTGTTGATCTCGATCACATCGGTGACTTTCGATGCAGAATAGCTGATTTGCGGCTGGATATAGGCCTCCAGAGTGTCCGACAAATCCCATTCGTAACGGACCCGCAAATTGCCCTGGAAGGATGGCGCAAAGGCCAACTCTGAACCGGCGATCACATCGGCGGTCGGGATCAGCACTTCGGTAATCTCTGCGTCGAGCACGGAGAATGCCCCTGCAACGGTCAGACCCGGTGCGGAATAGGGAGCGAAGGTGAAGTCTGCTTCTACACCCTTGATTTCTGCATCGGCGGCATTGGCCGAGAAGAACAGATTGGTGATGCTGGGATCAAAGATGGTGGTTTGCAGATTGCTGATGTCAACATAGAATGCGCTGCCATTGAAACGGAACTGGCCATCGGCAAGGTCCAGTTTCCAGCCCAGTTCATAGTTCTTCACCTCATCGGTTTCCAGCTCGAAGGGCACGGTAAAGCCAGCTCCATTGGTCGCACCACCCGGCCGGTTAAGCAGACCGGGACGGAAGCCTTCTGAATAGGTGAGGTAGAGCAAAGTGTCTTCATTCGGGGTCACGGTCAGGGTGCCCTTGTAGATGAAGCCATCGGTCTGTGCTGTGTCTGGCGCGCGAACAGCGTTGAACACTTGCTGTGCCTGCGTTGCGGACAGGCCAGCGGCCTGAATGTCGGCCAGACTATCGTTCAGATCGAAGGTTTGGCGCAGGGCCGCATTACACGATCCGATGAAGGTAAACTCGCCATCGCCATCATACAGATCGTTGATGTCGGTGCCAAAGGCGTTGGCATCTTGAGCGGCACCAGAGTTACAGAACGAACCGTTGGCACTACCTTCGAAATCAACTTCGATATCATAATAGCGTGCACCTAAGGTCAGCGTCAGTAGATCAGGCACTATGTCAAAGCTCGCCTCGCCAAAAATGCCCCACTGCTTGTCCGTCCGGCGAATATCGTTGCGGAAGATTGTTTCGGCAGGGAAGGGACCGTCCACGGTTGTGAAGCCTTCCTGCGGGAAGTTGGGCGCAAATGGTCCAAATGGCTGGGCCAGTACATTGCCGGGATATGCAAAATCGTTGCGCTCTTTCAATTCCAGGTCGGAGTAGAAGCCACCAGCGGTAACCCGCCAGCGGTTTTCAACCGGCGTATTGAAACGCAATTCTTGCGTGAACACGGTCGTGTCGCTGGCTGAAGTCACATACAGATTTGGAGCCTGGCAAGTGCCGCTCGGATCGTTGCCTGCGCCCGGATAGCTCACGCTTCCATCGCAGATATAATAGGGTAGGTACTGACCAACAAACAGGTAGTCGGTGTAATCGACTCGCTGCTCTGTCTCGCGATCAGTATAGGCACCGGTATAGACCACATCCAGCATGGCCAGACGTCCTTCGACGGTCCAACTGGTGTTGGAGAAATCATCTTCCAGACGGTCTTGCTCAAAGCGCTGGATTTCCAGATCGCCCAAACCGTCCAGTTCGGGATCGGCAAAGAACACGCCGTCGCTCTCAACGCTTTGGCGTGAGTGCGCGAGGGTTACTTTCCAATCCGGTGTGATTTCCCACAGAGCTGTCGCGCGAAAGCCAGCATATTGCGTGTCGTTGAAATCGTCCTGCACCATGCCCGCATTGTCTGCATTCAGGAAGGTAACATTGGTCAGATCGGCACCAGCTTGGAACCCGCCGCGCAAGGGGCTGACGGCCACACCATTGCTGCGCACAGTGCCAGCAGAACGGAAGCGCGCGCTCTCGCCCAGATTGCGGGTGCCAGTGATATTGTCGATATAACCGCCTTGGTCGTCCAGGTAGACAACACCTCGCAATGCGAAAGTGTCGGTGACGGGCACATTGACCATTACATCGGCTTTGTAGCTGGTTTCACCACCTTTGGTGAAGGACACGCCAGCATTGAATGCGGCATCAAAACCGCCAAGATCAGGCTTGTTCGAAATCAGACGAACAACACCGGCTTGCGAACTTGCGCCAAACAGCGTTCCCTGCGGTCCCGACAGAACTTCGATGCGCGCCATGTCTGCGGCGTAAACGTCAAGGTTACGGCCAGGCTGAGCCAATGGTTGCTCGTCCAGATACAGCGCAACATTGGGCGCTAGGCCAGCAACACCGGCTGTGGTCAGGTTGGGCGTGGTGGAGGCAAGGCCGCGAATGTAGATCGTGCTTTGGCCCGGGCCGCTGCCGCCGGCGGTCACAGTTGGCAGCTGCTCAAGATAATCTTCGAAGGTCGCGATGTTCAGTTCATCAAGCGCCTCTTCGCCAATTGCAGAAACGGACACTGGCACATCCTGCAGATCCTCGCTGCGCTTTTGCGCTGTTACGATAATCGTATTTACGCCGCCTTCGCGATTTGCTTCCTGACCTGATTGCGATTCTGTATTCTGAGCATAAGCAGGTGACGCCATTGCGATTGCCAGCGCGCTCACGGACGCGCCGGTGATGCTATTCTTCATGTAGATTGCCCCTTGGGTGCTAATTCTTGGTCATAGTAACGGCCAAAAAATCCTCAGTTGCCCGCTCGGCCCTCCCAACAGGGGGCCATCTAGCCAACAAGAACTTTGATGAGTTGGCCGGATAACAAGCCATTTCCAGCCCGGCCACTATGATTGGAGAATAATCAGGAGTCGCAAAAAGTCTGTTGCAAAATAACAACACCAGACCTGACCGTTGAAATATTTATATCAAAAAATGAAATAAACATATCTATATACTCAAATCGGCACTTTTTTGTCAATTATTGGGAATTTAGTTTAAATATTACTGAAGTATTCAAGATTTTTAATTTACGCCTTTCATACTCTGCATTTGCGAATTCATAAATCGGTTTTCAGCAGCTACTTCACCCATCCCAGTTTTCACAAGTCTTAGTAGAGTGCTGTCAATCCGACGCTAACTCGTCTCCAGCTGGCAAGGCCATCCCCTGCCGCGCGCGGTCTTCAAGCCATGAGGTTCTGCCACTCAGCCGATGCAGCTGAGCGGCGCGCTTTCGGCTGATCCGTTGACGCTTGATATCAGCGGCAAACATCGGCCCAAACCGGTTCCACCAGAAGCGCACAGTCTCGTGGCAAATATCAATGCCACGTTCTGCCAACAGATCTTCCACATTCCGAAGGCTCAATGGAAATCGGACGTACATCATCACTACCAGCCGAATGACCTCCGGCGATGAGTTGAAACGTTTGAATGGACTTGGTGGTTTGGCTCTCGATTTGCAGCTCATGCACCACTGCTAGCAGCAGCCCATCCGTGCTGCCACGTTAGTCTGACAGCACCCTACGAGACGAATAGAAGGTAAGACAACACTAAAAGAGCGTGTCCGTACTTCAGTTTGGAACAGAAACTCTGATCAATACCTAAGGCCCTGAAAGCTTAGTACAATACGGCCGCTTTCCACCCCCACAATCGGTCGTTTGTCACCTTGATGGGATTGCCTGGGAGCAGACTGGCAGGTTCATCACTCAGGACGACAAAAGCAGACTGTCAGCTAACGACCCAATTGCGGACCTTGGCTTTTTCGCCCAATTGCTGTGCTGTTTCCTAAATGGAGGATTGAAATGACTGGCCAATGCCCGAAATGCGAATCCCGTATCACTTGGCAGCAAGCAGCGTTTGCCGGCAAAAAGAAGCCCTTCGACTGTTCTGGCTGCGGTGAAAAACTGGCTAAGGAAACCATAAGGCTACCCATTGTTATGATGGGTTTCGCCGTATTCTGGGCACTTTATCTCACACTAGGCTTCTCTTTGCTTACCGTTGCAGGCTGGGTATTAATCGGTCTTGCCATAACAGTGGATGCTAGGTTCAAGACACCCATCAAATTGTCATCTAGCACCTAGCCTTTGCTCTGTGACTGGAAGGTCCGCTTTCCACCTCATTCTCGGTCATTGAGCACTGACTGAATTTGACCCAGTTGCGGACCATTGGTCAATGATTGAACAGCACCTTACTATACCTTACAATGGTTGAGTTGATCGAGGATCATCGGCAACTGTTCTAAGAGCATCATCGCACACGTCCTTACCCGAATGAGGGGGCACGAATGACTGAGCAAACAAGAACCCTCCGAGTTGTTGGACCAAGAGACAGGTTTCCCAAAGTATCATTGATGGAGCCAAGCCGATCTGGCTATTTGATGATAGCAGCTGAGATTGATCGTCGACCACCCGTTGGCTTTTTCATTGAAAGCAGGCGCAAGAAGCGATTGCTCAAGACTCTAAAGGCACAAGCGCAGGCTTTGAGAGACAATGATGAGGTTCTGGACGCCACGGTCTTCAAGGCATTGATCATTCCTCCTGGACGTGGCGCATTGTTAAAAAAGCGACCCGAAATTGAGGCCGCGCGGTTCGATGTTGTCATGCTGGCGGAATTTCAGACCAGCGAAGCGGCAAAGAACCACAGAGACTTGCCAGAATGGGCGGCACTCGTGTCGGTCCTTGAGGAAAGTTCGTACAAGACAATTAGCATTGCAGCGTCGAACACGCGCAGGATCGGGCCCGTCAATCACGCAGACGACGGTGTGTTCCTCTTTAACTACTTCTATGCGGACGATCTGGATATCAATTTGCAGGTATGGAACTACACAGCGGGTTGGTTCCAGGATCAAACCGGCCTCGATAATTCTACCGTTTTGTTGCCCCAAGATAGCGCTACTGTGCCCTACACCATTATCAACCATTGCCGTTGGGACAGCCTAAGCGATATCTTGCCAGCGCTTTTGTTCAACCGTTCCTTCAAACCGTTTGTTTTGGACAACTTCGAGCAGAATAGTACTGCTGCAGGCCCCATACTTTATCGGTTGGCTTGAAGGTTTGTCCGATACCATCTGATACCGGGCTATAAGAGTGGAGGGGGCGAGCCGGGCACCGTCAAAGGTAGAATTGGATTGAGCAAAGCACTCCCTTTCTCATTCACTCGAAAGCAGGATCTCGTAGTCAAATGTCAGGATGAATTGAGAATGTCCGTTTACGACCCAAATTGCGGATGCTGGCTACCGAGTAACTTCGACTACAATGTTACCGAGATGAGATGAGCCATGACGCACGGTATCGCCCGGCTGAAGAAAGTGTCCCGAACTCCGTTCGTTATCGATAAACGTGCCCTTGGCACTGTCCATCAGGCTCTCGTGGACAAAGGGGCCGCCGGTAACAAGATAAGTTGCGACGGCCTCGATAAGATCCCCTCTTGTAGGACCAGTGAAAATCGTCCCCTCAGAAGTGCCGGACATGATTGTCATCTCCTTGCTAATCATTCCGCCCTCGGCGAGGAATTCTCGACCTCCCCGATAAAGGAAGCGACGCTCTGACATGTCGCCGAGCGACTTGGCGACCAGGTCTCTAAAATCGAGAGTCATTTCCGCGCCGCGTGCGTCTTGCCGAGGTTCATTGTTTAGGCTGGTTGTCATTCGCAGGCTGGCTACAAACGATTGCCAGTCGCTGGGAATGATCAGGAAAGCACCAGTCGGAAAGAAGTCAGGGCCACTTTTTGCGTCACTGAATCCTGATCCCGAATCAAGATTGTCGGGGTCTGCAAGTTTGACGATCGCATTGCGGTTGGTAAAATCACCACAAAGAAAAACGCCTTTCACGGCTGCATCAAAATCCTCGACCGAAGTGATGTCACGATCAAACCGCATGCATAGCTCGACCTCGTAGTCGAGCAAAATGCCGGGTTGCTGCCGGACGGTCGTTCGTGCCGGAGTGGCTTCGCCAAATTTGGGAAAGCCGAAAACCGAGGTGCTGTTTGCTTCCTCGGCATGTTCGGGGAAATTGGTGCCAGAGCCAATGTGGCGACTACCAACGCTGCCTGCCGGCAAGAGCCGGTCCATAGGCAGGACAATCGTTGGATATGCTCCGGCTTCCTCGGTCGTGGCTGGCAGTGCTTCTACTGAGGCTAAAGCTTCAAAGGGATCGCCGCCATTGATGCCGCCCAGTTCCCGTAGATCTACTCCAGTAACTGCTTCGCCTTCAAAAGCCAGCACCAGAATTGTCCGGACCACTCCGTCGTCCTCAGCATATTGGGCGAGCGTGATTGCAACCTCAAATTGCGCAACGCTCTCGACAAGTGGCGTATCCTCGAAAGTGGCCGGATTATACTTGGGATCGGGCGAGGTAGCCCATGCCACAAATGCACCTACGACCAAGACCAGGACAGCCAAGCTGCCAAAAATTGCAATGCGCTTCAACGTAGTCTCCGCAAGTAGGACAAGATTTGGCATTAGGGATAGCAGCATAAGCGAGCAATGTCCGCTTTCCACCCCATTCCCGGTCATCAATGTAGGTCATGAACTGGGCCGTTTGCCGACCGTCCGGTTTCATCGGAGCGGGTCGCCGAAGCAGACGCTCCGCATTCGGTCGACGATCAGACAAATCGGAACTAAGGGCCGTAACGCGCACGTTCCCCTAGCCTATCACGCGGATTCCGCTAACCGTGCATTTGCTCTGATAGTGCCACTTTCTCTGACAGGGCTGCGCTTCCTTGTTGGCGGAGGTTCTGTACGGTAAGCTGACACTTGGCCTTGGGGGAATGAAGCGATGAGACGAAATCCACTCCTGCTTGCAGCAGCGATGGGCCTTTCGGCGTGTGCGGGGACAGGCAATATTGTGCCTTCAAGCGATGCAATCCTGCCCGCATGGGACGAATTCGCGGCTGGCGAGTTGGCCCCAGAACCCGACTCCAAAATCGTCATCAACACATTAGAGCATATGCAGATCTTCAACCGGCACCCCGATGAGCCCCATCCTGTCAGGGTCCGCTTATCCAGTGATCTTGATGCCGAGCAGCTTGCCAATGTCGAAGCGGCTTTGGACTATCAGCAAGCCATAGAAATTCATCCGGCAGCGACTTACGAGATCGCGCCGCATCCTGAGTTTTCCGAGCATCTGGTGTTTTACAGAATCAAAGGGATGGGCGGGGCTGAGGCCGCCGCAATCGACCCACGGATGAACCGCCACGGGGCGATGACGTTAGAGGATATACTCCATTTCTATTCGTCGCACAGGACCAATATTCAAAACGCTTGGGCCTCCAATGTGCCTGTACCAATTGATCTGGGGCGTTCCGACCGCGAAGATTTCGCTGCCGATCTTGAGCGCCATATTTCGACATTGGCGCGCCGCGCAGCCTTGCTCACCATCGGGCAGTCGGGCGGCGATCACCCGACCACATCGATTTGTTTAAGCGAAATGACCGGATACACAACATTCTGCGAAATGCCAGACAGGATGGACTGGAACGAGGTCCACGCGAGGCAGGGGTATTACCTTTCTGTGACCGCGAAACTGGATAAGCCACATCATATCGCTGTGATTTCGATTTCTCCGAGCGGCAAGGTTTCGCATTTGTTATCTCAATGGACGCATTTCCCGAACTACGGACCCGAGACCTATGTCCCAACCGACTACGTCCCCACCGAACACACGGATGAGAATGGAAATCGCGTACAGGTTCCGGAGCCCGTCGTGCCGCAGCGGCAAGCCTACACCAATGGTAGATTAATCGGTTCTAAAAGTGAGGCTGCACCGACACAAAATCCCAGCGGACCGGCAACTTCAAATAGCTATCGTCCAGCTGATAGCCGTGTGATCGCTTTCGCCGGAACGGCGCAGCAGAGCGCGATCTTTACCGAACCCGGACGGCATCAGGTTATCGTCATGGCGACAGCGGAGGCTATCAATCAGGCCATTTGGGAGCTTCAATGGGGTGACCAGGTCCCTGCAAACATGTGCGTCGGAGAGATCGAGCAAACGCTGTGCTCGGCGCTCACTCGGGGAGTGCCAGGTGATCGCTTTGACTGGCCGAAAAACATCCGCACGTTTACAGTCGATGCTCTTCAACCCATTGCCTATGTAACGGACGGTTACGTAGTCAATGGGTTTGCTGCCTCTACCGCTATCTCCAAATGGCAGGCTCAGCTCTTTCTGTACCGGAAAGGCGATGCGTTTCATCGCTCTACATCCAGCCCGCGCAACAATTTCGAAAAGGCGCATAAATGTGGCGGTTCATATATTGGCGGCGGGTACATCTTGACTGCGGCGCATTGTATTCGGCCAGATCTGAAGGAGATGCGCATCCGTCTTGGCACGCAAGATATCGTAACCGGAGGACGGACGTTCAAAGTTCACTCTGCCGCGATACATAGCCGTGCGAAATCGCCGTCACGCAGGGCAGATATCGCGCTGATCCGGATTGATGATCCGCGCGGTTATTTGAACCGTATGGGCGGTAGCCTCGCCGCGATCGCTACGGCGGGTAGCGGCCCCTATCGCTCGACACGGTACAACAAACTCATCGTCACGGGATGGGGATATATGAGCGCGGCATTGCCTGGCGCGGGCGGTCCTGTCGCGGCCGATGGGACCATCCAACGTAATCCTCGCTATCTGCAGGGGCTGTCATTGTTGCCATTGCCTGCCAATGCTTGCACCCGGCTTCGCGGATTCGGCGGTTTCAGCGAACCGGATATTCTTTGCGCGAGAGGCTCCAGTGTGGGCAGCGATTCTTGCAACGGTGATAGCGGCGGGCCGGTCACATCACGGGTGGGCAACCGCAGGGTGTTGGTTGGACTGGTTTCCGTAGGGAAAGGATGTGCGCAAGGCAAAACCCCCGCTATCTACATGCGGGTAGAGAGCTTCGCGGATTGGATCGCAAAAGCGCGATCACGTTTGAGAACCGCGCGTGCAGGCGGGCGCCTCATACTCTAAAAATACGCCAAAGAGCGATAATTGCGGGCCCCAATCGCATTGTGCGCGACGGAGCCCGCAATGCATCAATTAATCCTCGTCTACGCCGGTACGTTCATCTACGCCGGTACGTTCATCAACGCCGGTACGTTCATCAACGCCAGTGCGTTCATCGACACCTGTTCGCTCATCGACACCGGTGCGTTCATCAACGCCAGTGCGTTCATCACCGCCGGTGCCGTCTTCATCAGTGGTCGCTTCTTCCGATGTCGTGGTTTCTTCACTCCCCTGAGCCTCCTCATGCCCCTGACACGCAGCCAGACTAAGGCTGAACGCGCTCACTGCGCCAATGATCAATGCATTCTTCTTCATATTCGATCCTTTCTTGCAAATTACTAATCGGTTATTCGAAACCCATTCGTGCGACTGCTCGTTGGTATCCTTCGGTTCCGCGAAGAGGATCAAGCATCGGGTCTTTGTAAATCTGCGCCAGACCAGCGTCACGCGCGGCCCATGCTGCTGCCAACGCGCTCAACGCCTCAGCTTCATTACCCCACTGTGCATGGACTTGCGCGTATTGGTAATTGCTCTTGTCTCCTTGATGCTCTTTGAGCTCTGCAAAGTGCCTCTCGGCGAAAGCGCGATTGCCGAGTTTATCTTCGACAATCGCAAGGCCGGTTTTCTTGAAGACATACCGCGTCTCTGCTTCAAAATTCGATTTGGCCGAGACCAGGTCGCCCATCGTTAGCCGGGCCCAGCCGACTAAATTATGATAGCTCGAAAGCCCTTCATTGAGGCCATAGGCCTTTTCATATTCGAGTATGGCCATCCCCGGCTCACGCGAATTGTAGGCGATGTCTCCGGCATATCGGAACACGCGGGCGTTAAGCGGGTCCAGCGATTCTGCCAAAGCTATTGCATCTTTCGCTTCGCTGTCATCGCCGATGCGTGAGCGAAAAATTGCATACCGGCTGAGGATGTCAGCATCCCCTTTGCCCAGTTCATACGCCTGCTTCCACGGCTTGAGCGCGCCTGCCATATCGAGCTTGCCCGTTGCGAAGACAAAGCCGAGCACCGCGTAACCATCAGCAAAATCAGGCGCGATTGCGATTGCTCGTCGTGCGGCTTCGGCGGCAGCGTTCATCGCGCTGTCCCTCTCGCGCGGCGCACCATAAAGGTTTTGGGTCAGAGCCAGCGATCGCCCGCGCTTTGCGTGAGCAGCGGCGTAGTCAGGATCGAGCCGGATTGCTTCATTGAACTTAGTCAAGGCAGCGCGGTCGCTCGCCTCGTCCGTCCCTGAATCGTAGAGCTCTTGCCCGCGCAGGAACGCATCATAAGCGGCGACATTTTGCGTACCGCCCGAAACTTCGCCCCCTGTCGAGCGATCATCTGCGCCTGCCAGCAAAGTGACAATGCCTGCTGCAATCTGGGATTGAATGGTGAATACGCTATCAATCGGGCCTTTGATTTCGAATTCGCGAAGCACCCTGTCGGTGTTTCCGTCGATCAATTCCGCACCGCCTGTGAGAGTATTGCCTGCACGCCGGATATCGCCAGTGAGCAAATAGTTCACCTTGAGCTTTCCGCTGATGACACCTGCGGTATCGCCTTTGTCGCGGAACGCATTTGAGGATGTTTTTGCCGCAACATGCAGCAACGGATTGCGTGCCAATTGCGACCGAATTCCCGCCGCGAAATCTTCGAGTAAATAAGAATCTTCGCCCGGTCCTCCCATTACATTGAAAGGCATTACTGCCAGCTTAATATCTGTCTCAGCAGACGCAAACAACCCCGCATTCCTCGCGGTAAAGCCGCCTGCTCCAACAGCGAGAGCCGCACCGGTAAAAATTGCCGCGCGGCGGCTGATCACAGGGCTTGTTTTAGCCTGGGCTGCAGTCGCCCCCGCCCCTGACGATTCTGTAATTGCTGGGCATGCACTATCGCGCTTCAATTTGACTGCTTTTATCAGTCCTTCGATTTCGGGAGTGTCCGCCGTCCAATTGGCGTCTGATGGCAGAGTGATCCATTGAAATTGGCGAAACCCCAAAGGCGGCTCTGTGCCGTCAATGGAAACAGGGACCATCGCTCCGCGATCGCGTCCGCGCGTGGCTTCGTCATGGACCCAGTGCGAGACTGACGAAATCTTGGACCACAGCACGACAACCGCATCTGCCGTCTCAAGCTTATCCTCGGTCACGGTATGGTAACGAGCGCCGCCTTCAAGCATGGCATCCCACCACACCGAAATGCCAGCATCCTGAAGCAGGTCGAACACTTTGCGCGCCAACGGTTGATCGTCACGCGAATAGCTGAGGAATACAGTGTCCGTTGCCGTTCCCTCCTGTTCTGGATGATCCAGACCGCTCATATGCCCCTCTATCGCAGAAATCCTGCACCCTTGACCGTGCGACCGGAGCATAAGGGATAACGCAGCTTTTCCGCCCTGTCGAACACTGTTCGCAAAAGTATGCGGGAAGCACGCAGCACTTGTCGAACGTTTTGTGGGCGGTTAGCACTTGAGATGAAAAGCCGAACCGCTTCTCCCGGGGGAACAACCGATCACATTGACTGCCAATCCTGCATCGCCCCCTCTGGGTTTTGAACCGCCCGTGCCGCGGCCATGCCTTGGCATCGGCATAACAGGGCATCGCCGTTTGCACCCGGCGTTTCCAACTGACAGCGCAGCACTGGCAGCGGCGCTTTCAGAGATTTTCTCTGTTCTGGAAAATGGCGGGAAAGCCTTTGATGTCCACGGGGCTGAACCTCAGCCGCCTGTGCTGCGTCTGCTGACGTTGCTGGCTGATGGAACCGACCACCTAGCGGCTGATCTCGCGCTGGCAAATGGGTGGGAGCTTGCAGTTCCGCTGCCATTTGGCCGAGCGCTCAACACCGCTATCAATGCTGATCCGCAATCCGCTGCAGATGCACGCGCAATCATGGCTGGCAAAGTGCCTGGCGATGAGGCGACAGGCAAGCGGATGACTGCGATAGAAACGCTGTTGGATAAGGCCACAGTTTTCGAACTGGCAGAGCGTGATGCGATTGTTGCTGATCACTTTCTCGCCAAGCTGGATAGTTTAGATGATCCGAAACCGCTCAGCACGTTTCTGCACCATACCTCTGACCGAACACTGCAATCAGGCCGGATCCTGATCGAGCAATCGGACATTGTGATTGCCGTTTGGGACGGCGAATCTACCACCAATATCGGCGGAACCGGCCATACCGCAATGGCTGCTCTGTCGGCTGGAGTACCGGTGATCTGGATCGATCCTGCATCGCCGGACGATTGGCGCATTGTGTATACTCCCGATGCTCTTGCTCTTAAATCGCCGGTTGGCGCTGCGTTGCGCGATGCGCAATTGCAGGCCTTGGTGAGCGATGGCGTCGGATTGGCTGCACCTGATGACGAAAGCCCCCATACCGGCCTGGCCACCCTTGGCGAAGAAGCATGGCGCGATCACAGTTCGGCAGGCAGTCATGCCTATCGGCGCGTGGAAGCACTGTTTGGGCATCGCAATTGGCGCGAAAAGTTCGGATCTTTGCGGCAGACCTTCGAAGCGCCTGACGAAGTCGCCACGGGAAGCGGAAAATCCTTACTGGACTCACTCGATGCGTTTCCGGGCGGTGACGAGCGGATCACGAGCGTCATCGGTGAGCATGTTCTAAACCGCTTTGCATGGACCAACGCCATCGCATCGCGTCTATCGGACCTGTTCCGGTCAGGAATGGTGCTGAACTTCACCCTCGGCCCACTCGCGATCCTTGTCGGCCTGCTTTATATTCCTACCACCGGACCCGAGTACAAATGGATTTTCGCCGGGCTAGAGCTCGCTTTGCTATTGGCTATCGTGGTCAACACAATTTCGGGACAACGCGCCCGTCTGCATGCCCGCTGGCTGGAAACCCGGCGGTTGGCCGAATATCTGCGTCATGCGCCGGGCCTACTCGTATTGGGCGTCGCCAGACCTATTGGCGGTTGGCCGCAAAGCGTGCGTGGCAGCTGGCCGGAATGGTATGCCCGTCAGGTCGTGCGCGGTGTCGGTTTGCCGAACGTAAAAGTAGATGGCGCTTATCTGCGCGCGTCTGGGCGGCTATTGCTTGATCACGCGATCCTGCCTCAGCTTGAATACCATCAAAGCAAATCAGCGCGCCTTCACCGCGCGCATCACGCCATTGAAACGTTGGCCGAACGGCTGTTTGCGCTAGCGGTGATAATGGTCACGCTTTATCTGGTTTTGTTCGGACTATCGGAGATCAGTGTGATTGCTCCCGAATGGGTTACCCTCTTGGCCAAATGGTTCACGGTCAGTGCAGTTGCCCTTCCAACTATTGCCGGCGCACTCGCTGCGATCGGATATTTCGGCGATTTTGACCGGTTTGCCGATATCTCGGAAATGACCGCGCGCAGGCTAGAGGCGCTGCAAGAGCGCACTGTCATGTATCTTGACCAAAGCGATGACGCGCTCGGTTACGCGCCTTTGGCACAGCTAGCGCGGCAGACAGACGAAACGACGTTTGCAGAAATTCAGGCATGGCAGGCAGTGTTCGGCAACAAACGCACGACCGTCCCAGCCTGACCGGGTTTGGGCCGACTACAGACTGTCCGGTAATCGGGTTGTGCATGAGAAGAGCTGACTGTCCGCTAACGACCCAGAGGCGGACGTTGCAATCAATCCTTTCAAAATAAGAAGGTGGAGCTACTCTCACGTCTTGAGTGCATGGGATTAGGGGCGAGGACGATGATGCAAAGCCGTAGACATAACATCACGACTTTAAATTTTGTTGTGTTGCTAGCCGGTCTCGCATTGGCATCCTGCTCTACTGCGTTTGACCGCAATTTTGCGCAATTCGAAGCGTCGTTTGAAGAGGCAGGCATCCCAGGTGCTTATATGTCCAGCATGGACATGAAGACTGGCAAAGAGCTTACCCATACAATCGGCTATGACCCATCTGGCGATCAGATTTTTCGTATTGCTTCAATGACAAAGACCATAACTACAGTTGCGGCTTTGCAGCTTGTAGACCGGGGTGTGCTTACACTCGACGAACCTCTCGAACCGATTCTACCGGGCCTTGCGGAAATTCAGATTCTTGGGCCAAACTGTGAGCTAATCTCGCCGTCAGAGCCGATCACATTGAGACACCTACTCAGTCATACCGCCGGATTTGCATATACATTTGATTCAGAACGGCATGCGGCATGCGGCGTGGAGATGGGGTGGAATCAAGAGACCCCCCGTGTCTTCGAAGCTGGCGCGGGATTTATCTACGGAAGAGGAGTAGGTTGGGCAGGTTTAGTCATTGAGGAAGTCTCAGGCTTAAAGCTTGAGCAATACGTCCGAGAGAATATTTCCGGGCCACTTGGCTTGGATAGGACCTGGTTTGATGTTCCTGAGGAACTACAGGCGGAAATAGTAGATTACGGTTTCTTTGCGGTAGATAGTAACGGTAGCGGTTACAAAGATAGGTTTGAGGTATTTCAAGATCGTATCCCGCTCAGCCCATCAAACCAGTATGGGGGCGGCGACATGTTTAGCAGCCCGAACGATTTCAAACGTTTTCTCGTCATGCTTGCCAATGAAGGAGAACTCGACGGAGTCAGAATCCTAAGCTCCGAGCTCGTCGAGGAAATGTTTCGAAACCACCTTCCAGCGGGAGTGACACGCGACCTCACCTGCATTGACGCAAGCCTATGTTATCCGCCGTCATTGGGCTCATCAAATGATCTCTTTGGCCTGGGGATTGCTTTAGCAGCAAACTCGGAAGGAAGCCCGACGAGAAAAGGATACTGGGGAGGGCTATTCAACAGCTACTTCACGATCGACTATGACAGAAAGATCGTCGTAGTCTATTTCTCACAATATCTTCCATATGCTGACCCAAGAGCATACGGGTTGTACCAAGCGTTTGAGCGAAAAGTCTACGAAACGAATAGAAGGTAAGACAACACTAAAAGAGCCTGTCCGGACTTCAGTTTGGAACAGATACTCTGATCAATACCTAAGGCCCTGAAAGCTTAGTACAATACGGCCGCTTTCCACCCCCACAATCGGTCGTTTGTTAGCTTAATGGGATTGGCTGGAAGCAGATTGGCAGGTTCATCACTTAGGACGACAAAAGCGGCTGGTCAGGCAACGACCCAGCTTTTGACATTTCTTAATGTCTTGGATTGGGGTGGGAAGCGGACGCTCGTCTAGATCTTGGGCGCTCTTTGGCGTAAGCATGCAGCATGGAAAATCCGATAATCAGAACAGCCGAACTGAGGGATGCTGACACGATCCTCCACACAATGGCACTGAGCTTCGCAGCCGACCCCATTTCGCGTTGGATGTGGCCTGAACCCGGAACCTATCTCAAAGCATTGCCTCGCCTCGCCAAGGCATTTGGCTTTCGCGGGTTGGAGGAAGGCACCGCTTATATGGTGGAGGGCCCGCGCGCTGCGGCGATGTGGCTTAAACCTGGCACAGAGGTGGATGGAGATGCGATTGGTGCACTGGTTGAAGAAACCATACCGGAAGAGCGATTGGGTGAAGTCGGTGAGTTCTTTGGGCAAGTGCAAGAGTTCCACCCGCAGATCGATCACTGGTACTTACCAATGATCGGCGCGGACCCGGCCTGTATTGGGCAAGGGTTGGGTGCGGCGCTGATGAAACACGCATTGGCGCATTGTGATGAAGATCACTTACCATCCTATTTGGAATCCTCTAATCCGCGCAATGTCTCCCTTTACGAGCGGCATGGCTTTGAGAAGATCGGGGAGATCCAGGTTGGAAATTCGCCTGTGATGACACCGATGTTGCGCCCGGCGCTGGTTTGAGTGACGATATACTTAGTTCCACACTCGGACTACTAACTGAATTTAGAACTCTCGCAGACTCAACGCCGCGAGCCGCTGAACCTTTGGGAAATCGACAATGCTTTGGCGGGAATTTTCCGGGGATCTCGTCGAAGGTCCGCAATTGGGTCGTTGTCAGAATGTCGGCTTTTCCCTCATGATCGAACGATAGCAGACTGACTGCTTACGGCCCACAAACTGCCATCCATTCAAAGTCCGCAAATGGGGTGGGAAGCAGACGCGCCCAATTGGCTCTTTAGAATTGTTCGTGTCCTGCTATGCTCCAATTGGATTGGCAACGCTGGGAGGCAGAATTGCGATTGAAGGTTGGAATAATGGTCGGAGCCTTAACTTCGGTTTTGTGCCTTCCCGTCCAGGCGCAATACAACCAGTCTCGGTATGAGTATTGCCAACAACGAGCTGCCGATTTCTCTGGATATAGAGGGCCAGTGCCGAACCGGTATTTGCCAGGAGGTGCGCTGGATGGCGCTGCAAAGGGGGCGGCAAGTGGTGCTGTTGGTTCTTTGATCTTTGGCGGAAACAAGAAAGAGCGAAAAAAGGCGGCTAAACGCGGTGCGATAATCGGCGGTATCGTTGGTGCACTGAAGCGCGGAGCAGCCAAGAAAGAACAACGCAAGAAAGCGCGTATCTACAGGTTAGAGCTGGATGCCTGTATGGGCGCGGCACGTGAGGAGCGACGGAAATGAAAATTACTCAAACATTGGCGATGTCCCTTGCTGCGATGTCTCTCATGGCTTCCCCGATTGCTGCGCAAGATACCAATGAAGGGCCGACAGCTAATTTCGGCTTGGAAAGCGATGAGAAAGTGGACTTCGCAACGCTCAAATGTTGGGATGTTGTTACCTTAGCTGAAGATGACAGAGCGTTCGCTTTGGTCATGCTTTATGGTTACGCCCGAGGCGAAATGGGTTCGGCAGACATTTCCCCAAGGGAAGTACAAACAGCTGTAATCAACACAATGATGGAGTGCGTTGACGCTCCAGATGCGTTGGTTTTGGACGTACTCAAAACACACATCGACTAGACCGGTTGACCTTAGCTAGGCGGGAATCCAGCGAGGATCGTCCTCACGTCTTGGCTTGCCGTGTTGGTGTCGCCACGTAATTCCGCCCGAGAAAGATTTCGCTGCCCGACTCCGTGCCAGACCGGAGCGCGGCGCTCAACGTCAAACATATCCACTGACAATGTACCTTCGGTATATTCACGCACTTCGGTTCGCATTGGCGGCATAGTCGCGAGGCGCGGCCAATAGGGATCGCCCCAAGCCCAACCCACTCGGTTCTGCCAAAAATAGTCGGGATACTCATTCGTACGGATGCCATCTCGCGTACCAATCGTGAATGATACGGCAAAGTCAGCTTCCTGTAAGTTTTGAGTGTACGTATAGCCCTTAGAGATCAGATCCTGTTTGATGGCTTCGGCAACTTCTGCTTGCACCATCGCCGGCACTAACCGGTTTCCTTGGACGATCATTGGGCTTCTGCCAGCCCAAGCAAACATCGCATACTCGCTAAAATTCTGCGATTGGTCGAAATCGGTTGTGATACGCCCAGTCGTGGCACATCCAGCAAGGACGAGGCTTGAGGCAGCGACTGCAATCAGAAATCTACGCATAATTTTCTCCTGATCTTCTTCGTATCACAGCGACAGGAAGAATTGAATGAGCAGGGCGTTCGCAACATCAACGAAGAACGCACCCACAAGTGGCACAATGATAAAGGCGGTCGGTGATGGCCCATGGGTTTTTGTTACCGCTGACATGTTCGCTATGGCGGTAGGGGTCGCACCCAAGCAGAAACCAGCAAAACCTGCGCTCAATACAGCCGCAAAATAGTTTCGGCCCATGATCGGGAACACCACGAAAAGGATAAACAAAACCGCGACCAAGACTTGGACGGCCAACAACCCAAACAATGGGCCAGCAAGGTCTGCCACCTCCCACAGCTTCATGCCCATCAGCGACATGGCGATAAACAGACCAAGCGAGAAATCGGAGATAAGCGCAAGCGCCTTTGACCCGGTTGGCCACTGCACCTTTTTGAAGGCGACAGGAATCGTGTTGGTCATGAGGATGGCGACCATCATGCACGAAACGAACAGCGGCAATTTTAGACCCAGTTGGGCAACGATTTCGTTGAGCGCGTAGCCAAAGATCATCGCGACATGGATGATCAAGATAGCGCCCATCAGATTGATATGGGTAATCGACGTTGCATCTTGTTTGTCGCGCTCAATCCCAACCAACAGATCGCTGTCGCTGTCCGCCTGCAGATTGTGCCGTGCCAAGAGGAATTTCGCGATTGGTCCGCCAATAACACTGGCGATCACAAGTCCGATGGTCGCCGCTGCAACTCCGATTTCCAAAGCATTGCTAACGCCCTGTTGCTCGGCAATTGTGGGTGCCCAAGCGATGGCCGTTCCATGACCTCCCGCAAGCGATGCTGATCCCACCAATATGCCCACACCGCTCGGCTGGCCCAGTGCACTGGCTGCCAAATAACCAACCGTGTCCTGAATGGTCAGAAAGGTCAGCGTCAGTAAGAGCAATATGACCAACGGCTTGCCCCCGGCCATCAATTGGCTGAAGCGGGCATTGATACCGATGGTCGTAAAAAAATAGATCAAGAATATGTCACGAGCGTAAAGGCTAAACTCGATCTCAAGCCCGAACGTTGCATAAACTAGCAGCGCAATCATTGAAGCGGCCATGCCGCCAGTTACGGGCTCGGGAATGTTGTAACGCTGGAGAAAGCCGATGCGGTCGGTGATCTTGATCCCGACGAACAGAACAATGATGCCAAATGTCAGCGTGACGAAATTATCCAGCTGCAAAAGGTTGGCGCCATCAAATTCCATGACTTGCTACTCGCTGATCTCAGATCGAATCGAGGTACCGCGCCAATCACCGCCAAGCGCAAGGCTGAGTTCGAGATATTGATTGAGCTGTGCTCGCTTGATCGCCAGCAAGTTGCTCTCGGCACCAAATACCCGCTGCTGAATGCTCAGCACGTCGATCAGGTCGATCTCACCCTCGTCATACTGCAGATTTGACAGGCGCAAGGCGTTGCGTGATTCAGCGGTAGAAGTCTCCAAAGCTATCCTGCGTTCTCTCAGATACACTCCGCGATCCAATGCAGTTTCAACCTCGTTGAAGGCGTTTATAGCGGTGTCAGCATAGACTGCGACCGTGGCGTCTACATCCGCATCTGCAGCATCGACAGCAGCGTCGAGCGCCCCACCTTGAAAGATTGGAGCCAAAATGTTGCTAGCCAATGTCCAAGCCATGTTGGCCGGATCAAGTACGTCTTCGAGATCTGGGGATGCACCGCCAATGCTGCCTGTCAGCGAAAGACTCGGCAGCTTGGCAGCACGCGCTTGAGAACGCGAGTTAAGCGCGGCAGCAACACTGCGCTCAGCTGCTATCAGATCAGGCCTACGTTCCAGCAATTCGGAGGGCAAACCAGCCGCCGGAGGACTTGGTTGAATCGGCAATGTCTGTGCCGTGTCCAACAATCCGCTGGGGTACCGTCCTACCAAGGATTCTAACGCTCTTAATGCTTCGATTTGGCCGTTTTGGGCGGCTGCTAAGCTGTCTTTGGCCGATTGCAGATCTGCCTTGGCCAGCGACACATCATAGGCGGATGCAAAGCCATAACGGTATCGGAGGTCAACAATCCGCACAATTTCGGTCAATGCGTCTGTGACACTACGCGCAACGGAAACTTGCTCTCCAGATTCAATAGCGAGAAAATAACTGCGAGCCACGGCAGCCGCGATTGAATATTGAGTGAAGACGTAATCAGCCTCAGCCGATTCTGCGCTGGCGATTGCTGCCGCCTCACCCGCTGCGATGCGATTCCAGATGTCCAATTCGTATGACACTTGAATGCCAGCATCGAAGCTGTTCGCGTCTCCAGGACCATCGACTATCTCGGTTCGAGAACCACCTGCAGACGCTCCGATAGCAGGCAACAGAGGCGCACCCGCTTGGCGTGCCAAGGCCCAGGATCTGCGAACGCTTGCCGCTGCTGCGCGCAGATTGCGATTGTTGCGCTGCGCCTCTTCTACCAATTCGACCAACACGGGGTCTTCAAATGCTGCGATCCATCCGACCTGCACGTCGCCCAGTTTGGCGCGAACGGAGGTCCATTCTGGCGGGGTTGGCGGAACGCTTTCCGCTGCTCGCTCTTGAGCCACGCTGTCATTCACGGAACCAACCGAGGCACAAGAGGCTAGTAGAGCACAGCTCGCAGCCAAGAGGCCGACCTTGGCAATCATCTTGCTCATGCGGTGGCTCCTTGCTCTGGTGCATCATTCCCCAGGTCACCGTCAGTATGAGCTGTTTCGTCTTCGGTGATCCCAAAGAACTTTGCGTAGAAGACAGGAATAATCACGAGAGTTAGCAATGTCGCAAAAGTCAGGCCAAACACTAGAACCACAGCCATGGACTTGAAAAACGCGTCGAGAAACAGCGGGATGACGCCCAATACCGTGGTTAAAGACCCCATCATTACCGGACGAACGCGGCTGGCAGCTGAGTCCAAGACTGCATCATATCTTGGCTTACCATCACGAATTTCTAGATCCATCTGATCAACCAGCACAATCGCGTTTTTGATCAAGAGCCCAGACAATGACAAAAGCCCTAAGATAGCCATGAATTCCATCGCTGTGTCAGTAACCAGCAACCCGATTACCACCCCGATTAAGGCCAGCGGAACGGTCAGCCAAATGATCAGTGGTTGTTTCAGTGCGTTGAACAAAACAATCACAACCAAGACCATTGCCAGGAAACCCATGGGTAGGGTGCTGGCCAAGCTTTCATTCGCTTCCGCGCTGTCTCCAAATTCGCCGCCCCAGGCCAGTTGATACCCTTCAGGGAGATCGATATCTTCGATTTGGGGGCGCAATCGTTCGAACAATGTCGAAGCAAGTTCCCCAGGCATTGGATCGGTCTGGGCATTGATAGTCCAAACCCGGTCAACCCGACGAAGTTTGGCATTTTGCCATTTGGTTTCGAACCTTTCAACAACCTCAAGTATTGGCACTGATCGACCGGTCAATTGGCTGAGGATCTGCACGCCATTTAACGAGGCTTCGTCCAGTCGCTCACGAGCCGGAGCACGGGAGATTATTCGGATCAGCTGATCACCTTCTCGATAGACACCAACATCGCGGCCAGAGAAATTCGTGCGAAGAGCATTGGCCAGGTCTTCACGTGAAATGCCCAATCGGCGTCCACTATCTGCATCGTACACCACTTCGACGACACTCACCGGTTGCCGCCAGTCATCCTTAATCGAAATTGCTCGGCCGTCAGCAGCCATTACCGCCTTTGCCTGGTCGGCCAAT
Source organism: uncultured Erythrobacter sp. (assembly GCA_947495555.1). Classification (GTDB taxonomy): domain Bacteria; phylum Pseudomonadota; class Alphaproteobacteria; order Sphingomonadales; family Sphingomonadaceae; genus Erythrobacter. The sequence goes on along the minus strand of CANLZI010000001.1, from coordinate 2,170,293 downwards.
TCGCGCAGCACTGCGGGTTCTGGCCCAGAAAACTCCGCTTCTACCTTGGAGCCGCCACCTGGTCCCAATTGAAATTGCCAGACTTTGGCTTGAGCGTTCGGGAAGTTTGCGTCGATATGCTGCTGGATTTGCGGCAGGATGCCTGAGATTGAGTCATAATCGGTCGTCCTGATCAAAAACTGACCGTAGGCCGTGCTCGGCGATTCAGGTGCGTATACCAGCATGTATCGCAGCGTTCCTTGACCGACCAAGGTCTGCAGGCCCTCAACGCCATCAAGCTCCGAGATGAAACCTTCCAATTCTCGCATCTTGGCATCGGTGACCGAAATGTCGGTGCCTTCAGGCATGGAAAAATCGACAACAATTTGCGGACTGGTTGATGGTGGGAAGAAGCCGGATTTTACGAAGTTGAATCCAACGATTGCAACCACGAACATTACGACAACGGCAATGATCGCCGTATTCGATTTGGCCAGCACCTGCTTCATCATCGTGCGGTAACGAGTGAAGAAAGGGTGCTCTGGTTTCTCCTCAACCGGACCATCGCTCTCTTGAAAGAGCATGTCGGCAAAAAGAGGGACAATCGTGATCGCAAACACCCAGCTGAACAGCAACGAGATCATCACTACCCAGAACAGGTCGCCAGTAAATTCGGCCGTTGAACCGGGAGCAAAGCCAATTGGTGCGAAGGCGATAATACCCACTAGGGTTCCGCCCAGTAAGGGCCATTTTGTCCGGGATACAATTTCCTTGGCTATGTCGAGCTTTTTGCGTCCCTGTTGTGTGCCAACCAGTATGCCTTCGGTCACAACAATGGCATTGTCTACCAACATGCCCAGCGCAATGATCAACGCGCCAAGCGAGATGCGGTGCATCGGTATGCCCCAAAACAGCATCACGGCCAGCGTCGCAGCGATTGTTACGACCAGCGTCGCACCAATGATAATCGCGGATCGCAAACCCATGAAGAAGAATAGCGTCACAAGCACAATGGCCAGCGCAGCCACCACATTCACCGCGAACGCCGAGACTGCTTCGGTTGTAACCTTACCTTGATGGTAGAACTGATGTACTTCGATCCCCAAAGGGCGCAGTGACTTGGTCTCGTCCAGTTTGGCATCAATTGCCTCGCCCATCTTCGAGACATTTGCACCAGAGATGTTCGATATTCCAATTGCAATTGCAGGTTTACCATTCCAGCGAACAAGGTTTGCAGGAGGGTCGATATAGTCTCTGGTTACCGTCGCTACGTCCCGCAGAGTTACCAGTTGACCTGAAGTGGCCGTCGAAACCACAAGGTTACGAATGGCCTCTACCGACCCGATTTCACCCGTGATCTGGAAGAGCATCCGGCGATCACCAAACTGCACGTCACCAGCTGGAACGACTGAGTTCTGCTGTGCGAGGTCTCCGTAAATTTGCTCTACAGATAGGCCTAATGCATTAGCGCGTTCCCGAGAGACTTCGACGTAGATGGCTTCCTGTCTAGCGCCGAAGAGTTGAACTTTTGCGACATCATCGACTTCCAACAATTCAGTGCGCAGTGAGCGCACATACTCGTGTACTTCTGCAGATGAATATCCATCTCCTGTCACTAGATAAGACAGGCCATAAACATCGCCAAAATCATCGGCCACATACGGCGTGTTGGCACCTGGCGGTAACTGGCCAGTGGCGTCGTTCACCTTGTTGCGCAGCTTCGTCCAAATAAGTTGCAAATCCTCTTTCGTTGGAGATGCGCTATAAAGAATATCGACGCTGATCTCCGAGCGGCCAGCCGAGGATACGGATCGCACTTCGTCCACTTCGCCCAACTGCTGGATCGCACTTTCCAACGTTTCCGTAACTTCGTTGGCGACTTCTTCAGGAGTAGCCCCTGGATATTGGGTCACAACTTGCGCTGTCCGAATGGTAAACTCGGGATCTTCGAACCGGGCAATGTTCTGATAGCTATACCAACCACCCGCCATCACGAGAGCGATTATCAGGAACATGATCAGACGGTTCTTGATCGAGAATTCAGCAGCATCCATTGCGCTTGCCCTCAGCCTTCATAGGGACGAATTTTCATCCCCTCATGGAGGTACGCAGCACCTGCGCCGACAATGGTTTCACCGGCCTCTAAACCATCAATGATGGGGACGTCAGCACCGGTGCCTTTTCCGACGGTCACTTTTCGCTTGGCGACCTGCATTGTCTTTCGGTCAACAACCCAAACAAAGCGAGCTTTCCCATCTGACAGGATCGCACCTACAGGAACGTTGATTCCGTCACCTTCGATTTCGTCACCCAACAATTCGCGGCTGCCGTAAACAGTTGCGGTCGTCCCAGGCAGGACAACAACGTTGGAGGGAGCGTCGAATGCAAATCTGACAGTAAAAGTCTGTGATTGTACGTCTGCTTGCGTCCTCACCGACATAAATCGTCCTGGGATTTCCAGATCAGGCGCAGATGATAGCACCACATACTCGTTCGTGGGCGGACGATTTGCCAAGCGAGGTACCAAACTTGCCGGCACACTGACTACAGCTTCTGCCGCACCAGTAGATTGCAATGTAACGATTTCTTGCTGGGGGCTTACATTCTCAAACCGCACTGCCAGCTTTTCAGCGACCACACCGCTGAAAGGAGCGCGCAAAACAGTGTCTGCAAGGTCTTTCTTCGCGCTGTCGAGAGTTGCAGCGGCGACATCGCGTTGCGCTCGTCTTTGTTGGACAACAAGCGCGGCAATTGCGTCTTCTTCAAGCAGCGAGCTTGCGCTTTCAAATTCGCCCTGCGCAGTCGCATATTGGGCTTGCGCAGAATCAACAGCGTTTTGGTATCGCCTTTGTGCCAGCCGAGCGATTGGCTGGCCTTTGCGGACAAACTGTCCTTCCGAAACGGGAAAGGCTTCAAGCAATCCACCAACTTGGAAGGTTAGCGTAGATGAACTGCGCGCTTCAACAATGGCAGGAAAACTGACGTCGAGGCGTTCACTTGCCGCTTCAATTGTTATCAATCTTGCAGGGCGAACGATTTCAGTGTCTTCGGCAGCTCCGCCTGAACATCCCGATAACGCTCCCCCTATTGCGAGAGCGCTCAAAAATCGATTGCCAAAGCTCATGTTCTATTCCTCTTGGGGCGCAACAATCGATCAATCCTCAAGCGCCTCGACACAAACGCTGCCTTAATTTAATCAGGCTGGCAACCAGCAGGCTATATATCGGGGGAACATTTGTGCTGATCCAATTGCTCGTAGGTGCTGTTCTGGTTTGCGCTACCGTAGTCGTAACGGTTGGCTTTATTGCTGCAGCCACCTTGGTTTTGACCAAGGTGGGCAAATGGATGATTACAGGCCGTTGGTTCGTAAAGCTGATAACTTCACTCTCGGCGGTCGTATTGTGGATGCTTGGTGCGCTCACACTATCGGTATGGATATGGGCAGGTGCATTTATGGCGCTTGGCCAGTTCGTGACACTTGAAGAAGCCGTGTATTTCTCAGTTGTCTCTTTCACCACTCTGGGGTTTGGAGACGTAGTTATAGGCGAAGATTGGCGGCTTCTGTCGGGCATCATAGCCGCCAATGGCCTGATCCTGTTCAGCCTCGTTACCGCTTTCTTGATCGAGTTCATCGTGCGGTTGCGGAAAGAGGGTTCGAGGACTGATTGATTGCTGGCCCATTTTCACCGACTGTCCGCAATTGGGTCGTTAGCCGAACGTCGCGAATTGGAGTGGAAAGCAGACCTTGGAGCGTCGAATTTTGCAGAACGAAATTGTCGCACGCTGGTCGAAGATGGCATCTTAGATCAGCTTTCCAACCCAACACTTGCGTTTTGCGCATCGCCAGCAAGCGCATTGCGTAAAGTAGAACGGAAAAGTCTGGGCTCGAGAATTCGACCGATCAGATAGATCAGTGCAAAGACACCCGCTAAGCCATAAGACTGCATGGGTGAGTGGTCTTCGTCCTCTTCCTCTTCGCCCTCGTCTTTGTCTTCTTTTTCCTCGGGATTCTCTGGTGCAGGCGCGCCGAGCATCTCATCGATCCAATGCAGTTCGCTAGGCTCCTTCTCCTCTTCATCCTCCTTTTCTTCTTCGACGGTCAATGCCTGGTTGACCATTCCAATGCCAACAATGGTCTGTCCAAATGCCAGAAAGAGAAGCGGTGCCAGAAAGGTTAGGAGAAGTGCCGGACTCCGAACACGATAGGTAATTTCGGATGTGTTGCCTCGGCACTGAAATTCGAGCGTGCCGCTGCTGAATGTTGCAAGCTTGTGCTGCGCCTCTGGATTGGCCTTGCGATAAGTTAGTGTTGAGGTCTGACTGTCCAGCTCGACCTCTTCCCGATCAAAAAGAGGAGCGAGTCGATCAAATGCCTCACATGCGTCAAGCTGTTGGTCAAATTCGAACGAGCCGCGAGCAACCCAGATCCGATCAATGAAGGGCAAGTTCATGCTTGGCGCTCCAATTCTGTGGCGCTGCCGTGCTCAAATATACGCTTGATCATGAGTTGCTGCTTGTCGGCAATTTTGCAGTTTCCTCTACCGCGATGGGTTTGCCTCTCCATTCGCGCCAAACCTTGCGGCCTTCGGTCCAAGGGTAGATCATTGTTTCTGAAATCTGCATACGGCGGCCACCTTCCATACCGAGTTGTTCGGCCTCTCCGTCAACACAGGTGCCGAACATTCGGTCAAAGATGATCCAGATTGCCCCGTAATTGCTCCGCGTCGCTTCGTAGTCCTGCGAGTGGTGGATGCTGTGATGGTCAGTCGTGTTGAACAGGAATCGCCACCAGCCCGGTGAATTAAAGCGGCAGTTGATGTGCTGATACATGCCGACCGTTAGGCCGATAGTCCCTGCGATCAGAAAGGCGCGCGGCAAGAAATCGAAAAATCCACCAATTCCCAAGCCGATCAGGAACAATTCGATTGGGTGCCCGACTGCCCCCTTATAGACATTGAGTTGAGTGATGTAGTGATGGGGCGCATGGAAGATCCATAGCGGTTGCCAATTGTGCATGCCGCGGTGCATCCAGTACTGCCCAAAATCAAAAATGAGCGAAATTGTCAGCGCTTGCACCAGCAAGGGCAAGCCGACAAACCAGGCAAAGCTGTCCCAGTCGAACGAACCCTGGACCAATTCCACGATAACGTCTTCGCCGAAATAGACTTCCATCATTGTGACAACGGTCATTCCGATTCCGACATAGAAGATATCGGTTGCAAACTCTTTCCAGGTGATATTCCAGCTATCGTGGCGGGGATTGATCCACTCTAAGATCATCAGGAATAGGCTGAAACCGACGAAGGCCATGAACGCGGTCGAAGCCACCGCGATCTCGTTGGGCGCGTAATACCAGAAAGCAATTGCCGCGAAGAGCATCACCGGCTGAAAATAGGAAAAGAAGGCCTGTTTTAGCGGCCCGCCTTCCACTCGAGGCACATTTTCCCAACCGACGGTTACCGGCGCATCGGCTCCGATAATTCGATTTCCCACCTTTGTCCCGTTCATAGGTCACCTAATCGTGTCTCAGACACTTAACCACCAAATATCGGCTCTATGCCGACAAATGACAGTCCCCAATCGCGACCCATTGACTGGGCATCTTACGAAAACGCGCCCTAGTCAAGTTTGCAATGGATCTGTGTTTGGAATCATCGGGATGACTTTGCTCTATTCCTTATTCATAGCTATTTGTTGGTCTGGGGGGATCTATTATGTTTAGGGCGGTTTTGCTTTTTCTTATTGGGGTTGCCGCATGCTCACCGCATGCTGAGACCGACATCGTTTCTGAGATGCTTCTTGAAGAGCGTGCCTACGATGCACCCGGATTTGTTGACTTTCTGGCTGTCGATGGGAAAACAGTTTGGACCACCAATCGCGGCCGAGTGGAGCAATGGTCTTTCGATGGATTAAAAGCCGATGTAGCAATCCCTGGGCCGTGCGGAACGATGGGAGTCCTTGAGACAAGCCTTTGGGTAGCCAACTGCAAAGATCTCAATATCTATCGAGTGGACACTCAAACCGCGACCGTCATGACTATCATCGAGACCGGAATTGCTGAGCCGCGCGGTGAGACCAATGTTGTTGCCGGTGCGGGATCGATCTGGGTGCCGAGCGATGCGGCAGGTGTCATCTCTCGTATTGATCCGGCTAGCAATGAGGTCGTTGCCAGGGTTGAAGTAGTACCGGGAACGTTTTTTCTTGCGTTCGGCTTTGACCACCTTTGGGCGGTGAGCAGCGAAAGGCAATTGCTTCAGCGGATCGACCCATCAACCAATTCTGTTTCCGGGACGGTGGAGTTGGGCAATCAACCGGGGTTCCTTGTCGCAGGTGAAGGCGCGGTCTGGGTGCAAGAACAGGAGGACGGCACTGTCGCAAAGATTTTGCCCGACGCGCTTACCGTCTCTGAACGCACAAAGATTGGCGACACTCTGCTATATGGCGATATCGACGTTGGCGGCGGCAAGGTCTGGCTGCGAACAACCGAGGATCAGGTTTTTGTTGCGCTTGATGCCGAGAGTGGCGAAATTCTCGAAAAATATGGTGATCCAGCCGGCAGCGGCGCAATCCGCTTTACAACGGCCGGTGTGTGGACCTCAGCGCATGATATTGAGCGCATGTCGTGGTGGAGCAATTCTGCTGCGATGGCCGATTGATTGATCGAACCGTTCTAATTCGCAACGTCCGCCATTGGGCCGATTGCAGACTGTCCGGTTTCAGGCTCTTGAATTGGAAAAGCTGACATTTAGGCGCTTCGAAGCGTTGCCTAGTCACCGTTGTTATGGTCACCGCCCAGAGGCTTATCGACATGGGTTGAGAGCGAGCGCTGGTTCGCGAGCGGTTGAGGGGGTCTATGCTACCGCTTGACCAGACGTCTTACAAACAACGTAAGCGCATGTTCGACCACCCAAAATGCTCCGCGCCATCGCATCCGCAAAGAGCTAAGGCCTGCGTGTCAACGACTTCCCAGTCCTGATCAACCTCCGGAGATCTCGATAATCGAACTGAAGTAACTGTATTGTCAGTTGCAAATAAGCACTAATTATGATTGATTTGATTCCCAAGCAATTGGAGGAGATCAGAGAATGCGCAAAGTAATTGTGGCTACGCTTTCACTTACTAGTATAATACTTGGCGGCTGTGCCAACACGCCCGATGTGACGTTGGGTTATTACCTCCCGAAATCGAGTATCAGTTTTAGGGTTATCCGCACGATCGCATGCGACGCGGACGACAATCCGATCGTGGCGACTGGAGTCACCCCGACGGTCAAGCACAGCGCGGACATGAGTAGTCGGCGGACGCTTGCGCTGTCGGGAGTACGTGGAACATTCTCGGACAGCGACGTCAAACTCGAATACCACGAGGACGGGCGGCTCTCGGGGGTGAATGCGAGCAGCACCGGCCAGGGGGAATCCATCCTGAAGACCGCGATCACACTTGCAACGGCTGTGTTTGCAATTGATGGAGGCACGCGCGCGTATCCTGACGAATGTGCGGACATCAAGACCTATGGCGGGGGCAAGCCGCTGACGATCACTTATGAAGGCAGTGTTGATCTGACCAAAGGGCAGGATGACGCGCAGAATTTGGCCCCGGATACGGCAAGCGCTTACTATGCGGACCACTTCAAGGCAATACTCGGCGGCGTCTGCGCATTTATGGCGGGGTCGATTACTCCGCAGCCGCCAGCGCAATATCAGGCTAAATCAAGGGACGTCCTGCTTCATCTTCGTCAGCCTGGAACGGCGAAGATCAAGCTGACGGCAGGTCCGATCAACGGCTGCGGGGGCGCGGAGATCTGGAACGACAGCGTGCCAGCTGCGCAGTTGGGTACGCCATACACTTTGCCGATTCCAGCCGCCGCGCTGTTCGGCAAACAGCAATTCGCTGTTGGAATTACCGAGTCCGGCGCGCTTAAGAACGTGCAATATTCGAGCAACACCGGCGCGGGTCAGGTGTTCAACATCGGCAGTACGGCGCTTACAGCGCTGCAAGGCGATACGACGGCTCAGAAGGTCGCCGAAGCAAAGGCGGAAGCAGACCTTATCGCCCAGCAGCAGCGGCTGGTCGGGTGTCTCGCTGATCCCACTACCTGCAAATAAGCGACACTCGAGAGGAGACCAGAAGCCCAAATTGCGCTATGCTGCCAACTTCAAGAATTGGGCCGGAAGCGGACTGGCAGCTTTGGGCTCGGCAAAGACACAAAGCGGACTATCCGCTAGCGATCCAGTTTCGGACGCGAAGGTGACGCTCGGTCAAGCCCCAACCTCGCATCCACTTTTCGCTAGCCGCTTAGCTTACCTAAACGCCCTGCGCGATAGGCTGCTTCAATTTCTGCAATCTCGGCCTCGTTGCTCATCACGAAGGGGCCGCGCTGAACAAAGGGCTCTGCGATCGGTTCACCTGTTACGATCACTGCATGGCTCTCAACGCTTGTGCGCAAAGTCAGAGTTACTGGATTTTGCCGCGCACTGATCGCCAAGGCTTCACATGCGGGGAGTGTCACAGGCTGATTGCCAACAGTCACTTCGATAGGCCTGTCGACTGCAAGGATCCATTGGCAGTGACCAGAAACGACAGTGTGCTCGAAACGACCACCTCCATCGATTTTTACATCGAGGATCGTCAGCGGCAACGCAGGAGAGATAGCCCCGATAACACCGTTACTCTCACCCAACACAAGGCGTGCTCTTGCGCCATTGCCTTCAATCACGGGCATTTCTCTCGCTTTGACGTGGAGCGCTTCAGGATCGTCATGCTTCATATGAGCGGGTAGGTTCACAAACATCTGAAGCCCATGAGCCAATGCGCCGTGTAACGGCTTTTCATCGTGCACCGCTCCGCTTCCGGCTTTGAGCCAATAGAGATCACCGGCTCCGAGATTAATGTCGTTGCCAAGAGAATCGCGGTTGTTGAAAACCCCACAGCTGTCTTCGAACAGCACTGTTACTGCCGACATGCCCGCATGCGGATGAGCGCCGAAGGTGGGTTCGCCCATTAGGTAGTGGTCGACCATGACGAGCGGGTCCATCAGCCCATCGAACATGGCATGCTTAAAGCTTGACGCCTTAAAGCCTGTTCCGATCGATATGGACTTGCCTGAAATTGGGCCAGAGTGGCGGCTTTGAGCCGTTTTCGCTGTCTCATTCTCGACTTCCAATAGAGCTAATTGGGTCATGTTGTTTTCTCCGATTGATGTCTTGCAATCAGGAGTAGGGCAAAGGGTTGGGAGCTTATTGCCAGACGCCGCCACAGTTTTGCCAATTCGTGCCAACCAGCGATGTTCCAGCACTCTTGCACCCGCCTCTAATCCTCGATGCCGAGATAGCGGAACGTCTGGCCCAGCGTATTGAAGGCGCCATGGGCAAAGATCAGCGGCATGATATTGCGCCGCCCGAACCAAAGGTAGAAAACGCCGAATGCAAATCCCGCAGCGCCCGTGACAAGCGCGCCATGCCACCCTTGATAGTAAGCGTGCCGATAACCGAAGCACGCCGATGAGATGATCAAGGCGACAATGTCTGACCGAAGTCCGCCGCCAAGAGCCTCACTCGCGTGGTTGATGATGAATGCGCGGAACAACAGCTCTTCGAAGAAGGAGCCGTGCGTCCACACAAGCACCATGATGAGCAAATAGGCTGGCAGATTGCCTTCGATATGGGAGAAACGATCGCTGGTCCCAATGTCCTCGAAGAAAAAATCAGCGACCACAACCATGAGCTGGGTGCAGACTAGGAAGAAGGCCATTGTGAGGAGTGTCAGCCCAAGCGTCTTAGGCCAGCTTTCCGGCCAACGAAGGCCAAGGTCGCTCCAACCCGATCCCCTGCGGCGCAAAAGGATGGTACCCACGACCATCGCACTCAAAGTTGAGGCCGGACCTGCATAAAGCTGAGAGATCGGGAGCAGTGACTGCTTAACGATGACTAGCACTGAGGCAACCATAATGAGGTCGCGCAGAGCGGTGAGTCGGGTGTAATTCGCGGGTAAGATACTTGATGCTCCACCGTGTCCCTGAGACATAGGACTAGCCTGCCTTTTTCAGACGTGATGCCGCACGCGCTCGTCGCCAAATGGCAAAGCATGCGCCAATCAGGATCAATAAGGTTCCGCCTGCAAAGACTATGAGAGCCATGGGCAGTCGCGATGCAAAGGTGAGGGTGTCGACATTCCCGGTCTTCCAAAATACCCACTCGCCCGCAAGCTGAGTGGCAAGCATTGGGTTGCCGGTTGCAAGGACTACGATCCCATCGCCTGTTGCCGGATCAAGCCGAGCCGCAGTGTTGATCGCCGGTTCATTGCTGCCGTCATGACCGATTATGAAATCGCCGGAATCATTGTGAGCATAGAGCATTGTGCCGAGCCCCCAGATGTCTGCCCCCATTTCTGAGGCATGGGGTGTGCGGATAAGCGCCAATGTTTCTTGTGATAGAACCGGGTTCGCCGCATCCGGAGCTTGCGAAGCTACAAACGTCGCGAGATCTTCGGAGGTTGTGAAAAGAGACGTTGCAGCAAGTGCAGTGTACCAGCCGAATGGCTTGGTTGTGCCCTCTGGTCCGAAGTTCTCAGCCAGTTCCAGCTCGATTGCCGCATCCTGGTCAAAAGAGGTTCTCTCCATGCCCAAAGGGTCAAAAACTCGCTCGCGCATATAGGTTGGGAATGGTGTGCCAGAGACCTCTTCGATCAGCAGCTGGAGTATAGTGTAGCCACCGCCCGAATAGGCGAAAGCTGAGCCCGGCTCGTTGCCCAGAACTGTCCGACCATCCTTGCCCGGCGAGGCATCTGCGGCCTTCGTCAGCGATGCTTCAAGGGTCTGGCGTTCTTGCGCCGTCGCGAACCCGTCATAACCAAGGCCATCGGTGAGGCCCGCTGTGTGGCTGAGCAAGCGCCGCACTGTGACACCTGAGGCATCGAACTCGGAAGTCGGCAATTGCCAGCGCGTCAGATAGTCTGAAACCGGTGCATCAAGGTCTACCTGCCCCTCTTCGACAAGCGCCATCACGCCCCATGCGGTGACCCATTTGCCAAGAGACGCGACTTGGAAAACGCTTTGGGCGTTCACCTCTTCACCTTTTGACAGATGAAAGTCTGCCACTGGTGTTCCGCTCTCGATCAGAATGAAACTGACATTGCCTTGATTGTCTTGCTCGGCGATTTGTCTTGCGGCCGATTCGAACCCGGAAAGGTCGCCTTTGTCCGCAATCGCACTCTTTGCCCAACCTTGGTCGAGGGCGGCAAAAACCAAACTGCCCCAAACAACGATTGCCAGAATGGTGGACGCGAAGAACACTGCATATCTCATGAGTGCACCTGCCCACTAGTGATGAGCGTGATCGCAGCGATGATATAGAGCCCCGAGGTAGAAACGCTGCCGAATGATCGTGCATGATTAAGCAGCGTCCATGAACGGGTGTATTTTCCCCAGTAGAGCCGAGCATCGAGACTGTCGTGATCGAGACGAGCGAGCGCGTTGTTCATCGGAACATTGCCCAGCATCGTCACCAGAAACACGCTCACCAGATAAACCGAGGACGCAAGAATGATCGTCACCAGTGCCGCACCTTCGAACACAAACAGGCTGTAGACCGCAAAGAGGGCGGAGAAGACAGCGATTGAGAGAATACCGGCTACAAACTGGGTTTTGATAACCTCTCGATTGATGTGCTGCATTGCCTCAATCCCGCCAGCAGGCTGCGTCTTTTTCAGAGCCGACATGATAAACTCTGAGAAGGCGGAGAAGTTGCCAGCGACAATCGCACTCCAGAGCGCAAGGAAGAGGCAGAAATAGAGAGGCCATTCATAGGTCATTGGGTCACCTGTTGGTAAAATGCGTTCAATTGTTTGATTGGCGGAGTCGATTGAACCCTCGGGCTGAGCGCAAGCAGGAGCGCCGCCACGGCCAGTTCGAACCACATGACAGTGACGAGCTGATCCGATGGAGTGCCGTGCAAATACTGGCTGACCAGACGGCTGAAGCCATAGCTGCCGTAAACCAGTGCTCCCGCCGCAAGGCCAAGGCTTGCTAATCGCACTTTGATCGCACTGAAGATCATGAATGCGCCGACCATGACCAGCAGGCCGCTTGGCGCTGTCACTTCCGACAAAAGACCAGCGTCATTTTCGACAATCACCTCGCTTGTGGCGAGGAAAACAGTGGGCGCGGCCATGATCCAGTTCCCGATACCGGCCAGGATTGCCCCTGAAATGGCTAGGGCTGTACGAGTTCCAAGATGTTTCATGCCGCCACCCTCCACGCACCGGTTGCAGCGACATCACGCGCGTAGTCTGCGAAGTCTTTTGGAGCACGACCGAGGGCGCGAGTTACCCCGTCTGTCAGGTGCGCGTTGCGGCCATCAAGGACTGCCCCAAACAGATAGTCGAGCATCCACACGACATCTTGTGGGGCGCCAGATTTGGTAAGCTCTTCGATGAAAGCATCATGCGGCACATCGACAAAGGCAATGTCGCGTCCCGTCGCAGCAGACAGGTCCGCCGCGATATCGGCCATGGTCATCAAGCGTGGGCCAGTGACCTCGTAAATCTCGCCATTGTGGCCGTCTTCACTGAGCGCTGCGACCGCGACATCAGCGATGTCATCGACATCGACGAAAGGCTCGGGCGTATTGCCTGCTGGCAGTGTGATCGCTCCGGCAAGCACCATGTCTATAAAGGCGCCTTCGGAGAAATTCTGATTGAACCAGCTTGCGCGTACAACCGTCCATTCAAGGCCGATTTGCGCCACGATCTGTTCGCAGTCCTGCGCTTCCTGTTCGCCGCGACCGGATAGCAGAACAAGACGTTTGACCCCGTTCAACTTGGCCCGCCAGACCAAAGCGCTGATCGCATCTTTGGCCCCCGGCATCGCCAGATCGGGTGAGTACGTGATATAGATGTTCGAGACGCCATCGAGCGCGGCATCCCAGCCCGCTTCGTTGTTCCAATCGAATGATGGAAGGGTAGAGCGAGAGCCAATGCGAACGTTCTGACCCTTTTGGATCAGGCGGTCTGCAACCCTCTTACCGGTCTTGCCGGTTCCACCGATGACCAGAGTTAGCGGTGTATTGTCGGTTTGAGTGGACATGTGCTTGTTCCTGTTTGTTGGAGACAAGCATAGGATAGGTCACTGGCTTCAGCGTCTCTTGCCCAAGCGCGACAAGGTTTGTGCAGATGGCGTCAACGGCCTGTTTGTGACCCCAAACGATACGAACGGGGCGTCTCGCCCGCCCAACGCTTGAATGCACGCGTGAAGCCACTCTGCTCGGCAAAGCCGGTCAGAAAGGCTATTTCAGCGAGGCTAAAATTTGTCTCGCGAAGGAGCTGTTGGGAAAGCTCTCTGCGCGCCTGATCCACGAGGCTTTGGAAGGACTTTTCCTGATCGAAGAGCCTTCGTTGCAGCGTGCGCGCGCTCAATCCAAGCGATCCTGCCACGGTCGAAAGGGTCGGCACACCTTCGCTCAGCATTTTGGCGACCACGATGCGCACTCGTTTGTCGAGGCTTTCTGGCTTGGCTTGCTTTGCGAGCTCTGCTTCAAGATGTTGGTCAAAGAATTGAGCGATGGTCTCATCACCAAGCTTGTTGGGCACATCAAGGCTTGCATCGCTGACAAGCAATGCGTCGCGTCCAGAATCGAAGTGAACCGGGCAGTTAAAGTGCTTCTCATAGACGGCCGCATCACCACGCGCGCCGTGTTTGAAGAAGACAGCAAGCTGCTGGAAAGGCTGGGAGGCGACCTCTCGGCATATTGTCATCACAGAGGACATGCTGGCCTCATTTGAAAGAAGCATACCAGGTCCAGCATTGCCTGCCTTATCTAGACTAAAGAGCCAGCCTTTATTGCTCTCCTCGAGGCTGTAGGTTTCAGCATTGCCAAGCACATGGCCATAGCGGGTCGATCTTACAAAGGAGCCTCGCAGGTTCGGCGCCGATTTCCACGCGAGACCAAAGGCGCCATATTCATCGCTCTTCATCGTGGAGCCGATGCGCAGCGGCAAGGTCAATCCGTCAGGGTCACGCTGCGCCACGGTTGCAAAGAAGCCATAGAACTTATCCGCAGCCACCATCAGTTTGGGGTCTATTGTCCCGTCGGCTGGAACACCCATGCCCTCGAGCAGATCGTATGTTTCAACACCTCCCCCAACATGAGAGAGAACCTTGTGAACATACAGCGATGTGATCTGATTCAAAGCATACCCCACTCGTCTGGGGGCAGTCTATCAATTGCACCGTTGACCGCAAGCTAGGCACCCAGCAGAAGGTAGGCCACGGTGAATGTCAGGGAGTTTGCGGCCGCATGCGTAATCGCCTTATGCGAATAGACAGAACAGGATTGGGGGCCCACCGAGGCAAGTTTTCTTTTGCCTCTCTTGGAAGAGTGACCGGAATGTCCGCTTCCACCCCCAAAAGCGGACGCTGGGTCATTCAACGCCAGCGCCCAACTCCAGTCAGATCTCGGTCTTCTCAGCAAGCGTAAGAGCGTCTTCAATGTCGACGCCGAGGTATCGAACGGTGTTCTCGATCTTTGAATGACCAAGCAAAATCTGAATTGCCCGGATGTTGCCAGTGGCTTTGTAGATGATTGAAGCCTTGGTGCGGCGAAGCGAATGTGTCCCGTATTCTTCGGGACGTAGGCCAATCGCTTCAACCCACTCATCGACAAGCCGAGCATATTGTCGTGTGCTCAAGTGACGGGTTTGATCAACTCGGCTCGGGAAGACGAAGTCCTCGACGTCACCACCTCTGAGCTCCAGCCAGGCGAACAAACTTGCTCGCGCGTCTGCCGCAATCTCGAACTGGACAGGCCGCCCTGTCTTTCGCTGAGTGATCGTAGCTCGCGTCCTGATTTCCGGGCCGCTGACCAAATCGCCGATCTTCAGTTCAACGAGATCACAGCCTCGCAGCTTGCTATCGATCGCCAAGTCGAACAGCGCCCGGTCTCTGATGCGTTCTTCGCGATCAAGAAAGAATCGGATCGCCCAGATCTGCTTCTGATTGAATGGACGCTTGGGCCCAATCTTCGCGCCAAAGTTCCAAGGCACTCGGTTCTGGGCGACTGGATCAAATTGTGAGTAGGTCATAGTCATTCTCCTTGGCCGGAATGGCCACGAGGAATGTCCGCTTTCAGGATCTAAGATCTCGGATCGTTACGTCTGGGACTGGGGCGCAAAGCTGACGCCCGCGGCAGATCCGCAACTACCGCTTGTTTCCAACGAAAAGCGCGCCTTCCTTTTCGAGTGCCTTGGTAAGCTTTCCGGCAGCGTAATCGCTGACCTTATCTCCTCGCTCCATCCGGCGAACTGTGGAGACGCTCACTTCTGCGATGGCAGCAAGTTCCTCTTGCGTGACCTTGAGCACCGCGCGTGCATCGCGGCAGGACTGAGCTGAGAGTACAGAAGCGGAAGTCATGATCTTAGATATATGAGCGTAATCCTCAATCGATCAAGATTTCGGGCCTAAGTCAGCGAGTGCTTTGGCTGCATTGGTCAGCGCCGAGATCGCTTCGACTGCGCTTCCCAACTCCACGACCATCTCTTGCTCAAACACGCTGCTAGGCGCACCTAGCTCGAGGGCGATGATGCCTGCATCTTCAAGTTCCATCCCGATGCGGGTGTAGATCAGTCTGAGGAGTTCGGCTTGGTTCGCGTCCATGGCGCTACGAAGCCATGGAAGTGCGCCACAGTCCATATGCAGCTTTGAGCTTGCTTGGCTTTTCAGTCGAGCAGGCGGCCCGGCGCAATACCGAACGGCTTTGCCAGTCGCTCGATTACTGTGAGGCTGGGATTGCGGTTGCCGCGCTCGATATCGCTTACATAGGTACGGTGGATGTCAGCTCGATCAGCATAATCCTCCTGGCTCCAACCCTCGCCTTCACGAAGGCGGCGTATGTTTTGTCCAAGGCGTGCGCGTATATCCACCCCGCTTCAATGCGAGGTTTGTCGGCGATTGGTCTACAGACGATCAGTGACATTGAAGCTTGACTGCACGCCTTTGCCAAGCATGTATGGCTGTTACTTATCGTCTACACCAAGGAATAGACCAATGACGCAAGCAGCAGCAAAGCCACCTGACCAAAAGCCTGGTTCACGCAAGGTCAGTCCTCTCTTGGCCATCGGCATCGTGTTCATTCCCGGGATCTTTGTCTGGTTCTTGCTGCGTGGCGGCCATTCAACCCTTTCTCGAGTACTTGGTTTTGTGTGGATGGCATTCCTGCTGGTCTTTTCGCAAGCCATCATCGCGGGGATCAATGCGCTTCCCGAAGCACCTGAGAAGGTAGAAGCTGAGATGGTCGAGGCAGAGATCGACGACGCGCCAAGTCCAAACGCAATTGAACCAGGCGCTCCAGAAGCACAGGAGGCAACAGCAAGAGAGGCTGAGCCACCTGTACCAGCACCTAGAGCCACTATCAGCAGCGAAGATCGCCGCGGGATGCATTGTCTCAACGGCTGGGATGGCTCGCATTGGAAGATGCAATCTGAGATCAAGCGGCGTCTGCGCGACCCGGACTCCTTCGAGCATGTTGAGACCCGTATTGCGCCGATCGATGAGGTGGGTAATCATTCGATCTTCATGTCCTTTCGTGCACGCAACGGCTTTGGCGGTATGAATGTCCAGCAAGCGATCGGCGTCGTCGATAACAAGGCGTGCGAGCTACAGGTACTGCAAATGCTGTAGCCAGCACCCTGACATCATCTACAGGCGATGCTCGTCACCACATCCCTACCGCCTACCCACACGGCTCAGTGGCCTACCCTTCGGACGTGGCCTACCTTTGGGGCGACGCGGTGAGGGGCGTTTGCTCGGATTGCGCCGCGCGATGTAACCGTGGAACCAATCAAGCGCCATGCTGGTGGAGTCCACCTGATCATCATGCTTTGTATTGGGAAAGCCCAGGAGCTCGTGCTGATAGGTCGCGAGCCATTCAGCTTCGCGCGGAAGCAGGACCTGGCCCGTCTCGAACATCACCGCGCGCGATTGCATCCGCGCGACTTTGTCATATTGCGGCTTGTAAAGTGTAGGCTTGCAGACATCGGAACTCCGCCGAAGGGACTGGAAGATTGCTCGGCCAAGATCACCATCCTCGATCCGCGTGTGATCTGCCTCGTACTCGCCGTGGGTCTCTTCGATCAGTTTGATGAGTTCCGGGCTTTCTTCCTTCACTCGGATGACATCACGCAGATAGACATAGCCATCGGCATATCCCCATACAGTTCCAACTGACCAATCACTGGTCTCTGCAAGCGTTGATGCTGTGTCCCAACTGATATGAGTGATCTCAAATTCGTCCGGCTCTTCATCATAGAAGCGCAGCCAATTGCGGCGGATAACCACGCCATCATCGGGTACCGGACGCTGCTGATACTGCGCGCTGAACGCAAGCCCACCCATGATACGCTTCTGCCGCTCAAGCTCAGGATGATCCATCCGCTCAGGCTGGATGGCGGTGTCCTTCAAGCGGCAATGATGGCGTCCTTCACCAACATCCCATTCTTCATCCTCCACAGCGATCGCAGGGATCGTGATCTGGCGGTAGTCTTCTTGCTCAAGCAGATGGCCCGCCAGATCCTCTTCATGCAACCGCTGCATCACACAAATGATCGCGCTTTCCTTTGGGTGATTGAGGCGGGTTGAGATGACATTGTCCCATGCGGTGGTGACCTTCTCGCGCGCGACGCTTGAGAAGATCTCCTGACCTTTGTTGGGATCATCGAGAATGATCACGTCTGCGCCGCGGCCAAGCACGCTGCCTTCGATCGAGGTGGCAAGCCGATAGCCTCCATCGCTCGTTTGCCATTCAAGCTGGCGATTATGAACGCGCGAGCGGCAATGAGGGAAGGCACGGCGATACCAGCCTGAACGCATGATGCGCTGGAACTGGATCGCCTGCGCTTTGGCGACATCCTGCGAATAGGTCACACACATGATCCGACGCGTCGGATCATGGCCCAGGATAAAGGCGGGGAAGGCCACGCTCGCCATGATCGTCTTCAGATTACGCGGCGGAAGGTTGATCATGAGCCGCAGATTGTCTCCACGCCGCACCTGTTCGAGTTCATGCGCCATCAGCTCGACATGCCAATTGATCTGGTAAGGCGTCCCGGGCTCCAGCTCTTCCATACAGGTTGCCAGAAATGTAAGAAAATCCTCACGGGTCATGGCGTTGACGTATTCAGCCGGCAGATCGATCCACTCACCGGCGACGCTCATTGTTCGTCACCATCTTCCGCACCGTCGAGATCCTCGCGATCAGGACCGTCATCCCGATCTGCATTGATCCGGGGCACCCCGGCGCCCTTGCGCGAGAGCAGATCAGCCACCGTTTCGATACGCATGGCGTACTGCTCCTGACTCTCACCGGTTTTGGGCGTGGGAAGGTATTTGAGAAGCGCAGCGAGCATCTTGTGATCGCCCTGCAAGGACTTGTTGACCATCAACTTGGCGATCGCCTCGCGCTTACTCAGGCGCATGGTCTTGCCGCCTTCGGTGACCTGCATCTCGGCATCAAGCTCGGTTTCAAGATGCTTGAGGAGCGAGCGATCCTTGCGCGGCCGTCCACGCGGATTGCCCGATTGCCCCGGCTTGAAGCGCGTGTCTTTCGCAGGGGGCTTGGCGCTGGCGCTTGATGCTGCTTTCGACTTGGTGGTCCGCTTGCGTTTGCGCACCGGCGTCGCCTTCTTTGCCTTGGCGCGGCGGGCAGGCTGTTTGGTCAGCTTCGCTTCTTGCTGTTTGCGGGCCATCAGCTTGCCTCCCCTTCGGAAGTCTCGCAGACCGAAAGATCAACACCCCGCATCGCCGCCATTTCACGCCAAGTCTTGCCGCTCTCGACATGAACCGCTTCGCATGATGTCTTCGCTTGCCAGCGCTCGATCGTCACATCGCAATAGCGCGGCTCGATCTCGATAAGCCGAGCACGCCTGCCGGTATGTTCGGCCGCCAAAAGGGTGGAGCCCGAGCCCCCGAAGCCGTCAAGCACGATCCCGCCGCGATGCGAGCAATCACGAAGGGCATCAGCAACAAGAGCCTCTGGCTTTACGGTCGGGTGTGAGGCGAGTTCTTCCCCGCGAAACCGGTGGAAGCTGTTCTGGCCAGGGCATGACCACACATTAGTGCGGTAGCGACCAGTTTTACCAAGGCCAAAATTGTTGATGTGGCTCGCAGTCCCAACCTTCCAAGCCCAGATCATTTCGTGCTGCGACCTGTAGAAGCTGCCTTGGCCGCCCGTTTGCTTATCCCAGATGATCAGGTTCTTGAGCGCGTTATATGCAGCTTCGCCCGCATCGAGCATCTCGCGGCAGTGGCGCCAGTCCATGCATTGAAAATGGATCGCGCCATCTTCGCTGAACCTTGCCATCAGCATAAAGGCTGAACGCAGGAAGGTCGTAAACTCGCCGCTCGACATCTCGCCTGAGGCTTGCGCGAACTCCTCCCGGTCCTGGCCCGAGATTGTCGCCATCGGTAGATTATACGGAGCATCTGCAAACGCCATCTGGGCGCGTTCGTCACCCATCAGGATGGCGTAGCTCTCTTCTTCCAAGCCATCGCCGCAGTAGAGCTTGTGGTCACCCAGCTGCCACAGATCGCTGCGCTGCGTGACCGGTGCATGCGAAGGGTGACGCTCGGAAGAAGGAGCTTTCTCGACAGGTTCGATCGTCAATTGATCGATCTCGCTCGTTGAAAACCCCGACAGTTCAAGATTAACGTCCAAGCTGAGATCAAGCTCACTTAGTTCCTTGAACTCTGCTCGCATCGCCTCATCGTCCCATTCGCTGAGTTCAACCACGCGCTCCTCGGCGATGCGAAAGAGGCGCAGCTGTGCTTCATTGAGGTGGGTCACAGTTACAGTTGGGACCTGCTCCAGGCTGAGGTCGATCGCAGCACGCCAGCGCGCTTCACCGCAAATGACTTGGCCCTCACCATCAATCAGGATCGGATTAAGATTGCCAAAACTGCGGATCCCGGCGCGGATGGTCGCATCCTGACGCTTGCTGATTTTGCGCAGTTGGCGCGGCGGCGGTGTCAAATCACCGGGCGCGCGGTATTCAATAGTAAGCGCGAGCCCGTCGTTGGGGTCATTGGGAATGCGGGCAACAATCGCTTCAGGCGATACCGCCGATTGCAGATCAAGATTGCGCTGACGCACGGGAGCACGCCTGCGGGTACGAATAGATGTCGTCATGGAAAGTCTTTCCAGGTTGGTGGCAACCGGATGCAAAGCTGTGCGCCCCAAAGGGGCGCCAACCTTCATCCTGCTGCTCCCGAAATCTGGACTGACCCGAATGCTGCTCACCTGCCTTTTGCCAAGACGTTGGCGAGGAGTTCAAAATACAAAATGGCCGGCCTGCGTCAACACTTTTTATGGCGTAAGCTATTGATATTAATTGACAAGGAATGTGTTTCCTGTTGCCTGTTTTTCGGAAACAGGGTTTGAGTCCTGCGAAGGCAAGTGCTTGCTTTGCTTTGTGATTCTCTCTGCTGGCATTCAGCTAAAAAGGCACGTGTCACCCTGCTTTTGCGGTAATAACAGGGTCATGTCGGAATACTCGGCGATAGGCCAATCCGGTACCACGCGAATGAGCGACAGAGAAAACCCCCGCTTCGAAAGCGAAGTTCTAGCGTTTCCCGCTACCGTACAGTGTCTTCGGACGTGGACTTGGGGTCGTAAGGAAGCAATTGTCAACACGACGGAAACATTGGCAGGAGGAGCAATTGCAGTTCAATTCCTTGACCCAAACTCAAGCCGCTAAGTTGGCAGCTGGAAAATATGCTGACGGGCGAGGCCTTTGGTTACACAAGCGCAATCAGTCATTCGGTAAATGGGTATTCAGATACATCTCTTGGAATCGGCGACGCGAAATGGGTCTAGGGCGATGGCCGGATGTGTCGATCAAGGATGCCCGTGCCGCAGCCTCCGATGCGAGACGCCTGCTGAGGCTTGAAAAAGATCCGATCAACGAACGAGCCAGGAGATCGAGTTCATCCAAAAACTTGACGGTAGCCGCAGCGATCTCTGGTTGCTTCGAGGCACTCAAGCCAAATCTCAAAGAGGATGGCAGAGCTGGTCGGTGGCTCTCTCCGTTGCAAAATCATGTGCTGCCGAGAATGGGTCAATCGCCAATCGAGATGATTGATCAGCATGAGATCGTAGCCGTCTTGGGTCCAATTTGGAGAGAGAAACCAGAGGCAGCGCGAAAAGCCATGAACCGCCTCAATCTGGCTCTAAAATACGCATCAGCAGTTGGTGCAGATGTCGATCTTGGAGCCCCATCGAAAGCGAAGACCCTTCTCGGACCTCAACGGCAAACGGTCCGGCACATCCCCGCCATGCCGTACCAAGACATTCCCAATTTTTATAGAGACTTGACGAGGAGAAACGAAATGTCTGCTTTGGCCCTCCGCTTTCTAATCCTTACCGCCGCGAGAACTTCAGAAGTGCGGCTTATCTCCTCTGAGGAAATCGCAGCTAATTTGTGGATCCTCCCAGGTGAAAGGACGAAGTCTGGTCGAGCCTTCCGAATACCACTGACGGATTCGGCGCAGGCAGTGTTAAACAAGGCTCGCGCGGTGTCGCCAAACGCCTATTTCTTTATTTCGGTTAGAAGCAAGCCCTTGTCCGACATGGCTATGTCGAAGCTTATGAAACGCCAAGGTCTAGTCGCCCGACCGCATGGGTTTCGTGCTGCTTTTCGGACTTGGGCCGAAGAGCAAACGGACTATGCGTTCGAGATCAAAGAGAGCGCCCTCGGACACAATGTTGATCGGGGAGTGGTCGCTGCTTATCAGCGATCCGATCGTCTTGAGAAGCGCCGCCATTTGCTCGAAAGCTGGGAAAAATTCCTTGGTGCAGATCAATACAGCAAATAGCTGATCAATCCCTCCAGTTCTGATTTCGAACTCGAAAGGGGGGCCAGAAGGGGGACCAAAAAGCCCGGCCTCAAAACACCGGGTAGAAATTTAGGATTTGGTGCCCAGAAGAGGACTCGAACCTCCACATCCTTGCGAATACTAGCACCTGAAGCTAGCGCGTCTACCAATTCCGCCATCTGGGCACGGGAGCAGTCAGATCATCCAAAGATCTTACCGCGGTAGGCGCGGGCCAATAGCGGTGGACGGCTCTGCCTGTCAACGCTTGTCATCAGATGATTTCAATTCCCGGCAACCCCATATTGGAATGCTTGCAGATGTGCCGGCATTGCGGCAATGCGTCCCCAACACGATCCAGCCCATTTACGAGAAACATTATGGCCAAAACAGCACCCCTGACAGACAAGCTTGTGACCGTTTTTGGCGGAAGCGGATTTTTGGGCGATTATTTGGCGCAGGCCCTGCTGGAGCGCGGTGCGCGTCTGCGTATCGCCAGCCGTAATCCAGAACGTAGCCACAAGCTTAAACCGCTCGCCAATCTGGGCCAGATCCAGTTTGTTCGCTGCGATATCGCCAATCCGGACCAGGTTCGCGCTGCACTGCATGGCGCCGATGCAGTGGCCAATCTGGTCGGCAGTTTTGGCGGCGATCTGATGAAGTTGATGGGTGATGCGGCAGGCGACACGGCAGCGGCGGCGAAAGAGGCGGGTGTAAGCACGCTGGTCCATATCAGCGCCATCGGTGCCAGTGCGGAGTCCGCTTCCAGCTATGCCCGTGCCAACGCCCATGGTGAGGAGCTGGTCCGCAAGCATTTCCCTCAGGCCACGATCTTGCGGCCATCGGCGCTGTTTGGTGAGAATGACAATTTCGTCAATCTATTCGCAGGTTTGGTGCAGATGTCTCCCCTATTGCCTGTGTTCGGGCCGGAATCGCCGCTGCAGCCCGCATTTGTCGATGATGTTGCCGAAGCGATTGCCACGGCCTTGTCCGATCCGGAAAAGCACGGTGGCAAGACGTATGAACTGGGCGGTCCTGAAGTGATGACCATGATGGAATTCAATCAGCGGATTGCCAAAGCTCAGGGGCGCAAGCGAACCTTCCTGCCTGTGCCGGACACCGCATCGGCCATTTTTGCCGCTTTGCCGCTAACGCCGATCAATCGCGATCAATGGGTCATGCTAAAAGAAGGCAATTGCGCGTCGGGCGCCTATCCCGGGTTTGACAAATTAGGGATCGAGCCCAAGCCGCTTGGCCTGTTCCTGGACAAATGGATGGTGCGCTATCGCAAGCACGGCCGCTTTGGTCCGCCCAATATGCGCACAACAGGCTAAGCCTCGGGTTGCGCCTCTGCGTCTGCCGAGGTCTCGCCTTCTGCGGGCGGCAACATGTTCACCGGCTCAACCAACAAGATCGCCCCTTCGCTGCCCGTGACGCGAACTTTGTCTCCCTCGATACCATCGGGGCCCCGCGCCAGCCATTCGCTATCGCCGAATTTGACCCGGCCGGTGCCGCCGTCAAACGCTTGCGTGATAATAGCGATCTGACCGATCATCCGCGACCCGCGCTGGTTCATCAGCGGGTCTGAGCTGACGATCGGAGAATCGCGCAAGAAACGGCGTGCACTGAAGGCAGAGATGAGCGCGAGTGAGGCAAACACGATGACTTGCGCAGGCAGTCCCAATCCGAGCCCGAATGTCAGCGCCCCTGTAATCAGCGCGGCAACCGCCAACCAGATAAGATAGACCCCTGGCACCAGCATTTCGAGCGCGGCAAGCACCAAGCCGATGACGACCCATGCCCAATGTGGGTCCAAGCTGTCGAAACCGTCCATCAGCTGTCGCCAGAGCGCGGCACGCTGGCGCGAACGCGGCCTTTGGGGACAGGCGTACCCGATCGGGCGGTGACGTTACCTTCAGCCGGCTTGAGCGCATCGCCTAACAGCTCGCCAATGCCGCCAAGCGATCCGATCAGCTGCGTTGCTTCAACCGGGAACAGGATGGTCTTGGCATTAGGGCTGTCAGCAAATTTCGCTACCGCTTTGGTGTATTCCTGAGCGATGAAGTAGTTGATCGCCTGATTACCCGATGCGGAAATAGCGTCGGAGACCATTTGGGTTGCTTTCGCCTCAGCTTCAGCCGCCCGTTCGCGCGCCTCGGCATCGCGGAATGCAGCCTCTCTTGTGCCTTCTGCCTTGAGGATGGCGGACTGCTTGTCACCTTCTGCGCGCAGAATGTTGGAGGCACGATCGCCTTCGGCTTCCAGAATTTCGGCACGCTTCAGCCGCTCTGCCTTCATCTGACGCGCCATAGCTTCGGAAATATCGATCGGTGGACGAATATCCTTGATCTCTACCCGGGTGATTTTGACCCCCCAAGGCGAGGTTGCGTGGTCAACCACCGACAACAGCCGGGCGTTGATCTCGTCGCGCTTGGACAGCGTACCATCAAGGTCCATAGAACCCATCACTGTCCGCAGATTGGTGGTGGTGAGCGCCATAATCGCAGCGTATAAATTGGCCACTTCATAGGCGGCCTTACCTGCGTCGAGCACTTGGAAGAATACCACGGCATCTACACCAACCATGGCGTTATCTGCGGTGATGATTTCTTGGCCTGGAATGTCGAGCACTTGCTCCATCACATTCACCTTGCGGCCAACCCGGTCGATGAACGGGATGATGATGTGCAGGCCGGGTTCTGCTGCCAGGGTAAACTTGCCCAGCCGTTCGATGGTATAAACGAAGCCCTGCTTCACAACCCGCACGGCGAGCAACATAAACACGACCAGCAAGAACAGCAGACCGATTAAAGCATATTCCATCGCAATTTCCCTCAAATTCCAGAATTTCAGCAGTGTAGCCGGACTTGACCGTGGGTCAAAGTGAAAGCGGGCGGCTGTTAGCAATGCTGGCCATGGCAATGGCCGCGAATATATTGGCCTGTAAGGGGCAGGCTATATAGCCTTTGTGTCCCGACTATAGCGCGCTTTCGTACAAAGAGAGCTTGGCCGCATAGGCTCTCTCCGCAGCCGCCTTGGCATAGGATGGGCTGTCCGGAACGGTCCAGCCGTGGTCGCCATCAAACACCTCTACTACCGCCCGGACACTGGCTGCATCCGTAGCCTCGCGCAGTGCATTCTTGTCATCGGGCGCTTTGGCATCATCGTCCTTTGCGATGGCGAACAGATATTGTGTCTGCGTTTCAGCCAACAGACGGTGCGGACTGGCCGCATCGTCGCGCACCAGGCCGCCACCATGAAAACTGGCCGCAGCCTTGACCCGGCTGGGCACGCTATGCGCGGAATAGACGGTAAAGGGTCCGCCCATGCAATAGCCTTCGGCCCCTATGCCGCGCGCACTGTCGACCTCGGCCTGCTGGTCAAGCCAGGCGACAATCGCCGCTGCATCCCGGCCAATCGCATCGGAGGACAATTTGCCGCGCATGGCCCGCGCGCGATCCCAGCCGCCATCGGCAAAACTGGCAAAGTCTGGCCAGATTACGCCTTGCGCGTCACGGTAATAGGGATTGACCAGGAGCACCGCATAACCATCGCTTGCGGTGTGCTGCGCCATGTTGATGTGAGAGGCACGGATCCCGGCGATATCGGGCCAGTGGATCACGCCGGGGGCTGCGCTGCCTCCAGAAGCAGCAAAGAACAGCGCGTCCATCGTCCCATCTTCCGTTTCGAAAGAGACTGCCTTTCCGGCTAATCCTGCATCGGAGCCTGAATTCTCTTCAGCCAAATTTTGCTCAGCCGGTATACACGCTGCAAGAGAGGCTGCCCCAGCGGCGACACCAAATTGGCGGCGAGAGAGGCGATCCTTAGCCCAGGTCTCCAGCTGCTTTTCGTCGCACATAGGGGTATCTCCTGATCAGGGTGGAAGGGACGCTAAGCCGAGAAGAAATTCAGCTCCAGCAGAACATTGTTCGGATCGGCGGTGAAAATCTGCTTCAATCCGATCGTGGATAGATCATTGATTGAATAATCGGCGCCGCGCGCATCCAGCCGATCTCTAACCTCGTCAAAATCGCCACACCGCAGCGCCACATGGTGAATGGCACCCGTTTCTGCTCCGGGGGCAACCTTGCGGTCATATTGGCGCGGACAGTCAATCGAATTGAGATGCAAGATCGCTTGATCGGATGAATCATACATCCAGCGCACCTGATCCGGCTCTAGTGGAGGTGGGCCATCGCGCGCTTCCAGATCGAGCAATTCTGCATAGAAGCGGGCGGTTTCATCCAACCGATCTGTAATGATGTTTACGTGATCCAACCGTTCAACAATCATGTGGCTCGCTCCTGATCAATTGCAGCCTACCCGTTAAATACTATGGTCCGCCCTGCACTGATTAACACACGCTCGGCAATATGCAGCCGAACAGCCTCGGCCAAAACGCGGCGTTCAATATCGCGCCCCTTCCGGACCAATTGCTCGGGACTGTCTGCATGGGTGATCGGCTCGACGTCCTGATGGATAATCGGGCCTTCATCCAAATCGGTGGTAACATAATGGGCGGTTGCACCAATCATCTTGACCCCGCGCTGATGCGCCTGGTGATAGGGCTTTGCTCCCTTAAAACCGGGCAAGAAGCTATGATGAATGTTGATGCAACGACCTGAGAAATATGCGGTCTGCTCGTCTGACAGGATTTGCATATAGCGCGCCAGCACGATCAATTCTGCATCACATTCTTCTGCGATTGCTCGAACCTGCGCCTCTTGCTCTGCCTTGGTCTCGGGCGTGATCGGCAAATGATAAAAAGGCACATCGCCAATGTCAGTGGAATCAATCGCCTCGCGCGGGTGGTTGGATATGATGGCCACCGGCTCCATCGCCAGTTCGCCAATCCGCCAGCGATAGAGCAAGTCCGCAAGACAGTGATCAAATTTGCTGACCAAGATCAATACGCGACGTGATCGATTGGCCTGAGCCACCTTCCAATTCATGCCCATTTCATTCGCAAGACCGGAAAAATCAGACCGAATTTTGTCGCTGCTGAGCGCACCTGGGTCAAACTCGACCCGCATGAAAAAGGCATCCGTAGATTGATCGTTAAACTGCTGGGCTTCAAGAATGTTGCAGCCTCTGTCCGACAGGAATGTCGAGACGCGGGCGGTGATTCCCAGCCTATCAGAGCAGGACAAGGTCAAAACCAAGGCATTCATCGCTTGAGTCACCGCTTTGACAGCGCCTCTTCGCATTGCAGCATCAATTTGTGCATGATGTCCGCCACGGGCTCTTCTTCCTTGAGCATCCCGACCGATTGGCCCGCCATGATCGAACCGCTTTCAACATCGCCGTCAATCACGGCTCTGCGCAGGGCGCCTGCCCAGAAATGCTCGATCTGTAATTGCGCTTCGCCCATTTCGATCTCGCCAGAATCAAGCCGCTTCGCGACTTCGATCTGCTTGGCGGTGAATTCTTCTGTACCCTTGTTCTTCAACGCGCGAACCGGGATAACCGGCAAACGCGGGTCAACTTGTACGCTGGTAATGGCGTCACGAGCATTGGCCCGGAAAAATGCTTTCTTGAAATCCGGGTGAGCGATGCTTTCCTGCGCGCAGGCAAAGCGTGTTCCCAATTGCACGCCCACAGCGCCCATCTCCAGATAGCTTGCAATGGCCTGTCCGCGGCCAATGCCGCCCGCCACAAATACCAGATGATCTTCGCTCAGTTCGGGCAAGAATTCTTGCGCCAAAACGCTGGTGGAGACCGGACCGATGTGGCCGCCTGCCTCCATCCCTTCGATAACCAAAGCATCGCCGCCGCTGCGCAACAATTTCTTGGCCAAAGCCAAGGTCGGCGCAAAAACGATGACCTTGGCCCCGAATGCCTTGATCGCCTCGACACTGCCCTTGGGCGGAATGCCGCCCGCCAGCACCACATGGGTCACGCCATGTTTGGCGCAAATATCGATCAGGTCGAACAATTGCGGATGCATGGTAATCAGATTGACCCCAAATGGCTTGCTGGTCAGCGCTTTGGTCGCGGCAATTTCTGTATCCAGCAAGTCCGGCGTCATCGCTCCGCATGCGATCACTCCAAAGCCACCGGCATTGGAAATGGCCGAAACCAGAGTGCGTTCGGAAACCCAGCTCATCGCGCCGCACAGGACCGCATGTTCAGAGCCGAGAAAATCGGTGCCGCGCTCCATCAGCGCGTGAGTTTTGGGAAATTCAGTCATTTCGCGCGATTAGGCGCGATAGCCCTTGTGAGCAAGCCGGTGGTTGGGATCAATGCTGCCGCGGCTACGTTTGCCGCGCGATGACGGGGCCAGATAGCTGGGAGATTCATCGCCCAATTCAGCCCGCCCGCCCCCGCTAACCCGCGCCAACACCAACCCGCGCTCAGCCTTGGCTAGGATACTGTCGAGAGAGCCGGCAATGGTGGCTACCCCTGCGCTGGCCTTGACCACGCCCGCGCTGCCTGATGATCCATCCGATGCCCCTGTTGTCACGCGGGCAAAAGTGGAGATGATCTCTTCGATCAAAGCATAGGCGCTGTGCTGATGGGCATCGGGCAACAGCATAGCAAATCGCCCACCTTCCAGCCGGGCAACGCTGTGCCCGGGTTGCAGCATGACATTCAGGAATTGCGCGAATGCCATAACCACTTCGTCTGTGGCCGCCTGTCCAAAACGTAGGCCTACGGCACGAAAATCGTCGATTTCCAGCAGGGCCAACGCTCCACCGGGTCCGCGCTCCAACAGATAGGATGCTGCCGACATGAATGCACGGCGATTGGGCAGACCGGTCAGCGAGTCCGTCATTGCCGCGTCCATCAATTGCTGTTCGCGGACATGGCTGGGTTCAATTTCTCTCAGCACCCCAACCAGACCAGACATCTGACCAACTTCATTGGGTGATGGGCGCAAGGTGAGAGAATACCATTGACCCGGGCACGCTGGATCGTCCTCGCCCTGCTGCTGAATAACTGGTCCAGCAAATTGCACATTTTCAGTGGCGGTGATGCCGGTCAACGCATCTTCGATATAGGCACAAATGGCGCTGCGCTCCTCGCCTGTGGCAAGGTCCGCCAAATGCGGCGCGATCAACATTTCTGAAAGATTGATGCCCAGGGGTTCCAGCCCCGGCGAGGCATGTTGCACATACCCCTTGATATCGGTGCGTACTATAATGTCACCAGCCATTTCGGCCAGCAAACCGTATAGTAACGTTCCGTCATTGACGGAAATAACCCTGTTCATGGCCGATTGCCCCCGGCTTGCGCGACTTACCCTCGCTGAGCCGTATTTCAGTCAATCCTGCACCCGGTTAGTTAACTTTTGACCCTTTGGATTCTTTTTATTTATATTTATTCAATAGTATTCCACTAAAGAACCCAATTGATCGTTAGGTGGTTAGATTAACCCAACTAAAATACGAATCAACACTAAGTTCTGTTTACCATAATAGAAATTTTCCGGCAGCCGAAAATCCGTATGAGCACCTAATTATCTGTTTCTACAGCTCAATCATGATTCGCACTTTTTCAGGTGCGGTACCAAATGCATCAGCAATCTTGCGTTTGCTGGATTCCAACAGATCATTCACTGCAGGCGGAACAGCCATCGCGGCCAAGTCTTGAGGAGAGATGTCGAGCGCCTTGGCAATGTCGGGCAGTCGGCTTTCAACAGGCCGCGCCTTGCCTTTCTCCCAAGCCCAAACGGTTGGCTTGCTGACCCCCAATTGACCTGCCACATCGGCCAAGGTCATGCCGCGTTTCTTGCGCAATTGCTCCAGTTGCTTGCCCATGGTGGCGCTGGACGATTGGCGCAATCCCGTCGGCAGTGCGTTCGTTTCGCTCAAACCCGGGCCACCTTTGAGCTGCATTGCGCTGAGTGTGGCCTCGCTGATGGGGCGATCAAACTGACAGCCAAACAGCGGAGCACTGCTCCACGCCACACGCGCCTCAACCGCGCCGGTTTCCGGTAATTCAACCGTCAACGTCTCATTGGTGACCAGATTGATATTGGTTTGGAGCAGCAGACCGGTGATCGAGACGTTATGCACCATGACGTTGGTTTTCGCACCCGAACGCAAAGTGCCAAGTGCCTCCAGCTGCAAATGACGCCGGGGGTGCCGCCGTGCGCCTGGCTCTGTATTGCCTGGGGCAGTTTCAATTGTGTGCAGATAAGCGTTGCCGGACAAACTGTTCTCTCCTGTTCAGAGAGAGCACCGTCAACCGAGCGGGTTAAGATCGATTAGCAAACGACAATGAATGCTCTGATAAGGATAAAATTTGCAGCTAAATTTAGCTCGGCAGCTAAACACGCGATCAGGCGTCAGCTTCTTGCCCATCCAGCCCATAGGCCGTGTGCAGCACGCGCACAGCCAATTCGGTTTCATCCTCGTCAATCATCACGCTGACTTTGATTTCCGAAGTCGAGATCGCCTGAATATTGATCCCGCGATCAGACAAAGCCCGGAACATGGTGCTGGCCACACCTGCGTGACTTTTCATTCCCACACCAACCACACTGATCTTGGCGATTTTGCTGTCGGTGATGACACGGTTGAAGCCGATCGCCTCGCGCTTGTCTTCTAACAAGGCCTGTGCGCGCGCCAGATCGGTCTGCGGCACCGTAAAGGTCACATCGGTTTCGCCCTTATCACGGCCGACGTTCTGAATGATCATGTCGACATTGATCGACGCCTCGGCCAGTGGTTCGAAAATATGGGCCACAGCGCCGGGTTCGTCCGGGACGCGGGTGAGAATGATTTTGGCCTCATTCTTGTCATGCGCAATTCCGGTGACGTGTTGGCGTTCCATATCGCCATTCTCCACTAATTGATCCATTTCTTCGTCCGACACGATCATGGTGCCGGGTAGCTCATCGGCCGGTACAGCGTCGTCACCCAAAAAGCTGGAGAGGACTTGCAACCGCACGCCCTCTTTCATTGCCAGCCCGACCGATCGGGTTTGCAAGACCTTGGCCCCGACAGAGGCCAATTCCAGCATTTCTTCGTAAGTGACGGCCTTTTGCTTGCGCGCCTTCGCAACGATGCGCGGGTCGGTGGTATAGACCCCGTCCACATCGGTATAAATATCGCAGCGATCCGCGCCGATCGCAGCGGCAACTGCCACCGCAGATGTGTCGGAACCACCGCGACCCAGCGTTGTCACACGGCCGTTATGGCTAACACCCTGAAAACCAGGAATCACAGCAATCGTGCCGCTTTGCAAACTGGCGATAAGCTCAGTCGAGTCGATGGTCTCAACCCGCGCTTTCGAATGGGCCTCAATGGTGCGCATCGGCATTTGCCAGCCCAACCAGCTGCGCGCCTTGCACCCCATAGATTGCAGGGTCAGGGCCAACAGTCCGCTGGTGACCTGCTCTCCGCTTGCGACCACAACATCATACTCCGCCGGGTCATACATCGCGTTCGCTTCGCGGCAGAAATTCACCAGCCGATCGGTCTCGCCAGCCATGGCTGAGACCACAACGGCGACCTCGTGACCGGCGGCCTGCTGCTTGCGCACGATGTTGGCCACACGACGAATCCGCTCGGTCCCCGCCATGGAGGTGCCGCCAAATTTCATCACAATGCGTGCCACGTGTTGCTACTCTTCCCTCTGGCCTGTGTATTTGGCCGCTAGTTTCATGTCCCGCGCGCTGTTAGGGATGCTACATGGCAAACGCAAATGTCTCAAATGTAACTATCCGTCCAGAAGAAGCCGCCCATTTCGGAACTTTGGCCCGCGAATGGTGGGACCCCAAGGGGCCAATGGCCTCGCTTCATCAAATCAATCCGGTCCGCTTACGCTTTGTGCGCGAGATAATTGATATGCATTGGAGCGGCAATTCGCGCGATGCGCTGCCATTAAAGGGCAAGCAGGTGCTGGACGTTGGGTGCGGTGCCGGTCTGCTGTGCGAGCCGCTAGCCCGGTTGGGTGGCCAGGTTACCGGCGTGGATGCCTCGGTCGAGAACATCGGAACAGCCAGCGCCCATGCAGCTGGTGCAGGTTTGGACATCCGCTATATGGCGGGCGAGCTGGCGCAGCTCGACATAGGTACATTCGATTTGGTCACCTCTATGGAAGTGATCGAACATGTCGCGGACAAACGGCAGTTTCTACAGGATTGCGCCGCCAGATTGGCGCCGGGCGGACTAATGATCCTATCCACCCCCAACCGTACAGCCGCCAGCCGATTGCTGCTGGTAGGTGCGGCAGAGGCGGTTGGCTATGTTCCCAAGGGAACGCATGATTGGAACGATTTTATCACGCCTGAGGAATTAGGCGAACTGCTGGGACAGATCGGTCTGACCATGGAAGCTCCGCGAGGAATTGCCTGGAGCCTTGGCAAAGGGCTGCACCTGACTGAAGATATGTCGCTCAACTATATTGCTGCGGTGCGTAAGCCCTAACCAACGCGCAATTATGGCGCGCAATCGCCCGCATAATTGGTTTCCATGAGGGCCCGCGCACGTCCGGGGTGATCGGCAAAGACGCCATCAACGCCGGCCTTGGCCAGCGCGGCCATCAACAGATTGTCGCACCCAAAAGCGCTATCACCGCCCTCGCTTTGCAGGCTCGGTGGCAAGAATGCGTTTTCGGGCCTCAGAGTCCAAGCATGGACGACCAGACCCGCCACGTGGGCATCGGATGTCAGCGTTGTGGCCGAACCATCAGGATGGACGATCTTGGCAATGCTGGCCCCGATACCATCGGCATATTCAGCAATATCGACCAGCCCCGACGGGGTTTGCATCTCGGCATAGCGCATGTCCGGCTCGTCAGCCGGGCCACCTTCGGGATGGAGCAATTGCACCAGTGTAAAGTCGCTGCGCTGATTGAGGCGTTGCAACACCCCAACCTCAAAGCTTTGGATCATGATCGCGTCTGCATCTGTGATCCCCAGATCGCGTAGCTCTTTCAGCAGCAGATCAACCATATCGATGCCCGCTTCTTGCAGCATGAAATTGGGATGTTTCAATTCGGGATATAAGCCAATAGTGCGGCCAGTCTCAGCCTCTTTGGCGCGCACCAATTTCACGATCTCTTCAAAGGTTGGAACCTGATACAGCCCGTTAAAGCGCACATTTGTGGGCCGAAACGCCGGAACGCGTTCTTTCGCCCGCAGGCTGCGCAATTCTTCCAGGGTAAAGTCCTCGGCAAACCACCCGGCAACCCGCTGGCCATCGATCATTTTGTCGCGATGGCGCGTTTCAAACTCTTCCCGACTGGCAACATCGGTTGTGTCTGACAATTCGTTTTCATGCCGGGAAACCAGCACCAGATCTTTGGTCACCACCAGATCCGGCTCGATATAGTCAGCGCCCCGATCAATCGCCAATTCATAGGCGGCCAGCGTATGCTCGGGCCGCTCGGCGCTGGCACCGCGATGCGCGATAATCATCATGTCGCCGCTTCTCCCACTGGCAGCATTAGAAATTTGGGGCGTGAACGCCGCCAACAGCGCAGCAATCGCCGCAAGGCCCCATGCCATCGGCAGGCGTATGACAGCGTCATTGATGCTTAACTTTTTATTAGCAGCCATCACGCTATGTTCCCTAGCTATGTTCAAGAAGCTTCTCCTGGCGACACTGATCGTCATCATTGGTTTGTGGGGTGCCGGTTACAATGTGACCGGGATCAAAGACCGCATTTTAAATGTCGCCGATGACCAGGCTGGCATGCTGAGCGGCCGTTCGCAATTGGAAGATGGCAATTGGGGTGACGAGGCGTAACCCGCGTCATAATGCCTCGGCCCATTCGTCTGGCTTGAACCCAACCAACAACCCGCAGTCATGCTCTACCAAGGGGCGTTTGATCATCGATGGATTGTCCGCCATCAAGCGGACCGCCTTAGCCTGATCGATATCGGTCTTGTCCTCGTCCGACAGTTTGCGGAAGGTTGTGCCGCGCTTGTTCAGCAGCACTTCCCAGCCCACTTGGTCTGCCCACGCGGTCAATTTGGCCGGATCTGCGCCTTCCTTCTTATAATCGTGAAAGGTGAACTCGCGTCCTTCGGCCTGGAGCCATTGGCGCGCCTTTTTCACCGTATCGCAATTGGGAATGCCGTAAAAATGCAAAGCCTTCATCCTTCGTAGAGTGACCGCGCCAGATGCGCGTCAGAGATTGCCACGGCCAACGCATCGGCCGCATCTTCTCCGGCAATCTGCGCATTGGGCAGCAAGATTTTGAGCATAGATTGCACCTGCGCCTTATCCGCACTGCCAGTGCCCACAACAGACTTTTTCACCAGCCTGGCCGCATATTCATTCACTTGCAGACCCCCTGCCGCACAACCCGCCAACACTGCCCCGCGCGCTTGCGCCAATTTCAGCGAAGACTTGGGGTTTTTGTTGAGGAATATCTCCTCCACCGCAGCGTGATCGGGGGCGTGGGCGGCGACAACCGCCTGAATGGCATCGTGCAAATGATGCAGCCGATCCGCAATCGGCGCTTTGGCATTGGTTTTGATCTGGCCATTGGCGACATGCGAAAGGCGCGCACCTTCTGACACAATCACACCCCAGCCAGTACAGCTGAGCGAGGGGTCAAGGCCGAGAATGATGGTCATGGGTTGTGAGCGGTCCGGACATCCGTCCGACCCTGTTGGTGCCCGCCCATCACATCAACCAGCCCGGTTTCAACCGTCTGAATCCAGCTTGGCCATAACCTCGTCAGAAATATCGTAATTGCCCCATACGGTCTGCACGTCATCATCATCGTCCAGCACATCGATCAGCTTGAGCAATGTGCTGGCGTTTTTCTCGTCTAGATCGACCGTCAAATTTGGCTTCCAGGCGAGCTTGACTTCTTTGGCCTCGCCCAACGACTTTTCCAGACTCCCGGAAACTTCGTGCAAATCTTCAGCAGCGGTCCAGATTTCGTGCCCGGCGGCGGTCGATGCGATGTCTTCTGCACCAGCTTCCATCGCGGCTTCGAGCACTTTTTCCTCATCGCCTGCATCCGCGCCATATTCGATATAGCCCACACGTTCGAAGCCATGCGCAACCGAGCCTTCGGTGCCCAGATTGCCGCCGTTCTTGCTGAAGGCGGTGCGCACTGCCGTGGCAGTGCGATTGCGGTTATCGGTCAGCGTTTCAACGATGATCGCGCTGCCGCCTGGCCCATAGCCTTCATAGCGGACTTCTTCGTAATTCTCGTCATCGCCTGTGCTGGCTTTATCGATCGCACGCTGGATATTGTCCTTGGGCATCGATTGGGATTTGGCGGTGTTGACCGCCAGCCGCAGACGCGGGTTCATATCGGGATCGGGCGTACCCATCTTTGCTGCCACTGTGATCTCGCGGCTGAGTTTCGAGAATAGGTTCGAGCGCTTCTTGTCCTGCGCACCCTTGCGGTGCATGATGTTCTTGAATTTGGAATGGCCTGCCATGGGAACTCTTTGTTATCCGGTGGTGGAAATTGAAGGGTCGCAATAGCCGCATGAACACTGAATCGACAAGCCTTGCGCTGGTAAATTCCGCGCCAGCGCAATGGCAACACTTTGCGCGCTTCATTCAGCGCCCAACCCTGCCCGAACAAACCGCCGGTGAGATGGATGGCCAGAAGGGCAATTTGGGGGCCAGATTCACCACAGGTTTAGTGGCTGTGCTGCGGATGCTGGCGTTGGATCTGGTCATCATGATCGCGCTGCTGTCCTTGGTGCTCGCCTTTGTTCTGGCTGGAGGGGAACTGCCCAGCAATGCGCTCAACGATCTGGAGCTGACCCCATTGGTTATTGTGAGCTTGGTGATCGGCGCACCGCTGTTGGAGGAATTGGGCTTCCGAAGCTGGCTCTCCGGCCGACCGCGCTATCTTATTGTCATCCCGATTTTGATGATAGCGGGTGGGGCGGCAGCATTCATGGGGGTGACAAGAACCGGCGAAGAGGCCTCTGAA
Source organism: uncultured Erythrobacter sp. (assembly GCA_947495555.1). Lineage (GTDB taxonomy): Bacteria > Pseudomonadota > Alphaproteobacteria > Sphingomonadales > Sphingomonadaceae > Erythrobacter. The sequence goes on along the minus strand of CANLZI010000001.1, from coordinate 2,134,598 downwards.
GGCACCGCCATTGCCCTGCTCGCTGGCATGGTTGTCGCGATCATTGCATCACTGATCGTGTGGAAGCGGCCACCAATGCGCTGGTTTCGGGCAATCTTCCCCATCGCCTTTTGGGTCAGTGCCCTGGGTTTCGCGCTGATCCACATTGCCAATTACCAAGAGGGCGATTGGTACGCCCTGCTGCCGCTGGTGATGCCGCAGTTGGTGCTAGGCACGATCTGCGCATATCTGCGGGTGCATCACGGCCTATGGAGCGCAATGCTGCTGCATGCGCTCCACAATGGCATTATCGTAATGTTCGTATTGGCTGGCCTGAATATCACCCAGTGATCAGATTTTGACCGCTGTCCCGCTGGCGCTGACCATCAACATCGATCCGGTGTCGCCGATCACTTCGTAATCCAAATCGACACCCACCACAGCATTGCCTCCGCGCGCCGAGCATTCGGCTTGGAGTTCTTCGATCGCCTGATTGCGCGCATCGGCCAAGATGCGTTCATAGCTGCCCGATCGGCCACCCACGATATCGCGGATATTGGCAAACAAATCGCGGAACAAATTGGCGCCCACAATCACCTCTCCGGTGACGATGCCAAGATATTGCTGGATCGGTTGCCCTTCCAGGGTTGGGGTGGTCGATACGGTGACGCCGCGCGCGTCTTTCCAAGGGCTGGCCAAGGTGCTTCTCCTAATTGATTTTCGAATACCGTATTACTATCATAACACAGTTGAAAAATCAAGAAAAACACGCACCTATCCGCCCGTTGAACCGATCTATAGTTAACCCAGGCCCAGTGCCGCCTTGTAGGTGTCCAACACCATTTCCATCTCGTTGCGGTCATCCGGCTTCATTTTACGCAGACGCACGACCTGGCGCATGATCTTGGGGTCATACCCAACGGCTTTTGCTTCTGCGTAAACATCGCGAATATCATCAGCGATGCCCTTTTTCTCTTCTTCCAAGCGCTCGATCCGTTCGATCAGCAAGCGCAGGCGGTCATCAGTGGCTTCAGCCATTTTTGCTCCAATGGTTTGGGTGACTGTGTTGGCAAGCGCGATAGGCGGGCTGACAGATTCGCAAAAGACCCAAATCCACAAGCTTTATGAACGCACGGCATTTGGCAGCTAGCGCCGATCCGCTGATTCAGGGCTCAGCGTAGATCAGGATCGTTGCGCTTCAGGCTTTCTTCCATTGCTTTTATTTGCTCGTCCGTCGCCGGGGACTGTTTGCTGGCCTTCCATTGATCCATTGGCATGCCATGGATCACTTCGCGCGCTGCGGCTTTGTCGCCTTCAAATCCGGCATCGCGGATCCAATCAGCCAAGCAGTTGCGGCAAAATCCAGCCAACCCCATCAGCTCGATATTTTGCGCATCATGGCGATGGCGCAGATGCCGAACCAGCCGCCGGAACGCAGCAGCGGCCACCGCATCATCGATCTGGTCCAAAATTTCAGGTGCATTCGTATCCGCAGAAGAGCTATTCACGCGACTAATCCTTGAGTTGCAACAAAGCTGTGTCATAGCAGATCATGATGGCAAAACACGATCAAAACGGTGTCGGTCCGCGAGACCGCAAAGTGAAAATTCTGGCAACGGTTGGCCCAGCCAGCAGCTCGCCTGAAATGTTGCGCAAATTATTCCTCGCCGGGGCAGACGCTTTTCGGGTGAATATGAGCCACGGCGATCACGAAACGCATGGGAAAACCATCGCCGCCATTCGTGCGATGGAGAAAGAGTTCCAACGTCCGATCGCGATCCTGTGCGATTTGCAGGGGCCCAAGCTGCGGGTTGGCACCTTCAAGGATGGGCAGGCGGTGATCCGCCATTCGGGTCATTTTACGCTCGACCGTAATCCTGAACCAGGCGACGAGAACCGGGTCGAGCTGCCCCATCCAGAGCTGTTCGGCCTGCTGGAAAAAGGTCAGCGCCTATTGATCAATGACGGCAAGATCCGACTGAAAGTGATCCGGGCCGATGATGACGCAATCCTGTGCTCGGCCGAGGTTGGCGGAGTGATCTCTGACCGCAAGGGCGTAAACGTGCCCGATGCGGAAGTTCCGATCCCTGCTTTGACCGAGAAAGACCGCAAAGATCTGAGCTTTGCCGTGCAGCAAGGCGCTGATTGGATTGGTCTCAGCTTTGTCCAACGCCCCGAAGATCTGGCCGAAGCGCGCAAGCTGATGGGTGGCTATGGCGCGCTATGTGCCAAAATTGAAAAGCCGATGGCGGTTCGCCGTTTGAGCGAAATTCTCGAAATGTCGGACGGGCTTATGGTGGCACGCGGAGATCTGGGCGTGGAGTTGGAACCGCAAGAGGTTCCGCCCTTACAAAAGAAGATCGTCAACGTGGCGCGCACGGCGGGCAAGCCAGTGATCGTGGCGACCCAAATGCTGGAATCCATGATCGAGAGCCCGATGCCAACCCGTGCCGAAGTCTCAGACGTGGCCAATGCGGTGTATGATGGCGCCGATGCCGTGATGCTGAGCGCCGAAAGCGCTGCGGGCGACTGGCCCGAAGAATCGGTCACAATGATGGACAAGATCGCAGGGCAAGTGGAACGCGACGAGGGCTATAAGGCGCGGGTGCGCTTTCTGGATACGCCGCCCGATGCGACCACATCCGATGCCTTGGCCCACAGCTGTATGACCATTGCCGATACGGTTCCCATCAGCGCGATTACCGTCTTCACCTCCTCTGGTTCAACCGCGCGCCGAGTGGCCCGCGAACGGCCTGACACACCGATGCTGGTGCTAACTCCTTCGATGCGCACCGCGCGCCGGGTCGCTTTGCTGTGGGGCGCACATGCCGTGCCGACCAAGGATATTGGTAGCTTTGAAGAGATGATCGCCAAGGGCAAGCGGATGGCCTTGCGCCACCGATTTGGTCAGGCCGGTAGTAAGATGATTGCGCTGGCAGGCGTGCCGTTTGGAACGCCAGGCAGCACCAATTTGCTGCATGTCGTAACCTTGCAAGGCGACGAATTGGAAAAGCATAAGGGTTAAAGGGAGCGCAGCATGAGGATCTTGGGTTTAGTCTTGCTCACCATACTGGCGCTCTTGAGCCTTGCAGCAGGTGGCGCGAAGGTTATGCAAGCTCCACAAGAGGTGGCCTTCTTTGATCAAGTCGGAGTAGACTTGTTCTGGCTCATCCCATTGGGCGCAGCGCAAATTGTGGGAGCCATCTTGGCAATTGTCCCCAAGACAAGATCGTTAGGCCTTATTGTAACCGGTTTGGGCTTTCTTTGCTCAAGCCTGATGATCTTCGCTACCGGAAACATCAGTTTCGGGATTCTCTCGCTTGTTCCGGCGGTGCTTTGTCTGGCCCTTCTTCTGGCTAAGGCTCGCATTTATCCAACCGAATGAACTGAATCGGGTTTAGCCGGACCCAATCAAGCTATTACGCTGCCAGCGCGTTCAGATGTTCCAGCGTCGGTTCGTACAGCATTTCTTCAAACGCGATGCCAGCACGGCCATCTTCATTCCAGACCAGCTTTGCCGGCTGCCAGTTTAGGCTGGGCAGTTTCACGGATACGGGTTCACCAGGGCGAATTGACCACGAGCGCGCATCGACCATGCAGCCACCCAGACTGATGTCGAGCACGGGCAGTGTCAGTTTTCGTCCGGATTGATAGCGCACCTCGGCATTATATGCCGCTGGTTGCCGCTCGGTGACCCTACGCTCCATTATTCTCATTCTCACTTCATGGTTTCTTGCTTGCCCTGAAGTAAGCCAGCAGGCTTGCTAATCCCACTATGAGGATGGCGGATTTTTGGTGCACGAGCATGGTTTAGACGAAGTAAACAGGCGCGCAGGTACCCGCCTCGATCGACCGGCACCGGCCATGAAAACGCTCGGCTTAAGCGGCGGCGCTCGCCAAACGTGCCCGCACCGCATCTTCGCCTATCAAGGGCAGCAATTCACCCATATCGGGACCGTGGTCTTGCCCGGTTAGTGCCTGACGAAGCGGCAGGAACAAGGCCTTACCTTTGCGCCCGGTGCTTTCCTTCAATGCTCCGGTCAGCATCCGCCATGGGTCATCGCCCCAAGCCAATGCCTCGGCCGCGTGGCCCAGATATGCACGATCTTCGTCTGAAAATTCTGGCGCATCAATCGGACCGGTGACCAGCCGCCACCATTCCGCTGCATCGCCAATCTTTTCCAGATTGGGCCGGATAGCGTGCCATGCATCTGCGCCCATCCCCTCAGGCAAGCGGTCAGCCACAACATCATAATCCAGCTGGTGCACAATGGCGGTGTTCAATCGCTCCAGATCGGCCTCGTCAAATTTGGCCGGAGCGCGCCCGAAGGTGCCCAGATCAAAACTTTCCAGCAGCGTGGCGACATCGTCATGTGCTTCCACCGGCTGCGATGTGCCCAGACGCGCCAGCAAGGAAACAAGCGCCATCGGCTCCAGCCCGGCATCGCGAAATGCGTCCATACCCAAAGAGCCAAGACGCTTGGACAACTTGCCTTCTTTGCCCACCAACAGTGCTTCATGGGCGAAGTTTGGGTGCGGTTTTGCTGCATTTTGTGCTGCAGTAAATTGTGCAGCATGAAGTGCGGTAAACATCTGAATTTGCACAGCTGTGTTGGAGACATGATCCTCGCCGCGCAGCACATGGGTGATGCCCATATCCATATCGTCAACCGCGCTGGGCAGCATATAGAGCCATGACCCATCGGCCCGGCGGATCACCGGATCAGACAGGGTGACTGGATCGAACTTCTGGGGCCCGCGAACGCCATCATCCCAGGTAATCATTTCGTCATGATCGAGCTTAAATCGCCAATGCGGTTCAATGCCTTCGGCCTGCTTGGCGGCCTGCTCGGCCTCGGTCATTTCCAGTGCGGCGCGGTCATAAATGGGCGGCTTGCCCCGGCCCAGCTGGATCTTGCGTTTGAGGTCGAGTTCCTGCGCGGTTTCATACGCGGGATAGACCCGGCCCGCCGCCTTCAGCGCATCAAACGCAGCATCATAGATGGCCAGGCGATCAGACTGACGTTCCTCGCCATCCGGCACCAGACCCAACCATGCCAGATCGACCCGTATCGCATCGACATATTCTTCCTTGGACCGTTGCGCGTCAGTATCGTCGATCCGCAACAGGAACTGGCCGCCACTTTGCTTGGCCAGCATCCAATTGTGCAAAGCAGTGCGGATATTGCCGACATGCAACAGGCCGGTGGGAGACGGGGCAAAACGTGTTTTGATCATGCACCCCCTATAGTCTGATCTACGGCAGATTGAAGCGTTTGCGCACCTTGGCGACTTCATCCCGAAATTTTTCCAGGGCTCTGTTGTCTTCACGGCTTCCGTGCTGCGCGAGATAAACCTCTATTTCGGCCATTTCCAGCTCTGCAATCTCAAGATGCGCGGGCAATTCATGCAAGGCCTGTTCACGCATTCGATCAAAGGTTTTGATCGCCTCCGGGTCAGTGAGGGATTTCGGGGTCTTGCGGCCTGACGTGCGCCATTTTTCCTGGGTATGCTGGTACAGTTTCTTGAGGAATTCTCGCAGCAACCCCAGTGCCATCGCAGTCTCGCCACCTTCGATCATACCATCCAGGGCAACACGATTGCGTTCTGTCAGCCAGCCCGTGGGATGATACATGATTCGGTGTTTGAGAAATCGCGCAATAAGTTCAAATTCGCGGCGCTCTAGATACCGTTCGACCAGCGGGCGCGAAACCACATCGCCCTTGTCCAAGAACAGCATTCCGGCGTCCTCGCTGCTAATCTCGCCATTCTTGGCTGCTTCTACAGCTGCTGACTGTATATCTTCCTTGTCGACCCGGAAGTCCTTGAATTTCAGCTTGGCGCGTCCGGTAAATTGCTTGCCAAGGCGCACCAGATGCGGTGCCGGAGGGGGCGTTCTGCCAAAAACCATATTCTCAAACTGGTTGAGGGGGCCTGGTTCATCGTCCGGCTTGCCCGCATCTTTCCTGTCACTCACGACGCTCTCCAATCGGAGCCAATCTAACCGGTCAAATCCCAAAGAAAACCCCGCCAGAGCATTACGCTCGGGCGGGGTCTTTGTTTGGCTTGGAAGGCTGCTGCCTTTATTCGGCTGCGGGTGCGTCGTCCGCGCCAGCAGATCCGCCCATAGCTGCCTTCATGGCTTCTTCGCTTGATACAGGATCAGCGACAGGTTCAGCTTCGGCCGCATTGGCCGCAGCCAATTTGTCCTGCTGCTTCTTCCACTGAGCCTTCAGCGCTGCATCACGGCTGTTGGCAGTAACGCGCATGCGGTTCATTCCCGCGCCGGTACCGGCTGGGATCAAACGGCCCACGATCACATTTTCCTTCAGACCGATCAGCGTGTCCTTCTTCCCTTCTACCGCGGCCTGTGTCAGCACGCGCGTGGTTTCCTGGAACGAAGCGGCAGAGATGAACGAACGTGTCTGCAACGAAGCCTTGGTGATGCCGAGCAGGATTGGCGTGCCCTGGGCAGGCTTCTTGCTCTTGGTCAGCTTCGCATTGTACTCGAGCATTTCCTCGTAATCGACCTGCTCGCCCGGCAGCAACGTCGTGTCACCACCATCGGTGATTTCAACTTTTTGCAGCATCTGGCGAACGATCACCTCGATGTGCTTATCGTTGATCTTAACACCTTGCAGTCGGTAAACTTCCTGGATTTCGTTGACGAGATATTCGGCCAAAGCCTCAATCCCCAGAACTTCCAGAATGTCATGCGGGTTGGGCGAACCGGAGATGAGCGTATCGCCCTTCTTAACAAAGTCGCCTTCCTGCACGTCGATCACCTTGGTCTTGGGGATCAGATATTCGACTGCATCACCTTCCTCGGGAACGATCGCAATCTTGCGCTTGGCCTTATATTCGCGAACGAATTCAATCTTACCCGAAATCTTGGCGATGACCGAAACGTCCTTCGGCATACGCGCCTCGAACAGTTCAGCAACCCGTGGCAGACCACCGGTAATATCGCGTGTTTTCGCAGCTTCGCGTGAAGCACGAGCCAGAATGTCACCGGCATCAACCGTTTGACCGTCTTCAACCGACAAGGTTGTGCCCGGCGCCAGCATATAACGCTGTGCTTCGGTTTCACCATCATCGGTCTGGCCTTCACCAAGAAGAGTCATACGCGGACGCAGATCTTCCTTCTTCTTGCGGCCGGTTGCCCGGTTTTCGGTCACGACGCGCTGGGCGATGCCGGTGGCCTCGTCCGAACGTTCTTCCATCGTGGTGCCTTCAACAAGGTCCTGGTACCGCACAACACCCGATTGCTCGGTGATGATTGGCAAGGTGAAGGGATCCCATTCAGCCAGACGATCGCCTTCTTTGACCTTGGCGCCGTGCTTGAACATCAGCACGGTACCATAAGGCACCTTGTGCATTTCACGTTCACGGCCCTCGGCATCGATCACGGCAATCTCGCCATTACGAGCGAGTGACAGGATACGGCCCTTCTTGTCCATGATGGTCGGCATGTCACGAAGTTCGATCGTACCGTCCGAAATGGCTTCTAGATGCGATGTTTCATTCAGCTGCGCGGCACCACCAATGTGGAAGGTACGCATGGTCAGCTGGGTGCCCGGCTCACCGATCGACTGGGCAGCGATAACGCCGACAGCTTCACCGATGTTAACCGGAGTACCGCGAGCAAGGTCACGGCCATAGCATGTGCCGCAAACACCCTGTTCGGCTTCACAAACCAGTGGCGAGCGGATCTTGGCAGACTGAACTTCAGCCGCTTCGATTTCGACCACCATCGGTTCGTCGATCAGTGTGCCAGCAGGTACGATCACTTCGCCGGTCTTGGCATTGACCAGATCCTCGGCCGTGGTCCGGCCCAGTATACGCTCGCCAAGTGAAGCAATGACCGAACCACCCTGAACGATGGCGCGCATTTCCAGCGCGTTTTCGGTCTTGCAGTCCTCGGTCACGATCACGCAGTCCTGCGAGACGTCAACCAGACGGCGGGTCAGATAACCCGAGTTCGCCGTCTTCAACGCCGTATCCGCTAGACCCTTACGGGCACCGTGGGTGGAGTTGAAGTATTCAAGGACGGTCAGACCTTCCTTAAAGTTCGAGATGATCGGCGTTTCGATGATCTCGCCCGAAGGCTTGGCCATCAGACCGCGCATACCGGCAAGCTGCTTCATCTGCGCTGGCGAACCACGCGCACCCGAGTGGCTCATCATATAGATCGAGTTGATCTGCGCCTCGCGGCCATCCTTGTCCTTTGGACGGGCCTTAATCTTGTCCATCATGGCGTCCGCAACCTGGTCACCGCAACGGCTCCAGGCGTCGATCACCTTGTTGTACTTTTCCTGCTTGGTGATCAGACCGTCCTGATATTGCTGTTCATAATCAGCAACCAGAGCCTTGGTCTCTTCAACCATGCCGATCTTTTCTTCGGGGATGATCATGTCATCCTTACCAAAGGAAATGCCGGCCTTGAACGCGTGACGGAAGCCAAGGCTCATGATCGCATCAGCGAACAGCACCGTGTCCTTCTGACCAGTGTGACGATACACTTGGTCAATCACGTCACCGATTTCCTTCTTCGTGAGAAGGCGGTTGACGATGTCGAAGGGCACTTTGAAGTTCTTTGGCAGACACTCACCGATCAGCATGCGACCCGGTGTCGTCTCAAAACGGACAAGCTGGATCTTGCCATCTTCGTCTGCCTGAGGAACGCGGGTTACAACCTTGGAGTGGAGCGTAACCGCGCCCACTTCCAACGCCTGATGCACTTCGGCCATGTCAGCCAGCATCATGCCTTCGCCTGGCTCGCCTTCGCGGTCCATCGAAAGGTAATAGATGCCCAAGACCATATCCTGCGAAGGAACGATGATCGGCTTACCATTGGCTGGTGACAGGATGTTGTTGGTCGACATCATCAGCACACGCGCTTCCAACTGGGCCTCGAGGCTCAGCGGAACGTGAACGGCCATTTGGTCGCCATCAAAGTCAGCGTTAAAGGCGGAACAGACCAGCGGGTGCAGCTGGATAGCCTTACCTTCGATCAGAACTGGTTCGAACGCCTGAATGCCAAGACGGTGAAGCGTTGGCGCACGGTTCAACATAACCGGATGCTCGCGGATCACTTCGTCCAGAATATCCCAGACTTCCTTGCGTTCCTTCTCAACCCATTTCTTGGCCTGCTTCAAGGTCATGGACAGGCCCTTGGCATCCAGACGGGCGTAGATGAACGGCTTGAACAGCTCCAACGCCATCTTCTTGGGCAAACCACATTGATGCAGTTTCAATTCAGGGCCGGTCACGATGACCGAACGGCCTGAATAATCGACCCGCTTACCCAGCAAGTTCTGACGGAAGCGGCCTTGCTTACCCTTCAGCATGTCAGACAGCGACTTCAGCGGACGCTTATTGGCGCCGGTGATGACGCGGCCACGACGGCCGTTGTCAAACAAAGCATCGACAGCTTCTTGCAGCATGCGCTTTTCATTGCGGACGATGATGTCCGGTGCGCGCAGCTCGATCAGGCGCTTCAAACGGTTGTTACGGTTGATCACGCGGCGATACAGATCGTTGAGATCCGACGTTGCGAAACGGCCACCATCCAGCGGCACCAGTGGGCGCAGCTCTGGCGGGATCACAGGGATCACTTCCAGGATCATCCACTCAGGGCGGTTGCCCGAATCGATGAAGCTTTCAACAACCTTCAAACGCTTGATGATTTTCTTGGGCTTGAGGGTCGATTTGGTGGTCGCCAAATCTTCCATCAGATCATCGCGTTCTTGTTCAAGATCCAGATCCATCAGCATGATCTTGACCGCTTCAGCACCGATACCGGCGCTGAACGCATCTTCGCCATACTCGTCTTGCGCTTCGAGCATTTCGTCTTCGGTCAGCAGCTGGAATTTCTCCAGCGGGGTGAGGCCAGGCTCAACCACTATATAGCTTTCGAAATACAGCACACGCTCAAGCTGCTTCAACTGCATGTCGAGCAGCAAGCCAATGCGCGAAGGCAGCGATTTCAGGAACCAGATATGGGCAACTGGCGCGGCCAGTTCGATGTGGCCCATGCGCTCACGACGCACCTTGGTGACGGTGACTTCAACGCCGCATTTTTCGCAAACGACGCCTTTGTACTTCATCCGCTTGTACTTGCCGCAAAGGCATTCGTAATCCTTCACAGGACCAAAGATGCGGGCACAGAACAAGCCATCACGTTCAGGCTTGAACGTACGATAGTTGATCGTTTCCGGCTTTTTGATTTCGCCGAAAGACCAGCTGCGGATACGCTCTGGAGAAGCGATACCGATCTGGATCTGGTCAAATGTTTCCGGCTTAGCCAGCTGGTTGGTGAATTTTGTCAGTTCGTTCATTTTTCACATTCCCATACGGGTGATTTCTTAAGGGCGGTGGAGGCGGGAGCACTGGGCCCCACGCCCTTTATTCCGCCGCAATCTGGCTGAAATCGCTGTCGTCATCATCGCCTTCATTCAAAGACTTGAGTTCGACATTCATGCCCAGCGAGCGCATTTCCTTGACCAGCACGTTGAAGCTTTCCGGAATGCCGGCTTCGAAGGTGTCGTCACCCTTGACGATCGCTTCGTAAACCTTGGTCCGGCCAACCACATCGTCCGACTTGACGGTAAGCATTTCCTGCAAGGTGTAAGCAGCGCCGTATGCCTGCAGTGCCCACACTTCCATCTCACCAAAGCGCTGTCCACCGAACTGCGCCTTACCGCCCAGCGGCTGCTGGGTAACAAGCGAGTACGGTCCGATCGAACGGGCGTGGATCTTGTCATCAACCAAGTGGTGCAGTTTGAGCATATAGATATAGCCCACGGTCACCTTACGGTCGAAAGCATCGCCGGTGCGGCCGTCAAACAGCGTTACCTGACCCGATCCGTCCAGACCTGCCTGATGCAACATCTCGGTCACGTCGCCTTCGCGCGCGCCATCAAACACTGGCGTACCCATTGGGACACCATGCGTCAGATTGCCCGCAAGCTCGACGATCTCGGCGGTATCACGCGCTTCGATTTCAGCGTGATATTGCTCGCCGTAAACTTCCTTCAGACGGTCAACCACGGCAGAAGGTGCCTTGGCTTTCTTGTAATCTTGGGCCGCATCAGGATTGGCCAATTTCCACTCGGACAGAGCAGCAGTTACCTGCTGACCCAATCCGCGTGCCGCCATACCAAGGTGCGTTTCAAAGATCTGACCCACGTTCATACGTGAAGGAACACCCAGCGGGTTCAACACGATATCAACCGGCGTACCATCTTCCAGGAACGGCATGTCTTCAGCCGGCAGGATGCGAGAGATCACACCCTTGTTTCCGTGACGGCCAGCCATCTTGTCGCCCGGTTGCAGCTTACGCTTCACCGCAACGAAGACCTTGACCATCTTCAGAACGCCCGGTGCCAATTCGTCACCGCGCTCAAGCTTTTCCTTACGATCTTCGAACTTGGCGTCGATCGTGGCAACGGCTTCGTCATATTGTGACTTTACCGCTTCCAATTGCGTTTGACGCTTGTCATCGGCAACCGCGAATTTGAACCATTCGTGACGGTCCACATTGTCCAGCATATCGCTGTCGATCTTGGAACCCTTCTTCACACCCTTGGGTGCAGCAGAGGCGGTCTGACCAAGCAGCATATCGCGCAGACGATTGTAGGTTGCACGGTTGAGGATCGCGCGTTCGTCCTGGCTATCCTTGCGCAGGCGCTCGATCTCTTCGTTCTGGATCGCACGGGTACGGTCATCGATTTCGATACCGTGACGGTTAAACACACGCACTTCGACGACGGTTCCGGCAACGCCGGGAGGCAGACGCAGCGATGTATCGCGCACGTCCGAAGCCTTCTCGCCAAAGATGGCCCGCAGAAGCTTTTCTTCCGGAGTCATCGGGCTTTCGCCCTTTGGTGTGATCTTGCCGACCAGAATATCGCCCGGATGCACTTCTGCACCGATGTAGACGATGCCCGCTTCGTCGAGATTGCGCAGAGCTTCCTCGCCGACATTGGGAATGTCGCGGGTGATGTCTTCTGGGCCCAACTTTGTATCGCGCGCCATGACTTCAAATTCATCGATGTGGATCGATGTGAAGACGTCATCTTTCACGATACGCTCGGAGATCAGGATACTATCTTCGTAATTGTAGCCGTTCCAAGGCATGAAGGCGACGAGGCTGTTCTTGCCCAGTGCCAGCTCACCCAAATCGGTTGATGGACCGTCAGCGATAATATCGCCAGGCTCGATCACATCGTTCACCTTCACCAGCGGACGCTGGTTGATGCAGGTGTTCTGGTTGGAACGCTGGAACTTCTGCAAGGTGTAGATGTCCACGCCGGATTGACCCGGTTCAACATCGCCCTGCGCACGGATAACGATACGCGTCGCATCAACCTGATCGACGATGCCGCCGCGGGTTGCAGTGATCGCAGCACCCGAATCGCGCGCCACGGTTTCTTCCATACCGGTTCCGACAAACGGCGCTTCGGCTTTCACCAAAGGCACAGCCTGACGTTGCATGTTCGATCCCATCAAAGCGCGGTTGGCGTCATCGTTTTCCAGGAACGGAATGAGCGATGCAGCAACCGACACCAGCTGCTTGGGCGAAACGTCCATCAGCGTGATCTGTTCGCGCGGAGCCATGAAGTAATCGCCGTTCTGACGGGCAGAAACCAGCTCCTCAACAAAGCTGCCATCTTCGGTCAGCTCAGCCGATGCCTGGGCAACGGTGTGCTTTTGTTCTTCCATGGCCGACAGATAAACAACTTCACTGGAAACCTTGCCGTCCTTGATCGTCCGGTAGGGGGTTTCGATGAAGCCATATTTGTTGACCCGGCTGAACGATGCCAGCGAGTTAATCAGGCCGATGTTCGGACCTTCAGGCGTTTCAATCGGGCAGATCCGACCATAGTGGGTCGGATGAACGTCGCGGACTTCAAAGCCAGCACGCTCACGCGTCAGACCACCTGGTCCAAGCGCCGATACGCGGCGTTTGTGGGTCACTTCGGACAATGGGTTGGTCTGATCCATAAATTGCGACAGCTGCGAAGAGCCGAAGAATTCACGCACAGCAGCCACGGCTGGTTTCGCGTTGATCAGATCGTTTGGCATAACCGTCGACACATCGACGCTGCTCATCCGTTCTTTGACCGCACGCTCCATCCGCAGCAGGCCAACGCGGTACTGGTTTTCCAGCAGCTCGCCGACCGAACGCACACGGCGGTTACCGAGGTTGTCGATGTCGTCAACGTCGCCCTTGCCGTCCTTCAGATCGACCAGTTCCTTGACCACGGCCAGGATGTCTTCCTTGCGCAGCGTGGTCACGGTGTCTTCTGCATCCAATTCAAGACGCATGTTCAGCTTTACGCGGCCAACCGCTGAAAGGTCATAACGCTCGCTATCGAAGAACAAGCCTTCGAACAGAGCTTCTGCGGTTTCCTTGGTAGGCGGTTCGCCCGGACGCATCACTTTATAGATTGCTTCCAGACCCTCGTCACGATTTTCAGCCTTGTCGACGTTCAGCGTGTTACGGATCCAAGGACCGGTGTTGATCTCATCAATGTCGAGCAATTCGATCGCGTCGATACCAGCAGCATCGAAAGTCTCGACATGCTCCAGAGTGAGCTCGTCACCGGCCTCAATATAGATGCGGCCGGTTTTCTCGTCGATCATATCACGCGAGGCATAACGGCTGACGATTTCTTCGGTTGGGAGCAGCAGCTCCTTCAAGCCGTCCTTGGCAGCCTTGTTGGCAGCGCGAGGCGAAATCTTCTGGTTGGCGGCGAAAATTTCTTCGCCCGTCTTGGCATCGACCAAAGCGAATGAAGGTTTCTGTCCGCGCCATGCTTCAGCTTCAAACGGGATTTTCCAGCCGTCACCAGCCTTGCCCGTCGCACGCTTCCACGTGATCTGGTCATAGAACAGGTGAAGGATTTCCTCGCTGTCCATGCCCAGCGCATACAGCAGCGCTGTAACCGGCAGCTTACGCTTACGGTCGATCCGGACGTTGACGATGTCCTTGGCGTCGAATTCAAAATCGAGCCACGAACCACGGTAAGGAATGACGCGAGCAGCAAATAGCAGCTTGCCCGAAGAGTGGGTCTTGCCGCGATCATGGTCAAACAGAACACCCGGCGAACGGTGCATCTGCGACACGATAACGCGCTCTGTGCCATTGATGATGAAGGTGCCGTTCTCGGTCATGAGCGGCATATCGCCCATGTAAACGTCTTGCTCTTTAATATCTAGCACCGAACGGGTTTCGGTTTCCTGGTCGACTTCGAAAACGATCAGGCGCAACGTCACCTTCATAGGAGCAGCGTAGGTGATCCCGCGCTGCTTACACTCGGTGGTGTCGTGCTTTGGCTCTTCGAGTTCGTAATGCACGAAATCGAGTTCAGCTGTTCCGGCAAAATCGCGGACGGGGAATACCGAACGCAAAGTCTTTTCCAGACCCGAAACGTAATCGATTTCCTTGTTGGAACGCAGGAACTGTTCATAGCTTTCGCGCTGAACTTCGATCAGGTTTGGCATCTGGACGACTTCATGGATGTCGCCAAAAATCTTGCGGATGCGCTTCTTAGCTGTGCCCGAAACCTTCGAGCCTGCCTTTGCCTTAGTCGCCATAGGAGGGGTGTTGCCTCTTGATTTGGTGCCGGACCAGCCGGCGGATTAATGTGCCACGCGCGGTTCGTGGCCCATATTCGACGCGAAAAAGGCCGCATGCAGGCACACCCTTTGGGATGCCGCAAGCAGCTTTAGAAACGTCGCGATATGGAAACGCTGCTTCCATCCTATGACCAATCCCCGCGCATGAATCGGTCTTGCTCGAAGCCAGCGGTTGACAGCCATTTAGGAAAGCTCGCCCCGACTGTCAACGCGCTCGTCCTATAGTGAGGCCCTCTACAGGCGCTATATATAATGTCTCAGAGAAAGGGTTGCGGTTTGCACTGGCCGGATGGGCCTTCCACAATGCCTGCCACACCCGATCTTTTGCGCGATCTCAGACGAGCCGAAAATGCGATAAACGATATAGAGCGTATTGTTTTTCGATATTATTGATTGACAATAAAACGAATCGCTCCTAGATGAACAATATTGAATATCAATATGACACATCAAGGAGATCAATAAATGGCTCGTCTACTTCCCAACACCCTCGCCGCTTTCGCCGCTGTTCTGATTGTGGCCGTTTCGATGAATGCTGTGGTAACCGTTCCACCGGCATATGCGACTTCTCACATCCTGCCAGAACTCGCCTGAGCAAGTTTACAGAAAGGTTCTGACCCATGTCTCTTAAACCCAAAGATCCCTTGCTCGTTGCAGGAAAGGTGATGACCACAATTTTGATGGTTCTGACCGGTCTGGTCACGATCATCCTGATTGGCGTTATTCCCGTACTGCTGTTCAATCAGCCAGATTTCGCCAAAGCCGTGACCGAAGCTGGCGGCAGCGATGTTGGCATGGCGCTGGGCGCAGCCATATTGTTGCTGGTAATCGCCGCTGCAGTCACCGCGTCAGCGTTCTACTTCTTCCAACTGCTGAGCCGGATTATCGGCACAGTCAGCCAAGATGATCCGTTCACTAGTGATAATGCGCAGCGACTGGGCCGGATGGGTTGGATCGCTCTGGCATTTCAGATCGCCTCATTCCCGATCGGCGCGCTAGCGTTCTATCTTGCCCAATTCGTTCCCGAGGAAAATCTGACCATCGATTATGAATTCTCGTTGACCGGCCTGCTGCTCGCCATCGTCCTGTTCATTCTGGCGCGCATATTCCGCAATGGCGCTGCGATGCGCGAAGACCTCGAAGGGACCGTGTAATGCCTGCTGAAGATGAAGGAGCAACAATCATGGTCAAACTCGATGACCTGCTGCACGACCGCCGCATGACCTTGACCGAATTGGCAGAACGGGTCGGACTGACCCTGGCCAATCTGTCGATCCTGAAAACCGGCAAAGCCAAAGCGATCCGCTTTTCCACGCTGGCAGCGATCTGCCGCGAGCTGGAATGCCAACCCGGTGACCTGCTGGCGTTTGATAGCCAAGCCAGCTGAGCGCCCGGCGCGCTGCGATAAGAAAGCCACCGCACCCCCCTGCAACCCGGTTCGCTTCACAGGCGGGCCGGGTTGTTGCGTGAAGGGGCCAACGATGGCACTTTGCCTAAGGGGGAGAGCGCAATTGTCTGTTCGATCATACTTGGCCATTACCGCTGCGTTGCTTGGCGCACCAATCCTGTCTGCTTGCGGAAGTTCGGTTCCAAATGTTGACGCAAGGGAAGGCACTTCAGCGGCCGGTGCCACCATCGAATTCTCTGCTGTCGAAGGAGCAGATGCCGCCTGGTCCGCACCGCCTTTCTCGCCAGGCAGAAGCAGTTTTGTTCTAGAAGACTGGGGCGGTCCGGCAATACCGGTATGGGTGTACGTGCCAGCTGGCATCGACACGACGAATGCTCCGATCCTGATCGTGATGCACGGCGCAAAACGAGCGCCGCGTCGTTATCTCAATCAATGGGTTGATCAGGCCGAAGCGCGTGGTTTTATTGTGGTTGCCCCTGAATTCAGACGGGCCGACTTTCCCAGATCAGTGCATTATAATCTGGGCAATGTGCATGATGGCCAAACTGGCGCTCTAATTCCGGAAAGCCAATGGAGCTTTTCAGCGATCGAGCCCGTCTTTGATGCGGTTGTGGCGGGACTGGGCGGGGAACAACAGCGCTATACGCTTTATGGCCATTCTGCCGGGTCGCAATTTGTCCATCGTTTCGCCTATCTCAAGCCTGATGCCCGAGCATCGCGCTTTATGGCGGCCAATGCTGGCTGGTACACTTTTGCAGACCGGCAAATCGATTATCCGTTCGGTCTGGGCCAATTGGCGTACACCGATGCCGAGCTGCAAGCCATTCTGGCTTTGGATCTCGTGGTTTTGCTGGGAGACCAGGACAATGATCCCGACCACGAGAGCCTCAACAGGTCGGCCGGTGCCATGCTGCAAGGGCGCCACCGTTTTGCTCGAGGCAAGAGCTATTTCGATGCCGCTCGTGATCTGGCCGCAAAGAAGGGGTGGGGCTTTGGTTGGAGGCTGCGCGTCATCAAGGGTGCCGCACATGAAAACGGCAAGATAGCGCAAGGGGCCGCTGATTTGGTGGAATAGCGCCGCATTTGTTGACTCATCGCCGGAATACGCTATTGGCCCCATCCGACCGACGAGCCGAAAGGTTTGAAGGTCATCCGTCCAAGACAGTTGGTGATCGGAATTTGCCGGTCTTAATTTCCAGCCTAGACGGGGAATAGAGATTTTCGCTTGCGCCAACAGCGCTTGCAATCGTGCCGCTCGGCACACCCTCCTTCCCCATCATTGGACCTTCGTTCCTGTCGATTAGCGGCAGGGGCAAATGTGAGCCGATCACGCGGGGGATTTCTCCCATGTGATCATATGTGAAGGAGTATGGCATGGATCGTTCGCAAAAAGCCGATGCGGTTGCCCAGCTCAATGCAGCTTTCAACGAAGTTGGTGTGGTGGTTGTCACCCGCAACCTCGGCCTGACAGTGGATCAGTCCACTGCCCTGCGTGGAAAGATGCGTGAAGCCGGTGCTTCCTATAAGGTTGCGAAGAACCGTCTCGCCAAGCTCGCCCTGAAAGACACCGATTATGTCGGCATCGATGAGCTTCTCACCGGTCCGACTGCACTGGCATGGTCGCAAGATCCTGTCGCAGCCGCAAAGGCTGCTGTCGAATTCGCGAAAACGAACGACAAGCTGGAAATCGTTGGTGGCTCGATGGGTACGCAGGTGCTCGACGAAGCTGGAGTGAAGGCGCTTGCCTCCATGCCTAGCCTCGACGAGCTGCGCGGCAAGATCGTGGGTCTCGTCAACGCACCGGCAACCAAAATTGCTCAGGTCGTCAACGCACCCGCCAACAAACTTGCTCGTGTATTTGGCGCATATGCCGCCAAAGACGCTGCATAAGGCTGCTTAAGAGACGCTCTCGTAAGAGACGAAACAAACCATTGGGGCCGTGGGATGAACCCATCCGCCCCGCCCGAATTTGGGCACAATATTTGGAGTGAACATCATGGCTGATATTGCCAAGCTTGTTGAAGAACTTTCGAAGCTGACCGTCCTCGAGGCGGCTGAACTGGCTACTGCACTGGAAGAAGAGTGGGGCGTTAGCGCCGCTGCTGCCGTTGCTGTTGCTGGCCCTGCTGGTGGCGGCGATGCCGGTGCACCTGCAGAAGAAAAAGACGAATTCGACGTAATTCTCACCGGCGACGGTGGCAAGAAGATCCAGGTCATCAAAGAAGTCCGCGCCATCACTGGCCTGGGCCTCACCGAAGCCAAGGGTCTCGTTGAAAGCGCGCCTAAGCCTCTCAAGGAAGGCGTCAACAAGGCAGAAGCCGAAGAAATCAAAGGCAAGATCGAAGCTGCTGGCGGAACCGTCGAGCTCAAGTAATCTTGTTCTCAAGTTTTGTGGGTGTCTTGAAGCGCCCGCAGATGGGAGGGCGGTACCGCAAGGTGCCGCCCTTTTCATTTGGTCTATTCATTTGGCTGTTCTGCCATACGCCGATCCAGACTGCCGCCCATCAGAAAGCCCTTTATTCGACTCATTCACCGGCTTAGAGCGTGTCGCATTAGCTTTATGCAAAGGGTCGCTCATGAAAATTTTCCGCGCAATTGTATCCACCACGGCGGTTGCAACCGCCATCGCCGCTGCACCCGCAGCAGCCCAAGATGTTACCATCGTTCAACCCGGCGCGCCCGGGCAAGCCTCGCAAGTTCTGACCGCAGAGCAGGCTATTGATCTGGCCGATTCCAGCTATTCCCCGGCTGACGTTCGCTTCATGCAAGGCATGATTGTGCACCACCAGCAGGCGGTCGAGATGGCCGCACTGGTCAAGGACCGGACCAATCAGGAAGATGTTGTAACAATCGCTGACAAGATTGACGCAAGCCAGGCCGATGAGATCATCTTCATGACCAACTGGCTGAAAGATCGCGACGAGTCCCCCGAAATGTCAGGCCATCATATGCATCATGGCGATCACCAAATGGCCGGGATGGCAACGCCCGCCCAGATGGCACAATTGGCCCAAAGCAATGGCACCGCATTTGATCGTCTGTTCCTGCAATTGATGGTCGCGCACCATAAAGGCGCGGTCAAAATGGTGGACGACCTGCACCGCGAGCGCGGCTCGGCCTTCGACCCGGTCATGTTCAATTTCACCAATGATATCGTCAATGATCAGAAATCTGAAATCGACCGCATGAACGGCGTTCTGGCCCAATTGTCAGATGATCCTCGCGCCACATTGAAAGCGGGTCTAACCGATGCCGGAGAAGCCATTTCCAACCTTCGGATGGTTGCGGCGCTTCCCAAGCCGACCGGCTTCTTTGACCCGGCCAACCCTGGTGATTTGCAGCCCCTGGTACCCAAGGATGATGACGAAGACGAAGCCAAACAGGCCAAGGACAGCGAGGAAGAGGACAAGCCCGAGTTCAGCAAGCGTGGCGCAATGCTCAGCTTTGCCAACACCGACATGGCCTTTTCTGGCGATGTGCTGGTCGCGGGCAATTACCACGGTTTCAACTCCTATCGCTTGGGCGAGGATGGCGTGCCGCAACTGATCGGCTCCACCGTGTGTCCCGGAGGACAGGGCGACGTCTCGATTGTCGATGACATCTTGATCATGAGCGTAGAAGATGGTCGTGGCCGGGTTGATTGCGGCCTGGAAGGCGTGGTCGGCGAAGTTGACGAAGATCGTTTTCGCGGCCTGAGAATCTTCGATATCTCAGACATTGCTCAGCCGATCCAGATCGGTCAGGTCCAAACCTGCCGGGGCAGCCACACCCATTCGGTGGTGGCATCGGATGCCGACAGGATCGTGGTCTATAACTCGGGCACATCCTATGTCCGCGAGGAAGAAGAACTGCCTGGCTGCATCGGCGAAATTCCCGGTGATGATCGCACCGCAATGTTCAGCATCGATGTGATCGAAATCCCCTTGGCAGACCCGAGCCAAGCCAAGATCATCGATAGCCCTCGCATCTTTGCCAATGATGGTCAGATTGCGGGCCTATGGCGCGGCGGCGACCATGGCGATGATACGCAAGAGACCAATCGCACCGATCAATGCCATGACATCACCGTATTCCCTTCCAAGAACATTGCAGCCGGTGCCTGTTCGGGCAACGGTATCGTGCTGGATATCTCGGACCCGATGAAGCCTGTGCGGATCGACGATGTGACCGACAAGGGCTTTGCCTATTGGCACTCGGCCACGTTCAACAATGATGGCACTAAAGTGCTGTTCACCGATGAATGGGGCGGCGGCGGACGGCCGCGTTGTCAGGCTGGCGATCCGATGGAATGGGGTGCGAATGCGATTTACGAATTCGTTGATGGCAAGCTGGCCTTCCGCAGCACTTACAAGCTGCCAGCACCACAAAGCGACATGGAAAACTGCGTGGCGCACAATGGCTCGATCATCCCGGTGCCGGGGCGCGATATTTTTGTGCAGGCCTGGTATCAGGGCGGCATCAGCGTGATCGATTTCACCGATGCGACAAACCCGTTCGAGATCGCCTATTTCGATCGCGGGCCGATCAATGACGAGCAATTGGTTGGTGGCGGTTACTGGTCAGCCTATTGGTATAATGGGCGCATCTACGCGACCGAGATTACCCGTGGGCTGGATGTGTTTGCGTTAGAGCCAAGCGAGTTTTTGACCGCCGAAGAAATCGCGGCGGCCGAAGCAGCACAATATGCTGGCGGGGTGTTTAACCCGCAAACGCAAACACAGGTCAGCTGGCCCGAAGATGTGCTGTCACAGCTTTCCGCCAGCCGCGCAGGCGGTTGATGATCGGCGCCTGATCACGCGCGGCCATTGACAGGCCGCATTGTGAAAGAAGCCAAGTCTAACGAATGGGGCGGTGCTGCAAGGCGCTGCCCCTTTTGGTTCTGGCGAATTGTCGGGTCTGGCGACTTGGGTCGAACACGATGATGCCAGCTTGAAAGCGGATACCAAATCTCAGGATAATAAATACAATCAAGAGTTTGCTTAAGCGACTGAGAGATGCCAAATTGATCTATGGTCGCGCAGTCAATTCTAGCGGGGCCTATCTATGCGCATTTCGAAACGAGAATTTCTTGCTGGAAGCACAGCTACTACGCTCGCTGCCATGGGAAGCATGCCCAAACTGGCGTTGGCGCAACACGCAAGCCCGCCACTAACCTCCGACATCGGCAAGCTCGACAAGGTTCTTGTTCACTCAACCAACTCTACCAGCGGAATTACCACCCAGTTCGGACGAGCGCTTATTCCCGGAGTGGATTTTTCGCCCGTTGATGCCGAAGCACAGCATGCTGGGTTGAACGATCTGCTGCGCCAAAGCGGGGCAGAGCTGGTCGAAGTCGTCGATGCCCTAAATGCGGCGCGCGAAGCCACCCTGTCAAACGGGATTTGGGAGGCTTGGATTGACGCGGCCTACCCACGCCTTGGTGGCTCTCCCAATGACATCACGGCCGAAGTCATCATGGGGCAGGACAAGGATTGGCTTTATCGGTTGGATAGTGAGGGCAATTACGATCATCTGGTCGATGATTTTTCCGCCACAATGTGGACCCGCGACAGCGCCTTCATGACGCCAAAGGGATTGGTGATTTGCAATTCCGCATCGCCATGGCGTGGGCGGGAAAACATGCTGCTGCGCTTTATCTACCGCTATTCTCCCATGCTAAGCGACGTGCCCATTGCGGTTGATGCCGTTGAGCAGGGTTTCATCATCGAAGGCGGAGACGCAATGGTGGTGGATGAAAAAACCATGTTCCTTGGCGTGGGCAACCGGACATCACGCGAAGCGGGCGCTGTCCTTGCACGTGAACTCGATATGGATATTTACACCGTCCAAATCGGAACGCCTGAATATTTACGTGAAGTCTATCCAGGCGAAACCAACGATTCCAGCGAACTGGCCGTGTTGTTCCTGCATCTGGATACAAGTTTTACACTGGTTGGCCCCAAACATGCGCTTTCTCTGCCGTATGTTTTCGAAGCTGCGCATGCTGAAGACAATCCGCTTGCGCGCTTTATCCGCGGGGCCGTTCGACAATCCATTTTGCCCAAAGAGGACGCCGAAAAGGGTCTCGAACTGCTGAAAGGGATTGGCACTCTCACGCGCTATGCGGCTGGTTCAGGCAAAGCGGAGAAAATCGAAGGCATGAAGCTGGTCGATTTCTGTCGTGATCAAGGATACCGGATCACCAACACTGGTGGCGCCATTCCGGACGGTGACCAAGCTGCATTCGATCACTTCATGCGCGTGACCTATCCCGAACAACGTCGCCAAGCCTCCAACGTAGTCCAGGCAGTGCCAGGACGAGTGATCGCCTATGATGGCAATCCGGCCACAATCGCGGCACTGAGAGAAGACGGCATCATGGTCGATACCTTCCCCGGGCGAGAGCTGTGGAATTGGCACGGAGGCCCGCATTGCCTGACGCAGCCCCTAGTGCGTTCCTGATCTGTTGTGATCCCAATGCGATAAATTCCTGCGCTTGGTAATGTTCAGCGCAGCCGCTTTCAAAAGGCCATATTCAGCCGTACGCCCATCATGTCGATGCCCGGGTTCTGCCCGGAATTGAACAGTCGCGCGTGGCTGATGTGGACCCAGCTGGCCTCCAGCGAAATGCTCTCTGACAAATGCGTGCCCAGCGCGATCTCTGGCTCAAACAAAACACGGCTGCCCAGATCAGTGCGCCGCCCGCTGGCAAGATCCACTCGCCGCGATGGTCCGTCATGCACCACCAGCCCCACACCGGGCCGCAGATAGACCGGACCCAAGTCAAATTTGCGGCTGACCCCGACGCCGACAAAGCTGGTGTCGCCATCGGTGTTGAGTGAGCCAATCACATAGGGTTGCAGATCAAGCGCGCCCTCAATCGGATCGAAGCGATAGCCGATCTGAAAATCCGCCCCACCCTCGCCCGTTTGAAAGGTGAGCGGCGTGTCGATCGCATGCACATAAATGCCGCCAAACACCTCATCAGCCTGCGCCGGTGCTGAAATCGCCGCACAAGCCAAAGCGAGGCAGGATATTGCAAGTTTTGCCTTGCGCATGACTAGTCTCCTGATTTTCTTGAAGTAAATTTTCTATGGCAGCTTGGTCCTTGCTGCAAGCTGAAGAACAGCTGTTGTGCGTTGGCCGCACTTCGCGCCGGAATTCGCCCGGGTCAGCCAATCACATTGCCTGAAAAATCATACGCGCCTATCCGGTCCGGCTGGTCTTTTGGCTGGCAGATATTGACCACGCAAGAGACCATGCAAAAGACACAAACTTTCCAAACCCCCAGCTGGGGCGAAGAAATACGGGCGACCTTCCGGCTGTCGTGGCCGTTGGCGCTCGCCAATCTTTTGCAAATGCTGACCTATGCGATTGATGTCATCTTCATCGCTCGGCTGGGGGATGAGGAGCTGGCCGCCAGCTCGCTCGCCGTGTCATGGTTCGGACTGCTGGTGTGGGCGCTCAGCGCAATGACTGGCGCGGTTGCACCCGTTATCTCAGCCGAGTTGGGCGCCAATCCACGCGGTGTCAGACCAGTCCGCCGAGCCACCCGCATGGCGTTGTGGCTGGCAATTATCGCTGGCAGCATCGGGATGGCTTTGTCCTATTTCATGCTGAAACCGCTGATGCAGGTGACCGGCCAGCAAAGCGCGATCATCGATTTGTCGAACGGCTATATGGCGGTGCTGGTGTTCTCGATGGTGCCAATGATCACGGCCAGCGTGCTGAGAAATTACGTCTCGACATTGGGCAAGCCCTATCTCGCCACCGCCATTACCGGAGCCGGAATCTTCGTGAATGCGGCGGCTAATTATGCGCTGATTTTCGGCAATTTCGGTATGCCTCGGCTGGAGCTGGTCGGCGCAGCGATCGCCACCATCATCACAACCATTGTGGTGCTACTGGCCTATGTTGCAGTGATCCGTTGGGACAAGTTGCTGCACCGCTATCGTATCTTTTCCAACTGGTGGCGGGCCGATTGGCAAGTGTTCGGCACGCTTGTGCGGATCGGTACACCGATATCGCTGACGGTTGTGGCCGAGGCGGGGATTTTCGGCGCGGCGGCATTCATGATGGGACGGTTTGGCGCGGCAGAATTGGCAGGCCACACGGTCGCGCTGCAGTTGGCGGCGCTTGCCTTTCAGGTGCCCTTTGGCATCGGCCAGGCGGCCACGATCAGGGTCGGCTATTTCTATGGCGCGCGCGATCGGCAGGGCATTGCCCAGGCTGGCTTTGCCGGCTTGTTGATGGGAACAGGCTTTATGGCCGCCACCGCTCTGGCCATGATATTTGCCCCCAAGGCGCTGCTGTCGATCTATGTTGATGTCAACGCACCGCGCAATGCGGCGCTGGTCGGATTTGCCCTGCAGTATCTGGTGTGGGCCGCAATCTTCCAGCTGGCCGACGGCATCCAGGCCGTTTCTTTGGGAGCCTTGCGCGGCCTGCAAGACACACGCGTGCCGATGTGGATTGCCACCTTCAGCTATTGGGTGCCAGGAATGGGGCTGGCGATTGGGCTGGGATTCTTCACGCCTTTGGCCGGAATTGGGGTGTGGATTGGCCTTGCTGCTGGACTGTTCTGCGCAGCGGGTCTGTTGACCTGGCGCTGGATGCTTCGCGAGCGATTGGGATTGACCGTCCGCCCCGGGTGATTGGGCCGCTACCCATTTAGCAAAATTCTGCAAATTTTTCTTCGTGGCATGTGTTGACTCATGGCCCGCGCATCCCCATTTGCGCCTCGCTGGCACTCTTAACCGGAGAGTGCCAATCATCATTGTTCAACCCAAAAGAAAGGTCATCCAATATGGCATTTCGTCCGCTGCACGACCGCGTTGTCGTCCGCCGCATCGAGGCCGACCAGAAAACTGCTGGTGGCATCATTATTCCCGACTCTGCCCAAGAAAAGCCAAGCGAAGGCGAAATCGTCGCTGCTGGTGAAGGCGCCCGCGACGACAGCGGTGCCCGCATCGCGCTCGACGTGAAAGCCGGCGACAAGGTTCTGTTCGGCAAATGGTCCGGCACCGAAGTCAAAATCGACGGTGAAGACCTGCTCATCATGAAAGAAAGCGACATCATGGGGATCATTGGCTGATCGCCAATCGCCCACGCTTTGTATTCAATCAAACCTATTCAGGAGAATAAATCATGGCTGCTAAGGACGTAAAGTTCGGCCGCGATGCCCGCGAAGGCATCCTTAAGGGCGTCGATACGCTCGCCAATGCCGTCAAAGTGACGCTCGGCCCGAAAGGCCGCAACGTTGTGATCGACAAAAGCTTTGGCTCACCGCGCATCACCAAGGACGGCGTTACCGTCGCCAAGGAAATCGAACTCAAAGACAAGTTCGAAAACATGGGCGCACAGATGCTGAAGGAAGTGGCATCCAAGACCAATGATCTGGCCGGCGACGGCACCACCACTGCAACCGTTCTGGGCCAAGCGATCATCCGCGAAGGCATGACCGCTGTTGCAGCTGGCATGAACCCAATGGATCTTAAGCGCGGCATCGATACCGCAACCGCCAAGATCGTTGAAAACCTCCAAGGTCGCTCGAAAGAAGTGGCTGGCTCTTCTGAAATCGCTCAGGTTGGTATCATCTCTGCCAATGGCGACAAGGAAGTTGGCGAGAAGATCGCTGAAGCCATGGAAAAGGTCGGCAAAGAAGGTGTGATCACCGTCGAAGAAGCCAAGGGCCTCGAATTTGAGCTCGACGTTGTTGAGGGCATGCAGTTCGACCGCGGTTATTTGTCGCCTTACTTCATCACCAACCCCGACAAGATGACGGTTGAACTCGAAAACCCATACATCCTGATCCACGAAGCCAAGCTGTCTAACCTGCAGGCCATGCTGCCTGTTCTGGAAGCTGCTGTTCAAAGCGGTCGCCCGCTGTTGATCATCGCTGAAGACATCGAAGGCGAAGCGCTTGCTACTTTGGTGGTCAACAAGCTGCGCGGCGGCCTAAAGGTTGCTGCGGTTAAGGCTCCTGGTTTTGGCGATCGTCGCAAGGCGATGCTGCAAGACATCTCGATCCTTACCAAAGGCGAAATGGTCAGCGAAGATCTCGGCATCAAGCTGGAGAATGTAACGTTGGGCATGTTGGGTGAAGCCAAGCGCGTCACCATCGACAAGGACAACACCACCATCGTTGATGGTGCTGGTAGCGAAGACGACATCAAGGCGCGCGTTGGCGAAATCAAGGCGCAGATGGAAGCAACCACCAGCGACTATGACCGTGAAAAGCTGCAAGAACGTCTGGCCAAACTCGCTGGCGGTGTTGCCGTGATCAAGGTTGGCGGCGCTTCGGAAGTTGAAGTGAAGGAACGCAAGGATCGCGTTGATGATGCGCTCCACGCTACCCGCGCTGCAGTGGAAGAAGGCATCGTCCCTGGCGGCGGTACAGCTCTGCTTTACGCAACCAAGGTTCTGGAAGGCCTGAAGGGCGAAAATGATGACCAGAGCCGCGGCATCGACATCGTTCGTCGCGCGATCCTGGCACCTGTTCGTCAGATCGCTGAGAACGCCGGCCATGATGGCGCGGTTATCTCGGGCAATCTGCTGCGCGAAAACGACGAAACGCAAGGCTTCAACGCTGCGACTGACACCTATGAAAACCTGGTTGAAGCTGGCGTGATCGACCCGACCAAGGTTGTTCGCACCGCGCTGCAGGACGCAGCATCGGTTGCTGGCCTGCTGATCACCACCGAAGCGGCGATCACCGACGCTCCGGAAGACAAAGGTAGCGCACCTGCAATGCCCGATATGGGCGGCATGGGCGGCATGGGCGGCGGCATGGGCTTCTAAGCCCAGCCACCCAGAACACGCTTGCAAAAAGGCCCCGGCGGAGCGATCCGCCGGGGCTTTTTCTTGGGGTATTTCAATTTGGGTGAACCAAAAATTCTTAGCCTTCCTTCTGCCAATCCAACGTCACTTGATAGCCATCCCAGCCGGTGAAATCGAAAGTTTGGGTGCCCACCTTGCGGAAATCACCAGGGAATTTGCGCTTTTCCAAGCCGACGATAACGCCCGACGTTGCGACCACGCGGGTGCACACCGTACGCCCCTTATCCACCTTGTTGCGGCCCTTGTTATGGACGGTGAAGCCTTTGTCCCATGTGGCCGAATTGCGCATGCACAGATTGACCCCAGAACCCGGAGAATCGCTGGTTGAGACATAGATCGTGTCATTGTCTCGGGTCGAAATGCTGTTGGGGATAGAGGCGCGCTGCTGCAAGGGAGGTGCTCCCACTGCCGGCCCAACCCCGTAATCAGGCACGCATGCACCCAATGGCAAAGCCACCGCGGCGATCATCAATCCCGTCGTTACCTTATTCATCGCTCAGATCCTCTTCGCTGCTGCATTGTTGACCAGAGCGATAAGAGCCTAATCCGTGATCGGCAGATATGGGGTGGATGCCCCATCGGTTTGGCCGGCCGTTGTGTACCAACCAACCCAAAACCAGTCGCGGCCATCCCTTCTTTGCTTTTGGAAGAAAATATCGCATATCGGACACATTCTATTACTGAGAGAGGGTCGCCCCATGAAAACGAAATTCGCCGCATTGCTCCTGTCATCGGTCGCGCTTGTTGGATGCGACATGATGCAGCCGCCCGTCGCCACCATTGAATGCGCAACCACCCAGTCCGAATGTTTGAACCAATGGTTTGATGAAAAATTCGAGGAAGAGATCGCATTCAGCCCGATCCGCCAAACCGCACTTGGCCGTAAATCTGACTATGACAAGATCGACGATTATTCGGTCGCTGGTAGCCAAAAATTGCTAGAATGGCGGCTGCAAACCGTGGCCGAAATGGAAGCCAATTTCGATTACGATACGCTGTCCGAGGCCGATAAATTGTCTTGGGACATGTGGGTGTTCCGCAAGGATCAGGCCGAAGCCGAGGCCAATTTCCGCAGCCAGAGTTACATCCTTCACCAGATGAACGGCACGCACACATCGCTGCCCAGCTTCCTTATCAGCCAACACAAGGTGGAGGATGAATCCGACATGGTTGCCTTCATCGCCCGCTTGGGCGGGATTGGCACGGCCATGGATCAATTGCTGGAACGCGCGCAGGCCAATGCCGAGTTCGGCACGCGCCCGCCCCGCTTCTCTTATGACGCCGTGATCGCTGAATCGCGCAAATTGATCAGCGGCGAGCCGTTCGATGACGCTGAAGAAACAGCACCAGCCGCGCTGTGGACCGCTTCTCAAGATCACCTGGCCAAGCTGGTTGAAGACGACATTATCACCGCCGAGCGCGCCGATGAATTGCGCGAAGAAGCCCGCACCGCATTGGTCGAAGAAATGGCGCCCGCCTATCAGCGGGTCATCGATTGGTTCGAGCAGGACCGGCCCAACGCTTCCGAGGAAGCCCAAGGTGTTAGCGAACTGCCCGACGGGGGTGACTTTTACAATTATCGCCTGAATGCGATGACCACGACCGACCTGACCGCTGATGAAATCCATCAGATCGGATTGGATGAGGTGGCCCGCATCCGATCAGAAATGGAAGCGATCAAGGAACAGGTTGGCTTTGACGGCGATCTGCAGGCCTTCTTCACCTTTGTGCGGGAAGATGACCAATTCTTCTATCCCAACAATGATGCAGGCGCGCAGCAATATATCGATCAGGCCGAAGAGCATCTGGCTTTCATCAATACGAAGCTGCCTGAATTTTTTGGCACTTTGCCAAAGGCTGATCTGGTGGTGAAACGGGTGGAACCATTCCGCGAGCAAGATGGCGCGCCGCAGCATTACCGCCGGGGAACGCCTGACGGTTCGCGACCCGGTATCTATTATGCCCATCTGTCTGACATGCGTGCAATGTCGATCCCATCGCTTGAGGTGGTTGCCTATCACGAGGGCAATCCGGGCCACCACATGCAGGGCTCAATCGCGCAAGAATTGACTGATGTCCCGAAATTCCGCGGGCAAGGCGGATCAATTTCTGCCTTCAGTGAAGGCTGGGCGCTCTATTCGGAAATTCTCGCCAAGGAGATGGGTGCCTTTCAGGATCCCTATTCCGACTTCGGGCGTCTAACGACTGAGATGTGGCGAGCCATTCGCTTGGTGGTGGATACAGGCATCCACTCCAAAGGATGGAGCGAGCAGCAGGCAAATGACTATTTCCTCGCCAACTCACCCATTCCTGCAACAGCGGTTAAGGCAGAAGTGCAGCGCTATTTCGTGATGCCGGGTCAGGCAACGTCCTATAAAATCGGGATGATCAAGATTCAGGAACTGCGCGCCAAGGCGGAGCAGGAACTGGGTGAAGCATTTGATATTCGCGGGTTCCATGACACCGTTTTGGGCAACGGATCGCTTCCTTTGTCGATGCTGGAACGCCGCATCAACAGCTGGATCGAGGCTGAAAAAGCTAAATAACCAGGACTAACAGTGGCGAAAGGGGCCCGAATCCCGCAATTTTTGGCGCTGTTTCGGGCCTTTGCCGCTACGAAGGCACTTTTCATCGTGCAAACGGGCTATTTCGCTTGCTAGGCGGAATCTTACCTCGTTAACCTTCGGCCAAGCATGCAGGGGTTATAACAATGTCTATGTTCAAACGCATTCGAACATTGAGTCTGGTTTCGCTGGCCGCGGTTGTGGCTATGGCCACGCCTACGCATGCTCAAACGCAGACACGCGCCCAGGGTACTCAGCTGGAAGCCAGCTTTGACAGCCTGCTGGGCACGGATGTTCGCGCACCCCAAACATTCGAAGCCGTTTACGAAACATCGTTCGAGCGCCGGATTGCGCAGCTGGCCGATGGCAGCAAAGGCCGGATCGGTGTGGCAGCGATTGATCTGGCGACGGGCAAAGAGATTATGGTGTTGGGTGACCAGCATTTCCCCATGGCCTCGACCAGCAAAATCGCGGTTGCCGCTGCCTATCTCGAAATGGTCGAACAGAACCGCTATTCGCTGACCAGCGAGTTTCCACTGCTGATCCCCGTCCGCTCGGCCAAATATTCCAGCGCGGCCGCGCCGGTTCGCAAGGGCAATTACATGCAGGCGTTGGATCTGATCGAGATTATGATCACCCGCTCCAGCAATCCGGCGACCGACGCACTGCTGAAGGCGGTTGGAGGTCCGGCAAAGGTCAATGACTGGATGCGGCGCCAGGGCATTACCGAATTCAGCATCAATCGCGATATTGCCACCTTGGTGCGCGACGATGGCGAGTTTGATCCAGCTTCCCATATCGACAAGCGCGATGCCGCAACGCCGCGTGCTATGGTCCAGCTGTTGCAGGGTCTGTATCAGGGCAAGTTTCTAAGCGCGGAAAGCCGCAATGTGATTTTGGGCGCGATGAGCCGCACTCGTACTGGCACACGGCGCATACCGGCTTTGATGCCTGAAGATGCAGCTGTCAGCCACAAAACCGGCTCGCTCAACAACACATCCAGCGATATTGGCATTATCGAAGCGCCCGATGGCCGCGCAATTGCAGTGGCAATCTATGTAACAGGCCAAGGCGCGCGGCGCGCCCGCGAAGCTCGGATCGCAACCATTGCGCGCGCTTTGTATGACGGCTTTGCCGGAAATGCGCGCAGCCAGCCTGTCTGGACCAATGCGACCCGCACGGGCGGGTAATTCAGCGTTTCATTTCAGGCCACGCCCCAAGGGGCACCCCAATCGATCGGTGGGCGATATCGAACGCCCATAGAAAAAGGGCGGCGCCAACCGGCACCGCCCTTTTCTTACGCTAAAAGCGCTTGCCGATTATTCAGCAGCGGCTTCAACAGCAGCAGCAGCTTCGTCAGCAGCTGTTTCAGCAGCTTCAACAGCTTCGCCAGCAGCTTCAGCAGCAGTGTCAGCGGCTTCACCAGCAGCTTCAGCAGCTTCGCCAGCGGCGTCAGCAGCAGCTTCGGTGTTTGCTTCAACGTCAGCAGCCATTGCGTCTGCAGTGTCAGCAGCAGAATCTGCAGTTTCTGAACAAGCAGCAAGAGCCAAAGCAGAGCCGGCAACTGCGGCAGCAAGTACGAATTTACGCATAGAAAAATTCCTCGAATTAAGCGAGTGTTGTGTGCCTGAAGCCATTTGGCCCCAAACAAAAAACCAGCCAGACACGGCCAGTTTCTGGGTCTCTAAATAATGGCAGGAATGTGGCAATGCAAGCGCAATCGCACATTTTGCCTTGTTTTGGCCTTATTTGGCCGAGGAAGGTTTGCCCCATTTATGGCCCTTCCCGGCCCAAATTCCCGGTGGATAGCTACTTATCAGCCACGCGCTGCGCTGCTAGCAAGCCAATCATGTCGGAGAAAAAACACCTCTATCTTGTCGATGGCTCGTCCTACATCTTTCGGGCCTATCACCGGCTTCCGCCGCTGACCGATCCCGAAGGCACGCCGGTGGGCGCCGTTTACGGATACACCACGATGCTGTGGAAGCTGGCAGAGGACCTTGATCAGGCCGAGGGGCCAACCCATTTGGCGGTGATATTGGACAAGGACTCAAAAAGCTTCCGCAACGATATTTATCCGGAATACAAAGCCAATCGCCCGCCTGCGCCAGAAGATCTAGTGCCACAATTC
This sequence comes from uncultured Erythrobacter sp., assembly GCA_947495555.1. Classification (GTDB taxonomy): domain Bacteria; phylum Pseudomonadota; class Alphaproteobacteria; order Sphingomonadales; family Sphingomonadaceae; genus Erythrobacter. Next base: position 2,103,052 of record CANLZI010000001.1, on the reverse strand, counting down.
CCACTGATTCGTGACGCGACCAAGGCTTTCAGCCTGCCCTGCATCGAGCAGGCCGGTTTAGAGGCCGACGATCTGATTGCATCGTATGCCCGTGCCGCCCAGCGCGAAGGGTGGGATGTCACCATTGTCTCGTCCGACAAGGATTTGATGCAATTGGTGGGCGAGGCTGACAGTCCAGATGGCCCGGCTCGGATCGACATGCTCGACACCATGAAGAACCAGCGGATATATCTGGACGAAGTGGAAGAGAAGTTTGGCGTTCGCCCCGAATTGGTGGGCGATGTGCTGGCATTGATGGGAGACAGCGTCGACAATGTGCCGGGTATTTACGGCATTGGTCCCAAAACGGCCAGCAAGCTGATTGCCGAGCATGGGTCCTTGGGCGCAGCCTTGGATTCGGCACCAGACATGAAAAAGTCCAAGCTGAAGGAGCGCCTGTTAGAAGGCCGCGCCGAGGCCGAACTCAGCCGTATTCTTGTCGCCTTGAAGGAAGATTGCGACCTTCCCCAATCGCTCGACGAGTTCAAATTGGACGGCGTGCCGCCCGAGCCTTTGGCTGCATTCCTGCAAAAACACGGCTTTAGCTCTTTGTTGCGCAGGCTTGATGCGGGAACGGGCAGCCCCTCCCGAGCCAATGACCTCAACCCGGCCAAACCGGAAACCGCGGCGGCAGCGACAGATAGCGGAGAGGGCGAAGGCGATCGGCAGCCCCCGCCCGAAGCACCCGCAATTGATCGCAGCGCCTATGAAACGGTGCAAACGGCAGAGCGGTTGGATGCCTGGATCGAACGTGCCCGTGCTGCCCGCCTGGTCGCGGTGGACACAGAAACATCCGCGCTTGATGCAATGCAGGCAGAATTGGTTGGGGTCAGCCTGGCCTTAGGGCCCAATGATGCCTGCTATATTCCGCTCGCCCATGGCGGAACCGACATGTTCGATACGCGGCCCGATCAAATCGACCGCGATGCTGCTGTGGCGGCGCTTAAGCCTTTGCTGGAAGATGATTCGGTCCTGAAAATCGGACAAAACATCAAATATGATATCAATGTCCTCGCCCGCTATGGGATAGCGCTGGCTCCGGTTGAGGATACTATGATCATCAGCTTTGATCTGGATGCCGGCCGAGGCGAAGTGGGCATTGGTGGAGGCCATGGGATGGACGAGCTGTCACAGCGCCATCTGGGCCATCTGCCACTGACCTTCAAAGACGTGTGCGGCACAGGCAAGAAACAAATACCCTTTGGCGAAGTGCCGCTGGATCGAGCGACCGAATATGCCGCCGAAGATGCCGATGTGACATTGCGCCTGTACCGCCATCTAAAGCCGCGATTGGCGCATGAAGGTGGGTCAAAGATCTATCACCGGGTCGACCGACCTTTGATCCCGGTTGTTGCTGGCATGGAACGCGAGGGGATCAAGGTAGACCGCGCGCAGCTGTCTCGCTTGTCTGAAGAATTCGCCAGCGAGACCGCCCGACTGGAGGGCGAGATCCACACCATCGCCGGACAGGAATTCACCGTTGGCAGCCCCAAGCAATTGGGCGAGATATTGTTCGACAAGCTGGGCTATAAGGGTGGCCGTAAGGGCAAGAGCGGCCAATATTCCACCGATCAGGCGGTGTTGGAGCGGCTGAGCGGCGAAGGCGCGCCAATCGCCAGCAAAGTGCTGGAATGGCGGCAATTGGCCAAGCTCAAATCGACCTATACCGATGCTTTGCAAGAGGCGATCAATCCCAACACAGGCCGCGTCCACACCAGTTATTCGCTGGTGGGTGCGCAAACCGGCCGGTTGTCCTCAACCGATCCCAATTTGCAGAACATCCCGGTTCGCACCGCCATCGGACGCCAGATCCGCGAGGCATTCGTGCCTGAAAATGGCAATGTCCTACTGGCGGCGGACTATTCCCAAATTGAGCTGCGGCTGGCGGCCCATATGGCCGATGTGCCGAGTTTGAAAGAGGCCTTTGCCGCAGGCGAGGATATCCACGCCCGCACAGCACAGGAAATGTTTGGCGAAGTAACCCGCGATACTCGCGCCCAGGCCAAGACGATCAATTTTGCGATCCTTTATGGCATCTCGCGTTGGGGCTTGGCCGGCCGATTGGAAGTCGAGCCAGATGAGGCCCAGGCCATGATCGACACCTATTTCAAACGCTTCCCCGGCATCCAACGGTATATCCTGGAAACCTTGGAGACCGTGCGGGAGCGCGGATATTCCGAGACGCTGTTTGGCCGCAAAACCTGGTTCCCTCGGATCAATTCCAAGAATCAGGCCGAACGCCAAGGCAGCGAACGCGCCGCCATTAATGCGCCGATCCAAGGAACCAGCGCCGATATTATCAAGCGCGCAATGGTGCGGATGGTCCCTGCATTGGAGCAGGCTGGTCTGCACAATGTTCGCATGCTGTTGCAGGTGCATGACGAGTTGGTTTTCGAACTGCCCGAAGGTGATGTGCCGGCAGCCTCGAAGGTGATTGAGCAAATCATGGCCGAGGCAGCAATGCCAGCGGTTACGATCGATGTGCCCCTGGGCGTGGATATCGGCACAGGTCCAAGCTGGGACGCAGCGCACTGATCAGCCTGAGATTCTTGGCTTGAGAAAGCTTGAACGCCGGGCTGGCCGAGCCTAGGCAATTTTCATGGTAATGTTGCAACGAACACCTGCACTGCGCGTGCAGCCAACATCACGATGGATGAACCTGGTGCTTTTGGCTTTGATCGCCAGCGCCATGATTGCTGGTGTCTGGATCACCTACCAAACGGTTCAGGCAGAACGCACAGCAAGGGATGAAGCGCAGCAGAACAGCCTGATTTTGCGCGAATTAGGCGTGATTTCCAAACAGACTTTGCGAACAGAGACCGGGCAGCGTGGCTATCTCATTACGCTGGATCGCCGATACCTCGATCCTTACCGTGATGGGCGCAAGAATGTGGTGCCAGCCTTGGAAAATCTGCGCCGCCTGATCACTTCCGATGGTTCGCCCCGGCAATTGGAGCTGGTCGATAGGATTGACGAGCATGCCTCGCGCAAACTGCTCGAGTTGGATGAGACGGTTGCCCTGTTGGAGGCCGGCGAATTGCTCAATGCGCGGCGCCGTGTTCTGACAGACGATGGCCAGGAGGCGATGACCCAACTTCAAATTGCCGTCGAAGAGCTGGAAGAAATAGAGCGCCAGCGCCTGGATCAGGCATTGGCTGCGGCCGAAACAGTGCAGGCGCGCACCATCCCTCTGCTGGGCGTGCTGATGTTCCTGGCGTTTGTCTTCGTGATATTCAGCGCGCGATTGGCGTCTCGGGCTGCGCAGGCAGAAACCGAGGCGGCGCAGGCCAATGTCATTGCAGAAGCACATGATCGAGCCGATTTGCTCGCGCGTGAGCTCAACCATCGGGTCAAGAACCTGTTTGCCGTTATCCTGGCGATTATTCAAATGAGCGGGCGCAATCAGCCCGACGCGAAACCCTTGATCGAGAGCATTTCCCAAAGGGTTCGGGCTTTGTTGACCGCGCATGAGGTGACCCAAGGCGCGCTGGAAGAACCGGTCGCCTTACTGGGCGATCTGGTTAAGACAACATTGTCACCCTACCAATCCGAAACCCACTCCGCGACCATTACCGGCGATCAAATTGTGCTACCGGCCAAGGCGGTCACGCCGCTGGGCCTCGTGCTGCACGAAATGACCACCAACACGGTGAAATATGGTGCTTGGGCCCAATCGGGCAGCTTGGAGATCAGTTGGGCCGAAGTGGATGACCAGATCAGCATCAACTGGCGCGAGAGCGGCTGCCAAAATTCCACCGAGCCGCAAAAGGCAGGCTTTGGCAGCTTGTTGATGACCAGCGCGGCGCGCCAGCTAAGTGGCAAGATCGACCGGCAAATCAATGCTGATGGCTGCCATATCGAAATCACATTCCCAAGGACGCTAACCACTTCCCATGGTTGAATCTCTAGCGGGCAAACCCTAGAAGCCGCGCTATGTTGGATCGATACAACCCTGCCAATTGGCAGATCCTGTGGGACGAAGTCTTCAACGCAGCTGTTGCTGTCATAGCGGCCATCGTCATCGCCTATGCGCTCTATAGGGTCATATTTGCCGTCGTTACGCGGCTGACACGCGGGTCCGAGACCAAAATTGACGAGCTGGTTGTGGATCGCGTCCGGGCTCCGGCGAAATGGTCTTTCATCGTCTTGGGCGTGACTTTCGTGGCCCAATATGATCCGCAATTGCAGGCGATCTGGGAGCCCTTGGCGCGTTTCCTAAGACCGGCGCTGTTGGGTTGGATTGCCTACACCTTGGTCAAGGCGTTCACCGTGGCGATGGAATTCAGGATGGAGGTTTCCTCTGACCCCATCGCGGTACGCAGCAGGCGAACCCGTTTGGCAGTTCTGTCACGCGCCGCTACCTTTGCGATCGTCTTTATCACTGTCGGTTTGATGCTGCTGGGTATCCCCGCCGTTCGCGACATCGGGACAACTTTGCTGGCCTCGGCTGGTCTCGCTGCACTGGCAGTGGGCGCCGCGGCTCAGCCAGCGCTCAAATCGCTGATTGCAGGCCTGCAGGTGGCTTTGACCGAACCATTCCGGCTGGGCGATTTGGTCAAGGTTGATGGCGAAGTGGGCCGGGTTGAAGAAATTAGGATGAGCTTTGTAACCGTGCGCACATGGGACGAGAGGGTGCTCGTAGTGCCCACCAGCCAGTTCTTGGACGCGAGTTTTGAAAACTGGTCGAGGGTGAACGAGAAACTGTCAGGGCCGGTGTTCCTGCATCTTGATCCGGCAACACCGATCCAGCCGATCCGCGAAGAGTTTGAACGCTATGTATCGCAGCATGATCTGTTTGATGGCCGCAACATGGCGCTGCTGATGACAGAGGCCTATCCTGAGAGCATCGAATTGCGCCTATCCGTCAGCGCGCAATCGATCGGCGATCTGTGGGCTTTGCGCTGCGCGGTGCGCGAACACATGCTCGAATGGCTGCGCGACAATTTGCCCGAATCGCTGATCCGGCACCGGCTGGAAGTGCCCAACGGTCACCCCAAAGCGGGCGAACCCTAAGGCACTATAACGGACATGACCTAATTGGGTCCTGCGCTTTTCCGATCAATCGTGCTTTTTCGCCTTGGTTGGTTCCAACATACCATCATGGACAAAGCCAATAGGACGCACTTCGAGCGCGCGTTTCTTCAGCTCGCCGCTCATCTTGCGATATTCGGCTTCCATTTTTGATGTGACCGTGGCGCGCGAATCCTTCAGCGCTTCGTCGAAATCGACGCCCTCCACTTCGGAAACCTCGCCGCCAACACGGCGCAAAGCGTTCAAGCCTGCGCGGCGGACCACATCTTCCAAATCAGCGCCGGTAAATCGCTCGGTTTGCTTGGCTATGGCTGCCAGATCGACATCCTTGGCCATGGGCATATTCTTGGTGTGTATCGACAGGATATGCGCGCGACCCTTTTGATCGGGCGTGCCAACATAAACCAGTTCATCAAAGCGGCCAGGACGCAGCAATGCCGGATCGATCAGAGTGGGCCGGTTGGTGGCCCCGATGACCACCACCGATTGCATGTCTTCCAAGCCATCCATCTCGGCCAGAATGGTGTTGACCACACGGCCAGTGACTTGCGGTTCGCCCTGTCCCGATCCGCGGGCCGGCACCAGACTGTCAATCTCGTCAATGAACACGACGCACGGAGCAACCGCGCGCGCGCGGGCAAACATCTTGGCGATTTGCTGTTCGCTTTCGCCATACCATTTGCTCAACAAATCCGAGCTTTTCATCGAGATGAAATTGGCGGACGCTTCCTTGGCAACAGCCTTGGCCAGCAAGGTTTTGCCTGTCCCTGGAGGGCCATAAAGCAAGAAACCTTTGGCAGGCCGAATCCCCAAACGTTCGAACGCATGAGGATTTTTCAAAGGCAGTTCGATACCTTCCTTCAGCTTGTCGATGGCATCGGCCACCCCGCCAATATCGCTCCATTGGACGGTCGGCACTTGCACCATGACTTCGCGCATGGCCGAGGGTTGGATGCGTTTCAGCGCCGACATGAAATCTTCGCGGGTGACGCACAACTCCTCCAGCACTTCAGGCGGAATGGTGCGTTCATCCAGATCGATCTTGGGCATCAATCCACGCACAGCATCAATCGCGGCCTCGCGAGCCAAAGCAGCAATATCGGCCCCAACAAAGCCATGCGTAATCCGCGCCAGCTCGTTCACATCCACCTTGTCACCCAGGGGCATGCCCCGGGTATGGATGGCAAAGATTTCGCGCCGACCGCGTTCATCGGGCACGCCAATCACAATCTCGCGATCGAATCTGCCGGGACGTCGCAACGCCTCGTCTATTGCGTCAGGCCGGTTTGTGGCGGCAATCACGACCAGATTGGACCGAGCCTCCAGCCCGTCCATCAATGTCAGCAGTTGGGCGACCAATCGCTTTTCCGCTTCGCCCGGCACGCGGTCCCGTTTGGGCGCGATGGAGTCAATCTCGTCAATGAAGATGATGGCGGGCGCAGATTTGCTCGCCTGTTCAAACACTTCGCGCAACGCCTTTTCGCTATCGCCATAGCCAGACCCCATAATTTCTGGACCGTTAATGGTGAAAAAGGTCGCATCGCTTTCATTGGCCACAGCTTGCGCAAGCCGGGTCTTGCCGGTGCCGGGAGGGCCATGGAGCAGCACACCCTTGGGTGGGTCCACACCCAGACGGGTGAACAATTCGGGATAGCGCAGCGGCAATTCCACCATCTCGCGCAATTGCTGGATCGTGTCCGCCATGCCGCCAACGTCGTCATAATTGACCACCGCGCGGGCATCGCGTGGCTCTTCAAATTCGGGCCGCAGCTCAACCTCGGTGTTCTCGTCAATATGGACGATGCCCTTTGGCGTTGTCGCCACCACAGACAATCGGATTTGGGTCAGCGCATAGGCAGGATTGGCCAGCATGCGGCGAACATCATTGGGCATGTTCTGAACGGGCTGCTGGCCGGTCGTGGCGACCAGGTCGCCCGTCACCAGAGGTTTGCGGAAGAAATTGCGCTTCAGCGCTTGGGACGGTCCCTGCAAGCGCATCTCGCGTTGAGCAGGGGCGAACACCACCCGAGTTGCCGGACGCGATTGCGCGGAGGAAATGCGCACATGCTCGCCCGATCCCACTTCGGCATTGCCGCGTTGCAGACCATCCAACCGGACCAAGTCCAGCGCCTCATCTTCCTCATAAGACGCCATCGCAATCGCGGCGGTCGTGCGTTTACCGGTCAATTCGACCACGTCGCCTTCGGTAATGCCGAGCGCTTGGAATGCAGAACGCGGCATTCGGGCAATGCCCTGGCCCGATTCTTCTTGCCGAGCGGCAGCAACTTGCAGCCTTACCGAATTGCTATCGTCTTCGGTTTTCTCGGGTGCTGCGTCAGCATCGGCCATCGGGGAAATTCTCCATCACATCGAATCAGTGCACGTTCCTGAGCCAGGAACAGTCCCTAGCTAGGAACCCTGCAAGCTGGTTGCAAATGCACAGCTTGCCAATATGCATCTGAATCCACTTACAAATGGGGTTCGAAGGGCAAGGTAGAATGCCCAAGCCCAACGGCAGAATTGTGCAAGGCGAACCAAATCCGGCGCATGTCGAGGCCCGAAAGGTGGATTGATGCAGGCTGGATTCTGGGCAAGAAAAAGGCCCGACCATTGCTGGCCGAGCCTGAAAGTTTTGGGAGAGGATGCCTAAAAGGCTCGTCCCATATGCGCGTGCGCCACTTATTGTGCAAGTGCGAAAAGAGCACCTAATGTTGCAAAAAACGCAATAGATGGTTTTGAATCCTAAGGTTCTGTATTATAGTACTTATATTGCCAATCATTGCATCTGCTGAGCCTTCGCATGTGCAGCAATGCAAGGTGATTTTGGTGCTCGGACTCACCGCTGTCATGGCTTGGCAAGATTTTTCGCCCCCCGTCTAAGATCGGGGTGACAGCAATCAGCCAAAGCTCTATTTGCACCCATTCAACCTTTGCCAATGGAAACCCGATGACGAAACTCTACCCTGACGCCCAATCTGCCCTCGACGGCTTGCTGAAAGATGGTCTGATGATCGCCGCCGGCGGGTTCGGCCTCTGCGGTATTCCAGAAAAATTGCTCGACGCCATTCGTGACAGCGGCGTGAAAGGCCTGACCTTCGCTTCCAACAACGCGGGAATCGACAATGAAGGGATTGGCAAACTGCTGCGCACCAAGCAGGTCAAGAAGATGATCAGTTCTTACGTTGGCGAGAACAAGGAGTTTGAGCGCCAGTTTTTGTCGGGCGAGCTGGAAGTGGAATTTTGCCCTCAAGGAACTCTGGCCGAACGGATGCGCGCCGGGGGCGCAGGCATTCCCGGTTTTTACACCAAGACAGGCGTCGGAACGCAGGTGGCAGAAGGCAAAGAGGTCAAGAATTTCGGCGGTGAAGACTATATTCTGGAACATGGCATCTTCGCCGATTTGTCGATCGTCAAAGCATGGAAAGCTGACGAGACTGGCAATTTGATGTTCCGCAAGACCGCGCGCAATTTCAACCAGCCCGCCGCCACATGCGGCAAGATTTGCCTGGTGGAGGTGGAGGAAATCGTGCCTGCCGGATCGCTCGATCCTGATGCCATTCACCTGCCCGGCGTATTTGTGAACCGCATGATTGTGGGCGCGCCGTATGACAAGAAGATCGAATTTAGGACCACCCGCGAAAGAGAAGCCGTGTAATGCGTATCGCATCGCCGCGCCAATATGGTCAATCTGTGATGCGCGGCTCCATCCTGATCGGAGCGGCACTGATGCTGCAAGGCTGCCTGGTCGCAGCCATCCCGATGGTGGCTGGCGGCGCAATGGCCTCGCGCGATGTGATTAACGAGAGCCGCGACGATAGCGCCTCGGCGCCAGCGCCTGCTGAAACTGCTGCCGCACCCGCTTCCACCGCTCCTACTTCAGCCTCGGACGCCGATCTTGCGGCAGTCTCTGAAACCGCCGTCGAGCCCACCAAAGATCAAAGTGCCTCGTCGTCGGCCTATACCGATTTTGCATCCTATGCTCTGACCCAGGCCATGCTTGCTGAAGGCAGTGCCCAATCCGCAATACTGGAAAATCCCGGAGCACTGGATGGCGCGCGCGCGGCATGTGCAGGCGTGCCTGCGGCGGTGCTGATAGACCTTGATCCGGCGGGCAAGATGCTTGCACTGGAAGGTGCGACGCAATCTGATCCGGCGTTCGCATCGCAACTGGAATTGCTGCGCCGTCAGGATGTGACCATCGGCTGGATCTCCCAACGCTTGGTCATTGATGCCGAGCGGGTCCGCGCACAACTGGCCAATGCTGGCCTTGATCCACTGGGCGAAGATGTGTTGCTGCTGCTCAATTCGTTTGACCAGAACAAGCAGCAGCGCCGCCGTGCATTTGGCCAGAGCCATTGTCTGGTGGCAATCGCGGGCGATACGATGACGGATTTTGACGAGCTGTTCGATTATCTGAAGAATCCCGATTCTGCCCTACGCCTCAACTCCCTTCGCAATGCAGGCTGGTTTATCACGCCCCTGCCACTCATGCCGTTAAACAAAGAATAGGACCGATCATGTCGGAAGAACAAACAGGTTGGAACCGCGATCAAATGGCCGCGCGCGCTGCCAAGGAATTGCAGGACGGATATTACGTCAATCTGGGTATCGGCATCCCGACGCTGGTCGCCAACCACATTCCTGATGGAATGCAAGTGACGCTGCAAAGCGAAAACGGCATGTTGGGCATTGGCCCCTTCCCCTATGATGACGAGGTTGATCCCGACCTGATCAACGCCGGCAAGCAAACCATCAGCGAACTGCCGCACAGCGCCTATTTCGACAGCGCAACCAGCTTTGCAATGATCCGCGGCGGCCATATCGATCTGACCGTTCTGGGTGCGATGGAAGTGGCTGAAAATGGCGACATCGCCAATTGGATGATCCCGGGCAAGATGATCAAGGGCATGGGCGGCGCGATGGATTTGGTCGCAGGCGTCAAGAAAATCATCGTGGTGATGGATCATACTAGCAAGGCAGGTGACGCAAAATTTATCCCCAGCTGCACTCTGCCTTTAACCGGCACCAATGTGGTCGATATGATCATCACCAATCTGGGCGTGTTCCATCGGCCCGACCATAACAGCCCGTTTCGTTTGATTGAGCTGGCATCGGGTGTCACCGCAGACGAGATCGCTGATAAAACGACGGCCCATTACGACGTGGCACTGTAAGCGTCTGACGCCTTCCATGTGGCTTGATCATCCTCGCAATCCCAAAGCTCCGCTGGCCGGAGTTAAAGTGCTGGAGCTGGCCCGCGTTTTGGCAGGGCCATGGGCGGGCCAATTGCTAGCCGATCTGGGCGCGGATGTGATCAAGGTTGAAAGCTTGGATGGCGATGGCACCCGCGCTTGGGGTCCGCCCTGGGTCGAGCGAGAAGACACCTCGGGCAAGGTCCGAAGAGAGGCCGCCTATTACCACGCCTGTAACCGCGGCAAACGCAGCATCACCGCTGATTTCCGATCAGACGAGGATTGCACAAAGGTGCGCGCTCTGGCCGATGGCGCAGATGTGGTGATCGAGAACTTCCTGCCCGGCAAACTGGCCAAATTTGGCTTGGACTATTCCAGTCTGGCCGCCAGCAATGTGGGCCTGATCTATTGTTCCATCACCGGTTTTGGCCAAGATGGGCCGCGCCGCGATGAAGCGGGTTATGACTTTGTCATTCAGGCAATGAGCGGGTTCATGTCACTCAATGGTGATCCCGCCGGCGACCCGACCAAATTCGGCGTGTCGATCTCTGATTTGTCCTGCGGCCTGTATGCCGCCAATGCCATCCAAGCGGCCCTGCTGATGCGATATCGCACCGGCCAAGGCCAGCATATCGACACCAGCCTGCTCGATTGCTCGGTGGCGCTGCTGGCCAATCAGGCGGCCAGCTTTTTCGCAACTGGCCAAAACCCGCCCCGGATGGGCAATTCGCATGCCCAGGTTAGCGCCTATGGCGTATTTCCGACCAAGGACGGACCTGTGGTGTTGGCCCCAGCCAATGACAATCTGTTCCGCAAGCTGCTGGCCATGTTGGATCGCAATGATTTGCTGCAGGACAAACGCTTTGCCACCAATGAAGCGCGGGTTGCCAATCGCGGTGTTGTCGATGCGATGATCGCTGACGAAACTGGATCATGGAACCGCGATGATTTGCTGGCACAATGCGCCCAATTTGGCGTTCCTGCCGGACCGATCAACACACTGGATCAGGTGTTTGAAGACCCGCAGGTGATTGCCCGCGGGATGAAGACCCAGCTTGGCGGCCAACCCAGTGTCCGCAGCCCGTTCAACTTTTCCGATGCCGAGCTGGCACTGGATCGACCTTCCCCCCTATTGGGCGAGGATGATTAAGCGGCAGCAGCTTTAAGCGCGTCGACCAGATCGGTGCGTTCCCAAGGGAAGAAATCGCCCTCGGCTGTCCGGCCAAAGTGACCATAGGCTGCGCTCTTGCGATAAATTGGCTTGTTAAGACCCAGATGCATGCGAATGCCGCGCGGGGTCAGGCCGCCCAATTCATCAATCGATTCAATCGCCACTTCCAGCTTGGCATCATCCACCGTGCCCGTGCCGTGCGTATCAACATAAAGCGACAATGGCTTTGACACGCCAATGGCATAGGCCAGCTGGATGGTGCAGCGCGTGGCCAGGCCAGCGGCAACAATATTCTTGGCCAGATAGCGGGTGATATAGGCAGCGCTGCGATCAACCTTGGTCGGATCCTTGCCGCTAAATGCGCCGCCGCCATGGGGGCTGGCCCCGCCATAGGTGTCGACAATGATCTTGCGCCCGGTAAGGCCGGCATCACCATCAGGTCCGCCGATTTCAAACGCGCCGGTAGGGTTGATGTGCCAAACGGTCTCATCGCTCAGCAATCCGCTTGGCAAAACATCGCTCACGGCCTGCCGAACATATGATTTCAGCTCGGCCTCTTTTTCGCCTTTATGATAGCCCGGCGCATGCTGGGTCGACACCACAATTGCGGTGCAAGCGACCGGCTTGCCATCCTTGTAACGCAGCGTGACCTGGCTCTTGGCATCAGGTTCAAGGAATGACGCAGCACCCGAATGACGGTCAGCGGCCAAACGTTCCAAAATCTTGTGGCTGTAATCCAATGTCGCAGGCATCAAATCAGGCGTTTCATCGCAGGCAAAGCCGAACATGATGCCCTGATCGCCAGCGCCTTCATCCTTGTTCGATCCGTCTTGGCCCGCATCCACGCCCATCGCGATTTCGCTCGATTGGCCGTGCAAATGGTTTTCAAAGGTCAATGTCTTCCAGTGAAAGCCATCTTGTTCATAGCCAATGTCGCGCACGGTCGAGCGAACAGCCTGTTCAATCTCTTCCTTGGCGCCGGGCGCCCAGCCGCCATTGACCGCCCAATCCGCATTGTTTTCATCATACATCGGAGCACAGCGAATCTCGCCCGAAAGGATAACGCGCTGGGTCGTCGTCATGGTTTCGCAGGCCACGCGTGCCTCGGCATCCTTGGACAACATCAGGTCCACAATCGCATCAGAGATCTGATCCGAAACCTTGTCAGGATGGCCTTCGGAAACACTTTCCGAGGTGAAAAGAAATTCGCTACGCATGGTGCCTCTAAATCATCGAAATGGGGATATAAGGAGTTCTTTATGTCTTCAAATTCGACTTAGACTGTGCGCCATCTCATGGCAACAAAAGATGCCAAGAATAGAACAATTGCCCAAGCCAGTGCCAAGCCATTGCCTGCCCGAGCGAATACAGTCGGCGATTTTGCGGGGGGGACCATCCCTTCGATGGCAGCCGCGTCACCTGCACCAATGTATTGGCGGACAACGCCATTGGCATCGACCACCGCGCTGATTCCGGTCGTGGTAGAGCGCAGCACGGGCAATCCCTCTTCAATCGCGCGCATCCGGGCCTGCGCCAGATGCTGCGGAGGCCCCCATGCCCCAAACCAGCCATCATTCGACGGGTTGAAGATATAATCAGGGCGGTTTTCCGGGTCGATCACTTGACCGGAAAAGACGATTTCATAGCAGATTTGGATACCGGCCTTGCCCCAATCGCCCAGTTCCAGCGTTTGCGGCCCAGGCCCTGGAATGAAGTCTATCGAGCCCGACACCAGCCGCGTCGCGCCCAGCGGTTCCAGCAACCAGCGCAGCGCCAGATATTCGCCAAAGGGCACCAGATGGGCCTTGCTGTAATTGGCCTGAATGTCGCCATTGCCATCAAGCGCCGTCACCACATTATGCGCGCCCACAGCCCTAGTCCGCCCCAGCACCTGCCCCATCTCAAGATCGGTGGCGCCTGTAAGCAACAGCGATTGCTCACCAATCACATTGCCAATACGGGTCCGCGCAAAATCAGGATCAGCCGCGGCGGTGCTACGCAAATAATAGCGCGCGGGATAGCCGGCGCGAAGATAATCAGGGATCGCCGATTCAGGCCACAGCAGCAAACGCTGGTCCATAGTGTTCGGCACGCTCAGACCGGCCAGCCGGGCAAATTGCTCCTCATATTGGCTGGCATTGTGGATCTCGTCCTGCGGGAAATAAGGCTGGACCAAAGTGTAACGCAGGCTTCCTTCCTGCGCTGCCAGATTTGAAGTGGGGGCCGGCCACATCATCGCCAATGCAGTGACCGCGGCGGTCATGCCTCCCATCAGCCAGCGCTTGCTGGCGAATGACCACGCAAGAAAGGCAGCGATCACAATCACCAGTCCAGACAGGGCATAAGTGCCCATCCATGGCAGCACCCTCGCAAGGCCGGGCGTGTCCCAATTGCCCAATGCAATCAGCCCCACTGGCGGCCAGGGATATCCGGTGAAGACCCAGCTTCTCAGCCATTCGGTCACTATCCATGCGCCCGCAAACATCAGGCCGAACGGCACGATGCTCGATTGCTTGGAAAATTTATGCGCCACATAGGCGGCCATCGCGGGATAGACGGCGAGATAAAGGCACAGCAGCGGCACCGCCACCCAGCCCAGAATTTGGGGCATTTCAGATTGAAAGGTGAAAGCTGTGGCGATCCAATTGTTGGCAACACTCAGGTGAGCCCAGCCAAACAGCCAACCCAATAGGCCAGCTTGCTTGGCACTGCCCGCCTGCCGCACCATAGCGATCAGGGCGGCCAATGCCAGAAATGCGATGGGCCAAAGCCCGATGGGAGGATAACCGAGCGCTGCCAAGGCCCCCAACATCAGCACCGTAAGGCGCGGATGCCGTTGGGCCAAAGCCAAGCCGGATTGCACTGGGTTTGCAGGGCTATCGCTCATTTCGAACCACCACCCCTGTCACAACCCATAATATGCGCGGATATCAGCCTACGGCCTGCATTTCGTCATCGCCGCCTTCGCCATCATCCTTTGGCTTGCGGGCTCGGCGTGGCTTCAGCTTGGGAGCAGGCTTTTCCTCTGCTTCTTCGCTATCGCTGCCAATGGCAGGAGGCAAAGCAGCCAGGTCCAGCGCGCCGTCATCATCTGAAGCTTTGGCAGCACCGTTCTTGTCTTCGCGAGGTTTGCGACGAGGCTGACGCTCTGACCGCGCACGGCGCGGCTTGGGCGCATCATCATCGTCAGACTTGGCATCCGAAGTTGCGATCGGCTCGCCTTCCAGGCCGCGATCACCCTCGTTCGGGCCATCATCACGATCGTTTCGATCATTGCGGCGGTTATCCGAACGATCATTGCGCGGGTTCCGGCCACGACTCTGACGGCGACGATCATCGCCATCCTCGTCATTGTCGTCGCCCGATTGCTCGCGATCTTCGTTGCGCTTGGCACGCTGTTCGTCCTGACGCGCCTTATTATCGGCGATCACACGGAAGTAATGGTCGGCGAATTGCAGGTAATATTCGGCCTGAACCCGGTCGCCATTATGCTGAGCGTCTTGAGCCAGCTTCTTATATTTATCGAGCATTTGAGGTGCGTTTCCGCGCGCACGGCTGTCGATTCGGTTAAGCTGGTTTCCACCGCCACCACCGCCGCCGCCCTGATTGCGATTACCGCGACCGCGGCGACGATTATTATTACGATTGTTATTCAAGGAAAATTCTTCCTCATCCGCGAGCGCGCAAGTTTACATTCCTTGCTGGCCCTAAAATCCTGTTGCGAGCGAGCGCTGCATGCGCAACGCGGCCCATCCGCATGATCCAACAGCCTCAATGTGCTGCCAAACGAAATGTATATGCGGGGTTAGGTACGATGATCGGCTAAAAGCGCAGACCAGAGACCTGAACATTGGGGTAGCGGGGCAAATCCACTTTGCCAAGCCCTAGAGTTGGATTTGGTCAAATTTGCCGGAAAAGCCGCAAGGCGCGCGGCCTAGCGGCCAAATCACGCCGCAATTCCGTTTCAAAGCCCGATTTAGCGGCAATTTGGGCGACGGACTCGGCTTGATCTCGCCCGATCTCCAAAATGGACACCCCCGTCTCTGTCAGTAAATTTCCCAATTGTGGAATTATCGTGCGGTAATCGTCCAATCCATCATTTCCGGCGAATAAAGCGCTGGCCGGCTCGAAATCGCGCACATCCGGGTCCAAAATCGCACCGCTTTCAACGTAAGGCGGGTTGCAAATGATCAGATCGAACTGCCCCAACTCATCGGCCCAATTGGCTTCATTCCAATTGCCTTGCACCAATCGCGCCTGGTCCGACACACCCAGCCTGCGCGCATTCAGCGCCGCCACTTGCACCGCGTCAAAGCTGGCATCCACCCCAACCCCGGTAAGGCCGCTTTTCTCTGCAAGCAGCGTCAGCAGCAGCGCGCCCGAGCCTGTTCCCATATCAAGAACGCGGCCAGTGTCCGGTAGTGATTCCAGCGCCATATCGATCACCGATTCGCTGTCGTCACGCGGAATGAGAACGGCGGGATTAACGGTGAAGCTGCGGCCGAAAAACTCTGCCTCGCCAATGATATAGGCAATGGGTTCATGCAGGATCCGGCGATCAATCAGACCCGCAAAATCGCTCGGCTCTGGGTCTGACATATGCCGCAACAGCATATCCGAACGCGATGCCTTCAGGGCGTGTGCCATCAGCAATTCAGCATCCAATCGCGCGGTGTCGCTGGTCGCACAAAGCCTTTCGGTTGCCTGGCGAATAGCGTCGGCGACCTTCACTCGTTAAGCGCCGCCAATCGCTTGGCTTCGTCCTCGGAAATCAGCGCGTCGACCAGCTCGCCAAGACCCGATCCGGCGATGATCTCGTCCAACTTGTGCAAGGTCAGGCCAATCCGGTGATCGGTCACGCGGCCCTGCGGGTAATTGTAGGTCCGAATGCGTTCTGAACGGTCTCCGCTGCCGACCATCGCCTTACGCGCTTCGGCCTCGGCCCCTTGCGCCTCGTCGCGGGTTTTCTCGAACAATCGAGCGCGCAATACTTGCATCGCCTTTTCGCGATTCTTGTGCTGGCTGCGCCCATCCTGACAAGTCACCACCAACCCGCTGGGTTCATGCGTGATGCGGATCGCGCTGTCGGTGGTGTTGACGTGCTGGCCGCCCGCACCGCTGGCGCGATAGGTGTCGATCTTTAGGTCCGTGGGATCGATATGAATGTCGACATCGTCGGGTTCTGGCAGCACCGCCACGGTGGCAGCCGAGGTATGAATTCGGCCACCGCTTTCGGTCACTGGCACACGCTGGACGCGGTGGACCCCGCTTTCAAACTTCAGCTTGGCGAACACGCCAGAGCCTTTGACGTTGGCAACGATTTCCTTGAACCCGCCAACCTCGCTCGCGCTCATGCTGACCGGCTCGACCTTCCAGCCCTGTTCGGCGGCAAAGCGTTCATACATGCGGAACAAATCGCCCGCGAACAATCCCGCCTCATCGCCGCCCGTACCGGCGCGAATTTCCAGCATAGCAGGCCGTGCATCTGCGCTATCGCGAGGCAGCAATTTCACTGCAAGCTCGCGCTCGGCATCGGGCAGACGAGCGCGCAACTCGGCCAACTCATCCTCTGCCATCGCCTTCATTTCCGGGTCGGAGAGCATCTCTTCCAGTCCAGCAATTTCCTGATGCATAGCCTTCACATCGGCAGCAATTTTCGCCACCGGCTCCAGCTCGGCATAGTCACGGCTCGCCTGGACAAATTCATCGCCCTCCAGCGTGCCGGATGCCATGCGGGCCTCCAGCTCGGCAAAGCGATGCGCGATCTGATCAAGGCGTTCAGCGGGTATTTGCACTTCGCTTACTCGTCAGCCAGATCGGCTAGCGATGCGATCTCGTCATCCAGGAATGCCATGTCGCGAGCAGTGGTCAATTCCATCAGCGGCTCAAGGATCCCTTCGCGGCTGAGTTCAGACTGTGCGCCGCTTTGCATATCCTTGAACTGGACAGTTCCTTCCGCGATTTCATCATCGCCAATAACCAACGCAGCAGCTGCGCCCGCTTCATTTGCGCGGGCCATCCGCTTCTTCGCCTTGCCCGTCGCCAGTATTTCTACGGAATAATGCGCCGCGCGCAGCTCTGCCGCGAGCGACTGAGAAAGAGCAAGTGCCGCGTCTCCCATCGGGATAATCGCGACGTCGAGATTCTCTGCCTCAAGCTCACCGACAAGCATAGCCAGCCGCTCGATACCTGCAGCCCAGCCAACAGCTGGTGTCGGAGCGCCGCCCAGATTTTCGATCAGACCATCATAGCGACCGCCGCCCAGCACCGTGCTTTGTGCGCCCAGTGCGTCTGCAGCTGCAGAGCCTTCTTCGGGAATGAATTCAAATGCGGTGTGGCGGTAGTAATCGAGCCCCCGCACCAGATTTTCGGCCCGCACCCATTTCACTCCAGCTGCGTCCAAGCCGCTGGTAACCGCTTCGAAGAACGCGCGCGCTTCGTCGGACAAGAACGCATCAATCTTGGGCGCATCGGGCAGGAATGGCTGGTCGCGGCGATCCTTGCTGTCGAGAATGCGGAGCGGATTTTTCTCCAGCCGCTCTTGCGAATCCTCGCTCAACTGGTCCTTCACGCCGCGAAAATAGTCGATCAGAGCAGCGCGCCACGCCTCGCGGCTTTCTCCATCGCCCAAAGTGTTGAGGTGCAAGGTTACGCCTTCAATTCCCAATTCCTTGAGCAATTGATCGGCCATGGCGAGCAGCTCCACATCGGCTTGCGGTTCGGCCGCGCCAATGATTTCTGCATCGATCTGGTGGAACTGGCGATAGCGCCCCTTTTGTGGACGCTCGTACCGGAACAGCGGGCCATGCGTGCCAACTTTCAGTGGTGCATGCTGCTGCCAACCATTGGTCAGAAAAGCGCGAGCAATTCCGGCGGTAAACTCGGGCCGAAGGGTGAGCGAATCTCCGCCGCGATCTTCGAAGGAATACATTTCCTTCGACACCACATCGGTGGTTTCGCCCAGCGAGCGGGCAAACACTTCGGTCTTTTCAAACACCGGCATTTCGATCCGGCGGAACCGGTACAGCTTACGGACCCGTTCAAAGGTCTCAACCACATAGGCAAATGCCTCGGCGTCGGGTCCGAAAATATCCTGCGTGCCGCGGATGGCTTTTGGCGTGTTCTTGCTCATTCCGCTGCGATTAGGGGCAAGGAAGCCCTTTCGCAATGCCGCTCCTCCCGCTATTGGGCCTTCACACCTTGGGAGAGGGGCCAAATATCAATCCGGCATGACGACCGGAATCGATTTTATTGAACAGAAAGCTCCTCCATGCGCATCGACAAGATTTCCACCGGTACCAATCCTCCTGAAGATTTGAATGTCATCATCGAAGTTCCCACGGGCGGCGAACCGGTGAAGTATGAATTCGACAAGGAATCAGGCGCGCTATTTGTCGACCGAATTCTGCACACGCCGATGCGCTATCCGGCCAATTACGGCTTTATTCCGCACACCTTGTCACCCGATGGCGATCCGCTGGACGCGCTCGTGATTGCGCGCAGCCCGTTTATCGCTGGCTGCGTGGTGCGATCTCGCCCGATTGGCGTGCTCAATCTGGAAGACGAGCATGGCGGCGATGAAAAGCTGATTTGCGTGCCGGTGGACACGACCTTCCCCTATTATTCTGATGTTGGTGAGACGAAGGACTTGCCCTCGATCATCCTTCAGCAGATCGAGCACTTCTTCACCCATTATAAGGATCTTGAGCCTGAAAAGTGGGTCCGGGTGGGCAAATGGGGCGATGCTGCAGAAGCCCGTCAGGTGGTTGTCGAGGCGATCGAGCGCGGCGCGGCCTAGCTTGTAGGCTGTGTCTAGGGCTACTCAAGCGCGGGGCGCTGCCGAGCGTTAGTCACCTACTCTACTGGTCGGGTGTCATCGAGCAAATCGTCGGCTTGCTCTGCGTCAGTCTGGCGCTCGTTATCGACCATATCGGAAATTTCGCTTTCTGGCCGGACATCATCCGCATCCGTTCCCGCCGTGCTTGGTGAGACCTTCTTTGGTGCAGGTTCCGGAGCAGGGGCATCAGCTTGTCTAGGTGCCCTCGAACGCCCGATCGGCAAAGGATCGGTCCGGCCGTCAAAGCGCAAGCGATAGATCGGCTCGGGCAAAGCAAAACCAGCCTCTTCCAAAGCCTGCTTAACCGCAGCGATGGCCAGGCTCCGGGACTTGCTCCAATCTGCATTCGTTTGATCGACCCAACCCAGAAAACTAATCGCGATATTCGAATCACCCACGCGCTCGACCCGAGCTGACGGTTCTGGATCATCCAGCACGAAAGGCAGATCCAACAACACTTGGCTGCCCAAACTCATGGCGGCGCGGGGGTCATCATCAGCATCAATGCCCAACTCAAAGGCAAAGCGCCGCTGGGGATTGCGGGTGAAATTAAGAATTACCGCTTTGAAGACCTGGCTGTTGGGTATGCGCAGATGGTTTCCATCCAGCGTCATCAACACGGTCGCACGGCTGGTCAGGCGAATGACCCGTCCTTCCTGATCATTGATCAATACGTGATCATTGGCCCGAAAGGGTTGCCGCAAACTGAGCATCAGCGACGCGACATAATTCTCGATCGTGTCGCGCATTGCAAAGCCCAGCGCGATGCCGATAACCCCGGCGCCGCCCAAAACGGCTCCAAGCAATGCCCCTGCACCGATCATGTCCAACGCGATCACCACACCGCCAATCACGAACACAAACCGGATCGCGCTGCGCACCAGATCAGCCAGAAAACGATTGGGAGCGATCCAATTCCAAAGACTGGCAAAGCCGGCAATCAGATAGCCTGCGGCGCCGATTGCGGCGGCCACCAGCGCTGCGACGAGGAGCAATGGCAGAAAGCCGAGGAAGTCAGATGCGAATTCGGACATTCGCCCTAGGACTGACAGGTTTTCCTGAACCGACAGATCGCGTTCCAGGGCGTTTTCGACCGTGACAACGCCAGAAACCCGGCCAGCGATGTTGGCCGCTCGGTCAATCGCGGCGGCATCGGGCACAGTGCCGGACAGATCGACCACGCCTTTGCTGACCTGAACTTCCACATCGTCAAACGCCGGCAATTCACCGAAAATGTCACGAATGCGTTGGGCAATTCGGTCATCCATATCTTCGGCGGGGGAGGTTTGGATGGATTGATCTGTGCCGGTGCTGGCTACCGTTTCATCGCCTGCCGGGACGTCAGGCAGCAAGGCATGCGCAGGTGCTGAGAATGCAAGCAGCAAGCATGCAGACACGCCCATCAGAAAACTGTTCAATGCCTTTAATTGGCTGCCCAAAATTACATACCCCTGACAACAACCGCACCAATATCTGCGGCCCATTGCTCAATCAGCGTATGAAAGCGTCGGGCGGTTCCCGAAGCAGGGTCAGAAAATGGCCGTAATCGCCTTGAAGCAGCCGGTCAGCAGGAACGGTAGCCCTACCGCCAACACCCATAGCTTCAACAGATCTTTGCGGAAGGCTCCGGCCAGCGCTGGATCGTGCGCCTCGTCATCGCTGAGGTCACGCCAGCGCCGTTCAAACCAGCGGCAAGCCGGAATGATACCCGCCACCAGTACGACCAACGCCAAATAGGGAAGGATCGAATCCATTCCCGATTTCATCGCTGCTACGGTCACAAAAATCTGCAGTGCTGTATAGACTAGCAATGCGTAGGCGACATTGTCGCTCATGCTTTTGCGCCAGTCACGGCGCCGCGCATATTCCTCTTGTTGTTGCGACATTACGTCGTTCATTTGCAATTTTCCCCCGAGTCCCTCTGATCAGAGTATTCCAAAACAAGGCCAATGTTGCAAGCACAGTAACTATATTACACACCGCGCGCCAAAGCTTACGCCAAACAACGCCATGCATAAATCCTGCCAAATTCGCGATTGGGGCTTTTCTGGCGGGATTGGGCTGCTAAAACCCTTGCATGAGCGATACAGAGACTTTTGCTGACGATGCGGTCGAACCGGCCTCCAATCCAGCCGACGCCCAGCCTGATGACGGTCTGACATCGGATGGCCTGGAAGTCGTCTCAATCGCCAAAAGCTATGACAAGCGCGCCATTTTGACCGACATTTCACTGTCGGTAGGAAAGGGTGAAGTGCTGGGTCTGTTAGGCCCCAACGGCGCCGGAAAGACGACTTGTTTTTATTCCATCATGGGCTTGGTCCGCCCTGATGCTGGCCGTATTTTGATGGACGGTGAAGACGTTACCAAGCTGCCGATGTATCGCCGCGCGATCCTGGGGCTGGGATATTTGCCGCAGGAAACCAGCATTTTTCGCGGCATGACGGTTGAACAAAACATCAACTCGGTGCTGGAATTGGTGGAGCCGGAGAGCGAAACCCGCAGCGCCGAATTGGAGCGTCTGTTGGACGAATTTGGTCTGACCGCACTGCGCGAAAGCCCGGCCATGGCCTTGTCCGGCGGTGAACGGCGGCGGTGCGAGATCGCCCGCGCTTTGGCGGCCAAGCCTTCGATCATGCTGCTGGATGAACCCTTTGCGGGCATTGATCCGCTGTCGATCAGCGACATTCGCGATTTGGTCAAAGACCTGAAGCGGCGCGGCATTGGCGTGTTGATCACCGATCACAATGTGCGTGAGACCCTGGATATCGTTGATCGCGCCTGCATTATCTATGGCGGGCAAGTCTTGTTCTCTGGATCACCGCAGGATCTGGTCGCGGACGAAAATGTACGCCGGTTGTATCTTGGCGAAGGCTTCACCTTGTGAGCCGGGACAGGACATAAGCCATGGCGCTGGGTCCAAGGTTAGACCTCAGGCAGTCCCAATCGCTGGTTATGACGCCGCAATTGCAGCAGGCGATCAAGCTGCTTGCGCTATCCAATCTTGAGATTGAGGCCTTTATCGGAGACGCGCTAGAGACCAATCCTTTGTTGGAAGTGGGCAATGTGTCGCGCGAAGATAGCGGCCCCGATAACGGCGAGCCGGACGACATCCCGCGTGAGGAGTTTACCTCTGACCAATTGATGGCGCAGACCCAGGGCGAGACGGACAAGCCGCTCGACATTGAGATATCCAGCATCGACCGGGACCGCGACACGGGCGATGGCGATTGGGGAGCAGCGGGCGCGCATGCAGCCGATTTCTCGGACTTTCCTTCGATCGAAGAGCGCGGAACGGGCGAGATCACTCTGGCCGAACATTTGGGGCAGCAGATTGGAACTCTGGTCAGCGATCAGCGAGAGGATTTCATTGCGCGCCATTTGATCGGCCTGTTGGACGAAGCCGGCTATCTGACATTTGACCTTAGGGAAGTGACGCAGGATCTGGGGGTCAGCCAGAAGGAGACAGAAAAAGCGCTCAAACTGGTGCAATCGCTTGAGCCGAGCGGTGTTGGCGCCCGATCATTGAGCGAATGCTTGGCCATACAGGCGCGCGAGGCGGACCGTTATGATCCTTGCATGGCACGCCTGATCGAGCATCTGGAGTTGATCGCGCGCGGCGAATTCGCCCGGTTGAAACGTATGTGCGATGTCGATGATGAAGACTTCGCTGACATGCTGTCGGAATTGCGCAGCTATGATCCCAAGCCTGGCCTTGCCTATGGATCGAGCAGCGCCGCAGCAATTGTGCCCGATGTCTTATTGGCCAGCACCGATGATGGGGGGTGGGATATCAAGCTTAACCAAGACACATTGCCACGCTTGATCGTTAACCGGTCCTATTATGTCGAATTACGAGACGGCAGCCCTGACAAGGAAGCGCAAAGCTGGCTCAAGGAAAAGCTGAACGACGCGCATTGGATGATCAAGGCGCTGGATCAACGCCAACGGACGATCTTGAAGACCGCTGCAGAAATCGTGAAACGACAGGATGGGTTCTTCCGGCGCGGCGTGTCCGAACTCAAACCGCTGACGTTGCGTGAAGTGGCTGACGCGATTGATATGCACGAAAGCACCATCAGTCGGGTGACAAGCAACAAATTCCTGCATTGCGATCGTGGCTCGTTCGAATTGAAGTACTTCTTTACCAGCGGAGTTGGCCGGACCGGCGAAGGGGCCGATGGCGAAGGGGCGAGCTCTGAAGCGATCAAAGCACGGATCAAGGCGTTGATTGATGCCGAAACGGTGAAGACCATCCTGTCTGATCAAAAATTGGTCGATATATTGAAGGACGAAGGGTTCGATCTGGCCCGCCGCACCGTGGCGAAATACCGTGAGGCCATCGGTTTGGGCTCTTCAGCGCAGCGGCGCCGGCAAAAGAAGCTGGACAGTTTGGGGTGAAGCGAATTTTTCGCAACCGCCCCCACCGGCTCTGCATTCCACCTGATAACCTTTGGGTGCAAACACGTTAATATCCACACCGGCACCTGTTGCGCATATGACTCACAAGGGCACGCGACTCGTGGAGTTGTGCGGGTTTACGCAAAATTAACCTTTTCCGTTCAGACCTTGTGTGGTTAATACATGGCAACTTCTCTTGACGAGTAGTTACCGACGGACTGGGGCAAGAGGGGATTACCCATGCGCGTGCTGTTGATTGAGGACGAACCGACAACTTCTAAGGCGATTGAGCTTATGCTCACGACCGAGGGCTTTAATGTCTATTCGACCGACCTAGGCGAAGAAGGCTTGGACCTGGGCAAGCTATATGATTACGATATTATCCTGCTGGATTTGAACCTGCCGGACATGCACGGATATGACGTGCTAAAGAAACTGCGCGTTGCCAAGGTGCAAACGCCGGTTCTGATCCTTTCCGGTATTGCGGAAATGGACAGCAAGATTCGCAGCTTTGGCTTTGGTGCTGATGATTACGTCACCAAGCCCTTCCATCGTGAAGAGCTGGTTGCCCGCATCCACGCCGTTGTGCGTCGTTCGAAAGGCCACAGCCAATCGATCATCCGTACCGGCAAACTGGCGGTAAACCTTGATGCCAAGACGGTTGAAGTCGACGGCGCTCGGGTTCACCTGACCGGCAAAGAATACGCCATGCTGGAACTGCTCAGCCTGCGCAAAGGCACCACGCTCACCAAGGAAATGTTCCTTAACCACCTGTATGGCGGGATGGACGAGCCGGAACTCAAGATCATCGACGTCTTTATCTGCAAGCTGCGCAAAAAGCTCAGCCTGGCATGTGGCGGCGAAAACTACATCGAGACCGTTTGGGGCCGCGGATATGTTCTGCGTGACCCAGAAGAAAAGGCCGAAGCTGCCTAATCTGACCTAACTGGTTTTATCGAGATTATAGACACCCGGGGTGGCAACACCTCGGGTGTTTTTTCGCGTGGCCACAACACAGCTTGCAAACAGATCGCCAGCGCATGTTATGGTGGCGACATGACCCATATGCTTGCCCGCTATCACCAGCTTCCCATTTCGTTACGGTTGGCCATCATTGTAGGCGCGACGGTGATTGGCAGCGGTCTATACTGTCTCGCCTACCGATATAGTGCCGGCAATCCGGCAACGATTGCCGAGGCCTTTTCCTGGGGTGTTATCAATCTGGCCCCTTGGGCCGTCGCGATCGAAATCGGCAGGACTATGAACAATTGGAGGCAAACAGCCTTAGTCTTGGCAGCTGCGGGCCTTGCATCATTGGGTTTGGGCTCAATGTTCGACCTGCAATGGCCCAGCAGCTTTGAACTGGCACGGCGCCTTCCAGCCTTGTTATTGGCCGTCATCGCGCTGGTTGCCATCGAACTTTATCGCCGAAAGCGGGTTGTTCGAAACAACGCACCCAAGGCAGCTACGCAAGGCGAACCAATTGCTGCTGGCAATGTATTTTATTGGGCGCGAGCTGCCGGAAACTATGTTGAGCTTTATGCAAAAGGTTCTCAGCCCAAGCTGGTTCGATCCACACTTTCTGAATGGATTGATCAAAGCAAAGAAGACTGGGTCCGAATTCATCGGTCCTATGCGGTTGATCGGCACAATATCGTGAATGTCGAAAAATCGTCGGTTCTATTGAGATCGGGTGACCGACTGCCTTTGGGTAACGCTTACCGAAGCAAGGTCAGCGCGGCCTGAATTTCATCCCTTCGTCCCACAAGACTGTCATTTCCCAACCCTGGCTGCAGATTGGACAAATGACTATTCTGACAAACACGCTCGCTCGCTTTGTTTTCGCTGGATTGGGGATCGCCCTGGCGTCCACCGGCAGCATTGCATCCGCGCAAAGCGCCCCTGCCCCAATCGCTGCCCCACCGCTGGAGCACAGCCAAGCCTCTGTCGCCACCAGCGAAGGTCTGACGCTCAGCGCTTTCGTCACTCGACCAACTGGCAGCTCAGCGCCACTTCCCACGCTTTTCCTGACCCAATGGGTGTCTTGCGGCTCAATTGCTCCAAGAGAGGGGCGCATGAGTCAGGCCGAAGAATTGGCATTGGCGGCAGGCTATGCACTGATCCGGGTTGATCGATCGGGCGATGGAGCGAGCGAAGGCCCCGGGTGCGACCAACTCGATTACGAAACCGAGGTGCGCCATTATCGCCAAGCCTTGGAACAGTTGAGCGATCATCCATGGGTCGATCCTACAAATGTCGTGGTGTTCGGTAGCAGCTTAGGTTCGACAACCGCGCCACTGGTTGCACAAGGCTTCGATGTCTCAGGAGTGATTACCCAAGGAGCTGGGGCGCTAACCTATTTTGAACGGATGGTTCGGTTTGATCGGATCCAGCTTGAACGTCAGCCAGATCTGGACCCGGCCAATGTCGATCGGGAAATGCGGCGGCGCATCGAATTTCATCAACTCTATCTCCACCAAAAGAAAACACCGCAACAGATCGAAGAAATGCACCCGCATCTAAAGGGAGTTTGGGAATCCTTACGCGGGACCGATGCACAACCGCATTATGGCAGGCCCCATGCATGGCATTGGCAAGCAGCGGAACAGAACTGGTTGGCCACTTGGGCGGAAATTGAAGCGCCGATTATGGTGGTTTTCGGGGAATACGAACAGTTTGAGGGCCGACATGGACACCGGACAATCGTCGATACAGTCAATCGCCTGCGGCCCGGTTCAGCAACTTGGTTGGAGATTCCCAAGGCTGGCCATGGATTGGCGATTTACCAAGACATGTACCAGGCATATTCATTTGCCGATGGACAGCGCAATCGCGACTTATTCATTCAACCTGTTGCGCGCTGGCTGAGATCGATTGTGCGGACAGAGCCCTAACAGGCAACCGCTCTCAAGTTGTCGGTCGGACTAATCCTTCACCAAGCCACGCATATCCAGGCCGCTAGGTTGCTGGAATATCCTCAGATCAAATTCGGGCAAAATAGCCAACAGATGGTCGAAAATGTCCGCTTGGATTGCTTCATATTCGCCCCAATTGGTGGTGGCGGTGAAGCAATAGATCTCAATCGGAATACCTTCTGGACCTGACGGCAATTGCCGCACCAGCAGGGTAAAGCCTTCGTCACTGATCAACGGATGGCGCTTGAGATAACCGATAATATAGGCCCGCAAAGTGCCGAGATTGGTGATCCGCCGAGCATTCACAGCGTCCTCGCCCGCAAGCTCGGTCTCATTCCATTCAGCGATTTCTTGCTTCTTATGCGCAAGATAGTCCTTCAAGACACGGAACCGCTTGAGAGAAGCGACTTCCTCCTCATCGAGAAAGCGGACGGAGTTCTGGTCAATCGTCAGCGATCGCTTGATCCTGCGGCCACCGCTTTCTGACATCCCTCGCCAATTGCGATAGCTGTCCGAGATCAACAGATGCGTTGGAATGGTGGTGATCGTCTTATCAAAATTCTGCACTTTGACCGTATGCAGGGCGATATCGATGACATCGCCATCGGCATCCATGCTGGGCATTTCGATCCAGTCGCCCACCCGCAGCATGTCATTGCTGGTCAATTGCACGCTGGCCACCAAGGACAAGATGGTGTCCTTGAACACCAGCAATAAGACCGCAGCCATCGCGCCCAAGCCTGACAGCAGGAGCAAGGGTGACTCCTCGATCAGAATAGAGATCATGATGACAGCTGCGGCGCAGAAAACGCCGATCTTCAGCAGTTGTAGATAGCCTTTTATCGGGCGCGCATGGGCATCAGGCCTGCGGTTATAGACCTCTTCCAGATAGCTCAGCAGCTTGCTCAGGCCCAAGGCCGCCGTCAGCATCATGCCAGCCTCGGCCAAATTGACCGCCACCGTCACCACTTCATCGGGCAGATGCTTCACCAAAGGAATGCCGCGAGTGATAATCAGCAAAGGCAGGATATTGGCAAACCGGGCCGCAGCACGATCAGCGGTCAGCGTGCGCGTATCCAGAAACGGAGCCGCCGCGCGCAACAATACGCGTTTGATCAAGAAATTGACGGCCACCGCTGCCAGCAGCAGCACAGCCAGGCCAACGAGCGATTGGGCCCAGTCTGGCTGAGCGTTAAATAGGTCTATCATTTGTTGCATATTGGGTGGCACCTATGCCTTTGCCGTCATGATTCAAGGCTCGCGGGCAAATGAGTGTGTAGGCGACAATGCAGAAACTTTGGCTCTTGCAGCGCTGAATTATGCCCGGGCGAAAGAGCACGACACTTGCCCTTCCCTACTTATTATGTACGCCTTGCTCTGGGGAGCACATTGCAAAGTCAGGGGAATTGGCGGTGGCTTCACGCTTCATGCGCTCACAATCGATGGAACAAAGCGCGTTGGTGCGTTTTGCCACGGTGCTGCTTTTATACACTGGACAGGGAATACCCATCGGCCTGTTCGATTTTGTAGTGCCTGCCTGGCTGGCAGCCAATGGCGCATCAGCAGCTGACCTAGGTTTCGTCGTCGCCATGACAGGCGCGCCGTGGAGCCTGAAGTTCATCGCAGGGTTCATCATGGACCGTTACACATTCCTGCCAATGGGCAGACGGCGATCATGGATTATCGGAGCGCAGGTGGTCATGATCGCATGCCTGGTCATTTTTGCGATTGTTTCTCCTACACCAGACCAGATTCTGATCATTGGCTTTGCTGCGCTCATAGTGAACACGGCCACCGTTTTTCAGGATGTGGCCGCCGATGGTCTGACCGTAGACATCCTCCTGGAAGATGAACGAGCAATTGGCGGCAGCCTCGGTTCAGGAGGATATTCGTTGGGAGTAGCAGCAGCAGCTGCCTTGGCGGGTGCGCTGGTGTATGCCTTCGGAATCGGAGCAGCATATCTGGTCGGCGCCCTCTTGCTTGGCTGCGTGACAATATACATGATCTTTACGCTGGAAAGAGAGGGCGAGAGACGGATGCCATGGTCCGCAGGAAGCGCCAGCCCTGTTTCCCAGTCGTTCAGCGTAGGTGC
Source organism: uncultured Erythrobacter sp. (assembly GCA_947495555.1). Classification (GTDB taxonomy): domain Bacteria; phylum Pseudomonadota; class Alphaproteobacteria; order Sphingomonadales; family Sphingomonadaceae; genus Erythrobacter. The sequence goes on along the minus strand of CANLZI010000001.1, from coordinate 2,074,377 downwards.
CTGGTGGCCACTGGTGAAGGAAACGCTGCAAAATACAGTCAAACCTTTGCATCTGGTTTGGCTGTTTTTCCTTGTCATCCGGGGGCTGACTTATGGCTTTTTGATAATCATTGTTCCGCTGGTGGCCACGCAATATGGCAATTGGGATCAAACCCAACTCAACAATTTTAACGCGACGAGCCAGATGATCGGTGCAGTTGTCGCAATAACCATTGGCGGTATTTTAGTCCGTTGGATCGGCAGCCAGCGATCGATTATCCTGTTCAAGATACTGCTGATCAGTGGTCTGGTCGCGCTCGCGATGCTCACCGAGAGCTGGTCGGACTCGCGCATACTGATCGTGCTTTTCATCATTGCTAACTTGCTCGACACAATGATCGCCATCGGTTCGACGGTCTTCAACATGCGGTTCAGTCCGCCACGTATCGCGGCCACGCAGTTCTCGATCTTCATGGCTTTGAAAAACCAGGGTATAACGCTGGCGGGCATCCTGGTGGCCAGTTTTGCTTTTCTTTCTGAGCCTTTGGGCATGATCTGGTTTCTGATTGGCTGCCTTTCTGTGGGACTGCTAATTGTGCTGTTTGTCAGCTTCCCAAGGCGGCAGGTGGGAACAGTGCCTGCGGGACACGAAACTACGTCTTGAGCGCAGCGTAAGCCTTGGCTAACGACGCGCCATGTCAGCATTTAAGGAAGGCGATCCCACGACGATCAACCGGCTGTATGGTCGGTCCATAGGCAAGCCCTTGCGCGGTCGGCAGCAAGAATTGTTCGAAAACCTGTTGCCAAAAATCGCCGTCCCGGACGCCGGTCCGGTAACCGCCAAAGATTTGTTCGGGGAAGATTGCCCGCTTCATTTTGAGATTGGTTTCGGCAGCGGAGAGCACCTCGCTTATCGCGCCGATCTGCTGCCCAATCACGGGTTTATCGGGGCAGAGCCATTCCTAAACGGAGTGGCTGCAGCGCTGGGTCATATTGACGAACAACGTCTGGCCAACATTCGCCTATTTCATGGCGATGCGCTGGATGTGCTGAAACGCATTCCAGATGGATCATTGACCATGATCTATCTGCTTCACCCCGATCCTTGGCCCAAGAACAAACATGCCAAGCGTCGGATGATGAATGATGGTCCTGTGCAAATGTTCGCCGACAAGCTGAAGCCGGGCGGAGAATTCAGGTTTGGCACGGACCATGCCGTCTATCTGCGCCATGCCTTAATGGTGATGCAGCGCCACACAGGCAGCTTTGAATGGGTCACAAAAGGACGCGACAGCTGGGATACGCGACCCTCAGGATGGCCCATGACGCGCTATGAGCAAAAGGCGCGCGAAGTGTATGAACACGAAGTGTGGTATTTTCGCTATCGAAAGCGGTAATCGCTAACGCGAGAGGAATTTAGATGGCCAGCAAAGCAACGCTTTGGATTGGAGCATTCTTTGCAGCCATAGGCTTGCTGTTCGCCGGCATCGGCTTGTGGTTTGTGGCCGCTGACCAGCAATTGGCCGCCAAGGGTGGCATGACAACTGGCACAGTGGTGGCGCTGCACCAGCATTACGATTCCGATGGTGATCGCATGTATCGACCAGAGGTAGAATTTACCGACGGTCGTGGAACAGTGCATCGGTTTCGCAGCCAAATTTCCAGCAATTCGCCCGGATTTTCACGCGGTGAGCAAGTGCAGGTCTTATATGATCCCTCCGCGCCTGGCGACGCTGCGATCGACAGCTTTATGCAGCGACATTTTCTGCCCGCCATGTTTACCGGCATCGGCAGCATATTCGCCCTGATCGGCGGCGGTATGGTCATGCACTTTGTTAGGCGGCGCAGAATGGTTGCCCAGCTTAAACAGACCGGCGTTCAGATCAGCGCCAAATTTATCGAATGCTATCGCGATACCAGCGTCAAGATTAACGGCCGCAGCCCTTTTCGGGTGGTGGGCCAAGCAACCCACCCTGCCACTGGTCGCTTACAAAGCTTTAAGAGCGGGCCAATCTGGCTGGATTTGACCGAGCAGCTATCCCATCAAGATCTGGACGTGCTGATCGATCCAGCGGACCCCAAGCGTTATTATGTCGATCTGTCAGAATGGGTCGATGCCGAGCAAAGAGCCTGAGCTTACTCCGCTTCGGCAGAAAAACTGAAATCGACCATGATTTCGCTCGATATTTCTTCCAAGGCTGCTTGAGCCTCAGCCGGGCTGACGCTTTGCGGCAAGGTGGCCGTGACCTCCGCATGGAACAAATGTTCTCCGGCCCATGCGCCGGTTTGCTCGCCACTGGTCAGGCTTTCGATATTGGCGCCCAACTGAGCAAGGATGGCCGTCACTTCGCGGATAATGCCGGGTCGGTCCTGCCCCACCAGCTCGAACAACAGCCGCGCCCCATCTGCTCGCTGATCATCTTGAGCTGGTTGCATCGATACCGTTAGGCCATGCGCATCAATCGCTTGCACACCGGCTTGCAGTACATCCGACTTGGCCGGATCAATTTCGACCAGAACCGAACCTACATATAACCCGCCCAATCGGCTCAGCTGACCTTCTTGCCAATTACCACCAGCCGCCGCGACAGCCTCGGCCAATGCCGATGTTAAACCGGGACGATCGCTGCCGGTTACGGTCAAAACAACACGGCTGATCGCGCTCATCGGGTCAGCCCACAACGCCTGCAGCTGCAAGCACAGCCAGCGTCAACACATCAGGGGCAATGGCCGTCATCGGCGCGATTTGGACCGGTTTTTCCATACCGATCAACATTGGGCCAATCGTGTCATCGCCGCCCAATTCCTTCAGGATCTTGGCAGACAAATTGGCCGATTGCAGACCGGGCATGACCAGCACATTGGCCGGACCAGAAAGACGGCTGAACGGATAAAGCTCCATGACCTTGGAATTGAGTGCGGCATCGGGTGCCATCTCGCCTTCATATTCAAAGCCGGGATCTTCCTTGTCCAGGATGGCCACCGCACCGCGAATATTGTCCAACCACCGCCCACTTGGATTGCCAAACGTTGAATAGGACAAAAATGCAACGCGCGGTTCATGGCCCATGCGGCGCGCAACCGCTGCCGTTTCGCGGGCGATATGGGCCAATTCTTCTGCACTTGGGCGCTCGTTAATGGTCGTATCGGCCAAGAAGGTGGTGTGGTTCTTGCCGATCATCATGTGGATGCCAAATGGCACCGCACCTTCTTTAGCGTCGAACACCATATTCACTTCGCGCGCGGTCTGGGCAAAGGTTCGCGTCAATCCGGATATCAGCGCGTCACCATGGCCAAGAGCCACCAGCAGAGCGGCAAAGACGTTGCGTTCCTGATTGACCAAACGTCTCACATCGCGCTCGGTATAGCCGCGCCTTTGCAGCCGCTTGTAGAGATAGTCGACCATGGCAGGAATATGCTCGCAATCGGCCGAATTCTGGATCTCAAAGTCGCGTGGGTTCTCAACGCCCAGCATGTGCATTTTGTCCGCAACCGCTTTGGTGCGACCCACCAAGACCGGCGTTCCATAACCGAAATCGCGGAACTGGATAGCCGCGCGCAGCACCACTTCCTCCTCTGCTTCGGCAAACACCACCCGCTTGGGGTTGGAGCGCGCTTCCTCATAGGTGCTGGTGAGAACCGCGGTGGTCGGGTTGAGCCGCGCCTTCAAGGCCAGACGATAGGCATCGAAATCCTCAATGGGCGCCAGCGCCACACCTGAATCCATCGCAGCCTTGGCCACTGCAGAAGACACGACCTCCATCAGGCGCGGATCAAACGGTGCCGGGATAATGTAGTCGACGCCAAATTTGTGATTCTTCCCATAAGCTGCCGCGACCTCTTCAGGAACTTGCTCGCGTGCCAATTCGGCAATCGCATGGGCTGCTGCGACCTTCATTTCCTCGTTGATCGCGGTGGCTTGCACATCCAATGCGCCGCGGAAGATAAAGGGGAAGCCCAGTACATTGTTGACCTGATTGGGGTAGTCTGATCGGCCCGTCGCAATGATCGCATCGGGACGCACAGCCTTGGCATCATCCGGCATGATTTCGGGGTCGGGATTGGCCATCGCAAAGATGATCGGCTGATCGGTCATTTTCTTGACCCAATCGGGTTTCAACGCGCCCGCAGCTGAAAGGCCAAGGAAAATATCGGCACCGTCTAACGCCTCTTCCAAAGTGCGCGCGTCAGTCTCCACCGCATGCGCGCTTTTCCATTGATCGACATTGTCACGGCCCGGATAGATCGGGCCAGAGCGATCGCACACAATCACATTTTCATGCGGCACACCGATGGATTTTACCAAGGCCGTGCATGCCAGCGCCGATGCGCCAGCGCCATTGACGACCATCTTCACATCTTTGAGATCGCGCCCTGTCAATTTGCACGCATTGATCAAGCCAGCCGCGGCAATAATCGCGGTGCCATGCTGGTCATCATGCATGATCGGAATATTCATCCGGTCGCGCAATGCTTGCTCAATAATAAAGCATTCCGGAGCCTTGATATCCTCCAGATTGATCCCGCCAAAACTTGGCTCCATCAGGGCGACTGCTTCGATGAACGCGTCAGGATCTTCGGTGTCCAATTCGATGTCGATCGAATCAACATCGGCAAACCGTTTGAACAAGACAGCCTTGCCTTCCATCACAGGCTTGGAAGCCAAAGCGCCCAGATTGCCCATACCAAGAATGGCTGTTCCGTTTGAGATAACGGCAACCAGATTCGACCGCGCGGTGTATCGAGCTGCCATCGACGGATCATCTGCGATTGCCTGAACAGGTGCGGCCACACCGGGCGAATAGGCGAGGCTGAGATCACGCTGCGTTGCCATCGGTTTGGAAGCAACAATTTCGATTTTACCCGGCCGAATTGTCTCGTGGTAAAACAAAGCTTCGCGATTGGTAAATTCGTTGGATTTCTCGTCAGCCACAGATTGGTCCTTTTGCAATGCATCGCCTCTTATCGGGTTGCAGCGCCCAGCGATAGAGGGTCGATACTCAATCGCGCAGTTCGTGACAGAGGTGACCTATAAGCGCACGTTATAGCTGCGGCAGGGGAAAGCGCCTCGCCGTCCCTTCCCGAATCAGTCTCAGCGCGGCTACGCACTGGCCATGGCCGGAAAAACCACCCCAATGATGGCGCAATTCCATCAGCTGAAGGCGCAGGCCGAAGGCTGCTTGCTGTTCTATCGCATGGGAGATTTTTTCGAGCTGTTTTTTGAAGATGCGCGCCAAGCTGCGAGCATCCTTGATATCGCGCTGACATCGCGCGGTGAGCATGACGGAGAGCCGGTGCCTATGTGCGGCGTGCCGGTGCATGCTGCCGAGGGGTATTTGGCCCGTTTGATCAAGGCCGGGTGCCGGGTTGCCATTGCTGAGCAGGTGGAAACTCCCGATCAGGCCAAAGAACGCGCTCGCAGTGAAGGCACGCCCGTTTCAAAGGCGTTGGTCAAGCGCGATATCGTGCGCTTTGTTACCGCCGGGACATTGACGGAAGAGGCATTGCTGGAACCGCGCCAGTCAAACCTGCTGGTCGCTCTGGCCGAGGTTCGCGGGACAATCGGCGTTGCCAGTTGTGATATCTCGACCGGCGAAATGGTGCTGGAAGAGTGCGCAAGCGATGCCGTTGCTGCGACGCTCGCCCGACTTCAGCCTAGCGAATGCGTCGCGCCGGAAGGGTGGGACAGCGAGCCCGAAGAAACCATTGAGCGCCCACGATCTGACTTTGCCAGCGATGAAGGTGAGCGGCGGCTTTCCGCCGTACACAGTGTCGCCACGCTGGATGGCTTTGGCGATTTTTCGCGGGCTATGCTGGCGGCAGCTGGTGGGCTGGTGGCTTATCTTGACCATGTTGGGCGCGGAACGCTCCCGTTGCTGCTGCCGCCGCGCAAGCGTGCCACTGGCGACACCATGTTGATGGACGAGGCGACACGGGCGAGCCTTGAGATCCTGAGCGCGCAATCAGGCGGGCGCGAGGGCAGCTTGATTGCGTCGATCGATCGCTGCGTCACAGGTGCAGGGGCGCGTCTGTTGGCACAGGATTTGGCGGCACCGTTGCTGGATGTTCACGCCATCGAACAACGGCTCGCGCTGGTCCATTGGCTGCACAATGATCCGATCAGCCGGGCTGACTTGCGAGAAGCGATGCGCAGCGTTCCTGATTTGGCGCGCGCTTTAGGCAGATTGGTGGCTGGGCGCGGGACGCCGCGCGATCTGGGCCAGATCCGGGACGGATTGCGCGATGCCAGGCGGATTCATGACTTTCTGGACCGCCTGCCCGATCAACCTGAAATTCTGGAACAATTGCTGCCCAACCTGACGGGGCATGGCAGCTTGATTGACCTTATGGAGCGGGCGCTGGTGGCCTCTCCGCCGACCGAGCGGCACAATGGCGGCTATATTGCGGAAGGGTATGACGCGGCACTGGATGATCTGCGCTCCACCTCGGGCGATGCCCGGCGCGCCATCGCTGCGATGGAAGCCCGCTATCGCGAAGATACCGACATTTCCGCGCTCAAGATCAAACACAATGGCGTCTTGGGCTATTTTATCGAGGTGCCCAATCGGCATGCTGATGCTTTGATGGCGCCTGACAGCGGCTTCACCCATCGCCAAACAATGGCGGGCGCGGTCCGGTTCAACTCGGTCGCTCTGCACGAAGAAGCCACCCGCATCGCCGAGGCTGGCGGGCATGCCTTGGCAGCCGAAGAATCGCATTTCGAGGAATTGGTGGCACAGGTTTGCCAATCCAGCGGTACCATTGCCCAAACCGCAGCGGCGCTCGCCCGCATTGATGTGGCTGCCGGTCAGGCCGAACGAGCAGCTGAAGGTGGTTGGAGCCGTCCGCAAATCGACGATAGCGCCAGTTTGACGATCGAGGGTGGCCGCCACCCGGTAGTCGAAGCGGCATTGGCCCGGACCGGCGAACGGTTTGTGGCCAATGATTGCAGATTGGCCATGCACGACCGGCTTTGGCTGATTGGTGGGCCCAATATGGGCGGTAAGTCGACCTTCCTGCGACAAAATGCATTGATTGTTTTGTTGGCCCAAGCAGGTGGTTTTGTGCCAGCCGAAAGCGCCAGAATTGGATTGGTTGATCGCTTGTTCAGCCGGGTCGGCGCATCGGACAATCTTGCGCGTGGCCGTTCCACCTTCATGGTTGAGATGGTCGAGACCGCCGCAATTCTATCGCAGGCGAGCGAGCGCAGCTTTGTGATCTTGGACGAAGTTGGACGCGGAACATCAACCTATGATGGATTGGCCTTGGCTTGGGCAGTTGTCGAAGCTGTGCATTCCAACATCGCATGCCGCTGCCTGTTCGCCACGCATTACCATGAACTGGCCCGACTGGCCGACAGTTGCGAAGCCTTGTCGCTCCATCATGTTCGTGCGCGTGAATGGAAGGGTGATCTGGTCTTATTGCATGAGTTGGCCGAAGGACCAGCTGACCGCAGCTATGGACTTGCAGTTGCCCGGTTGGCTGGCGTTCCCAACACAGTTGTTAAACGCGCCAAGCAGGTGCTCGACAAGCTGGAGCAGGCTCGGTCCGAAACAGGCGGCATCGCCGCTGGCATGGGAGACTTGCCGCTGTTTGCTTCGGTCAATGACCCAGAGGAAGAGGCAGAGCCCCATTTGGCGGACAAATTGCTTGCTGTGGACTTGGATGCCCTGTCGCCGCGCGAAGCACTGGAATTGCTGTATCAACTGACCAAAGAAGCCCAATCCAGCAAGAATTGACGTCTACCGCACGTCTACCAAACTTTAACGCTCGTTCGGTTACCATGCGTAATTATGGCGAAGAACATTTTTCAAAGTCCCAAGGGCGCGTTGATCTTTGTTGGCTCCACAATGTTGGGAGCTGCCTTGCTGGTCGGGTCAGAAGATCAGGAAGGCGCGCTGGTGGTTGCCACCAGCGAGTTGGAGCGGCAGCGCGAGATCGCAGAAATGCAGAACGAGTTTGGTGACGATTCCATCGTCTCACAGGCGCAGCAAAATGTTCGGCGGCGACCTGTTGAAGAACAGCCCAGCTTTGAATTTTCCTCTGATGAGGAACTAATCGATGATACGAGGGGTTTTGATCCTACACCTGCCGATAATGGTTTCGGTGTGTATGACCAAAATTTGAGCGAGCCCCGTATAGTTGACCGACAATCAGAAATCATCTTCGAATAGCAGCTCAAACGAGCTTGCTGAGGAACGCACCGACCTTGCGGAAGACCGCAATATCATGGCGATGGAGCGAACCTTTGCGGGATGGATGCGCACAGCATTTGCGGCAATCGGTATAGGTCTGGCGTTCCGCGCCGTCTTTGGTGAGTTTGATCCGCCCTATCTGGCACGTGTGATCGCAACAGCGTTCATTCTGCTCGGAGCGATTGTGTCCTACACAGCTGAACGGCGCGCCTGTCACACTTTTGAGCGACTATCTGCGCACCAGATGCACGCCCCCAAGATCAACAGCATTCGGTGGATGGGTTGGGGCGTGACCGCTGGCGCAATCCTTCTCGCCGCAGCGCTATGGATCTTGCACGAAGGCCCCGCGGCCTGAGCCATCCAAAACTGGATTTACCCAGTCGCCTACCCATAGGTAGGCAAGGCTTTGGCATATTAACTGTTTTGTCTACCAGTTGATAGGTTGGGGTGTTCTAGGGTTTAGCGTGTCGCTACCGGTGCATCGCCTGAATAGTCATAGAAACCGCGCCCAGTCTTACGACCTAACCAGCCCGCTTCGACATATTTCACCAGCAATGGCGCGGGGCGATATTTGGTATCCCGTGTCGTTCTATACAGCACGTTGATAATATCGAGGCAGGTATCCAGACCAACAAAATCGGCCAATTCCAGCGGACCCATCGGATGGTTCAGGCCCAATCGGCAACCCTTATCGATATCAACAATGCCGGCCGTGCTTTGGCCCAGAACAAACACTGCCTCATTGATCATCGGCAGCAGGATGCGGTTGACCACAAAGCCGGGCTCATCTTGAGATAGGACCACTTGCTTGCCCAACATCTCGGCAAATGCGGTGGTACGTTCGGTTGTGTCCTGCGCCGTCGCCAGACCAGGAATAACTTCGATCAATCCCATCACTGGGACAGGATTGAAGAAGTGCAAACCGATAAATCGTTCGGCATCCGGCGAATAATTGGCCATCCGCGTGATCGGAATAGAACTGGTGTTGCTGGCCATGATCGCTGATTCTGACAGGACCTTGCCCACGCTTTCAAAGATGCTCTGCTTGATCTCTTCGCGCTCGGTAGCCGCCTCGATAATCAGATCAGCATCAGCCATAGGAGCATAATCAGCCACAGGCGTAATACGGCTTAGTACAGCTTCGGCTTCATCAGCCTCGATCTTGCCGCGACCGACCAATTTGGTCAGCGCCTTTTCGATACCTGCCTTGCCAGCTTCGGCATGAGCCAGATCGATGTCGGAAACCATGACGTGGAGCCCATGTTGGGCCACCGTTTGAGCGATGCCCGATCCCATTTGACCAGCACCAATAACCGCGATTTTCCGCATCTCAATTTTCCTTCGCAACTGCAGCAAAGGGGCTGTTAGCGAGCAACCAGTAGCTTGGCCAGCATCTTCGCCGCTGTAATCGTCAGCGGTTGGCGCCCGGCACCCAATTTACGTCTGCTTTGCCGTGGTCATTAAACACCCGGGCCAGCACAAACAGAAAGTCTGACAGACGATTTATATAAGCAATGGCCGCTGGATTAACTGGCTCATTGGCGGCCAGATGCACGATGGAGCGCTCTGCAGCGCGCACCGATGCCCGGGCCACATGGGTACGGGCAGCTGCCTCGCTGCCGCCGGGCAAGACAAAGCTGGTCAAGGGCTCAAGATTTTCGTTCAGCCGGTCAATCGCCTGCTCCAACCATTCTGATTGGGAGGTGACAATGCGCAAAAACATCTCTGCCGGTTCAAAATTTTCGTCCGGCGCCGGGGTGGCCAGATCCGCCCCCAGATCAAACATGTCGTTCTGAATGCGAAACAAGGCCTCGGCATGTTCGCCGCCTGAAACAGCCGCGGCAGCCAAACCGATCGCGCTGTTGGCTTCATCCACCTTACCGATGGCTTCAATCCGGGCAGAATGTTTTGGCGAGCGCGATCCGTCGACCAGACCCGTTGATCCATCATCACCGGTGCGCGTGTAAATCTTGTTGAGTTTTACCACCGGTCAGCAGCCCTGTGTTTAGCGGGAGATCGCCAGGATCACTGCCACAACAGCAACGGCCATGGCCTGATATTTAATCCGTGCAAACATAGCCTTGTTTTGCAGCAACTGCATTTCGGTGACGTTGGTGCCCTCGCCGCTCTCCAAATCGATCTTGGTCGTCTGCAAAAATGCGATAATCCCGCGCACCAGAGAGATCACAACAAGTGCACAAAGCACTACCAGCACAGCGATGAGGAAATATGTCATGCGCAGTATCTAGTCCTTCCCCAGCGAAATTCCAGATGGAAAAGCATGCAACCTGAGTTGCTCTGCAAGCAACAGACCATCTTCACCGCTGGCTCGTCTGTCTGCCAAGGACGGCGAGCCGCGCCGTTTGGCCAGCTTGCGTCCTGTCTCATCCAGCAAGAGATCATGGTGATGCCACTCAGGAACAGGCAGTTCGAGCAAGGCCTGCAGCAATCGGTGCAGATGGCTCGCTGCGAACAGGTCAGCGCCTCGTGTGATCAAGGTGATGCCGTCGGCTGCATCGTCCAATGTCACGGCGAGATGATAGCTGGCGGGTTCATCTTTTCGCAGCAAAACAGGATCGCCCAACAGTTCGGGTCGCGCCTGTTGTGATCCCGCGATCTGATCGACCCATTCCAACGGGCCGGTTATTGCCAAAGCGCGCTGCACATCCAACCGCCATGCGATCCGCGCGTCTGGCGTCAGCTCGCGCCCCTTACAGGTTCCAGGATAAATCGGCCCTTCTGGTCCTATTGCAGGCTTGGCTGCCGCAATCTCGGCTCGCGTGCATTGGCAGGGATAGAGCAAACCGCGCGCCTTCAACGCCTCTGCTGCTTCGAGATAGCTGGCAAGCCGGGTCGATTGCGCCGGCACTTCCTGCCACGTCAGGCACAACCACTTTAGATCTTGGCGAAATGCCGCGGCCAGCTCAGGTCTGCTGCGTGCACCGTCAATATCTTCCACGCGCAACAAGAACCGCCCACCAGCCTCGCGCGCAAGATCATGCGCAACAATCGCTGAATAGGCATGGCCAAGATGCAAATGTCCGTTTGGGCTGGGGGCAAATCGGGTAACAATCATCGCTCGTCCTTAATGCCACAACCATGCAGAAAGGACGAGAAATGCTGCCGTTGAGGCAAAATCCTTGTGGAAAGCCAGACGGTAACGGGTTTGCCTTATTAAGCTGGCACGGCATGTTCAGACCTATCAAGGAGGAGCGCTGCACGTGTTGAACCTCGATGTTTAAGGCTGAACTGCTCGAACGAGCGGCGCGCTTTAGAGGTGCCGAACAGGACCCGACGAGCAATTTGTCGGCATGTCCTGCTCTTGTGCTGAACGCAGATTACACGCCGCTATCCTATTACCCGCTCAGCCTGTGGCCTTGGCAAACCGCGATCAAAGCGGTGTTTCTGGATCGGGTGGACATTGTCGCCAGCTATGATCGCGAGGTGCATTCGCCATCGCTTGATATGCAAGTCCCTAGTGTTATCGCGCTGCGCCAATATGTGAAGCACAGCGAATTTCCGGCCTTCACGCGGTTCAACGTGTTCCTGCGTGACCGTTTTCAGTGCCAATATTGCGGGAGCGAACAATCGCTGACCTTTGACCATGTCATTCCTCGCCGATTGGGCGGTAAGACCACATGGGAGAATATCGCGACCGCCTGCGCCCCGTGCAATATGAAGAAGGGCGGACGCACTCCCCAGCAAGCCAAAATGCCGGTGATGATGAAACCGATCAGGCCAACCAGCTGGCAATTGCAGCAATATGGGAAGAAGTTTCCGCCCCATTATCTGCATGAGACATGGCGCGACTGGCTGTATTGGGACATTGAACTGGAAGCTTGAATTCCAGTACTCAACTTTTTCGCTCGACCTTCTTGGCGCGCCGATGCACATACGTAAGTGTCGCGCTCGCAGGGAAATGATCGATGGAAACTTTGCTTGCAAAATACGGAAAGATTACGCCGCTGCGCGCGGAGGAGGAGGAATCCTTCAAGGGCCTCGCGTCTACAATCCGCGAATATGAGCCTGGCAAAACGCTTGTCTGCAGCGAGCTTGATGGACCAGATCAATTGTTCATTATCGATGAGGGTGAACTGTTCGCGTCGATGGAGTTACCCAGCGGCGCGCGCGCCATCACGCGGCTCTATTTTGCCGGTGACATCGTGGGCACTGCAAACATACCGTTCGAACATGCCACGCATACGATTACGGTAAACGCTCCGTCGCGCATTTATGTGTTTCCGCGAAGCAAATTGGTGGATGCATTCACGCAAATGCCTCGGATTGCTGCGATCTTCTACACATTCGCTGCGATGGAAAACGCAATTCTAAACGATCGGCTGGTGTCGGTTGGAAGGACGCGCGGTCGTGAACGACTGGCCTTGCTGATAATGGAGATTGTGTCGCGCCACGGCTTGATGGGGATCGAAGGCAAAGATCAATTCCGCATCGGATTGACGCAGTCCCAAATTGGCGACGCCATTGGCCTAACTGAAATACAGGTTAATCGCCTGATGCGTGAGCTGTCTGAGGATGGGCTGATAGAGCGCGAGAATGGCAGGATCGTTGCAATTGACCGGGACCGCTTGTGTGAACTGGCACAATTCCGCAACCGCTATGACGATCTGGATCTCGAATGGTTCAAGGACGATTTAGGCACCCAATAACCAGTGCTTGCTGGCTGATGATAAATGTCCCGCCGGACTGGTGGGAGCCCGGCGGGACGGAACCGCGCCTGCGGTCACTGCGTCGACCAGTGGTGCGGCCCCAAACTGTAATCGTCAGGGACTTGATCTTGGGATTGCGGGAGGATCAGGCTCAGCCACTGCGTGCTTGAACACCTTCGGATTGGTTTGATGTTTCCAACAGCCAAACACCGGTCTCGCTAACCAGCTTCATTTTGCAAAGCAGCCGACCGTCAAGCGAGAGCTTGGCCCAATCGCCCTTTGCTTCGCGCGTGGCCATCTCCAATGCTGTTGAAGTTGATTCAGCATGGAAAGAGACGGTCTGCTCTCCGGCTGCCGGTCCACCATCAAATGTTAGCGTATATAATGCCGCCGCCATGCCTGTCATAACATGATGCCTTAGGCAGCTTTGGGAACGCCGCCTTAACATATGTTGGGCTGCCATCAGATATGATGGCGGTTCCCAGGCCTGTCTTTAGGTAACAGTGGCTCGCTGATTGAACTCAGCCCGCTGCCATTCGCGACTTTCCAACACTTCGGCGAGGTGGCGAGCCGCCTCTGCCATATCCTCAAACCTGAGATATGCCGGCGCAAAACCAAGGCGCAGAATATCGGGATCGCGGAAATCTCCGATCACACCGCGCGCAATCAAAGCTTGGCACAGCGCATAGGCATCAGGATGCCGAAAGCTTAGCTGGCTACCACGCCGGTCACTTTGCGCAGGGCTAACTGTCTCCAAATCCACGCCCAATTCTCTTGAGCATTCGAGAAAGAATTCCGACAGAGCCTGCGACTTTGCATAAAGCTGTTTGACGCCAATCTCGGCAACTACATCAACCCCAACCTCCAGCGCCGTCAGACCAAGGATCGGCGCAGTGCCGCATTGCAATTGCTCGATCCCAGGCGCGGCCTCATATGCGTCAGAAAATGTGAATGGCCGGGCATGTCCAAACCAGCCCGTCAGAGGCTGGGCCAGATCGCCGTGATGACGCTCGGCCACATAAGCAAAGGCCGGTGCGCCTGGGCCGCCACACAGATATTTATAGCCACAACCGGTCGCAAAATCTGCGCCCACGCCGTTCAAGTCTACCGGCATAGCGCCTGTGCTGTGCGACAAGTCCCACAAAACCAAGGTCCCTGCATCATGGGCGGCGCGGGTCAGCGCGGCCATATCGAACAGCTCGCCGGTTTTGTAATGCGCATGGGTCAACATCAGAAGCGCGACATCCTGGTCCAAAGCATCCAGCAAAGCCTCTCGCTTGGCCAAGCGCTGCTTCGCCAAACCTTGCCTTTCAAGCCCCTCGATCATGTAGATATCGGTTGGAAAATTGCCCGGCTCGCTCAAGATAGTCTTGCGGCCCGGACGCATATGCAAGGCCGCGGCAATCAACTTGAACAAGTTCACGCTGACCGTGTCGCAGGCGATCACTTCATGGGGCTGCGCACCGATCAGCGGAGCGATCTTGCCCCCAATCCGCCCAGCCATTTCGAACCAGCCAGCATCATTCCAGCTGCGGATCAGGCCCTCACCCCAATCGCGCTCAACCGCTTGGGCCATCGCGGCAGGGGTCGCCTTGGGCAAAGCTCCCAGGGAATTGCCGTCGAGATAAATGATGGGGCCATTTGGGCCATCGGGCAGCAAAAACCTGTCTCGAAAACGCGCCAGCGGGTCAGCTGCATCCAGCTCGCGCGCTTGCTCTAGCAATGTCATGGCAACTCTCTCAAAATTGCGCGCACCGGCGAAGCATCGCCATTCACTATCGGCAAGGGCAACGCGATCAATTCATAGATTCCCTCGGCTATGTCATCTAAGACCAACCCTTCCAGAACGCGGATATCATGTCGCAATACTGCCTTGTGAGCGTCCATCGTCTTGGAGCTTTGTGGGTCGATGGATGGGCCATCAATGCCGACCAGTTTAACGCCCTGCCCTGCCATCCAGTCGATCGCATCCGGGGCAATCGCCACCGTATCATCCATCCATTTTTCGCGCGGAAAGCGGTCAAAACTGCGCAGCACAATCCGCTCGGCAGACAGCTTTTTGGGCAAGTCTGCCACTTGGATCAGGCCATTGGCACTGCACGCATCGATGACCTGGCAGGGACCGAGATAAGCATCCAGATCGACTGAGGCGATATCGGGCGCCGTGGCACAGTAATGCAGAGGGGCATCAGCATGCGCGCCCGAGTGCGTTGATAGTGTGACCGCGGACACGTTGACGGGCGAGCCATCGTCCATGGTCCAAGTTTGCGCATGCTGAAACGCTGTGTCACCTGGCCAAACGGGCAATTCCGGGCTCAGTTTTTGGGAAATTTCCCAGATTCGTCGGCGCTCTTCTGCCTTCATATTTCGGTCCGAACACTTAATAGCTCGGGGAAAAAGGCTTGCTTCAAAACTCCGGCCAGATAAGGCACGCCCGGCGTGCCACCGGTCCCGCGCTTGAACCCGATGATCCGCTCAACCGTTTTCAAATGACCAAAGCGCCAGCGTTGGAAATGATATTCCAGATCCACCAGTTTTTCCGCGAGTTCGTACAAGTCCCAATATTCTTGGGGCGCGCGATAAATCTGCGCCCAAGCCTGCTCCACTGATGCGTTATGGGCATAAGGTTGATCCACCGCCCGTTCCAAAACCGCCTCATCAATCGATAAACCGCGCCGAGCCAGCAGGCGGATCGCCTCATCGTAAAGGCTTGGTCTGCCAGCCTCATCGCGCAGCTGGGCGGCAGTTTTGGGAGTGGCATCATGCAGCTTGATCATATCGGGATTGCGCCCGCCCAGCATGAATTCCATCTGGCGATATTGTGCCGATTGAAACCCGCTGGAGCCGCCCAAATGCGGCCGGATCTGCGAATAGTCATGCGGGGTCATGGTGCTCAAGACATCCCAGCTCTGAATCAATTGGGTTTGAGCGCGCGCAACCCGGCTGAGCATCTTAAAGGCAGGACGCAAATCATCGTCCGCGATTTGCTCTCTAGCCTGAGTCAGTTCGTGCAGGCACAGCTTAAGCCAAAGCTCGCTGGCCTGATGCACCACGATAAACAACAGTTCATCATGGGCGGCAGAGGCAGGATGTTGCGCCCCGAGAATGCGTTCTAGATCGAGATAACTCGAATAGGTGACTGTGTCTGACATGCACCCGCTTTAGCGCGAAAGTAGCATCTGTAACTAGCCCTCGATCACCCGTGTTTCGGGATGGTGCTTGTCCAAGTGCTTTTTGATGATCCGCAGATTGCGCGTGTTGGACCGGAACAAGAGGTCAGCCGCATCGCCGACAATCGGAACAGCGCCGATTACTGTATCAAACGCGACATTCGCGCCCATCCGCCACAGTTTCCACTTGGGCAGACCCAGATTGCGCCCTTCCCAAACGATATAGGCGCCCATTGCGGTCGTGATGATATCGCCAAGGACCGGGATCAATCCGACCACTGCGTCCAACCCGATAGGATAGTTGATGCCCGGTATCTTAAAGCTGCGTTCCAGCACCATTTCCATCGATTCCACCCGTTGGCGGATGGATTGAGGATCGGTGCCAGTTGGCAGACTTATTCCGACCACTTGTGGGCCTTGATCGTCGTTCATTCGTATCTCCTTACCCCTAGATGGTGGGTTGAGACAGCGGGAACAAGGGATGCAGGCCCCAACGGTTCTCTTGATAGCCGGTCACACCACTACGAACGAGCGA
Organism: uncultured Erythrobacter sp.; assembly: GCA_947495555.1. GTDB lineage: Bacteria > Pseudomonadota > Alphaproteobacteria > Sphingomonadales > Sphingomonadaceae > Erythrobacter. Next base: position 2,057,831 of record CANLZI010000001.1, on the reverse strand, counting down.
CCAGCGGATAGGCGCGCCGAACGCAATAAAGACATGCGAGTCCGTCAATTCCAGCTCTGCTTGAGCCAACAAATTGGTCTTCTCTGATGGATCATTGACGACCAGCGATTGAGCCACAAGTTCGTCGGCTGCGGGTGAACAAGGCCCGCTGCGGATGCGGCAGTTAAACTGGTTGAGATACCACCGCGGAGAGGCGTAGCGAGCCACTCTGTCATGCAGCTCTAAATCAGCGCTTTGGCCTGCGGGCACCATTCTGGCTTGCACGCCAATCGCGGCAAAGTCGGCTTCGATCTCCCGGTACAATTGCTCGCTACCTGGACCCTCTGGCATGCCGATCGACACTTCGGCGCGTTCTCCTGTGCGCGAAACCCATGCAGCAACACGACCCGCTGCGGCGGCGTGCCTTCGCGCAATCGGCCAGTCCGCCCATTCCAGCGCCTGCGGTTCCACTTCGGTCCACAAACTTCTTGGCACAATCTCGTCCGATGGCACCCAGCCGCCAATGTTGAACGATTGCATCAAATCGCTTCGATCAATTGCCATCGATAGCGCTTCGCGCAAGGATGCGCTGGCAAACAGTCCTTCTTCTGTTCGAAAGACCAGACCGAACTGCCCCCAAGCCGCATCGATGCGTACTGTTCCGCGGGTCAACGGACCGGTGTCTGCCAAAGGCAGATGCGCCAATCGACCATTTAGGATTAAATCTGCATTGCCATTGCCAAAGGCTTCAACGGCTTGCTGGGCAGGTAAGGCTTGGACATGCACCTCACGCGCCAATTCTTCCCAATCTTCTCGCGCTGCAAAGCCGCGTTGTTCGGGGGGCAGAGCGCGCAACTGCGCGATAATTGAATCTTTTGGACGGGTCATGGTCATTGGACCTGTGCCCGCGCCATCATTGGAAAAGCCCATCTCGGGTTGAGCCAGCAATCGCAAGAATTCGGGCATTGCAGCCGTCAACTGAATCTCGATAACCCGACCGGTCATCGCCCGCACTTCCGAGATTTTGGCCAAATCGAGGCCCAATGTCGTGCCTTCCAATCGGCGCTGCTTGTCCAGCAACAGCCGCCTGACCTGCTGGGCCGTCAGGGTTTCGCCATCGGGCCATTCCATGTCGCGCAGCCGGAAAATATAGCTCTTACCATCGTCGGTGATGATCCATCGCTCTGCAATCGCGGGGACAGCCTGTCCCACTGGATCAAGCGACACCAGGCCTTCGTGGGTTGCTCCGCGTAAATGCTGAGCCGAGGTCGCGAGGCGTAATCCGTTTTGGAACAGCTCCTCGCTGTCACCAATAATCGCCACATTGACCGGCCCATCAGAACCTGACGCACCGCAACCAGCCAAGGCAAGGCTGCACAAGATGGGCAAAACGAGTCGCATTACAATGTGCGACTAGCAGGTTGGAGCTCTGCGGTCAGCGCGGATTATGTGCAGTGGCAAAGATTGTGAAGAACGGCGCGAGCAATGGCTCGCGCAAGGTCGGGGCTGGTTTAGCTGGCACCCAGAATTGTTGCGGTGTCGACTTCTTCATCAAAAGCTACGCCGAAACGCCCTTGTTGAACCCACGCGACAGCGCCTTTGACTTCAACGGATTGATCGAATTTCACACGGATGCGAGACCCAGGAACAACTTTGATCGGACCTTCGCCCATCATGCCTAGCGCCGACAAATTGCGCACCTTTACGCGGCACGCAGAATCTTCCCCTGCTACTTGCACATCGGCAAGCAGGAAAGAGGCTTCGCGTACGGCCCGGCGTTGTTCTGTGGCTGCCATTGGTTGTTCGTCATACTGCTCAAGATGCAGTGATGTGCGTTCCCTTATGTGTGTTCGGTTCAATCGTAGTATGCCGCCATCAAACGGCGCGCAGCGCGATTATGCGCTGAAACATCCTAAAGAAGCCTTAACCGTAATTTTTGAAGGTTCCAGCTGCTCAAAGACTGGCCGACACCTTGCTCAGTCGTCGCGAGAAATCTTCTCGCGTCGCTCATGCGCTTGCTGCGCCTCTACCGTCATTGTCGCCACGGGTCTGGCAATCAAACGCTTCAGGCCAATCGGATCACCAGTGACTTCGCAATAGCCATATTCGCCTTCATCGATGCGACGCATGGCGGAATCGATCTTGGAGATAAGCTTGCGTTGGCGGTCGCGGGTGCGCAATTCGATGCCCCAGTCCGTCTCGCTCGAAGCGCGATCATTCAGGTCGGCCTCGCGGATCGGGCCATCCTGCAAGGATTGCAAGGTCTGGTCAGCAGCTGTGTGGATAGAGCGCTTCCATTCGAGCAACAGCATTCGGAAATAATTCTGCTGGCGTTCGCACATATAGTCTTCGTCATCGCTCGGGACATAGTCCGGCGCGAACGCATTTTTTGCCCGTTTTAGTACTTCAGATTCGTCTGACGCAGCGGTGGCCATGTGGTAATCTTATCCCGATCTCAAAGTCGTTTCGACAGACCCGCAACCTGACCCGTGACAGTTACTGCATCGGTTTCAGGCCTCTCCTTTGCCGCGCCTATAGAGTCGGCTGAGATTATGTACAAGTCGGTTGTGCTCAGGCTGCGATTTAGCAGCCAACAATTAATCTCAACCGAACAAATGACCGGCAAAAATCAAAAAACTCTAACCCGCGTTAACCATTTGTTGACCATGTTCTGGCGATTTGGGTGCCAAGCCATCCGGCAGGGGCGCTGGATCGGCAAGGGGGGACCAGAAATGGAACTGAAGGGAATTGATACCGCAGCAGCTACCGAGCTGACCAACAAGCAATCCGATCTGTTGATCGCACAATGCTTGGCCGCCGCAGGACAAGGCGACATCTCGGCCTATTTTGATCTTGGCGTAGCCTATTCAACCGGCAGCCATGGTGCAGAATGCGACATGATTGAAGCACACAAATGGTTCAACATAGCCGCATCGCAAGGCCATGAAGAAGCAAGTTGGTGCCGGGCTGATGTCTCCGACGAGATGACCGCACGCGAAATTGCCGAAGCCCAGCGCCGTGCGCGTGAATGGCTGTCTGCCGGACGCCGCAAAGCTGCCTGAGGCTGGCCATCAAGGACGCTAGGCCTTCTTGAACGGAGTCCTGTCGCCCAGAAACAATTGGTCGGTTGCAATGCCTTCGCGCTCGCGTTCAAGAAAATCGGCAATGGCCGCGCGAAAGCCTGGCTCAACGATATAATGGGCTGACCAGGTCTGTGTGGGTTCATAACCACGCGCCAATTTGTGGCCGCCCTGCGCGCCTGCCTCGACCCGGGCCAATCCGCGTTCAATCGCGATGTCGATGGCTTGGTAATAGCATAGCTCGAAATGCAGAAACCGCTTGTCGAGCGAACAGCCCCAATATCGGCCATAGATCGCCTCGTCGCCCACAAAGTTGAGCGCGCCGGCAATCGGATGATCATCCATCATCGCCAAAACCAGCACAATCTGATCGGCCATCCTTTCGCCCAGCAGGGTAAAGGCCTCGCGCGTCAAATAAGGCGTTCCCCATTTGCGCGCGCCGGTATCCTGATAGAACACCCAAAACGCGTCCCAATGATGGGCTTTGATGTCATCCCCAGTCAGTCTGACGATTTGCACACCGTCTTGGGCAGCAGCACGTTCCTTGCGCAAATTCTTGCGTTTGCGCGAGGCGAGCGCATCCAGAAATCCATCAAAATTGTCATAGTTCTGATTGGTCCAGTGGAACTGGATATCGTTGCGCAGAAGCCAATCGCCTTCCTCAAACAGGGGCAATTGCGCGCGTTCGACAAAGGTTGCATGGGCTGACGATAGTCCATTTTGCTCGCACACAGTCTCGGCTGCTTTTAGCAGATGGGGTGCCAGCCGCTCGTCTTGCAACAAAAGTCGAGGGCCGCTGGCAGGCGTGAACGGCGCACAGATCTGCAGCTTGGGGTAATAATTTCGCCCGGCCCTATGCAGCGCGTCGGCCCATGCATGATCGAACACAAATTCGCCCTGGCTGTGCCCCTTTGCATAAGCAGGCATAGCGCCCAGCAGATTATCGTCCGCGTCGGTGATCACAATCGGTACAGGATCCCATCCCGTACCCTCCCCCACACTGCCGGAATCTTCCAAAGTGGTGAGAAATTCGTGGCTGACAAAGGGATTGCGATTGCCGCCCAGCGCATTCCATTGCGCGGCGTCAAACGACCCGACACCGGGCGCCAATTGCACGGTCAGTGCCTCGGCGGTTTGACCATCGCTGCTGGTTGCCTCCTCGCTCACGCCAGTCCGGCACCTTCTGAAACCAGGGCATCAGCGTGCAGCAAAGCGCGGGCGCGGGTCTCGGCGGAATTGACCGTCCATGTCAGGACCGGCAGGCCGCCATCGCGCAATTTGGCAACGCGTGCACTTGGCAGAGCAGCGATGTGATAAGCGAGAAAATCAGGTTTTGCGATCCAGTGCGCCACCCATCTTTGCCAAGGCTTTTGCGTATTGCCGTGGTCATCCTCGCGCATGACCAGGCCAGCACAGATGCTCGGAGCATTTTTCCGAAACCAACGGGCAACGCGCGGGTCAAAGCTCATTACAGCAAATGGTCCATGATAGGTTTGACAAGCTTGCGCAACGATTGCGCAGCTGAGCGCCACATCATAACCGGGCTTAGACTTGATCTCGATCAGCACAGGCACCTGACAATTAATCAGGTTGAGCAGCTGGGTGAGCGTGGCTGGTCTCTCACTGCTGCCAATATAGGAAAGGTCACTCAATTGGGCCGCGGTGCGGCTGTCGGTTGGGCCGGAACTGTTGGTCAGGCGATCAACCTCCCAATCGTGAAACACCATCGCCCGATCGTCGGCGCTGCGCTGAATATCGCATTCGATACCCATTCCAGCATCAACCGCCAGCTGGGCAGCAGCCAAAGAATTCTCCGGTATGCCAGCCCCGTGCTTGCCGCGATGGGCATATTCCCACCTGGTCAACCAATCGGGGATAGCACGCTCGCTCATTTGGCGATGGCGATGACTGCATCCACTTCAACAGCTGCGCCCAATGGCAAGCAAGGAACGCCTACGGCCGCGCGGGCATGTCGGCCCTTTTCGCCAAACACATCAAACATCAATTCCGAAGCGCCATTGGCCACTTTGGGTTGATCGGTGAAATCGGGCGTCGAATTGACGAATGCGCCCAGTTTCACAATCCGGTCCACCTTGTCGAGCGGCACCAAGGCCGCCTTCAGTTGCGCCAAGATCATCAGCCCGCATGCTCGCGCTGCTGTGATACCCTCTTCCAAGGATACGTCTTCGCCCAGCCTGCCGGTGGCAAGTTTGCCTTCAACAAAGGGCAATTGGCCCGACACATGGGCAAATCCGCCATGCACCACTACCGGAACATAGCTGGCAACGGGGGCAGCCGCTTCTGGCAAAACAATGCCCAATTCCTGCAGGCGCGCTTCAATGCTCATCGTGGATCCCTTTCCAATTCTTCCAGCAGCCAAGGCAAGGCCTCGGCCCAATTGTCTATTCGTGCGTGGGCGTGCCCGGCAGTATGGGCACAATCGATATGGTCTGCGATTGTCGGCTCTCCGCACAGGTGGAGCCGTGAAATTTCGGGCACGGTTTCGGCTGCTGACTTATGGTGCTGCGCCAAGTCATCGATGAAGATCGCTTTGCTGGGTTGGAACTCTTCCATAATCGCTTGCAGTGCCGGACCCTTTGGACCCTGGTTAGTAAACACCCTTGCGTTCAATCCATGGCCAGCCAATTGCTCGGCACGATGATCGCGGCGTTTGTCGACCAGATTGGTCAGGATCACTACATCAGCGTGCTCTGCCAGAGTGTTGATCCCCTGAATTGCTCCTTCAATCGGCAATTGGCGATCCATTTCGGTATCAAAAAACCGACCCAGATACCGCCAGATATCTTTCTCGTTCAAGGGTTCGCCCGTATCTTCCCATCGCATTGCGGTGGCAAAATTGTTGCCTTCCAGCTGGAAACGAATGCCCTCGCCTTCCTCCAGCCATTCTTTAAAATGGGCGACCATATAAAGCAGGACTTCATCGCAATCGCTGATAATCAAGGGACGGCTCATGCGCCAAGCTCCTGTATGGCGGCGACCAATTCCTCAGGCGTAACCGCAAGCGCTTCTGCAGCGCGGATCAAATCGGGTTCGTGATTGGCGAGGAAATCGAGCACGGCAGCCAACACCGAGGGATCGCCCAATCCGCCACGAAGGCTATCGGCATCAAGGCCGGTGAGGGACAAAAATCGTTCTGCCCGATCGTCATCTTCAAGAATCCAGCCGAGCGCCGACAATGCTAAAGTTTGGGCCAAGGTTTGCGCATCGCTGGGCCGCTGTTTGGGGGATGGGGAGGAACGAAGAATTGTCAGCCGCCTTTCGATAAGAGTATAGGTCCCACAAACAGGGAGCGTTATGCGCAGTGGCAAAGAGAATACTGGTTGTCGAGGATAACGATTTAAACCGGAAATTGTTCTGCGATGTTTTGCGGGCCAATGGATTTGAGGTTGAGCCTGTTGCCGATGGACAGCAAGCGCTGGAAACGGCGCGGCGTCTGTCCCCCGATTTGATGATTATGGATATTCAACTGCACAATGTTTCCGGCGTGGATTTGATCGAGCAGGCCAAGCGTGACCCCGTGTTGAGCGGCATTCCGGTGCTGGCCGTAACCGCCTATGCTGGCAAGGGTGACGAGGAACGGATCAGGGATGCTGGCGCCGCTGGCTATTTGGCCAAGCCCGTTTCTATCATGCCATTCATGAACGCGGTGAAGTCTTTGGTGCCCGCATGATAGCGGCGCTATAACCGGACGAGAAATACGAGAGAACTTGACAACCAGCCCTAACAGCCGCTTTTCCGCCGCAATCCAATGGCAGATGCGCTTCGTCTGTCGCCAATGTGGCGTTTTGCCGATAGAACGGTAATCGCAGTCATAAGAGAGTTAATGATAATGGATCGAGCCGCAGTCGACACAAGCATCCGTTCCTTGATCGAGCCGTTCAACAAGAAGGGCGTCGACATTACCGATGCGACCACCTTTGCCAATGATCTGGAATTCGACAGTTTGACCGTGATGGATTTCGTGGCCGAAATCGAAGACGAGTTTGACATCATCATCAGCATGAATCAGCAAGCCGAGATTGAGAATTTTGGCCAGTTGGTTGACGCTGTAGCAAAGACGCAGGCCGATTGATGAACGCAGAAACCTCCTCGCATGAAACAGATGCGCCAGCCGGTGATCTGTTCTCTAAATTTGATGACATCATCGCCATGCGCGAAGGCCTGCTGGCCAGCGGCGTAGAAGACCCCTTCAATCTGGTGATGGAGGAAGTCCTCTCTCCCACCCGGGCAATTTGCAACGGGCGCGATACGATCCTGCTGGGGACGTATAACTACATGGGCATGACCTTCGATCCCGATGTGGTCGATGCAGGCAATCAGGCGATGCGGGATTATGGCACCGGAACCACCGGCAGCCGAGTTCTGAATGGCACTTATCAAGGCCACAAAGAGTGCGAAGACGCGCTCAAAGATTTTTACGCCATGGATCACGCCATGGTGTTTTCGACCGGTTATCTCGCGAATTTGGGGATCATCTCCACCATCGCGGGTAAGGGCGATTACATCATCCTCGACATCGATAGCCACGCCTCGATCTGGGATGGTTGTGCGATGGGCAATGCCGAAGTTGTGCCGTTCAAGCACAATGATGTCGAAGCGATGGAAAAACGCCTGAAGCGTGTGCCCGAAGGCGCAGGCAAGCTGGTCATTTTGGAAGGCGTTTATTCCATGTTGGGCGATGTCGCCCCGCTCAAGGAAATGGTCGCCATCGCCAAGAAATATGGCGCCATGGTGCTGGTCGATGAAGCACACTCAATGGGCTTTATCGGCGAAAATGGCCGCGGCGTGTGTGAAGCTGCCGGCGTGATCGATGATTGTGATTTCATCATCGGAACATTTTCAAAGAGCGTTGGGACCGTTGGCGGTTTCTGCGTGTCGAACCATCCCAAGTTTGAAATCATGCGCCTTGTGTGCAGGCCCTATGTCTTCACGGCCAGCCTGCCGCCATCCGTTGTCGCCACTGCTGCAACATCGATCCGCAAGCTGATGCATGGCTCAAACAAGCGGGCCCATCTGTGGGAGAACTCGCGGCGTCTCCATGCTGGCCTCACCGATCTCGGCTTTGAACTGGGTACCTCGTCGCCTGAAAGTGCGATCATCGCGGTGATCATGCCCGATCTGGAACGCGGCGCGATGATGTGGGAGGCACTGTTGAAAGAGGGGCTTTACGTCAATCTTGCCCGCCCACCTGCAACGCCGGCAAACATGACCTTGCTGCGCTGCTCATTGTGTGCAGAACACAGCGCCGAGGAAGTGGAAACGATCCTAAAGATGTTCGAAGCCGCGGGCACCAAAACGGGTATTCTTTCGTAGAGAGAAAACCTGGTCTGATTCAGCCACGTATTTCCGTCGCCAGATCGCAGGCATTGCTGGATTGCGTCTCATCCTCGCTGCCGGCCAGCTGCGTAAACGCAATAAATCCGCCCACAACCAGCACGACAAAGACGGTTGTGACCCACCCAAGGTAGCGATCAATGATGCGTTTGATCGGGGCGCCGAACAACTGAAACAGCACGCCCACCACCATGAAAATCAATGCCCGCCCGGCGATGGCCGCCAAGGTGAAGGACAGAAGGTTCATCTCCACAAAACCGGCGGTGATGGTCATCAGCTTGAACGGCACTGGCGTACCGGCTGCCAAGAATACCGCCAGCGCGCCTTGTTCACGAATATAGCATGCCGCAACCGGGAAGGTTTCGGTCAGACCAAGCGCTCCGATCAGCCAGGCACCGATCGCCTCGTACAAGAAGTACCCGATCATATATCCGAACATACCGCCCAGCACCGAAGCGATAGTCGCGATCAAGGCGAACCGAATGGCTTTCTTCGGCTCAGCCAAGCACATCAGCCCCAGCAATGGATGTGGCGGGATCGGAAAGAAGCTCGATTCGATGAAAGAGAAAAAGGCCAGCCACCACTGCGCCTTGGGATGCGAAGCCTTGTCCATGGTCCAATCGTACAGACCGTGCAGCATTTTCATCATGGCGAGGCGTGACCTTTGACAGCGGGAGAAACCCAGAGATCGGCGATTAAGCGAGCCGTACACTCCGCGCAACCGCAAATAACTAACCTATTTGGAACATTTGTATTGACATTGTCACGATCATTGGTTAGTTAAACGGAACATCGCGATAGTGTGATTCGTCAGCAATCATGTTTGATCGGGCGGCTGCCCCCTCACCGGGGGAACAGTCGCCCGTTCGCGTTTGGACCAACGAGAATAAGCGCACGAGCTAAGGATTGTGATCTATGGGTAAAACCAAGGGCTCGACCCAGAATGCAACCAACCGCGGTCGTCAGATCAACACCCGTTGGCGGGATCGCTTCCTGGAGGCTCTGGCCGAATCCTCCAATGTTACCAAATCGGCCGAGGCCGCTGGAGTGCCAAAAGGGAAAGCATATCGCACCCGGATCAATGAACCCGAATTTGCGCGCCGATGGATGGATGCCCTGTATGAGGGATATGAGCATCTCGAGATGGAAGTTCTGCGGCTGCTGCGCGCAGGCGACTTTCAAACCGACAACGGTGACAAATATGATTTTGGCGCGGTCATTCGGCTGCTCACAATGCACCGGGAAAACGCGGTGCGAGCGCAGGCCGCCAAACGCAATGTCACCGCGGCCGAGATTCGCAGTTCGATCGACCGCAAGGTGGAAGAAATCCGCTTGCGGGTGATGCAAGAAGCTAAGGAAAACACCGGCGATGATGGCTGATCGGTTGGGTTGGTTGGCCTCTGCCAACCCCAAATATCGCGATCAGCTGGCCCAAAGGTTCAACTGTGAAGAGAAGGATGAGTTTCCCTATCATTGGCAGATGTGGGCCAGAACCGCTCAATTACCTCCGGATGGAGATTGGCGCGTCTGGCTGGTGATGGCCGGGCGCGGATTTGGCAAAACGCGAACGGGCGCCGAATGGGTCCGTCACATTGCCGAAACCAATCCGCAGGCGCGGATCGCGCTGATATCATCCTCTTTAGCGGAGGCCTCATGGATACTTTAGTGCATACAGCCATAGTCGGCCGATCTGCCAGTTCGCCGGTATCTTCCAATGATGGAGGCAACTGGTTGGTTGACCCTTCACCCTCGGGCGAATGGGCAGGATTCGAAGGACATATTGCTACCCGCGTTGGAACAGAATGGTCTTTCATCCAACCTTGCGCCGGAATGCGAGTATTTGACCAGCATTCAGGTCAGATGCTCCTATTCGATGGTGCATGGCAATCAGCGGATGCCCCGGCCCAACCTCAGAACGGCACAACAATTGATGTTGAGGCAAGACAAGCCATAACGGAAATCATCTCCGAATTGCGAAATTTAGGAATATTTGCACGATCTTAAGGGAACCTTCATCGGTAAGCGTCGTTAAGGCTTCGTGCGATGCCGTTCTTTCTTCTGTTTTTTGCAAGTCAAATGCAGATAGAGGCTTTATTGCAACAGTTTGGCTGTAAAGGCCGCTTGCCACCATTGAGGGGAAAAGATAGATACTCACTGGTGGAATCCTATTCGCTACAAAGGGGAATACAGTAATGCGCAAACTCGTCATTGGAATGGCGATGGCTTCGACGGCGCTTGCAGCGCCCGCACTTGCTCGCGACGGTCAATGGTACGTCGCAAGTGAAGGCGGCGTGATGGTCGTAGAAGACATTGATTTAGAAATTGATGGTACGGACGCTGACTCAACAATCGGCACAGACACTGGATATGATTTCGGTGCCTTGGTTGGTTACGATTTCGGCGCCTTCCGTCTGGAAGCTGAAGCAAGCTACCGTGAAGCAGAAGTTGACGATGTTAGAATCGGCACAGAAGGCTTGGTAGCTCGTCCTGGTACTACAGTATCAAACCGGCAGGCTGTTGGCCGCGGTGAATTCAACGCGCTCAGCTTTATGTTGAACGGCCTGTTTGATTTCGGCGACGATGACGGCATCCAAGGCTTTGCAGGCGGCGGTATCGGTATCGCACGGACTGATCTGACAACAACGGTTCTGGATATTGGTCCAGGTGCGTTTGACGATTCAGACACAGGCTTGGCTTGGCAGTTGCTCGCGGGTGTTCGCGCACCTTTGACTGACAGTTGGGACGTTGGCCTGAAGTATCGTTACTTCAATGCAGTTGGTGTTGGTATCACCGATACGCTTGGTCGTCCGATCGAAGCTGACATTGGTAGCCATTCGGTGCTTGGTACGTTGACATACAACTTTGGTGGCGAGCCTGAAGCTCCGCCTCCACCACCACCGCCACCGCCACCACCGCCTCCACCACCGCCTCCACCACCGCCTCCACCGCCGCCTCCACCGGCACCGGTTTGCAACACGGGTCCATACATCGTGTTCTTCAACTGGGATGAGTCGGATATCACTCCGGAAGCGGCTACGATTCTCGACAACGCAGTTAGCGCCTATGCTGATTGTGGTTCTGCGAGCGTCATGTTGGCTGGTCACACCGATGCGTCGGGTTCGCAGACATACAACATGGGTCTGGCTGAGCGTCGTAACGAATCGGTACGCGATTACCTTTCCGGTCGCGGTGTTCCAGAAGATCGCGTTTCAAGCGAAGCCTTTGGTGAAACGCAATTGCGCGTTCCAACCGAAGACGGCGTACGCGAACTTCAGAACCGTCGTGTTGAAGTTACTTACGGTCCGGGTTCGGGCATGTAATACTTCACCACTGGTGAAAAATTCGGAAGGGGTCGGAGCAATCCGGCCCCTTTTGCATTTAGGCTAGTAACTGGAACGTCCGGAGCCCGTAAGTATGAAGATGCCCACTCTAATTCCATTGACGCTAGCCGTAGCGTTAAGCGCATGTCAGGGTGAACCAGAATCATCCGAAGCTCAGAATTCTGGAGCACTAATAGCTCTGGCTAGTGCCGCGATCGTTGATAGAGACGACAATGAAGTAGGAAAAGCAGTCCTGAACAAGACTGATGGCAAGGTAACTATTGAGCTTGAGCTCAGCCAATTTGAATCGGGCACCAAAGCTTTCCATCTACACTCGGTTGGACGGTGCGATGCACCCGACTTTAAGAGTGCGGACGGGCACCTCAATCCTGACGGAAAATCGCATGGCAGATTAAGTGCTGATGGCCAGCATCTGGGTGACCTGCCAAACCTTGAAATTCCAGACAATGGAAATGTTAAAATTCAAATCGATATAGCTGGTCGGGCTAATGCAGTGGTCGCTTCGATAGACGATCAAGACGGCACCGCAGTCATGATACACGCAGGCCCCGATGACTACGTAAGCGATCCAGCAGGAGCTGCCGGCCCACGTATCGCTTGCGGTGTCTTAGAATTCGTCGCTCAGCCTGAGGTATAGACCAGTTAAATCGGCTCTCCAGCCGCTCTGGCGCGCTCTTGCACGCTTTGGTTTGCATTTGGCACCAGCTTAAGCGCTGCAACCAGCAAAGCCATTCCTATCGGCGTAATCCAAAGAGTGGAAAGCACCCCAGTGCTCAAATCGCCATCGTTTTGGGCCGAAACATACCCGGCTGTGTATGGCCCCAACGCCAGCCCAACCAAAGTGGTAGCCAAAAAGAAGGTGGCCGTTGCTGTGCCCCGCATGCGCGGCAATACCAGTGCCTGGCTGCTGGCAGCCGCAGCACCTAGCGCAGATGCGGCCAAGGCCCCAACAACAACATTCAGAACCAGAAAAAGTGGCCAACTGTCGGTGGTGTATTGGATTAACGCGAATGGGATCGGACTTATTAGACCGAACAAGATGACCCAGATGCGACCGTTCTGCATACGCAGAAACAGCGCATCAGCCATCCGTCCCCCGAGAATAACCCCAAGAAATCCGCCCATGGCACCGCCGCCGCCCAGCCAAAAGCCAAGCTCGGCCTTGGAGACATCGAACACTCGTTCTGCATAGGGCGCACCCCAATAAGAAGCCGAGTATGCCATGAATGCTACGGTGCCATATCCCAAAATCGTGCACAGGAACGCGGGTGAGCCCCAGGTGAGCGCAAACGTCGGATAGTCGCGCTTGCGCAAAGCGCTAGCCCAACAAAAAACAGCATAATATCCGATCGCCAAGAGGAACCATTGGTCCGTGATCGCTGGGAGCGTTACCCCCAGAAGATTGCCAATTGCCGCCGCAATCACTCCATTGCCTGAATCCAAACCCAGAGTGATCAGATGTGCGGCCACAAATGCGCTGAAGAACACGGCAATATTGATGGCCAGTGTGCCCATTCCACGCGACGCCGCGCCTACAAATGTGAAGGGCGGGATGACGGTATAAAGTTCCTGGACAAAGCCGCGAAATGGATGCGGGTCTTCCTTTGTTGGCAACCCATCTATCGCTCCGCGTACCGGCTCGCGCAGTGTAAACACCCATAGTGCCAAGAGCAGTCCTGGCAGCCCGACGGCTATGAAAGCTGCCTGCCAACCTGCAAGCCCAAGTGGACCACCATCCGGAAAGGCTTCGTTCCAACGGTCCACAATCAAACCGCCAATGGCTAGCGATATACCCCCGCCAATATAAAGACCCGAGCTGTATATCGCCAATGCTGTTGCACGAAGGCGTGCAGGGAACCAATCGGAAATAAGCGAATATGCTGAGGGGCTCGCCGTCGCCTCGCCGACGCCAACCCCGATACGGGCAACCGTCAATGTCGCTGCGTCGCGCGCAAATCCAGAGAATGCGGTCATTGCTGACCACAGCGCCAAGCCGATAGTCATCAGCCTGACGCGCTTCCAGCTGTCAGCCAACTTTCCCAATGGAATGCCAAACAGGGCGTAAAATATCGCGAACGCTGTCCCGTATAGGAAGCCCAAATAGGCATCATCCACGCCCAGATCCGCTTTGATGTCGTTGGCCAAGATCGACAAAATCTGGCGGTCAATAAAGTTCAGGACATAGACAACAACCAATACCCCAAGGGCATACCAAGAATAAGCCGGTACCGGCTGATCGTCTGGCACCGCTGCTTGATTGTTCTCATCCGTCATTCACCGCTCCTGTCATCGGCCGCGATTTACGCGGCATAGGCGGTGCTATCTTCTAAATTCGCTTCGGCAAAGCCTTTCCTGCGTAACCTGCAAGAATCGCAAGTGCCACAAGCCGTTCCTGCGTCGGTTGGGTCATAACATGACCAGCTCCAGGCTGGATCGAGACCCAATCTTGCGCACACTCTTGCAATGTCAGCCTTGGTCATATCTTGCAGCGGGGTGTGAACCCGAAAAGACTTCCCTTCGACCCCGGCCTTGGTGCCCAAGCGCGCTGTTTCGGCAAAGCTTGCGATAAATTCTGGTCTGCAATCAGGGTATCCTGAATAGTCCAGCGCGTTCACACCAATAAAGACGTCCGACGAGGATGCCGCCTCGGCACACGCAACGGTGAGTGACAAGAAAAGCAGATTGCGCGCAGGGACATAGGTAACCGGAATATCGTCTCCCACCCCCTCTTTTGGGACAGGAATATCGGCTGTTAGCGCCGATCCGCCGAACATCCGAAGATCGAGCGACAGAGTTGAATGCGACACAGCACCAATCCGCTTTGCGATATCTTGTGCAGCAGAAAGCTCGCGCTTGTGCCGCTGACCATAGTCGATCGACAGGGCGATAATATCGAAGCCCTGCTCCTTGGCCAGGGCAGCCGTCACCATGGAATCGAGACCACCCGACAACAAGACCACCGCAGGCTTTCGTAAAGTGTTCTGACTTGCGTTCATGCAAAGCCGTTTAGCCTGCGTCAAAAGCGCATGGCAATCACAAACCCGCTAAATTAGTTAGCTGCAGCTGCCTGTGCGTCGCGCTTCGGCAAGAAATTCGAATGGCTGGCCACCCACAAAGCCTTGGCTTTCGATCTGGACCAGATTCGACGTTTCGCGCCGAATGCTCGTCCGGCCATAACCATTGCCTGCACATGTGTACTGAACTGTCACCGTTGACGCTGCGTCATCGACAACAAACCGGTTGCACCTGGGGCCGGAGTGTCGGATTTGAATGAGCTCCTGCCCGTCTTTCACGCATATCTTTCGTTGTGCGCTGCCATCGCGGAACCGCACCGTCCATTCACCCTTGGCTAGGGAATCGAGCATCGCCAGTTTGCCGGTCTGAGCAATTGTCGGCATCGCAATGCCAGAAAGGCACAGAATTGCAGCAGCTATTGCGAACGTCCCCTTCTTTGTCATTGCTTACTCCTATGTTCTCACTGCATCTATGCAGCAATAGACCTTACCAATAGTGAACTGGCGATAAACTGGTGCTGAATAGAGGCGGAGTGTTAGGCGCTTAGCGTGAATTTTTTCGAGCAAAATGCGCAATCGACGACAATTGCACCTGCCTCATCACGCATGGCATCCTGCTCTTCAGCTGGGAAACGAGCAATAACTTGCTCATAATATGCAGCGCTACAGCGGCAGCCACGTGACATTACGGGGCCAGGCTGGACCCGTATTTCCTCTTCTTCATGGAACAAGCGC
The DNA here is from genome assembly GCA_947495555.1 of uncultured Erythrobacter sp. Classification (GTDB taxonomy): domain Bacteria; phylum Pseudomonadota; class Alphaproteobacteria; order Sphingomonadales; family Sphingomonadaceae; genus Erythrobacter. The sequence continues at coordinate 2,042,327 of CANLZI010000001.1, read as the reverse complement.
CAAACGATTGCGTCCATCGAAAGCTCGGTATCGACCAGTTCATCATGGCTGATCGTCGACATGATAGTAGCCACATGCTCCCAGTCAGGATGATCAAGCCGGACATGCAACCGTTCCCGGCCTACTTCGCCATCCGCCAGATGCTGAGCCAATAGCCCGCCGGCGATGCACCGCTTACCTTCAAACCGCACTCCGACACGGATCATTGTCGGAATTTGCTCGGATTGTTGGAAGTAGTTTTGGCATGCTTCAGCCAAAGACGCGCCTTCAAGCGGCACAATTCCCTGATATCGCTGACCTGTGGCCTGACCCGATCCAGTTGTGTTTTGGCCTGGCCCGGTCTCAAAGGTAATCGCCAGATATCCTTTGCCGAACATCGTGGCCAAGGTGGGATTGGCACCCAATTCTGCAAAGCGAGTTGCGTCATAATCGACATAGCCTCGCATTTCGCCAGCACGATAGTCGCAAACGAGCAGACTGATTGGTCCACCTTCCGTCTGCGCTTGCATGGTCATCTGCGCAGCATCGCCTTTGAGCAGCCCCCCCATCAATGCTCCCAACACCAACGCTTCACCAAGCAGGTGTGTGATCGGTGCCGGATAATCATGCGCAGACAAGACTTGATCGACAACTTTGTCGAGGCGAACAACCCGCCCCCGCGCATTGCGGTCGGGCAGCGTAAATCCAAGCAATCGATCAGCAAATGTTTCAGGCGTCTGTGTCATAATGCACTATATGGGCGCTCGACTGGGCAAAAGAAGCCCTATGCCGTTCTGCTTAGCCGAGCAGTCGCTGGCTCCACAGCAGCACCGATTTTTGAGCATGGATGCGATTTTCAGCCTCGTCAAAGACAACAGACTGCGAACCCTCAAACACCGCTTCACTGACTTCATCACCGACATGAGCTGGCAAGCAATGCAAGAATATTGCGTCTGATTTGGCTCGCTTCATCATATCGGAGTCTACGCGATAGGGGTCCATCGCAGCGAGTTTGTCGGCAGCGTTTTCTTGCCCCATCGAAACCCAAGTATCGGTGACAAGTACGTCTGCATCTCTGGCCGCCTCGGCTGCGTCATTGGTTAGAGTGACAACAGCGCCACCAGCCCGTGCAAGCTCGATGAACTCTGCATCGGGTTCATATCCGACAGGGGTGGCAATGCGCATATTGAATTTCATCATGCCCGCCGCTTCAAGCAGCGAATGCAGCACATTGTTGCCATCACCAAACCAGGCGACTTCAAGCCCAGGCAGAGCCTTTCCGTGCTCAATCATGGTCAGCAAATCCGCAACGATCTGGCAGGGATGAGACCGGTCGGTAAGGCCGTTAATTACCGGCACGCTGGCATAACGCGCCATCTCCTCGATCTTTGCATGGTCATCGGTGCGGATCATGATCGCATCAACCATCCGGCTGAGCACCCTGGCGGTGTCAGCAATCGTTTCCCCGCGACCAAGTTGGCTGGTTCCTGCATCAAGGATCAGTGTGGTGCCGCCCAATTGACGCATGGCAATGTCAAAGCTCACCCGGGTGCGGGTCGAGTTCTTCTCAAAAATCATAGCAAGAACCTGACCTGCCAGCGGCTTGTCCGCGTCAGGCTGCCCCTTGGGCCAAGATGCTCGAGCCGCCTTGCGGTCTTGAGCATCGTTGATCATCGCTGCGATTGCGTGCCCACCGGCATCGCTCAGATCCACCAAATTCCGTGCTGCAGCATCAGCCATCAGCCATCACCCGGAACTTCGTAGCTGGCTGCTCCAGCTGAAAGTTTTTCGAAGAATTCTTCGATCTCCGCATCGCCCAGAACCAGGGGTGGCAATACGCGCAAGGTGTTGTCGCCTGCTGCAACCGTCAGCAATTGATGGTTGTCTCGAAGGTGGACAAAGAACGGCCTGCTTTCGACTTTCATCTTCATGCCCAGCATAAGGCCTTTGCCGCGAACCAGCTCGAACAGCTCGGGATAATTGCCGATGAATTGCTCGAGCCGAGACCGCAGCCGTTCACCCTTCTCTGCAACGGAGGCGAGGAATTCGTCATTGGCAACTGCTTCCATGACAGCGCTTCCCGCAGCCATCGCAAGCGGATTTCCGCCATAGGTAGAACCGTGCGTGCCGAAGGTCATTCCTCGCGCGGCCTTCTCGGTTGCCAGGCAGGCACCCAGAGGAAAGCCCCCGCCAATCCCTTTTGCGGTCGCCATAATGTCGGGTGCGATCCCATAATGTTCATGCGCATACATCTTGCCTGTGCGGGCGACGCCAGACTGCACTTCATCCAACACCAGCATGAGGTCATGTTCGTCTGCCAGAGCCCGCAGACCTTGCATGAATTCCTGAGAAGCGGGGCGGATACCGCCCTCACCTTGAATAGGCTCAACCAAGAATCCTGCGGTATTGGGGCCCATCAACGCCTTGGCTGATTCCAAATTGTCAAACTCGGCATATTTGAATCCGGCCAGCAACGGAGAGAAACCGTGGTGCATTTTCTCCTGATTGGATGCGCTGATCGTGGCCATCGTTCTGCCATGAAACGCATTGGCAAAGGTGATCAGTTCAAACTTTGACGTATCACCTTCGTGCTGGTGATAAGCACGAGCGGTCTTAATCGCGGTTTCCACTGCTTCGGCGCCCGAATTGGTGAAGAACACGGTGTCGGCAAAGGTTGCATCAACCAATTGCCGAGCGAGCTTTTCGCCCTGCGGACTGCCATACAGGTTGGAAACATGCATCAGCGTTTCGGCCTGCTTTTGAATCGCAGAGATCAATCCCTCATGCGAGTGCCCAAGCAGATTCACCGCAATGCCGCTGGCAAAATCAAGATACCGTGTGCCGTCTTCATCAATCAGATGGCAATGCTCACCGCGCACAGGCCGCACTCCACAACGCGGGTAAACGGGCATCAATGGGCTGATCGACATGGGTAAGTCCTTTTCAATTTCAATTCAGAATTAAATGCATTGCCAACGCAAAATGGCGGCCCTTCCGGACCGCCACTTCGCGCCGTTTATGATGTTTGCCACGATCCCGGCCAATTGGCCGACAAGGTGGCAAGCGAATCAGCCTTGAACGGGCGCAAGGTTGACCGCCGAGTGCTTCCCTCGTCGATCGACCTCTAAGTCAAACTCGTACCGTTCGCCTTCATTGATGGCTTGGAGGCCTGAACGCTCAACGGCACTGATGTGCACAAACGCGTCTGGCTGGCCATCATCACGCACCAAGAAACCAAAGCCCTTCATCGAGTTGAAGAACTTTACGGTGCCGATGGCTTTCTCACCAGTCAACTCGCGCTGGGGTGGAGCCGATTCGCGTTCTTCAACAGCGATAACATCACCAACAACTTGCAGATCTTGGGCGGAAACTTTGCCGCCGCGATCCACCAGGTTGAATTCCAGTCCTTGGCCTTCGGCCAGACCCTGAAGGCCTGCACGCTCAACAGCACTGATATGGACGAAGACGTCTTCGCCTCCACCTTCTTGCTGAATAAAGCCGAAGCCCTTCTGCGAATTGAAGAATTTTACAACACCCTTGCCGGTGCCAACGACCTGAGCTGGCATGCGGTCAAAACCGCCACCGCCACCGCCGCCTGAGCCACCAGGTCCACGACCACCGCCGCCGCCACCGAACCGGTCGCCGCCGCCTGAGCCACGGTCATCGCCAAAACGGCCTCCGCCGCCTCCGCCACCGAAGCGATCACCGCCACCACCAAAACTGTCGCGCTGGGGCGGAAACTTGTCTCCGCCGCCGAAAGGATCGAAGCCGTCTTCACCGAATCCGTCGCGTTTATCCCGGCCCCGGCGGCGCCCTCTATCGTAACCCATAACCGTAGTCGTACCTTGTCTCACCGCCCGGTCGTATCTTGCGTTGGCAACGGGGGCAGCATCCGTAACCAGCGCGGTGGCGACTCTGCAAAAAGCAGCCGAGCCCCACCTCTCTAGAATGGCTCATAGCGCACAAAGCGGTGTCATGCGAATGATTTAACATAGTGAGGTTGCATCATGTGGAATTGTGACATTTTCGCATGAGGCGTTAAAGAAGCCCTCAGCCCCTCGTTCTTCCACCAAAAGAACGGTCAAAACGTCATCATCCGCTAAAGTCAGGTGTGCCATGAGCGATTTTCGCAAACTAAGTCCAACAATGTATGCCAGCCCGCAAATCCAGCCCGAACAATTGGACGAAGCCAAAGCGCTTGGGGTGACGTTGGTGATCAACAACCGCCCTGACGGAGAATCGCCTGAAGAACCACAAGGCCCCCAGATTGAGGCGGCCGCTCGCGCTGCCGACATGGACTATCTAGCCATTCCCATTTCGCACACCGGCTTTAGCGAACCGCAAGTCGCCGCGATGGAGCAAGCGCTGGAAGGCGCAGACGGGCCCGTTTTGGCCTATTGCCGCAGCGGCACTCGTTCAACGCTATTGTGGGCATTGGCCCAAGCGCGGGCAGGACAGTCTCCCGACGATCTGATATTGGCTGCGCAACAAGCTGGCTATGACCTTTCGCCAGTAAGACCAGCGATGGACATGTTCGCTGCCAATAAGGGGGCGTAGCTTACCGCCATACTACTGCCGGTAGTCGAGAGGCGGGGAACGATCACCCAACAGCGATTTGTAGGTGTAATTATCACCTCTCGCAGCGTCGAATTCTTGTCTCGCGGCAGTTCGTAAATCCTCGTTGACGAATAATTCGGCGGCCATCAGCGCCATCGCCTTTGCCGCTACTTGCGTACCCTTGTGTCCGATCGAGTGACCGCTTGCAGCAACCGCTTGCCAAGAATGCGCACTGGTGCCTGGCACCCACGTTGCTGTGCGGACACCAACCGTGGGCGTCGCCCAGGAAACATCACCAACATCGGTTGAGCCATAACCCAAAGATTTGCCATAGGCGGTAATCTCTGCCGCACTTTCCAGCGGCAGTGCGGCTTCGCCCAGCGATTCTTGGATCTTCTCTGCCCAGGCTTTTTCGTCGGGTGAATAGATTACACCGCCAACCGCGCGCAGCTTCTCGTCCATGACCTTCGCCAAGGTTTCGTTGACCAACAGCGGGTTGTTGCCGTGGATCACTTCCCAATTCACTTTGGTCGCAGTGCCCATTGCAGCGCCTTTGGCCGCATTCTCGAGCCGCTCCCAAATCGCATCAACACCATCGGGATCGGGATGTCGGACGTAATAAAACACTTCGGCGAAATCTGGCACCACATTGGGCGCGATCCCGCCATAAGTGATCACGTAATGCATCCGAGCATCCTGCGGCATGTGCTCATGCATCATATTCGCCATCATGTTCATGGCCTCCACCCCATCCAGCGCAGAACGCCCGCGTTCAGGCGCACCAGCTGCATGGGCCGAAATGCCGGAGAAGCGAAACTTGGCCGACCGATTGGCTAAAGTAGTACTAGCCGCGGCGCTGTTCTCGTCATCGGCATGCCAATGGATGGCAATGTCCACATCATCGAATAGCCCTGCTCTCGTCATATAGACTTTGCCAGAGCCGCCCTCTTCTGCTGGTGTTCCATACAGTCTGATCCGACCGGGCGTACCGGTTGCCTCGAGCCAGTTTTTCACGGCGATAGCTGCTGTCAAAGATCCCGCGCCAAACAAATTGTGACCGCAGGCATGGCCGGCGTGTTTGCCTGCCACCGGATCGCGAGTGGGTTCAGCGGATTGATTGATACCGGGCAAAGCATCCATTTCCGCCAGGATGGCGATAATTGGTCCGCCCTCTCCCCATTCGGCAACAAAAGCAGTTGGGATTTCGGCAACGCCAGTCTCAATGCTGAAACCTTCGGACGCCAATTCTTGCGTCATCAGGCCGCTGGTGCGCTCCTCTAAATAACCAAGTTCGGCCCATTCCCACAATTGTTGCGCAACGCGTTCAATCCGGTCTTCCTGCGCCTCAACTTCAGCTGCGGGATCAATTTGCTGTGCAGACAATGGACTTGATGCGAGCGCGGCGGCGGCAAGAAAGCGCGTAATAGACTTCATGGACGGTCTCCTCTGATCAGCATCTTGCCGCATCAACGCATTCATGCCAATCCATTTGGCCATGGAAGTCTCTCCTATCCTTCTTCAGTTTGTTGGCTCGTTGGTGGCGATTGGCCTGCTGGCTGCGCTGGCGCATTGGTTGAAGCTGGGACCGACGCCCAAATTGGTGACCGAGCAAGATGCGCGCAATGCGGCCGACCAAGTTCATGACGGCTTTCAGGCAGTGGAAATCGGCATAGACCAAGCTGGCAAAGGCGCGCTTCTGCGCAATGCAGCAGGACAGGTGATGCTGCTGCGGCCCCATGGCAGCCATTTTGCCGGACGAATATTGCCGAGCAATGCACGCATGGAATTGAGCCAAGATGGCCTGATCATAAACAGCGCCGAGAAGCGGTTCGGTTCCATGCAATTGCGGCTCCAGCAGCCCGAGCAATGGGTGAAAGCCTGGGAAGAAGCCGCCAATACTCCGATGGAAACCGCCCATGCCTGACTTTTCTCCGACAGATTATGCCATTCCGGGATTTGTCCTGCTGGTCTTGGTGGAAATGATCTGGGCCTGGCGCAGACGTCCCGAGGCCTATGAGCCTAAGGATACGCTGATCAGCCTGTCTTTTGGCCTAGGCTCAACCGTTGCCGGGCTGCTGTTTGGCGGAACTGTCTTTGCGCTGTTCCTGGCCGCGTGGGAGTATCGCCTGTTTGATATTGGTTGGGCGTGGTGGGCCTGGCCGGTGTGCTTTGTCTTGGACGATCTAAAATATTACTGGGTGCATCGCGCTGGCCACCGCATCCGGTGGATGTGGGCTGCCCATGTGAACCATCATTCCAGCCAGCATTACAACCTCTCCACCGCCTTGCGGCAAACATGGACGGGCGCGTTTACATTCGGGATCTTGTTTGGGTTCCCGCTTGTGCTGCTGGGGTTCCATCCGGTCATGCTGGCAATTTGTGGCGGCTTCAATTTGATCTATCAGTTCTGGATCCACACCGAGGCGATCGACAAGATGCCCCGCTGGTTCGAGACTGTTATGAACACGCCCAGCCATCATCGGGTTCATCACGCCACCAATCCCCGCTATCTGGATCGCAATTATGCTGGCGTCTTCATCATCTGGGACAAATTGTTCGGTACATTCGAACCGGAAACCAGCGAAGAATCCATTCGCTATGGCATCGTCAAACAGCTGGGCAGTTTCAACCTGCTGTGGGCGGTATTCCATGAATGGATCGGGATGATTCAAGACATTTGGCACGCGCCATGGAAGCACAAATTGTCCTATTTGCTGCGCGAGCCGGGTTGGACCCATGACGCAAGCCGCGACACATCGGATATGATCCGCGCGCGGTGGCAACAGCGCCTTGCAAGCGACGTCAGCAGCGATCCAATTGCCGACATTACTGACGACACAGCCACAAATAATTCAGTGGCGGATCAAAACTCGATTGCGGACAGCACAAAGCTTGCCTAACTCCTTGGCTTAAGGAGAGAGCATGGAACAGTATGACTACATCGTAATCGGTGGCGGAAGCGGCGGAAGCGCAGTTGCAGGACGCTTGGCAGTTGATGGTTCTCAGCAGGTTTGTCTGGTTGAGGCCGGGGGCAGCAATGACAATATTTTGGTCAAGACGCCTGGCTTCATGCCATTTATTCGTGGCTCTTCGAACTACAAATATGAAACCGTTCCGCAAAAGGGGCTGAATGGCCGGATCGGCTATCAGCCGCGCGGCAAAGGATTGGGTGGATCGTCTGCCATCAATGCGATGGTCTATATTCGCGGCAATGACTGGGACTATGACAATTGGGCCGCGATGGGTTGCCCTGGATGGTCCTATGAGGATGTCTTGCCCTATTTCCGCAAGGCCGAGGCAAATGAACGCGGCGCGGATGAATATCACGGCGATGGCGGCCCTCTGTTCGTATCCAATCAAGTTTCGCCAAACCCCACCAGCGAGGCGATGGTCGAAGCGGCGGCGGCATTGCAATTGCCGGTCAATCCAGACTTCAACGGAGCAACGCAGGCAGGCTTTGGCCTGTACCAAGTGACCCAACGCAAGGGCGAGCGCTGGTCAGCCGCGCGCGCCTATGTCGAGCCAATCCGCGGACAGGACAATTTCACTATTCGCACCAAGACGCTGGTCGAGCGGCTGGTGATCGAAGGCGGCCGCGTCACAGGCGTGCGGGTCAAGCGCGGCAGGCGAAGCGAAACGATCTATGCGCGGCGCGGCGTTATCCTATCCGCGGGAGCGTTTAATTCCCCGCAGATCTTGATGCTTTCAGGCATTGGACCGGCGCAGCATCTGAAAGACCACGGGATAGAGGTGGTCATCGATCGGCCCGAGGTAGGCGCCAATCTGCAAGACCATATCGACTATGTTTCGGGATGGTCTACCGAGTCCGAGACCCCTATCGGCGGAACGTTGAAGGGTACGCTGAAGATGGCTGCGGCGATTCTTGAACATAGGCGCAAGCGCACAGGCGCAATGACTACTTGCTATGCCGAAGCAGGTGGCTTTTGGTCGGTCGAGCAAGATGCGCCCGCACCCGATGTTCAATGGCATTTCGTGCCCGCAGTTCTGGAAGATCACGGCCGCGAGAATGTAAAAGGATACGGCTTTTCCATGCATGCTTGCGTGCTGCGTCCTGAAAGCCGTGGAACAGTGCGGCTGGGTTCGGCTGACGCGGCACAGGCCCCGGTCCTTGACCCCAATTTCCTGGATGATCCACGCGATATCGCCGTGTTGCGAGAAGGCGTGCGTCTGTCGCATCGCTTAATCGATACGCCTCCCATGCAAGCCTATGGCCCAACCGATCGCCATCCGGTTGATTTGTATGATGACAGCGCTTTGGATGAGTTGATCCGCAACCGCGCTGACACCGTCTATCATCCCGTCGGCACGTGCCGAATGGGCAGCGATCCGGACGCGGTGGTTGATCCCACGTTGAAAGTGAACGGTGTCGAGGGATTGTGGGTGGCCGATGCCAGCGTCATGCCCAAAATCGTCAGCGGCAACACCAACGCACCCAGCATCATGATTGGCGAGCGTTGTGCAGATTTTGTAAAAGCTGCAGCAGCTCACTAGCGACTGACTTCGCCTCTCTCCGCTTCTTAACTGAACCAGAGACCAGACAAAAAAAGGGGCCAGAGCTTTCGCTCTGGCCCTTGTTCAGTTTGTTTGTTCGCAGGAGGAACAAGGAGAGGCGGAGAGAGGAGAGAGATTAGGAGGCCTCTCTCCGCCAAACTTGAGATTAGATAATTATCAATTGTAGGCGCGCTCTCCGTGCTCCGAGATATCGAGACCATCGACCTCGGTTTCTGGATCGACCCGCAGACCGATGAGAGCTTTTACAATCATGGCTGCAATCAGAGTGCCAATACCGGCCCATCCGATGGTCACAAGAACGCCCTCGGTCTGGATCCAGAGCTGAGCGCCAACGCCGGTTGAACCATCGCCAGGGCCGCCAAGGAACGGCTGATACACAACGGCTGTACCAATCGCGCCGACAATGCCGCCAATCCCGTGGATGCCGAAAGCATCGAGCGAGTCATCATAACCGAACTTGGCTTTGACCTTCGCGACGAAGAAGTAGCAAACGATCGAAGATAGGATGCCAAGCAGGATGGCTCCGAACGGGCCACTGTTGCCGGCAGCAGGTGTTACCGCAACCAAGCCAGCAATCACGCCCGAGCAAAAGCCCAATGCTGATCCTTTGTGGCCCATCATGCGTTCGATGACCATCCAGGTAAGAGCGCCAGCAGCGGTCGCTACGAAGGTGTTGATCATAGCCAAGCCAGCAAAGCCATCAGCTTCCAATGCGGAGCCCGCGTTGAAGCCAAACCAGCCAACCCACAGTAAACCAGTACCAACCATGGTCATCGTCAGCGAGTGAGGTGGCATGGGTTCAGCGGGATAACCCCGACGCTTGCCCAGAAGGTAAGCCAGCACCAATCCGGACACACCGGCGTTGATGTGGACCACGGTTCCGCCCGCAAAGTCGAGCGCTCCGGCAGCAAACAGCAATCCGTCGCCAGCCCAAACCATATGCGCGATCGGGAAATATACGATCGTCAGCCAAATCGGCACGAACATCATGACAGCATTGAACTTCATACGCTCAGCTGTGGCGCCCAAGATCAGTGCAGCGGTGATCGCGGCAAAGGTCATTTGGAAGCTTACAAAGACATATTCGCTGATCACTTCATCGGTGAAGGTCGCTGCCGTTGTTTCAGCCGTCATCCCTGATAGGAAGTAGCTTCCGCCACTGATGAATTGGCCCAAGAAGCCTTCAATCGGGCTTGAACCAAAGGCGAGTGAGAAACCCCACATGACCCAGACAAGCATGGCCAGTGCGGCCGTCGCGCCAATTTGTGTCATGGTGGACAGCATATTCTTTGATCGGGTCAAACCGCCATAGAACAAGGCCAGGCCGGGCAAGATCATGAGCAAGACGAGCACGGTAGCCGTCATCATCCAGGCGTTGTTGCCCGGGTTCGGAACCGCTGCCGGTGCCGCCAAAGCAGGCTGCGCAAACAGCAGACCTGCAGCGCCAAACGCGGCGCATTTTAAGAGGGTATTTTTCACAGTCTTTCCCCTGTCAGAGCGCTGTATCGCCGGCTTCGCCAGTGCGAATCCGGGTTGCCGATGCGAGATCGAGCACGAAGATTTTTCCGTCACCGATGGCCTCGGTGCTGGCGGTTTGCTGGATGGTCTCAACCACTTGGGCGGCAAGCTCGTCGCTTGCTGCAATCTCAAGCTTCACCTTGGGCAACATATTGGTTGAATATTCGGCCCCCCGGTAAATCTCGGTTTGGCCCTTCTGACGACCAAAACCCTTTACCTCGGATACGGTCATGCCAGCGACACCGATGGAGCCCAGCGCTTCGCGGACCTCATCGAGTTTAAACGGTTTAATTACGGCAATGATGAACTTCATCGAAGCCCCCTTCTGCTTACCGGATGATTTCCCGGCGAGGACTAAGCAGCAAGAGGTGTGCCAAACACGAGATCGGGCGGAATAGCGCGCTTTCGCGCCAACAGCCCGGGTAAAAGGCTTTGTGTGTGGTTAAATTTTAGCCAATAGCCTAATATTTAGGCAGCATGAGTTGCGCAACCAAGGGAAGATGGTCAGAGGCCCGGGTCGCCAAAGCGCTGTGGTGGACCGTGCTGTTGCTGCACTCCCATCCGTCCGAGATTACCATCCGGTCCAGCCGAGCGATTGGCCGACGCGAGGGATAGCTTCGGGCAGCCGGCAGCACGCGCCACCCGTTGCCAAAGCTTTGCATAGCGCCCCGCTGTTGGGTCCATTGGTTGAAGTCGCCCAGGATCACTGTTGGCATTGGCCGTGATTGCCGTTCGCAATCCGCCAACATCGCCTTCACTTGCGCACGCCTGCGCACGCCCGAAAGATCGAGATGCGCGCCCAACACCCGAAAGTCATGGCCTGCGAAGTGCAAATCAGCCGATATGGCACCCCGAGGCTCCAGAGTTGGCAAATCCACCGGTTCGGATCGAATGATGGAGATACCACGCCTCACCAGCAATGCGTTGCCATGCCATCCGATGCTGCGTGGGCGCACCGCCACGGGCACGATTTGCCATGGCGTGTCATCCAATAAGGCGCGCGGCAAGGCGCTGGCACGTTGACCGATACGTCGATCCACCTCTTGCAAGGCGATGACGTCCGCATCGATCTCTCGCAATACGCTGATAATTCGATCAGGGTCACGACGCCGGTCAAGGCCGATGGCCTTGCGAATATTATAGCTGGCGATGGTCAGTTCCAAAGCGCTGGTTACTCCGCCCCGGATTCTCCAGATTCTCCGGCAATGTATCGGTCGGTGGCCCGGGTCGGCAGACCATCGATGCTCGCAATGCGCGTCGCGGTCTTGGCTTCCCACTCGCTTGGATTGGCTTGAGCATGCGCCTTTTTCAGGGTTGGCCGCTCCGCCTCCATCGACATGAATGGCACACCCCAGCCGCAGCTGCTCTGCACGCTGTCAATGTCGATCACAAATATCTGCCGTGTGCCGGGCAACAGGGTGAAATTGCTGGCCAGCTTCTCCCATCCCTCGTCTTGCGGCAGCACGGGAACCCCTCGACCATAAATGCGCAGAATAAGCGCAGGCTGTTGGAAATTACAGAACATGATGGTGATCCGGCCATCAGCAGCCAGATGCGCATGCGTTTCATTGCCCGATCCGCCCAGATCCAGATAGGCCACACGCTTTGGACTGAGCACGCGAAAGGCATCATACCCTTTGGGGCTTAGATTGATCCGGCCCATAGGTGCCGAGGTCGCCACAAAGAAAACCGGCTGTTGCTCGATCATGGCAACATGCTTGTCTTCCAAGGCATTGAAGAAATCGGCCATCAGAGAAAATCCTTCAATACAGTGATAAAACGGTCAAATTGGTCGTGGTGAAGCCAGTGCCCTGCCTTTTCAAATTCGATCACTTCAGCCGTCTTAAAGTATTTGATCCGGCCATCCTTGGCTGGGTTGGACGCCCAGCTGTCTGCCCCATAGAGCAGCAGGGTTGGCGAGCTGATAGCACTCCAAAGATCCTGAAGAAATTCGTCAGCAATATCCTCAACACCCCAGACATTGAGATGCGGATCGAACTTCCAACTATAGGTGCCATCCTCGTTCCGGTTGACCCCATGGATCGTCAGATGTCGGGCCTGTTCTGGTGTGAGATAGCTGTTTTCCTCGATCATCCGAGCAAAGGCATCTTCAATGCTGTTGTATTTGCGCGGCGTGCGGCCTGATGCCGAGCGTTTCTTGCCGATCCACTCGGCAAAGCGTTCCGGATAAGGTTTGCTGCGCATTTCAGCTTGGCGGTCAGGACTGGGGCCTAGCCCCTCGATCGCAACGATCTTGCGCACCATTTCGGGCGCGACACCGGCATATCGCAGGGCCACATTACCGCCCATGGAGTGGCTGACGATCGAGACGGGACCAACACCCAATTGATGGATGAATTGAGCCAAATCATAGACCATATCGTTGGACCGATAATTGCCATCGGACACCCAATCGCTGTCGCCGTGGCCGCGGTGATCCATCGCCACCACATGCCAATCATCGCGCAAGGCCTGCGCCGTCCAATCCCAATTGCGTGCATGGTCGCGCCCGCCATGGACCAGTACCAAAGGCGGTTTGCCGCGATTGCCCCAGTCAAGGTAGTTGAGTCGCAGTCGCTGCGAGATAAAGGTTTGCGATGTGGGTCCTGAACCGTTCATGCCGCTTACATGCCGCGAAGCGCTCGCCCGAGCAAGCATACACTTGGCCGATCTAACGCTCTTTGGTGGCAGAAAAGGTCAGTTTGGGATTGTTTTCCTGCTGATAATTCACGTCCCACGGGCTCTTGGCCATAAACACCAAATCGCCATCGCGATCCTTTGCCAAATTGGCCCGATTGAAGCTCTCGAACTCGTCCAAAGCCTTATCCTCGCCCTTGATCCAGCGCGCAGTCGCAAAGGGTGCTGCCTCCAGCGCAGCCTCAACCTTATATTCAGCCGACAACCGGCTGATCAGAACTTCCAATTGCAACTGGCCGACAACGCCGACAATCCATTGCGCACCAATTTCTGGATAGAACACTTGGATGACGCCCTCTTCAGACAGATCATCCAACGCCTTGCGCAATTGCTTGGTTTTGGTCGGGTCTTTCAGCTGGACGCGGCGTAAAATTTCCGGAGCAAAATTGGGTAGGCCGGTAAAGCGTACCTCGTTCTTCTCAGAAAGCGTATCGCCCACCCGCAAGGTGCCGTGATTGGGGATGCCAATGATGTCGCCCGCCTCTGCGGTATCGGCGATCTCGCGGTCCTGGGCAAAGAACAGGATCGGAGAATGCACCGCAATCGGCTTACCTAAGCCTGATGGGGTCAATTTCATACCGCGCTTAAAGGTGCCGGACACTTGCCGCATAAAGGCGATCCGGTCGCGGTGGTTAGGGTCCATATTGGCCTGCACCTTGAAGATGAAGCCCGTCACCTCGTCATAATCGGGGTCGATCTGCCGATCACCTGCAGGTTGCGGACGTGGCGGAGGCGCCAGCTTGGCAATCGCCTCGATCAATTCGGTCACACCAAAATTCTTGAGCGCCGACCCGAAATAGACCGGCGTCAGATCGCCATTGCGATAGGCCTCAAGGTCAAATTCGGGATAGCCAATTTGCGCCAGTTCAGCATTCTCGGCGAATTCTTCCGGCAAGGTCGGATTGTCATCGCGCGTACCCTGAAACTCTTTCGATGGACCTTCGGGCCGAGCGACCTGCCCACTGGCGAAGTCCAAAATGCCCTCGAACTGACCGCCCATGCCAATCGGGAATGCCTGTGGGCTGACATCCAGCGCCAGCATGTCGGCAATTTCATCCAACAGCTCGAACACCGGGCGGCCTTCGCGATCCACCTTGTTGACGAAGGTGATAATCGGCACGCTGCGTAGGCGGCACACTTCGAACAATTTGCGCGTTTGCGGCTCAATACCCTTGGCCGCATCGATCACCATGATTGCGCTGTCGACTGCAGTAAGCGTTCGATAGGTGTCTTCCGAGAAATCCTCGTGCCCAGGTGTGTCGAGCAGGTTAAAGGTTACCCCGTCACGTTCGAAAGTCATCACGCTGGATGTAACCGAGATGCCGCGTTGCTGCTCGATCTTCATCCAGTCCGAGCGCGCACGCCGGGCTTCGCCGCGCGCCTTGACCTGGCCCGCCTGATGGATTGCGCCGCCTTGTAGCAACAGCTTCTCGGTCAGCGTGGTTTTACCCGCATCGGGGTGCGAAATGATCGCGAATGTGCGTCTGTTTGACATGGTCTTGTGCCCGAGCGAAGATTATCCGCGCAGCTGCGCCCCCTGCTTGGAGGCAGCCGCCACAATCGCATCCGAGATCGCTTTCAGGTCGGCATCCTTATAGGATTTGTCCTGCGGCTGGAGTGTGACTTCCACCGCGATCGACTTCTTGCCTTCGGGCACGCCCTCACCGGCAAACACATCGAACACTTGGACCGCAACTATGTTAGCTTTGTCTGCCCCGCGAACGGCCTTAACCAGATCGCCAGCGGCAAGGTCTTGCGGGACAAGGAAGGCAAAGTCACGGGTGACCGCTTGCAAGGCAGGCGGTGCGTAGGGTGATCGCGCAAAGCTGGCGTTTTTCTTTGCCGGGATCGCGTCGAGATGGATGCCGAGAGCCGCAACCGGAACGTCAACATCAAACGCCTTCAACGTAGATGGGTGCAACATGCCAAAGCTGGCGATCTGGTTCTTTGGGCCAAGCCGCAAAGTGGCCGATTGACCGGGGTGATAAACATCGCCTGCTTCACCCATGACCATCAATCTATCGACCGGTACACCAGCTGCTTCCAGCAATTCCAAACACATCGCCTTGGCATCATAGGCATCGAACGTGCTGGCTTTGCCATTGGCCCAGCCGCGCTCGATCTTGTCGCCTGCCAGAACGCAGACCAAAGTGGGATGCTCGCCGTCTTCCAGATAACGCCGCCCGATCTCGAACAGACGCACGGTAGATGCGCCGCGATCAAGATTGCGTTGAACCGCCGCCAACAGGCCGGGCAGCAATGATGGGCGCATGACTTTCATGTCTTCGCTGATCGGGTTGTCCAGCGACCAATGACCACCGCCCACCACGGCCGCCTGTTCGTCAGAAATGAACGACCAAGTGATCGCCTCATGCAATCCGTTTGCGGCGGCAGCGCGGCGCAGTTTCCGCTCCAGCTTCTGATCGGCGCTGGCAGTTGGCCGGGCCACGCCCTCCATCCGCGGCAAGGCAACGCTTTCTACCTTATCCAAGCCATGGATGCGCACGACTTCCTCGACCAGATCGGCAGGACCTTCGATGTCATGTCGGCGCAAAGGACAGCTGACTTGTCCGTTCGTTGGCCAACCATCGGCAACCATAAAGTCCAGGCTCTCAAGAATCCGGCGCTGCTCATCAACCGGCACATCCACGCCGCCCAACCGCTGGGTCATGGCGGGATCGAACGCGATCTGCTTGGCCTTACTTGGCGCAGAACCAGCCTGCACAGCCTCGCTGGCCGTGCCGCCTGCCAGTTCGACAATCAAACCGGTCAACAGGTCCAGCCCGTCTCCCAGAAACGCCGGATCAACCCCGCGTTCAAACCGAGTGCGCGCATCAGAGGCAAGGCCCAGCTTTCGTCCCGTCACGCCGATCCGCGGTGGGTCAAAATAGGCAATCTCCAGCAACACATCGGTCGTGTCATCAGAAACACCCGAATCTTCGCCGCCCATAATACCGGCAATGTCATGGACTTGATTGTCGTCTGCAATCACCACCATGCTATCATCAAGGGTGTAAGTTTTCTCGTTCAGAGCAAGCACCTGCTCACCGTTCTTGGCCCGGCGAGCGACGACAGCACCGGACAATTTGGCGAGATCGTAAATATGGGCCGGACGACCGAACGCCAGCATCAGATAATTGGTCAGATCCACCAGCAATGAAATCGGGCGCTGGCCAGCGCTGGCCAACCGTTGCTGAAGCCAATCGGGCGATGGCCCGTTTTTCACGCCCTTAATCACGCGGCCATAGAACGCGGGGCAGCCCTCTGGATCGTCGGTGCGGATATCTACCGGGCATGGTCCCGACGCATCAAAGCCGGGCATGGCAATCGGTTTCAGCGTACCAAGGCCAGCCGCAGCCAAATCGCGCGCAATCCCATACACGCCCATGCAATCAGGGCGGTTGGGCGTGATCGCAACGTCGATAACGGGCGCAGCGCCATTGTAGTCCGCAAAGCTATGTCCGACCGGCGCATCAGCAGGCAATTCGATAATGCCGTCGTGATCTTCGCCCAGCTCCAGCTCTTTGACAGAGCACATCATGCCATTGCTCTCGACCCCGCGGATGGCGCTTTTGCGCAGCTCCATTCCGTTGGCCGGAACCTTCGCACCCGGCAGCCCGAGCACGCCTTTCATTCCTGCGCGCGCATTGGGCGCACCGCACACGACTTGCAGCGGATCGCCATCTCCAACGTCAACGCTCAGCACTTGCAGCTTGTCCGCATCAGGATGCTTTTCGGCGGTCAAAACCTTGGCCACAGTAAAACCTGCCAGTCGAACAGCGGGATCCTCAACGCCTTCAACCTCCAGCCCGATCGCGTTCAAGCAATCAGTGATCTGGGCAAGGCTCGCATCGGTTTCGAGATGATCTTTCAGCCAGGTTGTAGAAAACTTCATGATGATGCTCCTACGCCTGCGGACAGGGTCGGCTGATCGAACGCGCTGAATCCATAGTGATCCAGCCAGCGGACATCGCCATCAAAGAATGCGCGCAAATCATCCATGCCATATTTCAGCATGGCCAGCCGGTCCACGCCCAAGCCCCAGGCAAAGCCCTGCCATTGATCAGGGTCATAACCGGCAAATTCCAGCACGCGCCGGTTGACCATTCCGCTGCCCAACAGCTCCATCCAATCATGGCCTGCATCATCGCCATTGCCGCCGACGACCCAGCGGCCGCCTTCCTTGGAGTATCCCACGTCAACCTCAACACTGGGTTCGGTGAATGGGAAATAGGACGGCCGCAAACGCAGCACGATGTCGTCTCGTTCAAAGAATGCCTTGAGGAATGTTTCCAAGGTCCATTTCAAATGGCCCAAGTGAATGTCACGATCGATCACCAGGCCTTCAACCTGGTGGAACATAGGAGTGTGCGTTGCATCGCTGTCCGAGCGATAGACCCGGCCCGGAGCGATAATTCGGATCGGCTCACCGCCTGGCGTTTTCTCGGCCAGTTTCGCCATCGATCGGATCTGCACCGGCGAGGTGTGCGTGCGCAGCAGCATCTTTGTGTGGCCTACCGCTTCGCTACTTGAGGCCGGTTGCCCATCATCCGCCAATTCCTCAGGGAAATAGAACGTGTCATGCATGGCGCGGGCGGGATGGCTTTCATCCATATTGAGCGCTGTAAAATTGTGCCAGTCGTCCTCAATCTCGGGGCCTGTCGCGACAGAAAATCCAAGATCGGCAAAGATTTCTGCCAGCTCGTCCATCACCTGGCTGACCGGGTGGATCGAACCCTTAGGAGTTGCTGGCGCAGGCAGTGTCAGGTCAATCGTCTCGCTCGCCAATTGCGCTTCCAAGGCGGCGGATTCCAGCGCGGCTTTCTTGGCATCAATCGCGGCGGCAATTTCGGCACGCACGGCTTGGATGGCAGGCGCGGCTTCTTGGCGTTCTTCCGGGCTCATCTGGCCGAGCGTTTTCAAGGCAAGGCTGACCCAGCCCTTCTTACCCAGCGCAGCTACGCGTTGTTCATCCAATGCTTCCAGAGAAGTGCAAGCATCAATCGCGCCAATTGCGGCTGTCTTTTGTTCAATCAAATCGGTCATGTTCTGGCTCAATAATTAGAGCGCGTGCGCTAGCGAGAAATGTTGCTCAAGGCAAAGAGCCTTTGCCCATAGCCAGTGTTTTTATCGGCCTGTGTGGTGCGGGAATGTTTATCGAGGTGATCAAGCAGGCATTTTGCTGCGACCTTAGGGGGCCTAGGGCTGATCCAACGTCTGTGCTGGTGATCCATACATTCGTGTCCTTGCCTCGATAAAGGCATCGAGAAAGGGATGCGGCAAGGCTGCATAGGCGCTGGGGTTCATCGTCATGAACTGATGAAACTCGCGGGTGAACTGGGCTTGGTCGTGATAGTGGTCGTCCATCACGTCCGACCATGTACCATCCCGATCCAGCATGAAGGCCGAAAGGCTGCGCATGAAGCGTTGGCGCCGCATCAACATTTTGGGAGTGAAGCCAAAATAGCGACTGCATAACCGTTCTAGGGTGCGCAGACTGATGCCTGCGCTCTCAGCAATCTCGCCAACCGATGTCATTCCTTCGTCGACCAAGGCTCGGTGGATTCGGATAATGGTTTCGTCATCGCGGCCCGGTGTGGCCAAGCGTTCCATATGCTCAACAATCGCATCATATTGCTGCGAAACGGGCACCGAGAGGTCACATAAGACGTCTGCCAACGGCGTGAATTTTTCGAAGGAAGCGTGTTTGTCGCCATCATAGATATGATTGGCAAAGTCGGATGCCTTCCCATCGAAGAAGCGAGCCCAGCCAAGAGGTAAAAATCCAATTCCCCAAACCCGAGCCGATCCCAAACGGAATTGAGTCGGCAGCGTCGTCGCTCCTGTTCCGCCCATGCGGACGCCGGAAATTGGTTTTGCGCCGGGAATGCTCGCCCAAGGGGAAGCTCCAGCGAAGTATCGGATCGAGGCCCATTCCGGCTGGAGATAATCGGTGACTGTGCCGCCGCCGTCTACTTCAAGTTCGAGATGATAGAAGCTGGTAAAACAGCCGTCGAAAATCGCAGGAGGCGCATGAAATTGGCTGCGTGCCTTGTATTTTCCTGTTGCCCCTGATCGAGGCTTGATTTCGCGGACCATCGCAGCCCAGTAGCCAAAGACCCTCAGATTACAAATACCTAATGTGCGAGGGTGCTGGCCCATCACATGCAAAAGAGGCGCCAGAGATTTCTCTCTAGCGCCTCTTTTTCAAGACCGTTCCGCCGAAATCGGCAGATAGGCAAGCTTCCTCAGTTAGGAAGCGCGGCCTTGGCTTGGTCGATGATCGACTTGAAGGCAGCGCCTTCGTTCATGGCGAGATCCGCCATGACTTTGCGGTCCAATTCGATACCCGCCAGCTTCACGCCATGCATGAACTGCGAATAGGTTAGACCTTCTGCGCGAACAGCTGCGTTGATACGCTGGATCCACAGGGCACGGAAGCTGCGCTTCTTAACCTTGCGATCGCGGTATGCATATTGGCCGGCCTTTTCGACGGCCTGACGTGCAATGCGAATGGTGTTCTTACGACGACCGCGATAGCCCTTGGCCTGATCCAGCAATCGTTTGTGTTTTTGGCGCGTAGTCACGCCGCGTTTAATGCGAGGCATATTTGTTTCTCCTTAAACCAGCGCGCTCAACCGAGCCCGTATGGGGCCCATTTTTTCACTGTCTTGGTGTCGGCTTCCGACAGGACAGAGGTGCCGCGGTTTTGGCGAATATACTTCGCATTGTGGCTGATCAGACGGTGACGCTTACCTGCGACGCCATGCTTGATCTTGCCGGTTGCGGTGATTTTGAAGCGTTTCTTCACACCGCTTTTGGTCTTTAGCTTGGGCATTTTTATCTCCTAATGCAGAGACACGTCCAACCAGCCCTGGCAGCCCTAACGGCCAGACCGGCAGATGAATCACGTGTCAGTGAAGGCGCGCGGATAGGCGTCCCATGCCAAGAAAGCAAGAAAGATGTTTGCTTTGAGAAAACGCAAACGCTCGTTCAAAATCACCCCACGGCAAACTTCTGCCCGACCAGCTCCTCGCTGACCTGCCACAGCCGCTTGGCTACGTCTTCTTTCAAAGCATGGCGAGCGACCATCGCATCGCCGACAGGTCCGCGCGCATCGAACAATCCGGTCGGGCCATAATAGCCCCCCGATTGGGCCTTATCACCAGCCGCAGCCAGCACTGTTGGATAGGCTCCCAGCTTGGCAGGTTGAGCCAAGAGAGCATTGGTAACTTTGTATACCCCGCTGAACAACGCACCCGGACCCGTGCTTTGCAGCGCTGTGTCGGAATAGCCCGGGTGGCAAATGACGGACATCACCGGCTCGTCCGCTGCGCGCAACCGGCGATCCAATTCTAATCCGAACAGCATGTTGGCGTGCTTGCTTTGCGTATAAGATGTGGTCGGATCATAGCCGCGCTCCAACATCAAATTATCAAAGTGAATCTTGCCGAATTTGTGCGCGATGGATGATAGCGTGACGATCCGCCCCTTGGCCTGCCTGACCTGGTCATAAAGCAGAGCAGCAAGCAGAAAGTGCCCCAGATGGTTGGTGCCCAATTGCATCTCAAATCCGTCAGCCGTCTTCTGCTTGGGGGTTTGCATGATCCCGGCATTGTTGATCAACGCATCGAGCGGCCCATACTGCGTGGTTGCCTGTTCGGCAGCGCGCCTGACGGAGGATAAATCAGCCAGATCGAGCTGGAGCAGGTCGATCTTGCCACTGCCGCACAGCTTCACTTCAGCAACCGCCTTCGCGCCCTTTTCAGGGTTGCGAGCAGCGATAATGACATTGGCACCCTTACCCGCCAAGATTTTGGCCGCTTCCAGCCCGATGCCCGAATTGCCGCCCGTTATAAGATATTGCTTACCCTTCAGGTCGGGCAGGCGATCGGGCTTCCAATCTTTGATTCCGCTGTCTTTCAAAATAGGCATCGCATTCTCTCCAGATTTGCTGTGTCTTAGCCCATCGCTTCGAGCACGTCCTCTAGCCGGGCGCTTTCGCCCAGCGCCAGAACGCTGCCGTCGGAATTGGCATCCAGCGGGTTCCCCTGCCAATCGCACATCATCCCGCCGGCACCTTCTACAACCGGAACCAGCGCCGCATAATCGTGCAATTTCAGTCCGGCTTCCATCACCAGATCGATCTGGCCCGAGGCCAACAGCGCGTAATTGTAACAATCTCCGCCATAGACGGGCCAGGCTTTGTCCGGATACGCCTTGGCGATCACTTTGAGGTAGGCGTCAGCCTCCTCTTCTGAAAAGCAATGCGGGCTGGTGGTGGCAACCGTTGCGCCCGCTAATTCGCGGCAGCGGCGCGCTTGCACAGGCTTCCCATTCAACGTGGTCTGCTCGCCGATAATTCCCAGCCAACGCTCTTCCAAAATTGCCTGGTCAATAACGCCCATCACCGGCCAGCCATCCTGCATCAAAGCAATTAAGGTCCCAAAGATCGGACGGCCGACCATAAAACTCTGCGTGCCATCAATCGGGTCGAGCACCCACTGACGCCCCGCGCCTTCGTTATGGGTGCCGAACTCCTCTCCGATTATGCCGTCCTCGGGGAATTCGCGCTCGATGATCGCACGCATCGCAGCCTCTGCGGCGCGGTCGGCTTCGGTCACGAAACTGCGATCAGCTTTCTGCTCTTGCGAATACTCGCCGCGATAAAAAGGACGGATGGCATCTCGTGCGGCATCGGCCAGGCGATTGATGCATTGAATTTCTTTTGGATTCATGGCTTAAAGCTCAGATAAGAATGAAACAACGATGCCCGAGCATCGGGTCGAAGCGGGTCGCTGAGGTCGATGGAGTAGCTCACCTACATGGCGAGTGACAATAATAATAGCGGACCGGGGCAAGGTCTTGCGGCACAGATCCGCTCATCGACGGGGCAGTCGGTCCTGGGCGAGCCCTTGTCCATCAACCGCGCGCCTGCTGCCGACCTGTCACCCTGGGTTGCCCGGGTTTATGTGACAATCGTCAATCTAGAACCCGATCAAACAATAGATTGCAGTCAATTCGCGGACACAGCTGTGCTGCGCGTGTTGCTTGGCGGCAAGTGGACGGCCGACACTCGCGATGGTCATGGCAATTATGAACGCTGCGCATTGTTCTTTGGCCCACAGACCAAGCCCATGCCGGTCAGCGTGACGGGCAGCTTCGCGGTCTTGACCCTGGCGTTGATGCCTGGGGCGGTTGCTGCCTTGTCCGGCCCCAAATCGGAAGACAGTTTGGACCGCATCCTGCGGTATGATGATCTGTATGATGAGGAATGGGCTGACAGCGAAGTGATGGTCAATTGGCTTGATCCAGCTAGCCCACCAGAGCGCTGGCTTTCCGTTGCAGAGAGTCTTTTCAGACAGTTGATTGATTACACCAAGGGGACAAAGCCTGACCCGATCGTTGCTGCTTTCGATAAGGCCGCATTTGCCGATCCGAATTTTGCACTGGCCGATTTTGCCGAAGAGCATCAGATCGAGCGACGCACGCTGGAGCGCTTGATAAAGCGCAATTTCGGGCTCACCCCCAAACAGGTTCTGCGGCGCGCCAGAGTTCTGGATATTGCAGCGAATTTGCGCGGCGTGGGCGACAATAGCGAAAGCGATGAGATCATGCTGCGTTATTATGATCAGTCCCATCTCATCCGCGAATTCTCGACCTATTTTGGCATGACTCCAAAACAGTTTGCCAACACCCCGCAACCGCTGCTGACGGTCTCGTTAGAAGCACGGCAAGCGCGCCGGTTGGAGGTCCTGGGCAGGATTGACCCTGAAGCCAGCCGTCCATGGCTGAGATAATTTCTGATTCCAGAGACATTGCGGGCCTTTAGGCTCAAAAATTCGCCCGATAACGATCTGCCAAATTGACGGAATTCAATGAGGCGCGCATAGCTGCTGGTAATAACAGGGGCTCGCAGTGCCAGACCATAATAAGCAGACCGACATATGGCGGAGGAATCTGGCGTCTTTATCTGGCACGTCGAATGCCGGGCTTCCCTTGTCAGAAAATCGCGCATTGGGGGATGATTTGTCTCCGTGGTTCTCGCGGCTGATTTCCGCCAAAGCCACCAACCCTTCCGATATGTTGATCGCGTGCGGCATGTGTAACGACAATGCGTACACGCGCTATATTTCCAATGGTCGTTGGACAGCCATGACAGCCGATGGTCATGGGACATATGAAGGCGAAGTCCTGCAATTTGGCGAGCATTCAAAATTCATGCCGCTCAGCGTTACAGGAGACATCATGTCGACCGGCTTCAGCCTGCGCGCGGGAGCCTTTACCGCCCTGACCGGCAGGTCGGCACAAGATATGCTCGATCGGATCGAGCGGGCTGACATCTTCAATTTGATGCAGGAAGATTTGCGCGATGCTTTCTCCAAGGAGAACACGCCAAAGCAATGGAATTTGGCTTTGGAAGAGGCTCTGCGACGCTATATCGCCAAGCATGATCCACCGCCGCCTGATCCGATATCGGTCCGGTTCGAATTGGCCGCCTTTGAAGACCCAACCCAATCTCTGGCCGACTTAGCAGAATCGCAAAACATTAGCCTGCGCAAGCTGGAGCGGGTGATCAAGCGGGACTTCGGCTTGACGCCGCGCACCGTCATGCGCCGTGCACGAGCGCTGGATATTGCGGCGCAATTATGCGGTGTGGCTGATAAAGAAGAGCAGGACGAGATGCTGCTAAGATATTTTGATCAATCCCATATGATCAAGGATTTCACATCGTTCTTTGGCGTCACCCCGCACAAATTTCGGGAAACCCCGCGACCGTTGATCACCATCACATTGGAACAGCGCCAAGCGCGCCGACTGGAAGACTTGGAACGCCTGAAGCCGGGCGAGAACAAGCCCTGGCGTTAAGCCGTCGCCGGCAACCAGTGGCAATCAATCAAACAGGCTGGATACCGAACTTTCGTCAGCAATCCGGCGGACTGCCTCGCCAATCAGCGGGGCGATGGTCAAGATGCGAATGTTGCCTGATTGCTCAGCGGCTTCGGTGGGGCGGATCGAATCTGTGATGACCAGCTCTTTCAGCTTGGAACCGTTGACGCGGGCGACCGCACCACCGGACAGAACGCCGTGGGTGATATAGGCCGCAACGCTGGCAGCGCCTTGCTCGAGCAATGCCTCGGCAGCGTTGCACAATGTGCCACCCGAATCGACGATGTCGTCGATCAGGATGCAATGGCGGCCCTGCACATCACCGATGATATTCATCACCTCTGATTCGCCAGGACGGTCGCGGCGTTTGTCGACGATCGCCAGGGGAGCATTGTCCAGCCGCTTGGCCAAGGCCCGCGCACGAACAACGCCGCCAACGTCCGGCGACACAACCATCAGATCTTCATCGCCATAACGCGCCTGAATGTCTGCAGCCATCACGGGCGCAGCGTAAAGATTGTCGGTGGGAATATCGAAAAAGCCCTGAATCTGTCCCGCGTGCAGATCCACCGCCAAGACCCGGTCAGCACCGGCCTCTGTCATCAAATTGGCGACCAGCTTTGCAGAAATAGGCGTACGCGGACCTGGCTTTCGATCCTGCCGAGCATATCCAAAATACGGCACCACGGCAGTGATCCGCTTGGCAGAGGCGCGCCGACATGCGTCAATGCAGATCAGCAATTCCATCAAATTGTCGTTGGCCGGAAAGCTGGTCGGCTGGACCAAAAAGACGTCTTCACCGCGGACATTCTCATGGATCTCGACGAAGATTTCTTCATCGGCAAAGCGCCGTACACTGGTGTCGGTCAATGGCATTTCGAGATAGGCAGCAATTGCTCGTGCAAGCGGCAGGTTTGAATTGCCCGACATGATCTTCATGGCGCAGTTTCCTTCACAGATTTCCCGCAGCTAGGCATCGATTCGCCCAACGGCTTTGATTGCCCGTGGGCTTAGCCCAGCGTCGCACAATTGTAACAGAGCCGCGCCCGAGTTTTCCGCATTGCAAAGGGATGATGGCCCAACCAAACTGGCCTAATCTAGCCGCGATGTTCGCCCTTGATCCAACGCACCGTCCCGCTCGAGGCGCGCATAACCACGCTGTCGGTTGTCATCACACCACCTCGCTTGCGCTTTACCCCATCCAGCAAAGATCCGGACGTAACGCCGGTGGCGGCAAAGATGCAGTCGCCCTTGGCCAGATCTTCTAGCTTATAGATGCGGTCGAAATCTTCGATGCCCCATTTGCGCGCGCGCGCTCTTTCGTCTTCATTACGGAACACCAGTCGGCCATTGAACTGGCCACCAACGCAGCGCAAAGCCGCCGCGGCCAAGACGCCTTCGGGCGCACCACCTTGTCCCATATACATGTCGATGGTGGTCTCTTCATCGGTTGTCGCAATGACGCCGGCAACATCGCCGTCACCGATCAAGACAACGCCGCAGCCCAGCCCGCGCAACTCAGCAATCAGATCGCCATGGCGTGGTCGGTCGAGCACACACACGATGATGTCCTTTGGCTCGACGCCTTTGGCAGCGGCAACCGAGCGGACATTATCGCTGGGCGATTTGGCCAGATCAATCACATCGGGCGGATAACCAGGGCCAACCGCGATCTTGTCCATATAAGTGTCAGGAGCGTTGAGCAGGCACCCTTCTTCGGCTGCGGCCAAAACCGCCAGCGCATTGGGGCCAGCCTTGGCGGTGATTGTGGTGCCCTCCAACGGATCGAGCGCGATATCGATTTTGGGGCCCTTGCCCGGCGCGCCGCCCACTTTCTCACCGATGTAAAGCATTGGCGCTTCGTCGCGCTCGCCTTCACCAATAACCACGGTGCCGTCCATATACAGAGTGTCGAACGCCCGCCGCATCGCTTCCACCGCTGCAGCGTCAGCGGCTTTCTCGTCCCCGCGACCAATCAGTTCAGATGCGGCAATCGCGGCGGCCTCTGTTACACGCACCATTTCAAGAACAAGCACCCGATCCAGCGCATTTTCGATCGGAGCATTTTCATCTGTGGTACCGGTGTTCATGGGCAATTCAGTCCTCAAGTTGTGTGACGCGCTTTGACAAAAGGAGACGCTATTGTCGAGCATTCCCGCCATCGAGAAGCGCAAGCCTGTGGGTATCGCCAGCGTTGGCAAGGTGCTTGCTCTGATAATGGTGGGATTGACCCAGCCACTCAGTGCGCAAAGCGAACCGCCAGACGGGGTGCAGCAGACAGCCAGCAATAATCCCGAGCAGGACACAATTGCCTCACGCTCCACCGATCAGGAAGACGGCAGCGTAGTCATCGATATATTGGATCGTGCCGAAGATCGTTACGGTCCGCCAACACCAGAGGAAGATTGTACCGACGAGCAAGAGGCTGCGATCATCTCGGGAGAGATCATTGTGTGTCGGCGTAAGCGCGATCAACGCCGCTTCCGCACATTAGACCCCGAAGGCGCGCTGGCTCGATACGCCGATGAAACCGCCTTTCGCGACGACCCGCGGACACCGGATTTCATTTCCGACTGCCATGATCAGGGCTGGCCAGCAGGCTGCGTTCGGATTGGCAAGGTGCCAGAACCCGCGCTGATCATCGACGTAGAAGCCTTACCGCAAGCCCCCGAAGGATCTGATGCGGATCGGATTGCCCGAGGGCTCCCCCCTTTGGGTCAGGATGATATTGCCAACGGATCGATTATCCCGAACGCCGGCGATGCCAGCGCGGTCAGTCCCGCAGAAGCGGGAGAACCAGCGGGGCAGCCGTAAGACTGTCCGAACCGTCGAGCAATTCAAGCGCCTGACGCACGCACCGTTCCTGGCCTTCATGCGTCACCATAGCGACCAGTACGTCTCCGCTTTCGTTGGCGCTGCCTTTTTGGATTAGGCTCTCAATCGAAACGCCAGCATCGCGCATGGCAGCCGTGATCTCAGCCAAAACGCCCGGGCGGTCAGCCACAGTGAAGCGGATATAGGTCCGTTCCATTCTATGACCGGGCTCGGTCGGGGCCATAGTGACCAGCTCTGCCTGAGGGATCGAGAAAGGCGCGCCCGCTTCTTCGCGCGCAATATCGATCAAATCTGCCACCACCGCGCTGGCGGTTGGGCCATCGCCGGCGCCAGCACCTTGAAACAGCAGTCGGCCCGAGAAGTTGCCCTCGGCCACAACCGCATTGGTTGGACCATCGACGGGCGCCAAGGGATGGTCTTTCGAGACCAGACAAGGGCGAACCCGTTGCAATAATGTGGGTGATTGACCCTCGGCCTGCTCAACATCGGCCATGGCGATTAGTCTGATGACATAGCCTAGCGCGTCTGCCTGCGCGATATCCGCGGCCTGTACCTGCGTAATACCGGTGACCCTGACAGCATCAAAATCCAACTTCGCGCCAAATCCAATGCTGGCAAGAATGGCCAGTTTGTGCGCGGCATCGACGCCTTCGATGTCAAATGTCGGATCGGCCTCGGCATAACCAAGACGCTGCGCATCAGACAAAACGTCGCCAAAGTCGGCGCCGGTGTCTTCCATGGTCGACAATATATAATTGCAGGTCCCGTTGAGGATGCCGTAAATCCGTTCAATCTTGTTTGCAGCAGCACCTTCGCGCAGACCTTTGACCACTGGGATGCCGCCCGCGACTGCGGCCTCGAACTTCAAGGCGAGATGATCAGCCTCGGCAACTTTCGCCAGCTCTAGGCCATGATGCGCAATCATCGCCTTATTGGCGGTGACAAAACCTTTGCCTTGCGCAAGCGTTGCCCGTGCCAGATCCAGTGCCGGACCATCGGTGCCGCCAACCAATTCGACCACAACGTCCACATCGTCGCGCGAAGCCAGCGCCGTCATGTCATCTTCCCAGGCAAAACCTGACAGATCGACACCGCGATCTTTTGCTCGATCGCGCGCGCTTACCGCCACCACTTCAAGATCACGCCCGGCCCTGGCCCTCAGCAGTTCTCTGTTGGTATCGAGCAGACGAATTACCCCTGCACCCACTGTTCCCAATCCAGCAAGTCCAAGTCTTAAAGGTTTAGCCATTGGTTTCTTTCTCTACCGGAGGACGAAGCCCGCCGGGCGAATTCAAGGAATGAAGAATCGCCTCTAGCGCGTGCAGAGCGCCTAGGGGAACCACTTTGTCTTGGCAGCATCCTAGTTTGACTTGCGCGACATAGCGCAGCGGCGGAAGTGACGGTCAGTCCAATGTCCGGGTGCACGGCCCCAAGGACGACATGACCAGCGAATAATCCTGCTGAGCCATGGCGCGAGCCCGAGGTTCCCGTGATAAGATTGAGGCGCGCGGCAACGCTGGCGGCAAGGCGCAAGCCAGGCGGTACCATTCCAAAGTTTGCGGCCGCGGCGCCTGCGCTGCCTGATCGATGATCTCTCCCCATGATACACCCCACACCGGCGGGCGGCCCGGTCGCCTGAGGATAGTCAGCGAAACGGGCGAGCCGTCAGCCGTATCGAGGAATATTTGCGTTTCCGATTCGCCCACAAGGTTTCCCTCGACCGACAAAGCATCCCGCACGCCCGTTACAACGGGCGGTGCATCGGCCCTGAGCAGGTCAGCCAGAACAGGACGCACGCGCCCTGCCAGTTCGGCACTATAAGGAAACTGCCCTGACGAGCCGATCAGTTGCACTTCTCCAGCGCGGCCCGGCACCGGTCTGGCAAACAGCAGCACCTGTGTTTTCTTCAGCTTAGGCACTTTTCCGCGACTGTCGCGCGGCACATCCACCAAATATCTTAGCGATTCGCCCACCGACACCTTGCCTGCCACCAATGCGAGGGTCCGCGCCTCTATATAGAGGCGTGCGAATCCAGACTCGAGACCAGGCGCGCGGCTTGCCTCAACTTCGATTTGACGACGAATCTCGGCATGGATCACCAGGTCAGACGCATCTGCAAGCTTGGTAATATCGGCATAGGTCAAAGGTGGCTGAGTCGGCGACTGATCGTCTTGAGCCATGGCCGGACCAAGCGTCATCGGCAACAGCGCGACGGTGACTAACAGTTTGAAATTTATGTTCAAAATTTTGAACTTCATTATATTTTCCCGCTCGATCATGTATCAAATCTGTAACGATCTGGAAACCAAATTTGTGCCCGTGGGTTTCATATCACATCGTGTGAATCAGGTATTAACCCATAAAGCGTTTGCTTGGCATCGGCTTGCTCGTTAAAGCATTGCTCTCGCTTGGTGAACTTCGGGTTCGCTTCTGACGGAAACCTAGCGGCGATTTGGCACATGACCAATGTGCCATCGAACTGACCGGCCCTGCCGGACAGCTTGAGAGGGAAAAAAGAACATGGCGGCGTTGGCCTTTGGCTTGCGTCAGCTGATTGTCTGGCCCCGATTCGGGGTTGAAAAAATGGAGAGAAATCGACTGGATGGCCTACGCTGACCAACAAATGAGCGGGAATCGCATTGTCGCTCTGATCATCGTGGCGATAATTCACGTAGGAATCGGCTACGTGCTCATTAGTGGCCTTGCTTATGAGGCGACTAAGAAAGTCATTGAGCGCGTTACGACCGTGGATATCGAGGAACCGCCACCCCCTGAACCAGAGGACGAGCCGCCTCCGCCTGAGCCGCAAGAAGTTGCGCCTCCGCCGCCGGTTGCGCCTCCGCCGCCGATAAGCATTGCGCCGGCACCGCCTCCCATACAGACGCAACCGACGATACCGCCGCCGGCACCGCCTGCGTTGGTTATTCCGCCACCGGCACCTCCAGCTCCTCCGCCATCAATGGCGCGCGGAGCGACGCCGAAGGGTCAGGGCCGTTGGGCTCGTCGGATCCAGGAAAACTATCCATCACGCGCTCTGCGTGAGGAAACCGAAGGCACGGTTGGTGTTCGCGTTACCGTTAACGCCGACGGCCGCGTCTCGGGATGCCAGGTTTCAGGTTCAAGCGGGTCGAGCATTCTCGACGCCGCAGCCTGTAAGGGTATGGAGCGCTACGCACGTTTCAATCCTGCTTTGGATGCAGCTGGCAATCCAACCAGCGGCTCTTTTGCCACCAGGATCGTTTACCGTTTGAATTAATTTGGGTGCGGCCAAACATGGCCGTCGACCTTTCGGGATATTTTTAAGAGGATTTTTCGCAATGATTATCGAACTTCTAGCCGCTGGAGCAGGCGACGCTCCACAAAACGCATTTGGTTTCTGGGAAGCAATGGAACAAGGCGGCGCGATCGCCTGGTTCATTCTGAGTGTGCTTGTGATTATGTCTGTGGGCTCGTTCTACATCCTGATCACCAAGCTGCTCGAACAGAACAAGATTATGCGTCAGTATAAGGCTGTTAAGAACAACTTCTGGCGTGCTAGCACGCTGCAAGAAGGTGCGACCAAGCTGGAAAAGAACAGCGCATGGCGTCAGCTCGCAGACGATGCGAACAAGGCCAATGACGATGTTGCCAAGATGACTGACAGCCTGGAAGCGCATGATTATCTGCACGGCTCGATGCAACGTTCAGAAGATCTGATCAATGCACGCCTTGCTGGCGGCCTGCCATTCCTCGCAACGGTTGGTGCTACATCACCATTTGTTGGACTGCTGGGTACGGTGATCGGTATCTACCGCGCACTGATCAACATCGGCCTGGCCGGCTCGGCATCGATCGATAAGGTTGCTGGCCCAGTTGGTGAAGCCTTGATCATGACCGCGATCGGTCTGCTGGTGGCTGTGCCTGCCGTGCTTGCCTACAACTGGTTGCAGAGCCGTAACCGTCGGATTGCCGAAAACCTCACCGGTTTCTCGACCGACATCCTGGCCTTCATCAACTCGAATGGTGCGGTTAAGCCAGTGGTGCCCGCAGCGGCTCCTAAGAAAGCTGCCGCACGTCCAGCAGCTGCTCCTGCGAAGAAAGCCTGATTGACGCAAAGGGGGCTGCCGATGGCGGTCCCCAATGCTCAACCGACAGTGCAATTTAATCGATAGGATTTAGCAATGGCGATTTCTACGGGAGGCGGGGCCGATACCCCAATGTCAGACATTAACACCACGCC
Source organism: uncultured Erythrobacter sp. (assembly GCA_947495555.1). Classification (GTDB taxonomy): domain Bacteria; phylum Pseudomonadota; class Alphaproteobacteria; order Sphingomonadales; family Sphingomonadaceae; genus Erythrobacter. Next base: position 2,011,099 of record CANLZI010000001.1, on the reverse strand, counting down.
ACTGGTTGACGTGATGTTGGTGCTCTTGATCATCTTCCTTATCGCGGTTCCGGTGGCTATTCAGACCATTGAAAAACTGCAGATTCCAGTGATGGAGTCGATCGAATCGAAAGATAAGGTGGAAAACCTCCAGCTCACCGTCAGCACAACTGATGTGAATGGCTTGGCCGCTGGCGAGCCTGGCTTTGAAGGCGCATCACGCAGCGGCGAGTGCCGGGTCTATTTCGGCAACACAACGCCGGTTAATTCGCAAGAGCTTTACGATCGGGCATTCGAACGCCTTGATCTCATTGTTCAGCGCGCTGGTGGTGCCGAGGCGATCATGGAAGATCCCGACGCCATTCCGCAGGTTCATATCCGCGGTGACGTTAATGCCCCATGGCGCTGTGTGGCTGGCGCAATCTACAATGTTCAGGCTGCCGGTTACCCGACGGTCGGATTTATCTCTAACCCGGTTGATCCGAACGGGTAATCCCGTTTGCTGATCCAGTTTAGAGAGAGATAGGAGTAAACTACCATGGCAATGTCAGGCGGCAAGGATGATGGCGCCCCGATGATGGAAATGAACATGACGCCGTTGATCGACGTTCTGCTCGTTCTGCTCATCATGTTCATCATCACCATCCCGGTTGCGACCCACTCGGTCGATATCGATCTTCCGCAGCCTTCAGCGACACCACCCGATGTTCCGATCGATCCGATCAAGAACAAGCTGGTGTTGACCCAAGAAGGCCAAATTCTGTGGAATGCCAATCCGGTGAACCAGCAAGGATTGGTGGATCTGCTCAGTGAGACCACGACATTCGCGGTTGAACCTGAATTACAGTTCGAACCAGAAGCGTTGGCTAGCTATGATCTGACGGCTCGCGTGCTGAATGTGATCAAGGCATCTGGCGTGACCAAGTTTGGGTTTGTTGGCAACGAGAAGTACCGCCAGTTCGGTACCTGATCGACGAAAGATATTCCGGTTTGGGCCGGATCCCAAGAAGGGGCGGAGCGATCCGCCCCTTTTTTGTTGTCCAATGAATTGACGCCGCACGTATGGGCCCGTGTGCATGGTCCATGCTCGGCTGCCCCGACCCCATCCGCCGGTAAGTTGCTAAAGCCATACGGGTACGCGTTAGGCAACCTATTGGTAATGGTATATAGTCTCATATGGGCGCGATTGGCTGGTGCCAATGTAAAGCGCCCCGCAAGAGGAGAGACGCCATGCCAGTCACTATCGCTCGCCCCAATTTATACGCTCTTCCCAACGGCAAGGGTCGCCCAATGGGAGAAATGAACGTCACCCCCTTTATCGACGTCTTGCTGGTTCTGATCATCATGCTGATCATGGTCGTTCCGATCGCCACTCATAAGACCGAGGTTGATTTGCCGGGAATACCGCCGACCCAGCCGATCAATGTGGCAGAGAACACGGTGTTCATTGATGCTCAGGATGGTTTGTTCTGGAACGGCAACCCGATCACGCACGACGACTTGCGCGCGCAAGTCTATCATGCCGCGCAGATGCCTGAAGAGCCTCTGCTTCGGTTCGAGCCTGCTGCCTTGGCAAGCTATGATACCTCGGCCAAGACCATTGCGCTGATCAAAGATGCCGGAGCCGAGAAATTCGCCTTCATCGGCAATGCACGTCACCGCAGTTTCGAGCGTTAGAAAGAGCTGAGTTGCGCCGCCCTCATGGTCCGGGACCTGCCCTGATACCCGCGGCAGTTTATCGGACAGACAGCATGTGATAGTACCTAGCCGGGGTCGCGGAAGGAAAACCGCGTGAAGCAAGACACAACCATTCGCATCATCAAGGAATTGATGAGCCAGCTTGACGAAAACCGAAACATTGACGCAGGTGCGCAATACCGATTGCCTACGTCCGATTACGTTTGCCCAGATCTGGCGAAGAGGGAGTGGAATAGCTTCTTTCGCGAACATCCCCAGGTGATTGGTCTGAGCGGCGACCTGCCCGAAGCCGGCAGTTTCTTCACAATCGACGATTTCGGCGTGCCTGTCTTGGCGACCCGATCCAAAGATGGCCGGTTTCGCGCGTTCCTCAACGCGTGCCGTCATCGCGGTGCGCGGGTTGCCCAACAGTCCAAGGGCAAAGCTGCGCGGTTCACCTGTCCGTTTCACAGCTGGACATTCGGCAATGATGGTCGATTGCTGGCCGTCCCTGACGCTGACCATTTCGGGCCGGTCGATAAAGACTGCATGGGGTTGGTCGAATTGCCGGCCGAAGAAGTAGCTGGCCTGCTGTTTGTCCATCCTCAGCCCAAGGCCAGTTTGGATGTCGAATCATTGCTCGGTCCAGAACTGCTGGAAGAGTTGCAGGGTTGGAACTTTGCCGATTACATTCATGTCGCCGATCTCGACATCGATATGAAGCTGAATTGGAAGCTGGCCAATGACACCTTTGGAGAGACCTATCACTTCCCCAAGCTGCACAAAAACACGCTCGGGCATGTGTTCTACGGCAACAATCTGCACCTAGAAGAATTTGGGCGTCACCACCGGTTTGTAACCGCCAGCAAGGGGATTGATGCTTTGCGCGAGGTGCCCGAGGATCAATGGACCATCACGCCTGCAACCTTTGTCCTCTATTACCTGTTTCCCAATATCCAGGCGATATGCGTTTCTACGGGCATGAATATGGCCCGCATCTATCCTGATCCGGATAATCCAGGGCGTTCGCTAACCAAGGTGAATGGATACTTCACACCCGAAGCTATGGCGGCTTATGAGGCCGAGCGAGCGGCCAATCCGGACAGCACTAATTTACTTACTACGGACAATTTCTACACAAGAATTGCCGAACCCGGAGCCATTCGCACGCCCGAAACCACAGTGGAGGCGTTTTCCAGCACGGTGTCAGCCGAAGATTATGTCATGGGAGAACACCAACAGATCGCGGCAGCATCGGGATTGTTGGAACATTCGACCTTTGGCCGAAACGAAGCGCCCTTGCATCATTTCCACTCCAGCTATCGCGAAGCATTGGGGCGGCCCCCGCTTGAGAAGATCGGCTAAGCGCTCAATTCCGCTCATCCATCCGCATCGCTTCGCTGGCCAGGGTCTCGGCTTCGATCAACAGCTCTTCATCCACCGCGCCTTGCGGAACTGCCTCACGCCCGATCATGGTCATCACGGGCACTGCCATCGGGCTGACCCGATCAAGCGTGACATGCACCAGCTCTTTGGCGGAGCGCTCCAAAAGATCGCCCAACCTGCCGACATCGGTCATGCGCGCACGCGCATCGGCCCAGGCCGCCTCCAGCAAGACATGGTCCGGCTCGTATTTCTTGAGCACATCATAGATCAGGTCGGTTGAGAAGGTGACTTGCTTGCCGCTCTTGCGCTTGCCGGGATGCTGACGCTCCACCAGCCCGCTGATCACCGCCACTTCGCGGAATGCTCTGCGCAACAAGTGAGATTCGGCCACCCATTCGACGAATTCATTGGTCAAAATGTCGGGCGATAACAGCGGAGCGGGATCCTCCACCGGCTTCAACCCCCATACCGCCAGCGAGTAATCATTCGCCACAAAGCCGCCCGGTTGAAGGCCGCGATCCTCCATCCGGCGGGTGATCAACATGCCCAGGCTCTGGTTCGCGTTCCAGCCCTCGAATGTATAATACACGCTGTAATGCTTCTTGTTGCGCAGGAAGCTTTCGACCAGCAGCTTGCCCGGCCCCGGCATTTCGCTGCGCCAATCCTGCATTTCCAGCCATTCGCGCACATCATCGGGAAACCGGCCCCATTTGGCCCGATCGACCAGCATGTGCCGCACGCGCTCAGCCAAATGGGTGGTGATCGGCAGGCGTTGGCCGCCATAGCTGGGAATGGTGGCCGACTTTTTGGCTGCTCGAACAATCACATCCATGTCCTGCAGCTTTTCCACCTCCAGGCTCATGCCGGCAAAAAAGAAGGTGTCCCCGGCCGATAACGTGGCAGCAAAGCGTTCCTCCACCCGGCCCAAATTGCGCCCATTTTTGAAGCGAACCGTCAGCATCTCGCTATCGACAATGATCCCGGCATTCATCCGGTGGCGCTGCGCATGCTGTGGGTGGGTTAGCTGCCAGACACCTTGTCCATCGCGCCTGATCCGCTTGAATTTGTCATAGGCCTTGAGCGAGTACCCCCCGTCCTCGACAAAGCCGAGCACCCGTTGCCAGTCGTCCGTATCGATGGTCGCATAAGCGAGCGAGGAACGAACTTCGCGCAGCAGATCATCTTCATGGAACGGTCCGGCACAAGCGCAGGCCATCACATGTTGCGCCAACACATCCAGCCCGCCCGGCCGAAAGGCCTCTGCATCGCGTTGGCCTTCATCCACGGCATCCTTGGCCGCCATTGCTTCCAAAAACTCGAACCTATTGCCCGGAACGAGCAAAGCCCGGCTCGACACATCCAGCCGGTGCCCAGCACGTCCAATACGCTGCAGCAAGCGCGATGATCCCTTGGGCGCGCCCATCTGCACCACGCAATCGATATCACCCCAATCGACCCCCAGATCGAGGCTGGAGGTACACACCAATGCGCGCAGCTCGCCCCTGGCCATCGCGCCTTCAACCTTGCGGCGGGCTTCCTTGGCTAAGCTGCCGTGATGGATGCCGATCGGCAGATTTTCTTCGTTCACATCCCACAGCAGTTGGAAGATAAACTCCGCCAGAAAGCGCGTGTTGGTGAAAATCAGCGTCGTGCGATTGTCCTGAATCTGGCGATAGAGCTGCGGGATGGCCCAGCGCCCGGCATGACCGCCCCACGGGACGCGCTCTTCTTCGGGTAGCAGAATATCCACCTGAGCCGGGGCGCCTTGCTCCCCTTCAACCAGAGCGACTGCATCCACATCACCCCACGGGGCCAGCCAGCCGCGAAAATGTTCCGGGTCTGCGACGGTGGCCGACAAGGCAACTCGCTGCATGTCGGGTGCAATCGCCTGCAAGCGAGACAGCGCGAGAGCCAACAGATCGCCTCGTTTGCCCGCAGCAAAGGCGTGGACCTCGTCCACCACCACGCGCTTCAACCCTCGAAACAGTTCGAAACTATCGGGATAGGAAAGCAATAGAGACAGGCTTTCCGGCGTCGTCAGAAGAATATGCGGAGGCTTGCTCCGCTGGCGCTTCTTGCGATCCGAAGGCGTATCACCGCTGCGCGTTTCGATCCGCAGCTTCAGCCCCATTTCCTCAACCGGCGTCACCAGATTGCGCTGCACATCATGCGCCAATGCCTTCAAGGGCGAGACATAGAGCGTGTGCAGACCGTCTGGCGGTGCGGCTCCATCTAACGTGGAGGGACAAAAGTCGGCCAGAGTAGGAATGAAACCGGCCAGCGTCTTGCCCGCACCAGTTTCTGCCACCAGCAGGGCATGCTTGCCAGATGCGCTAGCCGCCAACATGTCAGTTTGGTGCCGCCTGATGCGCCAGTTGCGCGCCGCGAAGCATGCGTCAATTTCGGCCGGGATTGTGGCGGTGGTGCTCATGCCCCTATCCAACGCACGGCGCGACTATTGGGTTCTATTGCCCAAGCCTATCCTCGCGCTGCGAACCGCCAGGCCCACCAGATCAGGAATGCCTGCAAGGGAATGCGAATCAGCAGATAGCTTAAACCTTCTTCGTGTCCGCCAAAGGGCACTTGCACCATCGCGCCATAAATATTGGCTGGCAGAAAACCGATCAGCATGGCGATCACGGCCCATCCGGCCAGCTTGCGATATTTCGGGATGAACAGAGCAATACCGGCCACGATCTCCATCACGCCCGTCACCAAAACAATCTCTCGCTTCAGCGGCACCCAATCGGGAAACAGCATGGTCATCGGTTCGGTTGCCGCAAAATGACCGGCTCCGAACATCAAGAACGCCAGTCCCATGCCAATCGCTCCTCCGGTATTCACATCGCGTCCGATGAGTTTGAAGATGATGGCGGGGCCGCAAACAACGGCCAGGATGATGAATAGAAGCATTGCGCCAGCTTGCCCCTAATTCACGCGCGCTGCAATCCCCTCGCCGTCTGGAGTAGACTTTGCGACATTGGCCTTTGGGAACCGCACAAAGATGACGGTCAGCGCGACGACACACCAAGTCATCCCGGCGATCCAATACATCCAGTGCGGGTTACCTTCACCAGCAGTGAAGGACGCAATTGTCGCGCCGATCGGCCGCCCAAAATTGCCGATGGCCATGAATATGGTGAATTGCGTTGCTGCGACAGCGGGTGAGCACAACCGCATACACAGCGGGATCATCGCAATTGAGTAAAACAGAAAGGCGGCATCATTCAGCACGACAAAGCCTGCAGAATACCAACCATTGCCCCACATGGATTGGGTTGATCCCATCACGAGCATCAGCGCAACGCCAAAGATCGAAGCGCCAAGGATAGCCCTTTCCACGCCCAGTTTTTCAACAATCCAGCCACCCAGCAACAAAGCAAATATTCCGCCGACAAATGTCAGCGTCGCATAAAAACTGGTCCATTCGTCCAATTCCCAACCCACCGTTTGGGTAAACAGAACGGGGTTGAATGTGTCCAGGCTGCCATACGGTATAGAACGACCAAGCAAGATCGGTATCAGCAGAAGACTGTATGGAGAGAACAAGGCGCGAAATGCGCGCTTCAGCAATGGCCACCATGCCTCTATCTGGTTTAGCTGGCTGTTAGGATGCGCCTTGCCAGCGCTCCAAGGCAGGCGACGCTCGCCCTCTCTTTCGCGGATAAGAATGCCGTAAAGCAGCACGAATGCCGGGACCGCAGCGGCTGCGACCAAGCCGGCCCCAAAGCCAAAATTTTGAAACATTGCCCCGCCCAGCGCGGTAGCAGCTGAGATGCCAATCACCTGTGCGCCAAACATAAACCCAGATGCGCGGGCGCGTTCTTCCTCGGGCATCATGTCGATCATCAAACTATCGATACCGACATCCTGAAACGTGACGGCAAAGTTTGCGACGAAGGCAAATCCAGCCAGCAGCGTCAGATCGCTTGCGGCCGGAGACATGATCGCTCCAGCAACAAATACCCCGACCAAAATTGTTTGCGCACCGATAATCCAGGACCTGCGACGGCCCATGGGCAAGAAGGTGTATCGGTCGATCAGGAACCCGTTGATCAGTTTTAGTGACCACGGCAATCCGCCAGCACCGACAACCCAGGCAATATCGCTAGCACCAGCACCATTGGCGGCCATCCATGCCGGGATAGCGTAGAAGAACAGGCCTATAGGAAAGCCTTGGGTAAAGTAGAAAAGCAATACGGTAAGCAACCGCAGCCATTTGCTTTGAGTCAATATTAGCGCAGATGGTCCTGCGCCTGCCGTCGTAGCCATCAGCTAACTCCCCCAAAGACCCCGCCAGAAGCCTAAAGCAAATTTGGCAATCTGATTGTAAATACCCGCCTTTTTTCAGCAAAAATCCACACTTAGGCTTGCTGAATTAGTGGCCCACGCTCTCGCCGCGCTCCAGACCGGACAAGGCCAATTGCTCGTCAATCTGGGCCATCAGCCTTTTCAGACCTTCTTCCGTGTCACTTTCGGCGCGGGCAACCAGCACGTCTTGGGTGTTGGAGGCGCGCAGCAGCCACCAGCCATCATCATTGGTAACCCGCACACCATCGGTGTCGTTCACATCATCGGGGCTGTCGGCCAGCCGCGCTTTGACCTCGTCAATCGCGGCAAATTTGCGGCTCTCATCCACCTGAAAGCGCATTTCAGGCGTGTTGAGCATATTGGGCATTTCGCTGCGCAATTGGGTGATCGATTTACCCAGCCGCGCCGAGGCCGCGATCAAGCGGATGCCTGCATAAAGCGCATCGTCAAAACCGTAATAATCATCGGCAAAAAACACATGCCCGCTCATCTCACCAGCCAAAGGCGCCTGAGTTTCCTTCATTTTGGACTTAATTAGCGAGTGCCCGGTGTTCCACATCAGCGGCTTACCGCCATGCGCAGCAACATGATCAAACAGCGCCCGGCTAGCCTTCACATCGGCAATAACTGTCGAATTTGGAAGGGTTTTTAGCAAGTCCTCGGCATAGATCATGAGCAGTTGATCGCCCCAGATCACACGCCCTCCGCCGTCGATTGCTCCGATCCGGTCGCCATCACCATCAAAAGCCACTCCAAAGTCGAGCTTCTTCTCCGCGACGAGCGCCTTCAGGTCCGCCAGATTGGCTTCAACAGTGGGATCAGGATGATGATTGGGGAAATTGCCATCAACTTCGGTAAACAACAGATGATGCTCGCCCGGCAGGCGCTTCGCCAAAGCTTCCATGGCAGGCCCCGCCGCGCCATTGCCGGCGTCCCAACCCACTTTCAGGGTGGACAGGCTGGCCATGTCAATTCCGTCCAGTCCCTCCAGCATCCGGTCGATATACTCGCCCAGGATCTCTCGGGTTTCGACGGTTCCGGTCCCATCGAGCCATTCTCCGGCAGCGGCGACCCGGCCGAGGAGCTGGATGTCCTGCCCAAAGAACGGCCGCCCCATAAATACCATTTTGAAGCCGTTGTAATTGGCGGGATTGTGGCTGCCAGTTATCTGAATGCCGCCATCCACCTGTTCGGCTGAGGCTTCTGCATAATAGAGCATCGGGGTTGGTCCCATGCCCACCCGAACCACATCGCAGCCGCTAGATGTCAGCCCTTCGATCAGCGCATGCTCCAACATTGGCGAGCTGACCCGACCATCATAACCCACCGCTACTTTGGATCCGCCTTCTTTGCGCAAAAGCGTCGCAAAGCTGCGGCCAATTGCGCGCGCGTCATCGGCGCCAAGCGTTTCGCCAATGATCCCGCGGATATCATATTCGCGCAGCACGGTTTGATGAAATTGATGGGTCATCTCAAGAGGTCTACCTGTTGTCTCGCGTTATCTCTGCTTTGAAGGCGCGGTCTGTTTGCACCTCAAAATATCGCAACTCGATCAATTTTGATCGGGCAATTCGTCCATCAATAGGTCGCGCGCAGCATTGGCTTCATGGACCTGTTCATTGGTACCGCCACGATCAGGATGGATCATTGTTATCAATCGCTTATGCGCCTCGATGATCTCTTGATGCTGGGCCTCAGCGCGCACGCCCAGAAGCTTTCGAGCGCGAAAGATTGCCTGCTGGCGGGTAGAGCTGCCGCGCAGATAATCCCACGGCCAGCGTCCGAAAATCATCTTGCAGCCGACACAGATGATTACAGCGATGAGGACGATACGCAGCATGATTTAGACAAGCTCCAATCGGGGTTCTCTCTGCACAAAATCGGGCAGGTTCAGCGCCATTACCAGCGTGCGCAACTCTTGCCGCGCCACCAGATGGCTGGTTCCCAATTCGCCCAAATGCCCCTTGTCCAACAGGGTCAAACCCGAGGGGAAAAGCTCGCGGAAAATGACCCGTTCGGACAAGCCATGGGCCACCCGAAAACCGACCCGCTTGGACAATTCGGTCAGCGCCTGTTCGATCCGCGCCATATTGCGAGCCTCGACATGGCCGGTCCGGTTACGCACCACCACCCAATCCATTTCGCGACGCTGCTGCTCAATTGTTGCCCGGCTCCGCTTCATCCGCGCTTCCCAGATCAATTCCGCATAAAAGCTCAACTTCTTGACCTTGAAGCTCTCTCCTTCGACCTGCCCGATCAAATCGAAGTCGACAAAACTGTCGTTCATTGGCGTGACCAAAGTGTCGGCCTCTGTCGCCGCGTGGCGCGCCAAGGGATCGTCGCGCCCCGGAGTGTCAAAGACGATAAAGTCTGCCTCTGCACTCATGTCAGCGACCAGCGCCTCCAACCCTTCGGTATCGCCTTCAAATACTTCGAACCGGGCAGTTGGCAACTTTATATTGCGCCGCTGCGCTGTGTCTGCACGGTTTTCCAGGTAGCGTGCGAAGGTCCGCTGGCGCTGGTCCAGATCAATCGCAGCAACGCGAGCGCCGCGATAGGCCAGCGCGACAGCTACATGCACCGCAGTGGTTGATTTGCCCGTTCCACCCTTTTCATTGGCAAAAACGATGCGGTGGGCGGCGGATTGAGACAATTTCAAAAAACCTTTGATTGGCGTGATTGCACTGGCTTGTCTTGCCTGCGATGCGCGGGCTAGGACGATTTCAGATATACCGGAGGCCAACGCCCGTGCAAACCGTCAACACGCTCGACATGTTGAGAAATAAACTTACCGCGCTGCGCGCCGATGGCGCCACCATTGGCCTGGTCCCGACGATGGGGGCCTTGCATGAAGGGCATCTGACCTTGATGCGGCAGGCAAAATCGGCTTGCGATCATGTGGTCGCCTCTATCTTTGTGAACCCCACACAATTTGGTCCGAACGAGGATCTGGACGCTTATCCGCGCCAATTGGCGGATGATTCCGCCATGTTGATTGCCGAGGGCGTTTCGCTGCTATGGGCCCCGACCGTCGAGGAAATGTACCCTAGCGGCTTTGCCAGTTCGATTTCGGTCGAAGGGGTCAGCGCGGAATTTTGCGGAGCGTCCCGGCCGGGTCACTTTGATGGCGTGGCAACGGTTGTTTGCAAGCTGTTCAATCAGGTCCAACCCGATCGCGCCTTCTTTGGCGAGAAAGACTTTCAGCAATTGGCAGTTATTCGTCAGATGGCCCGCGATCTGGACCTGTCCGCCCCCTTTGCAGACAATATTATTGGCGTGCCCACCGTGCGCGAACCCGATGGCTTGGCGATGAGCAGCCGTAACCGCTATCTCTCACCCGAAAATCGGCAAGCTGCTGCCATCCTGCCCAAGGCGATGCATCAAGCAATTGCACAAATCACCGCCGGCAGTCCTGTGGCCGCGGTGCTCAACCAATTTGAGCAACGCTTGCTGGACGGAGGCTTTGACAGCATCGATTATGCGGCCTTGGCGGATGCCAGATCGCTGGCGATTGTCAGCGAATTCAATGGAACACCGGCACGCATGCTGGTCGCAGCAAGAATTGGCCAGACCAGGCTGATCGACAATTTGCCGGTCAACTAGGTGGATCAATTAGGCGAGTTTTCCTCGGTGTTTTTTTGTTCTTTCAGAAGATTAAGCAATCATTTGCCAAACCGTACCTAACAAGCCTAGATTTCTTCTGTTCGCCAATGTGATTATCTGGGTGGGTTATGTCACAAGAGCAAAGCCAATATTGGGATGCGCTTGCGCTGGCTTCACAGGCCGATGGGGTCGTGCCGTTTCGGCGCGCGATCCATAAGATCCTGACTGCAATCGATTTTGGCGCTTTATACTTTCTGGCCCCAGTTGTTGCCGATCGCAGAGTAGGCCGCGTCTTGTGGAATGTGGGCTTTGAAAAGAAGAAAGAGAAGTTCTATCGCGAATTGGGTTGGATGATTGACCCAATGCCCGATGTCGCGCTGAATCGCAGCAATGCTTTCAGATGGTCCGACACGCAAAAGATCGCCAAACTGACCGCAAAGCAAAAACGATTCATGAGCGAGATCGGTGATGGCATCGCCATCCCATGTACCGGCCCCTATGCGCGCGCCGGATTTGTTGGCGTCGGCAATCCCTTGTTTGACGGCCCAATAGAAGATGCAACCGTGCGCCAGGTACAAGTTGCAGCGCAGCTATGCTTCCAACGCTATTGCGAGCTGGTGGATGTGCGGGACGAGATGATGCCCGACCTTTCCCAACGCGAACTCGATGTGATCCGCTGGATTGGTGAAGGCAAAAGCAACACAGTCATCGCTGAGATTTTGGGGATCACCAAGAGCACTGTCGACAGCTATGTTAAGCGTATTTTCGGAAAACTGGGTGTTTCCGATCGCACGGCAGCGGCTGTGAAGGCGGTCTCGCTAGGCCTGATTTCAGTAGGAAAACACAGCAAACGTGCCGCCCATCGGCCCAGATGGCGAATGTGAACGATATCATTTGACCCTCAATTAGGGGACAAGCCATAGAATCACTATGCTGTTAGGCCTGTGCCCAGATCGGCTGTAGAGCCTTTCGGGTCTCATCGGGCGCTCAGGATAAAATCCGGGCGCCCGAACTTCGTTCTAGGCTCAAGAAGCCACTCTTGTCGCTTTAATTTAGCGCGCGAATTGTATTAGGGGCCTAGTTTCCCTGTGCTCCCACGATGTCAGAGAAGTTGGAGCGGGTAAGGGGAATCGAACCCCTCTAGCTAGCTTGGAAGGCTAGAGCATTACCACTATGCTATACCCGCTCAATCGCGTGGATCAGGTCGCCAGTTGAAGACCTATCCTGTGCAAGGCGCGGCCATTGCCATGATCAAGGCAGATTCGTCAACCAATTGCGTCATGAAGCCTTGCGAAATTTGCTCGCACAGCAAACTTTGATTTTGAAGATGACAAAGAAATGGTTCCTTGCCTCCGAGGTCAAATCGCCTATTTCCAATGCTTCTTCCAACAGTACGATCGAACAATGCGCCAACTGACCCATCTTGAACGGCTTGAAGCCGAAAGCATTCATATCTTCCGGGAGGTTGTGGCCGAGGCCGAAAATCCCGTCATGCTGTATTCGGTGGGCAAAGATTCGTCTGTCATGCTGCATCTGGCGCGCAAGGCATTTTACCCCTCTCCGCCGCCCTTCCCCATGCTGCATGTTGCATCAGGTTGGGACTTTCAGGCGCTGCTCGATCATCGCGACAAGACGGTCAAAGAATACAATCTTGAATTGATTGTGGCGCAAAATGAAGACGCGGAAGAACAAGGCATCAACCCGTTCGACACCGGCAGCGCGCTATATTCGCAAGCCCAACTGACCGATCCCTTAAAGCGTGCTTTGACAGAGCATGGGTTTGACGCTGCCTTTGGCGGTGGCCGTCGCGACGAAGAAAAGGCCCGCGCGAAAGAGCGTGTGTTCAGCTTCCGCACGGCCTCGCATCGCTGGGACCCCAAGAACCAGCGACCCGAATTGTGGAATCTCTACAATGCCAAGAAGAACAAGGATGAGAGCATCCGGGTCTTCCCGATCTCGAATTGGACCGAGCTGGATATCTGGCAATATATTGCTCTGGAACAGATCGATATTGTGCCGCTGTATCTATCCTCTCCGCGCCCGACGGTTGAACGCGATGGACTATTGTTGGTGGTCGATGACGATCGGTTCCGCCTTGAAGAAGGTGAAGAGCCAGTGGAGCGCAACGTCCGTTTCCGTACGCTAGGCTGTTATCCGCTTACCGGCGCTACCCAGAGCGATGCGACGGACATGAACAAGATCATTCAGGAAATGCTTTTGGCGACCGGGTCCGAACGACAAGGTCGCGCGATCGACAAGGGACAGTCTGCGTCAATGGAAGACAAGAAGCAGCAGGGGTATTTCTGATGACCGATCAAACTCCTGCTCAAAATTCTTCTTTCCAGACCGAAGCCCTGATCGCCGAAGATATCGACGCCTATCTGGACCAACATCAGCACAAAAGCCTGCTGCGCTTTATTACCTGTGGCAGTGTGGATGATGGCAAGAGCACGCTGATCGGACGGTTGTTGTATGATTCCAAGATGATCTTTGAAGATCAGCTTTCCGCTCTGGAAAGCGACAGCCAGAAGCACGGAACGCAAGGCGAAGAAATTGACTTTGCTCTCTTGGTGGACGGCTTGGCAGCCGAGCGCGAACAAGGCATCACAATCGACGTCGCCTACCGCTTTTTCACAACTGAAAAGCGCAAATTCATCGTCGCTGATACGCCCGGCCACGAACAATATACGCGCAATATGGTCACCGGCGCATCCACAGCCGACCTGGCCGTCATATTGGTTGACGCGCGCAAAGGCATTCTGGAGCAAACCAAGCGCCACAGTTTTCTGGTTCACCTGTTGGGAATCAAGCATCTGGTTCTGGCGGTCAACAAGATGGATCTGGTCGATTACGATCAGGCCACTTTTGATCGAATTGTGGGCGAATACACCGCATTTGCGAACGAGATCGGGATCGAAAGCTTCATAGCCATTCCGATCTCAGGCTTCAAGGGCGACAATATCACTGCTCCTGTTGGCGGCGCGGCGTCTTCCAATACGCCGTGGTATGATGGGCCCGCCCTGATCGACCATCTGGAAACGGTCGAAATTGCCAATTTTGCTGCGCAGGCACGGACCTTCCGCATGCCGGTGCAATGGGTCAACCGGCCCAATCTGGATTTTCGCGGGTTCGCCGGACTGATTACCGATGGCTCGATCAAGCCAGGCGACGCTGTCCGGATTGTGCCAACCGGCAAAACCAGCACGGTCAAATCCATCTCCACATTTGATGGCGATCTGGACGAGGCCGTTGCCGGTCAATCGGTCACGCTGACTTTGGCAGACGAAGTTGACTGCAGCCGGGGCGATATGATCGCGGTGGCTGACGATCCGCCCGAGGCCTCTGACCAGTTTGAAACGACCATTGTCTGGATGAGCGACGAGGCGCTAAAGCCGGGTCGCGCCTATTGGCTGAAGCTTGGGCCGCAAATGGTCAGCGCAACCGTGGCCGAACCCAAATACGAGATTTGCGTCAACAGTTTCGAACATCTTGCCGCCAAGACATTGCAACTGAATGGCATTGGTGTCGCGGAATTGCGCACTGACAAGCCGATCATCTTCGAGCCCTATACCAAGAGCCGTCAGCTGGGCGGCTTCATCCTGATCGACAAATTCACCAATGCAACCGTTGGCGCGGGGCTGATCCATTTCAGTCTGCGCCGCGCACAGAATGTTCATTGGCAACCAACCACGATCACACGCGATGATCACGCCTTGTTGAAGAACCAGAAACCGCTGGTCCTATGGTTCACAGGCCTTTCCGGCTCGGGCAAATCGACCATCGCCAACGCGGTGGAACAGCGGCTCAATCTGATGAATCGCCACACCTTCCTGCTGGATGGTGATAATGTCCGCCACGGCTTGAATAAGGATCTGGGCTTTACCGAGAATGATCGGATCGAGAATATCCGTCGCGTGGGTGAAGTCGCGAAATTGATGACCGATGCCGGCCTGATTGTGTTGACCGCATTTATCTCTCCGTTCCGGGTCGAGCGTCAATTGGTTCGAGGCATGGTCCCCGACGGAGAATTCATCGAAGTGTTTGTCGACACGCCGCTGGATGTAGCCGAACAGCGCGACGTCAAAGGTCTTTATAAGAAAGCGCGCAGCGGCGAGCTGAAGAACTTTACCGGTATCGACAGCCCTTATGAAGAACCCGAAAATGCAGAAATCCGTGTGAACACGGTGGAAATGACGGTGGAAGAGGCTGCGGACCACATTATCGCGCAGATCATGCCCCTAAAATGAGCATGAGTGACGCAGAACTGGCCGCTCAATTGGCTGCAGAGGCAGGGCAAATCCTGCTGCAGGTGCGTGCCTCTGGCAAATTTAGCGGCAAGGAATTGGGCAAGGCGGGCGACGCCACAGCCAATGAATTTCTGTGCCATGCCTTGCGCGCCCAGCGGCCCGATGATGGCCTGTTGTCCGAAGAAGAGAAGGACAATGCAGAGCGCCTCGGCATGGAGCGGGTCTGGATCATCGATCCGGTCGATGGCACCCGCGAATATGGCGAGGCTCGCCATGATTGGGCGGTCCATGTCGGCCTATCGATCAATGGCGTGGCGCATACAGGCGCCGTAGCTCTGCCCGGACAAGACGGGGGCATTGTACTGCGCACCGATGCGCCTATCGACCTGCCGCAAGCAGCCCCAACGCCCCGTTTGGTGGTAAGCCGGACGCGTCCAGCCAAGGAGGCAGTCGCGGTGGCTGAAGCCTTGGGCGGAGAATTGATACCGATGGGCAGTGCAGGCGCCAAGGCGATGGCCATCGTGCGCGGAGAGGCCGAGATTTATCTGCATTCTGGCGGGCAATATGAATGGGACAGTTGCGCCCCGGTGGCCGTGGCCCTGGCGCATGGCCTGCATTGTTCGCGGATTGACGGGTCGCCGCTGATCTACAATCAGAAGGACACTTACCTGCCTGACTTGCTGATCTGTCGCCCCGAATGGGCAGAGCAGGTGCTAAAACTGGTGGCTGAACTTAGCTAATCAATCTGCAGGCTGGTTGGCCTCTGGCGCTTCTGCTGCATCGGCAGCGCGCGGTAGGGCAATGGTCACATCCACCCGGCGATTGGCCTTGCGGCCTGGCTCGTTGGGTGTGCCATCCTGCTTGGCATTGGGTTCAACCGGATTCTGCTCGCCAAAGACGATGATCGTGATCCGGTCTTCGCCAATACCCATTTCGATCAGCCAATCCGCTACAGCCTGAGCGCGCCCTTCAGAAGCGCGCATATTGATCGCATCGCTGCCACCGGCATCGCTATGGCCGCGTAGAATAATCGGTCCACCCTCAGCCATTTGCGGCGAACTGCGCACAGTTGCCAGCTCGGCCAGCGCACCTTCCGACAATTCAGCACCTCCATCAGCAAAGGATATGCTGGTGTTTAGCGGCGTAAGCGCTGCAACCGGTGCAGCCTGCTCAACATCAGGACGGATGATAGATTGCGGCGGCGGTGCTTCAGCTTCATCCCCGCCAGAATTTTCTGGTGGCCGGGTATCCGCCTGGTTGCATGCAGCCAGCATTAGGACGAGCAACGCTATGGCCGGGCTGTGTTTAATCGCTTTGGTCACAGTCATATCCTTCACCCTTATGCCGTTTGCGGTTTCGCACCGTCTGGATCTGAGTTTCCTGAACGCTTCGCCTCAGCCTGTTCAGCAGTGTTCATCACTGGCGGGATGAACGAAATGATGGTGTCGCCTGCGCGTGGTTCTGGCCGCGCCGCGTGACTAAAGAAGCGCAGTCGCCCGCTCTCCCTTAGCAGAAGCAGCATATTGGAGCTTTCAGGCAGGCGTTCCTTGGCGTCTTCGAAATCGAATTCTTCCGACAGTTTCGTCTTGCGGAAGGTCCACCCTTGCGCCTGCCTTTCATTGACATCGGACACGCCAAATCCGGATTCGAACAAGGCTCGTCCGCGGATGGAATCCGGCAAAGCATGTCGATCATCAGAATCCACATCTTCGCCCAATTGATAAACCGAATCCCGGCCAATCTCATGCGCAAATTCGTTGCAGACCAGCGCATTATACGCCTCGTTATCTGACGCTGCGACCAACACCTGAAACGGGGTCAGATCCAGATTATGCTCGGTTGCTTCATTCAGGATTTCTCCGTGATAAAATGGCAAGCCTTCGCGCCGCGCAGAGCCAAGCCGTTGCCAGCTTGAATCGACAATCATCACCGGTGTTTTGAGCGCGGTCATTTCTTTGGCCAGGGCCATGGTCCAGGGCGTGCTACCCACGATCAGCAGGCCCGGACGGGTCGCGCCCTTAACTTTCAGCAGCTTCGCCACCAGATCGACCGTGAAGCCGTGTGCGACAATGGTCACAAAGACCACAGCGAAGCTGAGGCCAATCAGGACATTACCATCGCTGTAGCCCAGATCGGTCAGCCGCAAAGCAAACAGACCTGAAATGGCCACCAGCACGATGCCGCGCGGGGCGATCCAGGCAACAAACAATCGCTCGTTCCATGGGACTGAGCTGCCGAGCAGGCTGATTAACACCGTCAATGGCCGGACGAGGAACAACAGCGCCAGCAGGAAGAAGCCGAAGCGCCAATTGAAATACTGCATGTCGGAAAATTCGAGACTGGCTGACAAGATTATGAAGATGCCTGACACCAGCAGGACCGCGATGTTTTCCTTGAACGGATGGATGCTGCGGAGGCTCGACACGCCCAAATTGGCAAGCGTGATACCCATCACCGTGACGGCAACCAAGCCGGCTTCATGTTCGATTTTGTTCGAGACCACGAATACCGCGATGACCACGGTGAACAGAACGGGCACTTTGAGATATTCTGGCACCGCGCCGCGCGGGAACAGGAATGCGATCATTCGCGCGGCGACATAACCGATCAGACCGGCGACAATGGCGGCAATGATCAGAGGCGGCACCACCTCGACCAAGGAAGCGCCAGGCGAGTCCGCCAGTTTTCGAAAATACTCATACGCAATCACCGCACACAAAGCGCCGGTGGGATCATTGACGATGGCTTCCCACTTCAGGATGGAGCCTGGCCGCGTTTGCACCTTGGATTGCCGCAATAACGGTAAGACCACAGTGGGGCCCGTTACAACCAATATGCCGCCAAACAAGATGGCCACCGGCCAAACCAAGCCTGCGATGTAAAACCCAGCGGCCGAGCCCAAAGCCCAGCCCACCAACACACCGATGGTGGCTAATCGCCAGACCGCCTCTCCCGAATGACGCAGTTCGCGCAAATCAAGACTGAGCCCGCCTTCGAACAGGATCAAGGCAACGCCGATGGCGATCATAGGCTCTAGCAAGTCACCAAAGGCTGCATTGGGATCGAGCAGGCCCGTAACAGGCCCTGCCATGAAGCCAGCGAACAACATCAGCACGATGGCTGGCCAACCAGTGCGCCAAGCAATCCATTGGGCACCGATGCCCAGGGCACCAATCAAAGCAATTGTAAGCGCTTGCGACTCCATCATCGAAGCAGGTGAACCCTCAACGGATCAATGGCAAGTCTGCATTTCATTTCAAGGCTATGCGGCTGGAATGAAACGGTCGGCTTAGTCGCCGTCAAACTGCATCAAGGATTGCACCTCAAGCCCAGCATCGCGCAGCTTCTTCGCGCCTCCCAGGTCGGGCAAGTCGATCACGAACAAGGCGTGGTCAAGCCGGGCGCCTGCCTGCCCTAGCAATTGGGCAGCCGCCAGAGCGGTGCCGCCGGTTGCGATCAGATCATCGACCATCACCACATGCTGGCCAGCACCAATCGCGCCCGCGTCCACTTCCAGCCGGTCAATGCCATATTCCAGCTGATAATCGACCCCAATGGTTTCGACCGGTAATTTCCCTGGCTTACGGATCGGCACGAACCCGATCCCCATATGGGCGGCAACGGCAGCACCAAAGATGAAGCCACGCGCCTCCATGCCGGCAATGGCTTCTGCTCCTGCCAACTGTGCCCTATTGGCCAAATGTTCGACACTGGCCCGCAATCCCGAACCACTTCCGATTAAGGTGGTGATGTCGCGAAACTGAACGCCCGGCTGAGGAAAGTCAGGCACCGTTCGGATCAAGGCTTTCAATTCATCCGGGCTCATACTGGCTATCCCCTAATTGAGTATCCCGCAAAAGAAAGCGCCCCGCCATCGCTGTGATGGAGGGGCGCTGATCTTTCAGATTGCTAAATCCGAGCTTTCACTCGTTCAGTCTTCCTTGCGCGGCTTCACCGAAGACCAAATTTGCTTCTTTGACAGCCAAGCCAAGATGGTGGCGAACAGCAGGAAGCCCAACACTGGCCAACCGGTCTGCTTGCGTTTCACCATGGTGGGCTCTGCCGTCCATGTCAGGAAAGCTGCGACATCTTTGGACATCTGCGAGATCGTCGCTTCAGTGCCATCGGAATAGGTAACCTGGCCATCGGCCGTCAAAGGCGGCGCCATGGCGATGTTCACATTGGGGAAGTACTTGTTGAAATACAGTCCCGTTGGCGTCTCGAACTCAGGATATTCTGCCAGTTTCGCCGGATCAGGTTCGCCATAGCCAACCAGCAGAGCATACAGGTAATTCGAACCGTCTTTGCGGGCCTTGGTCATCAACGACAAATCCGGTGGGATCGCGTTGTTATTGGCCGCAGCAGCAGCAACGCTGTTGGGATAGGGTGACGGGAATTTATCCGTAGGCAGGCCTGGACGCGACGTCGCCTCGCCCGTGTTTGGATCTATGCCGGGAACCTGCCAACTGGCTGCCTCTGCTTTGACCTGGCCTTCATCATAGCCGAGTTCAGCCAAATTGCGGAAAGCAACATAGTTGAGGCTGTGGCAAGCAGAGCAGACTTCTTTGTAAACCTGATAACCGCGTTGCAGCTGTTGCCGGTCCCAATTGCCAACCGGGCCTTCAAAGCTGAAGCCACCTTCAGGACCGCGGACCTTTTCATGCAAAGCATATTCGGCCGATTGCTCGCCCATGCCTTCAGTCATGACGACATAGGCGCCCTTACCAAAGGACCACAGGGCCGCGATGGCGAAGCCAAGCCCGGCTAGGATGGAGATAAGACGGATCATGAGCCAATCATTCCTATATTCTCAAGCCGGCCGTTCACGCCGAAGTCTCTGCTGGTTTGTTGCCCGCAGCCTGTTCATCCTTGCCCAACACAGCTTCTGTGATTGAGTAAGGCAATGGTCGTGGCTTTTCGATCTGGCTGATGATCGGCAAGATCACCAGGAAGTGCAGGAAGTAATATGCCGTCGCCAGCTGACTCAGCATAATATAGGGTTCTTCCGCATGCGCGCCGCCGAGGTAAAACAGCAAGGCCATATCCGCCATCAAGATCCAGAAGAAGATGCGGAACAGCGGACGATAATGACCTGACCGAACCGGGCTCTTGTCGAGCCATGGCAGGATAAACCAGATCAGGATCGACGCGAACATCGCAATCACACCCAAAAGCTTGGCCGGAACGAAGAAGAAGTCGAAGGTGAAGGCCCGTAGGATCGCGTAGAATGGATAGAAATACCATTCAGGCACAATCAGCGCAGGCGTCGAAAGCGGGTTCGCCTCGATATAATTGTCTGGGTGGCCCAGCATGTTGGGCAGGAAGAACACCATAATCGCAAACACGATCAGGACGACGCCCAGACCAAAGCCGTCTTTGGCTGTGTAATAGGGGTGGAACGGAACCGTATCCGATTCCTTCTTTACTTCTACGCCTGTCGGATTGGATGATCCGGGAATGTGCAGCGCCCAAATGTGCAGGATCACAACGCCCGCAATCACAAATGGCAGCAAGAAGTGCAGCGAGAAGAAGCGGTTCAAGGCTGCATCATCGGGAGCAAAGCCGCCCAGCAGCCATACCTGCAATGGCTCACCCACCACAGGGATGGCGCCAAACAGGCCGGTAATCACCTTGGCACCCCAGAAGCTCATCTGCCCCCAAGGAAGCACATAACCCATGAAGGCGGTTGCCATCATCAGCAGGAAGATGACCACGCCCAACAGCCAGATCATTTCGCGAGGAGCTTTATAGGACGAGTAAAAGAACCCGCGGAAAATGTGCAAATAGATCACGATGAAAAAGAAGCTGGCGCCATTGGCGTGCATGTAACGCATCAACCAGCCCCAGTTCACATCGCGCATGATGTGTTCAACCTTGGCAAAGGCAACCGTTGCATCCGATGCATAATGCATGGCCAGAACAACGCCGGTGATGATCTGCAAAACGAGGAAAAATCCGGCAAGAACGCCGAAATTCCACATGTAGTTCAGATTGCGCGGCACCGGATAGCCGGCACCAACAGCATTATAGACCAGTCGAGGCAGCGGTAGCCGCTCGTCCAACCATTTGGTGACACCGGTTTGCGGTTCGTATTGGCGTGCCCAGGAAAAGCTCATCTAATCAATCTCTCTGATTTCAGCCGACACGAATGACGGAATCGGACGTGAATTCATATTCGGGTACTTCGAGGTTGGTCGGCGCGGGGCCTTTGCGGATGCGGCCAGCCGTGTCGTAGTGCGAACCATGGCAAGGGCAGAAATATCCGCCATACTCGCCTTTGTTTTCGCCTTCTGCAGCGCCCAAAGGCACACAGCCAAGGTGCGTACAAACGCCCATTGTTACCAGAACATCGCCGTGACCTTCTTTGGTCCGGTCCGCCAAAGTTTGCGGATCGCGCAGATCGTCCAGTCCGACTGCATTGGCCTCAGCCAGTTCAGCAGCGGTCAAACGACGAACAAACAAAGGTTGCTTGCGGAAGATCGCCTTGATCGCCTGGCCAGGAGCAATCGCGCCTGTGTCCAATTCCGTGCTGCTTTCTGCAAGCACGTCAGCAGATGGAGCCATTTGGCTGATCAACGGGAACAGCGTTGCTGCTCCGCCAATGCCAGCAAAGCTAACTGCTGCGATATTGATGAAATCTCGGCGCCGAACCCCATCATCGCCGTCACCGACGATCATATCTGCGGTTGCTGTGCCTGTTGATTCAGCCATTACACCTAACCTTGCTCAGTCCACTCACCCGGGCATTGATTCGCCAGGTGCTAATTTACCAAACCCGTCAGGAAGCCAAGTGGATTTCACCGCTGCCTGACCAGGATTCAGGATGGTGGCCGAAACTTTGCCCGTCACCCCGATTTGGCGCGCTGATAGCGCCAATGCCGCACAATGCCAACCGCCTTTTAAACATGCATAGTTCAGTTTTTTGCAAGAGCGATCATGCTGATTTGCCGGCCATAGTTGGCTTGGCCGCGATGGGTTGCCCGGCGGAAAGAGTAAAACCGGTCGGCTTGCTCGTAAGTATCCAGACCAAGATCGACAATATTCCCCGCCCCGAAACTGCGCAAGCGCGCGCCGATATAGGCTGGCAGATCAAACTGCCAGTGCCCCGATCTACCTGAGGCAAAAAAGGCGGATGCTCCATCGCCAAACATCTGCTTGAAACCGTCGTCCACCTCATAGCTGGACTGGGCAATGGTGGGGCCAATTACCGCAATTGTCCGGTCGCGCTGGGCGCCAAGCGCTTCCATTGCTTCCAGAGTGTTTTCCAAAACTCCGTCATGGGCTCCGCGCCATCCGGCATGCGCTGCACCAATCACTCCAGCGGCCTTGTCAGCAAACAAAACCGGCGCGCAATCGGCGGTAACAATGCCAAGCGTGATGCCCTGTTGCGATGTCACCAAAGCATCTGCTTCGGGTCGGCCTGTCGCCTCATCGCTCCAAGCACGGCTTACATGAAGAACATCGGCTGAATGCACTTGATGCGGTGCTGCCAAAGCGCTTCCGCGCGAAATCGTGTTGCAGGCCGATTGACGGGCCAAGCGAATGGCATCGGCATCTCCTTCTGCGCCAAAGCCGAACTGCAGTCGCTCGCCTTCATGCCCGAAAAAGCCGTGAGGAATGCCGTCCAATGCGTCACAAGCAATCGGATTGGACACCGTCTTGTCAGCCAAGCGAACGAGCCACCTGTTCGTGCACATCGCGCGACAGCTTGGGAGCTGCCAAGATCCGCTCCAGTTCGGCCTTCATCAGTGCGGCGCGCCCGTCTTCGATCCTGCGCCACCGTCCCAGCGGCGGAACAAAGCGCGCGGCCGTGCTGGAGTTGATCGGGTCCAATGCCAATATGAAATCGGCAATCATGCGATACCCTTCTCCGCTAGGCTCATGGAACGCTTGCGGATTGCTGGCAAAGGCCATGTAGAGAGCGCGAGCGCGATTGGGGTTTTGCAGGTTAAAGTCCGGATGCTCGGCCAGCGCTTTGACATGCTCCAACACGTTGGGATGCTGCGACCACGCCTGCAAAGAGAACCATTTGTCGATCACCAGATCATTGCCGCGATAACGATTGTAGAAATCGATCAGAGCATCGGTCCGCTCCTTCACTTCTAAGCCGGTCAGTACGTTCAATGCCCCTTGGCGGTCAGTCATGTTGTCAGCCGAGGTATATTGATCAGCAGCAAGAGCCGCAGCACGTTCCTGGTCCGATGCTGCAAGATAAGCGAGGGCTTGCGACTTTACCTTGCGCGCACCGCGCCCGTTTGGATCATCGAAAGCAACCTGTTTTACGCGGCCATAAAGAGTGTCCAACTCAGTTTGCAATGCGGTCGCCATAGCCAAGCGCAAACCTTCGCGCGCAGCATGCACCGCGCCCGGATTGGCTTTATCGATCTGTTCCATCAAATAGGCCGGGCTGGGCAGCATCATCAATTCACCGCGCATGGAATCATCCAATGCCTCGTCGGTCAGAATAGACCGCATGGCGGTGATCACAGCTGCCTCGCCCTCGGATTGGGCATCACAATCCAGGGCGCCCGTCGAAACACCCACCAATTGACGCGAAGCCAATTCTTGCAGAGCCTCGTAACGAGCAAATGTATCATCATCATGCTGAGCCAGGAAAACCAGCTGATCCTGCGGTACCGATCGAGTGATCGTGACTGGCGCCGAAAATCCACGATTGATCGAAACAATCGGAGGCTTCTCAAAGCCCTTGAAATTCCAACCCTTCTGCGCCTCATCCATGATGAGCAGCTGTTCACCCTGATGCTTGCCTGTGTCCGGATCGAACAAGGCAACCCGCAAGGGAATGGGCATGGGCGATTTGTCCGGCTGACCCGGCGTGGCTGGCACTTCCTGCTTCATTGCCAGCAGAGTTGTGTCTTTTGAATGGAGCACTGAGACATCCACCTTTGGCGTGCCCGCCTGCGAATACCACAGGCGGAACTGTGTCAGATCAACCTCTGCTCCATCTTCAATCGAGGTCACAAAGTCTTCGCAAGTGGCCGCCTCTCCATCATGCCGATCAAAATACAGATCGGTGCCTTTGCGGAAGCGTTCTGGCCCGACCATCGTGCGCATCATGCGGATGACTTCGGCGCCCTTATTATAGACTGTCGCCGTGTAGAAATTGTTGATTTCCTGATAGCTGTCGGGCCGGATCGGGTGCGCCAGCGGACCGGAATCTTCGGGAAATTGTGCCGCGCGTAGGATGCGGACATCTTCGATACGCTTGACCGCTTCGCCCTGCATATCCTGACTGAACAACTGATCGCGCAGCACAGTAAAGCCTTCTTTCAGACTGAGTTGGAACCAGTCCTGGCAGGTGATGCGATTGCCCGACCAATTGTGAAAATACTCGTGCCCAATAACGCCCTCAATCGCGTCAAAATCTGCATCGGTAGCGGTATCAGGATCGGCCAACACATATTTGGTGTTGAAGACATTCAGGCCCTTGTTCTCCATAGCGCCCATGTTGAAGTCAGACACGGCGACAATGTTGTACAGATTGAGATCATATTCGCGGCCAAAGGCTTCTTCGTCCCACTTCATCGATTTTTTGAGCGATTCCATCGCATGGTCGGTGCGCGCCAGATCTTCCTCACGGACCCATACATTCAACTCAACCTCACGGCCGGAACAGGTTGTAAAGCTAGAGGAATTGGCGACAAGATCACCGGCAACCAAAGCGAACAAATAGGATGGCTTGGGCCATGGGTCATGCCATTCGGCAAAGTGGCGTCCATCATCCAAATCGCCCGAGGCCACCATATTGCCATTGCACAGCAGGATCGGAAATGCGCTTTTGGAACCCTCCATCCGCACGCTGTAGGTGGAGAGCACATCGGGACGATCGGGGTAGAAGGTGATCCGGCGGAACCCTTCCGCTTCACACTGAGTGCACAGCATCCCGCCCGAGGCATATAGTCCCATCAGCTGCAAGTTTGCAGCAGGTTCGAGCAGTGTAACGATCTCAACTTCGTGACTGTCACCTGGGAGGGTCAGCTCAAGCGCTTCGCCATCCATGCGCCAATTATCGCATTGCTTGCCATCCACTTTGACCGAATGGGCTTCGATCGCATCTCCATCCAGCCGGAGGACAGACGAGGCTTCAGCGTCCGAGTTCCGCTCGACCATCAAGGTGGAAACGACGCGCGTTTGATCAACGCCAAGGTCAAATTCCAAACGCGTTTCAGGCACACGCCACGGGTAGGGTTGGTAATCCTCCCGTAAAATCGTCAATGGCTCTGGCGACGGCGGCGCGTCTGCCATGGCAGTGTTTCCATTCGGGGCGGTGGGTTTCGATGCAATATCCATATCGCTTATCTAAGCGGATAATCGCCGTGGTCCAGCCCCAGCTTTTTCAAGTCGCAAGCAATATTCACAGGCGCGCCTGCCCAGTTATTACGCGTTGACAGTTTTGACGCTTAAATCCAGTAAGCTAGCCGGGAGACAACGAATTGATTGTTCTGGATTTATTAGCGGTAAGCAGCGGAATGGATGTAAGCGCGGCTACTCGCGCCTATCTTGATACGCTCCAGGGTCCTGCACGCGAACAATCCGATGCCTATTTCGAAGGGACCTATTGGCTTTTATTATGGGGTACTCTGGTCACCGTCGCGATTGACTGGATAATACTTCGATCAAAGATGTCGGCGGGTTTCCGGGCTTTAAGCGAAAGACTGTTCAAGAACGCATTCATGGTGACTTGGTTCACCGCGCTTCTCTATGTGGTCGTCACCACGGTGGTTGCACTGCCTTGGACAATCTACACCGGCTATCTCCGCGAGAAGCAATATGATCTGCTCGACTTGGACTTCGGCCCTTGGATTTCTGACCAGCTTACCAGCTTTGCAATCAGCTTGGTTGTGGGACCCTTGGCGATTGCCGTGGTCTATGCTGTGATTCGGCGGGCACAAAAGACTTGGTGGGTTTTGGGCACCGCAGTGACGGGTGTGATCTTGATGGTGGGTATGATCCTATCACCGGTGTTCATAGCGCCCTTGTTCAACACCTATAGCGAAATGGAAGATGGACCGGTCAGAGACCGCATCGTCGCCATGGCGCAGGATTACAATGTGCCGGCGGACAAGATTTATGTGTTCGATCAATCCAAACAGGACAAGCGCATCTCGGCTAATGTTTCCGGATTTGGCCCAACCATCCGGATTGCGCTGAACGACAATCTTCTTGAGCGCACCACGGATGATGAAGTGCTGGCCGTTACTGCGCACGAGCTGGGCCATTATGTAATGAACCATGGCGCATGGCGGGTCGCAACCTTCATGTCGATCATCGGTCTTGGGCTGTTTCTTACCAGCCGCATTGCCCCCGTGCTGATCCGTCGCTTTGGCCAAAGATGGGGCATTCGTGATCTGGGTGATCCAGCATCCATTCCAGTCTTGGCTATCATTTTGTCGATCTATGTTTTGCTTGCGACCCCCCTGATCAATAACATTATCAGGCTTCAGGAAAGCCAGGCCGATGCGTTTGGCTTGCAAGCAGCAAAAGAGCCCGATGCATTCGCCAGGGCAGCGATGCGACTGTCAGAATATCGCAAGCTTGAGCCATCGCGGCTTGAGGAATTTGTGTTCTACACCCACCCGTCAGGACAAACGAGGGTGCGTCAGGCTATGCAATGGAAAGCAGACAATGTGGACGGCGCAACCATTACGCCTCCTCCCGCTGGCTATCTGGAAAATTAGGTCGGTTTGGCGTCTATGGCCGGTCATCTTCTCATCTTTGGCTTAGGCTATACTGCAGGACGATTGGCTGCTGCCTTAAGGGCGCAAGGATGGGACGTTTCGGCCACCGGAAGCGCGGGCGATATCGACTTCGATGACCAAGAAGCGGTGACCAAAGCGCTTTACCGCGCGACCCATGTGTTATCGTCGGTCCCGCCAGATCGGGAAAGTGGCCTGGACCCGGTGCTCAATTCTTATAGGCAATCCTTCGGCGATGCCTGGCATGGCTATCTGTCATCAACCGGGGTTTATGGCGATCAACAAGGCGCATGGGTGGACGAAAGCTCGCCAATTGGGATTGGTCGCCGCAACGCACGTTCGCAGGCTGATGCCGACTGGATGAACCTGGGAGCGCGGGTGTTCCGACTGCCAGGAATTTACGGGCCCGGCCGCAGCGCCCTTGATCGTGTTCAGCAGGGCAAAGCGCGCCGGATTGACATGCCTGGTCAAGTATTCAGCCGCGTCCATGTGGACGACATTGTCAGCGCAATTGTGGCTGCTTTGGAAAATACCGCACCAGCAGGCGCTTACAATGTGTCCGATGACCTGCCCGCCAGCGGCAATGCAGTAACGGAATATGCCTGCCAGCTGTTGGGGTTAGAGCCCCCGCCCATGCAAACATTGGAAGAAGCCAAATTGTCCGAAATGGCGCGTGGTTTTTATTCCGAGAACAGGCGCGTGGCCAATGGCAAAGCCAAACGTGTGCTGGGTTGGCAGCCACGCTATCCCACTTTTCGCGAGGGCCTAGCGGCGTTGCTTTGATCGGAGCGCCAGCACCATGCCCACCACCGCAAGCGCCACTCCGCCGATCGTCAGCGCGGTCCAGCGGTAATCTTCGAACAAGGTCGAAATCGCCATGGCGACAGAGATCGTCAGGATCGAATTATAGGCGGTCCTGCCCGCCCCAATCTCGCGCACCAAATTGTAATGCAGCGGGAAGGTGATGACCGAACCAATCAGTGCCAGATAGACAATGCCTATCCAATAGCCGGTATCTGTCGGCAATGGAGGCGCACCGGCCGTGATGAATGCAAAGCCAAAGTCGAACACCGTTCCATACAGCATCGCCCAAGCCAACAGGCTGACCATTGGCACCGCGCGACCAACAGGGTTGGCCTGGATCACATTGGCGACCGATGCGGACAAAATGCCCAGCATGGCAAGAACAATTCCCAAGCCGACATTGCCGCCGATTACCCCAGCGTCCGGATTGGCCAGATATTCATGCGCGAGCAGGAAGGAGACGCCCACAATCGCAATGAGGCTACCCATCACGAAGCCGCCTTGCACGCGCTCACCCAAGAACCAGCGCGCCAATAAAGCATTGGGTACCATCAGCAGCCCGAACATCATCGCGACTATGCCCGACGTTACGAACAATTCTGCGTGATAAACGAATAGGAAATTGCCGCTAAACTGAAACAAGCCGACTAGCACGGCTAGTCTATGCTCTGACCTGGTCAGCAACAATCGTCGCTTCATGACAAAGGCAACAAGAAACAGCGCGGGCGTTGCCAAGGCGAAGCGATAAAACACCGACCACGCCGCCGGCACGCCGTCAATTTGGCCGGTGATGACGAACCAGGTCGAACCCCAAATTGTGCCGGTCAGCACAAAGGGCAGAATGATCTTCCACCTCAGCAAGCTGGTCTGCGATGGACTCACAGCGCGGCGATGGCTTGACCCAGCCCCTGCGCGTCATCGCTGCGGGTATTCCAGGCTGTTACGAACCTGGCCGCATCTGCGCCCCAATCGTAAAAATCGAACCCTTGGCTGCGCAAAGCCGCCCTTTCAGATTCAGACAAGCGCACGAACAGCTCGTTAGCTTCGACCGCATGCAGCAGCCGATCGCTGCACCCGGCGGCTATCTCTTGCGCAGCACCATTGGCATGGCGCGCATTGGCCAACCATAAATCACCATCCAACATGGCCAGGATCTGGGCCGCCAAATAACGCCCCTTGCATTGCAAATGGCCGCCACGCTTGCGGCGATATTTCACCATGTCAGCCTGAGCTGGGTCGAACAGCACCACCGCCTCGGCACTCATCCCGCCATTCTTGATGAAGCCGAAGGCCAAACTATCCACCGGTCCCGCCGCAGTAACAGGATCGCCGCCCAAATAGGCCGCAGCATTGGCAAATCGAGCCCCATCCATGTGCAGGCCCAACCCGCGTTTCTGTGCAAAGTCACCCAAAGCGGCCAATTCATGGCCGTCATAGCTGCGGCCATATTCGCTCGCCTGCGTTATCGAGATGGCATGGGGTTGCACCTGATGCACATCATCGCGGATCGGATCGATCAGGGCAGCAATGCCTTCGGGCGTCAATTTTCCGCCCTCGCCCTGCGCCAGCATCAGCTTTGCGCCATGAAGGTAAAAGCCCGGTGCACCGCCCTCATCCACTTCAATATGGGCCTCCTCATGGCACACCACGCCGCCATGGGGCTGCACCATTGTGGCTAGCGCCAGACAATTGGCGGCCGTGCCTGTTGCCACCCACAATGCGGCGCATTCGCGGCCAAACAGATCGCTGAAACGCGTGTCCAGCTCTGCTGAAAGAGCATCGCCATCATAGGGGTTATCGGGCTGGTCAGCTGCGCGCATCGCCTCCCACATCTTGGGGTGAACCGCTGCGGCATTATCAGAAAGAAACTGGCTCATATCCGATTGCCTCTAATGCGCATGGCGCAAGACGCAAGCCGTAGCAGGCTTGCAAGCCTATTCGGAGCGCTGGAATTCTGTGTTTTTTGGATTAAGCGTTCGCCGTGCTAGACCGCTATAGCAATTATACACGAACAGGGGGCAATATGAAGATTACAACCACGGCAGCTCTGGGCGCCATTGCGCTTACAACTTTGGCACCTGAAAGCGCAGCGGCGCAAGATGCGGGTTCATTGAGTGATTTGGTAGGTGCGCGTGCCGGACAAGCTGAGATGAGCGTTACCCAGCGCGGTTTTACTTATATCACTGGCAACGTCGGAAGGCATAATTCCAAGCACACGTACTGGTGGAACGGTCGTTCAAAAAACTGCGTCCATATCGTGACTAGGGATGGGCGATATGAACGAATTACCAATGCGTCGAAATCAGATTGCAACCAGAAAAGCAGTAGCAATGGGGCTGCGGTAGCTGTTGGCGCTGTAGTTGGAGCGGCAGTAATCGGTGCCTTATTGGGCGGGCACAAAAAGCACCATCATGACGATGATCGTCATCAAGACGACTATGCAAGCGAGGCTCAATTCGACCGGGGCTATAATGATGGGCTGCACAATATGCCCTACCACAATTATGATCGCGGCGATGCCTATGCCAATGGGTATGCCGCCGGTGTCGACCAGCGACGACTGAACACACAAAGTCATCACGGTCATGGCGGATATGACCGCAAAGCCCGATTCAAGGATTTGATAGGCGACCGCGGACCCAGCGCACGTGGCGCTTTGGGTGATCGTGGCTTTGTAAGGGTGGATCGATTTGGCGACGACAATACCCGCTACTCGATAATGTGGCGTGAACGCAGCCAGCAATGTCTGCAGGTAACCATCGCCGATGGTCGGGTGTATGATATCCGTGATATCGGTCGGCACCCCAAATGCCGATAAGCCACTAGGTTTAACGTAACTGCGAGAAATCGGTCGAGGCAATGCTTTCGATCACATGATGACGCAATTGCATGGCGCGCTCGATCGGCACACCCGGGATTACAAACATTCCTCCGGCCAAGCCCAAATGCACCGTAGCATAACCGCGTCTGCGCGCGATGGGGCCTTGGCTCAAGCCCACCGAGTGTAGCTTAATCCGCGAGGCAATCTGCGTGCGCGGGGCAAACAAGCCCCGGCTGGCAAAGATCTGCGTGTGATCAATCGCATGGCGATGAAACCGCCACGCGTAATAATTGGCAACCGCAACAACCACAGCCAGAACAAGAGGTATGAGCACAAACCCAGCGGGAGCAAATATCGCGGTCGGGATGGCCGCAATCGCAAAGAATGCGCTGCCCAAGATGATGCTATCTGTTCGATACAATTTGCTCGCGCGATACCAATCCAGCTGTGCATCCGGAGGCCTGAAGCCAGCCGCCCTGATCACCGGATCCAGCTCTTCGGCCTGCGCAAATGGGGCCACTGTATGGTTGGTCGAACCGCTGTCTTGCGCCAGGCTGACAAAGTTCAGGTCTTGCCAGCCGAACCGGTTGCGCAGCAGCCCGGTGCCAATCTTGATCGCTTGGACGCGATGGGCAGGCATCACCACATCGGTTTTGGTCAGCAAACCTCTGCGACGGCGGAAGCCCCGCGGTGTTTGTTCCAGCTTGAACTCCCAATCGCGCAAATAGGTGCGCACCAATCCTGTGGCCGAGCCAACCACGAGCAGACCAATCACGCCCAGCAGCGCTCCTAAGGCTTGCCCAACATAACCCAATCCAGACAGCCAACCTTGTTGCTCGGCAATCAAACCGCGCCACAAATCGGCATCCCAGATTTCGTAATCGACAAACCATTCAACATATTGCGATAGGCCAGCCAGAACAGCAAAGACAGCTAGCGAGAACTCGAACAGGCCAAAGGTGAACAAGCGCCTTTGATCCATCGCGAACAGGACGGTGCTGTCTTCTGCTGTCGGTTCCGATTGAGCAGAGTCGCTGCCATCCACCGCTTCAATCGCGGGCTTCTGACCATCACTGGCGACTCCATCCTTGCGATCCCGAACCAGCTCGCGCAGTCGTTCGCCTTCCGCCTCGCCCAGATAGAGCAGAGAAATATCGTCCCCACCGCCCGAGCCGGTTTCAAACTTTACCGCAACCAGGCCAAACAGGCGCGGGACAAGCGATTGTTCGAGGCTGACATCTTGGATGCGTTCAAAAGGAACGGAACGCGCCGTGCGAGATAAAATGCCCGACTCAACGCGGATATCTTCTTCGTTCACTTGGTAGGTGAATTTTCGCCACCGCAGAAAAGCACTGAACGTGCCAATGCCGATCAGCGCAATGCCGGCGCAAATCGCAACAATGATGGCGAGCGAACCCATGCTGCGCATCGAGAAGTACACAGCAACAATCGGCAGCACGACATTGCGAAGCCCCGCCAGACCTTGGACCACAAAGCTTTTCGGATCGGTGCGCAGAGCCTGACCCTGCATCGCGGCAGAGCTTGGTGGATTGGGGCTGGGCTGGTCGGGCGTGGCAGGCTCGCTCATCGCGCGCTCAGATCGATTCGCGCTTGATATGGCTGCGGATTTCCTCGCGCATATCCATCGCTAGTGCATGTTCCAAACCTGGCAGGTTTACAGAGGAGTTTTGCGTCCCGGCAGTGTGCAAAGTCAGCGTGGCAATCCCAAAGAACCGCTCCAACGGACCTTGATCCACGTCTATATGCTGAACCCTGCCAAAGGGGACGATGGTGTCGGAATGGAACAAGATTCCGCGCACTACGCGCAAGCGGTCCGCACTCATCGCATATCCGCGTGCAAAATGGCGGCGAGCGGGCAGACGAATAATCGCTGCCAATGCGATCAAGGCAATCGGGATCACTACGAGCCCTTTGGGAAGAACTTCGGCTTCTTCCACCAGCAGCGCTGCGATCAAGAATGGCAAAGCCACCAATGTGGTCTGAACCCGAAGCGCCTTCTTATAATTGATATGCAGCTTGGTCAGCTTGCCGGGATCGGCGTCTTCCAAACCATCGCCCGGCACTGCCGGAACATCATCTTGTTTTGCGTCCATACGTCTTACATGGGCAAGGCGTCACATTCGAGCAAGAGAGAAATCATGCGCGCTGATTAAAGCGGCGGCCGATCAAAGCAGCTGCGATATTGGTTTTCTGGACATCGGTGGTTCCACCGGCGATGCCCCAGGCAAAGCCATCACGTACGCGCTGTTCCATTCCGTAATCCTTGTGATAGCCATATCCGCCCATCACCTGCAGACCCATCGCGGTTACTTCGCGGACAATCTCGTTGGCATAGCATTTCGCAACTGAGCTTTCATACACCGTCGGCAAACCATCGTCTTGATGCGCGGCATTGGCCGCAGCGCGATGGATCAGCAGACGCGATGCCTCCACCTTCATCGCCATTTCGGCCAACTTGATCTGGACCGCCTGAAAATCGACAATCGGTTTGCCAAAGGCTTCGCGTTCTTGGGTGTATTGCACCGCCTGTTCCAGTGCGGCAGCGGCCACACCCAGGCTTTGCGTCGCATTGCCGCAACGCTCCAAGCCGAACGCGCTCATCAACTTACCAAAACCACCCGCGCCGACAATGACATTGTCCTGCGACACACGCACATCTTCGATGGCATAATCGGCAGTGGGTATGCCGCGAAAGCCCATCAGCTCTTCGCGCTTGCCAAATTGCATGCCGGGAAGATCTTTCTCCAGCAAAATGGCACCGATACCCTTTGCTGCAGGCTCGTCATTGAACCGGCAGTAGGTCACATAATAATCAGAATGGCCCCCACCGCTGGTCCAGCGTTTATAGCCATTCACTACATAATCGCTGCCGTCAGCAATGGCGCGCGTTTTCAAATCGGTCAGCGCCGTACCCGCATCGGGTTCGGACATGGACACGGCCACCACTTTCTCGCCTGCAATCACTTCGGGCAGGATGCGCGCCTTCATCGCATCAGACCCGAACCGTTCGATGGTGCGCACCGGGCCAACCAATGCCTCAAACACGGGAAAAGCGACCGCGTTTGAAATCTGGGCAAACTCTTCGAGCACCAGCAAAGCCTCGACATGGCCCAGACCGAGGCCACCATATTCGCTCGGCAGATTGACCCCCAGAAAGCCTAACTCGCCATATTTGAGCAGCATGTCGTGGGGAACAGGATAGTCCTTTTCCTCCATGTCACGGGCCAGATCGGGCAGTTCAGCGCGGGCAAATTTGCGTGCTGCATCTTGCAACTCGCGCTGGTCGTCGGTCAGGCGGAAATCCATCGATAGTCCTCTCGCATTTGGTCTTGCGCCTCTCTCTAGCGCATAGCGGCGCACACGTGCCTAGCGCATTTGTGAGGGGTTGCGCAGGCCAATGCTCGCATAGAGAAGGGTGGCAACAATCATTCCTGTAAGGAGAGATCCCATGACCACACTTCATTCCAGCCTTGGGCCAAACCCGCGCCTCGTTCGTATGTTCTTGGTGGAAAAGGGCATTGGCGAAGACCAGGTAAAGCGCGTTCATTACGACATTATCACAGGTGAAAATCGTCAGGATCAATCCTACCTGGCCAAGAATCCGCTGGGAACCATCCCGACCTTGGAGCTGGATGATGGCACCTGTCTGACCGAAAGCTGGCCGATCTGCGAATATCTGGAAGAAGCGCATCCGCAGCCCAATCTGTTCGGCGAAACAGCCTTGGAGCGCGCCGAAGTGCGTAAATGGGCGCGCCTGTTTGATCAGGAAGTGGTGGTGCCGATGACCATGGGCTTCCGCGCCGGTGGAGGCCGCCCGATGTTCGAGCCGCGCATGAGTGTGGTCTCTGTCGAAGCGGGCGCAGAACTTTCTGCCATGTCCGATGAGAAATGGCGTTGGTTCGATTCCGCTTTGGGCGATAGCATTCATTTCGCCTTGGGCCGCTTCACCTTCGCCGATCTGATCATCTTCTGCTTTGCCAATTTCGGCTTCACAGTCGGCTGGAAACTGCCGGAAGGAACCGACAATTTGGCGCGCTTTGTTGAAACGCACAACCAGCGCGAGAGCGCGGGCATCTGGCAACAGGCCGAATAATGTCCGATCTTTCCGGCCCCAAACTGCAAGGGAAAGTCGCGATTGTAACCGGCTGCGCCAGCGGCATTGGCGCAGCAACGCTTGCCCGCTTGCGAGCGGATGGGGCCCAAGTGCTGGGCACTGACATCAATGCCGAGGCTGGGCAGGCACTTTGCGACGAACATGGGGCAAGCTTCGCAAAGCAAGATGTGTCTGATCGTGCACTTTGGAACGTGATCGTCGATCAAGCGCGCGCGCAATTCGGTCGGCTAGACATACTGGTGAACAATGCCGGCATGGTCACAGGCGCCTCGATCGGAGAGGTTAGCGACGAGGTTTGGGACCAAGTCATCGCGGTCAATCTGACCGGGTCAATGGCCGGTTGCCGTGCGGCTATCCGGGTCATGCGAGACAACCCCGGCGGTGCAAAGGGTGCGATCATCAACATATCCTCGACCACTGCGATTGCGCCCTTGCCCAGCGATGTTGGCTATTCCGCCAGCAAGGGCGCGGTGCGGGTGATGTCCAAATCCATTGCAACCTGGTGCGCGCAACAGGGACTGGATATTCGCTGCAACACGGTGATTCCGGGAGCGACCGAGACAGGCATTCTCAACGCAGCGGAAGAAAACATGCCGGGTCTAAAGGCCGCTGTGGCCTCAACGTCGCCGATGAACCGTTTGGCAGATCCAGCCGAAACCGCCGCTGCCATCGCCTTTCTCGCGTCAGACGAGTGCCCTTACATGACCGGAGCAGAAATGCTGGTTGATGGGGCAATGATGGCGCTTCACCCCGGCTTCTAAACCGAGATCAGTGGCGCCAATTATGCCGCCATTTTTGCCAAATAGCCGCTGGAGCGCATTTGCGCCGCAGTCCATGCAAACACAGCCATGGCGATGAGGCCGGACACCAGACATACCGCAAACACGGCAATTGAAAGAGCTAACGAGCCGTATTCTTCCGACAAATTATCGCTGATCGCACCAATGATCGAAAGACCGGCTGCTTGGCCAACAAGATTGTTGAAGAACAAGGCGACAGCCACAGCAAAGCCGCGCTGGGATGGCTCAACCGCCGCCTGGATACCGGACAAGATCGGCGCTTGGCTGGCGACGTAAATGGCATAGGCAAAAGCAAACCAGATCAGGAAGGGCCAAAATCCGGCTGACGAAAGGCTCATTGCCAAAGGCACCACGCATCCCAAGCTGACAATTCCGGGCAGCCAAGCCCGCCAACGCTCATCACGCTGGGTCAACCATTGCGCGACATAGCCGCCCAATATCGGGCCAGGGATACCGCCAATCAGAAACGCCAAACCAAGATACAGCCCCACGTCTCCGCTGGAGATCTCGAAATTGCGCAGCATCACCGCCGCCATCCAGAAAGCGAGTGCATAACCAATCATGATCTGCACAGCCCAGCCAATGGACAGTCCCATGAACACACGGTTGGCAAGCAGTGATTTGAGCGTTTGGCCAAGCGGCTGTTGCTCGGTTTGCGCGCCCTTTGCAGCAAACCGACCGCGCAAGGGTTCGCGCACAGTTAGATACAGGATCAGCCCGATCAGCACGCCTGGCAGGCCCATCAAGATGAACGCATAGCGCCAACCAAACATTTCGTTCAATTGCCCGCCAATAATCAGGCCGCCGGCGGTCCCCATGGTCGCGCCCAAGGTCAGGAAACCCATCGCTTTGGCCAATTCGTGGCGGGGAAAATAGTCTGACACCAGCGATTGCGAGGCCGGGCCTGAACACCCCTCGCCAACACCAACGCCGGTCCGGGCAAAGAACAAGGTCCAAAACCCCGTCGCCAAACCGCACAGGGCCGTCATCAAGCTCCAAAAGCCGATCGCGGCCGAGACAATATTCTTGCGTACGGATCGATCTGCCAGCCTGGCTGCAGGGAAACCTACGATCACATAGGTTGCCGCAAAGGCCAGCCCGCCCAACAAGCCAATCTCAAAATCGCTGAAGGAAAATTCCGCCTTGATGTCTTCCAGCAGGATCGAAAAAACCAGCCGGTCCGCAATGGAAAACATGCTGACGACGGTCAGCAGGCCCAACACGTACCAGCGATATTGTGAACCAATATCTGTTGGTTCGGATTGAGGTTCTGCCTCTGGAGAGGGCGATTGGGGTGCCTGGGCCATGGGGCGATTTATCGCTCGGGCCGGGCGATGAGGCCGTTGTCGACCGGATATTCATTGCCGGTCAAAAACCGGGCTTCGTCTGACGCAAGAAACAGAACCACATTGGCCACGTCACTGGGGTGACCAAGCGAATCCTTGGGCAGCACGCCTTCGGGAATTTCCATGGGCTCCTCACCTGCGCGGCCGGATACGCCCATCACCATGGGTGTTTCAATGCCGCCTGGCATCAATACGTTGACGCGAATTTTGTTGTCTTCATCCTGACAATACATGGCGATTGATTTGGTCATTGAACGGATCGCGCCCTTGGCCGCTGTATAGGCAGGAATATTGCCATATCCGACCAATGATGCGGTGGATGCCATGTTGATGATGGACCCGCCGCCGCTCTTGGCCATCAGGGGAATAGCGTTCTGGCAACCCAGGAAGGTGCCCTCGACATGGATCGCAAGGTGAAGGCGGAAATGATCGAGCGAACATTCCAGAATGTCTTCGAAGATCACATTGCCTGCATTGTTCACCAGAATATCCAGCCTGCCGTGGCGTTCTTCCACCGCCTGGATCACGTCTTTCCATTGCTGTTCATCGGTCACGTCCAAAGGCAGGGCGTCGCCGCCAATTTGTTCAGCAACTTTATGCGCCAAATCAATCTCGCGGTCGGTCACCACAACATGCGCGCCTTCTGCGGCAAGCCTTTCGCAATCGGCTTTGCCCAAGCCCATTGCTCCCCCGGTTACCAAGGCGACCTTGCCTTCAACCCGTCCAGCCATCAATCTCTCCTCTTATATTTTCATGCGAACCTAAAGAGCGTTGGGCTGCGCACCACTGACTAAACCGATGGGTTTGTGTGCATGCTTGGTCAAATTGGCAGTCGTGTGCTGCCGCAATGCGGTTAGTTTGGGTTGCGGGAGAAGAAAAATGGACCAAGCCGAGGTTGATCAGTTCAAGGCACTGATGGAGTGGGAAGCGCAGCGCAGCGCCCCTCCGGCTGCTTTTCCCAAACTGCCTGATATGCCCGCGGCGCGTTATACGTCTGAAGAATATTTCGAGTTAGAACGGACCCAGGTGTTCCGCAAAAGCTGGTTGTTTGCTGGCCATATTGACGAAATTCCCGAACCTGGATGCTATATGCGCTGGCATAATGCGGGCGATCCGATTGTCATCGTGCATGGCATGGATGGCGTGGTGAGGGCGTTTTACAACACCTGCCGGCATCGCGGCGCGCCTGTCGTCACGCAAGATTTTGGCAAGTCCAGCCGGCTGATGTGCGGATATCACAATTGGACCTACAAGACCGATGGGACATTGATTGGCGTTCCCGAGCGGCAAGATTTCCCGCCCGATTTTGACATGTCCTGCCGCGGGCTGCTGCCTGTTCGCTGCGAAATGTATGGCAATGTCATCTTCGTCAATTTCGACCCCGAAGCCCCCACCCTGTTGGAATATCTGGGGCCGATAGCGGACGAATGGGAAGAGTTTGGCTTTGGCAATCTACGTCTGGCCTCTCGTCATAGCTTTGACCTCAATTGCAATTGGAAGGTCGCGATGGAGGCCAATATGGAGGTCTATCATGTGCCCTTCATCCACCCCACTACAGTTGCGCCGCTGGTCGACCCAAAACGCAATGTGAACACGATGTACCCCAATGGTCACGCGCGCATGTTGGCGCCTGCCCCGCAAGAGACAGACCGCGAGCATGTGCGGGCGATCGATTCACCTCCTGAATGGAAGCAAATCGAAACCGTCGGAGAATTTGGGCGGACCGCGACGCAAAGCTATACTTTGTTCCCCAATTGGGTCTCTCCGCTGTCCAATTTCTTTGTACCGCCCCTGGTGTTTTGGCCCACATCGCTCAACACTACCCGCCTGGAACTGGTCACCATGGCGCCTGACTGGGGCGATGGCCCTACCCCGGATCTTTGGACAGTGCCGGATGAAACCCAGCCCAATGGCCGGAATATGAGCCCGATCATTTTGGAAGACACGCAATTTGCCGAGGCCATCCAGCAATCCATGCAAAGCGAAGCCTTCAAAAGTGTGCCGCTGAGCTATCAAGAGGCGCGTATTTACAGCTTCCACCAGAATTTGGATCGGATGATCGGGGCCAACCGCGTGCCCGGTCACCTGCGGATAGAACCGGTTATCGGTGAGGAATGGGTTTGGCCCAACGATCCACGCGTGGCGGAGATGAATGCGGCCCAAGGGCAGTAATCGCCGCAAGATCAGGATAGTGTGTTGCCCAAATGACGCAACAAACCCCCTGTTCCTATCGTTTTTGCCAAATGTGCGCCTGCTGGCCCCACCATACAAAACCTATTAAGTCCGAATGACGCTACGTCATCAGGATGTGGGACGACAGGCGCGGGCCTAAAACGCTCGGCCACCTAGGGAGAGACCGATCATGACCAATCTATACAAGCGTAATCCATCTTCGCTTCGCACGATGCTGCTGGGCGGGGCTGCATTGGCCGCGATGTCAGGCATCAGCACTACAGCCTATGCGCAAGACAACGCATCAGATCCTCAAGCGACTGATGACACTGAATATGATGATCGGGTCATAATCGTTCAGGCGCGCCGTCAGGACGAAACGCTGCAGGAAGTGCCTGTCACCATCACCAGCGTCGGAGCGGAAACGCTCGAGAAATACAGCGTCGACCAAGTGGCTGACGTTACCGGCCGCGTGCCAACACTGAATGTGCAGGTTGGTGGCTCGGGATCGGGCGGTCAGCTTTCACTGCGCGGCGTTGGTTCCTCCAATATCTCTGCTGCTTTCGATTCAGCCGTGGCGTTTGATTTCGATGGCGTTCAAGTGTCGACCATGCGCCTGGTTCAAGCAGGCTTCTTCGACACCGCCCAGATCGACGTGTTGAAAGGTCCGCAATCGCTATTCTTTGGTAAGTCTGCTTCTGCTGGCGTATTCTCGATCCGCTCGGCTGACCCTACCCCCACTTGGGAAGTTGGCGGTAAAGCTTCGTATGAATTTGAAGAAAAGGGTTACACAGTAGGTGGCTATATCTCCGGGCCGATCAGTGACACTTTGGGCATCCGCGTAGCTGCACAATATAACGATATTGACGAGTTGGTTGAGCTGCAACCGGGCACGCCCGCGGTGAACCAGTTCCGTGGACAGACCAACTTCGTTGGCCGCGTCACTCTCGATTGGGAGCCTGTTGATGGCTTCAATGCGAACTTGAAGATGCAATATGTCAAGAACACTGGCGATGGCGCGATCCAGCATTCCGACATCAATTGCGGCGCCAATGGCATCGCCGATCCAGTGTTCTTGTTTGCAGGAGGCCTAGTTATTCCTGCCGGCAACGATTGTAACGACAGTGACGGTAAGTATTACCTGCCAGACACAGCTGCCGCTTTGGCAGTATCGGTCCCAACCGCGACGGGTCCAACCTTGGCCGAAGGTTATGGCGGCGTACCATTCAGCGAAACCGAACTGCTGTTTGGCCGCTTGAAGTTTGACTTTGCGCTATCCGATAATTTGACCTTGGTCTCGACCACCGGCTTTGTCGATCTGGATGCAACCGATTTGGACAATTATTCCTATGTCGGCCAGTTCGCACCTGGTGTGCCTGCTGGTGTGGGTACAAGCGACCCGCGCAACACGTTGCAGCAATACACCCAAGAACTTCGTCTTGCGACGGACTTTGATGGTGGGATCAACTTCATGGTTGGCGGCTTTTACGAGTGGCGGAAATTCCTGTTCGACACGTCGCAGCAAGCTGTGAATTTTTCATTGCTGGCAGCTGATCCGATAACAGGCTTCACCTTTGACTGGGATAAGGCACAAGAGACGAAGACCGAAGCGTTCTCGCTCTTTGCCAGCACGATCATCGATCTGAGCGACCAACTCGAACTGTCTGGCGGTGTGCGTTGGACGGACGAGAAAAAGGTATCGCGCATTTCGGTACCTTATGTGCACGCCGTCCTGTCCGCTGGACCGGCATTTATTGATAGCGGCTTCTTCTCTGGACCGATTGACTTTAGTGACAGCAATATTTCGCCAGAGATAACATTGAAGTATCAAGCCAGCGATGATGTGAACGTCTTTGCCTCGTTCAAAACCGGCTTTAAGTCAGGCGGCGTTGACAACTCGGCACTGCCATCTGCTTCGCTGCTCGGCTTCGATGATCCAGACCCGGCAATCCGTCAGGCGACAGCCGATGCGCTGATTTATCAGTCAGAAACGGCAATTGGCGGCGAAATTGGCTTGAAATCACAGTTCAGCGATCGAACCGTCACCTTCAACGCAACGGCCTATTACTATGTGTTTGACGATCTGCAGGTTCAAAACTTTGACGCTGCTGCCATTCAGTTCAACACTTTGAACGCCGGTGAAGTAACCACCAAGGGTATCGATCTGACCTTGGGTTGGCGCCCGGACGTTGAAGGTCTTTCGATCACGGGTAATTTGTCTTACCTCGATGCGGCATTCTCCGATACGTTTGAGACCGCCCCAGGGGTAGACCTTGATGGCCGCGATGCCGCGCGGGCACCAAATCTATCTGGTAACCTTGCGTTTGATTGGGGTGTTCCTCTCAGCAACTCGCTGGAGCTGAACCTGGCCGGTAACGCCATTTACTCAGGCAGCTACTTCACCAATGAAGATACGTTGAATGATCTGAAACAAGAAAGCTATGTGACTTTTGACGCGCAGGTTTCAATTGGTGATCCAGACGGAAAATGGAAACTATCCCTGATCGGCACCAACCTTGCTGATGAGATTTGGGTGAACACGTCTGGCGGAAGGCCATTTTTGACACCCCCACCTGATCCGATTGCCAACCCAATGGGAATTGGCCCAATCGGTGATGATTTGGTTGTCACACAAAACCGTGGTCGCCAGGTCTATGTCGAGGCGAGCTTCAAGTTCTAATCGACGCGAAATGGAAATGCGAAAGGGCGGGCCATATAGGTCCGCCCTTTTCATATGGGCAGAGCAGTTGTCCTCTGCGCCAGCCCCAACCAAAGCCCCTTTCAAAAGTGATGATTGCTCAATTGTCGAGCTAAGCCCAAGATAGCGACAAGATTTGCCACAACTCACCTGAAAACAGCAGGACGATACCCAATGTCTCACCAGCAATTGATCGATATGACCCGCAATCTCATCGCCCATGGCGAGGCGGATACGATGGAGTATGCTGACGATGTTTTGCGTGTGCCTGCGTCGGCCTATACCGATCCGGAACAATTCGAGCGCGAGAAGAAGCGCATCTTCCGCCGCCTGCCCTTGATGGTGGCCCCATCATGCGAGCTTCCCAATCCGGGCGATTACAAGGCGATGAATATTTGCGGTGTCCCCTTGCTGTTGACGCGCCAGAAAGACGGCAGCGTAACGGCCTTCCTCAATATGTGCACCCACCGCGGCAATCCTGTGGCCAGCAGCGGCACCGGCAATGCCAGCCGCTTCACTTGCGGATATCACGGCTGGACCTTCAAGAATGATGGCGATTTGATCGGTGTCGCCAGTCCGAAGGACTTTGGCGCGATCGACAAGGCATCGCACTGCCTGACGCGCTTCCCGGTCTATGAAAATGCGGGCCTGATCTGGGCCACGCTCGATCCGGATTCAACACTTGATATCGCCGAATATCTGTGCGGCTATGACGAATTGTTGAAAGCATTTGGGTTTGACGGCTGGCACCTGTTCAGCACGCGCGAATTGTCGGGGCCGAACTGGAAAACGGCCTATGATGGCTATCTGGACTTCTATCACCTGCCCGTGCTGCATAAGGACACATTCGGGGCAGATTTCTACAATCGGGCGAATTTCTTCGAATTCGGCCCGCACCAACGGCTTTCAACGCCCAGCAAATTTGCGATCAAGGTTTCGAGCGATGATGGAGAGCAGCTCGATCTGACCACAATGGCTGATGATGAGCTGCCTTATGAGGCGCTGGTTCAAGGCGTTTGGACGATCTTCCCTCACATCTCCATCGCCAGCTTTTATGGCGGGGGTCAAAGGGGTGCCTTGATCAGTCAGTTGTTCCCTGGCGAGACCGTTGGTGAAAGCATCACAACGCAGTTCTATGTGATGGAGAACGAGCCCAAGGACGATGAATCCGTCAAGGCAGCGCATGAACAGTTCGACTTCCTGAAGGTAGTGGTGCGTGACGAGGATTACGCCACCGGCAAGCGCCAGCACGAGGCCTTGCAATCGGGCCTACTGGAAGAGGTACTGTTCGGGCGAAATGAACGCGGCGGGCAGGTGTTCCATCAGTGGATCGACAAACTGACCAAGGCTGATGACGCAGAATTGGCGGCCATCTTCGCAGCGGAACAGAGGGTCGCGGCGGAATAGGCGGCGATTCCGATAGGGAGAACGACCGCTAGTCGGGCTGCTTGAACACAATCCGAAGGTCTGAAGCTGGGTTGGGAAGCGGATGTTAATTCTGTAACATCCTTGAGATGGATCAGCCTCTCCCAGCCGCTTACGAAGCATCGTTGACAATAGTCTTTCGTAGAGCAGGTCTTTTGGATCCGAACCACATCAGCCCTGCTCAAGCGGCAGCATTGTGGAGGGCTGGGCTGTTGCTTCCTGAAGAGATTGGAATCCTGGCCAGTAAGTGGCTTGAGCAGGGCGAGGACAAGGATTCACCCGAAATAGCTGCAATCGCTCTAGACCCCCCCAACAGCTTGAGCGCGGTGGGACCTGCCTTTGAGGCTGCGTTGGCAGAGATGAGTGTCGATTTGCCGAACCTGGACCAGCCGGTCTTGGTTGCGCTGGAACTATACCTTCGCGCCATCATCGAGAGCAGCGTGCCTCCGATGGCCGGTATGGCAGCAATCGACGAGCTTTACCGCGACAGGGATGGCACTACGCGTTGTCATCCCAACCGGGCAAGCGACG
This sequence comes from uncultured Erythrobacter sp., assembly GCA_947495555.1. Lineage (GTDB taxonomy): Bacteria > Pseudomonadota > Alphaproteobacteria > Sphingomonadales > Sphingomonadaceae > Erythrobacter. The sequence continues at coordinate 1,967,447 of CANLZI010000001.1, read as the reverse complement.
ATTCTCAAACCTATCTAGGTGATGAGCTTGGATTGGAGTATCTCTATACTTGGTATCGAGAGCTTCAGGACGCTGAAGACGGGTCCACCCTATTCTACTACAACGAACTTCCTCGCGAACAACAAATTGCCAAGTTCGAGGAGGAATTGGTTTCAGAGGCTAAGGTCCTGCACCGCTATCTCTGCGCTACTCATCCGGAGATTTGCACTGGCACGGCTTCCTGAACGTCCGCAATTGGGTCGTTTGCCGACAGTGCGCATCAATTCATCCGACCGCCAGTCAAAACGACCCTAAGCGAACATAAGCCTAGCCAAACGCTGGGCGGAAATTGCTGTCGCCCCAATCTTGCTTTGGAGCCCATTCTTCCATCGGCTCCAGCTTGCCTTCCAGCTCGGGGAAGCGTTCATAGACATGGCCCATATCGACTTCGAAGGGCTTGGTGTCGGCGGTGTTATTGTATTCATAAAAGGCCGAGATGCCTTCTTCCAGACCGCCACGCATCTCTTCAGGAATGCCGTCGCCGCCAGCCTGAACCAGCAAACGCCCAAACTCGGCCGGAGTGCATGGGTCATATTTGATCGGCTTGGACAAAGTATCAGAAAGCACCTGAGCAACCTCTGGGCCGACCATCCGGCGCGGACCGCCAATATTCAGCCACGCGCCCTCCATGTCGGGCCGATCAAGACTGGCCAGCATGAATTTCGCCACATCATCCAGGCTGATCCAATTGGCCTCAAGCGTTGGCTTGTGCGGATAAACATAGCGGCCTTCATTGACGATAAATGGCCGCGCCCAATTGGTCAGCAAATTGTCCATGAACAACACCGAACCAAACACCGTGCCCGGTGCGCCCGACCGCCACAGCGCATTGATGCCTGCGGTGTTGCCAGCATAGGTATGGGCATCACCAGGACGATCTGGGATCCAGCTCGACGTGTTCCACACCACACGTTTTACATCCAGTTCGGCAGCTGCCTTTCCGATATCGCCCACCAAAACGGCGCGGTCCGCGCGCGCCTGAAGCGGATGGGTGTAGAATATGTAATCGCTGCCCTCCAGCGCCTGCTTGTATGTCGCGGTGTCATACAGATCCATTGGGCGAACATCGATGTTTTCGATGCCGTCAATCTTGGCGCCGGCAAATGGTTCGGCCTGCCGCGAAATTGCGCGAACGTCATATCCAGCAGCCAGAGCCTGCCTAACCTGAGCCATGCCTTGTCGGCCCGATGCGCCAATTACGGTAATGAGTGCCATGCCATCTTCTCCCAAATTGTATGCAGAGAGACTAAGCCGATAGGGTCGATCATGCGCCGCTGCTTTTTGATAGCGCGATTTTGATAGCCAGATTGGCACATCTGCGCTGCTTCCTAACCAGACCTAGCGAAATGACAGGTTGCCGTAACCGCGCGCGGGTTCAAAACTCGATGCATGAAAAACAGATTCTGGCGTATAGATGCTCGACCGCAAGGTACCGATTTTGCTGCAGCGTTATCGCTGGTGGAAACGCCCTTGGCAGAGCCTGGTGAGGGCGAGGTAACAATCGGCAATCGCATGCTGTCGATGGATGCAGGCACACGGATGTGGCTGACAGATCGGGAGGATGGCTATCAACCCCCTTTGCCCACCGGCGCACCGATGACGGGGCTGGTCGTGGGCGAAATTTTGCAATCGCGTCATCCCGATTTTGCCGAGGGTGATCTGGTCCGAGCGTTCGGTGTTTGGGGAGATTATTCCACCGTCGATCCGATCATGGCGGGCGCGGTGAAACTTGACCCATCGGTTGAAGACAGGCGCGCTTGGTTCGGGCCATTGGGCATGAATGGCTGGACCGCTCTGTGGGGAGTGGAGGAGACGGGGGCCGCGAAACCCGGCGAGACAGTGCTGGTTTCCGCTGCTGCGGGTGCCACCGGGATATTGGCAGTTCAGATCGCCAAATTGCTGGGTTGCACTTCCGCGGGCATCGCCGGAGGCGCGGATAAATGCCGGTTTTTAAGAGACACGATCGGCGTTGACCACGCGCTGGATTACAAGTCCGATGACTTGCCAGCCAAGCTCGATGCGTTGGGCGGCATTGATGTGTATTTTGACAATGTCGGTGGCCCGATCCTGGATCAGGTCATTACGCGGATGAATCATTATGGCCGGATCGCAGTTTGCGGCCTGGTGTCGGATTACACCTCGGGCAAGCGCACCGCTCCGCAAGAATATGATCAGATCTTGATGCGGCGATTGCGCGTGGAAGGCTTCTTCTCGCCCGACTTTATGGATCAAGGTGAGCGGCTGACAGCACGCCTGCGCGATTGGCACGAGGCAGGCAAATTGATTATGCCCTATGATGTGACCAAGGGGCTGGAGAATACTCTGGCCGCCTATGACAAGCTGTTCACCGGCGGAAATACGGGCAAGGTAATTGTGGAGCTGACCCAATGAGTGCAACTGACACGATCCGATTGGAAGACCGCGAAGCCATTCGCGATGTGTTGACCGCCTATGCCCATGCGGTGGACCGCCGGCAGTGGCAAATCATGCAGCACCTGTTCCACCCCGATGCTGAATTTCAGTTCGGGACCATTTCTGGAGATTGGCAGAATTTTGTCGAGCAAGCGCGCGGCGTAATTGATCCTTGCATCGCAACCCAGCATCAGTTGGGCCAGATCCTGTTCGGTTTCGAGAGCGATACTGTGTGCCATACCGAAACCTATATGACCGCCATGCACACGATCCCGGCCGGCTATCCCACGCCAGAGGTCTTTCCCGACAAGGGCAAGATATACTCAGCGGTGATCGCAGGGCGCTATGTTGACAGAATGGAGCTGCGATCAGGCGAGTGGCGCATCGCCAAACGCATCGGCCTGTATGATTGGCGCGAGTATCGCGAGGTCGAAGGCGTAGACATGAGCGAACTGGCCGAAGAAGCGCGCGGCTATTACGACGAACGCGATCCATCGACCCCGGCTGCGTCGCGCTATTTGATTTAGGGACCCTCCGCAGAACGGACCCGACCAGACTGCCTTAAGCTGACCGCCGAATTGAGAAAACGCCGCTCATCGTCGCAATGGTCTCTTGCCCGCGCCTTATGGCACCGCTGGTAAAGGCGCTTCGCCCGCCGATACGGTCAATCTTGACCTCTGCCACCAGCCAATCACCCAGTTTAGCTGGTCCGAGGAAATTGGTGGTCAAAGCCATGGTCGATGGCAGCAAGCGCGGCCGTTGGGCATCATATACCGCATGGCTGAGCGCCACGTCAGCGAAAGTGGAAAGCACCCCGCCATGGGCTGCATCCTGATAATTGATGTGGTGCGGCATAATTCTCAGTCCGACCAATTGCGGCAAGACGCCGTCTTGTGGGCACAAGAAATATGGCCCACCATGATCGAGAAAACCGGGCGAAAATTCGGCCCGGGAAAAGCCCTGCGGTGTGTTTTGGTCATCCATCACCAACCAACTTAGCCCAATGGTTGCCGGGCGCTGCTATGAAATCTGCCAATGGTCTGGTTCTGTGTGCCGCCTAAACCATCCTCGACAAGTGATTTCCAAACCGGAGCAATACAGACAATGGCTGACCTCGACGCACTCATCGAAGCGGCTCCAACCGTAACCGATATCGTCCGATTGCGCGGCGAGCATTGCGCAGAACAAGGCGCCTTTACCTTTGGCGACGAGCTCATGTCCTTTGCCCAGTTGGATGCAGGCAGCAATCGCGCCGCACAGGCGCTGAGCGCGATGGGCGTCACCAAGGGCGACCGTGTCGCCTATCTTGGCAAGAACCATCACCTCTATTTTGAAGCATTCTTGGGAGCGGCCAAAATCGGGGCTGTTATGACCCCGGTAAACTGGCGTCTGGCTCCTCCAGAAGTGGTCTACATCCTCGACAATTGCGAGGCCGAAGTGGTCTTTTTCGGACCGGGCTTTGAAGATGTGATCGCCAAAGTGAGCGCGCAGTGCCCCAGGGTCAAAAGCCTGATCGGCATTGATGCAAGCCTGGAGGGTGCAAGTGATTATCGTGCATGGCGCGATGCCTATGAGGCCACCGACCCCAATGTTCCGCTGGGCGCTGATGACGAGTTTCTACAGCTTTATACCTCGGGCACCACAGGTCGGCCCAAAGGTGCCATCATGACGCATGGCTCCATTCTGGCGTCCGGCCTTTCAAAAGGCGACGATGGCCCGACCCGCGAATGGCAAGAGCCGATTGAGAACGATGTCAGTCTGGTTGCTATGCCGTGCTTCCATATCAGCGGTACCGGAAATGGACTGGCTAATATCGTATCCGGCACCCATTCGATTGTTCTGCCCGAATATGATCCAACCAAAGCGCTCGAACTGATCGAGCAATATCCGATTTCCAAACTGTTCCTGGTGCCGGCGGCCATCCAGATTTTGCTCAACCATCCGCGTGCCAATGAGGTTGATTTTTCGACCCTACGCTACATCACCTATGGCGCCTCTCCCATACCGCTAGAGCTGATGAAAGAGGCGATGGAGGTCTTGGGCTGCGGCTTTGTCCAGATGTACGGGATGACCGAAACCTCGGGTACCATCGTAGCCCTGGATCCCAAAGATCACTTGCCCGAAGGCAGTCCCAAAATGCGCTCTGTGGGCACGCCCTTGAATGGAGTGGAACTGAAAATCATCGATGCAGATGGCAATACGCTTCCTGCAGGGACGATTGGCGAGATCGCCACCCGATCGGGCAAGAATATGGCCGGTTACTGGCGTCTGCCCGAAGCCAGCCAGGAAACCATCGACAAAGATGGATGGCTGCGCACAGGAGATGCGGGCTATCTGGACGAAGACGGGTATCTTTATATCCAAGACCGGGTGAAGGACATGATCATCTCGGGCGGGGAGAATATCTACCCGGCCGAGGTCGAAAACGCTCTTTACGCTCACCCTCAAATTGGTGATGTCGCCGTGATTGGCATCCCCAGCGAGAAATGGGGCGAAGAGGTGAAGGCCTGTGTGGTGGTTAAAGATGGCGCGCAGCTGACCGAAGCCGACGTGATTGCCCATGCCCGCGAGCACATTGCGGGATACAAATGCCCTAAATCAATCGACTTTATTTCTGAATTGCCGCGCAATCCTTCGGGCAAGATTCTGCGCAAGGATCTGAGGGCACCCTATTGGGAAGGCAAGGAAAAGGCGGTCAATTAAGGTGCCGGACCTGCCCGACCTTCCCGTCCGGCAATTGGCCTATTTCGTGCCGGACATTGACGCTGCGGCCACAGCGCATAGCGCCGCATTTGGTTCTGGCCCCTATTTCGCCTTCCGGCATGTTCCGCTGGTCCGCAGCAAACATCGCGGGGTTGAACGACCATTCGATCACTCCAGCGCCTATGGCCAATGGGGCAATGTGATGGTGGAGTTCCTCCAACAGCACAATCCAGATCCTAGTGCTTGCCATGACCTATATCCGCAAGGCTCGGGCCAATACGGCCTGCATCACACCGCTGTTTGGGTAGACAATCTGCAGGAAGCCATCGCTCGGTTTGATGCTGCAGGCATGCCTTTGGCCCAGATATCAGCCACCGCATTCGGCACCGACTTTGCCTTTGTCGATGCGCGAAGCTCGCTGGGTCATATGATCGAATTGTATGAAGGCACTGAAAGCCTGCGCGGTTTTTACGCTATGGTGCGAGAGGCCGCGCAAAGGTGGGATGGAAGCGATCCGATCCGTGAATTGGGAGAATCCAATGATTGATCTGAATGACGCATCAAACGCGAATGAACGCTTGGCCTTGGAGATATTCAAAGCGATGGATGATGGCCGCATTGTCGATGCCATCCCCGAGCTGACCACGCCAGATTTTGTTTGGTCCAACAGCGGGTTGCCAGACTTGAAGGGGCAAGAAGCGGTAGTGGAGTTATTGACATCGGGAGGGTTCTCAAATGAAATTCCCATCCTGGCCGAGATGACCCATTTCACAGCCGATCTGGTTCACATTGCCAGCGCTGGAGACACCGTCTTTACCGAGCGCATTGACCACCATTGGTCAGCTGATGGCCGAGATTTAATGACACCGCATATCGCGGGCGTGGTCGAAATCCGTGACGGCCTGATCGCCCGGCTGCATGACTTCTACGACACCATCTGTTACACTCAGGAACCGACCGCTTCGCAACCTGGGTTCACACTGGCTGAACGTCACCCAGAGCGAGTATAAAAGCGGCGGCGACAATTTAGCAGAGGGGATAAAGCATGAAGTTTCTAGATGGGTTCACCGAGCAGGCCTACGCTATCCTGCGGATCATGGCTGGTTTGATGTTTGTGCAGCATGGCACACAAAAACTGCTCAATTTCCCGGCAGAGTTTCCCTACGATCTCAACCCGATGTCGATGGCCGCGGGCGGCATTGAGCTGGTTTTGGGCATTACCATTGCCATCGGTCTGTTTACGCGGATTAGCGCATTTGTCTCCGCCGGTATGTGTGCGGTTGGCTATTGGATGGTGCACGGCCTCAACGATTTTTACCCGCTCAATAATGGCGGCGAATTGATCGCTCTATATTGCTTCATCTTCCTGTTCGTCGCGACAAGAGGGGCTGGTATCTGGAGCGTGGATGCAGCGATCAGCAAACCTGCCGACGGCTAAGGCGCATCCGCCCAAGAAGATATCGCGGCCATTCCGGCCCTAAAATCGAATAGTACACCGACCGTCAAAGTTTGCGGAACAGCGGGTGACCGCTTTGCGCAATCTCGGCGGTCGGCAGAGGGAAGTCCGCATTGGGCGTAAATTCCGGCTGGCCGGTTAGATCGTTCTGCCAATCCACCAAGTAAAGCCGGGCTGAAATACGCCACTGCATGACCCCGTCGCATTCGCGCTTTGCCCATTCGTCGAGATAGCGCCCGCCATAAAGATTGCCAGCCAGCGTGCCATCCTCTTGCCTGCTCGCACCAGCAAATATCCCGTAGCATTCGCTGCTGGCGCTGGTGCCTGTGTTCAATCGGATCAATGGCTGTGACAGCATATGCCAGCGGCGGTTGGAGCCTCGCTCTATCTCCATAACGATGGGCAGGAAATCCGCCGCCTTCCCTTTGAAGAAACCATAATCGATATCGGCATCAGCCCAATAACAACTCGCCTGGCCATCATCATCCAACCAGTCCAGCGTGCGCGAATAGCGTTGCAAAACTTCCGAGATCGCCTGCTTGTCCAGCAATTGCTGCAATTGCGGGTCCATGTTTCCTTGGGTCATCCTGGCTCTCCCTAACCGCCAAATGTGGCAGGAGACTATGCGGGCAAGTGCATCCACAATGCCATCAGCAAAATCAGGAGTGCTTCATGGCTTCATCTGCGGGGAAAGTCTCGGAAATCAATCTATTCGATCCCGGAACACAGCAATGCCCTTACGACGCTTACAAAACGCTGCGTGACGACGCGCCGGTTTATCTCATCCCAGGCAGCGATATGTATGTTGTCAGCCGCTATGACGATGTGCGCGAGGTGCTGATGGACCCAAAACGGTTCCCCAGCTCTTCTGCCGACACCCCTTTCAGAGCGAGCGCTGGCAATATCGAGCGCGGCGAGATGGTGGCGGCGCGGTTTGCCGAAAAAGGCTGGGTACCTGCCCCCACGCTCAACGGCAGAGATGATCCCAACCACAAACAGATGCGGGCGATGTTCAATCAGGCCTTCAAACCCAGTAGGATCAAGGACATTGATCCGGAGGTAGAAACGCTGGCCTATGATCTGATCGATGGCTTCATCGACCAGGGCCATTGCAATTGGGTCCAGCAATTTTGCGTGCCCCTGCCGCTGTTTATCATCGGTGAGCAAATGGGCGCAAAGCGCGAAGATATGTGGAAGATCAAACGGTGGACCGATGCCTTCTTCCAGCGCATCTCGCTGATGCTGCCGGAAGATCAACATATGGAGATGGTTGATCGGGAAATCGAAGCGCAGCAATATTTTCAGCCCATCTTTGAACGTCTGCGCGAACATCCCGATGACAGTCTGATCAGCGTGTTGGTCAACACCGTGATTGACGAATGGGGACGCACGCTCAACGACAATGAACTGCACGCCGAGATGATGGCCGACACCTTTGTCGGCGGCAGCGAAACCACCACCAATGCTCTGGCTGCCGGTATGAAGTTGCTGATCGAGAACAAGGATGTGTGGCAACAGCTGAAATCTGATCCCGACAAATATATGAAGACCTTCGTCGAGGAAGTGGTGCGGCTGGAAAGCCCGGTGCAAAGCCTGATGCGGTTTGTAGCCGAAGAAACGGAAATTGCCGGCGTGCCTGTCCCTGCTGGGGCAATGATCAATATCCGTTTTGCCGCTGCGAACCGGGACGAGCGGGCCTTTGAATGCCCCGAGAAACTCGATCTGGATCGACCCAAGGCCGGCAGTCACATGGGATTTGGTTCAGGCACCCACCATTGCCTGGGAGCACCCTTGGCCCGGCGCGAATTGATCTGGGGCTTTACCGCAGTGGTCGACCGATTTGAGGACATGTGGTTTGCCGAGGGTAAGAATGACTTCACCTACCACCCGCACTTTTTGTTGCGCAGCTTGAAAGAGCTTCACATCGAATTTGAGCCGAAGAAGAACGGCTGATCTGATCGATCAGGCGTTGGCTCTGGCTGCCGTTCGACCGGCAATATAGCCAAAAGTCAGGGCCGGGCCGAGAGTTCCCCCGGCCCCTGCATAGATCCCGCCCGTTGGGCAAGCGATGGCATTGCCCGCGCCATACAGGCCCGCAATTGGTTGGCCGTCATGGCCAAGAATGCGCGCAGAACCATCGGTGCGTGCACCGCCATTGGTGCCAAGCAGGCCCATCCGGATTTCAACGGCATAGAAGGGAGCGCGATCAACTTCGCCCAGAGTTACCGCGGTGCCTTCCCGGCTGCGATCTCCATAGAAATGGTCATAGGCTGCGCTTCCGCGTTCAAAGTCTGGATCGACGCCAGAATTGGCATGCGCATTGAACCGCGACACAGTTTGCGTCAGTCCATCTGCAGGCACACCCAATTGATGCGCCAATTCTTCCAGCGTATCAGCGCGCATCACCCAATCAGGAACGGGCTGGCCGGGCAAACGCGGCCCGATGGGATAGCGTTCGACATAGTTCTCATCGAATATCAGCCAAGCGGGCAAATTGGGATAATCGTAGGTCTGCGGATCAAACTGATGGAAGGCTCCGGCCAGCGCGGAATAATTGGCCGCCTCGTTGCAGAACCGCTCAGCGTTGCGATTGACCAACAACGAATGCGGCACGGTGCGCTCGATCAGCACCGGCATGGCTCGCTGTTCCCCATCGGGCCACGGATTGTCCGGCACCACCAATGTGGGCGCCCACCAGGCCTGTGTCATATTGCCCAGCTTTGCTCCGGCTTCCATCGCCAGACCCAACCCATCACCTTGAGCAGTGGGCGGACTGGCAGGGGCGTCCATTGGCCCGCGCAGGAATGTCTGGCGTTTGTCTTCATCCCATTCAAAGCCACCGGTCGATACAATCACACCTGATCTGGCCTTGAGCGTGAAATCCTGCCCGTCACGGACCCCTTCGATCCCGACGATTCGTCCATCCTCTCGCATCAGCCGCTTGGTCTCGACATTCAGCAGCGGCTCAATCCCGCGCGCCAGACATGCCTTCAAAAGCCGACCGACCATTGCCTGACCAAAACCGCGCTCATTATTGCCCATCCGGCGCTGCAATTCCTGCGGATCGACAATGCCCGACCCGCCGCCCAAGGGCGTTTCGCGCAACATCATCGGCTTGGGCTCTTCGATGGCTGTGATGCGGTCGGCCCATTCGCCCAGCTCGCCCAAGGCAAACAAATCATGGTCCAAGGCGCGGCTGCCATTGGGTTTTGCGCCGGGCCGGTCGAGGTAATAATCGGGATAGCCGTCCAATAAGGCGACTTTCATCGCATCGATGCTCTCCAGAAATGCCAGCGTTTCCGGTCCCTGGTCGACAAAGGCCTCCAGCGTTTCATCCACCAGATCACCATGATCAAGCGCGCGAAAGTAAGCCAACGCTTCCTCGCGGCTGTCATCCATCCCTGCGGCACGTTGCCGCGGATTGTCCGGTACCCAGATCACCCCGCCAGAAACCGCAGCTGTTCCGCCGATCCGGTCAAACCTTTCAATCAAAGCAACGCTCGCGCCTGCCTCATGCGCTGCAAGAGCCGCCGTCATTCCCGCGGCCCCGCAACCCAGCACAATCACATCAACTGTATCCATGGCTGCGTGTGTGACCTGCTTGGCAAAGCGAATCCACCCGTCATTTTGGCAAGGTGCATCGTTTGGCAGCGCGCGCTATCGCTGCGTGCAACATAAGGAGACAAGGGCATGAAACTGGAAGGCAAAGTCGCTGCGATCACCGGCGGCACGGCAGGTTTGGGGCGCGGAATCGCAGAAAGCTTCTTGAAAGAAGGTGCTAGCGTCGCCTTGTTTGCGCGCAATCCGGAGAAAGGCGCCAAGGTGCTGGAAGAGCTGAATGTTGGTGACAGAGCCATTTTCGTACCCGGCGATGTCATGCAGCAGGGCGATGTCGAGAGCTTTCTTGACCAGACGGTCGCCAATTTTGGCACGGTCGATATCCTGGTCAACAATGCAGGAGGCGCTGGCGATCTTCAACCGATGGTCGATCTGTCAGACGAAGCCTTTGACGAGGCGATGAAGTGGAACGTCTATTCGACATTCTGGGCCACGCGCCGCGCTCTCAAAACCATGATCGCCAACAAGACCGGGCGGATCATCAATATGTCTTCGATGGAGGGCAAGCACGGCAAGCCGGTGTTCACCGCCTACACGGCTGCCAAACATGCGATCAATGGCATGACCAAGAGCCTGGCCCGCGAAGTGGGCGAGTTGGGCATCACCGCCAACACCATCTGCCCCGGTCTGGTGGTGACCGACATCATCAAGAACAATGGTCCTGCCACCGCCAAAGCGATGGGCATGGAATTTGACGACATGATCAATATGTTCGCTGCGGAATCCGCGATAAAGAGGCCCAACACGGTCGAGGAAATCGCAGCTGTGGCTCTGCTTCTGGCATCACCCGAAGGCGGCGGCATTACCGGCGCCACGATCAGCGTGGATGGGGGAACCGCGCAATACTAAACACTATGATAGGTTCTAATACTCGGTTGACCCAGCTCCTCTGATCGGGGCAGGCACTCGTCAATGTATACGATCGAAGTATTGCGGGCGAAGTCTCGGGTCATTCTAAGCTTTAGCGGCGAAATGAAGCAGGACCCGGCTGCCTTTTTTGCCGAGCTGACGGCAGCGGCCAACACCGCCAAATTGCGCGACGGCGAATGGGAGATGTTGGTCGATTTTTCCCAAACTCCGGTCATGCCTCAGGACCGCGCACAGAACACCGCCAGGATATTTGATTGGTGCTTGGCCAATGGCATTCGCAAGACGGCCTGCGTAATGACCATGCTGACCCAGCGGATGCAAATCCAGCGCGTGACCAAGCGCCTCGAGAAGATCGAGTGCTTTGAGGATAGCCAATCGGCAGAAGAGTGGCTCGCCCAATAAGGGGCTGGTGTTATCCCTCCGCTGCAGCAGCCATGGCCGCACCAACGGATGCTTCGATATCGACTGCCTGTGGATTGCCGCGCAGAGTCAGGCCGCCATTCGGCTGAATATTCTGACCGGTCACAAAGGCCGCATCCGAACACAGCCAGAGACAAGCGTTCGCCACGTCGTCGCTCGTGTTCAGCCGGCCGAGTGGATATTTGGGCAAGAAGGCATCAACCAGCCCCGGAACCTGGAAACTTTCAGAAGTCATCGGGCTTTCGGTGAAGGCGGGCGAGACGGTATTCGCCTTGATCCCGAACTGGCCAAAGTCATTGGCCACGCAGCGGATCATTGCCTCGCCAGCGGTTTTCGTACCGATATAGGCCGCGTGATTGTTGATCAGCGCCTTGGTTGTGGCAGACGATAGAGAAATCAGCGAGCCGCCTTGCGGATCCTGGTCTTTCATCACACCGACAAAGGCTTGCAGGAAGTGGTGCACGCCTTTGAACTGAAGCGCGCAAATTTGATCCAATTGCTCTTCGGTTGTTTCGAGCAAATTGGCGAGCAACCCCCAGCCGCTGGCATTTATCGCCGCATCGACCCGGCCCATCTTGTCTTTCGCGCTGTTGGCCAACACGTGCACCTGCCCATGATCGGTAATATCGCACAGGCCAACATGGCCGCCAATTTCCTCGGCCAGCTCGGACAATGGACCCTCGTTCCGGCCAGCAACCATGACTTCGGCACCTTCGCTGGCGAACAATCGCGCGATGGTCTGGCCCATATTGTCTTTTGAAGCGGCGCCTAGAATTACGGCTTTCTTACCGGCGAGCTGTCCCATGGCTGATTCCTTTTCTCATATATTGTTACCCCCCCTGATAGTATGACCGGCCGGCCAGCGCCCTTCCCAAAAGTGTTCATTGCCGATTGCTAGCTCAAAGGCGCAAAGCAGCCTCCAAACAAAAGGAGATACGGGCATGTTCTCAGGACCAATGGAAGATCGCCTCGCGATTCGCGAACTGCATGAAACCTATGGCGATGGCGTGGTGCGCTTTGACAAGGAGACCTGGGGATCAGTCTGGGCCGATGACGCCGATTGGGATTTCATGGGTATGGAGCTTAAGGGGCGCGACGCGATTGTCGATGTGTGGCTCGGTGCCATGGCCAATTTTGATGCGGTCAGTTTCCAGTGCATACCAGCTTCGATTGAGGTCGATGGCGATAAAGCCACCTCGCGCTGCCAGACACAAGAAGTGCTTAAAGGGAAAGACGGCTCCACCCGGATGCTGGGCGGACTCTACACCGATGAGCTGGAAAGACGTGATGGCCAATGGGTCTATACCAAGCGTGCATTCCAGGTAATCGCCGAATATAACCCTCCAGCTGAATAAGGGCAGAGCGACTGACATGGCCAAAATTGTAATTGCCGCACAAATCGACCTTGACCCCGCACAACGCGCAGAAGCGTTGAGCAAGGCCAAACCGCATATCGATGCCGCATTGGCAGAGAAAGGCTGCATCCATTACTCATGGAGCGCTGATCCCTTCAACGATGCAAGGGTCAACGTTTTTGAAGAGTGGGAAAGCGAGGAAGACCTTGCCAACCATTTCAAGGACCCGGCCTATACCGGAATGCGCGACCACATCGGCCAGTTTGGAATGACCGGCGCAGCCAGCAAGAAGTACCGCATCGATGCGGAAGGTCCGGTCTATAACGCTCAGGGCCAGGCTACCGAGGCGTTCGACTGAACGCGCCGCCGCGCCTGTTGGGTGCGATCCTTGCCGGCGGCAAGGCCCGCCGCTTTGGTAGCGACAAAGCCCACGCATTGTTTGATGGACAGCGCCTGATCGATCGGGTCGCTGCAAGTTTGCACGGGCAATGCGAAGAAGTGATCGTGTGCGGCCGGACAGAGCCTGGTTTCGACTGCATTGCTGACCGACCAAGCGCTGATCTGGGCCCGTTAGGCGGGCTGAATGCAGCGCTGCATTATGCCACGACAGGCGGCTATACCCATGTCCTGAGCGCCGGTTGCGATGTGCCCAATCTACCCGATGATCTGGTGAAACTGTTGGATGGAGACGGTGCCGCCATCGTCCGCAGCCAGCCAGTGGTGGGCCTGTGGCCAGCCCCTCTGGCTGGTCAATTGGAGAGCTTTATTCACGACGGTGGCCGCGCGCTGTACGGCTTTGCCGACAGCGTGAGCGCCCGCCAAATCGCATTCGACCCGCCGCTGCTCAATGTGAACCGCCCGCAGGATTTACCCAAAGCCTGACCCGTTACAGCTTGAGCATTTGCTTGCCGCGGTTCTTGCCCACGAACAGCCGCTTCAGCGTTTCAGGGGCGTTTTCAAAGCCTTCCTGAATATCTTCCTGATAGCGCAGGCTGCCGTCCTGCACGAAGCCTTCCAAACGCTTGCGGATTTGCGGAAATTCGCTCGCCCAATCCAGCACAATAAACCCTGCCATGCTGGCGCGGCGGAAAATCAGATTGAAGTAATTGCCAGGACCGATCGGCTTACCGCCCGATTCATACCGGCTAATCCCGCCGCAGATGACTACCCGCGCCCCGGTGGCAATATTGGCCAGCATGTCGTCCAGAATGGTGCCGCCGACATTGTCAAAGATTACATCCACTCCTCGCGGGCATTTCTCTTTGATCTGACCCTTCACATTGTCCGCCTTGTAATCAATCGCAGCATCATAACCGGCTTCTTCAACCAACCATTTGCATTTGTCTGGCCCGCCAGCAATGCCAACCACGCGGCACCCGGCGATCTTGGCCAATTGGCCAACGACTGATCCCGTTGCACCCGCCGCACCTGACACCAAAACAGTGTCGCCAGCCACGGGCTTGCCAACCTTGAACAGGCCGCAATACGCTGTCACGCCGGTGGTGCCCAATACCGACAGAACGGCCGTCGGAGACAAATCGGTTTCCACCTTGGTCAGATCTTTGCCATCGGTCACCAAATGCTCGGTCCAGCCAGTGGTCCCAAACAGCATGTCGCCTTTGGCGTATCGGCCACCATTACTCTCGACCACTTCGCAAATGCCGCTGCCACGCATGACATCGCCAATGTTCATCGGCGCAACATAATCGGCGATGTTTTCCATCCAGCCCTTTTGCGCCGGATCAAACCCCAAATACCGTGTTGCCAGCAACATCTCGCCCGCAGCAGGATCGGCGAGCTGCGTATCTACCAGCTTGAAATCGCCATCTTCGATCCCGCGTCCGCGAGGATGTCCGTTCAGTAGCCATTGGCGTGTTGTGGTAGGCATTGTGTCGATCTCCTGTGAGCGCTTTGTGACCAGACTAATGCGGATATGGCCGCAGTGTAGCCACGGACAAAAGTGTCAGTCGCTGAGATTGCAGGTTCTGGTATCTTGTAGGAACATATAAAAGGATCAAGACACCATGGGCGTTGAAACACACCGCAGCTTCTGCCGTTTTTGCCATGCCAATTGCGCAATGTTGGTCGATATCGAGGACGGCAAGGTCAAGGCCGTGCGCGGTGATCCTGAAGACCCCGAATATGGCGGCTATACCTGCATGAAGGGCCGCGAATTGCCCGATTCGCACAATTCAGAGCGCCGCCTGCACCATAGCCTCGTGCGCGACGCGAATGGCGATTTTCAAGAAACGCCGATGCAGGACGCGCTCGACCATGTCGGCAGCGAAGTCCGCCGCATCATCGACAAATATGGGCCAGACAGCATTGCCCTGTTCATGGGATCGGGCGGTTATCAAAACAGCTCTGCGATGATGGCCACGATGAGCTTGGCCCAAGCTATCGGCACCAAGCACTTCTTTACATCGGTTACGCTGGACCAGCCGGCGAAGGTTTTCACTACCGAACGCTATGGCAAATGGATGGGCGGAGTGAACAATTTCTCTACCGCCGATGTTGCTCTGTTTATCGGAAACAACCCCATCGTGTCGCACTATGCGCCGGTTGGCGGGGTTCCGCCCTTCTCGCCCTCCAAACGCATTCGCGAGCGTAAGAAAGAAGGCCTGAAGCTGATCGTGGCCGATCCTCGCTTGGCTGAAGTGGGCCAGCTGGCCGACATTTACCTGCCGGTTAAGCCGGGCGAAGACCCAGCGCTGCTGGCTGGGATGCTGAACGTAATCTTTGATGAAGAGCTGTATGATCGCAATTTCGTGTCCGCCCATGTCGATGGTTTGGACGAACTGAAAGATGCCGTGGCCAGCTTCACGCCTGACGTAGCGGCAGAGCGGGCTGGCGTTGAAAAGGATCAATTGGTTGCGGCCGCGCGGATGTTTGCCAATGGTTCAAAAGGCTGCGCGGTAACCGGCACCGGTCCCGAAATGGCGGGCAATGGTACACTGACCGAATATCTGGTGACCTGCCTCAACACGGTTTGCGCTCGCTTCAAGCAAGAGGGCGAGCAATGCGGCGTGCCAGGCGTCTTTACCGTCCAGCAGGGTGAAAAGCGGGCCCAAGTGGCACCGCCTGCGCCGATGTTCGGCGTCGAAGGCATGGCCAAATCGCGCTTCCGCGGATTGGGCCAATTGCTGTTTGAAATGCCCTGCAACGTTATGGCCGATGAAATTCTCACCCCAGGCGAAGGCCAGATCCGGGCGCTGATCTCGGTTGGCGGCAATCCTGAAGTGGGCTTTCCCAACCAATTGAAAATGCGCCGGGCGCTGGATGATCTGGAACTGTTTGTGCAGATCGATCCGTGGATGAGCGCGAGCGCCAAACGCGCCGACGTTGTGCTGGCTCCCAAGCAATGCCTGGAGCGTGAAGACATCACCAATCTGTCTGAATGGTGGCACGAACGCGCCTATGCCCGTTACACCGAAGCGCTAGCAGAAGCTCCGGGCGATGTCATCGACGAATATGAGATGATGTGGAACATTGGCCACCGTCTGGGCGTGCAAATGAAACTGCCCGGCGGCGATGTCCCGATGGATGAATGCCCCAGCAAACAGGAATTCCTCGATCTGATGGTTGCAGGTTGCTTGGTGCCACCCAGCCAAGTGCGCGCTGATGCGGCAAAGGCTGGCGGAGCCGCGGTGATTTACGAAGATCTGCATCCCATTATCGAAGCAGCCGATCCAGAATCCCATCACCGGTTCCAACTGGCTGCGGGCGACATGCCCAAGCAGTTGGAGAAATACAGTGCCGATGATGCGCGCGCCGCCGGATTTGATTTCCGACTGATCTCGCGCCGGTCCAAACACCGGTTCAACTCCATCGGCCAGCCGCTCGAAAAACTGGGCCGCAAGGTGACAACCAACCCGGCCTATATCCATCCCGACGACATGGCCGAGCAGGGTTTGAGCGATGGTGACGTAATTGAAATCACATCGCCCCACGCATCAATCCACGGTGTTGTCGCAGCCAGCGACCGCGTCCGGCGCGGGCTGATTTCGATGGCGCATGCCTTTGGCGATAGCGAAGCAGGAAAACACAATGTGCGCGAAATGGGCGGTTCGACCAATCGCCTGACCAGCGACGAGGTGGATTACGATCCGATCACCGGTCAGGCATTACAAAGCGCCATTCCGGTCAAGATCGCCGCTGCCTAAACCACTTAGAAAAGGAAATTTCATGCCTAATAACCGGCGCTTCCTACTCCAGCGTCGCCCCGATGGCGAGCCGGTGCCCGAGGATTTTGAGCTCGTTACCGAATCAACGCCAGAACTGGCCGAGGGCGAGTTTTTGATCCGCAATCACTATGCCTCGCTTGATCCAGCGATGCGCGGATGGATGGATGCAGGGGGCAATTACATGCCGCCAGTTCCCTTGGGTACTGCCATGCGGGCCAGCACTATCGGTGTGGTTGAGGAGAGCCGGGCAGAAGGCTTTGAGAAGGGCCAATGGGTGATGGGCCTCAATGCGCTGGAGGATTATTCGATCAGCCAGATCGGCGGATTTACCCAGCCAATTGATCCCAATCTGGTCCCGAGCATCACCAACTATCTATCAATCTTTGGTGCCGTCGGCATGACCGCCTATTTCGGCTTTCTTGAAGTGTGCGAGCCCAAAGAGGGCGACACAGTGTTGGTATCCGGCGCGGCAGGAGCGGTTGGTTCGCTGGTTGGGCAGCTGGCCAAATTGCATGGGTGCCGGGCGGTGGGCATTGCTGGCGGGCCGGAGAAATGCGCGCGGCTGACAGAGAAATACGGGTTTGACGCTGCGATTGATTATCGCGGCAAGGACGAGGCAGCGCTGACTGCAGCTATTGCAGAGGCTGCGCCGAATGGCGTCGATGTGATCTTTGAAAATGTTGGCGGACCAATCCTTGATGCGGGGTTGATGAACCTCAACCTATACGCCCGCGTCGGGCTGTGCGGCTTGATTAGCGAATACAACACCGAGGCTGTTGGCGCGCGCAATTTGTGGAATTTGATTGTGACACGCTCATCCATTCGCGGCTTGCTGGTGATGGATTTCGTTGAGCGCTTTCCCGAAGGCGCAGCCAAAATGGGTGAATGGGCAGCAGCCGGCAAACTCTCCATTGATGAACATGTCGACGAAGGGCTGGAAAACGCCTTTGAGAGTTTCATGCGACTGTTCGCTGGAACCAATGACGGCAAGATGATCCTGAAGATCGCTTGATGAAAAGCCTGCTCGTTCTCTCTGGCGGTCATGCCTATGAGCGCGAGCCCTTTGACCAATTGCTTGGATCATTGGGTGACTGGGACATCAACCATTTGATGCATCCAGAAGCAGAGGAAGCGGTCGCCGATGGGCGAGCATTGGACGCCGATGCGGTGCTGTTTTACGACATGGGCGGATACACATTTGCTGACGATTGGGTGACATCGCGCCCACCAAGCGAGGCCTTCCGCCAAGCCATCATGGATCGCTTTGCAGCCGGGCGAGGCGCGGTGGCGATGCATCATGCCTTGGCAGGATGGGCAGATTGGCCCGAATGGCACGAAATGCTGGGCGGGCGGTTCCTCTATACACCAGGCGAAGTGCGCGGGGAAAAAGTGCTCGATTCCGGATATCGGCATGATGTCGAGTACAGCGCCGAGGTGGTCGCCGATCACCCCGTGACCAGTGGCCTTCCCGAAAACTTCATCGTGACCGATGAGTTGTATCTGGCCGAGATATTCGAACAGGATGTCAGCCCGCTGATCCGGTCAGATTATGAATTTACGCGAGACAATTTCTATTCTGCCGCACTAGGCATTTCCGGTACGCTGTATTCGCGCGAGGGGTGGGATCACCCTGCTGCCAGCAATCTTGTCGCCTGGCATAAAACCATCGGCCCCGAGCAAGCGCCGCTGGTCTATCTGCAATTTGGCGATTCGCCACAAACATACCAGAACCCGCACGTCCGCCAGATTCTCGCCAATTCGCTCAACTTTATCGCAGGAGAAAACCCGTGACACCGATTGAAACCATCACAGCCTTTATCGCCGCTTGGGACGAATTCGATCTGGAGAAGATCTATTCTTTCATGGCGGATGATATCGTTTGGGAAGACGTGCCCTTGTCCACCGTCACCGGGATCGATCAAGTGCGCGCGAAAATGGATGGCTTCCCGGGCGTTGAAGCTGCTGGCTTTGACACGCACCATATCGCCGCCAACGGGAACGCCGTACTGACAGAGCGGACCGATTGGTTCGAAATGAAGGGCCGTCGCCGCACAATCCGGGTGATGGGCACGTTCGAGCTGAACGATGAAGGCAAGATCGCGAAATGGCGCGATTACTTCGATATTGCCGAATTCCAGCGCGAGTTTGGCGATCTGGCAGAAGGATAAGGCTGACGCTGCCAAATTCGTTAGGCTCTCAGGGTCAAAACAAGGCTGATCCCTAACACTTTCAACCATCGCCTCGCGCCCTTTCCAAGGTCTAGGCTCTCTCGATCAATTTGAGAGGGAAGCGCGCGCGATGAACAAGCCGCAAAGTAATATGTTTGCTCCGGAAACGCTGGTCGATCCGTTTGAGCATTATCGTCAGGTGCATGAAGCCGGAATCAAAATCGAGCATCTGCCCGAGATGAACACTTTCGTTGTGTACGGATATGATCTGTGTTCAGAAGCGACCGGTCGGCCCGAGGTCTTTTCCAACGACTTTACCGCGCTGATGGGTGCCGATGATGACGAGATCAAAGAGATCCTGGCAGAAGGTTGGGACAATCCACCCACTTTGCTGACCGCCGACCATCCCGTGCACACACGCAACCGCAAGCTGGTCAATCTGGCTTTCTCGGCCCCGCGCGTAAACGCAATTGAAGAGGATATGCGGGTCAAATCAGTCGAACTGATTGAGAAGATGTTGGCGAAGAATTCTGGCGATTTCGTCGAAGACTTCGCGATTCCCTTGCCCGTTGCAATGATCGCCCAGCAGATTGGCCTGGATAATGATCCCAAGCAGGTGAAAGCCTGGTCTGATGCAGCGGTTGATCGGTTCAGCCAATTGGTGGACCGCGAACGCCAGCTGGAATGCGCGCGCAGCTTTGTGTCCTATCAGAAATATATGAAGGGCTTGATCGATGACCGCCGCGCCAATGGCGGCGATGATCTGCTGAGCGATCTGGTCGAAGCGCGGGTTGAGGGGGAGACCCCGTTAACCGATGAAGAGATCATCTCAATCATGCAGCAATTCATGGTCGCCGGTAACGAAACCACTACCAGCACAATTGCCGGCGGCTTGTTGCAATTGATCCGCAACCCCGATCAAATGGCCAAGGCCAAGGCTGCTGCCGGCGGGCGCGATCCCAAATTGATTGGCAATCTGGTTGAGGAATCTCTGCGCTATGAAACGCCAACCGCCGGGATGTGGCGCTTGGTCAAAGAGGACACCACGTTGGGCGACACCCAAATCCCGCAAGGATCGATGGTGCAATTGCGTTATGCCGCGGCCAATCGCGACCCGTCCAAATTCGAGGATCCCGACAAATTTGACATTGAGCGCAAGAATGCGCGCGCGCATCTGGCGTTTGGTAAGGGGCCGCATATGTGCGTCGGCAATATGCTCAGCCGCAAGGAAATGCTGGTTGCCTTTGACGAGCTGCTGGAGCGTCTAGACGATTTCGAGATCGCGGATGAAAATGGCATCGCCATCCTGCCCAACATCCTGCTGCGCGGAGTGACAAAGCTGCCCATCAGCTACAAGGCCGCGGCATGAATTTCGACCTGTCCGAAGAACAGGAGCTGTTCACCTCCACCGTTGATCGCTTCACAAGCCAGATCGATGTCGAAACGCGGCACAAGATCCGCGGGCTTGATGGTGGCTATGACCCATCGCGCTGGAGCGAATTGGCAGAGCTGGGCCTCGTCGCCTTGGCAGCCGACGAAGACAGCGGCGGAATGGGTGGATCGCCGCTAGATCTGGCCCTGGTTGGCGAGGCATTGGGCCGCAACATCGCCCCTGATCCATGGTTGGAGAATGGCGTCGTGCCAGCGCGCATTCTGGCCGCCGCCGGTGCGGAAGATATGCTGGAATCGGTGCTTTCGGGCGAGAAATTTGTGAGTTTTGCCTGGGCGGAACGAAATCAGCGTTACAGCCTGCAGGCCAAGCAAACGAAAGTAAGCGGTCGTGCGATCAATGGTCAGAAAACCTTCGTCTTGGGCGCTGGTCTGGCCGATGCCTTTCTGGTTACTGCTGATGACGATGGGGCTACCAAAATCTATTTGATTCCAGCCGATCGAGCTGGCTTGGATGTGCGCCAATATCGTCTGGCTGACGGATCCATCGCCGGAGAATTACAGTTTAACAATGTGGCGATTGAAGATGGCGATCAGCTGGAAGTCTCTTCTGACGATTTGCCGCCTATCATTGCAATCGCGCGCCTGCTGGCTGCCGCCGAGATGGTGGGCCTTGGCCAACGATTGCTGGATGACACATTGGCTTACGTCAAAGAACGAGAGCAATTCGGCACGGCGATTGGCAGTTTTCAGGCCCTGCAACACAGACTGGTCGATTGCTATTCCAAGATCGAGCAGGCCCGTTCGATGTTGTATCGCGCCGCCATGGTGGATCCATCCGATGGTGCCGCATTGAGGCGCAGCAGCGCCGGGGCAAAAGCCTATATTGGCGAGGCGGTGGACCACGTCGCGCGCGAGGCCGTCCAATTGCATGGCGGAATGGGTATCACCGACGAATTGACCATCGGACATGCGATGAAGCGGGTTCTTTTGCTCAACCGTCTGTTCGGAGACACCAGCACCTCGCTCACCGAATTTGCTCAGGCCGCATAAGGAAATTGGCATGAACGCATTGGCCCCTATCGACCCACAATTGTGGAGTTCCGGAGACCAGCCGCACCTGATGGGCGGCAAGCTTGCTTCGGGCGAAATTGTCTTTCCTATGCCGCAAGGTGATGCGGCCAATGATGTGGAGCCGTACAAGCTTTCGCGTACCGGCACTTTGTGGTCGTGGACCAGCCAAGGCTTTCTTCCCAAGGAGCCGTATGAAGGACGCGGGTCTGGCGAGAATGAGGGTCCGCCAGACTTTGAACCCTTCCTAATCGGCTATGTTGAATTGCCAGGCGAGGTGATCGTGGAAAGCCGCATTGTCGATGCAACGTTGGAAGACTTGGAGCTGGGGATGGCGATGGAATTCTGCATCGTGCCGTTCAACAATACCCATTCAACCTACGCCTTCCGACCCCAAAAACTGGCGGAGAAAGCCGCATGAGCGAGAATGTCTATATCATCGGCGCGGGGATCCATCCCTTTGGCCGGACCGAAGGTCGTTCTGGCCGAGAGCAAGGCGTGTTTGCCGTCCGCGAGGCCATGGCAGATGCCGGACTGGAGTGGAAGGATATCGAATGCGCCTATGGCGGATCATCAGCGGCTGGCAGCGCCGATATCATGGTCAACGAACTGGGCCTAACCAGCCTGCCGTTCACCAATGTCGCCAATGGCTGCGCCACCGGCGGCAGCGCGCTGGTCTCTGCCCAATTGGCGATCGCCAGCGGCATGTATGATCTGGCCTTGGCGACCGGTTTTGACAAGCACCCGCGCGGCGCCTTCAACGCCAAGCCATCTGATTATGGCCTGCCCGAATGGTATGGCCAAACCGGCATGATGCTGACGACGCAATTCTTCGCGATGAAGATCCAGCGGTACATGCAATTGCATGGCATCAGCCGCACAACTTTGGGCCGGGTCGCGGAAAAAGCATTCCGCAATGGCACCAAAACACCGCATGCCTGGCGGCGCAGCCCGATTGATCTGGAAACGATCATGAATGCTCAGATGATCAATGATCCGCTGACCAAATATATGTTCTGTAGCCCATCAGAAGGCGGCGTTGCCCTGATTTTGGCGAGCGAGAAGAAAATGCGCGAGCTGGGCGCAGACGGGGTCAAAATCTCCAAGGTGGCGGTTAAAACCCGGCCACCTGACAGCTTCGAAGTATTCCAAGCCGGTGTCAGCGTGAACGAGGGCGGAAAGCCCACCATGCTGGCCAGCCAAGCCGCGTTTGAAGGCGCGGGCATTGGCCCGGAAGATATCGATGTCGCTCAATTACAAGACACCGAAAGCGGCGCGGAAATCATGCACATGGCCGAGAACGGCTTTTGCAAGGATGGCGAGCAGGAAGAATGGTTGGCCAATGGCTGGTCTGAACATGATGGAAAGCTGCCGATCAACACCGATGGCGGCTGCCTTGCATGCGGCGAGCCGGTTGGCGCATCGGGCCTGCGACAAGTTTATGAAAATGTCGAACAATTGCGTGGCCGCGCTGGTGAACGGCAAGTTGCCGGCCGGGACGGAAATGGGCCCAAGACCGGCTACAGCCATGTCTATGGCGCACCGGGCGTGTCAGCAGTGGCCATTCTGGAACGTTTAGGAAACTGAAATTATGACCACTTCAATGGGCCGCATGGAAGGCAAAGTCGCACTGGTTACCGGCGGGGCCGAGGGTATTGGCGCAACGGTAGGCCGCATGATCGTAGAGCAAGGCGGCAGCGTCATGCTGTGCGATGTCCAGATCGACAAAGCGCGCACGCTGGCCGAGGAATTGGGCAGTAATGCCGATGCCTGCCAGCTGGATGTGCGCGATCTGGATCAATGGCATGCCGCAGTTAAGGCAACCACCAACCGCTTCGGCAAATTGAACGTGCTGTGCAATATCGCCGGTATATCTGAACCGGGCAATGTGGTGGATGGCACGCTGGATGTGTGGGAACGCACGATCGATATCAATCTCAACGGTCCTTATTACGGTTGCCGTGCCGCGCTGCCTTCGATGGAGGCCAATGGAGAGCCGGGCGCAATTGTGAATATCGGCTCGATGATCGCGATCCGCGCCGCGTCCTTTGTAGCAGCCTACAGCGCGTCCAAGGCAGGTTTGCTGGGCCTGACCCGTTCGATCGCGCTGGATTGTGCGGAACGCGGTGTCCCGATCCGCGCCAACATGGTTCACCCTGGCGCAATCCGTACACCGATGTACAACCGCTACAAACATTCGGGCGCTGACGAACCCGAGAATATCGAGCGCGACTTTGCCGCAACCCATCCGATGAATCGCATTGGTGAACCAGAAGAGGTGGCCAAGGCCGTCGTCTTCCTCGCCAGCGATGACGCCAGTTTCACCACCGGGGTCGACTTTACCGTCGATGGCGGCGGCAGCATCAGGAGCTAAGCCGATGTCTCAACAACAAGCTCAACGGATTGACGCCCACTTTGTGGCTGCAGGCAAATATCACGACATTGATTACGCCCGGCTCGAATTGCTCAAGCTGCTGATGGAGCA
Source organism: uncultured Erythrobacter sp. (assembly GCA_947495555.1). Taxonomy (GTDB): domain Bacteria; phylum Pseudomonadota; class Alphaproteobacteria; order Sphingomonadales; family Sphingomonadaceae; genus Erythrobacter. The sequence goes on along the minus strand of CANLZI010000001.1, from coordinate 1,943,277 downwards.
GCCCCATATTCGCACCACAGTAGCGGCCGATTATTCAGGGCTGGAGCGGCTCGACCAATGCCGCTTTCTGATCACCTATACCTGCGATCTGGTACCGACGCCCGAACAGGCGCAGCAGATCAAGGCATGGCTGGAGGCCGGGGGCAAATGGCTTGCCCTGCATGGCACCAATTCCATTTTGGTGTTCACCGAAGAAGGCTTGGTTGATGCGCCCGATGACCGGCCCGATTTTATGGAGCTGGTCGGCACCCAATTCAAAGCTCACCCGCCCATCGGCCAATTTGCCGTTGAAGTGGTCAACAAGACGCATGAATTGTCCAAAGGGATCGACGATTTCGAGATTGTCGACGAGCTGTATTTGTCGAACACTACCGCCCCAATCGACATTTTGATGCAGACGACATTCGAAGGGGAAGCGACCGGTTTCGTCACAGCCGATTGGGAAAAGACGACGGTCCCCATTCTGTACACGCGCGATATTGGCAAGGGCCAGATCGTCTACAATGCGCTGGGTCATTGCCGCGGGCATTATGACCTTCCCGGGATGCAAGACTTCTATCCGCACAAGGAAATGTGCGCGTGGAGCTATGACGTCTATTATGATTTATTGCGCCGAGGGATTGCCTGGGCGATGAGAGAGGAGGTCTGAGACCATGGATATGGATTTCTCAGCCGAGGACCTCGCGTTTCGCGATGAAGTCCGCACGTTTTTGGCCGAAAACCTGCCCGAGCATTTAAGGGACGGCGCACGCCGCACTCCCGGTGTGTTTGTGGAGCCGGATATCGGCATGGAATGGCATCGCATCCTGAACAAGCAGGGGTGGGTTGCTTATCATTGGCCCAAGGAAGATGGCGGCACCGGTTGGACCCCGACGCAAAAGTTCATCTTTGAAAAGGAATGCGCGCTTGCGGGCGCTCCGTCCATTTCAATCCTCGGCCTGCGGCTGGTGGGACCGGTGATCTGCGCCTTCGGTACGCCCGAGCAAAAGGCGCGCTTCTTGCCGCGCATCCTGTCGGGCGAAGATTATTGGTGCCAAGGCTATTCTGAACCGGGCAGCGGATCAGATTTGGCCTCGCTGAAGACCAGCGCGCGGCTGGAAGGTGACACTTACACTGTCAACGGCTCCAAGATCTGGACCACGCATGCGCATCACGCCAACTGGATCTTCGCATTGGTGCGGACCAACACCGAGGTGAAGAAACAGCAAGGCATTACGTTCCTGTTGTTGCCGATGGATCAACCGGGCGTTGAAGTGACCCCGATCATGTCCATGTCGGGCGATCACGAGGTCAATCAGGTGTTCTTCTCTGACGCGCAAACCGGGGTCGAAAACCGGATTGGCGATGAAGGCCAGGGCTGGACCATTGCGAAATATCTGCTCGAGAACGAGCGCGGCGGCTCATGCTATGCCCCTCGCCTGCTCCAATCGATCGACAAGCTGACGGATTTGGCGGAAACCCAGCCGTCTGGCGTTAATGGCGCAGTGGCCCATGATCTGCGTTTCCGTGACCGTTTGTCGCGTGCGCGGCTGGAGGCCGAGGCGTTGGAGGTGACCGAATTGCGCATTCTGGCAGAATTGGCGCAAGGCCGTCAGCCTGGTCCGCAAACCTCTCTGGTCAAATTGCTCGGTTCAAATCTGGGCCAAGAGATCGACACGCTGCGGCTGGAATTGCTGGGCCTGGATGCCTTGCAACTGCCGCTTGATCGACCGCTGTATGGCAATGAGGCGCCTGAACCTGTTGGCAGCGAAGTCGCTCAGGTGGCGATGGGCAAATACCTCAACAATCGGGCCTCGACCATCTTTGGTGGTTCGGACGAAGTGCAAAAGAACATCATCGCAAAAACGGTTTTGGGACTCTAGCGCTCAAGCCAGATCGGTTCAGGCCAGAAACTATCAGGCCCCAAATTATCAGGCCAAACTTTCGTCTGCCAACCGTTGCGCAGCCTTATAGTCAGGCTTGCCATTGTTCAGCCGCAGCGATTGCTGGGTGAACAGATATACGCGCGGTATCTTATAGCCGGCCAAATTGTTGCGTGCGGTTTCGTCTAGCGCCTCTTGCAAGCCCTCATCATCCTTCTCAGGCTGAACCACGGCGACAACTTTGCGGCCAAAGCGCTGGTCAGGCAGGCTGACCACACGGGCATCGCGCACCCGCTCGTGCGCTTGCAAGACGCTCTCAACTTCTTCGGGAAATACCTTTTCGCCGCCGGTATTGATGCACATATTGTCGCGGCCAATAAATTCCAGCGTTCCATCCGCAGACCAGCGGGCCTGATCGCCGGTCATCAAGTATCGCACACCGTCGATGGTCGGGAATGTCTCGGCGTTTTTCTTGTCCTCGCCCAGATAACCCAGCGGCAGCGGTCCTGACCGAGCGACCACGCCGATCCCATCACTGCCCGGTTTCACCTCTTGCAATTGAGCGTCGAACAGTTTGGTCGAGCGCCCGGGAATGGCGGAGAACTTGCCTCCTCCAGAGGAGCCTTTTGCAGTTGTGATGATAATGGCTGTGCCCGAACTCTCGCTCGATCCCAAGGCATCCACAACGGCCATATTCTGATTGTGTGCGATCAACCGGGTCTTGTTGCCTTCGGAGAATACTGCACCCGAGGAAATGATGCTGCGCAGGCTGGCAATTGTATCGGCCGCATTGTCGCGCGCATCCAGCGCATCAGCCAAAGGCAAAGCAAAGGCATCGCCCACCACAAACAAGGTGCGCGCTTTGATTCTGTGCACTTCATCCAGAGCCGCATCGGCATCAAACTTGGGCACAGGCAATGTCGCCAAAGTCCCGCCTTTGAGCAGATGAATAACAGCGGTGAATTGACCCGCGCCATGCATCAGCGGGCTGAGCAACAGCATGGGCGAGCTGGACGCAGGGCTATCGGGTACGATCCGCACTGCTTCGTTGACCTGGTCTTCCAATGAGGTCGCAACAAAAGGAGGCTCTCCTGGTCCGCGCTGCCACACCGACACACTGAAAGCGCCCCACGCCTCGTTAAACGGCCACATCACCGCCTTGGGCATTCCCGTGGTTCCGCCGGTCGCGGTCAAAAACAGCGCGGCAGGATCTTCGTGCACGCTAAAATCTGATGGCAATGGGGTGGATTGAAGATCGCCCCAAAACCCATCCGCGCCTCCAACATCGATCACCAGCGCATCGCTGTCGGGCATGGCGTTGGCCGCTCGCTCGGCAAAGTCAGCCTCGGCAAACACAGCCTTCAATCGAAACCGGGTGAAGATGTCAGCCAGTTCGGTGTCCTGGTAATGATAATTTACATTGACCGGCGTCACACCTGCTTTGACGCAGCCGAAATAGGCAAGCATGTAATCAGGGCTGTTGCGCAGCATCTGACCGGCGATATCGCCCGGCTTCAGACCTGCCTGCTGCAGGCCAGCTGCGATGCAATCGGTGAGCCGATCCAGCTCTGCCCAACTGACAGTTCTCTCACCATGAACAAGCGCGGGCCGGTCAGGCTCGATCGCCTGCGCCAAATGTTTAAGGGCATATCCAAAATTGTCGCCGCGCCATGTCATAAGTTCAACTATTCTCGCTACCGAAACAAAAGTCTGTTATCCCTTATAGGAAGAGGTGCGCAGACAAGCGCCTCAGCAAAATAAGAGGCAATTTCTAGCGATTTACGCTATGAAATATGCGACTCGGGATGAGGAAGAGAGGCAAATATGGTGGCTAAAGTCGTAGAATTGCGCACGCCGCAAGGTCGGGAAAATCTGGACGAGTTGCTGGAAGCAGTGACAATCCGGTGCCCGGAAGACATCCATGACGCCGCCGTAGCCTTGGCAAGGCTGGGCCAAGAGCGTGGAATGCAAATCGCACTGTGCGACGATATTTCCTCGAAGGAACCGATGGTCGATGCCGAAGGAACAATCCTAAACGCCGATCTGTTTCGCTGGCTTGATGATGGCGCCCGCTGGTGGGAGGACCATCGCCTTGCCCTGCATTCCCCATTGCCGCGCGCTTGCCGCTATGAAAGCGAGCCGTTCTGGGTCAATGAACAGGGTTTCAACACGCGCTGGCCCAATTCTTACCTCGACGAAATCGACCTGACCGACTTTGAGAAACGCTCGCTTTGTAAAGCAGCGATCGTCATCCCGGTGCATCTGCCCTTTGGCCAGATTTCGGCCAACAGCTTCATCAGCATGGACCGCAGCAAAGAAGATCTGTCCGAGGAGTTTGCCGAATATGGTTCACTGTTCGCGCAAGTGACGCGGCGCTTTGTGGCCGGATATGTTCAAGCGATCCGAACCAAACGACGCATCCCGTCGGATTGCGTTTTGTCCAAGCGTGAGGTCGAGTGCTTGCGCTGGGCAGCGATTGGCAAAACCGACCGCGAGATCAGCATGATCCTGGAACGCAGCCACGCCACGATCCGCTATCATGTTCATCGCGCTGGCGAGAAGCTGGACAGCGTCAATCGTGCGCAAACCATCTTCAAAGCCGGTCAGCTGGGATATCTGGGCGCTTCTTCTTGACGTTCACGCGTCGTCCGGCGCGCCAATCCATTGCTATCCAAATGTGCGGACGGGATCGCTCCCGTCCCAATTTTCGCCTGCCTGTTTGATGATCGCAAACAGGTCAGGCCCGTTCGGGTCTTGCTGCAAAATCTCGACCAAATGGCCCGTCCCTTTTCCGGGATCGACATAAATCACATCGCTCGCGCCGAACTTACCTTCGATCACCACTTCACCGCCCTGCGCCTCGCATTGGGCGCGCGCCGAGGCAAGATCATCGGTTAGTACGCAGACATGGTGCAAACCTTCGGTCGCGGCATATTCGCCCGCATAGATCGAGGGCGCATCGTTTTCCGGGCGAATCAGTTCGATTTGCAGATCACCCCAATAGGCCAATGCCAAAGTGAACACCGCACCGGTTGGTTCGCCGCGATATTTCATCCCGTCCAGGTGAATGTTCTCGATCAAATAAAATGGTCCCACCCCCATGGTTTGGGTCCAATGCTCGATCGCAGCGTCAAAATCGTCGGGCACAAAGGCCAGCTGCATGATGTCGCCACAGCTTGTGATACCGGTTGATGTTGCCACGTGGTTGGCCCTCCTCTTTAATGCGCTAGGATGCTTGAGGCACAGATTGTGCGATAACTTGGGCAACCGACACTGCGCAATTTGCGAGGACTAGAAGGCAGGCCATGAACGAGATCAAGAAAATCACCCCGAATGAAGGTGGCCGCGAAGATCGTTGCCCCGGGATGACCTACACCGACATGCTGAACGGCGACACGCGCACGCCGCCTGATTATTTGTTCGAAGAAACAAATATCGACATGCCGAATGATCCGCTTGAGATCGAGCCCTATGTGAGCGAAGAATTCGCCAAGCTGGAGCGCGAAAAACTGTGGCCCAATGTGTGGCTGTTTGCAGCCCGCGAGGACGAGCTGCCCGACACTGGTGACACAGTTGTATTCGAGATCAACGATAATAGCTTCCTGATCACCCGCCAGGCTGATGGCAGCGTCCGGGCATTCTACAATGTCTGCCTGCATCGGGGTCGCAAGCTGCGGACCGAGAATGGCACAACCACCCAATTCCGTTGCCCGTTCCATGGCTTCACCTGGAAGACCGATGGCGCGCTGAAGGAAATCCCGTGCGATTGGGACTTCAAGCATCTGGAAGACAAGGACATGAGCCTGCCCGAAGCCCGCGTTGAGCTGTGGCAGGGCTTTGTCATGATCACCGAAAACCATGATCTGCCAGATTTCAAAACCTGGCTGGGTCCGGCGGCTTCGCATTATGACAATTACAATATGGAAGATCGCTACACCGGCATGTGGGTGGCGCGGAAAATTCCGGCCAATTGGAAGGCAACCGCAGAAGCCTTTATGGAAGCGTGGCATTCCATCACCACCCATCCGCAATTGCTGCCATTCCTGGGCGATGCAAATTCCCAATACGATCTGATCGGCGATCATTTCAATCGGGCGATCACCCCGTCTGGTGTGCTTAGCCCGCATTTGAAGGGCAAGACGCAGCAATATGTACTCGACAAGATGGCCGAGTTTTCCGGCGGATCCGATGCGGAAACCAACCGCCGCTATGCCGCTAGCGAAGAAAAGGTAGATCTGGACGAAAGCGATCCGTTGCAAGCGCGTAAATTGCTTGCCGAGGCAAGCCGGGCGGGTTTCAAAGAGGCCTATGGCCACGATTATTCGGACAAATCCGATTCCGAAATTCTGGATAATTTTACCTACAATATCTTCCCGAATTTCTCGCCATGGATCGGCTATCTGCCTACGCTATGTTATCGTTGGCTGCCGGGCGACACCGCCGATTGGTGCGTGATGGAAATCCGTCTGCTGTTCCCCACACCCAAGGGTGAAAAGCGCCCCCGCGCGGTAGAGAAAGTGACCATCCCTGAAGATCAACCCTGGGCCTGGGCCAAGGACGTGATGGGCGAAGCGCTGGCCAGCGTGTTCGATCAGGATATGGCCAATCTGCCACATGTCCAAACCGGTATGAAAGCATCGGCGAATGGCATTATGGAGCTGGGCGCCTATCAGGACAGCCGGGTCCGTCACTTCCAGACAACGCTGAAAAAATACATCGATGGCGAATTGCCCGCCAAGGGCTGAGGTTCGCGAGGGACAGTGCAACCATCATGAGCGGCTTTTCCTTCGACCTGTCAGGGCGCAATGCGCTCGTCACAGGCGCCTCGTCCGGCTTGGGTGCTCGCTTTGGTCGATTGCTGGCCCAATCCGGCGCCAATGTCTCCTTAGCGGCCCGGCGCAAGGATCGGCTGGAGAGCTTGGCCGACGAGCTGGGAGGAAATACTGCGGCCATATCGATGGACGTGGCGCAAGAAGCCAGCATCATTGCCGGATTTGACGCAGCCGAAGACGCCTTTGGTACGGTTGATACGCTGGTCGCCAATGCGGGCATAGACGGTGCCGGCATGGCCACAAGCATCACCGAAGAAGAGATCGAGAGGGCCCTGTCAGTCAACCTCAAGGGCGCGATTTTAACCGCGCGCGAGGGGGCAAGGCGCATGATCGCCGCTGGCACACGGCAAGGCCGGATTGTGATCACCGCTTCCATAACAGCGTTTGAGCCGTCGCCCGGTCTGGTCGCCTATGCCGCCAGCAAGGCTGGTGTTGTTCAGGCCGCGCGCACTATGGCCCGCGAATGGGCCCGCACAGGCATTTGCATCAACACGATCTCGCCCGGTTACATCCGGACCGAAATCAATGACGAATGGTTCGATACCGATCCTGGCAAGAAGCAGATCAGCCGCTTTCCCAAGCGCCGCTTGATGGGTGAAGAAGGCCTGGATGCCATGGTTCTGTTCCTCAGCAGCGACGCAGCCGAATTTGTGACCGGAGCCGATTTTGTTCTCGACGATGGGCAAACACTCTAAACCAGTCTTTTGGAGGCAAAAGCAGTGACCATCCCTGTCATCTCCTTTGCTGCTGGTATTACACCAGAGGCCACCCCCGCCCAATTGGTCGAATGCGCCGCTCAGGCAGAGTTTGATTATGGCGGAATGTGGGTGGAAAAGGACGATTGGACACCAGCCACAACGCGCGCAATCCGCAAGCATTTGACCGATGCCGATGTGCGGCTGCTCGATCTGGAAGTGCTGTGGATCATGCCCGGCCCGCCAGATCCGTGGTTGGAAGAAATGGTAGATATCGCCGCTGAGCTTGGTGCGGCCAATGTGCTGTGCGTTTCCAGCGATCCCGATCCCGACGCCACCGCGGCCAAATTGCAACGGCTGGTCGAACGCGCTGCGGGAACGTCGGTCTGCATCAATCTGGAATTTGCCCTGTTTACCGAAGTCCGCTCGCTGGATTCAGCGATGGCGATCATGGAGCAGGTTGAGGGCGGGCCCAAAGGCATATTGTTCGACACTCTGCATTGGTCACGCACCGGCACCACGACAAAGGATATTGCCAACGTGCCTCTCGAATGGATCAGCTACGCTCAATTGTGCGATGGGCCTGCGCAAGCACCCGACCTTTCCGATCCAAATCAGATTATCGACGACGCGATCAATCGGCGCTGCGCGTTGGGTGATGGCGGGCTGGATGCTGCCGGCATGAAGGCCGCCCTACCCGCTGGAATTGCCTTTGCCATTGAAGAACGCTCGCAGGTGCTGCGCGATGCCTACCCCGATCCAATTGAGCGCGCCAAACAAGTGGCGAAAACCACGCGCGCCTGGCTCGCAACTCAACCATAACGGCTGCTTGGCAGTGGTGCCGGGCTTGCTTTGATGACTTGACCTCGGCCTCGCTTCGCTCAACAAGCTGAATGCGAGCGGGGAGCGGGATATTCCACATTCAGAGCTGATTTTCACGCTAACAACTTGCTTGATGGCAATGGCGTTGGTGGCCGGTGTTTCCTGGTGGATGGCACGCGGCAGCACATCGGACAGTGACGGATATTTCCTCGCCGGACGCAATCTGGGCGGAGTGTTCATTGCAGGGTCTTTGTTGCTGACAAATCTCTCAGCTGAACAGCTGATCGGACTGAACGGATCGGCCTATGGCTACAATTTGTCGAGCATGGCTTGGGAGGTAACCGCCGCTGTCGCGACCATCGCCATGGCGTTGATATTCTTGCCCAAATATCTGGCAGGGGCCTTTACCACCCTACCCCAATTTCTGGCCGACCGTTACGATGTGCAGGTCCAGCAAATGAGCGCGGTGCTGTTCCTGCTCGGCTATGGCTTGGTCACTATTCCCAGCGTTTTGTACTCTGGCTCCATTGCGGTGATGAAGATCTTCGATGTGCCCGAATTGTTTGGCCTGAGCGATTTTTCCGCCCTGGTCGCAACGGTGCTGGTGATCGGCATTACGGGTGCAATTTACGCCGTGTTTGGCGGGCTGAAGGCGGTCGCGGTCTCGGACACGATCAATGGCATAGGATTGCTGGTGATGGGCGTGCTGGTGCTGGTGCTGGGGATTTACGCGTTGGGTGCCAGTTCTCAAGGCAATGAGTGGCTCGCCGGGCTGACGCGGTTGGCCAGCGAGCAACCCGAGAAGCTCAACGCCATCGGCGGGCCAGATGACCCGACCCCCTTCGGCACGATCTTCACCGGGATGATCATCGCCAATCTGTTTTACTGGTGCACCAATCAATATGTGATCCAGCGTACTTTGGCCGCCCGCAATCTGGCCGAGGGGCAAAAGGGTGTGCTGCTGTCAGGCTATTTCAAGGTGTTCGTGCCGTTCCTGATGATGGTGCCAGGCGTGATAGCCTATCACCTGTACGGTCCGAGCCTCGCGACGATTGATCTGGCCTATCCCACGCTGATCCGGGACCTGTTGCCACCCGCATTGATGGGCCTGTTTTTGGCGGTCTTACTGGGAGCCGTGTTCTCCAGCTTCAACAGCCTGATCAATTCTGGCGCCACGCTGTTCTGCCTCGATATTTTGCCCGCCATCCGCAAGAAGCCCATCTCTGACGCTGCCACGGTCAAGGTTGCCAAAGTGGTCAGCACCATCATTGCCATCTTCAGCTTTGCGGTCGCGCCGCTGCTCTATTTCGCGCCCGAAGGATTGTGGCAGATCATCCGCATTTTCACCGGGTTCTACAACATTCCGGTCATCACCATCGTGCTGGTCGGGCTGTTCACGCGCAATGTCCCTGCCATTGGCGCCAAGCTGGTGATCATCTTCCACGTAATCGCTTACGGGCTCGCCAAATTCGTGTTCGACGATGTGATCACTTTGCACTTCCTGCATTTGTATGCGGTGCTGTTTGTGATGGAGGTCGCGATCATGTTGGCAGCGGCCAAGATTGCGCCACGGAGCACCCCCTGGACCTTCACCCCGCAAGCCCGCACCGACATGACGCCGTGGCGCTTTGCCATGCCGGTGGCGGTGACATTGATGTCGGCGGTTGTGGCAACCTATCTGCTGTTTTCGCCCATAGGTCTCGCCGATGGACAGCTAGGTCTCGCTTTTTGGGCGCTTATCTCTGGACTGGGCATGGTCAACGCGATTGTGTGGTTTTTGCCAAGAGGATCAAGGGCTTAGGTTAGCCAGGAAGCCCAGCGGTCCAGTCTTTGGATTTGGCCCAGTCCAAATGGGAGGTTGGTTCCATTCCCAACAGATCGCGCGCATTTTGCGGATCAACCAACAATGGCGAGGTGGGTTGAGAATTATAGAAAGCGTAGAATTTCGCCATCCCGTCATAGATGCTGAGGGGTTGGACTTCGCGTGATCCTGTGACCAGCTCGCTCATGCGGGCGGCAAATTCTTCCGGCGCAAGACTTTGGAAGCGGACGGGGCGACCAATCGCTTCGGTCAGATTGGCGGCGACTTGATCGCCCAGCAAGGCTTCTGGCCCGCCGATGGGGACATGCATTCCATCAGCCGCATCGGTCATCAGCGCTCGGGTCATCGCCTGCCCGACATCTTCGAGGCACACCCAATTGATCAGCAAATCCTCGCGCGCGGGATAGGCAAAAATGCCATCGCGCATAATCAGCGGGCGCGTCCAAATGCGATACTGATTGTCCATGAACACAGTCGGCTCGATGAACACGCATGGGATGCCGGTTTCCTCCAGCGCGCGCTCAATATCCCGGCGACCATCATGGGCGGACAGATCCAGATCATGATCGGCCACAAAGCATGCGGTATTGAAGACAATTTTCTTCAGACCAGCACGCTTGGCACCAGCCGCAATCTGCTGACCAAAATGCGCAGCCTTCTCTCGGTCAAATTCAAACGGCAGGTGGAACGCGGCTGCATCTTGCCCGGCAAAGGCTTGAGCCATGGCATCGGCATCGGTGATGTCGGCATGAACCGTGGGAAGATCAGGAAATGGCGTTTCAGCCATCGCATTGTCTCGCCGAACACCCGCGGTGACTTCGAACCCGTGTTCCAGCAACGAGGCAACCAGGGGAATGCCTTGGTCAGCCGGCGCGCCAAGCACGCACACTTTCTTGATGGTCATTATTCTGCAGCCTTCCGTGCTACTTCTTCTGCGTCGAAATAGTGGATCCGCAGGCTTTTCATCTGTCCGCCTTCAAACTCGCCCATCTCGCAAACCGTTTGGCTGAAGGTGTCGCCGCCTCCCTTCGGTTTCATCGTCAAGGTCAACACCGTCACGGCATGCGTGTCCCCGCCGGTAATGTCATGAATATCCACCTTGGCCTCGGCCCAAGTGCCATACATTGCGGCCGCACAGCGTTGCAGAGCATCCTTGCCCCGCCATTCTCCTGCGAAGGGCAAACATTCCGCTTCGTAGAGGACAAAATCGTCATGCAACAAAGCCTCAACCTTGTCCCATTCCCGCGCGCCCGCATGGGCATAAACGGCGGCCTGAATCTCGCGCGGACTTGCCATCAGATATTCTACTCGATCGTACCTACAAGGTCGCCGACCTTGTACTTTTGACCCTCTTCGCCGGTTGGCCGGATGATGCCCGTTGCCTGCGATTCGATCTCCACCGTCGTCTTGTCGGTTTCGGCGGTGTAGATGATATCGCCCTTGTTGACCTGCTCACCATCGCCAAACATCCATTCGGCCAGCACCACCTCGGTCGCGCTCATGCCCAGTTTCGGGATGCGAATTTCTTCTGCCATTGAAAGTCCCCCTTACGCCTTGCCGACCGATGCCTTGATCTGGGCGATCATATCGGACTTTTGCGGGATCCAGGCTTGTTCCAAATGGGTGGCAAATGGCACTGCCGAGAATGTTCCCCCGATCCGGCGCACCGGACCCTTGAGGCTATCCCAGCATTTTTCCTGAATATTCGCGGCAATTTCTGCGCCAGTGCCAAACGGCTTAACCGCTTCGTGCAGAGTAATCGCGCGGCCCGTTTTGCGAACCGATGCCAGCACCGTTTCCTCGTCATAAGGGGCGATAGTGCGAAGATCGATCACTTCGACGCTGATGCCTTCCTTGTCGAGCTCGCCAGCGATTTCCATCGCATCCAACACGGTGCGGCCATAGGTGATCAGCGAGATATCGCTGCCTTCGCGCGCAACAGCAGCCTTGCCCAATGGCACCCGATAGCCAGGCCCGGGGTCCTCGCTGGTCAGGCCATAACACAGGATGTTCTCGATAAAGATCACCGGATCATTTGCATCGATGGCAGAGCGCATCAGTCCGCGCGCATCAGCCGCATTGCTGGGCGTTACCACATGGATACCGGCGACATGGGCGAACCATGCCTCCAACATGTCGGAGTGCTGACCACCAAAGCCAACACCAACGCCGGTTGTGGTGCGCAACACCATCGGACACGGGGTTTGCCCGCCCGACATAAAGCGCAATTTGGCGGCGTGATTGACGATCTGATCCATGCAAACGCCAACGAAGTTCATCAGCATGATTTCGCAAATCGGGCGCTGGCCGGCAAGCGCGGCACCAACAGCGGCACCAACAATGGCGGTCTCGGAAATAGGTGTCGCGCGGATGCGGTGTTCGCCATATTTCTCAGTCAGGCCAGCGGTGACTTTGAACACGCCCCCTCCCTGCTTGGCCGACACGTCTTCGCCTAAGCAGAACACGCCATCATCTTCGGCCATAGCTTCATCAATGGCGAGGTTGAGCGCCTGCGTCATGGTAATCTCGGCCATCAGGCAGTCTCCTCAAGAACGTCTTTGTAGATTTCATCGGTACTCGGCAGAGGTGCATCCAGCGCATGTTGAACCGCGCCATCGATCTCGGCGTCGATATCGGCGACGATCTTGTCGAGCTCTTCTTCGGTAAACTGGCGCTCCAGCATGACCTTGCGCAGTTTTGGCAATGGGTCTTCGGCCTGCATTTCGGCCAAATGTTCTTCCGGCATGTAGGAGAAGTCCGAGCCGAAGAAGTGGCCCATCATTCGGTAACACATGGCCTCAACCAGAACGGGGCCCTTGCCCGAGCGAGCGTGTTCGACCGCCTCTTCCATCGCCGGATAAACTTCGTTCACATTGTTGCCGTCAACTTTGACGCCTTTCATCCCATAACCCGCTGCACGGCTAGAGATGTCGGGGCTGTCGGTGTGATCGGCAAATGCAGTGTGCTCGCCATAGCGGTTGTTCTGACAGAAGAAGACGATTGGTAGCTTGTACAGCTGAGCCATATTCATCGCTTCGTGGAAGCCGCCAATATTGGCCGCACCATCGCCAAAGCTAACCAGCGTTACCCGCCCGTCACCATTGTTCTGGCTGGCCATGGCCAGGCCATTGGCAATCGGCAGGCCAGAGCCAACCACGCCGGTAGTCACCATAATCCCGGTGTCAGGATCGGTGATATGCATGGTTCCGCCCTTACCCTTGCAGGTGCCGGTTTCCTTGCCGAGGCATTCGCCCCACCACTTCTCGATCGGAATGCCCTTGGCCGTTTGCTCGCCTTGGCCGCGATAGGTGCAGACAACATAATCATCGTCATCCAGCGCCGCCATCGCTGCGGCAGAGGCAAGCTCTTGCCCCCGCACACAGTAATACATCACCGCGACCTTGCCCTGCATCAGCAGCTCGCGGAATTTTTCGTCGGTGCGGTTCACCTTCATCGTTCGAGTGTAAATATCGAGCAGTTTCTCGCGGTCTATTTCGGCCATGAACTAAGCCTCTCCGTTCAAAAGTAACAAATGTTGAGCATGCCTGAGGCGTGCGCTTAGAACTGAACCCGCTGGGTAAATCCGCCATCAATCACGACATTGGTGCCGGTCATGTAAGGGCATGCGGGGCTGGCCACGAAGACCACAGCCTTGGCGACCTCTTCCGGCTCGCCAAAACGGCCCATGGGCATCTTGGCCAAGGTACCTTCGTACAGCGGCGGAACCGCATCCTTGATCATTTCCCAATTGCCGCCGGGATAGTAAATCGCGCCGGGCGAGACGCAATTGACGCGAATACCTTGCGGGGCCAGCGCCTGCGACAGCTGCGAGCCATGCGTAATCAGGGCAGCCTTCAGCGCGTTGAATGCTTGCGGCGCGACGAATGTTTCCAGCGCGGCGGTGGAAGACATCAGCACAATTGAACCTGCGTCCGATGCTTCGAGATGCGGGGTCAGCACTTCGATCGCATTGACCGCACCCATGATGTCCATGTCGAGGCCTTGCTGCCAATCGCCCGTGCCACCGGTTCCCGAAGAACTGGCCATATGGACGAAGATATCGCATCCGCCCAATGCATCGGCCGCATCGGAAATCCATTTCTTATACGCGTCCGCGCCATCGGCCATGTCGAACACTTCGCCATGCACCTTGCCCGGGCCGGCTGCATCGATCTCTTTCTTGGCGGCTTCGATCTTGTCTTCTTTGCGGCTGAGGAAGGCGACATCTGCGCCCTCTGCTGCGAAGTGACGGAGCGAGGCGAGGCCCAGCCCGTGCGCGCCGCCATTCATGATTACTTTTTTGCCTTTAAGTCCGAGATCCATTGCAGCTACTCCAAGGTTTGAGGATTGGAGCATGGTCTAGCCGACCAAGACGCTGGCGATAATCGTCAAAAGTGCTGGTGGATGCCGGCCATCGACGCGTTTGCGGAAACTGGCCACCCGCTTTCATCTATGGCATCGTACTGCTCGAATTTCGCGTGAACAGCTTAGGTGGGAGATGAGACAATGGGCAGTTCGCCAGAAGACCAGCTAGCCACGATGTTGGCCAACATTCCTGCGAAGACCGGAAAGCCTCTGGACGACTGGATCCGAATTGTCAGAATGAGCGGCCACGAAAAGCATGGAGCTGTCCTAAAGTTTCTTAAGGAAGACCATGGGATCAGTCATGGCTTTGCAAATCTGATTGCCTCGAAAGCGCGCGATACGGGAGAAGAAGTGGATCCTGTTGCATCGCAGTATTCGGGTGCAAAAAAGGCACTGCAACCGCTCTATGAGGAAATCGTAGAATTCGCCAAATCCCTAGGCCCGGATGTCGAGATTTCCCCAAAGAAAGCAAGCGTCAGCCTCAGAAGGAGGAAGCAGTTCGCGCTTGTGACCCCAGCGACGAAGACGCGGATCGATCTTGGTCTTGCGCTGAAGGGCGAAGGTTCAACCAAACGTTTGGAAACCTACAATGCTATGTGCAGCCATAGGATTCGCCTCGAAACAGTTTCAGACTTTGATGACGAAGCTAAGCACTGGATCAAGGAAGCCTATTCAAGGTCAGGCTAAGCAGTAGGATGCGCGCGCCTACTTAACGCCCCATAACCAGACGTTCAGCTAACGACCCATGAGTTGGCGTTGGGTTCTCGACCGACAAGACTAGTGTGCCAAAATCTCTGGGGCTGCGACTATTCGGCGTTTTGAAACTTCGGTTCTCCAAAATCTTGGGGGAATTGCACCGCCCACCCGAACGCTTCGCCCGCTGCAATGCGCAGCTCATATCCCAGTTCTCGCCCTGCCTCAGAATTGGTTAGGATGATCATGCCGTTTTTCGACGCAGGATGTCCCTCAAGCCATGACATGTAGTGATCATTTGCGCCGCCGTGATGGAAGACATGATTATCCCCATCGCCATTTATTCGCGGTCCCATCCCATGCCAGCTGCGCGGCGCGCGAGTAATAAGTTCTGCGCGCATCGCCGGAGTTAGGAATTCGTCGTCCGTCAGAACTACTTTCAGGAAAAGGGCCATATCGGCAGAGCTCGTCCACAATCCTGATGCTGCCAACTCCGGCATCGATTCATAACCACGAGGACGCGCTTGCAGCTTACCGCGCTTACTATGCGCTTTGGCGATGTTCCCATATGTTTCCGGCAGAGGGTTTGCAAAGGTGCTTCGATCCATTCCAAGAGGATCAAAAAGATATTCCCGAGCGATCGCCTCATATGGCTTTTGCAGCACATCTTCAGCGACTAATTGTGCAACGGTGATGCCGCCTCCGGAATAGTCCATCATTTTGCCCGGCTCAAACATCAGCCTGACTGGCCTATTCTTGGCAGGTTTGATTCCATCCAATGTCTGAACAGTTGTAGGCAACGGTTGACCGGGTTTGAAGTCCGGAAACCCATGCTGACTAAAGCCTGAGGTGTGTGACAACAAATGTCTTAGGGTCACAGGCTGCGAGCGGGTGAAAGTCCCGCTGGGAACTTTCCAAGAGGTCAGATAAGAATTCACATCCTCGTCAAGATCAAGCAGCCCTGCTTGGACAAGCCGCAAGATTAAAACAGCATTCACGACTTTGCTAACCGATCCTGCGGAAAACACCGTTTTTTCATCGACCTGTTCGTCCGACCGGGCCGACAATAATCCATATCCTGCTGAGTGGATTATCTCTCCGTTCTGGACGATTGCGACAGCAGCGCCCGGAACATTTCGTTCAGCCATCCTTGCCATTATCGATCCAGCCGAGGCGGTTTTGTTTGCTCTGTCTCTTAACGCCCGGACTGACCCTTCGAATTGAGCAATTTGCTGTTGTTTATCATTGATGTTTGCCCGCTCTTCGGTTGGCTCTGCCAAAGCCAACCCGCCTATGCTGAACGAAAAAGCGCCCAAAGTTGCAATGCCGCCAAACAGCTTGAATTGCCGGCCAAACCCCATGAATTTCTCCAAATCTAACTTCGCAAATTTGATTATGCCGTGACCTTAGCAATACGGAATGCGGTCAACAACAAGGCGCTACCAGCGACGGTGTTGATCAGTTTGACAGCGCGATTACTCAGGCTTTGTTTGGCTAGGCTAGCCCCAAACCATGCATAGGCTGTGTAAACTGCGATATCCAACACGGCGGTGGCCACACCCATAACCAATATTTGCGGTAGGATCGGGTTCGACAGATCGAGGAACTGCGGAAGTATGGCTGCAAAGAACAGCAAAGCTTTGGGGTTAGTGAACTCAACGACAAAACCCTTTGCGAACAGTGTTGAGATGCCTTCAGCTGCGCCTTTCGCAATATTCAATCCTCCGGATTTACTGAATATTGCGCGCAGGCCAAGGTAGGACAGATAGGCTACCCCGAGCCATTTGATCACTTGAAAGATCAAATCAGACGCCAGAATAATCGAAGAGATTCCAGTCGCGGAGAACGCGAACAAGGCTGCATTAGCAGAGGCCACTCCAAAGATTCCTGACTGCGCCCGCGCAAGGCCATTGCCTGCGCCTTGAGATGCGATCGCAATGGCTGCCGCGCCAGGTGAGGCAACAACGACAAGGGTGGTCGCGACAAATATCAAGAATAGGCTGAAATCCATATTCACCTCCATCAAAACACTATTTTCATGGAAGGTTTTACCGATTGGGCTGAAGGAAAATACACGCATAATGCCGGGAAGACCGGAAATTGTCCGGAACAACCTTGCAACCATAGGGCGCTATGTTGGATACTCTCCAGGTGTAGTTCACACGCTGAGAGGAAGAATGAGCAAGCGTGGATTGGATCTTCAGGATTTAACGATCATCAAGGCGCTTAAATCGAACGCTCGAGAGAGCTTGGTTTCGCTTGCGCGTAAGATCGGTTTATCACGCAGTTCAACCCATGACCGCGTTACTCGGTTGGAAGAACTTGGAGTGATCAGGCGGTACACGATCGATATCGATCGAACCCAACTTCCAGTAACCCGCGCCTTTTTCACCTTGCGTTTTGCAGCGGACAGCTCACGTGAAGCACTCGCCGCTCGGGCTCACGCGTTGGATGGAGTAGAGGCTGCGTTTTGCTTGGCCGGTGATTTTGATATGCTTGTGTATTGCGAATGCGAGTCCTTAGAGGAATTGTCGCAATTGCGGGATAGACTCGCGGAGTTTTCGGGTTTGCAGGAAATTACTACCCGACAAATCCTCGCCTCATCTTTGTCATGAAAGTCTGAATTTTGCCGCTGATCGACCACTAGTGTCCGCTTTCCGCCCCAGTAGCGGACGTCACGTGATGGTGAGAATGGGGCCAAATGCAGACAGCGACGAAATTGGCGGCTGGGAAGCAGAACGTCCTGAGGCCTGAAGTATTCGCAAAGGCGATCGATAAGGGAAATGGTGCCACGAGAGAGAATTGAACTCTCGGCCTCACCCTTACCAAGGGTGCGCTCTACCACTGAGCTACCGCGGCGTTCCGGCAATGCCCATTTAGGGGCAATGCAAACGGCCTTATAAAAGGCTGGCGCGCCTATTGTCATGCATGGGCGCAATGTCAAGCCAATCGCGCGCCTAGATCGCCTCAAAGCTTGAGCTTGCAGCCTAATAGCGGCAAAGCATTTCCCATGAGTGAAGATAAGAGCAACAATATGTCGCGCGAAGAGAAATTGGCCGCCAAATTGCGAGAAAATTTGCGTCGCCGAAAAGCGCAGGCCCGCCAAATGAGCGATTCGGACGCACAAACCCTTTCCAAGCCCAAAAGCGAAAGCTAGGGAACCACGGTAAGGTTTGCCTCAAAGTTTATTCCCACGCCGGAGCAAGACAATCCCAAAACTGATCCTCGTTCGCCATGGCCAAAGCCAGTGGAATTTGGAAAACCGTTTCACCGGTTGGTGGGATGTTGATCTGACCGAAAAAGGCGTGGCCGAAGCCAAAGCGGCAGGCGCATTGATGCTGGAAAAGGGCGTGCTTCCCACCACCTGCTTCACCTCGTTCCAGACCCGCGCAATCAAGACGCTCAATCTGGCCCTGGAAGAAGCAGGCAGACTATGGTTGCCAGTGACCAAGGATTGGCGCCTGAACGAGCGGCATTATGGCGGGCTGACTGGTCTCAACAAGCAGGAAACGCGCGACAAGCATGGCGATGAGCAGGTGCATATCTGGCGGCGCAGTTTTGACGTGCCTCCACCTCCGATGGAGCCGGGCAGCGAATATGATCCGGGTGCAGACCCGCGCTATGCCGGGATCGATGTTCCCAAAACTGAAAGCCTGAAGCTGACGATTGAGCGCGTTCTGCCCTATTGGGAAAGCGACATTCTGCCGGTTTTGGCCAGCGGCGAGACTGTGATCATTTCTGCGCATGGCAATTCCTTGCGCGCTCTGGTTAAGCATCTGTCGAACATCTCTGACGAGGACATTACAGGGCTGGAGATACCGACCGGGCAACCGATCATCTATGATTTTGACGAGGCGATGCGCCCGGCAGAACGGTATTATCTCAAGGACAGCTGAGCACTGCGCGCGATAAGGGAGACAAGGGCATCGCAAAAGTAGCTATCGTTATGGGCAGCCAATCCGACTGGCCGACCATGAAATGTACCGCCAAGGTTCTGGAAGAACTGGAAGTGGAGCATGAAGCACGGATCGTCTCTGCGCACCGCACACCGGACCGGATGGCCGCCTTTGCCAAAGGTGCCGAGGGCGAAGGATTTGACGTGATCATAGCGGGTGCTGGCGGAGCCGCCCATCTGCCCGGCATGATCGCCGCGATGACCCATCTGCCCGTGTTGGGCGTTCCGGTCCAATCCAAGGCGCTGTCGGGCTTGGATAGCCTGCTTTCCATCGTGCAGATGCCAGCCGGGGTTCCCACTGGAACGCTTGCCATTGGCGAGGCGGGTGCAACCAACGCCGGATTACTGGCCGCTGCAATTCTGGCGATTTCGGACGAAGATTTGTCCGAGCGCCTGCAGGATTGGCGCGCATCGCGCAGCGCTGGCGTAGCCGACACTCCAACCGATTAGTGGCACCATCACTATGTTAGCTCCCGGATCAACAATCGGCATTCTTGGCGGCGGGCAATTGGGCCGCATGCTGGCGATGGCTGCCGCGCAATTGGGTTACCGCTGCCATATCTATTGCCCCGATCGCGAGAGCGTGGCCGCTGACGTCAGCGCCGAGTTTACCTGCGCCCCATGGACCGACAATGCGACGCTGACGCGTTTTGCTGAACAGTGCGACGTGATCACATTTGAATTCGAGAATGTGCCGGTTGAGCCATTGGCCGCGCTCGGCGACAAATTGATGCCGCACAAGCGCGCGCTTGAAACGGCACAAGACCGCCTGAAAGAAAAGCGCTTTGCCCAAGGTTTTGGCGCGCAGCCTGCACCTTTTGCCTTGGTCGACGGCCCGCAGGATCTGGCCAATGCGATTGAACGGATCGGCGCTCCGGGGATCTTGAAGACCTGCCGCGATGGCTATGATGGCAAGGGCCAATGGCGCATTTTCGGCGCGCGTGATGCCGATGCGATCAGATTGCCGAATGCGGAATGCGTTTATGAAGGTCTGGTCGAATTTGAGGCAGAGTTCTCTGTCATCATGGTGCGCGGCCAAGATGGCGAAGTGCGCTTTTGGGATTCGGCGCAAAACGCGCATTCGGGCGGAATGTTGGTCACCTCCACCCTGCCAGCATCAAATCTGATCCAGAACCAAGTCGCGGCGGCGCGCGATATCGCAGCGCAAGTTGCCGAAGCGCTGGGCTATGTCGGTGTGATCACGCTGGAGTTCTTCGCCACCGCGAACGGCCCAGTATTCAACGAAATGGCTCCGCGGGTTCACAATTCTGGTCACTGGACCATCGAGGGGGCTGCAACCAGCCAGTTCGAAAACCACATTCGCGCAATTTGCAACCTTCCCTTGGGTGCAACCGGCACACGGTTTGAAACTATTGCGATGGACAATATCGTCGGCGCAGATGCGCTGACCGCATATGATGTTCTGGCCGAAGACGGAGAGGCGCATTTGCACCTCTATGGCAAGAAAGAGGCGCGCGATGGCCGCAAGATGGGCCATTTGACGCGGGTTGGTCCAGCCGTTGATGGGGCAAAGCGCCCATAATGACACAAGAGATATTTCTGATTTACGCCCGCGCCGCCAACGGCACGATTGGCAAGGACGGCAAGCTTCCCTGGCACCTTCCTGCTGATTTGAAGCGGTTCAAGGCGCTGACCTTGGGCAAGCCGATGATCATGGGGCGCAAGACCTTTGAAAGCTTGCCCGGGATCCTTCCCGGCCGTCGCCACATAGTCTTGACCCGGCGTGAAAGCTGGGACAGCGATGGGGCAGAGGTCGCACGCTCCACCAAGGAAGCCCTTGCTCTAGCACGACAAGAAAATGAGGATGGCCCCATCGCCGTGGTCGGCGGGGCTGCCATTTACGACGTGTTCCGGCCTTTGGCCCACCGTATCGAAGTGACCGAGATCCATGCCGATTTTACAGGCGACACCTTCATGAAGCCCATCAATGCGGAATGGAAAGTCACCGCTCGCGAAGATCATCCAGCCGCTGGCGACATGCCCGCATATTCCTTCGTAACCTACCGCCGCCATGATGAGGACGCCGCCCAATGAGATGGCTTGACCACCGCGATACTGTCCCCAAGCCCTTGCGCGGTGCGATCATCGCGCTGGGAAATTTTGACGGTTTTCACAAAGGGCATCAGGCGGTCGCTGGCGAAGCGATCAAATGGGCGCAGGAAGATGGCCGACCTTCCATCATCGCCACTTTTGACCCGCATCCAGTGCAGTTTTTCAAACCCGATGCACCCGCCTTTCGCCTGACCACGCTGGAGCAACGCCAGGAATTGTATCTGGAAGCTGGGGCGACAGCGATGCTGGTGTTCCACTTCGATGCTGAATTGTCCGGCCTGAGTGCGGAAGACTTCATTGCCAAAATCCTGATCGAGCGATTGGGTGCCTATGGGGTTGTCACGGGCGAAGACTTCTCCTTTGGCAAGGGCGCCAAGGGCAATATCGATTTGCTGCGCAGTTTGGGCGGCGAACTGGGGCTGCAATCGCGCACCGTGCCCGCGGTGATGGATCAGGGCGAGCCCGTATCCTCCAGCCGCGTTCGTGACGCCTTGCGCGCTGGCGATCCGCAAGAGGCAGCCCGGCTGCTGTCACGCCCCTTCGCCATTCGCGGCATTGTTGAACATGGCGACAAACGCGGCCGGGAAATCGGCTTTCCCACCGCCAATCTTGCGATGGATAAATATCTGCGCCCCAAATACGGCATCTATGCCGTGACCACCACCATCCTCAGCACCGGGCAAGTGCTGAAAGGCGCGGCCAATATGGGTATCCGCCCTCAGTTCGAGCCGCCCAAAGAGCTGTTGGAGCCGCATTTCTTCGATTTTGACGGCGATTTGTACGGGCAAGAGATCGAGGTGCATTTGCACCATTTCCTGCGGCCCGAGGCAAAATATGACGGGCTGGATGCGCTGATCGAGCAAATCGGCAAGGATTGTGACCGGGCCCGCGAGCTGCTTGCATGAGGATTTGGCTCAAGCGGGCAGGCTTTGTCTTTGCCCTGCTGTTTTTGGTTCTGACTTTGGTGAATGCGAGTTGGTTGGCTCCTGACCCCAAGGGCGCACCCAAGCTGATCGCGCATCGCGGATTGGCGCAGCTGTATGATCATGCTGGCGTTGGCCGCGACACCTGCACAGCAGACCGGATCGAAGCGCCATTCCATCGCTATCTGGAAAACACGATTGCCGGTGTTCTGCGCGCGCAGAAATTGGGCGCAGCGATGGTGGAGGTGGATGTAGCCCCAACTGCCGATGGCGAAATGGTGGTGTTCCATGACTGGACGCTCGATTGCCGAACCGATGGCGCAGGCAATGTGCGCGATGCGACCCTAGCCCAGCTCAAAACGCTCGATATTGGCTATGGTTACACCGCCGATGGCGGTCAGACATTTCCCTTCAGAGATGCCGAATTCGTCGGCGCCATGCCGACCATCGAAGAGCTGGCCGATGCTCTGCCGAGGCGGGGCCGGTTGATGATCAATTTCAAATCGGGCGATGCCGACGAGGCTGATCTGGTCTCTGCCAAGCTGGCCGTAATTGGCCGAGACCCGGCACAGGCTGGTGACGGCTTTTACGGCCACCCCGATCCAGTCGCCCGCATACGCGAGCTGCATCCCGATGTTTGGGCATGGAGCCCGGCAGAGGCGCGCGAATGCAGCCAGGATTATGTCACCTTTGGCTGGTCGAGCTATCTGCCGCAAAGCTGCCGGGGCGCCACGATGATCGTTCCGCTCAATTACCAATGGGCGTTTTGGGGATGGCCCAACCGGTTGATCGCGCGGATGGAGGAACATGGCGGCAAAGTGCTGGTGATCGGCCCGCATGGTGATGACACCGCGCGCGGCCTGACCCTGCCCGAACAGCTGGGCGAAATACCCGACAGCTTTAACGGTTATGTCTGGGTGGAGGATGGCTTCAACATCATTCCAGCCCTAATCCAGCGCTTCGATGATCGCACTCAGGAAGAAATCGATGCAGGCTTTGCAGCACTCGCAGCACGCCGGGCAGCGCAATAGTGTGGCCTGCTGCGCTCATTCCACTTTATTGCTGCGCACAATTGCCCTAACGCCGCGCGATTATGTCTGACGCCGATAAAACGCCCAGCGACGCACAGCGCGATTACAAGGACACTGTCTTCCTGCCGAAGACTGCCTTCCCGATGAAAGCCGGCCTTCCGCAGAAGGAACCGGGCATTGAGGCGCGTTGGCGCGAGATTGATCTGTACAAGCAATTGCGCGAGGCCCGCGCTGGGCGCGAGAAGTTCATCCTTCACGATGGCCCTCCCTATGCCAATGGCGACATGCATATTGGCCATGCGCTCAACCATATCCTGAAAGATACAGTGTGCCGCACGCAGAATCTGCTGGGCAAGGACGCGCCTTATGTGCCGGGCTGGGATTGCCACGGCCTTCCGATCGAATGGAAGGTTGAGGAGAAATACCGCAAGAAAAAGCTGAATAAGGATGAGGTTCCGGCCAAGGAATTTCGCGCCGAATGCCGCGCCTATGCGCAGCATTGGGTCGATACGCAGCGCGAGCAGTTGAAGCGGCTGGGCATTATGGGCGATTGGGACAATCCCTATCTCACCATGGATTTTCAGGCCGAGGGGACGATTGTTTCCGAGCTGCTGAAATTTGCCGAGGCGGGCAATCTCTATCGCGGGTCAAAGCCGGTGATGTGGAGCCCGGTGGAAAGGACCGCTCTGGCCGAAGCCGAGGTCGAATATGAAGACCTGACCGACAGCCCGCAGATCGATGTGGCGTTTGAGATCACTGAAAGCCCGATTGAGGAATTGGTCGGCGCGCATGCGGTGATATGGACGACGACACCTTGGACGATCCCGGTCAATCAGGCTTTGGCCTATGGGCCGGATGTTGAGTATGTCCTCGCCACGATCTGCGCCGACGCGACCGATTCAGCTGCCGCAGATGTCGTCGCGCAAAACGCGTCACTGGACCTGATGGCGGATGATAAGAGAATCCTTATCGCCAAGCCGTTGCTCGAAGCTTTCGGGCAGCGTCTGGACGCTTATCTTGAGGCTGCATCCGACGGTGCAATCGAGCTGACCGAATTCTCTTTCGGCGACTCGCAATATGACTTGGAAAAGGCGAAGACTTTCAAAGGCTCCGACCTAGCCGGAACCAAGGTCCGTCACCCGATGCACCACCTCGGCGGGTTTTACGCGACGCCGCGCCCCATGCTCGAAGGCGATTTCGTCACCACGGAAAGCGGCACCGGTCTTGTCCATATGGCGCCCGATCATGGCGAGGATGATTTCGAGCTTTGCAAAGCTAACGGCATCAACCCCGTCTTCGCGGTTATGGACGACGGGCGCTATCGCGATGATTGGGAATGGCTTGGCGGAGCAGATGATCGCCGCCGCGCAGTCATCAACAAACCCTTCAACGCGCCGGACGGGCCGATCTGTTCCGATCTGCGCGAAGCCGGCGCACTGCTCAGCGCCTCTGCCGATTACGCGCACTCATACCCGCATTCATGGCGGTCCAAGGCCAAGGTGATCTTCCGCTGCACCCCGCAATGGTTCGTGCCGATGGACAAGGATCTACCCTGGCTGGAGCCCAAGTCTGCCGAGGACAAAAGCTGGGAAGACGAAGGCGGCGCAATCGATCCGTCCGAGGAAACGCTGTGCGCAGCCCCCACCTTGCGTGAGCGCGCGTTGGAAGAAATTGAGCGGGTCGAATTTGTCCCACCCAAGGGTCAGAACCGCATCGGCTCTATGGTCGAGGGGAGGCCCGACTGGGTGCTCTCTCGCCAACGCGCATGGGGCGTGCCGATCACTTTGTTCCTGAAGGCAGGCACCAGCGAATATCTGCAAGACGAAGCGGTCAATGCGCGCATTGTTGCCGCGGTTCATGCCGATGGCGTCGATGCCTGGGACGAGGCGCGCAAGGCTGAGTTCCTCGGGCCAGATTACAATCCGGATGACTATGAAATGGTCACCGACATTCTGGACGTGTGGTTCGATTCTGGCTGCACCCACGCCTTTGTGCTGGAAAGCGGTCGCTGGCCCGATCTGCAATGGCCCGCCAATCTGTATCTGGAAGGTAGCGACCAGCATCGCGGCTGGTTCCAATCATCCTTGCTGCAAAGCTGCGCCACGCGCGGCCGCGCGCCCTATGATCAGGTGCTGACCCACGGCTTCACCATGGATGCCAAGGGGTTCAAGCAGTCCAAATCGCTCGGCAACACGACCGATCCGATCAAGGTGATGGAGCAATATGGCGCGGATATCATCCGGCTATGGGCGCTTTCGGTTGATTTCACCGAAGATCACCGGATTGGCGATGAAATCCTGAAAGGCGTGGGCGATCAATACCGCCGCTTGCGCAACACGTTCCGCTATCTTTTGGGCGCGTTGGATGGCTTTATCGGCGATATGTCCGATGGGGGCGAGATTCCCGAGCTGGAAGTGTATGTGCTGGCGCTGTTGGGCGATCTGGATGCCAAGCTGAAAGCGGCGGCAGAAGGCTATGACTTCAATGCTTACACCCGCCTGCTGGTGGATTTCTGCAACGAAGATCTGTCCGCCTTCTTCTTCGATATCCGCAAAGACACGCTCTATTGCGACGGTCCCGACAGCACGACGCGCAATGCCTATCGCACAGTGCTCGACCTGCTGTTCCATGCGCTGGTGCGCTATGCCGCGCCAGTGCTGGTCTATACCGCAGAGGAAGTGTGGAAGAGCCGCTATCCCGAGGATGATGAGCCCGATGAGGATGGCAATGCTGGCAGCGTCCATCTGCTCGAATGGCCCAGCATTCCGCAAGTGGGTGCGCCCGATCCGCGTTGGGCCGCTTTGCGCGCCTTGCGTGAACGCGTGACCGAGGCGATTGAGCCTCTGCGACGCGAGAAAACCATCCGATCAAGCCTGGAGGCCGATGTGACCGTGCCCGCCAGCGCTGTTCCGGATGGCTTTACCGACGAACAATTGGCCGAACTGTTCATCACCGCGTCAGTCTCTCGCAGTAATGAAGGCGACGAGGTAATCGTGACCAAGACATCTGAACATAAATGCGGCCGTTGCTGGCGCCTGCTGCCCGATGTGGCAGAGGATGGCGCGCTGTGCGGACGGTGTGATGATGCCGTGGCGCAATTGGATGCGATGGAGGCAGCCCAATGAAGGCGCTGTTCACTCGCAACCGGATCATCGGATTGATTGTTGCCGCGATTATCTTTGGCGCCGATCAATTTATCAAATGGCTGATGGTTGGCCCGCTCAATCTGCGCGAGCGTTATGTCATTGATCTGCTGCCGTTCTTTGACCTTCGTTGGACCGAAAATCGCGGCGTTTCGCTAGGCATGCTGCAAGCCACGACGGTGGAGATGCGGTTTTTACTGGTGGCGATCACCGCATTGATCGCGATTGTCGTATTGGTGTGGATGTTCCGCGAGAAATTGCTGGGCGATATAATCGGCCTGGGCATGATCCTGGGCGGTGCGCTGGGCAATATCGTTGATCGCTACAATCTGGGCTATGTTATCGACTATGCCGATTTTCATATCGGGGATTTCCGCCCGTTCCTTATTTTCAATGTCGCCGATGCCGCTATCACCATCGGTGTTGTGATTATCCTTGCCCGATCCTTGTTCATGAGCGACAAGGAATCGGAGAATGAACAAGCAGGCCAGGCGCCTGCAGAGAGCTGAGACCATGCGTATTTTGAAAACCACCCTGATCCTTGGCACCGCCAGCATGATGTTGACCGCATGCGGCAGCACCGGCTTGCTTAATCGCGATCGCCCCGATGAATTTGCCGTTCAGCGTCAAGCACCCTTGGTGGTTCCGCCTGATTTCAGCCTGTCTCCGCCGGCTCCGGGTGCTCCGCGCCCAACCGAAGGCACCGCTGCTGAACAAGCCTTGGAGGCAATCTTTGGCGGGCCTGCAACGCGCAGCGCTGTAGAGACAAGCGCGCTGGATCGCGCCGGGGCTGCTGCACCCAGCATTCGCTCAACCGTTGGTGATCCGGAAACCAACACAGTGGCCAAGGGCCGCGTGACCCGCGACATCATTGCCGCGCCCGAAGGTGACGGACAATTCGCCCAAGCGGTCATTCCATCCTGATATGAATTGCTTAGCGATGGCTGCGGTCGTGGCCATCGTTCGGGCTTAATCGCCGCAGCTTAAGCGCTATCGGGTTCGTCCGAGGATTCGTCCTTGCGGATCAGCAATTTGTCGATCCGCCGACGATCCATGTCGATCACCTCGAAATGCCAGCCCTGATCGGTGAAGCTTTCACCTTCAACGGGCAGCTTTTTCATGACCGACAGAACATAGCCCGCCGCTGTGCCAAATTCGCGCGCATCGTCGTAATCAAGCTCCAGCCGGTCAGCCAAAGCATCGGCAGACAAAGCGCCCGAGATCAACAAAGAGCCATCGGGACGCTCGACCAGCAGAGGCGAATCGCCTTCGTCCTGATCGCTGACAAAATTGCCTGCCATCGCCGTCAACAAATCGACCGGCGTGACCACCCCTTCCAGATGGCCATATTCGTCATGGACCATCGCCATGGCGATATCGGCTTGCTGCAAAACGCGCAGGGCATCCATTGCGTCCAATTGATCGGGTACGACCTCGGCCTTGATCATCAGGTCACTCAGCACAATCTCCTGGCCTGCAACCATCAAAGCCAGCACCTCGCGCACCTTCACCACACCCAAAATCGTGTCGGGCGATCCGTCGGCTATGGGCAATAGCGAATGCGGGCTTTCCTTGATCGCGCGCCAGATCTCTTTGTCGGTCGCATTGGCATCGATCCAATCCAACTCGGTGCGCGGAGTCATCATTTCGCGCACGGGTCGCTCGGCCAACCGCACCACACCGGTCAGGATTTGATGCTGATCGGCCTCGATAACGCCCGAATGGGTCGCATCGGCAAAGATCATATGCAATTCTTCTGCGGTAACAGAGGATTGCCCGCTAGGCCGCAGCCCGAACAGGCGAATGATCAGTCCCGACGAGGTGTCCAATATCCACACAATCGGGGCCGCGATGCGGGCCAAAATGGCCATTGGCCGTGCCATGAACGTTGCAATCGGTACGGCAGAGCGAAGAGCAAGCTGTTTGGGCACCAATTCGCCGATAACCACGCTGAGATAGGTTGTTATCGCAATCACCAATACAAATGCGATTTGGCTCGAATGCTCCTGCGGGACACCCAATGCTGCCAGCCTCTCGCCAACAGGGCCTTCCAGACTGGCGCCGGAAAACGCACCAGTGATGATGGCAATCAGGGTTATGCCGATCTGTACGGTCGACAGAAATTTGCCCGGCTCAGCCGCCAGCCTCAACGCCACTTTGGCCCCGTGGCTTCCCTTCTCCCGCGCGGCGCGCAGGCGCGCATTCTTGGCGGACACTATCGCCAGTTCGGACATCGCAAAAATGCCGTTCAGGAGGATCAGTCCACCAATTATAATCAAGTCAGGCCAGGGAAAGGGTGTCACTCGTAAACCGCTAGCACAAATGTTGGCTGGTGCCAGCCTCCTTCATCATTTGGTGTTGGGGAACGCTGCGCCATATCAGCCGTTGTGCTATTGTTGAAACACTGCGGCGCGGGTGGGTGCGCTGTTTTCTGTGGCCTGAGCAAATGCCAGGTCGACGCTAAGGAGGAAATTTCCATGAAGACATCACGCAAAATTATGACCGGTCTTGCGGCCGCTTCACTGCTGGGAACAACAGCATGTGTGACCGACCCGAACACCGGCGAGAAGAAAGTATCGCGGACTGCCATCGGCGGTGTCGGTGGCGCTGTATTGGGCGGCCTTCTGGGCGGCGCGATTGGCGGCAAAACCGGCCGGATCATTGGCGCGGTTGGCGGCGGCGCTGCTGGCGGCGTGGTCGGCTATAAAATGGACCAGCAAATCAAGGAATTGAAAGAGCAAACCGCTGGTTCCGGTGTTGATGTGACCGAGGTAGACAATGGCGATGCCATTTTGGTCAATCTGCCCGATGGCGTGACCTTTGATGTGGGCAGCTACACAATCAAGCCAGCCTTCCGCACAACCTTGGATTCGGTTGCAGGAAGCCTGACCGAATATCCCAACAGCCTGGTCGATGTGTATGGTCACACCGATTCGACCGGTTCTGATGCGTTCAACCAACGCCTGTCCGAACAGCGCGCTCAAGCGGTTTCCAACTATATGGTGTCACGCGGCGTGGCCAATGCCCGCATCCGTTGGCAGGGTTTTGGTGAAACTTTGCCAATTGCTGACAATGACACGGAATATGGCCGCGCGCAGAACCGCCGCGTAGAAATCAAGATCATCCCGTTTGACCAACAAGATGTGGCTGATGCTCAAGCCAATCAGGGCGGCTGATAAGGCCAGAAGATACGATAATGACGAAGGGTCGGCCCGGTGGGTCGGCCCTTTTTCATTGGGGCGCCGCGTCCCAAGGGAATTGCTATTTGGCCAACCGCTCGGCGCGATCTGCCAATCGTTCAACAGCCGTGGGGTGAATTTGCGGCGAGCTGACCAGCAGGCCAAAGGCGCGCGGATCGCGCTTATTGTAATTGAGCGGATTGCCAAATGCATCGCTCACCTGCGCCCCGGCCTCGCGCGCAATCAGGGTGGCCGCGCCAATGTCCCACTCAAAACCCCACCGCAATGTCGCAACCAGATCGGCCTCGTCCGCACCCACCATCGCGATGCGCAAAGCAATCGAATTGGGTTTGTCGACAAGGGTCAGGTCCGAATCTTCGTGCGGCAGCGCATCAATCGGGACCCGTGCGCCGGAAAAGCTGGTCCGTTTTGATGCCACCAGACGATCGCCATTGCGCCATGCCCCCTTGCCCGCAACGGCCAGCCATTCTTCCTGGCGAGACGGCGCGCTGAGCATGCCGATCAAGGGGCGGCCCGAACTGATCAGAGCAACCGAAACCGACCAGCCGCTGCGACCACGCAGATAATCGCGCGTTCCATCGATCGGATCGACCAGCCAAATCAGATCATTGCCCAGACGCTTGGGATCATCGGCTGTTTCTTCCGACAGCCAGCCAGCCGAGGGCAACAAGGCCCCCAATTCGCGCTTGAGAAAGGCATCAACCTCCAAATCGGCCGAGCAAACCGGGTGACCAGGCTCTTTCTCCCAGGTCTTTACCGTGTGGCCGGCTCCGGGCCATTGATCAGCGGCGATGCGGCCCGCTTCGCGAACAATGGCTTCAAGGCGTTTGCTATCAATCATGACAGGTATGGTGTTGGGCTTAGCCGAAGGACTTTTCAAGCCGCTCAATCCATGCTTATGGCTGATACGACTCAAAAACGATGGCATTGGCATCGCAACACCACCTTCAAAGGATACGCTCTCCCCATGAATATTCATGAATATCAGGCCAAGGAACTGCTCGCGAAATACGGCATCGGCATCCCGACCGGACACGCGGCGCTGACCGTTGAAGAAGCGGTGGAAGCTGCCAAGCAGTTGCCTGGACCTTTGTATGTTGTGAAAGCGCAGATCCACGCGGGCGGTCGCGGCAAGGGTAAGTTCAAGGAATTGGGCCCCGATGCCAAGGGTGGCGTGCGCTTGGCCAAGAGCATCGAGGACGTACAATCTGACGCAGCAGAAATGCTGGGCAATACGCTGGTCACGATCCAAACCGGTGATGAGGGCAAGCAGGTCAACCGCCTGT
Organism: uncultured Erythrobacter sp.; assembly: GCA_947495555.1. Lineage (GTDB taxonomy): Bacteria > Pseudomonadota > Alphaproteobacteria > Sphingomonadales > Sphingomonadaceae > Erythrobacter. The sequence continues at coordinate 1,912,575 of CANLZI010000001.1, read as the reverse complement.
ATGTGACCGACGGCGTTGATATCGAGAGCGAATATTATCTCGCCATGCTGGTGGATCGCGCCACCGGACGAGTGGCCATGGTTGCCTCAACCGAAGGCGGTATGGACATTGAAGATGTGGCGCACAACACGCCCGAACTGATCACCACAATCACCATCGATCCTGCGCAAGGCTTTATGCCGCATCACGGCCGCGCCGTTGCCTTTGCGCTGAAACTGTCGGGTGACCTGAACAAGCAGTGCCAGAAATTGGCCAAGCAACTTTACACCGCCTTTATGGATCTGGATTGTGAGATGCTGGAGATCAATCCTCTGGTGGAAACCAAGGATGCTCAGCTGTTGGTCCTCGACACCAAGATGAGCTTCGATGGTAACGCGCTTTATCGGCACAAGGATGTCGAAGAAATGCGCGACGAGACCGAGGAAGACCCAGCCGAGGTTGAGGCCAGCAATTACGATCTGGCTTACATCAAGCTGGACGGCAACATCGGCTGCATGGTCAATGGCGCAGGCTTGGCGATGGCCACGATGGACATCATCAAGCTGAATGGCGCGTTCCCGGCCAACTTCCTGGATGTTGGCGGCGGCGCGACCACCGAAAAGGTCACCGCAGCGTTCAAGATCATCCTCAAAGACCCAGCGGTTGAAGGCATTCTGGTGAATATCTTTGGCGGCATCATGAAGTGCGACATCATCGCCGATGGCATTGTGCAAGCGGCCAAGGAAGTGAATCTGTCCGTGCCGCTGGTTGTGCGCCTTGAAGGCACCAATGTGCAGGCGGGCAAGGAAATCCTTGCCAATTCGGGCCTGCCAATCGTGGCGGCGGATGATCTTGGCGATGCAGCGAAGAAGATCGTGGCCGAGGTCAAGCAAGCGGCTTAGCGCTTGCTCACCCTGAAGGGACATTGCAGATGCGGTGTGGTGCAATTTGAGGTCCAAGGACCTCCGCTCCTTACCGCAGCCTGTCATTGTACCGACTGCCAGCGAATGACCGCTGGACCATATTCGCTAAGCGCGCTTTATCCTGAAGAGAATTTTGAATTGCTGGCCGGCGAAACCGTGGTCGGGCACTGCAATTCTGCCGGGCAGCACAATTTCTGCACGAAATGCTTCAGCTGGATCTTTACTCGTCCGGGTGGAATCGATGGGATGGTAAATATTCGCACCCCCTTGCTGGAGCGCGCAGCAGAGCTACCGCCTTATGCAGAATTCTTTCGTGGGGAAGGTCTGCCCAGTATGGGAAGTGGGGCACCGCTATCATTCGAAAGCGCCCCTCCGGTCGACGAGTTTCTGAAACTTGCAGACGCTTATGCCGATTGGGATGACCGACCAGGCTGACTAACGCTCCGTCTTGGCGTCAAACCTGAACACCAATTCCCCGCCTGATTGCATGCGTACCGCAGCTAAAAGCCCGCGGGTTCCGTCCTCCCGATCGTCGCAACGCAAGGTCAGTGCGTTGAAATAGGCCGCGCACTCTTCAATTGCGACCAGGCGAAAGGTGACCATGTCATCCTTCTCTTCCCATGCCGTCAGGTCCGCATTGAAATGCTTGAGTTTCAGGGCAAGACTGCCCTCTTCCTCCATCAGATACATATGTTCGGTGAACATGATGGTCCCGTCAGGCTTTTGTTGGACAAAGGTGCCGACCATAGTTTCAGCCGTGGTTTGGCCCACTGGTGGCAACCAGCTCTCCATCGCGGGCGCATCCTGAATGCCTGTGCCGATCCATTGACCCACCAACCAGCTCATCTGTTCAATCGTGGCTGGCGGAGATTCGAATCCCTTGGCACCTAACTTTGTTTCTTGAGCGACCGGCGGAGGCGCCTCTTGCGCAGAGACTGCATGGGATGCCAGCCCGATGCCCATCAGACTAGCGCCCGCCAGCATTACCAACATCGTGTTTCTCATTCTGATCTCCTTATAGCGCAGCATAACATGACTATCATCAAAAGCGCAGCTTGACCCGAAGCCTCGGGAACACCAGTGAGGCTACAACAGTTGAGCCATTAATCAGGGTGACTCTCGCTTGACGTTTACGTAAACGCAAGCTAGGTCGTCAGCCATATTTTTGTCATAGGAAGGAACTCCCATGAAAATCCTCGTCCCCGTCAAACGGGTGATCGATTACAACGTAAAGCCGCGCGTCAAAGCCGATGGCACAGGCGTAGATCTGGCCAACGTCAAAATGAGCATGAATCCCTTTGACGAGATCGCTGTCGAAGAAGCGATCCGCATCAAGGAAGCGGGTAAGGCTGAAGAGATCATTGCGGTTTCCGTGGGTCCGGCCAAGGCGCAGGAAACGCTGCGCACCGCGCTGGCGATGGGCGCTGACCGGGCCATTCTTGTGGAAAGCGACGACGAGGTAGAGCCTTTGGCGGTCGCCAAGATCCTCAAGGCTATTGCCGATGAGGAACAGGCACAGCTTATCATGCTGGGCAAGCAATCGATCAGCGATGATTCGAACCAGACCGGCCAGATGCTGGCGGCCCTGATGGACCGTCCTCAAGGCACCTTTGCCAACACCATCGAAGTTGATGGTGACAGCGTAACGGTGAAGCGCGAAGTCGATGGCGGCCTGGAAACGGTCAAACTGTCGCTGCCTGCAATCGTCACCACCGATTTGCGTCTCAACGAACCGCGCTATGCTTCGCTGCCTAACATCATGAAGGCAAAGAAGAAGCCGCTCGATACCAAGACATCTGGCGATTACGGCGTCGATACCGCGCCGCGTTTGACCACCACCAATGTGGCAGAGCCTCCAGTTCGCCAAGCTGGTGAGAAAGTCGAAGACGTCGATGCATTGGTAGCCAAAATCAAAGCGCTCGGCATCGCCTGAGCCCCGGACAGAAAGGAAAATACTTATGAATACTCTCGTCTGGGTCGAACACGACAACAATGAGATGAAGGACGCAACGCTGAGCGTTGTTACCGCTGCAGCTAAATTGGGTGACGTTCACCTGCTGGTGGCAGGCGCAGGCTGTGCCGGTGTTGCCGATCAGGCCGCCAAGATCGCTGGCGTGGGTAAAGTCCACTTGGCCGATGATGCTGCGCTGGAGCACGCCTTGGCTGAAAACGTCGCACCACTGATTGCTGGCCTGATGGCAAGTCATGATGCGGTGCTGTTCCCGGCCACCACAACGGGCAAGAACATTGCTCCGCGCGTCGCAGCACTGCTGGATGTGATGCAAATCTCGGACATTCTTTCGGTCGAAGGCGGCAAAACCTTCACCCGTCCGATCTATGCCGGCAATGCGATTGCAACGGTTGAAAGCTCGGATCCGAAGCTGGTTATCACCGTTCGCGGTACCGCCTTTGACAAGGCTGCTGCAGAAGGCGGTTCGGCTGCGGTTGAAGCCATCGGCGGCGCAAGCGATGCGGGCACATCCAGCTTTGTCAGCGCAGAAATCGCCGAAAGCGAGCGTCCTGAACTGACCAGCGCCAAAGTGATCGTATCGGGTGGCCGCGCATTGAAGGATGCCGAAACATTCGAAGCAACCATCACGCCGCTGGCAGATAAGCTGGGTGCAGGCATTGGCGCATCGCGCGCTGCGGTGGACGCAGGCTATGTCCCCAATGATTACCAAGTTGGTCAAACCGGTAAGATTGTGGCGCCTGAAGTTTACATCGCCATTGGCATCTCGGGTGCGATCCAGCACTTGGCCGGCATGAAGGATTCCAAGACGATCATCGCGATCAACAAGGATGAAGACGCGCCTATCTTCCAAGTTGCTGACATTGGTCTGGTGGCCGACCTGTTCAAGGCTGTGCCGGAACTGACCGAAAAACTGTAAAATTACAGATTATCTGTAGGTTGCAAGGACCCTCCGGCGCGCTAGTCTGCATGTCGGAGGGTTTTTGTTATGCGTCATTTGCTCTGTGGCATCCAATTTGCGGCTCTAGCGTTTGTTTCGGTCTTGCCGGGCAAAGCCGCTGCTGAAACCGCACGATTAACACCCAGCTCGGCTTGGAATGCTGATTTCGGCGATGAAAAGTGTCGCCTGGCGCTGATATTCGGAGAAGGCAAAGATCGGCATCTGCTGTATTTCGAGCAGTACTACCCCTCGTCCCGCGTGGTGTTCACGGTTTCTGGCCCCAAATTTAAGGGCTTCAAGGAAAAGCGGCCTGTCCTGATCAACTTTGGCGACCAGCAGAAACCCCGCACCACCAACCCTTATATCGGCTCTGTCGATGGTCTGGGCAAAGCGGTGATTTATTCAGCGCTCAGGCTCACTCTTCCCACAAAGCGCAAAGACGCAGAGAAACGCGCTCCGAGACGCCGGCTGGATTTCGAGGCCGTGAAGGGCGCAAAGTCCGTTACGCTAAAGCAGGGACATCGCGAGGTGGTTTTTGCCACTGGCGAATTGCATGATCCGGTCAAAGTGCTCGATCATTGCGCGCAAAATTTGGTCAAGGTCTGGGGCCTTGATCCAGAAAAGCAGCGGACCAAATCACGCGCCGCCAAGATGATCGACGCGGACGCGGTAAAGGAGCGCATCCGCAGTTTTTACCCTCGCTCCGCCAGGCGCAATGGCGAACAAGGCAACTTTCGATTTCGTGTAATGTTGGACGAGACGGGCGCGGTTACCGATTGCAAATTGAACAATGCGACCCAGTTCGAGAAATTCCAGCCCAGAGCCTGCGGATTGCTCAGCGAAGCAAGTTATGTCCCGGCATTGGATGCCGATGGTAACCCAATGAAATCCTATTATGTGCTGTCTGCCAGCTATCGGCTCAATTAGCCTCAGCCATGGCAAATGGCTTGGCCGCCGTTTAGCGCGCGATGAGTGCACAAAACTGCCAGACTGATCAAACGGCCACCAGTTTCGCACAATTGCGATAGGTGCGGCGAACGATCTGGCGGCGTTGCTCGGCCGAGAGGCCGCGGGAAAACTTGCCGCGTTGCTGACGAGCTTCGCTTAAACCCTCCAACACGATGTCCTGCTCAAAATCGGGCGCACCAATGCGCCGCATCAGCCGGGCGAGTGATCGGCGCGCCATGACATTGGCAATGCTAGACTGCATCACCTCCTCTGCCTGTTCGTCGACGATTTCAAAAGGTGCTGCTGGGGTGGCACCATCTCCATCAGACATGGTCAATGCTTCCAAAGAGATGGTGCGAATGCCAGCAGTCTGAGCGCTTTTGCGTTGATCCAGCCGAACGCGGTGGCGCAAGCTCTGCAGCTCACCGCGGATCAGCCACGTGACATGGGTGGTAAATTGCGCCTTGCCCGGATCATAGCTGGCCAGCGCGCGATGGATGGCGATGGCGCACACTTGCTCTGCATCATCGCGCATATCCGATAGGCCGTATTGGCCAATCAAATAGCCGATCCGCGATTGGAGCAAATTGAACAGAGCTGCAAACTCACGATCATACCGCAATTGCGACGAACCGCCTTGGCTCGTCTGCATGCGGGCCAATCGGTCCACCTGCGCTTCCAATCGATCACTGATCGCCGACATTGCCCACTCTCCCTGTTGGTTGAGGGAAGAGATACGGGCATCACAGTAAGCAGCGGCTGAGAGTGTGCGTAGGTAATGCTACGTGTCAGTACAAAAGCCGCATCACCCAGCGAATTCGCAATCAACGAATGGGCATCAATTCATATAGAGCAGCAGCGCCAAGATCGGGCGCCCAGCCGGCCAGGTCAGAAGAAAAAGTGGTCCAATGTGTGCAGGGTAACGCCGACCAGCCCGCCCACCAGCGTTCCATTGATACGAATGAACTGAAGGTCGCGGCCAACCGCGCTCTCGATCCGGCCCGTGATCGTCACCGCGTCCCAGCGCTTCACCGTTTCAGACACCAATTGCACGATTTGCCCGCCATAGCGCGTAGACACACCAACCATGGTACGCCGCGCGAAGCGGTTGATTTGGTGCTGAAGGCGTTCGTCATGCTGCAATGCCTTGCCCATTTCGGCCAGACCTTTGCGCATTTCCTCGCCCAACGCGCTTTCGGGATCACGCGCTCGCCTGATCAAAGAGCGTCGGATGCGTTCCCACACACCCATCCACCATTCTGCAACCGCCGGATTTTCGATCAAATCGTTCTTCATGGACTCAACGCGTTCGCGGGTCTTGGGATCGTGCTGCAGATCCCGGCTGAGATTCTCCAGCCCTTCTTCGATTTTCGACCGCAACGGGTGATCGGGATCGACCAAAACTTCGGCCAGCAATTTGTACAGACCATCCAAGACCGAACCAGAAATACGCTCATCCAGGCCAGTCCAGCGCAGAACAGCATTGGCGCGCGCATGAATTATCTCGCGGACGGTTTCTTCATTGTCTTCCAGCGTCAGGCCAGCCCAACGAATGAACCCATCCACCAAAGGCAAATGGCGACGATCGGCAATCGCGCTTTCCAGCATCCGGCCCAGCAAAGGCGATACATCGATCTTGGCAAATTGGCTGGCCAAGCCGGTGCGCATCTGGTTGCCGAGCCGATCAGGATCAAGCGATTCGAGCACCTCGGCCAATAGCTCGGCGGCGCCTCCGGTTATTCGGGATCGATTGTCTCCATCCACCGGCGAAGGTGGGGCCACCAGAAAATCGCCCAATGCCTGGGCGACATTCATTCCGCTCATCCTGCGCGCTATCACCGAGGCGGTCAGGAAGTTTTCCCGCAAAAATTGCGCCATCGTATCGGCGATCCGATCCTTGTTCTCGGGAATGATGGCAGTGTGGGGAATGGGCAGGCCCATAGGGTGGCGGAACAGGGCTGTTACCGCGAACCAATCGGCCAATCCGCCAACCATGGCTGCCTCGGCAAAGGCATTTGCGTAACCCCACGCCGGATGCAGATCGAGATATTGCTTCGACCAAAAGAAAACGAACGCCATCGCAGCGAGCAAGCCCGTCGCCGTCCAGCGCATGCGGCGCGCACGATCAGCAGTGAGCGGCTGCCCACCAAACACGAAGGGAACAGAGGAATTGCGGCTCAAGAGAAGCGCCAGATCACTCGGCTGGCTCGCCCCCGGGGGGTAAGCGTGTTGCCGGGGTGGCTGCGGGCTTAGCAGGACCGTTCAGCTGCGCCGCCTTGTCATCCGAATCATCCCCAAGACGATAGGTCAGGAAACGCGTTCGCATCCAGGGCCCTACGCGCCTTTCCAGCCCATCGGCCAGGCTGAACCCGGCGGGCACAATCAGCAAGGTCAGCACGGTCGACATGATCAAGCCGCCAATCACCACCGTACCCATCGGCGCGCGCCATGCACCATCGCCGGACAGCGACAACGCGGTTGGGACCATACCCGCCGTCATGGCAACAGTGGTCATCACAATAGGTTGAGCGCGTTTGTGACCTGCTTCCATGATCGCATGCAGTTTGCGCGTTCCGGTCGCCATTTCCTCGATTGCAAAGTCGATCAGCAGGATTGAGTTCTTGGACACAATGCCCAGCAACATCAGCGTGCCGATCATAACCGGCATGGAAACCGGTTGGCCGACCAACCAGACCAGGAAAATACCACCCAAGGGTGCCAGCGCCAGCGAACACATATTCACCAGCGGGCTCATCAATCGTTTGTAGAGCAAGACCAACACAGCAAAGACCAACAAGACGCCAGAAACGAGCGCGATAATGAAGTTTTGCGCCAATTCTTGCTGCCACTGCTCCTCGCCCACGGCATCACGGATGACCCCTTGCGGCAGATTGCGCAGAATGGGCAGCTGGTTCACTTCCTGCTGCGCCTCGCCCTTGATGAAGCCATCGGCAACATCTGCCCCAATCAAAACGCGGCGGTTCTGATTGTAGCGTTGGATCGTGGTCGGACCAGAGCCGAACTTGATGGTAGCGACCCGGCCCAAAGGCACCGAGCCACCGTTGAGTGTCGGGACCGGCAGATTGGCAATTGTCGTCAGTTCGCTGCGCGAATCGCGAGACAGTTTGACGCGGATCGGAATTTGCCTGTCAGACAGAGAGAATTTCGCAGCATTCTGCTCGATTTCACCCAAAGTCGCGATGCGGATCGTCTGGCTAAGCGCAGCGGTTGTCACGCCCAGCTCGGCAGCAATATCCTCTCGCGGAGTGATGATAATCTCTGGCCGGTTGATATCCGCACTGATCCGCGGGGCCACCAGCATGTCGAGCCCTTTCATCTGCTCAACGAGCTGCGTTGCCGACTGCTCAAGCAGAACCGGATCGGAGCCGGCCAGCATGATCGTGATATCCCTGCCTGATCCAAATCCGCCCGATTGCGATTGGAACCGGACGCGCGCGTCGGGCACTTGAGAAAGCCGCTCGGCCAAGCCGCGCTCAAACTCGATCGATGTCTTTTCCCGCTCGGGATCGAGGCCGATATACAAGGTTGCGCGACCCTCGCGCACCCGTTCAAGCACCAGATCAACTTCAGGCTCTTGCTTGACGATAGCGGTGACATCGCGTGCAACGCGTTCTGTCATTGCGATGGTTGTGCCCGGCACCATCTCGATTTCAATCCGACTTTCGTCCGTATTGATTGTCGGCTGAAATTGCTGCGGCGTGTTGGCGAAAAGCAGAACTGTCAGCAGAAATGCGAAATAGCCAAGGCCGAGCATCCAGACCCGGTGGTCCATGAAGCGGGATTTCAGCCAGGTTGCCGATTGACCAAGCCGCCGACTCCGAAAGATTGCTTCAAACATGGGAAGAATCTGAAACACTATGGCCATTGTGGCTGCGCTGATCACCATCACCAGAATGAGCTGCAACACTTGCAATATCTTCTCGATCAGGCCGAAAATCGCGCCGTTCGGGTCACTGGAGACGAGACCTGCAACGCTGCTAGGGATGCCCAAGCCGTCCAGCGCTCCAAAGGCGATAAACGCAACCGCGGCCGGAACAATGATAAGAGCCAAGAGAAATAGAATTCCCATAACCGCGTAAACAAAGCGGTTGCGCACACCTGGCAATCCTTCGCGCATCTTGTACATTTTTCCGCGATCAAGCGACCAGCCTAGGATGCGCATATAGCGATCCATCCATTTGCCATCGCCATGGCCAGCATGACCCTTGGCCTCGAGGAAATAGGCCGCCATCATCGGTGTGATCATTCGGGCGACCGCCAAACTCATCAGCACTGCGACAACCACGGTAAGGCCAAAGTTTTTGAAGAATTGGCCGGAAATGCCCGGCATCAAGCCAACCGGCAGGAACACCGCCACGATACAAAATGATGTTGCGACAACAGCCAGACCGATCTCGTCGGCTGCATCAATCGATGCCTGATATGCGGATTTGCCCATCCGCATATGCCGCACGATATTCTCAATCTCCACAATGGCATCATCGACCAAGACACCCGCAACCAGGCCCAACGCCAAGAGCGAAAGGAAGTTGAGGTTGAACCCCAGCAAATCCATGAACCAGAAGGTCGGAATGGCCGAAAGCGGTATGGCCACTGCCGAGATAACGGTGGCGCGCCAATCGCGCAGGAAGAAGAACACCACCACAACCGCCAAGATCGCGCCTTCAATCATGGCCGCGATCGAGCTGTTATACTGATCCTTGGTGTATCTGACGCTGTCGGTCAGTTGGATGAATTTGACGTTCGGATTTGTTGTCTGGATTTCGTCAATTATCTCCAGCGAGGCGTCAAAAACGGTGACATCCGATGCCCCTTTGGCGCGCGACATATAGAAGTTCACAACTTCCTTATTGCCCACCCGACTGATCGAACTTCGCTCGGAGAAGCCATCGCGCACTTGCGCGACATCGGCCAGTTTGATCGTGCGCCCGCCGCCCAACTGAATGGACCGCTGTGACAATTCATAGGCGGTGGCATTATTGCCCAAAACCCGGACCGACTGGCGGGTTCCACCCACCTCGGCAACGCCGCCTGCAGCGTCAATATTGGATTGCCGCAAGACACTGTTGAGCTGGCTGGCGGTAACACCCAAGGATTGCATCTTGGCTGGATCGAGGATCACTTCAATTTCGCGATCAACCCCGCCGAACCGGCCCACTTCGGCCATGCCTTCGATGGCAAGCAGCCGTTTTGAGACGGTATCATCGATGTACCAACTCAGCTGTTCGATGGTCATGTCATCGGCTTGCACCGCGAAGATGGCTAGAAACCCTCCGGCGACCTCGACCTTGCTGATACGCGGCTCAAGAATGCCATCGGGCAGGCTGCCACGAACGGTATCAACCGCGTTCTTTACCTCGGACACAGCATCGTTTGGATCGATGCCAATCTCGAATTCGACGAAGGTTGATGAACTGCCCTCGCGTGCGCTCGACTGGATCGAATTGACCCCGTTGATCGATCGTACTGCGGATTCGACCACCTGGGTGATCTGATTTTCAATCTCTGATGGAGCAGCGCCCGGCTGCGAGATGTTGATCTCGACACCAGGGAACTCAACATCCGGATTGTTGACGACATCCATCCGCCAAAAGCTGAGGATTCCGGCCAGCAACAGCGCGGTGAACAACACCAGTGGAATCACTGGGTTGCGGATTGACCAGGCTGACATGTTCCGGAAGTTCATCGGTTTATCCCTCTGCCTTATCCGGGCGGTTCGGCTTTACCTTCTCACCCTCGGTCAAGAAACCGCCTGCGCGAAGCACGATCGACTCGCTGCCATCCAGGCCATCGACGATCACAATACCTTCGGCAGCAATCAGTCCCGTTTCAATATTGCGACGCTGGGCCTTGTCTTCGGCATCAACCACAAAAACATAATCGCCATCCTTGTCAGACAGGATTGCGCTTTCCGGCAAAATCGGGGCTACGATTGTTCCGCTGTTGATGGCCGCCGTGGCAAAGCCGCCGGGCCGCAGCTCGGGAGCATAGGACATGGCGACGCGCACAGTGCCTTGTCGGTCCTGCGGGTCGATCACTGGAGAAACCTGCCAGATCTGGCCGTCCAATGTCTTTTCTGACCCGGTTGGCGTCACCTTTGCCGGCTTACCGGGGGAAAGATCGGCCAATTGCGATTCGCTGACGCGCACAAGCATCTCCATCTCGCCACCCTTGGCAATGCGGAACAGCGTGCCCGATCCGACAGACACGGTCTGGCCGGGATCAACGTCACGGGTCAGCAACAAACCAGCTTCCGGGGCAACAATATTCAGCCGCGCATTGCGGGCCATCAATTCGCGATACTGCGCTTGGGCCAAATCGACCCGCGCACGTGCTGCATCGCGCGTCGCAGTCAGGCGGTCTACATCAGCTTTGGAAACAAATCCGCGCTCGACCAATTGCAGCGACCGATCCAGGTTGCTTTGCGCCAGTTCAGCATCGGCCTTGGCCACATCAACTTGAGCGGCCTGGCCACGCAATTGCTGGCTTTGTACTGAGCGATCAATGACGGCCAGCACCTGCCCTTTGCGCACCCAATCACCGGCATCAACCGGGACGGAAACAACCCGGCCGCCTTCGCCATTGACGCCAACGGGCAATTCCCGACGTGCGGCAATCGTACCGGTCGCTGTGATCAAGCCGTCAATCGAGGTGCGTCCAGGCGTCACAACGGTAACCACCGAAAGTTGCGCGTCCTCATCATCAGCGGCAGCCACCGGCGTGGCTTCAGAATTCATGTAATAAACAACACCCAAGACCAGCAGAAGGACGACCAAGCCGCCCGCAATGATCATCCAGCGGCGGCGCGTGCTGCCTCCGCCGTGCTGGCTATAATCAAGGTCGGCAGCCAATGAATCGGCGGCTTCGGATGTCACACTGGTTTCGTAGTTCATAGTAATTCCCTGCTAAGGGTGTGTTATACTGATAACTCACCAAGCACAATCCCTCTTAGCTCCCGCGCCAATTTCGGGCAATCCACCTCTCGACGAGTGGCTTCTACAGCCGTCCAAGTGTTGCAAATCAATCAGTGGTTTAGGACGGCCGCCTAGTCCAGCTACGGCGTCCGCTATAGGATGGATGCGCCGCCCGCGTTCGAATTGTCATCTGTTGCGCAACAAAAAGGGCGCGATGGCTCACGCCACCACGCCCTTAATCTTGTATTTGACGATAACTCTAAGGCGTTTGCCTTAGCGTACGCGTCCACGCTGGATCAGGTTTACAATTCCCAGCAAAACAATGGCGCCGACAACGGCGATGCCCAAACCTGCGAGAGAGAATTCCTGAACGCTGCCGCCAATGCCGAGCAGCGGTCCTGCGATCAGATTGCCAAGCACAGAGCCGACGCAACCCACTACGATATTCCAGAAAATGCCCATCGAGGCATCACGGTTCATGACCAGGCTAGCCAGCCAGCCGGCCACACCACCAACGATCAATGCAATAATCCAACCCATAGAATAATTCCTCCTGTTTATCTCGGTATTGCTTATCAAATGCACACCTAGCGCATTTGTGCCGAAACAGTCGGAAATTAACAAGTTTTGCGCACGTCCATTGTTGATAGGTCTGCCTGTGATCAGGCGGCCTATCCTAAGCAAACGTGGGTTGGCTCAATATTTGAGTTGGCGTTCGTACAGGTCGCGATAATGCTGGATCCGGGTAACCCGCAGGCCCTGCATACCGGACCGATCGACCGCGCGCTGCCATGACGCGAACTCTTCCAGAGTAAGGCCATAACGATCCAGCACTTCATCGATGGTCAGCAGGCCGCCATTCACCGCAGCGACCACTTCGGCCTTGCGACGAACGACCCAGCGCTTTGTGCTGGGCGAGGGCAGATCATCAATAGTCAGCGGCTCACCGAGTGGGCCGATAACCTGAGCTGGACGTATGTCTTGGTTCTCAATCATTCAAATCTCTCGGTCACCTGTTGCCGCATTCACTTCAGCTGAAGTGGCTGTAAGCCAACAGGATTTGCCATGCTCTAAAGCACCATGGTTAACAGGCCGTTTGCCATTATCTAGGGGTTTGAAATAGGCCGCAGCGGCATCGCCAAAACTGGCAGCGCCATAAGCGCCTTCGTGCCGCAGAACTCGGCGCAGATCGCGCGCTGCATTGATGCGAGCGGTCAATTCAGACCAGCCAAATGCGCGCAAAGCGGTGCCACCGGAAGGTGCCGCTTTGTCGCCCAAGGCCTCTGGCGCGATGGCCATTGCCTGATCAAAATTGGTTCTGCTTTCAAACATGATTTGACGGCCATAGCCCCACACTTCTCAAGAACAGGTAAAACCAGCGTTTACTATCGGTTAGGATTAAGCGGGCGCGGACATCGCCCCGCACCAGCTTACAATGGCTGGATATGCAGGGGCGGCCTGTGTATAGGCGCGCCCAACCATGTCACATGCCAATATCTTTGATGCCGGGCTGGATGCTGCGGCTTTGTTCGACTTGCCAAAACCGGCGAGCGAAAGCCGCATTGTTGTAGCGATGTCGGGCGGCGTCGATTCGTCCGTGGTCGCTGCCTTGGCGGCCGCAAGCGGGGCCGAAGTCATCGGCATAACCTTGCAATTATATGATTATGGCGCAGCAACTGGCCGCAAAGGCGCATGTTGTGCAGGCGATGACATCAGCGATGCCCGCGCAGTGTCGGACAAATTGGGCATTGCCCATTATGTGTTCGACCACGAAAGCGCCTTTCGCGAAGATGTGGTTGAGCAATTCGCCGATGAATATCTCGCCGGGCGCACGCCGGTGCCCTGCATCCGCTGCAATATGGGGCCCAAATTCACCGATCTGTTCCGGATGGCGCGTGAATTGGGCGCAGACTGCCTGGCGACAGGCCATTATGTAAAGCGGGTGATGGGTCCAGCCGGAGTGGAAATGCACCGCGCCTTGGATCCCGCGCGCGACCAATCTTATTTCCTCTACGCCACCACCGAGGCGCAGCTGGATTACATCCGCTTTCCCTTGGGTGGTTTGCCCAAAGCACAAGTGCGCGAGCTGGCCGAACAGGCTGGCCTGCGCAATGCAGCCAAGCCTGACAGTCAGGACATCTGCTTTGTCCCGGACGGGGATTACGCCAAAATTGTCAAAGCCATGCGCCCCGAAGGCGGCACGCCCGGCGCAATTGTGCATGCGCAAAGCGGCGATGTGCTGGGCGAGCACAAGGGCATCGTCCATTATACCGTAGGACAACGCCGCGGGCTGGATATCGGTGGGCAAGCAGAGCCGCTGTATGTGGTAGGACTGGATGCCGATAGCCGTGAAGTGCGGGTCGGCCCCAAACGCATGCTGGCCGTCAGCTCGGCCACTCTGATCGAGACCAACCGAATTGGCCCGATCCCCGATGCTCCGCTGACAGCCAAAGTCCGTAGTCTGGCAAAGCCCGTTCCGATCACGCTGGAAGGCGCGCTGGGCGATGGGCAAAGCGTTGCGATCCATTTTGCCGAGCCAGAATTCGGCGTGGCACCCGGTCAAGCAGCGGTGATCTATTGCGGAGAGCGGGTCATTGGCGGCGGCTGGATAGAAGAAACCACCAACGCTGCCTGATCACGCCTGATCGCACCTATTTATAGTAGGCAAGCAGCTCGGAACTACCCCTGCCAGGGTTGCAGCACGCAGCCATAGCCTTCGCGGTAGCTGGCAGTGTCCTCCGAAATGAGCGGAAAACGCGCCGTCACGCTTTTGGCATCGACATCCTCAACCAGCGTTACCAATTCCATTCCGCCCAGCTTGTCCTTTGCGCAATCTTCCAGACTGCGGCCTGCAACAAAGCGGCAGGAGCACGCGACCCGCGCGCTATAGGCGGTGGCTGTACTGGCATAACCTTGCGCTGGCCCACGATAGCTCCAGGCCAAAGCAGCAATTGCAATCAGGGCAATCAGGGCCACCCATCGTCCATAACGTGGCTTTGTGTGCGACTTTGCAATTGCCAAGTGAATTTCCTTGCGCGAGTGAGGGGGTAATTATGAATCGGTCGCTATCCCTTATCGCCTCAGTGCTGGCCCTGCCAAGCCTTGCCCTCACACTATCTGCCTGTTCGGATGCCGAACTGCCGCCGGCACCGCTGAGTGAGGAGGCGCTGGCTGCTGTCACCGATGATGCTGGTGCGCCAAAGCAAGACCTTGCCCGAGAAGTCGATAATCTGTTCGCATTGCCCGATTTGGGCGAGACACGCGCAATTGTCGTGATGCAAAATGGCGCGCTAGCGGCCGAGCGTTACAGCGAAGGCTATGGCCCGGACACGCGCTTCATCAGCTGGTCCATGGCCAAGACCATCACCGCCATCATGATCGGGATGATGGTGGCGGATGGCAAGTTGAGCCTGGATGAAAGCGCGCCTGTCCCGCAATGGCGTCGGTCAGGCGATGCTCGCGGCGAAATCACATTGCGACAATTGCTGCAAATGCGCAGCGGATTGCGCCACACCGAGGCGGGCGATCCGCCCTATGAAAGCTCAGAAGTGCGCATGCTGTTTCTGGATGGCCGCGATGACATGGCGCGCTGGGCCGAAGAACAGCCGTTGGAGGCTGAGCCGGGCGCAAAGTTTGAATATTCTACCAACACGACGGTCATCTTGGCGGACATCGCTGCCGATGTTCTAACCAACAGCAAAGACCCCGATATTCGTCGGCAGGCAGTGACCGACTATCTCGATGCGAGGCTGTTTGGCCCGCTGAAAATGGATTCGATGGTGCCCGAATTTGACGCTGCGGGAACGCTGATTGGTGGCAGTCTGATCCATGGCACGGCGCGGGATTGGGCCAAATTAGGAGAGATGCTGCGAAACAAGGGCAAGGCTCCTACGGGCGAGCAATTGGTCCCACGCCGCTGGGTTGAACGGATGGTTTCGCCCAGCCCGCGTTCCCCCCATTATGGCTTCCAAACCTGGCTGAACCGCCCGCTGGAGGATGCAGAACAACGCCATCCACTGTTTCCCGATCGGGCACCGCACAGCATGTTCGCCTTGATCGGCCATATGGGGCAATATGTGATTGTCTCGCCCCAACAGCGCGTAACCGTCGTCAGACTGGGCCATTCAGCCAGAGAGGACCGCGTGCGAATGGTGCAGCAACTGGCCGATGTCTTTCAGCTTTATCCGGTCAGATAAAAGCTACCCTCAACCACCGTGACGCATTCACCGCCCAACCAAACCTGATCGCCATCCAATCGGCAGGTCAAATCGCCGCTACGCTCGGACGCCTGATGTGCGGTAAAGTTGTCGCGACCCAGTCTCTCGGCCCAGAACGGAGTAAGGGCGGCATGGGCTGAGCCGGTTACGCTGTCCTCGTCTACACCAGCACCCGGCACGAACACGCGGCTGACAATGTCACTATGGTCGCCCGGCGCGGTGCAGGCGAATTGTTCGACGCCGAACTCGCCCAAAGCCCTTAGGTCGGGGTTGAGAGCCCTCACCTGAGCTTCATTCTCGAACAGAAAGATATTGTAGAGCGTATCATTGCGGTGAACCAAAATCGGTTCGGCACCCAGCAATGCCACAGCTTCCGGATATGTGGCTGGCTGTGTCGCGATAGCAGGCAGCGCCACTTCATAGCCATCGCCGGCTGCCCGCCGGACTTCCAAAATGCCCGACTTGCGTGTGCGGAAAGTTACGGCGTCGCCGCCGTCACGGGTCAACAAGACATGGCCGCTGGCCAGCGTCGCGTGACCGCACAATGCTATCTCATAAGTCGGGGTGCACCACCGCAGCTCCCAATCCGCTGCGCCCGTTTCATCGCGCACCACAAAGGCGGTCTCGGCGAACATATTCTCGCCGCCAATCGCGACCAATTGGTCATCGGGCAGCCATTCTTCCAGCACCATTACGGCGGCCTGATTGCCAGCGAATGTCCGGCCCGCAAATGCATCGACATGCCAATACGGGATTTTGTGTGGCCCGCTCATTCGTCATTCTCCAATTTCTCAAATTCATCGGCTTCAACCAACGGATTGCCCGGTTCATCGACATGCCCCTTGGGGTCGATATGGATGAGCAATTCCATCTGGGGGAAGTGCTGCATCAGATCGGCCTCGACCCGTTCGATAATGTCATGGGCCTCGTCCACACTCATCGATCCGGGCAGATCCACATGAAACTGCACAAAGTCCAGATTTCCGCTCGTCCGGGTCCGCAAATCATGCAAATTGGACAGCTCTGGATGCTGGGCCGCCAGCTCCACAAACCGGGTCCGCTTTTCTTCGGGCCATTCGCGATCCATCAGGTGGTCAATAGCCTCGCCCGCAGCGCGCCATGCGCCCCACAGCAACCATGCAGCGATCAACAGGCCGAACAATGGATCGGCGCCGGTTAAGCCAAGCATTTGGTCCAGCACCAGAGCCGCGATAACCGCCAGATTGAGCAGCAAATCAGATTGATAGTGCAAATGATCGGTTTGAATCGCAATCGATCCAGTCTTGCGGATTACATGGCGCTGCCATGCCAGCAGGCCGAGCGTGGCCACAATAGCAATGATGGAAACCGCGATACCCTCTTCAGCGGCGCGAACCTCTTGACCTTCAACCAAATGGCTGACCGCACGAAACCCAATTGCAGCGGCAGACAATGCAATCAGGATCACTTGGAACATCGCGGCCAAGGACTCAGCCTTACCGTGCCCAAAGCGGTGATTCTCGTCAGCGGGATGGGCCGCGACCCATACGCCGATCAATGTTGCGATACTGGCGACCAGATCCAGCGCAGTATCAGCCAGACTGCCCAGCATGGCAGTGGAGCCTGTGCGCCAAGTCGCCCACAGCTTGAGCCCGACCAGAAACAGCGCAGTCGCAATCGAGGCATAGGCTGCCATTCGGTTGAGGCGCCCGTTTTCGCGCCTGCTCTCTGGCCCGCCCTCTTGTTTCCCCATCGCGCTATTGCTCATGGGTACAGCAATGTGCTGGTCCAAGCGGACGTGCTGCCCGCCCGCTCAAACCGGCGCCGATCATGCATACGTCCGGGCCGGTCAATCCAGAACTCCATCGCGCTGGGCTGGAGTGTAAAGCCGGTCCAATGCTTGGGGCGCGGAATATCGCCCTGCGGATAACGTTCTTCAAATTGAGCAACCCGCTCATAATAGGTGGCGCGTTGGTCCAAAGCGCTCGACTGATCCGATGCTGCCGAGGCTATTTGCGATACCCGGGGGCGAGAGTGGAAATAGGCATCCGCTTTCGCTGCGGTGACCTCTTTCAAAGGGCCTTCGATGCGAATTTGACGCCGCAAGCTCTTCCAATGAAACAACAAAGCGGCCTGCATATTGGCGCGAATCTCGCCGCCCTTGCGGCTGTGTGCATTGGTGAAGAAGGTAAAGCCGGTTTGGCCATGGCCCTTCAACAACACCATCCGCACTGATGGCGCGGCATCCGTATTGGCGGTCGCCAACGCCATGGCATTGGGATCATTGGGCTCAGCATCGCGCGCTTCGGAAAACCATGTCTCGAACAGATCAATAGGATCTGTGACAGGTATCACGCTGTCCAGATTGTCGGCCGGATTGTCTGATTTTGCGTCGGTCATGCAGGCCCCTTACTCCGCCCAGAGCCCACAGGAAAGCCTGAGTGCTTGCACCAAGCCCGTGCATTACCTAGCTAACACGGCATGTCCGATCCTTATAAAACTCTTGGCGTTGCGCGCACGGCCTCTGAAAAAGAGATCAAGAGCGCCTATCGCACGCTTGCAAAGCAGCTGCATCCTGACCGCAATAAGGATAATCCCAAGGCGGCTGAGCGCTTTTCTCACGTTACCAATGCCTATGATTTGTTGTCCGATTCGGAAAAGCGAGCGCAGTTCGACCGCGGAGAAATCGACGCCGACGGCAATCCGGCCAATCCCTTTGGCGGGATGGGCGGAGGAATGGGCGGGGGCTATGGGGGCGGCCAGCAAGGCTTCCGGCCGGAAGATATGCGCGGATTTGGCGGCGACGACATGGATCTGGGCGACCTGTTCGAGGGTCTTTTTGGCGGCGGCGGTGGCCGTCGGCCACGTTCGGGCCCAAGCGGGTTTGGCGGCGGACCAGGCGGCAGGCGCGCTCCGCCTCCGAAAAAGGGGGCTGACATTCATTATCGTCTGGCCGTGCCCTTTGTTGATGCCGCCACCAGAGCGGATCAGCGAATTACATTGGCCGATGGCAAGGCGATCGATCTGAAGCTGCCAGCCGGAGTTGAGGACGGAACGCAAATGCGCCTGAAAGGCAAGGGCCAACACGGGCCTGGCGGCGTGGGCGATGGACTGGTGATGGTGGAGGTCGACAGTCACCCCTTCTACCGCCGTGATGGCGACAATATCCGGATGGATTTACCCATCACGCTGGACGAGGCTGTGGGAGGCGCAAAGGTCAAATGCCCCACCGTCGATGGTCCCGTCATGCTGACAATTAAACCCGGCACCAATGGCGGAACGGTTATGCGGCTAAAGGGCAAGGGCTGGAGCACCAAGGGCTCGGCCAGCTCCAATGGGCGCGGCGATCAATTGGTGACTCTGGAAATCCAATTGCCAGATGATCTTGATGCGCTTGCCAAGCGGTTGGAAGACTGGAAAGACGACGGCGAGCCACGCAGCAAACTCGGGGTATAACCGCTTGTCGTCATCCCACGTTCCTGATCCCGACGGACGCCGTGTCTTGTCGCTTTCGCCTGAGGCCAGACGACGTCAAGCACGCGTTGATGATGACGGCAAACCTGCGCTGAGGATTTGGCTGATCGGCCGTATCGGCCCTCGATCGCGCCTGTTCGAAGTGCTTAAGCGGACCTTTGTCGGCACCTATAATGATGGCTTCATTCACGCGGGCAATCTGGCCTATCTGTCGATGCTCGCAATCTTCCCGTTTTTCATCTTGGGATCAGCGCTAGCATCGCTGTTTGGCGGGGTGATGCAACGCCAAGCCTTGGTCGATGCGGTTGTATCGGCCATGCCGCCAACCGTTGCGGCCACCATTGGGCCTGTTGCCGAAGATGTCATCCAAGCCCGTACGGGCTGGCTGTTGTGGGTTGGTGCGCTGGTTGCCTTATGGACCGTGTCGAGCCTGATCGAGACCATTCGCGACATCTTGCGGCGTGCCTATGGCACGGAGGCGACCCACGCATTCTGGAAATATCGGCTGGGCTCTGTTCTTCTAATTTTGTCAGCGGTGGTGTTATTGATCTTGTCGCTGATGTCGCAGTTGATGTTGGTGGGAGCGCAGGAATTGGTCGCAAATTATGTCCCGCATTTGGCCGATCGTTTGACCAATTTGCAGCTGTCACGAATTGTGCCAGCAATAGGGTTGGCCGGATCGCTCTATCTGGTTTTCTATACACTGACGCCGTCACTGTATCGCAGCGCGCGCTATCCCAAATGGCCAGGCGCGCTGTTCACCACACTGTGGTGGCTTGGTGTCTCGAGCGCCCTGCCTCCTGTGCTGCAGATATTTTTCACCTACAATCTGACCTATGCCAGCCTGGCAGGCGTGATGGTCGCCTTGTTCTTTTTCTGGCTGGTCGGGCTTGGAGTTGTTATTGGAGCAGAGCTGAACGCAGCGCTGGCCGTCCACCCGGACGAGCAAGCACTGGAACTCAAAGGCAAAGCGTCTGCAGCAGACGGTGTGGATGAACGAGAGGAGAAGGCTGAATGACCGGTTTGATGCAGGGCAAGCGCGGGCTGATCATGGGTCTGGCCAATGACAAGTCATTGGCGTGGGGCATAGCAAAGCAGCTGGCAGAGCAAGGCGCAGAGCTGGCGTTCTCTTATCAAGGGGATGCCCTGGCAAAGCGGGTTAAACCCCTCGCCGAGCAGCTGGGTTCCGATTTCACATTTGAATGCGATGTGTCGAGTATGGACGCGCTGGATGCAGCCTTTGATACGCTTAAGGCGCGATGGGACAGCTTGGACTTTGTGGTCCACGCCATCGGATTTTCTGACAAGAGCGAGTTGCGCGGCCAATATCTCGATACCAGCCTCGACAATTTCCTGATGACCATGAACATCTCGGCCTATTCGTTGGTTGCTGTGGCCAAACGCGCGGCAGAGATGATGCCGGAAAGCGGCGGAAGCATCGTCACGCTAACCTATTACGGCGCTGAAAAAGTGATCCCGCATTACAATGTGATGGGCGTCGCCAAGGCTGCGCTGGAAACCAGCGTCAAATATCTCGCCAATGATCTGGGACCGCGCAATATCCGTGTGAATGCGATCAGCGCGGGTCCCGTAAAGACCTTGGCCGCAAGCGGGATCGGAGATTTCCGCTATATCCTCAAGTGGAACGAGCTGAATTCACCATTGCGCCGCAACATCACGATTGACGATGTTGGCGGATCGGGACTCTATTTCTGCTCTGATCTGTCGTCAGGCGTGACCGGAGAAACGCATCATGTGGATGGCGGCTATCATGTCGTCGGCATGAAGCAGGAAGATGCACCCGATATCGCTCTCGATTGATTGGGCAGATTGCTCGCCCAGAGCATTCAATTCCCTGTCGAAGCGCCTGGCAATACGGAAATTTGCTTGATCGAACCGCGCAATGCCGACCGCCCGGTCCATGCGCGGGCATTGATCGCGAGCACCATGTAATCACAATCTTGTGGTAACGCCTGAACCTGGAATGTGCCCGTCGGCCGCTCCAAAGTCTGGGTCAAAACCGGCGCAGTTCCATTGGTGCAAGTTAGCACAAGGCTGGCATCTTCGCGCTGATGCGCGGGTTTGATGTCATGATCGATCCATATGGCAAATGGCCCATCAGGCGCCTGCAACAAACGGCCTGCGATCAACCCGCCCTTGCCCGGACGGACGAACAATTCCAATTCCTCGCCATCGCGGCTGGGCTGCGCGCGAAAACCTGCTTCATCCACAAATTGCCATTCGAACGGTGGAAACTCGCCGCTCCAATCGAGCGGTCCTGATTGCATGGCCTGCTGGCCATTGCCCGTCGCCAGTTCATATACCGATGATGCCGCTGCAATTTCGCCTTGCGCCGCCAAACCAACCACCAGTCGCTTGTCAAAATCAAGGTCGGCAGAGGAGATTTGCGGGCGCAACAACGCCAGATTGACGCGCGCATTGCGCTGGCGTGTCGCAAATTTGAGGAACCTCAGGTGCCAGTCCGAGCTGCCATCCAGAATTTCGGCAAACAGCGGCACAGTTTCCTCGTCGGCCAGTGCCTCAGCCAATACAGGAAAGAATTCCGGCGAATAGGTCGGGTGGACCCGCAAAATTTGATCGAGCGTATCGATCGTTTTCGCATAATCTTGCGCATCCAGATGCTTCTTCAGGACAAGGCTTTGCAAATTGAGGTCGCGGCGGTTCAGCTGAGCAGCCGCGTCCAAAATCTCCCCGCGAAGTCCTTCATCATCCTGGGCGACAGCCAGAATGGCATAGGCCTTGGGCGCCAAAGGATCGGTCTTGATCGCTTGCAACGCCTCATTCGCATTGGCCTTGGCCGCAGCAGCCGGTTCGGTCTCTTGCGCCACAGCCACAGAGAAATTCTGGAACGCCAGTGCTTCTCTGCCCAATCCATTGGCAGGAAAAGCGGCGACAGCCACCGCGGGCTGTTTGCGCGTCGAGACGCTGCTAATGGCCTGCGCGCCTAGAGCGGCCGCCAACGTTAGCGATGCAATGGAAATTGCAATCAAGCGCGGGAGTTTAGCAATCGCCATAGGTCACACCTGCAATCAGCCTAATCCGCATTCGCCGGCGCGGCATCTTCGCCATAACCGTAACCATAGCCATAGCCGTAACCATAGCCATAGGCTGCACCATGCTCGTCAAGTTTGGTGACGATTGCGCCATAAACCTGCGCGCCAGTGCGGCGCAGGCGGTTGATGGAAGTCTCAATCGCACGCATTTTGAGGCGGTCGGTTTCAATCGCATAGATCACGCCGTCAACAGCGCGCGACATTTCGATCGCGTCCGCCAATGACAGCATCGGTGCGCCATCGATCAAGACCTGATCATAGGTACCGCGCGCCTCATCAATCAATTCGGCAAAGCGCGGGCTGGCCAGCAGCTCAACCGGATTGGGCGGCTTGTGACCAATTGGCACATAATCAAAGCCAAAGTCTTCTAGCTTGATCGCCTCGGACCCAAGCGGCGCGTTATTGGTCAAAAGCGCGGCTAAGCCTCCTTTGCCATGCCCCTTCACGCCCAAAGTATTCGCCAGTTTAGAATTCCTAAGGTCAGCGTCGATCAACAAGACACGCTTCCCGAGGTGAGAGAAGCTGGTAGCCAATGCCGCTGCCGACACACTCTTGCCTTCGGCAGGCACAGACGATGTCAGCATCAAGGCCTTCGGTGCCCCTTGCGGCGTCAGGAAGCTGAGGTTGGTACGAGCTGACTTGTAGGCTTCGCTGAGTTCCGAGGAACGACGCAGAATTTCTTCTGCGATGTTTTCGGTCCGGATTTTGGGGATCATCCCCAGCATTGGCAGACCGAGCCTGCGCTGCACGTCTTGTGGATCGCGCAACGTCTGGCTGAGGACGACCCGGAGATACACAAATCCACCCGCCAAAAGCAAACTGGCAACAAGAGCGATCAGCATGTTTTGGATCAGAGAGGGAGCGTAGGGCTCTTCGGGAACCGAGGCTGAGTCAATCAGCTTCAAATTGTTCTGGCCTGCGCCAGATGCTTCTAGTTCCTTGAAACGCTGCAACAAGGCATCATACAGTTCGCGATTAGTATCAACCTCTCGCTCCAAGATACCATATTGAATACCCTGGCCTTGTTGACCCAAAAAGCGCCCCTTGGCTTGCTCCAACTGGCGACGTAATTCGTTCTCGCGGAGGGTCGCGGCCTGCAAAGCATTGCGAGATCCGCTGCTCAGGCTTTCTTTCAGAGCTTCAACTTCTGCCCGCTTTTGAATCAGTTCCGGATAGCCTGGGCCAAAGTTGGACTCCAGGCTGGCCAATTCAGCCTCGGAGGCGATCAAGGCGGTGCGCATTTGGTTGCGCGGGTCTTGGCCAGGGAAGTCACCAGACATCACCGCAGCCTGCGCCGCAATCCGGTCTGTTACAGCGGCAGCCAAAGCTGTGTTCAACGCAGCCAAATCGGATGCAATCAATGTTTGGCTGGGGCTCTCCGAGCTAGAGGCAGCGCCGAGGTTATCCAAAACCAATATCTCGTTCGCATTGGCGTATTCGACCAATTCTCTTTCAGAGATCGACAATTGCTCGCGCAATTCCTCGATTTGATCGCGCAGAAAATCGCGCGCTTCAATATTGGCGCCAAACCGCTTTTCGTAATTGGCGGAAATAAACTCTTCCGCCCACAAATTGGTGATGTTTGCAGATAATCCGGCAGACGAGCTGGAAAATTGAATATCGACCAGGCTCGATTGGGTAATCGGAGCGATGTTGATATTCTCAAGCAGCAGATCTTCAACATCTTGCTGGGTCAAATCTTCTTCTTCCGCCAGATTGAAAGCCTCGACGAATTCTTCGTCACGCATTAGATTGCCGGCCTCCACTATGCGCACCGCCATGAAGCGCGATTCCAGCAGTTCATATTGCGTGTTGAGATATTGCAATTCGGACACCAAGCCTTCGCTTTCAAGCGGATCAAGATCGGTGACATTGGCCGCGACCTGGGACACTTCGATCCGAGCATTCGCGCGGTACAAAGGTGTCGAAAGCAAGGTTACAATCAAGCCTGCCACCACGCCCAGTGCAATGATCCCGGCAAGCCAGTATTTCAGCGTGCGCGCCTCGATCCAATAGCGCTCTAAATCGAGGTGGAAGCCATCTTCGTCTTGATAGGCATCGCCATTATTGGTGGCGACCATGACGGGTGCGGGTGCGTATTGCTCTGCCATGTTACTCTCGCTCACCGACCCAGTCGGTCTATGATAATGGCCGAAGACGACACCAGCGGCACAAATTGCAGCAAATTGTCGAGCCGCCGACGGGCAGGAGAATCGCCCACCATCACAATGTCATTGGGGTAAATTTGCGGATCAGCATAGTTTCCGCGCTGGATCGCCTCGATATTGTAGGCACCAATATAATTTCGCCCGTCAACAACCCGCATGATCAACACATCATTTAGTTGCGCATATTCTGCCAAGCCCCCCGCCTGATTCACGACGCGAAGCAGCGTCTGATTGCCGATCGCTGCATAAGCACCGGGTTTCTCAACCTGACCACCTACCGAAATGGAAGGGGGCGGAAACTCTTCTGGAATGACCCGGACCTGGGGACTCAGCAGGAATCTGCCGCGCAAGCTTTCCTCAATCATCCGTCCGGCTTCGCTTGGCGAAACGCCGCCAAATTCCAAATCGCCGACCAACGGGTAGGACACTACGCCCTGCGCATCGGTTAGAAAGATGCCGCTGAGATCTTCAGCGCCTACAACATCGATCTGCAGCTTTTCTTGCGGCCCAATAGTATAGAAGACGCCGCCGCTGGGTGGTGGCAGTTCCTCAAGATTGGTCACTTCGATATCCGAGGCTAGACCGTACGACCGATCTGTCGCGCATCCCGACAGCGCAGTCGCGGCTAAGACCGCTAGTAAACAATTGAATTTAGTAATCATGCTACCCTTTAACTCGGTCCTGGCGGACCTTACTCAATTCCTATCACAGGCCAAACTCTTTATGAGACGCCCGAGCCAAGTTCTTGGCCCAGTGTTGCCCTGAATACTCTGATCAATGCGCCAATGGTTGCGCTCGCAGCCGCGACTGAACCACAAATTGCGAAAGCGACAACAGCAACCAAACCGCGATTGCTTGGAATGCCGGCGCGCGCAGCGGATAGTCGACCAAAGATGAACCTGCAATAATCGCAAAGGCAAATCCGAACATCAGCAGCCGTTTGGCGTCCTTGCCCGGTCCACCGATCATGCTGATCAGCGATTTAGCCACCCACAGCAGCAGCAAGCCCAGCATTACAATCGCGGGCAAGCCCCCCTCAATAACCAATTGCAGCCAATCATTGTGCGCCTGATTCACATAGGTTGCCATCAGAACAGAGGTGGGTTCGAAGATGTGGTATGCCTCTTCAAACGAACCAAAGCCGATGCCCAGCCCCCAATAGGTTCCTGCCATTTGCTGAAGCACGGGAAACAGGCTCCAGCGCAAATCCTCAAACGCGTTCTGACTGAACGTGTCATCAAAGCCACTGGCGCGATCCATCCCCACGAATGCGCCTAAAACGACCACGATTGTGGCAACAAATGCCCCGAGCACCAATTTGGGGTGCTCAACAAGCCATGTCTGCATCTTGCCTGTCTTGCGGGTCTGTTCCTGTTGCGTGATCGCCAGCCAGGCCATGATGCAGGCCGCCACCAGGGCGAGCGAGCCCGAGGCAAAGCCGGCCCGTGAACCGCTGACGACTATCGACAACAAAACCACGGCGAAAAGGGGCGCGTAGGCCAATCGCAACCACGCCTTCTCTCGCTGCTCACGCGAGGTCAGGCCGAGATACGCAATGACCAGCAGCGCCACTGCAGAGAACGCCGCAGAATGATTTTCATTGGCAAAGATCCCTACAGGGGACCCGCGATTGGTAATCGCATAATAATACAATGGGCTCGACTGGCTGCCCATCACTTGCAGCAAGCCTAACATCGCATCTAGCGCGCCCAGGCCAGCCACCAGAATGAGCAACATTCGCGCGTTTGCGCGCATTGCCAAAGCCAATAACAAGGCCGAGAGCGGCACAATCAGGCTCGCCAATGCGTTCCAGCCGCGGCTGGGGACTAACGATATAGGTCGCCAAGTGTCGTCAATCGCTAGAATGCGATCAAGGTCTGAAACAACCTCTCTGCCCGGCAAACTCTGCCACAGCGATGGAGGCAAGGGGATCAGCTGGATCGCCATCCAGACCAGCAGCAAGCCTGTCAGCCAAACCAGCAACTTAGCTCGACCTAAGTCGGCAAAACTCATGGTATAAAGCGCCGGGATCAGAAATAGCGCAGCAAGCGGGCGCAAGACCGCGATCTGAGGGATATCAGGCCGCGAGCTACCCCCAAGAAACGCAACGACAAGGGCGAACAGCACCAGCCACACCCAAGGAGTTGCCTGATTCAACTTCGACTGACGATTCAAATATTTGTTGGTGGACCGCGAATTCATGGGGTCTCAGATACATGATTCTCTTGCTCAAGGAAGAGTTTATGCAACGCAGTCTCGAGAAAGGTCAAGACAAGCACCGCTCAGGCCGGCGAGCTGTAGCCCAGACGGGGCGTTATCGGGCATTTGCCCAGAAACTGAGTTATCGCGTGTCCTCAGGGGCCAGCACTCCTACTGGCTGGGTGGCAGTTGCGCTCCTGGCGCTAAACCGCCCTGACCAACTGATCAGTCGAGGTGATGCCCACATGCAGAATAGTGCCAGGGCAATACCTACGGGTAGGTCGATCGCGTAGTGCCAACGCGTTCCGATCGCCATGATCAGGATCAGGGCCAAGATGGGAGCGTAAATTAGGAACAGCTTCCGATCGTACTTCCACATATAGGCCGTAAAAAGGTAAGTGCTGGCTGAATGCAGCGATGGCATCGCGCCTAGACCAGCAACAAAATAGAGTTCCCCGTTGGCCTCGAACCAGGGTATGCCTCCTATCATCATCTCTTGATACGCGGCATACATACCCAATTGAGCCTGGGTGATATGATCGACCGGTCCCAGCTCGTAGATGAATGGACCAACGGCCGGAAACGCTGAATAGGCAAACCCTCCAATCCCCTGCAATAAAAGTGCGGCGATAAAGACTTCCCTGAATTCCTTCGGGCAGTTGATTGCATGTACAGTAAAGCTGACGACGAAGAGCAGAACAAAGCTCAGAACATAGAAGCTACCCATCAAAGGATGCAGTGAAACGAACCATTCCGTGGCCGCTATACAAAGATCAAGCGCCGGCCTGATCCATTGGTCGGTCATCCAGTAGAAAGCATCAAATGAGCTGGGATTAAGATGGTGGGACCAGAGCTTAACGTTGAAATGCACCCACAAGACGATCGCATAAGCAAGCAGTGCTACAATCACGATCGAAAGATGGCGTTTTGTTCCGAACAGGCTTGCCAGAGAGAAGAAAAGCGCGACGCCAACAAAGGGATACAGATAGTGCATCCCGATCGCCATGGCGGACCCGCTGCTCGGCGTATGGACCGGGAGCCCAGTGGCAAGAGAGACCGCCAGCATGGCCGCCACAAACGTGCCGGCGATGGCAAGTTCGAGCCAGTAACGGCTGAAAATCTCACTTGCGGATTGTGTGATCGCGAAGCGCATTTGCTTTGTTCTCTCTGCCATATCCGAACTTAATCGATTACTAAGGTCAAAAATTTAGCTGACCAATGGGTTCAAAAAATTGGCTTTCGTCCCGGTCAAGATAATTCAATGCTAAGCGAAAAGGGTTAATTGTAGGTGACAGAGCTGTTTACGGAGCCGATGTTCAGATTGGACTTTGTCATCAGGTCTTCGCTTGCATTGCTGGAACTTGGGTTAGGAGGGGCCTAGTCGCTAGCGCCTTTCTCAACCAAGCTCAGCAAATCGAGGCATGTTTTGCTAATATTCTCGTCCGAGTATTGCTCCTCGGCTCTTGCCCGCGCTGACCGCGACATTTTTAGACGGTCTTGCGCTGGCAACTTGCAGAACGTCTCGATGGCAAGCGCCAGCTCTTCTGGGTCTTGAGGCTTCACCAAATACCCTGTTTGATTGGCAACCACCCCGTCGCGACAACCCTCAATATCTGATACAATTGCTATTCTGCCTGACGCAGCAGCCTCCAAAATGACCTTGGGCAGGCCCTCGCCACCATGCGAGGGCATAACCAGGACATGCGAACGCGCCAAGTAGGGTCTGACATCTGCCTTATGCCCTACGAAATCAGCTAATCCATCACGCTCCCAAGCCAGGAGCAGCTCTCGAGAAACTTTGCCAGAATTCGTATGTCTGGTACCTCCAACGACCTGAAATTCCACGCTAGAGGAACGGCTTTTGATCAGTTTCGCTGCGGAAATAAAATCAAAGATTCCTTTGTCTTCTTGCAAACGTCCTACGAAGAGCACTCTGACCGGTGGGCTAGGCGGCGGAGGCTGATAGAAGAAGTGTTGCAGATCGACGCCAGAGCCCATCGTTTGGATAACCCTCAGATCAGGTGGTAGACCGTGGTCCTGCAGAAAAGTAAGATCAGAAGAGTTTTGTACCAGCAATGCGGATGCGTGAGATGATACCCATGCATATAACCTTGCTAACAAGTAGGCAGACCAATCGCTCTGTTTAATTCGAAGCCCAAGCCCACTAATATTAGTTACATACGGCAGGCCAAGAAGGCGAGAGGCGATCCCGCCATAGATATTGGCTTTGATTCCATTGTTGAAAACCATTCGCGGCCGCAACTGTCGGAGCCGGGTAAAAAGGCGACATAACGCGGAAAATTCCTGGAATGGGCCCCCGCCATCCAGTGATACGTGCCAGTCAATGACCTCCACACCTGGCAGGGCGGCGAGTTCTGAAGACCAATCGTCCGGCCCTGCGACGATGTGCACGTACCAGCCGGCATCAAGGAATGCCTCTATGACGTTCCTGCGAAAATTCCATAGATACCAGGCAGTTCCGGAAACCATGGCGACACTGTGAGTCATCCTGAAACGCCTCTGAAAAATTGAGGCATTTCGGCTGCTGGCAATGGCCTTTCAGATCGTCTGCCCAGAAAATACACGCCGCTGGCCGCATCGCTCGCATGTTGCCGATCGCTAAGAAGGTCCAAAAATCGTAGCCAGAAGAATGGAACCGAGATAATGGAACCGAGCCGACGATTTCCTGCGACCGCACCAAAAGTATAGCGAAGTTGCTGGTACAAAGCAGTGCCCGGCCCCGCGATTACACCGCTTTCGATGCAATCGAACTTGCGGAACAGCCATCGATGTCCACTCTCGGTAAACCGACTAAAATCGTACGCCTGCTCGTGGACTGGCTGAAGGAACGGTGTGGCGGCATACACAAGTCCGCAGGGCTTCAAAACACGCCAAATTTCTTCCGCTACGTCGTGTGGCGACAAAACATGTTCAAGTACGGCCTCAATCCAGACAGCATCAACAGATCCATCGCTAATCGGAATGCTATGGGCATCAGCAACAAAGTCGGTACATGAGGACGCGTAAACGTCGAAAGCAATGATGCGGATCCCTTCGGAATCATAAAGTACCTGTGCTCCGTCACTGATCGTTCCCCCACCAACGATGAGAACGACCGGCTCAGATCGGCCAGAACGCAAATCAGCTACCATTCGGCTTGCCGATACCGGCGACTTGCGGTTTCGACCAAGCAGAAGGCGCTTCCACCAAGATCGCCTGCTCCTGCGTTTAGGGATCAGGCTTTCGGCCCGACTGGCAAGGATAGATTGGCGGTTAAGAATGCTGTCCTCAAAATCCACCAGAATTGGCTGCCCGGCCACCGTCGGAATAGAAAATTCAACTTCGCTATTGCGTGTGAGATTTCCATTTGGTTGCACCTGCAGCTGCTCATGAGTTGCTGGGCAGCAAAGCAAATCCGCGATTTCAGAAATAGCCTGACCAGTTTGCTTGGAGCAGCTCAATTCTCGTTCCTTTTCAATGCCCTTGCGAAACCAACCCCATAAAATGCGCGAACACCGACGACTTTGTAGAGATTGTTTGACAGGACCATTGTCATTAAAATGTAGGTTATCACGGTTGCGGTTGCGGCACCAATGGCGCCAAATGGGCCAGCCAACAATGCATTGAAAATGACGTTCAGAAACGCCGCAGCGATCATGATGACACTAACACGCCCAACGTGCTGTGTGTTCGCTAGAAAGGCGGTCGGTTCGCCAAAAAACGAGAGCCCAAAGCGAGTCCACACCAACAAAAGTATTACACTCCCCGCAGATATAAACCCCTTACCAAAAATGTCCCCAACAAAGTAGGCTGCAATTGTACTTGGTATAGCCAACAGGAGGCTGGACCATATGGTACGAATGGCGGCCTTTTCGGCGAGAGCCTGTAGTCCCAAAAAGTCTTTCCGTGCATTGAGCAAGGCCGCGCGTTGCGAAATAAATACAGCACTCGCGTGGAACGGCAGGCCCATTAGGAAAAAAAAGCGAACTGCGACGCCATATATTCCTGTTTCCTCTGGCGTAGATAGGAACCCGAGCATAATCACATCAGTCGCAGCAAGAAGCGTTCCGGCGGCAAATACGAGAGATGACTTAGTCGCTCCAACCATCCATGCTCGGAGACCATCGAAAGTCGGGCGCGCTCTGATCCGATCAAGAGTACGGACTAAACTGGGCGCGCCAAGAGCGACTGAAACCAAAACCGCACCTAGTGTCAAATAGAGTGCATCTTCAGCCTCAAGTCCCTCGCCAATTATGAGGCAAGCAATAACGCCGACTAGGAGCAAAGTTGGTTCAATCAATCGTTCTGGCAGTTGGGCAACAACTGGCCGCCCAAGCCCTTGCAATACTCCGGTGCGGAGTAGGCTCCAGGAGCGAGGCAGCAGTAAGAGGCTAGCAACCCCAACTGCTGCTTGAAAACTTAGATTCTGCGAGAAAAGTGCGGGATTCAAACGAGCAAGGATGGTTACGAGACCAGACAGGGTCAGGATCAAAAGCGACGCGCAAACGAACAATCCGAATACTTCAGACATCCTATTGTTCGCAATGAGGGGCGGGATAGCCCGTATGGTGAAGTGATGAAACCCGAGAGTCGTGAAGAAGGTCGCGATAGCGACCCAACCCAAAGCAAAAGTGTAAGCACCGAACCCCTCGGGGCCCAAGATGCGCCCCAGCAGCAAGGTCAGAAGAAAGGTTGATCCTGCAGCATAAAGCCGCATCAAGAGAATTCTTGAAAATTCGCCTGCACGGAAGCGAAGGTTCTCTATTAGTTTCGGACAAAAGCTAATTGAAAGATCCCTCTAGAGACAACTTTGGTAGATAGCGTTTAGTTCAGGTATGTATAGTTCGAGGCTATGCTTCTTCCAATGTTCATCAAGGCGGAGCGACAATATGGACTCCCCCAAAATCTCGTCTGCCTCGATGACCTTTGCCGCAATTTCCTCTGGCGTGACACCCGGTGCAATGAGCCTTCTATCTGGACAGCTATCTCGAAGCCCTTCTACATCGTTGACGACAGTTGGGAGGCCAAATTTAGCCGCCTCAACCACGACCAAGCCATATCCCTCCCAATCGGAAATCAGGATGCATAGATCGGCCATTGCGAACATCTTGCCCACGTCGGCAATTGCGCCTGAGAAT
Organism: uncultured Erythrobacter sp.; assembly: GCA_947495555.1. GTDB lineage: Bacteria > Pseudomonadota > Alphaproteobacteria > Sphingomonadales > Sphingomonadaceae > Erythrobacter. The sequence goes on along the minus strand of CANLZI010000001.1, from coordinate 1,880,632 downwards.
GTTACTCGATGAGCAACGCCAAGAGATTCTGAAATGGAGCGAAGATGCTGTTCTTGCGATCCGTGGCCTACAAGCGTCAGTTTATAGCTATCTGGCAAGTGTACTAGCGACCCAATTACGATGTCCTGGCGCTTAGGCCGCTCGAGGCTAGCCACCATGAGCAATTCAGTTTTCGCTTTGTCTTTGCCCTTTACCGCAATGGGCTTGAATTCAATGTCTGCAACGAAGTTGTTCAGAATGTGCATCCTTGGCACAGCGCCCAACCGATCTTCTAACCCTTTCACAGCGGCTTTGCTCGCCGCAATATTCGCGCCAGATGATCTATGGGACAGCCAAGCGGCGAACCGCTTTAACGGATTGTGCCAAGTTGGGAAACTGGAGCTATGGATGTGGATTATCGCTTGGGGCCCAAGAAACAGACTTAGATAAGTGGCGGGAACCAAGTGCAAATGAAATAGACCATATTTTTTCCTGTTCTCAATACAGAATAGAAGGGCACGCCAGAAACCCTTAGCTATCCATTGCCTGTCTGTATTTAATTCGTAGAAACTATCTCCACCATCAAAAACTAGAACCTCATGGTTTGGCTGTGTCCGGACTAGTTCTGCTACTATGCGCTCCGCGCCTCTTGAAACATCCAGTCGCCGAATGACATGCAGAATGCGAACTTCACCGCTTCTGGTTTGAGATGCCTTCGATTTCATAACACAGGAAACGCCATTGGCATCCTAGGTCGGAGAACAGTCATCTTGATTGCCTCCTCGGGCGGGGTCTTTATCTATCTCGAGATCGATAGCTTGCAGGACCGCCTCTGCCCAATCCGGACAATTCGAAACATAGCTATCTCTCATAGCTCGTGCTCGGGGCTGGGTTTTTGAAAGTGCAATGTCCATTGCCAGAATCATTTTGGTCTCGTCGGGATTTTGAACATTGTGGACAAGGCCCACGCGCTCAAGCTCACGAACATATCCAGGAAAATCACGGCCGGCATAGATCGCGGGAACACCAAGGATAGCAGCCTCACTTGCCATGGTAGCGCTTTCACCAATGAGCAGGCGGCAATGCGCCAGTAAATGGTGGACTGCACTCTTCGGCCCTGAATATGCAAGGGCATGCAAATCATCCGGCAATGGGACTTCGCTCGAAATGTGCACGCATCCTCTTTCGGAAAGCGTTGCTACGACACTGCGCAAAAGTGCCTCGCTCCAACCGCATTTACCTATGTCATGATTAGCCCGCCAGGCAACCAAGCGTATGAAGAAATTGTCTTTCTCAGGGTCGAGACCCGCTGCAATCGCAAGCGCCTTGTCTGGCCGAAACGCACTAGGATGAAGAAAAGACAGCTCTTTTGTTCCTTTCAATCGCACCGTCCGCTTGGCCGGGGTGACGCCCAAGTATGAGGCTGGCACGTAAAGCGCTGACACGAATGGCCATGTAAGCCGAGTTTGGAGAGTGGCATTCTCACTGTCGTAAAAACTGATCGCCTTAGCTCCTGTTATCGCGCCAGCGTGGGCAATCGAAACGCCTCCGAAACCTATCATGACATCTGGCCGAAAGGAGAGAATGTGCTTTAGCACCTTCAGATCACGAAAAAACAATTCACGCAACAAGCCTAAAGTGCCCTCTCCAGCAGTTGTAATTGGAGTATGTTCGAAACCAAACGCATCGAGCAGATCACAAGTAATGTCCTTGCGCCTGGACAGGATGAGCAATTCTTCTCCTCTGGCCTTGAGCGCCTCAATCGGCCGTTTAAAAAACAGCACGTCAGCCGGATGAACGATATCGAACAAGATGCGCATCACTTAAGCCCTACGAAGGCCAAAAGAGTCGAAGGTCAGGAACTTGATGCAACTGCTAATCATTGCTTTCATGCGCGAAAAACCCAGCTCTTTGCGACAAGAAAGCTGATTGGCGGAACGATGGCAGTCACCAGCAGAGCATAGGTCCAAACCGGGTAGGCATTTTCTTCGACAAAATAGAGAATGAGAGTTGTGAGGGCTAGGCTCAGTCCGGTTTGCGCAAGAAAGCGCAAGATAGCAGCCGTCACTCTACCTTCATACAAGAAAGTCAGCCGGGCATTTCCGAAAAAGGAAACGGTCATTGCGCACCCTGCGCCAACTACGTTACTCACATAAGGGTCAATGGTCGTTGAAACAAGCAACACACTAGCCACGCCCACATGTATGAGTGTGGCAGCGACACCGACAATCCCGAATAGGGTCAACTGGCGCACAAGCTGCATCTAAGCGCGCTCTGCAACAGCAAAAAGCGACAAGCCAAAAGGCAGGATTGACTTGCCAACAAACCACCGTTCGCATCCGAAGATCGTCTCCAGAACCATATTGAGTGGCGCTGAAGGAATGGTCTCTGGGGCTGGCCTCCTGTGGCCGAGGCGGGACGAAAGACGTTGGGCGGCCGCAAGCGGGAAAAGTAGTGAGTTGAAATAACCGATTGCAACTGGTCGCAATCCGCTTTCCTCGATGCACCGTTTTAGCTGTGGCCGGGAGTATCGCCGCTTGTGATGGTGCAGTTCATCATGAGGTGACCAGAGCCATTCGAAGGCTGGCACCGTTATGAGAAGCCGTCCATCTGCAGCCAGTAAATCGCTAAGCCTTCGCAGCGAAGCGACGTCGCCATCGATATGTTCAAGCACATCCAGCATGGCGATCAGGTCAAATTGAGTGTCGCCAAATTCCACGGAATCAGGGAGAGACCCTACCCTGACGTCGACTCCTGAGAAGCTCTTAGCGAAACTGCGCGCGCCCTCGTTGAATTCAAAGGCGGAAACCTCTCCGAATTCTGCAAGCAAGGGTAGGTTGCCGCCATAACCGCACCCCGCTTCGAGCACTTTCGCCCCCCCGGATAGAGGAAGGTGTTGCTCGATGAGTTTTCGGATGATCTTACGGCGACCAGAGAACCACCAATGCTCCTCTTGTAGCTCTCGTAGTGAAAGGTAAGCAGACGCGTCCAAAGTCAAAATCCTTCCTTGGACGCCACGACATAGAGAGGGCGCCCGCGAACCTGAATCGCTACTTTACTCAAGTATTCTCCGATAAGGCCCAACGTGAAGAGGTTCAGGCCACCAAGAAACGAGACAGCCACCATCAAGGAGGCATAGCCAGGAACGTCAATCCCGTAAGTTAGCGTATAGAAGACTAGCCAGCATGCGTAGCCTATCGCTCCAAGGGCGATAAGCGCACCCAAGACTGTCCAGATTCGGAGAGGTAGAGTGGTCGAGGACGTAAGCCCGTCAAAAGCAAGAGAGATCAACTTGAACGGCTTCCATTTCGTCTTTCCGACGCTTCTAGTCGGCCGAACATACTCGATGGTCTTCGTCTGAAACCCGATCCAGGAGAATAGCCCTTTGTTGAAACGGGTGTGTTCAGTCATCTGGTTGAGTACATCGATGGCAGCACGATCAAACAAACGGAAATCGCCCACATCATCAGCAATTGGTTGATCAGAAATCAGGTTGATTGCTCGGTAGAAAAGACGAGAGAAAGTGCGCTTGAGCAGCGTATCTGAACTACGGTCCGCACGACGGGCGTTAACGACGACATTTCCTTCGAGCCATGCGTCAATCATCGGGCGGAGGAGATCCGGCGGATCCTGCAAATCTACATCCATCGGAACAGCTGCATCGCCTGTGGCGGAGTGAAGTCCGGCGCTGAGTGCAGCTTCCTTTCCGAAGTTCCGTGACAGAGAAACCAGTTTGATACGTTGATCACGCTTTCGCAGCTCTCGGATGACAATGGCGGTTGCGTCGCCGCTGCCATCATCAACGAAAATAAATTCAAACTGCGGGATTTCTGCCCTGTCCGGCCAACTCTCATCGATCGCACTATTCACCGCGTCGATGAAATGTCGGACTGCATCCGCTTCGTTGAAGACAGGTACAACAAGTGACACGAGCAGGCTCCCAGCTCCTCGTAGCCTCTCGCCAGATTTCTCACTTATTCGCACAGCCCATCCCCGATCCGCAATCTCAGGCCCACATCCGATTGGCCCAATCTATTGCGGGCGATATGGTTAATATTCCATTATCAAAGCAAAGCTACGTTGGGAATCCCCACGCTAGTTGTTCATGGTTGGCAATCATCCATTGGTAGTTTTCTCCGCGGGCACAAGTTCGAGCAAGCTCTTGCCTTGAGGCCCAACTTCAGACTCGATGAGCCGCGTGCCCGGATAAGTTCGCAAGCCCTCAGTGACGTAGTCTGGGGAGATGAACACCCGCATGTCTTGATTGAGTGCGCCCTCAATCAGCTGAAAATCGAATGCAGGGGCATCTTCAGTTGCTCGCGATACAAGCGTATTCGGCGAAGCCAGATAGTGGCCTTTCCTAAGGGACCAGCCAATCGTAAAGCGAGCAGGGATATAAGCGAGCGCCTGGTCTGGCAGGGCGCCATAGGCCCGGCTCAATTCAACAGACTGATTGCGCATCCACTGTGCATTTCCGAGGTCATACATAGCCAGCGTCAAAGAAAGCCCCAGCCCGCCGCCGAGGGAAATCAGCGATATAGATTTCATCCCTATGCTCTGAGTACGAGGAGCGCTACCAAGCAACGCGAGCACACCTATGATCAGAAATATCCAGGTGGGTAGCGACTGGTTGATATGAGCTATCTGGCTCCGGTCATCAATCACCCAGAGAAAGGCGGGGACCACTGTTAGTAACGCACCCAACACAAGGTATCTTTGGGGTTCCCTGACTGCACGACAGAGATCCAAGAGGAGCTTCGCCACAATCGCGCACGCAAAAGGAATAAGCGCCAGAAAATACCGCATGTTGCTCCCCATCCCGCCATGCCAATCCTTGGGAAAGAAAGGAAAGCTCCAAACGGCCGCCAGAAGGAGAATCGATATCCTGATCCGCCAATCCACATCTCGAAGTCCCCAGAATGAAGCGAGCAGAAGGCCGAGCCAAGGCATGCTCTGGCCCAGCGCCTTCTTCCACAAACCCCAAAAAGCCACGGTACCATCTGGCAGGTAGACGACGCCCGGGCGTGGATCGTAGAGATTTGTGGCATCGACCACGAGTCCCCAGAACCCATGGAGATATCGCCCTGTGAAATCGTAGCCGACAATTGCACCTAGGAGCACCGCAATTACGCCCGCAATCGCGAAATTCCTCTTGTTCTCAATTCTCTGCCAAATGAAATACAAGCCTACGATGGCTACACCGACAAGTAAAAGCCCGAGTATAACCGGCAGGTGTCCGGCTATAGATGTGCCTCCGCCAGCACCTTGGCCGTACGAGACCGGATTAAGTGTTCCAAACTTGATGTAATTGCCAATGGAGGCGGCGGCGACAAAAGGGGAAAATCCCAGACCCATCCAGAAAAGGCGATGGAATGGGTTGCTCGGGAAGAACAGCATAGCAAGCCCGACGGCCGGCACTGCCAGAACCGTGTCCGTGCGGAATAACATACCCACGCCAATTGCCACGCCGATACCAAGCGAATTGGAAACTGCCCTCTGGTCCGACGTGATACTGTCAAAAAGAAGAGCCATCGCGATGGTCACGCACATGACGCTCACCGCATGTGGCCAAATGGCAAAAGCATATTCCAGAAAGAATGTGCCGCAGAGAAGAAGCGCACAGGCAGTCAAAGCTTCAGATCGACCGCCGAAGTGCCGCTCAGTCATCTTGTACAAGACGAATACCGTCACCGCGGCGCCCATGGAGTTAACAAGGATAAATCCGTGCATGCCAAAAAGGCCCAGGAGCGGGGCGCCGAGTAAAGCTGTTCCGATAGGATACTGAGGCACCAGCCCGTTTGGACCCGACACCAGGATCAGAAGTTCAAGCTGCTCCGATGAGAGGCTGGTTCCGCCATTCTGAACAACGAAACTGCCCGATCTTTGAACGGCTTCCGCTCCGGCATAGTAGATGAATTCGTCCAGCGTAAACTGTCCTGGCGACAAAAGAAATGTCGCGCCGAAGAACACTACAAGGAGGATGCCCAGCGGCCAAAGATCCTTGGCCCAGCTCATAAGGTTTGCTCTTTTCCCTTTGTATCACCGCACTGCCAGACTTCGTAACCAGGCGCTCCGACCGAACCTATCTTCTTACACTTCGACCATGCTTCTCCGAACGACGGCTCTTCTCTGAGGAACTGGATGTAGTCAAACGGCACCCCTCCAAAATAGCTTTTCTGCTCGCGAACATCGACAAAGACCAGCTCCGGGCGATATCTCAAGAAATCCTCGACGTTGGCTTTTCGTACATCAAACAAGATCTCTTCGTATTCCAGGCATCGTGCCGGCAGCGCATCGCAATCTGTCGACTTTAACGCTTGATAGGCGCCAGGCACGATCCATTGTGCAGGGAACCTGCTCGACCAATCACCTTTGACCGCATTCACGAAAGGAAATGAGGCCCAGACATTGGTGCTGTAGACGACCATTCTTCGATCAGGTCGGTCAACATACTGCGAGAAGCGTTCCGTTGTAGCGGGCTTGTAGGGGCCAGGCAGCACATGCACTCCCAAGGTCGTGGCAACGATAGCAAGCGATAGGATGGCAGCCGGGATCTCTCGACGAGAGAAAATGCCCTTCGCATGAGCCACCCAGATCGCAGTGAGTGACACAAAGTGCGCAAGCGGAATGGCCTGGTAGTCCCAACCTTTGAATTGGATAAGATACGCGAGTAGCGCCCCAAACGATGCGGCAGTCAGCCGCCCGCTGATCCTGTCTCGAGGTGCCCCCTTCAGAAAATAGAGCACCATCAACATCAGCAATGCGATCAACTCGGATCGCAATAGCACGGCCTTGGCTGGTTCGCCGTAAACACCGTAGACTTTCGGTGCTACTCCGAGGACATCGGAAAAGTACTCAGGATGGATGATCACCACAAAACCAGCGTATGAGATCAAGCCAATGGCGAGGCCCAGGTTCTCCAGCGCAAAAATACGCCGAAAGAGTTTTTTGAAGGATCCGACCAAAACGATGGCTGCCGGTATTAGAAGAAAATACGGCTTGAGAGCAAGGCCGAAGGTGGCTGTCAGACCGAGCAGAATCCGCTCTGTAGCGGATAACTGCAACTTGTCGTCCCCAAGCAACGCGCAATACAAATAAGGTAGCGCAAAGAGCAGGAGCAGGTGCTCGCGCTGGGCGAATTCGCCTATGGGAAGGAGAAACAGACCGACTAAACCACCGCCTATCAATATGGCCTTTTGCGCTTGGTCGATTGCTGCACGCAGAGTCAGGCGCATCAACCAAAGCCCGGATAGCGCTCCAATGGCACTAGTGTAGACAACGTAGCCGACAGTTTCAGATACGCCGGTCCAATCAGAAAGATGGAGGGCCGGAATTGTCAGATAAAAATTGAGTGGCGGGTTGATTTCGATGATGTCGATATAAAGGCGTTGGCCCTCAATGAACTTGCGGGTCGCAATGAGATACCAACTTACGTCGTGAGAGAGCCAGAACTGCGTGTAGAAAAGCACTGCGCAAAAAGCGGCGAGCATGGGAAGCGAATAGAGGAGTGCAGCTGACTGCAACGACTTTTTGACATACCGCGTGGGTGGCGCACCCGCTTCGTTTTCTGGCGCGCTCCCGGCCGGCGCAACATTTGTCATTGGGCGCTGCCAGCGGAGCTGGATTTCTGGTCGGTGTCGGCCGATGCCTCAACCTTTGAGCGCGGCGGATCCTTCTGCCCTAGTTGCTCTTCAACCTTGCTGATCTTCTGCAACGCGGATTCGATGAGCCTGCGATTAGCCCCGATCAAGTCCGCCAGCAGACCAAGGATGGTGATGAGCAAGCCCAGGATGACCACGGATGCGCCAAGGACAAGCGACTGCAGGTGGCCCGCCCCATCGCCCTGAAACCAGAACCACAAGAAGCGTGCGATCGGGAGGGACCCCAGGATAAATGCCAGTGCCCCAATGCCAACGAAAAAGCGCAGCGGGTTGTAGGTCAAGTAGGCGCGAACCATCGTCATCCCGGTATTGGTGATGAAGCTCGGGATCGACTTGAAGAGACGCGACGGACGCGCCGCCGCATTGGTTCCAACGGGAACGCTGGCAACCGCCAGCCGCTTGCGGCCGGCCTGTATCAACATGTCGGTCGTGTAGCTGAAATCGGTCGTGATATGGATCTGTTGTGCAGCAGAACGGCTAATCGCCCGAAACCCGCTGACCGCATCGGTGATTTCGGTGCGGGAAAGACGTCGCACGATTGAACTGCCCAAGCGCTGCAGTGTGCGCTTGACAGGTCCAAAATGCTCGTTGTCCCGCACGCCGCGGTCGCCGATCACGATATCTGCTTCGCCGCGAACAACCGGCCCAACGAGCTTGGCGATATCTGCTCCAACATACTGCCCATCGGCGTCAGTGTTGACGATGATGTTTGCCCCAGCACGCAAGGAATGATCGAGACCACTGCGAAACGCCGCCGCCAATCCGCGGTTCGTCCGATGACGCACGATATGCTGAACGCCATGACGACGGGCGACGCCAGCCGTATCATCGTTGCTGCCATCGTCGATGACGAGCACTTCAATATCGGAAATACTGTCGATCTTTCGTGGCAACGCTGCTAGCGTTTCGGGCAGATGGGCGGCCTCGTTGAGGCATGGTATCTGGATGATTAGCTTGGTCATAGTTTCCTCTGGGTGATCTTGAGAGGATTAGACGCCAGGAGTTAACGCTCGGTCAACTATAAGTCACAAAAACGCCGCTTCCGGCAACTTTTCGTGAAACCGGATCGATAAGCCCGAATGGCTAAGTCCTCTCCGGGAAAACGGTCTGAGCCCAAATCGAGTTCAGCGCAATGCGCGGTCTGATTAGATTTGCGCATAGCGCCGCAATCGAATCAACTGATGTTGCTGCTCTATTCCTCTTGCTTTTGCCGCCCGGTGCATGATGATGGTAAGATGCTGTCAAGAATTGCCGCTCGATATCGTCCTGAATGGATACTTTCACTCGCTAGGATTAGCGCAGATATCCCAGTTATGAATGCATTTACACGGCTTTATGATCCCAACCGGATTCGTCACCGCACAAGTACGAACCTAGATACCCAATACAGGGTTCTTGATCTCGGCAATTGCCGGTTGCGCGTCGACCTGAACGATCACATCGGATACTGGATGTTCATTCGTCGCAAACCGTTTGAGCAAGCAGTTTATCATTTGGCGAAGGAAATCGGGCTTAGTACCGGCGATGCAATTCTCGACATAGGCGCTAATATTGGCAGTGCGAGCATTCCTGCCTGCGCTGAGCTTGACTGTGAACTGATCGCAGTCGAGGCGAGCTTTCAAAATTTCTATATTCTGCGCGAAAACATAGAAATTAACAGCGTAAAGGCTAGCGCTCACCATGTTGCCGTGACCGATGTCGCCAAGGGCATCGTACCGCTCTTCATTCGACCCGGCAATCAAGGTGCCAACACTCTGCTAGATAGATGGTCGCCATCGAAAGTGTCCCTTGCTCCAGAGATGGTCGAGACGGTGTCCCTTGACCAGCTGCTTGGCGACGATGACATTCAGCGGATAAAGCTTGTTAAGATCGATGTCGAGGGGGCCGAATTGGATGTCCTAAAGGGGGCCAAGAGGTTTTTGGAATGCAATAATGCGCCGATCCTGATGGAATATCGAATCGATGCTGTCGGCCGGTTTCTTGGTAGTGGGCTAGAGGAGGTCCTTTCCCTGATGTCCAGTTATAAAGTCGAGGCGTTTGAAGGAGGCGTTCGGTCTACTTTCGTCCCCGATCGCCCCTACGAGAGCATTCTCTTCACGAAGACTGCTATGTAATTTGAAATTCCGATATTCCTGATGGTGAAATTTCCGGATGTGAGCGGTAGCAGCTAAATGTTCTTGCTTGCTCGAAGGTCGCGCGACCTTTTTGGCATCGTGCGCCGGAGCAAGCCAGCCTTCACCTATCTACCTACACTGCGAATTTGGGCCTAATCTGGAGAAATGAGACTGCGCGTTTTCGGGCATTTGTTCTTGCCGATCTGCTTTCGGCGGCGTCCAGTAACTTCCCTTGAAGCCACTAGGGTGGGGGGTCTCTACGACATAAATCGGCAAACAACCTCATGCACAGTAAATTTCGGCCTCAAGTTGCCACTGAATTGACCCGAAATATGCTGTATAGTGCGCCAAACTTGTAAGCAGAGGACAGCGGCCAATGCCCAAAGGAAAAGACAAGCAATCGGAGCCTGTCCCGACACATAAGCTCTTAACCGATGAACAAGCGCGCGAGCTTCTCAAGGTCGAAGAGGTTAAGGTCCTGCAAGACCGCGTCAATGAACTGGCCAATCTTCTTTGGCATCACGAGAATATGAGCGAAGAGCAGGTCAATACTCGTATCGTTCGCGCAATCGAGCACTTCAACAGTCTCGAGCCTGCAGATGGTGCTGAAGGCATGCTCGCTCAACAAATGGTCGGGACACATTTTGCGGCGCTTGACTGCCTTCGGCGCGCAGCTATCCCGAACCAGACGTTCGAGGGCCGTGACATCAACCTGAAGCACGCCCACAAACTGATGGCGCTTTATGCACGGCAGCTTGAAACCTTGAACAAGCATCGCGGCAAGGGGCAGCAGAAAGTCACGGTCGAGCATGTCCGGGTCGAGAAAGGTGGCCAGGCGATCGTGGGTAATGTTGAAACGGGCGGCAAACGCGATGGCGATGGCAAGCCTCACGAACTTGAGCACAAACCAGACGATAAAGTGCCTCTGGCAAATCCTAAAAATGCGAAAGTCCGCCAGAGAAGACGCAAGTGACGGGAACGCATAAGCGCAACACTGTCGCTATGCGGCAAAGCCCACGCTGCGGCGCGAAAACCCGAATGGGTACTCCATGCCAGTCTCCGGCCGTTGGCGGCAAGAAGCGTTGCCGCATGCATGGAGGCGCCAAGGGTTCGGGCGCGCCCTTGGGTAATCAGAATGCATTCAAGCACGGCGAATATACGCGCGAGGCGAAAGAGTTCCGCAAGCACGTCCGGCATCTCATAAAGAGCGGCAAGGAAATGCTCGACGACTTCTGAAGGCTTAGCCTTGGCCTACGCGGCTGGTGGCTTTCCAATACGGATGCCAGGCCGGTCGTCAGGTGAGCCAATAAACTCGATGCCGGCGGCTTCGAAAGCCGACCTAATTCTTTCTAGGTTGCCTTTTCGCGATCGGGGAACTGCATTCGCTAGTTCATACCTTGAGATCGTAGCTGTTCCTACGCCGGTTCTATCGGCCAAATCTTGCACCGACCATCCAAGTGCACCGCGAGCAGCCTTTATCTGCTGCGCAGTCAATCCTTGTTCTTGCATTATGATTGAATTCCTATCATAAAGGTCAGGTGAAACTTCGACATATAAATTGTGATTGGCGCTCCGAATTCCAGCGCCTCGAAGGCGCTTATGCACCCGCAACAATGCGCAGTTACCGCGCAGATGTCGAGGCTTTCGAAAACTGGTGCGTGGAGAACGGGATCAACGCGCCCTTCCCCGCCGCTGTCGAAACCGTGTGCTGCTTTCTTGAGGACCAGGGGAAGTGCAGGGCACCCTCGACCGTCCAGCGGCGACTCTACGCAATCCGCAAGGTGCACCGTCTGCTTAGGCTTCCGGATCCGACCTATGACGAGGACATCAATCTCGCTATGCGCAAGGTGCGGCGTGCCCGCGCTGTCCGGCCACGCCAGGCCAAGGGGCTGACCCGCAAATACCTTGAGAGTTTTCTGGAAAGCGAGCCCGACACACCATGGGGCCTGCGCAACCGAGCCATGCTGGCGCTTGGCTATGAACTCATGACCCGAAGGTCCGAACTCATAGCGTTGCGCAACCAGGACATCACTGAAAGGGACGACGGAACGTTGCGGGTGCTCATCCGTCGCAGCAAGGCTGACCCGTTTGGTAACGGGCGCATCGCATTCACCTCACAACGGACTGCCGATTTGCTGAAAGAATGGCTGACCTACCGCGGACCGGAGATCCAATGGCTGTTCTGCCCGATCTACCAGGGCAAGGTCATCGACCGCTGCCTCGAGACAACGGCAATCCGACGCATGATCAAAGAAGCGGCGCAGCGCTGTGGGCTAAACTCGGAGCAGGCCGCATCGTTCAGTGGCCACTCAATGCGCGTCGGCGCGGCTCAAGACCTGTTGAAACGGGGATTTGATACAGCAGCGATCATGCGCGCAGGCGGCTGGAAGTCAGTGAATGTGCTGGCGCGTTATCTGGAAAAGGCCGAACATAACGTTTGGGCCAATTAAAGCCCCTTTATGACACTGAGTCGCATCATGCCGCGACTTCACCCTAACAATCTTAAGGTCGGATCTGACGGGGTGCGAACAATCAAGCCGCCCCGAAGATGCCCCCTTACCCTAGAGCAACGACAATCTGTTCGGCGGCCTGAGAAACGGAGAACTTGCGATGGAATAGACTCCGACATCGATCCGCAAACAGCTCGCCGTTATCGAGCTGCTCTACCATCGCTAAACACAGCTGAGTGACCGCCTCGATGTCGTGCGTCTCACAAACTGCGCCTACCCGTTCGGTTCGGATCAACTCAGCAAGATCATTGTCTTGATTTACGATAGCCAAAGACGGCAAACCACATTGCATGTAGGTGAGAAATTTCCCTGGTATATTGTGCGACTTGAGCCTTCTATCCAGGCATACGATGCCGGCTACGCACTGTGCATAAAGACCGGAAATTTCATCTGGATCGATCTCGGGGTAGAAAAGGACATTATCCAATCCGCGATCTTTGGATGTAGCCTCTAATCGACCTGCCTCACTTCCCCGGCCAACGAATAGGAAACCAATATCTTTGCGGTCACGCAGGGCATCTGCCAACTCGATGATCAAGTCCAGACCTTGAGCTACCCCCATATTGCCAGCATAAACAAAGACCTTCCGCCCGGCGAGAGGCGTCACATCCAGCCTAAGCGGGCACGGCAAACTCGCCGGAGGAGATAGCCAGTTTTGGAGAACTTCTACTCGTCCAAGCGCAAGCTTTTCGGACAGAGTATCAAAATAGCCGAGATTGCCTGGCGATTGCACTCCTATGATGTCTGCAGCCTGGTATTGCTCCCGTGCAATCCTTGTGAAAAATGAATAAGCTAATCCGGGCCGCATGAGCCCGAGATCCAAAGCCCATTCTGGAAATATATCGCGAATGATCAAATAGGATTTGCACTCACTTTTTGTTTTCAAGGCGCGAACCAGAGGGCCGTGAAAAATAGAGGGAGAATACCAGACTACTCCGTCCCAAAGCTCCGACGCCACAGGGCTCTTCTGCAAGCTATGCATCATGGCATACGGCATCAGCCACTCGCCGATTGTGCGCCTAACATAGCCAACATCTTTCGTTTTTGGTGAGGCCAGGCGAAGAATGCGAGCACCTTCATGCTCTATCAGGCCCCAACTCTCTTCGAGATCATTCGCAGGCAAAAGCACCGTGACTTGATGCCCTTGCCTTACCAATTCACGCGTTAAGTCGCGCAATTGAACAGCTGCGGAGGTCCGCATTGGAGGAAATGCATCGGCTATCAAAACCAACTTCATGGTGAAGCCTCAGTATTTCTTCCAGACAACCCGATTCACATAGTCAGTATAACTTAGAATGATCCGAACAATCTTCTCACTGACGTTGGGCGCCATATAATCTTCAACTATCCGCAAATTTCGCTCGTCACCGCTCATTTGCGTCTCAAGTATCGCGATTGCTTGGCGCACCCGATCCACGTCGAGCCCAACCATCATCACAGCGCCCTCTTCCATGCCCTCAGGGCGTTCGTGAGCCTCGCGAAGGTTGACAGCCGGAAAGTTCAAGATGGAGCTCTCTTCCGTAATCGTACCGCTATCGGAAAGCACGGCTTTCGCGTTGATCTGTAGATTAACATAATCGTGGAATCCAAGCGGCTTGAGTAGCTTCACTTGCGGACGGAATGTCACTCCGCCGCTCTCAATACGCTTCATGGTTCTTGGGTGCGTCGAGACTACGACAGGCATGTCCCAATCATCCGCCACCGAATTCAGAATCTTTACCAGCTTGTCAAAATTTCTCTCGCTATCAATGTTCTCTTCCCGGTGGGAGCTCACAACGAAGTACTTCCCTCGAACGAGGCCAAGACGTTCCTGAACATCGGATGCATCGATCTGTGCTCGATAGTGGTTCAAAACCTCATACATGGGACTACCAGTTTTGATCACCTGATCAGGCGGCAACCCTTCTCGCAAAAGGTACTCGCGGGCTATAGCGCTGTATGTAAGGTTGATATCCGCCGTGTGGTCCACAATGCGGCGATTAATCTCCTCCGGCACGCGTAAATCGAAACTTCGGTTACCTGCTTCCATATGAAAGATTGGAATCTTACGCCGCTTGGCCGAAATTGCCGCAAGACTGCTGTTTGTGTCTCCTAAGATGAGAACAGCCTCGGGTTCTTCACTCGCCAGAATCTCGTCGACTGAAGCGATCACATTGCCAATCGTTTGCGCGGGCCCCCTAGATTTCTCCGCACTATTTAGAAAGTGGTCAGGCTTGCGAACCCCCAAGTCATCAAAGAAGACCTGGTTGAGTTCGTAATCGAAGTTTTGCCCTGTGTGCACGAGGATGTGGTTGCAAAAACGATCCAGCTTATCGATCGTCCTCGACAGCCTGATAATCTCGGGCCTAGTACCCACTATCGTCATAACCTTCTGTTTTTTCATTATATCCTCATTGTGCAAAACCAGCGCGTCGCTTTCGGGAATGCGATATCATGGTTGATCATGCGTCATCTGAGTAAATTGCACGAACTCAGTAGCCGCCTCAGCTTTGGAGACTACTTTGGAAATCGTGTTGCATTTCTTTGACGAGTTGTGTCCATGACTTGGGGGCAAAGCCGGTCGCGTTTCGAAATTTGTCCGAATTCAGCGAGCGGTCTATCACAACCTTATCGTCGGGCATGATAGTGATTTTCTTTTCGTAGGTGTTGGCAACCAACTGCAGCAGATTAAGCTTGCTGATAGGATCTACCGACAGATGATAAAGCCCGCGCAGTTGCGCGTTCGGGATCACGAAGTCCCGTAGAACCTTTGCAACCTCGACGGTCGGCAAACCTGAGAAAATCGCCCTACTAAATCCTCTGACCTCGCCGGATTGACTGAGGAACCAGTCAATGAGGCTGTGTGCACTCGAGAGTTCATGACCGATTATGGAGGTTCGAAGCGTTATAGCGTTAGCATAGTCCACTTCGCCCAAGTACTTTGTCCGCCCATAGAGGTCGTATGCATCCGCATGATCGCTTTCGACATACTGCCCGGTTGCGCCCGAGAATACACAATCGGTGCTGAAGTGGATGAGGCGGGCGCCGACCATAGCGCAGTAGTTGGCTAAGCGGTGCGGCAAAACGGAATTTATGGCCAAGCTTTCAAGATGGTCATTGGCACCGGGCAACTGCTTGATGATTCCGATACAATTAATGACGATATCCGGCTGCGAAGCGGAGAAGGCCCGAACGATATCCGCTTCACCATTTACCGAGACATTCGTAAGAATTTTTTCGTGCTGCTCGGGTGTAAAATGAGTAAGGCCTTCTAGGTTTCGAATGGTACCGTACGTTTCAAAGGAATCATCGTCGCTAAAGATGCGGAAAATTGTCGAGCCGAGCATGCCGGTCGCACCCAGTACAAGCACCCGCGGCTGGTGCCTAGTGGTCATGCTTGACGCTCCATTTTGGTGAGCAAGTTTCTAGCAAGAAGCGCATTAGAGTTCAGGCTCCACCCGTTCGCCGCGCACTGCAGCTTGGATAAAGGGAAGCTTCATCAAGAGCTCCTGCATTCCCTCGACGTCAAGGCGCGTAGTGTTATGCGAAGTGTATTCCACAGCCCCTGAAATCTTGACCTCACCCTCTTCAAAGTATTTGCCGTAGTTTAGGTCTCTTAGGTCCGGAGGCACTCGATAATAACCACCTAGATCGTCTGCGACCACCTTCTCCTCACGACTCAGGAGTGATTCAAATAGCTTCTCACCATGCCTGGTTCCGATAACATTGATCTCGTGCTCGGGCTTCCCCAGCAGCTTAGTCAGCGCCTGGGCAAGTGTCTCGATGGTGGCCGCCGGTGCCTTCTGGACGAAGATCTCGCCTGAGCTGCCATGCTCAAATGCAAACAGCACCAAGTCGACGGCATCTTCCAAAGTCATCATGAAGCGCGTCATCGCAGGATCCGTGATCGTAATCGGCTCGTCGTTCTGAATTTGCCTAGTGAACAAAGGAATAACCGAACCGCGCGACGCCATCACGTTGCCATATCTTGTCGCGCAGATGGTTGTTTGGCTGCTAGTGCGGGCCTTTGCGACAATCACTTTCTCCATGAGTGCTTTGCTTATGCCCATAGCATTGATCGGATATACTGCCTTGTCCGTGCTCAAACAAACGACCCTTTGAACGCCCGCTTGCACCGCTGCCTCCAAGACATTCTCGGTTCCTAGGACATTGGTCTTGACAGCCTCCAACGGATAAAACTCGCATGATGGAACCTGTTTTAGGGCTGCTGCGTGATAGATATAGTCGGCCCCCCGGACAGCGTTCAGTACTGACTGAAAATCTCGAACATCCCCTATGTAAAACTTAAGCTTTTCGCTCTGGTATCGCTTACGCATATCGTCTTGCTTTTTCTCGTCCCGGCTAAGAATGCGGATTTCTCGCAAGTCAGAATCGAGGAAGCGCCGCAAGACAGCGTTCCCAAACGACCCAGTGCCGCCAGTGATAAGAAGAGTTTTACCTGCAAACACAGTAAATTGTTCCTTTATAGGTATCGCCGGGATACAAATTTGATAAAGCCATCAAGCTAACGAATGAAAGAGCGCACGGTTGGCCTGCCTCGCCATGTCAGTTTCCGCATAACGTTTGGCATATTCCAACGTGGCCGCTCGAATTTCGGCTTGCTCGGATTCAGATCGAGCAGCAGTTGCCTCAATTGCCCTTTGCCAACCTGAAGCATCCTCAAGTGGCAAAACAGTTGCCGCGCCACTCTCGTCTTGCTGCCACGGGGTTTGATTGCTGAGCAAGACTGGCGTACCGGCCCGCAGCGCCTCGAAAATAACGTGGCCAAAGTTTTCACCATGCGTCGGGAACGCGAATATGTCATATTTCGCGAATGTCTGAGAAACTTCATCTGGCGAGAGCAGCCCCTGATACCTTGCCGTCACATGCGACGGCAAACGAGAAATCAACGCGTGACATCGCTCCCAGTATCGTGAGTCTTCAATGGGTCCGAAGATATCAAGTTCGACATCTGCTTCTACTCCGCGTAGATAATCAAGTAGACCCTCGAGATTTTTCTTGGGCGAAATCCTCGAAATAAAGACAATTCTGGCAAGTCCCGTCCGCTTGGCGATGGTCGAATGCGGCGTTTGAGACGGCTCAACAATCACTGGGTCAGGCGCAATCAAGATCTTTTCACCGACATCCGGAAACTGCCTCAGAATGTCAGCGGCTTCTAGCTCGGTCGAAGCGTGCCAATAAACTTTTCGGTACATTCCTGATGCCCGCGCAAGTCGTAGAAATAGGCATTTCTTCAGCCTTTTCACTTCGAGTGCACCCTGCGAGAATTCGCCGCGCGGCGCCAAGAGCACAGCGGTAGAACGTGAGGAAAGCTGCAACCAGAGGTTAAGCAGGACTGAGCCCCTAAGGGAAAAGAAGCTGTTCAAATAGACTACGTCAAATCTGCGTTCAGCCAACACTTTCTTAAGCCCGCGAATGCCGAAATACTTTGGCGCTGCATAGTATATTGGTCCCGAGGGAGTGTCCAACCAGGTGTCCTGAGTGACGTTGGCATAGGGCGCGTCCGAGCCAAGATCGCGATCTCGCGTAAAAATCGAGAAGGCGACCTCGCCGGTCAAAAGCTTGCGCATATTCTCAAGTGTCCGAATGGGGCCACCACCCTTGAAACCAGGGAGGAAGAAATCAGAGACGCACAGGACCTCAGGCAAAGAGGAACTCTTCTGTATCACGTGTCCGGACCTTGCCTTGTTTTCCAATTCTCACGCCGCGCCCATGGGGCGAAGAGCAATTGCAGAAAAATGACCGATATTGGAATTTCGGGACGGATCAAGTGACTCTCCACCGTCGAGGCAAGCATAATCGCGAGAAACGCGGACAAAAACCGCGTATCGACTAGAGCTGATCTATAGCTCACCCAACCCAAAATAAGCAGGGCCCCGAAAAGCCCCACGCTAGAAAGCAGCATCAAAAGAGCATTGTCGACACCTCGATCATAACTGTGCCAACCAAATAGAATTTCCGCTTGGCCGACACCTTCTAGAAATTCAGCAAAGAAGTATGGGCGTAAACTCAAGATGTCATTCATTTGATACGTGTTTGTAGTGGCGATAAAATATGTGGCCATAGCTGCAGTAATGGGAGCTGCCAGTGCGGAAACACGCAGTGCGCCTTTGTAGAACGTAAAGTTGCGAAAAACGTAGTTAGCCACCTCAATGGTCACCATAATCAAGGCCGCGAACATCGCAGTTCGCGTGTCGGTTTGCTGAGTTACAACAAAAAGTGCGCCAAGGCTCACAAGAAAGGCGATCTTCCCCCAAGTCTTGCTAGTGTTTTTGCTAAAAATAAGAGCCGCAAAGCAAAGGGACAAATAAAACGCCGATGCCTGGTTAGGGTTAAAGAAGCCCAAATACGAGCGAGTCCTTCCCTGAAATACATTAACTTGTGAGCTAATAATTCCTAGATTTAAGGTTAGGACGTGCAATAAAATAAGAATGGCAATAGGGACAATAATGGCATATGCACATTCTCTTGCGCTCAGCCTCATGAGGCTAATTGTAATTAGCCCCAAGAAAAGTAAGTTGGCCAAAATTATCGATTGGTTGATTGTAAATAATAGAATAAGTATAGATGCGAGCAGAATGTGTGAGGGGCGCATCTGACGGAAAATTAGGATGTTCGCGACAGTGAGGGCCAGCGAAGCGAACCTGAAAATTTCCCTAAAAATAGGGTCCTCTATCAAACCCGTTCCCGTTGTCAAAAAATAGCCAATGAATAGCAACGAAAGCACAATTGTGCTGCTGACAAAAAGGGCTCTGTTTGGAGCTTTGGCCATCCCTGTTTTCGTCGCCCTTCGCGCTGGCACGGATGGTTGTGCGGCCTGTGCATTCTCGGGGCCTGGTGCTTCGAATCTATGCCATTGATGAATTCTTGTGTGGCGGGACATCTATACATTCCAATTTCTGCAATCGTGCCGCTTATCTTAGCTAGGCCGACCAATCTTCGGGTAACCGCACCGAATTTCTTAAATGGCCTCTATATCAAACTAGATTTGTAGGCGACCGTCTATTAGTCAAAAACGATCTTAAGAATGCGCGCAGTCGCATTCCCATCATGGTGGTCAAAAAACAACTCCTTGAGGGCAGCTCTCCTTTCAGCATGGCGATCCTTTCCTGCAAGAATGGACTTCAATGCCGCTTCGAACTCACTGTAATTCTTGGCCACATCGGCGGGCAAATATTCTCTTATTGGATTGAATGTGAAGCCGCGTGAAGATTCGTATTCGACGATGTCTTCAAAAAGCAGAAGGATAGGTCTGTCTAGGAGCAGGAAGTCAGCGATGACACTTGAAATATCAGAAATGAGACAGTCGACCACGCCCAGGAGTTGATACAGTGTCAGGCCGCGCTCCAAGAGCCAAGCGTCGGTAATGTGACGAATGTTGCTCAGTGAAGAGCTCTCCATCCATTTGGCCATCGGATGGGGCTTGATTAAACACACGGCATTCGATGACCTAAGTGTCTCATTGAACTTATGCTCAGAGAAATCGGAGCAATTGTAGACATTCGAGAAGTCTCGGCCATCTGTGCCCTTCTTCAGCATATCGGTACTTCGATAGGTGGGCAGCCAAAGAAAAATTCGGTCTGGAACTAGCTCGCCCGGGAAGCAGCGTTCCCAGATCTCTCTGCGATCCTGCCCAAACATTCGATCCGTTCGCGCCTGACCCATGATTTCCACAGTGCTCTCGGGAATGTTGAAGGCATCCGCAAATACTTTCCGAGTGAATTTTGATGTAGCAACTGTGAACGTATCTGAGCGCCACGGAGCTCCCGCATGCCTGCCAATTACTTTAAGGGGAATTCCGTGCCATAAATTCACACTAATCTGATTGCGTAGAGGCCGGTCGAAGAAGTGCCCGTGAGTAAGGAATAGGAAGCGCGAAGTTGTCGAGAAATATATATCCAGAAGGCTCCGCCGCTTTACGAGGCGCGTGTTAGCCTTCAGGGCTACTGGGGGCGGGACCGATGTATCATCGGCAACCCAGATAATCGAACGCACCTGGTATGATTCTAGCCCCTGATAGATTGCAACGAGGTTGTCTTCATATGCAGGAAAACCCCTCAGCACAGCTCGATCGCGTTTAGGCCAAAGCCAAGCGATGTAATATGCCAGCCGGCGCAAAAGGGCGCGCAACGACTGTGGTATAATTGACAAGCCAGTCATCTCCTTGCCCGGATTTGAAGCGCAATGCTTATGGGTGCTCGCTCCTAGATACGTGGATATATGTGCTGGCTTTCCACACCAACATAACGAGGAAGGCCGCGTTTATTCCAAAAAGGACAGCATACACCTCGAAACTCTCGCTTGAGATCCACGTGCAAATCAAAAAGGTGGCAAAGGCAACAAGGTTGCCGTGCACGATCGCCCTATCTTGGCCGCAAGAGTAAAGCCCCCAATGTGCGACTTGACTCAAAGAGAATAGAATGACGGCTCCGACCACCGCTGGGTATAGATCAGCAAACTCTGAGTAGACAGGATTACCAATCCAATTCAGTAGGATCGGTAGGCTTGCCCAACTGACCACGGCGAATGCCAGACAGAGCGCAGTGACTTGATACAGCATCTGCCTGACTCTGGCCCGCGCTTCCGAGTATTCTTGGTTGCACTGGAATTTGATGAGCGCAGGGTACGCGAAGGAAAAGACTGCGGCGTCGAGAAAGGCCGTGAGTGCGCTCGCAATCCCAAAGAACAATACATAGGCCCCTAGAACTTCAGGTCCTCCCAATGCCTCGAGCCAATATCGATCAAATGTGAAGATCCCGCGCTGCGACAGCGTTGCTAACAAAAGCGGAGCAGCAATTAATGCACCGCGGCGAACCCAAGTCCAATCCACTGAGCGGTGCCAGCCTAAGATTTCCATCCGACTTATTTTTATGCATCCAAGCAGCGCAGTCAAAATGCCGGCAATCAACCAGAACGCCATTATTGTGTCGAGCGTTAGCTTTGTTTCAAAGATAGTCGAGGCGGCGATGATGGCGATCGCCCAACTCGCTTGCCGAATAAAAAGCAATGCGCTTGCAGTCACTTGCTCTGACATTGCGACGAGAAGCCGAAACACCTCCTGATTGAAATGTTCTAACAAAAGAATGGGAACAAACCAAAGATAGAGATGCGCCGGCCAGTTTGCGTGATAAAGTGCCGCCATACCGATAGGGAGTAGGGCAAGGTATAAGGTGCATGAAAAGGCTGCATGCCCCTTCAGCATCGCTCCCCTTTCTTCGGGTTCGGACCCAATGATTTCACGGGTCACAAAGGCAAAGAATTCGAAGCCCGCGAAGATCAGGCCATATGCAATAGTTGCGGTGAACAGCCCATAATAGCCCAAAGAGCTTGCGTCGATCTGAGACGCCAAGAAGAAGATAAATACGAACCGAACACCAAGCGCGCCAGTTCGCAGGAGCGTATTTAGGAGCCTGTCCACAGTGATCAGAGTTCGAGTTTCGAGCGCAAGACGTAACGCAACTGACGCAAGTGAGCTGGATCGCCGTTGATAGAGCTACAGCTATGTCGTGAGGTGACAGCGGTAGCCGACGGGTAGGCAAAAGGTCGCGAGCAAAGGACCTGAAAAACACCCCGCAGTGCGATTGCAAAAAGTGTGTTGCAGATCTGCTGCCCCTGGTTGATTGCTTTATCCAAAAAATTCGCGAGCAGCACTGTAATCCTCTGGAAAGTCGACTTCACGCCATTTTAGGCCTGAGACATCGGTCACTGCCACCTTCAGATCTTCTTGATCGATCAAGCCTTGAACGGCTCTCTCGAAGAATGACTGAAATTCTCCACCTTCGAAAAGTCGCTCGGCATAGCCGCGAAGGCTGGGAATATGCTCGCCGGCAATTCGCGCAACGCCGAGGAATTCACCATCGCATGCTTTGGGATCCATCGTCTTATTAACTTCGGTGATAAAGCCGCCAGCGGTCACCACCTTCATTTCTTCTTCTTCGCAATCATGATCGTCCACCGCAAAAACAAAGGTCTCTTGAGGGTCGTGTGAAAGCAAACGAGTTAAGACAGCCTCTTCGAAGACCGTGTCTGCATGAAGGAAAATAAAATCTGAACCGCCTAGGTATGGCAAAGCCAACCAAAAAGAGTACAGCACATTGGTGGTTTCGTAATGGGGGTTAAAGACCACCTCGACATTACCTGCCCAATTCTCAGACAAGAAGTTCATGATCGAATGGCGTTGGTAGCCGGAAACGACAACAATGTCCGTGATTCCCGCTCGTTCAAAATGCCGGAGAGAATGTCCTAGTAGCGTTGTATCGCCCAATGGAAGTAGAGACTTTGGGTTGCCGCTAGTTTCTGTCTGGATGCGGCTGCCCTTTCCAGCAGCAAGTAAGAGAGCTTTCAATTTGGTTTCCTTTGCTTCTTAGCCGAACGCGGTTCGATACATCGCTGCTAGATCTGACCGGTCAGTGTAGGATGGGTCAGTGTGGAGTTTGCCGGTAACCTCGTCCGGAAAACGGGCTATCATCTCCGTTGTAACACCCAAATCCCGGAGCGACGGACGGAACTCTATGCGATCCATTAGGTTGATGACTGCATCAATAAATGCTCGTGCCTGTTGTTCGGTTGAGTCGCTGGCCGAGCTTACGCCGATCCAAACTGCGCAGTTTGCAAGTTTTTCCGTGGCTTGTGGCACCAACTGGGCTAGCCAAGTCGGGTAGATCGCAGCGAGACCAGCGGCGTGAGCTGTGTCAGTCGCCGCTCCGATTGGATACTGAAGTCTGTGTGGCAAACAGGTTGTCGACAGCGCCAAGCAATGCCCCATGAGCATACTCGCATAGGCCATTTCACGCCGTGCTTCGATATCGCCCAGATTCCCGTATAAGACCGGAAGCCAGCGGAACACCCTTTGTAACGCTGCGCGAGATAGATCCTGAGTATATGGCGTCGCCGCCGAGGAAATATAGGTTTCCAGAGCATGCGTAAGGACATCAAATCCGGTTTCCATCGATGTGTATCGGGGAACTGTGTAGGTCAATTCAGGGTCGACCAATGCGATATCGGCTGCTTGCGCAGCGCCACGAAGACCGAGCTTCTCCCCACTCGATGAGTCTGTCAGTATTGCACCATAGCTAAGCTCAGCGCCAGTACCGCTAGTGGTTGGCAAAAGGATGAGCTTGTTCGTGCGCTCGGGCAACAGACCACCGCGGCTAAGCAAATCGCTAACCTTAGAGTTGCAACTCAAAGCCATTGCGGTTGCCTTGGCCTGATCAAGCGGCGACCCGCCACCGATGCCAACCACATGAGTGATATTTCTTGCGAAATTGGCATCAAAACACTCGTCTATATGGTCCGTTCGGGGGTTTGGCATGACCTTCGAGAAGCAACGCACCGATCCATGACGAGCGAGGTCATTCACTAATGATGCCACAGCTTCTCGCTTGAGCGCGCTTTCAGACGCAATTACCAAGATCTCAGCGCTCCCATCGATGGGCAGCAGGGAGCTGAGTTCGTGTCGCACCCCTTCGCCGAAGCGTGCGACTGAGCGGGTTCCAAAATCGAACTGCGTCATTAAACGGCCTTCAAATTCCGATGATTATGCTGCTTAGCGCTTGCTACAGATTTTCTACGCGCTCGAGATTGTGACTTGCATGCTTTTCGGCCACAACTCGACGCTTTTCAAATACCGGATCCATCGTCTCAATGAGGTCTCGGTAGAGGCCGTACATGTCCTCGTAATAGGTTTGTTGCTGCAGGCGCGGCAAGAAGATTTGCCTAGTGGCGACTATGTCTTTGCAAGCTTCGGCATAGGTATTGTAGTACCCTTCGGCACACATTACGATGATTGCTGACCCCAACGCAGTTGACTCGAATTCATCCATATAGTGGTAGGGTAATCCAGTAATTGTGGCCTTAATCTCGTTGGCGACAGTCAACTTGGCGAGTCCACCGCTGGCAGTGATCATATCTGGACTTGTCTGACTCTCTTTGAATATCTCAAGAAAGTCCCGGATTGAAAAGCCGATCGATTCAACGATTGAACGCATCATCTCAGCCCGGCCATGATGGCGCTCGAGGCCAAAAAAGACGCCCCGGGAATGAGGATTCCAGTCCGGTGCGCGACTGCCTAAGAGGTTGGGCAAGAAAACAAGCCCAGCGTTGGTTATTCCGCGTTCTCCGAGCTCAGACACTTCAGTCTGTATCAATTCGTAGGGGTTGTATTCGCTTTTGTAGAAGCAGGCTTTTGCCCACTCGATTAGCCCGCCTCCAAGGTTATTGGAGCCACCAAGCAGGTATCCATTTGTGGGAGGGAAATGCTGCGAAAATATCCGCCCTTTAGGATCAGCGAACGGGGAATCGGAGTACATTCTTATCGAAGTAACCGTGCCAGAAACATCGCACACTTGCCCAGGGCTGCTTACGCCGGTCCCAAAGACCGAGCAGATGGCATCGTATGTTCCAACAACCACCTTTGGCCTGTTGGGTAAACCAACTGCGCTGGCAAATTCTTCTGAGATTGGGCCGACGGATGTACCGATCTCTACGCATTCGGGAAGTTGCCTAACATCAAGATCCAACGCAGCAAGCAACTCTAGTGGATAAGATCCATCGTCTTTGTCCCAGAACAGTTTCGCAGCGTTTAGGGGATCGGTAGCGATCATTCCGCCCGTCATTTCTGCGATCAGATAGTCATTTGGAGACAGGTACTTCCAGGTTCTTGCATGAGCCTCTGGCAGATGATTCTTCATCCAGAGAATGCGTGCGAGCTGACTATACTGCGACGCTGAGTACCCAAACCGCTTCGCCAGCGAATTGAACTCTGGTCGCACGCCAATCGCGCGCCCTTCAGCTTGTGCCCGTTTGTCCGAGACCATGATGACCTGGCCAGTCGGTGAAAGGTCCTTGGCGATCGGGACGAGGCAGCTTGAAGAGCAGGAGACAGAGACATGGCTAATCTGATCGCCAACGTCAGCTGCTTCAATTACCTCGGAGACCACCTGATAAAGCTTGGTTCGCCACTCTGAAACAGATTGTTCGACCCGGTCCTGGCGGAGCACCGAGTGCACTTGCAGTCCCGCAGTCGCGCGACGCTTTCCTCTCTCATCGAAAAGGATCGCGCGAATGCTTTTGAGGCCAAGGTTTACGATAAGGATCATCGAGCGCGTTCCCCCGAAAAAAGTGTTATATATTTCTTGGCTACCCCGCTTAGCCGGTTTTGAAGGGCAGCATGTAGATCTGCTGGGGACTTCAAAACTGATTGTTGCAGCCCGTGATCTGCCATTATTGAATGATAGACTTTCTTCAAATCTGTCGAGATGTTTATCTTCGCCGCTCCAGCCTTGATTGCTCTTTGGAACTCGGCATCCGAAAGGCCGGATCCGCCGTGAAGGACCAAAGGCATCTCTGCCAAACCTTGGGCGCTCTCGAGAATTTCCCATCTCAGCAGAGCTTTGTTAGAATAGTCGCCGTGGACATTCCCAAATCCTACAGCGAGGCAATCAGCCGCTGTTTGGGACGAAATAGCAACTATGTCCTGTGCACTCGCATAGTTGGCAACGTGTTCTATTCCATCCTCTTCACCACCTACTGGACCCACTTCCACCTCGACCGCCACTTCTAGCGAATGAGCGAGCCGCACGATCTCCTGAGCTCTCTGAATATTAGTAGCTATTGGTAGATGTGAGCCGTCGAACATGACCATGTCCCACCCTGCCGACACACAATTGGCTATCAGCTTGCCATCTGAACAATGGTCCAGATGAAGGAATAGCTCTGCTCCGGTTATCTTGCGAGCAAGGTCAAACTGCGCCTTTAGCGCATCGGCACCTTGGGCTGCTACAAATCTTGCTGAGGTCTGCACTATGCACGGCAAGGATGTGTCAGAACTGGCGCGACCGATGGCCACCATGGCATCGAAGCTCGGGGCATTGAATGCAGCCAACGCAAGCCTTCTCTTCGAGAAGTCTTCCATGATTTCAACAATCTTCATTAATCAAACCGGAAATTTGCAAAAAGTAGAATCCCTAAATGGATCAATCCGAAGTCTGGCTGGCGCGCGCCATTGCAACTTATTTCGCTACCTCGCTGAGGGCTGCGACTCGAGATCGGTAAGATAGTAAACGGTTCATCTCGGCTCCGGGTCGGAAACGAAAAGTCAGGCGCTCGCTGACCCAATAGTTTTGTTTCATAGATGGTGTCGCGGGGTTACTACTTAATGCATTGGGCTGGACTGCAATGGGCTGGGTGCGCACGCGCTTATTCATCACTCTAAATGCGATGCCTGCTCTATCACAGCAATCATGTGTGTTACGACCAAACCCCCGATAACGCAAACTCTTGGACGTTTGACGCAAGCCATCAGCCGCGTGCCTGCGCAACTAGGAGTTGGGTGTCTCGCGCGACTTGAAGCTCAGTGCCAGGCGAGCAAACCATACATTCTCCGGCTTTGGCCTCGATCCCATCTGCGCTGATGGAGCCGGCGAGCGGGATCAAATGCGCCACTTCTCCAGTCAACCCATCTGCAGGCCAGCCGTCACCGTGCCAAAGATCAAATTTGGGGCCGGCGACCAGTTGCCGTGCACCTGAGAAGTCAATCTTTGTCATCAGCTCGTCCGGGTAGGGCTGAGCTGATGCCGCTTCAACGCCGTCATTCAAACGAATCTCGCGCGGCCGGCCATAATCGTACAGCCGGTACGTAAGATCGGCGTTCTGTTGGATTTCCAGCAAAGTCACACCAGCACCGATCGCGTGCACGGTTCCGGCGGGAATGTAATAAAAGTCGCCGTGCGAAACGTGTTTCCAGTCAATAAGGTCTTCAAGCGATCCATCGAGCGCGGAGGCGCGCAATTGATCACAATTTAGCGGCTCGATGGTACCGATGCCCAGCGTCGCGCCGGGCTCAGCATCAAGGACCAGCCAACACTCTTCCTTACCCAACGGCAGACCCTTGGTCGCCGCGAGCTCTTCGCTCGGATGGACCTGAATTGAGAGTTTTCACTGGTGAAGAGATATTTCACGAGCAGGTCGAGCGGCGCACCAGCGTTCTCAAACCAGATCTCACCGATAGGCTCTTTGCCATTAATGGTGAAAGGTGGCGGTAACTCAGTTCGTCCCCAGGGCTTTGCAACTTCTTTGCGGTGCAAGAGACGGGTCGGCAGCACGCTCAACCCTTCTGACTTTCAATTGGCTTGTTATGCGGCTTGTTACGACTGAGCTCGGCCTCAAGTTCCGAGATTTCACACTTCAAGGCTTCGTACTCCTCGAGCTTGCGCGAGAGAAAACGGCCCGTGATGGCGGCTTTCTCGGCGATACCCTTGGGAGTCAAAACATAGGCGTAGCGGCGCTTATCCTCGCTGGCACTAAAGTTACCAAGTTTGACAAGGCCACGCTCAACAAGCGCGCTCAGAAGATAGTGCGCACTACCTGTGCTGATCCCGACTGCATCCGCGAGTTCTCGCTGCGACATCTCTGGGTTCTCCTCAAGCAGCCGTAGCACGCGAAAGCGTGTGTCTTCCCGAATTGTTCGTTGACGACCTGTCAATTGAGGCTAGGCAGGCTACCGCACCGATGCCGGCGCACGCCGGATCAGGAGTCCTCGAATATTCATGATGTGGCGTTGCAATTGCATCGTTCAATTTTGAACAATAGCGTTGATTACCACAGCTGCAAGAAGTTTGTGCCGATTCTTGACATTGGCGCAGCAGCCACCACTTATGCCGCACCGCGCCAGATGCAGTTTATTGGCCGAATGCAGGAACGCGCTTGCAAAGATGTGTGTCGCAGCTGACAAGACGGCCTCTTACAATCTGAGATCAACTACATGGCTAGGCTTAATAAGGACAAGGATTGGTACCTGGCTCAGGTGAAGCCAAACTGCGCACAGATCGCGCAGCGCAATCTTGAACGGCAGGGCTTTGAATGTTTTGTTCCGCTCGAGCGCTTTACCTTGAGGCAAAGTGGACGTTTTCAGTCCCAAACGCGCCTCTATTTCCCAGGTTATCTGTTTGTTGCCATTGTGGAAGCTTCTGCGCCCTGGCGCACTATCACTTCGACGCATGGAATAGCTCAGATGGTGCGTTTTGGCGGGCGGCCTGCGGCGGTCCCCTATCAGATTGTGTCTGAGCTTCAAGCTGCCTGTGATCACGAAGGCTGCGTCACGGAACGGGCGCCTCTTGCTGCAGGCGATGATGTGCGCATTGCGCAAGGGCCCTTCGCCGGATTTGCAGGGCGAGTCGATAGGGCGGCGCCAGAGCGGCGGCTTTGGGTCTTGCTCGATGTTATGGGCAAGGCGACGCGGGTCTCGCTTCAGAGCCGCGATCTCAGGCTGGCGAGCTAAATCGGATGCACCCGAATCTAAATGAATGGCTGTGGCGGCTTGCCTTCTTTATGTCCGTGCTTTTCGCATTGGTTATGGCCAGCCTACCAAGTCCCAATGTTCCGGGTAACCCACCCGAAATGCTGCTACATGCAGGAGCCTTCTTTGCACTAACGATCTTGGCTCAGCTAGCATTTCCACGTGCCAAAACATGGCTGCTACTGCTTGGTTTGAGTGCGCTTGGCGCAGGCATTGAGCTGATTCAGTCCATCCCATTGATCAATAGAGACGCCAGCTTCACAGATTGGCTTGTTGACATGATCGCAATTGGCGTGGCCAGCTCGGTTTTTAGGGCTGCCTGTTGGCTATTTGCAGACCAAGATCTTGCTCAGGATCAAGGTGTTTAGCCCAAAATCTTACCTGGCTGATCACAATTCTAGTCCGCTCCATCACCCCTGCGGACAAGGATACACGGATCGGCAGAACAAAGGCCGCTCGTCCTAGCGGCTGCGTGCCTCACCCCATTTTCGCCTTTACCACCGACAGTGGTCTATTTAACCCGCCGCAACGCCCGCGCGTGCCTTCCCAACTCTGATGGGCGACGATACAAACCATTCTGACGGACGTTTTCGAATAATGGTTGATTGCTCGCACAATTGCAGCCAAGCGCAATCCCTCGCGTGCAGTGCAAATCGCATTCATCTAAGTTAAACTAGCGAAACTGACGTCTTGGCTTAGATTCTAGATGTTGTGATGGGTAGAAAGAACCACTAGCGAACAGGCAATACTCAGAACTATGCATGGGACCGGAGACCCAAAGATGAATCGCCCTCCTATGGCACTTGCTACGGCAAAGCGCGCGCAAGTCATGCGGCCAAGCAGGCAAATTGCCGCCTATATTCTGGGCGGAATTGTGGCGCCTGCGATTGTGTGGTCATTGATCCGTGGAATTGCGATCGACGCTCCGATTGCGTTGATCACTCTGGCCCATATTTTCGTGGCCAATATGGTGGTCTGGTATACGCTGAGCCGCCTGCGCACTTATGCCAGGGCCAGATTGTTGTCCTATGTCTTGCCGGTAAACCTGCTGGTGTTCGGCGCGATCTTTGCTGCCAATGCATTGCTGCGTGAAACCATGTCCTATTCGCTGTATCTATCCTGTTTGGGGGGCAGTGTGGTTTTGAGCTATCTGGTTACAGCCAGAATTCGCCACGCCAACCCCAAGCTGAGACACATCATCATTCCCTTTGGTGACATTGGCGAAGTCTTGCGTAATCAAGGCTTTGTTCAAGTTGACAAGGCCGCAGAGCTCAAGGATTTAATCGCAGGTAGGAAGATCACTGGCTCTATTGTGGCCGACCTTCATCATGACCACTCGCCCGAGTGGGAAAGATTGCTGGCAGCGGCCGCCCTGCGCGGGGTGCCGGTTTATCACTATCGCTTGATCGAAGAGGCCCTTACCGGCGAGGTGCGGATCAACCATTTGCGCGAGAATGATCTGGGGTCACTCATCCCGAACACCGCTTATCGATCAGCTAAGCGGATATTTGACGTCGTTCTTGTGCTCGTCTTGAGCCCCCTCCTTTTGCTCACCAGCGCCTTGATTGCGCTCGCTATCCGGCTCGATTCGCCTGGCAAAGTGCTTTTTTTCCAAGAGCGGATAGGCTATCGCGGCGATCCATTCCGGATGGTCAAATTTCGCACCATGGGCGAACGAGAGGTTGCTGAAACAACCGATGCACAGCGCGATGATGCGATTACGCAAGATGATGACCAGCGGATCACCCGCATTGGCAAATTCATGCGCAAAACCCGGATGGACGAATTGCCGCAGGCCTGGAATGTCCTGATTGGCGATATGAGCTGGATCGGTCCCCGACCCGAGGCGCGCCAATTGGCGGAATGGTATGAAGGCGAAATCCCTTTCTACACCTATCGTCACATCGTGCGCCCGGGCATCACGGGTTGGGCACAGGTCAATCAGGGCCACGTAGCGGATATCGATTCCATCCAACAGAAGCTGCGGTTCGACTTTTTCTACGTCAAAAACCTGTCGCTGTGGCTCGATATTCTGATCGGGCTGAAGACATTTCGGGTCATCATCGGTGGTATCGGGGCCAAATAGCCTGCAACAATTCTAAGTGGATACAGACAGACCAATGCCCAAAGTCCTCGTTACAGGATCAGCCGGATTCATCGGCTACCACCTTTCTGCATTGCTGTTGGCAGAAGGCTTCAGCGTCGTCGGATATGATGGCCTGACCGACTATTATGATGTGGAACTAAAGCGGCGCCGTCACGCAATGCTGGACGAGCATCCGCAATTTTCCGCACATGTCGGAATGTTGGAAGATTTCGATCAATTGCACAGCCTGTGCATGGCCGAGCGTCCTGACGTAATCGTGCATCTGGCCGGTCAGGCCGGTGTTCGATACAGCCTTGAGAATCCCAGAGCATATCTCGATTCCAATCTGGTTGGCACGTTCAATGTGATGGAATGCGCCCGCGAATTGGGGGTCGATCATCTGCTGATGGCATCCACCAGCTCTGTCTATGGCGCCAACACCGCAATGCCCTTTCGCGAAGATCAGAAGGTCGACACGCCGCTAACCTTCTATGCCGCCACCAAAAAGGCCAATGAGGCGATGGCGCACTCCTATGCCCATCTGTGGGATCTACCGACCACCATGTTCCGCTTTTTCACGGTCTATGGCCCATGGGGCAGGCCAGACATGGCCCTGTTCAAATTCACCAAAGGGATCTTAGAAGGCGCTCCGATCAACATTTACAACAATGGCGAGATGCAGCGCGACTTTACCTATGTGGAGGATTTGGTCCGTGCGGTTCGCTTGCTGATTGACGCCGTACCGCAGCGGGCGGGCAACCCTGCCGACATTGCTGATTGGGACAGCCTGTCACCCGCGGCCCCTTATCGCGTGGTCAATATCGGCAATAGCGACACCGTGCGCCTGATGGATTTTGTCGAAGCCATAGAGGAAGAGTGTGGGACAAAGGCGATCAAGAACCTGATGCCCATGCAAACGGGCGATGTTCCGGCAACTTGGGCGGATGCAACATTGCTGAAGCAGCTGACCGGCTATCAGCCGCAGACCAATGTGCGCGAAGGCATCAAGCGGTCCGTTGCCTGGTACCGGGAATATTACGCCGTTTGATTGGCCGCCCGGTCAGAACCTAGTTTGGGGTTGCGGCCTCAGCCCGAACTTCCGTGCTACCAGCTGCATCGCTATCTGGTGTCTCACTGTCCAACAGGGCCGGTGGGCCAGTGTCAGCTTCTTCACCGGGCAATGGCGCCTGGCGCTCACGCTCCAACCGGTCAAGATATTCGCGCTCGATCTGTTCAACACGGGCCTGTTCGGCCGCCGCTTCTTCATCGATGGTCGACAGGCGTTCCGCCCTGGCCGCCTCGATCAATTGCCCAAAGCGCACGTCAGAACCTTCGGCGCGATCTTTATAGGCTTCGTCGATCATTTGCTGAACGCAGCCGGTAAAGCCGCCCGCCCCCGCCGGAGAGCAGGATTGGGTGCCAAAATTGCCGATCATCTCGTAACTTTCGACACGCCGCGTCCAGGCAGTGTTCTCGACACTGTCGCTGGTGCGCAAATTTTGCGGGATGCGATAGCGTTCGCCTTCGGCCTTGCGCGCGCAAACGGTGATTTCGTCAGCGTTGGGCTGCGGGCAATCATCATCGCCATAAACGATCACCATATTGACCTTGTCGCCTGCTCCATCCTGAGCAGAAGCTGGCGCGAGAACCAACGTGGCCGCGGCGGCGATTGTGGTTGAGATTGTAGCTCGGGCAAGCAAACCTATCATGTTCATTTCCATCTTATCTTGAGCCGTTTCGCCCACATAGCGCGGCGGGCGGTGAACTCTCTATGAAGCCAGGCGACTAAATCCGTTCCGCAAGGCGAATGGCAGCCCGGCAACCCAGCCGGATGGCGCCCGAAAGCAAGGGGTATGCGGGTGCTTTTTCAGCGCCAGCGGCCAAAGCGGCGTCCAGATGCTCGCGCTCGTCCTCGCGAAATTCTTCGATCATTGCGGACAATTCAGGGTCCGAGTTGTTTTCTGACAATCGGTCCAGTTGATCGGAATAATGTTTGTCGATCTCGGTCTCAACCGCCGCTGTGCAGGCCATCGCCGCCTCTGGTCCCAACAGAGCGGTGCCTGCCCCCAAAGCGTAACCAGCCACCGACCAAAACGGCTGCAGCACGGTGGGCCGAACGCCGCGTTCTGCCATCAGAGCGTCAAACCGTTCGCGGTGACCTTCTTCTTGACGGGCCATGCCCGCAATTTCCTGAGCATGCGGACCGCGATCACCCATCACCGCCAATTGACCTTCGTAAATCCGGGTCGCGCCGAATTCACCAGCCTGATCGACGCGGATCATCCGCTCAATTTCTTCCTTTGTCATCGCCATGCCAGCACCTTAGCCCTTACGGCCCAGCAACGCCAAGATGACGCAGCCGCCGATTGTCGAGATGAGAAAATTCCATCCTGCCAGAGAAACGCCCAAGAAGCTCCAAGGTGCCACATCGCAGCGCACCAGCGGGGCATTCATCACCGCCTCCAACGGATCTGCACTCGGGTCTAGCGCGGTGGAGCATCCTGTGATGCCTTCCCACCAGCCATACTCAACGCCAGCGTGAAATCCGCCAATCGCGCCCGAAATGATGATCGCAACAGCAGCCAGAGCGATCCATGCGCTGCGTGGAGGGACCACAAAGGAACCCAGCGCCAAGCCAAGGGCGGCAAAGTGTGGCCAGCGCTGCCACCAGCACATTTCGCAGGGAAACAGGCCAAAGCCATATTCACTCAGATAAGCGCCGCCCAGCAAAGCGGCGGGCAGGCCTAGCACCAGCCATTGAGCCGATCTTGGGGCCAGCCTGACATTCGCAATTTCGTTCATCGGGCCGCCTTACAGCGATCAGTCGCGCAAAGCTACCGAGCTGGTGGTGGTCCGGCGCAGAGTTTCCAGAGCGTAATAGAGCTGGAAGTCTTCAATGCCCTGCTCTTCCAATTCGGCCGCGGTCAGTTGGAAGCGCGGATCGTCGTTCTTATCCGCTTCCAAGGCCTCGTCCTCAATCGCCAGCTCATTCACCAAATGGCCCCGCAGATCGGATTCGCGGGTCACATATTTGCTGCGCTTGGCCATATCAGGATCGCTCAATTGCGGGATCGCAATGTCGGGCTTGATCCCGCCTTCCTGCACCGAATGACCCGCCGGCGTGTAATAGCGCGCCGTGGTCAGCTTCAGTGCCGCGTCGCGGCCCAGTGGCAGCAAGGTCTGCACACTGCCTTTGCCAAAGCTGCGCTCGCCCATGATCAGGGCGCGGCGGTGATCTTGCAACGCGCCCGCGACAATTTCTGATGCCGAGGCTGAACCTGCATCGATCAGCACAATTACCGGCACATCGCTGGCGATATCGCCGCGGAAAACGGTCTCTGCATCATACAACAGCGTTTCACCGCGAGCCCGGCCGCGTTGCGAAACAATGCGGCCTTTTTCGAGGAAAAGATCGCTCAGCGCTACGGCTTCGTCCAGCGAGCCACCCGGGTTGGAGCGCAAGTCCAGCACCAGGCCGTTGACCCGGCCGGCGGCTTCTTGCTTGATCTCGTTCCACGCAGAATAGACATCGCTGCCCACATCGCGCGAAAATTCATTGACGGTGATTACGCCGATATTGCCCGATTGAAGCTCGTGGGTGACCGGCTCCAGCTCGATCACGCCGCGGGTCACATCAAGTTCGAACGGCTCGTCACGGCCAGGGCGGAAAATCGTCAACTGGATCGACGTGCCTTCGGGTCCGCGCATCTGGCTGACCGCATCATCCAGCGATCCGCCATAGATCAGCTTCCCATCGAGATGGGTGATATAGTCACCAGCCTTGATGCCCATTTGATCCGCCGGGCTGCCACGAAACGGCGAGATTACCTTGACCGCGCCATCATCCATAATGACCGACAGGCCCAGACCGGAATAATTGCCATCGATCATGGTCTCCAGCCGTTGCAGGTCAGAGCCATCGAGATAGGCGGAATGTGGATCGAGCGAAGACAACATCCCATCGATCGCACCGCGGATCAGCGCTTCGTCGTCAACTGTCTCGACATAGCTCGCTTTAATCCGCTGATAGGTCGCGAATAATTTTGCAAATTCGGGGCCGGCGCGGCCGTCAACCTGAGCCATCCCGGCGGTTGTTGCCGGAATTAAGGCCACCGCTGTGACCAATGCTGCGCTCTTGATGAATGCGGCAATTTTCATGGGATTATGCGCTCCTTTAAGGCCAAGTGTATCGCGCATTCTATCTGAACGCCAGATGATAGCATTATGGCTGATTATCTGTGTCCCGCAACGGGTCATCTCGCGTTATCTCGGCCCATCTCGGCAGGTCTAGGCCCCATCTCGCGAGGTCTCGCTATCCAAAATAATGCCCGAATACACCCAAAAACCGTCGAAAATTACATATATTCCAGCGGGTTAACCGGATTTCCGTCGCGGCGCAGCTCAAAGGTGATGAATGTGCCGTCGCCAATTGCACTGCCCAATGGACTCCCCCCAACCAAGGCATCGCCCACCGCCACATCGCTGCGCCCAAGTCCGGTGACCAGGCTGGTCCAACCATTATTGTGCTCGATAATCACGATTCGCCCAAACCCGCGATATGGCCCGGCAAAGGCCACTCTGCCGCTGGCCGGAGAAACGACCTGGGCGCCAGCACGCGGGTCAAGCGACAGCCCTTTGCTGCGAATGCCGGCATCGTCCACTGCGCCAAAACCCGCCGCGATCCGGCCCTGGACCGGCAATTGCACATCGGAAGGAGGATGGGTTGCCCGCGGGGTTGGCGGGGCCGGTGTTTGCGACATCACTTGCGAGGCACCGGGGCGTTCGGGCCGCATGATCGGGCCGGTCAGCGCGGCCAATTCGCGGCGCAAGGCCGTCGCCTCTCCTAAACGGTCAATCAAACTGTCCAGATTGCGTGCTTCTTCAGCCAGCAGCAAAGCGCGCTCATTCTCGCGATAAGCAATGCCGGTTGCCTGACGCGATGCGCGCCGTTGGCGAAGTTCAAGATTGGCCAATTGAGCCTTGCGGTTTTGCAGCTGCGCCTCGCTGCTGCGCATTTGCGCAAGCGACTGCGCGGCCGAACGTTCCAACAGGCGGCCCCGCTCCAGCTCTGTCCGCAGGCTCGCAGTGCGCACCCGGATCTGCGGCAATGTGGTTTCCAGAACCGCTCTGGCATAGACCGTGTCCTTGAGCGATCCGGGCTGAAATGCGGACAGCGCCAAAGGCCGCCGCGCCATATTTTGCAAGGCCCCCGTCAGCCGAACCAAGGGTTGCTGGCGCACCGCCAATCGCCGATCCAGCTGTCGCCGTTGGTCGGAAATGAGCGTCAAGCGCACCTCCGCCTCGACCAATTCGGCCTCGGACTGCTGGATCAACGCCGCCAATGCTGCAGCTTCGCGGGCGGTCTTCTCCACCGCTTGCGTGGCTTCTTGCGCTTGTGCGGTTAGGGTTTGCGCGCGTTCCTGCGCCGCGGCGGCTTCTTGTTGGGCGCGTCGCAGGGATTCTTGATTGGCCGCCAGATCAAGCGGCCGGGCAGTGGATGCAGCCATGACGCCAGCTGTTAATTGCTGAGTTGAGCCGGCACCTGCGGCAACGGACAGGCCAAACCCGCCGGTCACAATTGCGCATGCGCTGAGTGTTATGACAAGGAAGCGTTTCAACACGGCGCTCACCCTGCCCGATGGTAGGGGTGCCCGGCAAGGATTGTTGTTGCCCGATAGAGTTGTTCCATCAGCATCGCGCGCGCCAAAAGATGCGGCCAGGTTGCTTTGCCAAAGGCCAGCAACAGATCAGCCTCGCTGCGCTCTTGGCTGGAGTGGCCATCGGCAGCGCCAAGGATAAAGCGCGCCTCCCGCATGCCATCATCGCGCCACCGACCCAGCAGTGCGGCCATTTCCTCTGACCCCATTTGCTTGCCACGCTCGTCCAGCAGGACGGTTTTGGCGGGGCTGGCAGGTTCGGGAATGCGGCCACCCGTTTCGGGCAATTCGGTCAGCTTGACCGGCCACGTCAGCCGCTTTTCATAGCGCGCAACCAGTTCCGCCTCGGGCGACCGGGCAATCTTTCCGCGAGCTATGACGTGCAGCAACATTTTTATACTCCCGGTGGCAAATCCGCGCTGCTGTTGCAGGGCGCTGCACCAAGGGTCAGCAAGATCGCGATGCAGACTGGCTTAGGCTGTGCCACTGGCCGGTGGAGCATCACCGAAGGCCCACATCCGCTCCAGATTGTAGAAGCTGCGCACCTCTGGCCGGAACAGGTGAACCACGATGTCGCCCGAATCGATCAAGACCCAGTCGGCTGCGGGCAGCCCCTCGATCTGGGACGAGCCAAAGCCCTCTTTCTTGACCCGCTCGGCCAGCTTTTGCGCCATCGACGCAACTTGCCGGGTAGAGCGGCCCGATGCGATGATCATATAATCCGCAATAGAGCTTTTGCCTGCCAACGGGATCGTGACAATGTCTTGCGCCTGATCGTCGTCAAGCTGCGCCAGCACGACAGATAGCAGAGCGGATTGCTCTGCGTCACCGGTGGACGAATGGGCCGTCGAAGCGGCCGTGGGGGATTGCGCCTGATTCATCGGCGGGGCTCACGTCTCCAATTGGCGGGGGAAAATGCCGAAGGCTCTGACACGCTGAAGCAGCGTCTCATGAATCCTCCTGCTGGCTGATGAGGCGGCGCGTCAATCCATCACGAGGATGGTGGCCGGTATAGCGCGACGCCCAATCCGGATCGGACCGGCGAATTGCCGAGGCCGAACGAGAATCAGGATCGAAACGCAGAAACACCAGTGCCGGTGCGCTCCATCTGCCCCCTTGTCTAAATCCAGCATCAGACACCCGATGGCGCCTGAGCCAGGCCATGGCGGGGCTCGCCATAGCCCGTGCATCATAGCCGGGCCGGGCCACAACCGCAATCGGCATCGTGCGGGCGATAGTGCGCCATTTTCGCCACAGGTGAAACTGGGCCAAATTGTCCGAGCCCATCAGCCAGACAAAATCGCGCTTGGGATAGCGGCGCTGCAATGCAGCCAGCGTGTCGACAGTATAGCGGGTGCCCAATTCCTGCTCGATTGCGGTTGGCACAATTGGCGCGCGCCGCGCCTGAACCTTGGCCGAAGCCAGCCGTGCAGCCAGCGGAGCCATGCCTTTCTTGGGCTTGAGGGGATTGCCCGGCGACACCAGCCACCACACTTCATCCAAACCCAGCGCCTCCATCGCGAACAGGGAAATGCGCCGATGCCCGCCATGCGCGGGGTTAAAGCTGCCGCCAAGAAGTCCGGTGCGGATCAAGGACGCGCTTGGCCAGTGCCGCGCACTTGCCATTTATAGGTGGTGAGCCCCTCCAAGGCGACCGGACCGCGCGCATGTAGCCTGCCCGTTGCAATGCCAATTTCT
This sequence comes from uncultured Erythrobacter sp., assembly GCA_947495555.1. Lineage (GTDB taxonomy): Bacteria > Pseudomonadota > Alphaproteobacteria > Sphingomonadales > Sphingomonadaceae > Erythrobacter. The sequence goes on along the minus strand of CANLZI010000001.1, from coordinate 1,842,633 downwards.
GCCCCCAAACCAAACTCGCCGCCGTCGGCAAATTGAGATGAGGCATTGAGCATCACAATGGCGCTGTCCACTTCGTTCAAGAAACGTTCGGCCGCATCATCATCGGCTGTCACAATTGCATCGGTATGGCTGGAGGAATGGCGCGCAATATGGGCCAACGCCTCCTCGATTGTATCGACCACAGCGACCGACACCACCGCTTCAAGATATTCGGTGTCCCAATCATTGTCGTTGGCCTGCACCACGCGGCTATCTAGCGCGCATGTCCGGCCATCGCCGCGGACCTCGCAGCCAGCCTCGATCAAAGCAGCAACCAATCCGGCAGCATCGCTAAACTTGCTATCGATCAGCAAGGTTTCCATCGCGCCGCAAATTCCGGTGCGGCGCATCTTGGCATTGAGCACAATTTCATGCGCCATCTGCTGGTCAGCAGCAGCATGAACATAGGTGTGACAAATGCCGTCCAGATGAGCCAGCACGGGCACTCTGGCATCGGCCTGGACGCGCGCGACCAACCCCTTGCCTCCTCGCGGTATAATCATGTCGATCAACCCGGCAGCTTTCAGCATGGCGCCCACCGCTTCGCGGTCTTGCGTCGGCATCAATTGAACGGCTGCCGCAGGAACGCCGCCTTCGCTCAGACCCCGTACCAAGGCTGCATGAATAGCGTGGTTTGAATGCACCGCCTCGCTTCCCCCGCGCAGCAAACAGGCATTGCCCGCACGCACGCTGAGCGCAGCGGCATCGGCTGTGACATTGGGTCGGCTTTCATAAATAATCCCAATCAAACCGATTGGCACTCTGATCCGGCTCAGCCGCAAGCCATTGGGTCGCTCGCTCGTGTCGATGATTTGGCCCACGGGATCATCCAATTGCGCAACTGATTCCAGCGCAGCGGCAACCCCTTCAAGCCGATCTTCATCCAGCCGCAAACGGTCAAGCATAGCGCTGCTCAGGCCATTGCTCTGTCCGGCTGAAATGTCCTTGGCGTTGGCCTCAAGGATGGTGGATGCATCGCTGCGCAAAGCCTGCGCTGCCAGCATCAAAGCGTCTGCCTTCTTGGCGTCAGGCATGGCCGCCAACACGCGTTGAGCCGCACGGCCAGCCGCCGCCAGTTCCGCGATCAAGGCGTCATGGTCACTGGCCGATCTATCCAGAGCGGCTGCCGAGGAATCGGCCGATGAAGGGTTTGCTAAACTTGCCATAGACGCCGCCTTAGCAGCGCCATGGGTCTGTGTCAGGCCGGGAAATTGACGAGAATCGGCAATATTCGAACGTCCTGCAGGCCGAAAATTTGGTTAATGGTTTGTGCCAATGTCTTAACGTTTTGCATCATTATAACGATTCAACCCGCCAAGCGCTCGATTCAACCCTCGTGTTAACACTTAGATTCGACGCATAGCGAGTCGGCTGATAGTCCGACTGCCTCGGGGAGAGAAGACGACATAAAAGGGGTCGCTTTGCAAAAGAATGCATCCGCCAGCGGTTGGGTAGACCGCTTGCGAAGCTGGTTTCCAGATCGCGAATTTTTCATGCGATCACAGGGCCAAGTTCGCTTCATCAAGATTTCGTCACGCGTCCAGATGATTGGCGCAGGTGTCGTCGCGACCTTGCTGGTCGCGTGGGCAATTTCGATGGCGAGCATGGCGTGGATCCAATACAGCGCAGAAGCGGACCGCGTTTCCTTGCTCGAACGCGAAGCAAAGATTGCCAAGTCGGAAGAGCGCGTGGGCGCCTACCGCAATGATCTGGATGCCGTGACGCAGGACTTGATCAAGCGGCAAGAATTCCTCGAACAAATCACCGAAGCCATTCCTGCCGACGTAAAGAGCGACACTCTGGTCACCGATTCGTCCAGCGAAGCGGCCAAAACGGTTGAGAAAGTTTCCGCATCCATCCCCGAAGCAGGCGAACTGGCCCGGATCGAAGCGCGCCAGCTGGCCTATGTCGAGCGTTTGACGCGCTTTGCTGATCAGCGTTCGCAACGGGCCGAACGTGCCATTCGCAAATTGGGCCTCAACCCCGCAGCCATGACGCGTTATTCCAGCAGCGATGCGATGGGTGGTCCGCTGGAAATCCTAGCCACATCAACCAAGGGCGATGTTGATCCCCGGTTTGAACGCCTGGGTCTGAGCCTGGCGCGCATGTCTGCGCTAGAGCGTGGTTTGGAAGGTATTCCGCAATTCACGCCAACAGATCCCCTGAAAACCAAGGTGTCATCGGGATTTGGCTATCGCCGTGATCCCTTCACCCGTCGCGGTGCAATGCATCGTGGTCTGGATTTCAAAGGTCCCAGAGGCGCTGATATCTATGCGGCCGCAAAAGGACACGTTAGCTTTGTCGGGCGCAAGGCAGGCTACGGTAAAGTCGTAGAGGTCAGCCATGGCAATGGCCTGATGACCCGCTATGCACATATGTCCAAGACCAAAGCCCGCGCCGGCCAGCCGGTCGACGCCGGTGATGTAATCGGTGCGATAGGCAGCACAGGCCGATCGACCGGACCGCATTTGCATTTCGAAGTTCGGTTGAATGACCGTGCGATCAACCCACGCCCCTTTCTGGAGACCGCTCCCAATGTTCTCAAAGAAGCCCGCAGAGCCCCGGAACTCGCGCACAACCATTCAGGAGAATCCCATGGCCGCGCGCAATAACAACGGATCGACATTCTCCGTGATCGGATCGGACGTTTCAATCAAAGGCGATGTGACCGCCACGGCCGACTTGCACGTTGATGGGACCATTGAAGGCGATATCTCATGCTCGTCACTGGTGCAGGGCGAAACCAGCCGCATTACCGGCTGCGTCGAAGCAGAAACAGCACGTTTGGCAGGCCAAGTATCGGGATCGATCAAGGCGCGCGAACTGGTCATCCTGCGCAGCGCGCGGATCGATGGGGATGTGCATTATGATGCGCTGACGATCGAACAAGGCGCGCAGGTTGAAGGTCGCTTTGCCCATTCTGTGCCCAATCGCCGCACCAGCGATACCGCGAGCCCGGCCAGCAAGCCAGCTGCCAGCCCAGCCGGTAGCGAAGACGAGCCTCAGCTCAAAATCGCGCAATAATTGACGCTAAGCTGGCGGGGTAATTGTCCCGGGCTGCTCGCACGCTGTCTATAGAACCTCTGCCCGCAAAGCCTTGCGATCCAGTTTGCCAACCAGAGTTTTGGGAAGCTCGTCCCGGATCACAACCTGATCCGCGCGCTCGTGCTTGCCGACCCGCGCATTGAGCCAATCGACCAAGGTCTTGCCATCAATATCAGCGCCGCTTTCCAATGTGACATAGACCCGTGGCACTTCGCCCAAATAGTCCTCAGGAACGCCGATCACCAACGCCTCTTTGACCGCTTCATGCTCTAGAATGACATCTTCGACCTGGCTCGGAAACACTTTGAACCCGCCCACCGCAATCATGTCCTTGATCCGGTCAACAATGGATAAAAAGCCGTCTTCATCCACCGTGGCCACATCGCCTGTGCGCAGCCATTTTTTGCCGTGATGCTCAACAAACACCTCGGCATCTGTTTCGGGGCGATTCCAATAGCCCTTCATGATCTGCGGCCCGTGAATAATCAACTCGCCCGGCTCGCCATCGGACACAATGACATGGGGGTCTTCTTTGTCGACCAACAAGATTTCGGTCTGCGCCACCAATTGACCGATTGTCCCCTTCTTGCGGGTCCCCTCATAAGGGTTGACCGACACAACGCCTGAGCTTTCGGTTAGGCCATAACCTTCGACCACCCGGACGCCGGTAACGTCCTCAAACTTTGTATGCACGGGAGCAGGCATGGGCGCTCCGCCTGAAATGCAGACCTTGAGGGATGACAAATCCGTCTTGCCGACATCGGGATGGTCGAGCAGCGCCTGAAACATGGTGGGTACGCCGGGAAAGCCGGTCGTCTTCAATTTCTCGATTGTCTTGAGAACCTGCCCGGCATCAAACCTTGGCAGCATCGCAATCGAGGCTCCGGTAGCAACCGCATGATTGAGCAGGCTGGTGTTGGCGAACACATGGAAGAACGGCAGCGCGCCCATGAACACCTCTTTATCGGCATTGCCAAAGGGGTTGATGGCGGCAACTTGCAGGGCGTTCACCGACAGCTGATCATGGCCTAGCATGGCCCCCTTGGGCCGGCCGGTTGTCCCGCCAGTATATTGGAGAAGCGCCAGATCCTTGGCCGGATCGATTGGATCGGGCGAAAAGGGCCGGTCCACTGTGCAATCGGCCCATGGCAATATGGCAGAGCTCCAGTCAATCTTGGCAATCTTGCTCCGGCCCAAAATGCGCAAGGCCAGGCTTTTCAACGTCGGCAGCTGGTCTGCCAGAGACCCGACGACCAGCGTTTCCAAAGTTGACGCATCCAGCACCTGTCTCGCTGTATCATACAGCTCGGGCACATCGACCGTAACCAGAACGCGCGTGCCCGAATCCTCGACCTGCCAAGCCAATTCTTCAACCGTGTAGAGCGGCGAGAAATTCACCACCACTGCGCCCGCCATCATCGCGCCATAATAGGCGCTGGCGTAAATCGGGACATTGGGCAGGAACAGGCCAACCCGGTCTCCCTTGGCAATACCCATCGCCAATAAGCCCGCAGCAAAGCGCCGCGCTTCGTGCAGCGTGTGCTGATAGCTGAAGGATCGCCCCATGAAATGCAGGAACGGCGCGTCCGGATTGCGCTGGACTGTCTGGGCCAGCATATCCGGAAGAGCAATCGGTTGAAATTGCGTGTCCCAAGGGGTGGGGTGGTGATAGGCCGATTTACTGACATTCATGTCAGCAAACATGGCCGATCAACCCTTCGCGCACAAGCAAATTGCTGCGAAAATGAGGGAATTCAGGCTGGAGCTAAGCCGATGGCCAAACCCCGACCCAACCCAAACCGCTATTCGGGTTTCGCGCTCTCTTCTTCAGTGCCTTCATCAGCAGGCGCTGCCTCGGGTTCTGGAGCCACAGCAGGGGCCTCAGCAGTGAAGGGTGATTCCGGATCAACCGGAGCAGCCTCGCTCGCCTCTTCTGCATCCCGCTTTGCTTCCAGCCATGCGGCAGCTTCTGCTTCTTGGGCAGCTTGTGCAGCGGCTTTGACATTGGCAGCGCGTTCGGCGTGCAATTCTTCGATCAGCTTTTCGCGATCGCTGCGGCCATCGGTAACGACCGTTTCTGCAGCGTCTTCTTCAACAACGCCTGCACGTTTTGCCGCTTTGGCAACAACAGCGTCCAGTTCGCGCTGAGAACACAAGCCCAATGTAACCGGGTCTTTCGGTTGGATGTTCTGGATGTTCCAGTGGCTGCGCTCGCGAATCGCTCCAATTGTGTTGCGCGTCGTACCGATCAACTTGGAGATCTGCGCATCTGAAACTTCAGGGTGGTTACGCAGAACCCAGGCGATGCCATCGGGTTTGTCCTGACGCTTTGACACGGGCGTATAACGCGGACCCTTGGTCCGGGTAACCTCAACCGGTGCCTTCTGCATGACCAGAGAATAGCTCTCGTCCGCCTGACCCTTGTCGATTTCTGCCTGGTTCAGTTCACCCGCGTGGACCGGATCGCGACCGGTGTATTTGCTGCCAGCAAGATCATCGGCCATGGCCTGAACTTCCAGAATATGCAGGCCGCAAAATTCAGCAATCTGTTCAAAGCTGAGGCCGGTGTTATCGACCAGCCAAGTTGCTGTGGCATGCGGCATCAACGGGGTGGGCTGTGTTGACCCTTGGGCCATGGGAAATCTCCGTAAAAATATAAAGGGCCGCCCCTTGCGGAGCGGCCATTGCGAGAGGGTAGATAGGGCAAAGCGTTACAATCGGCAAGCACAAGCGAACGCCAATGCAGTTTCACGCCATCGGCACGAAATCCGGCACACCCTCGATCCGCTTAATCCATGTGCAAACATGGGCGTAATCGTCCAAGCCGAACCCGCCCTCCTCGGCCACATGGGTATAAGGAAACAGCGCTATATCAGCCAGGCTGAGCCGATCCCCCAGCAGGAAGGAGTGGTCGGCTAGATGTTCGTCCATAAGTTTCAGTGCATCGTATCCTGCAATCCGCTTTGGCATGATTTGCGCGGTTTGATGTTCCGTAAGATTGTGTTGCCCGACAAATTTCAGCCAATAACGCACGGTCGCGATGTTGGGCTCGTGGTTATATTGCTCAAAGAACATCCATCGCAGCATGTCTGATTGCGCGAAGCGATCCTCAGGAATCAAGCGGCTGCCATGCGCCAGATACCAGCAGGCTGCATTGCTTTCGGGGAGAAAGCGCGGCTCCTGATCACCATCGCCGTGTTCGCCGATCTGCAAGACGGGAATGCGGCCATTGGAATTGGCCCGCTGAAGGAATTCAGGCGTTCGGGTTTCGCCAGCCATGATGTCATAGCTATGGGTGGCAAGAGGGATACCCAACAGAGCCGCTGTCAGCTTGATTTTATAGCAATTACCGCTGCGCGGATCTTCATGCAGGGTCAGAATTTCAGTCACCAGCCACCTCCAGGATGATTTTGCCAATATGCTCGCCGGCCTCCATGCGGGCATGCGCGGCGGCCGCTTCGTCCAAAGCAAACGTGCGATCCATCACGGGATGCAATTCGCCCGCGGCAAACAGCGGCCAGGCATTGTGCGCGATATCGTCAGCCAAAGCCGCTTTGAACGCATCCGATCGAGGACGCAGGGTTGATCCTGTCAGCGTCAATCGCCGCATCATCACCATTGGCATGAACAATTCTGCCTTGGCCCCGCCCAGAACCGCAATCGTCACATGGCGGCCATCTTCGGCCAGACATTTGAGGTTGCGCGGCACATAATCGCCCGACACCATATCGAGCACAACATGCACGCCCTCCCCGCCGGTATGGGCCTGCACCGCCTCGACAAAGTCTTGCTCGCGGTAATTGATCGCCAGATCAGCCCCCACTTCGCGTGCGGCGGCGCATTTTGCTTCGTCCCCGCAAGTCGCGATCACCTCTATGTCGAATGCCTTGGCCAGCATGATCGCCATGGTGCCAATGCCGCTGGTCCCGCCATGCACCAGCAATCGTTCTCCATCGCGCGCCATCCCGCGTTGAAAGACATTGTGCCAAACGGTGAACAGGGTTTCGGGCAGCGCAGCGGCCTCGGCCAAGGGCATATCCGCACCTACGGGCAGGCAGTGCTGCCATGGTGCAGAACAATATTCCGCATAACCACCACCCGGCGTCAGGGCGCACACGGTTTGGCCAATCATTTCGGCAGGGACATGATCGCCCAACGCAACGATCTGACCGGATACTTCCAGCCCCAAAACCGGCGAGGCACCCGGCGGGGCAGGATAATGGCCAGCGCGCTGGATGCAGTCGGGGCGATTGACGCCGGCAAAGGCTACGCGGATCAGAACGTCATCAGCACCCACAGCCGGCACATCCATCTGCTGCAAGGTCAGAACATCGGGCCCACCCGGCTCAGCAAAATGAATGGCGCGCATCGCATCGGGCAAATTATTTGCCATTTCAGTCGTTCCCCTCGGTCGAAACTGTGGCTCTGCGGATACAGCGCGCAACAGACCTTGCCAGAATGCCGAACTAACCCCACCTTGGATTGACAGCAAGCCATGCTGCTTGCGATGTTGCCAATTGGAACGTTAGAAGCGAATGGACGATAGTGACCTCCCGCGCCCCAGAGGCGATCTAGCGAGCAAGCTCGCGACGGAAGATCTTGATCCTTATTCCCAAGACGAGCTGGGCGATCGGATCGCCCTGCTGCAGGCGGAAATAGAGCGGGTCGCGGCCCATCGTTCGAAAGCTGCCGCGCATCGCAGCGCTGCCGATGCCTTTTTTAAGAAACCCGGCACATGAATCGGGTCATGATTTTCCGCCATACACGCTCGGTACAATGTGGGTATCAAGCGATCGCCGTAAACCAATGATTAACCACAGGCCTTCATATTCTCCCGAAAGGGAGACGTCGCATCCGTAAGTTAGAGACCTAACTCCAGAGAACCAATCTATGCCAAGTTTTGCTCAGAACCTCGAAAGAACACTGCATAATGCGCTGGCCCATGCGTCAGAGCGGCGGCATGAATATGCCACGTTGGAGCATTTGCTGCTGGCCCTGGTCGATGACGAGGATGGCGCACAGGTAATGGCCGCATGCGGTGTCGACCTGGCCGAATTGACCGAGGTGGTGAAGCAATATCTGGATCAGGAATATCAGTCGCTCAAAACCGATGATGATGCCGATCCTCAGCCCACAGCTGGTTTTCAGCGGGTTATCCAGCGCGCCATTTTGCACGTGCAAACCTCGGGCAAGGACACGGTCACTGGCGCCAATGTGCTGGTCGCTTTGTTTTCCGAACGCGATTCCTATGCGGTCTATTTCCTGCAACAGCAGGATATGAGCCGGTTGGATGCGGTAAGTTATATCAGCCACGGCATTGGCAAGGGCGGGCGTCAGCTAGAGCCCAAAACCGGTGACGAGAGCGAAGGTGGAGCGCCGCAACCCGATGGGGAAAAGCCACCAGAAGGAGCGAAGAAAGAAACCGCGCTCGACCAGTTTACCGTCAACCTCAACGCCAAGGCTGAAGCGGGCAAGATCGATCCGTTGATCGGCCGCGGTCCCGAAGTTGACCGGACTGTCCAAATCTTGTGCCGCCGCTCGAAGAACAATCCGCTGTATGTGGGTGATCCAGGCGTCGGAAAAACCGCCATTGCCGAAGGTCTTGCACGCAAGATTGTCGAAGGCGATGTACCAGAAGTGCTTGAAGATGCGGTGATTTATTCACTCGATATGGGCGCGTTGCTGGCCGGAACCCGTTATCGCGGTGATTTCGAAGAGCGGTTGAAGCAGGTCGTTTCAGAATTGGAGCAAATGCCCGAAGCGGTCTTGTTCATTGACGAGATTCACACCGTAATCGGTGCCGGCGCAACCAGCGGCGGGGCCATGGACGCCTCCAACCTGCTCAAGCCCGCGCTGTCGGGCGGCACGATCCGCTGCATTGGCTCCACCACATACAAGGAATTCCGCAATCACTTCGAAAAGGACCGCGCTTTGCTGCGCCGGTTCCAGAAGATTGATGTGAACGAGCCTACCATCGAAGACACGGTGAAGATCCTGAAGGGTCTGCGCACCGCCTTTGAAGATCACCACAAGGTGAAATACACGCCCGATGCGCTGAAAACCGCAGTGGAATTGTCCGCCCGCTATATCAATGATCGCAAATTGCCCGACAAGGCGATCGATGTGATCGACGAGGTTGGCGCGATGCAAATGCTGGTTCCGCCCAGCCGCCGCAAAAAGAAGATCACCGCGCGCGAGATTGAGCAGGTCATTGCGACCATGGCACGGATCCCGCCCAAATCGGTCAGCAAGGACGATAAGAAAGCGCTCGAAAATCTCGACCGCGATCTGAAACATGTCGTGTTTGGCCAGGACGCTGCGATCCACCGCCTGTCGACCGCAATGAAACTGAGCCGTGCTGGTTTGCGCGATCCAGACAAGCCGATTGGCAGCTTCTTGTTCTCTGGCCCGACCGGCGTTGGTAAAACCGAAGTTGCGCGGCAATTGTCCTCCATTATGGGGATTGAGCTGAAGCGCTTTGACATGTCCGAATATATGGAGCGGCACAGCATTTCGCGCCTGATCGGTGCGCCTCCCGGCTATGTCGGTTATGATCAGGGTGGTTTGTTGACCGATGCGGTTGATCAAAATCCGCATTGCGTCTTGTTGCTCGACGAGATCGAGAAAGCCCATCCGGATCTGTTCAATATCCTGCTGCAAGTGATGGATAATGGCCGCTTGACCGATCACCACGGCAAAACGGTCGATTTCCGCAATGTCGTGCTCATCATGACCACCAATGCTGGTGCGTCGGACATGGCGAGCCAGGGTATCGGTTTTGGCGATGTGTCCAAGGAAGATGCGGGCGAAGAAGCGGTGAAGAAGATGTTCTCACCCGAATTCCGCAACCGTTTGGATGCGATTGTGCCATTTGCTTATCTGGGCAGGCCCACAGTGGCCCGCGTTGTCGACAAATTCATCCTGCAACTCGAGCTGCAATTGGCCGATCAAAACGTCCACATTCAGTTTGATAGCGATGCGCGCGATTGGCTCGCCGAAAAAGGCTATGACAAGCTGTATGGCGCGCGTCCGATGGGGCGTCTGTTGCAAGACAAGATCAAGCAACCGCTGGCCGAGGAATTGCTATTTGGCAAATTGGCCGATGGCGGCGAAGTGCATGTTACCGTCAAGGACGGCAAGCCCAGCTTTGAGTTGACGCCCGCTCCGCCCAAGGCGAAACGCAAAACCCCGGCGCGCAAGAAGCCGGCGGCTAAGAAGGCTGCGCCGAGAACGAGCAATAAGAAAGCCGATCCAAAGCCTCCAGAGGCTCCTGAATCATCCGACAGCGATGCCGGCAGTGGTTCGGATGGCGGCTCGAAAGACGGCTCCAAGGGTACCGGCAGCGACAACCAAAGCTGATCGGTAAAACTGACGGTTTGTCCTTTTCGGCCCTAGCCCAGCGACGCCTCAACCGCGACGCTGTGATGCTTGGCATTTTCCGTATAATGGGCAACACCAATCCGCATACCCGCGATCGCGGCATCGGACAGAGGCTTCATCGGTTTGGCAGGTCGCCCAGCCCACAGCATCCGATCCTCCATCACCTTGCCCTCTGTCAGCATGGCGCCTGCGGCCAGCATGGCATCGCTGCCGATGACCGATTTGTTCATCGCGATAGCGCCCAAGCCCACAAACCCGCGATCATGAATCGTGCAGCCATGAACCATCGCCATATGGCCGATCAGGACATCATCGCCGATGATCAAAGGTGAGCCTTCCTCGTCTCCGGGCCGGGGTGGATCGCAATGCAGCACGCTGCCGTCCTGCACATTGGTCCGTTCGCCAATGCGGATTTTGAAAACGTCTGCCCGCACCACACAATTGTACCAGATCGAGCTTTCCGCGCCGATTTCCACATCGCCAATGATGGTGCAGCCTGGCGCAATAAACGCCGTGTCGTGAATCTTTGGCGTCTTGCCGTGGATAGAGATGATGTTCACGCCGGGGCGTTGCATTGCGAATTCTCCCATTGATCGCGGGTGATGGAATATTGGATTGTCTGGCGGTCTTGTGCAGGAAAGCCGGGGTCTTCGAAATCAAGATCAGGGCGCCGTTCCATGCCCAGCTTCTCCATCAACTTCCAGCTGCCGATATTGTGCGGGCTGGTGAGCGCCACAAGGTGCGGTGCGCCGTGTTCTTCAAAGGCCCAGTCGATCACGGCGCGCATCGATTCCTCGGCATAGCCCATCCGCCAGCGATCCTCGCGCACCAACCAGCCGATCTCGTGGTCGCCTTGATTGGCAGCAAGGGGATTATCCACGCGCTTCATCCCGCAATGGGTCACCATCTCGCCGGTGCTGCGCTCGTAACCGAACATGAAGCCAAAGCCGTCGCTGGCGAAACTGGCACGTGCCTTGGCGTGCTTCTTGGCCAGCTCCTCGCGTGTGCGCGGTCCACCCAGACGCTCCATCACGGCTTCGGAATTCAAATATTTCCAATGCAAGTCGACCTGATCCTCGCCAATCTTGCGCAGATCAAGCCGCTTAGTCGCCAGAACGATATCAGCCAACACCCATGCCCCAGTGCTCGTGATCTATCGAATAGACAATTATGACACCGGTATCGGCATCGAATTCTGCGTTAGCAAAATCGAGATCTTCTCGCCGCTGCATTCCCAGCCGCTTCATAAGACCCCAGCTGGGCGCGTTGCCCTGCACCGTCAGTGCAATAACTTGGTTTGCGTCAAACGTATTAAAGGCCAAATCGAGCGACGCGATGGCGGCCTCTTTTGCATAGCCTTTGCCCCAAGCATCTTGGCGCAATCGCCAACCAACTTCCATCTCGCCGATTGGACCACCCTCTTGATTGCTGCGTTTGAGTCCGCAAAAGCCGAGAATCTGCATGTCGCTTTTGCGCTCTACCGCCCAAAAGGTGTGGCCGTGCTGTTTGCGGTAACTTTCAAGCCTAGAACTGGCTTTGGACATACCCGGATCGTCCAACACCCCACCCAACCAGCACATGACCGCTGGTGTATTGGTGGTTTGCCAAAATTCAGACCAGTCGTCCGACCGCCAGTCCCGCAGGATGAGCCGGTCAGTTTCAAACCGAAAGTCTGTTTCCGTTTCAGCCATTTAGAAGCCGCGCCGCCAAGGGCGCATGATAGGTCAATACGCCGCTGCACCCAGCCCGTTTGAAAGCCATCAGTGTTTCCAGCACCAGCGCATCACGATCGCCAGCGCCTGCCGCAGCGGCAGCCTCGATCATCGCATATTCCCCGCTCACCTGATAGGCGAAGACAGGAACATCAAAGCGATCTTTCACAGCGCGCACAATGTCGAGATAGGCGAGCCCTGGCTTTACCATTACGCTGTCGGCGCCTTCGGCAATGTCCATTTCCACCTCGCGCAAAGCCTCCAGTCCATTGGCCGGGTCCATCTGATAACTTTTCTTGTCGCCTTTCAACAGGCCGCCCGATCCCACCGCGTCGCGGAAGGGGCCATAGAATGCGCTGGCATATTTGGCGGCATAGCTCATGATCTGAACATTGGTGTGGCCGCCCATTTCCAGCGCCATGCGGATCGCGTGGACCCGCCCATCCATCATGTCTGACGGTGCGATAATATCAGCCCCCGCCTCTGCTTGATTGAGCGCCTGGTCCACCAACACCGCAACGGTATCGTCATTCACCACATAGCCATCAGCGTTCAACAATCCGTCCTGGCCATGGCTGGTGTAGGGATCCAGCGCGACATCGGTCAGTACGCCAATGTCATCGCCGCATTCCTGCTTGATCGCGCGAATGGCGCGGCACATCAAATTGTCAGGATTGTGCGCCTCTGCGCCATCATCACTGCGCCGGTCTGCCTGAGTGTTGGGAAACAGGGCCACAACCGGGATACCCAGATCAACCGCCTCTTTGGCGCGCGCCACGATGCCGTCTACCGACCAACGCGACACGCCGAGCAGAGAGGTGATCGGTTCTTCAACGCTGCTACCCTCTGTCACAAAAAGCGGCCAGATCAGATCAGCCGGAGTCAGCACATTCTCTCGGTGGAGATTGCGGCTCCAGCCGGTTGCACGGGTGCGTCTGAGGCGGGTGTTGGGATAGCTTTGTGTCATTGCGCCAGCGTGTTGCCGCAAATTGGCGTGCGGTGCAATCAGCTGATCTTGCGCGCCGTGTCGATCTTCTCAATCTCGCGCAGCGGGACCTCTGTCTCTTTGCGTGTGGGAACCAGATCCTCCAACGCCTTGCCCGGCTCGACAGATTTGATCCGGTTCAAGGCCGAACGGAACTCGATCAACTCGCGCCCCTGCAATTGGGCCCGAGTCACAAAGTTGACCGATGCTGGGTTGATCGCCCGCGATCCGCGATACATTTCATAATGCAAATGTGGTCCGGTCGACAGCCCAGTTGATCCGACATAGCCGATCACTTGACCGCGCCGCACATTCTGGCCTCGCCGCACCGCCATCCGGCTCATGTGGCAGTAACGGGTCGAAAGATTGTTTCCGTGGCTCAGCCTAACCGCATTGCCGCAACCACCGGCGCGGCCAGCACTCGTCACCCGGCCATCTGTTACAGCCACAATCGGCGTTCCGTGCCGAGCGCGGAAATCCATGCCCGAATGCATTCGGCGATACCCCAATATCGGGTGCCGCCGCATGCCAAATCGTGAGGTAATCCGGCCCGGGACAGGCGCAACCAAGCCATTGCGTTGCTCGCCCACACCCGATGCTTCGTAAAAGCGGCCCTGCTTGCCCCAGCGCATCAATTGCGTCTTCGGCTCGCCACCGCGATCAATGCCTGCATAGAGCAATTGACCCGCTTGGCGTTCACCGGTTGCGGCACGGCGATAGGACACGATCATGTCAAACTCGTCGCTGGATGCGATTTCGCGGTTCATGTCGATCTGATTGTCGATCGCCTTGATATAGGCTTGCACGGCGCTGGCCGGAGCGCCCGCAGCACGCGCAGACCGATACAGGCTTTGGCCCACAGTTCCCCGAATACGCAGCGGCGTTTCATCCACCCGAATGGGGTTGCGGCGCAGCGACAAATTGCCGGAATCTCCCCGCTCGACCTGCAATTCGAGATCGAATTTGGCGCGAATTTTCAAGGCGTCGAGCGGCCTAGGGGCGCCCGCTTCCGCTCGTCTGCCCAACACCACATCAACCCGCGTGCCAGGCTCCACTTCGTCCAACGGCACAGCGCCGGAAACCAGCTCTGCCACTTTTTCAGCGTCGGCAGAACCCACGCCCGCGCGGCGCAACATAGAAGAAAAGCCATCGCCCTTGGCCAAGGTCGCGACCAGTTCAATCTGCGGTCGCTCAGGGGCGGATTCCAAAGGAATAACCTGCACGCCCGCGCTCATCTGACGCCCGCTGTCGCCGCCAAGGGCAAGCGGCATGATCATATGGCTGCGGAATTCATCGCGTACGCCAGCATCGGTGGTCATCGCTGGCTTTGCTTCGAGCGCGGAGAAATTGGGCCAAAAGGCGATCGCAACCGCGCCCAGTGCCAACATCGTCCCCAATCCGCGAAACCAGCGCCCGCTGCCGATGTTTTCGGCCAGGCTGGGGGCTAAATCCAACGTGTTGAGTTGTTCCGATGTGTTGTCGCGCCATTGGGCATATCGGTCTTTCCAGCTTTCCGCGCGTTGGAGAACCATAGTGCCCTCGCCCGGGTTTGACTGACCTTCAGCCAATTGGCCGGAATTGTTGGCGGACGCGCTGGCAGAAGCGGCAGACTCGCCGTCAGCCCCTTGCGCATCATTGCTGTGCACATCGCGTGCCTGTTCCAACCGATCCCTCCACCTGCAGACGCATAGCCTGCACTGCTTCTTTGGCTCTCTATTGGCGGATTTCCTGCGGTCTTCAAAGTAAAGACCGCGTTAATCTGCGGCAAAACGCATCCAAAAAACGACCAAATGCAGAAATTTAGTGCCCATAATCGCACACCAAGGCATTGCCCCCGAATGTGACCGCTGGCACAAACGTTTGCGTGAACGACAGCACCATCAAGGCGGTTCTCGGCCCCACCAACACCGGCAAGACCCATTTGGCGATTGAGCGCATGTGCGCCCATTCGTCGGGAATGATCGGCTTTCCGCTGCGCCTGCTGGCGCGCGAAGTGTATGATCGGGTGCGCGCGATCAAGGGGGACAAGGCGGTTGCCCTGATCACCGGAGAGGAGCGGATCGAGCCGCCCGAGGCCCGCTATTTCTGCTGCACGGTTGAGGCGATGGACCGCCTGGGCTCGGGGAAAAACGGTCCGCATGCATTTGTCGGGCTGGATGAAGCTCAATTGGCCGCCGATCCCGAACGCGGACATATCTTCACCGATCGCCTGCTGAATGCGCGAGGCCGGGAAGAAACGATGCTGCTCGGTTCGGCCACACTGGAACCGATGGTGCGAGCCTTAGTCCCCGGCGCCGAAATGGTTGAACGCCCGCGTTTTTCCACCCTATCGCACGCAGGCAGCTGCAAATTGTCCCGCCTGCCTCCGCGCAGCGCGGTTGTCGCCTTCAGTTCCGAGCAGGTCTACGCGATGGCCGAAATGCTGCGCCGGTTCAGGGGCGGTGCCGCAGTGGTCATGGGCGCCCTATCGCCCGAAACCCGCAACAAGCAGGTCGAGTTGTTCCAAAATGGCGAGGTTGATTACATCGTGGCAACCGATGCCATCGGCATGGGGCTCAACCTTGACCTGCACCATGTCGCCTTTGCCGCGCTGAGCAAGTTCGATGGCCGCCGCAAAAGGCGGTTGTTCCCGGCTGAAATGGCGCAGATCGCGGGCCGTGCGGGCAGGCACCAACGCGATGGCAGCTTTGGCGTATTGGGTGGGGGCCGAGGCAACAATGGAGCGCCTCCCGAATTCACCGAAGAAGAGATTTACGCGATTGAAGAGCATCGCTTTGCCCCCATTACCAAGCTGTTTTGGCGCGATGCAGAGCCGCGCTTCGATACGTTGGGGACATTGCTGAGCGATCTGGAAAGGCCGCCACAAGAACCGCAATTGTCCGGCGCACCCGAAGCGATCGATCTGGCTGTCTTGCGCAAATTGGCTGACGAACCGCTGGCGCAAAGCGTAACCGGCAATGGCCAGGTCCGCCGTTTTTGGGAGGCGTGTTCGTTGCCCGATTTCCGGCAATCGGGGGTGGACACCCATGCCCGGTTTGTCGCGCGCTTGTGGCAAGACCTGCGCGAAGGCTATATCGGGGCAGACTTTGTTGCCGCACGCATTGCCGAACTTGACCGTGTGCAGGGCGATATCGACACGCTACAGGGCCGCATCGCCGCGATCCGGTCATGGGCCTATATCTGCCAGCGACCCGATTGGGTGTTGGCGCGCGACGAGATGGCGGCCCGGGCGAGAGCTGTTGAAGCACGATTGTCAGACGCGCTGCATGGCCGCCTGACCGAGAGATTTGTAAACCGAAGGACGGCAATTTTGATGAAGAGCCTGGGGCAAGACAGCATGGGTCTGCCAGTTACGCTGGAACAAGACGACCGACTGACCGTCGAGGGCGAAGTGATCGGTCGTTTGGATGGATTTCGTTTCGCCGTGGATCCCGATGCCACGGTGGCTGACCGCAAGATGTTGCTGGCCGCGGGCGAAAAGGCACTGCCAGGCCTGTTGGCACAGCGTGCGCGATGGTTGCTGTCGGAAGGGTTAGAGCAGCTGGATCTGGAGGATGGCGCGATTGTCTGGAACGACCAGCAATTGGCGCAGATCGAAATCCCAGCCGATTTTGCTCAGCCGCGCCTGCAGCTGAGCCGCGACATCACCAAGCTGCCCGATGCTGAAAGCAAGAAGCTGGAAGAGGGTCTTGCCAATTGGCTCAACCAATTGCTGGCACCATTGGAACCTCTGCGTAAGCTGGCCGCCGCGACCCACGATGAAAGTGCCGGATCGCAAGCGCGCGCCTTGCTTCACACATTGATCGCGGGCCACGGTGTGGTGAGCCGCGAGCAGGCGGGGCTCGAGCATTTACCCAAGGAAATGAGACCTTTCCTGCGGCGACTTGGCGTCACTTTTGGTGCCCTGGACATTTTCGCCCCCGGCCTGCTGAAGCCGGCACCGCGTCAATTGCTGCATGCCTTGGGCATCGATAAGCGCCCGCTGAACGAAGCGATGTTGCCCGTTTTGGCCGAGGTGAAACAATTGCCGGCAGGCTATCGCCACGCCGGGAAACAGGCCATTCGGGTCGATCTGGCGGAGAAGATATTGCGCGCTGCATTTGATGCGCGGGCCAAATCGTCAGGCAGACTGTTCCGGCTCGATCCGGCCCTAGCGATCTCGATCGGGTTGGAGCCGGATAGCTTCCAGCGCTTGTTGGGCGCCGCCGGCTTCAAATTGCAGCGCGGGCGCACTTTGGCCGATGATGCACAAGGGCCACCGGCGCCCGATGTATGGAATTGGCGGCCACGCAGGGCTGGTGATCAGGCAAGGACTGGTTCAGCCGGCAAGCGCCGACAAGCGCATGACAACAATCGCAAACCCAAAAATGCGAAAGGTAAGCCGCGCAACCCTGCCAAACAGAAGCGCGACAATTCGAAACGCGAGAAAAAGGCCGATTTCGGTCCCGCCAAAGCGAGTGGCGCGTTTGATGCACTGGCGGATTTGCTGGGCTGATGAGAGTGAGCGTATGAGAATAGACCGGCTGCTGGTCTATCTGCGGTTTGCGCGCACCAGGAGCAAAGCCTGCGCCATGATCGATGCAGGACACATGCGAATGAACGGTCATCGCGTCACTCGGCATAGCGAAGATGTTGCCCCAGGCGATATTCTGACCTTTCCCGTTGGCACCGAGGTCAGGATTGTTGAAGTTTGCACGCTGCCGCAACGCCGCGGCCCGCCAGGAATTGCCCGCTCTCATTATCATGAGCTTGACCGCGATGGGGAAAGCGCACTAGCAGCCAATAAAGACACGTGAATTGCGAGGGAACCGAATTCCATGACCTATGTCGTCACCGACGCCTGCATCAAATGCAAATACACCGATTGCGTAGAAGTTTGTCCAGTCGACTGCTTCTATGAAGGCGAAACGATGTTGGTCATCAATCCCAGCGAATGCATTGATTGCGGCGTGTGCGAACCAGAATGCCCCGCCGAAGCGATTTTGCCCGATACCGAAGACGGTTTGGAAAAGCTGCTCGAGCTGAACACCAAATATTCTGCCGAGTGGCCAAACATCACCAGCCAGAAAGAACCGCCTGCAGACGCGGATGACTTCAAGGGTGTTGAAGGCAAGTTCGAAAAGTACTTCACCGAAGCGCCCGGCGAGGGCGATTGATTTAAGTCGGGCTGCGGCCCGGCTCGATTTCAGAATTGTAGAACATCCGGCCAAACACCCCGCCTTTCCGTAACGGCGAGGGGCCTTTACGCGTGCGTAAAGCGGATGACTCGCAATATTGTTGCGATTGTGGTATATAATCGAATAACCGCGCCGGTTTGGTCCCGGCGACGGACGCGAAATTGTGAAAGGTACGGACCAGCAGCAGCAATCCTTAGTACGAATTGGGTGCCTGTGAGAACGGGTGCCGGGAACAATTTGAGCTTGGCGCGCTGGCACATTTGGGCCGTACCCAAAGAAAGGAATTCCCATGGCTAGCAAGGCTCCCGCCTTCGTTGTTGGCGATTATGTAGTTTATCCAAAGCACGGTGTTGGCCGGGTGATCGAACTTCAGAATGAAGAGATCGCCGGCATGCAGCTGGAACTGTATGTGCTGCGCTTTGAGAAAGAGCGTATGACCCTTCGCGTTCCGACCAATAAGGTCGAGGCGATTGGTATGCGCAAATTGTCGTCCGACAAGACGCTGAAAGAAGCGATCGAAACGCTCAAGGGCAAGCCCAAGGTAAAACGCACCATGTGGTCGCGCCGGGCCCAGGAATATGAAGCGAAGATCAATTCTGGCGAAATCGTTTTGATCGCCGAAGTGACGCGCGACCTGTTCCGTCCCGATGATCAGCCTGAGCAAAGCTATTCCGAACGCCAGATCTTTGAAGCGGCTTCCAGCCGTTTGGCCCGCGAACTTGCTGCGATGGAAGAAACCGACGAGCCAACCGCACTGGAGAAGATTCTCGACGTGCTGCGCGAACATGCACCGCAATATTACGAGAGTGATGAGGAAGATAGCTGATCGATTGATCGACCAGCCTCCCACTTCAATCGACGAAGGGCCGCCCATTGGGTGGCCCTTTTTGATTGGGCGGTTGAACATCGAACTTCACTGTATTATATCAGTAATACGCAATTCAGGTGGAGGAACCATGTTTCACAATATTATTAGACGCGCAGCACCCGCTGCAATCATCGCTATGAGCGCTGCCTTGGCAGGTTGTTACGACGTAAATATCAACATCGATGGTGAGGAAGGCGTGCCGTTGGCAGAGCTCGACATGTCCGGCGATGCACCCACGGAATTCGTCCTTGCCAGTCCCGACAAAGTTGTTCTGACAAGCGGCGATTCACTCTCCATCGACGTTGCTGGAGATGACGAAGCAATCGATTTGCTCCGCTTTACCAATGAAGGCGGCACGCTGGCTATCTTGCGGAAGAACGGCAAATGGAGCGACAATGGAACGGCCATTGTTACGGTAACAATGCCTGCGCCAAATTCGATCACCATTGCCGGATCAGGATCGGTTGAAGCCGAAAGCGTTGCCTCAGAGGCTAACCTGACAATCGCTGGTACGGGATCGCTTAGCGTTGCGAATGTCGACGCAACCAAAGTGGACGCAACCATTGCTGGCGCCGGCTCTCTCTCGGCTGCCGGAAGAACCGAGGAACTGGACCTAAATGTGTTGGGTTCTGGCTCGGGTGATTTGGCAGGCCTGTCGGTTGATTCTGCCGATGTAACCGTGGCCGGATCGGGCGATGCGCGCTTCGCATCCGACGGCGAGGTTTCCGCCAGCATCATGGGATCGGGAATGGTAACCGTAACCGGCAGCGCAACCTGCGAAGTTGATTCGATGGGTTCAGGTGAATTGAAATGCGATGGCGGCGTTAAAGGCGCTTCTGATGAAGAAGGCTAATTGCCCGCAAGCATTGCTCGATTGAGCGAAGCTGGCTTGCAATCCCTACAAGAGCGCGCATGGTACCCGCTATGCGCGCTCTTTCATTATTTGCCCTCACCGCATCGATCATGATGCTTCCTGGATGCATCGCCAGAACGGCGGTTGATGTGGTCACAGCCCCGGTCAAAGTTGTCAGCAAGGGGGTTGATCTGGCCACCACCAGTCAATCTGAAGCCGACGAAAAGCGCGGGCGCGAATTGCGCAAGCGCGAAGAACAATTGGGCAAGCTTGAGCGCGAGTATGCCAAGCACATGGATGAATGCCGCGAAGGCGATGACCATGCCTGCTTTAAGTCGCGCGAAATCTATTCCGAGATTCAAATCTTGCTGAGAGACAATCCGTCGCTCGACCAGGCGCCCGAAGGCTAGCCTTGTCTCCAGCCGTCAGGCAGCCGCGCGGCGCAAGCGGTCATTGATCGCCTTGCCGATCCCGCTGTCGGGTATGGGGGCGACCGCAATCCGCGCCTTTTCCGACACGGCCCCTTGGTGCAGACAGGCATATAGCCTTGCTGCGGCATCATTCAGATCGCCTGATTGTGACAGAGTGCAGTCACCTGTGACCGACCCAAAGCCGATGAAGAACTCATCCTTCTCAGCACCAACCGCATTCAAACGTACCGGCTTCCCCGGCGCATAGTGGCTGGCCAACTGACCAGGAGCCTCTATCTGCGCTGCGGTTTCAGAATTGTCGGCGTGGGGCGTGGGCTGCACAGCATTCAGCGCAGCTGTGTCAATCGGACCAGGCCGCAATTGCTGGACGCTGCCATCCTCGCGCACGGCAACAATGGTCGATTCCAATCCCTGCTCGCTGCTGCCACCGTCCAGCACACAATCGATCCGACCTTCCAATGTCGCCAGCACATGCGCAGCGCTGGTTGGGCTGATGAATCCGCTACGATTGGCTGACGGTGCGGCCAAAGGGAAATCCACCGCATCCAGCAATTGCTGCATGACCGGGTGCGCCGGTGCGCGCACTGCAATCGTTGGAAGTCCGGCACTAACAGCCCCAGCCAAAGGCGCGTCGCTTCGCTTGGGGAGCACCAGAGTGAGCGGGCCAGGCCAAAAGGTATGGGCCAGCTCGCGCGCCTTATCGTTGAAGTGCGCAAATTCCTGAGCGTGATCCACATCGCGCACATGCACGATCAGCGGATTGAAGTTCGGCCGGCCCTTTGCGGCAAAAATTCGCGCAACCGCATCGTCACTGTCGGCCCTTGCTGCAAGTCCATAGACGGTCTCGGTCGGAACTGCGACAAGGCCCCCGCGTTCCAGAATCGCAGCCGCTTTCGCGATTGATCCGGCATCTGCCGGTACCGATTCCGTAGCGTTCTTGCTGGTCATGCTCGCCCGCTATAGGTGAGGGCGTGCAAAGCCAAGTCTTTTGCCTCGAAAAAGGATTGAAACCACGTGCTCCCCTATACACCACCGACCCATGACCAATTGCTCGCCATCCGCGTTAATGCGGGCATTGAAGAGCTAGCGCAAAGCGAGAAGTTTGCCGCAGCTGAGGCCGATTTGGTCGAAGCCATCGTCGCGGGCGTGGGTGAGTTTGCAGCTGGCGAATTTGCGCCGCTCAATCGCATTGGTGATCTTGAGGGAGCAAAACTGGAAAACGGCGTGGTCCGTCTGCCCGATGGATTCAAGCCAGCCTATGGTGCCTATGTCGAGCAAGGGTGGAACGCCATCTCCAGCCCGGAGGCGTTCGGCGGGCAAGGCATGCCCTTCACCCTCTCTTGCAATGTGTTGGAGAACCTGGGTTCGGCCAATATGGCCTTCAACCTGCTGCCCATGCTATCTGTTGGCGCGATCGAGGCCTTGGAACACCATGGCAGCGATGCACAAAAGGCGATGTATCTGCCGCAATTGGTCAGCGGGCTTTGGTCGGGCACAATGAACCTCACCGAGCCGCAGGCAGGCAGCGATGTTGGTGCCTTGCGCTCAACCGCGGTGCCGATTGAAGATGGCGAGCATGCAGGCAAATATCTCATCCAGGGCCAGAAGATCTATATCACCTGGGGTGAGCACGATCTGGCTGAAAATATCATCCATTTGGTTCTGGCTCGTCTGCCCGACGCGCCCGAGGGAAGCCGCGGGATTTCGCTGTTCATCGTCCCCAAATATCACGTCAATGCAGACGGGTCGCTGGGTGCCAAGAATGATCTGCGTTGCGTCAGCCTGGAGCATAAGCTGGGGATCAATGCCTCACCCACTTGCGTGATGAGCTACGGCGACAATGGCGAGTGCATCGGGGAATTGGTCGGCGCAGAAAATCGCGGTCTGATGGCCATGTTCACGATGATGAACAATGCCCGGATCAATGTTGGCAACCAAGGCGCCCAGATCGCTGAGCGTGCGACCCAGCAGGCGATCGCTTATGCGGCAGACCGGGTGCAATCGGCCCGCGCGGGATCACCCGACAAAAGCGCTGTTGCGATTATAGAGCACCCCGATGTGCGCCGGATGATCTTGCGGATGAAATCATTGACGGAGGGTATCCGCGCCCTGCTCTATTATTGTGCCGGTCAGGTTGATCGCGGCAGTATCGGCGACGAAGCCGCAAGCATGCGAGCCGAGGTGCTGGTCCCGCTGGTAAAGGCATGGGGCACAGATGTTGGGGTGGAGGTCTCGGGCATCGGGATCCAGATCCACGGGGGTATGGGCTTTGTCGAGGAGACCGGCGCGGCCCAACATTGGCGCGATTCGCGCATTGCACCCATCTATGAAGGCACCAACGGCATTCAGGCGGCAGACCTGGTAACCAGAAAGCTGGGAATGGACGGCGGCAATGCGGTGTTGAGCTTGCTGGCGGACATCGCGCATGACGCGCAGGACGAGCCCGCTCTGCTTGCCTTGGCCCAAGAATGCCAAACCATTGCCACATGGATGCGCGAAGATGCCAGTCTGGACGACAAATTGGCTGGCAGCGTACCCTTCTGCACCATGTTCTCGGTCGCTGTGGCAGGGTGGCAATTGCTCAAGCAAGCTCAGGCAGTGGCGGCGGGCCAAGCGCCTGCCTTGGCGCAAAGCAAGCCAGTTACGGCGCGGTTTTTCCTTGAGCGTATCGTACCCGAAGCGAGCGGCCAAAAGGCGGCCGCCATGGCCGGTGCTGAATTGCTATACGCCCTTCCCGCAGAGGCCTTGGCCGGATAAAGACACCGCGTGAGCAATACAGAAGCCTATCTGCAGCGCATTGCCGATGCGCTTGAACGTCTGTCGCCCCCTGCCGTCCCACAGGTCGATTGGAAGACCAAGCCGGGCTATGTTTGGGATGGCTCCACCGTCCGCGAATTGGATGAATTGACCGCGCCGGATATCGCCCAATTGCGTGGGATCGATCGGCAGAAAGCACAAGTGTTGGAGAACACAGAGCGCTTTGCCTGGGGCAACGCCTCGCATGATATGCTACTGTGGGGCTCGCGCGGAATGGGCAAATCTGCCCTGGTGCGCGCCAGTGTGATCGCTGTGCAGAACGATGCTCCGATGGCGCTGGGGTTGGTTCAAGTGACCGCTGATGCGCTGGATACGCTACCGATTCTGTTCGGGGAACTAGCCTTAGTTAAGCGGCAATTCCTTGTTTTCATTGATGATCTTGGCTTTTCCGAGGATGATACAGTCGGGCCACGACGCTTGCGTAGCTGGTTGGAGGGCGGGATCGAGGCTCGGCCTGCCAATGCGCGCTTGGCGGTCACCTCGAACAGGCGGGCCATTTTGGCGCGTCAATTGTCCGAACAGGATACATCTGGCGGTGATGGCGCTTTGAACTCGCGCGATGCGGTGGATGACAAGCTGGCTTTGGCCGACCGTTTTGGGCTCGCGATCGGGTTTCATCCCTGCGGTAAGGAAGCTTATCTCGAAATCGTGCAGGCCTATGCCGAGCCGATGGATCTGCAATATACCGACGAAGCAGCGCTGGAATGGGCCATGCAGCGCGGCGCCCGATCAGGACGCTCGGCATGGCAGTTTGTTGTCGAGCTGGCTGGCCGAGCTGGCAAGGTGTTGGAAGAATAGAGAGTTTGGATAGGCCTCACAGACCCGCCTCACTTCATCTATTACCCCCAGAACGAAGCCGCCGATTCAATTGTGGCCGATTCAATTTGTGGCTGGTTGAGTCCGGGCAAAATCATCCTCGCCAAAGGTCGCGCGTGGGTCACCCGTCAAAGCGCCGCGTGGCCGCAAAGGATCGCTCTTGGTGCGCTCGATCGCAGCGGCAGGCTCCGCGTCTGGCGCAATCACACGCCAAATGATTCCTGCCGTGTCATCCGACACCAGCAAAGATCCATCGGCTGCCCATTCAACCCATGTTGGACGCCCCTTGGTTGTCCCATCATCGTTGAGAAAGCCGGTCAGAACGGGGATCGGATTACCTTGCGGATTGCCAAGATTGTCGAACGGCACATAGACCACATCATAGCCAGATGGCGGCTTGCGGTTCCATGATCCGTGCTGAGCAATGAAGGCACCGTTGGCGAACGCTCCACCCATGCGGTTGCCCTCGGCAGAGAACACCAGGCCCAAAGCCGCCACATGCGGGCCCAAGGCATATTCAGGCTTGCGGGCGTAATCGATCAGATAGGCTGGCATGGGCGCCTCAACACGGCGGTCAAAATTGTCCCGCCAATAGACCCAGGGCCAACCATATTGCGCCCCGATTGGCACATTTGTCAGATAATCTGGGACCAGATCCGATCCCAACATGTCGCGCTCGTTCACCGTGGTCCAAAGCTCGCCATTCCAGGGGCCCCAATCCAAACCATTCGGGTTGCGTAGGCCGGTCGCATAAGGTCGCTGGCGATTGGTTTCGAGATTATATTCCCAAATCATGGCGCGGCCCTCTTCGATCTCCATACCCTGCTCACCAATGTTGGAGACCGAGCCTACTGCGATATAGATCTTCGTCCCTTCCGGATGCAGCTCGATATTGCGCATCCAATGGCCGCCACCTCCGGGCAGATCCATCAATTTGGTCGGCTCGCCAGTAACCGCATCGCTTCCCAATTCATAAGGAAAGGCCAGCAAGGCGTTGTGATTGGCGACATAAAGTGTGCCGTCGCCCCACGCCATGCCCGACGGTGAAGCAAGGTCTTCCAGAATGATCTTGCGGGTTTCTGCCACCCCATCGCCATCAGCGTCACGCAGCAGGACGATTTGTTCAGGCGAATCCCCCAAAGCACCGGCGCGTTCCAGCAGAATGCCGGCGATAAAGGCCGTAATTCCTCCACCATCTCCTTCAGCCTTGGGCGAGCGGGTCAGCGTGGTCAGGATATCGCCATTGGGCAGCGCGTAGAGAACGCGGGGGTGCTCTAACCCTTCAGCAAAGCGGCTAACCGTCAGGCCATCAGCGGCAACGGGAAGCTCCCCATCCTTCCAGCCCACCGGCTTGGCGATCTGAACGGTTGGGATAGCTTCAGCATTGGGCTCTTCCAATGTCGGATCCAGCCCGGTCACTTCGGAAAAGGACAGATCGGCCGTATCCCCTCGCGTCAGCACGAACAAGGCGATGGCAATAATGACAAGGAAGGCCACCAGGCCGATTAAGAATTTGCGTGTCTTGCTCATAGCGAAGGAATAAGCGAGAGCGCGGCCACCTGCAATGGGCTTGCCACTATGCAAAAGGACATTAGATCACAGCCGATGTTTGATTTCGGTCCCGATCCCAGCCTGGCAACGCCTGAGCGCTATCGCCAATTGAGCGACGCCGCCCTCTCTCTGACCGAGGGTGAAAGCGATTCCATTGCAAATATGGCCAATCTGGCCGCTTTGCTGGCGGAATTTCTGCCCGACCTAAACTGGGCTGGCTTTTACCGGCTTATCGGAGACGAATTGGTGTTGGGGCCGTTTGTCGGTCGCCCTGCCTGTATCCGTATCCCACTCAATCAAGGGGTTTGCGGTGCCGCAGCCCGCAGCGGCGAAACCCAA
This sequence comes from uncultured Erythrobacter sp., assembly GCA_947495555.1. Classification (GTDB taxonomy): domain Bacteria; phylum Pseudomonadota; class Alphaproteobacteria; order Sphingomonadales; family Sphingomonadaceae; genus Erythrobacter. The sequence continues at coordinate 1,816,620 of CANLZI010000001.1, read as the reverse complement.
TTGGTGGAGGATGTCCATGCTTTCCCGGGCCATATCGCTTGCGATTCCGCAAGCCGTTCCGAATTGGTTGTGCCGATCGTCCGGGATGGACAGGTGATCGCTGTGATTGACTTGGACAGCCCCACCCCGGCTCGTTTTACCCAAGAGGACGCCGCAGGACTGGAGGTTCTCGCAGTCAAAATTGCAGATCGGGTCTAACGTGGCGCGAATGGCTGTGGGTCTGCGTACCACCGAGTAAGATCTTGTATTACAAAGGTTTATAGGCAATCAAAGAAGTTGCGCGGCGCAATTTCTTGGCCAAGGCAGTTGCGCGGCGCAACTTTGCGTTAGATATCGCCGCCCGTCAGCCTCTGACAGACCAAATCCAATTGATCGAGCGTGCGATAACGGATCGTAACGGCTCCCGAGCGCGGATCGGCATCGGTCTTGATCCGCACGGTTAGACCCAAAAACTCCTCCAGATGCGCCTGCACCGCAGCAATATCGGCATCTTTGGCGGGATCGCGAGGAACCGGAGCCGTCTTTGACGAACCCTTTGGCGCTTCCAAAGCGGTGCCACGCGCCAGTGCTTCGACTTCGCGCACTGAAAAGCCGTTCTTCACAGCCGCTTTCGCCAGGCTGGATGCGTCATCATGCCCGATTAGCGCACGTGCATGGCCCATGGAAAGCTGATTGTCCTCAACCAAATCAAGGACATCGCTCGGCAAGTTGAGCAAACGCTGCAGGTTAGCCACGTGACTTCGTGACTTCTCTACCATCTGCGCGATATCGGACTGGGTCATACCTTCGTCTTCGCTCAAACGGTGATAGGCCCGCGCCTCTTCGATGGGATTCAAATCCTCGCGCTGAATGTTCTCAATCAGCGCTAATGCCATCACCTCGCGATCATCAAGATCACGAACAAGTGCTGGGATTTCATGCAGTTGCGCCTTCTGAGCAGCGCGCCAACGCCGCTCGCCCGCCACCAATTGATAACGGCCCTCACCCTTTGGCCGCACAATAATGGGCTGGATCACACCGCGCGCGGCGATAGAGGCGGCCAATTCGGACAGCGCCTCATCGTCAAATCGCTTGCGCGGCTGTCCGGGCAGCGGCGAAATCGATGAAATAGCGAGAGAGGCCAATCCAGATGTTGGAGTCGCGCTCGAAGCGGAACCAGCAGCATTTTGCCGTGGAGCATTCAGATCTTGAGGCGTTTGCTGGACCAAAGGCTCTTCCCGGCGGGTTTCCCCCAATAATGCGCCTAAGCCCTTGCCAAGCTTCTTCTTTTTGTCTGCCGCGGTCCGCGCAGGACCACTGAATTGGATGGGATCGCTGGGATCGCTCATGCTGCTGCTTTCTGTTGAGGTGGTAGACGGCTGATCAATTCGCGGGCGAGGCCAATGTAAGCGCGGCTGCCAGCGCAAGAGTGATCATAGACAAGCGCCGGCAATCCGTGGCTGGGCGCCTCTGACAGGCGCACATTGCGCGGAATGACGGTATCAAACACCAGATTGCCCAAACAATCGCGCACATCATCGGCCACTTGGTCGGTCAGGCGGTTGCGGCGATCAAACATCGTGAGCGTCACTCCGATAATGCCCAGATTTGGATTCAAATTCTGCTGAACGCGCTCAACCGTCTGTAAAAGCTGGCTTAAACCCTCCAAAGCAAAGAATTCGCATTGCAAAGGCACCAACAGCGTATCGGCGGCCGACAAGGCATTCAGGGTCAGCAATCCGAGCGATGGCGGGCAGTCGATAAAGCAAATGTCATGGCCATGGTGGTTGCGCAGAGCATTGGACAGGCGTGATGTCCGCTCATCAACCGAAACCAACTCCACCTCGGCGCCACTCAGGTCAACGGTGGCCGGAACCACATCCAGGCCAGGAATGCTCGTGCCGACGATCGCATCTTCCAACGGTGCCTCGTCTACCAACAAATCATAGCTCGATACGCTACGCGCTTCTGCACCCACACCCATGCCAGTGGAGGCATTTCCCTGCGGATCGAGGTCAATCAACAAGGTGCGCCAGCCCGTAGCGGCCATAGCGGTGGCGATGTTGATCGCGGTTGTGGTCTTGCCCACACCACCCTTTTGATTGGCAATCGCAATAGTGATCATGGGGTGCTCTCCGCCTTTATGTCCTGATGTCAGCCTTCAATTGCTGACAATGATGCCCGCCTCCGGATCGGTCAATGATTGTTCCACGTGGAACAATTTTCGACTCTTCGCAGGCTGGTTCTGCAATTCTTGCGCTGCTGAACGCCCTTTCGGCAACAGGTAGGTGGTTGCCGCTGTGGAAAATGGTGCGGATAATTTGAGCAATTTGGGTAACGGCGCAAAGGCGCGAGCAGAAATGAAGCGAGCGGGAAATGGATCAACCATCTCAAGCCGTCTGCCGTCTACCTCGCATTTGGACAGGCCCATCTCCGATTTGGCTCGCTCAAGCCACTCGACCCGGCGGCGACGAGATTCTACCAATATTACAGACATTTGTGGGCATATTGCAGCGATAACCAGACCTGGAAATCCCGCCCCTGTACCAAGATCGAGCCAAACCGCATCGCCGCTGTCACATGTTTCACGTGGAACAAATTTCAGCAGTTGGGCGCTGTCTGCAATGTGCCTTTGCCAGACGTGTTCCTCAGATGGTTTCGAAATGAGGTTTTGCCGGGAATTTTCATCGAGAAGTAGTGAAGCAAGCAAATCAAGCCGTTTCAGGGCCTCTGAATCAGCCATTTCTTCAACGAATCGGCGGGCAGATGGTTCGTCCTGTATGGTCATGCAGCTTGCTGCCGACGCTTTGCGTGCACCAGGAGGGCAGAGAGTGCAGCTGGCGTAATGCCGGAGAGTCGTCCGGCTGCAGCAAGATTGCTGGGCTTTGCAGCATTCAATCGCTCCACCATCTCGTTCGAAAGTCCGGGCACGTCGGCAAAGGGGAAGTCATCCCCCAAAGTCAGCCCTTCGGAAGCTCTCAAGTCTCTCAACTCAGCTTCTTGCCGGGCAAGGTAAGGCGCATAGGCGGCATCCTCTGCCATTTCAGAGGCAAGATCGGGATGCTCTGCAGGAATAGGTCCAAGCCAAGGCGCGAGTTCTTCCAATCCCAAACCATCATGCCGCAACCAATCTGACAGAGGCTTGTCGCCCGTATCTCGCCGAACCGAAAAGCCTTTTTCAGCCAGTTCTTTAGAAGCGACTGTTCGCGCGAATGCTTCGGCAATATCTGCCCGCGCCTGCTCTCGCTGTTCAAACCAATTGAGTCGTATATCCCCAACACAACCCGCTTCAATACCGAGCGGTGTCAGCCTGGTTGATGCGTTGTTGGCGCGTAGCCGCAATCTGTATTCTGCTCGCGCTGTCAGCATGCGATAAGGCTCGCTGACACCCTGTAAGGTCAGGTCATCGACCATCACCGCTATGTAGGAGTTTGCCCGGTCCAGTTTCGGTGGATCGCGCTCGACCACGCGCGAAGCCGCATGCAACCCAGCCACCAAACCCTGCGCCGCAGCCTCTTCGTACCCCGTAGTGCCATTGATCTGGCCCGCACAGAATAGACCGGGGATGGCCCGCACCTCCAGCGAAGGTGTCAAAGCGCGTGGATCGATATGGTCATACTCCACAGCGTAACCAGGAACTTCCATCACGACCTTCTCAAGGCCGGGCATGGCGCGCAGCATGGTCAGTTGAACATCAACTGGCAGCGATGTGCTGATCCCGTTGGGATAGACCATATGTGTATCAAGCCCCTCAGGTTCCAAGAAAACCTGATGGCCATCACGGTCACCAAAGCGGTGGATCTTATCCTCGATCGAGGGGCAATAACGCGGCCCCATGGCGTCAATGGCACCCGTAAACAGCGGAGAACGGTGCAGATTGGCGCGGATCGCATCATGCGCCGCCTCGGTCGTTCGCGTTATCGCACAAAAAACTTGGGGGTTTGCTCTTTCCGAGGAGAGCGCAGACATAGTCCATTGCTCATCATCCGAAGGCTGCTCTTCCAGAACAGCCCAATCGATTGTTCGTCCATCCAACCGTGGCGGAGTGCCGGTTTTAAGCCGAGCCATCGGCAGTTCAGCGGCTCGTAGCTGCTGGGCGAGTTTTTGAGCCGAATCTTCACCAATCCGCCCCCCTTCAAACCGTTCTTCCCCGCGGAACAATGTTCCACCCAAGAACGTACCCGTGCAGATGATGACGGAAGGTGCCTCAAGCGCCGAGCCATCGCCCAGCTCGAGCCCAACGACCTTGCCACCCGAAAGGCGCAAGGCTGCCGCTTCTCCAGCAATGCAGGTGAGATTCTCTTGCTGCGCGACAATTTTCTGCACCGCCACCTTGAACAGCTTACGATCCGCCTGGACACGAGGGCCCCATACAGCGCTACCCTTGGACTGGTTGAGCATGCGGTAATGGATTGCACCCGCATCGGCCGCGCGACCTATCACCCCGTCCAGCGCATCCACTTCACGAACCAGATGACCTTTGCCCAATCCACCAATGGCTGGGTTGCAACTCATGGCACCGATTGCATCAAGGTCAAAGCTCACCAGGCCGACGCGCGCACCCATGCGGGCCGCCGCACAGGCTGCCTCAACACCGGCGTGACCGCCGCCAACAACCAGGATGTCATAGCGTTGCATGGCAGGCTCGATAGTGGAGCAAATGAAGACGGTCAAAGGGGATTGATCAGAATGCTGTCAGAGGGGCCACAATCATTGTTCCACGTGGAACAATTCGCCTATTTCCCGATGCAAAACCGGCCAAACAGCGAATCCAGCATATCTTCCGTTGTTGCCCGACCCGTCAGCTGATCAAATGATTGACGCGCATTGCGCAAACCCTCGGCAACCAACAAGGGATCTGTCTGCGTCGCAGCATCACCCAACGCAGACCATGCGAGCGACAAAAGAGAGTGTTGGCGCAGATTGAGCGCTGCCTCGCCCGGTTTGGGCAAGGATTGACGAGCCGCATCCACCAGCAGGCGTTTCAGCGCATTCACATTCTCACCCGTCTTGCCCGAAACGCGGATCACCGGATCTTGCTTTTCCTGCGCGGACTTAAGGTCGTTTTGTGAGACGATTTCCCAAGCACCCTCCGGCCCCTCACCCTCCGGCCCCAGCCACAAGACACAATCAGCCCGGTCCAGTTGCTCTCGCGCACGTTCAATTCCGGTCAATTCGATCGAATCTTGGCTGCCATCATGCAGGCCAGCTGTATCAACAAAGGTAAAGGGCATCCCCTCAATCGCTACCGAGCGCTCAATCACATCGCGCGTGGTGCCTGCAATAGGTGATGTTATGGCCGCTTCACTTTCAAGCAACGTATTGAAAAGGGTGGATTTTCCTGCATTTGGCGGCCCTGCCAAGACTATCCGATAGCCCTCTCCCAGTTTTTCCGAGCGCGGGCGCTCCAACCAATCCGTCAGCTCGCCCTGAAAACTGCGCAATTGATCAGCAAAGCCAACGGGCATCTCGGAAACATCGTCATCGTCAGAGAAATCAAGCGCGGCTTCTACTTGGGCGGCATAGGTTAGCAAACGTGTGCGCCAATCCTCAACTTGATGCGAGAACACGCCACCAGCCATAGCAAGTGCTGCGCTGCGCTGCAGCTCGGTCTCAGCTGCGAGCAGATCACCCAATCCCTCAGCTTCGGAAAGATCAATCTGACCATTGGCAAAGGCACGGCGGGTAAACTCGCCTGGTTCCGCTCGGCGAAAACCCTCGATTTCGGCCAATGCATCCTCGACCGCCGAAATAACCGCGCGGCCGCCATGGCAGTGAAATTCTGCCAAATCCTCGCCTGTTGCTGTATTTGGACCGGGAAACCATAGGGTCAACGCCTCATCCAGCATTTGGCCCGAAGCGTCATAGAGCCGCACCAGAGACGCTTTGCGCTGTTCTGGCCGCTTGCCTACCAAAACATCCAGCGCTCGCCCTGCATCAGGCCCGCTGACACGCACAACGCCTATTCCAGCCGGAGGTGCGCCGCTCGACAGGGCAAAAATAGTGTCACGCATTCAAATTGACGCAAAAGCGGATCAATCGTCCGACTTGCCCTTCTTAGTCGCCGCAGCCCCAGCCTTCATTCCGCCTTCGACAAAGCTTTGGAACAATTTCAGACCAACCTGCCCCATTGGCGCGAGGTGTTGCGCATATTGTTGCAATTGATCGGGGTTCGTCACCCCTTTCATCGCCTTAGCCATGGTGTCGACATAGACCGTTTGCGCCTTGGACACGTCGGGCAATCCCATGAATGTGCGCGCTTCTTCGGGCGTGCAATCGATCTCGATACTTACCTTCATGGTCCATCCTCCGCATAGGGTGTTGGCCCGCATATAGGGCGCAATCACAATTCAGTTTGGCAATTTTGTGCTGCAACCGATAAGCCGGTTTGTTCAAGAATACAAAGGATTGGCCCAAAGATGCCCTGGCGCACGATTATCCCAGTACTTCTAACCACCTTCACTCTGGCAGGAACAGTGTGGCTCAGCTGGCCTGCAAACCTTTTGCTGGTGCTGCTTGTACCGGCAACAATCATGGCGTGGTGGGATTTCTTTCAATATGATCATACACTTAGAAGAAATTACCCATTGATCGCACGCGTACGATGGGTGGCAGAGGATTTGCGCCCCTTTGCACAAAACTATTTTGTCGAAGGGGATTTGGAGGGCCGCCCCTTCAGCCACCAAGAACGCGCCTTGGTCTATGCGAGAGCCAAGGGCGATCTGGACGCGCATCCGATGGGCACCGAATTGGATGTCTATTCGGACGAATATGAATGGTTAGGCCACTCCATCGCGCCCGATGACAGCGCGCCAGAATATTGGCGCAAGCGCGTGGGCGAAACGACCTGCAAACAGCCCTATGATGCTGCTTTGCTGAATATTTCTGCGATGAGTTACGGCTCAATCTCTGGCCGAGCGATCGAAGCACTGAACAAAGGCGCGTCAATCGGCGGCTTTGCGCATTGCACTGGCGAAGGCAGTGTCAGCCGGTTTCACGAACATCATGGTGGAGATTTGATCTGGCAACTGGGTAGCGGGTATTTTGGCGCCCGGGCCAAGGATGGCAGCTTTGACGAGGCTAAGTTCACAGACACAGCGGCCAGTGATCAGGTCAAAATGATCGAAATCAAGCTGAGCCAAGGGGCGAAACCTGGCCATGGCGGCGTTCTTCCGGCCGCAAAAGTTACCAAGGAAATCGCTGCAGCACGCGGAGTACCAGAGGGGGAGACCGTCTATTCTCCCGCCGCGCATTCAGCCTTTTCTACCCCAATCGAAATGCTCGAGTGGATCACACAGCTACGCGAGGCAAGCGGGGGCAAACCGGTTGGCATCAAATTATGCGTTGGGCAGCCGCATGAGATCATGGCGATCACCAAGGCCATGCATCAAACCGGAATGCATCCCGATTTTATTACGGTGGATGGCGCCGAGGGGGGCACGGGTGCTGCTCCGCTGGAATTGTCTAACAGCGTGGGAATGCCGCTTCGCGAAGGACTGATCATGGTCCGTAATGCGCTGGTAGGGACCCGGTTCAAGGACAGAGTCGCGCTAGCCGCGTCGGGCAAAGTCCATTCGGGCGCGAAAATGGCCATCGCCTTCGCCTTGGGCGCAGATTGGTGCAATGCCGCCCGACCCTTTATGTTTTCGTTGGGCTGCATCTTGGCCAAACAATGCCACACGGGCAATTGCCCCACTGGCATCGCAACGCAGAAAGAATGGCGTCAGAAAGGCCTGGTGGTTGAAGACAAAGGTGATCGTGTCGCCCGATATCAACGCCAGACCGTCCACTCCTTGCGCGAAATTGTGGTCGCTATGGGCCACGAAACCCCGTGGGATATTGCACCCCATGACATGCGCGAGCGGATCAATGGAGCCCGGTCAGATTCAATCGATCGGATCTATCAATTCTGCAAAGAAGGCGCGTTGATAGATGACCCCGATTCAACCCGGCTAGCCCGACATTGGAAAGCCGCCAGCCCAGAGACATTCAGGAGAGTTGCATGAGCGCCGCGCTTGGTTTGAAGAAATGGCATGAAGTGATTGATGGTGGCAGCCAGCCCGAAGCCTTGTCAGCCATCATGCGGGAGGACGCGGTGTTCCACTCGCCCGTGGTCCACACCCCACAAAAGGGGCGCCCCATTGTTGTGGCCTATCTGTCCGCTGCCGGCGCGACTCTGGGCAATGACAGTTTTCAATATTTGCGAGAGATTGTGGACGGCAATAACGCAGTGCTGGAATTCCAGACCGAGATGGAGGGGATCCAAGTTAATGGGATCGACATGATCACCTTTGACGATGAAGGTTTGATCACCGATTTTAAGGTAATGGTCAGACCGTTGAAAGCGGTGAACAAGGTCTGGGAAATGATGGCCGCGCAATTGGAACGGGCCAAGGGCTAAATCTGCTGCGAGCCAGAAGTTCTGGGCCTAGCCGTCCAAGAACTGGTCGACCAAGTCCAGCACCTGGTTGCCACCTTCCCTGTGAAGGAGGTTCTTGCGCAGATTGACTAGGGCCGGCTCTGCATTGAACGAAATCAACTGTTTCATGGACCAGTCGGGAAACATTCGCTCTGCTGCCGCGCCCTGATCCAGGATCTCAATTGAGTGGTGCCGGGGATCTTTGCGCAAAGTTTCTAGCAATGTGGTGAGCGCGCTTTCAGGGCCCTCGATCAGCTGAAAAAAACGGTTGTCATTGCAGATTAGGAAGCCGGTGATGGCGCGATCGGGATTGTTTCGTTCCGATACCTCAATGATCTGGAACACATCGGCAGTGTGCGTGTCCGCGGCGGCCTTGCTACAATAAATTACCCGCTCCACAGGCAACTCCTGTCATTCAATCGGGCCTGCGTATTTGATCCGCAGGCCCTTTACCTCAGCCCTATTGATTCATCGTTTCGAAGAAATCTTCGTTGGTCTTGGAATCCTTCATCTTGTCGAGCAAGAATTCCATTGAATCGATCGTGCCCATCTGCATCAGGATCCGGCGCAGAACCCACATCTTGGAAAGCTTGTCCTTCTCGACCAGCAATTCTTCCTTACGTGTGCCAGACTTACCAACATCCAAGGCCGGGAAGATCCGCTTGTCCGCAACCTTGCGATCAAGCACAATTTCAGAGTTACCGGTGCCTTTGAATTCTTCAAAGATCACTTCGTCCATCCGGCTGCCAGTATCGATCAGAGCGGTTGCAATGATCGACAGGGATCCACCCTCTTCGATGTTACGCGCAGCGCCAAAGAAACGCTTGGGACGCTGCAAAGCATTGGCATCGACACCGCCGGTCAACACTTTGCCCGAACTCGGAACAACGGTGTTGTAGGCCCGGCCAAGCCGCGTGATGGAATCGAGCAGAATGACAACATCCCGTTTGTGCTCAACCAATCTTTTGGCTTTTTCGATAACCATTTCAGCCACTTGGACGTGGCGTTGGGCAGGTTCGTCAAAGGTTGAGGAGATCACCTCACCCTTCACGCTGCGCTGCATGTCGGTGACTTCTTCGGGCCGCTCGTCAACCAACAGCACCAGCAAGAACACTTCGGGGTGGTTGTCGGTGATTGCCTTGGCAATGTTCTGCAACAACACCGTTTTACCCGTGCGCGGCGGCGCAACAATCAGCGCACGCTGGCCCTTGCCCTGCGGCGAGATAATATCGATCACCCGCGCGCTCTTGTCCTCAACCGTTGGGTCGAGCGTGTCGAGCGACAATTTCTGTTCCGGATAAAGCGGGGTCAGATTGTCAAAATTGGTCCGCATCCGGACCGCATCGGGCTCGTCATAATTAACCGTCGTCAGACCGGTCAGGGCAAAATAGCGCTCGCCTTCTTTGGGTGCGCGGATTTCACCTTCAACCGTATCACCGGTGCGCAGACCCCATTTGCGGATCTGGTTGGGCGAGACATAGATATCATCGGGTCCGGCCAGATAATTGGCTTCGGGTGAGCGCAGAAAGCCAAAGCCATCCTGCAGCACTTCAATCGTGCCGATGCCCATGATCTGTTCGTTATATTCTTCATCATCCGCCAATTCGCGCAGGATGCAGAACATCAGATCCTGGCGGCGCATGGTCGATGCGCCTTCAACGCCCAGCTCTTCGGCCATGCTGACCAATTCTGCCGGGGCTTTTTCTTTTAATTCTTTAAGATGCATTGCAAAAAATTCCGTGTGGGTCGGCCAAGGGAACATGGCCATTTTGAATGTTGTCGGCAGGTCAGTCGCTCATGAATCATGAGCATTGGGCTTGGAGAAAGCAGACCTTGCTGCCACCATTTGGTGCAGCCGATAGCCGTTATGAAATTTTGTCGTTTAGACGCGGATCGAACTACGCCGCACCAACGCTTGCGTCAATCAAGATTCGGCAAAGCGATCCAATGACCAGTCCGAGAGCACCGATATCATCCCTCAGAAGGGTCGGACGATCACCACAATCACGATCAGCACCGCGGCCAGTCCGGGAACTTCGTTCAGCAGGCGCAATTTCTTGCCTTCCAAGCTGCGCTCTCCGCGCGCCAATTTCTTGGCATAGCCAGTCATCCAACCCTGATATCCGGTCAAGGCAAGCACAAACAGCAGCTTTGCATGGAACCACCCTTGGCTGAATGCGCCGGTGGAATAGGCGAGAGCCAGACCAAGCACCCACACCACAATCATCGATGGCGTAAGGATGATCTTGATCAGCCGCCGCTCGCGTTCAATCCACTTTGCATCCGCCTCGCTACCCGGCGGGCCATCTTCCTGATGATAAACAAACAGGCGGGGCAACATGAACAATCCCGCCATCCAGAAGATCACAAAGATCAGATGGCCAGCTTTGAGCCAAACATAGGTCATGGCGAGAAATTCCTGCATGATGAGGAGGATGTAGGGATCGAGCGTGCCAACGTCACCCCCGATCGGCGGAAAACGAAAGTTTGTTGTTAATCGCCACGAACGTGCGCGACCAATTGCTCAACATGCTCGATCGGGGTGAATTGGCCAATGCCGTGACCCAGATTGAACACATGGGGACGATCGGCAAAGGCGTGCAAAATCGTGTCGATCCGGCTCGTTAGATGCTCGCCACCAGCCAGCAGTAACAAGGGGTCCAGATTGCCTTGAACCGGCATTCCTTCGGGCAAAGCGCTGTCTGCCCAATAGGGATCAACCGTTTCATCCAAGCCCAAAGCATCCACGCCAGTTTCCTGGGCATAGGCGGTCAATTTTGCGCCAGCACCTTTGGGAAAACCGATGACCGGCGTGTCAGGATGGCTTTGCTTGAGCGCGGCGGTGATGCGCGCATTGGGTCCGATGACCCAGCGTTCAAACTCATCTGGCGCCAGGGATCCCGCCCAACTATCGAACAATTGCACAGCCTCTGCACCGGCGTCGATCTGGCCGCGCAGATAGGTGATCGAGACCTGTTCGATAGCATCGATAATCGCCTGGAACTGCGCTGGATCGCGATAGGCCAAAGCGCGGGTCTCATGCTGATCGCGGCTGCCCTCGCCTGCTACCATATAGGTCGCAACGGTCCACGGACTGCCAGCAAATCCCAGCATGGTTACGGACTCGTCGAGCTGCTCGCGGCACAGACGCACCGTTTGATAAATCGGATCAAACCGTTCCATCTGCGCGGTAAAATTCTCTAACCCGCTATCCACCAAACGCGGTGACAATTTGGGACCTTCCCCAACCAGAAACTCCAGATGTTGACCCATCGCATGCGGAACAATCAAAATATCGGAGAACAAGATTGCGCCATCAAAGGCAAACCGGCGCAAAGGCTGAAGCGTCACTTCGGCAGCAGCCTCGCTATCATAAACCAGATCGAGAAAGCCGCCCTTCTCTGCCCGCAATGCCCGATATTCTGGCAAGTAGCGACCAGCCTGGCGCATCAGCCACATGGGGGCTTTCTCACCCTTCATTCCGCGCAATGTATCGAGAAGCAAACCAGGCATTCGGTTAGGTCCAATCAATATAATATATATATTTATAAGAGTTGTTGGTGTTTGTTGGCCCTGTGGATTTCGGGGACAACGGCCCACTGCCCGATTTTTCCCCGTTTGAGAACACCCAAACGTGCTGCGAATCGCGGCAGACTGTGAGTCCACCAAAACTTATCCCGCTTCTCCCCAGCCTGTCGATAAGCACTGTCGAATGTCGAAAAACAGACGTGAGCAGGACTCGTTCTGGGCATGGAAACTATCCCCGAACTTGTCGCCAGACTTCTCCCGTGGTTTATGCCAGCTGTTTCCACAGCCAAAAAAGACCGCAGCCACCCAATATGAAACGTCTCCATTTGCACCTTGTGTCCGACTCCACAGGAGAGACTTTGGAGATGATTGCCAAGGCTGCGCTGGCTCAGTTTGAGGACGCCGATGTGGTACGCCACTTTTGGCCAATGGTGCGCTCGCGTCAACATCTTGACCGGATTGTGCCTGATTTGGCGGCCAATCCTGGCCTCGTTCTGTTTACATTAGTCAATGCAGAAACCCGCGCTCGGCTGGAGGAGCATTGCCGCCAGATCGGTTTGCCGGCGGTGCCCGCGTTGGATGCGGTTACCTCGGCATTGGAAGCGCAATTGGGTCAAGAAGCCCATGGCCGCCCGGGCCGTCAGCACTTGATGGATGAAGCATATTTCAAGCGGGTTGAGGCGATCCAGTTCACCATCGCGCATGATGACGGGATTGGTTGGGAAAATTGGGAAGAGGCGGACATCGTTCTGGCCGGTGTATCGCGCAGCTCCAAAACCCCCACCAGCATTTATCTGGCCAATCGCGGATATAAGGTGGCGAACATCCCGCTGGTGGTTGAAAGCCCGCCGCCCAAGGCTTTGTATGGTCTGCGCCATCCCTTGGTTGTGGGACTGACCACCGCACCTGAACGCTTGGTGCAGATCCGCCGCAATCGGCTGTTGTCGCTCAACGAGGGCACGGAAACGTCCTATGTCGATAACGACCGCGTTAACGCAGAAGTGAAGTTTGCCCGCCGCATGTTTGCCGACAATGGTTGGCCGGTGATCGATGTGACGCGTCGCTCGATTGAGGAAAGTGCGGCCGCGATTATTCGCCTGGTGCAAGAACGCAACCGGCAGGCAAAGCCGGTCGACGGGACTGCAAAACCGATATGACTGAAAACTCGCTCATACTCGCCTCCAAATCATCATCGCGGCGCACCATGCTGGATGCAGCTGGCGTATCCTATCGGGCCATTCCCGCCGAACTGGATGAACGCGCCATTGAAGACAGTTTGGCTGGCTCATCCCCGCAAGATATCGCCTTGGCCTTGGCGGTGAGTAAGGCCCACGCTGTTGCGGCTCTGCACAAGGATGCGCTGGTGTTGGGCAGCGATTCCCTGGTGGTTGTGGAGGGTAAGCGTTTCGATAAACCCACCAGTCGCGACAATGCCGCAGGCCATTTGCGCTTCTTCTCGGGCAAAATGATGGAGCTGCACAGCGCCGCAGCATTGGTGCGCAATGAAAGCTGCGAATGGAGCGCGCCTTCAATCGCAAAGCTGTATGTGCGCGATCTGAGCGATGCCTTCATCGAGGAATATCTTGATCAGGAATGGCCCGAGGTTGGATATTGTGTGGGAGTGTTCAGGATAGAGGCCCTGGGCGTACAATTGTTCGACCGGATCGAAGGTGATCAATTCACCGTTTTGGGCATGCCCTTGCTGGGTGTGTTGGGCGCATTACGCGATCTGGGTGAGATTCCCTCATGACGCCTCCCCAAACATCTCCCTATGCAGAAGTGATCGGTGATCCGATTGCCCATTCCAAGAGCCCGGCGATACACGGGTTTTGGCTGCAGCAATTGGGTATAGATGCCCATTATCATCAACAACATGTGACGGCCGAAGAGCTTGAGGCCTATCTTGCGGATCGCCGAGGGGATCCGCAATGGCGTGGTTGCAACGTCACCATGCCGCACAAGCAAGCGATCATGGATCTTTGCGATCAACTCGACCCTTTGGCGGAGCGGGTTGCGGCGGTGAACACCGTGGTCAAACAGCCCGATGGATCACTCACCGGCTACAACACCGATGTTGGCGGTTTTCTTGAGCCTTTAGCCAGCGATCTAGAAGCGACCCATCTGTTCCGCATGGCGCGGGTGTTGGGCACGGGCGGAGCTGCGCGCGCCATTGTAAGTGGCCTGAGTGATCACGGTTTTGTGATTGTGCTGGCTGGGCGAAACCCCGACAAAGCTCGCACAATGTTGGATGAACTGGCACCCAAGGGCGAGCACCATAATGTGCATATCGATCACTTTGCCCAAACCACTGATTTTGCCTTTGATGACCGCGAAGGGTGTCTTGATCTGGTGGTCAATGCCAGCCCCTTGGGCATGCGCGGGCAAGAAGAGCTTGGGTTTGATTGGAGCCATGCCCCGCCCGGTGCCATCGCCTATGATATTGTGACCGACCCGCTCGACACCCAATTTCTGCAAAAGGCCCGCGCGGCTGGCCACACCGCTATTGATGGCTATGCCATGCTGATTGGGCAGGCCGATCAGGCGTTCGAATTGTTCTTCGGCCAGAAACCACCCCGGCACAATGATGCCCAATTGCGCGAGTTGTTGCAGCAATGACCGATTCCAAACCCGAAAAACGCACATCCCCGATCATCCTGGGCCTGACGGGCTCGATCGGAATGGGAAAGTCGACCGTCGCGCAAATGTTCGAGCGTGCCGGAGTGCCGGTGTTCGATGCCGATGCAGAGGTGCGCGCCATGCAAGGCGCGGACGGTGCCCTAGTTCCAGCGATTGAGGAGGCTTTTCCCGGCTCAACCGGCCCAGAGGGTGTCTTGAGAGAACGATTGGGCGAGCAGGTGTTTGGCGACAAGCAGGCCCTCGCGCGGCTGGAAGCGATTGTTCATCCAGCGGTTGGACTTCGCCGGCAAGAATTCATGATTGAACATGGTCAAGCACCGATGGTTTTGTTTGATATCCCTTTGTTATTCGAAGGCAATGGCCACAAACAGGTGGACGCGATCATCGTGGTGTCTGCTCCAGCCGACATTCAGCGCGAACGGGTGCTTGCTCGCGAGGGGATGACGCCCGAAAAATTTGCACACATCCTGTCTTTGCAAACGCCGGATGCGGAAAAGCGCGCGCGCGCGGACCACATCATCGACACAGGAACGTCGCTGGAGGAAACCGAAGCGGCGGTCGCCGCCTTGATCAAACAGCTTTCTTCCTGATCGGCGATAGAATCGCTTGCCTCGCGGCATTCTTGGTCCGATAGTGGCCCCAATGCGTGAGATTGTTTTTGACACTGAAACCACCGGACTTGACCCGAAGACGGGTGACAGGATGGTGGAAATGGGTTGTGTGGAAATGGTCAACCGGGTTGCGACCGGCAACACCTATCACGCCTATTACAATCCCGAACGCGACATGCCGGCTGGCGCTGAGGCAGTCCACGGACTGTCCATTTCCTTCCTGTCGGACAAACCCTTGTTCAAGCACATTGCGGGTGAATTCCTCGATTTTATCGGGGATGCACCTCTGATCGCGCATAATGCCGGCTTTGATTTCGGCTTTTTGAACAACGAACTGGCCTTGGCCGGGATGGAGCCTGTTTCACTGGAGCGGATGATTGACACTGTGGCTTTGGCGCGAAAACGTCATCCCGGTGCGAAACTGTCGCTTGATGCCTTGTGCAGCCGTTATGGTATTGATCGCAGCCACCGCGTCAAACACGGCGCTCTGCTGGATGCTGAATTGCTGGCGCAGGTTTATGTGGAGCTGACCGGTGGTCGGCAGATTGGCCTCGAACTGGCGGCCCAGGCATCGCAGGTCGACCAGGTCCAACCGGAACAAAAGACGCAAAAGATATTTGGCCGGGCTGATGGCGAACGGCGTGAACCTCGCCCCCACGCAGCGAGCGAAGCTGAATTGGCGCGACATAAGGAATTTCTCGGGGAGGTCGATAATCCACTCTGGATGAATTGATGCAAACCCTCCGCACTGGTGTTGATAGAAAAGAAGGAGCTTAGGCGAACATGGATATACGCGTTTCAGGACACCAGATGGCCACAGGCGACGCGCTGCGAGAGCATGTCGATGATCGATTGGGCGGGATCGTTGACAAATATTTTGATCGCGCGATTTCCTCGCATGTGACCTTTGGCAAGGCCCCGGCTGGTGCGTTCAGCTGCGATATTGTGACCCATGTGATGCAAGGCCTGATCCTGAAGGCGCGGGGCGAAGCGCATGATGCGCACACCGCGCTGGATGCGGCCGCCGCCAAGATCGATACGCAATTGCGCCGCTACAAACGACGGCTGCATGACCGCCATTCGCAAATGAGCCATGCGCAAAAGGAAGAAGAGGCAGCCTATGTCATCTTCGCTGCTGACGAACCTGAAGAAGAGGTTGTTGCAGATGCGCCGCCCATCATTGCGGAAACCAAAACATTCATCCCGGAAAGCTCGGTCGCAGACGCGGTCATGATGCTGGATTTGCGCGATACGCCGGCACTCTTTTTCAAAAATGGTAGCACCGGGCGCCATAATATGGTTTATCGCCGCTCAGACGGGTCGATCGGTTGGGTCGAGCCACGCTAAAACCACCACAGAACCTCACCTCGACAGGTAAGGATAGGTGGTTTCTCGGCTGCGCAGTCCTGATTTTGGCCTCAAGGCCATGGGATATTCGCGCGGTATAATCGACGAAGCACAATAGGTACCAAAGCACTTTTGTTATGAATGTGAACTTTAAATTGCTCCCGGAAGCGGTGGCTTCGGTGCGTCCTGCGGACAAGCACGAAACATTGGCCTGTGTCGCGCAGGCTTTTGCCAATGTTTATGGAGTCGACGAGTTTGAGACGCTCGATGGATTGGAAGAGCGCGAGAATTTGGGTTCAACCGGTTTTGGGCGTGGTGTTGCGATCCCACATACCCGTTCAACCCATGTGAACAGGCCCACTGTTGTATTGCTGCGACTGGAAACGCCGGTGAATTTTGATGCAGCTGATGGAATGCCCGTGGACATCGTATTTGGCATGCTTTCGCCTGAAAAAGCGGGTGTGACCCATCTTCACGCGCTTGCGGCAATCTCGCGATTGGTCCGCGATGACGCGACCCATACAGCTTTAAGCGAAACGTCTGATCCCGAAGCGCTGTTTGCCTTGCTCAGCAACAAGCTTGAACGCGATGCCGCCTGAGCAGCAGGGCCACGACGGGGCCGAACGGCATTATCGGGCGCTGGAACAGCTTTATGCGTCCGCGCCGATCAACCAGAAGTTCAGCTCTCAACTCCTGATCGAGGGCGAAGGGCGCTGCTCGCTCACATTTCAGATTGATGAATCGTCATTTCATGCAGCTGGTGCTGCGCATGGCACGATCTATTTCAAAATGCTCGACGATGCCGCCTTTTATGCGGCCAATACTCTGGCGACAGATCGATTCCTGCTCACCACCAGCTTCAATTTGCACTTCACCAAGCCTGTCCGTGCAGGGGAAGTGACAGCGGAGGGCCGTTGGATCAGCGGTAAACGGCGCGTGTTTGTGGCGGAAAGTCGGCTGATTGACGCTGAAGGCGATGAAATTGGTCGCGGTACCGGCACATTCATGCGCTCGCGGATCGCCCTGTCCAGCCTGGATGGCTATATCAAGGGCCGCGGATAACATGGAGGACGCGCGACTGCCCGCCCATTTGGAGGTGGCAGGCCTTATTCGCTCGGTTCAGGCCGAGGGTGGTTTTGCAACGGTCCTGAAACGGGGCGAACGCGATGCGGGAACCGTACTCATATTAACTATGTATCGTGGTAGAAACGCAGTACTTTTCGAAAGAATGCCCCAACTGGACGGCACACGACCATATATTGCTGCAAAGCGGGAAAATCCTGAAAAACCATCAGAAATTGGCGAATACATCGAAAAACGTCACCGCCAAGACCCCGATATATGGGTGATTGAGGTAGACGTCGCGGATGCAGAACGGTTCGTCGTATCTGAGCCGCGTTAACTTGACCCTCAGCCGGATATGACTACCTGACCGCCAGCTTCCAAGTGCGCAGGCGGCTCTGATTGACAATACGGTCATCGAGTTAGCACGCAGACGGGGGGCGGCCGGCAGGCCATAATAACCGGACCCACAAAAAATTCGATTACGCAATCAGGTCCAAGCCTGCGTCTGAGCTCGTCCACCGCTCAAAGTGACGGATAAATGAGTCGTAAGACCCATACATTAAGTGCCGCAGCTATTGTGGCCGCATTAGGATTGACCTTTGCCTCCGCCGATATTTCCGGCGCGATCGCACAGGATTCCGAAATTGAATCCAATCAAACAATCGCCGCCGCAGATCTCTCGGTAGAGCCTGTATTCATCGCAGAAGAAGTTGTTCAGCCATTGGCGGACCCTTCGGCTGAGAATGAAGCTAACGCTGATCAGCTGGTTGCAAAACCAAAGGCTGGCTCATTGCGCCAACTCGTTTCCATAACTGACAAGGATTACACCCTGTCGGAAGAAATGCAGTGCCTTGCCGGTGCAGTCTATTTTGAATCGCGGGGCGAACCGCTCGCCGGACAATTGGCTGTGGCGCAAGTCGTCATCAACCGTGCCGAATCGCCGCGTTTCCCATCAAGCTATTGCGGCGTTGTTTACCAACGGGCGCAGTTCTCCTTTGTGAAGGGCGGCCAGATGCCGCGCATTCGCACCGGATCAAACGCTTGGTCGCGGGCCAAAGCAATCGCTCGGATCGCGCATGAAGGCCATTGGGACAGCGAAGCGCAAGATTCGCTCTACTTCCATGCCAATTACGTGCGCCCTAGCTGGAGCCGTAAGAAAACACGCCGCGCAACGATCGACACGCATATCTTCTATCGTTGATCCGCTGGTGCAGAATTTTAAGAACAGGCCTCTTGTCGCATATGCGGCGAGGGGCCTTTTCGCATGAGCGTTATGCCGCACTCTGGCTAGTCGGCCAGATGGCAACAAACGGGCGCATGATCGCTGGCCTTCTCGCGACCGCGATGCTCACGATCTACGCCTACGCTGTCCAGGCGGTCAGCCAGTTCTGGTGAGAGCAACAGGTGATCGATTCGGAAGCCGTGGTCGCGCTGCCAGGCGCCGCGCTGGTAATCCCAATAGGTCCACAATCCGCCGCGTGGATTCAACGAGCGCACCGCATCGGTCCAGCCATCGGCGAGCAAGCGGCCATAGGCGGCGCGCGATTCGGGCTGCATCAGAGCATCCGAAGCCATGGCCTTGGTGGCCCATACATCGTCATCTTCCGGTATGACATTGTAATCACCGACAACCGCGCAGGGCACTTCCTCAGCCCAGATCTGGCCCATCCGGCCGCGCAATTTCTCCATCCAGGCGATTTTGTAATCGAACTTTGGTCCGGGCAGAGGGTTGCCGTTGGGCAAATAGATGCAGACAATTCTCACACCGTTTACATCGGCTTCGAGATATCGCGCCTGCTCTTCGGTGGAATCGCCTGGCCCTGCTATCCCCAATCCACGCTGGATTTCTTGCGGACCATCGGGGCAGGCTTCGTTATCGGTCAATATGGCCACGCCGTTGAAGCTCTTTTGGCCGTGCCAGATGGCAGAATACCCGATCTCTTCAAATTCGGATGCGGGAAAGCCCTCATCCTGACTCTTGATTTCTTGCAAGCAAGCAACTGTAGGCCGGGTCTCGACCAGCCATTCCTTCAGCCGCGGCAGGCGCGCTTTGATTCCGTTGATGTTGTATGTGGCGATCTTCATGCGACTCTACTGCCGCAAGATAGTCGCCGGGTCTAATTTAAATACCGAAACTTGACCCGCATCCACAGCCCGCTGCCGCATTGGGGTTTTCAACCCGGAATGCCGCACCACCCAGGGATTCGACAAAATCGACCACGCTGCCGCTTACCAAATCCAGGCTGATGGGATCGACCACCAGGGTAACCCCGTCGGTTTCGCTGACCAAATCGTCGTTTTCGGCGCCTTCGGACAGGTCAAACTTATATTGAAAGCCCGAACAGCCTCCGCCTTCGACAGACAATCGCAAGACGGCTGGCTTTGCCTGTTTCTCGGCAATCCATGCAACGCGCTTGGCTGCGGCAGGAGTGAGGGTTAGCGATGACATGACGCTAACTTAGGTGTTCCTTGCCCTAACGGCAAGCTGATCTGGTGCAACGCGAGCGGTCAGGCGGTTTGAATATAGGTCCGGATGGCCTCAGCTTCACGCTCCACTTCATCAATCCGGCTCTTCACCAGATCGCCAATGGAGATGAAGGCCTTCAGCGCGCCATTCTCAATCACGGGCAAGTGGCGGATGCGGCGGCGTGTCATCAGGCTCAAGGCTTCGTCCACCCTTGTGGAGGGATCAACAGTTATGGGCGTATCGGTCATAATGTCGCCAACCGTGCGCGACAAACAGGCCTCGCCTTCCTCGGCCAGACGGTACAACACGTCTCTTTCCGAGAAGATTCCGGCCAGCATACCGTCACGCATCACCGGCAGAGCGCCAATTCGCTTGTTGGCGAGCAATTGAACGGCCGTGCGTACGTCGGTTGTAACATCACATGTGATGATGTCGTTTCCGCTGCGGTTTGCGATGATATGCGCGACGTCCATTTTGCCTATCTCCCGTTCTGACATGCAAATATTGCCACTTTTGATGCAAAAATGCGAATCTTGTCGTGCAAATCCGGGATTGCATGTCATTTCACCTCGGCCCATGAGGTGCAGATGGTTGGTAAATCACCTTTGGATGACCCCGAAAACGCAGCGTTCGCATGGGCCCGGTATCGGCGGCTTATGCGGCTTATGTTCGGTATTACCGTTGGCGTGGTGCTGATTGCGCTGGCCCTGCTTTATAAGAGCGATGGCGCGATCTCGGTTCACTTTTACATTGCGGTGGCGTTGGGCATTGGCTTTTCGATGTTGCTGATGAGCGCGCTGATGGGCCTCGTGTTCCTATCGAACGGTACCGGCCACGATGCGTCGGTTGATAACAACCTTCCGCCGTTGGATGATGATCAGCAGGACAAGTTTGAGCCTTAGCCCAAGCGATATTCTTCAACCGGTGTGCCACCAATAAGGTGTTGCTGAATGATCTTTTCCAGCACTTCTTCATCGCAGGAATGATACCAAACCCGTTCGGGCCAAACCAGCGCCACCGGACCTTGGGCGCAAACCTGTAGGCAATCCGCCTTGGTGCGCTGCATCCCTCCGCAACCAATACCGGCTGCAGTGGGAGTGCCAGTCTGTTTGGGCCCGGTCAGACCCAATTCTTTCATCCGCCGCTTGAGATATTTCCACGAGCGTTCTCCCTGCTCTCGCGAGCAGCATTTCTGCTTTTCACTCATTGCGCAGAGAAATATGTGGCGTTCCAACTGATCACCACCATTGAAGGCAAGAGCCTCCTTGGCGACGTCAATTTTGGATGGCTTTTGCATGAGTGGCAGATTGGTGTCGCTGAAGGGCCGTCAGCGCTTCTTGCCGGCGATGCGGGCGATCTCTTTCTGGACCATCGTTTCAACCATATTGGGCAAGTTTTTGTCGAGCCAATCGGCCAACATTGGGCGCAGCATATCGCGCACCATTCCCTCGAGCGAGGTTTCACCTGAACGTACGATCTGGGGTTGCGCGCCTGGCTCGGCCAACATGGCCAGAGCGGCAAAATTGTCGCGCATGGAACTGCGTACGGCGTCTTTGGTCAGCGGAGGCTCGATGTCTTCATCGTCCTGCTCATCATCGATCTCGTCGTCTGAATAACTTTCCGGATTGCTGTCCAGATCTTCCTGAAATTCCATCTCGGCCAGATCCAGAATTTCTTCGGCATCCTCGACATCGGGCGCGGGCATCTCTTGCTCGGCGAGACGCTTGCGACGGGTTTCCATCGCGCCTTCTCGATTGTCACGGGCAATGACTTTCTTGATCGATTCGAGAATTTCCTCGACCGATGCTTCATTGCCTTGTGTCATTGCAAAAACCCCTAAATCACGAACGCCCGAATCACGAACGACTGCGATCGCAGAATGCCAGCCTGACCAGTGACGTCAATCACTTACCGCGTCATTTGTGCTGGCTGGTGCGGCCAGACCGGTGTCGCCAGAAATGTCGATCGTTGCATTCGGTGCCGGAACGTCAGCTGTGCTGATAGATTTTGCCACGGGCTCTGGATCGCGTTGCCAATCGAAGATTTGGCCTCGAACTCGATCATAATTGACCTGAGGATCATACAGCACACCGCCGGTATCCAGATTGAGATCGCGCGCCTCGGCTCGCCCCATGGTGGCTAGAAGAGCAAAGCCGGCGACATAAGCATTGCGGCGTGATGTGACCAATTGCGCCCGGGCCGTCAGCAATTCCTGCTCGGCATTCAACACGTCCAAAATTGACCGATTTCCGATCGAATTTTCTGCTCTTACGCCTTCAAGGCTGAGTTCTGCGGCAGCAACGGCGGCTTGCGAGCTTTCGATAACCGCGTTCGACGCCTGCCAGCTGGAATAGGAGGAGCGAACATTGTCGATCACCAGACGTTCGGTGGCGATGACATTTTCCATTGCCGCCGTTTCGCGCGCGAAGGCCTGACGTTGCCGTGCAGCGGGCGCTCCACCTTGGAAAATCGGGATTGTTACCTGAACGCCAATATTGGCAGTTCGCTCTGACTGAGTGAAGTCAGATGCGATGGGTCCGCCCAATGTTCCGTAGAAGTCGGTGTAGTCATAATTGCCAAACAAACCGACCGTTGGCAGTCGGCCAGCACCGGCAACTTCGCTGTCATATCCTGCTGCCTGCACGCGCTCTTTGGCGGCAACCAGATCCGGATTGTTTTCCAGCGCGATCACTACCGCTTCACCCACGGTTGCGGGAAGGCCCGGCAGGGGAGGGGGTGCCTCCAAATTTCCTGGCGCGTTGCCGACCAAACGAATGTAGTCTTCGCGTGCGCCAATCAGATTGGCCCGCGCGTTTTGCATGTCGCTTTGCGCCAAGGCTAGGCGCGATTCGGATTGAGCGATATCGGTACGGGTCAAATCGCCGATTTCAAACCGGTCTCGTGTCGCCTCCAGATTGACGGTTAGGACGTCCACCTGATTTTGCGACAAAGCGACCAAAGCCTCGGTTCGCAGCACATCCATATAGGCGGCGACAACCTGGGCAAAAATGGAGCTTTCTGCACCCCTTAGCCCGGCTTGGCCGGCGGCCACACGCTCTTTGGCTGCTTTGATCGAATTGCGGATCGCTCCACCCGCATAAAGCGGCATGGTGAGATCGGGGCCAATGGTGATGGTGCGTTCGGGCGCGGTAAAACTATTGGCCGAGCGTTTGATAAATTCGATATGCGTACCAGCAACGCTGAGATCCGGCAGACCGCTGGCCTTCGCAATCGGTACATCTTCATCAGTGGCGCGCTGTTCGGCCCGCGAGGCTTCCAACGAAGGGTTCGTCATATATGCCTTGGCCAGAGCCTCACGCAGGGTCTCGCCATAGGCCGGGGTGGTGGCCATTGCGCTGCAGCCAGCCATCACAGCCAGACAACACGTCCATCGCAACCCGTTTTTCGGCATTCTTAGAAGCTCCAGCTTTCCGGCTTGGCAAACATATCGAGCACTGGAATTCCAATTTCAGCGATCGGCTGCAAGGTAATGGTGCCTGCAACTTTCTTGCCCGATGCCAAACGGGTTACTCCGCGTTCAACCAGGCCGGTCACGATCCGGCCACCTTCGGCCAGGCGTTTCTTCACCGTGGGGGACAGTTCCTCCACAGCGCCATCAATTATGATCAGCGAATATGTCTTGCGGCCCGAAGATGAGCCGGCGGCATCTTGCGCCGACAAAGTCTCAACCGAAGCAACCAGAGGCCGGATAAGCTCGGCCAGGTAAGAAGCGCCATTTTCAACCACCAACACCGTATCGTCCGGGCGGGGAGCGGCCTCGCTCAGCATCTTGCCATGCACCACTGGCGAGGGAAGAAACCGCCCTTCTCCCAGCGGAATTGCACGATCCATATAGGCGAGCGGCTTTACCGCTTCGGGCACAAATTCCTCGCGCGCGACGCAGTTCATGCGCGACAGCACAAATTCTTCGTTGATGCCGCTGGTGCGCAGCTGGCTATCGATCATGGCCTTGCGGGCGGTTGTCATATTGGTTTGGGTCATAAAGATCTCTTCAAACTGTATTACACTAACAACACAGTGCGTCAATTACTCCCAGTAAACGCTGCCAAGCCTGTCGCCAAGTGCTTTGACGCTAAGCCACACACATGCTTAGGAGATTGTTGATTCGACCGACAGGAGCGCCCCCTCGATGAGCGACATGCCAGAATACCAAATGGTGACCATCAAAGAAGACGATCTGATTGAGACCGTGGCTGATGCGCTACAATATATCTCTTACTACCATCCGATGGATTACATAAAGGCGCTGGGCGTTGCCTATGAGGCGGAACAAGGCCCAGCGGCCAAGGACGCGATTGCGCAGATCCTGACCAACAGCCGGATGTGTGCCGAGGGTCACCGCCCGATCTGTCAGGATACGGGCATCGTCAACGTATTCGTGAAGTGGGGACAGGATTGTCGCTTGGAATCCAAGCGCAGTCTGCAAGACGTGGTCGATGACGGCGTCAGGCGCGCCTACAATCACCCCGAAAACAAGTTGCGCGCTTCGATTCTGGCTGATCCAGCGTTCACGCGCCGCAACACTCGCGACAATACGCCTTGTGTCTTGTCGGTTGAAATGGTGCCGGGCAATACGGTCGAGATTGATGTTGCGGCAAAGGGTGGCGGCAGCGAGAACAAATCCAAATTCAAGATGATGAACCCGTCAGACAATATTGTTGACTGGGTCCTAGAACAAATCCCGTCGATGGGGGCTGGCTGGTGTCCTCCGGGAATGCTGGGCATTGGCATTGGCGGCACTGCCGAACATTGCATGCGCTTGGCCAAGCAAAGCTTGATGGAGCCGATTGATATGGCTCAACTTAAGCAGCGCGGCGCGCAAAATGATTTGGAACAATTGCGGATTGATATTTTCGATGCGGTCAACGCTCAAGGTGTGGGCGCGCAGGGGCTGGGCGGGCTGTCCACCATACTCGACGTAAAAATCCATGATTGGCCCTGTCACGCGGCTGGAAAGCCGGTCGCCATGATCCCCAATTGCGCCGCCACGCGACATGCACATGTTGTGATGGACGGGTCGGGTGCCGCCTATATTGATCCACCAGATTTGACGCAGTGGCCCCAAGTGGAATGGCAACCATCAGCCGAGGCTAAGCGGGTCAATCTGGACGAGCTGACCGCTGAAGAAGTTGCCAGCTGGAAGGCCGGTGATCGCTTGTTGCTCAACGGAGCGATGCTGACCGGCCGCGATGCCGCGCACAAGCGCATCCAGGACATGCTGGAGAAGGGCGAAGAATTGCCCGTCGATTTCAAGAATCGGGCCATCTACTATGTCGGTCCGGTGGATCCGGTCATGGGCGAAGTGGTTGGTCCGGCTGGCCCCACCACCGCCACCCGGATGGACAGGTTTACCGAAATGATGCTTGATCTTGGCCTGTTGGCGATGATTGGCAAGGCCGAGCGCGGGAACGATGCGGTTGATGTTATCAGCCGGTTCAAAGTGTCCTATCTGATGGCCGTGGGTGGTGCTGCTTACTTGGTTAGCCGTGCGATCAAGGAGGCAAAAGTCGTTGCTTTTGAAGACCTTGGTATGGAAGCGATCTATGAATTCACGGTTCAGGATATGCCCGTGACAGTGGCCGTCGACAGCGATGGAACCAATGTTCACAAGCAGGCGCCGCAAGAATGGAAAGAGCGGATTGCAAGGGATAATCTGCTGGAAGGCGCCTAAATTTCCGGCCTTTCTGATCGATGGTCTTTCGATGAACGGTAGATGTACACCGATGACGGATTGGCCACCCGTCGCGTGTGCGGCTATTTGATTGAACCAATGGATAGTGTTCAAACCAAGACTCAGACAGGCGTTCCTTTTCGCGCCGTGATTCTGACCATTGCCGGCTTATGGCTGACCTATTTCGTGATCGCGACTTTGCGCTGGGAGATAATCCACGGTGAAAATGCGATCGGGATGATGCAATTGCGCATGGTGGTGACGCTGGTGGGCATGTTCGCCACCATTGCCCTGTGGTCGTTGGTTCGCTTGTTCGACGCCCGCCCCCTTTGGGTCAAGGCCATCGCTGTTCTGTTTCTCGCTATGCCCTTCGCTATCTTGCTGGCCCAGGTGAACGATTACGTCTTTTCCGAAAGGAACGCATATTATGAGAAGGAGATGTCCCAGAAGTACAAAGATAACACGGGCAACATCTTCATCGATACGCGGGCAATGCCTGGCGAAGATTATAGCGATGCCGAGGCTATGTCAGATTCTGCGCCGAGCGCACGAGGCTTCGGCTCCAAAAAGGCTGAAGGAGGCCTGATCGGCTATTTGCGACCCCTGACAGAATTGGCGTTTAGCCGATATTTCATGTTGCTGGCATGGGGCTCGCTCTATTTCTCACTGGTTGCAATTTCGCAAGCGCGCGAAGCCGAGCGGCGCGAGCAGCAATTCCGCAATGCCGCAAAGGCGGCAGAGCTGCGCAGTCTGCGCTATCAGGTGAATCCGCACTTCCTGTTCAACACGCTGAATTCCCTGTCGGCCTTGGTCATGACCGGAAAGGCAGAGCGGGCCGAGCAGATGATTCAGACCATTTCTAACTTCTACCGCCACAGCCTGGCCGATGATCCTACCTCTGATGTCACTTTGGCGGACGAGATTGATTTGCAGCGCCTCTACCTCTCGATCGAGTCTGTTCGTTTTCCTGAGCGGCTGATCAGCCAATTCGATATTCCGGCAGATCTGCACAAGGCGAGGGTGCCCGGTATGATCTTGCAGCCTTTGGTAGAGAACTCGGTCAAATATGCGGTGTCTACAGTCACGCGGCCTGTGACAATTACTATTGCGGCGCGTGAGGAATTTGACCGGCTGGTCATCAGCGTGAGCGACGATGGTCCAGATTTGCCCAAAGATAGCGCGCATGGGTTTGGAATAGGGCTGGCCAATGTCCGCGATCGCCTGGAGGCGCGCTTTGGGTCTGATGTTGCACTAACTTCCGGACCGATTCCGGGTGGCTATAAGAGCGAGATTCGCATACCTCTGACGCGTAATGGCTGACACCCCACCCCTTGATGCTGTCTTGCGGACATTGATCGTTGATGACGAACCATTGGCGGTTGAGCGAATGCAGGTCATCAGCGCCGAACTTGCCTCCATAAATGTCGTTGGGACAGCCAGCGATGGCGAGGCCGCCCTACGACTGGTCGAGGCCCTTAAACCGGACTTGATTTTGCTCGATATGACAATGCCCAAGCTCGATGGGCTGGGCGTCGCTAAAGCTTTGGCGCGGAATGCTGACAGGACACCTCCGGCGGTGATATTTGTGACCGCTCATGATGATTTTGCGGTCGAGGCCTTCGATCTCGATGCGATCGATTATGTCTTGAAACCAGTTGCCGCGGATCGCCTGTCGCGCGCGATTGACCGGGCAATATCTCGCCATGGATCAACCGGTGAGGTGCAAAGCGAATGGTTGAGCGAATTGTGGGTACCGCATCGCTCGGAATTGTTGCGAATTGCCATCAGCGAGGTCGGCCGGATCGATGCAGAGCGCGATTATGTGCGCCTGCATGTCGGCCAGGGCGACGATGCGCGGTCTTATCTGTTGCTACAGACAATTGCGGGTTTGGAGAAGAAGCTAGACCCAGCCCAATTCATCCGCATCCACCGATCAACCATATTGCGCAAGGATCACATCCGCGGCCTTCGCCATGATGGTTTGGGTGTATGGTCTGCCGAGTTGGAAGAGGGCGATGCGTTGCGCATCGGGCGTACCTATCTGTCCAAGGTCAAGGCGATGGCAGGAAGATAAGGGCAGGCAGATTTAGGGCGCGGTCATGAAGCATGGCTTTGCCCAACCTCAGTACCCTTCCAGAATTGAAAAAAGTTGCGGCCCGAGCCCAGGGACTGGAAGGGCTCGGACCGCAGGATGTGCCGAAGCACAAGTCAAACGAGCGGTTTACCCGCCTCGTCGAGCTTCAGAAATCATAGTGGCAACCTGCTTGGTCGCGCTCTTGCGGGCATGCTTGAGGCATTGAGATTGACCGCGAGATTTGACCCGGGTCCCGGTTTGCACACGGGAAACTTTGCAAACTTGACGTGCGGCTGCGTTGATCCTGCGTTTGAGTGTATCTTGGCCTTCAGGGGTCGAGAGGTTCAGATCACGATATTCGATCGCAGTCGATCTTGCTGGGATATCGTTGGCCATTGCGGGGGTTGCGATGAGTGCGAGCCCAAGAGCCGCTGCTGTTGCTGTATACTTAATCATGGTATCCTCCATTTGCTGGCCTTCAAGGGGGGGTGAGGCCGTGTTCGCGATTTAAGAATTAGCTGAAGGCTTGCGCTCGATCATGCGATGCTCGACAATTGCCTTGCGCCGGTCGATCAGCGATGCTGCAACATGACGACTGTCGCAAAGTGCCGGTCGAACGGCTGTTTCAAACCGACAAACGGATACGCAATTTTGTAACAATGGCCATTGTCCTCATCTTCTTTCTCGGAATCGCCAATTTCGCCCTTCACAAGGCGGTGTTGGAGAGCGATCACCCCTTGTTGGGGCAGATGCCATGGTTTGTGCATATGCTGGGTGGCCGCTTGACCATGGCCACGGAATTCATGGTCTTGCTCGCCGCAATGATGCTGGTTGCGAATGGATGGCCAGCGCTGGCTTGGGCTTATTTGATTTATTCTGGCCTCAACGCAGTGGCTGCGTGGCTCATCCTGGGTGATCGGATCTAACCAAGAATTGGATTAGGCCTTGCCTATTGACGCTGTTGGCGCTTGGTTTTCGGCAGAGGGCACCAAAATATATGACAACAAGGCTTTTCCATTTCAGCGATCCCCATTTCGGGATTGAGAATCAGGACGCGCTCGCTCGTCTTGCCCAGGCCGTATCTGACGAAAAGCCTGATGCGTTGATTTGCACCGGTGATTTGACCCAGCGCGCGAAGCATTCAGAATTTGACGCCGCAAGCGAGTATTTCAGCCAGTTCGAATGCCCAATTGTTCTGTGTGCGGGCAATCACGACATGCCTTACTATAATCTGTGGGAGCGGTTGACCGACCCCTATCGGCGATTCCGCAAACTGTATGCGGAAGTGGGCAGTGCTCTCGAATCTGACGATGTTGTGCTGGTTCCATTTGTGACAACGGTCAGTGTGCAACCCCGCATTCCTCTTTCTGACGGAGTCGTGCGAAAGGCATCGCTGGATTCAACAATCATGCATCTGCGATCTATGATTGCGGATACGCGGCTCAAACTGGTGTTTTGCCACCACCCCTTGCTGGGGCCCGATGATGACAAGCCCAACCCGACCATTGGCGGTGATCAGGCCTTTTCGAAGATAGCCGCCAGCGGAGCAGATGCAATTATCTCGGGCCATGTGCATGTGCCGTTTGACAGTTCGCGCTCGCGCGATGGTCACAAGATGCGCATGCTGGGGGCAGGAACCTTGTCCAACCGGTTGCGGGGCAGCCCGCCTAGCTATCAGGTGCTGACTTGCTCAAAGAGCGAAGTGATCAGCGTCGAGCGCCGGGTTCTGGACGAATAGATATCCCGCTGATTTGCGCAAAGAAAAAGGGCAGCCCCAGCAGGGCCGCCCTCTTGTCTTTGTCCAAAGGCTGGTAAATCAGCGCTTCGAGAACTGGAAGCTACGACGAGCTTTGGCCCGACCGTATTTCTTACGTTCAACCACACGGCTATCGCGGGTCAGGAAGCCTGCCGCTTTGACGGTGGCACGCAAGGCCGGCTCGTAACGGGTCAGTGCTTGAGCAACGCCGTGCTTAACTGCACCAGCTTGACCAGACAGACCGCCGCCGCGCACAGTGGCAACAACGTCATATTGGCCTTCACGCTCGGTGATGGAAAACGGCTGGTTGATGATCAGACGCAGGGTAGGGCGCGCAAAATAGACGTCCTGTTCCTTGCCATTGATCGTCACAACGCCCTTGCCAGGCTTGATCCAAACCCGGGCAACCGCGTCTTTACGACGGCCGGTAGCATAGGCGCGACCTTGTGCGTCCAGCTCTTGCTCACGCAAAGGCATGGTTTCAACCACAACGTTTTCTGCCGTAGACGCGTCTGCATTCGGGGCATCGCCAGCGATGTCCTTAAGATCGGCCAGATCCGTCACAGTTTCAGCGGCTTTTTCTGTCACTTCTGGAGCAGCAGCTTCAGGTGCGGCAGCTTCGGGCGCAGCAGTTTCGGTTGCTGGCGTTTCTGCGTTCTTTTCGTCAGCCATTATGCGGAAACCTTATTCTTGCGGTTCATAGAGGCAACGTCCAGCACTTCAGGCTTGTTGCCTTCGTGTGGGTGCTCGGTGCCGTTATAGAGATGCAGCGAACGCATTTGCTCGCGACCCAGCGGACCGCGCGGGATCATCCGCTCAATCGCTTTTTCAAGCACGCGGTGCGGGAAACGACCTTCCAGGATCTTGGCAGGCGTGGTTTCCTTGATGCCACCGACATAGCCGGTGTGCTTGTAATAGGTTTTGGTGTTCGCTTTGTTGCTGGTGAACTTCACCTTGTCAGCATTGATCACAACAACGTGATCACCGCAGTCAACGTGAGGAGTAAAGCTTGGCTTATGCTTACCGCGCAAGCGGCTGGCGATAAGGCTGGCAAGCCGACCAACGACGAGATTTTCCGCGTCGATCAGGATCCAGTTCTTTTCGACCTCGGCCGGTTTGATTGACCGGGTCTGTTTGCTGAGCGCCTTCATGGGTCAGTGTGTCCTAAATTGTGTAAGCCTCAGCCGATGCCGAGAATTACTGTCATGATTCTTTGATGGGCCGCACCGGAAATCATCCAGATACAACCAGAGCGCGGGCATTTGTCGATTCATGCCGCGCAAGTCAAGCAAATCCGCGCCTTTCAGCGGAGGTAAAATAATACCGTAGCGCGAGAGTGCCGTTATTGGAGCGGTTTAAGCGACCAAGTTTCGCGCGAAATCCGGCTGCTTTGACCAATCGTTGTGGTGATGATCCGTTGCGCTGTATCCAGCAACGAAGTGTCAGCCTGGGGCGTGCCCAAATATTCCAATCGGAACTGGCCATATGTGCCATCGGGTAATGGTACAGCCTCGGTCTTCTCGACCTTTTTGCCCGATGGGAAAAACAGATCGGGCGGCAAGCTTTCCAAAACGGGTTGAGCTGCTCCTTGCAACTGGCTCATGAATTGCCGCGCCTGATCTTGCTTGGCGTCGCTGGCACCAGCTTGAGCCATGATTTGCTTGGCCAAAACGACCGCCTTGGCCAAATCTTCGTCAGTTTCGGCATCGCCCGCGGAATAAATCATGCCGCGTGAATTCATTGCGATAGGCAGTAAACTCGACACCCGCTGCTCTTCCAACCGCGCCAACTCGGCAAGCTGATCTGGAGCCTTCACCTCGACACTCAACTGGTTGCCTATGGCTTCAATGCCGGTCGCACTGGCGCGAAACTGCACCCCCCAGCTGCGGGCAATTGAAATGAAGTTACCATCGCTCAATTGGCGTTCAATCAGGCGGGACAGCAACCAATTGCCTGAAGGCAATAGGGCGGCGGCATGTGTTGGACTGCTTCCCAAAAGGCTGAGGCCTGGCAAACCAGTGCCAATCCCCACCCCAAGCAGGGTTGAATAGCCGAGTAGCCTGCGGCGAGAGACAGATTTCATCAGATTACCCCCCGGTAAAGTCATTATTGCCAGCGCCATTATTGCCTGCGGTATTCGCCAGCCAGGCCTGCACAGCCTGGGGCGCGGTATCACATCTCCAACCCAGAATTGCAGGTGTATCATAGGGATGCAGCTCGCCCAAGCGATCTACCACCTTGTGGAGCAGCCGGGCATCGCATTTGAACAACACGCCGGTTTCTTGCGCCTCACCCCTTTCACCGTCCCACTCGAACATGGATTCCATGTCACCCAGAATATTGGCGCAACCAATCAGCTTTTCATCGAGCAGCGCGGCGGCAATGGTTCTTGCCACGTCTTTGCTTGGAAAGGGACACCATACCATCGCCGTCATGAGTGAGCCTTCCGCGCATCATGCTGCGTTGAAGGCACGCCTGCCACATGCATGCCCCAAGCCGTTGCCGCGACCAACAAGGCGCCGAACAACTGATGGGCAACCGCCAACCACAGGGCAACACCGGTCATCACAGTGGCAATCCCCAGCAGGATCTGGATCCCAAAGGCGCTGTGAATCGCAACCGAGGCGCGCCGATCAATATGGCGCACTTTACGCGCCAGCCAGATCAGCGCCGCCACCGCTATCCATGCCCACCAACGGTGCAGGAAATGCAGCAAATAGGGATCGTGGGTTAGCGCCCACAACCAACCTTGGCGCAGGTCAACTTCGGGAACCAACCGCCCATTCATCAGCGGCCAATCATAGGATGCATGGCCAGCGTTCAAGCCTGCCACCCATGCGCCAAGCAGCAATTGCACGAACAAGACCGCAGCCACCAATGCGGAGATACCGGTCAGTCGAGCGGGCCTGCTGCCGGGATCGGCTGCCAAATTGCGCAGATCCAGCGCAGTCCAGATCAGGCCGCCCAAGGTGAACAGCGCTGTCAGCAAATGAATGGAAAGCCAGAAATGGCTGACATCGGTCATCTGGCCCGACAAACCGGAGCGCACCATCAACCAGCCGAAAACTCCCTGCAATCCGCCCAGCGCCAACAGGGCGATCAATCTCGGAGTATAGCCCTTGGGGATGGCGCCCCGAACCCAAAACCACATCAGCGGCAGGGCAAAGGCCAACCCGATCAGGCGCCCCATCAATCGATGAAACCATTCCCAGAAGAAGATAAACTTGAAGTCTGCCAGCGTCATGCCTGCTGGTCCGGCCTCATAGATGAATTCAGGCGTCGCCCGATACTTGTCATACTCGGTCAACCACGTCGCCTCGTCTAACGGAGGCAAAACACCCGTCACGGGCTGCCATTGGGTGATCGAAAGGCCGCTTTCGGTCAGTCGGGTGATGCCACCAACCACCACAATCAACACCACCATAGCAGCCACACAATAGAGCCACTTGGCCAATGCCAGAGGTCGAATTTTGTTGTGTGGGGAAGTCATAACGCACCAATCCCTGCGGCTGGCCGCGCGAAAGTGCAAGCCCAAACACTGCAAGTTCGATTGCAACTCTTGCAAGATGATACAGTATAACATATGTGAGCTGAGCTCATGTTTGACACGCAATCTTCGATTCGCCGGCAATTGGACCGGACGGGACTGTGGCTTTCGGGCCTATGCGCCCTGCATTGCGTGGTCAGCATCGTTGTTGTTGCGATCCTGGGCGTTGGCGGGCACGCCTTCCTGTCTCCGGACATTCACCGATACGGCTTGGTGTTGGCCTTGATTGTTGCAGCCGTTGCGATCGGCTGGGGCGCGCTGAAGCATCGACAGGCAGCGCCTTTTGTGGTGGCGATGACCGGACTGTCGTTCATGGGCGGCGCATTGGCCGTTCCGCACGGCGTTCAAGAGGCGGTCTTGACCATTATCGGGGTCAGCTTGGTGGCGGCCGGCCACTTGCTCAATCTCCGCGGGCACTTGTCTAAGCCGCATTGAAGGCTATGTCGCGCTGTATGAGCGCACATAAGACCATCACCCTCAATGGTGACAGCCACCAAACCAACGCCCCTAACATTGCGGCGCTGGCCCAAGAACTCGCCCTTGATCCTGCAAAAATTGCAGTGGAACGAAATGGCGAGATAGCCCCCAGATCTACCCTAGACCAAGTGGAGATCAGTGATGGTGATGTGCTGGAAATTGTCCATTTTGTAGGCGGTGGAGCGCAATCCAGCGATGACAGTTGGAGCGTTGCCGGAAAGACATTCACGTCCCGCCTGATTGTCGGCACGGGAAAATATAAAGACTTCGAACAGAATGCCGCTGCGCTGGAGGCCTCTGGCGCGGAGATCGTGACAGTGGCTGTGCGCCGGGTCAATGTGACCGACCCCAAGGCTCCTATGCTGACCGATTTCATCGATCCCAAGAAAACAACCTATCTGCCCAACACGGCGGGCTGCTTTACCGCGGACGAGGCCATCCGCACCTTGCGTTTGGCGCGTGAAGCGGGTGGATGGGACTTGGTCAAGCTGGAGGTTTTGGGCGAGGCGCGCACGCTTTATCCCGACATGCGTGAAACGCTGAAAGCCACCGAAGTGCTGGCCAAAGAAGGCTTTCACCCGATGGTCTATTGCGTCGATGATCCCATCGCGGCCAAGCAATTGGAAGAGGCCGGCGCGGTTGCCATCATGCCGCTGGGCGCGCCGATTGGCTCTGGCCTGGGCATCCAAAACCAAGTTACCATCCGCTTGATCGTGGAAGGGGCCAATGTTCCGGTTCTGGTTGATGCAGGCGTTGGCACAGCCTCTGACGCGGCGGTCGGTATGGAATTGGGCTGTGATGGCATCTTGATGAACACAGCCATTGCCGAAGCGAAGGATCCGATCCGCATGGCTCGGGCGATGAAACTGGCGGTTGAGGCCGGCCGCGAAGCCTATCTGGCCGGCCGAATGGGTCGCCGCATGTATGCCGATCCCAGCAGTCCGTTGGCGGGCTTGATCTGATCCGACCGACTGGTTTTCGCCGGTTTAGGTTCGGCAGAAACTCAAATGTTGGCGCAAACTGCGGCGTTCACTAACGCAAAATTAACCATGTTCGGCGAAACCTGCCCTCATCAAGGGGGTAGAGTTACATGGCGACCACGGGAACTGCATCGCTGACGATCAATGAGATGCGCGAATTTGCGAGCTTTGAGCCAGGCGAGCAGCGCTATATTAAGCGCAGCCTGGATATTGGCTTGGGCCGTCATGACGCGTTCAAGCTGTGGGCTCGCAATGAAGGTGAGAACGCCGCCATTCGTCGGCAATATGTTGCCTATCAGGAACTCAAGACCCTGCGCGATATGATCCCGGATGACGGCGCCATGCACTGCGTCGAAGCGTTTATCGGCAAATTGACCCGCGTGGCCGCCTTTGACCTCAGCCAAGAGCGCATCACCAGCTTTTCGGCGTTTCGCTTCCTTTATGAGCGTTTGATTGGGGCCGAAGCACGCCCATGGTTGCCCAGCGCATTTTGTGCTGCCGCTGCTCTGCCACAGATCCAGCCGCAGAAACGAAAGATGCTGCTGCAATCCTTGTCAGAAGCTGCTGCAACCGCGCCGGGTTGGTCGAACCGCGCACCATGCTTCTATCCCGAGTTTGTCGAGGAAGCCGAAGCGGCGTGATTGCTGCGACACAATTGAAATGATAGCCTCCTCCTCGGGTCAGGGGAGAAGGTAAATGGTTAGATCAATCAAGGCTGCGCTTGTTTTCTTCATTGGGCTGCATGCTCTTTTTTACGCGCTGCAGAATATTGCTAATCTTGAAGCGGCACATGGGGCGCTGGTCTATGTGATGAGCGGTGCTGATCACGAAGTGTATCCCGCCACAATCTTTTTCAAATTGTCTGGCGCCATCTGGGCTTGGCTCGCGCTCGCAATTGTCTTGCTTGGCGAGTTTCTTGTCGCATTCTTCGGCATCAAAGGCGGGTGGGAGCTTTGGCAATCGCGCAATGCTTCGCCAGAAATATTCCATTCAGCCAAAAAGTCGGGCGTCATCGCAGCTGGCTTTGCTCTGCTGGTATGGTTCGGCTTCTTTATGACCTTTGGCGCGGCATTCTTCCAAATGTGGCAAACTCAAATTGGCGCCGGATCGATGGAGGGCGCCTTTATGTATGCCATGGCCTCAGCCATTACGATGCTGTTCGTTTGCGTGACGGATGACTAGCCAGCATCACCGGTGTTGGTGAATAATCAGCCCCGGTACATGCCATCCAGACGCGCCTGATAGCGATCACGAATTTTATGGCGCCGGATCTTCATGCTCGGCGTCATTTCTTCGTTCTCGATCGCAAAGGCTTCGTCTGCAAAGTCAAACTTGCGCACCTTTTCGACAACGGAAAGGTCGGTGTTCACACGGTCCACCGCTGCGCGAACCGCCTGCTTAAAGGCCGGTAGGCCCTGCAGTTCTTTCAGATTGAATTTTTCGTCATTGGCGCGCGCCCATTCCAGCGCCCATTCGGCATCCGGGACGATCAAGCCGACAACATAGGGCCGCTTGTCACCGCTCACCATCGCTTGCGCAATTTCGGGTTGCAGTGTCAGCATTCCCTCGATCTTTTGCGGAGCGACATTGTCGCCCTTGTCATTGACGATCATGTCTTTCTTGCGGTCGGTGATGACAATCCGTCCCCGGTCGTCAAGATGGCCGATGTCGCCCGTATGCAGCCAAGGCGCACCATCGGGATCGGCGGGGTCTATGATCAAAGTGCGCGCAGTTTCGGTATCGTTCTGCCAATATCCGTGCATGACCAGCTCGCCGCGGCAGAGAATTTCGCCATCATCGGCAATCTTGATCTCAACATTGCGCATCGGCGGGCCGACCGTGTCCATTTTCAACCCTGTTGCCGGACGGTTGCAGCTAATCACGGGGCCGCTCTCGGTCTGGCCATAGCCTTGCAGCATGGTCAGTCCCATAGCCTCGAAGAAATTGCCGACGTCCGGGTTGAGCGGAGCACCGCCGCTCACCATTGCCTTCATCCGACCACCAAAGCGTTGCCGGATCTTGGGCCGCAAGGTGCGTTCCAGAACGGCGTTCATGGGCAGATCACGTTTGCGCTTCTTGCCGCGATCGGCCTTGTGCTCGGCAATCGTCAGGGCGCGGTCCATCAGGTAATTGGCGAATTTGCCCTGCTTTTCCACCTGCTTCATGATCCGCGTGCGCAAAACTTCGAACAGGCGCGGCACAACCACCATGATGGTGGGGCGCACTTCTTCGATATTGCTGGCGAGCTTCTCCAACCCTTCGGAATAGAAAATCTCTGCCCCAACGCTGATCGGCAAATATTGCCCGCCGGTGTGTTCGTACGCATGACTGAGCGGCAAGAAGGACAAAAACCGTTCATCCTTCACGCCAAAATCATTGATCAGGATTTCTGCTGCACCGGCTGAATTGCACAGAATTGCGCCATGGTGCTGCTTGACCCCGCGTGGGGCACCGCCCGTTCCGCTGGTGTAGATAATACAGGCAGTCGTGTCGCGCGTGATATTGGCTAGCCGCGCCTCCACAGCGGTCCGCGCAGCGGCTGCGTCTCCGGCCAATACGTCAGACCAATTGTGGTAGGTGAAGCTGCCCGACTGCTTGCGGTGCAAATCTTCAATGCCAATGACATGTTCTGCAATGCCTGTGCTCAGCAAGGCGCCATGCAAGGGCTGCAGCAGCTTTTCATCGGAGACGATCACCGCATGAGCACCGGAATTGTCCAGGATGTGGGCGTGATCGCGTTCGGTGTTGGTGGTGTAGGTGGGCACGGTAATGCACCCAGCTGCCATGACGGCCAGATCAGCGATGCACCATTCGGGACGGTTTTCTGAAACCAGAGCAACCCGGTCGCCGTCTTTCAGACCCAGCGCCCGCAAACCCTCAGCCAGCAAGCACACTTGATCGGCTGCTTCGCTCCAACTTTGCGTGACCCATTTGCCGTCATCTTTGCGGCCCAGGAAGGGTGCATCACCCTTCTCATCGGCGCGCTTCAGGAAAAGCTCGACCAGATTGTTGGCCTGATCAATGTCGCTCAGGATGTGGTTGCTCACTCAATTGTGCTCCCGCAAATGAAGGTGTCTTAGACGCACCCTTTATAATGTGATCGAGGTTTTAGAGTTCCATGGCCGTTGCGGCAAGGTTGAGCGTGCTACTCAATTGCCAGCATAGGCGCGATGCGGGGGTCGGTGGCCACTTCCCAGCCTTCGTCTGTGCGCAACAAAGCATTCGCTTTCAAAGGCGGCGCGAAGGCACGGATTTGCGCGTGACCCAATTTCCCAAGCTCATCCTGCATACCATCCAACACCGATCCTTTCTCGATCACTGTGGTGGTACCAAAGCTCATGATCAATGGCAGCGCGAGCGCCTCTTGTGCGCCCAGCCCAAAGTCCAGTACGCCAATGATCGAGCGCGCCGTTTGCACCGGGATGGTCGGGCCACCTGCCGCGCCAATTACCAGGAACACCTCTCCACTTTCGTCAAACACGATGGTGGGGGCCATGGATGAACGGGGGCGTTTGCCTCCCTCCACCCGATTGGCGACGGGCAGGCCATCAACCTCGGGCGACATGCTGAAATCGGTCAGCTCGTTATTGAGGTAAAATCCCCGGTAGAACAGGCCCGAACCAAACGCGCCTTCGATGGTGGAGGTGTAGCTGATCGCATTGCCCTCTCCATCCACCACGGCGAAATGCGATGTTCCGTTCTCGGTCGGCTCATCCCCATCGGCACGGGCCAGTGGAGCGCCAGGCGGTGTCCCCGGCTGCAAATCTTTGATCGTGCCGTCTGCGCTGATCAAAGCGCTGCGGCTGGCCATATAGTCGGGATCGACCAACCCATCGACCGGCACAGACACGAAATCGCTATCGCCGATGTAGAGCTCGCGGTCGGCATAGGCGACGCGTTGAGATTCGAGGAACAGGTGCCAAAACACCGGATTGTCGGGGCCCAAGGACGCCAGGTCAAAGCGCTCTAGCTGAGCCAGCATCTGGATCACGGCCACCCCGCCCGACGAAGGCGGACCCATCCCGCAGATGACATAGCTGCGATAGGGGCCGCATACCGCATCGCGCGATTTCGCGGTGTAGGATGTCACGTCCGTCGCGGCCATCTTACCGTCTTGCGGTGTTTGGCTGGCAACATATTCGGCCAGCGCAGCCGCACCGTCCGAATAGAGTGCAGCTGTCCCGTCCTCGGCAATTTGAGTGAGGGTATCTGCCAGCGCTGGGACTGTGATGGTTGTGCCCACGGGCAAAGCCTTACCATCGGATCCGAAATAGATCGCGCGGGCGTCAGCGGTTTTGCCCGCTCTGTCCGTCCGGCTGGAAATTGAGCCATGCAGACGTTTATTCATTACGAACCCGTCGCGCGCCAAAGCAATGGCTGGCTGGAAAAGATCGGCCCAAGGCAGTTTGCCATGGGAAGCGTGCGCCTTGGCTGCCATGGCAAGGTTGCCGGGCACGCCAACGCTCAGACCCGAAAGGATGCGATCCTCGCGCGGCAAACGCTCTCCATCTGCATCGAGAAAGCGCGTTCCCGTCGCACTCGCCGGAGCGGTTTCGCGTCCGTCATAGGTGGAAACACTGCCGCTCGTTCCATCCGCGCGAACCATAAATCCGCCCCCGCCAATGCCCGAGCTCTGCGGTTCGACCACAGTCAAAGCAAGCATCACGGCAATGGCTGCGTCAGTGGCAGAGCCGCCTTGGGCAAGGATCTCTTCGCCAGCGGCACTGGCACGCGGATCGGCACTGCTGACCGCGCCAGCCGGACTGACGGGCTGATCGGCTTGAACGGCTGCAACTGTGTCTGCGACAGGCGCGCTGTCATAGGATGCACAGCCAGCGATTGAGAGACTTGCTGCAACCCATGCAGCACAAGCGGAAAGAGGGCGGAGCTTTACCATGGCCAAGGTGCTATTCGCTTCCGACCGCATCGGCAATGGTCGAAAATCCATCGCGCTTCATCAGCCGCTCAATTCCGCGCGCGATGCGACCTCCCAAAGTCGGGCCTTCATACACCATCGCGCTGTACAGCTGGACCAGGCTGGCCCCTGCCCGGATACGTGCCCAAGCGTCCTGTGCGCTGGCAATGCCGCCAACACCGACCAAGGGAATCGCACCGCCTGTTGCCGTCCGGAAATCGCGCACGCGCTGCAATGCGAGCTCGCGTAACGGCGCGCCTGACAAGCCGCCTGCCTCGCCGGAATGGCGTGAGCGAAGTTCAGGCCGTGAAATGGTGGTGTTGGATACAATCAAGGCACCCAACTGCTTTTCCATCGCGATCCGGGCAATCGCATCGATGTCCGCTGGTTCAAGGTCAGGCGCGACCTTCAGGAAGATCGGCGGAGCCGTGTGCCCGGCATATTCTGCGCTGGCCGCCTCTCTTGCTTCCAGCACTGCATCAAGCAAATCGGAGAGGGCGCCCTCGTCCTGCAGGGCTCTTAACCCCGGCGTATTGGGGCTTGAGATGTTCACCGCAAGATAGGTTGCATGGGGGGCCATCAGGCGGGTCATTTCGGCGTAATCGGTGATCCGATCAGACGAATCCTTATTCGCTCCAATGTTGATGCCCAGAATTCCAGGCTTCCCTTGCCGTCTGTTCAGCCGCTTGAGAGCGGCTTGCGCGCCCGCATTGTTAAAGCCCATGCGATTAATCACGGCTTTGTCTTCAACCAAGCGGAACAGGCGCGGTTTTGGATTGCCCGCTTGCGGCCGCGGAGTGATCGATCCCACTTCGGTAAAGCCAAAGCCCAAACCCAATAGAGCATCGGGAACTTCCGCATCCTTATCAAAGCCTGCCGCCACTCCAACCGGGTTAGGAAACCGGATACCTGCCACGTCAATGGCCAGGCTATCGCTGCATTCAGATGCTCTGAACGGAGAGAGTTTGAGCGACTCGACAGCGAGTCGGTGTGCCTTTTCGGAATCGAGAGCGAAGATTGCGGGTCGAATCAAGCGGAAAACCATAGTCCTTACGTACAATCCTTAATTCGTTAGCCAGTTTTCAACTAACTCTGATTTTCAATCACTTAACTGCCAAAAAGAGCCTTTTGTTGGCCAAAAAAGTGTAAATTCAACGCCCGCAATGCACTACTTGTCGTTTGCATACAATTCCGCGAGAAGGGGTTTGGCTAATGAGTGTGTGCGACCCGAAGGGCTCGGAGCAGCAATGCAAAGAGTTCCTCAACTTATAAGGGCGGCCATTCATTGCGAAGGGCCGCCTTTTTTTTGACCTGAATCGGTGAAAGAATGCAGGCGGCGTTGAAGAACGGGGATGGTCGCAATGTTGAATGGAGGGCAAACTCCCGAGCAAACGGAGCGCCCATCGTCAAAGCCTGACGGGAATGATCTGTTTCATCTGACGTCTGCGTCATTGGTCGAACTGGATTACATCGCTCCACCGGCTGAGCTTCGCCCCTATATCACCACATTGTTCCACTTCCGCTGCGACGAAGCGGTGATCCGTGACATCCAGCCCGCGGCTATTGGCCAGCTTACCCTGTTCCCTCGGGGCAAAGGGGAAATGCAGTTTCGTAATGGCCAATGCGACCCCAATCACGAGGTCAGCCTGGTGACCCCGAACTCGGTGTCGGTCCCCTTCTTTGTCGATGGCCCGATGCATGCCATCGGTGCGTCCCTTTCCCCATTGGGCTGGGCGGCGCTGACCGGCTTGCACGCAGGCGAACACGGCAACCGACTTTACCGGGCGTCCGATTGGTTGGGCAAAGAGGTTGAAACCATGGGCGAGGCGGCCTGCGAAGACTATCGCGAGGGCCGGATGAGCGCGCAGGAGTGCGCCGATGCTTTGTGCGAATTTATCGCTAGTAAGATCAAGCCGGTGAATCAGCGGCATGCAGAATTGATCAATCAAACGCAGCGCTGGCTGGGCAGCGATCTCGATCCCAGGCTGGACGCGCTGTATGAAAAGCTATCCTATTCCCAGCGCCAGTCGCAACGTTTGATTGAGCAGTATTTCGGGCTGAATCCTCGGGCGTTGCGGCGCAAATATCGGGCATTGCGCGCGGCCAGCTTCTTGTTCTTGCCAACATTGACGCCGGAATATGAGGCGCGTTTGGGCGAGGCCTTTTACGACCAGTCGCATATGATCAAAGAAATTCGTCTTTTCGCTGGCCGCACCCCCACCAGGTTAAACGACGAAGAGTCTCCTTATCTGATGGAAATGTTGGACCTGAGGAACTTTAGAGAGATTGATTCGCTTGGCCCGGAAACATCGTCCTCGGCCTAGGCTTGGGCGGGTAGGTTATCCGCGCGTAAATGCTAACGACTCGCAACAAGCTGAAATCCGTTGAATCCCGCCGATCGCCTCCCTAATTGCAAATCGGAACGAATCAGTCCGATTTAGGTTATAGGTCTATGAGACTATCCAATCTTGCCGATTATGCCGTGGTCACGATGAGCGCCGCGTCGCGCCACTGTGGCGGCAGCAGGGTCAGCGCCTCGGAATTGGCGGCTGAAACCGGTCTGCCCGTGCCAACCGTCCAAAAAGTGGTCAGTAAATTGACCGCGGCGGGCCTGTTGCGCTCGGTTCGCGGGGCTGGCGGCGGTTTGCAATTGGCCCGGCCAGCGGCAGCCATCACCATTGCTGATATCGTCGAAGCGGTCGAAGGGCCGATCGCGCTGACCGCCTGCGTCGACGGGCATGATTGCATGGTCGACCACAATTGTGCGGTCAAACCCCATTGGCCAATGATCAACCAAGCCTTGCGCGGAGCCCTGGCGGATATCTCGCTAACGCAGCTGACGCCGGTGAAGGAAATAGCATGAGCGAGAATTTGGACATTCAGGACCGGTCCGAGATGGATCAGGATGCCAAGGATGCCGCAGCAAAAGCGGCTGATTACGAGCATGGCTGGTCGTCGGACATCGAGACCGAATATGCCGAAAAAGGCCTCACTGAAGACACCGTTCGCTTCATCAGCGGCAAAAAGGGCGAGCCACAGTGGATGCTCGACTGGCGGTTGAAGGCCTTTCGTCTGTGGCAAACCATGGAAGAGCCGGATTGGGCCAAGCTGGGCTATCCCAAGATCGATTATCAGGACGCCTATTATTACGCCGCCCCCAAGAAAAAGGTTGAGCTTGGTTCGCTCGACGAGCTCGATCCGGAGATCAAGCGGGTCTATGACAAGCTGGGCATTCCGGTGGCCGAGCAGGAAGTGCTGGCGGGCGTAAAGGGCGCGCGTAAAGTCGCGGTGGATGCCGTGTTCGACAGCGTGTCGGTCGCCACCACCTTCCGCGAAGAGCTGAAGAAGGCGGGCGTCATTTTCCTCTCCATCTCAGAGGCGATCAAGGAATATCCCGAGATGGTCAAGAAATGGCTCGGCAAGGTGGTGCCGCAAAAGGACAATTACTTTGCGACGCTGAATTGCGCGGTATTTTCCGACGGCACCTTTGTGTACATCCCCGAAGGCGTGCGCTGCCCGATGGAGCTGAGCACCTATTTCCGCATCAATGCTGAAAACACAGGCCAGTTCGAACGCACGCTGATCGTGGCCGAGAAGGGGTCCTATGTCTCCTATCTCGAAGGCTGCACCGCGCCGATGCGTGATGAGAACCAGCTGCACGCCGCCGTGGTTGAACTGGTCGCCATGGAAGATGCAGAGATCAAATATTCGACCGTGCAGAACTGGTATCCCGGCAATTCCGAAGGTGTGGGCGGGATCTATAATTTCGTAACCAAGCGGGGTCTGTGTCAGGGCGCGCGCAGCAAGATCAGTTGGACCCAGGTGGAAACCGGCAGCGCGGTGACGTGGAAATACCCGTCCTGCGTGCTCAATGGCGAAAACAGCGTGGGCGAGTTTTACTCGGTTGCGGTTACAAATAACCACCAGCAGGCGGACACAGGAACCAAAATGGTTCATAATGCGCCGGGCACGCGCTCGACGATTATCTCCAAGGGGATTTCGGCGGGTAAGAGCAACAACACCTATCGCGGCCTTGTCCGGGTGGGCGCCAATGCCGACAATGTCCGCAATTTCACGCAGTGCGACAGCCTGTTGCTGGGCGATACCTGCGGCGCGCATACGGTGCCTTATATCGAAGTGAAGAACCCCACCGCGCAAATCGAGCATGAAGCAACAACCAGCAAGATCAGCGATGATCAGCTGTTTTATGCCATGCAGCGCGGGCTGGGTGAGGAAGAGGCAGTTGCCTTGATCGTCAATGGGTTTGCCAAGGACGTTTTGAAAGAATTGCCGATGGAATTTGCGGTTGAGGCACAGAAGCTGCTGGCGATTTCACTTGAGGGGAGTGTGGGATGATTACGTTTATTTTTGCTCTGGCAATTCAATTGCAGTCAACCGGTGAGGTCGCGGTGGCGATCCAGCCGGACAATCCAGAAACATGGGTTGTCGAATATCCGACCGTTATCTCGCCCTTTGTCGATGACTATTACAACTGCTTGAAATCGGGCGGCCATATCGTTGACGGCAACACGTTCTTTGAAGAGCAGCATCGCCGCGACATCCCTCGCTGCAGCAAGCTCAAGGCCGACGGGATCGAGCAATCCCAGGCTGTGCTTGAACGACTGGGCCGGACAGATGAATTTGGAGCCGAACAGGTCACCAAGACCTTTGACACGATCGACGTCATTCATGTCGCACGGGCCCGCGATCTGGACGGCCACCTGCGCATGGGCGCTCAAACCAAGCGCTTCTATGACGAGTTGGAAGCCAAAGCGGCCGAGGATGCCAAGCTGTGACCGAACGCAAGAAGCTGGCCATAAAGCCTGCCTCTGAGCAGACCGAAGCGCCTGCTATCAAGAAGAAGGGGCGCGGCTGGGAAATCTCGGAAAAGCGGTTGGACGCGTTGCATGATCGTGCGCGCGACATGCGCCGCCACGCCAGCCCGGCTCACAAGGCACTTGCCGCCAAATTCGCAAAGGCGGACTTCGGCCGATATTCTTTCAAGCGCTTTGCCGTT
Organism: uncultured Erythrobacter sp.; assembly: GCA_947495555.1. Taxonomy (GTDB): domain Bacteria; phylum Pseudomonadota; class Alphaproteobacteria; order Sphingomonadales; family Sphingomonadaceae; genus Erythrobacter. The sequence continues at coordinate 1,772,109 of CANLZI010000001.1, read as the reverse complement.
GTTGGCAGCGCGATTGTCGACTTCAATTGCCACCAATTGGGCATGGCGATCGTCATCGATGAAGAAGACACGCCAGAGGCGCTGATCAATCGCCGCGACAAGAGTTTGGAATCGGTTGGCATTCGCGTCATGCATTTGCGCGCGCAGGACGTGTTGGAAAATATGGATGCTGTCTTGGAACGCATCACCTTGGGCATGCGCAAGCGAATTGGCGACAAACGCGAAGGGCAGCGCGAGCATCGCCAACGCTCCACCCCCAAAGACCGCTATTCCAATGACCGCTCCGATAGACATGAAGGAGATAGACGATGATCCCAGCCCTCAATGATGTGATGGCCCCCGACATGCAGAAGATCCTGCTGTTCTTGATCCCGGCGTTGATCTCGCTCGCCGCTGTCACCCTTACGTTGAGCCGTGGCTCGTCCATCCCCGGTATTGTTACCGCCGTTACCTTTGCCGCCATCGCGATCTATTTCGCGCCCGGCTTTATCGAGTTGTTCTAAGCATGCTGAAGATTGAAAACCTGCACACCGAAATCGACGGAAAGGCCATTCTCAAGGGCCTGTCGCTCGAAGTGCGTCCAGGCGAAATTCACGCCATCATGGGCCCCAATGGTGCCGGCAAATCCACCCTTTCCTATGCTTTGGGCGGGCGGCCCAATTACGATGTCACACAGGGTAGCGTGAGCTTTAACGGCGCCGATCTTCTGGAGCTCGAGCCGCATGAGCGTGCAGCCGCTGGCCTGTTTCTGGGCTTTCAATATCCGGTAGAGATACCCGGTGTTTCCAATGTGCAATTCCTGCGCGAAGCCCTGAACGCCCAACGCGCCGCGCGCGGTGAGGAACCTTTGTCGGGCGGCGAGTTTCTGAAGCTGGCCAAGGAAAAAGCAGGTTTGCTCAAGCTCGATATGGAAATGCTCAAGCGGCAAGTGAATGTCGGATTTTCCGGCGGCGAGAAGAAGCGCGCAGAGATGGTCCAGATGGGCATTCTCGATCCGAAATTCGCCGTTTTGGACGAGACCGATAGCGGGTTGGATATCGATGCACTGCGGGTTGTTGGCGAAGGGATCAATACGATCATGCGCGCACCCGATAAGGGCGTGTTGCTGATCACCCATTATCAGCGCTTGCTTGATGTGGTGAAACCAGACCGGGTCAGCATTCTGGCCAATGGCCGGATTGTTCAGACCGGCGGGCCGGAGCTGGCGTTGAGGCTGGAAGAAGAAGGCTATGATGCAGTGATGGCAGCTGAGGCCGCTCATGCCTGAGGTAGCCGAACTGCACCGGCCCACAACGCGCGACGAGGCGTGGCGCTATGCCGATAGCGATTTTATCGCTTCTGCAGAAATTGCGCTGTTGAATGACTGGCGCACCATAACCGTGCCTGCTGGTGAGACCGTTTGCGAGGTCAAGACCCATCTGTCCGACGATGGTGCATCCGGTATGATCGACCGTTTGCGGGTCCATGTTGGCGCAGGCGGCCGGTTCGAAGCCTTTGCGATCTTGGGCGGAGGAAACTACCAGCGAGTCGAGATCGAAGTGACGCTGGAAGAAGGCGCGCATTTTGAATTTGGCGGCGTTACGGTTGGTGGCGAAACCAAACGCCAGGAATTTGTCACCCGCACCATTCATGCCCATCCTAATGCGACCAGCAACCAGATTGTGCGCGCGGTTCACTGGGGGCGGGCCACCGGCAATTATCTTGGCCGGATCGAAGTCGCACGCGATGCGCAAAAGACCGATGCGGCGCAAAATTTCCGAGCAATCTTGTTAGAAAAAGGCGCCAGCGCAAATGCCAAGCCGGAGCTTGAGATTTTTGCTGATGATGTGTTGTGCGCCCATGGTGCCGCCATTGGTCAGCTGGATGAACAGGCTGCCTATTACATGGCCGCGCGCGGCATTCCCCCGCAATTGGCGCGCAAATTATTGGTGCAGGCCTTTATCGGCGATGCCTTTGTGGCGTTGGACGATCAATCCTCGCGCGAGATGATGGTGGAACGCGCGCTCGATCAATTGGCAGGTGCAACGCTTTGAACGCCCACGCCGCCTTGAACCGGAACGCGACCAATCTGCAGCGCCAGGATTTCCCCGGCCTGGTTGGTGCGGATGGTGCGCCATGGCACTATCTGGATACGGGAGCGACGGCCCAAAAGCCGCAAGCAGTGATTGACGCTGTATCGCGCGCCTTGGGCAAGGATTATGCCACGGTGCATCGCGGTGTTTATGCTCGCTCGGCTGATATGACGCTGGCTTATGAAGCGGCGCGGCAACGAGTGGCCCGCTTTATCGGGGCTAGCGAAGATGAGATTGTTTTTACACGCGGCGCGACCGAGGCGATCAATTTGGTTGCCAATACTTGGGGCATGGAAAATCTGAGCGTGGGCGACCGTATTCTGCTCTCCACCTTGGAACACCATTCCAACATTGTGCCTTGGCAAATGCTGGCCGAGCGTGTCGGTGCGCACATTGATGTCTGCCCGCTGACAGATGATGGCCAGATTGATCTGGATGCTGCCGAGGCGATGCTGACCCGGCAGCACAAGCTGGTTGCGCTGGCCCATGTGTCCAACGTGCTGGGCTCTGTTCTCGATGTTCGCCGGGCGGCGGATTTGGCGCATAATGTTGGCGCCAAGTTGTTGCTTGATGGATGTCAGGCGGCACCGCGATTGAAGCTGGACATGGCACAGTTGGACTGCGATTTTTACGTGTTCAGCGCGCATAAGCTGTATGGCCCGACCGGGATTGGCGTGTTGTGGGCACGGCCCGAAATTCTGGACGCCATGCCCGCCTGGGAAGGCGGCGGCGCGATGATTGACCGCGTGACCTTTGAGAAAACCACCTATGCTCCTGCCCCGCAACGCTTCGAAGCAGGCACGCCTGCGATTGCAGAGGCGATCGGTCTGGCCGCAGCGATCGACTATGTCGAGGCCATCGGCCTAGATCAGATCCACGCCCGCGAAACGGCGTTGGTCGGGCAATTGCGCGAAGCGCTTGGCGCGATGAATGATGTCACGCTCTATGGGCCGGAAAACAGCGCCGGTATTGTCAGCTTTTCAATCGATGGGGTTCACCCGCACGATTTGGGCACCATATTGGATGAGAACAATGTAGCGATCCGCGCCGGCCATCATTGTGCTCAGCCTTTGATGGATCACTTGGGCGTTCCGGCTACGGCACGGGCCAGCTTTGGGCTCTATTCGGATGAAAGCGATGTAACCGCTTTGCTGGATGGAATTGCCCGCACAAAGACAATTTTCGGCTAGGAAATGATGATGAACAAGCCAACCGAAGACAAAGAATTTGTGGCCGCTCCGGCGCCCAATGATGATGTGGTGTCTGCGCCCAAGCCTCCGCGCGCAAGGGTGGAAGATGCGATTGATCCTGACGCTGAAGCACCTGCGGAAAGCGCGGTCGAGAAGCTGGAGCGTAAGCGCGACTATCTGGAAGGTTTCTTGCAAAAGAAGCCGGAAAATGTCGCTCCGAGTGAACCTGGCGGGGCCTTGCATGATGCCGTTATCAGTGCGTTGAAAGAGATTTACGATCCCGAGATCCCGGTCAATATCTATGATCTGGGCCTGATCTATGGCGTCGAAATTACCGATGAAAGCGATGCGCTGGTCACCATGACGCTGACCACGCCGCATTGCCCGGTGGCCGAAAGCATGCCGGGCGAGGTGGAATTGCGCGCAGCCAGCGTGCCCGGAGTGCGCGACGCCGAAGTAAGCCTTGTGTGGGACCCGCCATGGGGACCAGAGAAGATGACAGATGAAGCCCGTTTGGAGTTGGGAATGCTATGACCGATACCAAAACCCGCCAAATTCCCGCTGCCGTCACACTGACCAAAGGGGCCGAAACGCGCGTTGCCGAGCTGATGAGCAAAGCGCCCGATGATGCCATCGGGGTGAAACTTTCCACGCCGCGCCGGGGCTGCTCTGGCCTTGCCTATTCGGTCGATTACATCACCGAAGAGGTGAAGTTTGACGAGAAGATCGAAACGCCCGGCGGCATATTCTATATTGACGGTGCCAGTGTGCTGTATCTGGTCGGCTCTGTCATGGACTGGGTCGAGGATGATTTCACCGCCGGCTTTGTATTCGAAAATCCCAACGCCAAGGGCGCATGCGGCTGCGGCGAAAGCTTTATGGTCTGAGCGCCGAATGCGTTGTTCGCTTAGCCGGTGCGCAAGGCTCTGACGCAGGCTACCCGATCCACATTGCGGCCATCGCTGGCTCGCCGCGCCTCGATATGGGTCGCGCTGGGGCGTGCGCCCGGCCGCAAGGGATAGAGATATATGTCGAGCACGCAGGCCTCACCCACAAATTGAAGCTTGCGCGCATCGCCCTCCCAGACATTCAAGCGCGGCTGACCAAATTGACGCGTGAGTGATGCCTCGCTTTGGCCGATCACACCCTCCAAACCTCTTACCTGCATGATCTGGGGCGGGATAAAGCCGCTTTGTGCGGGTGCCGCGCTGACGGCTGGCGGCAAGGTTTGCGGCGGCGGCGTAACGATCCGTGGCGGGCTGCTGGTTTGCGGAGCAGGGGTGACAGAGCCTGACACGCATGCGCCCAGCAAGGGCAAAGCCGCCAACACCAACAAATTACGCATTGCTGGCTGCGTCCAATTGCTTGCGACGAATATGGACCATGTGGGTGCCAGCGGCCGCGCCGATTACTGGCGCCAGCAAATTCACAAATGGTATCAACATCATTCCCGCCACACAGGCTCCTAATATCAGTCGCTGGCCCGCTCCTGTTGGAGAGGCTTCGGCCTTGCCAGAACCAAGCTGCTCAGAACCAAAGCGTTCCGGGCGATGGCGCAACCAAGCCATGTCGGTCAGCTCTCTGCCCAATAGCACCGCATTGACCACCAGGAAGACTATCGCTGGGCCGATCGCGGTGAACAGCAGCAAGATTGCGACGGGCAACGCGGCGAGGTTGAATCCAACCGCCCTGCCGATGCCCTTCAGGCTGTTGGCCAAGTCTTCGCGGAATGGCAGTTTGCGCGCCTGACGGGCTGCGTCGGGATAATGTTTGTGCTCGACCGCTAGAACAATCTCGTCAGCAAAGAATTGCAGCACCGCCAGCGCAACAACGCGAAACAGGAACCAGAAACTCAATATTGCGATCAGGGCAGCCACCGTTGCGCCGGCCAAGCCGGAATCGCTCAGCCCAAAATATTCAAACGCTGGGACCAGTGCGAAATACAGCGCCACTCCCAGGCCAGCGAAGACAATCACAGTCAGCGCGAATGATTTGGCCAACACGCGTAGCACTGCCGGGTCTTTCAATTGAGAGATGCCAAGCAGCAAAGAATTGAGCACAAGAGACATGGCTAGTGGGTGTCGGTGCGTCCGCCTCCCAAGTCAACGGCTTTACACTTGTGCTTGGCTAGTTCGCCGCAAGCCGCTAGGCGATTTTTTCAAATTCTCCCCCAAGATACAGGAATAATCGTGACCGAACCTCGTTATGACGTAATCGCTATTGGCAATGCTGTGGTGGATGTGATCGCTTCTTGCGATGAAGAGCTGATCCAGGAACTGCAACTGAACCGCGGCGGCATGACCTTGATCGACGAGGCGCAGGCTGACGCGTTGTATTCCGCCATGCCACCTGCGCGGGAAATCTCGGGTGGGTCAGCGGCCAACACGCTGGCCGGACTGTCAACGCTGGGCCTGCAATGCGCCTTTATCGGACAGGTTGCCGATGATCAGTTGGGCAAGGTCTTTCGCCATGACATGCGCGCCACCGGGATCGATTTCGACACCCCAGCGCGTGAGGGTGAGCCTGCCACTGGCCGAGTGCTGATCTTTGTCACCCCCGATGGCGAGCGCACGATGAACACCTTCCTGGGTGCGGGCCAGTTCTTGCCCGCCGAAGCGCTGGATGAAGATCTGATTGCGCAAGCAGCGATCCTGTATCTGGAAGGCTATCTGTGGGATCCGGAAGAGCCACGCAAGGCTATGCGCCGGGCGATTGAGGTGGCTCGCAAGGCTGGTCGCAAGATCGCCTTTACTGCCAGCGAGAGCTTTGTAATCGATCGTCATGGTGATGATTTCCGGTCCATGATCGAGGACGGCGCGATCGATATCCTGTTCGTCAATGAAGGCGAGCTGGCCACGCTGACCGGTGAAGACGATTTCGAAACCGGCGTTGCCGCCCTTGCTGGCAAAGTTCCGGTTCTGGTCGCAACCAAGGGCGAGAACGGAGCGATTGCGATCGCCAATGGAGAGCGTGCCGAAGTGGCGGCCGAACCGATCGACAAGGTGGTCGATACAACCGGTGCTGGCGATCAATTCGCGGCTGGTTTCTTGTCAGGCTTTGCTCGCGGCGCAGCATTGGAAGTGTGCCTAAAGCGTGGGGCCATCGCAGCAGCCGAGGTGATCGTGCATTACGGCCCGAGGCCCGAGGCCGATATGCAAAAGCTGATGGCGGACAAGCTCGGCTAAGACTTAAAGTCCGTCCGCAACTGGCCAGCCCACCGTTAAGGCATGGGCCGATATCGCGGGTCTTTGAGGGTGATCATGTAGTCGGTCAATTCGTCGACATGATGGTCCTCAAGGTCAAAATCCATTGCTTCAGGGTAATTATGCGCGTTCGACAAGAACCGGTGCAGGTTGGCGCGCGTCACGCCTTCGCGGTTGACGATATCGGAAAAACTGGGTGCATGCGGGTTGGGTGAAAGCACCAGCGGCTTGACCCCGTGGCATCCGGCACAAAGGGCCTGGGCGAAGGTGGGTGGTTCAACCTCGGAAACCCGGTTGAAGCCCGATTGTTCTGACGAGCTATGTTCGCACGCGGCAAGCAAAAAGACTAAGGATAGAATGGCATAGGGGCGCATGGCGTTTCTCCGATCACGACATCAGAGACATTGGCCCATTGTCGGCGGCGCTTCATTGATCTCGATCAAATTTCCGGCCGTAAATTCCAGGCTGAGGCCGAATTTTCGGGCGGATCGGCCAATTCTGGCGATCCATTTCAATTTTGACACTTATTTGACAAAGGCTGGCGCCTGCTGGGGTGCTGGCGATGTGAAAGAGCGGCGCTCAACCTAGCGCGGCGCAGTTGTGAAGGAACATCACTTCGCCCGCTCCGCCTCACGCGCCACTTCTTTTTGGCCAATATCGCGGCGGCAAAATCCGGTTGGGAAGTTGATTGCATCCACTGCCCTGTAAGCAGAGGTTTGGGCGGCGGTTACATTGGGCCCAGTAGCGGTGACATTCAGTACGCGCCCTCCATTGGCGATCAGAGCGCCATCAACCAGTTTGGTTCCGGCGTGGAAGACCTTGGCTCCGCCCGCTTCTGCCCCGCTCGCCTCAGCATTGCCCAGATCGATCGATCCGCCTTTGTCCGGAGCCTCGGGATAGCCATTGGCCGCCAACACTACGGTTAGGGCGGTTTGCGTTGCAAAACGCGCGCCAACCTCGGTCAGCCTGCCTTCTGCGCAGGCCAGCATGATTTCGGCCAGGTCATTTTCCAGCCGCATCATCAGGACCTGGCATTCAGGATCGCCAAAGCGGCAGTTGTATTCGATCAGTTTTGGCCCGGCCTCGGTCAGCATCAATCCAGCATAAAGCACGCCGGAATAGGGGGTGCCTTCCGCGCGCATGGTGGCAACTGTCGGCTCGATAATTTCGCGCAGGACCTGTGCCTCCAGTTCGGGCGTCAGCACCGGCGCGGGCGAATAAGCACCCATCCCGCCAGTGTTGGGGCCGGTGTCGCCATCGCCCACCCGCTTGTGATCCTGGGCAGAGCCAAACGGCAGGATCGCGGTGCCATCGGTCAACGCAAAGAAGCTGGCTTCCTCGCCCTGCATAAATTCCTCGATCACAACTTCGGCGCCCGCCTCGCCAAACTTTCCGCCAAACATGTCGAGCAAAGCAGCCTCAGCCTCCTCGCGTGTTTCGGCGATCACCACGCCCTTGCCCGCTGCCAGGCCATCGGCCTTCAAGACATAGGGGGCGGAAAATCCCAGCAGTGCATCTTGCGCTTCATCCAGCGATTTGGTCCGAACATAGCCCGCGGTGGGGATGTTGGCGCGTAGGCACAAATCCTTGGTGAAGCCCTTGCTGCCTTCCAATTGGGCGGCGGCTTGAGAAGGGCCGAAGGTGGCGATGTTTTGCGCGCGCAGACTGTCGGCCAGCCCATCAACCAAAGGTGCTTCGGGGCCGATCACGACCAGATCCACGGCATTGCTTTGGCAAAAGGCTATCACGGCGGCATGATCGCTGGCATCCAGCGCGACACATTCGGTGTCCTGTGCCATCCCCGGGTTGCCCGGAGATGCGAACAGTTTGGCGCATGAGGGGGATTGCGCCAGTTTCCAGGCTAGCGCATGCTCGCGTCCGCCCGAACCCAAGACTAGGATATTCATGCCACCTGCACCTTTCGATGATGATCAATCAAATGGGCTGGTAGCGCGCTCGGTCAAAGGCGACAACGCCGAGCCGCTGACGATCACCGAGATTTCTGGCCTGTTGAAACGAACGGTCGAGGATCGCTTTGGCTATGTCCGCCTGCGCGGCGAGCTGTCGGGGGTCAAGCGGGCCGCATCGGGCCATTTCTATTGCGCGCTCAAGGACGAGAAATCCGTGATCGACGGGGTGATGTGGCGCGGCAATGCCGGGCGATTGGCCTTTGTGCCGGAAGATGGCTTGGAAGTGATCGCCAGCGGCAAACTGACCACTTACGCGGGGCGCTCAAAATATCAGATCGTGATCGACAGTATGGAGATTGCGGGCGAGGGGGCTTTGCTCGCTCTGCTGGAGAAAACCCGGCAACGGTTGGATGCCGAAGGGTTGTTCGCCCGCGAGCGGAAACAGCCGCTGCCCTTCCTTCCCCGCGTGATCGGGGTGGTCACTTCGCCAACCGGATCGGTTATCCGCGATATTTTGCACCGCTTGGCCGACCGCTTCCCCAGCCAAGTGTTGGTTTGGCCGGTTTTGGTCCAAGGCAAGGGGGCGGCCGAGCAAGTAAGTGCTGCAATTCAGGGCTTTTCCGCGGTGGAGGGCAGCGCTGACAATCCGCGACCGGATTTGCTGATTGTGGCGCGCGGTGGCGGTTCGATCGAGGATTTGTGGAGTTTCAACGAAGAGATTGTGGTTCGAGCCATCGCAGGATGTACCATTCCGGTTATTTCTGCAATCGGGCATGAGACCGACACTACCTTGGCCGATTATGCCGCCGATCGGCGCGCACCAACCCCTACGGCGGCAGCCGAAATGGCGGTTCCGGTACGGGCCGATCTGGCGGCTACTATTGCCGATCTGGCCGCGCGTCAGGCCCGCGCGGTGCATCGCCCGGTAGAATTGGGCCGAGAGAGGCTCGAGGCGCGCCTGCGCCGCCTGCCTCAGCCCGCGCAATTGTTGCAACCACAAGCCCAAAAATTGGACGAGTTGAGCGAGCGTTTGCGGCGCGGCTTACGCGACCGCGCGGGCTTGGGCCGCGAGAAGTTGGCAGCGGTCTCCTCGCGCCTCTCGCCGCAAATTCTGTCTCGGGCGGCGCGTGATGCGGGAACCCGCTTGGAACAGGCGCGGCTGGTGCCCGCATTGCTGGAGCGTCCCTTTACCCAAAAGACAGAGCGCCTCTCGGCTTTGGCCCGGCTGGCGAGCCAGTTTCATCCGCGCAAACCGCTCGAACGGGGCTATGCCATTGTCAGAGACGCCGCAGGCAAGGTGCTGACGACCAAGGCGCTGGCCGAGCAGGCCGATGCGCTCAGCATTGAATTTGCCGATGGCGCATTGGGTGTGGGCGAAGGGGCGTCGGCCACATCGGTTCCACCTGTGTCGGCACCAAAGAAACCGGCAAAGCGAGTAAAACCGCGCAAAGCTCCGTCCGGATCGTCTGCACAAGACGATCTGTTCGGTTAATTGTACGCCAATGTCAGTCTTGCTAAGGACCGTTTCATGTTGATGTCTTCTAACGATGATGGTGCCAAGCTTCAGTACGGCCCCAACGGCTTTCGGGTGTTGCGACCAGGGCAGCATGTTTTTTGCGCGGTTTCCGGTGAGGCAATTCCGCTGGAGGAGCTGCGCTATTGGAGCGTGGAGCACCAAGAGCCCTATGCCTCATGCGAACTCGCGACGCAGCGGCTCGCCGACTCAGCGTGATTAAGCCAACCTTGGCGCGGCGAATGTGGTGGCTGGCTGCGCTTGTCTTAAGTGCGGCGATGGCGCCTGCCCAAGCGCGCACGCCGACTGCCCCTGACTTAACCAGCTCAGCCCAAGTGCAATTGGATGGTAATTTCATCCAAGGCGGCTGGATGCGCGGAACTGCGGATGCTGACGTCACCTCGGTGACTGTAGGTGACGAGGCGCTCACTCTTGATGATTCGGGGCAATTTTTCGCCGCTTTTGACCGCGATGCGGCAGCGCAGGTGCAATTGACGCTGACCTATGAGGATGGGCGCAGTCATCGCCAAACCCTCAATATTGCAGCGCGCAAATGGCAAATCGAACATGTGAATGTTGCTAAGCGTAGCGGCGGTGCCAGCGAAGCATGGTGGAAAAAGCGCGAGCCGGAATGGAACGCCATTCAGGGCGCCCGCGCCAAGCAGACCGATGCTGATGGTTGGCGTCAAAGCTTTATCTGGCCGGTAAGGGGCCGGATCTCGGGCCGGTTTGGGGCGCAACGTATCTATCGCGGCGAACCCGGCAGCTATCACTCGGGCCTCGATATTGCGCCCGGAGCAGGCAAGCCCTTTGTCGCGCCGGCCGATGGCGTGGTGGTGTTGGCGGTGCAGGGCTTCAGCCTCGAAGGCAATTTGCTGATCCTGGATCATGGCAATGGCCTCAACAGTGCCTTTCTGCATGCGCAGAGCCTGGCGGTGAGCGAGGGCGATGTGGTGACGCAGGGCCAATTGCTGGGCCGCGTGGGATCGAGTGGGCGCGCGACCGGGCCGCATTTGCACTGGAGCCTGAAATGGCGCGATGCCCGGCTGGACCCGCTATTGTTCCTGCCCGATGCTGAATAGACTTAGGTAGGCGATGTGAAACGCCGCCTGTTCTTGCTGGCCATCGTTGCTCTAGGCCTAGCGCCGGGCACGTGGCTCCGCAGTGCGCAGGTCAGCCACACGCAAGCCTTCACCTTCACCGCGACGCCTATGGCGGTGGAGGAGTGGTCCTCGGGCGGGTTTGCGGTGAAGCGGGCCTGGCGTCTCAACAGCTCGCACCCCGAGTTCGGTGGCTTTTCGGCCCTGCTCTATCTGGGAGGCGATCAGTTTTTGGCTGGCAGCGATCGAGGCCATTTGTTTCGCTTTGCTCTGGAGGCCGACGGACCGGCAGGTGGCACCCTGAATCGGATTGGCCCGCAATCAGCGCGTTCCAAGACTGTGGTTGATCTCGAATCGCTTATGCTGAACCCGGATACCGGCCAGTTTTGGGGCGGATTTGAACGCAGCAACACGATTGTGCGCTATTCCGGTGACGAGCGCGAGCAAGTTCGCGCCCGGCCCGAACAGATGCAGGGATGGAGCGACAATTCCGGACCAGAGGCCATGATCATGCTGGCCGATGGCCGCGCGATCGTGATAGCCGAGCAGCGCTCTGGCCTTGCCGATGGGGGCCATGAGGGCTTGCTCTATCCCGGTGACCCCACACAGGGTCAGAAGGCGGTGCGCTTTGCCTATCCAGGCGAGGATGGCCACAGGCCCACCGATATGGCTGCTGCGCCCAACGGCAAGGTTGTGCTGGTGCTGCGCCGATTCGAATTGTGGGATGATCCAAGCTTTACCATCGCCCTGGCCGTGGCGGATCCGGCCAAGATTAGAGCCAAGAAAGCCTGGCAAAGCGAGACGGTGATTGCGCTGCCTTCATCCTTGCCGCTCGACAATTTTGAAGGCCTGGCGCTGGATGGGTCAGGTGAGAATAGCGCAAGCTGCCGCGTGTGGCTGCTGTCAGACGATAACTTCAGCGCCTTTCAAGACACTATCCTGCTCGAGCTTGAATGGGATCAGTGCGGCGGCTTTGCGGAAACGCCGCAGACAGAAGAGCCAGACACAGAAAAGGGCGCGCAGACTGCCCTGCACGCCCCATAATTCTGTTTGCTTGCCCAAGCCTTTTCAGGCCCAGACATAACCAGCCGATTTACGCTGCGTCTGCGCTTTCAGCGGTTTTCTTCAGCTCACGCTTTACCTTCTGCGCATTGGCAGAAAGCTTGTCGTCGCTGGTTTTCAGCAGCCAATTGTCCAGACCACCATTGTGCTCAACCGAGCGCAAACCAGCGGTAGAAACGCGGAACTTGAAGCTGCGATCCAGCTTCTCGCTCATCAGCGTTACCTTTTGCAGGTTCGGCAGGAACACGCGTTTTGTGCGGTTCTTGGCGTGGCTTACATTGTTGCCGGTCATACGGCCTTTGCCGGTCAATTCGCAGATGCGCGACATGGTATATCTCACTCGTTCAAAAAATAGGCCGCAGAAACTAATGCCATGGGCCAAAAGCTATCGGGTTTTCCCGGAAAGGCGCGCGCTTAGCGGTGCAGGGGCGAATCGTCAAGAAAAGTCGACCCGGGAAATTGTTCTTTGATTTTTCTGGGAACCACTTGTGCTGCCCGTCCATTGGTTCTGCATGTGCGCGGGGCGATTGCCCGCGCTACGTATATTGGAGGACTACATTATGAACAAGTTTACAACCGCAGCCCTGACCCTGACCGCAACATTGGGCCTTGCCGCATGCGACATCGACCAAACCGAAGAAGGCGCACTGCCTGATGTTGAAGTTGAAGGCGGCAACATGCCTGAGTTTGACGTGGAAACAGCCGACGTTGACGTAGGCACCGAAGAAGTCACTGTCGATGTCCCAACATTGGATGTAGACATGCCTGATGATGCCGACGGTGAACCAGTCACTGGTAACGAATAAGGGTACAATATGACGGAGCGGGGCACACGTTGGCCCGTTCCGGACCCCATGATGCGCGCCCTAGAGGCTGCGCGCGCCGCGGCGGCGGCAGGAGAAGTTCCTGTCGGCGCCGTTGTCGTTTGTGCTGGTGAGGTGATTGCTGTTGCGGCCAATACCACGCGTAACCCGCCCGATCCCACCGGCCATGCCGAGATCAGAGCTCTGCGCAGCGCGGCGCAGAAGCTGGGACAACACCGCCTCACGCAATGCGATCTTTATGTGACGCTGGAACCATGTGCCATGTGCGCTGGGGCGATCAGCCATGCCCGGATTGCGCGGCTATATTACGCCGCCTCCGATCCCAAGGGCGGCGCGGTGGAACACGGCGCGCGCGTGTTTGAACATGCCCAGTGCCTGCATAGGCCAGAGGTCTATTCTGGCATGGGCGAGGCCGAGGCAGGCGAATTGCTGAGGGAATTTTTCAAGGAACGGCGGTGAGGGCGAAACCTAGTCCGGGGCCCGGATGCGACCCAATTTCGGACGTTGCTCGATTGCTTACACTAGGCACCGATTTTCGATGGAGCAGGCGACCACGAAGACCAAAATGAGCTTAGGATTCAAAGCATCAGTTGCGTTGAACGCCGTGCTTCTCGCATTGATCGGACTTGGCGTATGGGCGGCCTCCAGCATGTCAACCAAGTTTACCGAAGCACAAACGCAACGGCATGATAGGTTTACAGCCGAGATGCTGAGCGCTTCGAATGCCAGCTCTCTTGAGTCTGTCGATATCGTTTTCATCGGGGACAGTATTACCGCTGCGGGGCTTTGGCAGGAGTACTTCCCCGACCATGTAGTGGCAAATCGCGGAGTTCGAAGCGATCAAACTCATGACATCCTGGAGCGTATTGACGGCATTGTTGGCCTGGAGCCCAAGAGGCTTTTCCTGATGGTAGGCGTGAATGATCTGAACTTTGGGAAAAGCGCGGCAGAAACCATAGCGGACTATGAACGATTGCTCGACGCGTTTGAGGCAAGGATGCCAGAATCCGAGATAATGGTTCAAAGCATCCTGCCCGTCTCAGCAGATTATATCGTCCCAGGGGTCAATGATGCGGCGAAGATAGTAAACGAGCATCTCGCCGATTCCTCTGCAAGACGTGGTCACACTTTCGTCAATGTACGTGAGTTGTTTGAAACCAGTGATGGTTCGCTCGACGAGAGATTTACATCTGACGGTATTCATCTTGCCGGCGACGCTTACGTTCAATGGCGCGATTATGTGGCACCATACGTACGTGCTGAATGACCGCTTCCCACCCCGGTTTCGAACATCTACAAACCGCATCGAACACGGACAAATTCAAGGCGCAAAGTCGGCTAGGACATATCCGTTGGTAGCTAACATCTCACCGGCGGCTTCGACTGGGAATTCTGGGTTGGCGTCTAGACTACATCCATACGCTTCCATCAATCGATTGTAGAAGTTGAAAAGCGAACAGATGCTAGTCAGATAGTGGAAATCCTCTTCGGTCCATCCGGCATCCAGCACAGCGTCAACATCACTTTGGGCCATTTGTGAGGGCATTTGCGTAAGCTTTCTAGCGAACACCAGCACCGGCCTCATTCTTTCATCAACAGGCGCTGTTTCGACATCTGCTACGAGCGCTTCAAGGAAGCCCTGCTCAATCCCGAACGCCAGTGCGGTTGCTTTGTGCGCCCCGTAACAAAAGTTACAATCGTTCATCGCTGACGTAAATGCCGCAATTAATTCACGCTCTTTGTCAGAGAAGTTGCATTCCCCGTCACGCATAACTTCTTGCGTATAGTCCATTATCGCTCGCAACTGCTTTGGAAAGCGCATCATTACCCCTGGTGGACTCTCCTGATCCGATTGGATCGACTTAATGTAGGCCATGCCCCATTCCTCTTCCCAAACGAGTGCCTCACTGCACCCCTCCGGCCAGTATTGACTGACTCAAGAGGTTGCACAACTTTCCATTTTTTGGATGTGTCGAGCGAACTGTCGACATTTATGTTCCGATGTCCGCTTCCCACCTCAATTTTTAGACCCTAAAGCCCGCGCCAGATGTTGGCTGGAAATCTATTCGGGCATGGGCGAGACCGAGGCAGCCGAATTGCTGAGGGAATTTTTCCAAAAGCGGCGGTGAGGGGCCGAGGGCCTGCCAACGACCCATTTGCGGACGCTGGTGCGCACGCAACTAGCTTCGATTACTCTGTGTCGAATTTTCGGGCAATCTCACGCGCCATCACGATGGGATCGCCGCAGCCCGTGCAATACCAAGCCGCGACCAGATCGCGTGAGGGCGATACGTATAGACCCTGCCCCGCAACGCCTTGCTTGTACATATCGCCGTCTTCGAAAACGACATCCCACTGATATCGGTTTGTCATGACTTCATCCGGCATCACCGCCGCATAAGACTCCCGCGAGAAGTTCCCTCCGGCAAAGATCTCTCGTCGGCCGCCAAACTGGATAGTAGCCAAGGACTGCTCCGGAATGATTTGCTCTTCGCTTATCTGTTCCCAACTCGGCGTAAAGATCATTCCAAAGCGGGCCATGTCGCGGAGGGTAGCCGAGTGAAAGCCAAGGAACAGCGGGTAGCCCTGAGGGCTGACGACAACGTTGCTGCCGTGCTCCGCGCCGATCTTGCTCCACACACGTTCTGAGAACACCTTGTTGAGAGGCTTCCCTTCGATCCGTTCGACAATACGCTCGACCACGAATGTGTTGATCGAATTATACTCAAAAGCGGTGTGACCTGGTTTGCGCCGCTCCATGCTGCGCAAGACAGCCCACGGTTCCGGCTTCTCGTTCAGCAAGTCGGGGAATATCCCAATCGAAGCGGCCCATTTGAACCATATTTGCTGCGGGTTGCTGCGCGAATCGCGCGAGGGCTCGTCATGCTCGGTCCCGTCGAGGCCTGAAGCCATGTCGAGCGCCTGTTCGACCGTGACAGTATCCCAGACACTCCCCTGAAGCTCATCCAGATAGCTGGAAACGGGCTGCGTAACGTCGACTTTGCCCTCCGCCTCAAGGATCGCGAGCAGCGTGCTGCTGACAACCTTGCCTGAGGAGAACCACACATGTTTGTCCGAAGGGCCAAGAGATCTGTAGCGCTCAAGCGCGATCGAGCCACCCTTGATGACGATCATGGCATTATAGGCCGTGCTTTCAAACCGCTCTTGGACGGTGGAGGTCTCGCCATTTTGCGTGACCGGAATGGTCCATAGGGTTGGATCAAGATTGCGTGGCAAGTTGCTGATAGAGCCGCCGCGCGCCACTTCGGCGGTGGGAAAGAAGCGCGTCATGTTTTGCCAGACGAATGCCGACTGCGGCTTGCTGGGGTCTAGTAGTGAAGTCCGGTTGGCTGGCACGCTATAAAAATCGTGAATCTCCCGGATTTCTTCCATGGAATATTCGGATGGAGTCTCCCTCTCTTCGAATGGGCCTTCCTGGGCAAAGCTTCCGCTCGCGGCAAAGGCGCCAACCGCTGCAACCGATCCAGCCAAGAATAGTTTTCTTAGTAGTTTCATCCCAATCCCCCAGGAAACAGGCATCCTTCGGCATGACCTTGAAGAATGTCAAACAGGCGAGCATCTGCGCAATTCCGCTCAGGCAGCTTCCCACCCCATTTTCAGGCCCTACAGCCCGCGCCAGATTTTGGCCGGCGCGTTGTCATCAGCGCCATAGCGGCGATCATCGCAGCGCGTCGGGCGGAACCGCTTGGAATAGCACAGCCGCAATTCACGCAGCCAACCACTGGCAGTCAGTCTCACACCGATATGGGCTGGCTCCCATCCGCCATTGGCATCGGCAAACGCCTTGCGAATGTCACCCGCCGTCAAGCCGTCCTTGCGCGACAAACGATCATAATCGGGAATGCGATAGGAGTTCCACAGGATCCGAGTGACTTCGAAATAGGTTTCGGGCCGTTTCGTCATACAGCTGCCGTGCTTGACCCATTGCCGCGCCATCAGCCGGGCAGAGGGGATCATGCACATATTCTTGCGCGCCTCGGTCGGGGTCAGCCGTGCGGGCGCGGGGCAATACTGCGGCCAACTTCTGCCTCCATCGGGCCAAAAGCCATGCACCACCAAGCCAAAGCGACCATTGCGGCCCGAACATTGCGCAGCATGGTTGCGCTGGGTTTCCTTGCCGCGGCAAAAGCCGGGCGACCAGCTGAGCGCCATGGTGTAGCCGGTAACTGGCATCATGCGCGAGGGCGCATCCTGGCGTACCTCGGGCACATTGCGCGCTGCTGGCAGGCGGCATTGATAGGCTTGGGCAGCAGCATTTGCGGGCAAAGCCAGCAATATCAGCGCCCAGACAAACCCCATCTTCATAGCGGCGTGAAATCGAGCCCGATGTCCGCTGCGGGCGCGCTTTGGGTGAGGCGCCCAACCGAGACAAAGTTCACCCCGGTCGCCGCTTTGGCCTGGATCGTGTCCAGATTGATCCCGCCCGAGGCTTCTGTCGGGACACGGCCCGCTACGAGCGCCACTGCTTCGCGCAGGGCATCCGGTTCCATATTGTCGAGCAGTAGCCGTGTGGCACCCGCCTTCAGCGCAGGCTCGATCTGGTCGATCCGGTCCACTTCGCAGATGATCTCTTTCACGCCTGCGGCCACGGCGCGACGCACAGCTTCGCCGACATTGCCAGCCACCATGACGTGATTGTCCTTGATCATGGCGGCGTCCCACAGGCCCATTCGGTGATTGCTGCCACCGCCCATGCGAACCGCGTATTTCTCTAAATGGCGCAGCCCCGGAATGGTCTTGCGCGTGTCGAGCAAGGTGCAATCGGGATTGTCCATCGCGTCGACATAGTGGCGCACCATGGTGGCGATGCCCGACAGATGCTGGACAGTATTGAGCGCGCTGCGTTCCGCCGTCAGCATGGCGCGCGCATTGCCCGATAGCCGCATCAGATCTGTCCCGGCCTCCACCGGGTCTCCATCTTGCACCAGCAGCTCGATCTCCACCTGAGGGTCGAGCGCGCGGAAGAACGCTTCGGCAACCGGCAGACCGGCCACACGGATGGGATCGCGGCTGTCCATAACGCCGGAAAAGCGCGCGTCGGCAGGAATGACACTGTCGCTGGTAACGTCGCGCCCGCCACCGGGCAGGCCATCGCCCAAATCCTCGGCAAGAGTGTCGCGAACAAAGGAGTCGAGGTCGAAGCCGGTGAGGGTAAAGGTCATGAGGACTTAATAGATTGCTGTGTCAGGACCGCAAGCGCGCCTAGCGCCCTATGCCAAGCGATCAATGCACGAAACGGGCGACAACATCGCGATAAGAACGGCTCACCTTAACCTCGGCACCCGAATCCAGCACCAGGAAGCATTCGCCATTGGTGTGCGGTTTAACCTGACGCACTTGATTGAGATTGACGATGGTCGAGCGGTGCACGCGTTGGAAGGTTCGCGGGTCCAACCGCCGCTCCAGATCCTTCATCGTTTCGCGCAAGATCAGCGAATTGTCGCCGGTATAAATGCACATGTAATCGCCCGCGGCCTCGATATGCTCGATCGAATCGACCTCGACCCGGAAGATCTGGCCGCGGTCTTTGACATTGATCAGCTTTTCAAAGCGATCGGCGCTTTCGCCCTCGCCTTCTGACAATTCTTCGGCCCTGTCGGGCGCGACTTCGTTGAGGACGTTTTTCAGCTTGTCCGCTTCTTCGGAAGACTTCTTCTCGGCCAATCGCACGCGGACACGTTCGATAGTGTCGGCCAATTTGTCTTCATCCACCGGCTTCATCAGATAATTGACCGCATTGGCTTCGAAGGCGCGGATCGCGTGCTCTTCATAGGCGGTTACAAACACGATCAAGGGCGGCTCGATCTCCATGATCCCTTTGACCACACTAAACCCGTCAAAGCCGGGCATCTGGATGTCGAGAAAGACCAGATCGGGTTTGGCCGTCTTGATCTTGCGAATGGCAGAGCGACCGTTCGAGCATGTGTCGATGATCTCGACATCGTCGAACTGTTCCAGCCTCAGCTGCAAACCCTGAATGGCCAGCTTTTCATCATCAACAAGGATTGTGCGAATAGTCATGCGTTGGATCCAATTGCTCGCCCGCGTGCGGCATGGTTGGGGGGAGCAGCATTTGCGGGACTTAGGGGGGTAAAGGGTTTCTGTTCGTTCAACTGATCGGGATTTTCAGGAGTTGAAGGTTGGAAGGGGATTTCAATCAACACGCTAAAGCCTCCTGCAGGATCAGATTGTGTCTCGAAGCGGTGATCCTTGCCATAGGCCTGCGTTAAACGGTTGCGAATATTGGCGAGACCGACGCCGGTGGACATGGTTTCGCCCGGTCTGCCGGTGGCAAAATCGAACAATTCATCGGGAATGGCGCGGTCGGTGCCGGGTCCGGTGTCCTCGATGGCGATTTTCAAACGCCCGCCAACAACGCGGGCGGACAGTGAAATACTGGCCCCTTCTTCTTGCGGAGAGACCGCGTATTTGATCGCATTTTCTATCAAGGGTTGGAGCAGCATGCTGGGCAATTTTGCCTGCAGCGCCTCTTGCTCAATCGCAAAATGGGTGCGCAACCGTTCTTCAAAACGCATCCGCTCGATATCCAGATACAGCTGCAGGGTTTCCACCTCTTGCTCCAGCGTCACCTGGCTGCCCGGTTCGGCCACCAGAGTATGGCGCAAAAAACCGCTCAACCGGGTCAGCATCGCATTGGCCGGTTCGGTCTGCTTCAGCAGCACCAGCGTGCTGATGGAATTGAGCGTGTTGAACAGGAAATGCGGGTTCAGTTGATACCGCAGCATGGCCAATTGGGCGCTGGTTGCTTGCGCCTCCAAACGTTCTAGCCTGCCGGCCTGCTGTTCGACCGTCAGGAAGTAATTGATGGCGTAATACAGCGCGCTCCAGCCGCCCAGTAGGGTCAGCGGGATATAGCTGAGGCCGATAAAGCGCTGGGCAAAGGTGGTCTCGGATGTTCCAGCGTAATAGATCCCCTGTACCCAGGCATCGATTGTGCCGTGCAGGATGACCGCGCCCACCAGCACCATTGCAGTGGTGCCCCAAGTGAACAGCGGCTGCTTGCTGATCAACTGGCGATAGATGACCGAGAGCACCAGGCTGATCGAGAAGCCGGTTATGGTGGTCACCAAAATCACCGCCAGCAAATCGAGCGGCTGACCATTGGCCAGCGCCGAAACCGCGCGCAGCAAAAAGGCGCCGCCCCAGCCTGCCAGCTGGAGGTTCCAGAAAGCCTTGTTCTTATTATCGAAGAACGGCGTAGGACGGATGTGCAGAACAGCCATGAATTGCGGTCTTAGCGCATTTGCCAGTCTGTTGCAGTTTGTTTTGCGACATATTGTCTTGCGCGCTACACTGCTGGCCTGAGGAGAATGATGATGGGCTCAACCACTGACACATTGAAGCACCCCCCCGAACGGGCAAAATTCACTGCCATGGTGGATGGCACGGCTGAGGATTGGGCCATTATCGGAGGTGAATACCGCAATTTTGCCAAGGGTGTAGCCGATCGCGTGCTGGATCACCTGAGCCTGCTGAAGGGCGACTTTGGCGGCTTTCCGGTCGACCGTCTGGAGCATTCTTTGCAAACCGCGACTCGCGCGCATCGCGATGGCCGCGACGAACGTTATGTCACCATGGCGCTGTTGCATGACATTGGCGACACCTTGGGAACATACAATCACCCCGACGTGGCTGCAGCAATTTTGAAGCCATTCGTTTCAGAAGAAGAGCTTTGGATTTGCGAAAAGCACGGCGCCTTCCAAGGCTATTTCTATTTCCACCATGTCGGGATGAACCGCGACATCCGCGAGCAATATCGCGGCCATGAATCCTTTGAGGCGTGCGCTCATTTCTGCGAAAAATACGATCAGGCTGCGTTTGATCCCAATTATGACAGCGCGCCGCTCAGCTTC
This sequence comes from uncultured Erythrobacter sp., assembly GCA_947495555.1. Classification (GTDB taxonomy): domain Bacteria; phylum Pseudomonadota; class Alphaproteobacteria; order Sphingomonadales; family Sphingomonadaceae; genus Erythrobacter. The sequence continues at coordinate 1,751,340 of CANLZI010000001.1, read as the reverse complement.
TTTGAGCCCATGGTTCGCCGGGTGATGGAGAAGCCGATCAACTCGATGTATGCGAAAGTCACCGAAGAATAGGCCACTTGGCCTAGGGGATTTCGCGCCGGAAATGGGTTGACCAATCGGCCGTGCCGCCATCCTTTTGCACGGCTTTGAGCCGGGCAAGTTCGGCGGTGATATTCTCGACCCGCTCGTCCCATCCGTCATGGGTGCGCTTGCGCAAAAGGCCCCCGCCATGTTTGGGCCCCCACTTCTGCATAAAGCGTATCGCTGCGGCAGGATCATAACCGGCATTGACCAGCAACCACGGCATCAAGCGATCGGCCTCGCGCTCGGTCAACCGGGTAGCCTTGCGCTTGCGCCCTTGTGTGTCGAGCCACTGCTTGTGGCCTAGAATATTATGCGCCAATTCATGCGCCAGGGCGGCTGCCAATTCGTCATCTGTATAGGCAAACCCGGGAAAGTTGCGGCCCAAGATTACGCGTGATCCATCCGCTAGCGCCTGCTTGTTCTTGCCGCCGAGCTCGAACCGGCTGGCGCAGACGTCTGTGCCTTCAACGGTGTAGGTCGGGCCATCCGCCAGCTCCAGACCAACCGACCCATCCGCCAACAGCGATTGCTCGACAGCGTCATGCACGCTGGCCAGACGCGCCCAATCGGAATGGGCATTGGCGGGCATATCTGCCAGCGCCATTGCGTCGATGGTCAAAACTTCGGCCATAAGGGGCAATTGCGCATGCGATGCGGGCGATCCGACGGCCACGGTATAGATCGCAAATTCGCTCGACAGCCCCAGCGTCTCGCGGATTTGCGCCGGTTTGCGATAGCCTGCCACATCGACCAATTGCAGGCCGATTGAGGGTACTGTTTGCTCGCAGAAGGGCGCATTGGCCGACACCAGTTTCCAGCCGATGTCTTGCATGCGTTGATCCTGCGCGCGGATCTGTATCAGCGTTTCTGACAATTCGTGATTGCCATCGCGCGCGTGGGCAGGGGGCGTCAGGACGGCGGTGAGTGCCAGCGCCACAAGGCTGAGCATGCCAGACTTTTTCCGCCGCACCTGCGCCATGGGCAGCACAGATGCATTCGGCCAGACCGGCGTTGCAGCCTTGCGGCCGGGCATTATCCCTCGGTCTCGTTAATGGCTGATTTTAGACCATTATAGCCCACCGCGCCTTCAAACGCGCGATCGCCGGTCACCCAACTGGGGGTTCCGGCAAAACCCAATTGCTGGGCTAGCGCCTGCGTGCGGGCGAGCTCTAGCTCAACCTCTTGCGAGGTGCCATCTTGTTGCGCCTGCTCCATATCCAGACCGGCGGCTACAGCGGCAGCATTGATGTTTTCAGGCGTGGCGGGTGCGCGTTCGAACATGGCGCGATGGAAGGCCGCATATTTGCCCTGCTTGGCGGCTGCCAGGGCCATGCGTGCCGCCAATTCGCTGCCGTTGAAGATAGGAAATTCGCGCATCACCACTTTGAGTTCGGGATCATCTGCGATCAACCGTTCCACATCAAGCATGCTCTGCCGGCAATAGCCGCAATTGTAATCGGCAAATTCGACCAAGACTTTGGAGCCTTCAGGATTACCCAGCACTGCGCCCGGGAACGCCACCGTTACTTCATCGGCCACTTGCGACAATCGGATGGCCGATTCATTGCGCTGATAGGCTTCGGCCATTTCGGGCAAGATTTGCGGGTTTTCGAGCAGATAGCTTCGGGTCTGTGCGTCACCCAGCCCGCTGAACGACCACGCCCCAGCGCCCATAAATCCGCACACAATCGCGATTCCCGCGGTCACCAAAGTGCTTTTCATAGTGTTTTCCATAGCTGCCCCATAGATGCCTCCCCCAAAGGGTTGGCTTCAGTTTCTGTCTCGTATCTGTTCGAGTGCGGCCCGCGCCTGCAAAGCGATGTCTTGCGCTCTGATCCAATCCGGTGTGCCCGGCTCCAACCCTGCTTCGGCCACTTGCGCGCTGCGCAGGGCATCGGGATAGCGCCGCGTCATCACTTGTTGTTCAGCGCTGGCCAACCGCGCGCGCGGCTGGTCCCCCTTGGCGGCATAGACCACGCCCAGCTGATACCAGGCGAAGGGATTGAGCCGGTCGCGCGCAACGGCAGTCCGCAGCACTTGCTCGGCCTCGTCAAATCGGGCCGGATCTTCGGTGGCAATCAAGGCATGACCCAGAATGGATGCGATCAAGGGCTCGTTGCCGCTCAACTCGGTTGCCCGCCGCAGCGATTGCAAAGCTTCTTCCGGACGCCCGGATTCGAGCAATATCTGACCGTGCAGTTCCAGAAAATAGGGGTCGGACGGGTCTGAGGCCATCAGGTCTTGGGCTTCAGCCAAAGCTTGTTCGACCAGCGCGTCTTTGTGAAAGGCATAAGCACGCGCATAGCGGGCAGGAACGCTCGTATCAGACAGCGGATATCTGTTGACGGTCTGCTGCGGGGTGGAAAGATAGCCGAACAGCTTGGCCTTCACCCGGACAAAGCGCGCCTGCAATTCGGGGTCAACTGGCGTGTCCCAAGCAGGGTCAACAATATAGCTTTCTCGCAGGGTCGCGATCCGGTCACCCGACATTGGGTGGGTGCGAGTAAAGGCGCTTTCGTCATCCTGGCTATAGCCATAGCGGAATTCCCGATTGCGCAGCTTACCAAAGAAATCGAGCGAACCCCGGCCCGAAATGCCCGCTTCTGAAAGGAATTGCGCGCCCGCAGCATCGGCAGCGGATTCTTGTACCCGGTTAAAGGCCAAAAATTTGCCCAGTGCGGCGCGTTGTCCCGCCTGAAAAATGCCGATGGCTGCATCGCCTGCTCCGGCCAGAGCGGCCCCAACGCCCAACAACAGGCTGAGGATCGAGATATTGCTGGCTGCGTTTGCACCCTCGCTAAAGCGGACAATATGGCCGCCGGTGATATGGCCGATTTCGTGAGCAATCACGCCTTGTACTTCCAAGGCGCTGTCAGCAGCGTTCAGCAGCCCGCTGTGCATATAGACAGCTTGTCCACCAGCAACGAAGGCGTTGATCGATGGATCGTTGATCAAAACCATATCGACATTGCCCCGTTCCAACCCGGAGGCCTCGACCAACGGCTCTGCCATATCGTTCAGCAAAGCTTCGGTTTCGGCATCGCGGAGGATGGACTGCGCCAACACTTGTTGTGTGGGCAGGGCTATCGCGATGAGGGCGACGAGCAGGTGGCTCAGGAAACGCATAGGGGATGCTAACGTGATTTGGGCTGAACAGGCAATGAAGAATGCGCTTAATCGCGGTCACGCGATTGCGGGTTGAGGGCAAACTCCACCGCCATTTGATGCAGATCGGTTCGGCCACGCCACGGGCTAGCCAATTGGATCAGCGGGGCCGAATGGTCCATCCCGGGATAGTAACGGGTTTGCACTTTGGACTCAGCCTGATCCAGTCTCTTGGCCAATTCGATCGAGTTCCGGGGATAGACAACCGTATCATCCTCCCCGTGGATCAACAACATAGGCGGAGCCTGTTCAGTAACAAAGTTGACCGGCTGCGTGGCTTGCGGGTCAGCAGCGGGGCCAAAGCTGTTGATGGTCGATTCGCTATCGAACGGAAAGAAATCATACGGGCCTGACAGGCCGATAACTCCGGCGATATCGTCCTTCGTCAGGCCCTCTGCGCCCAGCCATTGGGGGTCCAGCGCCGTCATCACGACATTATACGCCCCGGCGGAGTGTCCCGCGACGATGATGTGATCAGGGTTGCCGCCATGCTCGGCGATATTGGCCTTGGTCCAGGCCATCGCGCTGGCGGTGTCTTCCAACATGGCTGGAAAGACGACATCGGGAAACATCCTGTAGCCGGCCAGCACGACCACAAAGCCTTCCGGGACAAAGGACCGCGCGATGAAGTCATAGTCATCCGGGTTTCCATCGCGCCAACTGCCGCCATGCACGAACAGCAAGACGGGCCGGGGCGCAGCGTTGGTATCCTTGGGGCGATAGACATAGATCTTTTGCGCAGGCTCCAGCCCAAAACGGGTGGCCTCAACCGCGACCGCATCGCGCGCGCCACCAGTCAATCGGTCGACTGTATTCAAGACGGCTGGGCCATTACGACTGATCGCCACTTGCAAGCCGATGCCCGCCAGCACCACCACCGCAATGATCGTTCCTACTATCCAGACCACCACGCGCCGCCCCTTCGATTGTGCCAATGCAATTTCCTGCCAGTTTGCGGTCAAGCGCTCCGCTTTTCTCAAGCCATTGGTCGCAAACCAAAAGCCAAGGGCGCCTGCCGGATGAATTCCTGCAAGCGCCCGATAGTGGCTGAATGCGGCCGCGTATAGTGTGCTAAGCCGATAGGATGTCGTCCGGTTGCTGCTTGTCTTAGGCGACCAGTTTACGGGCAGCGCGCTCGATCAGAGGAATGTCGCGCTCGATCTCGCCCAGAACCACCACGTCACCTTCTTCGGTGCGGCGGATCATCACCAGAGCAAATTCGTCGCCCTCCGCTGGAATGTCTTCAAACCCAAGCGGTGCGATTTCGCGCAATTTCTTGGCCAAGGCTTCGCGTGGAGAATCGGCTGGCTCGACCGATTTGCCCGCTTCTTCGCGGCGCAACTGGCGCTCAGCTGCGACCGTGCCCTTCAAGCCGCCCTCGGCCTCTGCCAGGAAATTGGCCAGCGACCCACGTTCCACGCCAATGCGATGAGCATGGCTGAGCACTGTGGCATATTCGGTCAATCGGGTTTTGTCGTATTCAGCGCCAAACACCAGCTTCACGATGGGCGTCATGGGCGCGCGTTCTTGTATGCTCAATCCGCTTTCGGCGACCAGCTCATTATAGTCCTCGGGCTGTTCTTTGGCAGCAATCGAGAAGTCATAGGCGCGGCCAACAGCAGCATACAAAGCGTTGCGGCTGCGATCCTCGCAATTGTTGGCGGTTTGGGCGAGCTCGCGCGCTGATGCCAGATAATCATACAGACCGGCATCATCGCTCAATTCCTCAGTGCTCAGCTCCAACACATCATCGGGTTCGTCAAAATCGGCCACGGGCAATGTTGGCGCCAGTGGTGCCGCCACTTCAGGTTCAACCACCTCGGGTGCAGCTGTTTCGGCTTCGGCAACTTCCGGAGCGACAACTTGAGGTGCTTCATCTGCCTCGACCGGTTCAACGCTGTCCTGCTCAAATTCTGCTTCGGCTTCATTGTCTTCAGCCGCTGGCTCAAAAGGAGTGCCGAATGCGCCCTCGTCAAACCCAATGCTGGGGTCTGATGCGATATTTGGTCTGGCGTTGGCTTGCCAATCGTCAGCAGGCTCTTCCCCATCAACGGACTCGCCGGAATTGTTTGCGTCAAGCGCGTCCAGATCAATCGCTTGCGTCTTCTTTTCGGGGATAGAAATGTGGTCGGTCAGCGATGCAAAATCGTAATTTGCCTCTTCCTCGCCCTCTTCATCCTCGTCTTCATCGTCCAGCCCATATTGGCCAAAGTCCGGCAGCGGCAGATCTGTATCGGCATCATCGGGTGCCAGGCTGGAGTATTGTGGTTCCTGAGCGCCAATATCGGCCACCTTCTCGTCTTCAGAAGGCACGTCAGCCCAATCGGTAACCGGGCCGGTGTTGTGCTTTTGCGGCTCGTCTTCTTCTTCAACTTCCAGCGCTTGATCGATCTCCAGCAGCAATTCATCGGCTGTGACCTGATCGGCGATCTCTTTCCAATTGATCACGCCATAGATGAAGTCGATCGTGTCATCATCGCTCGAATAGGGGAGCAAGATACCGCGATACATGATCGTCAGCCCGCGCTGATTGACGAACTCGGCCTCAAATCCGATCGGCGCCTGATTGGCCAGAATTTGCATATAGTGGTCGGTGATGCGGCTCAGCAAAGAGCGTGCCGGCACGTCTGACAGCTTGGCGATATCATCATCGGTACCGCATTCAGCCGCGATCTCGTCGCCGAGAAACTGGACCAATGGATCTTCGATCCCTTGCGAGAAATCGAGCAGAACACTGTAGGGACCAAAGTCGTCCAGCTTTTCGGGCTCAAGGACCTCGATAGAGGGGAAGTTCCGGTCACCCAGAGTGCTGGCCCAATGGTTGTAAGCGCGCACTTGCATGCGGCGTTCGTCTTGTCCGATGGCTGCAGGCGGCAGATCACGACCCGCCTCCTCTTCCCCAAGGTCGAAGTCGACGGCGTCGTCGTTTATGTCTGACGCATCAAAAGTGCCGCGTAACGTATCCATGACCATTAAAGCCCCTGCATTGGTAATTGCAGGACCGGTTTTGGCGCGACATGGTAAACATTGCGTTAAGTTGTGCCCAAATTGTGAAGACTTGCTTTTCAGCGGCCATAAAGATGTAATGACGTCAGGACATCCGTGCGCCACTTTACAGCAGGTAACGCATCCGTATCGTCAGGTTTTCTCCCGCCCCGCTATAATCAAAAACTGCGTCTTTGAACTTGGGCGGCCCCATTCTAACCTTGGCGTCACGCGAGAAGCCAAAGCCTTCTTTTGGCATCATACCCAGCGCGCGATCGGCTTTGCCATTGTCATTCTCGTCATGCAGCAGTGCAACGGCATATTTGCCGGGTTTAACGCCAACAAAGCGCAATTGAACATTCTGGCCAGCGGGCACGACAGTCCGGTGGGATTGCGGATCCTTGCGGCACCTTGGGAAGATATCCTCATTGGTTGTCATGCAGGCCCGGATCACGCCTTTGGTTGACCGCATATTGGTTATGGTGATGACAATCTCGCCCTCGGCCGGAGCGGCAGTTGCCGCAGCTTGGGTTGCGGGCGTTGCGGCCACCAACATGCTGGCGGCACCGCACAGAGCCAATCCGCTGACAGCCTGGATGCAGCGGGCTGGCTTCATGTTGATGACGCCCTTACGCGTGGGCCGGAAATTTTGTCCGACAGGCCGCGGTCGGTTCCGCAAAGCCTGTCCCAAAAACGAAAATACAGTCCGAAGTTGCATAGATATTGCTCGTGATGCCTCTCGTGATGGCTGGCCGTTATCAGCCATTTGCCGAATGGGGAGTGAACAAGCCAGCGCGGAAACATCTCCCAGCCCATATGATTGGTGATGCCCATGATCGTCATAATGGTCAAAACCAGCCCCAAAACTCCGATGTGGATCGGGATGATGAACACTAAGGCGGGTATCACAACTGCGCCGGTTACAGCCTCTACCGGGTGAAAGCTCATCGCGGTCCATGCGGTCGGGGGCTTGCTGGCATGGTGCACCGCGTGGGCGATCCGAAACCATTTGGGCCGATGCATCCATCGGTGCGTCCAATAAAACCACGTGTCATGCGCCAATAGATAAAGCAGCAAGGATACGGGCAAATACCACAGCGGATATGCGCCCAAATCCGAGTAGATTTGGGTCCACCCGGCATTTTGCCAACCCCAGGCGACAATCCCGGCTGGCACACCATAAATGGCGGCTGATGCCAGCGACCAGGCAATCTCTGCCCGTATCTGACTGCCCAACTTGGCATAAAGGCCAGGCCTGACCTTGCCCGTAATCCACGCAAACATCCCGCTGGTCATGAGATAACGCAGCGCGACGATGGCAGTCATGGCTGCAGCAGAAAGAACAATGGCCCAGATCATGGTCATCGCCTTATGCCGCACTGCGCGTGAGTGCGACAGGTGCAATCTGCGCTATTTCGCGTTCACCGCCTGGGCATAGCGCGCATCGATCTGGCTATGATGGCGCCGCAACGCGGCCCTTGCCAAACGCTCCACCTCGACCTTGCGCCGTGCCGCAGCCAGCGGAAGCAGCGGGGCGGGGCGCAATATCTCTGCATCATAGCCATCGGCCACAATCACGCCGCAGCTGTCGGGCGAATATCCTTCACCCTCCAGCGGAGCTCGGTCCAGATCGGGCGGCACGCCCCAATAAAACCGGTCACAATGATCCAGATAGTCGGGCCATTTGGCGTCCCCCAAAAGGTCCGAGCGGGCCACCTTGATCTCAACGATAATGACATGCCCCTTGGCATCAATCCCCATCAAATCGGCGCGGCGATTGTTGCGCAGCGGCATTTCGCCCAGACACCAAATGTCATTGCGGGCGAACATGCGCGCAATCCCGCGCGCCACTGCCTCGGCACTATGATCGCTGGTCGGCACAGGGCGAAGCTCATCCGGTCTGATAGGCGCATCATCGATTTGCGAATCGACTTTGGTTGTGGGTTGTTCGGCCATGCCCCTGTCTGGAACAGACAAGGAACACGGTCAAGCCTTAGGTGTCGGCAGGTTGGCGCAGGTCGACATAGGCCGGGGAGTGATCAGGCGGAGATCTGCAAGTCCTCTGGCAGACACAGCGCCATCAGCGACTGCCGGACGGCATGATATTCGCGCCACAGTGCCAGCGCGGGCGCGGTGGTGTCCTGACCGCGCGCCTCGATTGCCAACAGTGCTGTCACGCCGGGTTGAACAATGGCGTCCAGATCTTCCAGCCCGTGTTCGGCCAATTCCTGCTTTAAAGGCCCAGCCAGAACGATCGCATTGGGGAAAGCGGCAATTGGGCCGGTGTAATCCTCATGCGCCAGATGCGCCATGGTGCCGATCAACTGGGCTGTTTCATGCATGTCCTCCCATTTCCGGCGCAATGTTTTGGGCGCAGACATACTGTCCGAAAAGGCGCTTTGCATGGCGCGGGTTTGCTTGGGAGATTGAAATGCTGACATGATGGTTGTTGCGATAAACCGAGTTGCATTGCCAAATTGCTAACATGCGTTGCGGGCATGCATGCGAGCGATGGCGGTGGCATCCGCGATGGCCATGCGTTTTTTGTTGGCGCGGGGCTGGGGCCTTTGCTAAGCGCCGCCCCGGAAATGAACGCGCATGGGTTTCATCCTGCGCTCAGCACCCGTAGCTCAGCTGGATAGAGCGCTGCCCTCCGAAGGCAGAGGTCACAGGTTCGAATCCTGTCGGGTGCGCCAATTTCTCAAACAGAAATCAGGATACTGCTTTCAGGCTGCCGCAGGGCAGTATTGCCGCACGTATTCTCCATGGTCCTTCATGTTTTGGACCAGGAAGCGGATCGACTTTTCCATCTCGTTGAGCTCGCCCAGCGTTTCTCTTTGGTCCAAAGTGTCGGCCACGGGATTGTGGCCCTGCATCGCTATGCCTTGCCCCATCATCACGGCTGCCCAGCTGGTCTCGGTGAACAGTTCGTCCTCTTCGCGGAAGATCAGCCCATTCGCTTGGAATAGATCCATCTTTTCCTGCAGCGTATCGGGCACGCTCATTGTGCGGCAATAATTCCAAAACTCGGAATCGTCGCGACTGGTGGCGTGATAATGCAAGATCAGAAAATCGCGGATGCGCGCATATTCCTTGGCCGTTAGGCGGTTGTAGGTCGCCTCCATCGAGGGTGTGATGCCATCCAGCGAAAGCATGGCCATCAATTTGTCGATGCCGGTGTTGATCAGGTGGATAGAGGTGGATTCCAGCGGCTCCATAAAGCCTGCGGACAGGCCCAGAGCAACCACATTCTTGTTCCAGAATTTTTTGCGATGCCCAGTAACAAAGCGCAGGAAATTAGGGTCAGCGGTTGGCTTGCCGGCCAGATTATTGACCAGAATATCATGCGCTTCGTCATTGCTCATATGGGCGCTGCAATAGACATGTCCATTGCCGTTGCGATGCTGCAGCGGCACCTGCCATTGCCATCCTGCGGAATGCGCGGTGGCGCGCGTATAAGGTGCCGGCGGACTGCCATCATCGCGATTGCAGGGCAGCGCCACGGCCCGGTCACACGGCAACCAATGGGTCCATTCTTCATAACCCGACTGGAGTGCTTGTTCGATCAGCAACCCGCGAAAGCCCGAGCAATCGATAAACAGATCGCCAGACAATTCTTCGCCGCTTTCCAGTTTGATCGAGGTGACATAGCCGGTCTCGCTATCGAGCACCGTGTCGCACACGCGGCCTTCCTGACGCACAACGCCGCGGCCCTCGGCCACTTTCCTAAGGAATGCGGCATAACGGCCAGCATCGAGGTGATAGGCATAATTGACCGGCGGCAAGTCATCGCGCTTGAAGTCTTCGGCTTTGGAAAATTTGCCGAAATGGGCCGCCAATGTCTCGACATTAAAAGCCTGGATCGGTCGCCGGTCGCCCAATTCGCGAAACTTATGCCAAATCTGCAAGAAGGAAATGCCGCCCATAGTGTAGCCATAGGCTCCGAACGGGTGGATGTAGCTGTCGCCTTGCTTGCCCCAATTGGAAAACTGGATCCCCAGTTTGAAGGTTGCCTGTGAAGCAGCCATCATGTCGCGCTCTTTGACGCCCAACAGGCCATTAAGTCCACGCAAATTGTGAACGTTCATTTTAGGGCTTGTGAACGCTCACAATTTGCGCTATTTCCCACTAATAATTTAACATGTCGGGGAGGATATGATGAAGAAAACGTTTGCCGCGCTCGGTGCGGGAGTGTCTATTGTCGCTTTGGCGCAGCCTGCTTTTGCCCAGGAAGCATCAACGCAAGAAGCCGAACAGGCCACAGAAGAACAGAGTGATGACAACGCGATTGTTGTCACCGCTGACCGCCGCGTCCAAAATTTGCAAGATTACGCCGGCACTGCCGCTGTCTTCCAGGGCGACGACCTGCGCGCCCGCGGCATTCAAGATATTACTGATTTCAATGACGAGCTGCCGGGCCTGACGGTCGCTAACAATGGCGGCAATGTGGAGATCTGGATTCGCGGTGTTGGGTCGTCAAACAACACTGAGTTGGGTGACCCCGCTGCTGCGTTCCACTTTGACGGCGTATATGTACCTCGTCCGTCAGGCATTGGCTCGGCCTTCTTTGATATTGAGCGGGTCGAAGTGAATGTAGGGCCGCAAGGCACGCTTCGCGGGCGTAATGCGATGGCGGGTTCCGTCAATGCAATTTCCTGGAAGCCGGGCCTTGGCGTATGGGACGCCGAGCTTGAGGTTGGCTATGGCAATTACGACCACGCTGAATTCCGCGGTATGATCAATGTGCCGCTGGGCGAAACCCTCGCGTTTCGATTTTCAGGCATGTATTTGAAGCACGACAGCTACTACAACAATGTCGGGCCGATCCAGAACATCGATGTTGCCGAAGCGGAAGACAATAAGGCATTCCGTGCGCAATTGCTGTGGGAGCCGAGTGATCGCCTCTCCGTCTTGCTCGCTGGTGATTACATTCATGAAGAAGGCACTGGTTACACCGGTACCAACTATGCCAACCCGCTGGGCGAAGGCATTGACCCCCGTGATATTGACGATCCACGCGACGTTATCGCGAATGCGTTCACGCCAATACTGGACAACAAGCATTATGGCTTGCGTGCAACGGTAACGTATGAAGCTGATCCATTCACCATTGAGCTGACCAGCAGTTATCGAGATCTGGTGGCGGATTATGATGCGACCACTCCGCTCACGCCGTTCTATCCCGGCGTGCTCGACAATCTGGCTACACGCGAAGATGTACTGGCAGCCCCTCTTCCCGATGGCAGTCAGCCGTTGGTTGACCCGCAAACTGTCTTGAATGAAGTGTTCGACAACTGGTCTCGATTCCAGTCAATCACGGATTCAGAAAGCTATTTCAACGAACTGCGCATCTTTAACTCGGATGGCCCATTCATCTGGTCACTTGGTGGGATGTACTTCAAGGAAGACCAGCGATCGTTTCTTGGCTCGACGGGTGATCGCGGTCTTTTCTTCCAGGGCGTTGAGTTCGTTATGCCAGATGTCGATGCGGAAAGTTGGGCGCTTTATGGCGACGCCACTTGGGAGCTTAGCGACAAATTTCGCGTAACCGCTGGTATCCGTTACACCGATGATGAGAAGAGTCGTCAAGGTGTCGCGGTTCGCTATGGCCTCGCCTTGGGTGACGGCAATTTCAACTGCTGTGGTGGTGCTCGTTACGGCACAGAAGGCTTTGAGTTTGCTGCATTTGATCGTACCATTTTCAACGGCGACATCGATGGCGACGGTACTATTACAACCCAGGAGATATTTGATTTCTGGCTCAATGGTGTTGCGCAATTCGGCCTACGAGACAATGTCGATGACATTCTACTGAATGGCCCGCAAACCTTTTATACAAACCCTAACCCGCCTAACGGCGACGGGGCGACTCTTACCACACCTTGTATCGATACCATTACCGGAGATTTCTGGACGTGTAATGGATTTACGGCCGATCCAAATTGGGCGGGTGGCTTTTTCCCGGGCAATCCGGGCGTGTTTACATATGCGTTGCCCTTTGAGGGTCAGATCTTCGAGCAGGATGGCGCAATTGCAGACAATTTCGTCGATTGGCGTTTGCGTGTTGAATATGACATCAGTCCAGACAATCTTATTTACGCATTGGTTGCTAGTGGTCACAAGTCAGGAACGTTCAACGACAACCTTGGCAGCAATGGCTTCGTGCCTACGACTGACACCGAGAATGTTGTCCTTTATGAGCTAGGTTCTAAGAATGAGTTCTTTATTGGGGACGTGAGGGCCAAGTTGAATGGCTCGGCCTTCTACAATGACTACAAAGACCAAGCCTTCAGTGCTTTGGTCGCCGTTGACACGATCGTGAGTTTCGAGACGGCGCTGGGCAATACGGTTCCACTTCCGGAAGGGACATCGGGGCAGCTCGTTGTTGGCTATAATTTCAATGCTGCCGATTCGGAAATTTACGGGATCAACGTGGAGGGCGGACTAGACCTGCCCGCTGGGTTGAATTGGGACTTCAATGCGCTTTGGCTCGAGGCGAAAATCAAGGATTCTATCGACATTCCTGACTTCCGCTATCAGTCAGACGTGGATGCAGTAAACGCTGTGCTGCGCCCGATAACCGGCAACCGGATGCCGCGTACGCCGCGCTGGCAGCTAAACACTTCGCTGTCGCAGAACATTGAAGTGGAATCCGGCTCGCTCGACTGGGTTATCTCGGCTGGCTATCGCTCTTCGACTTTCCAGTCGATCTTTAACTCGATCGATTTCAATCCGGACGATGATGCGGAAGAGCGTCTCAACGATGTCGTTACCGGATATTGGACCTTCGATCTGGGAGCTGGATACACCCATGGTGACGAAGGCAAGCTGCGATTTGAAGTGTATGCTAACAATGTTACCAATAAGCAGAAAGAAGCGGCTATCATTATCACTCAATTTGATAATACGCGCTTCTTTACTCGGCCGCGCACTTTCGGAGCCCGAGTGCGGGTCCAGTTCTAGGACTGTCTTAAGAGAATAAGGGCGACAAGGAAACTTGTCGCCCTTCCTTTATCAGGTCTGTGCAACTAGGTTGATCGCATGTTTGATATGCTTCTTGTCTTAATTGCTGCTGCAGCTCAGGCAGGAGCGGTGACTGCTTCAGGGAAACAGGCTTCAGAAGCCTCGGCTGCACCACCCCCAACTGATACCACTGCGCCAGTTTCAATGCCACATCGTGCGCCGCCGGGATATGATCTTGTGTTTGCCGATGAATTCAACGCCGGCAACAAGCCCGATCCGTCCAAATGGAATTATGACCGCCATCGCAATGCCCAAGGGTGGTTTAATAATGAGCTACAATATTACGCGGCCAATCGATCTGAAAATGCAAGGGTAGAGAACGGAAGGCTGATTATTGAGGCGCGCCATGATGGCGCCAACCTCGAATCCGAGAGCGACTACGGTGGTCAAGAGTACAGCTCTGTCCGCTTGCTTACTCAAGGCAAGGCAGCATGGACATATGGCTTCTACGAGATTCGCGCTAAACTGCCATGCGGACGGGGTACATGGCCGGCAATCTGGATGCTGCCAGAGGATCCTGATGTCGTGTGGCCTGATGGCGGCGAAATCGATATTATGGAGCATGTTGGCTATGACCCAATGGTGATCCACCATTCGGTTCACACCAAAGCCTTCAATTTTGGACGCGGCACTCAAAAGACGACGAGCCACAACCTTGACACTGCTTGCACGCAGTTCCACCGATATCAATTGTTGTGGACACCCGACGGTCTTATCTTTGGCGTAGATGACGCACCCAAGTTCGCATTTCGGAAGCTCCGATCAGGCAAATCCCGCTGGCCGTTTGATGAACCAATGTATCTGATTCTAAATGTTGCGATTGGCGGCGATTGGGGTGGGCGCAAAGGGATTGACGAAAGCGCATTGCCGCAGCGCATGGAAATTGATCACGTTCGCGTTTACCAACTGGTAGAGGAGTGACGCGACATGGCTAGGCGGCGGCAATCGGTCACCATCAAGCATGTAGCGGCTGATGCAGGGGTTTCCTTGCAGACGGTGAGCCGCGTCATCAATAATGAGCCGAATGTGCGCGAGGCGATGAAGGCCCGCGTGCAGGAATCGATCGATCGGCTGGGGTATGTGCCCTCGATCGCAGCCCAGCGGATGAGCGGCTCTCGATCATATCTGATCCTTGCGCTCAATGACCGCGAAAGAACCATTGCCGATTGGCGCGCCCGGCAGGGCACCGACTGGGTCGACCAAATGTTGCTGGGCGGGATGCTGACCTGCGCTGAATTTGGCTACCGCATGATGGTCGAACTGGTGGACACGCATAACGATCATGTCGAACGCGAATTGGGCGCAGCGGTCGCGGCGTTACAACCCGATGGCGTGGTGCTGACCCCGCCGCACTCGGAAAATCCGCTGATCACCAATTTGCTGGCCAAACTGGATATTCCTTTTGCGCGGATTGGATCGAAAGAAGAAGGCCCTGGCATCGCCATGACGATGGACGATGAGGGCTCGGCCAAATTGGCGACCGACCATTTGTTGGAGCTTGGCCACAAAAGGATCGGATTTATCGCTGGGCCATCGGACTACAGCTTGAGTGGCTGGCGTATCGATGGCTGGCAAAAAGCGATGGCGGCGCGCGGATTGGACACCCACAATCTGTGCGGGCGCGGCGATTTTGGCTTCCAATCGGGGGCCGAGGCGGCGCGCAAATTGCTGCGTCTCGACGACCGCCCGACTGCGATCATTGCCAGCAGCGATCAGATGACATTGGCAACGCTGGAAACCGCCCGAGCCATGGGGCTGTCGGTGCCGCGCGAGCTGTCTTTGATCAGTTTCGACAACACGCCAATCGTGCGCTTTACCGATCCGGCGCTGACCGCAATCGATCAACCGATTGCCGAAACGATCTCCACCGCGGTGCGTATGCTGATCAATGCCAATGGCGAAGAATTGCCGGATACTCCGGTGGTGGTTTCTGGCAGCTTGCAGGAAAGAGGCTCCACCGCCAGTCCGCGGGTTGATGTCAGCGCCTGACGATAATCCTCACAGCGCGCTGCAATCATGGCGCTTTATGCTGCTTTACGCTCTGGCGGTTGCGGGCGGCGCGGCGGCCTATGTACCATTTCTGACGATCCTGTTGCCGCTCAAAGTCACCGACATGAGCGGGATGCAAGATGTCCAATTGCTGGCCTACATAGCGTTTGCCGGAGCCATCTTTGCCAGCTTGGCCAATGTGGCATTTGGCTGGCTGAGCGATCTGACCAAGAGCCGCCGTGGCTGGATTGTGGCGGGATTGGCCGGGTCATCCGCGCTGCTGATCTTGTCACGCGAAGTCAACGAACCCGTGGCACTGATTGTTCTGATCTGCGCCTGGCAATGTATGCTCAATATGATGCTCGCTCCGCTGGCCGCATGGGGTGGAGACTGTGTGCCTGACGCGCAAAAGGGAATTTTGGGCGGGCTGCTTTCCTTCAGCCCTGCCATGGGCGCGATGACCGGCGCCTTTGTCACCATCCCTGGCCTGGCCGGTCCCGATGCTCGGCTGGAATTGGTTGCCCTGATTGTGGCAGCCTTGGTGCTGCCGGTGGTTATGTTTGGCCGGGCACGCCCTATGCCAGAGCTTACGCGACCCGTGCAGGAAGCCCAAGCGGCCGTTCGACCCTTTCTGCAAACCCGTTCTGCCGTTGCTCGCATGTGGATCGCCCGGTTGCTGATCCAGATCGCAGAGGCGGCCCTTTTCGCCTATCTATTGTTCTGGTTCCGCTCGATCGATGGTGCCTTCAAGGACAATGACACCGCCATCTTGTTCGGAGCGGTCTTACTTGCGGGGGTGCCATTAGCCCTCTGGTTGGGGCGCTGGTCGGACCTTCATCAGCGGCCCATTTTGCCCTTGCTGTTTGGCGCAATGGGCATTGCCCTTGGACTGCTGATTATGGCTGCGGCACAAGATCTCAGCCTGGCGATCGCCGGATATGTAGTGTTTGGTTTGGCCTCCAGCGTCTTTTTGGCGCTGCATTCCAGCCAAACCTTGCGTGTTTTGCCCAAGCCTCAGAACCGGGGCCGCGATCTGGGCATGTTCAACCTCACCAACACCACGCCATCGCTGATTATGCCTTGGCTGACGCTGGCACTGGTGCCTGTGTTTGGATTTGGTGCGCTTTTCATCGCCTTGGCCGTTCTTGCCGTAGCGGCAGGGTTGATCCTGTTGAGCTTGGTAGAGCGCAAATAGGCGCTTGATTTTGCCGCAGTCACATGCCACTCAAGAAAGATTGGGAACGTTCTCATTAAGCCCAACAAGGGCGTAATAGGGAACCGATTGGACTGAGAGGGGATTATCATGCGGGCGTCTTGCTTGCTTGCGGCGACACTATTGGGGCTGACCGGTTGCTCTGCGGCTTATACTGGTGCGCAGTCGGGACCCGCTTCGGTCAATGACGCGAATGTTGCTGCCGCGACGGATGATCAGACAGCGCAGGTTGCGGCTTCTCCCATCAGCTCAGAAGATGCCTTTGTCGCATCACTGGTTTCCCGGATGAGTGTTGAGCGCAAGGTCGGTCAATTGATCCAGCCGCAGATCAATTCCTTCACTGCTGAAGATATGGAAAAGTATCGGTTCGGCAGCTATCTCAATGGCGGCAATGGCGGCCCCTATGGTGACGAGTTCGCGCCTGCTTCTGAATGGCTGCGATTGGCTGACGAGATGTATGATGCATCGGTTAAGCCCCTGCCCAATGGCGAACCTGCGATCCCCGTAATGTGGGGCACAGATGCGGTGCACGGACATTCCAATATTGTGGGCGCAACCTTGTTTCCGCACAATATCGCTTTGGGTGCGACAGGCGATGCCGATCTGGTGCGTCGGATTGGCGCTGCGACCGCGCTTGAGATCGAAGTGACAGGGATTGACTGGAACTTCTCTCCGACGGTTGCAGTGGCGCGCGATGATCGCTGGGGCCGCACCTATGAAAGCTATTCAGAAAATCCCGATCTAGTCGCCGCGCTGGGTGCAGCGCTGGTTGAAGGCCAGCAAGGCACACCGGGCAGCGAAAATTATCTGGGTGATGGCAAAGTCATCGCAACAGCCAAGCACTTCTTTGGCGATGGCGGGACCGAACGCGGTGTCGATCAGGGCGACGTCAATGGCGACATTGACGCTTTGATCGATCTGCACGGTCGCCCTTATCCGGCCGCTATTGCCGCTGGTGTTGAATCGATCATGGCCAGCTTCAACTCGATCAATGGCCGCAAGATGCACGGCAACAAGGCGCTGCTGACCGACGTTTTGCGCGGCGATATGGGCTTTGATGGCCTGGTTGTGGGCGATTGGAATGGCCACGGACAGATCAAGGGATGCGAAGTTACCGATTGCCCGCAGTCGCTGATGGCAGGTCTCGACATTTATATGGTGCCTGATGATTGGAAGCCCTTGATGGCTTCTTTAATTGCGCAGGTTGCCGACGGCACAATCCCGATGGCGCGGCTGGACGAGGCTGTGACCCGTATCTTGCGCGTCAAATATCGCGCTGGCCTGCTGGGCCCTGATGCCAAGCGTCCATCCGAGCGTGGCTTTGCCGGCCGCTATGACTTGCTGGCATCGCCCGAGCATCGCGCCTTGGCGCGCGAGGCTGTGGCGCGCTCGCAAGTGGTGCTGAAGAATGATGGCGTTTTGCCATTGGCTCCTGGTTCCAATGTGTTGGTGGCGGGGCCTGCGGCTGATCACGTGGGTATCGCTTCGGGCGGTTGGACGTTGGAATGGCAAGGCATGACCGAAAGCAACGCCACGCTGTTCCCCAAAACCTCGACCATTTGGGACGGCATCCGCGAAGGTGTTGAAGCCAATGGCGGCAGCGCCACCCTCTCTGCCGACGGTTCCTATGCGGACAAACCAGACGTTGCCGTGGTGGTGTTTGGAGAGCGTCCCTATGCCGAATTTGTTGGCGACCAATCCGATCTGGTGTTCCGCGATGAAGAAGGGCTGAACCTTCTGCGCCAATTCCAGCAAGACAATATTACTGCTGTCGCGGTGTTTCTGTCGGGCCGCCCTATGTGGATGAACCGAGAGCTCAACGCCTCCGATGCCTTTGTCGCCGCATGGCTTCCAGGTAGCGAAGGCGCTGGCGTTGGCGATGTCCTGACCGGACGGGTTGCAGCCAGCGGCAAGCTTTCCTTCAGCTGGCCGGCATCATGCGAAGGCGAGCCTCTCAATGGACCAGAAGGTGCCTTGTTCCCATTCGGCTATGGCCGCGATCTGGCTGACACGAGCGCACTGGCGGACTTGAGCGAGGAATGTGGCCCGCTGAACGCAAGCGATGCATCGGTGATGTTCAGCGCCGGACGTTTGGGCAGCGGCGTGAGCGCGCTGGCGATCAGCACCGAAGGCAATTTGGCCAAGCTGGACCAGCTGCGCGGTGCAGCCAATGGCGTGAGCGCGCGCGGGATCGACCGCAATGCTCAGGAAGATGCGCGTGAGGCGACCATCGCTGGCGGCGCAACGCTGGCCTTGGCGAGCGAAATCGACAGCACGGCAGCGTTCCGGATCATGTTCAAGCTGGACGAGCGGCCACTGGCACCCGTTCTGCTGCATGTTGGAACGGCATCGAAAGGACCGCGCTCGACCATTGATATTACGCAGGCGCTCTCGATTGCAGCGGGCAAGGGGTGGCGCGAATTGCTGGTTACCAGCGCGTGCGCTCCCGAAGGTGGATCGGCGATCGCGTTGCAACCGCAGCAGGACATGACGATCCAGATTGCATCGGTCACACGAGAAACAGTGCCAGACGGAACCGCTTGCGCATTGTAACAACCAGGTTTTGGGATGCAGCACCTGGCACAGAATTCAGGGCGGCATGAGAGGGGAAATTGAATGACACTCGAGACAATCGATATCATCATTATCGCAGGCTATGCGCTTGCGCTGCTGGGCATCGCGCTGTTCGTCAGCCGCGAGCCGGCCGGGCATGACAAGAACACAGAGGATTACTTTCTCGCTGGACGTGCCTTGCCATGGTGGGCCATCGGCGCATCGCTGATTGCCTCGAACATTTCCGCCGAACAGATTATCGGACAATCGGGGGAAGGCTTTGCCATCGGCATCGCGATTGCAGCCTATGAATGGCAGGCGGCCATCGTCCTGCTGATCGTTGCCAAATATTTCCTGCCGATCTTCTTGAAGCGGCAGATTTACACCATGCCGCAGTTCCTCGAGCAGCGTTACGGATCGGGCGTCAAAACCCTGATGAGCGTCTTCTGGGTCTTCCTATACACTGCCGTGAACCTTACCGCCGTGTTGTGGCTGGGCGGCCTGGCTGTCGATACGCTGACCGGTTGGGGCGTGATGCCATCGATGATGGCGCTGGCCGGATTTGCCGTGCTTTATTCGCTCTATGGCGGCCTGAAAGCGGTTGCTCTGACCGACATCATTCAGGTGGTGATTTTGATCATTGGCGGGCTTGCCATCACATGGTTCGCGCTCGACGCTCTGCCTGCTGACGGGGCAGTTGCCGGCCTTGGCTATCTGATGCAGGAAATGCCCGGCCACTTCGAAATGATACTGGATGAAGGCGATAATGGTTATGACAAACTGCCAGGCATCTGGACGTTGCTGGGCGGATTGTGGGTGCTGCACTTCAGCTATTGGGGCTTCAACCAATACATCATCCAGCGTGCGCTGGGTGCCGAGAATCTGGGCGAAGCGCAAAAGGGTCTGGCCTTTGCCGCATTCCTGAAATTGCTGGTGCCTTTCATCGTGGTGATCCCGGGTATTGCTGCCGTCATTCTGGCGCAGCAGGGCATGTTGGACGCTGCCGCGTTGAACGAGAAATCAGACCGCACCTATGGTCAGTTGATGGGCTTTGCTCCGGCAGGCCTTCGCGGGTTGGTCTTTGCCGCCCTGATCGCCGCCATTGTGTCCTCCTTGGCCTCGATGATGAACTCGATCTCGACCATCTTTACAATGGATCTGTACCGAAGCTGGAAACCGGCCCAGGCCGAGCAGCATTATGTGTTGGTGGGCCGGATCACAGCCTTCGTCGCAATGGCAATTGCACTGGTTCTGGCTCGGCCATTCCTTGGCGGGTTTGAAAGCGCTTTCCAAACGGTTCAGGAATATACCGGCTATATCGCGCCGGGTATTGTGATCGTCTTCCTGCTCGGTTTCTTTGACAAGAAAGCGAACACCGCAGGCGCATTCACCGCTTTGATCGGGTCGATTGTGCTGAACTTCGCGATGAAGTTCGGCGCACCCGATCTGGCCTTCATCATCCGCATCTGGATCGTGACTGTGGCCGCACTGTTTGCTGCAATTGCCGTGTCGCGGATGACCGGAGCGCCCGATGAAGAGCGTACCGTCAAGCTGGGCGATATCGGCTTTGCAACCAGCATGCTGTTCAACACGCTGGCCATGCTGACCGTCGCCATCCTGGTCGCACTCTACGTGCTGCTTTGGTGACAAACGAAACAGCGCGCGTGCCCTGCTCAGCCTAAGCCTAGTCTGTCGGCTTGGCTTAAGCGGTGGGGTGCGCGTGTGTTTTCTATTCTGCGAAGCCTTCGGCCAGGAACTCCAGCGCGCATCCGGCCAAGATAGCCGTGCCGCGCGGCAGAGCATTCTCGTCCACATGCATGCGCGAGGAGTGGATAGCGCAGCATTGCGTCCAGTCTTCACCCTCGCCAGCCACGCCCAGAAAGAACATCGCACCAGGCACTTTCTCCAAGATGTAAGAGAAATCTTCCGCGCCCATGATCGGATCGGCCATGTCACGCCACGCGTCCTCACCGCCCAATTGCTTGGTTACTTTGCAGCCCAATTGGACCGCGCGCTCGTCGCAAATGGTGACGGGGAAGCCCAGCGTCAGCTCGCATTCGGCCTCCAACCCATAAGCCTCGGCGGTGCGTTTGGCGGTTTGTTCGATCAAGCCATGCACCTTTGTGCGGTGCTGCGCACTCAGCGTGCGAATGGTGCCGCCCAAGACCACCTCATCGGCAATCACATTATGGGCGGTGCCAGCATGAATTTGGGTCACAGTCACCACCACCGGATCGGTCGATTTGAAGCGACGCGTCACCATTGCCTGGATCGCGCCAACAATGGCCGCTGCTCCGGGCACTGGGTCTAGACAATCATGCGGCATACTGGCGTGTCCGCCGCGTCCCTTTACCGTGATGTTGAATTCGTCTGCTGCCGCCAGAAGTGGGCCTGCGCGTCCCCCCAAAACGCCAAAGGGCGCATTGGGCATAATATGCAGAGCAAAAGCGGCATCGGGCAGCGGGTCTATTAGCCCATCATCCAACATAAAGCGGGCACCGTGATACCCTTCTTCGCCCGGCTGGAACATGAAATCGACAGTTCCGGCAAAGCTGTCTTGTTGCGCGCACAGCAATTGTGCGGCTCCGGCCAGCATGGCGGTGTGCGTATCATGGCCGCAGGCATGCATCCGTCCTGGAATGGTCGAGGCAAATTCCAGATCTGTCTTCTCCTCCATCGGCAGCGCATCCATATCGCCGCGCAACAACACGCGTCGCTCGGCGCCGGGTCCGGTTCCTGTGCCTTCCAATGTGGCGATGGCACCTGTGCATGATGGCCCCTCGCGCCAACTCAGCGGCAATCCGTCCAGAGCGGCGCGGACCTTGGCCAAGGTCTTTGGCGTCTCCAACCCAAGCTCGGGCTCTTTGTGGATGGCGCGGCGCAAAGAGACGATAT
This sequence comes from uncultured Erythrobacter sp., assembly GCA_947495555.1. Taxonomy (GTDB): domain Bacteria; phylum Pseudomonadota; class Alphaproteobacteria; order Sphingomonadales; family Sphingomonadaceae; genus Erythrobacter. Next base: position 1,729,433 of record CANLZI010000001.1, on the reverse strand, counting down.
TGTCCGACAGGCCGCGGGCGGATGCGAGGAGTTCTTGTGTCAACATGGGTTCAACTTAACGCTGCCTGCGTAATCGTCCAGCCGTTTCGCTGACAGGCTCAATACCAATGTCGCAGTCGGCAAAAGGGCAAAAAATCTAGAAAGCTCTAGTTTGCCGCCCGTGATTGGGGTTAAGACAATCGGGTTATGCCTTCTCCGGTTCATGAATTTAGCGATTTGCCGCGCCAGACAGAGGTCGCAAAGCGTGCGAAGCCGACCGAGACGGTTGAAGCTTGTCCTGATGAGACATGCATCGGGATGATCTATAACCCGCGCAGCCACCGCAATCGCGGCCGCGATCTGGATGCCAGCATTGCGCCGCATATTTATCTGGCACAGCCCGGAAACCGCGATCAATTGCCGCAAGCTCTTGCAGATTTTGCCGAGCGTAAGATCAACTTGCTGATCATCAATGGCGGCGATGGAACCGTGCGCGACGTGTTGACCAGTGGCATGCCCGTTTTTGGCGAGAATTGGCCCGATATCGCCGTTCTGCCCAAGGGCAAGACCAATGCCTTAACGGTTGATCTGGATGCGCCAAAGGATTGGTCGTTGCAGGGCGCGATCGAGGCCTTTGAGGGGACCCGCCGCATTGTTCGCAGGCCTGTTTTGATACATCCGGTCGATGATTCCGATGCCAAGGCTTATGGCTTTATTCTGGGCGCGGGCGCGCTCACCATTGGCACAAAGGCAGGTCAAAGCGCGCATCGGCTCGGCGCATTCAACAGTCTGGCCGTTGCGGTGACGGCAGGTTGGGGCGTTATGCAATTCTTATTCGGCAACAATAGCAACCCGTGGCGGCGCGGCGTCCGGCTGAATATTGACCTTGATGAAGCTGACCAGACCTTGGCGCACAGCGGCTTGGGCGATCGGGACAGGCGCCAGCTTCTGGTCGCCTCAACGCTGGAGCGTTTGCCTGCCGGGCTGAAGGCTTTTGGCCCCCACCGCGATGGTTTGAAATTGGCAGTGCTTGATCAAATTTCGCGTCGCACGGCGCTGCAATTGCCGGCGATAGTCAGCGGCTGGACGCCCGATGATCTGGCCTCGAGGGGCTTTCATCAGGTCAGCACAGCAGGCTTCACGATGGATCTGGACGATTCCTTTATCCTTGATGGCGAAGCCTTTCCTCCAGGTCGATACCGCGTGTGCACGGGGCCAGAACTTCGTTTCGTAGCCCCGTGATGGACCCATTGCAGGCGCGGATTGCTGATCGGCTGGCCGCCACAATCCACCCCGAAGTGGCGGCCTTTGGCCAAGCACTTGCGCACGAGGCTGGCGCGATGGCGGTGCTGTTCTATGGCTCGAATTTGCGCACTGGATCGTTGGAGGGGGTGCTGGATTTCTACGTCCTGCTGCCGGGCCCTCAGCAAGAACGCATCTGGCCGCGGGTAAGCTATCACGAACGCGCCTCCAGCACAGGCGAAACGCTGCGCGCTAAGGTTGCAACCATGTCGCTGGCCCGCTTTGCCGAAGCAGCTGAGGGAAGTCGGATGGATACGACCATTTGGGCGCGCTTTGTCCAACCCAGCGGTTTGGTGTGGGCGCGCGATGATGCGGCCAGGCAGGCGGTGATTGACGCGATTGGCTCGGCTGCAAAAACAGCGGCGCAGCTGGCGGCGGCGCTTGGCCCTGCACAGGGTGAAGCGCAAGATTATTGGCGGGCCTTGTTTCGCGCCACTTACAAGGCTGAATTCCGGGTCGAGAAAGCGGGGCGAGAGGATTCGATCCTATCGGTCAATGCGGCCCATTTTGAAGGCTTGTTCCCGCTCGCATTATCCGCTGCAGGTTTCGCCTATACCGAGCAGGACGGAACGATCGAGCCGCAGCTTAGTGACGGCGAACGCGCCCGCATTATGACCTGGTGGAAGTGGCGCAGGCGGATGGGTAAGCCGTTGAATGTGGTGCGCCTGGTCAAGGCCAGCGCAACATTTGAAGGTGCGGCGCGCTATGCGGCGTGGAAGATCGAGCGCCATACAGGCGTGCCGGTCGAGGTCACCGATTTTCGCGAGAAGCACCCTTTGCTGGCGGCTCCTGCGGTGATGCTGGATGTCTGGCGCAAGCGAGAGAAGTAGCACAATTGGCGCGGCTGTGTTTGGCTAGGCGCGGCTCGGCCAATTGACCTACATATAGCGCATATTGATCGAAATTTTCTGGACGCCAGAGCCGACTTGAAACCGCGTTTTCTTATAGCTGGGCTTGCCCAGATTGAAGATGTTGATCGATGGATTGTTCGACATGGCACCGCCATCCTTCGAGATTTCGGTTTTGCCATTGCCATTGATGTCATGGCGCACGGCAATGCCGTAGGTTCCGGACACCGGAATGGGCATACAAACCGTCATCGAACCCGCCTTTGCTGGCAGTTCAATCCGGTTGATCCATTTGCCCTTTTTCAGCCATTCATCCTTGATCCCGCGATAGCTTTGGACCCGCACGGTTCCCGAAGAACTTTTGATGTTGTTGATGGTTACCAGAACCGCTGGACCAGCACCCGTGCTGCATTTTGCAGTGCTGTGAGCGATCTTCTGGCGGAAGCCATTGGTCGGGTCGGCTGGCTGGGCCACAGCAGCGCTTGCGGCAAAGATCATGCCGCCGACAGCGGCCGCGCTGGCGAACACACCGCCCGCAGGCAGTGCGTGCTTCAGACTATGTCGCAAGCGATTGCTCATTAAAAACCCTGTTCAAACTGTTGGATCAACCCGGATGTCGAGCGCACCAAAAGACGCCGGATCACCCGACATTGAATCACTCTTTACAGAAAAAGTGCTGAATTGGGCCTGAATTTTGCCTGTTGGCTTTGTTCAGGCGGTTTTCGCAGCACCAAGCGCGGGACGCGTGTGGAAAAGGGGCTCGGCGGTGCTTGTCCCGATTAACCATGCGCCCTACGCCGATGGGCGGGCATGCAACGGAACCTGTTATGGCGCCACCACTGATCTCTCCTTCGATATTGTCAGCCGATTTCGCTCGGCTTGGAGAAGAAGTGCGCGCCATTGACGCCGCGGGCGCAGACTGGATTCACGTCGATGTGATGGACGGGCATTATGTGCCCAATCTGACCATTGGACCCATGGTGGTGAAGGCGTTGCGGCCCCACACGACCAAAGTGTTCGACGTCCATCTGATGATTTCTCCGGTTGATGCCTATCTCGAAGAATTTGCCGATGCGGGCGCGGATATCATCACCGTTCACCCAGAGGCCGGTCCGCACACCCACCGCACAATTCAGGCGATCAAGGGGTTGGGCAAGAAAGCTGGCGTGTCGCTCAATCCGGCCACTCCTGCCAAAATGCTCGACTATCTGATCGAGGATGTTGATCTGGTACTGGTGATGAGCGTCAATCCCGGATTTGGCGGGCAGAGCTTCATCCATTCGCAATTGCGCAAGATCGAAGCGATCCGCAAAATGATCGACAAGACGGGCAAAGATATCCGGCTGGAAGTTGATGGCGGGGTCAATCCCGAAACGGCGCGGCTGTGCGTTGATGCCGGGGCTGATGTGCTGGTCGCAGGCTCTGCCACCTTCAAAGGCGGCCCCGATCACTACGCGGCCAATATCGCCGCGCTGAAAGGGCACAGTTGATGGACGCGCTGCTGTCCAACGCAAGTGAAGACAAAGACCTGTTCGGCAATGCGGTTGAAAGCGATGGCGAGGATCTCGGCAGCGCCATTCCCCTGACAGACAAGCAAGAGCCCGGGGTTTCGGGCAGTGTTTCGGCTGCTGCTGACCAATCCGCTGCTGCCCCGGATGTTGTAGGTGTGGGCATCGTCCCCACAGAGCCGCTGGAACCTACCCGCGCCTTGACCATCAGCGACTTTGTTCCGCCCTCTTCTGGCGCTAGCGCCCGCCTGATCCGGCTGGCCTATCGCCTGGGCGTGCCTGGCGCGACAATAGCAGCCCCTTTTCGCAAACCAGGCAAGATTCGGCTGCTTGCGACCGTTGATGCTCCACCCAAGGGTGATCGTTCGGCCGGCATTGCTCTGCGCGCAGGGCATTTCTTGGTGCATGGCGTAAAGGCGCCGATCGCACAGGTTGATTTCTCGTCCAGCTCAACCGGATTGACGCCGCCGTTCGTGCCAATTGTTCATGGCTTTGGCTGGCTTGCAGATCTGGCCGTTTCGGCCTCGCGCGAACAATGTGTGGCAACCGCTGAGCGGATTGCTTCGACGTGGCTGGCTGCCAACCCTGCTCCGGCCAAAGGTCCGGCGTGGGAGGTTGAGCATGTTGGCCAACGCTTGCTCGCATGGTTGGTGCATGCCCCGCTGGTTTTGTCCGACCAGCAGGCGGGCCTGCGTTCGCGTATGTTGGAGGCGGTCGATACCACGGCGCGCTGGCTCGATCGCAATGTTACCCGAGCAGAAGACCGTCTGGGCGAAGTGGCTGGCTGGACTGCGATAACGGCCGCTGGGCTGTTGCTTCCGCTGGGCAAGCCGCGCCGCCTGTATGGCGAGGCTGGACTGCTGAAGGCGCTGGGCGAAATGGTGGCCGAAGATGGCGGCGTTTTGTCGCGCAGCCCGATGGCGCAGATGGATGCCATTGCGCTGCTGACCGATTTGCTGGCGTGTTATCGCGCGGTTGATCGCACTCCGCCGCAAGCGCTGTCGGTCATGCTGGAATTGCTGGTGCCGCCCTTGCTGGCGCTGCGTCATGGCGGCGGCGGATTGGGAAGCTGGCAGGGTTCCAATGCGATTGGCGCGGACAGGGTGGCGGCATTGATTGATGCCAGCGGGGTGCGCACGCGTCCTCTCAAAGATGTTCGCCATTGGGGCTATCAACGGCTGACCGGTGGCAAGACTGCGGTGCAGTTTGATGCCGCTCCTCCACCCAAGGCGCGCCATGCGCGGTGGGGTTGTGCTTCTACCTTGGCGTTTGAGATGTCCGATGGCGATCACCGGCTGATCGTCAATTGCGGCGGCTCGGCTTTGGCGGGCGGTCTGGTGCCGGCACGCATCGAGCAGGGCCTGCGCGCCAGTGCAGCGCACTCCACCTTGGTGCTCGACAATGCCAATTCCACCGCCGTTTTGATCAATGGCAAGCTGGGCAAGGGTGTCGAGCAGGTCGAGGTTGAGCGGCGCACATTGGGCACCGGCGGCAAGGAAGCGACAAGGGTCGAAGCAAGCCATGATGGCTATGCCGCGCGGTATGGGCTGACCCATCGCCGGATATTGATGCTGCGGGCTGATGGCACAGAATTGCGCGCAGAAGACATTCTCCAGCCGCAGGCCAAGAAGGGTAAGCGGGGCAAGATTGCCTATGCGCTGCGCTTCCATTTGGGCGCGAGTGTCGAGGCCAGGCTGGCCGAGGACAAGCGCGGGGCGAGCCTGTCTTTGCCCAATAGCAATTTGTGGCAGTTCAGGATCGCGGGCGATGAAACAGGCGCCAGCGTGTCGTTGGAAGAAAGCCTGTGGGTCGATGGTGAAGGCCGTCCGCGCCCGACACAGCAATTGGTGATTGAAGGCATGACGTCGCGCGGCGGGGGACATTTCTCCTGGCTGCTCAAGAAGATGGGGTAAGTTTCCAAGTGAGTGAGATTGCGATCAAGCGGGCGCTGTTGTCAGTGTCCGACAAAGCGGGATTGGTAGAATTGGGCCAAGCCCTGGCTGGGCGCGGCGTAGAGCTGGTGTCCACCGGCGGAACGGCCAAGGCTTTGCGCGATGCTGGCTTGGATGTGCGCGATATCTCTGATCTCACCGGCTTTCCCGAAATGATGGATGGCCGGGTCAAAACCCTCCACCCTAAGGTCCATGGCGGACTGCTGGCGGTGCGCGACAATCCCGAACATGCCGCCGCGATGGAGGATCATGCGATCGGGGCGATCGATCTGGTCGTGGTCAATCTCTACCCATTCGAAGCGACCGTCATGCGTGGTGCAGAGCGTGACGAGATTATCGAGAATATCGACATTGGTGGGCCCAGTATGGTTCGCTCCTCAGCAAAAAATCACCAATTTGTCACTATTGTGACCGATCCCTCGGACTATCCCACCTTGTTGAGCGAGCTTGAGGCCAATGAGGGCGCAACCTCGCTAGTCTTCCGCAAGTCTATGGCCGCCAAAGCATTTGCGGCAACGGCGAGCTATGATTCCATGATCAGCCAATGGTTCGCCTTTGCCGATCAAGGGCAGCTGTTCCCCGATATGCTGGCGATCAATGGTCGTGCGCCGACCGAGCTACGTTATGGTGAGAACCCGCATCAAAAGGCGGCGCTTTATACCCCCGTGGGGCCGCATCAGCGCGGTATCGCTCAGGCAGAACAATTGCAGGGCAAGGAATTGTCCTACAACAATTACAATGATGCCGATGCAGCGCTGGAACTATGCGCTGAATTTGCCGACGGCGAGCCGGCTGTGGTGATCGTCAAGCACGCAAACCCTTGCGGTGTGGCGCAGGCGGGGACTTTGCTGGAAGCTTGGGAGGCGGCTCTGCAATGCGACAGCGTGTCAGCCTTTGGCGGGATCGTCGCGGTCAATCAGGAATTGGATGGCCCCACTGCCGAGGCGATTGCCGAGATATTCACCGAGGTGGTGATTGCTCCGGCGATATCGGACGCGGCACGCACTGCCTTTGCCAAGAAGAAGAATTTGCGCTTGCTGGTAACAGGCGACTTGCCCGACCCGCGCCGTGGCGGGCTCGCGGTCAAGCCGATAACGGGTGGATTGCTGGTGCAGTCACGCGACAATGGGGCGATCACGCCGGAAGAATTGAAAGTAGTGACCGAGCGCGAGCCGAGCCAGCAGGAGTTGGCCGACTGCTTGTTTGCATGGACCGTGGCGCGGCATGTGAAATCCAATGCGATTGTTTACGTCAAGGACGGCGCGACGGCGGGTATTGGCGCAGGCCAGATGAACCGCCGCGATTCCTCGCGCATCGCTGCGATGAAGGCTGCCGAAGCCGCCGAGAAATATGGCTGGGACCGGTCGCGCGCTGTAGGCAGTGCGGTTGCCTCGGACGCTTTTTTCCCGTTTTCGGATGGCTTGTTGGCAGCGGCAGAGGCAGGCGCCACCGCGGTTATTCAACCGGGCGGATCGATCCGCGATGATGAGGTGATCGAAGCCGCCAATAAGGCTGGTTTGGCCATGGTTTTTACCGGCATGCGCCACTTCCGGCACTGATTTTGCGCCCAGCGCGATTGCGCTCGGTGCTTTCTCAGAACCGGCGAAGCCAGGACTTTGATTTAACAATGGCATGCGCACAATTGTGTCCGGGTGCTCCGGTAACGCCGCCGCCGGGATGCGTCCCCGCACCGCACAGCCACAACCCGTCAAGCGGTGTGCGATAGCTGCCCAACCCCATGGCCGGGCGGGCCGACCACAATTGATCAAGACTCATCCGGCCGTGAAAAATGTCTCCGCGCCACAGGCCGAATTTCCGCTCCAGCGCGCGCGGTGTGTGCACCTGCCGGTGCAACACCAGATCGCCGAAACCGGGTGCATGGCGTTCTATCGTCGCAAACACTGCTGCGACCGCTTCTCCTTCGCGTTCCTCGGGCAAATCGGGATCGACATGCTGGCAGAACAGGCTGGCGACGTGATGGCCGACAGGGGCAAGACTGTCATCGACAAGGCTGGGGATGAGCATTTCGACAATCGGCTCGGTCGAAAAACCGTTTTGGCGTGCTTGCTGATAGGCCCGATCCATATAGTCGAGCGAGGGCGCCATTATGATGCCCGAGCGCAAATGGCTGTCGCCCACAGGCGCATGGGTGAATTCAGGGAGGCCGGACAGGGCAACATTCATCCTGAGCGAGCCAGACCCGCCGCGATAGCTGCGCATGGCGCTTTGCAAAAACTGCGGTTGCTCAGCGGCAGGCACCAGACGATCAAACAAGGGCTTGGGGCCAAGATTGGCAATCACCCGCTTTGCGCGGATCTCTTCGCCGTTATCCAGTTGCACACCTACGGCTTTACCACGCTCCATGATGACCTGCTTGACCGGAGCGCCGCAGCGAATGTCGACGCCGTTTTCGCGAGCCGCTTCGCCCATCATCTGGGTGATTTCTCCCATCCCTCCGATGACATGGCCCCAGCTTCCCTTATTACCATTTACCTCGCCAAACACATGGTGCAGCAAGACATAGGCGCTGCCCGGCGTATCGGGAGAGGCATAGTTCCCAACGCAGGCATCGAAGCCAAAAGCGGCCTTTACAATGTCGCTTTCAAACCAGTCATCCAGCACTTCGCGGGCGGAGCGGGTGAACAATTGCAGCACAGCGGCCTGGCGTTCGACCGGCAATTTCGCAAAGTCTTTGGTTTGCAGTGCAATGTCGATCAAGGATCGCAAGCCACCTTCGGGATCGGGCGGGATCTTGAGCGCGAGCGCACGCAAAACATCGGCAGCATCCTCCAGCATTGCGTAATATTCAGGCAGGGCCTCGGCGTCTTTCTCGCTATGCTGGGCGACCGCTTTCTGGCTGGCCGAGACCTCGCCTCCAATCGCGAGATACCCCCCTTCAAACGGGAGATAGTTAGAGACAGGCCGTTCTATCACGCGGTAACCGCGACCTGGCAGCGCCATATCGGCGATGATTTTGGGCTGCAGCAGGCTGACGGTGTAACTGGCGGTTGAGTTGCGATAGCCGGGCGCAAATTCTTCTGTGATAGCGGCACCGCCAATCACGTCGCGCGCTTCCACGATGCCCACCTTCATTCCCGACCGGGCGAGATAGAAGGCACATGTCAGGCCGTTATGGCCCGCCCCGATGATCACTGCATCCAACATTCGAGAAACACCGTAACTATTTTTGAAGTTCCTGCGAACACTCAATTACAAGTGCAATTTCAAACGGCGCGTTCAGCTGGTCGAAAGCGATCACGTTTATGTCCAGCGACCTAAGATTAGGCGCCCAACCAGACTTACGGATAGATGAAACAATGATGAGCCTGCTCAAATCTGACATTTCCCGCAATTTCGGTCTTGGCTTTTTGCTGGGCGCGGTAATCGTAATGGGCAGCTTTGCGACCCAGGGTCAGCAAGATCTGGTCGCACCGGTGCAAGCGTCAACGGTTCAGGCATCCGGAGTTTCCAACTGATGGCGCGCAAGCTCGCTCTCGTTCTGGCGGTCAGCCTTGCCGCCTGTCAGCCGTCGATGGCGGCAGGAGAAGAAGCGGTCAGAGCGCCGGTTGCAGAACGCCAGTCTGCCGAAGAGGGCGGGCTGAAAGTGGCGATATTTGCGGGCGGATGCTTTTGGGGCATCGAAGGCGTCTTCAGCCATGTGCGCGGCGTGAAAAGCGCAGTTTCAGGCTATCATGGCGGGCGTTCGGCAACCGCCAAATACAGCACCATCATCACCGGATACACCAAACACGCAGAATCCGTGCGGGTCGTCTATGATCCCAAGATTGTACGCTATGACGAATTGCTGCGTATCCTGTTCTCGGTTGGTGCGGACCCCACGTTGAAGGACCGCCAAGGCCCCGATGTTGGCGCGCATTATCGCTCGGCAATTGTACCCATGAATGCAGAGCAAAAGGCTGTCGCCGCCGCCTATCTGAAACAGATGGGAGCCTCTGGCATTTGGGATGGCCCGATTGTGACCCGGATTGAGCCGTTCAAAGCCTTTTATGAGGCCGAGGAATATCATCAGGACTATATGGCCCGGAACCCTAACCAGGGATATATTGTCCGCTGGGACAAGCCCAAGGTGAAGGCGCTGCAACGGCTGTACCCGAACCATTACAGGTCTACTTTCCTGCGCGAAACGAGTTGATCGGCGCGTTAGCCGCGCCAAGCTGAGGCAATTTGCGTTCTACCGCTGGCGCAAGCGGCATGGCATCGCTATATCTGGGGTATGGCGGCACATAAACACGCACATCACGAACACACCGGCCAGACCCTGGTCGAGGCTGCACGCCAATCGCTGACCGAAGCGGGCGAGCAATGGACCGGCATGCGCGAATCGGTATTTGCCGAACTGGCGAGGCATGAACGCCCCACATCGGCCTATGATATTGCGGACAATCTTTCCAAGGCGCGGGGCAAACGTGTTGCGCCCAACAGCGTCTATCGTATTCTGGATTTGTTTGTGAGCAACAATCTGGCGATGCGAGTGGAAAGCGCCAACGCCTATCTCGCCAACAGCCATCCGGGCTGCGAGCATGATTGCATATTCCTGGTGTGCAATGAATGCGGCGAAGCAACCCATGTTGACGATGATGAGGTCAGCCGCAGCGTGCGCAATATCGCGCAGGGCCGCAGCTTCAAGGCAGAGCGACCCATCATCGAAATTCGCGGCTTGTGCCGCTTGTGCGCCTAATTTAGCAACGACAGAACGTGCATTTTTATCGATGATCCGTTCATCGACAGTCTCTATTTTCAAGTGTAAGACCTGACCTCATGAGTGAACGACCCAAGACCCCGCTGCTCGACACTGTCGACACCCCCAAGGATTTGCGCGCTATCCCCACCGCCGATTTGCGGCAGTTGGCGGATGAATTGCGCACGGAAATGATCGACGCTGTGGGATCGACCGGCGGGCATTTGGGATCGGGCTTAGGCGTGGTCGAGCTGACCGTGGCCCTGCACTATGTGTTCAATACGCCGGAAGATCGATTAATCTGGGACGTTGGCCATCAGGCTTATCCGCACAAGATTTTGACTGGTCGCCGCGATCGGATTCGCACTTTGCGCCAAGGCGGCGGCCTGTCTGGCTTCACCAAGCGCAGCGAAAGCGAATATGATCCGTTTGGCGCGGCGCATTCCTCTACCTCTATTTCGGCAGCCTTGGGCTTTGCCGTGGCTAATAAATTGCAAGGCAAGTCGGGCCGCGGGATCGCCGTGATTGGCGATGGCGCGATGAGTGCGGGCATGGCTTATGAGGCGATGAACAATGCCGAGCAGGCCGGTAATCGGCTGGTTGTGATCCTGAACGACAATGACATGTCGATCGCTCCGCCAGTGGGTGGCTTAAGCGCCTATCTGGCGCGCATGGTGTCTTCCAGCGAGTATCTCGGCCTGCGTTCCCTGGCCTCGAAAGTGGCCAAGAAATTGTCGCGCCGCATCCACTCCACGCTGGATAAGGCCGAAGAATACACCCGCGGCATGGTCACCGGCGGCACCCTGTTTGAAGAGCTGGGCTTTTACTATGTTGGCCCGATCGATGGTCACAATCTGGACCATCTGATCCCCGTCTTGGAAAATGTGCGCGATGCCGAAGAAGGCCCTGTGCTGATCCATGTCGTGACCACCAAGGGCAAGGGCTATGGCCCGGCAGAAGACAGTGCTGACAAATATCACGGTGTGCCCAAATTCGATGTGGTGACGGGCGAAAAGGCGAAGGGCAAACCTGGCCCACCGGCCTATCAAAATGTGTTTGGCGATACTCTGGCCAAACTGGCCGAGAGCGATGACCGGATCTGCGCCATCACGGCTGCCATGCCGTCGGGTACGGGTGTCGATCGCTTTGCCAAAGCGCATCCAGAACGCACTTTTGACGTTGGCATAGCCGAACAGCACGGGGTCACCTTTGCCGCCGGATTGGCAGCCCAAGGCATGCGTCCTTTTGCAGCGATCTATTCAACATTCTTGCAGCGCGCCTATGACCAGGTGGTGCATGACGTTGCGATCCAGAATCTGCCGGTGCGCTTTGCGATTGACCGGGCGGGGCTGGTTGGTGCCGATGGAGCGACCCATGCCGGCAGCTTTGACATCACCTATCTCGCCACACTGCCCAATATGGTGGTGATGGCCGCTGCTGACGAGGCCGAACTGGCCCATATGACCTATACTGCGGCCGAGTATGACGATGGCCCGATTGCGCTGCGTTATCCGCGCGGCGGCGGTGTGGGCGTGCCGATCCCTGAAACGCTGGAAAAGCTGGAGATTGGCAAAGGCCGGGTCGTTCGCGAAGGCAGCAAGGTTGCGATCTTGTCGCTTGGTGCGCGGCTTGAAGAAGCGAAGAAGGCAGCTGACCAATTGGAAGCCAAGGGGCTTTCAACAACGGTGGCGGACATGCGTTTTGCCAAGCCGCTGGACCAAGATTTGATCGCCAGACTGATGCGCAGCCACGAGATTGTTCTGACGGTTGAAGAAGGCGCGATTGGCGGGCTGGGCGCACATGTGCTGACCTATGCCAGCGATGAAGGGCTGACCGATGCCGATGGCGCAGGCGGCGGATTGAAGGTGCGTACGTTGCGCTTGCCAGATATCTTCATCGATCACGACGCGCCTGAAAAGCAATATGATCAAGCTGGGTTGAACGCGCCGCAGATTGTCGAGACGGTTCTGAAGGCCTTGCGGCACAATTCGGCCGATGTGGAAGAAGCGCGAGCTTAGCAATTGGTCGATGGGACAGGTGGCAAGGGGAAACGCGCGGTGAGCACGTTTCTGCTCGCCATCGCAATTGCCTATGCAGCGGTTGCCGCAGTTCTGTACTTTTCCCAGCGCAGCTTCATCTATCCTGCGCCGGCCGGTGAAAGGGCTGCCCCGGCCGGATTTGAACCCATCACTTATCGCACGGCAGACGGGCTGGATTTGCGGGCGGGATATCGCCGCGCAGCAGATGGCGCGCCGACCATTCTCTATTTCCATGGCAATGCCGCCGACTGGCAAAGCTCGGTTGTGGCAACCGACCGTTTGGTACCAGCAGGCTTTGGCGTGCTGGCGGCAGAATATCGCGGTTATCGCGGCAATCCTGGCACCCCCAGCGAGGCTGGTCTGTATGCCGATGGTAGAGCGGCAATTGCATGGCTGGGCGCACAGGGTGTGGACCCATCTCGCTTGGTTATCATTGGCAATTCGATTGGGTCAGGGGTGGCGACGCAAATGGCTGCCGAGACCTCTGCGCGAGGACTGGTGCTGATCTCTCCTTTCGCCAGCCTGCAGCAATTGGTGCAGGAAAAACTACGGTTCTTGCCAGCGGCATTGTTGCTGAAAGATCGCTATCGCAATGACGAGAAGCTGCCGGAGATTAGGGCGCCAATTTTGATTTTGCATGGAACGGCGGACACATTGATTCCGATTGATCATGCGCGCCAGCTGGCCCAGCAGTCCAGCCATGTCCAATTGACCGAATTTGCGGGCATTGGCCATGATCTGGCATGGCATGATGCAGCCGAACTTGCGACGCTGCGATTTATCGAAAGCATTTTGGTTTTGGAGACGATTGAATGAGCCTGCTCACCATCACGCGCGAAGGGCATGTCACAACCCTTACCCTTAATCGGCCGGACATGATGAATGCGCTGGGGGCTGATGGTGATGGCGATGAATTTGTCGCTGCATGTGATGCGATCAACACCGATATGGAGGTGCGCTGCGTGATCCTGACGGGTGCGGGCCGCGCTTTTTCTGCCGGTGGTGATGTGAAAGCGATGAAAGAACGCAGCGGCAATTTTGGCGGCACGCCTCCCGGCATCTCGGATGGTTATCGCAACAATATCCACCGCATCCTGCGGGCGCTGCATGGCCTGCGCGTGCCTCTGATCGCTGCTATCAATGGTCCCGCGATTGGTCTGGGGTGTGATTTGGCCTGTCTGGCGGACATTAGGATGGCGAGCGAAAAGGCCAAATTCGGCGTTACCTTTCTAAAGCTCGGCATTATTCCGGGTGACGGTGGAACATGGATATTGCCGCGCGTTATTGGCCAGTCTCGCGCCGCAGAACTGTTCTATACCGGCGATGTGATTGATGCTGCCAAAGCACAGGAATGGGGCTTGATTGGACAGATTTGTGCTCCCGATGATCTGGCGGCCACTGCCCAAGAGCTCGCGCAGAAAATTGCCCAGCAACCCCCGCACGCCTTGCGCCACACCAAGAACCTGCTGCGCCAGGGACAGTCGATTACCTATGATACGGCGCTGGAAATGGCAGCAAATACGCAGGCGCTGATGCATCTGACCGACGATCATATGGAGGGCATTGACGCCTTGCTGGAAAAGCGCCCGGCTCAGTTCAAAGGCAAGTAGACCGACTGGTCGACCTAACGCATTCGCTCAGATCGGCTGAACGACTTCTTCGCTGATATAAATGATCGCTGGTGCGGGCGGCGGCGCAGCTGGCTCTGGCGCGGCAGCTGGCTGGGCAGCGGCATCCGCGGGCGCCATTGCCGCTTCCAATTCCTGCTGGGTCAGATCGGCCCCTACCCCAACCAGCGGCGCGCCTTCGGACATCAAGGCCTCGATGCTGCAATCACGCGGCGGAGGTCTGTTCTTCAGCGCGGCGATATCCGCCTCACGATTGCACAAATAGGTCTCGCGCATGGCGAAATAGGGATCGTCAGATTCGCGGATGGATTCCAGCTTCTCGTCAAATTCAATCCGAAACTCGAGCGAATTCACTGTGTAGGCGGGGATGGCGTAATAGGGTGTTCCGAACGGCTTACCAACCACTGCTGGCAAGAAGGATTGATCCAGCAAGCTGCCGACCAGATCGCGCAGTGTGGTGGCACCTACCAAGGGGACCACCAGGAACGGACCGGGGCCGACCCCGTAATAGCCCAGCGTGTTGGCAAATCCGTTGCGGCGATAGGGCAGATTGAACGGCTTGCTTTTAGCGACATCGATGAAACCGCCCAGGCCAACTGTGCTGTTGATCGTAAACCGACCCAGTGTCTCAAACGCCTTGCCTGGCTTGAACTGGAGCAGATAGTTCAGGAAATTCACCGGCTCGAGCAGGTTACGGAAGAAATTGCGCAAACCCTTGCGGACCGGCTTGGGCAGACCCTTCTCATAAGCGTCAGCAACCGGCTCGACAAAGGCCTGATCAACATCCTGGGTGAGATCGAAGGCCGCCTCGTTCAGCTGGACCAAGGGGTCACGGCCAATTGCTTCTGACGATCCGGTGACCACAATGGTGCCGGGTGCGACAACATCTGTTTGCTCTTGCGGCTCGGTGGCGACAGGCTCCGCCAGATCATCGGGCGCATCTTGTGCCTCAGCGGGTTGCGGCTCGTCAGCTGTTTGGGAGGCAGCCTGAGACTCAGCTTGAGCTAGGGCATCATCTGCTTGGTTCTGAGGCGTAGATTGAACAGAGCCAGCCGCCTGCTGGGCTACAACAATTTGCGCCAACATGGTCGGTTGCGGCATTTCGGCCGGTAAAGGTGATGTCGCCAAACCTAAAGAGGCGGCAATCGACAAAAGCATTCTGTTTCCTTAGCGCATCGGGCTAGCGGCAGTCATGAACATATTCATCTGCCAAAACAATTAAAAGCGTCTTGCACCAGCCTCTTTCTACCGCATTGATTATAACAGGGCTGATAGAGCAGCTTGTTAGAACCAGCGCCAAATGCCCGCGGGGATGCCCCCAAGGGGCAGATGCAGCCAGCTGATCAAAACCCACAGCATCAACGCGATCACCCAGGGTAACAGACCAACGGCGAACATCTTGTGCCAGCGCGGCCAATAGGATGTGCGGCTTTGCCACATGTCCCATGCATCACCCAACTGCACGCGCTTCTTGCGGTCTTGCATATGCGCACCAATCAGCGCCAGTGCGCCAACGGTTGTAGCCACAATCATGGTTCGCCAGCTCCACAACAAAATGATGTGCGACAGTGCCCAGATGGCGAAAGACCACATCATCGGGTGGCGCGTGACCAGAAACACACCCTTGGGCTCGGCTCGGGCCTGCGTCGCAGCACCGGGAGTGGGCAGAGCAGGATTGCCAGAGAACGACCCGGCATAAAGGACCAGCCCCGGGATCAGCATCAGGCTGGCAATGATCCAACCTGCCTCACCCGATCCCGGCAAATCGCCTGTCGGGGCAGCCTTGAACGCAAAGTAAATCCACACAATCGCCGCCAGACTGACTAGCGAATAGACCCCCTGGAAACCCTTTGGCCCAAACACGCGCTCCATCGGGCCCCGCAAGGGGTGCGACATAGCGAAATGGGTTCCAATCAGCGTGAGGCTAGCTGCAGCGAGTTCGGTGAGGGCGTGATCCATGCCCAAACCCTATCACCACAGTGGCGATTGCCGCAAATTCGGGCTTGGCCAGCACTCGTCTTGCGCCAATTTGCCTTTGCCTTTGCCTTGCTACCAATCATAAGCCTTTGGCAGATCGCTTTCGTCCAGATCGCGATAGCGTTCCCGCAGGCGGGTTTGGTGATTGTCCAACGGCTGCTCGACACCCTCGATATAAACTCTGATCGGTGTTGACGAGACCTCCAGGGGATCACCATCCCACACCACCAGATCGCCCATCGCACCCGGTGCCAGAACACCAATTTTTCCGCCCATTCCCATCGCTTCGGCAGGGCGCGAGGTAATCGTAGCGAGTGCCTCGCCCCAGGACAGCCCTGTTGCACGCGGGACCCGGGTCAAAGCGACCAAATTGCCAGCATGCTGGGTCAAATGGTGGATGTTTCTGATGGTATCGGCATTCAGAGCCACAGTGACGCCAGCAGCCTGCATGCGCCCGATATTGCTTTGCGTGGCGGCCAATTGTTCAAACCGCTCGGGCAAATCCTGCAAACTTTCCGCGATAACCGGGATGCCCGACTGCGCCAGTTCTGCGGCAACGGTCCAACCTTCTGTTGCACCAACCAGTACGATGTCCAATGCGCCAAACTCTTTCGATAAGGCGAGAACCGCGCGAATATCGGATGCGCGATCGACATGGATGAGCAGCTTTTGTCGGCCAGACACAATGGGAACCAAGGCCTCGGCATCGGCGCGGGTGAGCAAGTTTCCATCACCGCTCCACCGACCGGCAGCAAAGTCGCTCGCCTCGCGCAGGGCATTGCGCAATTCGACATGGCTGGCGGTTCGGCTGCCTCCGGCGATACGTGCGCCACCCTCGGCCAGTGTGACATATTGAAACGCTTTGCTGCGGGTGATGGGATCGGGGTCTGCTCCCGTATCGATGATAGCGCCTTGCCCCCCGAAGATTGCACCAGACGGATCACTCATCACGACAGCCCTGGTGACCCCTTCGCCCCGGCTGACCAGCATGTGCTGTGAGGCCGGGTTAATCGCTGGCGTCACATCGAGTGCTGCATTGAAGCGGGAAGAGCTGGCTGCGGCATCATTGCTTTCGCTGACTGCTCGAACGTCAACTAGGCCCAAATTGGTGACAGCAGCAACTAGGCCAGGTGTGACCCAAGTGCCGGTTCCATCCAGCACGGGTAGCGACGGATCGGGCCGCAATTCTTGGCCTACGGCGACAACTTTGCCGCCGCGTATGATGACGGTGGCACCTTCGATCGGCTCGCTGCCGTCACCCGTGCCAATTGTTGCATTGGTGATGACCACATCTTGCGCTGCGACAGGGCTAGCGATCAGAACGATGGCGCTGGCGGCGAGTGTGAGGAGCGTTCTCATTTCACGTCTCCTTCACCAGGCTGACCCAGTTCGAAATCTGCCACCGGACGGCGCTTGGGATCCAGCGCATCAAACAGCAATGCGCCATCGATCCAGACCTTTTCCGGCCGCGAGTAGACGCTCAGCGGGTCACCATTCCACAGAACCACATCGGCCATTTTGCCCGGTTCGAGGCTACCGGTCATATCGGCAATACCCATAGCTTTGGCCGCATTCAGAGTTATCCAGCCGATCGCTTGCGCGTCGGTAATGTCGATGCCCATCCGTGTACCGGCAGCCTGAGCTTTTGCCGCAGCTTGGTTGAGGCGTTGGATGACTTGGTCGCTATCGGAATGGATGACCACGCAGGCACCAGCCTGGTGCAGCAAAGCGGCATTCTCGGGAATGCCATCATAGCTTTCCATTTTGAATCCATACCAGTCGGCCCAGATCGCGCTGCAAACGTCATTTTCGCGCAGCAGATCACCAATCTTGTAGCTTTCGACGGCATGGTGGAATGCGGTGACGCGATATCCCATCTCCTTGGCCATATCCATCACCAGCGCCATTTCATCCGCGCGATAACAATGGTTGTGGACCAGAATTTCACCCTTCAAAACGCCGACAAGTGTTTCATTCTCCAAGTCGCGGTCACGGTCTGCATCTTCGGCATAGGCGCGCGCATCCAGCCACGTCTGGCGGTTGACTGCAAAGTTGCCCATCCGTGTGCTGGGTTTACGGCCCTTACGACCATAGACACGCTTGGGGTTCTCACCGCAGGCCATCTTAAAGCCATAGGGCGCACCCGGAAACTTCATGCCTTGTACCGTGCGAGCAGGCACGTTTTTCAGCGTGACAGAACGGCCACCCATCAAATTGGCTGAGCCGGGAAGGATTTGCAGCGATGTCACGCCGCCATTCGCCAGCGCCCGGCTGAAACCGGGGTCTTGTGGCCAGACTGAATGCTCGGCCCAGACATCGGGCGTTGTTGGGTTGGTCGATTCATTGCCATCACTATGTGCAGTTACGCTGGGCGAAGGGTAATCACCCAGATGCGAGTGAATATCGATGATGCCCGGAGTAACGAATTTCCCTGCGCCATCAATCAAGGTGTAGCCGGCCGTATCCAGGCCTGTGCCGATTGCCTCGACTTTGCCATCGCGAAACA
This sequence comes from uncultured Erythrobacter sp., assembly GCA_947495555.1. Classification (GTDB taxonomy): domain Bacteria; phylum Pseudomonadota; class Alphaproteobacteria; order Sphingomonadales; family Sphingomonadaceae; genus Erythrobacter. The sequence continues at coordinate 1,710,995 of CANLZI010000001.1, read as the reverse complement.
ACACTGTGGTCCCATCAAATTGGCGACCCGTTCCATCAAACACAGTTGCTCCGACCACCGCGGTGGGTGCGCCGGGATAGGCCCGGTATGTGGAAGGATACGGCACATCTGGTGTGTCGGGCAAATTGCTGGCGGTAGCAGAGGCGCTCTTAGGTGCGCCGGCCTCTTCAGCAGTGGCGGTTGTGCAAGCGCCAAGCGCCAGCGCAACCATTGCGGTTAAAGTTAAACGTGTGACCATCTTGGTACGACCCTTTCTGGTTGGGCATAGCCCGAAATTTTTGCGGCGCTCGCCAATAAGCAGCGCACGGATTTTTCTTAGCGGCTGGCGGGATGGACTCCTGCTTCCTGTGCTTCAAGGCCTGCTGCTGCAGAACCTTCAAGCCCGTCGTCGGTTAATGTGTCGAGATGCATCAGCTTCTTAACGAACCTTGCGATGATGGCCACGCCAACACCCACTGCAATGGCGATCAGTCCTATCGTCCAATACACATCTAGTGCACCATCACGCGTCATGGCACCATCTTCACCGCCTGTGGCAGCACCGATTATGCCGGCGACGAAACCGCCACCAGCGGTTGCGAAGAACCATGCGCCCATGATCAAGCTGGCCATATGTTTGGGTGAAAGCCGATTCATTGCCGATAGGCCTACCGGGCTCAGGCATAGCTCGCCCATCGTGACGAATAGATTGATGCCGAACAGAAAAATAACAGGAATCATGACATCAGCACCAACGGAGTTTGCACCCCAAACCAGCACCAGAAAACCGAATCCGAGCTGGATCAGCGCGAGACCAAATTTGGCTGGCGTGGACGGCTCCAATCCTTTGCGGCCAAGCCACGTCCAAAGCCCGGCAAACATTGGTGCCAGCAAGATAATGAAAATCGGATTGATTGACTGGAAGATTGGCGCGGGCACGCCTTGCAGGTCAATATATCGGTCAGTGAACAGATTTAGTGAGCCGCCGCCTTGCTCGAACAGGCCCCAGAATAAGGGCTGTAAGGCGATCAGGAACAAGACTGCGAAAATTCTCTCGCGCGGCTCTTTTTCGAGCTTGAAGGCCTCGTACAAAACATAACCCAGCAGACCCAGTCCGGCGATCAACATGATGCCACCGACCAAAGACTGATACTGGATCAGGAACCACATCACCACGACGCCCAAAATACCGATGCCGTACATTTTCATTTCGGTACTCTTGGCCAACGCTTTGGCTGGTTCGCCCTTGCCCATCAACAAAGGCTTGCCCAGAACGAATACGATCAGGCCGAGCAACATACCAATGCCAGCCGCGCCAAAGCCGTAAGACCAGCCCAGTGTGACGCCAAGATAGCCGGCAATGATAGTCCCAACCGCGGCGCCCACATTAATGCCCATGTAAAAGATCGTATAGGCGCCATCGCGCCGTACGTCGGTGCGTGAGTAAAGCTGGCCCACGATGACCGAGATGTTGGCCTTCAGGAAACCGGAGCCAACAATAATGAAGCTCAATGCGAGCCAGAAAACGTTGATTGTTGGATCGCTTTGACCCCCGGCGCCCTCAAAGGCCATCAAGAAGTGGCCAAAGGTGAGCAAGATCGCACCGAACAACACGGCCTTTCTTTGCCCGATATATCTGTCGGCCAGCCAACCGCCCAAGACAGGCGTGATGTAAACCAGACTGATATATGCGCCATATATGACGTTCGCGGGCTTGTCGTTGAACAACCAATGCTGGGTAAGATAGAAAATCAGTAGCGCGCGCATACCGTAATAAGAAAAACGCTCCCACATCTCGGCAAAGAACAAGATGTAAAGACCCTTTGGGTGGCCTCCGACTTCAGCTGATTTGCGCGTGACGGCATAAGCGCCGCCAATCAAAAACACCGTGAGTACTGCTGTCGCGACTGCTGCGATCCAATCAGCCTCTGCCCAAAGTGCGAAATCTTTCACGTGTGCTTCCCCGTACTCTCGGCGGCGCTTTTGCACGCCTCCCTTAAGCTGGCGCACCCTAACGCCGAATTTGAAAGTGTGAAGCGCAAGTTTCAATTGAAACGGCTCTTGGGCAATTGCACCTCAAAACTTGACGCGCCCCGCTGTATTATGGCACTGAGGCACCCTGCAAGGGACAATTATGAGCCAAAATCGACCTGTATATCTCAAACTGCGTGATCAGATCGCAGCGGCCATCATCGAAGGCGACTATGCCGAAGGCGCAATGTTGCCGTCGGTCCGTGCGCTCGCGGCAGAGCAGGGGGCCAACCCTTTGACTGTGGCCAAGGCCTATCAGCAGTTCCAAAACGACGGACTGGTGGAAGTCCAACGGGGCGTTGGAATGTATGTTGTCGAAGGCGCGGTGGAGCGGCTGGTGCATGCCGAGCGCGAACAATTTCTGCAAGAAGAGTGGCCAGAAATCCGGGCGCGGATGGCGCGGCTGGGAATCAAGCCGGCGGAACTGTCTGAAGACGCTTAAGAATCTGGTGGTTTCTTGATTTGGGACTAACCAAACTTATTTTGCACTTGTCAGCTTGCGATATGTCGCTGCCTCTGGCACCATCGTTGCCACGGAAACTAGCTGTTTTCGGGTCGCAATAAGGTGGAATTGCGCTGCACGAGGGATCGGAATACCGATTGCCAAAGCGGGTAGCGATCCGGGAGGGTAAAGATGATTAGATCCGAATTGTTACAGGCACTTCAGGACGATAATCCCGAATTGCGAGCAGAAGAAGTCGAGCAAGTGGTCGATGTGTTCTTCGATGAGATCGCTCAGCGATTGTCGGAAGGCGGACGGGTAGAGCTGCGCGGCTTTGGTGCTTTTTCGACCCGAGAGCGCGCCGCACGTACTGGCCGCAACCCTCGTACAGGCGAATCTGTCGATGTTCCGGCAAAGCGCGTTCCGTATTTCAAAGCGGGCAAGGACATGCGTCGCCGCCTCAACGACGATTGAGCCCATTTGGTCAGCTACTGTTTGAAGCTACCAACAAATTCCAAGCTAATTGATTGTCCCGAGCCGGTTGTGTCGCTAGGGCTCGCATCGCTGCGCTGCGGGTGTGGCGGAATGGTAGACGCCGGGGACTTAAAATCCCCTGATCCTATAGATCGTGCGAGTTCGAGTCTCGCCACCCGCACCAGTAAACAACCCCAGAATTGTGATCGCCAAAATGCCCGGTGGGGCCTGAGCTATTTTACAAATTGTGCTGCGCTGGTTGCGCACGGTCCGAGCCCTTTACCAGCACCCACCAAACCCCAATCAGCCACAATGCGATCAGCGTATGATACATGTGCCAACTGGTATCCATGCTCAGCAAAGGTGATCGGCGGATCAGCAGCACATTCACCAGAAAGCTTGCAAATACGGCTGCCCTTAGCAATCGCAGCTTCACGCTGGGGGCTGCCAGCATCGCGCAGGCAATCGCGCCGACGATAAGCCAGGCCAAGAAGAGCGGGACGGTCGCGCTTGGCACCAATAGGCCCGCCAACAGGGTTGCTACGTCGAGCGCTAGGGCGAGGCCCAACCGCCAGCCAGACCACATTTTCATGCCGCCCATACAGCATTGCAAGGCGACCAGCGCCATCGCTGTTGCTCCGCCGATTTGCGCGAAGGCCTGATGGAAATCTGCCAACTCTTCAATTCGGCCAAAGCCAAATCGAATGACGCCAATGCCTGCGGCGAAACCGAAGATCGCAACGCCCAGCGCGCCGAGCCAGCCGCCACCCCGCGCCATTTTCCACGCAACCCATAATGCTGCAAAAACGATCAGCGCTTCGGACAAGGCGTAATGCGGTGCGGGCATCTCAGCTTTCCGCCAGAGCTGTGGCCGTGTCGTGACTGGTCTTGGATGGTCCGGCCGCACAGTCAGTGTGCGCCGCGTAATGCTCAGCTTTGATCTGCTCTGATGTCAGGCGTGATCCATCATGGCACCAGCCCGGAGGCGCCAACACATATAGGATACGCTGCCATAGGGTGAGGCCGCGTTGCGATGCGTCCTTCAATATACCCCAATATTCATGGAAAATGATGATGAAGGGATTGAGCGTTTCCAGGTTCTTGACCAGGCCGTAATCGACTTTCTCTTGTTCAGCGACGAATGTGCCGAACATCTTGTCCCAGATAATCAGCGTGCCGGCATAATTGGCGTCGAGATATTGGGGGTTGCGCCCATGGTGGACGCGGTGATGCGAGGGCGTGTTGAACACTGCTTCGAACCAGCGCGGCATCTTGTTTACCAGCTCTGTATGCAGGAAAAACTGGTAGGTTGGATTGATCACTCCGCAGAACAGCACAACCACTGGATCGAACCCGATCAAAACCAAAGGCACTTTGAACATCATTGTTCCGGTGAAATGCTTGGTCCAACCCTGACGCAGCGCAACCGAGAAATTGTACTGCGTGCTGGAATGATGGGTCACATGCATCGCCCACACCCAGCGTACCCGATGCGCGATCCGGTGGTGCCAATAATAGCGCAGATCATCGAGGATAAAGCAGATGACCAGCGAGGCGACCGTGAGTGGGATGGCATAGAGTTGAAACTGTTGGACCCAGAACAAGACGCCCACTGAGATGAAGGCGGTCGCACCATTGGTCACAGCGCTGACCAAACCCATCCCCATCGACACGCCATTGTCCTTCATGTCGCCAACGCCGCGTTCATGGAAGAAATGGTTGAAAATTGACTCGCCAAATATTGCCGCAAAATAGAGTGGGATCACGATCATTGCGATGTTCGAATTGATGATGTTCTCAAGCGTCATGGCAAACCTCTCCAAATCTCTTCAGTTCGCTATATCCAAGAGGTGTTCTGAGAAAAATTGAATAATAGGGTCAATTTTGTTACTCATTCTCACAAATGGATGACTTACGCCTCATGCGGCATTTCGAAGCCGTCTATCGGCTGCTCAGCTTTACAGCCGCTGCAGAAGAGCTGGGGCTGACCCATTCGGCGATTACCAAGAGCATCAAGACGCTCGAAGCCGATTGGGAAACGCAGCTGTTCCATCGCACCACTCGCACGGTGGTGGCGACCGAAGCTGGCAAGAAGCTCTATCCGCAAGCGGTCGATCTGTTGGCCTTCGCGGCGAGCGTGCGAGGCTCGGTTGCTGCCGGTGAGCACGAGCTCAGCATCGTCAGCGGCCCTGGTGTGATCGAGAGCATGATCCATCCAGCCATCGTGAAATTTGCCCGACGCTATCCCAGAACGCGGATCAATGTTGCCACCATGCCGCCGCATCTTGCTGCCGAAGAATTGGTCCAGCGCCGCATTCATCTGTTGGTCTATCACGAAGCCAGCCTGGCGGGCCTGCCTCACAAAGACCGCATGAAGGTCACCAATGTAATCGATGAGCCCTATTGGATGATCCACCGCAAAGGCCATCCGGCCGCATCCCGCCCGCACACATTCGAAGAAGTCGTGCAATATGATTGGGCGCTGGCCGGATTTGACCGCCTGTTTGCGCAATCTCTGCCCGAAGATGTGCGCGTGATGCTCGAGAAGGCCGGGGTGCCGCATTATCGCCTGCTCAGCCAGGCGGCCTGCATCGAACTGGCCAAGCAAACCGACATATTGACGACTTTGCCCCAATCTGCAGCGAAGGCGATGATTTCTGAAGGCAGTGTTGAGGGCGTTCCGCATCCTGGCGGCTTTCGGTTCTCTATCGGTGCGGCAGTGCTGTATGATGCGGGTCGCGAGCCAACAGTAGAGCACTTCATCGATTGCCTTTGACGCGCGCCAAAACGGGCGACCGCTCAGCAGCAAGCAGCTCTTGCGCACTCTACTATCAGGACATCCCTTAAAGCTGTTTACCGTGTTAGCTCAGTCTTAACTCGTAGCGCGATATAGACATCGCGTTAGGCACAGCTGGTCTAATACGTTCTGGAAGGTCAATCGGGGCCTTGCAGCATGGGGTATGCAAGTATGGATCATGCGGTGATCAAGCCGGAATCCGATAATGATGGATCAAATGGGGCGACCGATCTTCGGCGCGCGCCGCGCTTTACGTTGCTCATCCGCTCGGCGAAGCTGGTCAGCGCGCAAGGCGAATTTGTTTGCGTGATCCGGGATGTGTCCGCAACCGGGATCAGCATGAAGCTGTTCCACAAGCTGCCCCAAGGCAATGAATTGACCCTGCAACTGCAAAGCGGCGAAACCTACCAGATCAAGCGCGTATGGGAGCGCGAAGGCGAAGCCGGATTTGAATTTGTCGAGAATGTGGCTGTCGAGCAATTCGTTTCCGAGGTCGGTCAATTTCCCAAACGTGGCTTGCGCCTGAGTATCCGCATTCCAGCCATTATGACCGCGTCATTGAAGCGCGCAGCCGTAGAGATTCACAACATCTCCCAGCAAGGCGCCCTGTTCGAAGCAGATACGCTGTTGGCCATGGATCAAAATTTGCGGATCGAGAGCAAGGGCCTGGGCGAGTTTTACGCCAAAGTACGCTGGCGCGATGACAATCGCTATGGGGTGGTGTTTGACGATGTGATGACCTTGGGCGACTTCGCCCGAATGGCGGCAAGGTTGCAGGCACCGAGCCTCATCACCGGCTAGACGCACGTGATCATGGGTGCCAATCCCAAACCAGTGAGCCCTTTGTTTACTTCTCGCTAACCATTTTCGTTCATTCCCGTTAAGAATATTTCTACGGGGGCTTGAATGAACACGAATGTTACCGAGCAAAATGGCGTTTTTGACGTCGATGTTGTCATTGTTGGGGCCGGTCCAGCCGGGCTGACGGCTGGTTATCTGTTGACCAAGCAGGGCAAATCGGTGGCGATCATCGAGAAAGACGAGACCTATGTCGGCGGGATCAGCCGCACGGTTGAGCACAATGGCTATCGCTTTGATATTGGCGGCCACCGCTTCTTCTCAAAAAGCCAACAAGTGGTTGATCTGTGGAACGAGATCTTGCCAGATGATTTCATCCAACGCCCTCGGATGAGCCGCATCTATTATGAAGGTAAGTTCTATTCTTACCCGCTGCGGGCTTTTGAGGCTCTGGGCAATCTCGGCATCCTGCGCTCGACCGCGTGCATGCTCAGCTATCTGCGCTACAAACTGTTCCCCATCAAAGACGTGAAAAGCTTTGAGGACTGGACCACCAACCAGTTCGGCAAGAAGCTCTATTCCATCTTCTTCAAGACCTATACTGAAAAGGTGTGGGGCATGCCGTGTGACGAGATGAGCGCTGATTGGGCGGCTCAACGGATCAAAGGCCTGTCCCTGTGGAACGCTGTTACAGACGGTTTGAAGCGCTCACTGGGCCTCAACAAGAAACCTAATGATGGGCAGGAAGTGAAAACCTTGCTCGAGACATTTCGCTACCCTCGGCTTGGACCGGGTATGATGTGGGATGCGGCTCGCGACAAGATCCTGGCGTCTGGCAAAGGCCAGGTGTTCATGGGACGCGAGCTTTCTCAGCTGGCCAGCGATGGCAATGGCGGATGGATACTGAGCGCCCAGGGCAAGGGCGGTGATGTGCAGATCCGGGCCAAGCACGCGATCAGCTCGGCTCCGATGCGCGAGCTAGCCAAACGCTTGCATCCCTTGCCGCAAAGTACTTTGCAGGCCAGCAATCTGAAATATCGCGATTTCCTCACGGTTGCTTTGATGGTGAAGTCAGAAGATCTCTTCCCGGACAATTGGATCTATATCCATGATGACCGGGTGCAGGTTGGACGCGTCCAGAACTTCCGCAGCTGGTCACCTGAAATGGTGCCGGACGAGGACATGGCATGTGTTGGCTTGGAATATTTCTGCTTCGAAGGCGACGGTCTGTGGTCTTCAGATGACGATGATTTGGTGGCTCGGGCTGCCAAGGAAATGGAAATCCTTGGTCTGTGCGATCCCAAGCAAGTGGTTAGCGGCGCGGTGGTTCGTCAGGAAAAAGCCTATCCGGTTTATGATGACGAATATGAAACCAATGTTGAAGCCATGCGGCTTGAGCTGGAAGAGAAGTTTCCATCGCTTCACTTGGTCGGTCGCAATGGCATGCATCGTTACAACAATCAGGATCACGCCATGATGACCGCGATGTTGACGGTTGAAAACATCATCGCAGGCGAGCGAGTGTATGACACTTGGTGCGTCAATGAGGATGCTGAATATCACGAGGCGGGCGATGAAGGCGACGCCAAAGTTCTGCCCGCATTGGCTGGCGATGGTTCGACGGCAACGGTAACCGAAGATCAGGCTGCGGCGCTGAAATCGGTTCGCGATGTACCTGAGCGGATCAAAAAGTCTGCTTGATGCAAAACGGTGAAAGCGTATCTGCTGGGAGGGGGAAACCAGTAATGTCGATGCTTGCCAAACTCAGCGATGTGCGTTTCTTGCGCTATATACTGGCGAGCGTGGGCGCTCTGGCTGTCGATTTCGGGATATTCCTGATCATGCTATCCAGCGGAACGCAGGCGGCCGTGGCGTCTGTATTTGGCTATACTTTCGGAATTCTGGCCCATTGGCTCCTGTCGAGCAGGGCGGTGTTCCGCGATACGGTTGCCCATGAAAAACGGGCGCGAACCAAGCAGAAAGCGCTGTTTGTAATCTCGGCCTTGGTTGGCCTGGTACTGACGGCTGCTATCGTGGGAATTGGAGATGCCAGCGGTTTGGACGCACGCATTGCTAAATTGATCGCCATCGTGGTGAGCTTTGCGGCAACATATATTTTGCGTGCCCGCGTGGTCTTTGCAAGCGGATCGGATTGATGGAACCCGATCGCCGCTTACGCACCAATGAAAAGCCCAATCGGGCGATCTTCTTTTCATGGTTGGCGGTTGTTTGCGTATTGTTGGCGATGACCGGGCCCTATATCTACGAAGGTCGTTTTCCTGGCCCTGACGATTCACTGCGCCTTGTCCAAGTGCGCGATCTCCTGTCCGGTCAAGGCTGGTACGATCTCCATCAATACCGGATGACGCCGCCGGATGGCACATTGATGCACTGGTCTCGGCTGGTTGATGCTCCGATCGCTGCGCTGATCTGGTTCTTCTCCCTGTTTTTCGAGCAGGCCTTGGCCGAGCGGATTGCGATGGTCATCGTTCCGCTGGTCATCCTGTCGTTCATCATGCTTGCCATCGGTCGCTTAGCCTGGCGGATTTTCGACCGTCAGATGGCGATCTTTTCCTGCCTCGTTCTGGCAGCTTTGCCGCCCATTGTGATGCAAATCCAGCCGCTCAGGATTGACCATCACGGATGGCAGATATTGGCGGTGGCATTATCAGTCTGGGCCTTGTCATGGCGCTCGCCTGGCAAGGGTGGCGCACTGGCGGGCATAGCGATGGGCGTTGGCATGATGATCTCGCTTGAAGTGCTTCCGATGAGCGCTGCCTTCGCTTTGGTCTTGGGCCTGCGCTGGATGCGCAGTGACAAAGAGCGCTGGTGGCTCGTCAGCTATATGCAAGCCTTGGCCGGGACTATGGTTGTGGCGTTTCTGGTAACGCGCGGATCGGCCGATCTGGCGCAACATTGCGATGTCATTTCACCGGCGCATCTCGGGCTATTTTTGATCACTGCCTTGGCGACAGGCCTTTTTGCCGCAGTGCCATCGATGCCGCGGGTGCTGCTGGTGCTGGGAATGGCTGTAGCCGGAGCATTGGGCGTGGGCTTTATGGCCTGGTCTGCGCCGCAATGCATCGGCAATCCCTTTACAGATCTCGATCCGGTTGTGCGTCAATTTTGGTATGATGGGGTGCATGAGGGATTGCCTGCGTGGCACGGCAATGTTGACCGGTGGTTGCCTGCATTGATCCAGACGCTGGCGGCACTGGCCATTTCCATCAGATTTGCATTGAAGAGCCATGATTGGGCCAGAGTGTGGTGGTTTGAATATTCGCTGCTCTTGGGCTTTGCGATTGTTGGAGGGTTGCTGACCGCACGCTCCATCGCCTTTGCCTCGGTGCTGTCTGCCATTCCCTTGGCGTGGTTGCTGCAACGCTTTTTCCGATTCTGGAAGGCAACCAGCGCCATCGGGCCGAAAATTGTAGCTGCGCTGGCTCTTTATGCTGTGTTTCTTTCGGCAGGGCCAATCACTTTGATCCGCACCCAGATATTGTCGGCATCACAGACTTTTTACGAGGGCGATCCCACGACAACACGAGAATCAAAATGTGAATTGCGCGAGCATGCGCCGGTTCTTAATCGGCTTGAACCCAGCATTTTGTTCGCGCCGCTGGATATTGGCCCAGCCCTACTGCTGAAGACCCACCACAGCGTTGTGGCATCGGGCCATCACCGCGCGAATGAGGCGATGCGCGATGTTCTGGTCGCCTTCACCAGCGAGCCAGAGGTCGCCCGGCCGATGATTGCCCAAAAGCAGGCGGATTATGTTGTGGTTTGCGTGGATCTAATCGAGGCAAGCAATCTGGCATTAGCAGGCGGCCCGCAGTCGTTGATTTACAAATTGGTGGAAGACGACGCACCCGATTGGCTGGAGCGGGTTGATATTGGCGGCCCCGATGAATTGAGGGCGTGGAAGTTTATCCTGCCCTCGGCTGATCGGGCGCAAAGCTCACCAGCGGATGCACAGCCGGACTCGGTGGCTACGCCGGAATAAAGTCCATCGCTACGCCATTGATGCAATGCCGCTGACCAGTGGGTTTGGGCCCATCTTTGAAGATATGGCCCAAATGTCCGCCACAATCCGCGCAATGAACCTCGGTCCGCGGATATCCGATCTTATAATCGGTTGAGGTACCGACGGCGCCCTTCTCGATCGCGGCGTAAAAGCTGGGCCAGCCGGTGCGGCTGTCATATTTCGTTCGGGAAGAATAGAGCCTGTTTTTGCAACCCGCGCACACGAAAACGCCTTTTCGCTTTTCATCATTGAGGGGCGAGGAAAAGGGACGTTCTGTTCCTGCCTGACGCAGGACATAATACTCGTCCTTGGTCAGCAGGCGAGACCATTCCGCTTTGCTTTTCGAGATGGGAAAGCGCTTTCCTTTGGCGCTCGCGCTGCTGCCGGCGGGCACAAAGCTAACGCCCAACCCAATGCCCAGTCCAGCGACCAGTCCGCCCAGCATGGTTCGGCGGCTTGCAATTGTCTCGCGCATGAAAGTCTCCCGCAAAATATTCACATTCTTACTGTGAAGTACGTGAGAATTGGCTGAAAGGTTTCACTGCGCGGGCAAAGCAGACCTAAAATTCGGAGACTTCGACTTCCAATTTGCGGAATCCGTGAACGAAATTGGCGCGAACGCGCTCGACTTCGCCGACCACATTCACGCGCATCCGACGTTTGTGCATTTCTTCCAGCAGGACGCGCAGTTGCAATTCAGCAAGGCGGGCACCGACGCAGCGGTGAATGCCATAACCAAAGGCAATATGCCGCCGTGCATTCTCGCGGGTGATATCAATCGCGTCGCCGTTTTCGAAGACTTCTTCATCGCGATTGGCAGACAAATACCACAAGACCAGCTTGTCACCTTTTTTGATCTTGTGACCAAATTGTTCGGAATCTTCGGTGGCGGTGCGGCGCATGTGCGCCAGTGGCGTCTGATAGCGGATGCATTCCTGTACCGCATTAGGGATCAGATCGGGGTTTTCCTCGAACAGTTTGCGCTGGTCGGGGAATTTGTCGAAGGCATGAACAATGCCGGACATGGTGTTGCGGGTGGTGTCATTGCCGCCCACAATCAATAGAACCAGATTGCCGATAAATTCGCGCGGGCCCATCTGGCTCATCGCTTCTGAATTCAGCATCATCGAGATCAAATCACTGGTCGGCTCAGCCTGCGAGCGTTCCTGCCACAGCATTCCGAAATATTGGGCCATCTCCTGCTGAATGGCGTCGCGCGTGTCATCCAGGGCGGGGGCCAAGGCCAGCTCCGTATCGCCCGACCAATCGGACCAGAATGTCAGTAAGCGGCGGTCTTCCCACGGAAATCCGAACAGCAGCGCCAGCATGCCTGTGGTCAGCTCGATCGAGACCGTATCGACCCAGTCAAATTTTTCGCCGCGAGGCAGCGAATCCAGCACTTCGCCTGTGCGGGAACGGATTTCTGCTTCCATATCGGCCATATTGCTGGGCGTGAATTTGGGGGCAACGGTGCGGCGTTGGCCAGTATGCTCTGGCCGGTCCATCGCGATAAACATCGGCAGTTCGCGGCCCTCTTCTGCTGGGCGCGGTTCCAAAATGGTGATGCCGCCATACTCCCAACTTGAAGAGAACAAATCGGGCAAAGCCTCAATATGCTGGATAGCCTTGTGGCCTACCACATTCCAATAAGGGCCAAACGGGCTGTCAGGCACGTAATGCAGCGGACCCTTGGATCGCATCTCGGCAAAGATCGGTTGCCAGCGATCTTCTTCATAGATGTCTGATCGGCTTACGTCATAGGGATGAGAGTGCTGCGGGCGTTCTTCAGGGTGCTCAGCAAAATACTGGGTGAGCGCTTCATGGGCCTGTGGGCTGGTGCGCCACTGCGGCTTTTCCTGAGCAATCGTCGCCATCATTCTCTCCATCACATGCGACTCGTTTTGTCGCTTAAATCCTCACCCACCATCCTGCGACTATTAACAGTCTTGTCAATAGTGAGTTGCGATTTGCGACCTAACTGGCGGCCCGCCGCAGTCCAAACCAGCGTCGCTTGTTCGGATTGTGGCCACCGCCGCCCGATTTCATCACCCGTTTGCGGAACAAAGTGGAGCCCATCTTGATAAAGATCGCGACCCACATGGCCTGGTATCCAATGGCGAGCAGGATCGGCCACAGCTCTTCGCTCTGCGCCGCCCGTGCGGTCATCGCAAAGGGCGAGCTTAACGGGAACAGGATGGCCAGCATCTCCAGCAGCGGGGCACCGTCAATCAAGGTGAAGCTGGCAAAGAAGAAGATAAATAATTGCAGCATTGTGACCGGCATCGACAGTGTCTGCACTTCACGCACGGTGCTGGCCAGCGCGCCAATTGCCAAAAAGATCGAGCCGATCAGCAAATAGCCCATCGAGAAATTCACGACGAACAAGATACTGAACAAGGGCCATCCTACACCCGGATCGGGCATGCCGATCAAGGTTTGCTTGACCCCGCCAAAGTCACTGCCCGACAAAATCACCAAGCCGATGAGAGAGAACCACACGCCAACGCCAACCAATGATACCGCCAACATGGCGAACAATTTGCCCAGGAACACAGCCTCCATCGGCAGCGCAGCGGCCAAGATCTCGATGATCTTATTGGCCTTTTCCTCGACCAGATTGGACAGCACCATTCCAGCCAACAGCATCATCAGAAGGAATAATAAGGTCATGGAAATCTGTGCTGTATCGCGGCGCTGATCCTTGACCGTGGCCCCGCTGCTGGTGACCAGACTGGTTGCCAGGGCGGGATAGGAAACGTCAGCCCCAGTGCGCGCCAGCGCCAGATGCATGGTGACCTGGCCGCTCCACGCTCGCAATTTGTCGCTGGTCCCGGTCAGCACCGGATTGTCCAGCGTTCCGGTCAACACAGCGCCATAGATGCCGCTCTTGTCCGCGATCAATGCCTCGGGATCGATCGGATCATGCCCCTCGGCTGGATCGAACAGATAGAAATGCGGGACGCCGCCTCGACCCAGCTCGTTCTCCAAGCGGGTATGGGCATCCATCAAGGAGGCCATATCCTTGCTCGGCATCTGCAGGGCTATGCGCACATCGGGGGCATTTTGATTGGCCGCCGCGCCCAATCCGCCCGACATGGCAAACACCACGGCAGGGAACAATGGTCCCAACAGAAAGAACAGAAAGCTGCGGCTGAACAAGATCGCCACAAAGTCCCGCCGCGCCACCACCAAGGCTGCCTGCAAATTGGACAGGCGTGCCTTCTCGCTCATGTCGATGCTCATTGGCCGCCCTCCATCTGGCTGTCAGCCTCTAGTTGGCGCGCAGCCGCCTCGCCTGCGATATGGACAAAGGCATCATGCAATCCCGCGCGTTCGATCGAGAGCGACAGAATACCCGCGTCTCCTTCGATCAATTGTCTCAACAAAGGTTCGACGCCTGTTTCCGGTAGGGAGAACATGAAAAAGTCACCTTCTCGGCGCGCATCTTGCGGCAATGCGGCCAGCCATGCGCCTTCTCGGGCACGGGTCTCTAGCCGGACTTGAGCAGGAATGCGGTCGCGCGCAGCCTCTACTGATCCGGCATAGGGCACCTTGCCCCCGGCGATGATGGCCACACCTTCGCACAAACGTTCGGCGTGGTGAATCACGTGGGTGGAGAAGATTACGGTTGTACCTTCATCCGCCAAGGTGCGGATCATCCGCTCCAACTTGCCCTGATTGATCGCATCCAGTCCCGAAAACGGCTCGTCCAGAACCACTAATTTTGGGCGGTGGATCAGTGTGCCCAGCAATTGGACGGTTTGGGCCATGCCTTTGGACAATTGCCGGATTTGCCGATCGGCTGCATGAGCCAGATCGTGCCGTTCCAGCAATTCCAATCCGCGTTTGCGGCCCTCAGGCAGGGTCAATCCGCGCAATGCTCCCATAAAGGCAATCGCCTCTATCGCCTTCATCGAGGGATAAAGACCGCGCTCTTCGGGCAGATAGCCGATCAATCGCGCGATATCGTGCGGACGATCATGGCCGAACACGCGGCGAATACCTTCGTCAGGGTCAATAATGCCCAGCAGCATCCGCAAGGTTGTGGTCTTGCCTGCGCCGTTCGGACCCAGAATGCCATAGATTGCGCCTTGCGGCACCGATATGTCGACCCCATCGACCGCTAGCGTTCCGTCGAATCGTTTGACCAATCCGCGTGCCTCGATGGCGAGCGGACGGTCTACACCGTCATTAGAGTTGTGCGCGGCATTGCCCGCCTGCTTTTGATCGCTTACCGCCATATCCATGACGCCCGATTAACCTTAGGGCATGAACGGGAGCAACCCCAAGCGTGGTTAATGCCGCTGAAACTGATCAATTGCGTAGCGCTTTACTGGCCGAAGCCGAACGGCTGGGTTTTGCCGCCATTGGTATAGCGTCGGCGCAAGATGATCCCGTCCGGATTGATCGGTTGGAGGCATGGCTTGGCGACGGTCGCCATGGATCGATGCAGTGGATGGAAGACAGGGCCGATGTGCGCCGTGGTCCGCAATCCATGTGGCCCGAGGCCAACAGCGTGATTGCCTTGGGGATGAGTTACGCCCCGCCTGATGATCCGCTCGCCTTGGAAGCACACCCCGAAAAGGGGCGGATTTCGGTCTATGCCCGGGGCAAGGATTACCACGATACGGTGAAAAAGCGGCTCAAGGCCTTGGCCCGCTGGCTGGTCGCGCAACAGCCAGACAGCGAATTGAAGGTGTTTGTTGACACCGCCCCGGTGATGGAGAAGCCGCTCGGTGAAGCCGCCGGGATTGGCTGGCAAGGCAAACATACCAATTTGGTCAGCCGGGACGAGGGCAATTGGCTGTTCTTGGGTGCGATCTACACTACTATCGCCTTCACCGCTGATGACCCCCATCAGGATAGGTGCGGATCATGCAATGCGTGCCAGCAGGCTTGTCCCACCGACGCGTTTCCTGCGCCCTATCAATTGGATGCGCGGCGCTGCATTTCCTATCTCACGATTGAGCACAAAGGCCCCATTGCAGAGGAATTTCGAGCTGCCTTGGGCAATCGCATCTATGGCTGCGATGATTGCTTGGCCGTGTGTCCGTGGAACAAATTTGCGCAAACCGCTGCCAGCCATGCAGACTTTTTGCCGCGTGCAGAGCTGGTTGCACCGCGGCTGAATGATTTGCTGCAATTGGATGACGCCGGTTTTCGCAAGCTGTTTTCAGGCTCTCCGATCAAGCGGATTGGCCGGGACCGGTTCGTGCGCAATTGTCTGTATGCGGCCGGCAATAGCGCAAGTGCCGATCTGGCCGAGCCCGTCGCCGCCTTGCTGGATGATCCCGATCCAGCCGTGAAGGATGCGGCACAGTGGGCGCAGGCCCGTCTTAAACAGTCCGGTCTTAAAGCAGAGACTTAAGCGGAATTTCCGGGTCTGCCAGAGCGTCTAGGTCGACCGCCTCTACCCCGCTTTCGATCAATTTGCGCCCCTGGACGTAATCCTTGGTGTTGTTGACGCAATCAAACGCAATCGGCCGCCCTTCTTTTAGGTACACGACCGTGAATTTGCGGTCTGCCGGATCGCCGCGCAGCACGGTTGCGTCAAAGTCCAGCGACAGACCGGCGGTTTGCAAGCGAAGGTCGTACTGATTGGACCAGAACCATGGCAGCGCGTGATAGGGTTGCTTGTCCCCCATGATCGCCTTCGCCACAGTGTTGGCCATATCGTTTGCATTCTGAACCGATTCCAGCCGGATGATGGCCTGATCGGCAAAGGGGTTGGCATGCGCAGCGCAATCCCCAATGGCATAGATATCGTCCAGCGTGGTGCGGCAGAACACGTCCACATCCACGCCATTTGATCCGGCTGCGCCTGCTGCGATCAGCGGTGCAACAGAAGGCACAATGCCGATGCCCACAATCGCCATATCGCAAGCGACGCTTTCGCCATTGGTCAGCGTAACGGACGTTGCCAGCCCGTCTTCGCCTTCAAGCGCCTCGACGCCTGTTTCCAGCAAAATCTCGACACCCTGACGGCGATGCTCGTCCTGATAGAATGTCGACAAATCTTCGCCTGCGACGCGGGCCAGAACGCGCGGCATGGCCTCGATCAAGGTCACTTCGCAGCCTAGCTTGCGCAGCACTGCGGCCGCCTCAAGACCGATATAGCCGCCGCCGATAACCGCCACTTTCTTGGCACCCGATTCCAGCGCCGCCATGATCGCATCGACATCGCGCTTGTTGCGGACCGAATGGACGTTTTTGAAATTGCCGCCGGGGCAAGACAACCGTCGCGGATCGCCTCCACCGGCCCAGATCAGCTTGCGATAGCCGATCCTTTCGCCACTGGTCAGCACCACCTCATGCGCCATCGGATCCACTTCAGCAACGGCGCTTTGCAATTGCAGATCAATGTTCTTGTCCGCCCAGAATTGTGGCGGGCGGATCATGATCCGCTCAAACGGCTTGTCTCCGGCCAGATACTCCTTGGACAAGGGAGGCCGCTCATAAGGCGGCTCATTATCCCTGCCCAGCATAAGGATGGTTTCCTCATGCCCTTGTTGCCTAAGCGCAACGGCGGCTTGTGCGCCTCCGTGCCCGGTTCCAACGATCACCACGTCTGCTGTTTTCATGCGCGTGTGGGTCGTCGCAAAATCGGTCTGCGTCAAGTTTCGATCGTCAGGAATTGGGACCAAACGGGGCCAAGCAGGGCTCAGCGCTCGAGCAGATTACGCGCCTGACTGGCAATTTGGGCAAGCATCACCGGGGCGACCGGCGTGTGCTCCTGGGCCCGGCCAATCATGGTACGGAACTGCTTTACACTGTCCTGATTGTCCGAAGTCCAGTCATTCACGGCAGCCACTGGATCGTCTTTGCCTGCCTTTCGGCGGAGCAAGCGACGCAAGAAATCAAGCCGCATCTGCTGAAAGTCGCGAGCTAGGCCGCTGACCAAAGGTCGCTCCCAAATGTCGGAGGGGTTCATCAAGGCAGCCGTGCTTTGCGCCCAATCGAGGCCCAGCGCCTCGCCCACTTGTGTGAATGCCTGGGTCAGCTCGCGCGGTTTCATATCGGTGTCATGCGCCAGTCGGGCAAGGCCAATCGCGCCATCCAAATCGAACATATGACTGACCTTGTCGGCCAGTTTCGCAGGAGCACCAGCCGCTACCAACCGCTCGCACAGACGGGTGGATTGGCGGCGCGCTTGATCGGCCAGCAATGTTCCCGATGCATCGGATAGAGTGCGGACCGCTTTGCCCAGATCGGTGACCAAGGCCTGAGTGTCGATGCGACCTGCGGTGGTGCGCAACATATCGGACATCAGATTGGCGATGGCAGCAGCCAGCCTATCAAACAGCTGCAAGCGTGGTTGCTCGGCCATGTCCGCCTGATCAATTTCGCTCCATAATTTGTCCAAATCGAACATCGCCTCAACCGCTACAAAGGCAGCGGCAACTGTGGCCAAATCGACCCCTTCTTCGGCAGCCAATTCAAACGGATGGATGATCCCCAGCCGGTTGATCATGCGATTGGCCAGCTTGGTGGCGATAATCTCGCGCCGCAGGCGGTGATCTGCGATTTGTTGCTTGAACTTGCTGCGCATCGGGCTTGGGAAGCTGGCAAACAGCAGCGGTTCCAGCGTCACAGCGTCAGCCAGCGGGCTTACCTCGATGGCGTCCTGCAGGACCAGCTTGGTGGAAGAAAGCAGTACGGCCAGCTCTGGCCGGGTCATGCCCGCATGGTCTGCTGCACGCCGGCTGAGCACCTGATTGTCGGCGATACCTTCGGTCCGGCGGTCCAGCGCGCCGCGCTCTTCCAATTGCTCAATCAGATGCAATTGGGCCGCCATCGCTTTGGCGCCTCCAGCCTCGGCCACCGACAGAGCGAGTGCCTGCAACCGGTTGTTTTCCAGCACAATCGCCGACACTTCATCGGTCATATCGGCCAGCAAGGCATTGCGCTTTTTGGCAGAGATCTTGCCAGCTGCCCGCGCCGCGGCGAGCGCGATCTTGATATTGACCTCATTATCCGAACAATCGACCCCGGCCGAATTGTCGATAAAGTCGGTGTTGATCCGGCCTCCGCCCAGCGCAAATTCAATCCGCCCGGCTTGGGTTACTCCCAGATTGGCCCCCTCGCCGATGACCTTGGCTCGCAGGTCCTTGGCGTTAATCCGCAAAGCATCATTGGCGGGATCGCCAACGGCTGCGTTATTTTCCGCCTCGCTCTTGATGTAGGTTCCGATGCCGCCGAACCAGACCAAATCGACACTGGCCCCGATGATGGCGCTCATCAGCGCTTCGGGTTCCAACTCTTTGGCCTCGATGCCCAGTGCTTCGCGCGCGGCTTTGGACAATTTGATATGTTTGGCATCGCGCGGGAATACCCCGCCGCCCTTGGAGATCAACTTTTCGTTATAATCCTGCCAGCTTGATCGAGGCAGCTCGAACAGACGCTTGCGCTCGGCCCAGCTTTTCGCTGGATCCGGGTCTGGATCGATGAAGATGTGGCGATGGTCAAAGGCTGCAACCAACTTGATTGCCTTGGACAGCAGCATGCCATTGCCGAACACATCGCCCGACATGTCTCCGCAACCAACCACACGAACAGGATCGGTCTGAACATCCACGCCCATTTCAAGGAAATGGCGCTGGACCGAGACCCATCCGCCGCGCGCGGTGATGCCCATGGCCTTGTGATCATAGCCGTTCGATCCGCCGCTGGCGAAAGCATCATCCAACCAGAAATTGGCTTTTTCCGCGATGGCATTAGCAACATCGGAAAAGCGCGCCGTGCCTTTATCAGCGGCGACAACAAAATAGGGGTCTTCGCCATCAGTCACGACCACTTGGTCTGGATGCTGGACCTTCCCGTCAACAATGTTGTCCGTGATCGACAACAGGGTGCGGATGAAGATTTCATAGCTGACCCGCCCTTCCGCAGCCCAACCGTCGCGATCTTTGGCGGGCGAGGGAAGCTGCTTGGGATAGAAGCCACCCTTCGCACCGGTTGGCACGATCACGGCATTTTTGACGCGTTGCGCCTTCATCAGGCCAAGGATTTCGGTGCGGAAGTCATCGCGCCGGTCTGACCAGCGTAAGCCGCCACGGGCAATCGGTCCGGCGCGCAAATGGATGCCCTCAACCCGACGCGAATAGACAAAGATCTCGCGCCATGGAATCGGTTTGGGCAGATTGGGCACCAAGCTGGAATCAATCTTGAAGGCCAACGCTTCCTGGGCCGCAGGGGCAAAGGCATTGGTGCGCAAAATGGCCTCGATCAAGGCGTGATAGAGCCGCAACAAGCGGTCATCATTGATGGCGCTGACTTTGCTTAGGCCCCGCTTGATCGCATCCTTGGCGGATTTTGCAGCCGCGTTTCTGTCACCGATAAAGCCGGGGTCATGACACGCAATAAGCAGGTCCAGCATCGCGCGCGTCACATGCGGCGCCGCGCTAAGCGCATCGACCACAGTGTAGATCGTAAAGCCCATCCCGGCCTGACGAAGGTAGCGATAAATGGCGCGCAACCAGTCAGCTTCCTGGGCGCTCAGACCGGCTTCAACCACCAATCGGTTGAAGGGATCATCCTCGCCATGCCCCATCAGGACCGACGCGATTGCCTGTTCGACTGCAGTGACCCTTTCCAGAAGTGTTTTGACCTTGCTTTCATCAGATAGACCAACCGCAAAGTCATGGATCGTACCCAGCGCACCGTCGCTCAGTTGCGTTGGTATCTCGGTCAGCACGGTGAATCCGAAATTCTCCAGCGCCGGCACGGCATCGGACAAGGGCAGGTCGCCTTCGTTCTGGTAGACTTTAAGCCGTAGCTTATTGTGTCCATCGCTGGCGTGGTGGAATATCCGCACATCGCGTAAATGCGCCTGATCGCCGGCCTCACCACCAGTCATCGCGTTCAGCCGAAGGATGTCCTTGGCGGCTTCTGTTGGCCCGTCACTGGAGCGATAGCTTTGCGGGAAGGCAGCGGCGTAGCGCTTGGCCAGGCTGGCTGCGAGTGCAGGCGTTTCACGCTCGGCAATCTGCCGCTCGATCGCCTCGCCCCAGCCGCGCAGCATGTCTTGCAAGCGCGCCTCCAATTGGGCTTCGTTCGGTAGCCCGAGGGGCAGATCACCAGACGAGCGAATATCCAAGACGAACCGCAGCAGGGCAAGATTGCCGCCCTCGACTTGCAAGCTCCAGTCAAGCATCTGGGCGCCGCAAGCGCTGGTCAGCAGTTCCTGAATTTCGATCCGTGTTTGGGTCGAGAGCAAGTCTCTTGGCAGCCAGACAAAGCCGAACATATGGCGCGCCAGAGGCGCCTCGACCAATGCCAAGCGGGGCCGTGGCCGATCGACCAGACCCATCATAATGGTCGCCACGCGGGCGATGTCGGGCGCGTTAAATCCTACCAGCAAATCGTGCGGCAAGACGGTCAAGGCATGGACCAAAGCCTTGCCGGCATGGCCGCCGCGATCAAACCCAAAGGATTGCGTCAGGCTTTCCAGATCGGTGCGCAAATGGGGTATCTTGTCGGGCGGGCTGGTCAGCGCGGCGCTGGTCCAAACGCCTGCATGCACCGACAGAGCTTCGACCTTGCCCTGATTGCGGATCGGCACGATGAACAGATCCAGCGGTACGCGCCGATGGACATGCGAAATGCGGTTCGCCTTGACCACCAACAGCTCGCGTGGCTCGCCATTTTCAGCTGCACTATCAAACCAATCAAAGGCGCGATCATAAGATGCATCGGCCAACAATTGGCGCGAGCTTTTGCGGCAAATCCCCAAGACATTGGAATGGCTTCCATCTCGCTTACGGGTCAAATGGCCCAGCTGCGTTAGCATTCCGTCATTGAACCAATGCAGCAAAGCGGCATCTTCTGCATTGCTGATGCGATCGGCATCTTCGCGCATGGCTGCTTGAGCCTTGGGCCAATCTTCCACGGCTGCGCGGACATCACCCAGCGTGGTCCGCAATTCCTTCTCCAACTGGCTCAACTGGCTTTCGTCGGCGCGCTCTGTTTCGATGTAGATCATCGATTCGCGAGAATCATCGCCCGAATGCTTGGCATTCAGATCTGTCAGCACGCCCTTGGCGTTGCGCCGCACCGGGATAATCGGATGGACCAGCCGCTCTATGCTTAGGCCTAGTTCTGCAATGGCCGCGGCAATGGAATCGACCAGAAACGGCATGTCGTCATTGATAATGGCAATACGCTGGCAGCGGTTGTCGTCACCTTGGGATTGGATAGCCAATGATGAGCGGCCCGGTTCACGCATCTCGGCCGCCGACAGCACAAATTCGGCTGCGGCAGTCAGCGCTGCACTTTCAAATGGAGTATCGCCGGGCAAGACGGCATCGCGCATGTGGCGCGTCATGGTCTTTTGCCAATCGGTGGGTTTGCTCTTGCGTGACTTGCTCTTGCCAGGTTTGGCGTCAGAAGCCTCAGATCGCGAGTTCATAGTCATGCTCCACACGCTACAGCAATAATATTATGCTCGGCTGTAGTAATAATTCATAGATACGCCTGCTTTGCCGGTCGGGCAAGCAGGGAATCGCACACCCTCGCCCGCAAAGATTGGGGACGGTCTATATCATAATGGCGAGGGTTGCTCGCCCTACCCTTCTGGCCCCTTAGATCGCTCAACGGTCTTCGGTGTAAACCAGCCCGCGCACCCGGGTCTGTTTGCTCAGTTAGCGATTGCGTCAATCGTCATCTCGAGCGAGCGGACCCGGAAATCTGGATCGTAACTGGCCCCGGCAACGATGATCTCGTCAGCCTGGGTGCGTTCGACAAAGGCGTGAATAGTTTGCCGGACCTGAGCGGGGGTACCGACAGCTGCGGCTTGGCCCACATGATCCAGCATGGCGCGTGCTTGCGCAGGCAAGCTATCCAGATAGTCAGGAATGGGAGGCGGCAGCTTACCCGGCTCTCCGGTGCGCAGTCTGACAAAGCTTTGCTGTTGGCTGGATGCGGCCAGCACGGCATCGGCTTCGCTGTCGGCGGTAAACACATTCATCGCCACCATCACATGCGGCTTTTCCAGCCATTGCGACGGTTCAAAGTCACGTCGGTAAAGTTCCAACGCGGCATCCAGATGAGCAGGGGCAAAATGCGCTGCAAAGGCATAGGGCATCCCCAATTTGGCCGCCAATTGTGCCCCGAACAGGCTGGAGCCGAGCATCCAAAACTCGATATCGGCACCCAGCCCCGGGGTTGCCCTCAGCGGCAAATCGACATCGCCAGTGACCAGCGCGCGCAGCTCCATCACATCATTGGGGAACATCTCGGCCGCTTGCTGTAAATTCTTGCGAAAAGCAGCCTGAATGCGGCCATCGGCGCCCGGAGCGCGGCCCAGCCCGCAATCCACCCGGCCAGGAAACAGAGCATCCAATGTGCCGAATTGTTCGGCGATCACAAATGGGTTGTGATTGGGCAGCATGATCCCGCCCGATCCGATCCGAATGGACGAAGTGGCATTGCCAATATGTGCCAACACCACCGATGTGGCGCCGCCAGCGATGCCCTCCATCGCGTGATGCTCTGCCACCCAAAACCGTTTGTACCCGGCCTTTTCTGCCGTCTGCGCCAATGTCACAGCAGCATCATAGGCTTGCGCCAAAGTGCCGCCTTCGCGAACGGGCACCAGGTCCAATACTGATAGAGCAACCATCTATTGCTCCGCCGGACCCAATTGATCGAGATATTCCCGCGCGGTTCGGGCAGCGGGATGATCGGGGCTGGTCGCAACAACCAGCTCCCAATGCGACCGGGCGGTGTTATCGCGATTGTCCAGCACGGCAATCACTCCGGCTTCCAACAGAATTTCTGCATCATCGGGAGCCAGCTTTAGTGCCTGATCGATCTGCATTTGCGCGGCACTCAATTGCCCTTGGCGGCGATAGAATGTGGCCGACAACAACCGTGTCTCAGGATCGTTGGGGCGCAAGTTCAGCGCCTCTGCCAGCAAAGGTCCAGCCTGTGCCATCTGGTCCATGCTCACCAAAACGCGGGCTTGGTCGAGCGCCACCAAGGCCGCCAGATCGCCCGAATTGCTGGCCAATGCGTCAGCCCGCGCCGCATCGAACAAATTCATAGCCATGGCAGTGTCTTTGCGTGCCAGGGCGGCGTTTCCAGCCATGGCCCCCATCCGGGCGCGCAGGGGCAATTCTTCGGCGGGAACCTCGTCGCGAGCGGCGACAAAGGCGGTCTGCGCCTGATCCCACAGTTCCATCTTGGTGGCCGCCAGTCCCAGACAATGATTGGCCAAAATGCGCTCGGTTCCGCTGGTGGAATCGCGCTTGATCTGGGCGATAGAATTGGCCCGGGCCGGATCCGTATCGACCAGCTCAAAGCATTCGCTCAGCCATGCTGTTTGCGGCAACACAGGGGCTTCTGCTTGGGTTGTTTCACGCGGCGGCCTGTCGCGAACCAAATCATGCGGGTCGCCCACCGGGCCAGCCTGGCCGCCGGGGCCAACTTGCAACACCATAAGAACGGCAATGCTAAAAGACATCTATGCCTCTGCTTTCTGTGTTTCGAGCATGCTCCAGACGGTCCGCAGCAACAGCTCAATATCTTGATCGCGCGATAGGCGATGATCGCCGTCTTTGACCAAGCTTACCTGTACATCATCGGAACGCAATTGCCGCGCCAGTTGCATGGAAATATCCCACGGCACGTCCGCATCGCGCTGGCCATGCAGCAAGCGAACGGGTGCGTTGATTTCTATCGGCTTGTCGAGCAGGCGGTGGGTTTCGGCATCTTGCCAGAATTTGTCATAGGTCGGCGTCGGTTCGGGGCCATAAGGGTTGTCCTCGAACACGGTTTCGCCTTTGGCCAAGGTCGCTTTCTGTTCGGAGGTGAAGCCCCAGTCGGAAAAGTCGGGTGCAGCGGCAATGCCAATGACCCCGGCCAATTGTTTGCCCAGTCTTTGCGCCACCAGCAACATCAACCATCCGCCCATGGACGATCCGATCACGATCACCGGCCCGTCAACCTGCGCCTTGATCAAGGCCAGCACTTCATCCCGCCAAATGCTGAGCGAACCATCGGCAAACTCGCCCTCGCTCGACCCACAGCCCGAATAATCCAGCAGCAGGCAGGCTTGCCCTGTTTCTTTCGCGCGGAGGTATAGCGTGGTCGCTTTCCCTCCATCCATGTCGGACATGTATCCGGGCAGGAAGACCAAAGTGGGGCCTGCACTCGCTCCTGCTGCCGGGGTGTAGCGGTAGGCGATGCGGCGCCCGTCGGGCATGGTGTGATAGGAAATGTCGGTCACAGCTGCATCATGACCAAGCCTGGAGCGTAAATGCAAGAGCGGGTCGGAAAGTTCGGCGCGATCTTGCAGATTGTCGCAGATTGTCATTGTCTAACTTTACCAAAAGAGCAATTCTGAGCGCCATGACACAATCAAAAGCCACATTGTCTGCCCGCTCCTTAACCCCGGCCGCTCCGGTATTGTCTCGCCGGGGGCTGTTCCAATTGGGGGCCGTTTCGGCAGCGCTTGTCGCCAGCCCTCTTGCCGCGCGCGGCTTTGGCAGTGGCTTCACCCATGGCGTGGCCAGTGGTGAGCCCGGACAAGACAGGGTGCTGTTGTGGACGCGTTTTGTGGCAGAGCAGGACACGCCGCTCGATTGGCAGGTCAGCGAGAGCGAAGACTTCTCCAAGCCCATTTCCGAAGGCCGCGTTATGGCCTCGCCCCAACGCGATTGGTGCTGCAAAACCTGGGCCAACGGCCTGAAGTCTGACGCGTGGTATTTCTACCGCTTTGTTGCACCCGATGGCTCTGTATCAATCACAGGACGCACGCGGACATTGCCCGCAGGATCGACTGCGAAATTCCGCTTGGCGGTGTTTTCCTGTTCGAACTTCGGGTTCGGCTGGTTCAATTCCTATGCCCATGCAGCGCAGGCCAATGATGCTGATTTGGCGGTGCATCTGGGCGATTATATCTATGAATATGGTCGCGGGACCTACCCCTCAGCCGATGCGGCCAATCCGCACCGCGTGTTGTGGCCCGATCACGAAAGTATCGTCCTGGCCGATTACCGTCTGCGCTATGCAACCTATCGCACTGACCCCGATTTGCGCCGCTTGCATCAGGTGATGCCGATGGTGGCCGTATGGGATGACCATGAAGCCGCGAATGACAGTTGGGAGAACGGCGCGGAAAACCATCAAGCCGAAACGGAAGGTGATTGGGCGGCGCGCAAGGCAGCGGCGAAGCGGGCCTATCGCGAATGGATGCCCGTATCCGACGAGCCTTATGCGCAATATGAGCTGGGCGACCTTGCCACGCTGTTCCGACTGGATACGCGGCTGGAGGGGCGCGAGGAGCAGTTTGACCTTGGCGCGGTTCTCAAGGGCAAGACCGATCCACAATCAGCCATAGCGGCATTGTCAGCCTTCAAGGCAGGCAATTGGGCCAATCCCGAACGCCAAATGTTGGGCCAGACCCAAGAAGATTGGCTGTTCGGCGGCATGGCAACATCGCGCAGTTCGGGCAAGATTTGGCAAGTGTTGGCGCAACAGGTGTTGGTGGGCGAGTTAAGGTCTCCTCCCGCGATCCTATCCCTGATTGCAGATGATCTGCCACAATGGTTGCGCCAACGCGTGCTGGCGGCTGCCGCGGCAAATGCGGCGGGGCTGCCTTCGAATATGGATGCCTGGGACGGCTATCCCGCAGCGCGCGCACGGTTGTTAACGGCTGCCCAAAATGCTGACGCCAATCTGCTGGTGCTGGCTGGCGATACGCATAATGGTTGGGCGTTTGAGCTGGAGCAGGATGGCGACGGGGCTGGTGTCGAATTCGGGGTTCCCGGTGTCACCTCTCCGGGCCTTGAAGCGTCATTGAGCGGCATTGCGCCGTCCGATTTCGCCAAGGCGGCGGTGGACCACAATACGCAATTGGTTTGGGCCGATACATCGCAGCGCGGCTATATGAATGTGGAGCTGACACCTGAGAGCGCCACCACCGAAATGCGGTTTGTTGAAACGGTGAAGACCCAATCGACCCGCCTTGCGGGCACAAAACGGCTTTCTACCCAAGCGGGATCGCAACGGGTTGACGTTTGATCGAGGCCCATCCCAGCCATGCACGCGAACTATCTCGGAACATCGCGCCGATTTCTCCGTTGAACTAGCAAAGGAGATTGAAATGTTTGGTAAAATTATTGGAGCTGCCCTTGGCAGCAAGCTAGCGCAGCAGACGAAATCGGTTGGTGGCAATACTGGTGCCATGATTGGTGCCGCGGCCCCGTTCGTCCTTCGCAAGATGAGTATTCCGGCTATGGTCGCTCTGGGTGTCGGGGGCTACTTCACCAAAAAGTATTTCGACAAGAAGGATCAGAGCCTGCCCGAGCCGACCGATGCTAAGATCGCACCGGTGGCCAGCATTCCGCAGCCCAAGGCCAAGAAAGCGGCGAAACCAGCGGCTGCATAGCGCGGATTTAGGATTTTAGGCTATCAGGAGGGGGCGGTGCAGTTGATGCGCTGCCCCTATTTGCTGGGTGGTAAGGTAATGACATTGAAACAAAGCGCGCCTATAACCCTGCCCATGGCACACATGATGACCACCACGACCACCACCACAACCTCGGTTTTCCGGGGGCGGTTGGTCACGCGTTAGTCGCAGACCCAGCCACCCCCGGTTTGATCCGGTTTCGGGGTGGCTTGGGTGTCAGCTTCCCGAAAAAGTGCAGAATAGATGACACCGCCCTTCCGGCGCGTGCCTGCTTGTGGCAGGGCGTCGGTCAAACAGACGGTATGAGATTGCAATGACACAACTTCTGAAAATCAGCCTGCCCGATGGCTCCGTGCGCGAAGTCGAAGAAGGCTCCACGCCAGCGGACATTGCTGCGGCGATCGGTCCGGGCCTTGCCAAGGCGGCGCTGGCGGCGCGTGTGGACGGGGAAGTTCGCGATATTGGCCGCCCATTTGAGGGCGATGCTCAGCTTGAGTTGATTACCGCACGCGACGAAGAGGACGCGCTGGAGCTGGTCCGGCACGACTATGCCCATATTCTTGCCGAGGCGGTGCAGGCGTTGTGGCCGGGTACACAGATCACATTTGGTCCTGCAACCGATGACGGATTTTACTATGATGTGATGGCCCCGGCTGATCGCGATCCGTTCAGCATCGATGATCTGCCCGCCATCGAGGAGAAAATGCGCCAGATCATTCAGGCCGACAAACCGCTGCGGCGCGAAGTGTGGTCACGCGAGGCGCTGATCGAGAAATGGTCTGCTGATGGCGAGGCGTTCAAGGCGGAATGGGCCAAGGAACTGCCCGAAAATGAAGAGCTGACGGTGTATTGGTCGGGCGATGACTGGCTCGATATGTGTCGCGGGCCCCATCTGGCCAGCACCGGCAAACTCGATCCGCAAGCGTTCAAGCTGTTGCGGGTGGCGGGCGCCTATTGGCGCGGCGATCAGCGCAATGCCCAGCTGACGCGGATTTACGGCACAGGCTGGCTGAACAAGAAACAGCTCAAGCAGCACCTGCATAATTTGGAAGAAGCGGGCAAACGTGATCACCGCAAACTGGGCCGCGAGATGGAATTATTCCACCTTCAGGAAGAAGCGCATGGCAGCGTTTTCTGGCATCCCAAGGGCTATATGATTTGGCGCGAGCTGGAAGCCTATATGCGCCGCGCGATTGATGAAGGCGGCTATCAGGAAGTCAAAACTCCGCAGGTGATCGATGCTCGCCAGTGGGAGAAATCGGGCCATTGGGGCAAATATCGCGAGAATATGTTTGTCGTGCCGGACGAGGTTCCCAACACAGAGGACGAAGGCGAAGTTATCTCTGGCGATGCCGATTGGATGGCGATCAAGCCGATGAATTGTCCGGCCCATGTGCTGGTCTTCAAACAGGGCATCACATCCTATCGCGACCTGCCCTTGCGCATGTACGAAAATGGCTGCTGCCATCGCAACGAGCCTCATGGTGCGTTGCATGGGTTGATGCGCGTGCGCCAGTTTACGCAGGATGATGCGCATATCTTCTGCACCGAAGACCAGATCATCGACGAGGTGCAAAAGTTCTGCCAGCTGGCGGACCGGGTCTATAAGGACTTTGGCTTCACCTATAAGATCAAGCTCGCGCTGCGGCCCGAGCAAAGATACGGTTCTGACGAAGATTGGGACAAAGCCGAATCCGAACTGCGCCAGGCGGTGGTTGATGCCGGTATGGCGACCGAGGAATATGGTTGGGGCGAATTGCCCGGCGAAGGGGCGTTTTACGCACCCAAGCTGGAATGGCATTTGACCGATGCGATCGGCCGCACATGGCAGGTCGGCACAATCCAGTCAGACCGCGTGCTGCCCGAACGGCTCGACGCCACCTACATCGGCGAAGACGGTGCGCGCCATCGTCCGGTCATGCTTCACCGCGCCATCTTTGGTTCCTATGAACGGTTTATCGGCATTCTGATCGAGCATTTTGCGGGTCGTTTGCCGGTGTGGCTGGCTCCGGTCCAAACGGTTGTCGCGCCGATTGTCACTGATGTCGACGGCTATGCCCAAGAGGTTGAGGCCAAGCTGAAAGCCGCGGGCATCCGGGTGGAAACCGATCTGCGCAACGAGAAGATCAACTATAAGGTGCGCGAACACAGCCTTGCGAAGGTCCCGCATCTGTTGGTTGTGGGCAAGCGCGAGGAAGAAGAGCGCTCCGTCGCGATGCGTACGTTGGGCGAGAAAGAACAGCGCGTATTGTCGCTGGATGATGCGATTGCGTTTTTAACCGAAGCAGCAACACCGCCGGATCTGCGCGGTTAAGCCTCGCGCAGCCGCATTTATTCGGGATGTCGGTTGGATAGTCTGGCGAAAGTCAGAAAGGAAACGCGCGGCCTGCGGCGATAAGTGCCAAGGCGCATGAACACACCAGAATGGAGCGAACTGCTTCCATTTGGTGAGCCGCCCATGGTGCCGCAGCGCGCGCGCGTGAAAGGGTAATGACTTTGGACATGCCGCTATTATCGCGGCCATATCCTAACGCGGGGTTAAGGCGTGGACGGTGCAGCCATGCGCCGCGCGCTCATACGGGCAAATCCATTTCGCTAAAGGTCCAAATATTGTGCCGCCAGAACCCTGCCGGCACCCTCTTCGCGCACAATGATGGCATAACGGTCGGCTCCGGCCATGGTAAATTGGTTTGCATTGACGACATATGATTGCTGGCCACCATTCCAGCGCCCCACCCGATTTTCAGAGCGCAACACATTGGTATAGCCCAGTCGGTGGCCAGAGTTTTCACCCCGGCCAATATCCACTCTGGCGTGCGCGGTTAGGGCCAACACGACCAGTTCAGCAGGGGCATCGCTCTCACCGCCCAATCCGATCCGATAGCCACCATCGCCCAATTGTTTGACTCGGATCGCAGCGGATTGCCGGTGGCTGGATTGATGGATCAAACTGCGCACTTGCTGTTCTTGCGAACCGACCACACCAAAGGTGCCGTCCACGACAATTTGCGGGGTATAGACTCCGTTACGGCCGTTCAGCCCGCGCCAAGCATAGCGCCGCTGACGGTCGGTGTTTGCCTCAAGCGCGAGCGTATCTTTCCAGCCCAACCGATCCCAATAGGTTACCGGGCGAGAAACGATCACCAAATCGGGGTTGGATACCAGCTTCGCGGCCAATCGATCGGCTGGCGGGCACGAAGAACACCCTTGGCTGGTGAACAATTCCAGCAAAACAGGCTCGGCATTGCTCCGCAGACCAGGATCTTGACTCAATGCTACGCCCGGCTTGGTCAGGGACACCAATGCGATTGAAAGCGCCAGAACGCCCGCCACTATCGCTGCATATGTTTTGAACATGGCGTGCTCTCCCGATGAATGTCTCTCTGACATATTCGGTGCAAAAGGGCAGGACGTTACATACTATGCCGAGGATCAGAGTCGGCCGCTCGGCTCAAGGAAATTGGGGCATTTGCTGGCTGGCGCAATGGAAACCCCCGCCTCCTGCAAGAACAGCGTCAGCGGGCAGGCCAATTGTCGCGCGATCGGGGAACAATTCGGCGATGGCAGCAACGCCTGCCTCATCCTGGTCCGAGCCGAAGGTGGGCACGATCACGGCAGGTGTGGTGATCGCAAAATTGACATAGCTGGCCGGTTCGATCGCGCCATCGCGCAGGATCAGCCCGGGCGAAGGAATGGTGACCACCTCGACCCCAAAGCTTTCGGCCCGATATCTTGCATCGGCATAGATTGCTTCATTGGGATCATCATGGCCTGATGCCTCGGGAACAGCCAGTCGGTTCTCTCCGACAAAGCGCGCCAGATTGTCGACATGGCCATCGGTGTGATCATTGATCAAACCTTCGCCCAGCCACAGCACGCGGTCAAAGCCCAGATCGGCGGCCAGTGCGGCTTCAATATCGTCAGCGCTCATCGACGGGTTGCGATTAGGGTTGAGCAGACATTGCTGGGTGGTGACAACCAAGCCGGTGCCGTCCCCATCAATGGCTCCGCCTTCCAGCACATAGTCTGCCGTTTCAACCGGCAGGTCTGCCGATTGGGCCAGGTCATCTCCGATCGTCTCGTCGCCCGCCATCTGGTATTTGTCGCCCCAGCCATTGAAGGCGGGGCGCAAGGCAGTGCCATCACTGCGAACCAGCGGGCCGGTGTCGCGCAGCCAGATATCGCCATAGATATGGCGCTCCAACCGAACCTTTTCGCTGACCAATTGGGCCGCGCGCGCTGCATTGGCCTCGTCACGAACGACCAACCGCACTTCCTGCCCGCTATCGGCCACAGCATTGGCGAATGCCGCGATTTGGCGTTGAGCAGCATCCAGAAAACCGGGCCATTCTTGGGCGAGATGGGGGAAGCCGATCCACAGCCAGCTCTGCGGCGCCCATTCGGGCGGCATAGTTTCATAGGCCATAACCTGCTTCCCGACCGGTCTAGCAGCCGCCGTCGTCGGCGGCGCAGCTTTCATCCCTGGTGGCTTTGAACTCATCACCATCTACCCAGTTTGGCCAGCTGGTGCTTTGACCCAGCATCTGGCCCAAGGTTGATAGCAAACGCAAATTGCTCATCACCCCCGACCAGTCCCAATTCTCGTCAAATTCATCCTTGGGACCGTGATAGGCGTCCGCATAATAAGCTGCGGAAATCGCTGCGCCAGCTTCGCTACCACCCTCCAGCAAATCTTCGCCATCGCGCAGATAGAACATCGGGACGCCTCGCTTGGCCAAGGCAAAATGGTCGGAACGGTAATAGAATCCGGACTCGGGCGTTGGGTCAGGGGTCGCTGTCTTGCCGGTCTTGGCTAGGGCTTTCTCCAGGAACAGGTCGAGCTGCGATTTGCCGCCGCCAACAACCGTCACATCGCGCGCTTCGGGCATCACCTTGAAGGCATCCATGTTAATTCCACCCGCCGTTTGAGCCAGCGGGAACACAGGATTGGCAGCGTAATAATCTGCGCCCAGCAGGCCTTGCTCTTCGGCGGTCACCGCCAGATAAACCATCGACCTGCGAGTTGGGCCTGCCTTGGCTTGAGCCTCGGCCAACGCCACCAGTGCGGCAGTGCCGGTCGCATTGTCTATCGCGCCATTGCAAATGTCATCGCCATCGGGCGCAGCGGGGCAACGGCCCAGATGGTCCCAATGCGCTG
The DNA here is from genome assembly GCA_947495555.1 of uncultured Erythrobacter sp. GTDB lineage: Bacteria > Pseudomonadota > Alphaproteobacteria > Sphingomonadales > Sphingomonadaceae > Erythrobacter. The sequence continues at coordinate 1,678,881 of CANLZI010000001.1, read as the reverse complement.
TGTGGATGACATATTCATCCGGCGCCTCTGTCCCCGGCAACACGCCGATCACATTTTGCGAAGTATAGGTGCGCACATCATTGCGGAAACTGGTCGAGGCGGTCAGCCCCAGCGGCACCGCAGCAAAACCTTGCTCCCGTGCTGCCTCGCTCAACGCGTCCAGATCCTGTCCAGCGGCAGCCAGCACTTCGCGCGCGCTTTCTTTCTGCAGCCAACCATTCACCTGCGTCATTGCTGGCGGGTTTTCACCGCGCTGGGCATAGGCCTGCGGGCCAGACCACGAACTCGACACAACATTCCAACCATATGAAGCAGGCGCCGTATCGTGGATGATGATCGCGCCAGCGGCACCTTGGCGCGCGGCTTCTTCATATTTGTACGTCCAGCGACCATAATAGGTCATGGCTTTGCCGTTGAATGGACCGTCCAGACCGTCTGTTTCATAGTCGGGATCATTGACCAGAATGAGGGCAGTTTTGCCCGTCATGTCCAGCCCTTCATAATCGTTCCAGCCGCGTTCGGGCGCATTGATACCATAGCCGACAAACACCAGCTCGCTATCTTCCAGGCGGGTCTGCACCTGTTCCTGATAGGTAATGCCCACCCAATCATCGAAGTAATCATAGGACAGATCGACATTCTCGCCAGCGAAGCTCAGCGGCGCGAAATCCTTACCAGTGATTTCCACCAGAGGAACTTCCTGAACCCATGAGCCATTGTTGCCCGGCTCGAGACCTGCAGCGGCAAAGCGCTCCTTTAAAAAGGCGACCGTTTTCTCCTCGCCAATGGTGCCAGGCATCCGTCCCTCGAACTCATCCGAAGACAAAATGCGGGTCACGTCTTTCAAGGTTGCTTCGGACAATTCACCGGCTTCCACCTCGGGCATGTCAAGCTGCTGCCCGGCATCACTCGCCATATCGCATCCAGATAGCGCCAACATTGATGCAGCCAGTGTGACAGCCAATGTGCTGATGGGAATATTGTGTTTAAACATGGAAATGCCGATCCTCTTGCCCTTCATTTATGGCCCCTTCCATTGCAGAGCTGTTAGCCATGGGCAAGCCGAGCGCTGTTAGCGGGCACTTTGCCTGTATGTGCGCTCAGTGCTTGCTCTGTATGCTTGTGCTGAGTGCGCACTGCGGGCAGGAAGGCGGCGATGCAGCATGATTGGACAAATGCACTGGCCCGCGCAAATGCGCATGCCCCGTTTCTGGCGCAGGCTTTGCGCCGCCAGCCCGAGCTGCAACAATTGTTGGAAGCGGGCGCGGGAGACGATGCGCTGGCATGGGCCAAGCGCGCTGGCGAAGGGGCTGAAACCGTCGCCATCGCATTGCGGCGAGAGAAACTGGCGCTGGCCACGGCCTTGGCCATCGGCGATCTGGCAGGAGCGTTTCCGCTGAGTCAGGTGATGGGCGAATTGTCCGAATTTGCCGACCGCGCGCTGACCCAGGCCATCAATGCCGCGATTACCCGCAGAGTGCCGGACGCTGAGCCGCAAGGCATGTTCGGCCTTGCCTTGGGCAAACATGGTGCGGGCGAGCTGAACTACAGCTCGGATATCGATCCAATCTTGTTGTATGATCCGGAAACCTTGCCGCGCCGCGCGCGCGACGAGCCGGGCGAGGCAGCGCAAAGATATGCCCGCGATGTGGTCAGCACTATGAGCGACAACACGCCCGAGGGTTATGTTTTCCGCATCGATTTGCGTTTGCGCCCAGCATCGGAAGTCAGCCCCTTGGCAATTTCCTGCACTGCCGCGCTAAGCCATTATGAAAGCTCGGCCCTGGCGTGGGAGCGCGCTGCCTTCATCCGCGCGCGCGCGGCCTCAGGCGATATTGCTGCGGCAGAGGAATTTCTGGCGGCGATTGGCACATTCGTGTGGCGCAGCAGCTTGGATTATGGCGCGGTGGAGGAAATCCGCCGCCTGACAAAGCGCATTCGGGCCAATTATGATGGGCCGCCAGCTCCCGGGCCGGGCTTTGACATAAAGCATGGCCGCGGCGGTATCCGCGAGATCGAATTCTTCGCGCAAACCCATCAATTGATCCATGGCGGGCGCGATCATTCCTTGCGTTTGCGCGGCACGCGTGCAGCCTTGGACGCACTGGCTGCGTCGGGGCGGATTGCGGCTGATGAGGCGACCTCTCTAGGCGATGCCTATGACCGCTTACGCTGCATCGAGCACCGCTTACAGATGGTGAATGACCGGCAGACCCATGCATTGCCATCGGGCGACAAGCTGGACGGTGTGGCGCGGCTGGATGGTTTGTCGGATGGCGCGGCTCTGGTGGCCGAACTGACCGAGATCACCAATGACGTGGCGGAAGCATATGACACGCTGATAGGGGAGGACGAGGCATCGCCCTCGCCCGAGGCGAAATCTTCCCCGATCAAGCAGCAATTGGACGATTTGGGCTTCGCTGATCCCGCCGGGTTGGCCCAGCGCATCGAAGGCTGGCGCGATGGCCGCTATCGCTCGCTACGCAGTCCCGCCGCGCTCACTGCGTTTGACGCTATGCTGCCGATGTTGATGGAAGCCCTGGCCGAAGCAGATGAGCCCGAGCGTGCCTTGCTGCGCTGGGAAAGTGTTTTGACCAATGCCTCCTCGGCGATAAATTTGTTCCGCCTGCTGGAGGCTCGCCCGGCGCTGCTGGATCAGCTGTTTGCGGTGCTGACGCTCGCCCCCACACTGGCTGATGAATTGGGACGGCGCCCGGTGCTGCTCGACACGTTGATTGATCGCACGGCATTGGATCTGCCCGGCAGCGTGGAACAATTGGCCATGCGGATGCAGGCTGGTGTGGCCGAGGGCGATTACGAGGCTCTGCTCGACCGGATCAGAATGGTGACCGGAGAGGAACGCTTCGCGCTGGGCGTGCAATTGATCGAGGCTTTGCATGATCCGCTGGAGATTGCCGAGGCACTTTCGCGTACCGCAGAGGCTGCCCTGCTGGTGGCGCACAATGCCACATGCGTAGAATTTTCCCGCAACCATGGTCATGTGCAATCGGATGGCGAGCAAAGCGAATTGGTGGTGCTGGGCCTGGGCCGATTTGGCGGAGGGGCTCTGACCCATGCCTCGGATCTGGACATCATCTATTTGTTCACCGGTCAGTCGGGCGACGAATCCGATGGCGCCCGGCCTTTGGGCGCGACGCATTATTTCAATCGCCTGGCCCAGCGTATCAGCGGCGCATTGTCGGTTCCCACCGCGCAAGGCGCTTTGTACGAAGTGGACACGCGTTTGCGCCCGCAAGGCACACAAGGACCCTTGGCCGTTACCTGCGAATCCTTTGCCAAATATCAGCGGGAAAGCGCGTGGACTTGGGAGCATATGGCGCTGACCCGCGCGCGCGTTCTGGTCGGCTCTGATGCTGTGAAGGCAGAATTGGCGCAGGTGATCGACGATGTTCTGCACCAACCGCGCGATTTGGACAATCTGCGCGAAGCGGTGCTGACCATGCGCAGCGATATGGCCAGTCATAAGCCTTCAAAAGGGCCGCTTGATGCCAAATTGTTGCGCGGTGGATTGGTCGATCTGGAATTTCTGGTGCACTATCTGCAGCTGCGTGAACGAACCGCTTTCTCGCCCGATCTCAGCAGCGCTATCGCGCAATTGTGCGAGGCGGGTTTGCTCGATCATGAAGTGATTGGCGCGCATCAGCTGATGACCCGGTTGTTGGTCTCAACCCGATTGCTCGCGCCTGATTTGCAGGCTCCGCCCGCGGCCTCTGCCCGGGCCTTGGCGCGGGCCTGTCAGCAAGAAAGCCTCGATGCCCTCTTGCATGCGCTGACCAAGGCACGACATGGGATCGCAACCGCCTGGCATAAGGCATTTGATAGTGAATTGGAGATCGAGACATGAGCGATTTTACCCAGGCTGGCGAGAAAATGCCCGATGTTGTGATGGAAACCCCCGATGGTGGTACCGTCAAAGCGTCTGATTATTCCGGCCAGAAGTTGGTGGTGTTCTTCTATCCAAAGGACAACACGCCCGGCTGCACGACCGAGGCCAAGGACTTCACCGCGCTAAAGGGTGAGTTTGACAAGGCCGGTGTTGCATTGTTGGGGGTGAGCAAGGATTCGGCGAAGAAGCATCAGAACTTTATCGCTAAGCACGATCTGAAGACGCCTTTGGCGACCGATGCACAAGAGGACGGATTGTCCGATGCCTTGGGCATCTGGACCGAGAAAAAGATGTATGGCAAAACTTATCTGGGCATGGTTCGCTCTACCTATTTGGTTGATGCAAAAGGCGTGATTGCGCAAGTCTGGAACAAGGTGAAGGTCAAGGGCCACGCAGAAGAAGTGCTGGCTGCGGCTAAGGCGCTTTAGGGCCTACTTCAGCAAGTCCAAGCCGCATAGTCCATGACCAGTATTGCCTCAGCCATCCGCACCGCATTGTTGACGGGGGATCCGCGCGCCAAAGTGATGGCGGCGCGCGAAGTGGCGCGTCAATGGCGGCTGGGCCGGTTGGAATGGCGCTTTGACGCAGCCATGCCCGATGCACCTGCTGCGCCCGATCGGCCTGAGTTGCTGGCGCCCAATAAAATGCCCAAGCGTTCCAAAGGCAGCTCTGCGCGTGGCAGGATCGCGCTGTGGCATGCCTTGGCGCATATCGAATTTGTCGCGATTGATCTGGCGTTGGATATGGCCGGACGATTTGGCGAAGAGCGCGGCCGAGCCTTTGTGTCCGATTTTCTAGCTGTTGCGGCGGACGAGGCGATGCATTTCGCGCTGCTGGCGCGAAAACTGGAGGCGATGGGCAGCTATTATGGTGATCTGCCAGCGCATGGCGGACTGTGGCAGGCCGCCGATGAAACCAGCCATGATGTGATGGCCCGTTTGGCGATTGTACCGATGGTGCTGGAAGCACGCGGGCTTGACGTCACGCCGTCAACTTTGGCGCGGGTCGAGGCGCAAGGCGACCATAATGGCGCCAAGATTCTCAAACGAATCCTTGACGACGAAATCCGCCATGTCGCGATTGGGACAAGGCATTTTGTCAAAATTGCCGAGGAAAACGGCGAATCTCCGCAAAAATCGTGGCAAAATCTGGTGGAAACCCACTTTAGAGGCGCATTGAAGCCACCATTCAACGACTCGGCGCGCGATGCAGCCGGTCTGTCGCGGGACTTCTACGCCGGTATTGCTTTGTAAAGATTTCGGCCCTTATCTCACCAAACAACGAAACGCGGATTGGTTCCGTAGTTTTGGACAAGGGCCAAAAAAATTTGCCAATCGGCAAATCAAACGGCCCTCAAATTGGCGCAAAGGCGCTGTGATAAGGACGGGTCGTTGATCGTATCATCAGGCATTTTTAAGCTGGCAAAAGGCTTGGCTGTGGCCGCTTTAGGCGCGGTAAGCATTGCTGCCAGTCCGGCACTCGCCAACAGCTCGGCAGCGGCGGTCGACATTACCGAGCCCGTGCGTCAGGCACAGTCCGACAATTTGACGTCAGGTGACACCCGGTTCCGTCAATTGTTCGTCAGCTGGGAATCGCTGGACAATGGCCCAGCCGACGCCGTTTCTGTTCGCCCGACTATCTCTATTCCTTCACAAATGCCGCTGCGCGGCGCGCGTTTGACCAGCGATTATGGCATGCGCACACACCCGGTTCTGGGCAGCCGCCGCAAACATAATGGCATTGATCTGGCGGCCCCAACGGGAACGCCTGTTTACGCCACGGCCGACGGAATTGTTGGCAAAGCACAATGGTTCTCAAGCTACGGTCTGTATATTCGGGTCGATCACGGCGCGGATTTGGAAACCCGTTATGCGCATCTGTCGCGTTTGGCAGTCGCCGCGGGAGAGCGCGTGAAAAAGGGCGACATCATCGGTTATGTCGGGTCGACGGGCCGTTCTACCGGGCCGCATTTGCATTACGAAGTACGGATCGACGGTGTGGCGGTCAATCCGGTCCCCTATATGATCGAAACAAAAGCCCAGCAGGAATTTGCTCTTGTCACTGGTAAGGGCGGCAAAGGCGGCGAGTAACTGGCCGGTAAGGCCGCTGACTGCGCAAAAGATCACCGCTTGGAAGCGGGTATGGACGTTGGAGAGGATGTCCATTTTAATAGGCGGCGGGTAAAACCGTCGCCTTTTTTCTTGTCCATCCAATCAGACTGGTTAGGCTCTTTTCCAAAGCTGCCGGTGCCCTCTTGGGCCACGTGGCAGGATATGGAGAGAAGCCAGAACCATGCATCCTATTCAACACGCCCAAACGCGCCCTGACCACCCAGCCATTATCATGGCCGGCAGCGGCCATACCGTAACCTATGGCGAGATGGACCAGGCGGCCAACCGGTTTGCGCAATTGCTGCGCGCGCGCGGATTTGCTCCCGACGATGCCTTTGCGGTTTTGCTGGAAAATACGCATCACTATTTCACCCTGGTGTGGGGGTCACAGCGCGCCGGAACGCTGCTTGTACCGATTTCAACCCGGCTGACCGCGCCCGAAATTGCCTATATTCTCAAGGATAGTGAGGCCAAGCTGCTGGTCACATCGCGATTGTTTGATGGAGTCATGCCCGACATTCGTGCTGAGCTCCCCGAGCTCGATATTCTAACCATTGGCGCAGAGGACGACGAAGATTTCGAGGCGGCGCTGGCCAGCCACAGCGCCGATCCGATACCCGATCAGCGCGCCGGCCTAACCATGCTCTACAGCTCGGGCACGACCGGTAGGCCCAAGGGCATTCGCCCCGCACCACCGGCCGATCCTGATCCTACCGCCATGGTCCCCTTTGTGGCACTGGCCACCATGGGGGCAGGCATGCCAGCGGATGGATCGATGGTCTATCTGTCGCCTGCGCCGCTCTATCACGCTGCTCCTCTGGCCTGGTGTTCTTCGGCGCAAAGGTTGGGCGGAACCATAGTCGTCGTCGAGAAATTCGATCCCGAAACCGCGCTGGCCGCGATTGAGAAATATCGCGTGACGGACAGCCAATGGGTCCCGACCCATTTTGTCCGCATGCTCAAGCTGGATCCGGCCGTGCGCACCAAATACGATCTGTCCAGCCACAAGCGGGCATTGCATGCCGCTGCGCCATGCCCGGTACCCATCAAGCAGGAAATGATCGAATGGTGGGGTCCGATCGTCAATGAATATTACGCCGGTTCAGAAGGGATTGGCATGACTATGATCCACGCACCTGATTGGCTGGAACATCCCGGCAGTGTTGGCCGCCCGATCCATGGCACTCTGCATATTTGCGGACCTGACGGAGAAGAGGTTGCGCAAGGCGAGGACGGCTTGATCTATTTCGAGAATGACATCCTGCCGACCTATCACAATGATGCTGCAAAAACCCAAGAGGCCATGCACCCCAAGGGCTGGATGACTTTGGGCGATATTGGCCACACTGATGCTGATGGCTTTTTGTATCTGACCGACCGCAAGAGCCACATGATCATTTCGGGCGGGGTCAATATCTACCCGCAAGAGATTGAAAACCTGCTCGTCAGCCATGACAAGGTGATGGATGCCGCCGTGATTGGCGCGCCCGATCCCGATTTTGGCGAAAAAGTTGTCGCGGTGGTGCAGCCCATCGATATGGCCAACGCTGGCGATGAATTGGAGCAGGAATTGCGGGACTATCTGGAACCGCAACTCGCCCGGCTAAAAATGCCCCGACTGTTCGATTTCCGGCCAGAGCTTCCGCGTGAGGCCAATGGCAAGTTGTATAAGCGCGAATTGCGCGATGAGTTTGCTGCCAAGGCTGAAGGTTGATGACGGGCGCTGCGACCCGCCCAACTTTGTCGAGCGAAGATGCGCGGGCGGTGATCGATCCGCAAAGCTATGCCGATTGGGACCCTTTGCTCGACTTGTTTGACACCATTCGCGAAGCGCAGCCCATTGCCTTGGTCGAACCCGATGACGGGGAGTTGTTCACTCCGTTTTGGCTGGTGACTCGGTATGATGATGTGATGCAAATGTCGAAGGACAACGCCACTTTCCTCAACAATCCGCAACCGGTCGTGTTCAGTTTCCGCCAAGCAATCGAGTTTTCGCGCGCGGCGACGGGTTCTGACATTCTGGTCGATTCACTGGTGGTGTTCGATGCGCCGGTTCACCTCAAATATCGCAAGCTGACGCAAGATTGGTTCATGCCCCGCAATCTGGCCAAGATCGAGGGCGAGATACGCGCGCTGGCCCACCAAACCGTCGACGCCATGATTGATGCCGGTCCAGAAGTGGATTTCGTCAAGACCGTCGCCGGACCCTATCCCTTGCATGTCGTCATGCAGATTTTGGGTGTGCCGGAGGAAGACGAGCCGCGCATGCAAATGCTGACCCAGCAATTGTTCGGCGGGCAGGATGCTGATCTGTCGGGGACTGGCATGGACAAGATGACGCCCGAACAGGTGGTCCAATTGGTGGCCGGAGCGGTCAAGAATTTCGAGGGCTATTTCGCCGATCTGGCCGAGCAGCGCCGGGCCAACCCAACCGATGATGTGGCCAGCGTCATTGCCAATGCGATGGTTGATGGAAAGCCTCTGCCACCGCGCGACATGGCTGGATATTATATCATCGTGGCCACAGCAGGCCATGACACGACCAGCGCTTCAACCGCCGGGGCCATGTTGGCGCTGGCCCAAGACCCTGAACAATTTGCGCGAGTAAAAGCCGACCGGTCTTTGCTGCCCGGCATTGTCGAGGAGGCGATCCGTTGGACCTCGCCGGTCCAGCACTTCATGCGTACCGCTGCCAAAGATGTCGAATTGGGCGGCCAGCTCATCAAGCAAGGCGATTGGTTGATGATGAATTATGTCGCGGCCAATCATGACCCATCCCAGTTTACAGACCCACGAAAATTTGACGCGAGCCGTTCACCCAATCGGCATCTGGCCTTTGGCGCGGGCGCGCATCAGTGTCTGGGCCTGCATCTTGCGCGGTTGGAAATGCGGATCTTGTTCGAGACATTGTTGTACCGGATTGATGCCTTGGAATTGGCGGGCGAGCCCAAGCGGGCAAAGTCCACTTTCGTTGGCGGGCTTAAAACTTTGCCGTTGCGGATCAAAGCGAAATAGTCCGCAACCTGGTGCGCGCCCTTGAAGGAGGGCGAACCTACCTCAGCAGCCGCTGCGCCATCGCGCGCACATCTGCCCCCATGTCATCGCGTTCCAGCGCCAGTGCCAGTGTCGCCTCGACAAAGCCCAGCTTGCTGCCGCAGTCATATCGTTTGCCGTCAAAGGTAACCGCATGAAATGGTTGCGTGCCGATCATGCGGGCCATCGCATCGGTCAGCTGGATTTCGCCGCCTGCCCCTTTGCCCTGGTCTTCCAATGTCCGCATCACTTCGGGTTGCAGGATATATCGCCCTGAGATGATCTTGTTAGAGGGTGCCTCGTCAACGGGAGGCTTTTCTACCAACCCGCGTACTTCGGTGAGTGCGCCCATTTCGGCACCGGGGTCGATTACGCCGTAACTCGATACTTCCTCATGCGGCACTTCCAGCACGCTGATCACATTGCCGCCGACTTCCTGATAGGCATCGACCATCTGCTTCATGCAGCCGGTGCCGTCCTTGTTTCCGATCATCAATTCGTCGGGCAGGAAAATGGCGAAGGGTTCGTCCCCTACAATGGCCCGCGCGCACCAGATCGCATGGCCAAGGCCCATCGGCACTTGTTGCCGCACGGTGATAATGTCGCCTGGCGTCGCGCGGGTCGGGTCAAGCACGCCCAAATCCTTGCCGCGCTCGCCCATCGTACTTTCCAGCTCATAAGCGACATCGAAATGTTCAACGATGGCGGTTTTCCCGCGCCCGGTAACAAAGATCATCTGTTCGATCCCGGCTTCGCGTGCTTCGTCCACCGCATATTGGATCAGCGGCCGGTCCACGATGGGCAGCAGCTCTTTGGGAATGGCTTTGGTGGCGGGAAGAAAGCGTGTGCCGAGGCCCGCGACGGGGAAAACGGCTTTCTTGATCGGTTTGCGTGTGGTCATAACACCAAGCAATAGGGTGACATGATCGCCAGCGTCAACCATCTGCTTGGGGCGGGCGGATCAGCAATTGTATGCGCCAGATCCTTCAGCAACTTGCCAGTCATGTCCAATCGGCTAAGAGCGATTTATGGACAAACTTGTAATTCGCGGCGGCAATCGCCTTTCCGGAACCATTCCGATCTCGGGCGCCAAAAATGCCGCGCTTACGCTGATCCCCTGCGCCTTGTTAAGCGAAGAGCCGGTTACGTTGCGCAATCTGCCGCGCCTGGCTGATATCGATGGCTTTCAGCATTTGATGAACCAGTTCGGCGTCACCACCGCGATCCAGGGCACCCGGCCCGAAGATTTCGGCCGGGTGATGACTTTGGAGGCGACCCGGATCACCTCCAGCGTTGCGCCCTATGATCTGGTGCGAAAGATGCGTGCCTCGATCCTGGTGCTTGGCCCGATGCTGGCACGGATGGGCGAAGCAACCGTGTCGATGCCGGGTGGCTGCGCGATCGGCAACCGCCCGATTGATTTGCATCTCAAAGCGCTTGAGGCGTTCGGGGCAGAGATTGAGCTCACCCAAGGTTATGTCAAAGCCATGGCGCCCGATGGCGGATTGCCGGGCGGCGAGTTTGATTTCCCGGTTGTGTCGGTTGGTGCGACAGAAAACGCGCTGATGGCGGCGGTTCTGGCCAATGGCACCAGCCGTCTGTTCAACGCCGCGCGCGAGCCCGAGATTGTCGATTTGTGCAATCTGCTGGTCGCGATGGGTGCCGAGATTGAAAATATCGGCCAGTCCGATCTGACAATTCACGGGGTGAAGCGCCTGAACGGCGCGACCTATAAGGTGATGCCCGACCGGATCGAGGCGGGTTCCTATGCCTGCGCGGCGGCGATTACGGGCGGAGATGTCCGTCTGGAAGGCGCCAATGCCAACGATATGGCCTCGACCATTCATGCGCTTCGCAATATCGGTATTGAAATTGAGGAAGACGCCAAAGGCATTCATGCGCGCGCAAATGGAGCGCTAAAGCCGGCCAATCTGACCACCGCGCCCTTCCCTGGTCTGGCCACCGATATGCAAGCCCAGTTGATGAGCTTGTTGTGCAAGGCAGAGGGCACCAGTGTGCTGAAGGAAACGATTTTCGAAAACCGTTTCATGCATGTGCCAGAACTCAGCCGGATGGGTGCAGAAATCGAAACCGAAGGTCGCACCGCCATCGTCAAAGGCCCGGCAGATCTGACCGGCGCCGAGGTAATGGCCACCGATCTGCGCGCTTCGATGAGCCTGATCATCGCGGCGCTGGCGGCCGAGGGTGAGACCACTGTTCGGCGCATCTATCACCTTGATCGCGGTTACGAGCGGCTGGAAGAAAAGCTGCAATTGGTCGGCGCTGATATTGAGCGTTTGGACGATTAAGCGGTCCGCTTAGATACCAGCCATACTCTGATCGCACTGGCGAGGCCCGGCGGTGTGTCCGCCTTGATCCGCTGTTCATCAATCCGCGCAACCAGCGCATTGATCGGCATGGCTTCAGCTTGTGCTGCGTCAACCAGCATGTCCCAAAACACCGGCTCCAAACTGATCGAGGTCTTGTGCCCGGCGATCTGGACCGAGCGTTTAACCGGAGGGTGAAAGGGCACATCGGACATAGCGAGGCCTAGTGTTAGGCCGGTTTGGCCGCAGCGCAAGTGCGCTTGCTAGCGCCCGCCGGTGACATACAGACATTGCCCGGTGACCCAGCCCGACGCAGGCGCGGCCATATAGACGACCGCTGCCGCAATATCTTCGGGCGTGCCATATCGGCCTAGCGGAATGCCGATCATATCGAGCAATTTTTCGCGCTGCTCGTCGGTTTCGGTTCCCATGCAATCGTTGAAATTCTCGGTTGGCACCGGACCCGGCGCCACCGCATTGACCCGGATCTTGGGGGCCAGCTCGACCGACAAGGTGGTGGTCAGGCTGTTCACCGCTGCCTTGGCCGCACCATAAGGGCCGTTCTTGACCTGAGCGCCAAAGGCCGAGCGCGACGAGATGTTGATGATCGCGCCAGCCCCATCGTTGGCATCCACCATAGCCCGCGCCGCAATGGTTGCTCCCATCCACACCGCCTTCAAATTGAGATCGATTTGCGCGTCGAATTTGTCTTCCGGCGTGCGGGTGAGATAGCGCGGCGCTCCATCGGGGATGCCGCCTGCATTGTTGACCCAGATGGACAGTTTGCCCAACTTGGCCACGGTCTGCTCGGCCAGATGTTCCAGCGCCTGCATATCGGTGGCATCTGTCGCCAATGGCAGCGCGCGGCGGCCTAGCGCCTCTATCTCTGCAGCCACTGCATCCAGATCAGCCTGCGTGCGCGAAGCCACGGCCACGTCAGCACCCGCTTCGGCCAACGCGATCGCAATCGCTCGGCCAATGCCCTTGCCCGCGCCCGTCACAACGGCAACTTCGCCATCAAGCTTGAATGTATCGAGAATGCTCATCGTGCCAGATCACACCTTTGTTGCTAATGCTTGAGCGCCGGTTTGGCCGCCTGCGACGAAGATGAACACTGGCGGATAGACTAGGCCGGCATTGTCAAAAGTCATATCTGCAAGAACGTGGGTCGGCTTGCCAGCTTGCGCATAGCCTCAGGTGTTCCTAGGCTCCTATTCCAAAGCGGGCTTCGCAAAATGAGGTTCGCATATTGGGAGAGCACGATGCGCGTTTGGACAATAGCCATGAGTTTGGCGGCAGGAATGCTGGGTCAGAGCGTCGCGGCGCAAACCCAATATGATGTGACCATCACTCGGACTGATTTTAACATTCCGCACATCACCTCGGAAAGCTGGGGCGGGGTAGGCTATGGCGTCGCCTATGCCTATGCGCAGGACAATATCTGTATGCTGGCAGAGGAATTTGCGACCGTAGCTGGGACACGTTCGCTGCATTTCGGGCCACAGGAAAAATCGGTGCTCGGCTTTAGCGAAGTCGACAATCTGGCTTCCGATGTTTTCTACCGCAGCCAGATCGACTTGGACACATTACGCGCTGGCTGGTCGGGCCAAAGCAGCCGAACGCAGGAGCTGGTTGATGGCTATATTGCAGGATACAACCGGTTCCTGCGGGATACGGCGCTTAAGGATTTGCCCGAAGCCTGTCGCAGCCAAGCCTGGGTCAAACCGATCACGCGCGACGATATGCTGCGGCTGAGCGAGAAGCAGATGCTGCTAGCCAGTTCGCTCGCCTTGGCACCCGGCATTGCTGGTGCAGCACCGCCAAGTTCCGAAGTCGCGCGCTCCGCTCCGGAAAGCGCCGGGCAAACAGCAATGATGGCCCATGCTTTTGAGCCGCATGAAGATCTGAAATTTGGCAGCAATGGTTGGGCCTTTGGTGCAGAAGCAACCAAGGATGGCCGGGGGCTGCTGATCGGCAATCCGCATTTCCCATGGGAAGGCCCGGCCCGCTTTTGGCAATTGCATGTAACCGGCCCGGATAATTATGACGTTATGGGTGTCGGCATTGCCGGAACGCCCATTCCCACCCTCGGCTTCAATCGCGATGTTGCCTGGACACACACGGTGACGGCGGCGCGCCATTTCACGCTTTATGCGCTGGTGCTTTCGCCGGATGATCCGACCGTTTACATGGTCGATGGCGAGCCGGTGAAGATGACCGCGCGCGATGTCAGCGTGCCCATGCCCGATGGTGCAGCGCCTGTTATTCGCACACTCTACTCGACCCAATTCGGTCCGGTGGTGACGGTGCCGGGAACGCCCATGGCTTGGAGCGGGGCGATGGCATTTGCTTTGCGCGATGCAAATTCCGGAAATCAACGCGCCATCGGCACCTGGCTCGGCATTGGAATGGCGCGCAACGTTGGCGAGATTGAAGCGACCATCAGCAAAACGCTGGGTATTCCGTGGGTCAACACGATTGCGGCTGACCGCGATGGCAATGCGCTTCACGCAGATATCACCGCGGTTCCTAATGTGTCGGCTGACATGGCCCAGCTTTGCGCCACGCCGTTTTCGGGCATGGTGGCGGATCGAGTGATCTTGCTCGATGGAACACGCTCGGCTTGCGATTGGCGCAAGGGCGATGCCACTGCCGCCAATAACTTGCTACCCGCCAGCGATCAGGCATCGCGCACGCGGCGCGATTATGTGACCAACAGCAATGATAGCTATTGGATCAGCAACCCGCGCAATCCGTACCGCCAACTCTCGCCCATTCTGGGCAAGTTCGAGCGCGAATTGTCGCTGCGCACGCGGTCCAATTTCATCGAAACCGAAGCGGCTTTGGCCGCGGGAAAATTTGATCACGCTGCGGCCAAGCAATTGGTATTTGGCAACAAAAGTCTGGCGGGCGACATGGTGCTGGAACCCGTGTTGGATCTGTGCGCCGGTCAGCAAGGCATGGAGGCTGCCTGCTCAGCCTTGGCGCAATGGGACGGTAAGTTCGAAGCCGACAGTCGCGGGGCCTATTTGTTCGCGACATTGTGGGAGAAAATTCGCCAGAATAAGGGATTGTGGCAGGTCGGGTTCGATGCCGCTGATCCGATCAACACACCTCGCGATTTTGTTGTGACAGGCGCCAATGCCGACACGGCTCTGACAGCGCTGGCAGAGGCTGCTGGCGATCTTGAGAAGGCGGGCATCGTTCTTGATGCGCCATGGGGCGAGGTCTTGGCTGTCCGTCTGGCTGATCGAAACATCGCATTGCACGGCGGCCCAGGCGTGGCTGGCGTGCTGAATATGCAGCGGGGACGCCCTGTCGATGGGGGAATGGTTCCCCAGCACGGCTCTAGCTATATCCAGATCGTCAGCTTTGATGATGACGGGCCGGTCGCCGATGCAATCCTGAGTTATTCGCAATCGACCGATCCAGCCTCGCCGCATTTTGCCGATCAGACCGAGCTATATGCCGCCAAGCAATGGCATCGCTTGCCCTTTGCCCCGGCCGAAATAGAGGCGCAGCAGATGGGTGACCCGATCAGGATCGAGGAATAGCTCCCGGTAGCGGAGACCAATCCTAAGGGCGCCGCAGCCGCTTAATACATATGCTGGCCGCCGTTGATGCTCATGGTGGAGCCGGTGACAAAGCCGCCATTTTCCGCGCATAGGAAGGCAACGCCGCGCGCGATTTCCTGTGCTTCGCCCAGTCGGCCCACCGGAATTTTGGCAACGATCTTTTCCAGCACAGGCTCGGGCACGGCTGCGACCATATCGGTGTCTATATAGCCGGGCGCGATGGCATTGACGGTCACACCAAATTTGGCGCCTTCCTGGGCCAAAGCCTTGGTAAAGCCGTGGATGCCCGATTTGGCAGCGGCGTAGTTGACCTGGCCATATTGACCGGCCTGACCATTGATCGAACCGATGTTGACGATCCGGCCCCATTTGCGCTCGCGCATGCCGGGAAAACAGGCCTTGGCCATGTTGAAGCAGCCACCCAGATTGATCCGCATCACTTCGTGCCAATCGTCATAGCTCATCTTGTGCAGCGTGCCGTCGCGGGTGATGCCGGCATTGTTGACCACCACGTCAATCGGACCGAGCGCCTCGACCACTTTGGCGCAGCCTTCCAGGCAGGCTTCGTGATCGCCCACGTCGAACTTGAAGGATGGAATGCCCGTGTCTGCCTTCAGCTGGTTGGCGGCGGCATCATTGCCCGCATAATTGGCGGCGACGGTAAAACCATCGGCCTGCAATTGTTCGCAAATGGCGCGGCCAATTCCGCGGGTTCCTCCGGTAACGACAGCAACACGTGACATAATTGTTCTCCAGACAGGCGATGGGTTCTGCCTGCTATCTAGCCGTGCCGTAGCGTCATAGATACAAAAAACCCCGCCGAAACAGGGCGGGGCATACGAATTTATCCGGGCAAACTATCTTGGGGAGAGCGGGTTGCGCTCAGCCAAGCCTGATCAGAAGCGGAATTGTGTTCCGACGTAGACTGCTTGGCTGTCTTGCGTTGGGTCTGCCAGCGGGCTGAGGCGATCGCGCTGCTGTGACAGACGTACACCAGCGGTTACATCCAGATTGCGCGACAGGCGATAGGCGCCGCCAACATCAACGGTTTGCGATCCCAGGCCTTCCAATGTGTCAGCCGAACGACCAGCTTTGTCTTTGTCTTCCAACGCAATGCGCGGCTGGAAGCGGCTTGGCTTGTCAGAGGCGGTTGCCTTAGACGGTGCGAAATTCGCAAGGTCAGGCATGCTCAGATTGCGGACCGTATCTGGCAAAGCAGTTGGGGCAATCGGACGAGCAAAACTCTGGTAATCGCGCGAGATACCCAGATCATAACGCGATGTGGCAATTGCTGCGATGCCCTGTCCAGCACCAGGCGCTGCGTCGATAGCCGAACGGAACGAAATGGCGCGGGCGGTATCATCGTCTACCCGAACGGCCACAGTCACCGTGCGTTCTTTGGCAGTGCCAGAACCAGCGGGGGTAAAGCGCATGCCTTTGGCGCGAGCTTGATCGGCAACGCGCTGCGCCAGTTGAGGATCAACCGAAGCGGGTGTGAAAATGCCAAAGCCCTGACCGGATGCCGTTGCAGCCCCATCAGAAAATGCGCCCAGCGCAAGACCGGCGGAAGGAGCAGCCAATGCCAGGCCAGCAGCAGCCAGCACAAGAGGCATGGAAGAGCCCCTCTTTGCCTTGCTGTTGGTTGCCATGGACATCAAACGAACGCCTTTACTAAAACTGCCGTCTTTCTACCCCGAAGCGCCTGAACGGTGAATGACCAAAAGTCATAGCGCACGTCCTGCGACTCGAACTGCGAATCGGCTAATTACTGCTTACCATATGATTATGCAGAGCGCCGAGGCAAATTAATCGGCGGTTTGAAGGCATTACGCGGCATGCCTGTTGCATCAGGCACACAGAATCGGTGCTCTGCCCGGGTATAAATCCGCCGCAAGGCCTCCTCAAACCCACCTTATGTCTGTCTCAAATCGGCCGGAACGCGGTCTCTCCCCAACATTTGTGACCCGATTCGCAGCCATCACAAATCAACGCGTTCAGCCACGGTAAAGCGCCCAGCGGCTCAATCAGGCATCCGCCCGCGGCACCACAGTATGATCTATGGTGTGGCGGGCTACCTCCGATGCCTCGGTCAAAGCTTTGGCCGAACGCAGCGGTGTACTCTCGCCTCTCTCTGCTTGCCGCACACGATGGGGCGGCTATAGAGCATAACGAACACCATTTAGGATTTCGAGGATTCATGAGCGCCCACCAATCAATTTTTCGCCGCCCAAGCTTTACAGCCACGGCTCGCACCGTTCTTGCTGGTGCCGCGTTTGCTGCATTGACGGCCTGTGGCGGGGGCGATCGGCCCAAGGCTGACTTGGCCGCCTCGCAAGTTTCCACCATTGGCGTGAATTCCTATCTGTGGCGCGCCTCGCTCGAAACGGTCAGCTTTGCACCCTTGTTGCAGGCAGACAGCGCGGGCGGTGTGATCGTAACCGATTGGTATTCCAACCCCAGCAATCCGGGTGAGCGGGTCAAGATCACAGTGGTCATTCTGGATCAAGACCTGCGGGCTGACGCTCTGCGCGTTGCTGCCAGCCGACAAGTTGCCCAAGGCGGCGGCTGGGTCGATGCTCCGGTTCAGGCCGCAACCGTGCAAAAGCTTGAAGATATCATCCTGACCAAGGCGCGCGATTTGCGCCGCAAAGCGGTCGCCAGTTAACCTTCCTTCCCTAGCGGGGATCAGATGACCGATACGCGTTTCGATCCGTCCCAATCCGACGGCCGCTGGCAATTGGCCTGGGAACAGGCTGGCACGTTCAACGCTGACAGCAATTCGGAAAAGCCCAAGAGCTATGTGCTGGAGATGTTTCCCTATCCATCGGGACGCATCCACATGGGCCATGTCCGCAATTATACCATGGGCGATGTGCTGGCCCGGTATAAAAGGATGCGCGGTTTCGAAGTGCTCCATCCGATGGGCTGGGATGCGTTTGGCATGCCGGCAGAAAATGCGGCGATGGAGCAAGGCGTGCATCCCGGCGGATGGACCAGGCAAAATATCGAAACAATGAAGGCCCAGCTCAAGCGTATTGGATTTGCGCTCGACTGGAAGCGTGAGTTCGCGACCTGCGATCCTGAATATTACGGCCATGAACAGGCTTTGTTTCTGGACATGTACCAATCCGGACTGGTCTATCGCCGGTCGAGCGAGGTCAATTGGGATCCCGTCGATATGACCGTATTGGCCAATGAACAGGTCATCGATGGCAAAGGTTGGCGCTCTGGCGCAGAGGTTGAAAAGCGCAAGCTGGACCAGTGGTTCCTCAAGATTACCGAATTTGCCGACGACCTTTTGGAAGGGCTGGACGGTCTGAAAGACTGGCCTGAAAAGGTCCGTCTGATGCAGGAAAACTGGATCGGCAAATCGTCCGGTCTGGAATTTTCCTTCGACCTGTCCAATGGCGAGAAGCTGCCGGTTTACACCACGCGGCCCGACACGATCTTTGGCGCGAGTTTCTGCGCGATTGCGGCCGATCATCCCTTGGCACAATCGATCGCTGCCAATAATCCGACGGCAGTAGAATTCATCGAAGAATGCAAACGCGGCGGGACAACAGCGGCCGAGCTGGAAACAGCCGATAAGCTGGGCTTTGACACTGGCGTCACAGCCAAACATCCGTTCTCTAACGAGGCGCTGCCGGTCTTTATCGCCAATTTCGTGCTGATGGATTACGGCACCGGCGCGGTGATGGGCGTTCCCGGCCATGATCAGCGCGACTTTGAATTTGCGACCAAATATGGCCTGCCTATTGCCCGCGTAGTGGCCAGCGATATGGCTCAGGCAAATGCGCCGATGGGCGGTGAGGCAGAACCCGGCGATGGCGTCATCGTCAATTCCGATTTTCTCGATGGCAAAAGCGTAGAAGGCGCAAAGGCCGATGTCATTGCCCGCGCCGAAACAGGTGGATGGGGTCAAGGCACCACCGTTTGGCGGCTGCGCGATTGGGGCATTTCGCGCCAGAGGTATTGGGGTACACCGATCCCGTTCATCCATTGCGATGCTTGCGGTGTTGTTCCGGTGCCCAAGGATCAGTTGCCCGTTACTCTGCCCGATGATGTTGATTTTCAGACGCCCGGCAACCCGCTGGAGCGGCACCCGACATGGAGCAAAGTGGAATGTCCGACCTGCGGCGCGGCGGCGCGGCGCGAGACCGACACGCTGGACACATTCACCAATTCATCTTGGTATTTCCTGCGCTTTGCCAGCCAGCCAGATGATCGCCCGTTCGATCCCGAGGAAGTGGCCAAATGGCTGCCGGTCGAGCAATATATTGGCGGGATTGAGCATGCGATTTTGCACCTGCTCTATGCGCGCTTCTGGACCCGCGCCCTGCAGCATGTCGGCCTGCTGAATTTTGCCGAACCCTTCGCGAGCCTGTTTACTCAAGGCATGGTCACGCATGAGACCTATTCACGCCAAGAAAATGGCCGCGACGTGTTTTTCACTCCGGCGGATGTGGATCGAAGCGGAGAAAGCGCAGCGCTTAAGGCGGATGGCAAGCCGGTCGATATTGGCCGCGTTATCAAAATGTCCAAGTCGAAGAAGAATGTCGTCGATCCGGACAATATCATCGCAACCTATGGCGCAGATGCGGCGCGCTGGTTCATGCTGTCTGACAGCCCGCCAGAACGCGATTTGCCCTGGTCAGAGGCAGGCATCGAAGGCTGTGGGCGGTTTGTCCAGCGGCTGTGGCGTCTGTTTGAAAGCGTCGATCTCAACCAGCAAGGCGACGACAAAGCGCTCGACCGAAAATCGCATCAGACCATCGCGGCCGTGGCTGGAGACATCGAGGCCTTGTCCTTTAACAAGGCCGTCGCGCGGATTTACGAGCTGACCGCTGCTGCCGAAAAAGCAGCGCCTTCAACCTCGCGCAATTTTGCCATTCGCACGGTCCTGCTGCTGGTATCGCCGATGATGCCGCATTTGGCGGAAGAGGCATGGTCGCGCGCTGGATGTGAAGGTTTGATTGCCGATGCGGACTGGCCCGAAGTGGACGAGGCCTTGCTGGTTGAAGATGAAGTGACCATCGCGATCCAGCACAAGGGCAAGCTGCGCGATACCATAACCGCACCCAAGGGAGCCGCGAAAGAGGATCTGGAGGCGCTTGCATTGGCCAGCGAGAAGGTTCAGCGTTCGATCGATGGAGCAGAGGTTCGCAAAGTGATCGTGGTGCCCGACCGATTGGTGAATATCGTCACGTGATGGGAGTGGCCGCTCGCCTTTTTGCCTTGATGGCTCTCTCGCTGACAACGGCGGCCTGTGGCGGCTTGAAGCCGCTGTATGGCGGCGTGGGCAGCGCCAGCGGTGCATCGGTGGCGCAGGGACTGGCAGGGGTCGACGTGGCCCCAATTCCCGGACGTGCTGGTTGGTTGGTGCGCAATGCCTTGACCGACCGGTTGGGCGCTGCGGGAGAGGCTTCATCGCGCTATAGGTTGGACGTGCAATTGGACGATTCCTTGCAAGGCCTAGGCGTGTTGAACGATGACACTATCACGCGCGAGCGGCGCGTTTTGCGTGCGCGCTACCAGCTGACCGACACCACTACCGACACGATTTTGCTCGATGCCAGCACTGGCTCGGATGCGGGTATTGATGTTGTGTCGAGCGAATATGCCACCATTGCTGCCGAGCAGAGGGCGCTGGAGAATCTGGCGCTGAACATTGCCGACCGGATGGTTACGCAGATCTCTTTGACCCTGCGCGAAAACGGCTCCGATGATGACGCGCATGCTAGCGCAGATCGGCCGGACCAGCCGTGAAGGCGACCCAGCGCGACTTTGCCTCTGTGGCTCCTCGGGCTGCGCAACAATGCTCTATATTCTTCTTTTGCGGACCAGACGAAGCCGGCGCTTCGGCGGCGGCACAGCGCGTCATCGAGCATTATGAAGATGCAGGCGAAAAGCTGGAGATGTCGGGCGCGGATTTGCGCAAGGATCCGGCCAGCTTGGGGGACGAGGCGCGCTCCACTTCCTTATTCGGGGACAAGCGGCACATCTTTGTGCGCGCGGTGGGCGATGAGGCCCATGATGCGATCAAGGCTCTGATAGACACCTCTGAGGCAGGCGCGGGAGAAGCTGCGCCGGTGTTGGTGGTGGCCACGTCCGCGACGGACAAATCGCGCACCGCAAAATTGCTTGAGAAGCGCAAGGATGCACTGGTGGCGATGTTCTGGCCTCCTGATCTGGCCTCGGTAACGGTGTCGGTGCGCAGTATGGCCGATGCCGCCGGGCTAAAGCTCAATGGCGATCTGGCCGAGCGCATTGCTCGCGCCGCCAATCTGGATGTCCGGCTCGCCCAATCCGAAGTGACCAAGTTGTCTGTTTATTGCGATGCTTCGCCGCAATCTCCGCAGGACGTGAGCGTGGATGACCTTGAGGCGATTGGCGCCACAAGCGAGGAAGACGGCTTTATGCCGATGGTCAATGTTGTGCTGTCGGGAGAGGTCAAGCGGATCGATCGCGAGCTGCAGCGGATGCGCGAGCACACCATGAACCCGGTTGGCTTGTTGTTGGCGATTGAACGTCGCGCCGCGCAGCTGACGCAGATCACAGCGCGGCTGGGTTCGGGCGGCTCACTCGATACGCTCAACCGGGGTGAAAAGGCATCTTTGGGCATCTTTTTTCGGGAGGAAAGAGAGATCCGCAACCAATTGGCGCGCTGGCCGCGCCGCAAATTGGAGCTGTTGGGCGCCAAATTGATCGGCCTGCACCGCGCGCTTTTGACCAACAGCCAATCGGCAGAACTGCTTTTATCCCAAGGACTTGTCGAAATTGCCCGCTTTGCCGCGCGTCGCTGACACCTCAAAGTAACAGTCCTTTAATTGTGCATAGAATTCTGACGTGATTAATCTCGCCAGCATTACAGGCTATGGGCAAAGCATAAAAAGGGACGCAGGTTGAGATGAACAAGCCCTTTGGGCCTTCCAGCGAGTTGATGCAGGCCGAAGCGATTGCGCTTCCGCCGGTCTCTTCGTTGGAGCGCCGCCGGCTGCGTTTCTACATCGCGATGTTATGGGGCGATTTCGCCGCAATCCTGTTCTGCTTTACCCTCGCAGGCCTGTTGTATGAAGGCACTTGGTGGGACACACGGGCCGCGCTGCAAGGCCAGCTGTTGGTGCCGATATTCTTCACCATTGCGCTGTATAGTCGGTCCTATTCAGCCAAGGTTTTGATCGATTGGAGGCTGGCTGTTCGTAAGACATGGACGGCCCTCGTGGTGGCTGCATTGCTGCTCACTTTCGTGGCCTTCTACACCAAATCCAATGCAGATTTTTCACGCGGGAGCTTCACCTTGGGGCTGGCGTTTTGTTTGATAGCCCTAGGCGCAGCACGGTGGCTGGCAACGCGGCTGGTTGCTCGTTTTTGGGGCGGCCGGGTCAGCAATCAATTGATCCTGGATGATGGCGGACCCAGCTTTGCGTTGGATGGGGCGATGCGGATTTGCACCAAGACCCAGGGCCTTGCACCGATCGCTGATGATCCGCACATGTTCGATCGGTTGGGGCAATTGTTGCACAATCAGGATCGCGTGGTGGTGTCGTGTGAAAAAGGACGCCGGGCGCAATGGGCATTTATGCTCAAATCGGTTGGCGTGCGCGGGGAAATTATCAGCGAGCCGGTGCATGCCATGGGCGCCATGGGCGTGATCCGGTATGAGGATCAGGACTGCACCGCCTTAGTGGTGTCAACCGGTCCGTTGTCGCTCCAGTCGCGCGCGATCAAGCGCGGGTTTGATATTGCAATTGCATCTGCTGCGCTCGTGCTGTTCGCGCCCGTGTTCGCCATGGCGGCGGCCCGGATCAAGCTGGAGGATGGAGGCCCGGTCCTGTTTGTGCAGAGACGCTTGGGCCGCGGTAACCGCTTTTTCAAGATGCTCAAATTCCGCACAATGTCGGCCTCGACTTGCGATGGAGATGGGGGCCAATCAACCGGTCGCCAGGATATGCGGGTGACGCGCATCGGCCGCCATCTGCGGGCCAACAGCATGGATGAATTGCCCCAATTGTGGAATGTGCTGCGCGGCGAGATGTCGATTGTGGGTCCACGCCCGCATGCCATCGGTTCAAAGGCCAATGACAAATTGTTCTGGGAAGTGGACAGCCAATATTGGAAACGCCATTCTTTGCGTCCGGGCATGACCGGCTTGGCACAAGTGCGTGGATTTCGCGGGGCGACCGATCACGAAGACGATCTGACCCAGCGCCTTCACTCCGACCTTGAGTATATCGAGGGCTGGTCGCTGATGCGCGACATTATGATCACGTGGCGCACGCTGTTGGTGCTGCGCCATGACAAGGCCTATTGACCCGCGCGTCTACTGAGCGTCGGTGGTGGATTGCGGAACGCTGAAGCTGCCCGATACACGGCCATCGCTGGCACCAGAGGCTGATCCGCCGCTCGCGCGACCATCCACGCTGGAGATGCCGCTTTGCAAATCGATCACCAGGCGGCCGCCATTCAGCGTATCTCCGCCGCGTTGCAACCGCACATTGCCCGCCATTGTGATGATCCTGCGGTTGAAATCATACACCGCAACATCGCCGGTTGCCGCTTCATTGCCGCGCGAGACGCGCACCCCGCCGGTGGCTGTGATGCGCTGGATGCTCAGTTCTTCAGAATCGCTGAAATTGACCAAGGTCCGTGCGGCGCGCACCCGCAAACCGGCCTGACGGATATCGACATTACCGGTTAGCACCACGCGGTTCTCCCGGTCCTGCAATTCGATCCGGTCTGCGGCGTAATCAACCGGAGCGTTGGAATTGTGCGAGCCCAGCGCTTGCGCGCTCAGCTGCATGCCGCCCATCGCCGCAGCGGTGAGGCAGAACGCGCCCACAGCGGAGCGGAATGCCGTGCGTTTCAATTTCTTGCTGGACACTGATGTCTGAACAGATTGGGTCATGGTAACCTAAGCTCTCCTGGCGTCATGCGCATCTTCGCATTGCCATTCAAAGTAATGGTACGCGCGCTGAGATCGGCACGCAATTCATCGGCTGAGAATTCGCCCGCAGGCACCTGGCCATCAACCCCGCCGGTGCCATACATCAGCCGTTTTTCCAGATCGACCGAGACATCGCGCGCTACCATGGAATAGCCATCGGCCGCGGTCATGCGCAACGGACCGATCACAGAGACCAGGTCCTGATCGATATCGAATGTGCCGCCTTGCGCTCCGATCCGCGCCAATCCATCGGGCAAGACAATACTGGCGACCAAATCGGTCATGCGGACAATGCCTTCCCTGCTCGATTTCTGAACAGCTTCTCCGGCGGTCAGGGTAAAGGGTCGGCCGTTATTGTCCTCGCCGCGATACATGGCATTATCGACGCTCAGCCGCTCGTCAATCATCGCCACCTTGTTGCGATCGAGCAGAAAGCTCACTTCTCCGCGCGGGCTGAGCGGTGTCACCACCATCAAAGCGGCAACGACGCCAACGCCCATCGGCAACAGGCGACCCAGCCATTCAATCAATTTGTCATGCGAACCACCAGGCGCTGCAAAGTGCCGCCGCTTGCCGCGCAGCTCCTTGGCCTCTTGGGTTTCGATGCGTCTCTTGATGACCATGGTCTGTTATTAACGCCAGTGCGCCTTATTCGTGGCTGAATATATCGCGATCTTCCCAACCGGCGATATCCAACCGAGAGCGGGTGGGGAGGAAATCAAAGCAAGCCTGCGCCATTTCCATCCGGCCTTCGCGTTCCAGCCTCAGGATCAATTCGTCGCGCATGCGGTGCAAAAAGCGGACATCGCTGGCGGCGTAATCGCGCTGCGCATCGCTGAGCACGGGTCCGCCCCAATCCGATGATTGTTGCTGTTTGGAGATGCTTTCGCCCAGCAGCTCGTCGACCAGATTTTTCAATCCATGGCGGTCGGTATAGGTGCGCACCAGCTTGCTGGCGATCTTGGTGCAGAACACTGGTGCTGCCATCACGCCCAGATAATATTCGATTGCGGCCAGATCGAAGCGGGCAAAATGGTACAATTTGATCCGGTTTGGGTCGGCCAAAACTGCTTTTAGATTGGGCGCGTCATAGCTGCTGCCGGGATTGAACCGGACCAGATGTTCGTCCGGTCCGCCATCGCTGATCTGCACAACGCACAAACGGTCGCGCCGGGTCACAAGGCCCATTGTTTCGGTATCGACGGCCACCGGGCCATCCGCCAAAACGCCTGCGGGCAGGTCTTCTTCATGAAAATGCACTGTCATAAGAACAGCGCCTTAGGACGATTGGGGAAAGAGGGAAAGGGGTGGTGACAGCGTAAGCCCAGCCAGCGTAACATGCCAGCATGACGCAAGACCCTCTTCCCGACAGTTGGCGCGCGGCGCTGGAGCCGGTTTTGGCCACGCCAGAGGCACGCAAACTGGGCGGGTGGCTGCGCGCCGAAGAGGATGCAGGCAAAGTGATCTATCCACCGCGCGGACAACGTCTGAACGCTCTGGAATGGACCCCGCTGGATGCGGTGAAGGTCGTGATCCTGGGACAGGATCCCTATCACGGGGCTGGCCAGGCTCATGGCCTGTGCTTTTCTGTTGCTGATGGCGTCAAAGTGCCGCCGTCGCTGATAAATATCTACAAAGAGCTGGAAAGTGACCTTGGTATTCCCCGGCGAGAAGGCGGCAATCTGGAGGGTTGGGCGCGCCAAGGCGTGCTGCTGCTCAACAACACACTAACGGTGGAGGCAGGCAAGGCGGGCAGCCATGCCGGACGCGGATGGGATGCGGTGACCGATGCCTGTATTCAGGCGGTGGTGGATCGCGCCACTCCATGCGTTTTCATCCTGTGGGGCAGTCATGCGCGCAAGAAGGCTGGGCGGGTTTCGGGCCTGGGCCGCCGCGATGATCATTTGGTGCTGACCAGTCCGCACCCCAGCCCCTTGTCGGCCTACACCGGCTTCTATGGGTCAAAACCGTTTAGCCAAACCAATGACTTTTTGGTCCAACACGGCTTGGACCCGGTGGATTGGTCGGCATGACGCAAGATGAAGCCCGCATCGCCTTGCGCTCTCGTTTGAAAGCGTTGGAGGCAGAGGCGAGCGCCAATGCAGATTCCCGCGATACGGTGGAATTGCAGCAGGACCGCGTGGGGCGCCTCAGCCGGATGGACGCGATGCAGCAGCAAGCGATGGCCCAAGCGACAGAGCGCCGCCGCGATGCAGAGCGGGCGCGGATCGCATCCGCCTTGCAGAGGCTGGAAGAAGGCGAGTGGGGCTATTGTCTCAAATGCGGCGAAGAAATTGCCGAGGCCCGACTGCAGCACGACCCTAGCGTGCCGCTTTGTGTGGGGTGTGCAGGGTGAGGCGCGCTGCGCGTGATCGCTGGCGAGCCGGTTTGGATGCGTATGATTAAAGATCTTCTCCGCGAAATTCGCGAACGCTATCACCTGAACCTAATTGATCTGGACAGAAAAAATCAGGAGTTCAAAAAGGCGAGCGGCAGGATTGATGCTTTTTTGAGTCGTTTTGACCAAGAAAAATTCTATTATCTGTACGCCTTGGATGGCGTCCTAATGCTGGCCGAAGGTCAGGTTCCTGAGGCTCACGCTAGGTTTAAAGAATGCTTGACCAAGCTGCCAAGGACTGAAGACGCTAACAGCCACTATGTGTCCTTGTTTTGCAATTGCCTCTTGAGCCTTCGCGAAAGCACTGAGGCATGGCGTGAGCTGAGACAAGAAGCTCTAGATATCCACGCCAGTACCAAAATCCGTCGATTCTTATCGTTTCCAACAGAAGAGAAATTGAACAAGATCGTGAATGATTCTTGAGCGATCTTGCAGGTGACAAAAGCTCTGGTTCCCACCCCAAAAACCGCCACCAAACAGCAGAATTCTAACGCGGCAGTTCGCTTGCTCCCATTAGCGCTTCGTCCACACTGCGCGCGCATTGGCGCCCTTCGCGGATGGCCCAAACCACCAGTGACTGGCCGCGCCGCATGTCACCGCAAGCGAACACTTTGTCACGGCTGGTCGCATAACGCAGCGTATCGGCAGCAACATTGCCGCGATCGGTCAATTCTACGCCAGCCTGGTCGAGCAGGCCGACCTTCTTTGGGCCAACAAAGCCCATGGCGAGCAGGATCAAATCAGCCTCGAGGGTGAACTCGCTGCCTTCAACTTCCTGCATCTGGCCGTCTTTCCATTCCACCCGAACGCATTCCAGGCCGGTGACGGTTTCACCGTCACCGATCACGCGTTTGGCCAAAACGGCCCAGTCGCGCGCAACGCCTTCTTCATGGCTGGAAGATGTGCGCATCTTCAGTGGCCAATCGGGCCAGGTCAGCGCTTTGTCTTCCTTTTCAGGCGGTTGCGGCATGATCTCCAGCTGGG
The DNA here is from genome assembly GCA_947495555.1 of uncultured Erythrobacter sp. GTDB lineage: Bacteria > Pseudomonadota > Alphaproteobacteria > Sphingomonadales > Sphingomonadaceae > Erythrobacter. Next base: position 1,651,602 of record CANLZI010000001.1, on the reverse strand, counting down.
TGACGCTTTTCGCGCCCTGCCGATTGGAGGTGCCAACGCAGTCAGATCCGGTGTCACCGCCACCGATCACTACCACATGCTTACCCGTCGCGGTCAGCGATCCACGCGGCGCAGCGCGCACTTCATCATCGCCTGCATTGCGTTTGTTCTGCTGGGTCAGGAATTCCATTGCCAGCCGAACGCCGGGCATCTCTGCGCCGGGAATGGCCAGCTGACGCGCATCCTCTGCGCCGCCCGATAGCACCACAGCATCGAAATTTTCTTCTAGGCTTTGGAAAGAGACATCCACGCCCACTTCTTTCGAGGTCTTAAGCTCAACCCCTTCGGCCTCCATCTGGACGGCGCGGCGGTTGATCAGCGTCTTTTCCATTTTGAAATCGGGGATGCCATATCGCAGCAGGCCGCCGATCCGGTCGCTCTTTTCAAACAGTGTGACGCTGTGCCCTGCGCGTGCCAATTGCTGGGCGCAGGCCATGCCAGCCGGACCCGATCCAACCACCGCGACAGACTTGCCGGTCTTTTTCTCGGGCACTTGCGGCTCGATCCAGCCTTCTTTCCATCCGCGATCGACAATCGCGCATTCGATCGATTTGATCGTGACGGGCTGATCCACGATGTTGAGCGTGCAGCTCGCCTCGCATGGCGCAGGGCAAACCCGTCCGGTAAACTCGGGGAAGTTGTTGGTTGAATGCAGCACGTCGAGCGCGTTCTTCCAATCACCTTCATAGACCAGATGATTCCAGTCCGGGATGATGTTGTTCACCGGGCAGCCGTTGTGACAATAGGGAATGCCGCAATTCATGCAGCGCGATGCTTGGCTTTTCAGCGTGTCATCATCGGGCTGGACCACAAATTCGCGGTAATTGTTCACCCGTTCCTTGGGATCGAGATAGTCACGCTCGCGGCGATCAAGTTCGAGGAAGCCTGTTTCTTTACCCATATCTCTTACTCCGCCGCCACTGATGCGGCTTCTTCGCGTTCAGCCTCCAGCGCCTTGAGCGCCCGTGCATAATCGCGTGGCATTACCTTGACGAAGGCGCCTAGCGCCTCGCCCCAATTGTCGAGCAATTGCGCCGCCTTGGCGCTGCCGGTGTGCAGCATGTGCCGCTCGATCAAAATCTTGAGCCGCTCCGCATCATGGCGCAGCATGTCGCCCATACCGAAATCATTGACCGAGCTGGGTCGTTGATGCGGCCTGCCGGTGCCCTCTTCTTCGTCTTCTTGCGCCGAAATGGGCAGCAGATCGACCTGCGCTGGATTGACCAGGTTACCGAATTTGCCATCGGGATCATAGACATAGGCAACGCCGCCGGACATGCCCGCGGCAAAATTGCGGCCCGTCTCGCCCAGCACCACAACCACGCCGCCTGTCATATATTCGCAGGCGTGATCGCCAGCGCCCTCGACCACAGCAATCGCTCCGGAATTGCGTACGGCAAAGCGTTCGCCGGCCACACCGTTGAAATAGGCCTCGCCCGCAATCGCGCCATACAGCACGGTGTTACCCACGATGATGTTCTGGCTCGGGTCGCGCGGGGCGTTTGCGGGTTGCTTCACGATGATGCGGCCACCCGACAACCCTTTGCCAACATAGTCATTGGCATCGCCGGTCAGATCCAGGGTGACACCGTGCGCCAGCCATGCACCAAAGCTTTGGCCGGCCACACCGGTCAGATTGATCCGGATGGTGTCCGGTTTCAGGCCAGCGTGACCATGCGCCATCGCGATTTCGCCCGACAACATGGTGCCGACGGTGCGATTGACATTGCGGATGGTGGTGTCGATCTTCACCGCCTCTCCCGCTGTGATGGCTGGCTGGCAAGCCTTGATCAGTTCATTGTCCAAAGCGCCGCCCAGACCGTGATCTTGCGTTTCGGTTTGGAACAAGGATGCACCCTCGTCGATCTCGACTGTGTGCAACAGGCGCGACAGATCCACCCCATTGGCTTTCCAGTGCCGGTGGACCCGGCGCATGTCCAACCGGTCAACCCGGCCGATCATTTCCTGAACCGTACGGAAGCCCAATTCAGCCATGATCTGGCGCAATTCTTCGGCCACAAAGAACATGTAATTGACCACATGTTCAGGCTGACCGGTGAAGCGCTTGCGCAGGACCGGGTCTTGCGTCGCGACACCAACCGGGCAGGTATTGAGGTGGCATTTGCGCATCATGATACAGCCCGCTGCAATCAGCGGAGCGGTGGCAAAGCCGAACTCGTCAGCGCCCAGCAATGCGCCAATGGCAACATCGCGACCGGTCCGCAAACCGCCATCAACCTGCACCGAAATGCGGCTGCGCAGATCGTTGAGCAGCAAGGTCTGCTGCGTTTCTGCCAGACCTATCTCCCACGGTGAACCCGCATGCGTCAGGCTGGTTAGGGGCGAGGCACCCGTGCCTCCGTCATAACCTGAAATGGTGACGTGATCGGCGCGCGCTTTGGAAACGCCCGCAGCAACGGTACCAACGCCCACTTCGGACACCAATTTGACCGAGATGCGCGCGGAGGGCTGCACATTCTTCAGATCATGGATCAGCTGGGCCAGATCCTCGATCGAATAGATATCGTGGTGCGGTGGCGGTGAGATCAGGCCAACACCGGGCGTGGAATGGCGCACTGCTCCGATGCGTTTGTCCACCTTGTGGCCAGGCAGTTGTCCGCCTTCACCCGGCTTTGCGCCTTGGGCCATCTTGATCTGGATGTCGTCGGAATTGACCAGATATTCGGTTGTTACGCCAAACCGGCCCGAGGCCACCTGTTTGATCCGGCTGCGCATGGAATCGCCATTGTCCATTGGCGAGAATCGGGCCGGTTCTTCGCCGCCTTCGCCAGTGTTGGAGCGTCCGCCGATGCGGTTCATGGCAATCGCCAGCGTAGAGTGCGCTTCGTGGCTGATAGAGCCAAAGCTCATCGCGCCGGTGCTGAACCGCTTAACGATTTCGCTGGCCGGTTCCACTTCGTCCAATGGCAGCGGCTCGTCCGGCAGTTTGAATTCCATCAAGCCGCGGATCGACAGCAGCCGTTCTGACTGCTCGTTGATCGACTTGGCAAATTCTTCGTAATTCTTGGGATCATTGCCGCGTACAGCATGCTGCAAATGGGCGACATTTTCCGGCGTCCAGGCGTGTTCTTCGCCGCGCAGGCGGTATTGATAGATCCCGCCCACATCCAGCATGCTTTTATACAGCGGGTTGTCGCCATAGGCAGACCCATGGCGGCGGATCGTTTCTTCGGCCACTTCGGCCAGCCCGATGCCTTCGATTGTGGTCGCGGTGCCGGTAAAGTAGCTTTCGATGAAGGCGCTGGACAAGCCCACCGCGTCAAAGATCTGCGCGCCGCAATAGGATTGATAGGTCGAAATGCCCATCTTGGACATGACCTTGCGGATGCCCTTGCCCACGGCCTTGATATAGTTCTGCTCAACCTCGTGGCTGGTCAGTTCCGGATGCTTGGCACTGCGCAATTGCTCCAGTGTTTCAAACGCCAGATAGGGGTTGATCGCTTCAGCGCCATACCCCGCCAGCACGCAATAGTGATGCACCTCGCGCGCTTCGCCGGTTTCCACCACCAGCCCGGTTTGCATCCGCAGGCCCTGCCGCACCAGATGGTGATGCACCGCAGCAGTGGCCAACAAGGCGGGGAAAGGTACACGATCCGGGCCTTGTCCACGGTCTGACAGAATCAGGATATTGCGATCTTGCAGCACCGCCTCTGTCGCAGCCCAGCACATTTCCCGGATTGCCAGTTCAACACCTTCAACACCGGCGCTGGCATCCCAAGTCATATCGATGGTTTCGGTGCGGAAGGCACCATCCAGCGCCTCTTCAACAGAGCGGATCTTGGCCAGATCGGCATTGGTCAGGATCGGCTGGTTGACCTCAAGCCGCTTGTGCGTGCCGCCATCGCGTCCCAGCAAATTGGGGCGCGGGCCGACCATCGACAGCAGGCTCATCACCAATTCTTCGCGGATCGGATCAATCGGCGGATTGGTTACCTGCGCAAAGTTCTGCTTGAAATAATCATACAGCAGGCGGGACCGGTTCGACAGTACGGCAATCGGCGTGTCGGTGCCCATCGATCCAATCGGATCATCACCTGTGACGGCCATCGGTTCAAGAAAACGGCTGACGTCTTCCTGCGTATAGCCAAACGCTTGCTGGCGTTGCAGCAGCGTTGTTTCATGCTCGGGCAGCCCGGCTGCATCGGGCTGAATATGGTCGAGATCCTCCAGCTTGTACTGGGTGTCCTCCAACCATTTGGCATAGGGTTCGGCATTGGCCAGTTCAGCCTTCAGCTCGTCATCTTCAATGATGCGACCCTGTTCCAAATCGATCAGCAACATCTTGCCTGGTTGCAGGCGCCATTTGCGGGTGATGTCTTCCTCGGCAAAGGGCAGAACGCCGCTTTCAGACGACATGCAGACGATATCGTCTTTGGTCACGCAATAGCGTGCCGGGCGCAGGCCATTGCGGTCCAGGGTGGCGCCGATCTGGCGGCCATCGGTAAAGGCCACGGCGGCCGGACCGTCCCATGGCTCCATCAATGCGGCGTGATATTCGTAAAACGCGCGCTGGGCTGGATCCATCAGCTCGTTCTTGCTCCACGCCTCGGGCACCATCATCATCATGGCATGGGCGAGGCTGTAACCACCGGCCAGCAGCAGCTCCAACGCATTGTCCAAACAGGCCGTGTCTGATTGGCCGTGCGGGATCAGCGGCCACATCTTGTCCAGATCGGGGCCGAGCAATTGCGATTCCATTGTCCGACGGCGCGCGTTCATCCAGTTCACATTGCCGCGAACCGTGTTGATCTCACCATTATGGGCAACCAGCCGGAAAGGATGCGCCAATTTCCAACTAGGGAAGGTGTTGGTTGAAAAGCGTTGGTGAACGAGGCCCAGCGCGGATTTGCAATCGGGATCGCACAGATCATCGTAAAAAGAACCAACCTGATTGGCCAGCAGCAACCCCTTGTACACGATGGTACGCGAGGAGAAGCTGGGCATATAGGTTTCTGCCAGGCCGGGCAGTTCCAGGTTCTCGGCCTGTTTTTTGAGAGGGTTGAGCGTTTGCTTGCGAATCACGATCAGCTTGCGCTCAAAGGCGTCTTGATCGGCGCAATTGTCCCCGCGCGCGATGATCGCTTGTTGGATCACTGGCATCGAATCGATCACGGCCTTGCCCAGTCCATCCATAGAGACCGGAACATCGCGCCAACCGATCAGCTTTTGGCCTTCTTTTGCAGTGAATTTTTCAAATTGTTCGGTCACATAGCTGCGCGCAGCTTCGTCCTGCGGCATGAAGCACATGGCGACGCCATATTCACCCTGAGACGGCAATTGCTTGCCTTGCGCTTCGGCCCATTTACGCAGCAGAAGGTCTGGAATTTGCAACAGAATTCCCGCGCCATCGCCCAACAGAGGGTCGGCACCCACGGCGCCGCGATGATCGATGTTTTTCAGAATTTCCAGAGCCTGCGCGACAATATCGTGCGAAGCATTGCCTTTGATATGCGCGACAAAACCGACGCCGCAGGCATCGTGTTCATTTTGCGAGTCATACAAGCCCTGGGGCGCTGGAAATCCCATTCAAAAGTCCATTTCTGTCAGATGCCGACTCTGCGACGCCGCATGAGGCCTGCCGGCAAGGGTGCGCAACCGAATCTGCCGCTAGGCGCAGTATTCGTATTGCAGAATGCCCTAATGGCGACAGGAAATGATTTTTGCAACTGCGAAGCAGCTAAGAAAGTTGCAAAGTGCCGATCCCTGTCGGGGCCGGCTCAGTTGGGGCCGAGATGGAATACGTATGCGGCCGGGTCTGGAGTTTCCAGCGCTGAGCCGGGGTCAGGCCGCGCCGCTGAGCCGATCCAAATCATTCAACGCGTTGCGCAAAGCATTTTCCGTCTCGATCGCGCGCGTGCGGGTGGAAACACCGCTGCGAGGCGCGTCGATATCCGAATCGGGATAGAAATTGGTTATGGGAATTTGCGGCTCAGCTTGCGTCGCGCCGGTTTGGCTGTGTGCGTGGGTTTGTTGGCCACTATCGGCTTCACCAACAGCCTCCCGGTGCTGGTCAAGCGCGATCGCAAACCGTTCAAGCAATTGGACCATGTTTAGATCGGCCACATCGGCGCCGCGCAATTGCTGCACCGCTTTTCCGCCAATAGGTGTGGCTGTAGCGGGCTCTTCAAATTTAATGCTGATGTTCGCAATAGGTGGCGCGACTGGTTGGGCCGGTGCAGCTTCTGGCGCAACTTCCACGGGTGCCACGGGCTTTGGCATGGCTTCGGGCAGGATAATCTCGGAGCTGGGTTGCTCCAAACCGTCGGGCCAAGGCAGGAAGTTTGTTGCTCGGGTTGGCTCTGTGATTGGTTGGACGGAAATCTCGGGTTCGATACTGGTTTCGTCCAGCACCAATACGTCCTCAGTATCAGCGTGCACTTCTGCCTGCTCTTCGAGCTCGGCGGGAGCCAGCGGGGCCAATGCCACCAATGCAGGCTGGTCGCCGGGAGATTGGTATGCTGCGACGGACCGTGCCGCGCCAAAGCCCACAAGCAGGCCCAAACAGGCCGCAATGGCAGACAGAGTAATCGGTGAAAGATCAGGCAGGCCAAGAATACTGCCCAAGGCGGTGGCCATAGCGGCTGGCATCACCAAAAGCGGTAAGGCCAGCAAGGCTGCCGCCCAAACGCAGACGATCGGAACATAGGCGGCGTCCTGGCTCAAGGGGGGCTTCGTCGCCGCTGCGATAGCGCAATCGGGCGCGTTCTCGTTATCCATCGATACTACCACCGCAATTGGCGCTCCCCTGACGCACAGCCGCACTGCTTTCTGGCATCTGCGGGCGTGCTTGATTGACCCAATCCATCACATACCAAGAGGTGGTAAACGAGCCGATAACGAAGCGTCGGAATGGCGAAAAACCGCGATTCGCACACCGCAATGATGCCTATTTGATGGCATAGCTGGTGAACAGGCCGCTGGGTTGGCGGCAATGCCGTAGCGGCAAGTTGACGTTTACGGAAACCTCATTGCGCTTGCGCGTCATTTCCTTCATGAAGGTTCTCAATCGAGCCGCATGGCGGCCCAAACTCAGGCAGCGCAATCAGCCGAATTAAGGAGAGGCACATGACCCCGCAGGAACTGGCAGCAAAAACCGGTGAAGTTATCGGAACGTCCGAATGGACCGAAATGACCCAGGAAAAGGTCAACATGTTCGCCGATGCGACAGGTGACCACCAATTCATTCACATCAATGAAGAAGCCGCCAAGATGACCCCGTTTGGCGGCACCATTGTGCACGGCTTCATGACGCTTTCGATGATCCCTTACCTGTCCGCAAACAGCGACATGCCCAAGATCGACAATGTGAAAATGGGCGTCAATTATGGCGGCAACAAAACCCGCTTCATCGCGCCGGTGCGCGTTGGCAAGCGGATTCGCGGCCACTGGAAGCTGGTTGAAATGATCGAGAAACGTCCCGGCCAATGGCAACAGACTGCGGAAATCACGATCGAGATCGAGGGCGAAGAAAAGCCAGCCCTGATGTGCGAATGGATCACCCAATTCTTCGTATAAGACCGATCTGACCCATCCATATTTGCCTAGACAGGCAACACGCCGCCCCGCGAATCGGGGCCGCTCTACTCAGTTTTGAAAAGGAAAACCCATGTCACGTGATGCAGTGATCGTATCAACCGCCCGCACCCCCATCGGCCGCGCCTATAAGGGCTGCTTTAACGCCACACCTGGCGCCACTCTGGGTGCGTATTCCTTCAAGCCTGCGGTTGAACGCGCTGGCATCGATGCTGGCGAGATCGACGATGTCGTGTGGGGCGCCGTCCTGACTCAAGGCACGCAGGCGGGCAACATCGCTCGCGGTGTGGCTTTGCGCGGCGGAGCGCCGGTGACGGTGTCAGCCCAAACGATTGATCGCCAGTGTTCTTCTGGCCTGATGGCCATTGCCACAGCGGCCAAGCAGATTGTGGTCGACAATATGGATATCGTTGTTGGCGGCGGTCAGGATTCGATTTCTCTGGTGCAAACCCCTGAAATGCGGGTTGCGCCCGATCCCTCGCTGATGGCGATGCACAAAGACGTCTATATGCCCATGCTCAGCACGGCCGAGACGGTTGCTGCGCGTTATGGCATCAGTCGCGATGTCCAGGACGAATATGCGCTGCAATCGCAAATGCGCACCGCTGCTGGCCAAGAAGCTGGCAAGTTTGACGACGAGATAGTCCCTGTCACCACCACCATGAATGTGATGAACAAGGAAACTAAGGAAGTTTCCCAGCAGGAAATCACCGTCACCAAGGACGAAGGCAACCGCCCTTCTACCACTTTGGAAGGCCTGCAATCGCTTAACCCTGTGATGGGACCAGACAAGGTCATCACCGCGGGTAACGCATCACAGCTGTCCGATGGTTCTTCCGCCAGTGTATTGATGGAAGCCAAGCTGGCCGAGCAAAAAGGCCTGCAACCTCTAGGCCGTTATGTCGGTATGGCGGTGGCCGGAACCGAGCCTGACGAAATGGGCATTGGTCCTGTCTTCGCGATCCCCAAGCTGCTCAAGCAAACCGGCCTGAAAATGGACGATATCGGTCTGTGGGAATTGAACGAAGCGTTTGCCGTGCAAGTGCTGTATTGCCGCGACAAGCTGGGCATCGATAATGATATCCTTAACGTCAATGGCGGCTCGATCTCGATCGGCCACCCATACGGCATGACCGGCGCTCGTTGCACCGGCCACGCGCTGATCGAAGGCAAGCGCCGCGGTGCGAAATATGTTGTCGTCACTATGTGTGTTGGCGGCGGAATGGGCGCAGCTGGACTGTTCGAAGTCTTTTGATGAGCCTTTTGTGCTCGCGGTAGGCGTGCGTTCGCATGCTACCTCCGCGGGGGCGGCCTAACCGGCCGACGCGCAGTCGCGCTTTGACTGCCGTGACCAAGATTGAAGGGGCGGTGTGGGAGCGATCCTGCGCCGCCTTTTTCATTTCTCATAGAGATCAGTTCGAACCCGTCAGGATTCGCTGGGCCAATTGGCCGCTCAAGCTTGTGCGAGGAAAGCCAAAGATGCAGATGCATCTGCCGGCGCTTGAGGTGAGGGCGAATATGCGCCTACAATCTCCCCATGGGTATTATGGAAATCATCGGAATTGCAGGCAGTGTCAGCCTTTTAAGCGGCTGGCGGCTTTATCTGTGCGTTTTTGCAACGGGCCTTGCGATGCGGTTCGATGCGATCCCACTTCCAGAGCATCTTTCCAGCCTGGCGGTGCTGGGTAATCCATGGGTGATCGGCATTGCGGCGCTGGGCGCGCTGGCTGAATTCTTCGCCGACAAGGTGATGTGGCTGGATAGCGCATGGGACACCGTTCACACTTTGGTGCGCCCGGTTGGCGGAGCATTGCTGGCACTGGCAATTGTCGATCCGTCCGATCCGGCGATGCAAGTGGTCGCTTTCCTGCTGGGCGGAGGGGCCAGCTTTCTGGCGCATGGCGGCAAGGCCAGCGCGCGGGCTGTAGTCAACACTTCGCCCGAGCCGGTCAGCAATGTGGCAGTGTCCAGCATAGAGGATGTCGCGACCGTGGGCTTGCTCTATCTCGCCTATGAGTATCCCTTGGCCGCAGGCGGAATCGCAGCGGTGCTGTTGGCGTTGGTGATTTTGCTGCTGCTGTGGGCGCGCCGCGTGATCAAGCGATTGTTTTTCCGAGCGCCCAAGCCTCAAAGTTAGGCCGCGTAATCAATCAACGCAGAGGCCGGGCACCGCCAGTTTTCTGAAAAGATGCGGGGATACGGTAGCACTATCGGGATAGCGAGCAATGCGTGCTTGAAATTCGGGGTTTGTAAAAGCGTCACGAAAGCTCGCAACGCTCTCCCAGATTGCATAATTCAGAAATGTTGCGCTTCCAGATGCGCCTTTATGCAATTGGGTCGAGATGTAACCAGGTTGTTCTTTCATAAACTCAGCGTCATGCGCCCAAGCTGAAATCAACGCGTCTTCGTCGGCCGGATCGATGGTAAAGACATTGATCAGGACAACCGAGCCGTCCTCATTGACCTGCATCTGGTCCATCAGGCTCGTTTCACTATTCATTTCATTCAACTGCGGCATCTTACGTTCCTTCTTTCAATTCGAATCCTCTGTTCGCTCGCGGACCAGCTGCAATAGCTCGAGCGAACGGGTGATCTCTTTTGCCGAAAGATCACCCGATATTGCGTTTATCCACTCGCTTTGAGCGGCATTGATTTTGGCCATTACCTGCTCGCCCTGATCGCTCAGGTTAAACAGCGGCGCTCGTTTGTGGTCGATATTGTCAGAGCTCGTTACAAAGCCCTGCTTCAGCAGATCATTGATGATCCGTTGGACGCCTTGCCGCGCCAACCCCATCCGCCGCGCGATCTGAGAGACCGTGAGTGGTTGGCCATGCTCGTCGATAGCGCCAAGCACCTGCCAGCGTGCACTTGTCAGCCCAAACGGCTCGCAGATCCGATTGCCTGCATTGAGCAATTCTCCGTTGAGACGGAAAATCTCCAACACCAGCTGAGTCAGCGTTTCACCTTTGGGAGTACGAATCGTCATTGCCATCATATAGTCAAGATGACATCAGGTTGTCAAAAAGATTTGAGCAATGGCTGACCGCCTCGGGCAATCGGGCGGTTCAACAGGATCGTGGTCAAGGCGCTCAGAGTGCGCAATTCTGCCTGCCATCAGTAAGGAGAGGACATATTCGGCGGCCGGATTGGGCGATCCTGCATGGAGTCCGTGCCCATACAAGTCGACCCGAAAGATTTGGGCCAAAAACTAGCTGTGCGCGGCGATAAATTCTTCCACCGTCGGCGCGACCTTGTCCCGCCAGCGGCTGCCGTTGAATATGCCGTAGTGGCCTGCGCCTTCAGCCATGTAATATTGCTTTTTCTTGTCCGACAGGCCGGTAGCCAGCGTCAGTGCTGCTTTGGTCTGGCCAATGCCTGAAATGTCGTCGCGCTCGCCCTCCACCGCCAGCAATGCGGTGGTCTTGATCGCGCTGATGTCGACGATCTCGCCTTTGTGTTGGAAGGTGCCATTGGGGATCGAATGTTTCTGGAACACTTCCTCTACCGTTTGGAGATAGAATTCCGCTGTCATGTCGCACACGGCGCGGTATTCGTCGTAGAAATCCTTGGTCGCTTGTGCGCTTGCATCATCGCCCGAGGTGAGGTGTTTGAACATCTCGTAATGGCTCATCATGTGGCTTTTCAGATTCATGCTCATGAAAGCGGAAAGCTGCATAAAGCCGGGATAAACCCTGCGTCCGGCTCCGCGATATTGCTTGGGCACGGATGCGATTACAGAATTGCGGAACCACTCGATTGGACGATTCATTGCGTGATCATTGACCGATGTGGGGCATTCGCGCGTGTCGATCGGGCCGCCCATCATGGTCAGCGTGGCTGGCGCAGCAGGTGACTTGTGGCGGTTGAGGATTGCTGTGGTAGCAAAGGCCGGCACAGAAGGCTGACACACTGCCATCATGTGCGGGCGGGCGCCCTCACCCTGCTTGGCGATATATTCCAAAAACTCGATCAGATAATCGATATAGGTGTCCAGATCGAAGTCGCCCTCGTGCAGAGGAACCAGCTTCGCATCGGCCCAATCGGTTATGTAAACCTCGCATGATTCCAGCATGCGCTCCACCGTGCCGCGCAGCAGGGTTGCGTAATGCCCGCTCATCGGAGCGACCAGCAGCAGCTTGGGCCGCGCGTTGGTTGGAGTGCCGTCTTTCACGTCGACGCCGTCCAACCGAAAGCGCTTCAGATCGCCAAAAGGACGGTTGATTACGGTGGATTCGATGGCGGGATAGATCTGGCCATCCAACTCGACCTGCTGAATGCCAAAGGCGGGTTTGCCATAAACAGCGGTGGCGTGAGCAAAGACTTCCAATGCAGAAGCAGCGGCGGGGCCAAAGGGGGTGTATCCCAACGGATTGATGGGATTGGACAGCATTTGCGCACTGATCGAGGCCAGCGAACTGGCGCTGTTCATCCACGAACGTTGGATTTCATAAGCCTGATAGAGCACCGTAATTCCTTCATTGGTCGAGCCATGCGATAAATGCGCTGGCTCTCCACCTGGGGGGAAATGGCCCTTTTGCCGCCATTGTGCAATGCACAATTTCCCGAAATAGAGCCAAATTCCCGGTTTAAGGGCGATTTGCAGGTGAAATTGGCGGTGAGGATCGCTACCTGACCAAGTGATGGATGATAAATCAGATCAACAGCACGAACAGGTTGGCCGACGCGGGCTGTTCTCTCGCAGGAAAACTCTAGACGAGCTCGCCCTTATTGCAGATGCCGAGCCCGGTGAGGCCCCGACCGACAAGGGCAAGCCTGATGAGCCCAAGCCTGCGCGTTCTTTGGGCCCGTTGCGGATGGTTTATCGCACGGCGCTGAAATACCCCACACAGATTGCACTGGCGCTGGTTGCGTTGATGATAACGGCGGGCGCGATGCTGGCCATCCCCGCCGGCTTCAAGATGATCATTGATCGCGGCTTTGCTGCTGGCGGAGACCCGGCAGACATCGCCCGATGGTTCAGATATCTGCTGCTGATTGTCGGCGTGCTGGCTTTTGGCACGGCCTTACGGTTTTATTTTGTCAGCTGGATTGGCGAGCGGGTGGTGGCTGATATCCGCCGCGATGTGCAAACCAATTTGTTGCGCATGGCGCCTGGATTTTACGAGGAAAACAGCCCCAAGGAAATTTCCAGCCGGATGACTTCGGACACGGCCATTATCGAGCAAGTGGTCGGGACAACCGTGTCGGTCGCCTTGCGCAATGTGTTGATGGCCATCGGCGGCACCATCTATCTGTTTTACCTCGCCCCGAATATGACCTTGGGATTGGCGCTGGTCATTCCGGCTATTGTCATCCCGATCACGGTGTTTGGCAGACGGCTGCGCAATGTTTCGCGCACCAGCCAGGACCGTGTGGCTGATGTTGGCGCGATGATTTCCGAAGTTTTATCGGGCATGAAGATTGTCCAGGCGTTCAATCAGGAAAGCCGCGAACAAGAACGCTTTGGCGAAGCGGTGGAGCGCACCTTCACCATTGCCAAGCGCCGCATCCTGATCCGCGCGATCATGACTTCAGTGATTATCCTGCTCATCTTTGGTTCGATCACTTTGCTGATGTGGCGCGGAGCAATCGGCGTCTCTCAAGGAGAGATTTCGGGCGGTACGATTGCGGCCTTTGTTCTTACGGGTGGCTTGGTGGCCGGTGCCTTTGGCGCTTTGACCGAGGTCTATGGCGATTTGTTGCGCGGGGCAGGTGCTGCCAGCCGGTTGGCGGAATTGTTGGAGGCAAAGCCGGTTATCGCACCGCCAGCGCGGCCAGAAAAACTGCCAGACCCCGCGCGCGGAAGCCTATCTTTCCGAAATGTCACCTTCCGCTATCCCACGCGGCTGGAAACCGCCGCGATCAAGGACTTTACGCTGGAGGTCGAGCCGGGCGAGACGGTGGCCATTGTTGGCCCGTCAGGCGCAGGCAAATCGACGATATTTCAGCTGGTCGAACGCTTCTATGATCCGCAAGCCGGCACAATCCGGCTGGATGGCATTCCCTTGACCAAGGCTGATCCGGCCGAGGTGCGTCAACGCATTGCCTTTGTCCCGCAAGACGGCGTGTTGTTCAGCGCGAATGCGCGCGACAATCTGCGCTATGGCCGCTGGGATGCCAGTGATGAAGAGATCTGGGAGGCTGCGCGCACCGCCAATGCAGAAAGCTTTCTGCGAGATTTGCCGGAAGGGCTCGACACCTATCTTGGCGAGAACGGAACGCGCCTTTCGGGCGGCCAGCAACAACGTCTAGCTATCGCTAGAGCGGTTGTTCGCGATGCGCCGATCTTGCTGTTGGATGAAGCGACCAGCGCGCTGGATGCCGAAAGCGAGCAATTGGTGCAGCAAGCGCTCGACCGGTTGATGGCGCAACGCACGACATTGGTGATCGCGCACCGATTGGCCACCGTGCGCGGGGCAGATCGCATCGTGGTGATGGAAGATGGCCAGATTGTTGAGCAGGGCACACATGCCGTATTGTCCGAGGCGGGCGGGCTATATGCCAAACTGGCCAAGCTGCAATTTACCGTTGGCGAAGCGGCATAGAGCGACGGTTCTGCCGCATGAAGCCGCCCTTTGCTCAATTGAATTTTATCGATAAAGTCTCAATTGAAACCGACCAGTTGCAACTCAGCTTGCGTGCAATACTCTACAGACGTCCAATAATTGCGGCACTCCCCCGCCGTTGACCGAAATCAGCAGGAGCAATCCATGACAACCAAAGCCCTATTTGGCGCCAGCCTTTTGGCCCTGGCCTTCACTTCGCCAGCAATCGCGCAGAATGCCGCTGCGCCGGAAACAACCGCGCCGGAAGCCACAGTGAAAGATGAAGCTGCTCCCGTTGCGCTGAGCGATTATGGCGAGTGGGGCGTTGGCCTTGATCTGCTGGATGCTGATGCTCATCCTGGCGATGACTTCAACGCCTATGTGAATGGCAAATGGATTTCGGGCATCGAGATTCCGGCCGACCGGTCAACCTATGGTGCATTCGAACTGTTGATTGAAAAATCGAACAATGATGTCGAACAATTGATCGCCGACCTGGTTGCAAGCGATCCGGCCCCTGGCACCACCGAACGCCGCATCCTTGATGCCTACAACGCCTTCTCCGATACAGATGCGATTGATGCCTCTGGCCTTGCCCCGGCCTATCCCTATCTGACCGAGATTTTTAACGCACCCGATGTGGCAAGACTGGGCGAGCTGTTTCAAACGCCCGGCTATCCCGCGCTTATCTCGGTTGGCGTTACCGTAGACAGCAAAAACCCCGATTCCTACATTCCGTCGGTCGGCTTTGGGGGCATGGGCCTGCCCGACCGAGATTATTATCTGGTCGATAGCGAACGCCATCTGGAAGTGCGCGCCGAGTATAGGAAATATCTGGCCTTCTTCCTGGAACAGGCGGGATATTCCGATCCATCGGCTGCGGCCGAAGCGATATACGCCTTTGAACATAAGGTGGCCGAGCTGGAATGGGCGCGTCAGGTGATGCGCAATCCCGAACTGACTTATAACTCATTGAGCGTTGACGAATTGCAGGCGCTGTCTCCCGCATTTCCCATCCGATCCGTTCTGGAGACCGGTGGGTTTGCTGATCAGCCGCAATTTCTGGCTCGGCAAATTCCACCGAGTTCTGATGAGGTTGAAGAGCTGGGCCTGAGCGAAGAGCAGCTGGAGATGATCGGCGGCGGATTGCCAGCGATGATGGATCTGATCAACACGACCGATCTGGCCACACTCAAAGCATGGATGGCGGTGCGTTTCCTATCGGGGAATTCTCCTTATCTGCACAGCGATCTGGATGAGGCCAATTTCAACTTTAATGGCAAGCTGCTGAACGGACAGGAAGAACAGCGTCCGCGCTGGAAGCGTGCGATTACGGTGGTCGGCAACCAATTGGGCGAACAGCTCGCCGCATTGTATGTGGCGCGCTATTTCCCGCCAGAGGCAAAAGCCCGGATGAACGATCTGGTAGCCAATCTAAAGCTTTCGATGGGTCAAGGCCTTAGCGAAGTGAGTTGGATGGGCCCCGAAACGGTCGCACAAGCTGAGGCTAAGCTGGGCACGATGTCGGTGCAAGTTGGCTATCCTGACGAATTTGAGACCTATGAAGGCTTGGAAATTACGGGCGATAATCCGCTCGCCAACGCCATCAGCGCGACCAAGTGGGGGCAGGAAGATTCGCTGTCACAATTGGGCGAGCCCGTGGACAAGAATGAATGGCTGCTGCTGCCGCAAACCGTAAATGCCTATTATGCGCCCAACTTCAACCAAATCGTCTTTCCAGCAGCGATCCTGCAGCCTCCATTCTTCAATCTGACGGCAGATCCTGCGGTCAATTATGGCGGTATTGGCGGCGTGATTGGTCATGAAATCGGGCATGGGTTTGATGATCAGGGTTCACAATTCGATAGCGAAGGCGCTTTGCGCAATTGGTGGCAGGCAGAAGACCGTGAAGGGTTTGAACAGCTGACCGAAAAGATGGGCAAGCTGATCGAGGCTTACTGTCCGATTGATGAAGGCGATGATGGCAAGATTTGCCTGAAGGCCAATCTATCCATGGGTGAAACGCTGGGTGATGTGGTCGGCCTGCAAATGGCCTATCGTGCTTATCGCATGTCGCTGGGCGGTGAAGAGGCCGAAGTGATTGACGGGATGACCGGCGATCAGCGGTTTTTGCTGGGTTATGGGCAGATTTGGCGATCAAAATTGCGTCCGGAAAATCTGCGCAATCGCTTGCTGACCGCGAACCATCCGCCTTCCGAATTCCGGCTCAACAATGCGGTGCGGCATCTGGATGCATGGTATGATGCGTTCAATGTGGGGCCAGAGCATGCATTGTATCTCGCACCGGAAGATCGCATCAAGATTTGGGAATAACTGACCCTATCTTCGGGTGTGGATGTGGTCCACGCTTGACATGATGCGTGGTCATGCAAAGGCATCGGACAGGCGCTGCTGATAATTCTCGTAGCGTTGCGATGGCTTTGTTGAGGACCTGGCGCAGATGACAATTTTGCAGCTTTTGCTGATTGCAGTGGTGCAGGGGATATCGGAGTTTCTTCCGATATCCTCGTCCGGCCACCTGATCCTGATCCCCTATCTAACCGATTTGCCTGACCAAGGCCCGCAGATCGACGTGGCGGTCCATGTCGGATCGCTGCTGGCCATCATCGTCTATTTCTTCAAGGATGTGGTGGTGTTGGCGCGCGGCGGTTTTGCCAGCATCGGGCTTGGCGGCAGCAATCCCAATGCTCCGGCAGAGCGCCGCCTGTTCTGGTGGATTGTGCTGGGCACTATTCCGGCAGTGATGTTTGGGCTGTCGATCAAAATGGGCGCGTTTAACGGGATTGCAGAGGGTCTGTTCGGCATCACCATTGTCGATGATGATCTGATGTCATCGATCCGCTTTACTGATCTGATTGCGTTCAACCTGATCGTCTATGGCATCTTGCTGGGCGTTGCGGACTGGTTGGGCAAAGAGGTCAAATCTTTCGAGGACATGAGCTGGAAAGACGGGTTGATCGTGGGTCTGGCGCAAGCCTTGGCCATCATTCCGGGCACCAGCCGATCGGGCGTTACGATGACAGCGGCGCGTGCGCTGGGGTATAAGCGGGTAGAGGCTGCGCGCTTCTCGTTCTTGCTCTCCATCCCGGCAGTGGCGGGTGCAGGCGTGCTGATCGTGCCGGAGATTTTCGGAGCCGGAGCCAACCTTGCATGGGACGCGCTGATTGCCGGCGTGCTGACCTTCATCGCTGCCTTTGCGACTATGGCGTTCCTCATGAATTTCCTGAAGAAGGCCTCGATGATGGTCTTCGTTGTGTATCGGGTGGCGCTGGGTGTTGCCTTACTTTTGGCCTTTTAGCCGCAGGCCAGCATAAACAGGCGCAAACGCAAAAAGTCGGAACTTTTCTGCCGGGCCGTTGGTTGGAAGAGTGATGCACATGGAAACACCAACATGGCCCTGATTCTGCTGATATTGCTGGGAGGCTTGCTCGGCTGGCTCGCCTCGATCATGGCGCGCAGCGAAACGCCATCTGGTATCCTGACCGATATGGGCATTGGTGTTTTGGGCGCGTTGATCGGCGGCATTTTCTTCAATCACGGATCGATCTTGGGCGGGCTATCTGCCTTTGCCCTGCTGATTGCTGTGGTGGGAGCGGCTGCCCTGCTTGCGCTCTACAATTTCGTCATCCGGCCTAATCTGCACAAATAGACACGCAATCGGCCCAGCCGACCGCCAAAGTCAGACCGGGTCGGCACCCGATCCGCGTCCACCGCGCAGCAGATATTCCTGCGTCCCGCGATGCACCACATTGTCGACATCGATAACCGCCGAATTGGCATAAGTGAAGGCCGGGGCAAGGCTGCGATAGAGCCGGTCAAAATCGCGCTCCACAGTCTGCCGGAACAGATCATCGAAGCTCTCGATCACGAAATAGGTCGGCTGCAAATCGCTGATCACATAATCGGTGCGCATAACCCGGTCGACATTCAGCATGATCCGGTTGGGGCTCTGCGCTTCGACGGCAAAGCGCGCCTCGGTTGGGCCAGACAATATGCCCGCGCCATAGGCCTTGATCCCGTCAGCTTCCTCGATCAGGCCAAATTCCACCGTATACCAATAGAGCGCGCCCAGCGCCTTTAGGCGGTTGTAGCGCATGGCCTTCCACCCGGCGCGGCCATATTCCTGCATATAGTCAGCAAACACCGGATCGGTCAGCATCGGCACATGGCCGAACACATCGTGGAACACATCGGGTTCCTGAATATAGTCGAACGTCTCGCGCGTGCGGATGAAATTGCCCGCAGGAAAGCGCCGATTGGCCAGATGCCAGAAGAACACGTGATCAGGGATCAGCATCGGCACCGGAATAACGCTCCATCCGGTCATGCCATCCAATTCGGCCGACAATCGATCGAATTCGGGCACCCCACCCCGCGCAAGGTCCAGTTTTTCCAGCCCGCGCATGAAAGCCGTGGCCGCCCGGCCTGGTAAGACCCCCATCTGGCGCTCAAACAGCTCGTCCCAAATGGCGTGATCGGCTTGACCATAATCGGCCTGCTGCGGCTCAACCCAATCGTCCCCCAAATGGGCAGGCTTTTGCAGCGGCGCAGTATAAATATCTCCCTCAAGTTCGGGGAGTACGCTAAAGTCAGTTTCGGTTGTTGCTGATGATGCCATAATTGGTTTCAATTCATACCATTGGCAGGCCAGACTTACAATTGCGGAGGACACTTTGGGCAAGTTAAAGGGTAAGGAATATCGCAAGCTGCTCGAGCCGCTGGAAGAAGAGCTGGTCGGCATGGCCCGCTGGGCTCGCACGACCGGGCAGCGTATTTGCGTGTTGTTCGAAGGGCGCGACACCGCTGGTAAGGGCGGAGCGATCCGAGCGGTGGGCGGTAGGCTCAATCCGCGGCAATGCCATGTGGTTGCCTTGGCCAAGCCGACCGAGGCCGAACAAACCCAATGGTATTTCCAGCGCTATGTCGCGCATCTGCCCAGCGCGGGCGAAATCGTTCTGTTTGATCGCAGCTGGTACAATCGCGCCGGGGTGGAGAAGGTCATGGGCTATGCCGATGATGACCAGATTGATCTGTTTTTGCAGCAGGTCCCAGCGTTTGAAAAGATGCTGACCGATGATGGAATTTTGCTGTTCAAATATTGGCTGACGACGGATCAGGAACAGCAAGAGGAACGGCTGAAAGAACGTTTGGAAGACCCGCTGAAGCGCTGGAAACTATCACCGATCGATATGGCAGCACGGACGAAGTATGATGACTATACGAAGGCCCGCGAAGCCATGCTGAGCGCTACGCACAGCGATCATGCGCCTTGGACCTTGGTGGATTTTAACGATCAGAAACGCGGTCGCCTGACCTTGATTCGCGACCTGCTCGACCGTCTGCCGGACACCCATGTCAATCCGCCCGAGATTGAATTTCCAGATCTGGACCATGCCCCGCTGGCCGAAAGTTATGACGTCATACAGCCGATTGAGGATTACCCATTGGATTAGGCTTCGCGCTCGGCATTTAACAGAATTACCGGCTGACGAGCGCGGCGTGCGCCTGATCCCTAATGGGTAGGTCCTATTGGGCGGTGGCCTTTGATCTGGTCAGCGGAATCTTCGCGCTCAGCTCAGCCAACAGGTCAAACAATCGCACTGGCTTTCACGCATTGGCGGCCATCGCTGGCAAAGCTGCCCAGCTCGATCGCATCGCCGTCGTGGCGCATCGCTAGATTCAATTTCTCGCCCGCGATTGCCGGGCTGACCGCCCGAAACGCGAATTGGGTCAGCCGATTTTGGCCAATCTGGCGCGCGGCCATTTGCAGCAAAAGGCTGGCCATCAGCGGGCCATGCACCACCAGCCCGCGATAGCGTTCTTCGGCGCTGGCATAGGGCGCGTCATAATGGATCCGGTGAGTGTTGAACGTAAGGGCGGAAAAGCGGAACAGCAGGGTTTCAGACGGCGTGATCGTTTGGTGACTATCCCAGCCTGACGGATCGAAGGCCCCTTCACCATGCATTGGCGGGCTGAGCGGCGCATCGGCTGCAACCGCATCGCGATAAACCAGCGTTTGGGTCTCGCGCACGGCTTCTTGTCCATCGGCCGTTGTCACATGCTCCACGTCTACAAAGGCGAGCTTGCCGCTGCTGCCGTGTTTTTCAGAAATAGAGGCGATCCGGCTGGTCCGGTTGATCTGCGCGCCAAGCGTTATGGGTGCCGTGAATTCTATGCTGCTGGAAGCCCACATGCGGCGCGGCAGAGGGACTGGGGGAAAGAAGCTGTCCGTGCTGTCATCGCGCGCTGGATGGCCGTCTATGCCCAAAGATGCGGTGGGGGCCTCTGGTGCGCATAGGCAAAAGTGGATGCCTTGTGGCATGGTCGAGCCATTCGGTGAAGGCAGATCGAACGTAGCGCACCAGCGCCGCGCCAAGGCAGCGTCCATCTGGTCTTGGGCCACCGTCTCTCGGCCCAGCCATTGGTCCCATGGGCTTGAACCCTGATCCGCCATCATGTGGCTCGTTCAAATACCGCAGCGATGCCTTGTCCGCCGCCAATACACATGGTTTCCAGGCCATATCGGGCACCGCGTCGGTGCATTTCATAAGCCATATCGGCCAAGATACGCCCGCCTGTCGCGCCGATGGGATGGCCCAGCGAAATGCCCGAACCATTCACGTTTAATATGTCGCGCCGCGTATCGTCCTCAGACCAGCCCCAGCCCTTCAATACAGCCAACACTTGCGGAGCGAAGGCTTCGTTCAGCTCGACCAGGTCAATATCGTCCCAGCTATAGCCGCGCCGTTCGAACAGACGCTCGGTCGCCGGAACAGGGCCAATTCCCATACGCGAGGGATCGCAACCAGCTGCTGCCCAGCCACCAAACCACAGCATCGGATCAAGGCCCAATTCTTCCAGTTTATCTTCAGCGACGACCAGACAGGCCGCGGCGGCATCATTCTGCTGGCTGGCATTGCCTGCGGTGACAATCGCATCGGGATCGCGGCGTCCATCAATGGCGCGCAGTTTTCCCAGGCTTTCCATCGAGGCATCGGTGCGGAACCCTTCGTCCTTGGCAAAGGTGATCGGATCACCCCGACGCTGCGGAATTTCGACTGGCACCAATTGCGCATCGAACTTGCCCGCATCCCACGCGGCCGCAGCGTTCTGGTGGCTGCGCACAGCATAAGCGTCGGCCTGTTCGCGGGTGATGTTGTAATCCTTGGCCAGATTGTCCGCAGTTTCGATCATGCCGGTGATCACGCCAAAGCGCTCGATCGGCTGGCTCATTACCCGTCCGCGCGACAGGCGATCGTGCAGAGTGATGTCACCCATGCGTGCGCCGCCCCGCCCTTGGGTGGTGTAATGTTCGACATTGGACATGCTTTCACAGCCGCCCGCCACCACCACATCGGCCATGCCGGTTTCCACCATCATGGCGGCATTGGCGATGGCTTGCAGCCCGGAACCGCAGCGTCGGTCGAGTTGATATCCGGGCACTTCCAAGGGCAGATCAGCGGCGAGCCACGACCAGTGCCCAATGCACGGTGCCTCGCCATTGCCATAGCCTTGGCTGAACACAACATCGTCCACGCGGGCAGGATCAATGCCGCTGCGGGCGACCAGTTCTTTCAGGATGATCGCACCCAGCTCGCCCGCGTTCAGGCTGGACAGGCTGCCCAGAAATTTGCCGACAGGTGTGCGGAGCGGGGAAACAATTGCGGCGCGTCTGGTCATTATATGTCCTTCTCAGACTTGTCGGATAGGGCCACCGTACCTTCATCGATCAATTTGCCGATGGCTCCGGATGAAAGGCCCAGTTTTTCCGCTAGGATTTCCTCGGAATGCTGACCCAGATATGGGGCAGGTGCCGGATCGCCAGCGTCGCGCTCGGGCATGTTGGCAAAGCTGCGGGTGGCAGGATAATCGAACCCGCTGGGATTGGCGGGCGCCGGACCGAACAAGGGATTCTGGTCGATCAAAACCGGGTCATTGGCGGCCTCAAACGCGGTACGATAGCGTTCGAATGTGCAGCCCTTGGCGGACATACGGCGTTCCAGCTCGCTATAGTCGAGAGCCCCCGCCACACCCTGAAACAATGCGAACAGGCGCTGGCGATGGGTAAAGCGCGGCTCGTCACCGCTGGAAAAGTCGACGCCCAGTTCTGCCTCCAACTTGGCTATTCCTTCGACCAAATCAAATGCCTCGATCAGCCCGGCCCACTGCTTGGCCGTTAGCGCTGCGACCATAAAGCGTTTGCCATCGCGCGAGTGGAAATCGCGCCCGAAAGCTCCCCAAATAGCATTGCCCAAGCGCTCGCGGTCGCCGCCGCGATACAGCATTTCTGCCATCGCGCCGGAATTGGCCAATGTGCCAATCGCAACATCGCCCAAGGGTACGCGCATCTCGCTGCCTTCGCCGCTGGTATCGCGGTGCCGCAGCGCAGCCAGCAAGGCGAAAGAGCAATAGGCACCGGTGATGAAATCCCATGCCGGCATGATCTGGTTGACCGGCGGTGCGCTGTCCGCGTCCCAATCGTCCGGGCCTGTCATCAAGGGATATCCGCTGGCCGCATTGACGGTGAAATCCATCGCCTGTCTGCCATCATGCCAGCCCATGATGCGCACGCTGATCATGTCATCCTGGCCAACTTTCTCTGTCCGCGCCGCCTTCATCGCGGCATGGCTGAGGAAGCTCTTTTCCGGAAGATTGGTGATGCATTGGCCGGTTTTTGCGGCCAGTTCCACGCACAGCTCGCGCCCCTCAGCCGAGCGCAAATCCAGCGCGAGAGACTTCTTCGCGCGGTTGAGATTTTCCCAACTGAGCGAGCGACCTTGCTCGGTCAGCATAAAGCGGTCGTAATCCAGCCCGCCCGCCTTGTGATCCACGCGGATGACCTCTGCCCCCATTTGCGCGCAATACAGTCCGGCGGTGGGAGAAGCCACGAAGCTGGACACTTCGACAATCGAAAGGTCGTTGAGGAGATTGTACATCTATTTCCTTTTATCCAAGGCGGGCCCGCTGGCGGCAGGCAAGTTCTATCCGTGAACGGCTTCCCATTCGCGCAGCATGTGCTTGGCGATTTGAAGCTGCAAAATCTGCGTTGTGCCTTCGTAAATCCGATAGATTCGGGCATCGCGGAAGAAACGCTCGGCGTCATATTCAGCCAGATAGCCTGCACCGCCATAAATCTGCACCACCCGGTCAACCACCCGGCCGCACATTTCAGACGCAAACACCTTAAAGGCCGCCGCCTTGGCGATGATATTCTCGCCCCGGTCAGCGCGTTCTGACACATCGCGCATCATGCATTCGGCGGCATAAATCTCGGTCTCGCTATCGGCCAGCATGGCCTGGATCAGCTGAAACCGGGCGATCGGTTCGCCAAAGGCCTTGCGCTCATTGGCATAACGCAGGGCAGAATCGAGCGCGCGGCGGGCATAGGCGGTTGCCGCCGAGCCAACCGAAATCCGGCCATTATCGAGGCTCTGCATAGCAAAGCGGAAGCCTTTGCCGGTCTCGCCGCCCAACAAGGCGCTGCCCGGCACTTTCACATCATCCAGCATGATGTCGGAAATATGGCTGCCAGATTGGCCCATCTTCTTATCGGGAGAGCTGGTCGACATACCGGGCGTATTCATTGGCACGATAAAGGCGCTGACATGCGCGTTTTTGGGCAGCGCGTCCTTCTCGGTCCGGGCCATAATCAACGCAACATCGGCATGCGGCGCATTGGTGATGTATCGCTTGGTTCCGTTAAGGATCCAGCCATTGCCATCCGGATCAGGCGTGGCGGTGGTTTGCATCGCGGCGCTGTCGCTGCCCGATCCAGGCTCGGTCAGGCCAAAGCAGGCGATTTTACCTTCGACCAATTGTGGAAACCATTCGGCCCGCTGATCCTCTGTCGCGCCGTTTTTCATGGCGCTGGCAAACATGCCGACATTGATCGAGAAAATGGAGCGATAGGCTGGCGCGGCATAGCTCATCAGATTGACCACACGCGCATATTGGGAAGTGTTGAGGCCAGCGCCGCCATATTCTTCCGGCACAGAAATGCCGAACAGGCCCATATCCTTCATTTCCTGAATGATCTCTGGCGCAATGCGATCGTTTTCGATCAGATCAGCCTCGGCCGGGATCAACCGTTCTTTGACATAGCGATCGAGCTGTTCGGCGAACATTTCGAAGGTTTCCGGGTCCATTCCTGGGTTGCTCATAATGGTTGGATCCTCTTGCACGGGCAGGCCCGCAAAATTGTGTTGGTCAAAGGGTCATTGCCCCTGATTGGGCGCCTTGTCCCCTGCAGTTTGTGGCAGGGGTGCATTGGTTTTGGAAGTTGGCCTTTGCTGCGCCGCCATCTCGGCTGCGTCGTTGAGAGCGCGTGCTTCGCTGGCGGTCGTATCGCCTGGTCCAAACCCTTGCTGCTCGTCTCCGCATCCGGTCAGCAATAGGGACGCTGAGCAAAGCAATAGGCACGCATTGGATCTGCTCATGGATAAATCCTCTGTGTCGACAGCGTGCTTGAGATGGCGGTCAAGAGCAGCGCGCCAAAAAGAAACGGGCGGCAGGCGGCCTAGAAAGAACCGTCCATACCGCCCGTATTATATCAGGCGCTGCTGCGCCGCGATTGGGTTTGGTTTATTCAACCAGATCGGCGATGTCGGACGCACTTGCCTCTGCTGCCTCAACCGCCGCAGCGATTTCAGCCGCATTGGCAGCGGCTTCTTCGGCGGTCGACTGATCAACCGCAGCGGGCTCTGCTGCTTCCGCAGTGGCTGCATCGTCTTCAACCGGTGTTTCGGTCACATCGGCCAGCGCTTCTTCAGCAACCGATTCGACAGATTCTGCGTTTGCATCGGCGGATGCGTCGTCGCTGCTGCCGCATGCTGTCAGCGACAAAGCTGCGCCAGCCAGCGCCACCATGGCAAAATTCTTTTTCATCGTAAGTTCCTCTAAAAATTCACTTCAAAATATCGTGTTTAGAGCCAAGCCACCGCTCCTGCAGGATGTCCTAACAAGACCGGAACGCTTGCGCCAACCCAAAGTTTGGGTGCCTGATCATGCAGGCGATCCCGAATTTGGGCCTCGGCAAAAATTTAGCCAAAGGCGGGCGCATAAGATACTTGGCCCGAGGGCGCATCGCCATCCAGAACCAAGCGTTGAAAATATTCTGCAGGCGGCCCGGGATAGGTCAGGGCGGGGTCATGCTCGAACCCGAAGCGGCTGTAATAGACAGGGCTGCCCAACAAGATGATGCCGCGCGCGCCGCGCTCGCGCAGATCGGCAATTCCGCGCTGAATTAGGGCGCCACCAATGCCTTGCTTTTGCAGCTCGGGCCAGACCGAGACCGGACCCAGCCCAAACCAATCGAGCGATCCATCAGCAATAGTGACCGGCGAAAAAGCGATATGACCCACAATGCGCTGAGCGTCTTCGGCCACCAGGGACAAGGCCAGATCGCCATCGCGTCGTAGGTTGTCGACCAAGGCAGGTTCGTCCCCGTCCGAAAAGGGCATATCGGCAAAAGCCGCCGTGGTCAGCGCAAAGATGGTCGCTTGATCGCTTTGTGTTTCGGGCCGGATGGTGATGGCGTGCATGATCATAGCGTGCGGGAGTAGGCGCGTCTTTGCTACAGTGAAAATTCGGTGATTAGAGGGATGTGGTCTGACGGCTTTTCCCAATCGCGCGCATCTTCGCGCAAGCGATGGCCGCTCGCCTTTCCGGCCAATTCTGCACTGGCCCACATGTGATCCAAGCGCCGGCCACGATCATTGGCCTTGCGATCTTTGGATCGATAGCTCCACCAGCTGAAATAGCGTTCCGGATCGCGGATATGTTCGCGCCCGATATCGACCCAATCATGCGCCTCTTTAAAGCGCTGCAAGGTCTCCACTTCGATCGGCGTATGGCTGACAACTTTCAACAATTGCTTGTGGTTCCACACGTCGCTTTCCAGCGGAGCAATGTTGAAATCACCCACAATCAGCGTTTGCCGTTCGATCTGTTCTGCCCAGGCCGTCATGCGCGCCAGAAAGTCCAGCTTTTGACCGAATTTGGGGTTCACATCGCGATTGGGTTCATCGCCGCCTGCTGGAACATAGACATTCTCGATGACGATGGCGCGCCCTTGCGAATCCTTGGCGTCCAACAGCTCAACCCCGACGTGGCGGGCCTCCCCATTGGCTTGCCAATCATGGCGCGAAAATTCCTTGAGCGGGGTGCGGCTGACGGTGGCGACCCCGTGATAGCCCTTTTGTCCATGCACCGCGCTGTGGGTGTAGCCCAGCTCGGCAAATGCATCATAGGGGAACTGGTGTTCCTGGCATTTGATCTCTTGCAGGCACAGAACATCGGGTGCCTCTTCCTGCAAGAAGCGGGCGACAATCGGCATGCGCAAGCGAACCGAGTTTATATTCCAAGTAGCAATAGAAACCATGGGCATGCTGATAGGGGGAGGACAGCGGAGGGTCCAGAGGCGTGAGCCGATCGCACACAATAACCCCCCAAGAAAAGTGGCACAAAAAGGGCATGAAAAAACCCTCGTCCCGGGGGCATTGGGACGAGGGTTCCTTCGTTAGCGTTCGTCACGCATTCCTAAGATGATCTAGCTGAAGAGAGGGTAACAGGGGGAAACCATCTTTCGATCACCTTAGAAGGAAATATTACGACCAAAACGCTTTCGCGCTTATGAACAAAAGCCGATTTTTGTCGCAAATATACAACTGATCGCGGCTGGGGTGTTTACCTGGGACGACGAGATGTGCGGCGCGGATCGTTAAACTTGAACGCACTGTCAGCGACCGCGACTCCATAGCGATGATTGCGCAGCCGGACTGTGGTCCGATTGTTCTGCGCATCCAGTGCCACCCAATTGGTCAGCTGCAATCCACCTGGTGCGGTTGCATTGCGGATGAACACCATCGTGATGCGGCCAAATTCGGGCCGCTTGGGGTCGCGCACCTCGATGCTGACAACATCGGGATTGCCGGTCGGTATCAATTTGCCATAGCGTTTGATGTCGCGATTGGGATCGAGCAAGACACCCAACGGCGAATTCTTGATCGGCCAGCGCTGAACTTGCTTGACCTCGTAATCGACCAGATAGAGCGAGCGCCCGTTGGAGACGACCAGCAATGGAACGCTTTTTTCATATTCGAAGCGAATCTTGCCGGGCCGCTTGAGGGTCATAATCCCGGTGGCGGTTTGGCCCAGGCGGTCGGTCTGGGTAAAATCGGCCTGCATTGTGGCGACAGCCCTAAGCGCGCCCGCAGCCCGCTCCAGATCGCCTTCGGCAGCGATTGCAGGGGTAGCGACAAAGGTCGCAGCCGTTGTCGGCACAACAATGGCCAATGCGGCGCCTATAATGACGCGCACAGGCTGACGGAAAATATGTCGCAAGATATTCATGGCTCGTCTTCTAAACACGAAGCCTTGAACTGTCACTGAACCTGAGGGCACGCCTCACGTTCAGGAAAGATCACTTGATCTTGGCTTCCTTGAACTCGACATGCTTGCGCACGACCGGGTCATATTTGCGGAAGGTCATTTTCTCGGTGATGTTCCGAGGATTTTTCTTCGTCACATAGTAAAAGCCCGTGTCGGCAGTCGAGACGAGCTTGATCTTGACGGTTGCGGGTTTCGCCATGGCGTATTCCTAAGATCGGGTGGGGCCGCCCCAAAGCGAGACTGGCCGAAAAAACATGGGCGGCGCTTTGATCGCACCTCCGCTCAAGGCGCGCCCATTTGCCGATTCACGGGGAAAAGTCAAGCACAGAAGAGCATGCTCACCAATCAGAACGCGACACTTTGCCCCGATTGGCCTTAACCGCGCCGCGCGCCTTCTTGGACTTCAGCCGTTTTGCCTTGCCCACCCGGTTCACCCGAGACTTGGCGCGCTTCTTGGGGCTGCGCTGCGCCTCTCGCAGCAGCTCGGCCAACCGCTCGCGTGCATCGGCACGATTCATTTCCTGCGTACGGTAGCTGCGCGCAGTCAAAACAATCTCGCCGCTGGCGGTCATTTTTGACCCAGCCAGAGCCTTGAGGCGATTGAAGACCTGCGGTTGCAAGCGCAGGGCAAACACATCCAGCCGCAATTGCACCGCAGTGGCCACTTTATTGACGTTTTGACCGCCGGGGCCACTCGCCGCGATAAATTTCTCTTCCACCAAAGGAAGCGCGTGGTCCACCAGGGCTTCGAGCGCTTCCTCTGTCATCGTACTCAGCCCAAATAACCGGCATTGCGGAAATCATCCGGGATCGGGGCAGAGGCGACAATATCGGCCTTGTTTACGCGTGGCATGGTGAGCGATTCGGCATGCAACATTGTGCGCGGCGCACCTTGGCCAGAGCCATATATGGGATCGCCCAGCAGAGCGATTTTCAGTCCGGCGAGCGCGTGGATACGCAATTGGTGGGTCCGGCCTGTTTCCGGGCGAAAGCGCACCACACTGCGGCCATCCATCACCGCAATGCGTTCCCAATGGGTAACCGAAGGCTTGCCCTTTTTGGCGGCGATCATGCGCCAGCCCTTGGCCTCGCTGCTGATCTTGGACAAGGCTAGCTCAATCGTGCCTGATTCGGCTTCGGGCACGCCGTCCAGAATGGCGATATAGCTCTTGCTCACCAGCTTTTCTTCAAAGCTACGGGCAAAGCGTTTGTGCGCCTTGGGATTGCGCGCCAGCAGCAGGCAGCCCGATGTGTCGGTGTCCAGCCGGTGAACCGGCAGCGGTTGGCGCTGAAACCCAAAGCGAAGCGCATCCAGATGGTCTTCCAGACATTCACCGCCCTTGCGCGGCCGATCGACCGGCAATCCGGCCGGTTTGTTGATCACCAGTGCTTCGGCGTCTTCAAATAGGATCTCGATTGGGGTGGAGGTCATTGTGTCAGCCTTGCCTTTACCAACCCGCGCACCGCATTGCCGAGCCAAAATTCCTGTGTGAGATCATCGCCCGCCAAGTCAGCCAGCGTCAGCTCGGCCTCGCGCGCTTTGCCGGCCTCAATCAGCGAGCGGCGCAGGACACCTGGCAACAGCCCAAGATCGGCCTGAGGGGTCAGCAAGATGCCGTCGCGTTCGACAAAGATATTTGTGAAGCAGCCCTCGGTCACCAAGCCATCATCGCGCACCAGCAGTGCCTCGCTGGCACCTGCATCGCGGGCCACTTCCAGCGCTTCTTCATAAAAAGCGCGGTCGCTGGTTTTGTGCCGCAAACGCCAGTCGCCCGGATCAACCGGGATCGGCAGAGCGATGGCCTGCAGCGCGCCGTCGGATTGTTGGGGTAGCGTGGAAGTCTGCAACGCGATCGCCCCTTTGCGCGAGGCCAACAGGCGCACTTTGCTGGGCTGCTCCAGCTCGAAACACAAAGCCTGGATCTGATTGCGCGCTGCATGGCGATCAAATTCGAACCCCAACGCGCTGGCGCTAGTCTTCATCCGCTCCAGATGCATCTCTAATAGATCTATCCCGGTCTCGGGATTGAACCGCATGGTCTCGATCAAATCGCATTGCGGCGCGGTCGCATCGGGCGAGGCCGCACGGGCAAAGCCTGCTTTAACTTCGCATTCGCGCCGCTCGGACATGGCATCGCTATCGGCAACAATGGCAGAGCCGACGCCCAACACCGCTGTCCCTTGGCCATTTTCAATCGGGGTGAGCCGCAAGGTGCGGATCGCGACATTGAATGCGGCGTCTGACCCACCATCAGCAGCGGGGCCGCCAATCCGACCGATCGCGCCGCAATAAGGGCCGCGCGCATCGCGCTCGACTTGGTCGATCAGCTCCATCGCCCTGATCTTGGGTGCACCGGTGATGGACCCGCACGGGAATATCGCCTGGACCAGATCAATCGCGCCTTTGTCCGCTTGCAATGTTGCGTGCACGCTGGAGACCATCTGGTGGACCGTTGGATAGGATTCGACGGTAAAGGGTGCCTCAACCTGAACGCTGCCGGCTTGCGAGACGCGCGACAAATCATTGCGCATCAGATCAACGATCATCAAATTTTCGGCTTTGTCTTTTTCCGAGGATGCCAGCTCGTCGCGCAAGGCGGCGTCCGTTTCTGGATCATGGCTGCGAGGGCGGGTGCCTTTCATCGGCTTAACCTTCGCCTGAGAATCTTGCAGCGAGAAAAATAGCTCAGGCGATAGGCTCAACAACCAATGCGATCCGTCAAAGATCAAGCCGCCATATCCCGCCTGTGCGGCTGGCCGCAATGCGGCATAAAGCGCGATCGGATCGCCGCGATATGATCCGGCCAACGGATAGGTCAGATTGGCCTGATAAATGTCGCCTGCGCGGATCGCGTCCTGCAATGTTGCAAAGTTCTTTGTGTAACCGCCGGTTGATATTTGCGGGGTGAGCGGACCGAGCGAGGCCTCGCCTTCGCTATTATCCCCCAGCCATTGTGGCACGTCATCGGCAGCAATCTCGGTGGTTTCGTCAAACAGGCCGAGCCACACCAAGGGGCCATCTGCGCCGCTACGGCTTTGCGCCAAAGGGGCAAGGCGCGGTTCCAAGGCCAGTCCCGCTTCATAGGCGATATATCCAGCCAGCGTGGCGCCGCTTTCTCGCCGGGCTGCATCGGCCCGTTGCAGCACATCGCGTACCTCGTCTGCACGCCTAGCCACAAATATCTGGCTTGGATTGGCATACAGATGGGCTGGTGCAGCGGCGTCGCTGCGCGCGTCGTCCAACAGGATAAAGGGAGTTTTTTGACCCATAATTTCTGCCTTAGCCGCTTCCTCGCGCAAGTCGAGAACTTGACCGCTTATGCCACCCTTTGCCACACGGAGTTTGAACCAGCTGATATACGGAGTTTCTTGCCAGTAATGAGTGAAATTTTTCTTGGCCTCGCCAGCAATGGTGAGAAGCAATATCTGGACCTGTCACGCGCCAATCGTCACGGATTGATCGCGGGTGCAACCGGCACGGGTAAAACCGTGACCTTGCAAGGCATGGCGGAAAGCTTCTCTGCCAATGGTGTTCCGGTGTTTGTGGCCGATGTGAAAGGTGATTTGTCCGGCATTGCGATGCCCGGATCACCAACTTTCAAACATGCGGACAAGCTGGAGGGCCGGGCCAAGGAATTGGGAATGGATGACTATGCCTATTCCGATAATCCGGTGGTATTCTGGGATTTGTATGGCGAGCAAGGCCACCCCATCCGCACCACAGTATCCGAGATGGGGCCATTGTTGCTGGCCCGTCTGCTCGATCTGAACGACACGCAAGAAGGCGTGTTGCAGATCGTCTTCCGCCATGCCGATGACAATGGCCTGTTGTTGCTCGACTTTGAAGATTTGCAATCCGTGCTGGCGTGGGCGGCGGCCAATGCCAAGGAATTGTCTGGCCAATATGGTAATGTCAGCAAGCAAAGCGTGGGCGCAATCCAACGCCAATTGCTCAGTTTTGAATCGCAAGGGGCCAACCATTTCTTTGGGGAACCGGCGCTGGAAATCGATGATTTTCTGCAGCTTGACGAGAGCGGCAAGGGCTATGTGAATGTTCTGGCAGCGGACAAATTGATGCGCAGCCCCAAGCTCTACGCCACATTTCTTTTGTGGTTGCTGGCCGAATTGTTCGAAACTTTGCCCGAGGTCGGCGATCCGGAAAAACCGAAACTGGTGTTCTTCTTCGACGAAGCGCATTTGCTGTTTGATGACGCGCCCAAAGCGCTGGAAGACAAGATCGAGCAAGTTGTTCGTCTGATCCGGTCAAAAGGCGTGGGCGTGTTTTTTGTCACGCAAAACCCGATCGACATTCCCGAAGAAGTAGCCGGCCAGTTAGGCAACCGCGTCCAACACGCTCTGCGCGCCTTCACCCCGCGCGACAAGAAAGCGATCAAGGCTGCGGCAGACACCTTCCGCATCAATGAAGACTTGGATGTGGAAGAAGCGATCACCGAATTGCGGGTGGGCGAAGCGCTGGTGTCCACTTTGATGGAGGACGGCGCGCCTTCGGTTGTGCAACGCACGCTGATCAAGCCGCCTCGCTCTCGCCTAGGTCCAGTGACCAAGAAAGAGCGCGCGATCATGCAGTCGATCTCTCCGGTTGAAGGCAAATATGACGAGCGCGTGGACCGTGAAAGCGCCGACGAAGTGCTGGCACAAAAAGCCATTGATGCGGTTGAAACCGCGAAAGAGGTGGAAGAAAAGGGTGAGGAAGAGGTCCGCAAGCGTCCTCGCAAGACAAAAAGCATTTGGGAGAAGGCGGTCTCGCGCGGGACCAAAGTGGCAGCCGGCGGCATGGCCGGTGCAGCAGCGGCAGCGGTGTTGGGCAAGAAAAGCCGGGCCAATCCGGTAAAATCGGGCATTACATCGGCGGCAGGATCCATCGCGACCGATCTGGCTGGCCCCATCGCCGGGCGGTTCGTACGCAATTTGATTGGCGGCCTGATGCGTTGACGCGCTAGCTGGCTTCCTCGCGCCACAAGCGGTGATTTTCGAACACCAGTTGGAACGGCATGGGGAAGTCGAGCAAGGCGCTGCCGCCAACTTTGTCCAGCAAGGCGGCGCAGGCGGCGCGCTCATCGTCTTCCATTGCATCCAGGCAGCCCAAGGCGCGTTGCAGCATCCACAGGCTGAACGGGCTCGCCATGCGGGTCGAGGAGACGGTGCCAAGCGAATATTCGGCCATTCCGACGGCGCGCGGCACTTCTCGATCGGCACTGGCTTTGCCCCATTCGGCGGTCAGCTCGGCAGTGCGCATCAAATTGGGCAATTGTTCGTCCATCATCCGGCGCAAGATTGGCAGCAGCGTATCTGGCACCGCATCATCGGGCAGGAATTCGCCCGATAATGGCTGTTCGACATGCACCATTCGCTCGACCCATTGTGCCACATGCGGAGCCAAGCGCTTCATGATCTCACCCGAGGCTGGATCACGATAAAGATGCGCATAGAGCGGACCGATTAGGCCAAAATCGCCAATCGACGGACGCGTTCCGAACAGAAAGTCATGGGCCTGGAAATGGATGTCGAGGTCCGCCAGCAATGCTTCATAACTGGCTTCGATGGCCGGAATGGTTGTTTCGTTGATGCCAAGAATTGGCACAAATCCGCGAAACCGCTCGCCAATGGCCTTGCCAATGGCGACATGCTGATCAGCTGGTGCGTCGGGGGCCATGGACCGGCCAAATTCCTCGTAAATCCATTCCTCATTGTAATTCCAGCGGTAATGCATCGCCGGAATGACCAACCATTCATCGCCAAAGCATTCCAGCAGAAGCGCGGCGAAGCGTTGGCGCGGGCCTGAGGGATAGACCGAGGGTCCCTCGGCGTTGGCCTCATAATGATCAATGATCACACTGGTGTCTTGCAGAAGCGTGCCATCGTCCAACTGGATCACGGGTATGACCATACGGCCAATCGCGGGAAGGATCAGTTCTTGTCTGACCTTTTCATCGGGAGCGACTTCGCGATAGTCCACCCCTTTCCAATCGAGATAGGCACGCGCCTTACCAGTGAACAGCGATGGGGCAGAGCCATAGAGAATATCAGTCATAAGGGGCCATTCGCTTTTCCAGGCGAACTGGTTACGCTGCTTGATCGATTCAGGATAGCGGTAAGCGTAGTTCTGCTCGTAGCCCACCCTCAGAACGGTTTGACAAGGTGAGCGAGCCGCCATGCTGCTCGGCAATGGCGTGGGCCAAGGTCAGACCCAGACCGGCTCCGCCAGTGGCACGATTGCGCGAAGCCTCTCCACGGGCGAAAGGCTCCAGCATTGCTGCAAGCCGATCGTCCGGGATACCCGGCCCATTGTCCTGGATCACGATCACCGCGGCGCCATCATCGTCACTCAGCGAAACCTGGGCGCCTCCGCCATAGCGCACAGCGTTAGAAATCAGATTGCGCAGTGCCCGCTTGACCCATGTGACATGAATGGCACCGACAATGCGCGGCGCATCGGTCAGCTCCACCGGCTCGCCCAAATCGTCAAACTCGTCGACCACTGATTGCGCTAAGGCGGTGATGTTGGTGCGCTCTGGTGCTTGTGCGTTTCGGCCAATGCGTGCCAGCGACAATATGTCGTCCAGAGTGTGATTTATGTCCTCGATGCTCTCCGCCATCCGGCTGCGCTGCCTGTCATCGCCTACGCTTTCGATCCGCACCCGCAATGCCGCCAGCGGTGTCTTGAGATCATGGCCAATGGCCCCCAGCATCACGTCCTTTTCATCCAACATGGATGCGATGCGCGCCTCCATCGCGTTGTGGGCTGCGATCAGTCGGCGAATGTCTTGCGGGCCAGCAGGTTTAACCGGCACAGCCTTGTCTGGACTGAGAGCAAACGCATCAACGCGGTTGGTCAGCTGAGCGACAGGGCGTGTGATGCGCCGCAATACGATATAGAGCAGACCGAACAAGACCACGAATATAACCAGCGTCTGCAAGACGACCGAGCGGGCAATGGCAGTGGGGCGGGGCGGTTCAGCAACCCGCGCGATCGCCCAGCCCTGATTGTCAGGCAGCTCAACTGCAGCGACCATTATCGTGCGATCTTGCCATCCTGGCTGCCGCATTCTGGGGCGGTTTTTGGCCATCGAGGTGATGAAAGGATCGTCACCTGCACGCCGTCTGACAACCTGCACCTGCTCAAAACCGTACAATTGTTCCGTGAGAACTTCGCTGACTTTTTCCTCTAACGACGAGCTACGCGAATCGCCTGGTTGAGGCAGGAACGTATCGGCTCTTTGCAGGCCAAGGCGACGCCATCTACGATTGCCTCCTGCGGATGGTTTACTACCCCGTTCAGCAAAGATGGCATCGCGGTGCGCGCGCCGTTGTGCTCGCCGTTCTTCGAGGTGGTCAAAGCGCCTTAGACCCTCATACGCGGGCCGGCCCGTGCTCTCATCAGCGCTGACCAGCCGGAATGCGATGGCATTGACCAAGCTTGCTTCGCGGCGTTGTTCGGCGGCTTGATACAGCAGGATGGCAGAGACCGCCTGGCCCACCAACAGGCCAAAGGCGACCACCAGCATCACTTGTCCCAGCAGGCTCTTGAAAAGTGGGAATTGTAGGCGTGACAGCATGATCAATCCGCCTGCTTTGCGGTGCGCGAAACTTGTGCGGCAAAGCGATAGCCGCCGCCGCGCACGGTCAGGATAAATTGCGGATTGCTGCGCTCGGGCTCGATCTTGCGGCGCAGGCGGCTGACCTGATTGTCCACCGCGCGGTCAAATATATGCGCGGTTCTGCCCTGGACCATGTCCAGCAAGCGATCCCGGTCCAACACTTCACGTGGATGATCGAGGAAGGCGCGCAACAGGCGAAACTCGGCCGTAGAAATCGCGACCGAGACGCCTTCGGGATCAGTTAGTTTGCGCTTTAGTGGATCGAGGGTCCAGCCTTCGAATACGTACCCCATGCCTTCGGTCAAAGCGGCAGGTTCGGTACGGTTAGATCGGCGTAGGACGGACCGAATCCGGGCCACCAGCTCGCGCGGCTCGAACGGTTTTACGACATAGTCATCCGCGCCCATTTCCAGGCCCACGATGCGATCGGTCGCTTCGGCCTTAGCGGTCAGCAGAATGACCGGAAGGTTTTGCGCCTCTACCAAATGGCGGGTCAGGGACAGCCCGTCTTCACCCGGCATCATGATGTCGAGCAGGACCAGATCGGGCCGGGTGTCCTGCAGTATGGTGCGGGCACTGGCTGCGCTTACGGCTTCCTGCACGACAAACCCCTGACCGGTCAGATACTCGGCCAGGGGTTCGCGCAAGGTTGCTTCGTCATCAACTAGCAGCAGGGAAACAGGCGCATCTTGGGTCATTGATCATGTCCTTGCCGCACCTGTGCCCGCGGCTCAACTGCTGAGCTTAGTTTTGCGAGCGGCGCGTTTGCATGCGGGCCTCGCGGGCAGCTTTGCGCTCTTCTTTGGTGACGGTACCCGAATTATCGGTATCGGCCTTGGCAAAGCGTGCTTCAACCGCAGCATCAAACTCAGCGCGGGTTACGGCCTTGTCACCATTGGTATCGGCTCGCTTCAGCATGCGCATGGCGCGTTCGCCGCCGCGGCGATGCTTCTTGCCGCGATATTCACCGCGTTTACCTTTGCGTGCTTCCTTGCCCGCTTTCAGTTCGGCCTTGCTCAGGCCGCCACTGCCATCTGTGTCCATTTGGGCAAAGCGATGCTCGTGGTGCTTGGTCCGACGTTCAGCCCGCTTTTCTTGGCGAGCTTCGCGGGCAGCCTTCATTTCGGCCTGAGTGACTTCGCCGTCACCATTGGCGTCCATTTTGGCAAAGCGTTCGGCGTGTCTGGCTTCGCGGTCTGCCGCATCGATCTGGCCATTGCCATCGGCATCCATCTTGGCGAACATCGCCCCACTGTGCGCTTTGGCTTCGGCCAGGCTGACAACTCCGTCGCCATTGGCATCGGGGCCGGTTTTGCCGCCATGGTGGTTGGCATAAGCGATGGTTGCACCCGAAAGGGCCCCAAATGAGGCAAGGGCTGCAGCGGAAAGTGTCAATGTCAGTTTTTTCATGTCTCAGGCTCCTAAATCGTAAAGGTTAGAGCAGCGACGCAGTCCGGCCGGTCCAGGGGAGGGGAACATCCCAAGGGGACTGGGGGAGGGGGTCCGATCGACAACGGGCCGCTACTCTTGAAGCCTGTTTTACAGATGATGTGTCGCAGGATTATGCCGCATCACACGGTATTTGTCGCAATTTGTATCAATGGCGCACTGTCATTCATCCAGCGGAAATGCGGACCTGTCGCGCATCTGCGTTCCCATGCCAGCGGTGATGAAAATTGCCTCCGCATGGCTTGCCACATTGGCAATGTGCCAAACACCCGGAGGATTGATGGCATATTCGCCCTGTGTCAGCGTGACCTGCTCTCGCGCTCCATCCGGAAACTCTTGGGTTAGAACCATGCTCCCCGAGATGCATAGAACCACTTCGGAGCCATGTGGGTGCATTTCCCACACAGTCCAATCTTCACTAAAGCTGTGGTGTGAGACAAGCCGGGCTTCGGCACCATCACCAGCATGTTCGGTAGCATAGTTTTCATACCATTCCGGCCCGCTAAATGGAGCAAGAGGCTGTGCAGTTGCGCCCAGACCCAAATGGATGAAATTGTCCGATAGCCGCTTTGGCTCTGTTTCGCTCATACCGGCCTCCCCGGTCAGTCTACCTTACTTCGGGGCGACCATGCAAAATGCGTTGAGCTTATTGCCATCCGGGTCGCGGAAGTATCCGGCATAAAAGCCTTCATCGCCGCGCGGTCCGGGCGCGCCTTCGTCGCTGCCGCCATGGGCCAATGCCGTGTCATAGATTTGCTGGACCGCCTCAGGCGTTTCCACCTGCAAAGCAACCATAGTGCCATTGCCAACGCTGGCGGGCTGTTCGTCAAAAGGCTTTGTTGCAGCCACGCCTGCTGCGCCGCCCATCTCGCCCCAAGCGATGAAGGTTTCAAACTCCATCATACGCCCGACCCCAAAATGCTTCGCAATCGCATCATAGAATTGCGCCGCACGCGGCAGATCATTGGTCCCCAGTGTCACATATCCGATCATCGCATCGTTCCTTTTCCGAATCGCCTAAAGACGGAACAATAAGGGAACAAATGCGAGTCAGCAAGCGTGCTGATGAAGGTTCACATCAGTGGATACAAACTATAGCGGAGCGCATTCCTGCTCCAGCCAGGCCAGATCATCACCCTGCAATTGCGGGCTAAGAAGGGCGAGCACCTGCTGGTGATAGCTATCGACCCATGCAATTTCTTCTGGGCTTAGCAGGCCTTTGTCGATCAATCGGCGGTCAAGCGGAACGAAGGTGAGCGTTTCAAAGCCATAATATTCGCCTTCAGCACCATCGATCTCGCGCGCCTCGGTCAGCACCAGATTCTCGATCCGAATGCCGAAATGGTCTTGCTTGTAATAGCCAGGCTCGTTCGACAGGATCATGCCCGGGATCAATGCCTGATCGGTTCCTGCCTGCGCACCGGCGGCCTTGGAAATGCGCTGCGGACCTTCGTGGACGGACAGGAAGCTACCCACACCGTGCCCTGTGCCATGCGCGAAATCTACGCCGGCAGACCACAACGATTGGCGCGCAAAGCTGTCCAGCTGGCTGCCCGCAGTACCTTTAGGGAAGACGGCCTGATCGATCGCGATATGGCCCTTCAGGACGCGCGTGTTGCGGTCGGTCATTTCTGCGCTTGGCTCGCCAGGACCAATCCAGATGGTGCGGGTGATGTCGGTTGTACCGTCGAGATATTGCCCCCCGGAATCAACCAGATAGATGCTGGAGGGCGGGATCGGGATGTTGCTGTCATCATCCACCCGGTAATGGGGCAGAGCCGCATGCGGGCCAGCAGCCGAGATCGTATCAAAGCTCAGATCGCGCAAATCGCCATGCTCTTCGCGGAAGCTTTTCAGCTTGGCAGCGGCTGCCAATTCATCAATTTTGCCCGAGGGGCCTTCGAGGGTAAGCCAGTGCAGAAAACGCGTAACGGCCGCCCCGTCGCGGGCTTGCGCATCGCGGTGGCCCTGCTGCTCTACCGGGTTCTTGATCGCCTTGGGCAAAATGGTGGGATCGCGGTTGAACGACACTTCGGCACCGCCTTCTTCCAGCAATTGCGCAATCGCGGCGACGCCATATTCGGGATCGACCGAGATGCGCTTGCCCTTCAAGCCTCCCAGCGCACCGGCAAACTCGCTGCGGTCACGGATGGAGATGGCATTGCCCAGATGCTGCGACAGCTCGGGCGTGATCTTTTCAGGCGCGATGAACAATTCAGCGGTGCCGTCGTCCTTGGCCACGACATAAGACAAGGCCACCGGCGTGTGATCGACATCGCTGCCGCGAATGTTGAGCAGCCATGCGATCGAATCGAGCGCACTGATGACCGCTCCATCATATCCTTCATCTTTCAGCCATTCA
Organism: uncultured Erythrobacter sp.; assembly: GCA_947495555.1. Classification (GTDB taxonomy): domain Bacteria; phylum Pseudomonadota; class Alphaproteobacteria; order Sphingomonadales; family Sphingomonadaceae; genus Erythrobacter. The sequence continues at coordinate 1,612,624 of CANLZI010000001.1, read as the reverse complement.
GCGATCTGGCCGCGTTTCTCGGCAGAGGATTGGCCGGCATATTTGTCGTCATGCACCAGCGCTACGGCTGGCGATGGCTCGGGCTGGTCCTGCCAAACGGCATCGATCGGATTGCCTGATACCGGCACCAATTGGATGCCCGATTTCTCCAGGGAAGCCGAGACCGTTTTGACCCATTTCGCTGTGTGCAACCACGGATCAAAACCGATCCGCGCGCCTTGCTCGGCATTGTTGGCCAGCCAGCCGCCCATCGTCTCGGACGGGACTGAGCAATAATCATAATGCGTGCCATCAACCTGATCGCGCACTTGAACGGTGTAGCGACCATCGACGAACATCGCTGCTTTGTTGGTCAACACAATCGCGCTGCCAGCCGATCCGCCAAACCCGGTTAGCCATGCCAAACGCTGGGCATAGGCGCCGACATATTCGCTAACGTGTTCATCCGAAATGGGAACGACAAAGCCGTCCAGTTCCTGACGCTTGAGTTCCTTACGCAAGGCATCAAGGCGAGCTTCGTGGGTCTGCATCAACATTTGGTCGAATCCTGGGTTTGTGTGCGGTGCATCTTGCTGCACATGGGCAATTGTTTATGTAGCCCAACATACGCTCTTCAGCGCTCGCTTTCCAGATCGGATCGCAACAGCCTTTGAAAAGCAGCCAAATTGCAAGGGATCGCAGCCCATGAAATTTCGAAATTCTATCATCACAGCGGCAACTTTGTTGCTTGTAACAACACCCGTGGCTGCCATTGCAGCCGACGATGAAAAGGACGATAACAGCGTGAGCCAAACGGCCCCAACTTCTCCTCCTATCGCGGAGAAACGTGACCATTCTTATACCCATCACGGGATCACTATCTCGGACCCTTATCACTGGTTGAAGGACCAATCCTATCCCACCATCGATGATGAGGATGTGCTGGATTATGTGAAGGCTGAAAATGCCTGGTTCGAAGCGCAGATGGCGCCTTTCAAGCCCGATACAGACGCATTGTTTGAAGAGATGCGGGCTCGAATCAAGGAAGATGACAGCTCTGTCCCGCAAAAGGATGGCGATTTTCTCTATTGGGTCGAGTTCGAGGAAGGCGCGCAATATCGCAAGCACTACCGCACGCCTGCCGCTGGCGGCGATACCGAACTAATCCTGGACGAGAACGCACTGGCCGAAGGACTCGAATATTTCCGCATGGGGGCCATGACGGTCAGCGACAGCGGGCGTTACCTGGCTTATTCATTCGATAACAATGGATCAGAGCGCTACACGGTTCGGATCAAGGATCTGCAAACCGGCGAATTGCTGGACGATGAACTTACCGAGACCCGCTCAAGCCTGATCTGGCTGAAAGACGACAGCATTCTTGCCTACAGCAAGGTTGATGCAAACTGGCGGATCAACAATGTGCGGCTGCACACCATTGGTGCATCGGTTGAAGATGATGTTGAAATCTTCACGGAAGACGATGTTACTTTCAGTGTCGGCGCAGGCCTTTCAGCCCAAGATGATTGGCTGATCATCGCCGCGGGCGACAATGAAACCAGCGAAGTGCGGCTGGTGCGTGCCGATGATCCCACTGGCGAACAGATCCTGGTCAAGCCGCGCCAAAAGGGTGTCGAATATTCGGTCGATGTCCGCGATAATGAACTGTTTATCTGGACCAATGATGATCACATCAATTTCCGTCTGGCCAAGGCATCACTGGATGCGCCGGGGACTTGGGAAACGGTGCTGGCTGGATCGGACGAGTTTTATCTGACCGGGTTTGACCTGTTCAAGGATTTCATGGTCACCGAAGGCCGCTTGAACGGTTTGGATCAGATCCAGATCCGTCCCTATGATGCGCCTTTGAACGCCAAGAACATCGCCTTTCCTGAATCGAGCTACAGCGCGGGGCTATCCAACAATCCCGAATATGATCAGACCAAATTACGGCTCGATTATGAAAGCATGATCACGCCCGATTCGGTGTATGATTATGACGTGGCCAATGCGTCGCTGGAACTGCTCAAGCAGCAGGAAATCCCCAGCGGTTACGACGCCTCGCTTTACGCCACCAAGCGCGTAAGCATTCAGGCGCGCGATGGAACGATGGTCCCGGTGTCGATTGTATATCGCAAGGATCGTGACGAGCTGAACGGCGGAGCTGCCGGCCCGCTGCACCTTTATGCTTATGGCGCCTATGGTTATGCTGTGCCGCCGGGCTTTTCGACCACACGGTTGAGCCTGCTGGATCGCGGTTTCGCCTATGCGATTGCGCATATCCGGGGCGGTGATGATCTGGGCCGACGCTGGTACTTGCAAGGCAAGCTGAACGAGCGGACCAACACCTTCAACGATTTTGTCGATGCAGGCCGCGGACTGATCGAGCTTGGCTATACGGCAGAGGGCAAGGTGACCGCCAGCGGCGGGTCTGCGGGCGGCGAATTGATGGGAGCCGTGATCAATCAGGATCCTTCCTTGTTTGGAGCTGTGGCAGCGCATGTGCCTTTCGTCGATGTGCTCAACACCATGCTCGATGAAAGCCTGCCGCTGACACCGGGCGAATGGCAGGAATGGGGCAATCCCATCACCAGCAAGCAGTCCTTTGCCTATATCCTCAGCTACTCTCCCTATGATCAGGTATCAGCGCAGGATTATCCGCCATTGCTGGTCACAGCAGGGCTGAACGATCCGCGCGTGACCTATTGGGAACCAGCCAAATGGGTTGCCAAGCTGCGCGAAGTTAAAACCGATGACAATGTCTTGCTGCTCAAAACCAATATGGGTGCAGGCCATGGCGGCAAATCTGGCCGTTGGAATTCGCTGTATGAAACAGCCGAAGAGATGGCCTTTATCCTGTGGCAAATGGGAATTGCTGAACATGGCGAGACGGCTGCTGAGTGAGCGAACCGTTTGCTCTCACTTTCACCGCGCGATCCGAGCATATTGACGAGCTTGGCCATGTGAACAATGCGGTCTGGGTCCAATGGATCCAAGACCTTGCCACGGCCCATTGGGATGCTGTCGCCCGACCCGAAGACCATGCCAAGGTGTTCTGGGTCGTGGTGCGGCACGAGATTGACTATCGCGGCAATATTGCTGCGGGTGATAGCGTGATCGGCGAAACATGGATCGATGGCGCGCCCAAAGGGGCCAAGTCGGACCGCCGGGTCGATTTCCGCAATCAGGCGGGCAAGATTATTGTTGCCGCGCGCACCACATGGGCCATGCTGGACAAAGACAACCAGCGGCTCATCCGGGTTCGCCCCGAAATTGTAGCGCCCTTTCAGAAAGACCTTTGATATTGTGACCGACCAGCTTTTTCAGCCGCTAAGCTTGCCCAATGGCACCACTATTCCCAACCGCATTTGCAAGGCGGCGATGGAAGAAAATCTGGCGGTTCAGCCGGGCCAATATCCGGGGCAAAAACTGTTCGGCCTGTATCGCCAATGGGCCGATGGTGGCGCTGGTATGATTTTGTCCGGCAATGTGATGGTTGATCCGTCCGCCTTGACCGGTCCAGGCGGGGTAGTGCTGCAAAAGGGTACGGATCTCGCCCCGTTTCGCCAATGGGCGCAAATTGGCAAGTCGGGCGGCGGGCAATTCTGGTTGCAGATCAGCCATCCCGGTCGGCAATTGTACAAGAGCATGGGCGAAACGGCGGTTTCTCCCTCGGGCGTAGCGCTCAATTTGGGCAAGTTTTCCTCTATGTTTGCTCCTGTTCGCGCGTTGGAAGCCGATGAGATCGAAACGATTATTACCCGCTTTGCAGACACGGCAGTTGCAGCAGAAGAAGCCGGTTTCGACGGCGTGCAAATTCATGGTGCGCATGGATATCTGGTCAGCCAATTCCTCTCCCCACTTACCAATAAGCGCGATGATCAATGGGGCGGAAGTCTGGAGAACCGGGCGCGCTTCTTGCTTCGCATTGTCGATGCAGTGCGAGGCCGGGTGGGGCCTTCCTTTGGCGTCGGGATCAAGCTCAACTCTGCTGATTTCCAGCGCGGTGGGTTTGACTTTGATGACGCCAAACAAGTTGTCCAATCGCTGAAAGGAAAAGGCGTCGATTGCGTTGAATTGTCCGGCGGCAGTTATGAAAGTCCGGCGATGCAGGGCAATCCTGCTGACGAGGTCGAACAGGAGCAGACCAGCTCCACAGCCGCGCGCGAGGCCTATTTCGTCGATTTTGCGCGGGAAATTGCCAAGGTTGCCGATATGCCGATCATGGTCACGGGCGGCATAACCAAGCTGGCGGTTGCCCAAGCGGCTTTGGCGCAAGATGATCAAGGCTTTGGGGTCCAAATCCTCGGCATTGCGCGGGCTATGGCGGCCAACCCCAATTTGCCCAAAGACTGGAAGAATGGTGCCCATGCTGAGGTGAGTTTGCCGCAGGTCGGCTGGTCCAGCGCGGCCTTGAAGGGGCTTGCAACAATGGCCCTGACCAAGGCGCAGATCGAGAGAATGGCCAAGGGCAAATCAGCTGGCGATGGCGGGTCGCCTGTGGTGGCGTTGCTGGCCGATCAATGGCGTGCGGCCAAGCGGGCGAAGAATTATCGAGCATGGCGCGCTGTTTAAGCGGTCAGGGGTTAAGCGGTTAGGCAGCCTTGTTGGTTTTGCCCCCACCCTTGCGTCGGTCTTCTTTGCGCCTGACAAAAGCCTTCAATTTTTCACTCGTTGTCCGGTTGCGACCCTGATTTTTGGCTTCGTAAAGCAATTTGTCGGCACGGGAATAAATGTCCTCGAACACGGCGTTTGGCATCGCTTGTAACGGTGCTGTCAGCATGCCCATGCTGGCGGTGACCAATATTTCGAGTTCGGGAACGGCTTGCGCCACGCGGATCGGGATGGCGCTGCGTAGCTTCTCCGCTCTAATTTGTGCATTCTCACCTCGCAGCAGCAGCAAAAATTCCTCGCCGCCCATCCGGATCGCTATACTGTCTTTGTCGCTATCAAGAATATCGGCCACGACCTTCAGCACTTTGTCGCCAGTCGCGTGGCCGGCCGTGTCATTGACCAATTTAAAGTGATCCAAATCGATCAGGCCAAAGGTTTCATATCCTGCGCGGTGCAAATCCAGAAAGCGGGCGTCGATTGCGCGCCGATTTAGCAATCCGGTCAGCGGATCACGCTCGGACAATCGCTCCAACACCTTGGATTCGGTTACCGCCTCGTCGCGTTGACGGCGCAGGTCAACGAAGCGGTCGGCAACGCTGAGCGAGATGATCACCACCTCAAGCCCGGTAGCGACAAAAATCAGCTGATCCAAAGAGGACGGTCCGGTATAGGCTCCCAACCCACGAAGCAACCGTTCTACCGAGGCGAGAATGATCGGCGTCCATGCTACGGCCACAAAGCGAGCGCTTCTGCTGCCCCGCATCAATGCCTCGATCAAGGCCACCGATATGACGGCGATCACCGGCAGGAATGCGTAAAAATATCCGCGATCATCAAATGGCTGGGTGGCGTGGAACTGCAAGGCAAAAAAGCCGGGCACACATATGGTCCAAATCCCGGTGGCGACAGTCAGGCGCTGCATCCGGCGCGATTGGGCCCCGTCCTCCAAGAACGTCACCAGGAACAAGGCTGATAGTCCAACCCCGATCGCCCAACCCAGTGCGCCAACGATTGAAACAACGGCCACGGGCAATTGCACAAAGACACCAATCAACCCTCCGGCGAAGAGGACATAATTGATCATCGACAGCACCATCAGGGCATGCAGCAGAACGAACTTCTCGCGCAGTACAATGAAGAAACTGATGTCGAACAATAGCGGCAGCACGAGCATGCCGACCACGATGGCGAGCAAGATTACATCCATCATGGCCCAGCTGGAGGCCTCCGGATCGGAGGTCAGTTGAGCTTCGGTGAGAAGCGGCAGACTGTGCGGCCGTTCGATCCGAACAATGATGGCTTGGGTGCCTTGGGTTATCTCCGGCAGGTCCAACTGAAACAGCGGACCGGCCCCAAACACTCTACCATCTGCCTCGGCCCATTCCACCGTGCGAACGCTGCCATTGTCGCCAACGGCGCCGAATGTGATCGATTTGTGCCGTGCGATCCGGGTAAAGAAATAACGCGGGGTGTCGGCGTCGGCCCATTGCCGGGCATCAAAACGCAGCCAGGCGACTGGCTGGTCGGCGCGCCAGCCATCATCGGAACAGATCCATTTGGCGTCCGTGGCCGCCATATCGGAAAAGCTGGTCGAAAGGTCGGATGTTGCATGGCATTTGGAAGAAAATGATAGCTCAGTCTCGTGCGCAGACGCGGGGCTCGCCAGCGCTATGGCCAGCATAGCCATAACGCAGCACAAAAAGCGCCACCAAGGTGCGCGAAAGAGATGGCCCCGTCCCATCGGATCTAACTGCCTGAAATGGCTTACTATGCGGTTAACTATAGGATGCGGGCTTCCACCAATATGAAGAACAATTTCCTTTCTGAATCAGTGATCTGAGGCTCGACCCATTGATGGGCCAGTGAACGGTGCCAATTAATTCCGCGCAATAACGGGACCAGTGTTCATGCGGTCCAACTTCGCTGCGTGTCATGAAAGTGTCATAGATACGTCATATTCGCGGCAAGAAATTGTTACTCGGGGAACACAATCCATGAAATTGAAAGCTTCGGCGCTTGCGCTTGCGACTGCCATTTCCTTTGCTCAACCTGCCTTTGCACAGGATGATGGCAGCACAACAGATGCACTGGCTGAAATGCGCGCCCAGATGGCCGCCATGGCAGCACGTATAGATGCTCTGGAAAGCGAATTGGCTGAAGCCGAGGCCGAAGCCGATTCTGCCAGCGCTGAGGCAAGCGCGGCCAATGAGGCTGCTGTTGCCGCAAGCGCCATGGCCAGCGAAGCCCATGCAAGGGCGGACAAAATGCCGGCAATTTCGTTCAAGGGTGCGCCCGAAATCAAGGGTGAAGGTGGCTGGAGCTTTAAGCCGCGCGGCCGACTGCAATATGACGCAGGCTTCACCAGCGCTCCATCATCCACCGGAGCATCGGACGGCTTTGGCAATGAAGTGCGCCGCGCCCGTTTGGGCGTTTCAGGCGATATGCCGGGCGGTTTTGGCTATAAATTCGAAGTGGATGTGGCGGGCAGCGATCTGACCGTCACTGATGCGATTATTTCTTACAAAGACGGCAAGACCAAGATCTCCGCAGGCCAGTTTAACAACTATCAAAGCCTGGAAGAACTTACCTCCAGTCTGCACACATCATTCATCGAACGCGCCGCCTTTACCGATGCGTTCGGCTTTGAACGCCGCGTTGGCCTGGGTGCAGAATTTTCCGGTGACACTGTGCGCGTCCAAGCGGGTTTGTTCACCGACAATATGGACGATCTGTCGAACAAAAATTGGGGCGCTGATGCCCGCATCGTGGCCAATCCCAAGGTTGGCGATGCGACACTGCATCTGGGCGCATCGGTTCACTACACCGATCTGGAAAGCGGTGAGAGCGTGCGATACCGCCAGCGCCCACTGGTCCATTTCACCTCTGAGCGTTTCATCAACACCGGCAATCTGGATGCCAGCAGCGAATTTGGTTTGGGCGTTGAAGGAGCCGTTATCTCCGGCCCGTTCCACGCTGTGGCCGAGGGCTATTGGCAAAATGTGAACATGCCGGTCGGGATGGACGACCCGACATTCTTTGGCGGCTATATCGAAGGCGGCTATTTCCTGACCAAGGGTGATACGCGCGGCTATAAAAGCGGCAAGTTTGACCGCACCAAGCCTGCCAATCCGGTTGGCGAAGGCGGCATTGGTTCGGTCCAGCTGAACCTGCGTTATGATTATCTCGACCTGACCGACAATGGAGTTATCGGAGGCACACAAGACGGTCTGTTCGTGTCGCTGGTCTGGAAGCCGACAGATTACACCATGCTGCTCGCGAACTATGGCAAACTGTCCTACGATGATGCTGTATTTCCCACCGCGGGTGGCGACACATCTTATAGCGTGGACAGTTTCGGACTGCGCGCACAAATTGACTTCTGATCACCTTAATCCGAACGTCGTGTCACACAGCTGTCACGTCGCTGCCTTATCCGCGTCTTAATTTCGAACTTACGAATTTTCATTCTTACGAGGTCACATCATGAAACCTGTAAAAACAGCCTGTTTTCTCGCCATCTCTTCGCTCGCTCTTGCCGCATGTGGCGGCGGAGGCAGCGGCTCTGGCTCACGCGATTCTGTTCGCGTGGTCGGCTCGTCCACCGTGTTCCCTTTTGCCAAAGCTGTGGCCGAGGAATTTGCCCGCTCAAATTCTGAATTCAAATCACCTTTGATCGAATCAACCGGCAGCGGCGGCGGCATCAAGCTGTTCTGTTCGGGCGTCGGTGCGGACACCCCCGATATCGCCAATGCATCGCGCCGCATGAAGCTGTCAGAATTTGAAGGTTGCCTGGAAAATGGCGTAACCGATGTAATTGAAATCCAAGTGGGACTGGACGGAATTGCCTTTGCTGAGTCGAAAGAAGGTCTCGAGCTCAATCTGACACCCAAGATCGTTTATGAAGCGCTGGCTGCCAATCCCTATGGCGGCGAGCAAACCAACCAGAAATGGTCCGATGTTGATCCTTCGCTGCCCGATCAGGAAATTCTGGTTTATGGCCCGCCATCCACTTCGGGTACCCGCGACGCGTTGAAGGAACTGGTTCTGGAAGTTGGCTGTGACAGCAATCCAGAGATGGCCGCGATCGAGGAAGAAGACAAAGACCGCCACCAGCAAATCTGCACCGAAGTGCGTTCCGATGGCAAATATGTCGATCAGGGCGAGCAAGACAATCTGATCGTTCAGAAGATCGAGAGCAATCCGCGCGCCATTGGTGTGTTTGGCTATTCCTACCTTGAGGAAAATTCCGACAAGGTGAAGGGGCTGCCCATGAACGGTGTCCAGCCAACCTATGAGAACATCTCAAACTTCTCTTATCCGGGTGCTCGTCCACTGTATCTCTATGCCAAGAAGGCGCATCTCGACGCCATTCCCGGCTTCCAGGAATTCCTGCTTCAATGGACCCAGATGTGGGGCAATGGCGGACCGCTCAGCAAGATCGGTCTGGTGCCTTCACCGGGTGAGGAAATGGAAAAGAACCGCATCGCCGCGACCGAGTTCACCACTCTGACGGTTGATGATCTGAAGTAAGCCACACGCTGCGTTCGCGTAGCACAACAAACAGATGCCGCTGCTTTGCCCACACGCAGAGCGGCGGCATTTGCGTTTGCGGGTTAGCCTTGTTCGCGACGCTTTTGCAAAATGCCTTGCGTTCGGGTGAAATCGCCCGGATTGTCGACATCGATCGGCGCATCGGCAAAGGGCATGCTGATGATCTTCAATGAGATATTCCACCGGCGCGACAGGTAATCGGCAATGCCCTGCACCGTTGCCAGCCGGAATTTGTACATCAGCATCACCGGCAGCCCGAACGCCTTCAGGATGCGGATGGGACGCTTGCCAAACTGGCCGCCCGTTTCAAACACTTTGGCCGCTTCAACCGCCTTTGGGGTCAGCGCGGCGTACAGATTGCAGCTGGACCAGCCACCATCCTTCAATTCATGGAAAGCGCGCTTGCCATCGGGATAGGCTTCCAAAATGGTTGCCGCCGGCGTCATGGCAACGGCGCCATCCAAGGGTTCGTTCAAAATGGCCTTGCAAAAATGGTCGAACATCTCGGTCGTGTGAAGCGCATTATCGCCGGTGGATACGACCAGGGGATAGGGGTCTTGGATCGCTTCAGCGGCCCCCGTGATGCTGGCGAACAGATTGTTGCCTGCGGGCAGAAAATGGACCCGGCCTTCATCCATCATGGTTGAAACCAAGGGGATCTCGCGCAAGATGTCTTCACGTTCGATCGAGATATAGATGTCACTGGCATATTGGCTGGCGGCAATTTCGCGCACCACGCGTTGCAGCATGATTTCGCCATCCAGCTCGATCAAGCATTTGTGACTCTTGTTCTGCAATGCAGCCACGGCATCTTCGGGGCCGGCGCGGCTGGCGGCCAGCACCAGGACTTTGACCGATCTTGCGGTGTCGCTGCTATCCACGCTGCTTCTCCCCTTTAATATTGCCCAAATTGTTCAGCCACTTGCTGGCCGATTGTTCAGGCGGCCTGCATAGCCTGTGTCAGGTGACGCACTGGTTGGCCAGCGTCAAGCTCGCCCAATCGCGCCATCAGCGCATCCTTTTGCACCGCGCCATGCGTTGCATCAAGACAGGTTTCCAGCTTGGCCCAGATTTGCGCGTCGCTCATCGGCACAGCCTTGCTGCCCACCGGCATAGGAATGGCTGTGCTCACGCTCTCGCCCGAGGCCAGCATCAGATGAACTTCGGTGGGGAAATCGCTTTCCAACTGCTCGACATATTCCTTGGTGATTTTGGGCATGAGCGCTCGGACTTCAGGGCGATGGATTGCCTGTTCCGTGTAATCGAGCAGGCCAATGGCGCGATCATGCATGGCCGCTGCTAGACTATATTCCAGGCTGAATTTCGCTTGCGCAGGGGTTTGCGGATTTTCATGCATCAGATTGCGTAGATGCGCAGCCGGTGCGCGCACCAGCACGCGTTCGATCTGGGGCTCGGCCAGATCATGCTGCTCCATCAGAGACAGCAGTCCATCAAGCGCGCGATGCAGGCTGCCGCAATTGGGGAAGCGTTTCACCTTCAACCCATGCTCGACAATATGCAGCGGCGATCCAACGTCGGTGGTGCCATAACGCATGGTCTGGCCATGCTCGGCCTTGCCCTCCATCTCCACCGCCAGCTGGTCCACATCGCGACCCACCATCAACCAGCGCAATCCATTTTCGCCGTCTAGCGTATGGCTGCCAGCGGTGATGCCCGCGCGGGCAAACAGCGCAGCCTGAACGCCGCCGGCTGCGGCCAACCCTGCGTGAAGCGGTTTAGTGTCGGACCCGAATTGGCTCATGAAGCCGCCAGCCAGACTGGTGGACAGCGATATGGCGTGGGATGCTTGTTTGCCATCCAGTCCCAGCATCCGTGCGCACCCTGCTGCCGCGCCAATCGCGCCCAGCGTCCCGGTGGCATGCCAGCCGCGGCTGCGATGGAACGGGTTCACGGCTTGACCAACCAGCCCCATGATTTGCAAGCCGGTGATATAGCCATCCAGCAAAGCATCGGTGGTGGGATCTTCTGCATCGCCAATTGCTAGCAATGCGGGCACCAGAACAGCAGAGGCATGCGCCTTGGCCGGATCGAAATTGTCATCAAAATCCAGCGCATGGGCGGCGGTGCCATTGAACAATGCCGCCATCGGTGCAGGCAAAGTCTGGCTTTGCATGGCGGCATGGCATGGGCCGCTGCCCCAGGATGATACCACAGGCCACAGCTTTGCCGGTGCGCTGTCATCGGCGCCTGCCATGATGCAGCCAATCGTATCTATCACGCTGCGGCGGGCGATGTGCAGCGCATTGTCGGGCCAATCGCGCGGCGCATTGGCAAGCCAATCGCCATAGGCGGATAGCGGAGAGGAGTGCGTGTCGCTCATCTGTTGCAATTGCCTGACAAAGCTACACCTCTAAAGCGGGTTGCCGTCCTGATCGCGGTAGATTTCGCGCCGACCAACATGGTTGGCGGGACCGACCAGCCCTTCGCTTTCCATGCGTTCGATCCATTTGGCAGCCGTGTTATAACCAACGCCCATCTGGCGTTGCAGCCATGACCCCGATGCCTTCTGGTTTTCGATCACGATTTGGCACGCTTGGCGATATTTGCGCTCGTCCGGGTTGTCGGATGCGGTCAGTTCGTCTTCGAACATCAGACCGCCACCATCTTCCGGTTCTTCGGTAACGGCGTCGACATATTCAGGCTTGCCTTGGGCGCGCCAGAAGTCGGCCACATGCTCAACTTCGTCATCCGACACAAAGGGACAATGCACCCGGATCATCGCGCCGGTGTTGGGTTTATACAGCATGTCGCCTTTGCCCAACAATTGCTCGGCACCCTGCTCACCCAAAATGGTGCGGCTGTCGATCCGGCTGGTCACTTTAAAGCTGATGCGGGTGGGAAGATTGGCTTTGATAACCCCGGTGATCACATCGACCGAGGGGCGCTGTGTGGCCATGATCAAGTGAATACCAGCTGCCCGCGATTTTTGTGACAAACGCTGGATCAGAACCTCGATCTCCTTGCCCACTGTGACCATCAAATCGGCCAATTCGTCCACGATCAGAACGATCTGCGGCAAGGGTTCGTAGTCGAGCTGTTCTTCTTCGTGCAGTTCTTCACCCGTTTCCGGATCGAAGCCAGTTTGCACGCGCCGGCCCAGCGGTTTGCCCTTGGCTGCCGCAGCGCGGACCTTCTCGTTAAATCCGCCGATATTGCGCGAATTGACGCTGCTCATCATGCGATAGCGGCGCTCCATTTCCTCCACCGCCCATTTCAGTGCGCGCACCGACTTGTGCGGCTCTGTCACCACGGGCGAGAGCAAATGAGGAATGTCGTCATAGCTGGCCAATTCCAGCACTTTGGGATCGATCAGGATCATGCGGCACTCTGCCGGAGTGAACCGATAGAGCAATGACAGGATGATGCAGTTGAGGCCCACCGATTTACCCGAGCCGGTGGTGCCTGCCACCAGCAAGTGCGGCATGGCGGCAAGGTCAGCGATGATCGGTTCGCCAGCGATGTCTTTGCCCAGAATGATCGGTAGGCTACCCCGGCTTTCGGCAAAGGCGGCGCATGCGGCCAGCTCTTTCAAGACCACCATCTGGCGATCGGCATTGGGCAGCTCGATCCCCATCACCGTTTTGCCCGGAATGGGTGAGACGCGGGCTGAAATCGCCGACATATTGCGGGCAATGTCTTCGGCCAGTCCAACCACTCGGCTGGCTTTGATGCCGGGTGCCGGCTCCAATTCATACATGGTGACGACCGGACCTGTGCGCACAGCGGTGATCTCGCCCTTCACGTTGAAATCATCCAGCACATTTTCCAGCAGGCGGGCATTGCGCTCCAGCGCCATCTTATCCAGCTTAGGACTATTGTCGGTTGGCGGATCGCCCAACAAATCGAGGCTGGGAAGCTCGAAATTGGCGAACATATCGCGCTGCTTGGTCTTGGCCATCACGGCCTTTTTGGGCGGAGCAGAAGGGTCGGTAATTTCTGGCGCACGGCGCGGAGACGAGGGCTCGGGCCGCTTCTCGGACCCCTTCTCGCGCTTGGCCGCCTTAGCCTTTTTGGGCAGGGCCATATTGGTGTCATCGTCCACCACTTTCTCGCCGCGCAGCAAGGCAACTCGCTCGATGATAAATTCGGGCAAGGTCAGCAATCCGCGCCAGTCGATGGCGAACACGCGGGTTAGCGCGGCCACGCCGCCTGCCAGGCTGGCCACGGCCAGACCCATGATCACCCAGCCCGATGCATCCTCGCCAAAGCGTGCGCCGACGGCCTCGATCGCGGCTGCTCCCAACAGGCCGGACAGACCGCCCGCTTGCGCAGGCAAAGTGCCACCTGGGCTGTCAAAGGCGAGCGAGAGTACGGTTGCGATCAGCACGATGGCCAGCACCAGCAAGCTCAGCGGGAGCCACCAACGGGTGGCGTATTCTTCGTCTTCATGCTCGTAATCGCGCCATAATTTGCGCGCGCTGATATAAAGCAAAGGTAGCAACAAGATGGAGGGCAAACCAAACAGAAACAGCACCCGATCCGATGCCCACGCGCCCGCGGCGCCCATCCAGTTTTGAATGTCATCGCCCGATGCGGCGGTAGAGGGCGAGGGATCAGTTTGGGTATAGCTAGCCAGCGAAAGGGTCAGAAACACCAGCATGGCGAGCAGGATCGCCGCGCCCGCCATTTGGGCCGCCCGGCGCATTGACCGGCGAAAGGCGGCGCGCCAATCGGCCTTCCCCTTCCTAGTGCTAACCGCTCGTGTTGCCATCATGCATTCCCCGGACCGGTCTGGTCCCCTCATCTCGTCCAAATGCAAGAATCGCAGAGCGCGGACTCGCCGTCAACTCAAACCATCGATTGCGGCCCAATGGGGCCATTGTAGCGCCTCGGCACGAGCTGCATTCATTCCGCCCAAGGCAATCACTGGCATAGTTGCATGGCGGGCCAGCATGCGAAAGCGCGCGGGGCCCAGCGATGGCGCACCGGGATGGGACCGGGTGGCAAATACGGGCGATAGCAGAACCGCGTCCGCGCCCAGCCTATTGGCCAAGCCGATTTCGTGCAGATTATGCGCTGTTGCCAATTGAAACAGGTCCTTGCGCCGCGGATAGAGCGCGCGCGGTGCCCCATAAATGCCGTCTGCGCCCCACTCGCGCGCGGTCAAGGCGCTGTCGGCCAAAATCACCCAATGCCCGCGCGACTTGGCCAAATGGCTCAGCTGGCGAAAGCGCGCCAGCCGCTCGGCATCATCAAGGTAGTAATGGCGATAGATAAAGCCTGACCCGCCAGGCATGCTGGTCAGCGCGTCCTCCAGCGCCTCGTCATTGCGTTCGTCTGACAGCAGCCACAATTTCGGCAGGGGATTGCTGGATGATGGCAACAGGGGCTGGAACTCGCGCATGGTCACGCTATAGCGCCTCATCATGGAACCGCCATATGATACACCGCTGGACGAAGTGCGCAGCCATATCGCGCGCGGGTGCAAAGCGTCTCGCCGCAAGCCCGAAGACATCACTTTGATCGCGGTCAGCAAGACCCATCCTGCCTCTTCAATCGAGCCATTGCTGGAGCAAGGCCTGCGCGTATTTGGCGAAAATCGCGTGCAAGAGGCGCAGGGAAAATGGCCTGCTCTACGAGAGCGCTATCCAAATGTGGAATTGCATGGGATTGGCCAATTGCAATCCAACAAGGCCGAAGAGGCAGTCGCCTTGTTCGACTATATTCACGCGCTCGACCGGCCCAGCCTGGTCAAGGCGCTGGGCAAAGCGATGGACAAGGCCGATAGGCGGGTGCCGTGCTTTCTTCAGGTCAACATAGGCAGCGAAGATCAGAAGGGCGGTTGCTCGATTGAGGGCTTGCCCGACCTCATGTCTCAGACCCAAGATGCCGATATTCCAATCGTGGGCCTGATGTGCCTGCCGCCTGCGGGGATCGAAGCAGCGCCCTTTTTCGCTTTGCTTGCCAAGCTTGCTCAAGACAATGGTATAAAGGGCCTAAGCATGGGTATGAGCGGCGACTATGAAACCGCGATCATGCTAGGCGCGACCCACATCCGCGTTGGCACGGCGTTGTTCGGGAAAAGGGAATAGAACCCAACCGGGAAAGTATGCCGCAACAGAAAAGGGCGCCTCCGCAGAGACGCCCTTCCTGATTTTCAAGCTTTCCAGAATTCCTTAGAATTCAAACGTTGCTTCCATGCCGATCTGACGGCCTTTCGCCAGTGGCGAGAAGGTGCCCGCGGCTGGTGATTGATCGAATGGCCGGTTCACACCGTTGGAAAATGCGCCCGTGCCAAATGGCAATTGCGTATCACCACCGGCCTGCACTTGATCGAGCATATTCTTGCCATAGATCGAGAAGCTGAGGCCATCTGTCGGCGTGTTCCATGTGACGTTGAAGTCCATGTTGAACGCTTCTTGGATGTAGCCAAAGTTGTTGTCCGTATAGGCAAATTCATCACGATATTGGAAGTTGATCCGCGACAGAACTTCGCTGGAGCCCAGATCCAATTCGTGAACCGCACCAACGCCCCAAGTCACTGCAGGAACGCGCGGCAAACGCAGGTCCAGATCATTGTCATCAATCACACCGTCGCCCGAAATATCGAACAAGATGGCGTCATAGCTGTCATCAATCACACCAAGATTGGCCGTGAACAGCAATGTTTCGGTCACGCGCATCCGCGCCTCGGCTTCAAAGCCCAGGATCGACGCATCGGCCGTGTTGAAGATCGACTGGGCAACGCCCGATGTAGCCGAGGATTGGTTCACCTCGCGCTGCATGTCCGAAATGTCGGTGTAATAGGCCGCCAGGTTCAGTGTGAACGAACCGTCCACGGTCTGGAACTTGCCGCCAATTTCGTAATTGTCGACCTTTTCTTCGTCAAAGAAGAAGGCGTTGTTGGCAGCAGCCACCGCTTCAAAGGCATTGGCATTGGTAATACGGAAATTGTAACCGCCACTGCGATAGCCCCGCGTCCAGTGAGCATAGACCTGACCATCGTCGAATTCATATTGCAGACCCAGCTTGGGCGACCAATTGCGCCAGCTGTTGCTATCAACAAAGCCGTTGTTTTCTGTCGGGATCAGCGAATTTGTGCCGCTGGTCGGGCAAGTGCCTTGCACGACAGAGCATTCTGCGCGCGGACGGACATAAGTAATCTCTACGTCCTTGGTTTCCTCGCTCCAGCGAATGCCGGCGATCACAGAAAAGGCATCGGTCAGATTGAATTGGCCTGATGCGAACAGGCCGATCACTTCATGATCCTGCCGACCGCCGCCATAAAATGTCAGCGGGGTGGAAACGGGAATATCGCGAATTTCAGTATAGGCAATCGACTGGTCGAAATAGAATCCGCCAACTGTCAGATCGAAATTGTCGGTCGACACCGCATAACGGATCTCGTTCGAAATCTGATCTTGGGCTGTGTCTGTGTCGGAATGGAAAATGAACGCAGGCAGTGAATCGATGTCGCCGCCGGTAACCGCTTCATAATCGCGATAGCCCAAGATGTTGGTCAGCGTGCCGGGACCAATATCCCATTCCGCCTTGAGCGACCCGGTCCAGATCTGATTGGCATAAAATCCTGGAAAATCGATGGCGAAATCGAAGGTCTCACGATCGAAGGTGCCGCGGTTTTGGGCTGCAGGACCGTCTCCATCGCTTTCAAAATAGTCCAGCTTACCCGTCACTGTCAGATCGCCGAACCGGCCTTCCAGCGCGCCGCGCAAGATCTTTGTATCGGCTTCACCATGGTTCGAACCGTCGAACAGATTGGTGAAATAGCCTTCGTCCTTATTGTAGAATGCGCCCAGTTTGAACAGCAGCTTGTCTTCTACCAGCGGGCCAGAAACTACGCCGCTGACGGTGTAGTTTGCGCCGCCACGGCCGCCATCCAGCAAGGGTCCGTCAACCGAAGCGCGAACCTTTCCAGTCAGATAATCGGTTGGATTGCCGGTGTTGATCAACACCGCGCCGCCGGTAACATTGCGGCCAAACAATACGCCTTGCGGCCCGCGCAAAATCTCTACGCTATCCAGATCGAACAGGTCGAACACGACCCCTCCGTTAAAACCCAGATACACGCCATCGACGAATACACCGACGGTCGGATCGATCGACGGGATCGAGCTGTTGATGCCCAGCCCACGGATCGAGAAGTTGGCCTGACCACGGCTGGTGCCGATTTGGTCAAGCGAGACATTGGGCGCGCTGTAGGTCAGGCCTTGCACGTCGCGTACCTTCAGCGCCTCGAGCGAGGCCGCGTTAAACGCGGTCACGGCAATAGGTACGTCCTGCACATTTTCCGCATTCTGCGTTTTGGTTCCGGTCACAACGATGGTGTTGAAGGATCCGATCGCGCTGTCATCTGCCGGGGTATCTTCAGTCGCATCAGCCTGAGCTGGATCAGCGGTCTGCGCGGAAGCTGCAAATGGAATCATTGCCGCGCTTGTCAGCATCAGTGCGAGCGCGCTGCGGGGGGCAGTACGAATAATCATAACAGAGAGGTCTCCTCAAGAATTTGAACGGGGCCTCTAACAATAGGTTCATCAATTGCAACCCATTATCGACGACCATCTTCGGCCAGGGCTGTCAGGCCTCTTCCAATTGCCTTTGTCGGGTGTCGCTGGCGGCCTCGAGCAATCGCTGCTCAATTTCAGACAAGCGATTTTCAGAGGTGATTTTCCCACCCATCAGGTCGGTCACATAGAAGGTATCGGCGGCCCGTTCACCATAGGCGGTGATATGGGCGGACTGGACGACCAAATTGGATTCGAACAGGGCAAGTGCCAGGCGATTGAGCAGTGCTGGACGGTCGCGTGCGTTCACTTCGATGACGGTGAAGCGACCCGACGCCTTATTGTCAAAATTGACCCGCGGCGCCACGTCGAATGCTCCGGCTCTGGTGTGCGCCAGCGGACGCTGGGCCAGCTTGGGAACCAGTTCAATGCGATTGCTGAGAGCATCGGTGATGGTGCTCTTCAATCGTTCCAATTGCGCAGGTTCGTTGAACGGATCACCGACCGGATTCTGGACCAGGAAATTGTCGACCGCCCAACCGCGCTTTGATGTGTGAATGCGCGCATCAATAATGTTGGCCCCGGCCAAATGGATCCCGCCGGCGATGCGATAAAACAGGCCGGGGTGGTCAGAGGCAATGACGCTGACCAATGTGGCCCCGCGCGATTCGTAAAACTCGCATTGGATCGAAAGCTGTTCTTCTTGCGACCGGGCCTGCTGATATTGCGCCAGATTATGCGCGATCACATCCTCTGGCTCGGCAATCCAATAGGCATCATCAAATTCTACGCCGACGCGTTTAACAAGGTCGCTCTGCTCACCCAGCATTTCCGCGACCAAGGCTTGCTTGGCCTCGACCCTTTGCTTGCGGCCATGGCGCATATGGCCCAACCGCATGCGTTCTTGCGCGGCGTCAAACAGTTCGCCTAGCAACTGGCCTTTCCAGCTGTTCCATGTTCCCGGACCAACCGCGCGGATGTCAACCGCGGTCAGCAAGATCAGTTGCCGCAAACGCTCGACGCTTTGCACCTCGTTAACAAAATCTTCGATCGTTTTGGGATCGGTCAGATCGCGCTTGAAGGCGGTGGCGCTCATCAACAAATGTTGCCGGACCAACCATGCCACCAGCTCGGTTTCAGCTGGGGTGAGGCCAAACCGTGGGCATAATTTCATCGCCACTTCGGCCCCTAGAACCGAATGATCTCCGCCGCGACCCTTGGCAATATCATGCAGCAGCACCGCCACATAGGCGACCCTGCGCGAGGCGATTTTGTGGATCAGCCGCGTGCCGCGAGGGTGGTCGTCGGCCAGTAGACCTTTTTCAATCCGGTTGAGTAATCCGATGGCGCGAATGGTGTGCTCGTCGACGGTATAGTGATGATACATGTCGAACTGCATCTGCGCGTTCACGCGACCAAAATCGGGCACGAACTTACCGAAAACGCCGGCTTCGTTCATCCAGCGCAGGACCATTTCAGGATTGTTGTGACCGCACAGCAGATCAAGGAACAGGGCGTTGGCGCGCTTGTCCTTGCGCACCTTGGCTTTAATCAGGCCACTGTCCCGATCTGCCTGACGCATGGTGTCGGGGTGAATTTCCAGCTCTTCGCTTTCGGCGATCTGGAAGATCTCGATCAAACGCACCGGGTCGGTTTGGAACCAATTGTCCGATGGCGCGGCAATCTTGCCGGCGAACACCCGATAACCCTTCACATCGCGGGATTTTTGCGTCCACCCTGCGAAAAAGCCCTTGCGGGTGCGCTTTTTGGCAAATTCCTCGTCCAGATGGGCCAGAAACACACCGGTCAGGCTACCAACGCGTTTTGCTTGCAGAAAATAGAACTGCATGAAGCGTTCGACCGCGCTTTTGCCTGGGCGGTCGGCAAAGTTCATCCGCTCCGCCACCTGCTGCTGCATATCAAAGGTCAGGCGATCTTCGGCCCGATTGGTCAGCGCATGCAAATGGCACCGAACCGCCAGCAAGAAGCCTTCGGCGCGCCGGAAGCTGCGATATTCATGCTTGGTCAGCAAGCCAACGTCGACCAATTCCGAGCCAGAGCGAACCTTATGAATATATTTGCCGATCCAATATAGCGTTTGCAGATCGCGTAAGCCGCCTTTGCCATCCTTTACGTTGGGTTCAACCACATAGCGGCTGTTGCCCATCCGTTTGTGGCGAGCGTTTCGCTCCTCAAGTTTTTCGGCCAGAAATTGCCGCTCGCTGCCCTTGACCACGTCTGACCAAAAGCGCGCAGAGGCCTCTTCATACAGCGGGCTGTCACCCCAGACAAAGCGGCTCTCCAACAGGGCGGTGCGGATCGTCAGATCCTCGCGCGCCATCCGCAAAGTGTCATCCACGGTGCGGCTGGAATGGCCCACTTGCAGGCCCAAATCCCACAGCAAATAGAGGATCGCCTCGATCACTTGTTCGCACCAGGCGGCGCGCTTCATTGGAGTGATAAAGGCGATATCGACGTCGGAATGCGGCGCCATTTCTGCGCGGCCATATCCACCCACCGCCAAAATCGCGAGCCGCTCTGCCGCGCTGCGATTGCCTGGTGGATAGATGTGGGTGACCACGTGATCGTGGATCACGCGCACCAATTGGTCGATCAGAAAGGCCTGGCTGGCCGTGCAAGCATGGCCGGCAGAGGGTTTTTCTTCCAGCCGCCGAGCGATTTCCGCCCGGCCAGCCTCCAGCGCCTCGCGCAAGACCGCGACAATATCGCCGCGCGCTTGATCACCCTTGTCGGCAACGATCCCGGCAATGGTCGCCGCCAGCTTTCGCCGATCGGCAATCGCGCGCTGATTGGGAATGCGCTGACTGTTCATTGGGTGCTGACCATCCAGGTTTTGTCATCGCGCAAGGGCAATCAGCCCTTGGCTTTCATGTCCGCAAAAGCTGCCTTGACTGTGCGCTTGTCGACCTTTTGCGTGCCCAGACGCGGCAGGGTTTCCTTCGCCTCGATGATATAATCTTCGGTTGGAACCTTGAACGGAGCGATCTTGGTCAGCAGAAATTCGCGCAATTCAGCAGGGCTGAGGGATTGCCCTTCTTGCACCAGATAGACCGTAGCCGGGACCTCGCCAAAGCGCTCTTCATCTTGGCCAAAGACCGTGCATTCAGCCACCGCATCATGCGAATAAATGGCTTCTTCGACCTCGGTGCAGGCGATGTTCTCGCCGCCGCGGATGATGATGTCCTTCTTGCGATCAACGATGAACAGATAGCCATCCTCGTCCAGATAGCCCAAGTCACCCGTGCGGAAATAACCATCCTTGGTGAAGGCTTCCTGAGTGGCTTCGTCGTTTTTCCAATAGCCGCGGAAATTGGCCACCGAACGGATACACACCTCGTCTACCTCGCCCTGAGCGCGCGGGTTTCCGTCATTGTCCAGAATGGCCAGATCTACCATCGGCAAGCTGGCGGTTCCGGTTGAACCAGGCTTGGCCAGATAGTTCTCGTTGAAGTTGCCGCAGCCCACCGCATTGGTTTCGGTCAGGCCATAGCCGAGCAGTGGGAAGCCGCCGGGGAAGGCCTCCTTGATCTTGGTGACATGTTCTGTCGGGCGCGGCGCGCCACCCGCGGCAAAGCTTTTGCAAGCCGTCAGATCAAACTTTTCGCGATCAGGATGGGTGGCAATTTCGTAACTCATCAGCGGAACGCCGACGAAATATGTGACCTTTTCCTTGTCCATCAGACGCATCGCTTCGCGCGCGTCCCACTTGGGCATCATCACCAGCTTGCGCGCAATCGCAAAGCTTTGCAGCAATAAGGGGACTTCGCCAGTCACGTGGAACAAGGGCACCGCGATCAACGCACAAGGCTGCGCGCTCATGTCTTCGCCCTTACCTTCCATATACACTTTGGCCATGGCGCTTTGCGCGACATAGCTCATAATCCCGTGCACCACTCCGCGATGATCGGACCAGGCCGCTTTGGAATTGCCGGTAGAGCCCGAGGTATAGAGAATGGTGGCGATGTCATCGGGGCCCAATTGGCCCAACATAGCCATGGCGGTATCGCCTTCGGCCCAGCAATTGGCCAAGCCTTGCTCGGGCGCACAATCATGGTCGATTATTACCAGATTCGCGGAATGATCGGTGCCTTCCAGGCGTTTGGCCCGGCCCGCATCGGCCAAAACCACATCGCATTCGGCCAATCGGATGCCATAGGCGAGCTCGTCACCTGACCAGAATCCGTTGAGCAAAGTGGCGCAGCCACCGGCCAGGATAATACCCATATGGGCGATGATCCAGCTGGTCGAATTGCGCGCTGCCAAACCCACGCGATCACCTTTATTCACGCCGTGATTTTGGGCCAAACCGGCCGCAACATGGCTGGCTGCGACCCAGCATTCGCCGAATGTCAGGCGCAAATCGCCATCGACCAAGAAGGTCAAATCTTTGTGTTCATTGCAAAAATGCGCCATGAAATGCGCCAGGGTTGGCGGCGCACCTTTGAATGCGGGCATGGTCACGCCGTCGCGTTCGAAGGGGACCGTCTCGAACGGCTGGCCAGGCTGTACCAAGGCGTCAACAATTTGCGAAAGCGTGGTGTCCAACTGTGTGGGCATTTTAGTAATGTACTCCTCTCAATCCACCGGCAAAGCGCCCTTGCGTTCATGCAAGTTGCAACTTCACAGGCTGCGTAGGCTTCCCCCAAATCCTCCGCTGTGCCAAAAGCCGCGCGGCTGACGTGCCGACGCGTCAGCAAAGACCATTAAGGGGTTCGCTTCGTGCTGTCACTACTCGCTGCAAACGCAATTTCCGATCCTATCTATTGGGAAAATCTGGGGCTGCGGCCTTACTTATTTGAAATTGGATCGTTTCAGCTGCGCTTCTATTCGTTGGCTTATCTGGGCGGTGTGCTGTTTGCCTATTGGCATCTGTCAAAAATGATCAAAGCACCTGGTGCTCCCATGGCCCAACGTCACGCCGATGATCTGTTCTTCTATGGCACATTGGGCGTCATTCTGGGTGGCCGATTGGGCTATGCCTTGTTCTACAAGCCCGAAATCTGGCAAGATCCGATCTCTGTATTGAAGCTGTGGGAAGGCGGGATGAGCTTCCATGGCGGGCTGTTGGGCGTGCTGGCAGCGATCGCCTTTGTCGCCAAACGCGGCAAACTGAACTTCCTGCGGGTGTGCGACTATATCGCGGTCAGCGTCCCGATGGGTATGCTGCTGGGCCGGTTGGCCAATTTCGTGAATGGTGAATTGTGGGGTCGGCCAACCGATGTCCCGTGGGCGATGGTGTTCCCGATGGCAGATGAATTGCCGCGACACCCCAGCCAGCTGTATCAGGCAGGCTTGGAAGGATTGGCGCTGCTGGTCATCCTTACGCTGTTGTTCTGGACCACCCGCGCGCGCTATCGCACCGGCCTGCTGGTGGGTATATTTACGCTGGGGATGGGCATCGCTCGCTTCACCAATGAATTCTTCCGCCAGCCTGACGCGCATTTGACCGAATTTGCCGAGGCCACTGGCCTGTCGATGGGGCAATGGCTGACGATACCTTTGATCCTGGTCGGCTTGGGCGTCACAATTTTTGCGCTCACGCGCAAGCAAGTGGGCACCGGCCAACCAAATCCTGCGTGAGCAAGCCTGTGCCGGACGCTCAATCGGACAGACAGCCTGATAGCCAGGCTGATGTTTTTCGGCGGCTGATCCGCGCCAATGGCCCCATTTCGCTCGCCCAATATATGGGGGAGAGCAATGCGCGCTATTACGATGGCCGCGATCCTTTGGGTAGCGTCGGCGACTTCATCACTGCTCCTGAAATCAGCCAGATGTTTGGCGAGCTGATCGGATTATGGCTGACCGATCTGTGGGTCAGGGCAGGTCGCCCGGACCCGGTGCATTATGTCGAATTGGGGCCGGGGCGAGGCACTCTGGCGCAGGATGCCTTACGCGTTGCCAGCGCTCATGGATTGGCGCCGCAGGTGCATTTGGTTGAAGGCTCGCATGCTTTGCGCGCTGCGCAATCAAGCGCTCTTCCGCAGGCCAAGCATCATCACGATCTTTCAACTCTGCCTGATGATGGCCCGATCCTGCTGGTCGCCAATGAATTTTTCGACGCTTTGCCGATCCGCCAATTGGTCAAAAGCGAAAGCGGCTGGCGCGAGCGAATGGTCGGGTTGGAGGGCGATGAATTTGTCTTCGTATCCGGCGATAAGCCGATGGACGCCGCTGTTCCGGATGGCTGGAGCGATGCACCGCAAGGCAGCGTGGTGGAAACCAGCCCGGCCAGCGCAGCGATTGCGTCCGAGATTGCGGATCGGTTGGTCGCACAAGGCGGCGCGGCATTGATCATCGATTATGGCTCGCTAAGTACGCGGGCCGGATCGACGCTGCAGGCGCTGAAGGCCCATCAGAAAGTGGATGTGTTTGCCGCTCCGGGCGAAGCCGATCTGACCGCGCATGTCGATTTTGCAACTTTGGCTGACATTGCCGAGCGGCAAGGTGCGCGCATTGTGGGCAAGACCACGCAAGGGGCATGGCTGCGGGCGATGGGGATCGATGCGCGGGCACAAATTCTGGCCCAGAAGTCGGCCGCGCGATCATCCGATCAGGCGGCCGTCATCCAGCGCCAGCGCGATCGGCTGGTGGCCGATGACCAGATGGGCGAACTGTTCAAAGTGCTGGCCTTGGCCGCGCCGCACTGGCCGCACGGTGCTGGGTTTTAAGATCGGTTTCTAGCGCTGGAATTTCAGGCGATAGACGGCGGATCAAAGCCCGATGATGCGCGCCAATTCCTGTGCAGCCTGGGTTGGGCTTTGCTTGTCTTGCTCGCGATCGACCATCAGATTGGCTTTGCGCATGGCGTCCACATCGATCGCTTCGATCAGCGGCTCCAGTGCCCGCAATTTGCCGGGATCGCTGGCAAAGCTGTTGCTAGCCAACACAATCGCATCATAGCCGGGGAAGGCTTCGCGCGGGTCATCCAAAATCACGAGATTGTCAGCCGCGATGCGCCCATCAGAGGTATAGGCGCTGATTACATCGGCCTCGCCTGATTTCAGCGCATTATACATGAAAGTGGGCGAGAAATTGCGCTTTTCGCTCATTCGCAAGCCATAGGCCTCTCGCACCGCGATCCATTCGGGCCGCTCGAAGAATTCAGGGTCTCCGCCAATGGTCAATTGCGGTGCGATGGCGACCAGATCTTCGATCGAGTTGAGCCCGCGAGTCTCGGCCAAATCTTGCCGAACGGCCAAGCCATAGGCGTTTTCGAACCCCAGCCTGCCGACCACATGCGGCCCGCCATTTGCGTCTTGCCACTGGGTGATTTGGTCCAACATTTGTGCGCGGCCCGGATTATCGCTGCGCTTCATCTGATTGGTCCAAATGGTGCCGGTGTAATCGACCAGAATATCGATATCGCCGCTTTTGACCGCGCTATAACCAACCGCCGAGCCAAGCCCGGTGCGATATTCCACGCTATAGCCCGATTTCTCCAGCTGAGAGCCGATCAGCTGGGCGAGGATATATTGCTCGGAAAATTGTTTGGACCCGATGATGATCCGGTCTTCATCGCGGTCACCAAACTGCGCCCATAAGGCGGCAACGATGCCCAATGCGACCACCGCAAAACCGCCCAACCATAGGGTAGGCTTCCGCAAGGCCAAACCGCGCTCGATCAGGCCCAGCAAGCTATCGACAATCAGAGCAAGGCCTGCCGAGGCGACGCAGCCAGCCAATACCAACGCCCAATTTTGGGTCTGCAATCCGGCAAAGATGGGATCGCCCAAGCTGGGTTGCCCGATGGTTGTCGCCAGTGTTGCCGCGCCAATGGTCCAGACCGACGCCGTCCGGATCCCGGCCATGACAAACGGCGCGGACAAGGGCGCCTCGACCAAGCGCAATTTCTGCCAACTCGTCATGCCTACCCCGTCAGCAGCTTCCAACACGCCGGGATCAAGATTGGCTTGCGCAGTTACGGCATTCCGCAGGATGGGCAGCAAGGCATAAAGCGCCAGCGCCAGCAAAGCGGGCAAGAAGCCCAGCGTTGGCAGGCCTTCGCCAAAGACCACTCTGAGCGACAAGAGGATCGGGAAAAACAAAGCCAACAAGGCCAGCGCCGGAATAGTTTGCACCAGACTGGCAAAGCCCAAAGCGATCCGCGCAACATTTGGCGAACGGCTGGCCCAAACGGCCGCTGGAAGGGCTACAGCAATGCCCAAGGCGATGGCCGAAGCGGCCAGCAAGACATGCGCTGCCAATTGCGGTCCAAGTCCCAAGATGGCGGTTTCAAACGCACTCATCTCGCTTGGTCTCCGTTTTGGACCGGGGCATCTCGCGAGGTCTCTGCCGGTCTCTCAGCACCGTTTTCAGCACCGGAATCGCCCGCCTCTTTCATCACCGCAAGCCGCTCTGCCTGCTCGCGCGGAACCGCCACCAGCCCTTGGGCGATGCCTCCGCCTTCGCCTCTCAGTAAGGCGCGAGGAGCCTCATCCGCGACGACCTTGCCGCTATCCATCACCAGCACGCGATCGGCCAACAGCAAGGCTTCTGCCATGTCGTGGGTCACCATGATGGTGGTGAGGCCCAGCCGGTCATGCAGATGCCGGACACTGTTGCCCAAGGCGTCGCGCGTAATCGGATCGAGTGCACCAAAGGGTTCATCCATCAGCAGCAATTGCGGGGCGTTGGCCAGCGCTCGGGCGACCCCAATGCGTTGGCGTTGCCCGCCCGATAACTCGTCCGGCATGCGGGTGGCCATCTCCGCTTCCAATTCGACCAATTCGAGCAATTCGGCCACTCGGGCTGCGGGCAAATTCTCGCCGCCCAAACGCGGCCCAATGGCAATATTTTCGCCCACCGACATATGCGGGAACAGGCCGATGCCCTGAAACACATATCCAATTCGGCGGCGCAAGGCGGGCGGAGCCAATGTGGTCACATCCTCTCCGGCAAACTCCACTTGGCCACGGCTGGGAACCTCCAAGGCGTTGATCATTTTGAGCAAGGTTGATTTGCCCGATCCCGACGCGCCGACTAGCGCCACGAAACTGCCCTTGGCGATTGCGGTATCCACCCCTGCCACGGCGGTAACGCTGCCGTAATGGCGCTCAACCTGGGCAAACCGGATCAGAGGTGGCTGTTCGTGGTTGGGCGATTGGGATGAGGAAACTGCCATCTGCCACCAGCTATAGCGGCTTAATCGAACCGCACAAATGCCAATGGATGGCGGTATCGCTGGGGGGCGGTTTCGGCCGCGACCGGTTTGCTCTTGCTCTGCGTCCTGTTATGAGCCAGCCGATCATGCAAAGACGGAATCGGCCAACACAATAGGGCCAATTGGAGAGACAATGCGCGCCACCCCACATTTTGATTTCCAGCTTGGCGAAGCAGCCGAGATGATCCGCGACAGCGTGGGTCGTTTTGCCGATGAGCAGATCATGCCGCTGGCCGACAAGATTGATCGCCAGGATTGGTTTCCGCGCGAGTTGTGGCAGCCAATGGGCGAGCTGGGCTTGCATGGCATCACCGTGGAGGAGGCCGATGGCGGGCTGGGTCTGGGCTATCTGGAACATGTGATCGCGGTGGAAGAAGTCAGCCGCGCCAGCGCTTCGCTCGGCCTGTCCTATGGCGCGCATTCGAACCTGTGCCTCAACCAGATCAGACGCTGGGGCAATGACGAGCAGAAGGCCAAATATCTGCCCGGCCTGATCAGCGGCGAACATGTCGGATCGCTCGCTATGTCGGAAGCAGGCGCGGGCTCCGATGTTGTCTCGATGAAGCTGAAGGCCGAGGCAGTTCAGGGCGGTTACGTCCTCAACGGCACCAAATTCTGGATCACCAATGCGCCGGAGGCAGACACGCTGGTGGTCTATGCCAAGACCGATGGCCATGCCGGATCGCGCGGCATCACCGCCTTCCTGATCGAGAAGGATGATGAAGGCTTCTCCATCGGTCAGAAGATCGAGAAAGTCGGCATGCGCGGCTCGCCCACGGCAGAGCTGGTGTTTGATGATTGCCACATTCCCGAAGACCGGATCATGGGGCCGCTCAATGGCGGCGTAGGCGTGTTGATGAGCGGGCTGGATTACGAGCGCGTGGTCCTGGCCGGATTGCAGCTGGGCATCATGCAGGCGTGCCTCGATACGGTCATTCCCTACCTTCGCGAGCGCAAACAGTTCGGCAAACCCATCGGCAGCTTTCAGCTGATGCAAGCCAAGGTGGCGGATATGTATGTCGCGCTGCAATCGGCGCGCGCCTACACCTATGCGGTGGCCAAAGCCTGCGATGCGGGCAACACGACACGGTTTGATGCCGCAGGCGTGATCCTGCTGTCATCGGAAAACGCCTTTCGCGTGGCGGCGGAAAGCGTGCAAGCATTGGGCGGCGCAGGCTATACGCTCGACTGGCCGGTCGAACGCTATATGCGCGATGCTAAACTGCTCGACATCGGCGCTGGTACCAATGAGATCAGACGCATGCTGATCGGGCGTGAGTTGATCGGAGCGGCCGGATGATCTGGCTGTATCTCTCCTCGCTTGCAATGTTCGCGACTGCGATCATCCATTCGATTGCCGGAGAGAAGCGTTTAATCTCTCCCTTGCTGGACAGCGGTGCAACCAAGTTTCTGGGGCCACAGCTTAGCGGGATCATGCGCGGAGCTTGGCACCTGACAAGTTTGTTCATGGTACTGTTTGGGGTCGTTGTAGCCTGGCCTGGAATGCCTTCTGGCGCGTTGATTGCGATCGGCGCGGTCTGGTTGTTGATTGGCGTTGCAATTCTTGTCCGTTCGCGTGGGAGGCACCCTGGTTGGCCCACATTGTCGGCCGGCGGAGCTTTAGCCATCGTCGGAGCAATTCTATGACCGCACCTGTTCTCACATCCACGCTCGACCGCGAAGCGCCTGACACGAAGGCGCGATTTGCACACAACAAAACTCTGGCCGACGATCTGCGCTCTGCCGTTGCGGAAGCTGCGCTGGGCGGGCCAGAGCGTAGCCGCGAGCGACACGTATCGCGCGGCAAACTACTTCCCCGCGAGCGGGTGGAACGCCTGCTCGATCCGGGTTCTCCCTTCCTCGAGGTCGGCCAGCTTGCCGCCAATGGCATGTATGAAGGTGACATCAACGGCGCCTCGCTGATCTGCGGGATCGGGCGCGTGTCTGGCCGTCAGGTGATGATCGTGTGCAATGACGCCACCGTAAAGGGCGGCACGTACTATCCGCTGACGGTCAAGAAGCATCTGCGCGCGCAGGAAATCGCGCAGGAAAACCGCCTGCCGTGCATTTATCTGGTCGATAGCGGCGGCGCGAATTTGCCGCATCAGGCAGAGGTCTTTCCCGACCGCGATCACTTTGGCCGCATCTTCTTCAACCAAGCGAACATGTCCGCGCTGGGCATTCCGCAGATCGCTTGCGTCATGGGCAGCTGCACCGCGGGCGGGGCCTATGTGCCCGCCATGTCGGATGAGACGGTGATTGTCCGCAACCAGGGTACGATCTTCCTTGCCGGACCGCCGCTGGTGAAGGCCGCGACGGGCGAGGAAATCACAGCTGAAGATCTGGGCGGCGGCGATCTGCATGCCAAGAAATCAGGCGTGGTCGATCATCTGGCTGAAAATGACGAGCATGCGCTCACCATCGTGCGCGATATCGTCAGCCATCTGGGCGAAAACACTGGCGCGGCGAGCGATGTGGCGCTGAAAGACCCGCGTTCACCCAAATTCGATGCCGACGATCTTTATTCGATCATTCCCGATGATGTGCGTGCGCCTTACGATGTGAAGGAAGTGATCGCGCGGCTGGTCGATGGCAGCGAATTTCACGAGTTCAAAGCCCATTATGGCAGCACTCTGGTGTGCGGCTTTGCGCATATCTGGGGCATGCCGGTGGCGATTCTGGCCAATAATGGCGTGCTGTTTTCCGAAAGTGCGCAAAAGGGCGCGCACTTCATCGAACTGGCGCAACAACGCCGGATTCCGTTGCTGTTTTTGCAGAATATCTCGGGCTTTATGGTCGGCGGAAAGTATGAGGCTGAAGGCATCGCCAAACATGGCGCGAAGCTGGTGACGGCTGTGGCGACCGCCACGGTGCCCAAGGTTACGGTGGTGATCGGTGGCAGCTTTGGTGCGGGCAATTACGGCATGTGCGGGCGAGCCTACTCGCCGCGCTTCCTATTCACCTGGCCCAATGCGCGCATTTCAGTGATGGGCGGCGAACAGGCCGCATCGGTTCTTGCCACCGTTCACCGCGATGCGGACTCATGGACCGATGACGAGGCCGAGGCGTTCAAGGCCCCGATTCGCCAGAAATATGAGGACGAGGGTAACCCCTATTACGCCACCGCGCGGCTGTGGGACGATGGGGTGATCGATCCGGCACAAACTCGCGATGTGTTGGGCCTCGCCTTTGCGGCGACCCTCGAAGCGCCGATCCCCGATAAGCCGTCCTTCGGTGTGTTCCGGATGTGATAGCTGAAACCCTATCGCTTTCCGTTACGTAACTGCTAGTGCAGTGCCATTGGGGAGAGATCATTGCCGCACAACGAAACTCGCAGTCCGACCATTCTATCGCGCATCGTACGCCGGATCATCATCTGGATTTACGCTTGGAAGGGCTGGAAGATTGAGGGCTCGCTGCCCAAGAGCATCAAAAAATTTGTGATTGCTGGCGCGCCGCACACGTCGAATTGGGACTTTGTGTTCTTCGCCGGTGCCACCCACAAGGAACAGGTGCAGCCCAATTTCATGGGCAAGCATACTCTGTTTCAGGGAATGATGCGCAACTTCATGTTCGACATGGGCGGCATCCCGATCGACCGTACCAAAAAAGCCAATGCGGTGGAGCAAGTGGCCGAAGTTTTTGCCCAGCGCGAAGAACTCGCTCTGGTGATTGCATGCGAGGGCACCCGCAGCTCTGACGGCAAATGGAAATCGGGCTTTTACAACATCGCTCAGGCCGCCGGTGTGCCAATCGTCCCTGCCTTTGCTGATAATGACACAATGACCATTGGGTTCGGCCCGCCTATGATCCCCAGCGGAAATTATGCCGAGGACTTGCTCAAATTGGCGCAATGGTTCCGCAGCAAAATTCCTGATCTTGAGCGGTACAAGGTGCTGGAGGCGCAGGCCAAAGCCCTGATTGCAGAGCAGATCGCTGGAAATGTGGCTAAATCGGGCGCCAAAAACACCTAATTGCGCGACTTTATCGAGAGAATATCGGCTTAGGCGCACAAGCTGTTGCAAAGAATTCAACATAGACGGGTTTAAGCTGGACCCAATCGACCCTAAATACTGTTGCAGTATCAGGAGGGCCCCGTCGTCATGCTATTGGCACCCGAAGAAATTGCTGATCAACGCCGCCTGGCCGCTCACCGTGTGATGGAGCTGGTCGAGCAGCACGGCGAGGAAATCACCCTCGCCCGTCTGGCAGCAGAGGGGCCGTTGTCCGCCCGCAGGTTGGAGCAATTGTTCGAGGATGAGGCCGATCTGTTCGATGCCGTGGCAGAGCTGTGGTTCGAACCCAAGATCGCGATCATGGAGGAGGTTTTGGGCTCAAACCTTCCCACCAACCGCAAGATGTACGAATTTTTTGCGCGCCGTTTTGAAATGCAGCGCGCTCAATTTCTGGCCGACCCGACCAGTTTTGCTTTGATCTGTGAATTGGGTGCTGCCCGATTTGAACGGGTGCGTTCCTATGTCGATTTGGCCGACCATTATCTGTGCGAGATTATCGCACAGGCCCAGGCCGACGGGTATTTTGCCGGTCTTGAGATTGATCAGGCGTTGTCGCTGATCAACCAGATGGTGTCGAACTACACATTGCCCGACGCATTGATTTACCTGGGTGACAAGCTGACCGAGGAAA
This sequence comes from uncultured Erythrobacter sp., assembly GCA_947495555.1. GTDB lineage: Bacteria > Pseudomonadota > Alphaproteobacteria > Sphingomonadales > Sphingomonadaceae > Erythrobacter. The sequence goes on along the minus strand of CANLZI010000001.1, from coordinate 1,581,169 downwards.
AGCTCGCTGTAATCATCGACACGATCTTTATCGGCCTGTCAGCCGAGGGCGGGGGATCGCGCGGAGTGAATACGCTGCGGCTTGCGAGCAACCCCAGCTAGTTAAGTCTAGGCAGTCATTGATCTGCTGGGGTCAGGAATTTTACGCGTCCCATCCCTGGCAAATGCCGGACATCAACCGCAGAAATCCAAGCTTCCAATGCGTCAAGATCGAGTGGACCAACAACCGCATCAGTGCCCTGCTTGAACGTCTCAAACCCATCACCGCCGGACGCAAGGAAGCTGTTCATCGTAACCCGGTAGGTCAGATCGCGCTCAATCGCTTTGCCATTCAACGCGGCTGCCGAAATGCGCCCTCCGGGCTCGCGCGTCATATCCACCGAATAGGTGAATCCGTCCGACACGAACAGACTACCCCGAATGGTGCCATCCACTTGCTTTTCCAACAATGCCAGCACCTGCGCTCCGGTAAATGTTTTGGTTATCAGCGTGTTTGAAAACGGCTGCACCGAGTAGATCTGGCCAAATGTGATTGTTCCATCGTCGCTCGGAACCAAATCATCGCGAACACCTCCGGCGTTCATGAAGGCAATTTGTGCTCCGGCACCCTTCGTAGCGCCAAGTTGGGCATCAGCGATCAGATTGCCAACCGGACTGTCTTGGCGATTGGGAGATTGCGAGGGAGAGCGTGCGATCCGCCCGACACCACGATTGGCAAATTCGCTCGCAGCTTCTGTGTAGCGCGCCACATAGGCTGCTACATCAGCGTCGGGTGAATAGGTGGCAAGTTCGGATAGTGGTGCAACCGCTCGCTCACCTTCGCCAATGCCGCCATTCTGCACAATGACATTGTCGGCCTCTAGCGACACAACTTCACCGCTCACGGGGTCGATGGTCATCGCAATATCGGTCAGCAAAGCGCCAGCCGATGCAGCGCTGGTCACCAGAAAGCTGCGCGCAGGGTCAATCGCGCCATGATCGCAGATATAGGCTCTGTGCGTATGGCCGGAAATGACCAGATCGACGCTTGGGTCCAGCTTGGCCAATATCTCAAGCAGCGCGCCCGATACGCCGCCACAGCTGCTGTCATTATAGCCGACTTCGGTGAAGAGCCCCTGATGGATCGACACAATGATTGCATCCGCACCTTGGGCCTTCAATCGCGGGATCAGCGCATTGATCGTGCTGGATTCTTCAGCGAATGTGAGGCCTTCAACGCCGCTTGGGGTCACCAGCGTAGGGGTGTCTTCCAACGTCAAACCAATCACGCCAATGGCAACTTCAGAGGCACCGCTGCCGAAGCGCTTTATGCCATAGGCCGGGAAGATCGTTTGCCCGTCTTGCGAAGTGACATTGGCGGCCAGAAACTGAAAATCTGCCCCTGAATATTGTTCAACCTGACATGGCTCGCGCTGGGTGTTCTGTTCGCAGCCGCCCTTCTGGATGCGCTGCAATTCTCCGGCGCCGCGATCAAATTCGTGATTGCCAACCGCATTGAAATCAATGCCGATCCGATTCATCACGCCGATGGTTGGCTCGTCCAGAAACAGGGAAGAGGCAATCGGACTGCCGCCGATCATATCGCCAGCGCTGATCACCATACTGTGTTCGTTCTTGGCTTTGGTTGCTGCGATTGCGCTGGCCAAATAGGCGCCGCCACCTGCTGGCGCGCGCACCGCATCATCGCCGCTTCCTCGCACCGTGAAGGCACGGCTTGGTGGTTCGATATTGCCGTGAAAATCGTTTATTCCGATAATCCGGACAGTCACTGGGGCGAAAACCTCTGGCACAGGTTCCTGCGCAATAGATGCCGGCGGAGGGACGGTCGCGCATGCTGAAAGAAGCGCCACGAAGGGAACGGCGAGTGAGGGGGTCTTAATCATGCCTGCTTCATGCGCGGGGATTTTTACAAACTCAAGTCACAAGAGCGAACGGCCGCGCATTGCACCACATTGGGTTGCGGCATTAATTCTCGGCGATGGCTTGCGCTGCTGCATAGGCGCTCGCCCAGGCCCATTGGAAATTGTATCCGCCGAGCCAGCCAGTAACATCCACTGCCTCTCCGATGGCATAGAGGCGGGGCAGTTTCTTGGCTTCCATTGTTTGGCTGGAAAGTTCCGCGGTGCTGATCCCGCCTGCGGTCACTTCTGCCTTGGCAAAGCCTTCGCTGCCATTGGGGTGGAATTGCCAGCTGCGCAAATTGTCCTGTGCGCGGCGCAACGCCTTGTCCGGCAAATTGCCCAGGTCGCCCGACAGGTTCAGCCGTTCAGCCAAGACGGTCGCCAAGCGTTCGGACAAGTGTTCGCGCAGCACGGTTTTGAAATTGACGCGCGGATTGGCCTTTTTGATCTCGATCAACCAATCGCCGGTTAGATCGGGCAGGAAGTTGATCGCCAATGCGTCTCCGGGCCGCCAATAGGACGAGATTTGAAGGATCACAGGACCGGACAGTCCGCGATGGGTGAACAGTGCCGCTTCGCTGAAGGTGGTTTTGTTAGCCGTGGCTTCCACCGGCGCGGATACGCCGGACAGATCACGAAACAGCACGTCCTCTCCGCCCAATGTCAGCGGGACCAACGCGGGGCGTGGGTGAACCACTTTGAGACCGAATTGACGCGCGAGATCATAGGCGAAATCGCTTGCCCCCATCTTGGGGATGGAGGGGCCACCGGTTGCGATGACCAGTGTGTGGCCGCCGTGTAATGTGCCGCTGGCCGTCACCAGAAATGCGCCGCCTTCGTGCGCTACTTCACTCACCAATTGCTCGGTCAAAATGGTCACTTGGCCGCCATGCTGTTCAGCCTTGGCGCATTCGTCCACCAGCATGTCGACGATCTGGGTCGAGCGTCCATCGCAAAACAATTGCCCCAGAGTCTTTTCATGCCAATCGATGCCGTGGCTATCGACCATCTCGACAAAATCCTGCGGAGAATATCGCGCCAGGGCCGATTTGGCGAAGTGCGGATTGGAGCTGAGATAGTTGGCGGGTCCGGCATTAATATTGGTGAAATTGCACCGCCCGCCGCCCGAAATCAGGATCTTTTTGCCGACTTTGTCAGCGCGTTCCAGCACCAGCACGCGCTTGCCCTGTTGCCCGGCCATTGCCGCGCAGAACAGGCCGGCAGCGCCGCCGCCCAGGATGATTGCATCATATGTCAAAGCATGGCTCCGAATTTGGGCGCTCTATTCCGCCATAACTTCGCGCTGTTCTTTCAGCATCGCCCATCCGGCCAAGAACAGTCCGGCAAGCAAGGGGCCAACAACGACGCCCGCAATGCCCAAACTCGCGATACCGCCCAGCGTCGTGACCAGAATGATCCAATCGGGAATGCCTGTGTCGCGTCCCACCAATATCGGTCGCAGTGCGTTGTCGACCATGCCGATCACGGCAACGCCGGATATCAGAACCAGAACGCCTTCCCAAATGGCGCCGGTCGCGAGCAGATAAATAGCAACCGGCAACCATACAATTGCAGGGCCGATGGCAGGAAGCAGCGAGAATATGCCCATCAACACACCAAACAGAGCGATGGAGGGCATGCCAACAATCCAGAATGTGATGGCACCCAACATGCCTTGTATCAGGGCAACGATGCCAGTGCCTTTGATGGTGGCGCGGACAATTGCCAAGAAGCGTTCTGCCAAAAGGGTCGCGATCTTTTTGTTCACGGGCAGCGCCTGGACGATGGCTTTGCCGGTCTTTGTTCCGTCGCGCAGCAAGAAGAAGGTCACATAAAGGCCAACGCCGAAGGCCAGAAACAAGCTCAAGGCCCCGCCGCCAATGGCAACCGCTTGGCGAGCGATCAGCCCGGCGCTTTCTGTGGCCAATTCTTCCAACCGGGTCTGGACCAGATTAAAATTGCCCAGGCCATATTCGGCCAATGTTTGCTGGATCTGTTGCGGCAATGCAGCAAAGATTTGGGCGAACCAGGCGGCAACATCGATCTCGCCATCTTGGAATGCTTGGAAGACGCTGGCCGCTTCTTCCACCACTTTGGTGCCGATCCAAAATGCGGGGAGCAGAACAGCAAAGGTAATCACCAGCATCGTTGCACCAGCGGCGCGGTTATGCGCGCCCGGCCATTTCGCCAAGATCCATTGGTGCAAGGGTTGGAACATGATGGCCGCCAACGTCGCCCACAACAAAGGGGCTGCAAACGGCAGGACGATGATTGTGACGCCCAATGTCACCAAGGCCAAAAACAGCAGAAATCCAGTGTGTTCGGTTGCGGTCGTGCGTTCGGTCACATGCGCCTCTTTCTAACAAGCATTGCATTCTAACAAGCTTTGCAGAGGCGTTTCTACCAGCGCTGGGCTTGTTCGGCCAATGCGAATTTCAAGCTCGCCAATATCATTCCAGCTGATGCCAAGATGATACAACCGGCCCAAAACCAATAGGGTAGCAGCAATGCCTCGGCCATAGCTCCGGTGTCCGACAGCATGACTTGCCCGCCAATATTGGCGCTTTGCGAGAACAGATAGTCCCAATCGCGAAACATGCTCATCGCTGCCAATACGCCCATAAATTGCAGCGAGAACCGGACAATTCCTGCGGCTGCTCGCTGGGCTATCGCCACCAATAACAGGGCAATCAGAGGCAGCACGATCAATCCCACCGGGCTGCGCACCCAAATGACAGTGGAGAGCGCCAGCGCTCCGGTCAGCGCATAAAGCGCGGGCCGCCAATACTTTCGTCGGCTGCTGGCTAGGATGAGGACGGACCCAATGATGCTCGGCCCCAGCGGACCGCCGGCTGCAATCATGGCCCGGTCAAGGCGCGAGCTGCCGAACATGGTGCTTTCGGCATAGCCCGATCCGGTTGGCAGGATCACCAATCGTTCGAAATCATGCCCCAGCACCATTGCGGTCAACCCATGGCCCATCTCGTGAAACCAGGTGGTCAGAATGGTGAAGGGATAGAGGATGTAATTGCCCAGCGGTAACGATGGCAAAGCCACCACCAGCACCGCAGCCAGAAACAATCGTCCTGCCTGCTCTTGCGCAGATCCAGGCCGGGCTATCGCGCCCGGCATAGAGGGCTGGCGCGATCAGACATCCAGATTGGCGACATTCAACGCGTTATCCTGAATAAACTCGCGGCGAGGCTCAACCACATCGCCCATCAGGCGGGTGAAGATCTCGTCCGTCACATCGGCGTCTTCGACTTTCACCTGCAGCAGTATGCGATTGTCTGGATCAAGTGTGGTCTCCCACAATTGCTCGGCATTCATCTCGCCCAGACCCTTATAACGCGCGATCGACAGGCCTTTGCGCCCAGCGGCCAATACCGCATCCAGCAACTGGGTGGGCCGCATGATGCCATCCACATGGATATGCGAATTGTTATCTTCGGCCTGCGCATCATCGTCAGAGGCTGGTTCCGGCTCGGCATCGGACATTTTGATCAATTGCGCAGGCTTGGCATAGGCTTCCGCATGGGCGCCGGCCAGGCTGTGCAATTTGTGCGCTTCGGTGCTCGATAGGAAGCGTCCGTCAATTTCATGCACATCGGTCACGCCGCGCCACAGACGTTCAAACCGCACGGTGAGATCATCGCCAATGCTGACCGACCATTTTGCTTCGAGGTCGCCAAGACCTAGTCGCTCCGCAGCGAAATTCAGAGCCTTCTCGCGGGTCGCTGAATCCAGTGACGGGTCAAGTGCGCCCGACAATGCCATTTGCTCGATAATCGAATAATCATAGCGACGCGGGACGAAGCCCATAAGATTGCGCAACCGCAATGCATGATCCACCAGCGCGCGCAGATCTTCTCCGCTGCGAGCGCCTTCGCCAGTTTCTAGCATACGACCTTGCAGCCCGGCATCGACCAGATAGCGATCGAGCGCGCCGTCATCTTTCAGATAGACCTCGCTTCGTCCCTTCGCGACCTTGTACAGCGGTGGCTGAGCGATGAAGAGGTGCCCGTTCTTCACAATCTCGGGCATCTGACGGTGGAAGAAGGTGAGCAAAAGCGTGCGAATATGCGCACCGTCGACGTCAGCGTCGGTCATGATCACGATCTTGTGATAGCGCAGCTTCTCAAGGTCGAATTCATCGCGAATGCCGGTCCCCATCGCCTGAATCAGCGTGCCAACTTCTTTCGACGATATGATCCGGTCAAATCGGGCGCGCTCTACGTTCAGAATTTTACCCTTGAGCGGCAAGATCGCTTGAATCTTACGATCACGGCCCTGTTTTGCCGATCCGCCAGCGGAATCGCCCTCGACCAGGAACAGTTCGGCTTTGGTCGCGTCACGTTCCTGACAATCGGCCAGCTTGCCGGGTAGACTGGCGACGCTCATCGCGCCCTTGCGGCTCATTTCGCGGGCCTTGCGCGCGGCTTCGCGAGCGGCCGCGGCATCGATGATCTTCTGGATGATGGATTTTGCATCGGCTGGATTTTCTTCCAGCCATTCGCTCATCTTCTCGCCCATCAGGCTTTCCAGCGGCTGACGCACTTCGGAAGACACCAGTTTGTCCTTGGTCTGGCTGGAGAACTTGGGATCGGGCAATTTGACGCTGACAATCGCGCTCAACCCTTCGCGCATGTCCTCGCCCGACAAATTGACCTTTTCCTTCTTCATCAAGCCCGAACTGGTGGCGTAATTGTTGAGGGTACGGGTCAGAGCCGCGCGGAAGGCCGCCAGATGGGTGCCGCCATCGCGCTGGGGAATGTTGTTGGTGAAGCACAATACGTTTTCGTAATAGCTATCATTCCACTGCAACGAGACATCGATCCCGATGCCGTCCTTATTGGCCGAAACCGCGATCGGCTCTGCAACCAAGGGCTGCTTGTTGCGATCGAGATATTTGACGAAAGCCGCAATGCCGCCTTCATAAAACAGATCATGCTCGGCAATTTCCTCGTGCCGCTTATCGCGCAGCAAGATGCGCACGCCGGAATTGAGGAAGGCGAGCTCGCGATAGCGATGCTCCAGCTTGTCAAAATCAAACTCGGTGACATTCTTGAAGGTCTCGGCCGAGGCTTTGAAAGTGACCCGCGTCCCTTTCTTGAAGCCATTGTCATCCGGATTTTGCTCTACCTTGGGGGCATCGCCTGTGATCTCCAGCGGGCTGACCGCTTCGCCATATTCAAACCGCATCCAATGCGTTTTGCCATCGCGCCAAACTTCCAGCTCCAACCATTCCGACAGCGCATTGACCACCGAAACGCCCACGCCATGCAGGCCGCCTGATACCTTGTAAGCATTATCTTCAGAGGTGTTTTCGAACTTACCGCCGGCGTGCAATTGGGTCATGATGACCTCTGCCGCAGACACGCCTTCTCCCTTGTGCATGCCCACCGGTATGCCGCGACCATTATCTTCGACCGAGACCGATCCATCAGGGTTCAATTCGATCAAAACCAGATCGCAATGGCCCGCCAGCGCCTCGTCGATGGCATTGTCCGAAACCTCGAACACCATGTGGTGCAGGCCCGAACCATCATCGGTGTCACCAATATACATGCCGGGCCGCTTGCGCACAGCATCCAAGCCTTTGAGAACTTTGATGGAATCGGCGCCATATTCGCCGCCCTGCTTCACTGGTGCAGTGCTTTGTTCGGGTGCATTTTCTGGGTTTTCACTCATAGCCTTTATATAGGCGCGCGGGGGTCGAATCCCAAGCTTTCACGGCAAAAGCCGGTGGGTTTTCCACCAATGCGATTTCCCAGTTTTGACAGGCTTGCGGCTGGCCCATGTATCGCTACACCTCGGCTCATGGAAAATGACCAAATTTGTTCGGCCTTGGGCGCTGAATTCGGCAGTTTCAGTCAGGTGATGTCGGACTGGGCCAGCTTCCAACCCGGCAAACTAGCTATGCGCGATGATGGCGGTGATCTGACATGGGCGCAGATGAACGACAATATCGAACGCTTGGCTGCAAAGCTGGTGGAAACCGGTTTGGAGCGCGGTCAATCGGTGGCCATTTTGGGCAAATCCAACATCGCCTATGCCCTGGTGTTTCTGGCGGCGGTGCGCGCAGGAGGGGTTGCAGCCCCGCTGACGACCAGCGCCTCGGCTCCGCAGCTTGCGGGCATGGTGGCAGATTCAGGGGCCAAGCATCTGTTCATTGATGCGGCCAAATCCGCTGAACTTGGACCAGATTTTGCCTCGGGATTGACCCGCATTGAATTGGAAGAGGTGGATGATTGGATGGCGCCTGCCGGAACGCAGGCACCTGCGTTTGAGCCTGACCCCAAAGATGCGTTCAACATCATCTACTCCAGCGGAACAACCGGCATCCCCAAAGGCATCGTCCATTCGCATCAAATGCGTTGGCGGCAATTTCCTCCCACTGCGGCCAGCTATCTGAATTCCGGCCTGGAAGTGCGCTCGCTCGCCTCAACCCCGCTCTACTCCAATACCACTATGGTGGCGTTTCTGTCATGTCTGTTGGCTGGCGGAACATTGACCATCATGGGCAAATTCGATTGCGCGCGCTGGCTGGATCTAGCGCAAAGCCATCGCATAACCACCACCATGTTGGTTCCCGTGCAATATCAGCGGCTGATGGATTATCCCGCTTTTGACGATTACGATCTGTCTGCCCTCGCGCTAAAATATTGCACTTCGGCGCCATTCTCGGCCGAGTTGAAGCGCGAAGTGCTCGACCGCATGCCGGGCGGCCTGGTCGAGATTTATTCGATGACCGAAGGCGGTGTCGTATGCCTGCTCGCGGCGCATGAATTTCCGGACAAACTGCACACCGTTGGTCGGCCTGCGCCGGGCAGCGAGCTGAAGGTGTTGGACGATGAGGATAAGCCCGTTGCCATTGGCAAAGCGGGCAATCTGATCGGGCTCTCCAAGACCATGATGGCGGGGTATAAGAACCAGCCAGACAAAACGCGCGAGGCCTATTGGGTCGATCCTGAGACAGGCATTGCATGGCAGCGCATGGGCGATATCGGCCGGGTAGATGAAGATGGCTTTGTCGAATTGGTCGGGCGGGCAAAGGACATGATCATCTCGGGCGGGTTCAACATCTATCCGGTCGATCTGGAAGATGAACTGCTGAAAGAACAGGGCGTTAAAGAGGCAGCGGTGATCGGCATGCCGTCCAAAAACTGGGGCGAAACGCCGGTCGGCTTTGTGGTGTTGGAAGGCGTCGAGACAGAAGCCGTTGATGCCATAATGGCGGCGGTCAATGCGCGTCTTGGCAAGACGCAGAGATTGGCGGCGCTTTTCAAAATAGACGAGATGCCGCGGAGCCACATTGGGAAATTGCTCAAAACGCAATTGCGCGATCAGTTGGAAGCGCAAGGGGCTGCGTTCTAGGTCATCCATCTCTTGGATGAAAATGTCTGAGGCGCGATCACCGCCTCAGGGGGATGGAGGGGATTGGACAGGCGATCGCGCCTCAGAGTGGGTCTGGACAAGGGAGCATGCCTCAGACCAACCCGATCAATGGCGCTGTTTGGTTCGTATGAACCCTTCTGCGCCCAAATCGGGGCAGCCAACCGTTCTTATGGGGGACGTTGAACGGCTGAACTTGCAAGGGTATTCGCGCCCAATCCGAAATTGGTTACACGCATGCGCAAACAATTGCGCAAATGCTGGTCAACCCATCTGGACTTAGTGCGGTGTGCTCGCCAAAGCATGGACGCATGGACACTTCTCATCTCCCCGATTCCATTCTCATCGTCGACTTTGGTAGCCAGGTTACCCAGCTGATCGCGCGCCGCGTGCGCGAGGCCGGGGTCTATTCTGAAATCGCGCCCTTCAATGCCGCCGAAGAAGCTTTCCACCGGATGAAGCCCAAGGGCATCATTTTATCGGGATCGCCCGCCAGCGTGCCCGATGATGGCAGCCCACGTGCACCGCAGATCATCTTTGACTGCGGCCTGCCGATCCTGGGCATTTGTTATGGCCAACAGGTCATGAGCCAGCAATTGGGCGGCGAAGTGCGGCCCGGGCACGAGACCGGAGATGGCGGCGAATTTGGCCGAGCCTATCTGACCGTGACCAAGTCTTGCGCTTTGTTCGATGGATTATGGGCCGAAGGCGAGCGCCATCAGGTCTGGATGAGCCATGGCGACAAGGTCACGCAGTTCGCGCCGGGCTTTGAAATTGTCGCGACATCCGATGGGGCGCCTTTTGCGGTGATCGCCGACGAGAGCCGCCAATATTACGGCACGCAATTCCATCCCGAGGTTGTGCACACGCCCGATGGGGCCAAACTGCTCGCCAATTTTGTGCATAAGGTGTGCGGGCTGGCCGGGGATTGGACCATGGCCGCCTATCGCGACACCAAAGTCGCGGAGATCCGCAACCAAGTGGGTGACGGGAAAGTGATCTGCGGATTGTCCGGCGGGGTCGACAGCTCGGTCGCGGCGATATTGATCCATGAAGCCATCGGCGATCAACTGACCTGCGTCTTTGTTGACCACGGATTGCTGCGCCTGAACGAGCGCGAGCAAGTCGAGAGCCTGTTCCGCGATCATTACAACATTCCGCTGGTCGTGGTGGATGCAGAAGAGCGCTTCATGGCGGGCTTGGACGGCGTGTCCGACCCGGAAAAGAAGCGCAAATTCATCGGCGGTGAATTTATCGCCGTGTTCGAGGAAGAGGCCAACAAATTGGGCGGGGCAGACTTCCTCGCGCAGGGGACGCTCTATCCCGATGTGATCGAAAGTGTCAGCTTCACCGGTGGGCCATCGGTAACGATCAAAAGCCACCATAATGTCGGCGGCCTGCCCGAGCGGATGAATATGGAACTGGTCGAGCCGCTGCGTGAATTGTTCAAAGATGAAGTGCGCGCGCTGGGCCGCGAGCTGGGCCTCAATGAACAATTTGTCGGACGGCATCCGTTCCCCGGACCGGGCCTCGCCATCCGCATTCCGGGTGAAGTGAACAAAGAACGCTGCGACATTTTGCGCAAGGCTGATGCGATCTATCTCGAAGAAATCCGCAACGCCGGTTTGTATGACGCAATCTGGCAGGCATTTGCCGTGCTGTTGCCGGTAAAAACCGTGGGCGTGATGGGCGATCATCGCACCTATGACAGCGTGTGCGGCCTGCGCGCCGTGACCAGCACCGACGGCATGACAGCCGATGTCTATCCTTTCGACGCCAGTTTCTTGACCGGCTGCGCGACCCGCATCGTCAACGAAGTGCAAGGCATCAACCGCGTGGTTTATGATTACACGTCAAAACCGCCGGGGACCATTGAGTGGGAGTGAGCTACGCTTGATTGGCCTTCATTAGTGGGTGGGCAGTCTCATGGGCAAAAAAAGACCAAGAATTGACCATGCACCTCGATCTCGGCTCTGATCCTCGCACGGATATTCTGCGCCGCCTTCACGCGGCGCTGATTGAGCGCTTTGGACGCATCATTCGCCCGCCGGACAAGCGCCGCAGCCCAGAATGGGTGCTGGTGCATGGTGTTATCGGTGCGCAGACCAAGACGGCAGCTTCCAATGCCTCCACAGATGGGCTTCTGGCTGAATTTGGCAGCTGGGACGCGGTGGCTGCTGTGCCGGTTCCTGAGCTGGAGGCCAGATTGCAGCGCCAGACCTTCCCCAGCGTAGCCGCCAGGCGCCTGTCGCAATGTCTCAACGCAATCATCGCAGAGCGCGGCAGTGTCGATTTGCGTCATCTATCCAACCTGCCCCTAGCAGAAGCGATGGCATGGCTGGAAACGCTGCCGGGGGTGGCGCGAAAGAACTCGGCTGGGGTCATGAATGCCTCGACCCTGGATCGCAAAGCCATGGTGATTGACGGCCATCATCGCCGGATCATGCAGCGCATGGGCGTGGTCCCGCCAAAAGCGGACACGGCAAAAGTCTATGACGCGCTGATGCAAATCCTGCCGGAAGAATGGAGCGCGCAGGATATGGACGAACACCATTTGCTATTGAAGAAGCTGGGCCAAAGCCATTGCCGCCCGCGCCAGCCTGAATGCGATCAATGCCCGGCCAAGCCCGATTGCGATACGGGCAAGCATCACCCGTAAATTTCTGCATAGACTGACGCTACGGCGAGGCAGCTTTGTCGCGAACCTTACCAAAAGCGCACTTGCAAGCGGCGCGATTCTTCGCAATCCCTGCGCTCAAGTTAGTTTCAAAGAGGACCCAAGACATGAAAACAGCCATCACCGAAATGTTCGGCATCCAGCACCCCATCATTCAGGGCGGGATGCATTATGTCGGCTTTGCAGAGATGGCTGCGGCTGTTTCAAACGCTGGCGGATTGGGGATCATCACCGCTCTCACCCAGAAAACACCAGCTGATCTGGCCAATGAAATTGCCCGCTGCAAGGATATGACGGACAAACCGATTGGCGTGAATGTGACCTTCTTGCCAACGGTAAACGCGCCCGACTATCCGGCCATTATCAAGACGATTATCGATGGCGGCGTGTCGGTTGTGGAAACCGCAGGCAATAATCCGGTGGCGGTTCTGCCCTATTTAAAAGATGCCGGGATCAAGGTGATCCACAAATGCACAGCCGTGCGTCATGCGCTCAAGGCGCAATCGATTGGCTGCGATGCGGTTTCGGTCGACGGGTTCGAGTGCGGTGGCCACCCCGGCGAAGACGATATTCCCAATATGATCCTGCTGCCCCGCGCGGCTGACGAGTTGGAGATTCCGTTCGTTTCATCAGGCGGTATGGCCGATGGGCGCTCGCTCGTCGCAAGTCTGGCCATGGGCGCACAGGGCATGAATATGGGCACTCGCTTCATCGCCACCAAGGAAGCACCGGTTCACGAGAATGTGAAGAAGGCCATCGTTGCGGCAAGCGAATTGGACACGCGACTGGTTATGCGTCCGCTGCGCAACACCGAACGAGTGATGACCAATGATGCGGTTGAAGAGCTTCTACGGATCGAAAAAGAGAAGGGCGATGATCTAAAGTTCGAGGACGTGATCGAACAGGTCGCAGGCGTCTATCCGCGCATCATGATGGAAGGCGAAATGGACGCAGGCGCATGGAGCTGCGGCATGGTTGCGGGCCTCATCAATGATGTCCCGACCTGTCAGGAATTGATCGACCGTATCATGGCTGAAGCCGAAGCGATCCTGGGCCGGATGAACGGCATGGCTAAGGCCTGAGCTGACAATTCAGAATAAATGGCGAGGTGGTGTGTGGGCAGACCGGTAAAGGGCGCCCTTGCACCGCCACGCGCCTGACCGTCAGGCTGCGTTAGCTGTTGTCTTCGACCCGTGTGTAGGGGACGAAGTCTTCAAAAAAGACATTGCCTGCATAAAAGCCGTTGACCCGGTCAATCTTGGTCACCTGATCCAGCCGGCACAAATCTGATGATCCAAACTTGCGGGTAACCAGCACGTCATCATCATCGATGTCTTCGGGATGCTTGGTGCGCTGGACATAGATTGTGTCGCCGCGGCCATAGACGAAGGCCGTTCCGTCAATCGTTCGCATGCGATTGCTGACATGCCGGCGGATACAACGCTGCGGCTCACCTGCAACACGTCCTTCGAGCAATTCGGCCAGTTCTTCTTCGCCGCTTTTCTTCTTCTTGGCCTCAGCCGGAGAAGCGACCAGAGCGATCGCCAGCGCCGCGGCAGTGGCGATAACGCCCAATGCGGTGTGCTGGGAGGCCCGGTTCAGGGATTGCTTGGCGATAGACATGGCGAATCTCCTTAAGTTGAACGAACAAGGTATCACAGCCACCTGAATTTTGCCTGACTCGCGCAAATTGCCTCAATCACAAGATATCAGCCAAGGTGGCTTGCGCCGTGCTTTGCAAGCATTAGCTCGCGTCTGCAGGGCCGCCTTTGAGCACAAACCGGCGATCGCAATATCCGCAATCGACAAAGCCATGCTCGTCAATTTCCAGAAAAACACGTGGGTGGCCAAGGGCCGCCGGGCGATAGTTTGTGCCGCCGCGGATGTCGCTGGCGCCGTCGCAGCTGACTCGCTTTGTTTCGACCAGAATCACTTCGGGAGGTGCGTTGTTCATGATGCCAAGGGCGTTAATCGCGGCGCGCCCGCATTGCAATCCTGCCGGTGAATTGTTCCGCATTGGAACGAGCGATAATCGCCAAATAGCTGTAGGCGTTTTGACCTTCTCCGGCATTGCCCCTAGGGGCTTGCGGAATGAGTACACCACCAGCCATTCGCATCGACAATCTGGTCAAACGTTACGCTGCACCTGATGGCGGTGAAGGCAAGTTGGCGTTGAACGGCGTCAGCTTTGATGTGCCGCAAGGCGGCATCTTTGGCCTGCTGGGACCCAATGGTGCCGGCAAATCGACATTGATCAATATCTTGGCAGGATTGGTGACCAAGACGGCGGGTTCGGCCGAGATATGGGGCTTTGACATTGATGAGCAGCGCCGCAATGCGAAGCGCGCCATCGGCATTGTCCCGCAGGAAATCGTGTTTGATCCCTTCTTCACGCCCTACGAAGTACTGGAAAACCAGGCAGGCTTTTATGGCATCGCCAAGCATCTGCGCCGCAGCGAGGAATTGCTGCAGGCGGTGCGCTTGGCGGATAAGCGCGATGCCTATGCTCGGACATTGTCGGGGGGCATGAAACGCCGCCTGCTGGTGGCCAAAGCGATGGTTCACACTCCGCCAATTCTCATACTTGATGAGCCTACCGCAGGCGTTGATGTAGAATTGCGCCGCCAATTGTGGGAGCTGGTGACAGCCTTGAATGATGACGGCGTAACCGTAGTTTTGACCACCCATTATCTGGAAGAGGCCGAACAGCTGTGTGATCGGATTGCGATTATCAATCACGGCGAATGCATCGCTAATAAGCCTACCCGCGAATTGGTTGATATGGCGCGAGAAAAGATTGTGGCGGTTACGGTTGATACTGATCTGGCCAAAATTCCTCAGCATGACGCCTTTACCAAAGTTGAGATGGCTGGCGATCGCGGAGTGGAGGTGACCTATAACAAGGATCAGCTAACCGCGGGACAGGTTCTGGCAATTTTGCAGGAACAGGGCCTGACGGTTCAGGATGTAACCACGCGAGAGGCAGATCTGGAAGATGTGTTCGTCCAGCTGACAGGTGCTTGAGCGCGCTCTATGATACGATCGGGATCGATTACGCCAATTTGAGGCAGCCCGATCCGCGCATCGCTGCGCCGATATTGGCGGCTTTGGGCGATGCAAAAAGTGTGGTGAATGTGGGGGCCGGTGCAGGCTCATACGAACCTGCCGATCGGATTGTGACAGCGGTTGAGCCTTCAGCCGAGATGATCAGCCAGAGGAGGCCGGACCAGGCCAAAATTGTTCAGGCCAGCGCCGAATCCTTACCTTTTGACGACAACAGCTTTGATGCCGCCATGGCGGTGCTGACGGTGCATCATTGGAGCGATCAGGCAGCGGGCCTTGCGGAAATGCGCCGTGTCGCACGCAGCAGAGCGGTGATGCTGACGTTTGATCCGGCGTTTCGCGATATGTGGTTGTTGGATTACTGGCCGCAATTGGCTCAATTGGATGACGATCAAATGCCTGCTCTCGACTTCTACGAGAAGCATTGGGGTCCGGTTGATATTGCGACCGTGTCTGTACCCCATGATTGCATCGACGGATTTCTATACGCCTTTTGGCGCAGGCCTTCTGCCTATCTTGATCCGCGTATCAGGCAAGGCAGCTCGTCATTTTGGCGCATCGACGGCGTTGAAGAAGGCTTGGCACGGTTGGAGCAAGATATCGCTTCGGGCGATTGGCATCAGCGCTATGCGAGCCTGTTGGATCGCACTGAACTGGATATGGGATATCGACTGATTGTCGCCGAGTTTGGATAGACCGCCGATATACATACCTGCTGTTCAGTTTCGGCTGTGGCGCATTGTTTCCGGTTCACCATAGCGCGCTGTTGCTGGATCCAACCGCCACTTGCGGTGGCCTTGGCGCATAATAGTGTGACCGCAATGTTTGCATCGGCCGCTAAACTGTTTGCCCGTCCAAACAACCTTGCGCCGATTGGGTCTGTGCCGATTGATCAGGCATGTCAGCCTGCTGAGGATCTGCATAGGCCCTCCTTATCTAAACCAACCGCCTGAAAGCTGCCCCTTTGCATCGAGTAGATGATTGCACAGGACCCTTGGTAAGTCCGATTAAAAGCCTGAAATGCGGCTCGGCCAGATTGTGATTTTTTGCCTGGTGGCGATCACCGGCCCGCATAGCTGGCTATTGCAGCGACCATCTTGCCCTGCATGCCATCTATCGCCATGAGGTCGATATGAATGATGTACAACATGACGTGCTGGTGATTGGATCGGGGGCTGCGGGCCTGACGGCGGCATTGGCTCTGGCCGAGCACAAAAAGGTGCTGGTCTTGGCCAAGGGATCGCTGACCGGCGGCTCAACCGCTTGGGCGCAAGGCGGAATTGCTGCTGTGCTGGATGCGGGCGATACATTCGACAATCACGTGCGCGATACCATGGTTGCGGGCGCTGGCCTGAACCGGCTTGAGACGGTTGAATTTGTGATCGAGCAAGCGCCTCAAAGCATCGACCGTCTGTGCGAGCTTGGCGTACCGTTCAATCGTGACGAAGACGCTTTGCATCTGACCCGCGAAGGCGGCCACAGCCACCGCCGGATTGTCCATGTTGATGATGCGACCGGCTGGGCGGTGCAAGAGGCGTTGCTGAATGCGGCCAACGCCAATCCCAATATCACCATGCTGCCGGGGCGCAGCTGTATCGATCTGATCACGGGCCGTAATGCCGAAAAATACTCTGGCGATGGCCGTATCTGGGGCGCCTATGCCCTGAACGAGGAAACTGGCCAGGTGGAAAGCCATCTCGCGCGGGCAACCGTGCTGGCGGCAGGGGGAGCGGGGCGCTGTTACCTTTTCTCGACCGCGCCGCGCGGGGCAACTGGCGATGGAATTGCCATGGCTTGGCGCGCCGGTGCGCGGGTCTCCAATATGGAGATGATGCAATTTCACCCGACCTGCCTGTATAATCTGGAGGTCAAGAATTTCCTGATCACCGAGGCCGTTCGGGGCGAGGGCGGTCATTTGCTCCACCCGGAAACCGGCCACCGCTTTATGGCGGATTATGATGCCGAACGGATGGAGCTGGCTCCGCGCGATGTCGTGGCACGCGCAATTGATGATCAGATCAAACGCTTTGGCCTCGATTATGTCCATCTCGACATAAGCCACCAGCCGTCCGAATTTGTGCGCGAACATTTCCCAACCATCTATGACAAGTTGATCGGGTTGGGGATCGACATGACCAAGGGTCCGATCCCGGTCGTGCCGGCCCAGCATTATACCTGCGGCGGCGTGCTGGTGGGGCTGGATGCCCGCACTGATTTGCCCGGTCTATGGGCAGCGGGCGAATGCACCGAAAGCGGATTGCATGGGGCTAACCGGCTGGCCTCAAACTCGCTGCTGGAATGCTTTGTCTTTGGCGAGGCAGCTGCGCGCGACATTCTGGCCCATTGGGACGAATTGAGCGATCCGCCAGCGATCCGTGAGTGGGACGCCACCCGCGTTTCGGATTCTGACGAGCAAGTGGTGATCAAGCAAAACTGGACCGAGATTCGCCGCTTCATGTGGAACTATGTCGGGATTGTGCGCACCACCAAGCGGTTGGAGCGCGCCGCCAACCGGATCCGCCTGCTACAAGAAGAGGTGGAGGATTATTACGGCAGTTTTGTCGTCACCACCGATCTGATCGAGTTGAGAAACCTGCTGCAGGCCGCCGAGCTGATCGTCAAATCAGCGCTTGATCGGCATGAGAGCCGCGGGCTGCACTATATTCTGGACTATCCCACCACCGACGAGATCGCGCGAGACACGGTGCTGGTGCCTTAGAGCTGTACAGGTGAGATTTAGCTCTCGGTAGACCAGCAGATGTCTGGTGGTCTGACCTTCCCTTACGTCATCTTGTTCTGCTGTGGCTGCGTGGTATCGCTGCGCGAACACAATTGCGGAACAGGATCGTTATGCCCGAAATCACAGCCAATAATCTCACCCTCCATTATGACGAGCACGGCGATCCATCTCATCCGGTCATCCTTTTGGTGATGGGTTTGGGAGCGCAGATGGTCCTGTGGCCAGAAGAACTGGTCGAGGCGCTGGTGGCCAAGGGTTATCGCGTGATTCGCTATGATAATCGTGACATCGGGCTGAGCCAGAAATTTGACGGAGCGAGGGCGCCCGGCATCAAGATGCAGGTGATCCGCAAGCTGATCGGCTGGCCCGCACGGGTGCCCTATTCGCTGAAGGATATGGCTGATGATGGCATTGGCGTTCTGGATGCTTTGAATATCGAGAAAGCGCATATCGTTGGCGCGTCGATGGGCGGTATGATCGCGCAATTGATGGCAATTCACCATGGCCAGCGGATGCTGTCCCTCACATCCATTATGTCGACCACGGGTAACGCTAAACTGCCGCAAGCAGACAAGCAGGCGATCGAGACGCTAACCGCGCCAATCCAGTCCACGGAAGAAGAATGGCTGATCGAACATGGCATCGCCATTCAGCGTGCCATCGGCAGCCCCGGCTTTACGCCTGATCCAGAACGGCAGCGCGCGCGTGTCACGCAAACGATCAGGCGCAGCGTTTACCCGGCAGGACTGCCGCGCCAGCTGGCAGCCATAATTGATGATGGCGACCGCACGAAACGCTTGGCTGGTGTCACTGTGCCCACCTTGGTCTTGCATGGTGAGGGCGACCCTCTGGTCAAGGTGGAGGCCGGACGCGCCACGGCTGAAGCTATTCCGGATGCAAAATTGGTCACGATCCCAGGGTGGGGCCATGATTTACCCCAAGAATTGATAGGACGCCTGGCCGACGAGATTACGGCGCATGCGGGCGCGTCCGCGGCGGCTTAGCCTGTACGGGGCCTGTAGGGGGCCTGAAGGGGCAGCGGCCAGCCCTTATCCTTGAGATTTGTGCCTCGTCATAGCGGCTTTGGGTTGAGGTCAGTAGACCTGCCCTGCTGGCGTCAGGTCGCGCTATGCCGATTCGTCGTTCGCTTTGCTCAGAGCAGCATAGGAGCCATAGCTGGCGACCAGAAAGGGCACGGCATAGGTCAGCGCCAATTTCCACCAATTGATGGCTGATCCGGCCAGAATCGCATCACCTTGGTTGATCGCGACCAAGATGCTGCCGACTAAAATTGCGACGATTGCCGATCGGCGAATCGATTCGGCGCTCAGGCAATTATCCAATGCTTTCCGATTGATCTGTGCCATGCTTGCCAGCGCCCTTTATGATTCAAAAATTGCGCCGCATGATTCGAATGATTCAAAGGCCCAATTTGCTGCTTATCCCAACAAAAATTTTTTCGCAGATTCATTTTAGGGCTTGCGCTGGTCAAAACCCAAGCTCTCTCCACGCGTCGCTGCGTTGCAGCAAGGTAATACACCTGCCTCAAAGATCGAATTTCGACATTTTATTTTGATTAACCCTCTTGCGCATTTGGCGGCTGTGATTCACTATCTAGTGGTTCCAAAGGCAGGGGCACCTACTAGACCTAGTTTTTAAAGGGCGCAGACACCATATCTGCGAACGGGGGAAGATTCGGTCGCGCAGAAGTGCATTAGCAACGGATCTGTG
Organism: uncultured Erythrobacter sp.; assembly: GCA_947495555.1. Lineage (GTDB taxonomy): Bacteria > Pseudomonadota > Alphaproteobacteria > Sphingomonadales > Sphingomonadaceae > Erythrobacter. The sequence continues at coordinate 1,561,663 of CANLZI010000001.1, read as the reverse complement.
GGCAAAAGCGGGATAAATAATTCACCGCTGGCCTTCAGAAATTGCTAGGTGAGGGGTGCTCTACTGAGTCGAACACATGCGGAACACCGCAGCGCATACTGCGCGGGGCACGGGCAACAGAAGAGAGCGAAAAAAATAATGGAATTACGGACTGGGGATGAAGCGGCGATGGGTCTTGAGCAGGATTTGGATAGTGCGCCTGATGCCGGCGCTGCTGCTGCAAAAGTTGGCCGCAAGCCCGCTGCTAAGCCCGCCACTGGGGGCGCAAAGGATGATAAAGCTGTGAGCATGGAAAAGGCCGATAAGGGTTCTGAAGAACTCGTCGCGGAAAAAGCGGGCGAAGCATTGGCTGGCGCTATGGCTGAAGTCGCCAAATCGGCTGCCAAATCTGATGCAGGCGATGACACCAAAAAGGTCAATGACCGCCGCTTTAACGTTACAACCGATGAATCGCGCAATGCCTTTCTGACCGATTTCGGCAAAGACACATTGATCGATCGTTATTTGCTGCCGGGCGAAGATTTCCAAGATCTGTTTGCGCGCGTGGCGGACGCCTATGCCGATGATCAGGATCACGCGCAGCGGCTGTATGATTACATTTCGAACCTGTGGTTCATGCCGGCAACACCGGTACTGTCTAATGGCGGCACCAATCGCGGCCTGCCAATCAGCTGCTATCTCAATTCGGTATCAGACAGCCTGGATGGCATTGTTGGCACCTGGAACGAGAATGTGTGGCTGGCGTCCAAAGGTGGCGGCATCGGCACCTATTGGGGCAATGTTCGCGGGATTGGCGAGCCGGTAGGTCTTAACGGCAAGACCAGCGGCATCATTCCCTTCGTTCGGGTGATGGATTCGCTGACGCTGGCAATTTCGCAAGGCTCTTTGCGTCGCGGCTCGGCCGCTTGTTACCTGGATGTGTCGCACCCGGAAATTGAGGAATTCCTCGAAATCCGCAAACCTTCGGGCGACTTTAACCGCAAGGCTTTGAACCTACACCACGGCGTGTTGTTGACCGACGATTTTATGGAAGCGGTCCGCAATGGTGATGAGTTTGAACTCAAGTCACCCAAAACCGGCGAAGTGCGCGGCACTGTTGATGCGCGTTCTCTGTTCCAGAAGCTGGTTGAAACCCGGCTTGCCACGGGCGAGCCTTATATCGTGTTCAACGACACGGTGAACCGCATGATGCCCAAGCATCACCGCGATCTGGGCTTGAAGGTTTCCACCTCCAATCTGTGCAGCGAAATCACTCTTCCAACCGGCATTGACCATCTGGGCAATGACCGCACAGCTGTGTGCTGCCTGTCCTCTCTCAATATCGAGAAGTGGGATGAGTGGAACACCGACAAGACCTTTATCGAAGACGTCATGCGCTTCCTCGACAATGTGCTGCAGGATTATATCGACCGTGCGCCCGATGAAATGGCGCGCGCGAAATATTCAGCCGAGCGCGAGCGTTCGGTTGGCCTGGGCGTGATGGGCTTCCACTCGTTCCTCCAGTCCAAGAGCATCGGTTTCGAAAGCCCGATGGCCAAGGTTTGGAACCTGAAGATGTTCAAGCATATTCAGGGCAAGGCATCAGAGGCGAGCATGCTGCTGGCGCAAGAACGCGGCGCCTGCCCCGATGCAGAAGAAATGGGCGCGATGGAGCGGTTCAGCTGCAAGATGGCGATCGCACCGACCGCGTCGATCTCGATCATTTGTGGCGGCACCAGCGCCTGTATCGAACCGATCCCGGCCAATATCTACACCCACAAAACCTTGTCGGGCAGCTTCATCGTCAAGAATCCTTATCTGGAAAAGATTCTGCGCGAGAAGAGCAAGGATTCCACCAATGTGTGGAATTCGATCCTGGAAAACGGCGGCAGCGTTCAGCACCTCGATTTCCTGACGGTGGAAGAAAAGGCGACCTTCAAGACCAGCTTTGAAATCGACCAGCGCTGGCTGCTCGAATTTGCTGCTGACCGCGCGCCCTTTATCGATCAGGCGCAATCGCTGAACCTGTTCATTCCGGCCGATGTCGACAAATGGGATCTGATGATGCTGCACTTCCAGGCATGGGAAAAAGGCATCAAATCACTGTATTATCTCCGCTCGAAATCAATTCAGCGGGCTGGCTTCGCCGGGGGCGTGGAGGCGGATAACACATCTGATGCACCAGAGATTGAATTGAAAGCCGAATTGGGCGTGCAGCAAACTGACTATGAGGAATGCCTCAGCTGTCAGTGAGACACGCACTGCTTTCCATAGGCATTACCCAAAGCCCTCGTGAGCACATGCTCTCGGGGGCTTTTCTTTCGCAAGACGGACATTTGATATGAACCTTGGCCTGTTCCTCCCTTTGCTGCTCGCGCTTATCGCCTTGACCGAGGTCCCGCTTTTCTTAAGCTGGCGAGCCAAGGGAATCGTGTCGGAAACCGCATTTCCGATCATGGCGATAGCATCGGTTGCACTGCCTTTTATCGCCTATGTGGTTCTCAATCTGATCAGGCCTGAATGGGGTGCGATAGAGGTGTTTTGATGAACAAGAAAATTCTTGCCCTTGCTGCGGTCACGTTGACCCTATCCGCCTGCGCGTCACAAATTGATGCGGGCGTTGCGACCGGCGGCGATACGCCCGGCTTCTTGTGGGGATTGTGGCACGGCTTCATCTTCCCCTTTGCCTGGATCGGATCATTGTTTGATCCCGACATTGCCGTCTACGCCGTCCCCAACAATGGCGGCTGGTATGACTTCGGGTTTTTCCTGGGAGTGACCGTCCTGGGCGGCGGCAGCTGGTTCAGCTCGAAAAAGCGCGGCAAGAAATAGACTAATTGCTTCACACAACCCTCAGCCGCTCTTTTACGCGGCCTTAAGCGATCTGCGATAATAGTCCGCAGCATTATGCAAACACGCAAAAGCAATCGTCAGGCAATCAGTCTGCCGGGTCAGTATATCTCTGGCTTTGGCGCGTCGGGTGATGTGACATTGTCTGATCTTTCGCCGGGCGGGTGCCGGTTCGAAAGCGACGATAGCCAATTTGCCGTGGGATCGGCGCTGAAGGTCTACGTTGCCGGATCGGGACCCTACCGCGCCACGGTCAAATGGGTGGATGCGGGAATGGTCGGCGTTACCTTTGCCAACCGGCTTTCAGACCAACAGTTGGGCAGCTTGCAAAATCAACGCGGTGGAGCCGAGCATCTGCCCGAACATGTCGCGGCCATGCCCCACAGGTTCGTTTAGGCGCTGAGCGCTTCTTGATGGCCCGCTTCGATCAGTTCGACGCGGTTACGCCCGGCGCGCTTGGCGCTGTAAAGCGCGGCATCGGCCATCTCGATGATGTCTTCCAACGTCAGATCAATCGTCACCGGCACCACCGCAACACCCACACTGGTTGTCACCAGAGGCGCATCTTGCGTTCGGCCTGGCAAATCCAAAATCGCCTCTCGCAAATTTTCAGCCAGATTGTGCGCATGGCGGACGCTTTTCACCCGCACGGCGCCGATAAACTCCTCGCCGCCATAGCGCGCCACCAAACCGGTGTTTTCAGCAAAGACCTTGCGCAAGGTGCCGCCCACTGTCCGCAAACAATGGTCGCCCGCCTGGTGACCGTGGCGATCGTTAAACGCCTTGAACTGGTCCAGATCGATCATCATCAAAGCCATCAATCCGGTGTCGCCGGGTTTGACCGTCCTGCCACCTTCCTTGAAGGCCCGCTCGAAATAGCGGCGGTTGTGCATGCCGGTCAGCGAGTCTCTTTCTGACAATTCGCGCAGCAGCCGGTTGGCTTCCACCAATTCTTCTGATGCCAATCGGTGGCGCGTGGCGAGCAGGAAGTTGCGCTGGCGCAGCAGCTCAGAACGATACGCCACCGGCATAGTGGCTGCCGCAACCAAAATCAGCGTGGTCAAAAAGTCCACTTGGCTGGCAAATTGCGCGATCCCATGCCCCAACACGATGGCAATGACCGCAACAATATAGCTGACATTATAGCCGATCATCCCTCGCATCGAATAGGGAATGATGACATTGCTAACCCCCAGCAACAGGGCCGTCGCCAGATAATATTGGGCGGCGGTTGTCGCGGGCAAATGGCTGGCCAGATGGATCAGCACCCCGGCGAATGCCATCTGCGATACAGCCAGGCACCATGTCATCACCTTGACCCGCTGCAATTTGATCGAAAGCAGGCCCAACAAAGTGATGGGTAGGATAAAGATCGTGCGCAGTATAAATCCGTCCAGCGCCAGTGCCGGGCTTACCCAATAATCGATGAATGCGGATGCCAGGCCAATCGCCAGCCCCAGCAACAGCAGGAATTTCCCCTCGCGATACAGCCGCTCGCGCACATGGCTGTTGTAGTCTTGCTGAACCTCTTTGGGCCAGGCAGACGAAGGCGCACCGGTCGCCACGATGCGATCGATCTTTGTCGCCTGACTTTCCAGGAGGTCGGAGTGAAGCAATGCTACCATTACTCGCACGTGATACTACGGCTTCTTTAACGACCCGTTATTGTTGAATTTAAAGCGTCTTAAGCATGCTGTCTGGCGCTGTGAGCGTGGCCGCGCCGTTTGTGCCGATTGCGCAAATGTTAATCTGAATTTTTGCCGGCCAAGCGGCGGAATGTGTGACAATAATGCGCCCCTGCCGGCGCTGCTCCCACAATCTACGCAGACTGTTGAAAATTCCGCACGCTTTTGCCGGTCTTATCCCCGCATTATCCCTTTGGCTTGCTATCGAATCACGGCTATGATTCCCTATATTGGCAATTCACGCTCATTCCGGAGAACCACAAGATGTCGTTGCTCGAAGCCCGTAAGACCTACAAGCCCTTTGAATACCCTTGGGCTTATGAGTTTTGGAAACGGCAGCAGCAAATCCACTGGATGCCCGAGGAAGTTCCCTTGGGAGAGGACTGCCGTGACTGGGCCCAAAAGCTGACCGAGCACGAGCGTAATTTGCTCACCCAGATCTTCCGTTTTTTCACTCAGGCCGATGTCGAAGTGCAGGATTGCTATCACGACAAATATGCCCGCGTGTTCAAGCCCACAGAGATCAAGATGATGCTCACCGCATTCTCCAATATGGAGACGGTGCACATCGCGGCATACTCACACCTGCTCGACACCATCGGCATGCCCGAAAGCGAATATTCCGCTTTCCTCGAATATGAAGAGATGGCGGACAAGCATTCTTACATGCAGCAATTCGGCGTGGATTCTGATGAAGACATCGCCCGTACGCTGGCCATGTTCGGCGGCTTTACCGAAGGCATGCAGCTGTTCGCCAGCTTTGCCATGCTGATGAACTTCCCGCGCTTCAACAAGATGAAGGGTATGGGGCAGATCGTAAGCTGGTCGGTCCGCGATGAAAGCCTGCATTGCGAAGGCATCATCCGCATGTTCCACGAATTTGTGCGCGAGCGTGATTGCTACACCAAGGCGGTGAAGGAAGACATCATCGACATCTGCCAAAAGTCGGTGCGGCTGGAAGATAACTTTATCGACCTGGCGTTCGAAATGGGGCCGGTTTCCGGCATGACGCCCAAGGAAATCAAGAAATACATCCGCTACATTGCGGATTGGCGCTTGGGCCAGTTGGGCTTGCAGCCGATCTATATGATCGAAGATCACCCGCTGCCATGGCTCGCGCCGCTGCTTAACGGTGTTGAGCACGCCAACTTCTTCGAACAACGCGCGACCGAATATTCCAAAGGCGCGACCAAGGGCGACTGGAACACCGTGTGGTCCAGCTTTGACAAGCGCCAGAAGGCGAACGCCGCCAATGAAGAAGTGGCGGTCGACGAAGGTCCGGATATGTTCGAGGGCGAAGGCGCACAAGCGGCGGAGTGAGGGTGCGCGAAACCGCTTTGATTCTAGGGGCAGGCTCCAGCAAAATCTTTGGGCTGCCCCTGGGTTCAGAACTTCGTGATCAAATCTCCAAAGATCTTAATATCAAATTTGGCGATTTTGGACATGATCTGATCTCCGGAAGCTACGAATTGGTGGACGCCCTTCGTATCGTCAACCGAGATCCAGACGGTCGCGCGGGCAGCATAAACCAACACCGCGCGGCAGCGGTTGAGATTGCCGATGCAATGCCGCTTTCATCGTCAATTGACGAGTACATTGAGCGTCATCGCGAAGATGAGAAGAAGGCGTTGTGCGCCAAGTTGGCGATTGCAAAAGCGATCATCGAATCCGAGCGCGCCTCCACAATCTATATAGATTCTCAACGAGAGCGCGATCGACCGCTTGCGGCTGCCTCTCATAGTTGGCTTGCAGCATTCTTGCGAGACACGACGAGTGGATTTAATGCCTCTCGTGTTGGCGAGGCGTTCTCACAACTGACGGTGGTGAACTTCAATTATGATCGCTGCTTCGAACACTTCACTTACAATTGGCTTCAAGAAGTGTACCGTTTGAATCGATCTGAGGCTGCCGAAGTCGTGAACGGCATCTATATCTATCATCCCTATGGAAGGATTGCGCCGCTAGACTGGGAAGACCCATCAGAGGGTGTAAGTTATGGCGCGAGCCTCGAAGTAAATCGGCTAATCCGTATGGCGCACAGAATTAGGACATATTCCGAAGCATTCGAGCCAGACAGTGGTCTATTTGCTCTCAAGAATAGAATGACCCACGTCGAATGCGCTGTATTTTTGGGCTTCGGATTTCACCAGCAGAATATGGACCTAATATCGATTGAAGAAGACTTTGAGCGGGGGTCACTTCACTGCTTTGCTACAAAAGCGGGGATTTCCGAACCACGATGGCAGGTTATGAGCAAGAGAGTTGCCAACGCGTTTTGCGTACCTGGCCACCGAGACATTCACGATCATTCCATGCCCGCAAACTGCGAGGAGTTTTGGGATGAGTACTCTGACGTGGTCTTGGGTTAGTGTTGGAGCTTCGATTAGCTATTTGGTCGCCAATGGTCCCGTTTCCCAGTGCCATCGAACCGGCCCGAGCGCGTTCATTCAAGTTTCGTCACCCTGGACTTGATGCGGGGTCCAGCTTTCTTGCTTGACTGGATTGCGGCCTTCGCCAGAATGACGGGCCAAATGGGTTGGTCGTTGTGAGGTTTGATTAGCCTCAAGCGCCGGCGTTCGCGTCCGCTCACTTAGGCTTTCCTCCGTCGCTTCGCTCCTCCGGGCGGGCGGTCGCCCTTGCGGCTCGCTGGTCGCTCGCCGAACCATTCCAAGTTTACCTATGCAGCGCCAAGGTTCTTGGCGCCAGATGCCTACGTCGCTCAATAACGGCGCGCAGCGCCGCAAGGCCAAGGGCCGCCCGCAGCGACGCGACCTTTAGGTCGTGTGAGCGAGGATAGCCGAGCCGCTGGACAGCGGCGCTGGCGCATGAAGCATAATCAAAAAACGAGGATATCGCACTTGCGGAGGCAAGTGCATCAAACAAACAAAACTCTCAAACTTGATCCACATCAAAGCATCCGCCGCGCCCTTGTTGCATTGCTGCCTCAACAACAACGCAACCAAAGAGGCTCATCCATGTCGCAACACACACCGCACGAACTGACCGCAATCTTCGCCCGTGATCGCGATCTGGTCAGCCAGTTAAAGCAGAATGATGCGCATTACGCGCGGCTGGCAGAGGAATATCACGAGGTGAACCGGCAGGTGCACCGGATCGAGAGCGAAACCGAGGCCGCCAGCGACGAGCGCACGGAAGAGCTCAAGCGCAAGCGGCTCGGCCTGCTCGATGAAATTACGGCGATTGTGACCAAGGCGCGCGCAGCGGCTTAGTCAGATGGCCCCCAGACCACCCAGCAGGCGGTCTGGGGCAAGGCCTTAGCGGCGCTTTTTCTTGCCGTAGACGCCTGACTTTTTCTCGGCCCATTCGGCAAAGTCGAGCGAATAGGCGGTGCGCAATTCTTCCTTGGCGGTGTCGACCATGCTCTCTTCCTTGGGCGGGAAGTGCTCCAGTGGGTTCTTCACCTGGCCCTTGCCATTGAGCACCCGTTTGTCGCCGTCATACTTGTTGAACACCCAGCCGGTGAACAGGTTCGATCCGTACATCATCGCCTTGTGATAGAAGATATGCGTGGTGATCAGTTCGGCATAGCATGGGTTGGTACTGTCAGTGATGCGCTCGCCGTTCTTGATCTTTTTGTTCAGCGCCTTGGTCTCGGCCTTCAGCTCGGGATTGTCTTTCAGATCTTCGTTCCACGGCGTGGGTTCGTGGAAGATCACCTCATATTCGTCGGGCGAAAGCTTCAGCTTCTCAAGATAGCCAAGCTTTTCCAGCTCTTGAATTTGTACTTCCGGCCCCAGATACTCGCGCATCAGATCCTTGATCGTGGTGACTTTGCCCTTGTTGGCGCTCTGGTCTGCCAGCACCCCAACAACGCCAAACCCGCTAAGCAGGCCCATCTTGATCCCGAGATAATTTTCGGTCGGCCAGACATGCAATTCGCACGGTTTTGGCTCGGCAGCGGGTTCGGCTACGCGTTCGGCGATGGCTTCAGCCGCGGCCTCGGCCACCTCGGTTTCTTCGACGGCTTCAACCGTTTCGACCGCTTCGACAAGAGCTTCCACGGCGTCGGTCGCAGCTTCAGCAGCCGCTTCGTCTTGCGCCAGTGCTGGTCCGGCCAAACATAGGGCGACAGCCGTGCATGCGGTGGTTGTGTATTTCTTCATAATGTCCCTCGACCCCAATCAATTTCTGCGATGAATTGGCTTTCTTCAAAGCATAAATGCGTGGCTGCAAGCAAATGAAAAACCGCGATTCTTGGACAATTTTCTAAAGCTGGAGATTGGTCCTGTTTGCCCGAGTGGTGCCAAGGTTTGGCCATTGACCTTTGCTCCCTCGCGTGGCTGGATGCTGGACAGTATTTCTTGCAAAAGGGCTCCGCTATGAAAACGCTCCTCACCGCATCTGTCACCACCAGTATCGCAGCATTGCTGCTGGCAACGCCGGCACGGGCAGACGATCATAAGGCCGCTGCTGCGGAGGTTGAAGAAGTCGCGTCGGTCACATCGGACATCACTCTACCAGCAGACGGTGAATGGAAGCACAGCTTTGATGCCTATGAGTCCAAACCTGGCAAGCCCAATGGCGCATTCAGGCGGGCGCTGGCCTTTCACCGCGCGATGGAGAAAGAGGGCATCGCCGCCGATCAGGTAAAGACGGCCATCGTGGTGCATGGCCCGGCTGTGTTCGATGTAGTCAAGGATGCGCGTTATGGCGCCAAATATCAGGACGAGGACGGCACTCCGCTGCGCAATCAGAACTATAATGATGTGGCTGAATTGATCGCGCGCGGGGCCGAGATCTGGGTGTGCGGCGTTGCCGCGGCCTATCACAAGGTGGGCAATGCAGACCTGCTGGAGGGCGTCAAAATGGCGCCCAGCGGGACGGTCGCACACGCCGAATTGCAGCGCCGCGGCTATACGATCAACGCATATTGAACGGGCTTGTCGGCCCTATCAGAACAACATCGTTTCGGGATCGGGCATAGGCTCTTGGCGCTGGGCTTTGACCAGGCTGAGCACGCTGCGCACGCCCATCCAGATCGCGATCAGCGGGAACATGAATATACCGATCACCACAAAGCTCAGCACCATTGCAACCAGGCTGGCAACCAGCCCGATCCAGAATGTGCGGATCAGATAGGTGTAGTGCGATTGCAACCACGCTTCTTGCTGCTCACCCTTCCAGATATAGGCCAGCACCACCCCGACCAGGCCGGTAATGCCGGTCACAAATGCACCGAGGTAAAGCAAGCTGATGATGCTCGGTCGGTTCATGTCAAAGCCGCCATTATTAGCTGGCGGACCAGCGTTGTTTTGCGTTGGCGTATTGTCGGTGCTCATAGACATTCTCCCTGATTGATCCCGATCATACAGCGTGCCGGTATGATCGCAAATGCCGATCAGAATTGCGCTCTATCCGCACCAATCGCGCGATTCCCATGGGCCATCGCCTTCGGCCAATTTCGCATCGATCATCACCTCGGCCAGATCTTCGACAGAGCCATCGGGCTGCACGCGGCGCACGCTGCGCAATTCGCGCCCATATTTGTCGTAATTGGGTTCTGCGCCGCCGCTCCATTCAAAGACGCCTTTGTTCAGCCAGTCTCGCAAGGCCAATTGCGCCAGGCGGGCCTGCGCGCTTTCAGCAGGGCAGGCCCCGTCCATCTCGGGTGTGTCAAAACCGGTCAGGCGGATGCGGCGAGCTTGATTGCCATAGCCCAGCGTGACCGTATCCCCATCGCTGACACAGGCGTGGGGCCGCCCGCGTTCTCCGCAGACGCCGAATGACTGGCCCATGGTGACCCATTCTCCCGGGCGTTCTGACGTTCGGGTCAGCCACCATACTCCCGCCAACAGCAGTACGAAAATGGGCGTGCGCCACCATGACCACCATTGGCGCAGGCTCCCGCCTTTGCCGGATCGCTTGTAATTGTACCGGGCTCGCCTTTTGCTCATGGTCAATACCTAGCCGAATTTGCATCGGCCAAACAATGGCGGTCGAGCACGCCGCTTTGCATCGTCAGCATAAACAAAACGGGCCGCTGGATTGCTCCAACAGCCCGTTTGCTTGGTTCGAATGAACCGAAATTCTAGATGGCTTAGGCTTCGATTGGCTCGAGCGAACCAGTGCCATTTGGCGTTTCGATGCCTTCGCATGTTCCTTCGTCGACATAGGTCCATGCATTGCCCTGATAATCGACCACAGATGTGCCGGCGCAGCTGGTGCCTGGACCCGCTGCACAATCATTCTTACCAGCCAAAGACACGCCATAGCATTTCTCTTTTTCACCTTCGCCTGCATCGGCCAGCGCTTCTGCTTCGGTGGTGGCCGCTTCGCCTTCAGCCGGAGCTTCGGCGCCCGAACAACCAGCTGTCGCTAGTCCGGCGGCGATGGCAACTGCAAAGCCGCCCTTAAAAGTAATCGATGTCATCCAATATTCTCCGTTGTAAGATACATTGATGCGCTCGTTTCAGCGCGCTTTGGCTCCTGACCAAGTTCAGACTAGCACATCTTTTGGTCAGGTATAGCCGCGATGTTGAAAACCGATCTGCCCAGCCAACGCGATTCCGATGCTTGCTGTAAGAGATGGATCGTGCAACGCAATCGGTCGTCGTCGGATGGGATTGAATGAGGGGCTTAATTGATGCCGGAACTGAAGCGTGCGCGCACAATCGAAGAATTCATCGCCAATGTCGGCAAAATGGCCGAGGGAGATTCAGGCGACTACGTGCCCTATGCTCCACAAAGCGGGGATGTGTTCATCACGCCATGGGCAAAATGCGGCACCACTTTCATGCAGCAAATGTTCCACCAATTGCGCACTGGTGGCGATATGGATTTCGACGACATCAGCCGAATGACGCCATGGGAAGATACTGCGCCAATGGTTGGCCTGGATATGACTCAGCCACAGCGCGCCGCGCCGCGCGGCTTCAAATCGCACCGCGAATACGAGCGTCTGCCATCGGACATGCGCTATATTGTCACGCTGCGCGATCCCAAGGAGACCTATGTCTCTTTCTATCGCTTCATGAACGGGTGGCACATTGAAGAAGGAGCAATTGGGCTTGATGAATTTCTGCCCTTGTGGATGGGCGGCGGTCCGGGAGGGTGCGATTACTTCACCCATTTGCTCAGCTGGTATGCGAGGCGGAACGAGGCCGACACATTGATCGCCAGCTATCGTTGGGCGGTCAAAAACAAGATCGCGATGATCCGCCGCATGGCTGCCTTTATCGATGTGGAATTGACCGATGATTTGCTGGCACTGGTTGACGAACGCACCTCGCGTGAATTCATGGTCGAGCACATGGACAAGTTCGATGATGGGATGGTTGCTCGGGCGCTGGAAGAGAAAGTGGGCGTTCCTGCTGACAGCGATTCGACCAAGGTTCAGGCCGTTGCCAGCGACGCCAAGCAAGTGCCGGCCGCCATCGCCGAGCAGATTGATGCGATGTGGGCCGAACGCGTGACGCCGGTTACAGGTCATGCAGACTTCGCCTCATTGGCGGCCGAAGTAGATGGATAAGCGATAGACCGGTCTGCGTCCCTCTTTCCTAGCCGGATCAATCGGGCTAAGCGCGCCAGCAATGAAACGGCCATCATTCTCAGGAGACCCGCGATGACCGCCAGCAAAGACACGGCAACGCTTGCCAAGGCAGAAGTGCTGATTGAGGCTCTGCCTTATTTCCAACGCTATGCCGGACGCACCTTTGTGGTGAAATATGGCGGACATGCGATGGGCAACCCGCAGGCTGCGCGCGAATTTGCCGAAGACATCGTGTTGCTGCAGGCGGTCGGCATCAATCCGGTGGTGGTGCATGGCGGAGGCCCGCAAATCGGTGCCATGCTGAAAAAGCTGGGCGTTGAAAGCACGTTTGTTGATGGCTTGAGGGTCACCGACAAGGCGACCGCCGAAGTGGCTGAAATGGTTTTGTCGGGCGCGATCAACAAGGAACTGGTCGGCTGGATTACGTCTGCCGGTGGCAAGGCGCTGGGTATCTCGGGCAAGGACGGTCGATTGGTCACTGCCAAAAAGGCAGAGCGCACCACGCGCGATCCAGAAAGCAATATCGAAAAGGCGGTGGATCTGGGCTTTGTCGGGGAGCCAACAAAGGTCGATACATCGGTGATCGATACCGCAGTTGCATCGGGCATGATCCCAATCATCGCCCCGATTGCGGCGGGCGAAGATGGCCACACCTACAATATCAATGCTGACACTATGGCTGGCGCAATCGCCGCCGCTTTGGGCGCAGCGCGGCTGTTCCTGCTGACCGATGTCGCCGGAGTATTGGACAAGCAGGGCGCTTTGCTGACCGATCTTGATCCCGCCAAGATTGCCGAACTGAAGGCTGATGGCACAATTTCGGGCGGCATGATCCCCAAGCTGGAAACATGCGTTTCCGCGGTTGAGGCCGGGTGCGAGGCGGCGGTGGTGCTGGATGGCCGCAATGCGCATGCCATGTTGCTGGAATTCTTCACCGCGCGCGGCGCTGGCACGCTGGTGCGGGCCGATCAGTCAGGGTAAGCGAAGCCAAGAGTAATAACGCTGGTGCCACGCGTGTTGCTAAGATAATACGCCTTTAGGGACGCAAACAAACGGAAACAGGTTCAATGGATGCACTTATCGGAATAATTTACATGATCGCTCAGACGTTGAGCATGATCGTCATTGTTTGGTTTGTGATCGGCCTTTTGTTCGCGTTCAACGTGGTCAACCATTCCAACCGCTTTATGGTCGAGCTGTACAATTCGATTGATCGATTGCTCAGCCCGCTGCTCAATCCCATCAGGAAAATCTTGCCAAACACGGGGTCGATAGATTTCTCCCCCTTGGTTCTGATCCTGGTGATCAACGCCATACTTATCATCTTACAGGATGTAGCGAATTAATGTCTGCCATACGGATTGACGGAAAAGCTTTTGCTGCCCGTTTGCGAGAGCAAGTGGGTGAGCGCGCGCTGGATTTCACCAAGGGCTCGGGCCGCAAGGCAGGACTTGCCGTGGTACTGGTGGGGGAAGACCCAGCCAGCCAAGTGTATGTGCGCAGCAAAGGTAAAGCCACCGTTGCTGCCAATATGGCCAGCTTTGAGCACAAATTGCCTGACACCACCACGCAGGCAGAGCTGGAAGCGCTGGTCGATCAGCTGAACAACGATCCCACGGTGGATGGTATTCTGGTTCAGCTTCCGCTGCCCGATCATCTGGATGAACAGGCCGTGGTTGACCGGATTTCTCCGTCAAAGGATGTGGACGGGCTGACCCCAGTCAGCACAGGTCGCTTGGCGCTGGGATTGAACGGCTTGGTGCCCTGCACGCCTTTGGGCAGCTTGATGCTGCTCAAGGATCAGCTGGGTGATCTGAGCGGTTTGAATGCGGTTGTGATCGGACGTTCGATATTGGTGGGCAAACCGATGGCTCAGCTGCTGCTTGATGCCAATGCCACCGTCACCATCGCCCACAGCCGAACCAAGGATCTGCCGGATGTCGTGCGGCGCGCTGATATTGTTGTGGCTGCGGTTGGCCGGGCCGAAATGGTCAAGGCCGAGTGGCTGAAGCCAGGTGCAACCGTGATCGATGTGGGCATCAACCGCCTGCCGCCCGAGCCAGGTGCGGACAAGGGACGATTGGTGGGCGATGTCGCCTATGAAGAGGCAAGCGAAGTGGCAGGGGCCATTACACCTGTGCCGGGCGGAGTGGGGCCGATGACAATCGCCGTTCTGTTGCGCAACACATTGGTTGCAGCGTATCGCAATGAGGGGCTCGAAATGACAGAGCTGACGCTTTGATCAAAGCGGCCCCATGGCTCTTGCTGACTACGGCTTGTCTGGTCGTATCGGCCTGTGGCGGCGGGCAGCAACGTGGCAGTTTCTCTGACAGAGCGATCAATCGCGCACTGGCCAATGCGCCAGGAGCAGCCCAACCCAGCAACGTTGTCAAAGCTGAATTGGAATACGCCCGCGCTGCCAGGGAACGCAGCCTGTCATCAGCAGCTGCAGAATTTGCAGGTCCCGGAGCGGTTGTTCACGGGCCCGACGGGATCATAGATGCGACTTCATATTTTGCCGCACGCGGCAATTCTGCAGCGCCGGCACAATGGGATCCGCGCTCTGTCTGGATGAGCTGCAGCGGAGCATTGGCGGTAGCGCAGGGACGCTACATCGACGGCCAAGGGCTGGTCGGCAATTACGTCACTGTGTGGGAGCAGCAAAGCGATCGCAGCTACAAATTTGTCTATCGGTTGAGCGGGCCGGACAATCCGCAGCCCTTGCCCAAAGCTGCTGATCCAGAACCGGGTCCAAACGATATTGTTGTGACCGCCATCGATGCTGTGGCCGGCTTGGTCGCGGATTGCCCACGTGGCGGAACCCCGATGCCGATCGCTCCGGCGGTTGCGATCACCGATGACGCTTCGCAAGGAGGCCGGATGTCGCGTGATGGCACGCTGCGCTGGCGCTGGGAACATGCTGGCCCAGCCGAGCGGCGGATCATTGTCGAATGGCTGACATCGGGCAAATGGCAGACCGGAATGGATCAAACCCTTCCCGCGCCGCAAAAATAGTCCTAAAGGCGCGGTCGTTATGACCGAGCTATTCTTTTCAGCCTTTATCACATTGTTTGTGGTGATCGATCCGCCGGGTTGCGCGCCCATCTATGCCGGATTGACCAAGGGCGCCACGCAAGCACAACGCACATCCATGGCACTGCGCGCCAGCGTGATCGCCTCCACTATCCTGTTATTCTTTGCTTTGCTGGGCGAGGAATTGCTCGACGCCTTGCATATCGATCTTGACAGTTTCCGTATTGCAGGCGGCTTGATGCTGTTCTTCATTGCGTTCGAGATGGTGTTCGAAAAGCGTCAACAACGCCGCGAGGAGCGCGCAGGCAAGGTGACTGCGGACAAGGTAGAGGACGTATCCGTTTTCCCTATGGCCATGCCGATGTTGGCCGGTCCGGGTGCGATTGCGGCGATCATGCTGTTGATGAACGAAGCCGACACACCCACCGACACGCTGGTTGTTTTGGGCGCCTTGGGTGCCGTTCTTCTGATAACCGCGCTGGCTCTGGTGGCGGCGGGCCCGATAATCAAACTTCTGGGTGACCGGGTCGAAGCGGTGATCACGCGCCTGCTGGGAGTGCTGTTGGCAGCATTGGCCGCGCAATATGTGATCGACGGGCTGAAAGGCAGCTTCGGGATCTAAGCTATTGCGGCGACAATCCCGCCGGCCGCGCCAAGTGCGGTCAGCAAAGTTCCAAATGCGCCCAGCGCACGCATTGCACCGAATATTTTGCGGCCACCGGTCAGATCTTCACCATGCGAACCGGCTAAGGACGAAAAGGCCAGTGCATGCAGTACGCGCGCCACGGCAAATCCAATACAAACCACTGCGACATAGGTCGTTTGGCCGACCAAAAGCTCGAGCAAAGCGATGACAGCCAGAAACAGTCCGGAATTTTCTGCCAGATTCCCGTGACGGCGGACGCGGCGCTCCATATCCTTGTCGTCGCCCAATCCAATCACGGGGCCTTTGATCCGGCGAGAGCCGACCATCAACATCAGCGCGACCTGTAGGATAATCAGAAACGCACCGAGGGCTGCTGCATAGATTGGCATTGTCATTATTCTTCTCCTGAAGGGCTGGTCAGCCTTTGTTTGCTTCCGATTAGGGTGAGTGATGCGTTGGCGGCATCCAGAAATGGTTCGGGACGCGCGGCCAGGCGGGTGCTGACAAAGGCTCCGTGGAGGATCTGCAGCAAAGTGCGCGACAGCGCCTCTGCGCTCCACCCGGTCACCTTGCCGGAATCAATTGCATCCAGAGCGATGTCGAGAAAGCGGGCCTGTATCGCGTCGAATATCGCCGCGGATTCGGTTCGTACGCCGGGCATTTCGCGGCCCAGCTCTAACGCCAAACCGGCAATCGGGCAGCCAAATAGATCGCCCTCTTCCCGGTGCAGAGTGGCCAGCTTAGTGTGCATGCAGCGATAGACTGCGGCCAATCGATCTTCGGCTCCCGAATATTGCTCGAAGATCGGGTCAAACACGCCGGACTGCACCTGGCTGCCATTCAGCTTTGCCACTTCTAGTGCGAGCGAGGCTTTGTCTGGAAAATACCGGTAGATTGTCGCCTTGTTTACCTGCGTTTTGTCGGCCAGCTCGTCCATTGCAACCGCATGATAACTGCGACGCCAGAAAAGAAAGGCCGCCGTTTCCAGGATTCGTGTCCGGGTAGCGGCGGCCTTAGAGGTGTAAGTCGGAGATGACGACATAACCAACTGGTTAGTTAGTATTGCCGCTATACGGAAGCGCTAAGATGCGACGCGCTGTCGCATTGCGCCAGCGCCGGATGGCTTCGCACTCAGCCACTGCCGATTATTACTGCAGGGTGACCCGGTCATCATCACCATTGCGGCGGCCATAGAACTGCATCAGCTGGATCAGTAATTCGCATCGTTCAGACAGGCTGTTGGCCTCCAGCAGGGCTTGCTTCGAGGCCGGGTCAAACGGTGCGATCTGGGCCACGCCATTGATCAGCGAGAGATCATCCAGCCGCTCAACCGAATCCCAATCCACATTGTACCCTTGCCCATCAGAAAAACGGCGCGCCTCATATTCAAAGCCTGCCCGCTCAACACTGCTGAGCACTGCGCTGTCGTCGTCTTCCAACATTTCAGCTTCAACCTGACGGAAGGCCGTGGTCACATCCAGCTCGCGGATAATGCGGAAGCGGCTCTCGCCTTCCAGCACAATATTATAGCGCCCATCGTCCATCGCCTCGACATCGCCGATCCGGCCCACACATCCCACTTGGAACAGCGGAGCGCCATCCACCGGACGCTGCGGCTGGATCATCGCAATCTTGCGGTCCCGCACCAAGGCATCTCCCACCAGAGCGCGATAGCGCGGCTCAAAAATATGCAGCGGCAATTGCAGGCCAGGAAACAGCACTGCGCCGGGCAAAGGGAAGATGGACAGGCGGTTCATGCTCAGCTGAACAGGATCTTTGACAGGCGACGGCGGGTGGCGACCACCCACTCGTCTTCCAAACCAACAGCCTCGAAAATCTGCAGCAGTTTTGCCCGTGCCGCTCCTTCGTTCCAGGTGCGATCGGCGGTGACCATCGCCAACAAAGTGTCAACGGCTTCATCGCGCGCGCCTGCGGCAAAGGCGGCCTCAGCAAATGCCAAATTTGCATCCATATCGTCGGGATTGGCTTGGGCGGCTTCGCGCAAGGCAGACAGCTCACCATCGTCCACTTGTGTCCCGGCCAATTCCAATGCGGACTTGGCGGCGACAATGGCCGGGTCATCAGCCAAGCCTGCTAATTCGGGACTGTTCGACACCGCGTCCAGCAATTGTTGCGCATCTTCGACCTGGCCTAATTGCACCTGAGCGCGGACCAATCCGGCAATCGCTGCAACATTGGTATCGTTGAAGCTGAGGACTTGGCTGAACACGCCTGCGGCCCGCTCTGCATCGCCATCTTTCAGCGATTGTTCGCCCATTGCGATGAACTGCGCGATTTCCTCGTCCGAGGGGCCTTGTGGTTCGCCATCACCAGCGCCAGCCTCAACCGGAACTTGCGACAAAATCTGGTCGAGCATCTGCTTCAATTGCGATTCGGTCCGGGCCTGGGTCAGCTCGGCAACTGGCTGGCCCTGGAAGATGGCATAGACGGTGGGGATCGATTTGACTTGAAACTGGGAGGCGATGAATTTCTCTTCATCGACATTGACCTTGGCCAAGATCACGCCCTTGTCGGCATAGTCCGCGGCAACCTTTTCCAATACCGGGGTCAGCGCCTTGCAGGGGCCGCACCATTCGGCCCAAAAATCCAGGATCACCAATTTCTTCATTGATGGCTCGACTACGGTCGAACGGAACCGTTCAACTGCTTTTTGTTCGTCCATGTTCAGACCCATGCTGGCCACTGTTACCACTCCTGATGTGTGCGTCTTGCCCGCGCCTTTGGCTGGCGCGAAAGCGTATTGATTGTGTGCCATGCCATGTGGGGCTTGTGGCGGCAATGTGAAGGGCTGGCGGCGCGGCAAATATTGGCCCGGTGGCCCGTATAGGCGATTGGGTGATTTTCCGCTTGCGGGGTTGGTCGACCGCTGCTAATTGCCCGCCTCCCCAGCAGAGCGATGGCATTTGCCGAATCTGCTGAGCGCCAGTGAGCGGGCGTAGCTCAGGGGTAGAGCACAACCTTGCCAAGGTTGGGGTCGGGCGTTCGAATCGCCTCGCCCGCTCCATTATTTCTTCATATATTCAAGTGTGTATAGCCTGTAGGCGCCAATGAAGGGCGCTTACACGGCTCTTTGCGCTTGTTGTTGTAAGCAAAATGTAAGCGCGACGGCTTGTGCTGGGCGTGCGGTGAATTGACTCAGCCCCGGTAAATGGCATGACGTATGCAGCACCGAAAACGGAGCATTCGTTCAAATTATGGGGCCACAACAATGACTAAGGGCAAGGTGGGGCGAAGTCTTTGACCATCGATCTTCGCCAGCTTCGCTTCGCTGTTACCGCAGCTGACACGGCCAGCTTCCTGCGCGCGGCCAAGCAGCTCAATGTGAAACAGTCCACGTTGAGCAAGAAGGTATCGGCGCTCGAACAACGCCTCGGGATCACTCTGTTTGAGCGCTCCACCCGAGGCGTTGTGCCGACAGAGACCGGTAAGGCCTTCCTGGAAGTCGCGCGGCGGATCGTCACCGATGCCGACAATCTGCTGACGACGGCGAAGGCCGTGAGATACGGGGAGGTCGGGCGCCTGATGGTCGGCTTTTCCGGCTCGCTCAGCACCGGCAATCTGCGCCTTTTGCTTGGCGATGTGCTCGAACGCTTTCCCGATGTGCAACTCGATGCGCTCGAAGCCAGTCCTGAACGCATGATATCAGGGCTGCAAACCCGCATCGTCGACATCGCCATCCATGCCAGCCAGATCGAGGAACCCGGAGTCACCAAGCGCTGGCTGTGGTCCGAACGGCTGATGGTCGTCTTGCCCAAGGAAGATCGCCTGGCCAGGAGTGAAAACTTGCTCTGGACCGATTTGCGCAAAGAAGTGTTCGTGATGCCGCGCGACCGTAGCGGGCCCAGAATCTCCGAAGTGATCCGCCAGCGGCTTGGCAGCCATGGCTTCAAGGCCAACATCATCACCCAGGAAACGAGCGCAGAGACCATCGCCGCTATGGTGCCGTTCGGGAAGTTCATCACCGTGGTCCCCGAAAGCGCGACCGGCGCTGCAAGGCCCGATGTCGTGTTCCGCGAGATAACCGACCCAAGCGGTGCTGCGCATCTCGATTTTGCAGCTTGGTGGCGCGAAGACAACGACAATCCCGCACTCGCCCGCTTCTTCAAGCTGCTCGATGAACGCTATCCGCTAACCGGCGCTGGCTGAATGTTCCGCCGCGCTTTCGCGAACTCGCGATCGGTCGCCATAAACCGCTCCAGCATCGGGGCGACCAACTGCTCGGGTGTTGGTGCACCTAGCTCCTCTCCGCCATTCAGGACGGTGCCATAGGATACCAGATCGCAGTGCAACCGGGCGGGGATCTCGATGGTGAGCTTGACCGGCTTCTCGTCGGTGATGTCGGAAAGCTTGAGCCTGGTCACGATGCACTTTCCAGTACGATATCACGGGTGACCAGCACCCGCACTGGATAGCCCGGCCGTATAGTCAGCGTCGGGCGGATATTGAGCTCGCGCGAGACGATCTGTTCGCCTGTGCGGTTGACGCTGTCCTGACTGCCGCGCCGCAGCGCCCGCGCCAAATCACTGTCACTGCCGGAACCAAATTCGCTACCGATGCCCAGCAAGGTCGAGACCAGCGCGGCCTTGAGCACGCCGCCCCAGTGATAGTCGACCCCGTCTTCGAGGCCGGCATAGCCGGAAGGGTCGGCTGCAGGCTGGCGTTCGAGCACAATTGAACGGCCATTGGGCAGTATAAGCCGGTTCCACGCCAGCAGTACCCGCCGCTGGCCAAAGCCGACGTCGGATTCGTATTCGCCGATCAGGCGCGCGCCCTGCGGGATCAGCAAGCGGCGTCCGGTCGGGCTGTCATAGACGTTTTGAGTCACTTGCGCGGTTACAAGCCCGGGCTGGTCGGAGCGGATACCGGTGATGAGCGCAGCGGGAATGACTGAACCGGCCTGCAACAGCGCCCCCGATGGTGCGGCATCGAGCCGCTCGAGCGAAACCATGCGGCGCTCGGCCGGGCGATCAAGAAAAGCAGGCTGTGCGGCAGAAACCGAAGCCTGAGCTGATGCAGGCAATGTATCGGAGGGCGGGAGTGCCTGCGCTAGACTGGCAGCGGGCGTTCCGCCGCCAAAAAACAGGCGGCTGCCGCGTGCGGCCTCACGTTCCTGTACAATCCGCTGACGCGCCGCTTCCTCTGGGCTGATGCCCTGCGGCGGCGGTGGGGCCGGTTGCGCGCCGACAGGCGGTAATGCAGCAACAGCCCCGCGCTCCTGCGCATCAAGTATCGGTTTTCCGAGATCGCCGGGAAGCGGCGGTCCAAGCCTTGGCACCTGCGAATAATCCCTCGGGGCCGATGCCAGACCGTCGGCCACCGCTACACCATCGGTGTTGAACAGCTCCTCCTCGCCCCCTTGCGAGGCAGGCTGCAGCGCATAGAGCAAGGCTCCGCCCACAAGCGATAGTCCGACGGCGCTGGCGATACCGATGGCTTTGCGCGACAGCCGCACAACGCGCGGGCCCTCGCCGCGCAGGCTGGTGATGGATTCGGCGTCGACGGGCCGTTTGGGTTCGGGCTCGCTGTTCATCACTCGCTCCGCGCGCGGTTGGTGATCTTGACGCGAACCTGCCTGCGTCCTGCGCCGAGCCGCAATTCTGCCTTGTGGAACAGCCGGTCGACGATCAGGTAGCGCCCGTTCACCCGGTAATTGACCAGTTCGGCCTCGCCCTCCTCGCCGATGACAAAGAAGGGCGGCATTTCGCCTTGGGCAATGTCGGGCGGGAATTCCACGAGCGTGCGCTGACCATCATCGAAAACGCGCAGCGGCCGCCAATCGGGTTTGTCGCCCGATATCCGGTAATCAAAATTGAGGTTTTCGATGGTGAACCCGTCCGCAATCGGCGCCGTGCGTGCGGCTTCCGCTTCGGACTGGCGCAATGCGATCAGCTCGTCTTCGGGATAGGACCAGCTGACCGAGGCCATGTAGACGCGGGCGTTGGCGCGCAGTTCGACATGATAGGTGCGCCGGTCAGTGTTGATGACGAGATTGGTGGTGATGTCAGGCCGGGTCGGCTTGACGAGGATATGCACCCGCTGTGTGGCGCCCGATCCGCTGAGCGTATCGCCGATCATCCAGCGTACCGTATCGCCTGCCGCAACCGGACCGGGGCCGACCAGCTGCTCGCCTTCCTGCAATGCGATATCGGTCACCTGACCTGGCTTGGCATAGATCTGGAACAGCGCCCCCTCGCTATAGGCATAGCGCTGGATCGCGTTCTGGAACCCTGTATCCTCGGGCTGGATACGGGCAGCATCGTTTGCCGCTCCCACTTGCGTCTCGGGGTCAGGCGGGCGGGAGCGGCGCGCGGCAGTGGGGGAGGCTTGCCGCGAAAGGAGATGGATATCATCGGGTGTCTGGATCGCCGTGAGCGGGCGCATTTTCACCAGCGCTGCCAAGGCTGACTGCATGGCCGCCGCCGAAGGGGCCGGGGTCGCCGAGGCCGGAACGGCCAGCGCCAGCGACGCGGCACCAAACAGGCTGACACAGATTTTGCGAGACAGAATATGTGAGCGGGACATCAGCCGAGCTCCTTTGACCAGTTGATGGATGTGACGAAGATGCCGAGTGGGTTCTTGGTGAGCGCATCGGGATTATTGGGCGGCTGCACGGTGATGCCGAGGATCGCGGTCCACCGGCTCGTCTCGCTGAGCGCTCCGTCGCGGTAGCGGCGCTCGACCCAGGCCACCCGGAAACTCCTTGGCGAAGCACGGATCACGCTGGTGACATCGACGGCCACCTGTTCGCGTCCAATCACGGAGAAGGGATCATTGGCGCGCGCATAGTCATTGAGCGCGAGCGCGCCCTTGTCGCTCGCGAAGTCATAGGCTCTGAGCCAGTTTTCCCGCACGACGATGGCATCGTCGGGAATGGCGCGGACATGCTCGATGAAGCGGGCAAGGTGGAAGGCGATCTGCGGATCGGTCGGCGCGAACTCGGCATTGGCAGGCGCGATGCTGCGCGCTTCACCAAGCTTGTCGACCTCGACCACCCAGGGGACGATGGTGCCGCGCGCATTCTGCCAGATGAGACCGCCGGTCAGCGCCGCCGACAGGCCGAGCGCGCCAAAAAAGGCATAGCGCCAGCTCTTCGCCTGGATGCGGGCCGAGCCGATGCGCTCGTCCCAGACCTGTGCCGCGCGCTGATAGGGCGTCTCGGGTTGCGGCGTCTTGCCGTATCGGATCGAGGGGCGTTTGAACATGAGAGGTCAATCCTTCTCTTTGGTGTCTATCGAGGAGCCTGCGCCGTGTCCGTCACCGGAGCGCACAGTGTGCGCGGCGAGCGAGGCCGAGTGGCCGAGGCTCTGGCGCTGCTTCATGGATTTGGCCCAGGCGGGCGGGCCGCTTTCGGGCTGTGGGCCGGACGGCGTGCTGCCTGGCGCAGGCACGATGCGGCCGCCCATATTGCCGACCGAGGCCCGTGCACCCTCGCGGAAATTGCTTTTGGCGCTGTCTGCCGCTTTGCGCAGCGGCGACATGGCTGCGCCTCTTGCGGCGCGGCCGACACCGGCCATACCGCCTGCAACCGCTGCACTGCCGCTTTTGCCTGCGGAGCCTGTGGCGTAGGCCATGCTTGCCCCGCCCGCAGCGCGCGATGTGCCTTGCGCGACCGACGAGGCAGCGCTGGCGACAGCGCCGCCGGCCAGCTTGGCTCCGGCGACACCGCCCACCGCCGCGCCGCCCGCTAACAAAGCCGTGCCTGCTGCAGCGCCGGCTCCCAATTGCGGCCCACCTGCGACAATGCCGTTGGCGATGCCGGGGCCAAAAATGCCCAGACCGAGAAGCGTGAGGCTTGCAAGCGCGATGGCAAGCGCATCCTCGATAGTTGGCTCGCCGGGGATCGCGCTGGTAAATTCAGCAAAGAGCGTTGAGCCGATGCCGATGATCACGGCCAGCACCAGCACCTTGATGCCCGAAGAAACCACATTGCCGAGCACGCGCTCAGCCATGAAGGCGGTCTTGCCGAACAGACCGAAAGGGATGAGGATAAAGCCAGCCAGCGTTGTCAGCTTGAACTCGATCAGCGTGACGAACAGCTGGATCGACAGAATGAAGAAGGCGATAATCACCACCGCCCAAGCAAGCAGCAGTATGATGATCTGCAGGAAATTCTCGAAGAAACCGACATAGCCCATCAGATCGGCGATGGATTCGATCAGCGGCCAGGCGGCATCGATGCCGACCTGGGCCACACGCCCGGGCTGTAACAGGTCGGCGGCACCCAGCCCCGAACCGCTGGCCTTGAGACCGAGACCGGCAAAGCTGTTGAAGATGATGTTGGCGAGCGCGCTCCAGTTACCGATGATATAGGCGAAAATGCCGACAAACAGCGTCTTCTTGACGAGCCGCGCGATGATGTCGTCATTCTCGCCCCAGCTCCAGAACAGGGCTGCTAGCGTCACATCGATCACGATCAGTGTGGTGGCGATGAAGGCGACCTCGCCTGAAAGCAGGCCAAAGCCGCTGTCGATATATTGGGAGAAGATCGCCAGAAAGCGATCGACGACGCCGGTGCCGCCCATGTCAGTTCTCCCCTCGCAGTTCGCCAACCGGGGCTGACACCGTGAGGTCAGGCGCGTCCGGCGGCGCAGGATCAGCGAGCTCGGAATAGGCCTCTGGATGATCCACGCCGAGGAAGCGGCGGCGCTTTTCGGCCCAGGCCGTGCGGCAATCGGGTGAGGACAGCGCCAACTCGCCCATTTCTGCACAGGCCTTGATCTGTAAGGGCAGTGGGTCGCCGTCGGGCACCCATGCGATTGGCACGGAGTCGGGCTGCGGGTTAGGCTCCTCGCGCATCTGCACGAGCGTCATGGCGAAGGCGAGGCCGACGAAGACAGCGGCACCGACGCGCGCGAGGAGCTTGCTATCCATGGCGGATCACTTTTGCCCGCTGGGCAGGTAGCGCGGACGATTGGCAAGAAAGCGCCGCAGCTGTTCGCGCGCCTGAGCCTTGGCCGCGGCGCTTTCGGCTGCATCGAGCGCCTGCGCCCGGCTCATTGCTGCCAGCGTGGCAGTGAGATCGGCCAATTGGCCTGCTTGCACCGCCAAGAGCTGGTTGCCTGCCTGCGCGGCCTGCAAGGCGCCGGTGGCTGACTGACTGGCGCTAACCAGTTCACTGACCGCCGCGCGCGAGCCTTCGAGATTGGCGACCGCGCCTGCCTGGACCTTCATGGCGTCTTCGAACCCGGCCACGCTGTTCTGCCAACGCGCCTCGGCGCCATTGACCATCGCCTGCTGCGAGGCATTGAGCGGGATATTCTTGTACTGGGCATCGAAGGTCGTTTCGATTTCGCGCACATCGTAGGCGATGCGCTGCGCCTGCTGGAGCAATTGCTGCGTCTGCCGGATCTGGTCCTGCAGGGGCTGGAGTACGGTAAGCGGCAAGCTCTGCAAATTGCGCGCCTCGTTGACGAGCGAGTTGGCCTGGTTTTGCAGCATGCGGATCTGGTTGTTGATCTGCTCAAGCGTGCGCGCAGCGGTCAGCACGTTCTGGGCATAGTTCGATGGATCGTAGACGACCCCGCCGAACTGCGCGTGGGCTGGCGCGGACACGAGAGCGCCGGAGCCTGCGCAGGCGAGTGCGACACCGGTCAAAATGCTGCGGAGGTATTTACGGGGGATCATGGGAGGTCTCCTTGTTGGGGGCTGGGGGTAAGGGAGGTTTGTTCGGGGCCACTGAGCAGATCGGCGGCCCAGTCGAGACCGCGATGGCGCAGCCAGGCGGCGGCAAAGCCGCTGCGGCCATCGCTTCGGGCGATGCGCGCAATGGCGAGTTGGTCGCTCTTTGAAGAGGCGGCGGTGAAGGCGAGCGCGACCTCGCCCAGACCCAGCTCGAACAGGCGGTTGCCGCGTGCTGACTGACAGTAATAGTCGCGCTTGGGCGTTGCCCGGCTCAGGATTTCGATCTGGCGATCGTTGAGCCCGAACCGGCGATATATGCTCAGGATTTGCGGTTCGACCGCGCGCTCATTGGGCAGGAAGATACGGGTTGGGCAGCTTTCGATGATCGCGGGCGCAATCGCTGAACTCTCGATATCGGCAAGGCTCTGCGTGGCGAAGACGACGCTCGCGTTCTTTTTGCGCAGGGTCTTGAGCCATTCGCGCAATTGCGCGGCGAAGGCTGGGCTGTCGAGCACCAGCCAGCCCTCATCGATGATAATCATCGTGGGCGACCCGTCGAGCCGCCCTTCGATCCGGTGGAAGAGATAGGAGAGGACTGCGGGAGCCGCTGCCGATCCGGTCAGCCCCTCGGTCTCGAAAGCCTGGAAGCTGCCTTTGCCAAGCCGCTCACTTTCGGCATCAAGCAGGCGCCCAAATGGCCCGCCGATGCAATACGGCGCGAGTGCCTGCTTCAAGCCCTGCGATTGGAGCAGGACGGCGAGGCCAGTAAGCGTGCGTTCGGCAATTGGCGCGGTCGACAGCGAGGTCAGTGCCGACCAGAGATGGTCTTTGGTGACCGGATCGATGGTGACGCCTTCGGAAGCAAGGATCGCCTGCAGCCATTCGGATGCCCAGTTGCGCTGCGCCGGCTCGTCGATCCGCGCGAGCGGTTGCAGCATCACGGCTTCATCGCTGTCGTCAGCGAGGCTTGATCCCAAGTCTTGCCAGTCACCGCCGCAGGCGAGCGCTGCTGCCCGGATCGAGCCGCCAAAGTCGAAGGCGAAGATTTGCGAGCCGGCATACCGGCGGAATTGCATTGCCATCATGGCAAGCAGCACTGATTTGCCCGCCCCGGTGGGGCCGACCACCAGACTGTGCCCGACATCGCCGACATGCAGCGAAAAGCGGAACGGGGTCGAGCCTTCGGTCTTCGCATAGAAGAGCGGCGGTGCATCCAGATGCGCATTGCGCTCCGGCCCGGACCAGACTGCCGAGAGCGGCATCATGTGCGCCAGGTTCAGCGTGGAGATGGGAGGCTGGCGGACATTGGCATAGACATGACCCGGCAGTGATCCGAGCCAGGCCTCGATCGCGTTCATTCCTTCGGTCACACAGGTGAAATCGCGGCCCTGGATGACCTTCTCGACCAGACGCAGCTTTTCGGCAGCAAGCGCAGCATCCTCGTCCCAGACGGTTACGGTGGCCGTCACCAGCGCCAGACCGACATGGTCTGCGCCCAGTTCCTGCAAGGCCGTGTCCGCATCTTCCGCCTTGTTGGCCGCATCGCTGTCGACCAGCACCGAGGCCTCGTTGGTCATCACCTCTTTGAGGATCGCTGCGACCGATTTGCGCTTGGCGAACCACTGGCGGCGGATCTTGGAGAGCAGCCGTGTCGCATCGCTCTTGTCGAGCATGATCGCCCGGGTCGACCATCGATAAGCGAAGCCTTGCGCGTTGAGTTCATCGAGCAGGCCGGGAAAGGTCACGCTCGGAAAACCGATCACGCTTAGCGTGCGCAGATGAGCACTTCCAAGACGCGGTTCGAGACCGCCGGTGAGCGGCGCGTCGGCTAGCAGCGCATCCAAATGCATCGGGGTTTCAGGAACGCGGACGGACTGCACCTGCGTCGAGATGCAGCTGTGAAGATAGGTCAGCGTGTCGCCGTCATCGAGCCATTGGGCTTCGGGGAAAAAGCCCTCGAACAGGCGCAGCAGACGGTCAGTCCGATCCACGAAGCCGTCAAGCAATTCACGTGGGACAATGCCTTTCTCGGCCTTGCCCTCATATAGCCAGCTTTCGGCTCGAGCGGCATCTTCGGCGGGCGGCATCCACAGGAAAGTGAGGAAATAGCGGCTCTCGAAATGCGCGCCCTCCTCGGCGAACTGTGCTGCGCGTTCGCGTTCGACCAGCGCTGACGCGGGATCGGGAAAGTCGCAGACCGGATAGTCCAGCGCTGGACGGCGTACCGCTTCAACGAAGATCGCCCAGCCGGAGCCAAGTCGCCGCAATGCGCTGTTGAGCCGCGCGGTGGTTGCGATCAGTTCGGCAGGCGTTGCGCTGTCGAGGTCGGGCCCGCGAAAGCGTGCACTGCGCTGGAAGCTGCCGTCCTTGTTGAGCACCAATCCGGGCGCGACCAGCGCTGCCCAGGGTAGGAAGTCAGCGAGCCGGTCAGCTTTGTTTCGATATTCGCGCAGCGAGAACATCCCTCACACCCCGCAATGAGCAGGAAAGCGCAGATGCCGCCGGGCCACGTCCACGAATTGCGGATCGCGCCGCGCTGCCCAGACCGCCACCATGTGACCAAGCGCGAAGAAAACGAGTCCTGCGATCCAGAGCTGCAAGCCAAGCCCGATGGCTCCGGCCAGCGTGGCATTGGCGATCGCGAGCCCGCGCGGTGCGCCGCCCAGCAGGATATGCTCGGTCAGCGCGCGGTGAACGGGGACCACGAAGCCATTGGGCAAACTGGATGCGCCGCTCTCCATCAGACCAGCGCCCCGCCGCCGAAGGAGAAGAAAGACAGGAAGAAGGACGAGGCGGCAAAGGCGATCGACAGTCCGAAGACGATCTGGATCAACCGCCGGAACCCGCCCGAAGTGTCACCGAAAGCCAGCGCAAGCCCGGTGGCGATGATGATAATCACCGCGACGATCTTGGCGACCGGACCCTGAATCGATTCAAGGATTGCCTGCAAAGGCGCTTCCCATGGCATGGATGAGCCAGCAGCATGGGCAGGCGTGGCAACCACCAATGCGACAAGGCCGCCAAGAACAAGAGCGGACAGGCGCGAGCGTGCCCGCGATAGAATTTGGATCACGAAGGGTCTCCTTGAGTAGGAAAAAAAGGTGCGAGAACATATTCGCCTGCGGCATCGAGCCCGCGGACCTCGGCTAGTTCGGACAGCCGCCGACCGGTGCCATCGCGCACGAGCACAGCAACTACGTCGATGGTTTCGGCGATCAGCGCGCGCGGCACGGTGACCACGCTTTCCTGGATCAGCTGTTCGAGCCGCCGCAGCGTACCGAGCGCTGTCCCGGCATGGATCGTGCCGATCCCGCCCGGATGCCCGGTGCCCCAGGCCTTGAGCAGATCAAGCGCTTCTGCGCCGCGCACCTCGCCAATCGGAATTCGGTCAGGCCGCAGGCGCAAAGCTGAGCGGACCAGATCGGACAGTGTGGCCACGCCATCCTTGGTCCGCAGCGAGACGAGATTGGGAGCGGCGCATTGCAGTTCGCGCGTATCTTCGATCAGGACGACACGGTCAGAGCTGGAAGCAACCTCGGCGAGCAATGCGTTGGTGAGCGTTGTCTTGCCGGTGGAGGTGCCGCCAGCGACCAGGATGTTCTTCCGCGACACGACGGCATCGGCCAGCAGATTGGCCTGCCAACCCTCCATGATACCTGCAGCGACATAGTCGGTCAGGGTGAACACAGCGACGGCGGGCTTGCGAATGGCAAAGCTGGGAGCGGCCACCACAGGTGGCAGCAGTCCTTCGAAGCGCTCACCACCTTCGGGTAGTTCCGCCGATACGCGCGGCGCCCCGGCATGAACTTCGGCACCGACATGATGCGCGACCAGCCGAATGATGCGCTCGCCATCGGCGGCGCCCATCAGGCAGTCGGTTGCGGCAAGGCCTTCCCCGAGACGGTCGACCCACAGGCGGCCATCGGGATTGAGCATCACCTCGATCACCGGAGGCTCTTCGAGCCAGCGTGCGATCTCGGGCCCGAGCGCAGTGCGCAGCATGCGCGCGCCGCGCGATGATGCTTCGGACCGGATTGGAATGACGCTCATGGGCTGCCCCGGAATGCGGCAACCGACCATCGGCTGCTCTTGCGAGGCAGATCAAAGAGGCACTATATTACCGTTAGGCAACAAGGATTTGAGTTGAGCGTAGCGTAGCGAAGAACGAGAAACCAAAGGCGGAGCTGCCGATTGTCAGACCGGTTCAAAATGAGCAGTTTGCATTCGAATTTCCGGCCTGAACAGAATCCTGTGGCAATCTAAGGGCTTTTAAGTCCCCCTTCGACTATGTTGGACCAGTTCGAGAAGTGTTGTGTCGGCCGGAATGCCAGAGTGAGCCAAGCTAGCAATGACGAAGAAGAGCTTTGAGTCGCCGAACACATCAAGAAAGGACGTAAACGTCAATCTAGGGCTGCTATGTTCCTGTGCCCATTGCAACAAATGTTGGTTTACGTTCGACATAAATGCCAAGTGTCAAGACACTATGGAAAAAGTTGAAGGTCTCAAACTCGAAAATATGATGATCGCCGTTGTCGTCAGTCAGCTGAACACGGTCACTGCCCAGAGGCCCGCCACGGGCGCGCGTGCAATAATCGGCCACTTGGTCGAATGTGTCAGTTTCTGGAATCTTAGAGAAATGCGCTGCGAAAGCGCGTGATTGAATGAAATGTTTGCACGGTTTGGCCGGATCAAAGTCGCTGGCGCGTTTATCGGGATGAGGGTGCCCCGTAATCAGGCCGACTATGGGGGTTTCCTGACCCCAGGTCTCAACACAGCGCCAGAATGTGGATGTGTTCGTGTTCCCGAATTTTTGCGCCAAGAACTTCACGGAATCGATCGTGCGTTCGAGTGCAAGCGCCTCTTGCGTAAAGCGCTCTTGCAGGAACAGCAATCGACCAGCACCAAAGTTAGCTTCGCCTTCCAGCTCATCATGACACGATGGCACCAGCGTGTCCTTGTCATCCCCCAGCATCGCACCTTCATGCCAAGGGAAGAGGCTGTGAGCGACCTCATGCGCCTCATTCCAACGGTGTTTTGGCGTCGGCTCGTCCTTGTCCAGCAAAATCCGGTTGTGCGCCGGGATGAACAGTGCGCGCAGGTCAAATTTTTTGACCACTTGGATCAGTTTTTGAGCTTTCAGCTTGAAATCATGGCCGCCCTTGCGGAACCGGTGTACGGTTTCTTGCAGCAGGCCTGGATCACTTGCCGAGTAATAGCCAAAGTCGATCTTAAGCAGCTCTCGCACTTGGTCTAGCCGCAAGGGTGGCTCTGGATTACCCAGATCTTTCAAAACGCGTTCGATGCGCCGGTTAATGTCAGCTTCGTTCCGGCTGCTCAGAATTTTGTTTTTTGCCACCCTTTCGATACCTTTGCTACTTCTCGCTCAAAACTGCGATTAAACCGTCGAGAGCCGCCTGTTCCTCAGGCGTCAGTCTGGAAATTGATTCTGACCTCGCCGCATATCTAACCGCTTCTTCGACATAGCTTACGTCTTTGGGCTGCGTCAGACCGGACAGGCCCATAAGCTTTTTCTGAGATACGCCCAAGACATTGGCCAACTGATACAAGGTTCGTGTCTCCGGCATATAATGCATGTCTGTTTCAATACCTTCCAATTCGCTTAAATCGATATCCGCTTGCTCCGCCAATTGCTGGCGAGACAAGTTTTTCTGTCTGCGGCTGAGCTCAACAAATCGCTGCAGAGCGACCCGTGAATCATCGATCGGTTCGTTTTTCGCGTCATCGCTTTCGAAGGTTGGATCGAGTGCAATCACGCCAGCACCAACTTCAGCACCAGCTTCAAGCCGAGCTTGCGATACGCACCACTCCTCTGTCACTTTGATCTTCATGGTTGCTGTCCTTTCGTTATGTACGCCTCCGCTTTCTCCGATGTCAGTTCGAAATAGCGTAAGTTTTGATAATCCTTGTCAATCCCGAGGTCTTCCATGCCTACCTGGTTCGCGTAAAAGTTGTTCGCTTGCGGCAACGAATGCAGGCCAACCCGGCCCTTGAAGCCTTCTTCTTTGCTCAGCTCAATCGCTGCTCTGATCATGATCGAACCGCAGCCTGACAGACGAGGTTCTTGCCCGATGATCTCTTTGCGGTTCCACGGCGCTGTTTCCAGATACTCAACGTAAACCAGATGCGCGGCCTGCTTGGCGTCGAGCTTCGCACGGTGGGTCAAATCCGTAATCATCATCGCTTGGGTCATGTCATTGCACACAATCGAAAAACACTGATTGGCGAGCAATCCCTCAATGGCTTGCAGTTTTCTGCGCCAATCCCAGAGGCGGCTTTGCGGCCATTTGCTGCGAGCGACTCCTTGGCCATGTAAAATCCGCAAGCGACTGAGCAGCTCAGGAAGCCATTCAACTTCCCAATCACCGAGATTCTTGTCGGTGATGCCATCCCACAACTCAGCCGGCACAGCGCTTCCCGCTGTGGGGTCATAGAGCGAGATTGGCGAAATATCTGGCACCTTAGCAATGCTCATAGCATCATGATCTCTGACTTCTCTTTCGATGCCTCGTCTTCGAAAAACAGTTTTCCACCGTCTTCGATCCGCTCATCGACCTTCTGATAGAGTCTGATCGCTTGCCGAACGAGCTGCGTCTTACTCATCTGTTTTTTCTCACAAAGAGCCTCGAGCGCGGCCATTTCCGCCTCTGTCAAATTCAATGTCATGGTCTTTTTAGACATGCGAACACCTCCGATTCCTTATCCATTGTGCATAATCCAGTGGATAATGTCAATGAAATACACCTATTGAATGGCTATTGACTAGCTACTTTCTAGCTATTATGTTGGATTCGGAACTGAGAAATTCAACCTAAATCCGAGGGAGGGCAAAAATGCCTCAGGCCGAAGCAAATACCCAATCTACGAAAACAAAGGACAAGATCATGAAATTCACAATCACACTGTGGGACGGAGCCGACTTCACGAAATCGGCTCACTTCAAAACCAAGACGCCATCCGCGCGTCAGATTCTCGACGAGTTCGGCTTCATTCCACCAGATGAACATATCCTCCTGCACGCAAGCGATAGCGGCGTATTGGAAGAGATCGCGCTTGATCGCGAATTCGAGCTGGAGAAGGGAGCGGATGCAAAGTTCATCGCCTTCCGCTCTGATCGCTCCTTCAAGTTCGCATTGAACGAACGTCGCATGCCTTGGGGCGAAAGTGCGATCCCGGTATCGGCTCTGAAGACCATCACAAGCACGCCCGATGATCAGGAATTCGTTCTTGAACGTAAAGATAGGCCCGACAAGGTGCTGGCGGATCATGACATCGTATCGCTTGACGACCCTGAACTGGAGCGGATTTACACCCGCCGTCGGGAATGGAAATTGAAGGTGCAAGATGTTGTGCTGACCATCCTGACTCCCACAATCGTCGTGAAGGACGCGTTGGTGAAAGCGGGCATCGATCCGACAACCGGATGGACCGCAGCGATCAAGTACAAAGATGCGCCGCGCGAAGCGATCACTCTCGATGGGATCATCGATCTGACGCGCAAAGGTATCGAGAAATTGTGGCTCCGGCCCAGCCACATCCAAAATGGCGAGGCCAACCCCTCATTCCCTCGCGCCTTTGCCTTGCGGGACGAGGACGAGAACTACCTGTCCAAAAGCGACTTGAAGCTCGAAACGATTGTCGAAAACGGGCGGCGCTGGGCCATCTTGCGCGACTTTCCTTTGCCAGCAGGGTATACGCTTTCTGCAGCCGATATCGCAATTGAGGTGCCGCCGACCTATCCGACTGCACAGCTCGACATGTTCTACTGCCATCCTAATTTGGCGCGGAAATCTGGTGAAGCGATCCCGCAGACGCAATCCAGCCAATCTATCGAAGGCAAATCCTATCAACGCTGGTCGCGTCACCGTACCGGCGCCACCACTTGGAAGCCGGAAAGCGATAGCATCATCACCCACATCGCGATCATCGCGGACGCCATCGCAAACGAAGTCGGACAATGACGCGCGCGCTCACGCTTGCGCTAACGGCTAGCGACCATCACGCTTTGGAGCGCCATCTCTTTCCAGGTGATGGACTCGAAGCGGCTGCTATTCTGATTTGCGGCCGCGCTGGGGCGGACTGTGAGCGCCTGTGCGTGCACCGCGTTATCGATGTACCGTATGATGATTGCCCCACGCGAACGCCTGTTCAATTGGTATGGCCGGGAGAATATCTCGAAATAGCAATTGATGCTGCCGACAAAATCGGTGGATCGATCATTCTGATACACTCTCACCCTAGCGGATTCTTCAACTTTTCCAAAATTGACGACGCAAGCGATGCCAGCGCTATTCCGGCACTCCGGCACGGCAGCGCAGATGAAACGGTCAAACATGGCTCCGCCATCATGGTTCCGGGTGGAGCTATTAAGGCACGTCTTTATGATAAGACCGGCTCAATCGAACCCATAACGCGCATTTGTTCAATCGCAGATGACATTAAGGCCATCAGCAATCCCATTCCGGCGAACCCTCTCCCATTTTCATCTCAGATGACAGATGCGCTTGGCCAGCTCACCGCTTGCGTCGTTGGTGCGTCTGGAACAGGTTCAATCGTCATCGAGAATCTGTGCCGGCGCGGCATCGGCAAGATCATCTTGATCGACTTCGATGTGATGAAGCACAAAAACCTAAACCGCATTCTCAACAGCACGATCGCTGACGCTGATACCGAGCGCTACAAGACAGCAATGCTCAAAGAAGCCATCGCCAAGTATCGACCGGATATTGAAATCATCAGTATCGAGGCCCCGATTGAGTCCGAAGAGGCGATCATCGCGGCGAGTGGTGGTGATGTGATATTCTCATGCGTCGATACGATGGAGGCGCGACACTATTGCGAGCTTATGTCGCGCGCCTTTGTAGCCCCTCTAATCGACGTCGGGGTCACGATTCCCACACGCCAATCCGCCAGCCAGGATGTTCGTATCGCGGATGTGTGTGGCCGCATCGACTATGTCCACCCTGATGGACCATCATTGACTGATCGCGGTGTCATTACACCCGAAGGTCTCTACGCTGAATATCTTAGCCGCGTTGATCCTGGCGCGTTGGCCCAGCAGCAAAAGGAAGGCTACTTGAAAGGCTTTGCCGAAGAAGCGCCTTCTGTCCTCACGCTCAATATGATCGGTGCCGCCCTAGCGGTCGAAGAGTGGATGGCCCGGGTCTTCCCGTATCGCCACGACGCAAACGCAGAGCATGACCGCTTGTTTTTCTCGCTTGCCGGGCGCGAATTCGAATATGATCTCGCTGCACTCCAAGGACGTTCAGAACCTGATGCCCTGAGGGGTCGCGGCCTTTTCTACCCGCTTCTTGGGCTTGTTCATTCCGAAGCCAATGAGAGGGCAGCGGCATGAATGTATTTCAAAGGTTCTGGCGATGGCTGTTTCCGAAGAAACTAAAGCCCCGACAGGTGCATTTCATCGAAGGTGATACGCCTCCCAGCGTGATCGAAGGTCGGGATCTTGTTGTTGCACGAGAAGCTGGAGAAGATTGGGCCGTAGCATTTCTTTGCCCCTGTGGCTGCAATGAGAGACTGGAACTGGCACTCATTCCTGAAGTGCGGCCAAACTGGAAACTCAGCGTGAGCAGCGAAAACCTTCCTTCGCTTCACCCTTCGGTATGGCGCAAAGACGGGTGCCGCAGCCATTTTTGGCTGCGGAAAGGTATGATCGTTTGGTGCAATGAAGAGTAGAATAGGCCCACTTAAGGCGTGCCGACTGATCAATTGCAGCGCTGCATCAAATTAGGGCAAAGAAGTTACCGGTGACGCGGTACGATCTGCAAAGCTTCAGGTTTCAATCAACCATGTGAATGGTGTGAGGTTCGACATGGCAGCATTATTATGCCCTCTCATCAACGAAGTTCGAGATCCGTTGGCCAGTCTCAACGCGCCGCGCCAGCGCTTCAACGAAGCGCTCAAAGCGCTGCGTAGCGGCAGCCTTGGCGGCAGCTGTTGCTTCGTCTGGCATTGACGGCGTCACGCCGAGCCAGAAGCGCACAAACAAGGCAACGGCCTCATTTCCGACCTCGACGTGATAATCGAGCTTGTCGAGTTGACGCGAAATACGATCCAAACGCCGACTGAACGCAGCCTCCATCCGCTCGGAACCATCGGGCGAGAGAAACGATGCAACCGCTGCCTCGACCACCGATGCTTGGGACACCCGCTTCCGCCCGGCATAGTCCGCCAGTTGCCGCGAGAGGTCGGGCGGCAACCGAAAGGTATGCTTGATCCGATTGCCCTTGCTCACAGGTCGATCCCGTCATTCGGATCAAGCGCCGCGCGCCTGGCGTTGGCGCGCATCTGGTCGGCCAATCCTCGATTGGTGCTCGCGATGTCAGCATCGCTCCTGTCCTCAAAATCGAATTCATTGCGCACAGGTGCAGGTGCTGGAGCAATGTCTTCGTGTTCGGGCAATTCCGGCTCACGCCGAACTCCACCTTCGGCTTCATCCTGCTGCCACTCGGCCTTGCTGACAGAGCTGTCCTTCCGATGCACAGCTTTTGCAGTCCTGCCTTCCCAGTCACCGGCAGCTCCCGTGTCGACTGACTGCTGCGGGGTCGGTGGCGCTTCGATCCGCTTTTTGAGCCGTGGATCGGCATAGTAGCGCGCTTTCTTCGCACGGATGGGATGCGCGCCAGCTAGCATGACGATTTCATCGGTATCGGGAAGTTGCATGATCTCGCCCTGGGTCAGCAGGGCGCGCGCGGTTTCGCTGCGCGAGACCATCAGATGGCCAAGCCAGGGCGACAGCCGATGTCCGGCGTAGTTCTTCATCGCCCGCATTTCGGTGGCGGTGCCGAGCGATTCCGACACGCGCTTGGCGGTGCGCTCGTCATTGGTGGCGAAGCAGACCCGCACATGGCAGTTGTCGAGGATCGCGTTGTTCTGACCGTAGGCCTTCTCGATCTGGTTGAGTGACTGCGCGATCAGGAACGACTTGATCCCGTAACCGGCCATGAAGGCGAGCGCGCTTTCGAAGAAGTCGAGGCGGCCGAGCGCCGGGAACTCGTCAAGCATAAGGAGCAGGCGCTGCCGCTCGGCACCTTCGGCGAGATCTTCGGTTAGCCTCCGTCCCAGCTGGTTGAGGATCAGACGGATGAGTGGCTTGGTCCGGCTGATGTCGGAGGGCGGCACAACCAGGTAGAGCGTGACCGGGTGGTTCTCATCAACCAGATCGGCAATGCGCCAGTCGCATTGCCGGGTCACTTTCGCGATCACCGGATCGCGGTAAAGACCAAGGAATGACATGGCGGTCGACAGCACGCCCGAGCGTTCGTTTTCGGACTTGTTGAGCAATTCACGGGCTGCGCTTGCGACGACCGGGTGCACGCCATCCTCACCCAGATGCGTGGTCATCATCATGGCGGCGAGTGTTGCCTCGATCGAACGCTTGGGATCGGACAGGAAAGCCGCGACGCCTGCCAGGGTTTTGTCGCTTTCCGCATAGAGCACGTGCAGGATGGCCCCGACCAGCAGGGCATGGCTGGTCTTTTCCCAATGGTTGCGGCGCTCGAGCGAGCCTTCGGGATCGACCAGCACATCGGCGATATTCTGGACATCGCGCACCTCATTGATCCCGCGCCGCACCTCCATCAGGGGATTGTAGGCCGCGGAGGCCTCATTGGTCGGATCGAACAGCAGGACTCGGCTGAAGCGCGAACGAAAGCCAGCGGTCAGATCCCAGTTCTCGCCCTTGATATCGTGGACGATCGCCGAGTGCGGCCAGGTCAGAAGTGTCGGAATGACCAGCCCCACGCCCTTGCCGCTGCGGGTCGGCGCAAAGCACAGAACATGCTCGGGACCGTCATGACGCAGGTATAGATTGGCGTGTTGGCCGATGACGACGCCCTTGCCAGCGAGAAGGCCTGCCTTCGTGATCTCGGACCGGGTTGCCCAGCGCGCCGAGCCATAGGTGGCGCTGTTCCTAATCTCGCGGGCGCGCCAGACCGACATGGCAATTGCCACGACGACCGAGGCGAGACCGCCCGATGCCGCGATCATCCCGCCGATTTCGAAGATGCGCGGCGCATAGGCCTCAAAGCTGAACCACCACCAGAAGATGGCATAGGGCGGATAGACGGGCACACCGAAGGCCTCGAACCATGCCGGTCCCAGCTCGGGCTGGAAGCCAAGTGCTGTCGCTGTCCATTGCGTGCTGGCCCAGATGCCTGCCAGCGTCAGGGCGAAGACCGCGAGGATCTGGCCCCACAGGATTTTGGTTGCCGACATGGTGCCTCCTTTCGGGAGGCAGCAGGCCCAACGAGGACTGCAATTCAAGCGCTGCGCTTGGGAAGCGCAGTCTGGCGCAGGCAAAGAAACGGGCGGCTAGATGGCGTCCCAAGCGAATTCCGGATCGCCGGACCATGTTAGACGGTACATCGCGCCTTGAGCGACCGACTGTACGACATTGGGCCAGAGCGCGGCAATGCAGGTTCCGCCTACGTGGCGCACCGAGGGATAGATGATGCCATTGTGGCCTTCGGCGCGTGCCTGTGCCGCCAACGCATTACCTGCCGGATACCCCGCTGTCGGATCAGGGTTTAGGCTGGAATGATCGGGCGCATTTCGCAGATCAATGAACACGCCGGCCATGCTGGCCAGCATCTCGCCATACTCGACAGAGGTGTTGAAATCGCCGACATTGGCAAGCTCATTTGTCAGATGATGACCGACCTCGGCAATGCAGGTTTCAACCACCAGTGCCGCATACCATGCCCCACGATTGGCCGTGTTGAACCGCATAGGCTCGCGCGGCTTGGCATAGGCGAAACTGGCATTGATGAATTTCGCATGCGGCACGCCGTGAACGAGCTCATCTGCGGTGAGCGATCCAAGGCCGCGATCTTCGGCGATCAATCGCCCGCTGGTCGCGCCCTCAATCTCGGCAAGCAGGGCTAGTTCGGCCTCATCATCTGCCAAGGGTTCCATGACGGGCGGACGCAGCCTCGCGCTTGAAACCAGCCTGATGGTGCGCGGGAAGGCTTCTCGGACCAGTAGCAGATCGTCCTGCGCCTTAGAATCCGCCACGAAGCGCGTCGATATATTGCCTTGTTTCCAACATGCACGGGATGCCGCCTTCAATCATCGCCTGCACAGGCGAGCGCCGGTCAAAGATCGGGCCACGATTGACGAGCTTGGGCCAGCGGTCGGCCATGTCGTCAGCGAACAGTAGATGCAGTGCCTTGAACACACCGATGAGTGCAGAGGCGCGGGTCAGCTGATCCTGGCTGAGCGAGCCTTCCCAACTGCCAGCCTTCATCCGGTCCCATGTGCTTTCAGATACACCAAGCAGCGCTGCACCCTCCGCATTGCTTCCACTCCAGGCATCAACAAGCCGCAATACGGCTTTGACCGCAGCGCCTGTCAGGCGGCGGCGATCATCATCGCCTGCAAAGGTTTGAAGTCCGCGCGGGGCTTCGACTTGTTCAAAAGCTGCACTCGCCATATCGCTTCTCCTGATGCGTTTATAAGCATCACGTGGTGCTTTTGTCAAGATCTCTGGAGAGTAGCGAAAAACTTGATAGAGTCATGAAATGTCAAGTATTCAAAGCACTGCAGCCTGGAAACAATTGAACGGAGCGCTACACTCGGCTGTGGATCGCGACCAAGAAATCGAGCTTCTACCTGTGCTTAAAGCGATCTGGCCCGGCCTCACCCGCCCGCGTGGAATGAAGGTATATGACAGAGCCGGCTGTGATCTCATCGAACAAGAAGTCGACGATTACATAAAGACCGTGATCCAATGCAAAGGTTTCTACGCAAGCGAGGGTCTGGAAAAGTCCCAGATTGATCAAATCCTGAAATCAATCTCAGCCTTTGAACGATCGTCTTTCACCTGCAAAGAATTTGTCCTCGTGCATAATCGCGATGGTCGGAACAGAGATGCGCGCAAGGTGATCCAAAATGCTCTTGATCGCTTGATTGCCGCGGGCAAGGCGCAAAAGGTAATACAGTGGGATCGGACGCAATGCCTGAAGGCAATCGAGTCACGGCTACGAGAAATGTTATCTGAACGTCTCAAGGAGCAGGCGGCCGGGTACCTCGCCGAGTTGGACAGTTTGTTTGAGACAGGCGCCGACTATGTCTCAAGTCTTCCAGTTCGATCCGGGAGATTGCTGCTCAAGCGCAATGCCCCACCCCGCGTAGTGCACGAAGGCCCATCTGATGAGGATGCAGTCAATCTCGTAGAGCGCCTCGGGAAAGCTAAACCGCATCAATGGTCGCTGCTTGTCGGCTTGTTTGGCGCGGGAAAAACCAGCTGTGCGCTGCATGCAGCAAAAGAACGACCGCACGAGGTTGTCTATGTCCCCGCTGCCAATCTAGAGCCTCGGCAAGGCGAACAGGGTACAAACGTGCTGATGTCGCGGATTACTGAAGCCCTCCACATTTTCGACGATTATGACGAGGACGAAAAGGCAACCTTTCAACGTCTCAGCGGGCCTGTGTTGAGAGGCATTCTTTCTGCCGACGAGACCGGCATGACGTTGATCATCGACGCGCTTGATGAGAACCGGACGCTTCACTCACCTGAAGAGATCACGCGGTTTGCCAGCGTCCTTGCGGAACTGAGATGTCGGGTCGTCCTGACGACTCGTGAGGAGCATTTCCGTGCGACATTTGGTAATTATGAGCACCTGTTCGAAGAGTTGTCGTGGAAAGGTGGAGGACTGAGAGACATTGCTCTCCATGAACTCCGGCCATGGACGAATAGTCAAATCACTGAACTGGTTGCCAATGCTTTAGCGCGCAAATCAAGCAGTCAATCGCTGCGGAGCCTTCATGCTGCAGTGGAAGCAGGGGCAACTGAAGGCTGGCCACCAGACTTGCTCGCCCATCCTTTCTTTCTCCAGATGATCATCGATCTCGTGGCGGAGGGCGCAGGTCCGTCCCGGAACAAGGCTGAACTGCTATACCAGTGGAGCTGGACTAAACTCAAGCGTGATCTCAGAGCCGCGAGAGCAACCTGTGTCCCAGTGACGGATCGCGACGTATATATTGGCGCTATGGAAGAACTGATGATGAGGGTCGCTAGCGAAATGGTCGATAGAAGTGATGGGGGATATCGACTGAGAGAAGCGATCGGTTCGGGCCGTATCCTGGAAATCGCGTCCGAACTGTTCAGCACGCGATGCACAGATCTGGCAGCTGCCATTTCTGTGACACTGCTAAGCCCAGTGACTATCAAATATCGAGGCGCTGTACCTGTTCGTTTCACGCACCGCGCATTCCAAGAATTCTTCCTTGCGAAATCACTTGCCCGTTCCGGAAATGAGATTGGCCGATACCCTATTACAGTTCGATCCCTCGCTTCTGAGATTGCTGGCTGCGAAGGCACTATGATATAACCTAGGCCTCGGCTCTTGATCGTGACCTTTCCCGAGAGACGGCCAATTTGCTTGTGTCAGATTGCGGGTCCCTTTGCGCGTCCGAATGACCAGTCGACACCGCCGCGCTGAGTGATCCTGCCGGTCACGGCCTGCCCCAGATGGCGTTCAAGATCCTGCCGCCAGGGGACGAGCTGGAAGCCCATGCCATTGTCAATCATGGCAAAGCGGCCAGATGCCAGAGTCACCCGCTCGCGGTAGATGCCAGCGACAGGGTCACCGGCATTGACGGGCTGAGCGATACCACCGTGGCGCGCCGCTAAGGCCTCGCCTGCGTCAGCCAGTTCACGGTCTCGGAGCGTATCGAGCAGGCCGCGCGCAAAGACGATGCGCTTCCCCTGACGCTTGGCAAGACCTTCATCTCTCAAGACCTCCGTCCGCTGGTCTAGTGCATCGCGAACCTCCGAACCGAATCCGCCCGACAGTGTTTCGGGTCGCGGCGATACCAGCTGCCGGTCGAGCCATGTCGCGCCGCGTGCATGGATTTGCGTGTCGATGGAAAGGTCGGACCGGACGAGTAGGCTTGTCTGCTGCCGCCCTTTGCGATCGGTCCAGCTGCTGGCCTCGACGATCGCCCCCGGCGCAGCGTCAGTGGTCCGCTCGATGCCTGGAAGACGCAGATGATGTGTGCGGCCATCCACGCTATCGACGATCGCATAGGCCTCGCCGGTCAGTTCATCGTGTAACCCGCGTTCGACCAGCCTGCCGATGACACGCTCGCCACCGGTTCGTCCATGCAAGGCGATGCGCTCGGGATCGATGGTCAGACCGTGGCCGGTCATGGCGCGGTGCATGGTCTTGATGATGTCGCCGCGATCACCCAGTTCGCGCAGTGTCGGCTCGACATCCGCAGCCAGCGTCCAACTGGCTGGACCGACACGCTCTGCCAGGCCCATGCGTTCGAGTGTCTGCGCACGGCCAAGCAAGAGGCCGTGATCCTTGCGCGTCCCTGCTGCCTCGGGGCGCAGATCGACCACGCCAAGATCGTCCCGTTGCCGTTGCAATCGGCGGTCGAGCGAGGTCCAGCGTTCGGCGTCGACCTCTCGCCGAAGCGCGTTTTGAATATCACGCTCGCTGCGCGGGCCGAGTTCCACCGTCACGCGCTCCTCGGCGCGGGCG
The DNA here is from genome assembly GCA_947495555.1 of uncultured Erythrobacter sp. GTDB lineage: Bacteria > Pseudomonadota > Alphaproteobacteria > Sphingomonadales > Sphingomonadaceae > Erythrobacter. The sequence goes on along the minus strand of CANLZI010000001.1, from coordinate 1,519,792 downwards.
CGGAGGCCTTCGCTGATATAGGTCCGGTCGATCACGAGGTCCTTACCGTCACTCGCCACGCCCCGGACCAGCACATGGATATGCGGATTGTCGGTGTTCCAGTGATCGACCGCGACCCAGTCGAGCTCAATGTCAGGGTCAATATCCAGATCGCTTGCCATATCCTCCATCATCTCACGGGTGAAAGCGCGCAGGTCCGCCATCTCGCTGGCATCCTCAGGCGAGACGATGAAGCGGAAGTGATGCCGGTCGTCCTCGCAGCGCTCGGCGAAGGCTTCGCCATCGGCTCGATCCGACCCGGCATCGAACATCTGGCCGTCCGATCCATCACGGGTGACACCGTCGCGTTCAAGATAAGCGATATGGCGTGCGAGCGGTGCGGAACTAAACGCTGTGCCTCTATGGCGGACAACGCGCGCTTTGATGACGACGCGCCGCTGGAAAGCACTGCGGCGACGCTGCAGCGCAGCGCGCTTGCCGCGCCCGAGATGGCCGGTGCCGCGGCCGGACCTGCTTCGCCCAAGCGGCGTGTAGCCTGCCCGGCGCGAGACCTGGAGCACGCGGCCGACCAGCGTGTTGGCCTTGCGGTAGGCGCCAACACCGCTGTCCCGCGAGCGGCCCGGTCTGATGTCGAAGTCGTCATCAGCCATGGGGGAGGAAGCCTGGCGACGGCGCATTGGCCGTTGAAATTGTGGGAGAATTCGCCAGAAGCGACGGCAGGGCATATGCCAAGACGGCGCAAATTGCTGAACAAAACCAACCACCTGCACCCCGGCCGACGGCGGTGCTTTTATCTCGCCATCCTCCTTTCCCCTTTCTGACGCTTCCCACCATACATCCCCAAGCTTCGCCAAAGGACGAAGCCGGGCGCGAGAGCATGATTGCGGGCATCATTGATCGCTGACTGTGGAGACAGGTGCGAAGAGGTCGTGCGAAGGCTGATCGGCACGCGCGAACGGATTGGTCGGAGCTTGCTGTTCGTTGGCTTCTGCTGGGATTAATGGTGTAGCCGTTTGGGCAGTAAATGCGGGCAACGCTTCGCTCATCGGTGGCTGGGTCGCTGCAACGAAAATGCGTTCCGCCTGCAGCATGGGCACAATCTTGGCGACATACCGACGCGTTTCGAGCGGGAGCGAACGCCGTCCTGCACGCCATGCCTCATACCGTCCCGGTCCAGCATTATAGGCCGCAAGGAAACCCGGTGCGCCATAGCGGTCATACATTTCCCGCAGGTAAGATGTTCCTGCCATGATGTTGTCACGCGGATCGAAGGGATCGCTGCCGAGCGCAAACCGGTCGCGCTGGCGCGCCCAGGTTCCGGGCATCAGTTGCATCAGACCCATGGCCCCGGCGGATGACACGGCGCGCGTCCGGCCCGCGCTTTCGATGCGGATTACCGCATAGATCCAGTGCTCAGGAATACCGAAGCGCTGTGCAGCTTCGCGCACATGGACGTCGATATCGATGCGCTGTGCTTGCGAACCGGTTGAACCTGTCTGCGCATGAATGGGAGCCGGGTAGGCGCAGGCCAGTGCAGCCAAGGCCGCAGAGACCAGTCGATGGTCGCGCATCGCTTAGTCCTTCGCTTCGCGGCGTGAGGGGCGTGACCACATCAGCACATGGGTGCGCGGGTCCGACTGGAACAGATTGGCGCGCAGCGGTTGCATGAGCGCGGGATCGTCGATCAGGACCGCGACATAGGCGCCCGCCTTGTCGCCGACGCGCTTCCAGCCTGCACCGACCTCGAAGGCTGTATCGCCCTCGCCAGCCATGATCCGGTAGTCCGGTGTGTTTTCGGCTTCGCCCGGCTCAGCAGGGACAATGGTCAAGGCGCTGTCGATCGTCAGCGTTTGTAGGCGGCCTTCGAAGCCATCGGGGCGCGCGGTGAATGTGCCGATACATGTCATGCTTGGTCTCCTTGTTGTCGTTGCGGTTGGTGTTGGGGATTGGGGTCAAATGCGGACGGGCGAACCAGACATGCTCGCCGCTGCCCGCTTCGTCGGTCCAGACAGGATTTGCGCGTCCGATCACTTGCGCGCGCGCAATCGGCCCGAAATAGCGCCCGTCAAAGCTGCCGGGCGCGCTCCTGTTCATGACGAAAATTTGATCAGCGCCGATGGTGCGGCAGCCCTGCCAGTCAGGTAGCGGGCGCGCCCGGCTGTCGAGCGCACGCGCCTCGCCCGCCGGTTTGCCATTGATCGTTATGACGAGGCCACGGCGGCAAACGGTTTCACCGCGCAGCGCCGCGACCTCCTTCAGCAGCGGGACACCGGTGGGTAGATAGCCGCGCTCAGCGAGATAGGTGCGCAGCCTGGGCGGCGGATCGATGGCCACCCGCTCGCCGACATGGAGACTGGCTTTCCCGCGAATATGATAGAGGCCGGTCGGCACGCTGGCGGTCGCATTCCAGAGGAGAATGCGCGACATGGGCAGAGCAGCACTGAGCAGCGCCGCCGCCGCGACTGTGCCTGCCAGAAGGAGCGTTCGTCGCTTCATGATTGCAGTTTCCGGCGACGCAGCCATGCAAGGTGGCGGCTCTTTGCATAGCAGCGCGGCAACATTCCCGCTGCCAACCTGTTGTGCATATGCCGCCAGTAATCGGGTGCGACTTCGCACGGATCGTGGCCCGACTGTTCGATGCCGTCGATCAGTTCAAAGGTCTGGCGGACCTTCGGCCAGCCTCGAACCGACAGCAGGATTTCGCCGCCTGGGTCGACTTGCGGCACGGTGGTGAAGGCTTCGCCGCTGGCGACTGCGCGCACGATATCGAGCGTTGAACGGACGGTGCCGTAATCATTGGAGGCCCAGCAAACCAAAGCGAACACCTTACCCGGCGCATAGCTCTCGATGCGGGTTCGTCGGTCAATGATCCGTTCGGCAACCGGCTTGCCGAAGCGCAGCCAGTCTTCGCGTATGCCTTGCTGCCACACCAGCGTGACATGGGTGAGCGGCGGATCGCCGTGCTTAGCACAGGCAGAGCCTAAAACCGGAGGCAGCGCGCTCGCTGTGCACAGGCGCTGCGCCGTTAGCAGGAATCTGGAAGATTCCTTGTTAGGATAGTTAAGGGGCGCAGCAGCCCAGCATTTCTGCGGGTTTGGGCTCGATTCCGGTTCCCGATAGTCCGAACTTTCGGTTCCTGATCGACCGAGCGCGTGGGTTCCTGATAGTCCGAACATCACACCGACTTGTCCACAGGGGTCATGCCGATCCGCCGCATGGCGGTTTCAAAGGGATCGGCGGGCAGTGCAACGAAGTTGAGGCGCTCGCGGCCCAGCGCATATTCGAGGGTCAGTGTGTAGCCCGGCAATGGCTGGCGGCGGACAATGTCGCGCATCTCGAATGCAAATCGCTTAAGGGGCGACAGCGCACCTGATTTCAGATGCAAATGGGCGATATCGAAACTCCACCCGCCCTTTTGTCTGCCGCCATGCTTGCGCACGATGCGGTAGAGCCAACGTTCAAGCCCGCCGGTCAGCTGGAAATAGGCCGGGTCGATCGTCAGGACGAGCGCCCGGTCGAGCACGCCTTCATAGAACCAGTCGGGCACAATCATCTCAATGCCGAGCGCTCGGCCATTGGCATCGAGGCGCTCGCGCCACTCGTTGATCCAGGAGAAGCGGTGACGGCGGCGTGCACCAAGCTGGCGGATCGAGGTGGCGACGGTGGTTGATTGCAGCCGGTCGAGCGCCGCTTTCAACCGGTCATAGCCCGCCTTGCCGGTCCCGCGCCGGGTGAAGGCAAGGATTTCATGCGGCGTGGCAGCAATCAGTCGCGAGGTGGGTCTCCCGGCATCGCGTGCCTCGACGATCTGGCTCGCTACCCAGATCAGCACATCGGCATCCCAGATGGTCGCCATACCGTGTTCGGCGGTGGCTTCGACGAGGATCGCAACCTCGCCCATACGAAAATCGATCGGTTTGACGCGCTTCGACTTGGCGAGGCTGAAGAAGGGCCAGGCCATCAGGTCCTGTGCATCGCGCGCCGCGATATCGCCTCCGGCCCCGACGAACAGATCGAGCTGCTGTGCCGCGCTAGAGAGGGACGGGGCAGAAGTTTGGCGGGCGGGCATGGGCCGAACTTTCAGCGCCTGACCGGACCGGAATAACCGTCGATCCGCTTGGCGGGGTGGACCACGCCCTTGCCCGGATCGCTGGTCGAGCGGCGCAGGCCTAACTCGGCCCAGCTGTCGAGATCGTCGAGGCGGTAGACGATCCGCCCACCGAGCTTGCGATAGACCGGGCCGGTGCCAAAGCAGCGATGCTTTTCGAGCGTGCGCGGAGAAAGACCCAGATGCACGGCGGCATCGGGCGTGCGCAGATAGCGCGGGCGAATCGGGGCGGGAACGGCGTCCATGGAATATCTCCGCTTGAGACAGGTTGCTGCAGCGCAGAGCTGCTGGTTGCGGAGTGAGATGGCGCAGGGCGGCGCGGCGGAGGGAGTGACCAAAGGGAGGTGGCCAAAGCTGACACCCCCGTCAGATGGAGCGATCAAATCCGTGAAAGGTGCGGTAGCCGCCGCCGCGCAATTTCAGTGCTGATCGCAGCAGGCGCAGTACATGGCGCTTTTCGCCTGAGGCCTTCCATTCAGCGCCTCTAAGAAGTCGCGAATTGGGATAGGCGAGAGTGAAGGCAAGCTCGCGGATGGTGGCACCGGCTTCGCGCGCATCGAGCATCGCCAGCATGTTAACCAGCCTGCGGCGCTGGTACTCGCTTGGCGAGATATTGGAAGTTTGAAGCGCCGCCTGGCGACCTGAGCAGGCGAGCTGAAAGCGATAAAGGGCCTCGGATCGCAAGGAGGCAAGCGCGTCGTCTGGGATAAGGAAGGCGGGTGAAAGACCGACTGCCAGATCCGCTTGCCACAGCCGATAGCGGCCAAAAATGCTGGTCAGAACATAGTGCAGTCCGTCCGAACATGCACAGCTATGAACCGCATTGCAGGGAAGGTCCGAGAGCAAGCGTTCAGCAGGTTCGGCTCCCGTCTGGATGATAGTGGTGCCAAGCACCTCGGGCGACCAATGCGCCGGTTCATCCTTCGCCGATTTTGCCGGATCGCAGGGGAAAGCTCAGGCCCCATCGCCGAGCCAGGCCCTCCCTTTCTTCCTGTGCCTTTGCCGGATCGGCAGCGGCGCGCTGTTCTGCTTTGGCGTAATCGCGGACATAGACGGGGTTGCGGCGCAGGAATTCCTGCGCGAAATCCGCATGGTCATGGGTCTTGAAGCGCTCGGCATAGTCGGCTGAGCGCCAGGAGCCTTCTCCCGACATTGCGACCTCCCTTGGCAGAGGGCAGCTTGGCCAGACTGAAACGTTTGAGAGAATTGAAGAATCGGGAAGTATCCGAATCTTCTCATTGCTGCTCTTCGCGGCGGCACAAGTAGACGCGTGAAATTACCTAGAATTGCACAAAGTCGAAATTGGCTCGCAATTAATCCTTCGCGATCAATTGCCTGTAGCCACTACGCGCCATCCATCGTGCGCGCTCGAGATGCGCCGCGTGCATCGCGCGCGCTGCGTCTGGGTCGTCAGCGGGATCGAGGCCAAACACAAGTCGGACAACTTCGCGCCAATCCGCGCCTTCCGCAGCGGCATCAAGCAGGCGCAGATAGGTGACGAAATGCGCTTCATCATAGTCCGTGACGTGTTCGGACAGCGGCGGAAGGTCCTGGAAGGCAGGGGTCTTAGTCATGGTCAGCTCGGTTTCGACTCGCTTGCTTTCGGGCTTGCTTTTAGCACGAAATCCTTCGCCACTCTTAGCTATGCCGCTTATCCCCAAACAGGTAATGCGATATTCCAATTAAGGCTAACGGGGCACACGACAAAAGCCGCTTTGTTTCAAAGCTTTTCGCGAAAACAGCACATACCTACTTTCATTCAGAGTATACTCCGTGGTTAAATACTCTGCAATCCCGCTCACTCGCCAGCATGACCCTGCGCGAGACCTTTGCTGCCAATTTGCGCCGCTATCGAAAAGCGGTCGGCCTGTCGCAGGAAGAACTTGCCCATCGCGCTCAGATTGATCGAACCTACGTCAGCAGCCTTGAGCGCTGTCAGTATGCCGCAACGCTGGATGTGATCGAAAAGCTGGCAGTCGAGTTAGGTATTGATCCCGCGGAATTGCTTGCAGGTGCGGAAGTCGACTAAATGTTAACTTAGCAGGGTGTCCGCTTTGGGGCTGCGCAAATGGCGTTCTCAATGGCAGATATTGGGGTGGCAACCTGCCGGTCCGGATTTCAGTATGAAGTTATGCCCGCTTTATCGGCTGGTGTATCGACCGGCAAGTCCCGCTCGACCCGCTCGGAATAGCGATCAACGAGCTGTTCGGCATGGGGGCGTAGCAGAACGGTAAAGCGCACCAGTTCCTCCATCACGTCAACAATCCGATCGTAATAGGCGGAAGGCTTCATCCGGCCGGCCTCGTCGAACTCCTCGTAAGCCTTGGCGACCGAGGACTGGTTGGGGATCGTCACCATCCGCATCCACCGGCCCAGCACGCGCAAGGCGTTGACCGTATTGAAGCTCTGCGAGCCTGCACAGACCTGCATCACCGCCAGCGTGCGGCCCTGTGTTGGGCGCAGGCCTTTGTAGGCCAGAGGCAGATGATCGATCTGCGCCTTCATGATCCCGGTGATCGTCCCGTGGCGTTCAGGACTGCACCACACCTGCGCTTCGGACCACAGCGAATGTTCGCGTAGTTCATGCACCGCGGGGTGATCGTCGCCAACCACCTGATCGGGCAGCGGCAGATCGGAGGGATCGAAGATGCGGGTCTCGCAGCCGAACACTTGCAGCAGCCGCGCAGCCTCCTCCACTGCCTGCCGCGAGAACGACCGCTCCCGCAGCGAGCCGTAGAGCAGCAGAACACGCGGGGGCGGATCGATCGCGCCAAGGCCGCTCGCCGGATTGCGATGCAGGTATTGCGGGCGCAGCGCGGGCAAGTGGTCGGGATCGGGCAAGGGGCGCAGGCGAGTCATCGGCGAGCTTTCGGTCCGGCGGCAGGGAAACGGTCGCGGGTGCGGTTGGCGAAGGCGACCAGCGAGAGCATCACCGGCACTTCGACCAGCACGCCCACCACCGTCGCCAGCGCCGCCCCGCTGCTGAGGCCGAACAGCCCGATGGCCACCGCCACTGCCAGTTCAAAGAAGTTCGACGTGCCGATGAGCGCGCAGGGCGCGGCGATATTGTGCGGCACCTTCCACGCCATCGCGGCGGCATAGGCGACCGCGAAAATGCCGTAAGACTGGATGATGATCGGGATCGCGATCAGCACGATCAGCAGCGGGTTGGAGACGATCGTGCCCGCCTGAAAGGCGAACAGCAGCACGACCGTGGCCAGCAGGCCGATAATCGACCATGGCTTCAATCGCGCGGTGAAGGCATCCACCGCCGCCGCATCTCCGCCGTGCGACGCGATCACCTGCCGCCGGGTCAGTGCCCCTGCCACCAGCGGGACAACCACATACAGCACCACCGATAGCAGCAGCGTATCCCACGGCACGACGATGTCGGTCACCCCCAGCAGCAGGGCGACGATGGGCGCGAAGGCGACGATCATCACCAGATCGTTCACCGACACCTGCACCAGCGTGTAGGCCGGGTCGCCCTTGGTCATCTGCGACCACACGAACACCATCGCGGTGCAGGGTGCGGTGCCCAGCAGGATCAACCCGGCGATGTATTGATCGGCATCGCCCTCGCTCATCAGCCCGGCGTAGAGATAGTCGAAGAACAGCACGGCCAGCGCCGCCATCGTGAACGGCTTGACCAGCCAATTCACGACCAGCGTGATCACCAACCCTTTAGGCTTGCCGCCGATATCCTTGATGCTGCCGAAATCGACGCTGACCATCATCGGATAGATCATCGCCCAGATCAGCACCGCGACCACCAGATTGACCGAGGCATATTCCAGTCCCGCCAGCATCCCGACCGCATCTGGCGCGATCAGGCCCAATCCAAGCCCCGCCAGAATGGCAAGCAGAACCCACAGCGACAGATAGCGTTCAAACGTGCCGAGCGGCGACGATGCAGGCACTGGATTCGCGAGCGTCTGGGTCATTTCACGCGCTGCCCCGATGCATCGACGACCTGTTCGCCGTCTTCCTTGGTGAAAGCGCCGCGCTGATCAGCGGGGATCAGATCGAGCACCTCTTCTGACGGGCGGCACAGTCTCACGCCCAGCGGCGATACCACCATAGGCCGGTTGATCAGGATTGGATGCGCCATCATCGCGTCAACTAGCTGCGCGTCGGTCAGCGCAGTATCATCCAGCCCTAGCTCGGCAAACGGCGTGCCCTTCTCGCGCAGCAAGGCACGAGGGGTGATACCTGCACGATCGATCAGGCTTTCCAACAGTGCGCGCGACGGCGGCGTCTTGAGGTATTCCACCACATGGGGCTCGATCCCGGCATTACGGATCATCGCCAGCGTGTTGCGCGACGTGCCGCATTCGGGGTTGTGATAGATGATGATGTCGGTCGTCATAGGGCCTCAGGCGCTCACGGGTTGATCAGCGGTGCAGGAGATTTTAGCCAGCAGGTCGCCGCACATTTCAGGGGCACCCTGGCAGCAATCTTGCATCAGGAAAGTCAGCAGGCGGCGCATCCCCGCAAAATCGGCACGATAATGAATCTGACGGCTTTCCCGTTCCGACTGGACAAGTCCCGCGCGCTCCAGCGTCGCCAGATGATGCGACATGGTGGATGGTGGCACGCCGTGATGATGGGCGATTGCGCCAGCAATCATGCCCTCCGGCCCCGCCTTCACCAGCGTGCGGAACACCGACAGGCGCGTTTCATGCGCGAGCGCGCCTAGCGCGTCTACCGCCCAGACCTGCGCGTTGAGATCGTCCATCATCATTACCTTTCGAGGCCGCGGAAATAACGCTTGAGCCAATACAGTCAATCGATGTTTCGAGAATTATCAAATTAATGGGCTGGCCTTGATCGGCATCAAGGCCCATTTGGTTCAAAGCGCGTCAGCTTATATCCGAAGGCAACGAAACGCGGCGGCACAACCGAGGACTGCAAAATGCAAAAGCATAATATCGTCATAGTCGGTGGCGGTCAGATGGGCTTGTCGCTCGGCTACTACTTGCGAAGGGCGAACGCAGACTTCCTGATCCTCGATGCCGAAGATGGTCCTGGCGGCGCATGGCGACATGGCTGGGATTCGCTGCGCCTGTTCTCGCCCGCCGGGTATAGTTCGCTGCCCGGATGGCTGATGCCGCCGCCCGATCACAAGGGCTATCCGACCCGCGACGACGTGATCGACTACCTCACCCGTTACGAAGAGCGCTATCAGCTGCCGGTCCGGCGCCAGGTCCGCGTGGAAGCGGTTGAGCGCGCCGAACCGCATTTGCTTGTTCGGACAGACACCGGGAATTATGCCGCACGTAATGTCGTAAGCGCCACTGGCACCTGGTCGAAACCTTTCATCCCGGGCGTTCTGGGGCGGGATCTGTTCAAGGGTCGTCAGGTTCATTCGGCCCATTACCAGCGGCCCGAGGACTTTGCTGACCAGACAGTGCTGGTGGTCGGCGGCGGCAATAGCGGTGCGCAGATCATGGCCGAAATTGCGCCGCTCGCCCGCGCGCTATGGGTCACGCTGGAAGATCCGCTCTTCCTGCCGGACGATGTCGATGGCCGTGTGCTGTTTGAACGTGCCGTGGCTCGAATGAAGGCCGGCCCCGGCGACACCCCGGTTGGCGGGATTGGTGACATCGTGATGGTCTCGCCCGTGAAAGCGGCACGCGACCGCGGCGACCTATCATCAGTGAGGCCGTTCGACCGGCTGACGTCTGAAGGCGTGGTTTGGCCTGATGGTGCTACAATGGCGGTCGATGCAATTATCTGGTGCACCGGGTTTCGCCCGGCGCTGGATCATCTGCATGGCCTCGGCGTGATTGAGGACGACGGCCGCGTTCTGGTCAACGGCCAGCGTTCAAACAAAGAGCAACGCCTTTGGCTTGCTGGATATGGCGACTGGACGGGTCCCGGGTCTGCGACCCTAATGGGTGCGGCGCGGACGGCGCGGGAGCTGGCAAATGCCCTGACCCAGGCAATCGCTGCATCGCCGGAATGACCGATATTGGGTCGGGAGCCGAATGTCGCCTTTCTGCCAAGCAGGACCAAAAGCGAACCTTTCACGGACGAAGCCCCGCCCGGCGTGTGCCGGGCGGGGCAGCCTAGCGGCGATTATTCGCCATTGACCTTGCGGCTGCGGGTCCAGATCAGGCTGAAATTCTCGCCATCATCTTCGGCGAAAAGGTTCGCGTAGATCGGAGCGACGAAGCTCGGATCGTCCAGCTTGACCGAGAGGTAGTCGCGGCCTTCCTGGCTCTGCTTGCTCCAGGCGGCACCGATTTCGGCGCGGCCGACGAAGACCCGGTGCGAGGGAGCGTTCTCGCTTGCCTGTTCGGTTTCGGCGACGATGCGAACATTCTTCTGCTGTACGCTCATGGTGACGATCTCGCCCTTGTAGCCGGTGCCCGTGGTGGTGAAGTTGCCGATATTGGCCATGATGAAATTCCTTTCGCTTTGGTTCGAACCTGCGCCCATCGCAGCCTCGATGGCCAGACGAGGGCGGTTGTGCGGGGCGGGTGCATCCCGTCAGGGACCGCAGCGACAGCGAAGGACGGCAGCGGGAGCGGCTATTTTGTTTCGCGATGCAAAGGGCACGTTGGTGCCCGGCGGAAAATAGCCGTTCCCGCGCCGTTGCGCCCCGGAGCCCCGCAAGGGCGAAGCCCGTCCGCCGCCAGAAAGGCCATGCACGAGGCAGCAGGTGGGGCAGGTGACGCCATGCGAAAACGGCGGATCATGACACTAATCGGCTTGCTTACCTTAAACGGGCTCACATCGCTCAAGCAGTGATCGCCATGTGCGATACCGCAGGATCCCGGCATTGCTGTCATTGAACATCAGGCTCGCAAGTTGACCCGCACGCGTTTCGGATCAGTGACCATCGGTGCTGACAGCCAGTTGGGCCATGTCAGCGCATTATCGAGGACGAGCCGGTTCCGACAATCGCCCAGTCCGGCAAGCGGCTTACACCCATGATGGCGGGCTCGGCGATGCGGTAGCGCCACCGCGAACGGTGAGCCAGCGCAGGGCCGCTGCGCTTCCAATCAGCATGGCTGCCGCGAGGCTCAGCCCTTGGACGATCAGGCCATCGGGGAGGAAAGCAAGGGCAAGACCATGCGCCGCATGATAGCCCGCCACTCCGCCGCACAGGCCGAAGCCAGCAACCGGCACGAGTCGCAAAACAGGGGAGCGCGCACCGGCGAGCAGATGGGCGGCGACCAGCAGCAATGTGGCAGCAGCCAGTCCGGCACCAGCCGCAAGCGGCCAGCCAGTCCCGCTGGCAAAGGTCCACCAAGCAATGGTCCCGCCGCACCAGAGCGGCAGGGCATAGAGTGAGAGCGAATAGAGCAGGCGCGCTGCCAGCACGGCAGCGACGAGCACGGTGAGGGCGGCAATGACAATCATGGGGCGTCCTTTCATGGCGAACATTCGCCGGACGCACCTCCCGACCTCCTCCACGGTGCTTTTTTCGATGGCCATCCAATACAGCCAAGCGCCCCGATGCACAATGCGGGCAGGGGGAACGTCCCGCTGCCCGCATTTTGAAAAGCGCTGGGTCAGGCCGCGAGCGGCTCAGCCTCCGGCGTGTCTTGATGGTCGTCCGAAGCGGCTCCCGAGCCTTCTGGTTCGTCCTCCTCGCCTTCGACCAGCCAGACCGCGCGCTTCGCAGCGGCTACGCTCGGCACTCCCCCACGCGATGTGTAGGCAGCAGGCGGGAAGCCCATCCAGCGCGGCACCCAGCGCTCGACCTTGGGCCGCTCGTTCGCGCCGGTCAGATGATCGGAGATAAGGCCTTTGAGCGTCGCGCCTTTCTCGGTCGCATTGGCGCTGGCCACTGCCTCGCCGCCGACCTCGCCAAGCAGCGCGACCATCACCTCCTTGTCGCGCAGCAGACCGAAGAAGGCTTCATCGGCCTGCCAGCAATCGGCCATATCCACGCCGATGTGCTGGCCGAGGTGTTCGACGGCCTCGCTGCCGATGGCGAGCGTCTCGGCCATGACCAGTGCGAGCACCTGCATGACCTCGCCATCTTCCAGCTTGAGCAGCCGGTGCAGGATCGGAACAAGGTCGCTGCCGTAGCGGTCCTGACAGAATGCCTCGCGGCTTTCCTCGAAGCCCAGTAGATCAAGTATCGTACGGCGGCGTTCGGCCAAAGCCCTGGTCGCGGGGCTGGCGGCAAGGCTCTCCGCAATATTCTCGTTGCGGCTTGCTGCATCGGCGGGGCGGATGCTCCACAGCGGCGAACCGGCAATCGCATGGGCGACCATGACGCGCAGCGCCAGCGACGGCGCGGTCGAGAGCCGCTCGCTCACCGCAGCATGGCGGTGAAGGTCGATATAGCTTGCCAGCGTCGAGGTCAGTTCGGGCCGCGCGGGCTTGGTGTCCCCGTCCTCGCCGCGCGCACGGCGCTCCGCCGCCTGCGCCTCGCGGCGACTGATAAAGCCTTCGTGGAACACCGCCTCGCCATTGGCGCGGCACTGGATATAGACGCGCCCGCCCTTGCGCTTGGAAGCGTGTTCATACTCCCAACTGGCGAAATGCTCGTTGGGCGGGACGATCACGACATCGGCCCAGCCCGCTTCGAGATAGTCGGCTTTGCGCGCATCGATTGCGGCCATCTGCGCTTCCCAAAAGGCATCGCTGTCGGCAAAATAGCCGTCCTCGCCAAACAGATCGGCAACGATCTGGCCGGAATAGCTATCAAGGTCGAACAGCGCGACACCGGTCGCAATCGATGCGCCGCCAAACAGCCAGCCTTTGAGCTGACTGCCGCGCGGAGCATAGGCCTCCGCGTCCTCGAACAGCGCCAGCCATGCCTTTTGCTGCGCCTTGCTGGCGAGCGTCAGATGGCGGACGGTCGCGGCATCCACTTCCTCGGCGCGGTAGGCCTCGCGGATGCGGGGCAGAAGATTGCCGAGCGCGAGGATGCGCTTCACCTGCAATTCGGTAAGCGCAAAGGTCGCGGCAATATCCTCAACGCTGCGGCCTTCCTTCACAAGGCGGGTGAAGCTTTCCCACTGGGTGACCTCGTCAGGGTCCTGCCGCAGCAGGTTCTCGATCATCGAGATTTCGAGCGCTTCGGCATCATCACCTTCGCCGATGACGATGCACGGCAGGCGGCGCTCCTCGCCGCATTGCTTGGCGGCTTCGACGCTGGCGAAATAGCGGCGCTTGCCTGCCAGTATCTCGAAATGATCGGGCTTGCCATTTGCCCGCACGAACAGCGGCGAGAGCACGCCGCGCGCCTTCACCGATGGCAAGATATCGCGGACATCGGGGGCCTTGCGCCCGCGCCGCATATTGATGGGGGAAACCGAAAGACGGTCCAGCGGGATATGGTCGATCTGCATGATAGTGACTCCTTGAATAATTTCTTGGATAGGGTGGCCCCGCCCTCCGGTCGGGGGGCTTGGGAGGCGGAAGGCGGGGCCGGTGTGTCCCGCATCGAAGGGACGGGTCCGATGCGGGCATCATCCGCCGGTTGGGGCTACGGCGGTGAACGGCTGCGCCCCTGCTCTCCGGCGCGCGCCAGCGCTGCTGCCGCACGGGTCAAATGGTCGGGGTGCTGGGTGATCTGGCCGCAAAACCGCGCCGCCTCGGCATAGACCGAGAGCGGATGCTCGGCGGCAAAATGCACATCGCGCTCTATCCTGAGGCCCAGCGGCAGGCGCACCGAGGCGATTTCTGAGAGGCTTGCCGACCCCAGTTCAGGAAAACCGAAACCGAGATCGCACAGGCCGAACAGCGTATCGCCGTCGCTGCCGAGTTCGCTGAACAGCCAGGTCGCCGCGCCCACAGGATTGAAGAATTTGACGAGCGGCACATGGTCTGCCTCGCAAAGGCTATTGGCCAGCAGGCGCTCGCGCAGGGATTGGGTGAGTAGGTCCATTGCAGCGCCTCCGGTCAGAACATTTCGAGCTGGTTGCGGGCGTTCGTGTCGAACAGCCCGTGATTGGCGGGGCGCTGACCCTTGCGCGGCAGCAGCGGCGCATTGGCGAGGACGCCAAGCCGCTCGCCCAGCGTGACCGGCGCAATGCCGGGGACCAGCGTCTGCGCACCGGCCTCGGTTTGCTCGACTTCGAAGGCGCGCGGCGGGGTGCTGCTTTCATGCTTCCTGCTCATGCCGCCTGCTCCCGTTCGCTCGGCTGACAATGCAGCAGGAACTCGGCGGACTTGCTCGCCTGACTGGCGGCGCGGAAGATTGCGCGGTTGTCGGCGCGCAGCACGGCCAGCCAGCTGCCGAGATAATCGGCGTGACGCACGGTCGGTTCGATGCCGAGCGCGGCGCACAGAAACGCCGAGGCCAGTTCGGCGACCAGTTCTTCGCGGGCATAGGGCGCAGAGCCGAACCGTCCGGTCTGGTCGCGGCCCAGCCGCGAGCCATGACCGGTCCAGTGGCCCAGCTCGTGCAGCGCGGTGCGGTAATAGTCGATCTGGTGATGAAAGGCCGGTTGCGGCGGCACCATCACGAAATCGCCGGACGGCGAATAATAGGCCTGCGCCCCGCCAATCCGGAAATCCGCGCCCGTTGCGGCAATGAGGTCTTCGGCAGCGCGGTGCAATTCGCGTTCGGGCAGCGGCGCTTGCTGTGATACCAGCCCTTCGGGCAGGCCATCGCATTGCGCGGCATTGAACACCGTAAAGCGCTTGAGGAACGGTATCGAACGCGCCTCCTCGCCGCTCCCGCCCTGCTCGCGCCCTTGTCCGACGCGGTCGTCTTTGGGGGTGAAGCGGTCGGCATAGAACACCGTGCGCCCGCGCTCGCCCTTTCGGACGCAGCCGCCAGCGGCCAGCGCTTGGCGGAAGGTCAGCCAGTCCTGCGAAGGGTAGCCGCCCTCGATTACCGCGCCCCACAGGATCAACACATTGATCCCAGAGTAAGCCCGCTTGGTCACCGCATTGCAGGGCAGGCCGGGCGATGCCTTGGCCTTGCTCCACGGCCTGACCCAAGGAAACACGCCGCCCTCAAGCTGGGTTATGATTGTCTGCGTGACCTCGTCATACAGCGATGCGCGGGAGCCATTCCCGCGCGCGGCGCTGTGCGCCGCCCCTCTACGCCTGCCACCTGCTCTGCCTTTTGAAACTTTACGCGCCATCGCCCTTCTCCCGAACTGCCCAAATCCGCACACCGGCCCCCGGAAGGGGCGGGGTGGGCGGTGACAGCGACCAGAAAGGTGCGGGGCGGACAGCCGCACCCGCATGACGCGAATGGCTGACTGTTCAGCCGATTGGATAAGGGCTGCAATGCAATGGAAGACCCGGTCCCTTCAGGGCCGGGTTGCGGCTGGCCGAACCGTGCCCAGACGGGAGCGCCGCCCACCCCGCCGCTTTCGCGGGCCGACACCAACAACGCCGGCGCGCTAGCAGCGCGCCGTCCGCCGCAACTTGCTCGTGCCGCCAATCAGGCCGAGCGACCAGCGAGGTTCTCAAGACAAGAAATGCGCACCCTGAATGGAAGCGTGTGCTGACAGTCTCGGGATCGGCCGCCCCGGCGGGGCCTGTCGTCCGGCAGGCCGATCCTCTTGACAATGTAAGCTGCAATCAGAGTGCGCGCGGGGCCTAAAACAGGAATGCCGCGCCCTCAGGAGCAGGCCGAACGGCCTGCGGGACAGAGCGCGTCAACAGCCCCGCTCCGCTTCCCGGGGCGTTGCGGGGTGTCCCCGCAGAAGGGGTAGCAGGAGACAGCAAAGCGGCTCCGGCTCAGGGGAAGGCCTTCCCCCATTGCAACGCAAAGAGCGACCCATGCTTACACTCGGAAATCGAACGCCCGCAACTCACTGGCCTTCGGCATGGTGTGCGCAATTGAGAGAATTAGCTCGTCGATTTTCTAATCTGCTAATCTGCTTGCGAGGTTGGCCCGCTGTGCACGACCGATCGCTCTGCCAGTTTCATCGTTACCAATGGCACAATGATCCACATGACCAATGGCACCAGCCCGACGCCACCGATCAACGGCATTGTGTCATCATATTGCCAGCCCCAATCGCTGCGGAGCGCCAGGTGCTCGACGACTATCGTAATCGACAGCCCGGTGCCTAGATATACTGTGAGGGCTCGCGCCCGCGCGCCGCGAAGCCACATCCGATCACCGGTGGCAATTGTCGCGATCCAGTAGGCAAATACCATTATTCCGGCATCACCCACGGACGCAATGCCGCAGCTCTTCGTAACTTGCCACGCCGACAGTTGATCCATTGCATAGAACGGCATCTGAAACATTTCCAAGGCGAACGAGACAAGAAAGCCGTGAATAGCAATCCATGTTTCGGGTTTATCGAGTCGGTGAAAAATGGGTTCAGTGATCGTGCGGCTCCTTTTTAGCTGAACCATTGGCAGAGTGTTGCGGTCCTTGTTTTGAATGATCTTTCTGGCGCGAAAGGAAGATCCATTCGCCTAGGAACACGATCGCGATTGCCGCGTCCCGCCTCGCTCACAGCTTGGCGGTCCGCAAGCGCAGCGAATTGAGGACCACCGAGATGGAGGACGCGCTCATGGCGAAGGCGGCAAACATCGGGCTGATCAGGATGCCGAAAAACGGATAGAGCAGGCCAGCCGCTACGGGCACTCCGGCCGCGTTGTAGATCAATGCAAAGAACAGGTTCTGGCGGATGTTGCTCATTGTCGCCTTGGCAAGGCGGCGAGCGCGCACGATCCCATCGAGATTGCCGCGGACCAGCGTAATACCTGCGCTCTCAATCGCTACATCCGCCCCGGTGCCCATCGCGATGCCGACATCGGCTTGCGCTAGCGCTGGCGCATCGTTCACGCCGTCCCCGGCCATCGCAACTTTCGCGCCCCCTTCTTGAAGTTCACGGATTATGCGGGCCTTGTCTTCGGGAAGCACGTCGGCGCGGATTTCGTCGATACCGAGCCGCGCGGCAACTGCCTTGGCCGTCCGTTCGTTGTCGCCAGTGGCCATGATGATGCGCAGGCCCAGCGCGTGCAGTTCTTTGAGCGCGGCAGGGGTAGTTTCTTTCACCGGATCGGCCACCGCGACGAGACCAGCGATGGTGCCGTCGACTACGACAAACATCACCGTCTCGCCTTCGTCGCGCCGAGCGTTGGCTTTCTGTGTCAGCGCTGCCGCTTCGAGGCCCAAATCATTGATCAGGGCAAGGTTGCCAAGGGCGACGGACCGGCCGCCAACTTTGCCCGTGACCCCCTTACCAGTGATGGCTTCGAAGTCGCTCGCGTTATCCATTGCAACGCCGCGCTCCTCCGCACCGCGCACGATTGCTTCGGCCAGCGGGTGTTCCGACCCGCGTTCAAGCGAGGCTGCAAGATGCAGCACTTCCGCCTCGTCATGCCCGTCTTCCGGCATCACGGCGACCAGCCGGGGCTTGCCCTCAGTCAGCGTGCCGGTCTTGTCGACGATCAGTGTGTCGATCGTCTCGAAGCGTTCGAGCGCCTCGGCGTTCTTGATCAGCACGCCCGCCTGTGCGCCCCGACCCGTCGCAGTCATGATCGACATCGGAGTAGCGAGCCCCAGTGCGCAGGGGCAGGCAATAATCAGGACCGAAACTGCCGCGATCAGCGCATAGGCGAGCGCAGGAGCAGGGCCCCAGATTGCCCAGGCGATAAAGGCCAACACCGCGATGCCGATGACCGCCGGAACGAACCAGCCGGCAACCTTGTCAGCGTATTTCTGGATCGGAGCGCGTGACCGTTGCGCGGCCGCGACCATCTCGACGATTTGCGCCAGCATCGTGTCCGAACCGATACGGGTCGCCTCCATCACCAGACTGCCGGTGCCGTTGATTGTCGCACCGGTAATGTGATCGCCAGCGACTTTTTCAATTGGCACAGGTTCGCCCGACACCATGCTCTCGTCGACGGACGACCGACCTTCCAGCACGGTGCCATCGACCGGCACCTTTTCACCGGGGCGGACGCGCAACCGGTCACCCACCTGAACGTCTTCCAGCTCGATCTCTTCTTCGGTCCCATCGGGCCTGATGACGCTCGCGGTCTTCGCCGCAAGGTCGAGCAGCGCGCGGATGGCCTTCCCGGTGCCTTCGCGGGCGCGCAGCTCCATAACCTGTCCCAGCAGGACCAGAGTGACGATGACCGCAGCCGCTTCGAAATAGACCGCAACATTACCTTCTGCATCACGAAAGCCATCGGGGAAAATGCCCGGAACCAGCACGGCGACGATGCTGAATAGCCACGCCGCCATGACCCCCATCCCGATGAGCGAGAACATATTGAGGTTCATCGTCCGGAAGGAATTCCAGCCGCGGACGAGGAACGGCCAGCCGCACCACAGGACCACCGGCGTGCCCAGCGCGAACTCGATCCACAGGGTCGCCCGCTCGCCGAATATTTCGCGCAGACCGCCAAGGCCCAGCATCGGCCCCATGGTCAGAACCAGCAAGGGTATTGTGAGGATTGCGCCGACCCAGAAACGCCGGGTAAAATCGACCAGCTCCGGATTGGGGCCGTCCTCCACCATACTCGCGGATTCCAGCTCCAGCCCCATTCCGCAGATCGGGCATGATCCCATTTCGGTTTGGCGCACCTGTGGATGCATCGGGCAGGTATAGACTGTGCCGATGAAGCCCTCTGGCACCTGATCGTAGCGGCCATCGCTCGGTTGGTGTTCCTTCTGGCCATGCGAAGCGTGGCATTCGGAATGCGTGCTGCTTTGCTGGCCGTCGTCCGGTACGAGATGCATTCCGCATTTCGGACAGTCGCCCGGCTCGTCCTGCCGGACTTCAGGGTGCATGGGGCAAATATAGCCGCTCATGACGGATCTCCGCGCCCGAAAAAGCGATAAAGCGGAACGATCAATACGGCGACATACCAGCCATAGAGAAAGCTACCGACCGCGCCGGCGATGAAGCCGGGCCAAGTCAGCCACTCAAACCCCGGCAGCAGCGGTGCCCATGCCTCATGCATATGAAAGCGTCCCGGCATCAGCAGGCCGAACGCAATACAAACAAGAAAGCTGAGCAGAATGAAAACGCTAAGCGTCCATCCCCAGCGGATAATCTGGCGGCCCATTGTTGGATTTTGCATGTCTATTTCCCTTGGTGAAGCTGGTGTCTGGGTGCGACCACGCGGCTGCTCCTTCCGGGATAAGCACAGGCTTTGCGGTGTCAGTCCGTGCGAAACCGGTCCGCGCGTTCAACCAGATCAGTTATGTGATCGGCTGCATGAATGGTCAGCGGATGCTGCGTGTATCCGGGTCGAGGCGTAATGAGAGCGGCCATGTCGCGCGCCATCTGGCGCTGCTGCTCCGATCCCTCGGCCAGTACAGCGATCATGAGATTTTCAAGCGCGATGACCCGGATACGCAGATGGACCAGTTCAGTGTTGGTCATTTCAGGGACAGCATCCGCAGCAATCTCAGCGATAGAGGCAATCGCGCCCCCTTCATTGTCCCACCTTGCGAGCGCACGCTGACGAATTTCGGACATCTCATCAGGCAAATCCCTGTGCGGAACAGCCTCGGTCTCGCTTTTGCTGCCTTTTGCCATCAATTCCCCGTTTCTGTGCTTTGCACTGGCACTGCCGGCAAAATGGGGGCATCCGAGGGAACTGGCTGCGCTTCAAGATCGGCGATCAGCCGCTTCATCTCGGCAATTTCCCTGACTTGTGCCTCGATGATGTCATCCGCCAAAGCACGAACGCGCGGATCGCGGATCTGCGCTCGCTCGCTGGTCATGATTGCGATCGAATGGTGCGGGATCATAGCCCGCATATAGCTCACATCATCGACCGTCTCCTGACTGCGGACGAGATAGAGCGAGCCTGCAAAAACAAGCAGTGATGCCCCGACAATTGTCAGCTTCTTGGATGTTCCGTCATACATCTTCCACATAAAGGCGAGCATGATAATCGCCATGACAGCGCCCATATAGACGGCCATCCAGGTGCGGGTCTGGCTGTAGAAGATATGGTCGAGGGCGTAGGTGTTCAGATACATCAGGCCGAACATCACAACAGTCGAGGTTGCGATCATCGCGAGAAAACGGGTGTAGGTCATTGCGTATCTCCCATGGGCGCTAGCGACATCCGCAGGGCCATCACCATGCGGTAAAGGGTGACGGTCTTGGCTTCGGTTTGGGCTGGGGTCATCGTTTGACCTTTTCGAACAGGTCGATCAGCTCGTTGAACTTCACGCGCTGCTCGGCCGTATCGCCCGATGCGATCGCTTCGGAAACGCAGCATGCCGCGTGATCTTTCAGAATTTCACTCTCTGCCTTTGAAAGGGCAGCTTTCACGGCCTGCACCTGATGCAGGATATCGATGCAATAGCGCTCGTCCGCGACCATCTGGCCCACGCCGCGCACCTGGCCCTCAATCCGGCTGAGCCGATTGAGAATTGCCGTCTTGTCTTTCGTCATCGATTCCCTCTTATCCCTTGCAATACCATAGGGGGGTATAGTATCAGCCTACCAAAGGATGAGCAAGACAATGACGAATCAAGTTACGCGAAGGACACTTTTGGGCGGTTTGGGTGTCGGTGCATCCATGCTCGCGATCCCTGCCTGGGCGCAGGGCCATAGTGTCCACGGCGGCAGCCACGGACGTGGTGGACCGTTGATTCCGGCGGGATTTGGCGAACTGCGCGGTGATGTCATCGACCTAACTGTCGGCAGCGGCCATCGCATTGTCGAGGGTCAGCGAGGCCCCGGCATTGCCGTGAACGGCAGCGTGCCGGGTCCGCTTATCCGCCTGCGCGAGGGTCAGAATGTCCGCCTGAACGTTACCAACCACCTCGATGCGGATACCTCGATCCACTGGCATGGTCTGCTCTTGCCGTTCCAGATGGATGGTGTGCCGGGCATCAGCTTTCCCGGCATCAAGCCGCATGAAACGTTCGCTTACAAGTTTCCAGTCCGCCAGGCGGGCACCTATTGGTATCACAGCCATTCGGGCCTTCAGGAACAGTCGGGCCATTATGGTCCGATGATCATCGATCCAGCGGGCGCGGAGCCGGCGGCCTATGACCGCGACTATATCCTGCTGTTGAGCGACTTCACCACGCTTGATCCGCATTTCATCATGAACCGGCTGCGCACTGGCGAGGGTTATTTCAACCGCCAGCAAAACACCTGGACCGACGACTATCCGATGTCCGGTGAAGAGCGCCGGATGTGGGCGCAAATGCGAATGATGCCCACCGACATCATGGACATCGGTTCGCCAACCTACACCTTCCTCGCCAATGGACGCGGGCCGACCGAGGGCATGGAATATCTCTTCCGCGCCGGTGAACGCATCCGGCTGCGGATAATCAACGGGTCAGCGCAAAGCTTCTTCAACGTCCGAATTCCCGGCCTGCCGATGACAGTGATCGCCGCAGACGGGCAGAATGTCCGGCCCGTCGAGGTTGACGAGTTCCAGATCGGCACCGCCGAGACCTATGACGTGATCGTCACGGCGGGCGACGCAGAGGCCTATTCCATTGTGGCTGAATCCATGGACCGATCGGGCATGGCGCTCGCCACGCTGGCGAGCCGTCCGGGCGCGCGTGCGGCCGTACCAGCGCTGCGTGATCCGCCACTGCTGACGATGGGTGATATGGGGATGAACCACGGCTCCGAGGGCATGGACCACAGCGGCATGGACCATGGCGCACCTGCCGATAGTGCTGCGCCAGTCGGCGCTGCCGGTGCGGGAGCGGCGGCCATGGATCACTCGGCGATGGGCCATGCCTCGCCTGCTTCGCCAGCAGCTGCGGCCGATGATGCGATGGCCGGAATGGCGATGGGCGGCATGAGCATGGAGGGCATGAACATGCGGGATACCTCGTTGTTGCCGCCCGATGTCGCGATTGGCCCGGGCGTCGATATGGTCTCGATGGCACCGGTCGACAAAATGGGCGATCCGGGCCTTGGCCTGCGCGATGTGCCGCACAGAGTGCTGAACTACCGCATGCTTTCGGCGTTAGAGCCCAATGTCGTCACCAGCGAGCCGTCACGGCTGCTCGAGCTGCACCTTACCGGCAATATGGAACGCTATATGTGGTCGTTCGACGGGCAGATGTATTCGGCCGTCAGCGATGTGCCGATCCGCTTTGCCTGGAACGAGCGGGTTCGCGTAAAACTCGTCAACAACACGATGATGGCGCACCCCATCCATTTGCACGGGATGTTCTTCGAGCTGGTGAATGGCGAAAGCGCTGCGCATCAACCGCGCAAGAATGTCGTCATCGTTCAACCAGGCGCCAGCGCGCAGTTCGACCTCACCGCCAATGAGCCCGGAGACTGGGCCTTCCACTGCCATTTAATGTATCACATGCATGGCGGCATGATGCAGACCGTGACCGTGGTCAGCCCGGAGGAAGCTTCATGAACCGGATGGCTATCTTTGCGCTGACGATGCTTGCGGCTTCTGCACTTGCCACCCCGGCACTGGCACAGAGCCATGACGACCATGCAGGACATGAAGGGCATGCGATGCCCGCATCAACGCCTGCGCCCGACAGCCCGACCCCCGATGCTCCGACACACGCCGATCCTCATGCGGGCCACGACATGCCTGCACCGACTGAAACTGCGTCGGTTCCGCAAGACGCTATGGACGGCATGGATCATTCGGCGATGGACCACAGCGCGATGGATCACGGCACGATGGATCACGGCACGATGGACCACGGCTCAATGGACCACGGCTCAATGGACCATGGCGATGGGGCAGCCTCCGTTTCGCCCTCCGTTTCACCCGGACCCACAATGGAAACCCCGCCGCCGCCCGAGGCGGGGAGCGGTCCGCCGCGCGCCGCCGATGCGATCTGGGGCGCTGATGCCATGCGGGCATCACGGCGCGAATTGCAGCAGACCCACGGCGATTTCCCCGTGTTCTGGTTCCAGGCCGACCGCGCTGAAGTTCAGGCCCGCGAGGGGTCAGATGGCTATCTGTGGGACGTGCAGGGCTATTACGGCGGCACAACCGAGAGGTTCTGGTTCAAGAGTGAAGGTGAAGGCAGTTTTGACGAAGCGATTGAGGATGCCGAGTTTCAGGCGCTCTATTCGCGTGCCATTGCGCCCTTCTGGGATGTGCAGGCAGGCGTGCGGCAGGATGTAGCTGGACCCGACACCACCTACGCGGTTGTCGGCGTGCAGGGCCTCGCACCTTATATGTTCGAGATCGACGCCGCGCTGTTCGCCTCGCACCGCGGCGACATCACCGCGCGGATCGAAGCCGAACTCGATCAGCGCATTACACAGCGATTGATCCTCCAGCCTCGCGGGGAAATCAGTCTGTCGGCGCAAGACGTGGCTGAACTCGGCATTGGAGCGGGTATCGACAAGGTCGAGGTGGGCCTGCGCCTGCGCTACGAAATCATTCGCGAATTCGCGCCCTATGTCGGCATCGAGCAGAGCTGGCGCGTCGGCGGAAGTGCCGATTTCGCGCGGTTGCGGGGCGAAGATCCAAGCGTGACAAATTACGTCGTCGGCATTCGCTTCTGGTTCTGAAATATTCACTCCATCCCCCAAAGGACACCACTATGAATTTCCGCAAAATACTCCCGATTGGCGCTATGAGCCTCGCCCTGTTATCGGCTGCCGTGCCAACTGCCGCATACGCTCACGCGCGCGTCACGGCATCGACGCCCGGCGAGGGCACAACGGTCGCGCGCCCGCGCACTATAACAATTACCTATAGCGAGGCTCTTTTGCCTCCGACGGCCGCTGCGAGCATCGTCATGACCGCAATGCCCGGCATGCCGAACCACGGCGAAATGACGATCCGAAATTTCACCACCGCCTGGTCGAATAGCAATCGGACCTTGACGCTCAACCTGCGCCAGGCCCTTCGTGCTGGCACCTATGAAGTGCGCTGGCAGGCCGCCGGCGCCGACGGGCACCGGATGACGGGCACCGTGAACTTCACGGTCAGCTGACCACTTTATGGAGGACTGGCTCGAGCCGGGATTGCGGTTTCTGCATTATGCACTGCTGCTTGGCTTGTTCGGGTGGACAGCGTTCCGCGTGATTGGCCTGCGCGAGCTGAATTGGCAGCAATGGGGAAACGGTTTTGCCGTGGCGATGGTGGGTGCGGTGTTGGCACCGTTGGTGTCGCTCGTCCTGATGCTGACCTCGATCGCTGCGATGATGGGCCAGCCACTCGCCGCGCTCGAAGGGCCGATGGTCGAAGCGATGATCTTTGGCACCGATTTGGGTTGGGCTTTCCTTTTTCGCGCGGCACTGCTCGCAGGAGGCCTGATTGCACTTTTGCTGCGCAACCGTCTGGCGTCAGCGTTGCCCATCGCTGCGCTGTGTTACGCTTCCGCACTCATCACGCTCGCATGGAGCGGACATGCCGCCGCGACGGAGGGCGGATTGGGGCTGTTTCATCGCCTCAATGATGGGCTGCATTTGCTTGCAGCCGGGTTGTGGCTGGGGGCCATCGGCTGGTTTCTCCATCTTGTCATCAGGGCGCATCGGCGAGTTGATGACGCCCAGGCGCGGAACCTGCTGGACGCGATGCACCGATTTGCGCCGCTGGGGGTCACGCTGGTATCGGTCGTTGCCATTACCGGCCTGATCAATGCCCAACTGATCTTCGGGATCACGAACAGTGCTGCAGTCCTGACGACCGATTATGGCATTTTGCTGGCAGGAAAGCTGGTGCTGGTCTGCGGCATGCTCGCCTTCGCGGCGCACAATGCCCGGATCGGGCGGCGCGAAGCTTCGACAAATAATAGCCAAGCCAATGATAGCCCCGCTTCGCTGGCAGCTTTGCGCCGCAGTCTTGCCGGCGAGTTTGGACTGGCGGTTGGCGTGGTTGGGCTGGTCGCGGTTCTTGGGATGATGTCACCGATGGCGATGGAATAGGGTGTGACCAGACCGCTCTGGAAGTCATGCCGTCGTTACATGTTTTGGGTAGATTGACAGGCCTCGCTCTCGGACATGCAACCAGTTCGAAGACACGCTTCGATGGTTGCGTGTTCGATATGAAAACGCTCTTCCAGCACGGCGCGAGCCTTGGCTTTCAGTGTCTCAAACTCCTCGAGCGAGCCGCCGACCGGGACGACATGTGCCTCCAATGCGCGATGATGTTCGCTGATGGACCAGACATGGACGTGGTGAATATCATCGATGCCGTCGAGCTCTTGCAGCGCAGTGACGATGCGGTCGAATTCGAGCTCGTCGGGAACGGCTCCCATCAATAGTCTCACGGTGCGAGGCATGATCGAAAAGCCCTGGTAGATGACATAGGCGGCAATCACCAAAGTCATGATCAGATCGGCTACGTAGAGATCGAACAGGATGATCAGCGTGCCCGCGATAATCACACCGACAGAGGCGAGTGCGTCCGAAACATTGTGCAAGAAGGCGGCCTTGATGTTCAGGCTGCTCTTGGAACCGGAATACACCATCACGGCGGTTATGACATCGACGACCAAGGCAACGCCCGCGACGATGACCACCGTCCAGCCTTCGACCGGCTGCGGTGATATGAATCGGTTCACCGCCTCAACAATGAGATAGAAGCCGACGATAATCAGTGTGGTGAGATTGATAAGGGCGGCGACAAGCTCCGCACGAGCATAGCCAAAGGTCATCAGTTTGTCGGCCGGCCTTCGTCCGATCCGCCGCGCAAACAGCGCAAGACCAAGCGCCGCCGCATCGCTGAAATTGTGCAGGGCGTCCGCAATGAGAGAGAGCGAACCTGAGATTATCCCACCGACGATCTGAACAATAGTCAGGCCGACATTGACGATGACCGCCCAGACAAGCCGGGCATCGCTCATATTCTCGCTATCGTGATCGTGTCCCGCGCTCATTGGGCCTCTCCTTCACTGCTTTTCTCGCGCCGATGCACCAGAAGATAAAGGGCGGGCAGCACCAGCAAAGTCAGGATGGTGGAGGTCAGAACACCTCCGATCACCACAGTGGCGAGCGGGCGCTGAACTTCCGATCCGGCGCCGACGTTCAAGGCCATGGGAACAAAGCCAAGCGAAGCGACGAGTGCGGTCATCAGCACTGGCCGCAGGCGCGTAAGGGCTCCGTGACGGATTGCTTCGAACAAAGCTTCGCCGCGCTGGCGAAGATCGCTAATGAAGGACAGCATCACCACGCCATTGAGAACCGCTACGCCGGACAGCGCGATGAATCCGACACCTGCCGAAATGGAGAACGGAATATCCCTCAGGGCAAGCGCAGCTACGCCTCCGGTCAGCGCGAGGGGTACGCCTGTGAAAACGATACCCGCATCGCGCCATGACCTGAACAATGTGTATAGCAGGCCGAAGATCAGCAGCAGCACCAGCGGTACTACGATGGATAATCGGGTCGTGGCAGACTGTAGCTGTTCAAACGTTCCGCCATATTCGACGTAATATCCGCTTGGCAGTTCAACTTCGCTGTCCACACGGGCTTGCAAATCATCAATGAAGCTCCCGAGATCGCGGTCGCGGACATTCGCAGTGATCACTGCGCGCCGCTTGCCGTTTTCGCGGCTGATCTGGTTCGGTCCTGCAGCCAGCGTGATATCCGCAAGTTCTCCCAACGGTACGGATGCGCCGTTCGCCAGTGGCACCGGCAGATTGCTCAGCCGGTCAAGATCGGTGCGCAGGTCTTCGGGCAGACGCACGACTACCGGGAAGCGCCGGTCGCCATCGAATATCTGGCCAGCCTGCTGTCCGCCCGTGGCGGTTGCAACGATATCCTGCACGGTGACCATGTTCACGCCGTAGCTGGCAAGCATGTCACGGCGCGGAACGATCGACAGCACCGGCAGTCCGGTAACCTGCTCAAGCTTCACATCGGCGGCACCAGGAATGCTTCCAACGATTTCCTCGAGGTCCTGCCCGCTGGCAATAAGCTGATCGAGATCGTCGCCGAACAGTTTGACCGCGACATCAGCGCGAACGCCCGCAATCAATTCATTCATCCGCATCTGGACGGGCTGTGTAAACTCATAATTGTTGCCCGGGATCAGCTCGACCGCCTCGTTGAGTTCATCCACGAGCTGTTCGCGCGGTTTTCGCGGATCGGGCCATTCTGCGCGGGGTTTGAGCATGATGAAATTGTCAGCCACCGATGGCGGCATCGGATCAGTCGCCACATCGGGCGTGCCGATCTTGGCGAAGACGCGTTCCACCTCGGGGAATTGCCGGATACGCTCTTCCAGCGCTTCTTGCATCTGGATCGATTGCGACAGGCTGGTGCCAGGTATGCGCAAGGCATGCATGGCGATATCGCCTTCGTCGAGCTCGGGAATAAACTCCGAGCCCAGACGCGTTGCGCCAAAGCCCGCGATTACGACAAGCAGAACCGCACCTGCGAGAACGGGCTTGGGCCGAGAGAGTACTTTGCCAAGCAGCGGCGCATAACCATTTGAGATCCAGCGCATCAGCCGGTTCTCTTTTTCCTCAACCTTGCCGGTCACGAACATGGCCACAGCGGCCGGAACGAGGGTCAGCGACAGGATCATCGCGGCTGTCAGCGCCAGCACGACGGTGATCGCCATGGGATGGAAGGTCTTGCCTTCAATCCCTTCGAGCGCAAAGATCGGCAGATAGACCACAGTGATAATGATGACGCCGAAAATACTCGGCCTGATGACTTCAGCACTGGCCGAGGCCACGAGACCGAAGCGTTCATCGCGATCGAGCAGCCGCCCGAGACGTTTTTGCTGTTCGCCAAGTCGTCGCAGGCAGTTTTCGACGATGATCACGGCGCCATCGACGATCAATCCAAAATCGAGCGCGCCCAGGCTCATCAAATTGGCAGAAGTTCGTGTAGCCAACATGCCTGTTAGCGTCATCAGCATTGCCACGGGGATGACTGCAGCGGTGATTAGCGCTGCGCGGAAATTGCCCAGCAACAGGAACAGCACGACGATGACGAGCAACGCGCCCTCGGCAAGATTCTTTTCGACCGTGACGATCGTGCGATCGACCAGTTCGGTGCGGTCGTAGAGCGGGTGAGCGATAATGCCTTGGGGAAGCGTGGCGGTGATTTGCTCCAGCCGATCCGCAGAAGCTTGCGCCACAACTCTGGGGTTCTCGCCGGTCAGCATCAGCACCGTACCGAGCACGATTTCGCGGCCGTTTTCGGTTGCTGCACCTGACCTGAGTTCGGCGCCGATGGAAATCTCCGCCACATCCGCCACGCGGATCGGAACGCCGCCGCGCGTTGCCACGATTATGCTGCCGAGATCGGCTTCGTTCGACGCCTGACCCGGCACGCGGATCAGGATCTGTTCGCCGCCGCGCTCAACGTAGCCAGCGCCTCTGTTTGCGTTGTTGCGTTCGAGCGCTTCGACAACGTCTGATAGCGACAGTCCCAGTGCGGCAAGTTGCATCGGGTCCGGCGTAACGTGATACTGCCGTTCGTAGCCGCCGACTGTATTAACCTCGGCTACGCCCGGAATAGTTCTCAGCTGCGGCCGCACGACCCAATCGGACAGTGTCCGCAGATCGGTCGGCGTCCACTCGCTGCCATCGGGTTTACGCGCACCGGGCTCCGGCTCGATTGCGTACATGAAAATTTCACCCAGACCGGTGGCAATCGGCCCCATCTGCGGCTCAATGCCTTCGGGAAGCTGGTTTTTGACCTGCTGGATGCGCTCATTGACGAGTTGGCGGGCGAAATAGATGTCGGTCCCGTCTTCAAACACGACGGTCACCTGACTCAGGCCGTAGCGTGAGATGGAGCGGGTGTATTCGAGGTTCGGAATACCCGCGATGGCGGTCTCGACGGGAAATGTGATGCGCTGTTCGGATTCAAGCGGCGAATAGCCTTCAGCCTCGGTGTTGATCTGCACCTGGACATTGGTGATGTCCGGCACAGCATCAATCGGCAGGCGGAAAGCGCTCCACACTCCGAGCGCGGATAGCAGCAGTACGATAGCGAGGACAAACCAGCGCTGGCGGATCGATAGTCCGACGATTTTTTCAAGCATGAGCTGTCCCTCCCTTAATGGTCATGGCTTGCGCCGGACTTTTCGACGTCCGCACGCACAAGGAAGGAGCCTTCGGTGACATAAGGCGTCCCGGGTTCAATGCCCGAGAGGACTTCGGTATACTCGGTACCCCGGCGCCCCAGTTGGAGCATCCGCACTTCATATTCATCGCCATATCTGGCGTAGACCACCTGGAAGTCCCTGAAGGGCTGGATCGCCTCGGTGCGAACCGCCAGCGGTACAGTTTCCGCATTGACGATGATGCGCCCGCGCATGGTCATGCCGGGCCTAATCCACCCCCCGCGATTGGGGATGGCCGCGCGCACCAGAGCCGTTCCGGCCTGAGGATTGCCCTCGGCCAGATATTGGCCAAGCGTGGTTGCACCGACTGCCCGCCCATCCTGCGACTGGACCTCGACCCGCATGCCAGGCCGGATGATCCCGAGGTCCCGTGGGAAGATATTGAAGACCACCGTCGTCGCTGAAGGGTTGGTGATGACGTAGAGCGGGGCGTCATGCGTCATGTCACCGGGGTTTCCGCCGCGTTCGGCCACGACCCCGCTAACGGTTGAATAGACCGGATAGGTCTGAAGGCTCTCCGAAGACTCGATCCGGGCGAGCAGTTCGCCGCTCCGCACGGTGTCGCCAACCTGCTTGGTTACCGAGACCACGCGTCCGGGGAACTGGCCGCGAATTTCGGACCGTGCTGACGGGTTGAGTTCGACCGTTCCATAAAGCTCGCGCGTATCACCAATCGTTGCTGGCCCGGCAGTGGCGATTGCGATTCGGCCCTGCTCGGCGGCTTCTGGCGTGATTGTAGTGCGGCCTTCATGGTTTTCATACGTCCAGCGGCTGCGCTTGCCGTCAACCGATGCGACGACTTCGACATCAAAGCTGTGAGGTTCTTCGACGACTCCTGTGCCAGCCAGAAAATCATTCTGCGCAGTAAAGGTGAAACGATCGACTTTCCCGCCGAGTCGCGACAGCGTGATCTGAAGGTCAACCTTGGCGGGATCGAGCTCTTCGCCCTGCCAATAGGGATAGACGCGAAACTGCGGCTTTTGCCCGGTTTCGAATATGGTGATTTCAAGCCCGAGATCGCCATCGGTCAGCAGCCTGCCGCCATGCGGACCTTCAGGGGCCTCGGCGGCATCGCTGTGCTCCGCTTCGGTAGCCTCCGGGCTAGGACTGCAAGCAACCAGCGGCAGGAGGATGAGTGCAAACGGTGCGCACCGGGCAAAAAGTTTCTTGATCATGGGAGAATCTCCGCAGCCACGTCAAAGCGGCCGGTCAGTCGATCGATTTCGGATTGAGCGTCGCGAAACATCGTCATCGCATCGGCCCATTGTTGCTGGACTTGGATAATTGTGTCAGCGGCGTCCTGGACATCGGAAAAGCGAAAGCCTCCGCGATTGTAGCCTTCGCGGACCTGTTCAAGTGTCCGGACAGCTTGCGGATAGACTTCATGCATCAGCCCATCTGCCCGTCTCGCAGCAGCGCTTGCTTCGGCCCGCAAAGCGGCCAGTCGGCGCAATCGCGCGAGGCGGTCGGCTTCCGCTTCGGCCTCCAACCGCCGGCGTTCAGCGCGCGCACGGTCGATATTGCCTTCATTGCGATCAAACCGGCCCAGCGGGATGGAAATGCCTGCGACAAGGGCGACATCGTTGGTTTCCCGCAGAAAACGGACGCCGCCGCCGATTGTGTAATCCTGAGTGGCACGTGATTGCTCAAGGACCACTTCCGCGCTGGCTTGCGCAACCGCAGCCTCGCGAACATTCGCATCAGCCTGTGCCAGTTCGCCCTGCAAGCTGGCCAATCTCTCTATGCCATCTGACACCTCAAGCGAGTCGCCGTCGCCGCCCCAGAAAGAGGCGAGCAGATTGCGGGCGGCTGCTGATCGGGCCTCAGCCTGTTCAAGGGCGAGTTCAGCAGAAGTGACACGGGCTGCAGCCTGTGTTTCGACAAACAGAGGGTCTCGGTAACCGCGAACGCGGCGCAGGGCTTCGGCTTGCATTTCGAGTTCAATCTCGAGCCGGCGCTCGGTTATCCAGACCATTTGGTCAGCAATTTGAACGTCGATGAAGGCGCGCTGCACTTGCTGCGCCAGTTCCAGCCGTGCCAGGCGAGCTTCTGCCTGAGCGAGGTCGAGGCCGCGCGACGCGTATCCCAGCCTGGCTTCGCGCTTGCCCCCACGCTCGATGCGCTGCTCATAGGTCACGGTCACTTCAGGTTGTTCCAGCACGCTGAACCCACCGCTGCCGACGAAATTCTCGGCCTCGACCGACAAAGTGGGGTTGGGGCGCACGTCGGCCTGGCGAATTTCGGCGCGAGCCGCGTCGATCGTCGCTTGTCCAGCGACCATTTCAGGAGCGGCGGCGACCGCCCTGTCGACCGCTTCGTCAAGTGTCATCTGCTGAGCCGCAAGTGTTGCGGGCCACAGCCCCGCGACCCCGGCAAGCAGGGACACGCAAATTATCGATTTCATGGGGAATCATCCCTTGGCAAATTGCTTCAGAGCGCGCGATCAGGCCGCGCGCGGTGCGAACAATCAGACCTTGGGAGGGGTTAGTGGCGGTGCACGCGTGGTTGAGCCAAGCGGGAACGCCTTCGACGGCACCAGTCGCGCGCTGGCAAAGTGGCCCACCGGTCCCAGCTTGCCGAGATTGGAGGCAGCGGCACTTGGACAATGGTGATGGCAACCGTGCTGGTCACCTTTTGTCGGGTCTTCCGAACCGCCATCGTCATCGTCACTTTGGGTATGATGCTCGCTGGCATGCGTGGGATCATTTTCATGCGCCTCCGATGGCCCGGCATGGATGCCGGAAACCAGTATCGCCATTGCGGCGAAGAGAGTGAAAACGAAACGCATGGCGGGCGAGTAGCGAAGAAGGGTCGAGTTTGAAAGCATTATTGTTTCTCACCCACTGTCGCTTTGCGCTGTCCGACAAAGGAATAGGCAGATCCAGCGAGGTGTTCTTCAAAGCATACTTGGCTGGCCGCGCTTCGGGCAGCGACCCACGGTTTGAAGTCCTCGTATTCTCGGGAAACGCCGAAGGGCTTTGTCACCAAGATCCCGATCTGTAGCAGCCATCGGGGCCATCTCTCGGGATGCTTCAGTCCCAGCAGACCGATCCGCCCGTCCGGCCGCAGCGAAGCAACGGCCCGCTCAATGATGGCCGGATAGGCGGGCACCATTTCCAGCCCAAACGTGCTGATAATGGCATCGACTTCCGGCGGAAATCGAAACTCGTTCACATCCATCTGGACGATTTCGACGTTCGTCAGGCCCAGCCTCTCCGCGCGCTCTTTCGCCTTGGTTAGCATCGCGTCCGAAAGATCGACGAGAGTGAGCTTACCTTGGGCTCCAAGTTTTTCTGCGAGATAGGGAAGGTTCGCACCTGTTCCCGCGCACAGGTCGATGACATGGTCGCCGGGCCTGATCTGCAAATTCGCAACAAGCTGCGAGCGCCATCGGTTGGTTCCCACCGCATTGAAGGCCTTGAGGCAGAGATCATAGACCCCCGCGATCCGGTTATAGAGTTTCCTCGTCTCCGCACTGCTCAGGACACTCATTGGAAGTTCTCGCCAGCATCGAGCGACGTGTTTTCAATTTTTGCTGATAGATCGGCGGGGATTTCCATCGGTGCAAAGGCGCTGACATTGGAGCGACCAGTGTTGCCGACCGGCAAACGTCCCGAGGCATTGCCCAGTGGCGCGAGCAGCAGCCGGAGAATTTGTCCGCGCAGTTCCTTCCAGTCGTGAAGCTCGATAGCGAAGCCCAGCATCGACAAGTGGCAGCGAAAGTGCGCCGCAAGGTAGGGCTGGCCAATAATGTGCTCGCGTTCCAGCGCGGCCCAGGCCGCTGAGACCTCGCCTATTCGTCGGGCCTCACGGAACGCCTCGCGTTCCTGTCGTAACAGCTCTTCAACTCGGGTATTTGCCCGCATCATCTGTAACTCCTGTGCTTGACAGACCATCGGCTTGACCAGCGTTCGGGTAATCATTTGCGAGGCTGGTCGGGCTCAATTCCTATCCTGATGACAGGCCCTGCACCTTGTAGTAACTACAAGGTCAAGCAAGATTTCTGTATCGGAGAGCAGATGAGAATTGGCGAAGCAGGACGTGCGACGGGGACCAAGTCCGAAACCATCCGCTATTACGAGCGGGAGGGGCTGCTGCCTCCGCCGCCGAGGACATCGTCCAATTATCGCGATTATGGGCCGGACGAAATTTCGCGCCTCCGCTTCATAAAGCGTTCGCGCAAACTTGGCTTTTCGATGGCTCAGGTAAAGGAGCTCATGGCGATGGCGGATGATCCCGACCAGCCTTGTGAAACGGTCGACAAGATCGCCAGCGCCCAATTGCGCGAAGTTGAAGCAAAGCTGACCGATCTCAGAGCACTTCGAAAAGAGCTCACCAAAGTGGTCGAGAGTTGCAAACACGGCACTGTCGCCGAGTGCAGAGTGATCGAGGTGCTCGCCGGGAGCAGTGCTGGCCGCTAACTGATCGATAGCACTATTTCGACCACAAGATGATTGTAACGACGCGTTGCTTAGGCGCTTGATCGAGCCGACGTGTTGCTCAAGCTGCCCTATCGAGGATCGCAATGTCTGTTCCATCGAGCAAATTCGCAATCTTGCCCGACACCCGGTCGACTGCGAGCCGCAGCGCTTCATCCAGGTGGACGTAGTTCTGGGTCGATCCGCGGGCACCGTGTCCAAGCAGTGCTTTGATGGTCAGTTCCGAGAAGCCCATGTCGCCTGCCACGCTACCGAAGGTGTGGCGCAGCACATGCGGGGTCACACCTTCGATTCCGGCAATCGTACAGAGTGCGCGGAGTACTTCGGGAACGCCCGAGAACGGCCGGTCGACGAAGTCAGAGGCAAAGAAGAGCGGCAGCGCCCGTTTCTCTGGAGCGGACTCGAGAACAGCGATTGCGGCCTTGCCAATCGGGCGGATCTGCCCGTCGGTCTTCGTGTCGGGGAAATGCACATAGCCTTTTTCGGCGTGGAGCCAGCTTCGCTGCAGGCCGATGACTTCGGAGATCCTGTAGCCCGTAAGCAGGAGCACCCGGATTGCCGCAAGCCCGGTGGGGTTTTCGCCATTGCGTTCCGCAATAGCGAACGCCTTGCCCATTTCGCGGATTTCTGCGGCGGTCAATCGTCGGGTTCTCGGCTTGCCGGCGATCTTGCGGACACCTGCCGCTGGATTGTTCTCGGCGATATCGTATCGCATCGCATGGGCTAGCAGCGCGTGAAGAGTAGAAACGGCTCGGCCCGCGACGCCTGGGCCACCAGTTGTTCGCCCACCACGACCGCTATTTCCCTTTGGCTTGGCGGTTCGTCCGGCAACGATATCCATCTGCATCTTTTCTATGTCCGACATCCGGAGCGAGCGGACCTGCCGATTGCCGATGAGCGGCTTGATGTGAGTTTCGATGCGGCTTCGGTCCATGGCGAGTGTCGATGCCTTGATTGGCCTATGCTTGCGGCCCAGAAGTTTGCCGGATTCGGCGTTTTCCAGATACCAGTCACACACTTCGCGGATGGTGATTGCGGCGCGCGACTTTGCGCGTTCTTCTGCCGGATCGTCGCCCCCGGCCACCGCGCCAAGTTTCATGATCGCCTGCTTGCGCGCCTGTTCGACGGTGAGGACCCCAAAGCGCCCGAGTACGATTCGCCTGCTGCGCCCTTCGTCATTGCGATACTGGAGAACGAAGACCTTGAGGCCAGATGGCATTGCCCGGACACCGAAGCCGCGAAGTTCATCATCCCAGAGAAATGCCTGTCCCTTGGCGGGGATTGCCATGCTGTCGACGCTTCGCTTTGTGAGCTTGCCCATACCGTTCGTCCTTTCGGGCAATTTGCTTACACAAGCAGTTCCAGTTGGCAATGTAAGCACATTGTAAGCGAGCGAAGAGAAAATCTGGCGTAGAGACGGATGGGTCTGGCGTAGGATATGCCCAGAAAGATATCTATATTACAGTATGATATCGGCCTTTGGCGTTATCTGGCGTAGAGACGGCTAAGCTGCTCAGACATTTTGCCAAGGTTGGGGTCGGGCGTTCGAATCGCCTCGCCCGCTCCATTATTTTCACCATGTTTGACACAGTTACACCCATTTTGGGTGCCGCATTTGCTCGTGTGGAACGGAATCTTGCGCGATCTGTAGGGATGGGCCAGCGATGCATTGGCAGCTTTGGTGAAGCCGTTCGTCGAATTGTATCGATACAATTTCAGTTTTTGCTTGCGTGTGCAGCGCGCATCGCTAGGGCAATGATACGTTATTACATTATACAACATGCAAGAAAGTTCAGAATACCATGAAATTCATGACCCAAAGCTCTACCCGTGCACTGGCAATGGCCTCGGCCTGTATCGGCATTGGCGGCTTGGTTGCTTCTCCTGCGTTGGCGCAAGATGATGCCGGACAAGGCGATGCCGCCGCGCAGGAAGAGCGGGTGGAGGATGATCTGCACACAAGGCAAGTGGACTATGAGGGCAAGATCATCGTCAGCGCCACCGGGCTAAAGCAATTGGACTTGCTGGCCGGAACATCGGTTCTGGAGGCCGCCGACATTCAGAACAACCTCAGTGGACAGGTTGGCGAAGTTCTCGCCAAATTGCCCGGCGTTTCTGCCACCAGCTTTGCGCCAGGGGCATCGCGCCCTGTGCTGCGCGGCTTTCAGGGCGAGCGCGTCCGGGTTCTGGTCGATGGATTGAGTACGGCAGATGTATCCAACACATCAGCCGATCACGCGACCACGATCGAACCCCTGACAGCAGAACGGATTGAAGTCTTGCGGGGTCCCGCGGTTCTGCTGTTCGGCAGCCAGGCGATTGGCGGGGCAGTGAATGTCATTGACAAGCGCATTCCGCGCCGCGTGCCGGAAGAGGACTTTCATCTCGATGCAATCGTCGCGGCCGACACCGCCAGCGATTTGCGCAACGCCGGTGCATCACTCGACGTGCCTGTGGGCGAAAGCGTTGTGTTCCATGTCGATGGGAGCTTCCGCGAAACCAACGATCTAGAGATTGGCGGCTTCCAAATCGCGCCAGCCCTGCGCGACGCCATCTTCGAACTGGCCGACGAAGAGCAGGCCGAAGGCGAAGTGGAAGAAGCCGAAGAATTGCGCGAAGCCGCCGTTCAAAGCGGTGTGATCCCCAATTCGGCAACCCAGACCTGGACCGTAAATGGCGGTGTCAGCTTCTTTTCCGGCGACAGCATTTTTGGTGCCTCGGTTGGATTTTACGACACCGATTATGGCGTCCCAGGCCGCCCCGGAACCGAACATGCTCATGAAGAAGGTGAGGAAGGTAGCGAAGAAGAGGGCGAAGAGGAAGGCGAGGAAATCGTCACCATCGGCCTTGAGCAATTTCGCGCCGATGCACTTGCCGACATTGATCTGGGCGATGGGTTCTTCCAGCGTTTGAAGGTCCGCCTGGGCTATTCAGACTATACCCATACCGAATTTGAAGGCGATGAAGTTGGCACCGTTTTCGATACAGAAAGTTTCGAAGCGCGGCTGGAATTGGCTCAGTCAGACACTGGTCCTTCGCGCGGATCAATTGGCGCGCAATACAGCTATCGCGATTTTGCGGCTATCGGTGAAGAGGCCTTCGTTGCCCCCAACACAACAGAACAATTCGCATTGTTCGGCCTACAGGAATTTGGACCTGGTCCGATCCAGGTTGAAGCCGGCGGCCGGCTCGAGTTTACCGATGTGGCATCCGACACGCTGAACGCCTCACGCAACTTCACCAACTTTTCCGGCGCTTTGGCCTTGGTCTATGAAACCGACGAAGCCCTGCGCGCGGGCGTCAATCTGTCACGCGTAGAGCGAGCCCCTGCCGCCGAGGAATTGTTCGCCGACGGCCCACATATCGCCACTCAGCAATTTGAGATCGGCGATCCTGATCTGGGCACCGAGAGCGCATGGGGCGTCGAAGGATTTGTTCGCGGCAAGATCGGTGGGGCGGAACTCAGCGTCGCGATCTATCAACAATGGTTCAACGATTACATATATTTGTCCGGCAATGGCGATGAAGAAGACGGCTTGCCCGTGTTTGTGATCTTGCAGGATGATGCTGACTATTTTGGGATGGAAGGCGAGATTACCTTCCCTCTGTTCAGCAAATCGGATGTGACCGTGCTGGCCGATCTGCGGGGGTCCTATATCAAGGCCGAGCTGGACGATGGGTCTGCCATTCCGCGCATTCCGCCGGTTGAATTGCTCGGCGCTCTTGAGGCACAGACCGATGCGTTGGATATCCGCGGCGAGGTCCAGTGGTTTGGCGCACAAAATGATGTTTCTGCATTTGAAACCGAGACGGATTCATTCGCGCTGGTCAATATGTCGGTCGCATGGCGACCCTTGCCAAGCCGAGAAAATGTGACCGTATTGTTGAGTGCTGACAATATCTTCGATGTGGTCGGCAGGCGCCATGCCAGCTTCACCAAGGATTTCGTCCCGCTTACAGGCCGCAATGTAAAGGCCAGCGTTCGACTGAGCTTCTGAACCCAGACCTAGATACTAAAAAGGGGAGCCCCGCCAATCGCGAGCGCTCCCCTTCTCGTGCTTCACAGATTTAGGTGCGAGCGATCAATTCTCTACCGCAAAGCTGAGGTCAGCGTGTTCTTGCAGCCGGTCGACCAAGGCCTCGCCCAGGAACGATCCGGGCGTACCAATGCCGCCTTCCGCATCGGATGACAGCAGGGCAATGCCGGTTTCGCTGATCATCCGGCTGGTTGAACCATAGCCGGGATCATATTTGCCTTTCACGCCATAATGCAGGCTTTCGCCATCAGGCATGTCGGCCACGAAAAGAACATCGTAATGGCCATTTTCGCGCTCTTCCTTGCTCGGGCCTTCACCCGGCTTAGGCGGTTTGGCGCCAAACGGGTTCTTCATCATTTCAGCCACAGCATTGGCCGCTGCCTTGCCCGCTTCGCCCGGGCTGGTCAGCATCATCTCGTCATAGACAAAATCCTCGCCATAAGGATGGCCGAGCAGGAAGTTGGTGCGGTGGACATTCTTGGTGTTGATCGGCGCCATCACAAAGGGCGCCGCCCATTTGTCCAGATCCTTCTCAAAGGCGGGCATCATGCCGCTGGGCTGGCTGGGGCCGTCAAAGCCAGGTGCCAAGGCAAAGGGATCGCGCAGAACGTTTAAAATGGCTGGCTTTCTGGCTGCAGCCTTCATGGTTGCGCCCAGACTGGCAGCGGTTCCGCCAGAAAATGTTCCCGCCATTGCCCGTACCCGGCCACGGATTTTGGGAGCGGGTTTGCCAAATTTTTCCTTTGCCGCCTTCTGCGTCATCATCACGCCCAGATCGAACGGGATGGAGTCAAACCCGCTGGAAAAGCAGATCCGCGCGCCGCTGGCCTTGGCAGCCTCGTGATGCTCGGCAATCTTCTCGGCCATCCAGGCTGGTTCACCGCATAGATCGGCGTAATCGGTGCCTGTTTTCACGCAAGCAGCGACCAGATTGTCGCCATAAAGCTGGTATGGTCCAACGGTGGTCAGGACGACTTTGGTGCGCGCACACATCATGTCCAGATCTTCCATATTGTCCGCGTCGGCCACCACCAGCGGCGTGTCGGCAGGCGCGCCAATTTCGTCGCGAACAGCCTCCAGCTTTTCTATGCTGCGTCCGGCCATCGCCCATTTCGGGCCGTCGTCGCGTTGGCCATAATGCTGGTCGAGATATTCGGCGACCAAGCGGCCCGTATATCCGGTGGCACCATAAATGATGATATCAAATTCGCGTGAGTCTTTGGACATGGCATTGCTCTCCTTTGCTCACCTGCATGGGCGCGGGCGTGCCGAGAGTCAAAGCCGTTACGGAAAGTAGGCCTGCTGCTGTTTGCGCCTTGCAGCTTGGCCCTAAAGCCTAGGAAGCGTTACGCCGCGTTGGCCCATATATTTGCCCGCGCGATCGGCATAGGTCACTTCGGGTCGCTCATTGCCCTGCAGGAACAGGAATTGGCAGGCCCCTTCATTGGCGTAAATCTTGGCCGGCAGCGGCGTGGTGTTGGAAAATTCCAACGTCACATGGCCTTCCCAGCCCGGCTCCAACGGAGTGACATTCACGATGATGCCGCACCGTGCATAGGTGCTCTTGCCCAGGCAGATCACCAGCACATCTTCGGGCACGCGGAAATATTCGACTGTGCGCGCCAAGGCGAAGGAATTGGGCGGGATGATGCAAACGTCCGTTTCGCGATCGACAAAATTCTTTGGATCGAATTTCTTGGGATCGACCGTGCTGCTATCCACATTGGTGAAGATCTTGAATTCGGGCGCAACGCGGGCGTCATATCCGTATGAGCTAAGCCCATAGGAGATGCAGCCGTCGCGCCTTTGCGCTTCAACGAAAGGTTCGATCATGCCCTTGGACTGGGCCTGTTCGCGGATCCACTTGTCTGAAAGAATCGCCATAGGGGACTGATTCCCGATGCAAGGCTGCGGGGCAAGCTTTGCGCGCAGTTTATCCGTGGGAGATTTTTGACAGAAGGTCTGGTTATGGGCGTGCAAATCCAGAACGTCGGTTGTCTAAGCGTCTCGGCCAAGATCCGACCGTCCGCTAACGACCCATTTGCGGACGTTGACAGCCTAGTCCTCCTGCGAAACAACGCATTATCTTTCGAATGTTTCAGAGGCGCGTCTTGATCAGAATCCGTTTCGCTATCTTCGTTTTGCTCGTCGGAGCAGTCTTGGTGTGGAATTTCGTGCCTGGGGATGAGTATTCCTCGACAACGCGCTTTGATAGTGAGCGAAGCCTAAGCAATGTGATGAAGTGCATTTCCCGCCAAAGTAGACAGATCAAGAGTGACCTCCAGCCAATTAGTATTTGCCGTTGGGGAAGCGTCGGTCGGACTCCTTGCCAAAAAGGGATGACTTATCTGTCAGCCGACAGGCAGATGCGCCTTTCAGTGCAGTCTTCAGATGGCACCACCGAAATCAGGATCTTGCATAACCAGCCTCTCTCTTCATCGACCATCGTGACTTTGAAGCGATGCGCACCATAGGTCCGCTTTCCACCCATTTGCAGGCGCGCTACGAGGTTCTATAGAAAGCCATAATGGAAGATCTCGTAGTTTACTATTCTCGTTGGCGTTTGGCGTTGCTTCTGCTTTTGTCTGCTGGTTTAGCAGCGATTGGTTTGACATTAGTGGGCGCGTTTGGAGAAATACAACCCTTAGTAGACGAACCTAGGCGACGGCTTCCAGACGAGTTTTCGTTGGCTGCAGGCTGGCTCTTGTTAATGATCCAGATCCCTATCACATTGAGCATCGGCACGAAGCTATTCGACAAAAAGCCGCAACTCATCGTCGATTCCAGCGGAATCAAATCTGCTCATTGCTCTGCAGCACTAATTCCCTGGACAGAGATCATCGATCTCACAACTTGGAACAACCGCGGTCAGAAATGGATCATACTGCATCTCAGGAACCCTGAACAGTTTCCGGCAAAAGGCGCCGCAGGGTTCCTAGCTAAAGCAAACAGAAAATTGACAGGTGGCGACTTTGCTATTCCGCTGACGGGAACCGATCACACATTTGATGAAGCCATGGTGGCGATGACACATTTTCGGACTGAATCTTCGCCCAATTGACCATGTCCGCTTTCCACCCCAAATATGGACATTCAGCGACGCGAGCGAGCGTCTCAATAGCCGATCTGAGTTTTACTTGATCCGTTTTGCGCCCAATTGCGGGTTTAGTTCGGTGATATGGTTGAGCCACTTTTTCGGTCGGCGCAGCATCTTTTTGGGATACTCGACCTTCAGCCCCATTATTCGCGCAATCTCGCCGACAAAATGGATGCAGTTGCGCGTATCCAGATCGTAATATTTGCCCGGAGCATCGCGCCATGCACGCATCTCCGCCATGATTGCGTGATATTGCGCATCGCTGATTGTGATGGTGAAATGGCGGTTGGTCTTGGTGATATATTTGGGCTGTTCGATCAAAATATCGTGCTCGACCGGGCCGCGCAAAATTGCCGTGCTGACCTTTTTGGCGGTGAAACCGAAATTCTCGTTCA
Organism: uncultured Erythrobacter sp.; assembly: GCA_947495555.1. Lineage (GTDB taxonomy): Bacteria > Pseudomonadota > Alphaproteobacteria > Sphingomonadales > Sphingomonadaceae > Erythrobacter. The sequence goes on along the minus strand of CANLZI010000001.1, from coordinate 1,478,801 downwards.
CCGCTTGCCCGGTTTCTTCCAGAGTTCCTTCCAGCACCACGAAAGCGTGCGGATAGCGCCCAAACAGGACCGAGCCATTGAAGCTGTGAAAGCTCAGCTGCACCTCAGCCAGAGCCGGGGTGGCCCAGCCCAAAGACAGCAGCGCGACAATCATTGCGAAAAAGCGACCCATAGTCATGGGCTTCTAGCGATCAGGGGTGCCTGCCCGCAACACCCAATTGATGCGGGCCGGGCCACGCGCAAACTCTGGCCATGGGCAATGCCACCGCCTAAGGGCTTTGCAAGAATGCCGTGACGGTCCTGAAAAGGATGTTCGCATCGCAAAGCGGAAACGGGGACATAAGGATAGGAATGATGAGCGAAGCATTGCTCACCCAATTGGCGACCCGGCTGACGCGGCCTGTTGATGATGCGTCGCGCGGTTTGGCCCGTGTGCATCTGTTGGACTGGTTGGCCTGCGTGGCCGGTGGCCGCGATAGCGAGGCGGCCGCATTGGGCAGCGCTGTGTCTATGCGGGGCTGGGAGCGGGCGACCTATGGCGGCGCTTACATTGCGATGGAATCCGGGCATGGCTCGGATCATATCAACCCAGGACCAGTCGTAATCCCGGCCGCGCTCAGCATGCCCAGCGCCGCAATGGAGGCGCGCCTGGATGCAATTGTGCGCGGGTATGAGGCCGCTTTGGCGATTGGCGGCGCGCTGGATGATCACCATTTTGGCCTTTGGCATGGCACATCGACTTGCGGCGTGTTTGGCGCTTGCGCGGCCTTTGGTTCGGTGATCGGATTTGCGGGCGTGGAATATGCCAACGCCTTGGGCAATGCTGGATCGGTCGCAGGCGGATTGCTGCATTTTCAGCATCATCCCGATCTGCTGACCGGCCCATGGCATGTCTATAACGCGGTGCGCATCGGCCGCGATGCAGCTTTGCATGTGCATTATGGGGCCACCGGACCGCAGGATATGTTGGAAGGTGCACAGGGCGTGTTTGCGGCGATGACCTGCAAGGCAGGCAATTTGGGAGCCCATGGCGATGGCTGGATCATCCAAGCCTTGGGAGATAGTGCAGCCCCCGATGTGGCGGCTATCAAGGATAAGATGGCAGCCCAGGCTCATGCTGGCGGATTGAATGCGCAGCATGCAGAGCGGGCGATTGCGCTGGCTTTGAATGAGGATGGTGGAGCGGATGATACCGATGCGCTCGACACAATGCTGGAGGCATGGACGCAGTAAAATTGCGGCTTGAAGGGCTCTGCTGATCAATCCGACTTGCCGTTCATAGAGCACTCTTTCTTGCGGGCTAGGTCGAAGTCGCCGAGGCAGGTAGGCGCTTGACGGCAAAGGGGAAGATGACGAAGAGATCAGCAGCGCTTCTGCCTAGAGAACACGCGCCTTTGTCGAGAAACATAAGCCGGAGTTTCGCTGATGCCTTTGTTTGCCTTTTACTGCCGCGATGGCGAGCATGGTGCGGTGTTCCGCGAGCACACAGAAGATGCGCTGCACAAGCATTTCGCTGAACATAGCGAGGATTTTGCCGTCGCCGGACCGCTGGCCAAGGGCGATGCAATTGTCGGATCGCTGCTGATCATCAAGGCCGATGATGAGGCCGGCGCGCGCGAAAAGCTGGAGGCGATCCCCTATTTCTCGGTCGGGGTATGGCAATCGATCAGAGCCGACGAGTTCCGCCCGCTGTTTGGCGAGTGGGCGCAAGATTTGGCAGAGTAACTGCCGGACCAATTGGCTCGATCAAGGAATGAGAAGGCTGGACCCGATTGTCTTACGCGCTGCCAGATCGATGTGGGCCTGCGCGGCCTCGGCCAGAGGATAGGTCTGGCCAATCGTGATCTCGACCTTGCCCGAAGCCAGCATTTCCCACACCCTCGCAATTCCTGTCGCTCGGTCATCCGGCGTCATGTAATAATGCATCAGCGTTGGCCGCGTTACGAACAGCGATCCATGCTGCGCCAGAATGCCCAGATTGACCCCATCGACCGCGCCGCTGGCATTACCAAAGCTGACCAGCAGCCCGCGTGGTGAGAGACATTGCAAAGAGCTTTCAAAGGTCGACTTGCCCACTCCGTCAAACACGGTCGGCACACCCTTGCCATCGGTCAGATCCTGCACGGCTGGAACAATATCATCCTGATCATAGCGGATCACATGGCTGGCCCCGGCTTTGCGCGCCAGTTCGGCCTTGTCAGCGCTGGAGGTGGTGCCAATCACTGTAACGCCCAATGCCGCCAGCCATTGCACCATGATCAGGCCGACACCGCCCGCAGCGGCGTGAACCAGCACTGTGTCACCTTCGCTCACATTGGCGCAGCGTTCGACCAACCCTTCGGTGGTGGCCGCTTTCAAAATGGCGGCGGCTGCCATGTCGTCGGTCACGCTGTCGGGCAGTTTGAACATGGCCGCGGCTGGCATCACGCGGTGGGTGGCATAGGCCCCCAAACCCGGTCCCATATAGGCGACGCGGTCACCAACCTGCAGATCAGTCACGCCATCGCCAAGCTCGGCTACGCGCCCGGCGGCCTCAAGTCCCAAGCCGCTGGGCAGTTCTATCGGATAGAGGCCCGTGCGGTGGTAGGTATCGATGAAGTTCAGCCCAATCGCGCTTTGCTCGATTAACACCTCACCCGCTGCGGGAGAAGGGACAGAAACATCCTCTATTTCAATGACTTCCGGCCCACCAAGAGACTTGATGACAATGCGGCGACAGGTCATTCGGCTGCTTCGGCCTGATTGGTTGCATGGTCTTGCCATAGTGGTTGTTGCGGAGCGGGAAGTCCGGTTTCCTCCAGACAATTGGCCCGCAGAGTTTCAATGCCGGGGCCATAATCGAACAAGGCCAGCTCTCCGCGATTGGCGGTCATCTCTGCCCGCAACGCTTGGGTCGGTTCAGCGTCTATCACTCCGTCCGCATCGGCCACCACGCCATAATCCTTGGCGCCCTCTGGCGTCACCAGCCCTTGGCGAATTTCCAGACCGACCAGATCGGGATCGCGTTCCAGCGGGTCGCCCCAACCGCCGCCGCCCCAGGTGATGAAGTGCAGCATATCGCCTTCTTCAACCGGAACATCCTCGATCTTATTGCCAACAATCTGGGTGGTCCCGTCGGCTTTCTCGAGGATCTTGCGCGCGCGCTTGCCCGGATGGCCGCCATTGACGCCCCATGGCGGTACAAACCAACGATCATCATGGATGGCGATACTGCCATCAGCCAGGAAGCGATAGCTCATCCGAATACCATTGCCGCCGCGATGCAATCCGGCACCGCCGCTGTCCGGCTCGGTCGAATACCGCTCGATCCGCATCGGGAAATAGCGTTCCAGGAATTCGTTGGGCACATTGGTAAAGCCCGGCCATAGTGAATGTCCGTCTGGCCCATCACCCAAAGGTCTGCCCGGAATCCCGCCAAAGCCGATTTGGAACAGCTGGAACCAATCGCCCTTGGTCGCCTCGCGATTGTCCCAGCCTGAATAGAACAGATGCGGGCTGGAACTGAAGCCTGCTGCGTTGAGAAATTCGGGCGAGCCTTGGCCAAGCAAACCGCCCAGAATGTCAAAAATCCGGCCCAAGGCATGGGTCCGGCCTGACAGCGCTGCGGGGAATTGCGGCTTGAGCAGCGATCCCTTGGGGATGCGCACTTCGATCAGATCATAGAAGCCATCGTTGAACAGGATCTGCGGGTCAAAGACCATGATCATGTAGATGCCGAAGAACATCTTGAACATGTTCTCATTGAGCAGGAAATTGATCGATGCAGCGGATTGCGGATCGGTGCCGTCAAAGTCGAGAATGACCTTCTCGCCCTCGCGCCACATCGAACATTTGATCTTGTATGGACCAAATCCCTTGCCGTCATCACACAGATAATCTTCGAAGCTGACCGGGCTTTCACCCACCGCCTGCAGCAGCAATGCCTTCATCGCGCGGTGGTTGCGCGCCAGCAATTCTTGCGTAGCCGAAACATACACATCATCACCAAACCGCTCGGCCATTTCCAGCACGCGCTTGGAGGCGACCCGGCAACTGGCGATCAAGGCGTTCAGATCGGCCTGACACCAATCGGGCTTGCGCGTTTGGTGCATGACGAGCTTCATCAGATCGTCATTATATTCGCCCTTCTTCCAGATTTTCACGGGAGGGATCCGCACCCCTTCTTCGAAGATAGAACTGGCCCCGATGGGCATGGACCCAGGCACGCTGCCGCCAATATCGGATTGGTGACCAAACATGGCGGTATAGGCGATCAGGCGGCCATCCTTGAAGATCGGCAACAACACCAGCCAATCGTTGGAGTGGCTGACCGCGCCATCGCAGGAATAGGGATCGGACAGGAAAATCATGTCTCCATCCTCGATCGTGCCCTCAAATCCTTTGAGGAAGCCGTCGATAAAGCTGCCGAACTGGCCCACGATCATCTTGCCCGCAGGGTCTGCGATTAGCGGGAAGGCATCGCCTTGCTCGCGGATGCCGGGCGACATAGCGGTGCGCACCAAGGTGGCATCCATTTCTATGCGAGCATTGCGCAGCGCGTTCTCGATAATGTCCAAAGTGACCGGATCGATGGCGATTTTTTCAAACGGCGTTTTGTTGGTCTCGATGATTTGTGCCGGCATCGATTCAGCCCTCCTTGCCAGAATGAATGGGATTGGGGTTGATGAGGATATTGCCCACGTGATCGACGCTGGCGGTGCAGCCGCTTTCGACCAAGGTTGTGCTGTCCATTTCGGTTATGACGGCGGGCCCGGGGATGATGTCCCCTTGTCGCAGTTTGGCCCGATCATAGATCGCACCTTGCTGCTCGCGCCCATCCATCCACAAACTGTGATCGCGGATCTTGGCCGCTGATGGATCACCGTCGCCCTTCTCCAGCAGTTTGGCTGGCAGAGCAGGCGCTTCACCCATGGCGACCGCCCGCAGGTTCACGATTTCGTGCGGAGTATCCATGTTGAAGGTGAACAGGCGGCGATGTTCATCATCAAACCGCTTCAAAATACCCTCGATCCCATCAGCATCCAGAATGCTCTTGTCGATGGTCAGCGGCACTTCAAAGGCTTGTCCGGCATAGCGGATATCCACCTCAAACTCGCTGGTGATCTGATCTTCGGGAATGCCATCACCCAGCAATTCGCTGCGCGTTTGCTCGCTCATTTCGTCCAAAACGGCCTTCAGATCAGCAACGCTGGTATCCTTTGCCAATTTCGAGAAACTGCGGGCGGTCTCGGTCCGCATCCGCGTGGTGGCATCACCCAATGCGCACAAAACGCCTGGCGAAACCGGCGATACAGCAGGCCAGCTGCCCATCAATTTGGCCACCGCATTGACATGCAAGGGGCCAGCGCCGCCAAACCCCATGACGGCAAAGTCGCGCGGATCATATCCTTGCTGGACACTGATCATGCGCAGAGCGCCGAACATATTCTCGTTCACGATATCGATGATGCCGCGCGCGGCCTCCATCAGTTCAATGCCCAGCGCATCGGCCACGGTCTGCACCGCTTTCTTGGCGCCTTCACGGTCCAGTTTAAATGATCCGCCCAGAAGGTCCTCGGGCAGATAGCCTAACACCACATTGGCATCGGTCACGGTCGGCAATTCGCCGCCCTTGCCATAGGCCACCGGGCCAGGAACCGCACCGGCACTTTCGGGGCCAACCCGCAGCGCCTTGGTCAGTTCGGGAACGTGAGCGATGGAGCCGCCGCCCGCGCCCACCGTTTTCACATCCAGGGCAGATGCGCGAACGGACAAGTGACCCACTTCGGTGGTGCGTTGCCGGCGTGGTTCCAATCCTTCGATCAAGGCGACATCGGTGGATGTCCCACCCACATCCAGCGTCAGAATGTTTTTGATCCCGGCATTTTTGCCCACCCACAATGCGCCGGTAACGCCGCCAGCCGGACCAGACATCAGAATATTGACGGGGTGTTCCTCGGCTTTCTGACTGCTCATCAATCCGCCATCAGAACGCAGCAGCGACAGTTTTCCTTCCAACCCTTCGTCTTCCAACCGGTTGCGCAAATTCGAAACATATTTGCCAACTACGGGCCGCACCGCTGCATTGGCAACGGTGGACAGCGTGCGCTCATATTCCTGCATTTCAGGCAGCACTTCATGGCTGAGTGAGACAGGGATCGCATCGCCCAAAACCTCGGCGGCGATCTCGCCGATGCGTTTTTCCTGCGCTCCATTTACATAGGCATTGATCAGGCTGACGGTCAGCGCTTCGATGCCTTGGCCTTTCAGTTTTTCCAGCACAGCGCGCACGGCATCTTCGTCCAGAGGGCGCACTTCATTGCCATCGGCATCCATCCGGCCGGGCACTTCCAGCGTGTCTTCCAAAGCTGCCAGCGGCTGCGGCTTGGGCCACACGATCCAAGCGGCCAAGCCGCCAGGCACAAAGCTTCGCGCGATCTGCATGACATCGCGATAGCCTTCGGTCACGATCAGGCCGACGCGCGATCCCTTGCCTTCCAGCACGGCGTTGGTGGCAACCGTTGTGCCGTGCAGGAAATAGGCGATATCCTTGGCTGCAACGCCCGCTTCGGCAGTGATTGCTTGCACCCCGTTCAGAATGCCTTCCGAGCTATCATGCGGCGTAGATGGTGTTTTGTGCCGCCAAAAATTTCCGGTGTCTTCGTCGAACAGCAGCAGGTCGGTGAATGTCCCGCCAACGTCAACGCCAAGCCTGTAAGTCATACTATCTCCCGAAAAGTCGGTCTATTAGGCCGCACGAGCGACCAAAGAGGGCAGTTTGCGATTCAGCTTTGCGCCGAACCAATGGTTGGTAGCGATGGCGGCATCCAGATCAATCGCCGTGGCGATTCCGGAACGCTCCATCATAAAGATCAAATCTTCGGTGGCGATATTGCCCGTGGCATTGGGGGCAAAGGGGCAGCCGCCCAATCCGCCAAGGCTAGCATCAAATGTGCGCACGCCCGCTTGATAGGCAGCCCAGGCATTGGCCATGCCGGTGCCGCGAGTGTCATGAAAGTGGCAGCGCATGGGGATTTTTCCGTCCAATAATTCGGCCAATCTGCTGAACAGATCGTTGACTTGCGCCGGTACTCCGATGCCGATGGTGTCTGCCAACGCGATTTCAGCGGGGTCCTCTGCGGCCATCTCTTCAGCAATAGCCAGCACGGTTTCGGGCTTCACCTCGCCTTCAAAGGGGCAACCAAAGGCGGCTGAGATGGTCACTTGGGCGCTCATTCCTTCGGCTTTGGCGAAACGGATCATGTCGCGGTTCTCGGCAATCCCTTCGGCGATGGTCTGGCCCTGGTTCTTTTGACCAAAGGTGTCGCTCGCCACCAGAACGCAGCCTGCCTGATCGATGCCTCGTCCTTTGCCGTTCATGGCCCCGCCTTCGCGGGTGGCCAGGGCGCGCATCACGCCGCGCTTGTTCAGCGTCAAACCGATATAGGTCACATCGCCGCGATCCGGCAGCCCGGCGATCACCGCTTCTGCGTCGGCCATTTGTGGCACGCGTTTGGGGTGGACAAAGCTGGCCACTTCCAATCGCCGCGCGCCATAATCGATCATCCGATCGATCATCGCCAGCTTGTCTTGCGTCGAAATGATCTCGGCCTCGTTCTGCAGGCCGTCGCGTGGACCCACTTCAACCAGCTCGATCGCATCATTGGCAGCATGCTCTTGCGTCATGGGATTCGCTTCTTGTCCAAAATTGAATATTGGCTAGATACGCAAATTGTATACAAATGCAAATCTTGGGTTTATAGAGTTTTTGAATGATCTGGCGGGTATCTGGCCGAAACGATGAATGGTCTAGGGACCATCTGGCGGAGGTCTAGGGGTCATCTAGGGGTGGTCTCGGTGTCGTCTCTTGGGGGTTTCGGGGTCTTTCTCAGGGCTTGTGCCGAGTAAATTTGAAGAGGGCTGAATATGTCGAATGGTGCGCTGTCGGGTCTTCGCCTGATCGAGATGGGACAGTTGATCGCCGGGCCGTTCTGCGGCCAGTTGATGGGCGATCATGGCGCCGAAGTGATCAAGGTGGAGCCACCCAAAGTGGGCGACGCCATGCGCAATTGGGGCCAAGGCATCCCTCTGTGGTTCTCGGTGGTGGCGCGCAACAAGAAGTCGATCACGCTCAATCTTCGTGAAAAAGAAGGGCAGCAAATTGTCCGCCAGCTGGCCGCAAAAGCAGACTTTCTGCTGGAAAATTTTCGCCCCGGTACGATGGAGCGGTGGAACCTAGGTTGGGAAGATCTGTCAGCGATCAATGAGGCGCTGATTATGATCCGTGTATCCGGCTATGGCCAAACGGGCCCCTACAGCCCGCGCGCCGGTTATGGCGGCATTGGCGAGGCGATGGGCGGCATGCGTTACATCGCGGGAGAGCCGGATCGCCCGCCCAGCCGCGCAGGCATTTCCATTGGCGATTCATTGGCCGCGACCTATGCATGTTTGGGTGCGCTTATGGCACTCAATCACCGCCACAAAACCGGCAAGGGTCAGGTGGTCGATTCGGCAATTTACGAGGCCGTTTTGGCGATGATGGAATCGACCGTTCCCGAATATACGGTGACTGGCCATATCCGCGAGCGGACCGGGTCGATCTTGCCCAAAATTGCACCCTCCAATGTCTATCCGACCAGCGACGGCAGCGTGTTGGTGGCGGGCAATCAGGACAGCGTGTGGAAGCGTATGGCGACCATGATGGGCATGCCCGAATTGGGCGACGATCCGCGCTACAACAGCCATGTTGCGCGCGGGCAGAACCAGACCCAACTCGATGATATGATTGGCGAATGGACCAAGCTGCACACCAGCCAACAGGTGCTGGATCTGTGCGAGGAACACGGCGTCCCGGCGGGCAATATGTACCGCGCTCCCGAAATGTTGGAAGACCCGCATTTTGCCGCGCGAGAGGCGATTATCGAGCGCCCGCACCCCCGGCACGACAATTTCAAGATGCAGAATGTCGCGCCCAAATTGTCCGATACGCCGGGCGATGTTCACTGGGTTGGCCCTGATCTGGGCCAGCATAATGAAGAGATCTATGGCGAGCTTTTGGGCATGGATTCAGCGACCCGTTCTGATTTGGAAGATCGCGGCATTATTTAGCCATTGGCAGGGCGCTCAATTGCCGCCGCTGTTCTCGCGTTCGGCATCGCGCTTGCTGACGACATAGGCATATCCCAAGCCTACCAGCAGAACCAACCCGCTGCCGCTTGCAACGAAGGTTGAATTGAACAGGACCGCGCAAACGATCAGAGCGATCGCCGCGATCAGAATGATTTGAATCGTTTTTGACATAAATAGGCACCCCGAGTTTGACCCATCCAAGCAGGCTCGCGCTGTTCTTGTGACCTGCCGAGCCCAGTTTGGGCCTTCCAGTCTGGGCTAGGCCATGCTTGTTAACAAATGGTTGGGTCAGCGATCTTCACAGGCACGGTAACCAAGCGCGCTTAAGGCGCCAGATACCATGACCCAGAGCGCTTAGTCAGCGTCCGATGCAGCATCTGCGAAAGTATGGAATGCGCGGCGCAAATGGCTGCCCATGACGGATCTTGCCCAAGCCGCATCATGGGCCTTGAAGGCGGCTATCAATTCGTCATGATCGCGCGCAGATTGCCTCAGATCTTCAACCGAATATTGCCGTGCGGTGCGCAGAACAACCGGCTGCTCAACCAGCATGGCCAGGACTTGCGCCAAGCGTGGTGAACGCGCGGCATTGGTAATGATTTCGTGGAAGATACGGTTGGCATCAAGGAAGCGCACCACATCGGGCGGGTCTTGATCCACAGCCTGATGCAGCTCGTCATTGACCTGCTCCAACTGCTCGATATCCGCCGGGCCCAGTAGCTTCGCCGCGCGTTCTGCGGCATGTCCTTCAAGCATCTGGCGCAAGGTAAACATCTCGTCGATGTCATCGCGTGACCAATCGGCGACAAAGATGCGTTTTGACTCGCTGCGCACCAACAACATTTCGGATTCCAGCTGGCGCACTGCCTCGCGTACGGGGGTGCGCGAGACGCCCGAAATTTCGGACAGGCGGTCCTCGGTCAACTGGCTGCCGGGAGGGGCATCGCCACTCAACAGATAACTGCGGATGGCCGTATAGGCCGTGTCAGAGGCACCGCTCATTCTATGACTGCCCACAATCCGCCAGAGCGGAACGTCGCGCCCCTGGCTGGCCCGATCCATGTGCATCCAGCAACGCTTTCCTGGCGTGCCGAACGCTACCCAGAGATGAAGCGAGATGACCCATAGACCTACCCTAGATGTACCCTAGATCACCGGCAGATAACGCCAGATCGGCCAGAGTTAATTTCCCTTGACGATCTGTTATTGTATACAATAAAGGGTTCGGTCAAGGGAGTTGATCATTGCCATCAACAAAACGTATCAAGGTCATTGTACCCATTCCGATGGATGAAGCCGGAGTGGCAAACCGGGCAGAGCAGCTGCCCGATGATTTCGTGAGAGAGGGCTTCTCTCCTGAATTCGAAGCGGTCCCCTTTGGTGCCGCTTTGGGCGATTCTTACCACGACACTATGATGATGGATTGGACCGTGTTTCAGGCTGGTGTGGAAGCCGAGCGTGATGGATATGCCGGCGTCTTGATCGATACGGTGAGTGATAGCGGTCTGCGGCCCTTGCGTTCTGCGCTATCGATCCCAGTTGTCGGGCCCGGCGAAGCAAGTTTCGCCATGGCGATGATGCTGGGCAAGAAATTCAGCGTGCTGACAATGTGGCCCGAATGGTTCCCGCTGTATGAAAAAACTCTGACCGAATATGGCTGGTCGTCGCGCTGCGCTTCCTTGCGGTCGATCGATACGCGGCCCGATGTGACCGAATTGCTCGCTGGCAAAGAGGAAATCATCTTTGACAAATTGAAGGCCGAGGCAACCAAGGCGATGGAAGAAGACGGCGCCGATGTGATCGTGCTAGGATCCACCACGATGCATCAATCAGCCGCATTCCTGGATGCTGAGATGCCGATCCCAGTGCTGAATCCCGGGCAGGTCGCCTACAAAATGCTGGAAACGCAGATCGAGCTTGGCCTGCGCCATTCGAAGAAAGCCTTTCCCGCCCCCGAAGTCCCCAAACACGGCGAGATCCGGAAAGGTTGGTACTGATGAGTGAATGGAATGAAGGCGGAGCCGGACAAGTGCCGCTGCCCTATCCCTTTTACGTCGATATCGTGACCAAGCGCTATTTCGACGGGGTCGATAACAAGAATATGGACCAGGTGCTGAACTGCTTCACACCCGATGCCGTGCTGCACGAGGCGACCAGCGATACGGTCCACGAAGGGCGCGAGGCCATTCGCGCGATGTTCGTCAAGCTGTTCACGGATTTCGAGAGCATTTGGCACGGCAATTTCGTCCACACGGCTGATCCTGACAGCAACACGATCAATTCCCAGTTTACCGTGCTGATCACGCCCAATGGCGGCGATGAATTACGCTATGAGAATTGCAATCGGTTCTACCTGAAGGATCGGCTGTTCCACCGGGTCTATGTCTATATGTCCGGCGATAATCTGCTGAAGGAGGGAGATGCCTGATGCAGTATGAACCAACCTTAAGCCGGGACGAGTTGATCCACTTCGCCACCCAGCAATATTTCGGCAATGTCGATGCAAAGAATATGGCCGCGACGCTGGATTGCTTTCACGATGAAGCGCTGTTCTGCGTCCAGACCGATTTCACCCGCCATTCGGGCAAAGGCGAAATCCAGCGCATGTTCGAAGATTTCTTCGGAGCCTATGAAACCATCATCCATCGCGATTTCGTGTGCACTGTGGACGAGGCCAATGGCCGGATCTCCGCCAGTTTTGTGGCCGAGTTGCACGATGCAGATGGGCAGGTAACGCTGCTGCACAACACCAATTTCTGGCGCCTTCGCCCCGATGGGCAGGGCGGTGCCAAATTTCAGGAAGTCTATGTTTACATGAGCGGTGCCAACGTCCTCACTTGATAAGGGGCGGCACAACACCTTCGGGTACCTTCGGGCAAAATCAGGTTCAGGGAGTACGAACCAATGACAAATTTCAAAACTTTCCTCGCATGTGGCGGCGCATTTGGCGCGCTGGCTTTTGCCGCTCCGGCAGTGGCTCAAGATGCTGATGCACCTGCTCCTCAAGCTACCGAGGAAGCGCCAACCGGTAATGCGATCATCGTTACCGCTCGCCGCCAGTCTGAAACACTGGCCGAAGTTCCCACGGCCATCACCGTTTTCACAGCCGATACGCTGGAAAAGACAGGCATCGAGCGGGCCGATGAATTTGTTCAACTGACGCCGGGTGTCACGATTGTGACCGGCACGGCAGAGGCGGGCGATACCCAGATCAACATTCGCGGTATTAACGGCGCGCGCGATGCGGAAAGTTCGGTAGCTCTGGTGGTCGATGGCATTTTGAAAACCAACACAGCGCAATTGAACCAGGATCAAGGAACGCTGCGCCAGATTGAAATCCTTAAAGGCCCGCAGGGCGCGCTTTATGGCCGCAACGCAGCGGCTGGCGCCATCGTGATCCAGACGCTGAAACCGGGCAATTTCCTGGAAGGTGCGATCAAGGTATCGGCCGCAGAAGACGACACCTATTCAGCCAGCGCCTATATCTCTGCCCCAATTGGCGAGAATGCCGGCTTTGTCGTCTCGGGCAGCTATGACACGACCGATGGTTTTTATCGCAACAGTTTCCTGAATTCCAAAACCATTGATGATCAGGAAATCTGGTCGGTGGACGCACGCTTTGTCGCCGATGTTGGCGCCGACACCGAATTGGATGTGAAGGCTCGCTATGCCGATTTGTCGGGCGCCTCGATCAACTTCAACGCAGCCTTTGCTTTGCCCAATTTCGGCGGAGCCTTCTTTGAAGATGTGAACGAGCATCCGTTCGGTTTCTATTCGAACATCCGGCCAACCAATGAACAGCAAACATTCGAGGCTTCGGCCAAGGTAACGCACCAGTTTGAGGCGGTCGAGCTGACCGCTTGGGTGCTGTATAGCGATGTTGAGCAAGCGTTGACGGCGGATGGTACGTCGGCTGATTTTGCCCGCTTCACTTTCCCGGGAGCGACACAGGATTCGATCGATGCGTCCAATGCATGCTTCGGATCGACTGCACAATTGACCGGTTTTCCGGTGAATGCGCCGGGCTTCATTGGCACGGTGCCGACGCCGTTTATCTTTGATGTGGCCAATGGCTCTACCTTTGGCCCCTACAGCCCGACCACGTGTGACGGTACGCAGTTCCAGACGCGCGAGCAGAGCGATATCAGTGCCGAGGTGCGGCTCGCATCGACCGATGATGGCTATATCGATTGGCAGCTGGGCGCCTATTACCTGCACATCAATCGCGAAGTTGGGGTGAGCCTGGGGGCCGATTTAGGCTTTGGCGTCACCGAGCAATTGTTCAATCCTGCTGGATCGAACAACCCGACCACACAGCTTTATAATGATGACTTCTCTACCGATGTTTATGCGGTGTTTGGCTCGCTCGATTTCGAAGTCAGCGACGGATTCGAGCTGGGGCTGGCGGCACGCTATGATGTTGAGGAACGCAGCGCGACCAATCTGGTGCCCAATGCGACCGACCCCTTTACCGGCGGTCCGATTAATCCGGGTCAGGCCTTTGGTCCGATTGCTGATCAATCAGAAACCTTCAAGCAATTGCAGCCCAAATTGTCGCTGCGTTATGCTTTGTCAGACGACATCAATTTCTATGCCAACTGGGGCATCGGATTTAAGTCGGGCGGGTTCAACAATCAGGGCTCTGCCGCGATTGTGGATCAGGCCTTCAATCAGTTCATTGGCACCAATGTCCTGATCGAGGATGTCTATGAAAAGGAAACCTCCAGCGCGTTTGAGGCTGGCCTGAAGGGCGAGCTGCTCGATGGTGCGGTGACCTTCGATCTGGCCGGTTATTACACCACGATCGATGACATGCAGTTCTTCGAATTCTTCGTTGGCGGCTTTGGCCTGCTGCGCGTTGTATCGAATATTGACGAGGTTGAGGTCTATGGCGGCGAGCTGAACTTGGCCGCAGAGATCATGCCCGGCTGGTCGATTTTCGGTTCGGCCAATGTCACCGAGAGCGAGATTAAGGAAAATGCATCGCGTCCGATCACAGTGGGCAACAAATCGCCTTACACCGCTGATTACACGATCAACCTTGGCACCCAGCTGGACTTGCCAGTGACCGACACGATGGATTTTGTCGCACGTGCCGATTACCGGATTACCGGCCCGACCTGGTTCCACTCGGTTCAGGAAAACACCAGCCCGACCATCTTCAGCGGTTTGCTGCCAGGTTCGCAGCTGATGGCTCCTGCATTTGTAGGCGATGCTGATTACTCGCTTACCCAGCGTGACGAGTTCTCGGTTCTGGATGTGCGCATCGGTGTGCAAACGGACAGCTGGTCGCTGACGGCCTTTGCGGACAATCTGACCAATGAGGAATATCTCAACGAGGTTATTCCGGCGGTCGAATTTGGCGGATCGTTCATCTCGCCTGGTGCATTGCGCCGCTTCGGGGTCGAGGTTGGCTTCAAATTCTGATCTGTTACACCGCTCATCAGACAGTTTTAACGGAGTGTCATGGTGAGCGGTGATAGCCTGTCCGACAATTACTCGGGAGTGTTCGAAGGAAGGATCGGCTTCGGCAAGAAACCGGCGCTGATCCTGATCGATCTGGTCGAGGCCTATTTCAACACAGATAGCCCGCTCTATGCCGACGTCGAGGACACCTTGGCCTCCGCATTGGACCTGTTGGAGGCCGCCCGTTCCGCCGGGCTGCTAGTGATCTATACCAATGTGGTGTTTCATCCCTCGATGAAAGACGGCGGCCGGTTCGCACAGAAAGTGGCTGCCCTGCAAAACTTTGCCGCCGGCAACCCGATGGGAGCATGGGCCAAAGGAATTGCACCGCGTGATGACGAGCTGGTCATATCCAAACAATATGCCAGCGCCTTTTTCGGCACTTCGCTGGCCTCCACCCTGACCGCCAATGGCAATGACAGCCTGATTATATCGGGCGTTTCCACCAGCGGCTGCATTCGCGCGACCTGTGTGGACGCGTGCCAGCACGGCTTTATCCCGATTGTCGCTCAAGAAGCGGTAGGCGACCGCCACGAGGCGGTTCACCAGGCCAATCTGTTCGACATGAATTCGAAATATGGTGATGTGGTTTCGGTGGAGGAAATCCGCACAAATCTGGCCAGCCTGTCCAAGACCTAAGCTAGCAAGGCAGGCCTAGGAATTAGACCGGCTTCACCAACCGTCCGGCTACCGCATCCAGTTTCGCAATCAAAGCCGGGTCATGCTGATCAGGTGCGGTGATGATGGCATCTTCCAATGCGGTGTCGATGGGGCTGGGCTCGCGTTCTTCGGGAAGATCAGCGATGAATTTGGTCACCATCTTGCGCGCGATCTTGCTGTTCTTCTGCATCTGCTCGACCACTTGCATCACATCCACTGCCTCGCCTTCGCGCCAGCAATCATAATCGGTCACCATGCCCACCAGCGCATAGGGTAGCTCCGCCTCGCGGGCGAGCTTGGCCTCGGGCATGGCGGTCATCCCGATAACGTCCGCGCCCCATTCGCGGTACATCCGGCTTTCGGCGCGGGTGGAAAATTGGGGCCCCTCCATCGCCAGATAAGTTGCGCCGGTAGAGATCTTGCCCTTCGCCGATGCAATCGCGCTGGCTGCCATATCGGACAGGCGCGGGCACACGGGGTCGGCCATGGAGACATGCGCGACAAATCCCGATCCAAAGAAGCTTGAGGGGCGGCCCTTGGTCCGGTCGATAAACTGCTCGACCACGGTAAAGCGGCCCGGCTCGATCTTTTCGCGCAGGCTGCCCACGGCAGAAATAGCTAGAATATCGGTGCAGCCGGTCCGTTTGAGCACATCAATATTGGCGCGTGCATTCAGATCGCTCGGCGTGATCGGGTGACCGCGGCCGTGGCGCGGCAGAAACCGAACGCGCACATCGCCAATGCGGCCGCACAATACTTCGTCAGAAGGCTCACCCCAAGGTGATTTCACCGCAATCCATTGCGCATCCTCCAGCCCCTCAATTGCATAGAGGCCCGATCCACCAATGATCCCGATGGTCCAAGGACTTGCCATGATTGTTCCCTTTTGTCGCGCTGCGTTGTGTCGCCGATTTAGACCTGATTGACGCGAAGAGGCAAAGGAATGGTTAGCACAAGGCCGATAACCTGCCTCAAACCCGTATCTCGCCGGTCAGATCAGCAATTCTGGCCAGATATCACGTCAGAACAATGCGATCTGGCAAGGATTTACGGATGAACCCGTCAGCCTTGGCAAAAGGTCCAGCGATCGATGGCCGTTGGCGCATCCGTTCTTGATGGGCGGCCAGCTTGGGCCAATTGTCGAGCGGCATCTCTGCCACCAACATGCCCTGCATCAAGCAGCAGGTCACTGTAATATCGGCCAAAGACAGAGCATCGCCAACAAAATAGTCAGACCCGTCCAGCTGGCTTTCCAGATAGTTGAGCACGTTGGGCAGTTTTGTCGCCCAGGCCTCTTTCGCGGCGGCAACATCGGGTTCCTTGCCTTGATTGAGCGCAAAGAAGATCGGCCGGAACATCCCTAAGCCTGTGGCCATCGCCACATTGGTGTCGGCATATTCTTCCAGCATCAGCACGCGGCCATGGGCATAGGGCTCGCTGGGTAGCATCGGCGTTTCCGGGTGCTTCTTCTCGATATAGCCGCAGATGGCCGATGAATCGGCGATGGTGCCGGCTGTGCCTTCTTCAGCGATGGAGCGATCGCGCAAGACGGGTATGCGCTTCATCGGGCTGATTTCGCGAAACCATTCGGGCGGATCGAACACATTGACCGCTTCAATCTCGAAATCGACGCCCTTTTCGATGCATTGCGCGGCCACTTTGCGAACGAAGGGAGAAATTGGACTGCCGTAAATGACGAGATCGGCCATGGTTGTTTCCTTTAAGTCGGTGGAATTTGTTGTGTTGCGATGCGCCTTTTGGAGAATTGAGTTGCATAGCGCAATGGATAGGCGCGCTGACCCGCTTCACCGCGTATAATGCTCGAGCAATCCGGTCTTGCACTTGCAAGATGACAGGCCCATTTCCATCTGAAGTGGGAGCAATTCAAAAAGATTTAGAGAGAGGCAGATATGGCGACGCAATATAAAAACCTGATCAATGGCAAGATGATCGACACGGGCGAATGGCTCGATGTGGTCAATCCTGCCAATGAAGAAGTGATCGGCCAAGTGCCCGCTTCCGGCGAGAGCCAGCTCAATGAAGCAGTCGCCGCCGCGCGCACTGCCTTCGAAAGCTGGAAGAAGACCTCGTTCGAAGAACGCCAAGCTGTTTGCATGGCAATCTCTGGCGCGATCAAGGAAAATGCCGACGAGCTTTATCGTCTGCTGACCAGCGAACAGGGCAAGCCGCACGAGCAGGCCAAGGGCGAGATTTTCGGCGCTGCAGGCATGTCTGCTGCGCAAGCGACCTTGAAGCTGGACGATGTGGTCAATGAAGACAGCGACCAGCGTCTGTCCCGCACCCGCCGCGTGCCGGTTGGTGTTGTGGGCGGTATTGTTCCGTGGAACTTCCCGGTCATGATGGCGGTGCAGAAGATCGTACCTGCCTTGATGAGCGGTTGCACCATCGTGCTGAAGCCATCGCCATTTACCCCGCTGACAACGCTGCGCATTGCAGAGCTGATCGCGGATAAGGTGCCGGCTGGAACGGTCAACATCATCACCGGCGAAGACAGCCTTGGCCCGTTGATCACCGGCCACCCAGACATCAACAAGATCACCTTCACCGGCTCCACCGCGACCGGTAAGAAGATCATGGAAGGCGCCAGCGCCGATCTGAAGCGGATCACGCTGGAACTGGGCGGAAATGACGCATCCATCGTGATGCCTGATGCCGATCCGCAGAAGGTGGCCGAACAATTGTTCTGGTCCAGCTTCTCCAACGCGGGCCAAATTTGTGTCGCGGCCAAGCGCATTTATATCCATGAAGATATCTATGACGAGCTGAGCGCTGCGCTGGTTGAATATGCCAAGACGGTCACCGTGGGTGATGGTTCGCAGCAGGGAACAGGTGTTGGCCCGATCCAGAACAAGAAGCAATATGAGCGTGTTCTGGAATTGATCGAAGATGCCAAGGACAATGGCTATAAATTCCTGGTTGGCGGCGATGCCGATCCATCAGGCACAGGCTATTACGTTCCGATCACGATCATGGACAACCCGCCAGAAGATGCTCGCATTGTTGCCGAAGAGCAGTTTGGCCCGGTTATGCCGCTGATGAAATTCTCGACCGAGGATGAAGTGATCAAGCGCGCCAATGATTCCGAATATGGTCTGGCAGGTGCGGTCTGGACCGCTGACACGGACAAAGGCGTCGAAATTGCTGAGCAATTGGAAACCGGCACAGTGTGGATCAATGAATATCTCCACCTCTCGCCTTTCTCACCCTTTGGCGGACACAAGCAGTCCGGCTTTGGCGCAGAATACGGCTTAGATGGGTTGAAGGAATTCACCTATCCGCAGGTGATCACGGTCAAGAAAGACAGCGTTGTTGCCTAAACAGGGGCTGGCATAGCCAATAAAAAGGGCCGTCCGGAGCGATCCGGGCGGCCTTTTTGATTGTGCGCTGTAGTGAGGGCTAGAGGTAATTACTCACCCGCAGGTTTGCTCAGCATATCCAGCCCAACCGCCCAACGGCGCTGGAAACCACGCCAATGCTCGGCCTCGTCTGGGCCAGCGAATTTGCCATTTAGCTGCTCGCCAAAGGAAACCTCCCACCCGCTGTCATTGGCGTTGCTGACAGGCACATTCAGATAGCCAGCCTTGTCGTCATCACCCTTCAGATGCAGATCGAGGAAGGCTGCGACAAAGTGCTGATTGATGCCGTTGATCCGGTCCTGACGCCACACCGGCTCATTCAGGAATTCGGCCACTCGGAATGGAGCATCATCACCAATTTCAAACGCATTGCCGACGATATTGTGGCGTGCCTCGCGAAAGACCAGCATATGCCGGTCTGCGCCTGACAATTGGTCAAAGATCCAACTGACCCCCTCGGCATGGTTGGAGACATCATCCTGGCTTCCGCTAACCACTAATACAGGAGCGGTGATCTTGGCTAGGCTTGCCGCTCTCCATACTCGGTTGTCGGGCTGGCCGCCCCAGGGGGCAAAGGCAACCACTGCATCGATCCCAGCCGGATCGCCCGCAGCGGCTTTCAGTGGCTCCAGCGCCGCGGCCGGGACAGTCCCGAATGTGTCGCTAGCGTAATCATAGTCAGCACCGGCTGTCGCCAGTGCTCCGTAACCGCCCATGGAATAGCCGATCAAACCGACATTCTCGGCATCAATCAGGGCGTACACACCCGCATCATTGGCGCTGCGATCGACCAATTGCGCCAGTACATCGCGCTGATCCAACGACCGACTGGCCAGCACATTGGCAAAGGAATGGACGAAATCGGTGATCCCTTCCAGCTTTGCATCGGCGTGGTCGATGGTGGCCACGACATAACCGCGCGAGGCAATGTGCTCGGCCAAATTGCTAAACTGGGTGCTCCAACCGTTAAACCCGTGGCTCATGATCACCAGCGGGAATTGGCCTTCGGTGACGGGGGCGGCATCGGCAAAGGCGCGTCCTGCAAACTCCAGCGGAACAGGGTCCATCGCGGGCGGTGTCATGGTGTGTTGATAGGTGATCGGCTCCTGCCCGGCATCGCTCTGCGCCGGGTAGTACAGCCGTACATCCAGCGTGCGCTCGCCCGTTTCGACCGATCCTGTTGCCATGCCCAGCTTGGTAAAGCTGAGCCTAGAGGGCAGGGTGAGGGCGATCTCCTGCGTGCCGATGACATAGTCGCCATAGCGGCCCAGTTCGGGCGTTTCGCCCGGCATTCCTTCGTGCACGGTAGGCGCAGCGACATAGGCAGCGGTGCCGGCCCCAAGTCCGATTATGGCGAGTAGGCCCAAACCAATGTGACGTTTCTTCATAAGGCGCTTTATCTCTCAACCTATACTTTTGTGCATTGCCGATGGGCAGCAGATGGGTGCACTCATTGCAGCGATTGAGCATGAGGGGAAGAGGTTGTGGCAACGCCAGAGGAGCTATTGGCAGGCTTGGCACGCGTGATGACGCGCGCCGGGCTGGCCGCGCCAGAACAGCTGACCCGCTTGACGGGCGGGGCCACCATGGAAAGCTGGCGGTTTACCAGCGGTAGCAGCGACTATGTTTTGCGCCGCGCGCCCAGCTTGGAATATATCGCCGAGCGTCCCTATGGGCATGACGTAGAGGCCGATGTGATCCGCGCCGCCCATGCTGCCGGTGTAACCGCGCCGCAGGTGACCGGTTTGTTGAAGCCAGAGGACGGCATCGGTTCCGGCTTTGTCATGCAGGCTCTGCCCGGCACACCCAACCCCAAGGAAATCCTGGAGATGCAGGATCCCGCTGGCCTGCTGCGAGAGGCCGCGCGCGATCTTGCCCGTATCCATACTTTGGGTGCTGGCGACGTGCCCGATGCCGTGCCCGAACTGGATTATCGCGAGGCCATTGCCAATTTTCGCGACCAGTTTGAGGAGGCAGGCGGGGATCGCCCGATCATCGCGCTGGGGATCAAATGGCTGGAGGACAATTGTCCCGACCGGATCGAGCCCGTGTTGATCCATGGCGACTATCGGATGGGCAATCTGCTGGTGCAGGAAAGCCGGCTGACCGGCGTGCTCGATTGGGAGCTCGCCCATTTGGGAGACCGGCACGAAGATCTGGCCTTTGGCTGCATGTCCGTGTGGCGCTTTGCCCGATATGATCGGCCCGCGCTGGGGCTGGGCAGTCTGGAGGAATACTTTGCCGCCTATGAAGCAGAAAGCGGTTTTGCGGTTGATCGAGACAGGTTCCGTTACTGGCTGATCCACCGCACCGTGTGGTGGGCCATGGGTTGCCTTAAATGCGCACGATCCTGGCGCGATGGGTCAGACCGGACGTTGGAGCGGGCGGTGATTTCTCGCCGCACTTCGGAACAGGAATTGGACCTGTTGCTTTTGCTGGAGGAAGGGGCACCGGACGATCTGCGCAATGAATTGATCGAACCCATGCAGCCGCCATTGGCCGAACAAGGCGAGGCCACTTCAGGAGAGCTGGCGCTCGCCATCTCGGAATGGTTGGCCAGCATCAAGGACAATGTCTCGGGCCATGATCGTTTCCAGCTTGCGGTTGCGCGCAATGCGTTGGGAATGCTGGCGCGCGACGATGCGATTGTCCCCCAGCATGCCCATTATGAATTGGCGCAGGCTATTTTGGAGGGCGAGGAAGATTTGTCTTCGCCGGGTCTGTTGGCCGACATGCGCCAGGCCAGCTTTGAGAAATTGAGCGTCGATATACCCAAATACCCCGCGCTGGCAGTCGCCCGCAAGAAATGGACCGGAGAGGACTAAACCACATGGATTTTGCCATACCAGCCGACCTTCAAGCCTATCTGGACGAGCTCGACAGCTTCATCGATGCCGAGATTACTCCGCTGCAAATGCAGGATGACAATAACCGCTTCTTCGATCACCGGCGCGAGGATGCGCGTACCGATTGGGACCGCGAGGGCCTGCCGAACGAGGAGTGGGAGGCCTTGTTGAAAGAGGCCAAGCTGCGCGCCGACAAGGCTGGACATTGGCGTTTTACCGCGCCCAAGAAATATGGCGGCAAGGACGGTAGCAACCATTGGATGGCGGTGATCCGCGATCATTTTGCGCAAAAGGGGCTGGGTCTGCACAATGATTTGCAGAACGAACACAGCATTGTTGGCAATTTCCCCTTTGTCGCCATGTTCGAACATTTCGGCACTCAGGCGCAGCAAGACGAGTTCATCTTGGGCGGCTTTGACATGACACGGCGGGTGTCCTTTGGCCTGACCGAGGCCGAGCACGGCAGCGATGCGACCCATATGGAAACAACTGCCGTACGCGAGACCCGTGACGGGGTGGATGGCTGGCTGATCAATGGCGAGAAGATGTGGATCACCGGCATGCATATGGCGACCCATTGCGCGCTGTTTGTTCGCACCAGCGGCAATGCTGGCGATGCGCGCGGCATCACCTGTCTGCTCGTCCCCAACCCGACCGAGGGGCTGAAGATCGAGGAGTGGATGTGGACCTTTAACATGCCAACCGACCATCCCCGGCTCAGCTTCACCAATGTGTGGGTGCCCGACAGCGCGATGTTGGGCGAAGAGGGCAAAGGCCTCGCGCTGGCGCAAAGCTTCGTCCACCAAAACCGCATTCGCCAAGCTGCAGGATCGCTGGGTGCGGCGCAATATTGCGTAGAGGAAAGCGTGAAATACGCGCGCCAACGCAAGCCCTTTGGCCAGGAATTGGCCCGCAATCAGGCGATCCAGTTTCCTTTGGTGGAACTGGCTACTCAATGCGAGATGCTGAGGATGCTGATCTATAAAACCGCGTGGGAGATGGACAATATGCCCCACAAAGAGGTGGAAAAGCAGATCAGCGATAAGGTTTCGATGTGCAATTACTGGGCCAACCGGCTGGTCTGCGAAGCGGCAGATCGCGCCATGCAAACCCATGGCGGCATTGGCTATTCACGGCACAAACCGTTCGAACATATCTATCGCCACCATCGCCGCTATCGCATCACCGAAGGGGCTGAGGAAATTCAAATGCGCAAAGTTGGGGCCTATCTGTTCGGCTACCTTGGCCCGCGCAAAGGCATGTTTGATTAGTCAAATTCGGGCTCAGGGGTGAAGGTCTCATCGCGCTTGGCGATGAAATAGAGCCCTGTCCCCAGCGCGATCAAACCTCCTGTCAGGGAAAATGCGTTTAGGCTCGCCTGTATGATAGCAAAGATCGAATAGGCAGACGCGACAGCAATGCAGAGCCACCACCAGATACCGATGGCTTGTGGATGCCCTGCTTGGCCCCTGAGGCGCAGCACTACAAATGCAGCATAGGCAAAGAATCCAATCAATTGGCTGCCGACACCCATGACCTCCGCCAGCAGAACAAACCCCCCACTTAGCGACAGCGCGGCTACGATGGTCGAGAATAGATAGATTGAATAATCCGGCACTTCGCTTCGCGATGAAAGGTGGGTCAGCCACGCTGGCAACAGCCCGCGTCGCGCCATACCAAACATTATGCGGGGTCCCGTCATCCAGAAAGTGTGTTGGTTGGTCGCGATAGAGAATATCGCCGCCAGTGCCATCATCAGTGCCCCTGTCTCACCGAGCACGGCCTCCCCCATAGCCGCTAGTGGTGTATTTGCGTCCGATACATCAGGTGCGACGGCGTTGAAGGCGAATTGTACAAACATATAGAACGCGATGATGGCGAATAGCGATTGGATCATAGTGCGCGGAATTGTGCGGCGCGGATTCTTGACCTCTCCTGCTGCATATCCATTAGCGATGCCACCAGCGAAGGCGTAATAGATCAGCAAGGCGGTGCCCTCGACCGCACCGAAGGTTGGCAGCGCAAATTCTGTTGCCAGACCCTTCGTCGCATATCCTACCAGGCAGATAAGCACGATCGGCGTGAGCTTACACAATGTGCCGACGACCAAGCCACCGACCGCCACCCTCATCCCGACGATGTTGATCAAAGTGATCAATGCAATCAGGGCAAGCACCGTCGCAGAATGGATCATCGGATCGGCAAAGAATGGCAAAATTGCTGCCAAGTAGGAAACGAGCACATGAAAATTTGCAGCGCGCGATGCCATGATGGCCAGCAGCAAAAGCCACCCAACTTGGAAACCGGTTGCGGGGCCGAATGCAGCCTGCGCATAAAGCTGAGGTCCGCCCGACTGCCGGAACATTGCTGCAAGTTGAGCAATGATAAGTGTGCCGCAACCAACCAACAATCCAACAATCAGGATCATCCATGGGGCAAAGCTGCCTAAGGTGCTGTATAGAATGGCTGGCATCGCGAATATGCCAGCCCCGATCATCCCATTGATACTCAACAGCGCCGAACCAATTGGCCCGACGGTCCGCGGCGGTGTTTTGATATCTTCGATTTTCCCTGCTCCCGAAGGAGCGACCCCGCCGATGAAATTGGACGAGTTTCGCAGCAAGTCAATTGGAAAGAGGCGGGCAGGTGCCGCCCTGCCCAACACCCACCCTCACCAAAAGCATAAAATTAGTCTCAATTGAAATTATCTTAGCTTTGGGGTAAATCGCCCGCGACCAAATCACAGGAGTTACCCCCAATGCTTGTCGGCGTTCCCAAAGAAATCAAAAACCACGAATATCGCGTCGGCCTGACGCCCGAGGCTGTCCGCGAATATGTTGCGACCGGCCACCCCGTGATTGTCGAAACCGGTGCAGGGTTGGGAATTTCCAAAACTGACGAGGATTATCAAAAGGTTGGCGCGACGATTGTCGATACAGCCGCGGAAATCTTTGCCCGCGCAGATATGGTGGTGAAGGTCAAGGAACCCCAGCCGGGCGAGTGGGTCCAGCTGCGCGAAGGGCAAATCTTGTTCACCTATCTCCACCTTGCTCCCGATCCCGATCAGGCCCGTGGCTTGATGGAATCAGGCGTGTCAGCGGTTGCCTATGAAACGGTGACGGCCCCTGACGGTTCGCTCCCACTGCTTGCGCCAATGAGCGAAGTTGCGGGGCGTTTGTCGATCGAGGCCAGCGCGCAAGCGAGCCACAAGAACAATGGCGGCCGCGGTATCCTGATGGGCGGCGTGCCCGGCGTTCTGCCGGCCAAGGTTGTGGTGATCGGCGGCGGTGTGGTGGGCACTCAGGCGGCGCGTATGGCGGTGGGTCTGGGCGCGAATGTCGAGATTCTCGACCGCTCTTTGCCCCGCATCCGCGAGCTGGACGATATGTTCCAGGGCCGCGCGACCACCCGCTATTCCAATGCCGGCACTATCGAAGATGCCATCACCGAAGCTGACGTTGTTATCGGCGCTGTGCTGGTTCCAGGGGCCAGCGCTCCGCGCCTGATCACCCGCGATATGTTGCCTCTGATGAAGCATCGCGCGGTGCTGGTCGATGTCGCGATTGACCAAGGTGGCTGCTTTGAGACATCCAAGCCCACCACCCATGAAAACCCTACCTATCTGGTTGATGACATCATTCATTATTGCGTGGCCAATATGCCCGGCGCGGTGCCGCACACATCCAGCTATGCGCTGAACAATGCGACTTTGCCATTTGGTCTGGCGTTGGCGAATAAGGGCATCGCTGCATGTCAGGATGACCCGCATTTGAAGCTGGGCCTGAATGTGCACGAAGGCAAAATCGTCAATGAAGCTGTGGCAGAAAGCCTGAACTTCTGATCGAGGGTCCTGGTCGGCAAGATTGATGAGAAAAAATTGGTGCGGTCGAGAAGACTCGAACTTCCACGGGCGTTAGCCCACAACGACCTCAACGTTGCGCGTCTACCAGTTCCGCCACGACCGCACACAGTCATCAAAAAGCGATTGGATCGCTTCCCGCCGGTAGGAGCGGCCACCTAGCAACAGCTAACCCCCTCCGCAAGCATTTTGCCGCGCGATGGGCAATTGCCGATGCGATCAGTTAGGCTTCCAGCCGATTTCTGCGAATTTGGCGGAGCGCGGAACGTCGGTCACCGCTTCCTTGATGGTCAGCGTCTCGCCCGGAGCCAAAGTGGGCTGCGGCGGGACTACTTCCCAATTGTAGACGATCCGATTGCGCTCATCGCGCAGGATAATCAGCACGGCCGGCACATCGGCGCTTGATCGGCCGACATTGGTGATGGTTCCGCTCGCGCCGAAATATTCGGTGCCGTTGGGCAGCGTGCGGCGATCTTGCTGGTCGCCCGGGAAGTCGAGCACCAGATCGGGCTCTTCAACGGCAAAGATGGGCCGTTCAACCGGCACCCAATCGGGCAGTCCCCAATAATTGACCCCGATGATGGTGGCAAAGGCCAGCACCGCGAAGGTGACACCGGCTGCGGTCCACATTTTCAGCGGATTGCGGCGGGCGCGGAATGGCGGCTCGTAATCGAATTGCGAATGATCTGCGTCATCGCCCGCATAAGGGTCAATGACCTCGGGCTCGGCCGGTTGGGCGGGCTCTGGCTCTTGATAGGTGGGCGGAGCAGCAGGCGCTTCTTGCGTAGCGGCAGCTTCTGCTTCGTCGGCACTCTCTTCGTCGCTCTGGCTGTCTGAGGTGCGCCAATGGCTAACGCTCGGCTTGGGCGCCGGACCTTCAGCGGGTGACGCGTCTTCAGCTGCCGTACTATCGTCTTGGGCTGCTTCGGCGGTATCTTCAACCGCTGTATCAGGCTCGGCACTGGCTGCGTCCGACGCGGCCGTTTCAGGCGCTTGTGTTTCAGGAGCAGTTGATTCTGGAGTGGGTGTTTCCGATGCCTCTGGCTCAGCTTTACGCTCGGCCAACTCGGGCCCATCCTGATACCAATTATGCTTGCACTTGGCGCAACGCACCGTTCTACCATCGATGCCAATGGCTTCGTCTGGCACGACATAGCGCGTGCTGCAGGCAGGACAGGCGATAATCATTCTGCCTTTAGCCATTACGCGGCTGCCCGTGAGGCAACAAGGCTTGGGCGGGTTAACCATGCCTAATCGTCGCTTTTTTCCACACCGAAGCCATCTATTCATGCTCAAGCGCATGATTGCCTTGGCTGGCGCGTGGCGTTTCGATAGAGCCGCCCTATGAACGAAGCTGCCAGCGACATCATTCATTTCGACAATGTGGGCCTGCGTTATGGCACCCAGCCAGAAGTGCTGCGTGACCTTTCCTTTACCCTGCATCCGGGCAGTTTCTACTTTTTGACCGGGGCCAGCGGGGCGGGAAAGACCAGCCTGCTGAAGCTGCTGTATCTGGCGCAAAAGCCTTCACGCGGGGCAATCCGCATGTTTGGCAATGATGTGATCACTTTGCCGCGCGAGCAATTGCCGCAAATGCGCCGACGCTTGGGCGTGGTGTTTCAGGACTTTCGGCTGGTTAACCACCTTTCTGCTTTCGACAATGTTGCATTGCCGCTGCGCATTGCTGGCGTGACCGAGGCTGAATTGCAGACGCCTGTCACCGATATGCTGGACTGGGTTGGCCTGTCGCACCGGATCGATGCGGTTCCTGCGACCATGTCCGGCGGTGAGCAGCAGCGCGTGGCCATCGCGCGGGCGGTCATCGGGCGGCCCGATCTGCTGGTGGCGGACGAGCCAACGGGCAATGTCGATCCTGAAATGGCGATCAAGCTGCTCCGCCTGTTCGAAGCCCTGAACCGCTTGGGCACGACCGTTGTGGTGGCGACGCATGACGTGCATTTGCTGAAAAAGGTGCCCAATTCGCTGATCATGCGGTTGGACAAGGGGCGCTTGTCCGACCCAACCGGCGCATTGCGCTATCCCCCCCGGCCCAGCGGCCCGGCGACCAAAGCGGGAGGGGACTCATGAAGCTGCCTCCTTTGATTGGTCGATCTTTGAATCGCGGTCTGGCACCTTTGGGCGGCGAGAATGCGGCCAGCCTGATCCCGCGCGCGCGCTTGACCGGGCCGGTGCCTTGGGTGTTGGCGATTATGATTGCGCTGACGGTGCTGGCCACGGCGGGTGGATTGGCGCTGAGCAATCTGGCCAATTCTGCGCGATCCGATCTTTCCGGCGCATTGACGGTGCAAATTGTCGAGGCGGATCAGGAATTGCTGGCGCAACAGAGCGAGGCGGCCCAGCGTATCCTCACCGATAATCCGGCGGTGCAATCGCTGCGCGCGGTGCCGCAGGCAGAGCTGGATGCCTTGCTCGAGCCGTGGTTGGGCACGGGCAATGCCGTTGATTCTGTGCCCATGCCGGCGCTGATTGATGTGCAATTGCGCGATGCGGCCGATGCGCAGCAGATCGACCAATTGCAAGCAGCGCTGGCCGAACAGATTCCCAATGTCCGGGTGGATGCGCAATCCGATTGGCTGCGCCCGGTGTACTCGGCCTTGTCGGCTCTGCAATATCTGGCGGCTGTGCTGGTGATTTTGCTCGCGGCCACCAGCGCCGCGGCGGTCTGGCTGGCTGTGCGCAGTTCCTTTGCCGCGCATCGCGAGACGATAGAGATTGTTCATCTGCTGGGCGGAAAAGACGATCAGATTGCCAGAATATTCCAGAGATCTGTGGCGATTGACGCCCTGATCGGAGGCATCATTGGCCTGTTGGCGGGATTGCTGGGCGTGATGCTGATCGGATCGCGTTTTGCTGGCCTTGATTCGGGCATGGTAGCAGGCGGAGGGCTGGGCGTGCTCGACTGGGTCGCCATTGCCGCCATACCCTTTGCCGCGATCTTGATTGCAATGCTGACGGCGCGGCTGAATGTGATGGCGGCGCTGAGGCGGATGATATGATCAAGCGCGTGCTTTCTGGCCTGTTCCTGATCTGGGTGTTGGGATTCTTGTGGTTTGCCGTGTCGCTGCCGCAGCCCGCGCCCGATATCAAAACCGATGCTGTGATCGTGCCAACCGGTGGTCCGGGGCGGATCGCGCAAGGCTTGGCAGTGCTGGACAAGGGCTTGGCCAAAACCATGCTGGTTACCGGCGTTGATCGAGAAGTTAAGCCGGGCGAATTTGCCGCCGAGTTCGATGTATCGCAGGCGCGTATGGATTGCTGCGTCACCCTTGGGTTTGCAGCGGTGGATACACGCAGCAACGCCTCTGAAACTGCGCAATGGGTGGAAGATCGCGAGGTCAAATCCTTGCGGCTTGTAACAACCGACTGGCATATACGGCGCGCCGCAAGCGAGCTGGACCGGACCTTGCCCGACGATGTCAAAGTGGTGCGTGATGCAGTGCCGTCAGAGCCCAGCCTTTACAGCTTGCTGCTGGAATATAACAAACTGCTGGCTAGTTCTGCGGCTGGCATTGTGGGCTTGTAAGGCGAGAATTGCAGTGACAATGCTAATCCACATCTTGCGCAGTATTGCCTTCTATCTCGCATTCTACGGGATCAGCGCGATTTTGGTGTTTTGCGCCTTCATTTCGATCACCTTTAGCAACAAGATAATGCACACAATGGTTCGCAGCTGGACCAATTGGCATCGCTGGTGCGTGACCCACATTCTGGGCATCACCGTTGTGGTTGACGGTGAATTGGCAATCGGGCCGGTGCTCTATGTTATCAAGCACGAGAGCTTCTTTGAAGCGATCGACGCGCCCACGCTGCTGCCGCTGCCGTCGGTCTTTGCCAAGCAAGAGCTGTTCGACATTCCGGCATGGGGCAAGGCTGCCTTGATCTATGGATTGATCCCTGTTGCCCGCGATGGCGGAGCGGTTGCATTGCGCGCCATGTTGTCAGAGGCGAAGAAGATGGTGGCCGACGGCAGGCCGTTGGTTATCTTTCCCGAAGGTACCCGCGTGCCGCATGGTGACAGTCCCCCGATGCGATCAGGCTTTGCCGGGCTTTACAAATTGCTGAAATTGCCCGTGGTGCCGGTCGCTGTGAACAGCGGGCCACTGTATCATGGTCCGATCAAGCGCAAGGGTGTGATCACTTACAAGATTGGCGAAATGGTTCCGGCGGGGCTGCCCCGCGCAGAGGCAGAACAGCGGGTGCACGCCGCGATTAATGCTTTGAACGACTGAAGGCAGGCCGCCTCAATTAAGATTGATGCGCCTAGTGATCCCGGCCAAAGTCGGGTCGCTCGTCGTCCTGGCCTTCTTCGATAATCCGGCGGCGGATCGATCGTGTGCGGTCGAATAATTCGAACAACGTATCGCCATCGCCTGATCGGATGGCGCGCTGTAACGCGGTCAAATCTTCGGTAAAGCGCCCCAGCATCTCCAGCACCGCACCTTTGTTCTCCAGAAACACATCGCGCCACATCACCGGATCAGAGGCGGCGATACGGGTGAAGTCACGGAAACCACCGGCAGAATATTTGATCACTTCGCCGCGGGTCACATCTTCCAGATCGGACGCTGTGCCTACAATGGTAAAAGCGATCAGATGCGGGATGTGGCTGGTTACGGCGAGCACTAAATCGTGGTGCTGCGGGTCCATGATCTCAATCCGCGAACCCAGCTTGGTCCAAAATTCTGACAGAGCATCAACCTTGGCCTTATCGGCTGCTGGCGGAGGTGTTAGAATGCACCAGCGTCCCTGAAACAGGGTGGGAAAGCCAGCTTGCGGGCCGCTTTGTTCGGTACCGGCCACCGGGTGAGCGGGGATCACATGATGGTGCGGCAAGGCAGCTTGCAATCCATCGACCACGCTTTGCTTGGACGAACCAACATCGCTGATGATCGCATCTTTGGGCAAAGCGTCTGCGCAATCGGCAGCGGCCTGTGCAATGGCGCCCACCGGTACGCAAAAGATCACCAGATCAGCCGATTTCACCGCATCTTTGGCGGTGTCACATATGGTGCCAGCCAAGCCGCGCTTGCGAGCCGCCTCGCGAACATCTGGATCGGTATCATAACCGATGGTGGTGATTTCGGGTGCATATTCGCGCGCAGCCAGCCCGATGGAGCCTCCCAGCAGGCCAAGGCCAATGATGGCGACCGAGTTGATGGTCATGCGCTTTCTCCGCACAATGATCGCAGGGCGGCAACCACCTTTTTCATATCGCCGGGCTGACCAATGGTGATCCGCAGCGCCTGCGGCAATCCTTGTCCCGGCAGATGGCGCACCGCGTATCCTGCTTCGGCCAGGGCATCCAGCGCAGCGGGCGCGGTCACATCGCCTTCAAACAAGACGAGCAGAAAATTGGCCTTGCTGGGAATGGCGCGCAGGCCATGATTGCCCAATGCCTCGATTTGGCTGGTCAGCGCGGCCAGACCGGATGCGTTGAGCTCGCGTGAGCGAGCAACAAAGTCTTGGTCTGCCACAGCAGCAATGGCCGCCGCCTGACCGCTGCCGGTGACGTTAAACGGTCCGCGAATGCGGTCGAGAATGTCGATCAATTCGGGCGCGCCGGTGGCCCAGCCAATCCGCTCTCCGGCCAAGCCATAAATCTTGGAAAATGTCCGTGTGACCAGCACATTGTCATGGCGCAAGGCCAGCTCCATTCCGCCATCATCCTCTCCCTCGGCCAGATATTCGGCATAGGCTTGGTCGACCACCAACAGCACATCCTTGGGCAGCCCTGCATGCAGCCGCTGCACGTCATGGCGCGGCATATATGTGCCGGTGGGATTGTTTGGATTGGCCAGAAACACAACGCGTGTTTGTGGTGTAACCGCGTTCAACAATGCATCCGCGTCGCTGGCAAAGTCAGCATCAGCCGCCTCGACCGGGGTTGCCCCGCAGCGCCTTGCGGCAATGTCATAAACCGCAAAACTATAGCGGCTGAACAGCACTTCATCGCCTGGCCCGGCAAAGGCTTGGGCGGCAAGATTGAGCAATTCATCCGACCCTGTCCCGCACACGATGCGCTCTGGATCGATTCCATGCAGATCACCAATGGCGCGGCGCAATTCATGCGCGCCGGGATCAGGATAGGGCGCCATTTGACTAACCGCTGATCGGGCTTGCAGTGCTGCTTCGCTGCTACCAAGCGGGTTCTCATTGGCCGACAGCTTGATCAACTCGCGCCCATCTGCTGCGCGCGACTTGCCCGGAGTATAGGCGTGAATGCCCATGATCCAGGGCTTGGCTGTTGGACACGTTGACATAGTGGCGCGGCGCATACCGCATTCGCCGCTGAAAAACAGCACAATTGACAGCTTGGCCACTCTCGCCCAATCGATTGCGCCCATGGCTCCAACATCCGCCTCGAAGAGCATCGTGCTCAGCAAACCGCTGTCGCTGGACAGTGGGCAGGTGCTGTCTGGCGCAACAATCGCCTATGAAACCTATGGCGAATTGGCCCAAGACAAGTCCAATGCCATCCTGATTTGCCATGCACTGACGGGCGATCAATATGTCGGCTCGACCCATCCGGTGACTGGTAAGCCGGGCTGGTGGGAACGCATGGTGGGCCCCGGCAAGCCGATTGATACGAACCGGTTCCACGTGATTTGTGCCAATGTCATTGGAAGTTGTATGGGCTCTACCGGCCCGGCCAGCGCAGCCGAAGATGGCGCGCCCTATGGCATGCGTTTTCCGGTGCTGACCATTCGCGACATGGTGCGCGGATTGGTTGGATTGCTGGACGAGATGGGGATTGCACAACTTCACAGCGTGGTCGGCGGATCGATGGGGGGCATGCAGGCGCTCAGCTTGGCGGCCAACTTCCCCGATCGTGCCGCGCGCGTTCTGGCCATTGCAACCACCGCGCGCCATTCGGCCCAGAACATCGCCTTTCACGAGGTTGGTCGCCAAGCGATCATGGCCGATCCCAATTGGCGCGACGGCGATTATTATGCCGATGATAAGACACCCGATGCAGGCTTGGCCGTGGCGCGGATGGCGGCGCATATCACCTATCTGTCCGAGGCAGGACTAACCGATAAATTCGGGCGACGGCTGCAAAACCGCGATGCCAAGAGCTTTGGCTTTGATGCAGACTTTCAGGTGGAAAGCTATCTGCGGTATCAAGGCAGCGGATTTACCCAGCGGTTTGATGCCAATTCCTATCTCTATATCACCCGCGCAATGGATTATTTCGATCTGGCAGAAGAGCATGGCGGACGGCTGGCGGATGCCTTTTCCGGCCATGCCAACAATTCAGGCGCGCGCTTCTTTTTGGTCAGCTTTGACACCGACTGGCTCTATCCAACGGCGGAATCGCGCCATATAGTCCATGCTTTGAACGCAGCAGGAGCGGCGGTCAGCTTTGTCGAGCTGGCTGCGCCCCATGGCCATGACAGCTTTTTGCTCGAAGTGCCGGCGCTGGATCGCGCGGTTAGGGGGTTCCTGGATGGCTGAAGGCAAGGCTCTGCGCCCCGATTTGGCGGCAATTGCGCGCAATATATCGCCCGGGACGCGGGTGCTGGATATTGGTTGCGGAGACGGCACATTGCTGTCGCATCTGCGCGACCAGAGCCAAGTTGATGCGCGCGGAATGGAGATCCAATCCGAATTGGTCGAACGCTGCGTCACCAAAGGCCTATCGGTGGTGCAAGGCGATGCGGATCGCGATCTGTCGGAATATCCCGACAAGGCGTTTGATTACACCGTCCTCAGCCAGACCTTGCAAACCGCCGCGCGGCCCGATCACATGCTGGATCAATTGCTGCGTGTCGGGCGCGAAGCCTTTGTCAGTTTTCCCAATTTTGCCCATTGGCGCACGCGCACTGCTCTGATGTTCGGAGGACGCATGCCGGTGACCCGCGCGCTGCCCGTCAGCTGGTTCGAGACGGACAATATCCACCACGTCACCATCGCTGACTTTCGTGAGCTGATCGCGAAAAAAGGTGTTGCGGTTGAGGGGTGCTGGTTCTTTTCCGGCGAGCGCGCCATCAGTCCTGTTGGAGCCAATTGGCGCGCCGAATTCGCCGTATTCAAACTGAGCCGCAACCTTTAACAGCTGCGGCCCAGCCGATATCTCTGCGCCTTAACCCGGACGGTGGATGCCGCAGATCTTGTGGCCATCGGGATCGAGGAAATAGCACAAATGCATAACGCCCATTGATCCTTCGCGTGGTCCAGGAGGGTCTTCCACCGAGGTGCCGCCAGCAGCCACCGCTGCATCATGCAAAGCGACCACTTGTTCGGGGGAATCGCACAAAAATCCGATCGTCGAACCGTTGGAGGGTTCAGCAGGCTTGCCATTGATTGGCTCGCTGACCGAGAATGTGTGGCCATTGTGAATGTAGAACAGGCGGGTTTGCCCGGTGTCGTTCACATGCGCCATCGGCTCTCTGCAGCCCAGAA
Source organism: uncultured Erythrobacter sp. (assembly GCA_947495555.1). Taxonomy (GTDB): domain Bacteria; phylum Pseudomonadota; class Alphaproteobacteria; order Sphingomonadales; family Sphingomonadaceae; genus Erythrobacter. The sequence goes on along the minus strand of CANLZI010000001.1, from coordinate 1,445,061 downwards.
CGCCCAGCACCTTGTTGTAGAAGGCTTTGGTCCGTTCGATATCATTGCTGCCGATCATGACGTGATTTAGCATTGAGTTCTCCTTTGAAACGTAACTTGTGTAATAGGGCGGCATCGACCCGGCAACCACTCATGGTAGTGGCAGGTTCAGTTTTATCGCCGTAATAGAGCGACCATGATCAAACATTCGATTTTTGCGGGCTCCTTGGCCCTTGGACTTGCCGCTGCTGTGGCCCCGATTGCAACACCAGTTGCTTTGGCTCAGGCCCGCGCGCAGGCGGGTAGTCAGACGCCGGAATCGGACAAACCCTTGTCCCTGCAAAGCCAAACTTTGCTGCGCTGTTCTGCCGCCTTTGCAATGGTCAGTCATGGCCAATCTACCGGCAATGAAGACGCCTTGAAATGGCCGGCATTGGGTGACCGGGGCAAAGAATTTTTCGTCCGAGCCATGGCCAATTTGATGGACGATACCGGTAAATCGCGTGAGGAAATATCGCAATTGGTCTCTGCCGAGGCGCAGCGATTGTGGGACAGCCAAACCGTCAATGATGTGATGCCGGGCTGCCTGCTGATGCTGGAAACCTCAGACCTGTAACAAAGCGGGTGCTTGAACGCTGTTGGTGGTGGATTCACTGCCTTTTATAGGGCATGAGGATCGGCAATTATGTGGCGTCTTTATCAATTCCCTCTTTGTCCGTTCAGCCGCAAGATCCGCCTGCTTATGGGCGAGAAGAACATTGCCTATGAAATGGTCCGCGAAGACCCCTGGTCTGCCAGCGATATGTTCTGGAATCTCAATCCGGCCGGCCGCACGCCTGTGCTGGTCGATGCAGAGCGCGAATTGGTGCTGTGCGACAGCCGCGCCATTGGCGAATATTTCGAAGAGCAGTCCGACAAATCGCCGATGATCAATGGAACGGCGCAAAACCGCGCTGAAATCCGCCGTCTGGTCGCTTTGTTTGACGAGAATTTCTACACCGATGTGACCGCTCCTTTGCTGCAAGAGCGGATGAAGAAACGCATTGTGCTGCGCGAACCGCCCGATTCCCGCGTTCTGCGCGAGGCGATGAAAATGGCGCATGGCCATCTCGACTATATGGATTGGTTGATCGACAATCGTCCATGGTTGGCCGGGGCAACGATGAGCATGGCCGATTTGGCGGCGGCCGCGCAAATTTCTGTCGCGGACTATCTGGGCGGGATTGATTGGGCCGGGCATGAACAGACCCGCGGGTGGTATTCTGTTTTCAAGAGCCGTCCCAGCTTTCGCCCGCTGCTGACCGAGCGGATGGATGTCATCAGGCCTCCGGCGCATTACGCAAAACTGGACGGATAAAGGAACCACCGATGACCGATCCCAAAGATATCAGCGAGACCGAATGGCGCGAAAAGCTGACCCCTGAACAATATCACGTGCTGCGTGAAGCGGGGACCGAACGCGCCTTTACCGGTGAGTATGACAAGCATTTTGACGAAGGCGAATACATCTGTGCAGGGTGCGGCACGGTCTTGTTCGAAAGCGATGCCAAATACAATTCGGGTTGCGGCTGGCCTGCCTTTACCAAACCCACCGATGGTGAAGGCGTGGATGAACACCGCGACACATCGCACGGGATGATCCGGACCGAAGTGACCTGCAGCAAATGCGCGGGCCATTTGGGCCATGTCTTTCCCGACGGCCCACCCGAAGCCGGTGGATTGCGCTATTGCATCAATTCCGCATCGCTCGACTTCAAGCCCAAGGATTGATCGTTCACGCCGCGTTACAACTCGGGCTTGCAGTGCGTAAAGGACGATGGTGGACGATTAAGATGAAGAACGAGCGGTGACTTCAAAGCGCGGCAATCAGCTGAAAAAGACCAATAAGCGTGGCAGCCGCCGCGCTGCTGCTGAGCGCGCGCAATCGGGAAGTGCCAAATCGGGCCGGAGCCGGTCAAAGCGTTCATCGAGATCATCGCGCAAAGGCAGCGGAAAATCGGCCAGCGGCGGTATTGGCCGGTGGGTAAAGCGCGGGCTGTTATGGGGCGGCTTTGCAGCCATCATCGGGGCGCTGTTTCTGGCGGTTGCGGTCGGCTTTGCGGCGCAGTCCATTCCCAGCTTTTACCAATTGAAAGCCACACAGAACGCGCAGACCATTTTGGTGCGCGCGCGTGATGGCACCGAAATTGTCGAGATTGGGCCGAGCTTTGGCGAATGGCTCGAATATGACGAGATCCCGCAAAACATGAAAAATGCGATGATCGCGGTCGAGGACCGGCGCTATTATTCGCATTTCGGGATTGATCCGATCCGCACCACGGGCGCGGTGATCGAAGGCTTTACCGGCAAAGACCGCATCGGCGGCACCTCCACCATCACGCAGCAATTGGCGCGTAATGTGTTCCTCAATTCCAACCGCACCTTTGACCGCAAAGCGCGCGAGGCGGTGTTGGCGTTGGCGCTGGAATGGAAGTTCAGCAAGGAACAGATCCTCGAGCTGTATCTGAACAAGGTTTATTTCGGCGGCGGCGCTTACGGAATCGACAGCGCCAGCCGCAAATTCTTCAGCCACCCGGCCACCACTTTGGCGGTGGACGAGGCCGCAATTATCGCTGGTCTGGTGAAGGCTCCCAGTCGTTACTCCCCAACCGCAGATGTCGATAAAGCGGTGGCGCGAGCGCGCACGGTCTTGCGGCTGATGAACGAGCAAGGCTTCATCAGTGCCAGCCAAGCCTCGGTCAATGTCGACGCGGTGAAGATAAGAGAAAGCGGTAGCCAGAATTCGGTGCGCTATTTCACCGATTGGGCGTTGCCGCAGCTCGATCTGCTGCTGCCCGAGACATTTGAGCCGATCGAGGTGTGGACCACGATCGATGTGGGCATGCAAAAGGCCGCAACTGCCGCTGTGCAGGCCAATGCTCCCGAGGGTGCGCAGGGTGCCTTGGTCAGCCTCGACCGCAATGGTGCGATCTTGGCGATGGTGGGCGGCACCGACTATGTCGAAACCAATTACAATCGCGCAACCAATGCCATGCGGCAGCCCGGATCAAGTTGGAAACTGTTCGTTTATCTCGCCGCATTGGAGGCAGGTTACACTCCCGATTCCCGCGTGGTTGATACGCCGGTGAACATCGACGGGTGGAGACCGCGCAATTCGTCTGGCCGCAACGCTGGAGAGATCAATCTGCGCACCGCCTTTGCCTTTTCGATCAACACGGTCGCGGCGCAGCTGGGCAATGAAGTGGGGTTTGGCTCGGTTGCCTCGATGGCTCGCCGGTTCGGGATCACGACGCCGATCTCCACCTATCCCGCCATGGTGCTGGGCAGTTCCGAAGTGCGCCTGATCGATATGACGCGCGCTTTTGCTGCGGTTTCGGCCAAGGGCGTTTCGGTCGAACCTTTTGGTATTGTCAAAGTCACCACCGCTGACGGCGAAACCATTTACGAGCATGAACGTGGCCGCGCATCGCAATTGGTGCCTGATTATGTCGCTGCCGGCATTACCGATCTGCTGCAAACTGCGGTCAACACAGGGACCGGACGGGCTGCGCAAATCGGCCGACCAGTGGCGGGCAAAACAGGCACCACATCATCCAATAAGGATGGCTATTTCGTGGGCTTTTCCTCGGGCATCACCACCGGTGTGTGGATGGGCCGTGATGACAACAAGCGGGTGGCTGGACTGCAGGGCGGACGCGCGCCCGCCCAGGCCTTTGCCGCCTATATGCGCTATGCGGTGAAGGACCGTCCAATCGAGGAATTCGACACAGAATTGAAGCTGCCCGAATGGCAATTGGAGCCGGATGAAGAATACTTTTTCGGCGATCCGGACGAGTATTATTTCATCGACGAACAGGGCAATCTGATCGAGCCGGGCTATGGCGACACAACGCGTGAATTGCCTTTCCCAATCGAGGGTGAAATTGTGCCGCAACCGGGTGCTCAACCCGGCAACCAATCCGGTGCACCTCCGACCGGTGACAGCAGCGGACAGGCCGCCAGCGATGATTTCTTAAACCGGGCGACCGGGCAGAGCAGTCCGCAATCGGGCGCGCCAGCCAATGAGGTGCCACCGCCTCCGCCACCTCCCATGCCAAGAACCGTCGCGCCTAACAATCAGCAACGCCAATAGGTTGACGTGTAAGAAAAAGGGCGCCCCTACAGATCATGCAGGAGCGCCCTTTTGTTATGGCGTCTATGACACCTCAGCGCATTTAGCGCATCCGCACCGCCACATATTGAGCCGGGCGTCCACGGCGCTGGATGCGCAGCAACACAGCCTCGCGGCCATCGGCTTCGGCCTGACGGATAATGTCTTCCAAATCGGCGATTGAACCGACTTCATTGTAATTGGCAGAAAGGATGATGTCGCCGCGTTGCAGACCCTTGCGGCCCGCATCGGACAGTTGGTCTACTGCGCCGATAACCAGCCCGACCGTGTCAGGATCCGCACCCAGCTGACGAATGATCTGCGGCGTTAAGGTGAGAACCTGCAGGCCGAGTTTTTCTTCAACCACGCCGTCTGATTCTTCGACCGGAGCGTCTTCCTCGGCATCAGGATCAAACATCTGTTGCTGCCGCAGCTCGGCTTCGCTGGGGCGTTTGCCAACAGTTGCGTTGACGGAAATGGTCTGTCCTTCGCGCAGCAACTCGATCGGGATGCGCGTACCAGGGGCGATATTGGCCACCAGGAACGACAATGTCTGTTCGCTGGTCACTTCCTGACCATTGATCTTGGTCACCACATCGCCCGGCTTGATGCCTGCTTTTTCAGCCGCCCCATCGCTTTGCACCGATTGTACGAATTCGCCGCGATTGCGTTGTAGACCCAGCGAATCGGCCAGATCGTCATTCACAGGCTGGATGCTGACACCTAGGAAACCGCGCTGGATTTCCTCGCCATCTTTCAATTGCTGAACAATCGGAGCCGCGATCTCTGCAGGGATGGCAAAGCCGATGCCCACGCTGCCGCCCGAAGGCGAAAAGATCGCATTGTTGATGCCGATCACATTGCCTTGCATGTCGAACAGAGGACCGCCGGAATTGCCGCGATTTATGCTGGCATCGGTTTGGATATAGCGATCATAGGCGCCGCCCGAACCGGTGTTGCGATAGACTGCCGAAACGATCCCGCTGGTCACTGTTCCGCCCAATCCAAATGGATTGCCGATGGCCACGACCCAGTCGCCCGGACGTGCCTTGGTCGAATCGCCAAATTTGACGAAGGGGAATTCATTGCCCGACTGGATTTTCAGAACGGCCAAGTCAGAAGCCGCATCAGCGCCAACCAGCTCGGCTTCATATTCGGTACCGTCGGGCATGGTGACGGTGATTTCTTCCAGCGTCGCGCGATTGTTGGGCGACACCACGTGATTGTTGGTCACCACATAGCCATTGGCCGAGATGATAAAGCCAGAGCCCAGCGATTGGGCTTCGCGCGTCTGGGGCTGGTCTTCGCCGCCGCGATTGCGCCGGTTGAACAGGCCTTCAAATGGCGTGCCAGAGAAAGGATTGCGGTTTTGCACTTCAACCCGCTGGCGCGTGGCAATATTGACCACGGCTGGCTGCAATTGCTCGGTCAGATCGGCAAAGCTGGCAGGTGCGCCCGCGCTGGGCACCACTTGCTGCATGCGGGCTTCGTCATTTTGCGCAACTTGCGCACCGGCCGGTTGACCGGTGACCAATGAAACCGTGGCGCCGCCGACCAGCAGGGCAGTTGTCAGTCCGTAAACATATCGCACGTTATTCACGTCCTCTCGTTCCTTTTCATCTCCAGACCGGCCAACTCAGCGCCGGTCTGATAGGTTTGGTTTTGCCCGTTCACTCAAGGCCCCGTCCATTGAGGGCATCGGCACTTAACGGCAATTGAACGACAAATGTAATCGGCAGCGTCAGATGGGCCGTTGGTCGATCAGACAACCGAGGAGGGCTTAGCGCCCTCCGCGGAACTGCCGCAGATATTCATTGTCTGGCGACAAGATTATGCTGCTCTCGCCTCTGGGGGTTTCGCCCGGTTGGGCCGCTCCAAAGGTTTTGTCATAACTCTGCATCGCCCGATAGAAATCGTAAAACTCAGCATCTTTGCCATAGGCTTCGGCATAGGTGCGTGCAGCGGTTGCGTCAGCCTCGGCCCGGATCACAACTGCATCGCGCGAACCCTGCGCGCGAATGGTGCGGGCTTCGCGTGCACGATCCGATTCCATCCGGCGGAAGGCCGATTGTAACGGAGCATCGGGCAAGTCGGTGCGCTTGATCTGCACATCCACCACCTCGGCGCCATATTGCTTTGCCTGACGGTCAAGATTGGCCCGAACATTGGCCAAAGCAGAGCCGCGTTCGGCGGTCAGCATGGCCTGGAAGGTCCGGCGACCCAATTCCTGCCTCAACGCCGAGTTCAAGATCGGCTCTAGCGCGGTGCGCACGCCATCGGTTGTGCCAGCACGTTCGACCATGCGGACAGGGTCGGTGATACGGAACCGGGCATAGGCATTGACCAACAAGCGCTGCTGATCATTCGACAGCACTTCTTCATCGTTCATTTCCAGATCGAGCAGACGTTTCTCCACCCGACGGACCGAATCGATGAATGGGACGCGCAGGTATAGTCCTGGCCCGGTATCGCCATCGGGTGTGTTGACTGTGCCGATTGGATTACCCGTACGGATGATAACCACTTGCTCTTCTTCCGGCACCACATAGGCGCTGAGGAAAAATCCGAGGATTGCGACCATGCCTAGAATTACGGCGGTGCGATATTTGTTAAAGATATTTTCCATGATCAATTGCCCCCACTTTGTGCTTGCGGGACGGTGATCGGCTGCGGCGCAGTGGCGCGCTTCCTGATCTCGGGCAGTGGTAGGTAAGGCGTCACGCCTTCTGTCTCGATGATGGTTTTATCGGTCTGGCTGAGCACTCGCTCCATCGTTTCATAATAAAGCCGCTGGCGCGTTACCCGTGGCGCAAGCCGGTATTCTTCATAAACCTTGTCAAAGGCTTGCGCCTGACCTTCAGCCTGAGCCAACACTTGCTGAGCATAACCCTGGGCCTGATTGCGCGCAGCATCGGCATTTTGCTCCGCCACCTGCACATCGCGGAAGGCATCAACCACTTCTGCAGGAGGGTCAGCCTTTTCAATTTCCACACCCAACACCTGAATGCCGGCCTGATAGGAATCGAGCACTTCCTGCATCCGTTCACGCACGTTCTGCTCAATCGCGGCACGGCCTTGACCCGAGAATGTCTCGTCCAGTTGCTTTTCCGCAATCGAGGCGCGCATCGCGGCCTCGGCCACTTCGGCCACGGTTTCTTCTGGTTGGACCAAACGGAATTTGAACTGTTCCAAATTCTTGATGTTCCAACGCACGATGTAGCTCAAATCGACCAGATTCTGATCGCCGGTCAGGATCAGCTTCACGCCTTCACTAGAGCCCGGAATGTTCAGCGCACGCACGCCTTGCACATCTTCGATATCGACAACCTCGATTGGATAAGGGGCTGAGAAGTTCAGGCCAGAATTCATGGTGCGGGTAAAGCTACCTAGCGTTTTGACGACGCCTTGTTCTTTTGGCCCGACCAGATGCGTACTGGTCATGAAAATGGCCAAAGCGATCACGCCGATGATGATCCACGGCGTCCAGCTTTTGCCGCCGGAGCGCTTGGGAAAGTTGAAACTGGGGCCGCGCGGACCCCCGCCACGGTTGGGACCTTCGGGACCGCGATTTTTGAATATATCTTCAATGCTGGCCGAACGGCGACCATCGGATGACTTGCCACCTCCTGGTAGCCAAGGGTTGCGAGGGCCACTTTCACCGCCGCCTTCGGAGCCGCCTGTGTCACCGTCCCCGCTATCACCGCCGCCATTGGCGCCGTTGTTGCCACTACCCCAAGGGCTTTTCCCCGCCATCGCGAGACCCATGCGCTGTTTCAAACCGTTAAATATGTCCATAACTCTTTTATAGGGCCGGTTCTGACGAAAAACAGGGGTGGCGGACGTGAAAATGCTGCTAGAGCGCTGACGCGATGGATGAACAGGCTTTGATCGAGTGTTTACCGGCCCCAATTGCGGCGCGTGTTAAATCGGCGCGGATGGTCAATGATCGCGCAATTGTGGTTATGGACGCCTCCGGCCTTTTCGCGGCGCAGCGGGCCGAAACAGAGCAAGAAACCACTGATATTTTGATGCAGCAACCCGGCGTCGCCGAAGTGCGCGTGGCGATGATGGCGGATAAAATCACCCGCCGCATAATTGCTGTTGGGTCGGGCAAGGGCGGTGTGGGTAAATCCACCCTGACCGCCAATCTGGCCGTCGCGTTGAAGCGCATGGGCCACAAGGTTGGGGTGGTGGACGCCGATATCTATGGCCCCTCACAGCCCAAATTACTGGCCAATGAAGGCGCCAAACCCGAGGCTGCACCCGATGACAAATTGACCGCTGTGCCCAGCAAGCACGGCGTTCCAGTGCTCTCGATGGGCTATTTGGTCAAACCGGCCCAGGCATTGGCATGGCGCGGTCCTATGGTGGGCAATGCTCTGACGCAATTGATCGACGCGGAATGGGGCGATGTGGAATTGCTGCTGCTCGATCTGCCGCCAGGCACGGGCGATGTGCAGATTACCATGCTGCAAAAGCATAAGCCCGATGGCGCGGTGCTGGTTTCAACCCCGCAGGATCTGGCCTTGATCGATGCCGCGCGCGCTGGACAATTGTTCGAGCAGGGGCAAGTGCCGATTATCGGATTGGTGGAAAACATGGCGGGTTATGCCTGCCCGCACTGTGGTGAGGTGTCCGATCCCTTTGGCAGAGGCGGCGTGGAAAAAATGGCGGGCACGGTGGATATTCCCTTCTTGGGCCGAATCCCGTTGGCGATGTCTATCCGCGAGTCTGGCGACAGCGGCGAACCACCTGCAACCGGCGATAGCGACGAGGGACAAGCCTTTACCGCAGTGGCCCAAAAGATCAGCGATTGGCTGGGTGCCTTGAACAAAGGGGCGGCCTGAGCATGGAGTTGACCCGCCGCGGTGTGCTCACCGGAGCTGCTGTTGGCGGCGGGTTTGTGGTTGCGTGGATGCTGTTACCTCGCAGCTATCCCAACCCACTGGAAACCCAGGCTGAAGAATATGCCTTTGATGCCTGGATCAAGATTGCCAGCGACGGGGTGATCACCGTGGCTTTGCCGCAATTGGAGATGGGGCAAGGTGTCAGCACGATCCTGCCCCAGATTGTCGCAGCTGAGCTGGGTGCGGATTGGCGACAGATCGCAGTGGAGCCAGCTTCGGTCAGCGCGTTGTATGCCAATGCCGTATTGGCCGCGCGTTGGGCGCCGCTTTGGGGCGGCGTTATGGCGGGTTGGGCGGACACGCCCGACGCCATCATGACCCAGCGCTTTGCCGGCAGCACGCGCTTTATGGCGACCGCCGATGGCACCAGTTTGGAAGCATTCGAACAGCCGTGCCGGATGGCCGCAGCAGCTGCTCGAGGCATGTTGACCCAGGCTGCAGCGGAGCGGTGGAATGTCTCGCCCGAGCAATGCGAGGCCGAGCAAGGATTTGTGGTTTTCGAAGATCAGCGCCTGAGCTTTGCCGAATTGGCAGCAGAGGCAGCCGATCAATCGCCGCCCGATCCACCGCCGCTGAAGACCCGGCCTTATGCGGAAAATCCGCTGGCCGGCGAAGCCGAGGCCGACACGCAATATCCGCGCATTGATTTGCCTTCCAAGGTGGATGGTACCCATCTGTTTGCAGGCGATGTCCGCTTGCCCGGCATGGTCTATGCCGCCATCCGTCACGGCCCGCTGGACAAGGCCGAGCTGACCGATTTCAACCCTCTGAATGCGCGCGATATTCGCGGGATTGTAGGAGCGGTTGAGGGCAACAGATGGCTGGCTGTTGCAGCCACTAATTGGTGGGCTGCCGATAGGGCGGTTGAGGCGATGCAGCCGCGCTTTGCGGTGAATTTCACCGTCGACAGCGACGATATTGCCGAGCGGATGGATCAGGCGCTGAAAACGGACGACGCGCATATCATTGCCGAACGAGGCGAGGGCTATAACAGCGGCGGCAATGCCGATCTGGCGCTGGGATATGAAGTCGAGGCAGGCGTCCATGCGACGCTGGAGACCTCCACCGCAACAGCACGCTATGACGGCGAACGGTTGGAGCTGTGGTTGGCCAGTCAGGCGCCGGAACAGGCACGCGCAGCAGCGGCCAAGGCTATTGGCCTGAAACTGCAGGATGTGGTGCTGTATCCCATGCCGGCAGGCGGCAGCTTTGACCGGCGCTTGGAACATGACCACGCGATTGAGGTGGCTTTGATTGCGCGCGAATTGCGCCGGCCAGTGCAGCTTATCTGGTCTCGCTATGAAGAATTGCAGCAAGCCCGCCCGCGCGCTCCGGCGCAAATGTTGCTCACCGCCCAAATTGCAAAGGATGGCAGCGGCATGATCCAGGGCCTTAAGACGCGCATTGCCACTCCGCCCAGCAATGTGGAATTTGGCCAGCGCCTGTTTGAGAACAAGACCAGCTGGGCCGCGATCAACGACAGCACCGGTATGGCCGACCCGTTGGCCTGCGAAGGGGCGATGCCGCCCTATGCCATTCCCAATGTGACAGTTCAGCATGTGCCGGTGGAAATTGGCCTGCCGTGTTCCCGTATGCGGGGCAATGCCGATGCGGTCACGGCCTTTGCGATCGAAAGCTTCATTGATGAAGTGGCGACCCGCAATGATTTGGAGCCTTTGTCCTTCCGCATTTCTATGCTGGGCCAGGATGCGCGGCTGGTCGCCTGCATGCAGAGCGCGGCGCGGCTGGCGCAATGGGATGGCGGCCGCGATCAAAGCGGGCAGGGTCTTGCCTGCCACCGCATGGGTGATGCGGCAAGCGGGGGGCGGATTGCTTGTATTGCCGATGCTCGTGCGGGTGAAGGCGGTTTGCAGGTGCAACGCCTGGTTGCGGTTGTGGACATTGGCCGGATCGTCAATTTGGACATTGCACGGCAACAAATCGAAGGCGGCCTTGTGTTTGGTCTGTCCCAAGCAATGGGAGCAAGCACGCGGTACAGATCGGGCGTTCCTGTCGCTCAGCAATTGGCCGATCTCAATCTGCCACAATTGGCGGACTGCCCCGAAATTCTGGTCGATTTTATCGCCAGTGATGCGCCAGCATTTGATCCAGGAGAATTGGGCGCAGTGGTGGCCGCTCCAGCGATTGCCAACGCTATGTTCTCGGCCACAGGCACCCGCCTGAGGCGACTGCCGTTCCTGACCGAAGGTCTATAATTATGTTGCAAAATCAGCAGTTACCGCATGATCATGTGCCGGTTTCCAGCGGAAATATCGGCGTGCTGCTGGTTAATCTGGGCACGCCCCAATCGCCCGAGCCCAAGGATGTAAAGCGCTATCTGGCCGAATTCTTGTCAGATCGTCGTGTGATCGAAATCCCGCCGATTGCCTGGCAGCCCATTTTGCGCGGAATTATCCTGAACACGCGGCCCAAAAAGAGCGCCAAGGCTTATGCCAAAGTGTGGACGGACGAGGGGTCTCCTCTGGCTGTCATCACGCGCAAGCAGGCCGAAAATTTGCAACAATTGATCGGCGATGCGGCGCAGATTTCCTATGCCATGCGCTATGGAGAGCCTTCGATCCCGAGCCAGATAGAGGCTCTGCAGAAATCGGGTTGTGACCGGATCTTGATCGCCCCGCTCTACCCCCAATATAGCGCGGCCACCACGGCGACGGTGGTCGATAAAGTAGGTGAGGCTTTGGGCAAAATGCGGTGGCAGCCCAGCATTCGCACCCTGCCGCCTTATTACGACAATCCAGCCCATATTGATGCCTTGGCGGCTGATCTTTCGCGTCAAATTCATGCGCTGCCATTTGCGCCTGAAGTGTTGGTGTTGAGCTTCCATGGCATGCCCCAGCGCACATTGGAGCTGGGCGATCCCTATCACTGCCATTGCCGCAAAACGGCACGCCTGCTGACAGAGAAATTGGCCGGGATGGAGGGTCTGCCACCGATGCGGATTGAAACCTCCTTCCAATCCCGCTTTGGTCCGGCGCAATGGTTGGAGCCAGCTACCGACACCACGCTGGAGCGCGAGGCGAGCAAGGGCACGCGCAAATTGGCTATCGCGGCGCCCGGTTTTTCGGCCGATTGTGTCGAGACTTTGGAAGAGCTGGCGATCGAGGGGCGGGACATCTTTATGGAGGCGGGCGGCGAGGACTATGCCGTGCTCAGCTGCCTCAATACATCGGACGCAGGAATGGACATGCTGGAAAAATTGACCCGCACAGAATTGGCAGGCTGGATTTAGGCCTCAACATTACTTACACTTAGGTAAGTAACGCAAGGTATCAGGGTTGATCATGGCCACCGCAGCTTCCACTACTAAGACATCGAATGTGCCTGAGCACGGGCGTTTCAGCCATTGGAGCGAGGGCATTCCGGCGACGGATGCTTTGGCACATATCCCCGGCGAAGCAGGCCTGCCTTTGGTCGGTCATACTTTCAAGCAATTGGCTGACCCGCATGCTTTCACGCGGGAAATGATCGAAAAATACGGCAAGGTTTACAAAAGCAAGGCCTTTGGTGGCTGGAATGTGGCGCTAATCGGGGCCGAGGCCAACGAGATGGTCTTGTTCAATAAGGACAAGATATTCTCCAGCGAACAGGGCTGGGGTCCGGTATTGGACCAATTGTTCCCGCGCGGATTGATGTTGATGGACTTTGACCATCACCGGATGGACCGCCGCGCCCTTTCGATCGCGTTTAAGCCGGGCCCGATGCGGCATTATTCGGGCGCTTTGAACACCGGGATCGCGCGCGAAGTGGCCGATTGGGAAGGTCGGATGGAATTCTATCCGACCATCAAGAAGCTGACTCTGGATCTTGCTGCGGAAAGCTTCATTGGGATCGATTGGGGTCCCGAAGCTGACAAAATAAACACCGCCTTTGTTGATATGGTGCAGGCCTCTGTCGCGCCGATCCGCAGCCCATTGCCCTTCACCAAGATGAAACGCGGGGTCGATGGCCGCGCCTTTCTGGTCGATTACTTCACCCAAGAAACGCACAAGCGGCGCGAAGCTGGCGGCGGGCAGGACATGTTCAGCCAATTTGCCACGGCGACGCGCGAGGATGGCTCTTTATTGCCGGTCGATGAGGTGGTCGATCACATGAATTTCCTGATGATGGCCGCGCATGACACCATCACTTCCTCGGCCACCAGCCTGATCTATTATCTGGCGAAGAACCCGCAATGGCAGGCCAAGATCCGCGAAGAAATCGTGGCGATCACCGGTGGACCAGATGCCTCGGGCAATCCGCGCCCGCTCAGCTATGATGATCTGGGCAGACTGGAACTGACCGAAATGGCCTTCAAAGAGGCGCTGCGGATGATGCCGCCGGTGCCATCCATGCCGCGCCGCGCACTGCGTGATTTTGAATATGGAGGCTATCGCATTCCGGCCGGTCAGATGGTTGGGATCAATATTTACTGGACCCATCATTCAGAAGATTATTGGGACAATCCGTTCACCTTTGACCCGATGCGTTTTACGCCGGACAAGGCCAAAGCGCGGCACAAATATGCCTGGGTTCCCTTTGGCGGCGGCGCACATATGTGTCTGGGTCTGCACTTTGCCTATATGCAAGTGAAGATCTTGCTGGCGCAATTGCTGCAGCAATATGAGATCGTGGTCGAAGAGGGTTATGCGCCCGATTGGAAGGCATGGCCCATTCCCCAGCCTAAGGACGGTTTGAAGGTCGAATTCAAGAAGTTGTGATTTCCGCACGCCCTCCGGCGTGCGATTTCCTCGCTCACGCGACCTAAATGTCGCATCGCTGCGGGCGGCCGGTCGGCCTTGCGACGCCTATGGCGTCGTTTGGGCCACGCAATTATCCTTTACCGCTAGCTAAAAATCGATGGCGCTAAAAATCTATGGCGATGCCGTTCTTTTCCCAATCGCCATAGCGGGTGGGAGACAGATCGCGCGGTTCATCGTGATCAGGCTTACCCGCCTTTGGCGTGGGCACAGGATCATTGGTCCAATGGGCTGGCTTTGCAAATGCTTTGGCGGCGTCTGATTTTTGTTTTGTCATGTCAAATTGGGTAATGCCCGTGCTGGCGCTTGGTTTCAAGAGCGTCTAGGCCGCGCTGACCATGGCTGAACCCTCAGGAATCTATGCACGCCGCGCTGCGTTGCAATTGCTCGACGCTGTTTTGCGGCGCGGTGAAACGCTCGATCAGAGCTTCCACGGGGCTACCCGCTCGGTGCGTAAACCCGCTGACAAGGCGCTGGCGCGGGCGCTGGTGAGCGAGGCTTTGCGTTGGCTGCCGGACCTCGACCGGCTGATCGACAGTGCAACCAAGCAGAATCTGCCCGATGATGCCAAGGTGCGCAGCGTGTTGCGGTTGATGCTGGCGGGCTGGCTGAGGTTGGGGACCCCGCCGCATGCCGTGATCGCCACAGGATTGCCCCTGCTTTCTGGCGGTCCGAGACGGTTGGCGCATGGCGTATTTTCAACGCTTAACAAGCAAGAAGTAACCCTGCCGCCAGTGCCCAGCTTGCCAGAGCAGGTCGAGCAGCGCTGGGCGGGGCATTTGGGCAAACGGATGGAGCTGATCGCAGCCGGCTTGGCCGAGCCACCCCAGCTTGATTTATCTTTGCGCGATCCAGACCAAACCGCGCATTGGACTAATCAATTGTCGGGCGACAGTCTGATGGCAGGTCATGTCCGGCTGGCCCGAGGAAGCGCAGTCGAAAATTTGCCCGGCTTTGGCACAAAGGACGAGGCCGGGGCATGGTGGGTGCAAGACCTTGCGGCATCAATCCCGGCGCGTCTGTTGGGCGCTGGCGAAGGCCGCTATGCGCTGGATTTGTGCGCCGCGCCGGGCGGCAAGACCATGCAATTGGCAGCGCAAGGCTGGAAGGTCACCGCGCTGGATATTTCGAAGCGCCGGCTCGATCTGCTCAAACAGAATTTGCAGCGGGTCGATTTGAAGGCCTCCACCATTCGCGCCGATGCTTTGACGTGGGAACCAAAGCATCAATTTGATGCCATCCTGCTCGATGCACCATGTACGGCGACGGGTACGTGCAGGCGTCATCCTGATGTGTTGCACCGCATTGGTCCTCGCCAGATTGGCGAGATGGCCGAGTTGCAAGCACAATTGATTGAGCGGGCTGCGGGATGGTTGAAGCCGGGCGGATCGCTGATCTATGTGGTGTGTTCGTTGGAGCAAGAAGAGGGCGAGGATCAGGCCGTCGCTGTCAACGCTGCGGGACTCGAATTGACCCCCGACCCGATCCGATCAGACGAATTGCCCGCCGGGCTTGAGCCGACGGGACAAGGGTGGCTGCGCACCGATCCAGGCATGCGGGGAGATGCTGGCGGTTTGGATGGATTCTTCGTGGCGCGGTGGCGCAAATCGTGAAGAAGCTGACCTGCAGCTAGGTCGCAATGCTCCACTGCATGGTGAGCGTTGCGCAAGACCTGCCCAATTGGCTGATCGCAAGCACGGCCCGATGGTCTGATTCGCGAGAGATACCAATCTCGATTTCGGTGCCCAGCTCGATATAGCGGTGCATATCCATCTCGCCATGGGTGATGAGCAGCTTTGCGCAATCTCCGCCACTCAGCAGGCTGACGGTTTGTCGCGCGAGTTCTGCCAGATGCGGCGAATTTACATGGTCACCCGATCCGCTGAAGTAAGGATGGCCGGGCATCAGACCGTTCTGCTTGGTGACCAGAGCCCTTGTGTGATTGCCGGAATTGTCCAGCGGTGCGATCAAGGGTGGTTCGAACAGTGACAGGCCCAACAACTCGCGCGGCGCATAGATAAAGCTGGTTGGCGGCGTGCTGGCTTGTTCTGCCTTGGTCTTCGACCCCGAGCGCCATTGTTCAAAATTGCGATTTCTAAACACGACACCCTTGCCCCGTATTGCGACAATCTCGCGATCTTTGGCATCGAACAGTCGCGTGCTGAACGTCAATTTGTCGTCGCTGTCAGCTTGATCGACGGCGCCTTGGGCATTGGTGAAAATGCCGTGGGTGGCACGGCCCGCTGTCACATCGCCCAGGACCCAATCGGTCCATGTCAGCGCGCTCCATTTGTCATCGTCGCGTGTGCCCAAGGCCGATGTCACACCTACGCTGGCCCAAAAATTCTGCGTTTGGATGACCAGCGGATGCTGGGCGGGTAGGTTCAGCCAAGGCCATTCCTTGGCATCGGGTGAGCAGTCAAACACCACCGAGCCGTCGCTGCGCTGGCGGTGATTGGCGGTGTATGATCGCGTCAGCTTCACGAATGTTGGCGGCTCACGTTTTCACCTTGGCCTGAAAACTCTTGCGCAATTTCATCAGTTTGGGCGGAATGGTGGCCAGGCAATAGGGATTGCGCTGTCCTTCGCCTTCCCAATATTCTTGATGGTAATCTTCGGCCGGATACCATGTGCTGGCATCCTCAACCGATGTCACAGCAGTGCCATCATTGGTTTCGTTCCAGCGGGCAATCGCCGCTTCGGCCTCAGCCCGTTGGGCATCATCCAGCGCAAAAATGGCGCTGCGATATTGGGTGCCGACATCATTGCCCTGCCGGTTCAGCTGGGTTGGATCATGCGTGCCCAGGAACACGTCATAGACTTCGCCCAAAGAAATCACCTGTTCGTCAAAATCAAACCGGATTGCCTCGGCATGGCCGGTCGCCCCGGTGCAAATCTGCTTGTATGTCGGGTCCGCTACAACGCCACCGATATAGCCGCTTTCCACATTGGTGACGCCGACAACGTCATTAAAGACAGCCTCAACGCACCAGAAACATCCGCCTGCAATTATTGCCTGTGTCATTCACCGAAACTCCTTGTTGGTTTGACAGATAGTGCGTGCAATGAAACTTACTATGCCTGCATGCGTTAGAAGAGTCATAGCTACAAATTCTCAGGAGAGATCAATGCGTCGTTTGTTCGTCAATACCAGCCTTTTTGCCTGCGCAGCCGTCATGGCCGCCGCACCTGCCGTCGCCCAGGATAATAGTACACGCGATATCTTGGGCCGTGTGCTCCAAGCCGTTCTCGCCCCGCAAGAAGACGCTGAGGCTGAAGCAGAAACCGCAGAAGCGGAAGCGCAAGCCGCAGAAGAGGCTGCAACGACCGCGGCAGAACCTACCACCACGACGCTGGAAATGGTTCTGGCAGACGAGCGCCGCGATGAGGATCGCGCACGCGACAAATACCGCAACCCTGCTGAAACGATGGATTTCTTTCAGATCGAACCCACCATGACTGTGGCGGAAGTTGCGCCTGGTGGAGGCTGGTACACGCGCATCCTGGCTCCCTATCTGGCTGACCAAGGCCAATATATCGCTATGGCGCGCGACAGTGATTCGGTTGAGTATCCGAACCGCGAAGCCGAAGTTCGCGCCAAAGCCTGGCCCGACCGGTTTGCCAAACAATTTGCCGAGGATTTCGGCGGCAATGCTGACGAGGTTTTGGCGTTTGAGATCGACGAGTTTCCCGAAGAGCGCCATGGCACGGTCGATCGCTTCCTGTTCGTTCGTGCGATGCACGGCGAATGGAATGGTGGGCGGCTGCAATATTGGCTTCGTCAGCTACGTCCGATGCTGAAAGACGATGGTTTGGTCGGCATTGTACAGCATCGCGCACCTGCAGATGCCAAATATGCCGATGTTAATCCGGCGCGCGGATACATGCGCGAGGCGGATGTGATAAAACTGATGGAAATCACCGGCTTTGAGCTGGTTGCAAGCTCAGAAATCAACGCCAATCCTAAGGATCCTGCGAACTGGGAAGGCGGCGTTTGGACGCTGCCTCCTGTCCTGCGTTATGGCGATGAAAACCGCGCTGCCTATATGGCGATCGGCGAGAGCGATCGGATGACTTTGCTGTTCAAAAAGGCTGACTGACCTTCTGAATAGGCTCAGCATTTAATTGGGTCTGGCTTTTCAGCGGGTCCAACACAGCTTAAAGGGCGGCGGATGAGAGAAATCACTGTCGCCGCCCTCCAGCTGTCACTTGGCAGTAATGACGAGGCCGAGAATATCGCTGCCGTCAGCGAGTTGGTCGAGCAAGCGGCTGCGCGGGGCAGTCAATTGATCCTGCCTCCCGAGCTGTTTTCCGGCCCCTATTTCTGCAAGACAGAGGATGAAGCGCGGTTCGCGCTCGCCCGCCCGACGCAGGAACATCCCAGCGTTATCGCCATGCGCAAATTGGCGGCCAAGCTGAAAGTAGCCATCCCCACCAGCTTCTTTGAACGCGATGGCCAGCATTATTACAACACCATGGCGATGGTGAATGCGCGCGGAGACATCACCGGCACCTATCGCAAAAGCCACATTCCCGATGGCCCTGGCTATGAAGAGAAATTCTATTTCCGGCCTGGCAATGACGGTTTCAAGACTTGGGAAGTGCCGCTGGACGGCGGATCGGCCCGGATTGGCGTGGGGATCTGCTGGGACCAATGGTATCCCGAAGCTGCCCGCGTGATGGCACTGCAAGGCGCAGAGATGTTGCTTTATCCCACCGCCATCGGGTCAGAGCCCTATGATGCCGATCTGGACACCAGCCGCATGTGGCAGCGCGCTATGCAGGGACATTCTGTATCCAACTGCATGCCCATTGTGGCCGCCAATCGCATCGGCGATGAAGAGGGTCAGAACTTCTACGGTCATTCCTTCATCACCAATGAATGGGGTGACAAGCTGGTCGAGTTCGGGGCCGAGGACGAAGGCATATTGGTTGCGACATTGGATCTCGACCAAGCGGCAACGCACCGCGCCGGCATGGGTTTCTTCCGCGACCGTCGGCCAGAGCTGTACGGCCGGATCAGCGAAGATATCTAGCGAATGGGGAGATTGTGATGATTAATAAGGATAGGCTGGACGATCTGTTTGATCATGCGCTCAGCAATGCGATGGCTTTGCTCGAGAAAAATGGCGAGTTCTTTCCCTTGGGTGCGTCAATCGGGTCAGACGGGCAAGTGGGGCTCCTGGCTACATATGACGGCGACGATCATCCCGAATCGCAAACCGTTATTGACGGTCTGACAAGCGCATTGCGCCAACAGGCAAGCGAGGGCGCCATCCTGGCCAGCGCGATTGCATTTGATGCTCGGGTTCGGTCTCCAGAAACGGGCGAAGCCGTGGACGCTGTCATTACGCGGATCAGAGCCAAGGACTATGCCCGTGATATTGCCGTGCCTTACCAGCTACACACCAAGGGATTGTTCAAGAAAACCCGCTCGATCGCCCAAGGGCAAGCCACCGCCAGCGAAGGCGAGCAGGACATTTTCAGCTGATCACCCATACCTATCTTATCGCGCTGGGATCGAATCGCCCGACGGGGCGTGATGGCCCTCCGCGCAAAGTGTTACAGGCAGCGGTGGAGGTGCTGGAAGATGTGGGGCTTGCCTTTCATGATCTGTCGGACATTATCGAAACCCCGCCCATGGGCCCCTCTCAGCGCCGCTATGCCAATGCGGTCGCGATTGTAGAGACCAAGCACGATCCAGAGACACTGCTGGGCCTGCTAAAGGGGGTTGAGCAGGCCTTTGGCAACAGGCGCGGGCAACGTTGGGGCGCGCGTGCATTGGATCTGGATATTATCCTGTGGAACGGAGGAGTGTGGGCCTCGCCCAGGCTAACAATCCCGCATGCCGCCTTTCGCGAGAGGACCTTTGTGCTGGCACCAGCGCGGCAAATTGCCGGTGATTGGCGCGATCCAATTACCGGACTTTCTGTCCAACATCTGCATGCGCGCTTGACCCGCCAGCAACCCGCCACTAGGTGGGCCTCCGCGCCGGGTTGCAAGAATAGCTCTGGCAACGCGCGCAACCCTTGAATGGGGGCCCTTAGCTCAGTCGGTAGAGCAACTGACTTTTAATCAGTAGGTCGCTGGTTCGAACCCAGCAGGGCTCACCATCATTTCTCAACACATGTTAGCCAGATTGCGTCCGCTGCACCAAGCGAACGCAATTCTCGACCAAGCGCTTCCAGCCTTCCACGGCCCCCGTTTCAACTCTCGAATAGCATCGCATCGTCAGCAAAGGCTTTGAACTCCAGCGCATTACCCGAAGGGTCGCGCAGGAACATCGTGGCTTGCTCGCCCGGCTTTCCCTGAAAGCGAATGGTTGGCTCGATTACAAAGTCAGTGCCTGCCGACTTCAGGCGATCGGCCAGTGCCTGCCATTCTTCCATCGTCAACACCACACCGAAATGCGGGACAGGCACGCCGTGGCCATCGACATGATTGCTCATGGCGTCTCCGCTTTTACCCGGCGCCAGATGGGTCACGATCTGGTGGCCGAAGAAGTCAAAATCCACCCACTCATCCGAACTGCGGCCTTCAGCGCATCCCATCATGCCGCCGTAAAACTGCCGGGCTGCGTTCAGGTCGTTGACCGAAAAGGCGAGGTGAAAGGGGCGTAAGGGCATGGCGTTGGCTCCGGCAAAGTCGATGCAATTGTCTATCGTAACCTGTTCAGCCTCGACAGCGAAACAATGAATATCTAGGGCAGTTGCCTAACGCATTCATAGGACCGCGACCAATTATGAAGCTGATCATCGGAAACAAGAATTATTCCAGCTGGTCATTGCGCGGCTGGTTGGCGGCCAAGCAATCGGGCCTGCATTTTGACGAGCTGGTCAGTCCGCTGTTTGGCGAGGGTTGGGAGCAGCGTCGCAGCACCGACACTTTGCAGCCATCATGGGGCAAGGTTCCGATCCTGTGGGACGGCGACAATGTGATCTGGGACAGTCTGGCGATCATGGAATATTTCGCAGATCGGGTAGGCCGCGACCGCTTCTGGCCCAAGGACGAGGCTGCGCGCGGTATGGCCCGGGCGATGGTGGCCGAAATGCACAGTTCCTATGCCGCCTTGCGCACCGAATGCCCGATGAATATCCGGCGCCGGTTTGAAGGCGCGCAGCTGTCTGAGCAGTGCCAGGAAGATATCGTTCGCATTCTGGGTCTGTGGGCCGAGGCACGGGCGCGGTTTGGCAAGGGCGGTCCGTTCTTGTTCGGAACCTTTGGCGCAGCGGACATATTCTATGCTCCCGTGGTCAGCCGCTTCATCAGCTATCAGGTCAAAATTCCCGGATTTGCCGCCACCTATATGGAGGCGATGTGGGAACATGAATGGATGCAGCAATGGATCGCCGCCTCCGAAGAAGAGGAATGGGTGATCGAGCAATATGAGACGACACCCAATTGATGCGGGGACCAAGTGACGTTGGGGTTGAGGGACATGATGGCTAGGCTGCGCATATTCACTCCGCTTGTCGCTGCGATTGTGTCGCTGGCATTGCTGGCACCGGTTCCCGGATATGCCTGGGGTTTCTATGCGCATGGCATAACCGGCGAGATCGCCATGGCCAATGTGACGCCGGACACGCGTCGCAAAGTGCAGAGGCTGTTGTCTGACGATGCGGGACTGGGCACGCCGGATTGCCGCATTCGCAACATTCGCGAGGCATCGACCTGGGCCGATTGTGTGCGGCGCACGCGCTGGCGCTGGGGTCACACAGCCGCTTGGCATTATCGCTCGACCCCGATTTGCGAGGCGTATGATCCGTGGGCCAATTGCCGCGGTGGCAATTGTGTGACTGCGCAGATTGAGCGCAACCATCGCATTTTGGCCGATGAAAGCCTGCCTGCGCCGGTCCGCTTGCAAGCGCTGGCCTTCATGGTGCATTTTGCCGGCGATATTCACATGCCGCTGCATTCGGGAGACAAAAATGACCGCGGCGGGAATGATCGCGAGGCCGCCTACGGCATTGTGCCAGGGCGCAATTTACACTCCATCTGGGACAGCCCATTGGCCGAGCGAGCCGTAACCACCGGTGATCGACCGATCGTGCGCCGCTACAGCGCGGAGGAACGCGGCGATCTGGGCGGAGGCGAACCCGCCGATTGGGGCCGGGAAAGCTGGCAGATTGCACGCGATTTTGTCTATCCCAACGCCTTTGACAGCGCGCCGTGCGAGACTGATTTGCCTGCCAAAACCGCACTGACACAGCAGGACATTGTCGATGCTGTACCGGTGTCGCGCCGCCGCGTGCAACAGGCGGGAATACGGATCGCACAATTGCTCGACAGCGCCTTTGCGCCGGGCTCCCTGCCACGAGACATGCCACAAGAGGACCCATCATGAGCCAAGCGGTAGATCTCGCCAAAAAGCTGATTGCGGCTCGCAGCGTTACGCCAGCAACCGGGACGGTGTTCGATGCGATGGAGGCGATGCTGACCCCGCACGGGTTTATCGTCCACCGTTTCACTCGCGGCGATGGTCCTGCTGGTAGCGACGAGGCTCCGGTAGAGAACCTGTTTGCCATTCGCACCGGGCCTGCTGACTCCAAGCACTTTGCCTTCGCCGGGCATCTGGATGTGGTCCCTCCCGGGGATGATTGGACCAGTGATCCCTTTATTCCGACCGAGCGGGGCGAGCTGCTGTATGGTCGCGGCGCGGTGGATATGAAGGGTGCGATTGCGGCCATGGCCGCCGCTGTGGCTGATGTACCGCAGGATGCCGGAACGATCAGCTTTATCATCACCGGTGACGAGGAAGGCCCGGCGTTACACGGCACGCGCGCCTTGATCGACTATATGACCGCCGAGGACATCCAGCCCGATTTGTGCCTTGTGGGTGAACCCACCAGCGTCAACCGGCTGGGCGATATGATGAAAATCGGGCGGCGCGGCTCGGTCAATATCTGGCTGACGGTGGAGGGGACGCAAGGCCATGTTGCCTATCCGCATCTGGCCGACAATCCCTTGCCCAAACTGGTGGCTATTTTGGCGGAGCTGGATGCACTGAAATTGGACGAGGGGACCGATTGGTTCCAACCGAGCAATCTTGAGATCACCGATCTGACGGTTGGCAATCCGGCCCATAATGTCATCCCTGCCAAGGCGAGCGCGCGCATCTCTATCCGGTTCAACGATTGTCATTCGGGCGCTTCTTTGTCGAAGCTGGTGACGGACATTGCCGAGAAGCATGGCGGCATCGCCCGTCCAGTTATCTCGGGCGAGCCGTTTCTGACGCCGCCAGGAGAATTCAGCCAGATCATCGCCGACGCTGTGGAAGCCGAAACGGGCATCGCGCCCGAGCCATCGACAACAGGTGGTACATCGGATGCGCGGTTCCTTCGCGCGGTTTGTCCCGTCATCGAATTTGGCCTGTGCAATGCAACCATGCATAAGCGGGACGAGGCGGTGGCGATGGCAGATCTTGATACGCTCAGCCGGATTTACGCGCGCATCACCAAAGCAGCGCTCGCATAGATTATTTCGAAGAGGGACGAACAGATATGACCGCATGGTTCAATATTCCGCTGTGGCAGCGCGTGATCGCAGCACTGATCTTGGGCGTGTTGGTGGGGTATTTCTGGGGTCCGGGTGCTGAGAGCATCAAGATTATCGGCGATGTTTTCATTGGCTTTATCAAGATGTTGGTCGTCCCGCTGATCTTCTTCAGTCTGGTGGCGGGCGTCGCCAGCATTGGCGATATTCGCAAATTGGGCGCGGTTGGCGGGCGAGCTTTGCTGTTATTCGTCATCAGCGGGCAAATTGCCGTCTGGCTTGGGCTGGCTTTGGGCACGTTGCTGATGCCCGGAGCGGGCGTCGACACGTCGGCGATTGAGATGGGGCCAGTGCCCGATCCCAAC
Organism: uncultured Erythrobacter sp.; assembly: GCA_947495555.1. GTDB lineage: Bacteria > Pseudomonadota > Alphaproteobacteria > Sphingomonadales > Sphingomonadaceae > Erythrobacter. The sequence continues at coordinate 1,421,411 of CANLZI010000001.1, read as the reverse complement.
CCGACAACTTGGCGCGACATGATCATGGGTATGATCCCGCAAAGCCCGGTGCAGGTGATGGCGGACGTCAATGTCCTGCCGCTGATCATCTTTTCACTGTTGATCGGCATTGGCATTTTGATGGCCAAGGAAGAGGGTGAGCCGGTCCTCAAAATCTTCGATTCTGGCTCGGTCGTGATGCAAAAAGTCACCATGGTGGTGATGGAGCTGACCCCGTTCGGTGTCTTTGCCCTGATGGCATGGGTGGCTGGCACGCTGGGGCTGGATGCACTGGCGGCGCTCGGCAAATTGGTGGCGCTCAATTACCTTGGCTGCTTGCTGATTATTGGCCTGATCTATGGCGGCATGATCAAATTCATCGCCAAGCTGCCGGTGGTGGATTTCTTCCGCGGCATTATCGATGCGATTGCGGTCAGCTATTCCACCGCCAGCTCCAATGCGACATTGCCCGTTACCCTGCGCTGCACACGGCGCAATCTGGGCGTGAGCAATTCGGTCGCCAGCTTTGTTGTGTCACTGGGCGCGACCATCAACATGAACGGCACCGCGATGTATCTGGGCCTGGCCACATTGTTTGGCGCTCAGATATTCGGGGTGGACCTAAGCTGGGGCGACTACTTCCTAATTTCCATTCTGGGCACGCTGGGTGCAGTGGGCGCAGCGGGCATTCCGGGCGCAGGCCTGATCATGATGGCGCTGGTGTTTGGCGCGGTGGGTGTTCCCTTGGAAACCATCGCCTTTGTCGCTGGCGTTGACCGGATCATGGACATGATGCGCACCACCACCAATGTCAGCGGAGACGCAGCTGTGGCGACCACCGTTGCCAGCCTGACGGGCGAGATTGACCGCGAAGAAATGATCAGCGCGGACGATGTTTGATATGCTCGCTCGTCTAGCCCTCTTGGCCGCTGCCAGCCTTGCATTGTCGGGATGCGCTCATTCGGCCGCTGCGCAGGGTTCGGACGAACTCTCGATCGCATCGGCCTATGTCGAGGCGTACAACAGCCGCGATGTGGATGAGATGGCGGCTCTGATGCATGACGAAGTGCAATGGATCAGTATCGAGGGCAGCGAGGCTGCTGTCTTTGCCAACGGCAAGGTCGATCTGGTTGAGCAAATGACAGCCTATCTCACTTCTCCGATGGCGACCACCAGCGAGCTTGACGGAAGCGTGACCGACGGACGTTTTGTTGCGGTTCGCGAGATCGCCCGCTGGTCGGACAAGGATGGTAATCCCAAATCGCAATCGGCGCTGGCCGTGTATGAGATCGAGGACGGGCTGGTGCGCCGGGTTTGGTACTATCCAGCGACGCCCTGACCTATTCTGGACAGGCGGTGCAGCCCGAGTCAGGAGTGCTGGTAAGGCGCGATCGCCAGAATTGGACCTTACTCTTGCCCTATCCGCTCAATAACCGCCCGCGTGTGCTCCCAGAACCAGCACCAATCCGATCCCCATCAAGGCTAGCATGGGTTTCCAGAAAAACCGCAACCACTCGCCATATTGAATGCCTGCCGCAGCCAGACAGCCGACCGTTACCGCTGATGTCGGTACGATCAGATTGGTCAGCCCATCACCCAGCTGAAAAGCCAGCACGGCGGTCTGACGGCTTACGCCCGAAAGGTCGGCCAGCGGCGCCATGATCGGCATGGTGATTCCGGCCTGGCCGGATCCCGAAGTGATGAAGAAATTGATCACGCTTTGCACCACAAACATGGCACCGGCAGTGAACCAATCCGGCATCAGCGATGTCAGCGATGACAATGCATTGAGTAGAGTGTTGAGCAGGGAATCGCTGTCTGGCGCATCGCCGCCCAGCAACAGCAGCATTCCCTTGGCCGCTGCCACAATCAGCACCGCGGGCAGCAATTGCGCCGCGCCATCTCTATACCCTTCCATCAACCCGCTCAGGCTGCACCCTTCCAGCCTGGCAAACCGGGCAATGACGGCAAAGATGATGCCCAAGGCGAAAAACTGGGCGGTAATCTCGGCCAGATAATAGCCCTGCGTTGAAACGCCCCATCCAACCCACACAATCCCGGCCAGCAGGGTCAAGATGATCAATTTATGCGCCAGCGTAAATCTGTTCGCCTCTTTGTCCAAAGGCGCAGCACTGCGGAATTTCGTGCCAATGGGCGCGCGTTGGCCCAGCCTTACCGCGCGAGCATAACGCCACAAAAACAACGCACCGATGATGGTGAAGGCCAGCCACATGGCCAGCCGTAATTCCAACCCGGACAAGGGCGGCAAATCGGATATGCTTTGCGCTATGATCACATTGAACGGGTTCATCCAACTGGTAGCAAAGCCGATCGATGTGCCGGCAAAGCAGGTCAGAATGGCAGTCATTCCGTCATATCCTGCACGGCTCATCGCCGGGGCTAGAACCAGGGTCAGGGCAATCGCCTCTTCGGCCATGCCTATGGTTGCCCCTGCCACGGAAAACGCCACAAACAGTCCAATTATCAGAGTTTCATTCTGAGCCTTACCATCGGGAAGGGCGGCAAACATCGCCTTATCAACGGCGAGGGTCCGCATCATCATGCCAAATGTGCCGCCGATGACCAGCAGCAGCGCCATCAATCCGATAGTTGGGGAATAGCGGTCGCCGCTGATCAGTCCTGCGAACAGAAAATCCAAAAGTCCCACCCGAGTCTCGTCACCCATGATCGGGGCAGGAGTGGGTGCGTCAGCGGCTTGGAAGCTGCCCGGCACGATGCGCGCGGGATCCCCGGACAATTCAAACTGGCCCGGCGCAAAGGCAAAGGTGGCTATCCACGCCAGCACCGCCAACACAAACATAATGATGAATGTGTCAGGGATTTTCCAAGCTTTGGCGCTCAAGTCATCAGGCGATGGGCCATCATCGGTGTTGTTCATTGTGCTTGTCATCCCCTCACTGCAGACCCGACATGTTTATGCCTGCTTCAGCGCCCCTTGGGCTTGTCTAACACCTTCTTTCTGAAGCTACAAAGGTCCACCAGACCGCAGCGCCAACATTCTGGCGTGCGCGCCTTGCAGGTGTATCGGCCATGCAGGATCAGCCAGTGATGCGCGTGCAGGCGAAAGGGTTGGGGGACACGCTTTTCCAGCTTCGCTTCGACATGATCGGGGGTTTTGCCTTTGGCCAGACCGGTCCGATTACCGACCCGCAAGATATGCGTATCGACCGCAAAGGTTTCCTGCTTGAACCAGCAATTCAGCACCACATTGGCGGTTTTGCGGCCCACGCCGGGCAGACGGACCAGATCCTCGCGCGTGTCAGGAACCTGGCTGTCATATTCGTCGACCAGCAGCTGACTGAGCGCGATCACATTCTTGGCCTTGGAATTGAACAGGCCGATGGTCTTGATGTGCTCGACCAATCCCTCCAGCCCCAGATCGAGCATCTGCTGCGGGGTTTTTACCTTGGCGAACAGGGCGCGGGTCGCCTTGTTCACGCCCACATCGGTGGCCTGCGCCGACAATGCGACCGCCACCACCAGCTGATAGGCATTGCCATATTCCAGCTCGGTTTCGGGCTCGGGATTGTCGTCTGCCAAACGGCGGAAGAATTCGAAGATTTGGTCTTTGGTCATGCGCCGAATTTACAGCCCCAAAACGTCATTCATGGTGTAGCGGCCGGGTTCCCGACCGATCAACCAGGTCGCCGCTTTCACAGCACCTCGGGCAAAGATCATCCGGTTTTCGGCATTGTGCGACAGGGTGATGCGTTCCTCGTCGCCCGCCAAGATAACGCTGTGGTCACCCGCAACGGTTCCGCCGCGCAAGGCAGCAAAGCCGATCGCCCCTGATGCGCGCTCACCTGTCATGCCATCGCGGCCCGATTCCGTGTTTTCGGATAAGGCAATTCCGCGCCCTTCGGCAGCGGCTTCGCCCAACAGTTTGGCCGTGCCAGAGGGCGCATCGACCTTGAGCCGGTGGTGCATCTCGACGATTTCAATGTCCCATTCTGGCCCCAGACTTTTGGCGGCATCGCGCACCAGATGGGCGAGCAAAGTTACGCCGAGAGAGGTGTTGCCGGTTTGCAGGATCGGCAGCACTTGGCCCGCCTGGTCGATCATCCGGTGGTGGTCTTCGCCAAGGCCGGTGGTGCCGATGATCAGGGGAATGCCGGCCACCCGCGCTGCGCCAATATTGCCCGCCAAGGCATCGGGCGCGGAAAAATCGATCAGCACATCGCATCGCGTGGCCAAGGGGCCGGGTTGATCGCCCTGATCCACCCCACCTGCAAAATTGTGCCCAGCTTGCTCGATCGCTTGCACCAGCGCCTGGCCCATGCGGCCTGCGCTACCAATGATCCCAATTTCAGCCCCAGATTCCATCCCAGAATCAATCATTGCATCTCTGCCTATTGTCATGTTCTTACACACCCCATGGCAGAGATTGAGCGGATCGTCATCCTTACAGGAGCAGGGATTTCAGCGGAAAGCGGGATCGATACTTTCCGATCAGCTGGCGGCTTGTGGGAACAGCACCGGGTAGAGGATGTTGCAACGCCCGAGGGGTTCGCGCGCGATCCCGATCTGGTGCTGGGGTTTTACGATATGCGGCGCGAGGCGCTGGCCAAGGTCCAGCCCAATGCCGCCCACCACGCGCTGGCCCGCCTGGAACAGGAATTTGCCGGAGAGCTGTTGCTGGTCACGCAAAATGTCGATGATCTGCACGAGCGCGGCGGATCGCGTGACGTGCTGCATATGCATGGGGAATTGAAGAGCGCGCTGTGCCTCTCGTGCGAGATGCGTAGTCCGTGGGATGCGACCATGTCTGACCGCCCACCTTGCCCAGTTTGCCAAGCTCCATCGCTGCGACCCGATGTAGTCTGGTTTGGCGAGATGCCGTATCAAATGGAGCGGATCTATGCCGCGATCCGGCAGGCAGATCTGTTCGTGTCGATCGGCACCAGCGGCGCGGTCTATCCCGCCGCTGGCTTTGTCCGCGATGCGCTGGATTGCGGGGCGCAGACTTTGGAGCTTAATCTGGAGCGCAGCGAGGGATCGCATTGGTTCCGCCACTCGCGCCAAGGCAAGGCAGGCGATCTGGTCCCAGACTGGGTTGATGAAGTTCTGTCTGCAGGCGGCTGAGGCGCTGGAGGGTAGTTTCTCCTCAATCCAAGGGCCGGGAATCGCCGCCAGTTGCGCCCAAGGGAGGCAGTGGTCGCGGCACCAGCGGCGCAACGGGTTCCTCGGCAATTTTTTGGCGAAGCAGGGCGACGGCGGCCTGCAATTGCGCGTCTTCTCCGCGATAGGTCGCCAGCGGCGAATTCTCGACCTCGTAATCAGGCGAGACACCGCGCCCTTCGATCAACAAGCTGCCATCGGCAAAATATTGAGGCGTTTCGGCAATACGCGCACCGCCTTCATCGCTAACCCGGCTGCGATTGGTGAGCCAAATGCCAGCACCGGACGTGCGCGTGCCGATCAACGGCCCAAGGCCCAGCGCCTTGATCCCGGCAGCAAAGGTCTCGCCATCGGAATAGGTCTTCTCGTCGATCAACACAGCAATATGGCCGCGATAGGCATTGTGCATATTGGTGGTGGCGGTGCCTTTGCCGGTTGGGTCGGCCCAGAACGCCCAAGCGCGGCGTTGCAGCATGGACATCAAAATGCTGTCGATTGACCCCCCATCATTGTTGCGCAGGTCAATGATCAGGCCATCCTTACGCAGTTGTGGGAAGTAATCGCGGGCAAAGCTGGCAATGTCGCTGGGGCCCATGGCGCGCAGATGAAGATAGCCGATCTGGTCGCCGGACAATTTGGCCGTTGCCTTCCGCTTGGCCTCGACGAAATCCATGTAATTGGCGTTGTATTCGCCGCGCAGATTGATCGGTTCGACAATGGTGCTGATATTCTTGCTCCGGCGCATCAGGTCCAACCTGACTTGCTGACCCGCCTTGGAGGCCAGTGCTTGCCTGAGATCGGCGAGCGATGTCGTGGGCACACCATCGACCCGGGTAATGATATCGCCCACCTGCGCATCGACATCGGGGCGGCGCAGCGGTGGTCTTAGGGCAACCAGATCAGCTTCGGAGGCGTAAATCCGATCAATCCGCAGACCGCCGGAAACGGGGGTGTATTTTGCACCAAGGAAGGCGACCTCGCTGTTTTCCGTGTCTTCTGGCAAATCGCCCGAGCGCACCTGGCTGTGCAATATGCCCAGCTGGGCGGCCATCTGGCCCAGAATCGTGTTGAGCTCTGCCCGATGCCCGATACGCTCCACCAAAGGTTCATGCATCGCGCGTACAGCGTCCCAGTCGACGCCGCGCAGCGACGGATCGTACAAAAAGTCACGCTGCAGCCGCCATTGATCGATGAATATCTGGCGCCATTCGGCCGCAGGATCGATGATCAAGCGCCAATCATCCAGTCTAACCACATGCTGGTCCATCTTTTCAGGCATTTTTGCCGCCGCAGGAACTAGCGCCAGTTTGGGGCTTTGCTGTGGTCCCATAACCACCAGAGCCGTCTCGCGATCATGGGACAATTGCATCCCCAGCGCGCCCTTGGCGAAAACTTCCACCTCGGGGTCGCTTTTGTCGATGGCGATGGAGACGACATTGTCGTCTTGCATGGTGTAGAGATGTCCCTTCGATGCCAGCAGGAAACCGCTGACCCCTGCCTTGGTGGGCAGTTTGTACAATCGCTCGGCAAGGCCGGTCAGAACCACATTGGCCGCTTTGCTCTCGTCCTTTTCATCATCGTCTGAGCCTTCATCGCCCGAGTCCTTGCCACCCTCGCCGTTGGCCTCTTCTCCCTCATCCTCGCTGGAAGGGCGGCTCAACTCATTGGCTTCGGTGAAGCTGAATTCAGCCTCGGGATCGAGTTTCAGCGCGTGCAGCTCGCCCGTTTCGGGAAAGTCGACGCCCATATGGCGATCACCCCATGGGTGGCCCGGCGAAGGCGTAAAATTGCGGTCAGAGATGAAATACAACCAAGCACCATCATGCGAGAAGGCAGGGGCATAATCATGATACTTGCTGGAACTGGCCTTGACCCGTTGCCCAGTCTCAACATTCTGGACATAGATATCATAGACATTTTCCAGATAGGTGCCGCTGGGCTCGATATAGGTGATATGTTTCCCATCGGGCGAAAAGCTCAGATAGTGGAAGGGCATGTCGTTGCCCGTCGCATTTTGCGCCAGCAGAGTTACCCGTCCGGTGGCGATATCCACCTTCTGCAGGCGCGCATTTTTGTCATTCAAAACAAGTGTCTTGCCATCTGGCGCGACGATCATGGACCAGATGCGCGTATCATATCCTTTGGTGACAGCTTCCGCTTGTCCAATACCATCGGCTGATACGCGAAACACATCGCCGCGCAGCCCTTGATCTAGCAGCATATAGGTCCATTTGCCGTCAGGCCCGGTTACGGCCTCGCGCGCCCGAGCATCCATCGGCACAGCATATTCCACCCGGCGCAATTGCTTGGGCGCACCCAAGGCTACGCGGCCTCGCGCAGTAATGGAAACGCTCTCGCCCGAAGGGGAGATGCGCGCGGACTGAAGTTGGTTGATCGGGTCTTTCAAGGCCCGCTCGCGCGTCTGTTCGCGGTCGGTGATAATATTGATCGACAGCGTGCTGAGCGTGTTGGAGCCGGTCGAAAATACGTGAATATCCGCGCCATTTTGCAGGAAGATGTCGCCCCCATCCATGCTCGCCTGCAGAACGGGGAAGTCCAACCCTTGCGAATGCCGGACTACGCCGGAGCCGTTTTCTGCAACCGACCACACCGCATCGGACCCGTCTTTGTCAGAGATGAAATAGACCCGGCCACCATAGGCCATCGGCATGCGTATTGGCGCGCCAAAGTCGGGCAACATCTGCACAGCCTCGGCCGATGATCCGCCTGTCCAGCTCCACAACTGAGCCATGTTCCCACCGCGATACAGTACGGAATTGTCATTAGAACCAATGGCCAAGCCGCCGCGGCTAAAGAACAGCGTTTGTCCATTTTCGCCATAGGTTGCATCGGTGGCGCGCCACAAAGGGATGGGTTGCGGATTGCTGCCAGCAGGATCGACGGTGTAGAGTATTTCTGCCTGACCACCGCCGCTCAGCCGCGAGCTGAAGATGACCTTGCCATCGGGCGTCCAGCCCACAGTGCGCAATCCGCCGCCCTGAAAGGTCAGTCGGGTTGGCACTCCGCCAGCTGTTGGCATGACATAGACATCGCGCGCGCTGTCATAGCTAGCCGTGAAAGCCACCAGCGTGCCGTCGGGCGAGATCGCTGCATCGGTCTCTGTCTCTTCGTGGCTGGTCAATCGCACCGCGGTGCCGCCATTGCGGGCGCTGCGCCACAGGTCCCCTTCGCTGGCAAAGATCAGCACATCACCGCGCGCGCTGGGGTACTGGTAAAACCCTTCTTCGGATAGAGCTGGCGAGGCGGCCATCGCGGTGGTGGTTGCGACCAGAATCGCGGCGGACGACATCAATCGTTTCAGCAAAATATCAGCTCCAGAAAATCTGCAGTTTTTGTGCGACAATGCTAGCCGACTGGCAAGGGGGCATTCCGCAAGAGCCGTTGCGGGTCGACGAATCACAGCCAGTTACGATCCGCACCCTCTGCAGGCCGGATCCTTGGCAATGGAGAGCGAACGCATGCCGGTGCGCATCCCGTCGAGAATATGCAGCTTGCCCCATTGCGGATCGCCCAGGCTGCTGGCCCCGGTCAACAATATGCGCACCGCCTGAAGAGCGGCAAAACTGCCGACCCAGCCTGCCATTGCGCCCAGCATCCCGTCTTCAGCGCAGGTGTCGCAATCCTCTGCGTCGAACGCATCACCGACAAAGCAGCGATAGCATGCTTGGTCAGGCAGATGTCCGGCAAAGGCGCCCACCTGGCCCTGAAAGCGGCCCACTGCGGCAGAAAGCAAGGGAACTTGTGCTGCAACACAGGCGTCCGACACGGCCAGCCGTGTGGCGAAATTGTCCGTCCCATCCAGAACCAGATCGGCCCTGCCGATCAGGCCGCCTGCATTGTTAGCGGTGATTCGCGTGTCGCTGATCTCGACCTTCAGCACATCGTCAAAATTGCTCAGCCAGCGGCGAGCGCTGGTCGCTTTGCCATGGCCGATGTCGCGCGTAGTAAAGATGGTCTGACGTTGTAGATTGCTTTCATCGACCAGATCATCATCGATCAACGTCAGGTGGCCGATCCCAGCAGCCGCCAGATATTGCAGCGCGGGCGATCCGATCCCGCCAAGACCAACCAGCACGATGCGTTTTTCAGCCAGCGCAACCTGGCCGGCACCACCCACCTCGGGCAGGACAATATGCCGCGCAAAGCGGTCCAATCGCTGTGGAGAAAGCGGTGCAGAACTCATGGAATAAGCTGTTTACAGCCTGCGCACAGCCTGTCGACAGGCATGTGGGCAGACCTGTCGATTGCTTGTGAGCAAATTGTGAGGATTTGTGGGTCGATCCACCCGCTTGGTCGCGGAGCTCGGCCGATCAGGCCGCAAGTGCGAAAGCGCGCGCCGCAGGTGCCTGAACGAAGTGAAGATGGGCACCGAGGACGAACCCGCGGAGGCGGGTTCATGAAACAATATTATCAGCTCTCCAACTGACGCAAAAGGCTGCGCACATCGCCATCCATATCAGCATCGCGCTGGCGCAGATCTTCGATCAGGCGCACCGCGTGGATAACTGTGGAATGGTCCCGGCCACCGAATTTGCGACCGATTTCGGGATAGCTGCGCGGGGTCAACACCTTGGCCAGATACATCGCGACCTGACGTGGACGCACCACAGCGCGGGCCCGGCGCTTCGAACTCATCTCGCTGCGATCGATTCGATAGAATTGGCAAACCGTGCGCTGAATTTCGTCAATGGTGATCCGGCGACGATTGGCTGAGAGAATATCGGTCAGCTGTTCTTCGGCCAGATTGAGCGAGACTTCCTGTCCGGTCAGCTGCGCATAGGCGATCAGTTTGTTCAGGCCGCCAACCAATTCACGCACATTGCGGGTGATGGTGCGGGCCAGGAAGTCGATCACATCGCCCGGCACCGACAGCGGGGCAAAGCGGGTGAGTTTTGATTCCAGGATCGAGCGGCGCAATTCGATATCGGCCGGCGAGATGTCGGCGACCAAACCCATCGAGAGGCGCGAGAGCAGGCGCGGTTCAACGCCGTCCAGAGCTTGCGGCGCGCGGTCGGCGGCAAACACCAAACGCTTGCCCTCGGCCAGCAAGGCATCGATCGTATAGAGCAGCTCTTCCTGAGCGCTCGCCTTGCCGATGATGAATTGAATGTCGTCCACCAGCAGCAGATCAAAGCTGCGCAGACGCGCCTTGAATTCGATCATCTGGTTCTGCTTCAGCGCCTGGACGAATTCGACCATGAAACGCTCTGCCGAGCAGTAGAAAATGCGCGCACGAGGGTGGGCCGCTAGATAGGCGTGGCCAATGGCGTGGAGCAAATGGGTTTTGCCCTGGCCGGTTGCTGCCTTGAGATAGAGCGGCGAGAATTGCGGTGTTTCGGTTGCGGCCATGCGCTGCGCAGCATTGCAGCCCAGCACATTGGTTTCGCCGGTGACGAAGGCAGCAAAGGTCAGCGATGGGTCGAGGCCTACAGAAGAGGTGAAGCCTGCTTCGCCAATGGTGCCAGCAGCTACGGCAATGGCGCTGGTGTCATAACCATCATTGGCCGGGCGGCGACCGTTGTCGAGCCGCAGTTCGGGCAGTTGGCGGCGGCCGGGGTGCACTTGAATGCGAACCTTGCGTACTTCGCTGCGAGCGATCTTCCACGCCAGCGACAAACGATCATGGAAGCGATCATTGACCCAATTGGCCGAAAATTCGGTTGGCAGGAAAAGCTCGAGCGTACCGCTTTCCTTGCTGAAGCCACCCAGTTGGATCGGTTTGATCCACTGGCTGTGCAGTTGATGGCCCAAGTCTTTGCGCAGACCTTGGCTGATGTCAGCCCAGTCAGCAGCGAGATTCACGGCCTCAACATCTTCCATCAAATCTTCATCCGCCTTCCGCTTTGTCGCCTTGGCATCGTCGCTCTTGCTTACCATTGAAAATTCAGTCCTATCCCCTCCTCTGAACCGCATGTTCTCATGCTTGCTTCAGAGGTTACCTCAGCGATCGTTTGACAAGGCTCCGCACTAGCGCAGAATCGCAATTCCACGCTCACCCCCAAGTCATCCAAAAATGTAAATACCCAAGCTGTCCAGCCTTAGGCGTGAGATGATTTATCTACGGATTCTTGAGAGTCGCAAGGGGAAAGACCGTAAAAAAACTGAAATATTTCGGTTGACTCACCCCAACCCCGCAGACTTGCGTTGATGTGTTTGAAAAATAACAACAAATGCAATTTGAGCGATGCGAATCGTGGGAAATCCTTGGGTTAGGCGTGAATCGCTGCAGAATCTGTGGCGCAAAGCAAAAGGGCCGCACCCAAATGGGCCGGCCCTTTAGCAGTCAGATAGGTGTTTTACCCTAGCGAGTCAGCGAATCAGAGCGCTGCGACTCGCTTAGACAGACGCGACATCTTCCGCGCGACTGTGTTCTTGTGCATCACACCGCGAGCAACACCGCGAGCCAGTTCAGGCTGTGCGGCCTTCAGGGCTTCTGCAGCGGCGGTCTTGTCACCACCTTCGATGGCGGTCTCTACCTTCTTCACGAAGCCACGGATGCGGCTGACGCGTGCAGTGTTGATGTCTGCGCGACGGTTGTTGCGACGGATGCGCTTTTTGGCTTGCGGCGTATTGGCCATGTTCGTCCTTGTCTCGGGCTTGTCTCGGACCACCCATTGGGGCGACCGATTTATCATCTGTAATAGAATTGCTGAAACGGCGATTTACCGCCGGAAAGCGCGCCACATAGTCAGCGCACGGCGATAGGTCAAGGATTGTCGTGCCGCAGCGATCGATTGCCTTGGCAATGATTGAACGGCTGATCGTCCTCGGCGCGGCTCTATTTTTGGCACTTGGGGCAATACCACGTGCTGCGCCCGCCCTGTGCAATGCGTCGTATCACGCCGCCGTCCTCTCGGTGGCATGGCTCTCCTTCACGCCCATAGACGTCAAAGCGTGTGGCAAAATATCCCAGTTCTCCATCGGGCGCGGCGTAATCGCGCAGGCTCGATCCGCCATCGCGAATGGAGGCTTGCAGCACTTCGCGAATCAGGGGCACCAGGCGGGCTAGCTGGGGCTTGGTCACCTTGCCGCCCGCTTTGCGCGGATGGATACCGGCGCGATACAAAGCCTCGCACACATATATATTGCCCAGCCCGGCCACGATGCGCTGATCCAAAAGGCACAGCTTGATCGCTTGTGAGCGACCCTTCAAAGCCGCTTTGAGATAGGAGTCGGTCAGATCGGGGCCAAGCGGCTCGGGACCCATTTGGGCAAAGGATGGCCATTGCTCCAGCTGATCGGTTTGCACCAGATCGATCCAGCCAAACCGTCGAGGGTCGCACAGCGCAAACTGATGATCGCGGGTTTCGATCACGCAATGGTCATGCTTGTCTGGCTCGGTGGGATCGATTCGCCAGCGCCCGCTCATTCCCAAATGAAAGATCATGGTGCGCTCTCTATCGGTATGGAGCAGGCCATATTTCGCCCGCCGGCCCAGCGATATGATGGTCGTGCCGGTCAGCGTCTGAACCAGATCGGGCGGGAAAGGGCGCCGCATGTCGGGCCGGTTCAAGGTGACGCGCGTGACCCGCTCCCCTTCCAAAAAACGGGCCAATCCGCGCACGGTAGTCTCAACTTCTGGCAATTCTGGCATATTTGGGCTGCTAACAGTCTTTGCGGCTTGCCGAAACTCCCCTAGAGGCACGCGCATGAGTGAAAAAGTTTCCTTCGGTTATGAAGAAGTAGCCCCTGAAGAAAAGACTCAGCGCGTGGGTGCGGTCTTTTCCAGCGTCGCGGCCAAATATGATGTCATGAACGATGCCATGTCCGGCGGCATGCACCGTTTGTGGAAGGATCGCTTTGTCAAACGGGTCAAACCCCAGCCGCATGAAGCGATTTTGGACATGGCCGGCGGGACCGGCGATATCGCCTTCCGCATGGCACCCTCTGGTGCCTCGATCACGGTGGCCGATATCAATCAGGATATGCTGGATGTGGGCGTGGAACGCGCGTTGGAGCGCGGCTTGGACGGCTTGGTCTGGTCATGCCAGAACGCGGAAGAGCTGAATTATCCTGCCGGCGCTTTTGATGCCTATACAATTGTGTTCGGCATTCGGAATGTCACCGATATTCCAAAGGCTTTGAAAGAGGCGCATCGCGTTTTGAAGCCGGGCGGACGGTTCTACTGCATGGAATTTTCGACCACCGAATGGCCGGGTTTCAAGGAAGTGTATGATCTCTATTCGCACCGCGTGATGCCGAAACTGGGCAAAGCGATTGCCGGTGACGAGGAATCCTATCGCTATCTGGCCGAATCCATTCGCCGTTTTCCCACCATGCCCGAATTTGAAGGTATGATTCGTCAGGCTGGCTTTGCCAACACGCGGGTTGAACCCATATTGGGCGGCGCGGTGGCCATCCATTCAGGGTGGAAGATCTGATTAAGTGACCAGGCCTGCAACGCATATCTGGCGGCTGCTGAAATGGGGCCGTATCCTCGCCAAGCATGGTGCTTTGCGTGGGATTGAACGCGATCCCAACACGCCTGCTCCGGTCAAGCGATTGGCCCGTCTGGCGCGCTTTGGCACCTTTCAGCCCAACACTCCTGATTATGCAGGGGCGTTCGAAGCAATCGGTCCTGCAGCGATTAAGCTGGGGCAGTCCCTGGCTACACGGCCCGATCTGGTGGGCGAGGAAGCCGCCAACAATCTGCTGAGCCTGCAAGACAGCCTGCCGCCGGTGTCATTTGCGTCAATAGAGCAAGCCATTGCAGCCAGTTTTGACCAGCCGGTTGATGCGCTGTTCGCCTCGATCGATCCCGATCCAGTGGGGGCTGCCTCCATCGCGCAGGTCCATCGCGCCGTCACAACCGATGGCAAGGATGTCGCGATCAAGGTGCTGCGCCCCGGCATCCGCGAACGCTTTGCCAGGGATATCGACACCTATGAATGGGCTGCGGCCCATCTGGAGGCATTTGGCGGAGAGGCAGCGCGCCTGCGTCCGCGCGCGACCATCGCCAATTTCAAGCGCTGGACCAATACCGAGCTCGACCTGCGGCGCGAGGCAGCATCAGCCTCTGAACTGGCCGAGGGCATGGTCGGGATCGAGAAATATCACATCCCGGCGATTGATTGGGATCGAACCAATGGCCGAGTGATGACGGTGGAATGGGTCGATGGGGTCAAGATCAGCCGCTTGGCCGAATTACAGGCTGCTGGGCATGATACGTCGGAGCTGGCCGAACGGTTGGTACTGGCGTTCTTGACCCAGGCGATCAGCTGCGGATTTTTCCATGCCGATATGCACCAGGGCAATCTCTTCGTGCAGAAAGACGGCACGATCGTCGCCATCGATTTTGGCATTATGGGTCGGATTGACCGGCAGGCGCGGGTCTGGCTGGCAGAAATTCTCTATGGATTGACCACGGGCAATTATCGCCGCGTGGCCGAGATCCATTTCGAAGCGCAATATGTCCCCAGCCATCATTCGGTCGAGGAATTTGCGACGGCCTTGCGCGCGGTAGGTGAACCGATGCGCGGCAAACCGGTCAGCGAATTGTCCGTCGGGCAGATGTTGGATGGATTGTTCGCGATCACGCGTGACTTTGACATGCAAACCCAGCCGCATTTGCTGCTGCTGCAAAAAACCATGGTGATGGTTGAAGGCATTGCGACTCAATTGAACCCGCAGATCAATATGTGGGACGTGTCCGGCCCGTTTGTGAAATCATGGATTCGCGATGAACTGGGTCCAGAAGCGGCCATCGCCGACCGGATTAAGGAAGATGCAAGCACCTTCATGCGCATCCCCGCATTGGTTCGAAGGATGGAAGAACAATTTCCCGCCAAAGGCGGCGCACCAGAACAGGCTCCGCTGCCTGAGGTGGATATCATGTGGGAGCGCAAGAGCGCCAAGCCGCGCCGCTGGCCCGGCTATTTGGTGTCGGCCGCAATTGGCGCCGCCGCCGCTGCATTGGCGATGACCCAAGGATGGATCGGCTAGCGCGCTAATTAGAGCAGGCCTCGGCCCGCTCTCAATCGGGATCGTTTTCCGGAGTGAGTGCAGTGTGCGGCAGCACGCGGCTGCCCACCAATGCCAGAATGACCGTGATCGCCTCGACCACCATCGGCGTCCACCAACCATCATGCGGTCCATCGACAATCAGCGTGACCGTGCGGCCCACAAGAGCAATCGACATTAGCGCCGCTGTGACCAGAAAGGGATCGCCTTTGCGCGCCCAGGCACCCCAAATTAGGCACCCTCCAGCGACCATGAAAAAGGCAGTCATATCCGCGCGAATCGATGCCAGTCCCATTATTCCCTGCGGCGCAATGCCAAAGTCTGCGCCCGAGCTAACCGGGTTGATCAGGAAGCCTATACCCATCAATGTGTAGAAAATTCCGCCTAACAGCAGCAACGAACGCAGCAAAATCCACATCATCAAACCCCTGAATAATCTTTCAAACCCTGTTCTGGCGTAAGTTACCCTGATAGGCAAAATTTAACCACTTTATCGCATGGTTGGCTGGGGCACGCTGTGCGGCTAAGTATAAATCGCAGGGCGGATCGTAAGAGGGAGCTCACCAGAATTATGTGCTTTTCACTGCCCGTTAGCGGGGGAATTAACTCGTGAGCGGTGAACAACCTAAGGTTTTGCTTGTCGTAGGTGGCGGTATTGCGGCCTACAAATCGTGCGAACTCGTCCGTCTCATCCGCAAGGGTGGGGGCGATGTCACCTGCGTTGTGACAAATGGCGGACAGCAATTTGTTGCGCCGATGGCGCTTGCTGCCTTAAGCGAAAATCCGGTGCATACCACGCTGTGGGACCTCAAGAACGAAGCCGAAATGGGCCATATCCAGCTGAGCCGCGAGGCCGATCTGGTGGTCGTGTGCCCTGCAACAGCGGATCTGATGGCCAAAATGGCCGCAGGCATTGCCGATGATCTGGCCACAACGCTGATTCTGGCCACGGACAAGCCGGTTATTGCGGTTCCGGCGATGAATGTGCGCATGTGGGAGCATGAGGCGACGCAGCGCAATGTGACTTGGCTGAAGCAGGCTGGTGTCACTGTGCTCGATCCTGATGAAGGGCCGATGGCCTGCGGCGAGTTTGGCTATGGGAGGCTGCCGGATCCCGATGCGATCTGGTATGCCATCGCCCAGCAATTGGACATCGAGGTTGAAGTTCCTGCGCCAGTAGCGGCTCTGCCTGCTGCGCCAGTAGATGCCGACGAGGCCGAAGAAGATCTGGCCGCTGAAGCGCTGGAACCGGAAGACGAACCCGAAGTGGAAGAGAAGAGCGGCGGCATTGCCGGAATGCTCTCGTCCTTGATTTCGCGCACCACGGCCAAACGTTCAGCTGACGAAATCGAAGCGGAATATCTGGAAGAGCCAGAAGAAGAATTGCCAGAAGAACTGGAAGACGGTGCGGCTGACGAAGACGCCGCTGATGATGGTGCTGAAGACGCTGCCGTGATCGAAGACGATGTCGATCCTGACGCCGTGCCTGATCTGGGTGGACCCTTGCTGGCATCCAAAGGCGGGGCCAGTTCTGCACCGCCAACCGATCCCGAGGCGATCAACCATTTGGTCAAGACAGGCGCGGGCGATGCTCCGCCAGAGCCGCTGGCTGAAGATGCAGACGAAGAACAGGCGGTTGTCCCTGCCGCAATTGAAAGCTCTGATGAAGACGTGCTGGGCGGCCAGGCCTTTGCCGTCAAAAAGGGCCACAGACCGCTTAAGGGTCGCCACATTGTAATTACCGCTGGCCCAACTTGGGAAGCGATCGATCCGGTGCGTTACATCGCTAACCGGTCCTCGGGCAAACAAGGCTTTGCGATTGCCGCAGCCACCGCAGCGCTGGGTGCCAAGGTAACACTGGTGGCCGGTCCGGTGTCGCTCAAGACGCCCGATGGGGTTGACCGGATCAATGTCGAAAGCGCCGAGGATATGTCCAAAGCGGTCAAATCATCCTTGCCAGCCGACGTTGCCGTGATGGTGGCCGCTGTCGCTGATTGGCGGCCCAAGGAATATCGCGGCGAGAAGATGAAGAAGCGCGGCTCTGCCCCGCCGGCCCTGGTGTTGGAGGAAAATCCCGACATTCTCACCAATGTTGCGGTGGGTGATGACCGCCCGCAGCTGGTTATCGGCTTTGCCGCCGAAACCGAGAAAGTCATCGATCACGCCAAGACGAAGCGCAAGCGCAAGGCTGCTGACTGGATCATTGCCAATGACGTGTCGGGCGATGTGATGGGCGGAGATGACAATCTGGTCCACATCATCAGCGAGTCTGGCGTAGAAAGCCTTGAAGAGATGCCCAAGCTGGACGTTGCTATGGCACTGGCTGAGCGCATTGCAGAGGCCTTGAAGAAAGAGTCCGGCAATGAGTGATCCAGCGGACACAACCGCTGGCAATGCCGGGCCGCAGGTTCCGGTTCAGATCAAGCGCTTGCCGCATGGGATCGGGTTGGATTTGCCGCATTATGCCACGGCGGGTGCTGCGGGCATGGACATTGTCTCGGCAGAGACCGTGCGGATTGCGGCTGGTGCGCGCCATGCGGTGGGTACTGGATTGGCGGTGGCGATCCCCACTGGCTATGAAATCCAGGTGCGGCCGCGGTCGGGTCTGGCATTCAAACATGGCATCACCGTTCCCAATACGCCCGGCACAATCGATTCCGATTATCGCGGCGAGCTCAAGGTGATCCTGATCAACCATTCGGACGAGGTGTTCTCGATCGAGCGAGGAGACCGCATCGCGCAACTGGTTCTGGCTCCCGTTACGCTGGCAAGCTGGACCGAAGTGGACACGCTGGATGATACCGACAGGGGCGCGGGTGGATTTGGGTCTACCGGCGGACATGCAAAGCTGACCTGATCGGTCCCGACGCCATCTGGCCGAATTTTCAGACGGACAAACGAAAGGGCGACCTCATCACAAGGCCGCCCCAATTTTCCCATCCAAGAGAAATTCGTTTAGTCGATCCGGCGGACCTTCTTTTCTTCCGGCTTGATTGTGATGCGCAGAGTTTCGCCCGAATTGCCGGGGAAATCAGTGAACATCGCATCGACCAAATTAGGCACCAGATATTGCAAGCGATTGGAGGTTGAGACCGCCTGCGCATTGCCTTCAAACAGACGTTCGCCAGTTTCGCGGCGATCGATCTTCATCTCGATATCGCTGGTGTAGACCGTAATGCTGCGAACATCGGATTCGCCAAAGAAGGCATCGTGAAAGCCATAGCGATATGATCCAAACCCGCGCCGGTAGAAGGGCGAGCGATAGCCATACCAAGGCGACCAATAGGGATCACGGAATCCGGTGCTGCGAATTTGTTCGCGGCCTTTGTCGACGCCATAGTCGAACCGAACCAGCATGCTGGCAGTTTCAGGGCTCGCCTCGACATAGCCGAGCCGTTCCATCTGATCTTCAACCACATCGGCATAAAGCGCAAATTCCAGACCGCCTGCGAGGGCCGGATCATCGGCCACCACGGCAAAGCTTTCTCCCGCAGGTGCGGGCAGTTCTGCTTGAAAACGCGACACATCCGCCTTGAACGGGGTTGCACACGCGGCAAGGCTCAGCAGCAGAAGGGGCACGCTGACCATCCTCAACGAGATCGGGCTGTTGTTCTTTTCAATTTGCATCGCTTTTCACCTTTTGAATACAATGATTTATCGACGCGATATTGGACGCGACTGCCCCTGACCTTGCTGGTGCATTTGGTATCACGCTGTCATCGACAAGACGTTTTGTAAAGCAGATGTGCTGAACAAGATTTGAACGCAGTCGAAATTCGCCCAAGCGAGTGCTATCCGCGCACCAATCCTAAAGCTTTATAGGTCGCCTCCAAGGTCGGCCCACCGCGTTCGCGCGCCTTGGCCGCGCCGCGCGCCAAAATCGCATCCAAAGCTTCGCGATCCTGCATCAATTCGCGGAATTGGGCAGAGATCGGCGCGAGTGTTTCGACCAGCACCTCGCCTAGCGCGGGCTTGAACGTGCCAAATCCTTGCCCGCCAAATTCTGCCAGCACAGAGGCTGTATCGCGGCCGGTCAAAGCCCCGTAAATGGATACCAGATTGATCGCCTCGGGCCGTCCAGCCAATCCGGCTTCTTCTGACGGCAAAGGCTCGGGATCGGTCTTGGCCTTCTTGACCTTTTTCATGATCGTATCGGCATCGTCGATCAAATTGACCCGGCTCATTTCCGACGGGTCTGATTTGCTCATTTTGGCTGCGCCATCGCGCAGGCTCATGATGCGGGCTGCAGCTGGCGGGATATAGGGATCGGGCAGGGTGAAGACGGGTGCGTCCTCGGTTGCGAAGTCATTGTTGAATTTTTGCGCAATGTCGCGCGCCAATTCCAAATGCTGTTTCTGGTCATCGCCCACGGGCACATGCGTCGCCTGATACAGCAACACGTCTGCTGCCTGCAGCACCGGATAGGTGAAGAGAGCGATGCTGGCGCCTTCGCGGTTCTTGCCCGATTTGTCCTTGAACTGGGTCATCCGGTTCAACCAGCCCATCCGGGCCGTGCCATTCAGCAACCATTGCAGCTCTGCATGGGCGGGCACCTGCGCTTGATTGAACAGGATGGTCTTGGCCGGATCGACCCCGCAGGCGACCAAAGTAGCCACCATTTCCAGGGTCGCGGCGTGCAATTCTGCCGGGTTATGCGGCATAGAGATGGCATGCAAATCGGCCAGAAAAATCAGGCATTCTCCGCCTGCTTCGGCTGCTTCGTCCTGCAGCTTCACATAATTGACGATGGCCCCCAGATAATTGCCAAGATGGGGTTTGCCCGTGGGCTGGATTCCGGAAACAACGCGCATGAGAATATTCTTTCGTACAATGAATTGGGTCAGACAGGGTGGCTGGCACAGGTGCCAGCTATTGGGGCCAGCCTTCAGGAAGCCAGCCGGTTCGCTCGCTTTAGGAGCGCTCCAGCCATCGCCAGGCCGCCCGCCCATGCACTGCGAAACGCAGTGGGGCTGAACCGGTAGAGAAGAATTGTTCTGTCATCGCTTGCGCCCAATACCATAACCGCGAGCACGCGCTAGCCCTGACGGCGCATTAATCGCTGGACGGTGTTCTTGTCGAGAATGCCGAGCGCCAATGTGGCGACGCCATAGGTAACAGCGCTGGTGCCAAAGATGATGGCCAGCCCCATGGCCTTGCTCGCGATATCCTGCACAAACCAACTTTCGATATACGGCATCACTAAATAGAGCACAGCGCCCATGGTGATTGCGGCAAGAACGATCCGAGCAATGCGGCTGATGAGGTGACCGCTCATCCGGTATAGCCCGCGCCAATGCAGAAGCCCTGCCAGCAGGGCGATATTGCACCAGGCGCCTACCGCACCCGAGATCGCAAGACCGGTTACGCCCAATCGAGGGACGAGAACCAGGTTCAGCGAGACCGTAACGATCAGCGAAATCGCGGCCGTAATCACCGGCGTGCGGGTGTCCTTACGGGCGAAGAAGTTGGGGGTCAGGACTTTGACCAGGACGTAGGCGGGCAGGCCCAGCACCAGCGCCGAAACAACCATGCCCGTGGTAAGAGCGTCCTGCGCGGTAAAATTCTGGCCCAACATGAACACTTGGACAAAGGCGGTGCCGGTAAAGAACAGCGCAACCGCGCATGGCACGGTCAACAACATGGCCAATTCGATTGCGTTGGATTGCAGGCGCGCCGCCTCGCCATCTTCTGCGCGGCTGAGATGGCGCGACAAGGCGGGCAATATGGCTGTACCCAAGGCGATACCGATGATGCCGAGAGGAAGCTGGTTCCAGCGGTCCGCCATTTGCAGATAGGTGTAGCTGCCCACGGGAAGGGTGGAGAGGAAGAACAGATCGACAAAACGGCTGATCTGATAGACGCCTGCACCGAATATAGCAGGCACCATCAGAACGCCCAGTTCCTTCACTCCGCTGGTAATGCGCGGTGATCCCAAGGACAGTTTGAACCCGGCTCGGCGCATGAAATACCCCAGCCACACGACCTGCAACAGACCCGATAGCGATAGTGCCCAGCTCATCGCTTGCGCGGTGGTGCGTCGCGCTTCCAGATCACCATCCAGCGTCAGGCCATAGCCTAGCGCCGCGATCAGGCAGATGTTGAGCAGTATTGGTGCGGCTGCCGCTGCGGCAAAGCGTGAAAGCGAATTGAGCACGGCTGCTATCAGCGTCGCCACGCTCATGAACATTAGATAAGGGAAGGTAACCTGGCCAAGCAGGATCGCGACCTGCAAATTGCCTGGATTGTCTTCCAGTCCCTCGGGCGCGAAAAAGCTGATGATCCAGGGCATGGCCAACATGGCCAGCGCCCCAAATACGATCAGCGTGGGCAGCAAGACCGACAGGACATTGGTGGCAAAGTTCTGGGCTTCGGCCAGATCGCCATCTTTGTTCATGCGCCGGTTGAACAACGGAACAAAGGCGCTGGCAAAGGCCCCTTCGGCAAACAGCCGGCGGAACAGATTGGGCAGCATGAAGGCCAATTGCCAAGCATCGCCCATCGCCGTTGCGCCCAGGACGCGCGCAATCAATATGTCCCGGACAAAGCCAAACACCCGGCTGACAGCTGTCAGCCCGCCGATGGTTCCGACGTTCTTGAGCAGGCTCATTCGGTCAGGCCCGCGTCATCGTGAGCTCAGGCGTCGCCGCTTGGGGGCGGGCTGCCTGGGACTGCCGGGGCTTCTCCAGCAGCGGCTTCTTGCTGTTGGCGAGCCTGAAGCTGCTGCAGATACAGGCCGTTAAAGTCGATCGGATCCATCATCAGCGGCGGGAAACCGGCATCACGGATCGCATCGGCTACAACGCGGCGAGCAAATGGGAACAGGATGCGCGGAGCTTCCGCGAACAGGAAGGCATGGGCCTGTTCTTCGGGAATGTTGCGCACTGCGGCCAGTCCGCAATACGACAGCTCGACCAGATAGGCATTGCCCTGCGGGGAAGCGGCCGTGACGTTGATCTTCAGCTCAATCTCGTGAAGCTCGTCGCTGATCCGGTTGCCGCCAATGTTGAACTGGACATCCAATTGCGGTTGCTCATTCCACTGATACACATCGGGTGCATTGGGATTTTCGACCGAAAGGTCTTTCACATATTGCGTCAGGATCCCGGCAGTCGGCTGATTATCAGCGCCATTGGCTGGGCCTTCTTCGGGGTTGAGATTGGTTAGGATGTCGCCTTCGTCGGCCATGATACTTGCTTTCAAAATTGAATGTCTGTGTGGCAAGCCGCCAAGGATTGCCGCTTGGCCGCGCGCCTAGCACCGCCACGCCGCGCTCGCAATATGGCGCGGCCCTCCATCGTCAGGCTTTTTCAGCCCGAAATGCGCAAAACCATCAATGAAAAGGCGAAAAGGTGCTTTTAATGGGGTCGATCGCCCCGGTTTCACGTTGTCGATTTGTAATTAGGGCCTATTTAGGACACAAGAGTGGGGCAAACTGGCAGGCTGGTAACGGCGTGCCGCATGACCGGGTATTTATTGTGATTGTCGAAATTATCATCCTCGCCATGATCGCCGCCTTTTTGGGGATGCGATTGTATTCGGTGTTGGGCCGCCGCGCCGAACATGAAGAGGAATCGGTTCCGCACCGGTTTGATCCAAGCCAGCAACCCAACAATGTGCCGCCCGCTGCTGCTGCGCCGACGCCTCTTGCGCCGTCCAACGCACAGCTGGAAGGCGCCATGCCTGCGGTTGAACGCGGTGTGCGCTCGATTGTGGCTGCCGATCCAACCTTTGACATCACCGGATTTCTGGAAGGTGCTAAGGGCGCTTACGAAATGACACTCGAAGCCTTTTGGTCGGGTGATCGCGAGACACTGCGTGCGCTGTGCGATGATGATGTTTACGCCAGTTTTGTCGGTGCGATTGATGCCCGTGAGGCTGCCGGACACACTTTGGACAATCGCCTGATCCGGATCGAAGAAACGCGGATCCATTCGGCCCTGCTCGATAACCGGACCGCCCGTGTTGCAGTGTTGTTTGTGGCCGATATCGCAACAGTGTTGCGCGATCAGGACGGAACATTGGTTGGCGGTTCGCTCGACGATGCGGTGGAAAGCCGCGATGTCTGGACATTCTCGCGCAATGTTGACGCCGCTGGCCCAGACTGGATTCTGGACGAAACCGACGAAGGCTGATTACAGCTGCGTTTAGATTGGCATAGAAAGGACGCGTCATGCGGCAAGTGATCGCACATACGCTGCTTGCTTTCTGTGTTGTTGCGCTGGCTGGCTGCGCGGCCATATTGCCTCCTGCCAACCCTCCACAAACCGCAGTCCCAACTGCGCCCGCGATGCCTGCTGTTGAAAGCGCGGCCATGGCCGGTGTTGTGCGCGGGCCTAGCGTTGGCGCGTTGAACCTGTCCCTGGACGATGCCGGAACAGCACTCGCCAGCTTTCTCGATTCATGCCCCGAATTGCTCAGCCGCACCGATATCAGCGGCTTGACCCACCAACGTGATTGGCAAGTGGCCTGCGATGCCGCGTTACGCTGGCCAGCCAGCGATGCGCCGCAATTCTTCCTAACCCATTTCGAAACCGCCCGGGTGGGCGACGGAGCCGCCTTTGCAACCGGCTATTTCGAGCCCGAGATTGCTGGATGCCGCACTCGCCAGCCAGAGTGCGAAGTTCCCGTTTATGGTGTGCCGGATGACCTTGTCCGGGCATGGCCGGCCGATACCCCGATTGCAGAGCGCGAAGGCCGTGCGCCGCTGGGTCGATACAATTCCGCGGGCGAATTTGTGCTCTATCATGATCGTGCTGCGATCGAGGGTGGAGCGCTGGCCGGACGCGGGCTGGAAATCGCTTGGGCAGCGGACCCAATCGAGATGTTCTTCCTGCAAATACAAGGCTCTGGCCGCCTTCGCACACCTGATGGAGAGATCATCCGGATCGGTTATGCCGGGCAGAATGGCCGCGAATATGTCAGCATTGGCTCGGTCATGCGGGAGCGTGGTCTGTTCGGTGACGAAGCTGGCCAATATGCCCCCAGCATGCAGGGGATCGTTCAATATCTGCGCGATTATCCGGCAGAAGGCCGCGAATTGATGCGCCTCAACAAAAGCTGGATTTTCTTCCGTGAGTTGAAGGGCGATGGTCCGCTGGGCGCCTTGGGTGTTCCGGTGCGGCGCGAAAGCTCGGTCGCGGCTGACCCGCGCTTTGTCCCCTTGGGTGCGCCGGTGTGGCTCGACCTGGATCGCGCGGTTGCTGACGGTTTGTGGATCGCTCAGGACACGGGTGGCGCGATCAAAGGGGCCAACCGCTTCGATACCTTTTGGGGTGCGGGCGAGGATGCCCGCACTATTGCCGGAGGGATGAGTGGGCGCGGTGACGCGCTGATCTTGCTTCCCAAAGGCACAGTGGCGCGGCTGGATGCTGCGAGCGGTGTCGCCGAGCAAGTTCAGCCATGACAACGCCGCGCGGCCTGACCGAAGCAGAAGCGGCGGCGTGGGCTAAACTGGCCCATAGCGTGACGCCCTTGGAGGGCCGCAAGGCTCCGCCCATGGCGGCGGCGAACACGCCCGGCGTATCGGCAGAGGCGCATCGGACGGTTGAACCGGCTGAACAGCACATTCACAAAAAGCCACAGCGCGTTCTGCCTTCCGGCACGGAAGCTGCGCGACGGCCACCCGACCCGGGGCTGGATGGACATTGGGACCGGCGGTTGAAGTCAGGCGGCGTTGCGCCTGATTTCACGCTCGATCTGCATGGCCATACGCTCGATTCCGCTCATGCCCGGCTGGACAGCGGATTGGCCCAAGCGCGCGCGATGGATGCCCGTGTGGTGTTGTTGATTGCAGGCAAATCAAGACCGGTTGATCCAGCTGACCGAGGCCAACGTCGTGGAGCGATCCGAGCGAAGATCCTCGATTGGCTCGCGGCAGGGCAGCATGCGAGCTCGATTTCCGCCATCCGCAATGCCCATCGCCGCCATGGTGGCGAGGGCGCGCTCTACTTGATCCTGAAGCGACGCCGCTGAGACCTGCTTACCAGAACAACAGAACATTCATCAGACGACCCGGCAGGGCAAAGGCGACAATTCCGGGAATGGTCAGCGCGCCGAGATAGAGAGACAAGATCTCTTTCTTATGCGTTTTCATATCACCACGCCGCGCGCTGGTGATCACCTTATAACTCGCCCAAAACGTCATTGGCACGAAGATATGGATGAAGCTGTAACTGCCGCCTGTCTTGATGAAAATCGCCGAAGAGGCCGTGGTGACCATCAGCATCAACCAGAATTTGCCCAGCTGCTTGTGCCGCTTGCCGCCCTTAGGCGCGAGCAGCAGATAAGCGCCCAGCGGGATGGCGGGCACGACGGTAGAGACATGCAGCATGATCGCTAGATTGCGCACATTGGGATGCGATGGGGCAAAGCCCAAGATGCCTCTGCCGATTGCTATCAAAGAGAGCAGCGTCAGGCCTGTGCCAATTATCATCACGGCCAGTCGGGTGAGTTTGGAAATGTCGAAACCGTCGCTCTTGGTATAGGCTTCGTAAAACGGCAGTTTGGCAATGAGTGCGGTCATATCTCGTCTCCGATTGGGTATGCCAACCCCTTTTGGACGGTGCCCATTTGCGGACAATGAGGCTTGCACAAGTGGGCCGCAGACTTCGCGAAAAGTCCGCAAAACAAAGGATTTGCCACTTTACGAAGCGCGAATGGGCGCTAGTCTTGCTCGCATGGACAGCTCGATCACAGGTGACCGCAAACATTTTGCGCGCAAGATTCTGATCGATTTGGCGATTATGACCATCATTGGCTCTACGCTGGCGTTGATAGGTCCATTTGGCAGTTTCAATGACCCGCTATCGACGCGTCTGATCGTTTGGCTGGGTTTTTCCTATGCTGGATATGCGATCTATTCACCGATGGGTTGGGTGGTGGAGCGGCTGCATCAATCGCTTGATCTGCCGCGCGCTGGATTATGGCTGGCGGCTGTGATCATATCGTCGGTACCGATGACACTCTTGGTCGGCATGTTGGGTCCTTTGCCCAATGCCGCAAAATTGCCCAGCGCAGCCCAGTTTTTCACGCAATACCCCTATGTGTTTGTGATCGGTGGCGGGATCACCTTGCTGTTCAACCAGATACAAGGCTCGCCCAGTGCACAGGCGGTTGCGGCCGCGCCCACTGTGACGCCTTCACCTGAGCAAGTGAACGCACCGCCAGAAAGCAGCGCCCCGCGACTGTTGGAAAGGCTGCCGCCTGCATTGGGAACGACTATTTTGGCGTTGGAGAATGAGGATCATTATGTGCGCGTTCATACCGCGCTTGGCTCGGACTTGATCCTGATTCGGATGCGCGATGCGGTGGCTGAGTTGGAGCCGTTGGAAGGAATGCAGGTGCACCGCAGCTGGTGGGTCGCTCGTGATGCGGTGGAAGAGGCGAAGCGCGACGGTCGCAATCTTCGACTGGTGCTGGCAGGCGGGCTAGAGGCCCCGGTCAGCCGGGCCAATGTTGCTGTGCTACGCGACAGCGGTTGGATTTGACCAACGCTTCCCGACATTTTTCAGCGTGATCAAAACCGCGCCTAGCCCCGCAAAGAACAACGCCAATCCGACATTGTTGAGCAGGAAATTGGTCCAACCAAGGTCTGGCAGATTGATGAAGAAATAGGCGTAGAAGCCGGTCGCCTCTCCCAGCAAGAACGCAAACATACCATAGCTGAGCGGCGGCGCCATGATCGTGGGCAGCATAGGCATGATCTTGGGCGCTGGTGTAGTGTAACCGAACCACCATGCGACAGTCGCAATTGGGACAAAGCTGTGGTGGATCTGGTTGGTGTACCATCCCAATCCAGTGGGTGTGTGATAGCCGGCTAGCAGCACCCAATAAACCGCGCCCACCACTGTCAGCGAAGTCGCCAGGGATGCCAAGACCGCGCGCGGCAAGCCCTTACCTATCGCAATCCAGCCCATCGCCAATGTGGCTGCAATGTTGCCCCAAATGGTGAAATACCGAACCATCCCGCCCAGATTCCCAAGATAGCTCCCGTCATTCAGGAGCGGCTGCACGATCAGGGACGCGGCGGCGATGATGGCGATTGTGCCCGCGGCGAGGCGCGCTGTTGGTGAAAAACTCATCATGATGTTGCCGTTCGGTCTAACCCGCTTTCTCGTTACGAAAAACCCCCGGCAGTCCCGTGTGGGATGCCGAGGGTTTCAATTTGCCGAGCTAAGGGAGGGGGAGGTTGCTCGGCTAAGGTTGTGCTTTGATCAGACGTCGAAGCGATCTGCATCCATCACCTTGGTCCATGCAGACACGAAGGTTTTGACAAAGAGCTCGTCACCGCCAGCTTCGGCGAAGACTTCTGCTTGTGCGCGCAGGATCGAGTTGGAACCAAAGATCAAATCGGCGCGGGTTCCGCGGAACTTCTCCGCACCGGTCTTGCGACATGTTCCAACAAACTCTTCTTCGTCACCATCGGTCGGCGCCCATTTGGTGCCAATGTCGAGAAGGTTGGTGAAGAAGTCTGTCGTCAGCTGACCCGCGCGATCGGTGAACACGCCCAGATTAGTGTTACCAGAGGTGGCACCCAGAGCACGCATGCCGCCGAGCAAAGCCGTCATTTCCGGAGCGCTCAGGCCCAGCAATTGAGCCTTGTCCAGCATCATGTCTTCGGTCTTAACCGCTGCCTTGCCGCGCAGATAGTTGCGGAAGGCATCTGCATAGGGCTCCATCGGAGCAAAGCTTTCTGCATCCGTCATTTCGTCCGTGGCATCGCCGCGGCCAGTTGTAACATCAACGCTGACCGAGTGGCCTGCATCGCTGGCGGCTTTCTCTACCGCAGCGGCACCGGCCAAAACGATTGCGTCAGCCATCG
Organism: uncultured Erythrobacter sp.; assembly: GCA_947495555.1. GTDB lineage: Bacteria > Pseudomonadota > Alphaproteobacteria > Sphingomonadales > Sphingomonadaceae > Erythrobacter. The sequence goes on along the minus strand of CANLZI010000001.1, from coordinate 1,393,492 downwards.
AAAGCGAGCCGCGAAGCTCGTCAATCTTGGCCAGCACACCTGCCAGTTCTTCTGGATCGTTTGCGGCCCAGTCCTTTTGCGGGGCAAGCCGGACACGGGCACCATTGGCACCGCCACGGTGGTCCGAATTGCGATATGTCGATGCCGAAGCCCATGCCGCTTTGACCAGCTCAGCCACCGAAAGGCCAGAGCCCAGGATCGCTGATTTGAACGCAGACACATCACCGTCTGAAGGAGTTGAGCCAGCGGGCACAGGGTCCTGCCAGATCAGATCTTCTTCCGGCACTTCTGGGCCGAGATAGCGAGCCTTTGGCCCCATATCGCGGTGCAACAGCTTGAACCAAGCGCGGGCAAAGGCGTCATCCAATGCGGCTTGATCGTCGCGGAAGCGTTCGGAAATCGCGCGGAATTCCGGGTCCATCTTCAGCGCCATATCGGCCGTGGTCATCATGGTCGGCACCTTCTTGGAAGGATCGCGAGCATCAGGAGCCATATCTTCTGGATCCGGATTGATCGGCTGCCATTGCTGCGCACCAGCGGGCGAGTGGACCAATTCGTAATCATATTTGAACAACACGCGGAAGTAATCGCCGCCCCATTGGGTCGGGTTGGGCGTCCACGCGCCTTCGATGCCCGAAGTGGTGATGTTGCCCTTGGTGATCTCGTCCTGATCGGTCAGCCAGCCAAATGCTTGGCTGGCGAGGTTTTCGCCCTCAGGTGCGCCGCTGAATGTGTCAGACGGAGCAGCGCCGTGGGCTTTACCAAATGCGTGACCGCCAGCAGTAAGAGCAACGGTTTCTTCGCTGTTCATCGCCATCCGGGCGAAGGTCTCGCGCATGTCGCGCGCTGACAACAAGGGATCAGGATTGCCGCCTGGCCCTTCCGGATTGACGTAGATCAGACCCATCTGGATCGCGGCCAGTGGCCCATCCAGTTCCTTGCCTTCGTCAGGAATTATGCGGGTTTCTGCACCGGTATCGACCCATTGGTCTTCTGAGCCCCAATAGACTGTCTCGGGCTCATAAACGTCTGCACGTCCACCGCCAAAGCCAAAAATCGGGCCGCCCATCGATTCAACAGCGACATTACCGGCCAGGATCAGCAGGTCAGCCCAGCTGATGTTTTTGCCGTATTTTTGCTTGATCGGCCACAGCAGGCGGCGCGCCTTGTCCAGATTGCCATTGTCTGGCCAACTGTTGAGCGGAGCAAAGCGTTGCTGGCCTGTGCCACCACCACCACGGCCATCGCCGGTGCGGTAGGTGCCGGCTGCGTGCCAGGTCATGCGGATGAAAAACGGGCCATAATGGCCGTAATCTGCTGGCCACCAATCCTGACTGTCGGTCATCAGGGCGGTCAGGTCAGCCTTAAGCGCTTTATAGTCCAAAGCGTTGAACGCTTCAGCATAGTCGAAATCTTCGCCCATCGGGTCGGGGCTGTGTCCGCCCTGGCTCAGAACTTCGACATTGGCGGTTTCAGGCCACCAGTCCCGGTTGGTGCGGCCCAGCAATGTGCGGGGTTCTTTTCCAGTGAAAGGGCAGCCGTCGATTGAGCCGGTCTTCGCATCCATTTTTGTCTCTCCTGAGAATTTTGATCTAAGCGAGTTTCAGATCGGTTGGGGGCCGACTCGGAAACCAATATTCGAATTTTGTGACACTGTTATGCAGTCTGTCCAGACATTCGTCCAATCGATTAAAACGTCATGATTGATCGAATTTGCCTGTTGAAGCGATTGGCCCGGTTCGGCCGATAAATTGGCCGCCACTCTTTCCTGACAATCGTTTTAGCAAGTCTGCTCCAGTCTGTACTGGATCAACGCATGATCAGCCCATTTGTGCCCGGTGCAGCAATTTATGATCGGCCAGCACCAACGCCATCATCGCCGCCACAACGGGTGTACCGCGAATGCCCACGCATGGATCATGCCGACCCTTGGTGCGCACTTCGGTCGCCTCGCCATCAGAAGTGATCGATTGAACTGGCGTCAGGATTGAACTGGTCGGCTTGAACGCCGTCCGGCACACCACCGGTTGCCCGGTCGAAATGCCGCCAGCCGTACCGCCGGCATGATTGGCCAGAAATTGTGGGGCACCTTCATTGCTGCCCTCGGCAGAAGGCCGCATGGGGTCGGCATTTTGTTCGCCGGTTAGGCGGGCTGCTTCAAAGCCATCGCCAATCTCAACGCCTTTGGTGGCATTAATCGTCATCATGGCAGCGGCCAGATCGCTATCGAGCTTGGCATAGACGGGTGCGCCCCATCCTGCTGGAACGCCGGTTGCCACGCATTCCACCACCGCACCCAGCGATGATCCGGCTTTGCGCGCATTATCTACCAATGCTTCCCACCGCTTTGCAGCGGCGGGATCGGGGCACCAGAATGGGTTGTTGTCAATTTCCGCCATGTCCATCGCGGCGCGATCAATTTTATCGCCACCCAGCTCGCACACAAAGGCGGTGATGGTTACTTCCGGGATGATCAGCCGGGCGACTGCGCCTGCGGCAACACGGGCCGCGGTTTCGCGCGCGCTGGATCGGCCGCCGCCGCGATAATCGCGGATGCCATATTTCGCATCATAGGAATAATCGGCATGGCCTGGGCGATAGGCCTGCGCGATTTCGGAGTAATCCTTGCTGCGCTGATCGGTGTTCTCGATCATCATGGAGATCGGCGTGCCAGTGCTCTTGCCTTCGAACGTGCCCGAAAGGATCCGCACCAGGTCCGCTTCATTGCGCTGCGTGGTGAACTTATTCTGGCCCGGTTTGCGCGCATCCATAAAGGGTTGGATGTCATCTTCTGATACCGCAATGCCCGGCGGGCACCCGTCCAGCACCGCGCCCAGCGCAGGTCCATGGCTCTCGCCCCAAGTGGTAAAGCGCAAAACGCGTCCGAATGTGTTCCAGCTCATGATTCTCTCATGTCTCAAGAGTGGGCAAGTGTCCATAATCTCTGGACCAAGCAAATGTTTCCGTGCAAGAACAAACCATGATCGCGAAGTTAAAAGGACTGCTCGACGAGATCGGCGAGGATTGGGCCATCGTCGATGTGCAAGGGGTGGGCTATCTGGTCCATTGCTCGGCCAAGACGCTGATCGCCTTGGGCGAGGTGGGGGAAGCCTGCACCGTCCACACCGATTTGCAGGTTTCCGAAAATGACATGCGGCTGCTGGGCTTTGCTGAAAGCGCCGAGCGCGACTGGTTCCGCCTGCTGACAACGGTGCAAGGCGTGGGCAGCAAGGTCGCTTTGGCGATCCTGTCGGCGCTGTCCTTTGACGAATTGCGCAATGCCTGTGCGGGCGGAGATGCGGCCACAGTTGCACGTGCCAATGGCGTGGGCCCAAAACTGGCCAGCCGGATTGTGAATGAGCTCAAGGACAAGGCGGGCGCTCTTCCTGGTGAAGCCGGTGGGGTCAGTTTTGGCGCGGTGTCTGCTGCTGGCAGTGCGAGTGCAGATGCGGTCAGCGCGCTGGAGAATCTCGGCTTCAAACCCGCTGTGGCAGCCCAAGCGGTTGCGCGCGCTCAGGCAGAACTGGGCGAGGATGCTGCCGAGGGCGATTTGATCCGCGTAGCGTTGAAAAAGGCGGCCGGGTGATGGCTAAGACTGCCTTAGCTACGTGCGATATTCCTGCAGATTGGTCAAACCACTTCAGCCAATGTCTTTATGAATGGCAGGGGTTAGAAGCAGCAGGTATTGCTTTGGTTGCAGCATTGGTCACTGCCGGGTTCTTGTGGCGTCAGATATCTCAAGCAGACAGACACGAAAATACTCGACTAAGAAGGCAGCATAACGCCATCCGCACAACTCTGCCGTTGGCGCTAAGCGCTCTTTGTGAGAGCTTGACCGACATGCTTGAGGAACTTGCCAAAGCAAAGGAAGCGGTGAGGAAAGATGGCCATACGAAAGCGTTTGTGCAGCCTCAAACGCCAAGCGCGCACATTGAACAACTTAGGGACGTAGTCGCAACCACTGACGAAAGGAGCGTTACTGAGCCTATCGCTGCGGCGATCAGAGAGATCCAAACTCTTTGGGCGCGGACTTCTGTTTTGAATAACAAGGCGGAACAAAGGAGAAAGGCTGCGCTCATTCTTGAAATTGACGACTGGATCATTCAGGCCGCGCGGACACATGCAATTGTAGAGAGCCTGTTCGATTATTCACGAGGCAAAGTCGAAGGTGGACCCTCGTCAGTTAAATGGGAACGTGCTGAGTCGATCATCTTTCAATTGGGCATTGAGACAAGTGATTTGGTTAAAAGGATAGAGGCTCACGTGGGGAGTTCTGAGGATCTTTGGCGATTAGATGACTGACCCCACCCCCATCCATTCGCCTGATCGGCAGCCAGACGATCCCGATGCAGCGTTGCGTCCGAAATCTCTCAAGGAATTCATCGGGCAGGAGGCTGCGCGCGACAATCTGCGGGTCTTTATCGACAGCGCGAAATCGCGTGGCGAGGCGATGGATCACACGCTGTTCTTTGGCCCTCCCGGCCTTGGCAAGACTACGCTGGCGCAGATCATTGCGGGCGAGTTGGGTGTGGGTTTCCGCGCCACGTCCGGCCCCGTCATCGCCAAGGCGGGTGATCTGGCCGCGCTGCTGACCAATCTTGAACCGCATGATGTTCTGTTCATTGACGAGATCCACCGGCTCAATCCCGTGGTCGAGGAAATCCTCTATCCTGCGATGGAGGATCGCGCTCTCGATATCATCATTGGCGAGGGGCCTGCTGCGCGCAGCGTGCGGATTGACCTGCCGCCATTTACTCTGGTGGGTGCGACCACGCGGCAAGGCCTGCTAACGACGCCTCTGCGCGACCGTTTCGGCATTCCGGTGCGGCTGAATTTTTACACCCATGACGAGCTGGACCAGGTGGTGTCGCGCGGGGCGCGGCTGCTGGGGTTGGACATTGACGAACAAGGCGCGCGCGAAATTGCACGCCGTTCACGCGGCACCCCGCGCGTTGCCGGACGCTTGCTGCGGCGGGTGCGTGATTTTGCTCATGTGGCGGGTGATGGCACCGTGACGCGGGCGATTGCGGACAATGCGTTGACGCGGCTGGAGATTGACCGGCTGGGTCTGGATGCGATGGATCGCCGCTATCTCACTATGATCGCCACCACCTATAAGGGCGGACCGGTGGGCGTGGAAACGCTGGCCGCTGGTCTGTCCGAACCGCGCGACACGGTGGAAGAGGTGATCGAGCCCTATCTCATCCAACTGGGCCTGTTGGCGCGAACGGCGCGCGGGCGGATGCTGAACGATGGTGGGTGGGAGCATCTGGAAATGCAGCCTCCCAAAAGCGCCACTCCGCAGTCGGGCCTGTTTGATGAGGACGGCGCAAGCTAGCGTGATACCCGCGCCAGTTTAGCCAAATTCGCTGATTCTACTCGCCCTTGGCGATGGGCTGGCCAACTTCTTGCCAACCCAGAATGCCGCCTTGCAAATGCTTGGCCGGCTTGCCGGTGAACGCAGCCAGCTTCTCCGCCGCGATGCCCGAGCGCCGACCAGATCGGCAATACAGCACAATCTGGCGCCCATCAGACATATCGAGCGTTGCTGGATCAAAATTGTCGAGCATGATGTGCTCTGCACCCGGAATCATCCCTTGGGAGACTTCATCATCACGCCTGACATCGATCAGGCGAATATTGCCATCCGCCAGCAATGCTTGGAGCCGGACGGGGTCGATATCCTCGACCGCTTGCGCTGCCTGAACCTCAACAGGCTCGCCCATCGGCTGATCGGAACAGGCGGCAAGCACAAGGCCCGCCGCCAGTCCCAATATTGCCGAGCACAATGTCCGCATTTTACGAAGCGAGTTTGCGCAGCACGTAATGCAGAATGCCGCCATTCTTGTAGTATTCCATTTCGTTGGCGGTATCGATCCGGCACAGCGCGTTGAAAGAGAAGGTGGTGCCGTCTGCACGGGTCACTTCCACTTCCACGTCTTGCTGCGGAGCAAGTGTGGCCAGGCCCTTGATCGTGAAGGTGTCATCCGCTGTCAGAGCCAGAGTTTCACGCGTGTCGCCATCCTTGAACTGCAAAGGTAGCACGCCCATGCCGACCAGATTGGACCGGTGAATACGCTCAAAGCTTTCGACCACAACGGCGCGCACACCCAGCAGGATTGTGCCCTTGGCCGCCCAGTCACGGCTGGAACCGGTGCCATATTCCTTGCCGCCGATCACAACCAGCGGTGTGCCGTCTTCCTTATGCTTCATGGCGGCGTCATAGATCGCCATCTGCTCACCCTTATAGGTGGTGTAGCCGCCCTCAACACCGGGCACCATTTCGTTCTTGATGCGGATGTTGGCAAAGGTGCCGCGCATCATCACTTCGTGGTTTCCACGGCGCGAGCCATAGGAGTTGAAGTCTTGCTTGGAGACCTGATTGCTCATCAGATACTCGCCGCCCGGACTGTCCGCCTTGATCGCACCAGCAGGGCTGATGTGGTCGGTCGTCACACTGTCACCCAGCACAGCCAAGGGCTTCGCATCGGTGATGTCGGTGATCGGCGCCGGCGTCATCTCCATACCCTCGAAATAGGGCGGGTTGGCGACATAGGTTGAACCCGGACGCCACTGATAAGTGTCGGATGCTTCGACATTGATGGCCTGCCAATGCTCGTCGCCCTTATTGACGTCGGCATAGCGGGTTTCGAACATTTCGCGGTCAATCGCGCCCGAACGCACCTTGATGATCTCGTCATTCGACGGCCAGATATCGGCCAGCATCACATCATTGCCGTCTTGGTCCTGACCAATTGGCGTGGTGGTGATGTCTTCGGTTACGGTGCCCTTCAGAGCGTAAGCCACCACTAGCGGAGGCGAGGCAAGGAAGTTGGCGCGAACATCGGGTGATACGCGTCCTTCAAAGTTGCGATTGCCCGACAGAACCGATGCGGCAACGATGTCATTGCCATTGATCGCAGCCGAAATCGGCGGTGCCAACGGGCCTGAGTTACCGATGCAGGTGGTGCAGCCATAGCCGACCAGATCAAACCCAATCGCATTGAGATGTTCTTGCAGGCCAGCTTTTTCCAGATAGTCGGTCACAACCTGTGATCCAGGGGCGAGCGAAGTCTTGACCCAAGGCTTAGGCTTAAGGCCCTTTTCGACCGCCTTTTGTGCAACCAGACCAGCCGCAATCAGGACGTCAGGATTGGACGTGTTGGTGCAGCTGGTGATAGCCGCAATCACGACGTCGCCATCGCCAATGTCGTGGTCCTTGCCCTCGACATCCACGCGAACGGCTGCGTCTTTCTTGTAAGTGGTCTTCAGATCGCCATTGAACAGCTCGTCCACCTCGGGGAGGATAACCTTGTCTTGCGGACGCTTGGGTCCGGCCAGGCTTGGCACAACAGCGGAAACATCCAGATCCAGCGTGTTGGAGAACACTGGTTCTTGATCGGGTTCGAACCACATGCCCTGTGCTTTGGAATAGGCTTCGACCAGATCGATTTCATGCTCGTCACGGCCGGTCAGACGCAGATAATCGAGCGTCTTGTCGTCAACACCAAAGAAGCCACAGGTCGCGCCATATTCGGGCGCCATATTGGCGATGGTTGCGCGGTCGGCCAGGCTCAGCGTGGAGACACCGGGGCCGTAAAACTCAACAAAGCTGCCCACAACGCCCACTTCGCGCAGCATCTGTACGCATGTGAGGACCAGGTCGGTTGCGGTAACGCCTTCGGCCATCTTGCCGGTCAGCTTGAAGCCAACAACTTCGGGGATCAGCATAGAGATCGGCTGGCCCAGCATGGCGGCCTCTGCCTCGATCCCGCCGACGCCCCAGCCAAGCACACCCAAGCCATTGATCATGGTGGTGTGGCTGTCGGTGCCAACGCATGTATCGGGATAGGCTACCAGATTGCCGTCAGCATCCTGGCTCGACCAGACGCCTTTGCCGATGTGCTCGAGATTCACCTGATGGCAAATGCCGGTGCCAGGAGGGACTGCGGAGAAGTTCTGGAAGCTTTTGGAGCCCCATTTCAGGAAGTCATAACGTTCCGCATTGCGCTGATATTCCAGCTCGACATTGTGCTCAAACGCTTTGGGGTGACCAAATTCGTCGACCATGACCGAGTGGTCGATGACCAGATTGACCGGAACCTGCGGATTGATCTTGGCGGTATCGCCGCCCAGCTTGCTGATCGCATCGCGCATCGCAGCCAAGTCAACCACGCAAGGAACGCCGGTGAAGTCCTGCAACAGAACGCGGGCCGGGCGATATTGGATCTCGCTGCCGGTGACCGGGTTCTTCTGCCAGTCAACAATCGCCTGAATATCGTCGGTTGAAACGGTGAAGCCTTCGTCCTCGAACCGGAGCATATTTTCCAGCAGAACCTTCATCGAATTCGGCAGACGCGACACGTCGCCATATTTCTCTGCCGCCTTAGCGAAGGAGTAATAGGCGTATTCCTTGCCATTGACGTTGAGGGTTGAACGGGTTCCGAGCGTATCCTTGCCGACCTGGGTCATGCGGGTTTGGTCCTTTCATAGGTTTGCACTCGAGCCGATTGCAGGCAGTCAAGCGACCGCTGGCAATCTGCCAAAGCCAATGATTCTTTGGTCTATTTGTTTAACCGCGCACCTGCGCTCTCGCGGGCGTCAGGTCAAGGGGGTGGAGCCGCACTTTATCTGCTCAATAGCGCGCTAAAGTGCGGTTTGTTCCGTTCTTTGGCGAGTTGCCAGCAGGCATCCAATCACGATCAGAACCGTTCCAGCGATGGTGGTAAGGGTCACCGTCTCGCGGAAAAACATCCAGCCAAACAGGCTCGCCCACAAAAACCCGGAATATTCCAGCGGTACCAATGCTTGCGCCTCGGCCCTTGCATAAGCCCAAGCCAGCGCCATCGCGCCGCCCACGGTCAGAAAAGCGGCCGCGGCAATGCCCGACAAGACATCGGTTTGCGGCATCATGAAGAACCACGGCGCGGCCAGCAAATGCACCAACCCGCCCACACCGCTGTGAAAGGTTGCCACCTCAATGGGATCCGCGACCTGAGATTGCTTGCGGATGAGGATGAAATTGTAGGCGTAAAGCAAGGCCGAGAAGATCAAAGCTGCCAGACCCAACCCGACATCGCGGTCAAATTCGCCTTGCCCGATCCGCCCACCAACGATGATCAAGCAGCCACCAAATCCCAGGATAGAGGCCGCAATCGCCTGAGGCTTTATCTCCTCACCCAGCAATACCCGCGCCAGATAGAGCGCAATCAAGGGCGCGATAAAGCTGATCGCAATGGCTTCTGCGATGGGCAGTTTGGTCAGCGCATAGAAAAAGCTGAGCGCCATCATCGCCGACAGCGCGCCGCGTTGCAGATGCAGCTTCATGACCTCCCAGCGCGGCCAACGGATGCCGCGTGCAATCCAGATGGGGGCGATGATTGCGGTACCCATCAGCGATCGAAGCAAGGATGCGGTGTAAGTACCGGCAGCAAGCGAGGCCTCTTTCATAAAGGCATCCATCAACGACAAAAAGGCGACGCCCGCCAACGCAGCCACAAACGGCATCACGGCCATATAGGGCGTAAAAGGGTGTTGGCGAGACATCTCAACGCCCTTAGGCGAGCCATTGGCTTGCGTCACTATTTGGCAGCAGCGCCATACAATTCAGGCGTGGGTAAGCTGCAATGGTTGATAGGCAGAGCGACATTTTGCATATTTGTGGCGGGCCGGGCGTTTGGATGCGCAGGCAGGCCGATAGTGGGACAAGAATGATGATGCTTTCAGGACTGAGAACGGGCGTAGCTGCGGCCGCATTGGCGTGCGCAGGCATTGCCTTGGCGCAAGACGCCGCGCCAGAGGACCTGCTGGCAACCGTAGGCGATCCGGCAGCCGCTGCTGAGGCGCGCGAGTCCCCATCTGCGAAAGCGCCATCCGCCGTGCCGCCGTCCACTATGGACGAGGCCTTTCCCGACATGGTCTCTAACCCGATGGTTCAGGGCGAATTGACCGTGGATGCAATCCCGTTGGTGCAGCCCTGGAGCGTCATCAATGCCGCAGCCCTGATCGATGTGATCGAGAACATCGCGACCGAGGGATTGGACCCTGCCGATTATGATGTCGCCGCGCTCAAAGTATCGCTCGCGGCAGGCCCGTCAGACGAATTGGACCATTTAGCCAGCAAGAACTTCATCTGGCTGGTGGAAGATATGCGCGATGGCAGAACGCCGATGGACGCGCGCGAGCAATGGTTTGTGGTCGATCCGGACCGCGATTTTCTGCGGACGGGCGCTTTGCTGACCGCGGCATTAGAAAGCGGCGATATTGCCGGAACTTTGCAAGGGCTGGCCCCTACCCATCCCGACTATGCCTTGCTGAAAGCGGCCTTGGCAGACACTCCGCCTGAAGACGTTGACCGGCGCAAACTGATCCGCGCCAATATGGACCGCTGGCGGTGGCTGGCGCGCGATTTGGGCAACAAATATCTGCTCACCAATGTGCCCGAGTATCAGCTGCGACTGACGGTCAATAACCGCATCATATCCAGTTATCGCACGATTGTGGGCAAACCGGGCCGGACTGCGACGCCGCAATTGGCCGAAATGGTTGAAGGCGTTGTGTTCAACCCAACCTGGACCGTCCCGCAATCGATCGTAAAGGGCGAAGGGTTGGGGCAAAAGGTGCTCGACAATCCCGCATGGGCCAAGAGCAAGGGCTATAAGGCGACCAAGGGCGCGGGTGGCTGGATTGGTGTGGTGCAACAGCCTGGACCGACCAATTCGCTTGGCCGGATGAAGCTGGAGATGCCCAATCGCCATGCGATTTTCTTCCACGACACGCCCTCGCGCCACCTTTTTTCCAAAGACATGCGAGCGCTAAGCCATGGCTGTATCCGCACCGAGCGGGCGCTGGAACTGGCGATTACCATGGCCATTTTGGGCAAGGGTGCGTCGAAGGATGAAGCGGTCGAGATTGCGACTTCGGGCGAATACACCAAGGTGCCGATCAATCAGAAGTTTCCCGCCTATATCACCTATTTCACCATGGCGAGCGACATCAATGGCGAGATGAAGACCTTCGAAGATGTCTATGGCCGCGATAAACCTGTGCTGGCCAGTCTGGATCAACCGCGCGTCAAAGACCGCAGCAATGTGATCGACGATGAGGTGATCGTGATCGAGAACAATCCGCTGGCAGAAGGCTGAGCAGGCGGTGGCTTAAACCGCCCCCACCTTACAACGATGGTGGCGGTGAGGCGGCGCTGCCATCCTCGTTCAGGCCAAGGCTGTCGGCATAAAGCAGCCGTCCGCCCGACAGATTGAGCAATGCGATGCGGAATTGCTCCTCGCCCAGTGCAAAGCATCCATTTGAGCGGCCCAATCGGCCCCATTTATCGATATGCGAAGGTTCGGCATATTTGGCCCGGTGCATCACAATGTACCGCCGCAAGGCATTATCATTGGTTGAATCGAGCCCGCCTAGCCGGACCGATGTGCCGTAACGCCCGACATACCATTCCCATGTGACATAGGCGCCCTTGCTGGTGGCATTGGACCCTTCAACATTGGAATAGGAATTCAACCAGCCATCATGTTCAGGGTCGGACCCTGTGCCATGGCTGACGTGGTAGCTTTGCACTTCTTCGCGATCCAGATTGACGAAATGGAACCGCCGCTGCGCTGAGTGCAGGCCAAAGTCAGCAATGCCAACGATATCGCGCTTCCAAATGGCATCGCCGGCTTTGTCGAGTTGCTGCTTAGCCAGCGCGAAAAGTTTGCGGTCCCGCAGCGATCCGGCTTTGGGCGCGGCAAAGGCGCGCACGGGCAAAGCTGCCGCAGCACCCAGAGTGGCGCTCGCCACCAATCCGCCCTTCAAAAGATCACGCCGTTTCATAATGTCGCACTATATAGCGTATTTTTTACCCGAGCGTGAATAGCGGGCTCAACCCCCTTCGTGGATAGCTTTGGCAGCCATCCCCAGCTTGATAACGTCCGGCATCTTGGCCTGAATGGTCGCGCCGACCTGACCCAATGTTGCCAGTCGTGGGTCATTGTCTGCGATCATTTGGGCAATGGCGGGGCCGGTCGGGTGCAAGCGGCTGCGCGCATTGAAGGCATTGACCTTGTCATTGGCGGACAGGATCGCTGTGCTCATCAAATTGGCCATGACCGCATAGGGATAGGTGTCTGTCGTATCGGTCAGCGGCGAGGGAGGACAAAGGGCATTCTTCTCCATGTCATCATCGAAGTTTGCCTCGACAAAAGCTGCCAACGCCGCGCTGTAAACCACGAATGGCGACTGAGCGAGTTGAATGGTGATGACATCATCTGCGAAGAACGGCCTGGTATTCAGCCGGTTTTCAAACGGCACGGCGCTGGCTGTGCAATCGATGAACAGCGTGTTGTCTGGCACAGCCACGGTTTCATCGGCGAAATGCATCGCATCGGGGCCGATCGCGGTGACCCGACCCTGTCGATAGACTTCGCTGATCTGCCGCAGCATTTCCACTTCGGTTTCGGAGATAACCGCGAAGTGGAACATCTTTGGTGTCACCTCAGGATCAATCCGCAACATGGTTCCGCGTTGGTCCAATTTGGCGAACATTTCATCACCGCTATTCGAAGTTGCGGCCTCTTCCACCAGTGCAAGTTGAAACTCGATCAATCCCTCGATCCGATGCTTGCCCGGTTGCAGCAATTTTCGATTGAACATCCAGCTGTCGCGCGGACGAACCCAGCCAATCTTTTCAGGCTGTACACCTGCTTCCAACAGCCACACGCCGGTATCCATCGCAGTCTTGCCCGCGCCAATGATCATGTAGTGATCGGGCAGATTGTCAGCTTGATTCCACAGTCTGGGCAAATCGCCAGGGATGGCAAAGCGGGTGCCATCGGCAATATCAAAGGCAGGTGTGTGCGTGGAAGGGACGGAGGTTTGAAACCACGTACCATCCACCAATTTGCGGCGCACATGGACCGTGCTTTCCTCACCCGACAAGATACCACGAACAGTGTGCTCGCTTCCCTCAGCGCCGCGATATTCGGTCAGCGGATGATAGGAAACGCGACCGCTCGGGATGAAGCGCTCGCTCATCAGCCTGCTGTAATAGGCCAGGATTTCCGAATGCTTAGCCAGCGGGTACATGCCCGCATTGTGGCCATGCGTATCGACGCGATCCGGGCACAATTCCATCGAATTTACGCCATAGCTTGCGCTGGGCTGGTGCAGGGTGACGAAGGAATAGGCATCGTTCCAATGCCCACCGGGCTTGGCGTGTTTATCGACGATGGTGATGTGACAATCGGGATCTTCGTCCATCAATGTGTCAGCAAAGGCCATTCCGACCGCGCCAGCACCAACAATCAAATAATCGGTTTCGAAATCAGCCATGGTTGGTCGTGCCTTTACACCAGTTTTAACAATGCGACCGAGTAACGGATATACTAGCGGTCGTGCTTGAGCCAGCGCCGATTTTCGGCGGCCATGGCGAGCATGGATCGGGCATGGCGCTGGGCGACTGCGCGTTGGTCATCGCCATATCCACCTCCCAAAGCAGAGGCGATTGGCAGGCCTCGCTGCCTTACTTCGCTCACCACAAATTGGTCGCGCGCCATCAAGCCTGCATCGGTCAATGCCAAACGGCCCAGGCGATCCTCTTCATGCGGATCAACGCCGGCCTGATACAGCACCAGATCGGGGGCAAATTCGTCGAGAAGGCGCGGTAAATGGAGCGACAATTGCTTCATGTAACCAGCATCATCCACCCCATCTGCCAACGCGATATCGTGGCTGGAGCGGGCTTTGCGCACTGGAAAGTTCTTCTCCGCATGGATCGAGAATGTGAACACATCTTCGCGGCCCGCCATCAGGCTGGCAGTGCCATCGCCCTGATGGACATCCAGATCGGCAATCAGAATACGGCGCGCATCGCCCTCGGCAATCAAGCGGTTGCTCGCCACGGCCAGATCATTGAACACGCAATATCCCGCGCCGGTTTCATGCAAAGCGTGGTGGCTGCCAGCAGCTGAATTGGCGGCATAGCCATGACGCATGGCCAGCTGTGCAGCCAGCCATGTGCCGCCATTGGTGTGCCTGACCCGGCTGGCGATGTGGTCCGTTACAGGAAAGCCGATCCGGCGCTCTTTCTCGCTTGGGACGGTTTGGGTGAAAACTTGCTCGACGTAAGTTGGGCAATGCACCGCCTCCAACCATTCTCGCGGGCAAGGTTCAGGGGCATGCTCGGTGAGGGGATCGCCGGAGGCGCGCAGTGCCTCCATAACCAGAAAGTATTTGTCGAATTTGAAGGTTCCGCGCTTTGGCTGCGGCGCCATGTAATCGGCGTGATGAACGACGTGGAGCAAGGGAGCCGTTTTTACTCCGCTGCTACCGCGTGGGGGTCAAACGCGACGGCGTCTCCCGCTTCGATCTGGGCGGCTTTCTCTTCGACCAACTTCACAATGTGATCGAGCATATCGTCAGATTGCACATGGTGATCGGTGACGCCCGACAGATAGACCATATGCTTGCCATTGCCGCCGCCAGTGATGCCAATATCGGTTTCGCGCGCTTCGCCGGGTCCATTGACCACGCAGCCGAGCACGGAGAGCGACATGGGCGTTTTGATGTGCTCCAGCCGTTGTTCCAGCGCTTCTACTGTGCGGATCACGTCAAAGCCTTGGCGCGAACAGCTGGGGCAAGAAACCACGCGCACACCGCGTGTGCGAAGACCCAGGGCCTTCAACATTTCAAACCCAACGCGCACTTCTTGCTCGGGCTCGGCCGACAAAGACACACGGATCGTATCGCCAATCCCGGCCCACAGCAGTGAACCCATGCCGATCGAGCTTTTGACCGTTCCGCCAATCAGGCCTCCGGCCTCGGTAATGCCCAGATGCAGCGGGCAGTCTACCGCCTCTGCCAAACCATGATAGGCAGCGACCGCCAGAAACACGTCGCTGGCTTTCACCGCGACTTTGTATTCGTGAAAATCGTGATCTTGCAGCAGCTTGATATGATCCAGCGCGCTTTCAATCAGCGCCTCGGGGCACGGTTCGCCATATTTTTCGAGCAGATCCTTTTCCAGACTGCCAGCGTTCACTCCGATACGGATTGCACAGCCATTGGCCTTGGCCGCGCGGACCACTTCGGCAACGCGTTCGGACGATCCGATATTGCCTGGGTTGATTCGCAGACATGCGGCGCCAGCGTCGGCCGCCTCAAGCGCACGCTTATAGTGAAAGTGGATATCAGCCACGATGGGCACCCGCGCCGCTTTGGTGATTTTGCCAAAAGCAGCGGTTGCCTCTTTCGTCGGGCAAGACACGCGAATGATGTCAGCGCCGGCTTCTTCGCAACGGCGGATTTGATCGATCGTCGCCACCGCATCTTCGGTGGGCGTGTTGGTCATGGTTTGCACGGTAATCGGCGCATCGCCGCCAACCGGTACATCGCCCACCATTATCTGGCGGCTGCTGCGACGATCAATGTCGCGCCAAGGTCTAACTGAGGACATGCGCCTGCATATAGCCACGCCGCTGTGAAGGGGCAATGACACAAGGTGCACAATGCTGCATGATGCGGAGATGGAACCAAGCCCCACCGATGCAGCCGAAGGAAAAGAACCACTGATTTTCGGTCGGATTTTGGACGGGCATGGCGGCGTCAAGCCGATTGGCCGGACCGATGTCGACAAATGGCAACCGTCCAAGCCGGGAGAGATCATGTGGCTCCACCTGCGCAGGCATGCACCGGAAGTGAAACCCTGGCTGGTGAGCGATCTGGGTATTTCACCGACGATAGCCGAGCTGCTTGTTTCAGATTCGACCCGTCCACGCGCACTTCGTGAAGGGAACTCACTGGTTGCGACATTGCGCGGGATCAATTTTAATCCCGAGGCGCGGCCTGAAGATATGATCTCGCTACAATTATGGTGCGATGGATCACGGCTGATTACCTTGCGAAAAATGCCGATGCAGACGCCGCGCGATGTACTCTCTGATCTCGATGAGGGTCGGGGACCGAATGACGCGGGCGGGCTGATCACGCAAATCGTCGAACAATTGGTTGTCCGAATGAACCAGACCATTGTGGACATGAACGGGCAAATCGATGAACTTGAAGCCATGGATATCGAGGGTGATTACGAACAGATTCTTCCCAAGATAACGGCGATTCGGCGCAACTGCCTTGCCCTAAAGCGGCACATGTCTCCGCAGCATGAGGCGCTGGAGCGGATTAGCCGCGATGCGCCGGACTGGTTCGAGGATCATGACCGACGCGAGATCGGCGAAGCGATCGCTCGGCTCCAACGGTATCTGGACGATATCGACATCAGCAAAGAAAGCGCGGTGGTTTTGCAGGACGAGCTGCGCGCGCGCAGCGTGGCGTCCAGCGAACATGCGACCTATATGCTGACCATCGTCGCCGGTATCTTCCTGCCCTTGGGTTTTCTGACTGGCTTGATGGGGATCAACGTTGGCGGGATGCCTGGTCTCGATGATCCTCGCGCATTCTGGATTGTCGTTATTCTATGCTTCGCTGCAATGGCGACGCTGCTGTTTCTGTTCAAGCGCTGGCGTTGGCTCTGAGGCGGTTACCAACGCACCAGATGGGGCACGATCAGTCGGCCAAGAAGGGCAGAGATTGCAACCGGTGCAATATGCCAAGTGCCCAGATGAGTGATCGAATCGATGCTGCAGGAAATGCCATAGGCCAATGCACCCAATGATCCCGCTGCGATGCCCGTGAACCAACCAGCCGCATTAAGCGAGACAGTTGCACCGCGCCTGAGCCACAATGTCAAAGCAGCACCGATCAGAACGGTCGAGAACATGGAATAGGTCAGGCAGTGCATGCCGTACATGTCATTCACAATGGCATCCAGGCCATGCTGCTGCGGCATCGCGCTGAGCAATGCCCCGATGGGCAGAACCACCATCATGGCGCTCAACCAAACGGGTGCATCAAACCGGTTGCCAACCCGGGGGCTGGCCATGGCGATGACTGCACCAGCCGAGGCCAGGCCAAGCAAAGCAAGCAGGCCACTGGTGATCCAGAAAAAGGCCGATGCCTCTCCGGATACAATCCCATGCCAAAAGCCTTCGACCATCACCACAGCGGCAAAGGTTAGCGCCGCAGCAATCGCCAACAGACCCATGCCATCGCGGGCATTGAAAGCGCGGACCGGTTCCAATTCCTCGGTCAGGCTGGCAATGAGATTTTCTCTTACGGGCTTCATTTTATTCTGCTTTCTCGACGAGCGCGGACAGCTTTTTCAGGCCGCGATGGATATTTACTTTCACCAGACTTTCCGTCTGGCCGGTGCGTTCAGCGGCATCGCGTATCGAATGGCCTTCAATCTTAACCAGCTCGATCACTTCGGCCTGCTTCTTGGGTAGATGGACGAACAACCGCTCCAGACTGACGCGCGCTGCGATCGCTTCTTCGTCGCTTTCCTCGATGGCATCATTGTCTTCCAGCAAGTCACTTTCGTGCTTGTAGACTTTCCGCAAATGATCGACCCAACGATAGCGAGCAATGGCGGCCAACCATGGAAGGAATGGCCGTTCAGGGTCATAGGTGGCCCGCTTGTTGTGCAGCGCCAGCATCACGTCCTGAACCAGATCATCCAACTGGTGCGGGGGCACCCGACGCCGGAAGTATCTTTCAAGCCACAAACCCACCTCAGACAGCAGGACATTATAGGCGGATTTGTCGCCCTTTTGTCCGGCCACCATGAGGCGGGCTAGTGTGGCTTCGTCAGCTATCACTGACCACGGACCTTTGCGATCAACGCATCAGCAGAGAACACCCCGCCACCGCGCACGATCAATATGGCTGAAAGGGCCACCGGCATGATTGCCCAACCGAACCAGTGATCCCAGGTCGGGAACACGAAGAATTGGATGACCAGCGTCATAATCAGCAGCGAAACCGCCGAAAACCGTGTCGCCAGACCCAATACCAGCAGGATCGGGAAGAGGAATTCCGCATATGTTGCCATGGGTACGGCGATATCAGAGGGGATTGGCAGGCCCGAGAATTCATTCTCGAACAGGAAATACTGCACATCGCTGATCTGCAGCCATGTCCCTTCTTCCACCTTCGTCTTGTACGAACGCCAGAATATTCCGGCGAGCGCAACACGGGCGAAGAGCAGTGCGAGCCCTTCAAACCAGCGGTTGGAGGCAAATCCTACCAACCTATCGTATAAAGAAATCACACTGCTCATCTCAAACCTCCAATAGTCAGTCTTGTCGTCTTAGCGTTTGATCGCTGTCAGCGACCCTTTGCCTTTTGGCGTTTCAATGCTGGTGCATGTGCCTTTCTTGACCAGCTTCCAGGCATTGCCCTGATAATCGCTGGTTGAAGTGCCGGCACAGCTGGTGCCCGGACCTGCGGCACAATCATTTTTGCCAGCCTTGGCCACACCATAACATTTTTCCATGGCGGGCTTTTCAGCGAATGCCGGGGTGGCGGTCAGCGTGGTGGCAACACCAGCGGTCAAAGCGAGGCCAGCAATTGCTGCGATTGAGGGGGTCTTCATGGGGAACTCTCCGATACAGGGGTTAGCGGTATAATTGTTATCAGCCCGGCAACATTGCCTGACTGTTGTGGAGTTCGCGTCTGTTCACAGAAACGTTACAGCTGACAAAAAAATCCCCCAATTTGCAGGCCATTTGTAACGCAATGCGTATCTTGGCCGAATGGCACAATAACCCTCTCGCGCATGTTAAAGTGCAATTCGGGGGCGCGGTCAATTTTCGCAGATCGGGACACGTTGGTCCGGCACCGCGAAAAGCCTTGTGCAGTGCCCTTGGCGCATCCCCAGCACAGCGCGGCCGCGCTCTATCCGATGGACCCATGCGGGTGAGGCATTGAATGACCAATCCTCGGCACATTCCCGTGATTGGTTAGCGGCTCGGCGCATGCAACCCTGACCTCCAAGCATCGCCGGGCCGCACCTTCATCTTTCCTAGGCTGCACATTCAATGATAGAGAATTTCGCATGACTTCAATTCCTCCCTTCGGTGGCTTCGGCCTCGGTCTGCGCAAGACCCATTATGCAGACTTTCTGGAAAGCCATGTCGAGGTCGATTTTGTCGAGGTGATTTCCGAAAATTACATGATCGATGGCGGCAAAGCCTTACGCGTTTTGGAAGATGTCCGGGCCAGGCACCCGGTCATTATCCACGGCGTGTCCATGTCGATCGGATCGGCGCAGGGGCTGGACGCGGATTATCTGGACCGGTTGAAGCAGCTGGAGCACCGCATCGATCCCTTATGGGTGTCAGACCATTTGTGCTGGACCCGAACCAGCGCACATAACAGCCATGACTTGCTGCCGCTGCCATTGTCGCACGAGGCCTTGGATGTGGTGTGTGACAATATCGATCGCGCGCAATCGCATCTGGGCAGGCCAATGCTGTTTGAGAATCCCTCCAGCTATGTGACTTTTCCTGAAGACGAGCTGACCGAATGGGCGTTCCTGTCGGAAATGACGCGCCGCACGGGCTGTTATCTGCTGCTGGACGTGAACAATATTTATGTCAGCGCTCAAAACCATGGATTTAGCGCAGACGATTATCTCACCGGATTGCCGCTGGATCGCGTGCGGCAGATCCATTTGGCGGGCCACACACCACGCGGAGAACGCGGTGATTTCATCATTGATACGCATGACCGCGCCGTGTGCGACGATGTTTGGGACTTGTATGGTCAGGCCCGGGCAATGATTGCCCAGCCGGTTGCAACCATGATCGAACGTGATGACAAGATCCCGCCTTTGCCCGAATTACTGGCCGAGCTGGATCAGGCGCGCAGCTTGGCAAGCAGCGCCATGGCGGGACTGTCGGCATGACGAGCAGCCAGACCCTTTTGCATGCCCAACAAGCCTTCATGGCGCAGGTGCTGGACGATGATCAGCCTGTGCCGGACAATTGGAGCGAGCGCCAAGCCGCCGGAATGGATGTCTATCGCCAGAATTACCGCTCTGCAGTGATAGATGCGGTTACCAGCACTTATGAGCAAACACGGCAGTGGGTGGGCGAGGATAGGTTCCAACGCGCGGCCATTCATCATGTGATTGCTCATCCACCCTCTGGCTGGACGATTGACGATGCAGGCGCAGGATTTGCCGAAACTTGCCAACAATTGTTTGCCGATGATCCAGCCGTGGCAGAGCTCGCGTGGCTGGAATGGGCCATGTTGGGCGCATCGCGCGCGGCTGAGGCGACGCCCTTGTCGATGGAGGATTTTGGTCAGGCAACAGCGCAGTTCGGCGATGAAGACTGGGCCAGCATGACGATTGAGTTTTTGCCAGGTGTCGCTGCCCGCCCATTGCAGTACGATCTGCATGCCATGTGGCAGGCGCTGGGGACTGGGCTGCAACAGCGCCCGGAAACAACCTTGCAAGAAACGCGCGGTTGTATTGTGTGGCGCGAGGTTGAGCGGCCCACCTTTATGATGGTGGATGCGGACATGGTGCTGGCGCTGCAATCCGCGCTAGCTGCGATGCCCTATGGCGAGATTTGCTTGCAACTGGCTGGCGACAATCCGGACGAGCAGACACTGCATGACGCAGCGATGCGCGCCGGTGCCATGTTGGGTCAGTGGCTGCAGGAAAGCCTGATCGTAAGCCTTAAGGTGTAAGCCATCAGGCGCATTGCTGGTCCATTGGCAGGCTAGCTGCCGAAAGTCTCACCCACCAATTCTTCAGACAAAGACCACAGTGTCTCGGCACTGTCCTGATCGAGCGCATAGGAGCGGACTCCTCCAGCGGCCGAATGGTTGTCCACTTCGGCGACATGGCAATCTTCGCAATAGACCCCGCCTTTGCCCTCAACATCGGGGGCAGTGGCCGCCCAGCATGATGTCGCGGCACCTTGTTCGATCGTTTTCCATGCGAATTCGCTGTCGCTCTCTTGCACGCGTTTGAGAAGTGCGGCTGATTGCTCCTCGGTCAAATGCCTACCCAGATTGGTCATGATCCCGCCGGGGTGGACGGCATAGGCGTGGATGCCCTTGTCGGAATATCGCTGCTCCAGCCCGACCGAAAATAGGACATTTGCGCTTTTTGACTGACCATAGCTGAGCCAAGGATCGTAATCGGCACTTTCAAAATTCGGGTCGTCCAGATTGCTTGGCGCGATATGGTGCGCTCGGCTCGACAAATTGACAACCCGCTTGTCCTGGCCCTTCTCAACCAGGGGCATCAGACGGCTGGTCAGCAGGAAATGGCCCAAATGATTGGTGCCGAATTGCATTTCGAAGCCATCCGCCGTGCGGCTGAGCGGGCAGGCCATAACGCCGGCATTGTTGATCAGCAGGTCGATCTTGTCCAAGCGCTGGTTCGCAGCATCTGCACAGGCGCGCACGCTGTCCAATGAAGCCAGATCCAGCACAATGGATTCGACCGTCTCACTGCCGGTGTCAGACCGGATTGCTTTGAGCGCTTCGTCCAGTTTTTCCAGGTTGCGCGCGGCGATAACCACATGCGCGCCTTTGGCTGCCATCGCTCGTGCAGCTTCTTGGCCAATGCCCGATGCGCCGCCGGTGACGAACACCGTTTTGCCCGTCAGATCCTGTCCGGCCAAGACTTCGTCCGCGGTCGATTGCGCTCCAAAACTGCTCATTACCTATCTCCATCCCTATGTTGGGGTACGGTAGCGTCATGCGGGAGAATCGGATAGGTCCATTTGTCATGAAGACGATCATCCTTGCCGCATTGACGGCGCTACTGCCCTTTTCCTCGCCCGCTGTGGCGCAGGATGATGAAACTGCGACCTGGTCGATTGCGATCCACGGAGGTGCAGGGACGCTTGATCCTGACGCTATGACGCCAGAACGCCGCGCGGCGTATGAGGCTGCTCTGCAACGGGCGCTTGATGCGGGCAAAGCTGTGTTGGCGAGCGGCGGCAGCGCGATGGACGCCGTCAAGGCAGCTGTCGTTTTGCTGGAGGACATTCCTTTGTTCAATGCTGGGCGCGGCTCGGTCTATACATGGGACGAAACCATCGAAATGGATGCCTCGATCATGGATGGCCGCGATCGCAGCGCTGGCGCAGTCACCGGTGTGACCACGATCAAGAACCCGATCCTACTGGCGGACAAAGTGCGCACAGACAGTCCGCATGTCTTTCTGATGGGCCAAGGGGCAGAACAATTCGCCAGCGAGCAAGGCTTGGAAACTGCGCCACCTGACTATTTTGCAACGGAAGGGCGGCGCGAGTCGCTGAATCGGCTGAAAGCAGAACAAATGTCCGCCATCGAGGTGGACTACAAGTTTGGGACAGTGGGCGCGGTCGCGATGGATCAGAACGGAGATATCGCGGCGGCGACATCAACCGGCGGCATGACGGGCAAGCGTTGGGGTCGCATTGGCGATTCTCCGGTAATCGGTGCAGGCACCTATGCCGACAATCGCAGCTGCGCTGTCTCAGCCACGGGATGGGGTGAATATTTCATTCGGGTCGGTGTGGCTCATGAAATTTGCACCCGGATCCGGCTCGAGCGGCATGGCGCCGATGACGCTAGTGTAAGGCCAGTATCAGCCGACCGGGCGCAGGCTATTGCTGATGCTGTGATGGCAGAGGTCAAGGAATTGGGCGGTGATGGCGGTGTTATCTTGGTAACGCCTGATGGACAGGCGCTGTATAGCTTTAACACGACCGGCATGTACCGGGGACGGGCGACCAGCGGCGGCGTGAATGAAGTCGCGATCTTTGCTGAAGGTGACGTCCAGTAAAGCCTAGCGCGCGATCCTGACGGCGCGCGATTTAGATGTCTCTGCCCATGCACTGGCTGAACTCGTCAGCGGTGTAGTCAGCATAGCTCTCGCACTCGGCAAAGCCGTGCTTTTGATAGAGCCGGACAGCGGGCTCAAATGGACCGGTGCGCCCGGTTTCTAATCCCAACCAACTGTATCCGCGCCGCCTTGCTTCGTCCAAAATATGTAGCAGGATAGCCTCGCCAGCGCCCTTGCCGCGATAGTCAGATTTGGCCCGCATGGCTTTAATCTCGCCGCGCGCCGCATCCAATTGTTTCAAGGCCCCCACGGCAGCCAATCTCGTGCCATCTCGCGCTGCAAAAAAGGTCACATCCTTCTCGCGCAATTGCTCGGCCGGCAGAGCATGGACTTTGTCAGCAGGAGACCATTGATACATTTCATCCAGATGCAATTGCAGCAATGCCAAGACATCGGGCGCGGTCAGATCGTCCGGCGCAATATGAAAGGAAATGCTCAAGAGAATTTGTTCTTCTTGCGCTTGCCAAACCGCATGTCTGCCTCAAGCCGGGCGCGCAATTGGCTGTAAAAGGCTTCCAGAAAAGCGCGTTCGTCACCTGCGCCCGGTGCCCAGCCAATCTTGCGACAAATGGTCTGATGGACGGAAATCAGCGCATCATCATTGTCATTGCGCAGCAATCGTTCGAGCGTTTGCAGTTCGTGCTCGCCATAGATCGACAGCTCTTGCTCACCAAATTCATATGTGGTGCCGGTTACTCCGCTGGTGCCGCTCGCTGCGCCTTGGGTGGACATGACATCAGCCAGTTTGGTGCGCGGTGCTTCGACCACCCACGTGCCTGCGATCAGATCACCCGCCCTCAGCGCATCCTTGTTGAGCAGCGGGAAGCCCAGAAATATCGCGAACCAGATCGCCGCTGCCAGCCCCGCATTGCCACCATCTCCTCCGCTTGCTGAAAGGATGAAGGCCAAGGGCAAGAACAATTCAATATCGCGGATCAGATTGCGTGCAATCACCGCCTCAGCCGTTAAGCGCCCACCATCGCGGGCCGCCACGCGCAGACCAACAATCCGCTTGCCCCATGTGGCCCCGCGCGGCCCCATCTCCATCGACAGGAAATAGGCGTAGCGGGCCATGAATGCGAACAGGATTATCACAACAATGAAAAATTCGGCCACGCCAGAAACCTGTTCCTCCAGCCCGTCGAGAACGGTCGAAAACAAACTTCCCAGCAGCAAAACGAAGATGAGCAAGATGGCTATCATACCGAGATAGAGAAAGGTAAAATCGAGCAATAAAGCACCGACGCGCGCGCCGCGTGTCCCAATCGTTATCGGCAGCGAGATACCCTCCGGTGTCACCATTATCCGGCCGCGCCTGGCTTTTGTTGGATTGCTCATGGCTGGCCCTCGGTTTGGGCAGGGCGATAGGCAAAAAAGTAAGCGATCCACAGCGCAAGGAAGGTTGCACCAATTAGCAATCGGTCGGGTGTTCCGCCAACCAGCTGGCGCGGAAATGCTTCCAATATGGCGGCCACCACCATCATCAACACTACGCCGGTCATCACCATCGCGCCGCGACGGCCACTTTCTGCTGCCGCCGCCATGATCGTGCGATCACCGGGAAAGGCCATGGATCGCCCGATATGCATGCCCGCTGCACCGGCCAACAGGATCGCAAAAAGTTCGGTGGTGCCATGGACGCTCAGCCAGGCGGCAAATTCCAACTCCAACCCTTGTCCGGCAAACAGCCACATCATCGCGCCCAGCACTGCCATATTGTGCATCAGCAGCATTAAGGAGGGAATGCCAAAGGCAAAACCCAGCGCGAAAGCCAGAATGGCGACCCCGGCATTATTGCTGAACAGCGATGCAGCAAAGATCGACAACCCCCCGGCGTCATCCTTGGTGGCCAAGCTTTCCAGCAATTGTTCGCGCGTCGCACCTGGCACACGGCTGTCGGTGAATTGGGAAGGGACCAGCGCATAATACCACTCGCGATCCTGCGCGACGAGCAGCCAGCCGACGATGGTTCCGGCCACCATCACCGCCAAGGCGATGCAGATATCCAACCAGATTTCGCGCACCGCACGGCTCCAACCGCCCAGCAGAAAACCGCGCAGCCATGCAAACAGACCCTGGCGCGGGCCATAAACCTGAAACCATGCGCGTTGGACCAGCGATTCCAGATAACGCAATGTGGCTGCATCCAGCGATGTCTCACGCGCAACAGAAAGGCTGGAGGCGGCCGTGCGATAGAGCGCTGGCAGGGCGAGCAAATCCTCATCGCTGACCCGGCGCAAACTGCCGCCTTCCATTCGCTTGAGGATATCTTCGAGCCGCGTCCAATCGCCTTCGCGTTCCAGCCGGAAGCGGTCAGAGCGCAAGGCTGCAGTTTCGATATCCACCGGAGCGGCCATCGCGGCGCGGCCAAACCAATTGCTAACCCGGGGCGCCTTCATCCGATTGCCTCGCTGCCTTTGATCTCAAAATACCGGTCAATCAGCTGATAGCCGATTTTCTCCCACGGAGCCTCGATCACATCGACCCCCAGGTGGCGCAGCCGCTCCAACACCAAGGCGCGTTGGCGGGCCAATGCATCGGCCGTGACACTGCGCGCCAAAGTGTCGAGATCACCCGGTTCCTGATCGATAAACTCATCCAACTCGGTGTCAGAGATCGTCACAAACAAGACCAGATGACGGTCGACCAGCCGCCCGATGCTCTCCACCATCATTTCGGCCGCAGTGGGATCGGTGAAATCGGAAAACAGGACAATAAGGGACCGGCGCTTCAGCCGGGCGGTCAAGGTCGCCAAGGCCAGCGTGAAATTGGGTTCAGCCGCGTGATAGTCCAATCCGGCAGCTGCGCTTTGCAGGCGGTGAAAGGCGCGCGCATCGCCCACAAAGGGCGTGATCAGATCCGGCTTTTGCGCAAAACCGAACAACGAAACACGATCCCCGCTTTTCAAAGCGACATAGGCTGCGGTGAGAGCGGCAGAAACGGCGCGATCGATCCGCGGCAGTCCATCAACAGGCTCGCACATCGTTTGCCCGCAATCGAACGCAAACACGATCTGATTGTTGCGCTCGCTCTCATTCTCGCGGGCATAAAGGCTCATGTGGCGGGCGCTGGCCTTCCAATCGATCCGGCGCCGATCCATCCCCGATTCGTACTCGCTTAGCGCTTCAAATTGGGTGCCTTCGCCGCGTATCCGGCGCGCAATTTGGCCAAATTGTGCGTCGCGCAGAAAGGTTTGCAATTCGCGCGAGCGCACCGGCGACAGATCGGGCCAGATCCGGACCGCTTCATCCAAGACGCGTTCTTGCTGGCGTGAACCGAGGCCCAAGGGACCGCTCCAGC
Organism: uncultured Erythrobacter sp.; assembly: GCA_947495555.1. Taxonomy (GTDB): domain Bacteria; phylum Pseudomonadota; class Alphaproteobacteria; order Sphingomonadales; family Sphingomonadaceae; genus Erythrobacter. The sequence goes on along the minus strand of CANLZI010000001.1, from coordinate 1,367,448 downwards.
GCAGCCATGCATGGGTTATCGCTGCGGTGCCGCGCCGCTCGGGGTGTACATCCACAGCGCCTTCGTGCCCATCCGCCTCGGGTGCACTCAGCATCGCAATGGTGGCGCGCCCGCTTGGCGCCAGGCGCGGATCAAATTCCAATGCTGCCTGCGCATCTTTGGCCAATTGGCTGGAGAATTGAGCGAATACCGCAAGCCGGGTGTCTTGCCCCACTTCAGTGTCGTTGGGCACTTGGACGCCCCATTCCTTGACCCCGCCGGCCAAAATTGCATCAATCACGATCAGAGCGATGAAGGCGATTGCAGCGATTGGCGCAATGACCCACAGATCGGGTGAGACAGCGGCGATCACCAGCGCGACCGGCGCGGCGAGCGCGGTCAGCCATGCCGCCGGAGCGGTTGGCACTATCGGTAAGGCGGGCAGCTTTGGCCGCATGAAATTAGCGCGGAGCCTCCGTGCTTTCGATCAACTCAGCCACCAAAGCCTCGACATCGCGGCCTTCGATTTCGGCAGCGGGGCTAAGCGCCAAGCGGTGTCGTAGAACGGGGACGGCCAGCGCTTTTACATCATCGGGAATGGCATAGGCTCTGCCGTGCAGAGCGGCTCTGGCCCGTGCCGCATTGGCCAGCATGACAGCAGCGCGCGGGCTGGCGCCTACGGACAATTCGGAATGGTCGCGTGTCGCCCGCACCAGTCGCACGACATAGGACACGATTTCTTCCGCGACCGTGACATGTTCGACCGCCTGGCTTGCGGCGACCAGCTTGGCTGTGTCGGCCACGGCGGTAACGCCCAAATCGGCTGGGCGTGGCGGCCCTTGGCGCTGGCCGTAACGACCAACAATGGCGGCTTCTTCGCCTTCGTCGGGATAGGGCACCAACAGCTTGAACAAGAATCGGTCCAATTGCGCCTCGGGCAAAGGATATACTCCCTGATTTTCAATCGGGTTTTGGGTGGCCACAACCATAAAGCGCTCTGGCAGCGGGTGCGTTTCGCCGTCCAATGTCACGCGGCGTTCTTGCATTGCTTCCAGCAAGGCCGCTTGCGTTTTGGGCGGGGTGCGATTGATCTCATCCGCCAGCAACAGCTCGCAGAAAATAGGACCGCGTGTAAGCGTGAACTGGCTGGTCTGAAAGTTAAAAAGATTTGAGCCGAGAATATCGCCCGGCAGCAGATCAGGAGTGAATTGGATGCGGCCAAAGTCCAGCCCCAGCGCCGTGGCAAAGCTTTGCGCCAGGAATGTTTTGGCGGTTCCAGGAGGGCCTTCCAGCAAGACATGGCCTTCGCTGACCATGGCGACCAGCAATTGCTCGATCATCTCGTCCTGACCAACGATAGCTTTGCCCACTTCGGCCCGAATGGCGTCGGCCAATTCGCGCAATTGTTCCAGTGTCATGCTCATGCTTTCAATGTCCTCTCAAGGTCGTGAAGGGCGCGTGCGGCGCGCAAAATGTCAATCGGGCGCGAAGCTGCTTCCAGGGCAGATACGCGATGCGAAAATCCGGGGTCGTCGGGCAGGCGAGCGGCAATCGCCTGATCCAAAGTTTCAGTGTCATGGCGCGGCAGGCCCAAGGTTTTCTGGATGCGCCGCGCGCTCAGCATGGCATAAGGCTGGGCGAGCAGGCCGGTGCGCTTGGCCCGCAGGATCAGCCCGGCCCCATTGGTGACCAGACGCTGCTTGCCAAAATCGATCGCGGGGCGCTCTGCCACCGCCGGACCAAAGCGCCGAAACGCGCGCCAACCCACAATGACCAACGCCAATATCAGGCACAATGTTGCCGCCAAGAAGGGCGGGCTGAAGGCCAATGTCAGCAAATTGGCGGTGCCGCCCAATCCGTTCAACGTCAGATCGAACACCACTGGCATGCGTTCTTCATAGCCTGCTGCCTCGAATATGGCATCGGCCAGTCGGGCATTGGCTTGGTTGGCGAGGCCATAATTGTTGAGCAAATCCGGCTCGACCACAAACACAACGCGATGCGCATCATTGTAGAATGAGCCATCTTCTGTGCCGAGAATATCCACCACCAGCGCATTGCCATCATCATCGACCAGCATCTCGTCGAACAGATCGCTGTCCTCGACCCACAAATGCCGTTGGTCGGGAAGCTGTCCGGTCACACCATAGCCGGTCCAGCCTTTGCCAGGGCCTTGCGCGGCACCTGTCATGGCGATGCTTAACTCATTGATCCCAGATACAATCTCATCAGTCGTAGCGTCATCGCTCACTTCCGTGCCTTGCGGATCAGCTTTGATTTTCATGGCATAGGGTTCCGGCAGATCAGCCACCCATTCCGGCGTTTGACTGCCGACCAGGCGGACCCATTCTTCTTCCACCTGATCCTCGATCTCATCCGGCATATTGCGCGGAAAACCCATCGCAAACCATTTGGGCAGGATCACCACGGTTGGCCCTTGGTATTGGCGTTTTTCCAGCAGCGCGCCAAATTCCTCCGCATCGCTGGCCAAGGGCGGGGTCAACACCAGAATATTGGACGTGTCCAAGCCCGAAGGAGAGCGGGACAATTCCACCTCATAACCATCTTTTTCCAGATAACGGGCGAGGCCGGCAAACCCGTTTAGGCCCGGTGATGCTGCATGCGCCTGCCCGGTTCCCTTACGCTCGCCTGTGTCGCCCGCGCCAATCGAGTAGAGCAGCGCAACAAAGGCCAACAATCCCACCAACACCACCGTCAGAACGACCCGCGGATTAAAGGGTGTGCTACCCACCCGGCTCATGATGTAGCCCCGCTCAGTTGTGGCTGGCCGCTGGCCGTACGGTCAAGAATGCGGCCGTCAATTCGCTCCAATGCAAAGTCTGCATAGGCCGCGCGGGCCTCTTCCCAATCGGTCTGGTTCAAGGCGCGCAAAGCAAACAGGCTGCGTTCGACCCGTTCTGCAATGATGCCAAAGGCGCCGCGTGCCTTGTCGGGCAGGGCTGGCAGTGCTGCCAGCTCGCGGGCGGTGCTGGAAGGCTCCACCAAACCTGGCTTGGCCTGCGCAATCTGGGCGATGCTGCGTTGAAGCAACAAATGGGTCGCCGCGTCATATTTGCCCTGTGCCGCCAGTCTGTCGGCATCCTCCAGCAAAGCCAGCGCGGCCTGTTGATCGGGCTGCCAATAGTCTTCTTCCAGCTCGGCATCGGTTCCAAAACGAGGCTTTAGAAGAGGCTCGATAATGCGGTAGATAATGTAAAGCACTGCGGCGATCAGCAGGGCCAGCAATACCCATTTGAGCACAGGCCAGGATAGGCCGAGCGCTCTGCCCACAGGCTCGAAGAGCTGTCCCAGCCATTCGCTCAAACGTTCCAGCCATTCGGGTGGTTGTGTATTGCGCGGTGGAACCTCTACCGGAGCAAACTGCAAGTCGCTCTCAGCCCGCACTTCCTGCCATGCGCTGGACGCCTCACCCCCGTCAGGCGTTTGATCAATACCGTTTGCGATGCTCACGGTCTGATTGGTGGCAGGTGATGCAGCCATGCGCAACCGCTAGTTCGCAAAGAATTTCAACGCTCAACCGCGCACTCGGGCCTGTCGATATGTACCAAGGATTCGCAATTCCTTGCTGTGAAAGGCCAGCTCTTCCAAGGCCCGGTCAACCGCTGGATCGCCGGGCGCACCAATTATGTCAGCATAGAACATAGAGGCCGAAAAACTGGCGCCGCGCTGATAGCTTTCCAGCTTGGTCATATTGACCCCATTGGTGGCAAAACCACCCATCGCTTTATACAAGGCCGCCGGGATATTTTTCACCTCGAAAATAAAGGTGGTCACGGCCTGCTCGCCATCAAGCGTTGCTGGATCAATCGCCGTGGGCGCCAAAATCACAAACCGGGTCATGTTGTCGGACGAATCCTGAACATTGTTCTCGATGATCTTCAGGCCATACAATTCAGCGGCAATCGGAGGTGAAATCGAAGCGATTGTCGGATCGCGCTTTTCCGCGACATAGGCCGCAGCCCCTGCCGTATCGGCATAGCTGAGCGGCACGATATCGCGCTCGCGCAGGAAGAATCGGGATTGGCCCAAGGCTTGGGGATGGCTGTAGGCGGCCTGAAAGGGACCATCGCCCGTGCTCATCAAGGCATGTTCGATTGGCATGAAATACTCGCCGACAATCGACAATCCGCTTTCGGGCAGTAGAAAGTGGATGTCGGCCACCCGGCCATGCTGCGAATTTTCAATCGGGATAATGGCGCAGCCCGCTTTGCCTGCCTTCACGGCTTCCAGCGCGTCAGCAAAATCAAAGCATGGCAAGGGCAAGGCCTCGGGCATGGCTTCCATTGCCGCGCGATGAGAATTTGCGCCGGGAGCGCCCTGGAACGCAATCGCGCGTTCTGGGGCATCGGCGGCAGAGGCGCGCATGGTTTCAACCATGGCCATGGCAGGGGCTGGGAAGCTTCGCATGGCTTGGCTGCTATCGTCGCAATCGCTTGCCCGCAAGTGTGTTGCGCGATTAGCAACATTTGATGCGACCATCACCCTTGCGCCTTTCGCTTGGCCGGACTAGAGCCACGCGCGACTACATATTGGACAATTCGCGGACTTTATTTGACCATGGAAGATCGTTTTAACACCATTGCCGGCTGGGTGCTTTTTGCGGGCATCATTGCTTTGGGGCTTTCAATCTTGAGTGGGAAGTTCTTCCACGCTGACAAGCCAGAGGCGCCAGAAACGCCGGGTTATATCATTGAAAGTGCTGACGATGGGGCCGGAGGGCCGGCGGAAATGACCATGACTCAGGCGCTGAACATGCCCGGTATTGATGCGAGCAAGGGCCAGCAAGTTTTTGCCAAATGCACTGCTTGCCACACGGTTGAACAGGGCGGCGCCAATGGCATCGGACCCAATCTTTGGGCAGTTATGGGCTCAGGCATTGGGAACCATGTCTCCGGTTTTGCCTATTCCAGCGCGCTGGTCGAAAAAGGCGGCACTTGGGATTGGGAAACTATGGACGCCTGGCTGAAAAGCCCGCGTGCCTTTGCCAATGGTACCAAGATGAGCTTTGCCGGTCTCAGCAAGATCGAAGACCGCGCTGCGGTCGCGATGTATATGAACGAGAACGGTTCGAACCTGCCTGTGCCGGAATATGTCGAAGTTGTTGCTGCAAGCGGTGACGATGAAGACGCGGACGCGGCAGAAGGCGAAACCGAAGCTGCGGTAGCCGAGTAAGGCTTAGCTTTCTTCGTCTCGGCCTTTAAAGCCCTGAGCGACCACATACCATTCAGATGATCCCTTGCGGCTGGCAGGCGGCTTGGCATGCTTTACGGCGTTAAAATGCTGTTTGAGCATGGCGAGCAAGTCTGTGTCGGTGCCACCGGCCAGTACCTTTGCCACAAAGGCGCCGTTCTTCTCCAAGGTCTCAACCGCAAACCACGCTGCGGCTTCCACCAGCCCCATAGTCCGCAGATGATCGGTTTGTTTGTGGCCAACGGTGTTGGCGGCCATGTCTGACAGAACCAGATCGGGCGGGCCATCCAGCTCGGCTTCCAACAAGGCCGGAGCCTTGTCGTCCATGAAGTCCATTTCCAGAATGGTTACGCCTTCGATGGGATCGGTTGGCAGGAGATCGATCCCGACAATCGCAGCCTTAGGGGCAAGTTTGCGCATGACCTGGCTCCACCCGCCGGGCGCTATACCCAAATCGACCACGCGTTTTGACCCGCGAATCAGGCTGAATTTTTCATCCAATTCCAGCAATTTGTAGGCGGCTCGGCTGCGATAGCCGTCTGCCTTGGCCCGTTTGACATAGGGGTCGTTGAGCTGCCTCTCCAACCACAAAGTCGATGATTGGGTACGTTTCTTGGCAGTACGCACACGGCGGTCTGGATTGCGTCCTGATCGGGTCATTTCGAGCGCCGTTTCTGTTCATTATTGTTGGGTTCTGGCTTAGCAGGAGTGCGATGGCGGTCGCTCTCAAAATCGGCCGCCATCAGGCTGCGTAATATGCCTTCACGAATACCGCGATCGGCAACGCCCAGGCGTTGGGCCGGCCAAATGTCGAGGATGCTTTCCAAAATCGCGCAACCGGCCACAACCAGTTCTGACCGATCTTGGCCGATACAGGGCACCAGGCTGCGTTTTGCCGGCGATAGGCTGGACAGGCGCGTGCTGATGTCGCGCATCGATTGCGAAGGAACGATCAAGCCGTCCACCTGCTTACGGTCGTAATGGGGCAATTCCAGATGCAGACTGGCCAATGTGGTCACGGTGCCGCTGGTGCCCAGCAAGCGAATGTCAGGATGCAGGGACGAAGTCGCAATGCGTTCGGCAAAGGGAGCGAAACTTTCTGCAACCACTTGCCGCATCTTGGCATAGCGCGCGGCACGTTCATCGGCGGGGCCTTCCACCCGGCCAACCGTATCGGTCAGCGACACGACGCCCCAAGGAACGCTTTGCCAATCCAAAATCCGAGGGACTTTGCCGCCTGCCTCGACCAACACCAGCTCGGTCGAACCGCCTCCAATGTCAAAAATGATGGCTGGCCCGTCGCCTTGTTCCAGCAGGATGTGGCAACCCAGCACAGCCAGACGGGCTTCTTCCTGTGCGCTGATGATATCGAGCATGATGCCCGTTTCCTGACGCACCCTTTCGATGAATTCGACGCCATTTTCGGCCCTGCGGCACGCCTCTGTCGCGACCGAGCGGGCCAGGTGCACGTTGCGGCGCTGCAATTTTTCGGCGCAGATGGTCAGCGCGCCCAGCGTGCGATCCATTGCTGCATCGCTCAGCCTGCCAGTGGTGGCCAAATTCTCACCCAATTTCACAACGCGGCTAAAGGCATCGATGACGGTGAAGTTCTGGCCTGACGGGCGGGCAATCAACAAGCGGCAATTGTTGGTTCCCAGATCCAGCGCGGCATAGGCTTGGCGTGGATGCGGGCCGCGACGGTAAGCGGGCCGGTCCTTGGGTTTGAAACGCGCAGCAGAGGCCGTCTGCCTGCCCGATGCTGACTTGCCTGGCGCGGTTTCACTGGATTGTGCGGATGTGTCATGCGCGCGGCCATAGGCCTGCTTACCCTTGCGGGCATTGCGCTGTTCCTTTGGCTGCGAGGCACGCTTGTAGCGAAAATCGGCTACTTTGCCGGACTTGCCGCCTCTTTTCTTGCCAGCCTTACTTTTACTGTCCGGCGGAAAATGGTCCGCCATAATTGCTGCTTTCTGTTCCTCTCGCACCGCAAGGGTGCGAGGACCTGAGGCAGATGCTAGCTTTTATGGGGCAAATCGGCAAGTTTGCCGTTGAGACCACCGCCGTAAACAGGGGCCAATGGGCACTCTATTGCGGATCCATCAGTCCATGACGGGTGAGCGATTGGGCCACGATGGTCTCGATCAGATCGGTTTGGCTCCAACCCAACAGGGCAGCAGAGCGGCCATAGACCTTCTGCGACCACAGATTGCACTGCAGATTGACCTCGAGCAAATTGACCTCACCGCTGGCCTCGTCAAAGCGAAACTCAAACCGACCGTAATCAAATGGGCGGAAGATTTCGGCCAGTTTCAGCGTCATTTCGCGGATCTTGGGCCAGGCATCGGCGGCCTCGAACGCGACCAGCTCATATTTCTGGGACCGGTCAACCAGATCGCGTTTTTCTTCATGGGTTCGCAAATGTTCAGGATCGGCCTGTTTGAACAGCATTGGCGGCATGATGAAGGGACCATCCGGCATGTCGATTACCGGAACCTCGACATCGCTGCCCACCATGAAGGGCTCAACGATCGCGTCATACCCTTCCGCGTGGATTGCCAATATGGCTTGCTTCACGCCCGCCCAATCGCTCGCGTCGCTCAAACCCCAGCTGGCAGAGCTGTTGTTCGGTTTGATGACAAAGCGCTCCCCAGCCGGACAACGCGATTCCTCTATCGGAGCGCCAGCGCGGTAGACCGCCCAGTCGCAGGTGCTGACACCGCGCGCTACGCCTTCAAGCTTGGTCAGATGCTTGTCATCCGATTGTCCGCGAAGGATCGGATTGGCGCCCAGAAAAGGAATGCCGAGCCGGTTGCACAACAGCGGGCACAGCATCTCAGAATTGAAGAATCCGCCTCTGTTGAGCAGCGGGAACACGAAGTCGACGCCCGGATCACTCAGCAATGCCTCATAGGAATTGGCGATGGACAGCTGGTCGAACAAGCCTTCCAAAATCGTGCGCGTTTCGTGATGATAGGGCGCATGATTGCCATCCTGCCCGTCCAGATCGCCATTGCTCAAAGCGTGCTTGGCTATAAACAGCAGCTTGATGTCGCGTTTTGCGGCCTCAGATATTCTCAGCGGCGACACGTTTGATCCTTATTGGCTTGCAAGATGGGCGAGCAATTGCTCGTTAAGCAAATTCCCCTTAGCCGCAATTGGCAACATCGCAATTTTTTTGATTGTGCGGTAGCCCGTAACAAGATGACCTATGGATTGATCCCAACGTGACACAAACCATCCAAACATCGCTGAAGCATTGGCTGACCAGCGGCGGTGACGAACGTATCGTTCTCAAGCCTGAAACACAGCGGAACAAATATCACAGCTCGCCCGTGCCCAATGATGATCTGGTGCTGGCGTCCTCTACCGCCAATGATCTGAGCCAGTCGTCGCATGATTGGTTGCATGGGCCATCGGGGCCAGATGCTGATGCTTTGCACAACGGCGCAGACTATGCCGCGTTGTTGGATGATTTGCGCGGCAGTATCCGCGGCTCCTATGGTTTGGATCAGGACATTGATGTGTTCTTCGCCCCGTCAGGAACCGATCTGGAATATGTCGGTCTGTTGGCCGCCGCTGGTCGCAGCACGGGTGGGATAGCCAATTTTCTGCTCGGTGCTGACGAGATCGGATCGGGCTGCGTACACAGCGCGGCCGGGCACTATTTTGCTCAAAAAACGGCTCTGGATGAGGCAGTTGCGCCCGCCCAACTGGTAGATGGGCTGCCGCCAGTCACCTTGTGGGATCTGCCCATCCGGTGCGAGAAGGGTAAAGCGCGGCTGAGCCCGATTTTGCTCGAGGAAATGCAAAGCTCGATCCGATCGGCCCAGCAACAGCAACAATTCCCGCTGCTGCATATTGTGCATGGATCAAAGACGGGCCTGATTTTGCCGGCGTTGGAACATGTTGATGCGCTGCGTGAGACGTTCGGTCCGGACATTGGATTTGTGGTTGATGCATGCCAGGCGCGCATCACCAGCCAAGCGATCCGCGACTATCTTGAGCGAGACATTATCGTCTTCATTACCGGATCGAAATTCATGGGCGGCCCACCCTTCAGCGGGTTTGCTCTGTTGCCTAAGGGCTTGGCCGCCGGCTCGCAGGCGATTGCCAAGGGTATGGCCACAATCTTTCGGCAGGCTGAAATTCCTCAAGATTGGGCTGGACGCGAGATCTGTCCTGACAGTGGCAACCCTGGATTGGGCCTGCGGTTGGCGGCATCTTTGTATGAATTGGAGCGTTTTCAGGCACTGGATTTTGCTCGAGTGGAACGCATTATCAGCGCCTTTGCCCAAGCAACCGTCCGGCTCGCGCATGATTTGAACGTGCGTAAAGTGGCCAGCGCTCCCGATGATCACCCCGAGGAATTGGCCGAGCACCCGCTGGAAATGCAGACATTGGTGACGCTGGATCTGACCCGGTCCTATGATGAGAAAATGCTGCGAACACTGACCTTTGACGATGCTGTAGCGATCCACCGCACACTGATCGATCAAGGCATCCGGCTGGGCCAACCGGTGCGCTGCGTGCGGCTGGAGAGCGGGGAGTGGGGCGCGACCCTCAGGATTGGTATTTCCATGCCGCAGATCGTCTATTTGGACGCGATGGATGATGCCGTGATGCTGCAATGGCTGAACAATGCGATGGCCCGTATCCAAACATCTCTGAAAGGCCTATTGGCGCCATAGCGCAAAGCCCTTGACCGGCTCTGGCACGCGGTTTAGAGGCCCGCCGCTCCTGCCCCGTCGTCTAATGGTAAGACTACGGACTCTGACTCCGTCAATTGAGGTTCGAATCCTCACGGGGCATCCAGCACCATCTCCGCATCACAGCGCCTGATTGCGTCTATCAGCGCAAGTCTCGGCTTGCCCGGCGCACGCAGTGGGACTAGGCCATTGGCATGACTGAAAAAGATCTCAACGACCGCAAATTTTACCCCGCCGAACAAGAGGCTCGCTTTACCGAGGATTGCCCAGAGCAAACCCCGCAAACACAGCACCCGGCCTATAAGCTGGCCTTTCGCGATACCGATTTCCTGCTGCGGGACGAATTGCGCCCGGTCCGCTTTCAGCTCGAATTGCTCAAGCCGGAAATGCTGCTTGATGAAGCCCGCGTTGGCTCAACCCTGGTGATGTATGGCTCGGCCCGTATTCCTTCTCCGGACGAGGCGCAGGCCAAGATCGACGCGGCCAAGGATGGCAGCGAGTATGACCAATTGGTTGCCAAGCGTTTGGCCGACAAAGCGAAATATTACGAAGAGGCTTATAAGCTGGCGCGCATGGTCAGCGAGAAGGCGATTATCGAAGAAGGCTTGCGTCAATTCGTGGTCTGTTCGGGCGGTGGCCCGTCGATCATGGAAGCAGCCAATCGCGGCGCTTCGGATGCGGGCGCGGAATCGATCGGGCTCAACATCATTTTGCCGCATGAGCAGGCACCCAACGCCTATGTCACGCCCTATCTATCGCTGAACTTCCACTATTTTGCTCTGCGCAAAATGCACTTCCTGCTGCGCGCACGCGCTGTGGCTGTGTTCCCGGGCGGGTTTGGCACATTTGACGAATTTTTCGAGCTGCTGACGCTGATCCAGACGGGCAAGATGAAGCCTATTCCGATCCTATTGTTCGGCAAGGATTTCTGGACCCGCGTGGTCGATTTCGAAGCGATTGCCGAAGAAGGTACGATCTCGAAAAAGGATCTGGACCTGTTCCACTGGTGTGAAACCGCCGAGGACGCCTGGGACCACATTTCCGACTTTTACGAGTTGGAGCGTTAATCCGGCTTTTTGCGGCCCACGGCTTGATGGCCTAGCGGGCCATTGCCTTGGCCAAATCCGGGCGCATTCTGGATCGCTTGAAAGACGAATTGACGGCCCAGCCGAACCGCATGTTCCAGCGGTTGTCCATGTCCGAGCAAGGTCGCAATCGCCGAGGATAAAGTGCAGCCCGTGCCATGCGTGTGCGGGGTATTGAGGCGAGCGTGGTTGAATTGAACCGCGCGTTCACCCGGCGCGAACAAGATATCGATAATCCGTTCGTCAGAGGTGTGCCCGCCCTTGGCCAGCACCGCTGACCCGGTGCGCAGCGAAAGCTGCTCTGCGGCCTCGGCCATCTGCGTGCTGTCGGACAATTCTTGACCCAACAAGAAACCCAATTCGGGAAGGTTTGGGGTCAATAGTGAGGCCAGCGGAAACAGTTGATCCTGCAACGCCTGGCTCGCGTCAGGCGCAATCAAAGGCGCGCCCGATGTGGCGACCATAACCGGATCGAGCACGACCGGGATGTTCCGGTCCAAAGGTGCCAGGGCCTGCGCAACATGGGTGATGATATCGACATCGTGCAGCATGCCGATCTTGATCGCATCCACGCCGATATCCTCTACGCAGGAGCGGATCTGCGTTGCGACAAATTCTCCCCCTAGCGGAGCGATGGCCTGCAATCCTTGCGAATTTTGCGCCGTCGCTGCGGTGATGGCGGTCATCGCGTAGCCACCCAACATGGTGATGGTCTTGATGTCGGCCTGAATGCCAGCGCCGCCCGAACTGTCCGAACCGGCAATCGACAGGATACGCGGGGGAGTGAGGTGGGAACCCTCGGTCATCCCTTGAATTTTCGCTCGGTAGCGGCTGGGAATTTTTCCTGCAATTGCTTGGACCGGGTTGGGCGATCCATCAATTCACCGCCGCAATTGGGGCAGTTATCGTCCAATGCATCGGCGCAATCTGCGCAAAAAGTGCATTCAAAGCTGCAGATAAAGGCGGACGGGTTTTCCGCGGGCAGATCGGTGCCGCATCTTTCGCAATCGGGGCGCATTTCCAACATCAAACCGCCTCCTTCACCGCGTCACAAATATGATCGACCAAGCGTTCCACTTGGGCGGCGTCATCGCCCTCGGCCATTACGCGAATTACCGGCTCTGTGCCCGAGGCCCGGATGACCAATCTGCCATTGCCAGCCAGCTCTGCCTCGGCAGCGGCGATGGCAGCCTTGACCGGTGCCGCCTCCAGCGGAGCACCGCCCGAATAGCGGACATTTTTGAGCAATTGCGGGACCGGGTCAAATTGGTGGAGCAATTCGCTGGCTGGACGACCCGATCGAACCAGGCTGGCCAGAATTCGCATTGCGGCAATGGTGCCATCTCCGGTGGTGGCATGATCAAGCAGGATCATGTGGCCCGATTGCTCGCCGCCCACATTAAAGCCGCCCTGCTTCATGCGCTCCAGCACATAGCGGTCACCCACTTTGGTGCGTTCCAGCGTCAGGCCTAGCCCAATCAGATGGCGCTCCAACCCCAGATTGGACATGACGGTGGCGACCACCCCGCCGCCGGTCAGCGTGCCTTTTTCCAGCATTCGGCCCGCGATCAGGGCCATGATCTGGTCCCCGTCCACGGCTCGGCCTTTTTCATCGACCACCAGCAATCGGTCGGCATCGCCGTCCAGCGCAATGCCAATGTCAGCCCCTTCTGAAACCACTTTGGCCTGCAAGGCGGCGATGGACGTTGAGCCGACTCCATCGTTGATATTGGTGCCGTTGGGCTCGACGCCCAAGGAGATTACCTCTGCGCCCATTTCCCAAATGGCGGCAGGGGCCACTTGATAGGCAGCGCCATTGGCGCAATCGACCACCACTTTCAGATCATCAAACCGGGTTTCATCCGAGACCGATTCCTTGACCGCGTGGATATAGCGTCCACGAGCATCCTCGATCCGGCGCGCCCTGCCGATCTTGGCCGGTTCGACCAAATTGGGCTCCTGTTCCAACAGAGCCTCGATCGCCATTTCCGTCTCGTCGGAAAGCTTGAAACCATCGGGACCGAACAATTTGATGCCATTGTCTTCATAAGGATTGTGGCTGGCCGAAATCATCACGCCCAGATCGGCCCGCATGCCGCGCGTCAACATGGCAATGGCTGGGGTGGGCAAGGGGCCGGTCATGATCACATCCATGCCCACGCTGGTAAAACCGGCCACCAATGCGCTTTCCATCATATAGCCGGACAGGCGCGTGTCTTTGCCGATTACCACCCGGTGGCGGTGCGTCCCGCGCACGAAATGCGCGCCCGCCGCTTGACCCACGCGCATGGCGATGGAGGCGGTCATAATACCTTGATTGGTGCGGCCCCGGATTCCGTCAGTGCCAAAGAACTTGCGTGTCATAATGTGATGGCGTCCCTGATTGCTCATCAATTGGTGCATTGCCCAAAGGCATCGCGGATTGTCTTGTGCTTCTGGCGTGGTTATCGCGCAAAGGGAAGGGCGTGAAGCGATGAAGCGCTTTGCATGGGAGACAATATGACCACCGACAATGCGCCACGGCCTGATGAACAGGCGCCCAATCCAGAAGGTACGGCTCCGACGTTCGAGCTTGTCACGATCCGATTGCCTGTGGTGCTGACGTTCGCCGGCTTGATTGCGGGCCTCGCGCTGGGTGTCATTCTTGGGTCTGGCCAAACCAGCGATCTGTTGCAATTGATCACGCGGCCTGTCGGAAGTTTGTGGCTGCGCGCTTTGCAGATGACCATTATTCCGCTGGTCGCGGCTTTGTTGGTTTTGGGCATTTCGCAAATGGCCAATGCCGCAAGGGCAGGCGCAGCGGCGCGCAGAATGCTTGTGTTGATGGTGGTCGTTTTGGTGGGTGGCGGCATTGCCAGCGCCATTCTCATGCCGATGCTGGTGAGTATTTTCCCCATTCCCGCCGCAGCGCAGGGCTTTCTCGCCACGGTTTCAGATGGCGACCAAGCCGTTCCTGGCGTCACAGACTTTGTCACATCGCTGATCGCGCCCAACATTATTGCCGCGGCAGCCGAAACCGCCATGCTGCCTCTAACGGTCTTTTTCGCCCTGCTTGCGGTGGCGATCACTCGCCTGCCGCAAGACCAGGCGACCCGCCTGCTGGGTCTGTTCCATGCCTTGGCTAACGCCATGCTGATGATCATCGGGTGGGTTTTGTGGCTTGCCCCGATTGGCGTTTTTGCTTTGGCATTCGGGGTTGGCGTGAAAAGCGGCGGCGGAGCGTTTGGAGCGCTGGCGCATTACATTTTGTTGGTTTCGGCGATGGGCGCTGTGGTGTTGGTTGCCGGCTATATTATCGGTTGGATTGGCGGCGGTATTGCACCGTGGCGCTTTGCCCGAGCGCTGATCCCGGCGCAGGCTGTGGCGATCTCGACGCAAAGCTCGCTGGCAAGCCTTCCAGCCATGCTGGACAGCTCTAACCGGCTGGGATTGCGTCAGGAAAGTTCAGAATTCGTGCTGCCCTTGGCGGTGGCGATCTTCCGCGCGACCAGCGTTGCGATGAACATGGCGGTGGTTCTGTATGTAGCGGCATTGGCCAATATTGATGTGCCGCCAGCCTTGGTTGCGATGGGCATTTTGGTCGCCTTTGTTATCAGCGTGGGGTCGGTCAGCCTGCCGGGAACCATCAGCTTTGTGGTGTCGATCGGACCGATTGCGTTGACGATGGGTGTGCCGATAGAACCCTTGGCGCTGTTGGTGGCAGTGGAGATGCTGCCCGATATCATGCGCACATTGTCCAATGTCACAATGAATGTTGCGGTCACATCCACGGTTGACCGCGTACGTTCAAAATTGGCCTAGCGATGCAACTCTTTGCGCGGTCGCGCGTTGATGTCTAAGAGCAGCTTTTACCAACCAAGTTTCAAGAATCGAGAATGGAGCAGACATGGCTTTCGAACTGATCGACCTACCTTATGACGATAGCGCGCTGGAACCAGCGGTATCCGCAAACACGCTGTCATTTCACCATGGCAAGCACCACCAGGCCTATATCGACAAGATGAACGCCGCGATTGACGGCACCGACCTAGCTGGCAAGTCGATGGAAGACATTGTCGTTGCATCGCGCGGGTCCAACCAAGGCCTGTTCAACAATGCAGCGCAAAGCTGGAACCACGCGTTCTACTGGCATTCGATGGCCGCCGAAACAGGCGCTCCTTCGGCTGATTTGGCCGCAAAAATTGACGAAGCCTTTGGTTCAATGGATGAATTGAAGCAGCAGTTGAAAGATCGCGGCCTTGGCCATTTCGCCAGCGGCTGGGTTTGGCTGGCCGAGAAAGACGGCAAGCTGTCCATCGAAGAAACACATGATGGTGACACGTTGGCGGACAGCGGCTTCAACCCTCTGCTGACAATCGATGTGTGGGAGCATGCATATTATCTGGATCACCAGAACAAGCGTCCGGCCTATTTGGACGCCGTGGTCGAAGGTAAGTTGAACTGGGCTTTCGCATCGGAAAACCTGGCTCGTGGCAGCGCTTGGACTTACCCCGCGTAACCGCGAATCAAACCGTCACAGAATAAGCGAGACCACCCGGTCAAAATCCGAGACCTCGCAAGATCTAGGCAAGAAAAGGCCCGCTTCACGATTAGGTGAGGCGGGCTTTTTCATGTCCGGAATTACGGGTGGTTAGCCAGCTGCTTCATGGCCGTTGCCAGCCGCGACCGCATCCAATTCTTCCAATATGGCGCGGTGTGCTGTGGCATCATCACCCGACCTTTGGGGAATGTTGCCTTCCTCCAGCATGGCATTCAGGGCTGAGCGTGCGCGCCCCACGCGGCTCTTGATGGTGCCAATTGCGCAGTCGCAAATATTGGCGGCCTCTTCATAAGAGAAGCCACCAGCACCCACCAACAACAAGGCTTCGCGCCGCTCGGGTGGCAGCGTCAACAAAGCGCGGTGCATGTCGGACAAGTGGATCGGTTCTTCCTGACTGGCAGGCGCGGTCAAAATGCGCTCGGCCACGCCTTCGTCATATTCCCCGCGGAACTTGTTGCGGCGCATATCGGTGAGATAGGCATTGCGCAGGATCACAAAGGTCCAAGCCCGCATGGAGGTGCCCGGCTCGAACCGATCTTGCGCAGCCCATGCCTTCAGCATGGTTTCCTGGACCAGATCATCGGCCATATCCGGACGCCCACACAGCCCGCGCGCAAACGCACGCAGATGCGGCACCACCTCGGTCAATTCGCGCTTGAAATCTGCTTTTTCGGCAGCAGACCGTTCTGTTTTGCTCATCTGGCTGGTCCCCTTCAGGCCTGATCGCCGTCTTGGGGCTCATCCAGCTTGGAAAGGAGATCCATAAAGCTGTCGGGCAGAGGCTCCTCTACCACCGAATCATACAATTTGCGCAGCCCATCGGCCCATTCGGGCGAGGCCTTCGCTTGCGCGCTGGTCTCACCAGCAGTTTGGGAATGGCCCGGTGCGCTTGAATCTGAGTTTTTGGCCATTGCTGCCTGATAACCTTTGCTATGTCTTTTCCCTGCACCCGACACCAAGAAATCACAATTTGTGGTGTCGCAGGATGTGATCTGATTTGCTGTATTGGGGAACGAATGCGCTGTTCTTTTGTTCCCAGCCTTAACAGGGAATTGCATTACCGTCATGAACGCGCATCTTGAACAATCATCGCGCAGCAAACCGCGCAGCAGGGCAGGCCGCTGGCTGACGGCCTATCCGCGCGCTATTCCTATGGTAATTTTCCTCGCGATTGCGATCGTTACCGCGCTCAGTGTTTTTGCAATCGAAATGAGCGAAGATGATAGCGAGCAAGCGCAGATGCGCCAAACCGCACAAAGCATTGCTTCATCATTGGAAGGACGCGGCAACACCAGCTCTTCTTACCTGCGGGCAGGCGCGGCACTGTTCGCCACGGTTGATGATGTCAATTTACCACTGTTCCGGCGCTTTGTTCGGGAACTTAGGCTGGATACAGGCTATCGCGGTGCAGAGGGTATCGGGTGGGCCGAGGCGCTGACCCCGGGCGATGTTGCGGCATTTGAACAACGGATTGGTGCCGATGTGCCGGATGGCATGGCTGTTCAGCATTCCGATGGAAGCAATCTGGATCGCATTGTGCCGGTCACATTTCTACTCCCAGGCACCGAGCGTAACCGCAGGGCGATGGGCTATGATATGTATGCCGAGCCGGTCCGGCGGGCCGCAATGGACGAGGCAGAGCGTTTGGTTCGGCCAACCGCCTCGGGCAGAATTGTTTTGGCGCAAGAAGGGCGTGGTGAAGCGCCGGGCTTTTTGATTTACATGCCCGTGTTTGAGGGCGGACCTACCTCACGGACATTGAAGGGCTTTGTCTACAGTCCGTTCAATGCGCAGACCTTTTTTGAGTCCGCCATCGAAGGGACCGCATCGCGCAACATGGGCCTGCGATTGTATGATGGCACGGTGGCCGATGAGACATTGCTGGCAAGCCACGCGCCAGCCCAGGCTCAGCCTTCGGGCAAGATGATTGAGCAAGAGGTCAACATCGCCAATCGTCCGCTGATCTTGGTGCTGGAATCAACCTATGCAGACAATCTTTCATCGCTTTCTATTGCAACGCTGATCTTTGGATTGGCAGTAGCTACCTTGCTGATGCTGATGGCCCGGATGTTAACCCAGCAGGCCGTCGAGGACGAGGCTTCGCTGGAATATCTTGAGCAGCAGAACTCGATCCGCGATTCCCTGACGCGTGAGTTAAATCACCGCGTCAAAAACACTTTGGCCAACGTTCTTTCAATCATGTCTCTAACGCGGCGGCGAACCAACAATCTGGAAGAATTTGCCGAGGGCTTGGAGGCTCGCATACGGGCCATTTCGGCGACCCATGATTTGCTGACCCAATCGGAATGGGGCACCACACAGATAAGATCGATTGTCGAGGCAGAGGTCGGCCCATATCTGAAGAATGCCGACTTGACGCTCAACCTTTCTGGCCCGGCGGTAGAGGTCACGCCCAATGATGCTCTGTCGCTGGGTCTTGCGATCCATGAACTGGCCACAAACGCGGCCAAATATGGCGCTCTGAGCGTCCCGGGCGGGCAGATCAATGTGGAATGGGAATTGGAGCGCGACGGGTTGGCGGTGCTGAAATGGCTCGAGACCAATGGCCCGCCTGTATCACCCTTGAAAAAGCGCGGATTTGGCACCGAATTGATCGAGAAAATCGTCGCTCACGAGCTAAAACATCCCGTTGATCTTCGGTTTAATGAGACCGGCGTTTGCTGCATCCTGCGGATCGCGGTGCGCCGGCAACAAGAATTCCAGATCCGCCAACAAGACTGATCAGGCATGACTGACGCGGCTTTAAACGACGAAGACCCGCATCGCTGCGGGCCATCATTGGGGTCGTCTTTGCTATAGTTTGGTTGGCCTAAAGTTTAGCCTTTGATCGGCGCGCTCGATCCAAAGAACAGCGCTTGGCTGATGGCAGTTCGGACTGTCTTTTCCTGGAACGGCTTGGTCACCAAATAGGTCGGTTCAGGGCGATCGCCTGTCAGCAGTCGTTCGGGATAGGCTGTGATAAAGATCACCGGAACGCTGCCAATTGCCAGGATATCGTCCACCGCATCCAGGCCGGATGATCCATCTGCCAGTTGAATATCGGCCAAAACAAGACCCGGCGTCTTTTCCGCGACAACTTCCTGAGCTTGAGTGCGGGTTGCGGCCGTTCCGCAGATCTCATGACCCAATGACGTCACCAGATCTTCCAATTGCATGGAGATCAACGGCTCATCCTCAATGATCAAAACGCTGGTCGCCTTTTCACGATCGATCTCATCAACGGCTTCTTGCACCAATGATTGGACGGCGTCTGGCGCCAATCCCATGATCTCTCCGGTTTGCTCCACGTTAAAATCCTCCAGCGTGGTCAGCAACAAGGCCTGCCGGTTGAGCGGGGTAATTGCTCGCAACGTTTCCACAGCGGCGGCCTCGTGTTGTTCGGTCGCAGTATCTTCAGCGCCCACATCCAAAAACGCGCTCGACCACACTTTGTTGAAGGCACGGTAGAGCGGCACCCGGCCGCCTTCGAGCGATTGCTTCAAAGCATCATCAGCCAAAGCAGCTTCCAATGTAGCGCGGACGAAAGCGTCGCCTGTCGATTGGGACCCGGTCAGCGCACGCGCATAGCGGCGCAGATATGGCAAATTGGTCGCGACTTGATCACCTAAAGACATATTTTCCCTTCCCAAGTGGTGCGGCTGTTTAACGATCTGCCGCCCATTCGGTTCCATCGAAAAGGCAGCAAAATAACGGGCCTAGCAATCGGTATCGCTGCATCAAAAATTTGGCACAGCCGTGCGCGAAAATACGACGCATAATCAAGGTCTTGAACGGCTCAATATGCGTCGAAACAAAAAATTGAATTTTTGCGGGAACCGCTTTTCGTCACGTGCATTCTGTAAATATCACCGCCGATACCCCCCTCCCGTCCAAGCGGCAGGTGATGTAATCTTAAGGCCTTCGCTCTCCCAAGCGGAGGCCTTTTTTTGTTGGTGTATGTCAGCAGCGGTCAAAGCTGCTTTTTGTAGATCGCATATTCGCGGTTGATCTTGCTGCCAATCGCATCGGCGATGGCAACCATTCCTTGATTGTCGTCCAGAATCCAGCCGATCTCTGCGCGCTGAGAGTTAAAGTCAGCTATCGCATTTACGCGAATTTGCTCGATCATCATGAACGCCAACTGGCTTGCCAAACGCGAATTGTGCAATTCCTTCAGAACACCCATCAGCGGTACACGCATGCCAGAATCGACCGGCTTGCGCAGCCATCTCAGCATGTGGAGCCAGCCGAATGGCAGCAGCTTGCCATTGGTTCGCTTCAGCACATGATTGACGTCGGGCAGCGTCATCATGAAGGCCACAGGCCTCCCGTCCAGCTCTGCGATGTAATTGAGCTGCGGGTGAATAACCGGCTTTAGCTTCTTGCCGGCGTAATCGATTTCTTCCGGTGTGAAGGGGATAAACCCCCAATTATCGGACCACGCATCATTCAAGATATGCAGAACGGTCGCAACGTCCTCGCTCCACCGCTTCTTGTCGATCTGTCGGATATGAATGCGGTCGTTACGCTGGCCAGATTTGACGATGCGTTGGACCAGAGGTGGAAATCCCGGCTGAATTTCGATGTCATAGGTTCGCAGCGACTTTTCATGGGTGTAGCCAGCACCTTCGATCCAGGCCTGATAGTGCGCGGGATCATGGCCCATCATGATCATCGGCGAATGGTCATGGCCTTTCACCAGCAAACCTGGTTCTTCCCAGATGGACATGGATATGGGGCCCAGCACGCGGGTCATGCCCTGATCGCGCAGCCAATCTTCTGCACGCGCTAGCAATGCCTGCCCAACGCGCTCGTCACGCGCATCAAAATAGCCAAAATTTCCTGTCCCGGGACCAAAACCCTGCTCGGGCGACATCTCCAGACCCAGCCTGTCGATATGGGCCGAGATCCGACCCACTGGCTGGCCGTTGTCATAGGCGATGAACAATTGCACATCGGCATGGCCAAAGAAGGGGTTCTTGTCAGGGTTGATCAGCTCCAGCAGCTCGCTGCGCAATTGCGGAACGGCGTGCGGGACATTGGCGGCAAATTCACGGCCCAGATCGACAAAGGCAGCGCGGCCAGCCTTGTCGGAAACCGGCTTGATCACTATTTCAGGCATAGTCTTGGCGTGTCCTGTTCATGCCAGATTAGCCCTGTCTGTGGTGAAGGGCTGTTGTCAAGCGAGCCAATCGATCACTCTGGCCAATATCCAGCGATTGTCCCCAAGACCCATTGTGCTGTATGGCAGCCCCCAGCGACCAGAATTGAAAGACCCATGCAAGACAGTTTGAACCCAACAGCTTCTGCGCCCCAGGCGCCCCTTCAAAGGGCGACGCGGGCGCAATTTGCCAAGGAAGATGACAAGGAAATGCTGCGCGCCGTGCGTGACATTACCAAGGATTTGGGCACGGCCAGTCCGGCCATTTACTGGACCGATACGCTTATCTCGGCCGCGGTTGGCTATGCCGCGATGGCAGGTGCGATCCTGACCCAGAGCACAGGTGTTGCGGTTCTGTTGGGTCTGATTGCGGCGCTGGCATTGTACCGCGCGTTGATGTTCATTCACGAATTGACCCATATCCGCCGCGATGCTCTACCCGGCTATCGCATGGGTTGGAACCTGTTGGTGGGCATCCCGATGTTGACCCCCAGTTTCATGTATGAAGGCGTGCATGTGATCCATCACAAGCGCACCCAATATGGCACGATTGAAGATCCGGAATATTTGCCACTGGCTTTGATGAAGCCGTGGAGCCTGCCCGCTTTCGTGTTGATTGCGATGCTGGCTCCTTTTGCCTTCTTGCTGAGAAGCGCTGTTCTGGTGCCGTTGGGCGCGATTATCCCGCCGATCCGAAAATTGGTGTGGGAGCGTTTTTCCTCACTGTCGATCAATCCCGATTTTCGGCGCCGCCCGCCCGAAGGTGATCTGAAAGCGCGAGTGATCTGGTTGGAGGCAATTGCTTCCATTTGGGCCATTGCATTGCTGGCGAGCACGCAGTTTGTCGGGTGGCGGCCATTGCTGATTGCCTTGTCGATCCTGTCGCTGACGGCAGTGCTCAACCAATTGCGTACATTGGTGGCGCATTTGTGGGAGAACGAGGGCGAGCCGATGACAGTGACGGCGCAGTTTCTGGACTCGGTCAATGTCCCGCCGCCCGGCCCGATTGCGGAAATCTGGGCGCCGGTGGGGCTGCGCTATCATGCTTTGCACCATCTGATGCCTTCGATCCCTTACCACGCTCTGCCCGAAGCGCATCGACGCTTGGCAACCCAGCTGGGCCAAGGGTCAACCTATGATGGGGCTAATCACACAGGCATGTTTGAGTTGGTGGTGCGTATTGCGCGCAGCACGATGGTGCGCCGCTAACCCGCCTTGGGGCCGCATGGCTTAATCCAGAAAGCAGATCATTGCGCAGCGCCGGTCCATTGGCAGACCATTGTCGGCCTCCAGCGCAAGTTCTGCGGCAAGCCTTGGATGGGCATCCAGAGCGGTAATCTCCTCAAATCCCAGCCGCGCATAAAACGGGGCATTCCATGGCACATCGCGGAAGGTTGTCAGCGTTACTGCGCTGAACCCGGCGTTGCGGGCATCGATCATGCTGGCACGGATCAACCCTGCGCCAATCCCGCGCTTTTGAAATTCGGGTGAGACATCCATCTCCCAAATGTGCAGATCGCGCTGAAAGGGCTGGCTGACCAGAAATCCAGCCATGGCATCGCCCACATGGGCGACCAAGCAATGGCCCTTGCGAATATAGCTTTGCAAGCGTTCGACGGGCAGGCCGGGTTGGCCAGCCAGACCATCCAATCCGTCTATCGCGAGGAAGGATTTGCTTGCTGCCAATTCAATCGCTTGCATAGGTTCGGCATCGGCGGGATGGGCCAGTCGCAACGACCAATTGTTGCTGGTCATTCTTCGGTTTTCACCAGAACGGTCTCGCCCACCAGCAAGAACAACAGGAACGGTGCCCATGCGGCCAGGAAGGGCGGATAGCCGCCAAAACTACCCATCGCCAAAGCGGCATTGTCGATCACGAAATAGGCAAAGCCCAATCCCATGCCGATGATGGCGCGTAAGAACAATTGACCGGATCGGGCCAGGCCAAAGGCGGCCACCGCACCCAGCAACGGCATCAGAAAGGCCGACAAGGGCCCCGACACTTTGTGCCACCATTTCGCGCGCATTTCTGCGGTGCGCCTGCCGGCGGCCTCATAATCCTGGATCGAGCCGTACAGCTCGAAGAAGGACTGCGTGTCAGGATCAACCGAATCCAGATCAATCTGCTGGGGAGACAAGGCTTCGCCAACGATCAGGCTTTCAACCTGACTGCTTTGCGCTGCGTTCACATCGAACACAGTGGCATTTTCCAACTGCCAACCCGGTGCCGCATAGGTGGCCTTGGCAGCGCGCGCCTGACTGACCAGACGGCCAGCAGCGTTGCGGTTGAACCATGTCACATCGCGCATCTCTATCTGGTCGCCCGATCCGGTCAGGTTGGCGGCCTGCATGATGTTCATTCCATCGGTGACATAGATATTGGCGCGCAGCCCGGATTCCTGCGGAATGGGGCCGAATTCATTGGCCTCCCATGCCTTCAGCGTGGCGGTCGCACGGGTCACAACCCGTTCGTTAAAGCCAAAGCTCACCACGGACACCAGAGCAGCGGTCAGCAGTAAAGGAGCCAGCACCTGATGGGCGGACAGGCCCGCGGCCTTCATCGACACGACTTCGCTGTTCTGGTTCAGCGTCACCAATGTGATGATGGTTGCCAGCAGCACCGAATAGGGCATGAAGCGGGCAATCAATTGCGGGATCCGCAGCCCGGCATATTCCAATATCTCTGCCTGACCATTGCCAGGTGCCGCCAAGATCTCGCCTGTGGTCGAAAGCAGGTCTAGCATCATCAGCACCAGCACCAGCATCACCAGCACCGCAAAGATGCGGACCACAAACATCTTGGCCAGATAAAGCGTCAGAGTGCGCGAAGGGAAAAAGTCCAGCTGCATGATTGCCTATTCCGCAGGAGCGGTATGGCCCGCCTGTGCTTGCGTGACTTGCCTTGGCCGTTTGCGCGTGAACAATTTGCGCAGCCGTTTGCCCAGCTTTGCAAAGCCGGTTTCCAGCGCGCCAATCGCTTGCCCGCCCGGAACAAAGGCGACGCGGTAATACATCCACAGGATCAAGGCTGCGAACAGGAAGAACGGCCCCCACAGGGCAATGATGGGATCGACAATTCCCAGCGCGGCCACGTCCTCTCCATACTGATTTATCTTATGATAGCTGACCACCATGATGATCGAGACGAACACCCCCAGCGCGCTGGTCGATCGTTTGGGCGGTATGGCCAACGCCACCGCCAGCATGGGTAGCAATAACATCATCACCACCTCCACCATGCGGAAGTTAAAGCTGGCCTGACTGGCATCGCGCTTTGCCTCGGGCTCGTTATCGCTCCACCCGATGCTCAGCAATTCGGGCAAGATATATTCGCGTTCGGCGTCTCCGCGCGCCCTGAATTGATCGATTGCGGGCAGATCTATCGGTAGGTCATGCCGGGTAAAGCTCAACACACGGGGCGTGGTGGTGCCATTGTCCTGGACGATGGTGCCATCAACCAGCCGGAAAATGATGGTGTCGGGATCGTCATTGGTGGCCAGAAAGCCGCCTTCGCGGGCAGAGATGGACAGCACTTCGCCTTTGGAATTGGCGACGCGGGCGAAAACCCCGATCAGCCGCCGACCATCATCTTCACTCTGCTCAACGCGGATCGCCATCCGATCCTTCAGGGTGGTGAATTCGCCCACCTTGATCGATGCGCCCAGCGCGCCAGAGCGCAATTCATACTCCATCTGCTCGTAATAATAGCGGCTTAGCGGCTGGACATAGAAGACCAGCGCGACATTCACCGCCAGCAGTACCAAAGTGATTGCATAGGGCACGCGCAACAATCGGGTGTAGGACAATCCCACCGCGCGCATCACGTCCAATTCGCTGGAGGTGGCCAATTTACGGAATGCCAGTAGGATGCCCAGCAACAGCCCGAGCGGGATCGCCAGGCTGGCATATTCTGGCACCAAAGCTCCCAGCATCTTGAACACGATCGCGATCGGGCCGCCTTCAACCGCGACAAAATCAAACAATCGCAACATTTTGTCGAGCGTCAGCAAGGAAGCCGCCAACGCGAACACGCCGAGCATGGGGAAAATCACCAGCCGGAAAATGTAACGGTCAATGCTCGGAAGGAATTTGAACACGAGGGATGCGCTACCTGATTGCTTAACCATGACCCCTAGCGGCATTTTTGCGCGCGGTCATGCCTTCAGCAAAAAATTCGGTCAGGTGGTGGGAAACTGTTGCAGATCGACTGCCTGCGCAAGCTGGCGGGCAGGCGTTAGGCTTTTTCCAAAGTGCACTGGAGCGGGTGTTGGTTTTCGCGAGCGAAGTCCATCACCTGGTTCACCTTGGTCTCGGCCACTTCATAAGGGAAGATGCCGCACACACCCACGCCGCGCTGATGCACATGCAGCATCACGCGTGTTGCCTGTTCCATGTCCATCGAGAAGAAACGCTTCAGGATGATGACCACAAACTCCATCGGAGTGTAATCGTCATTCAGCATCAAAACTTTGTACTGGCTGGGCTTTTTGGGGCGAGCCTTGGTTTTGGTGGCGACGCCGACTTCATTGTCGGAATCCGCATCGTCATCCTGATCATCGGCCGCGCGCGTGGCTGCAAGACTATCCAGCACTCCGATGAACGGCGTGTGCAAGCCTACCTGTCGCGGGCATTCTTGGGGGCTGAGGCTCGGAATATACGTGTCAGTGATCAACATGTCGCTTTGCAATATCGTGATAGCTTACATAATCGCAAGATGGAGATGGAGAGTTAACGCCAAAACGAAAAAATTCACCTGTGAATTTTCGGCCCCATTGTGCGTGCTGCGCTCGTAATTTCGTGATTTTGTCATTCGGATCATGATCGGGCCGAGTGACCAGCCATGAAAAAGGGCCGGCCAGACTATGAAAGTCCAACCGGCCCGATTTTCGGCACGCCAAGCTAAGGGAGGGAGAGAGGTGCTTGGCGGCTTACTATTCCCTGTTCGGGAAATTAGGCAGCTTTCGAGAATTTCTCGGCTGCTACGCTGACGCGGCTCGAAATTGGAGCGAATGCGTCATTGTAAAGCTTGACCCATGCTTCGGTGTTCTTCGACCCGAAGGACACAGCAGCGTCGAAGTTGCGGCGGGCCAGTTCGCCCTGCAGTTGCATCAGTTCGGTTGGTGACTTCACAGAAGTCATCTTCTTCACGTCTGCAGTAACTGTTTCAACAACAGTCTTGCCGGTTGCGATTTGGTCGCTGCCGATGGCTTGAACACCAGCAATGAAGATCTTGCCAGATTCGACAACAGCTTCGAGGTTGCCCTTGTTGAACTCGCCAACTTCGGCAGCCAGCTCGCCAGACTTGGCGAAAGCAGTCTTTGCACGTGCCTGAACGTCAGCGGCCATGTCTTTAGCGGTCTTGGTGAAATCGGTTGTTTTTGCAGTAGCCATGATTGAATCCTTCAATTTTGATACGGGATTGGCAGTCTTTACAGCTGCGCTAGAATTCTTTGGGGTTGTTTTCTTAGGTGCCGCCTTCTTAGGAGCGCGCTTTGCAGCAGGCTTCTTAGTGGCGGTTTTCTTTGGAGCTGCCTTGGTTGCAGCGGCCTTGCGAGCTGGAGCCTTCTTTGCTGCGACCTTCTTGGCCGGAGCTTTCTTGGCGGCAGTCTTCTTAGCCGGAGCGGCGACAGCCTTCTTAACGGCTGCTGTTTTCACTGGAGCCTTAGGGGCGTCAGCTTGAACTGCCTTCTCGACAGCCTTGGCACTCACTGCTGGTTTGGCAGCGGTTTGTTTTTCAGCGGCTGCAGCGAATGCTTTTTCAGCTGCGGCGTCAATCTTTGATGTGGCGTTGGTAGCCATAATAACCTCACTTTATGTTGCACTGCACAAAATAAGCATTGCAACTGCGAAGTCAAGGATTTTTTGTGCACTGCACAAGAAACTACCATACTATTGATTCAAAACAATATTACCTTGTTTTGACGTATCTTCCAGGGGCGTCCTCGATAATTTTATCGCCTTTTCCGCCAGGCTTTCGCTTGCCTTTTGCGGGCACGCGGCTGTCATTCTTGCTTTCGACCCATTCGATCCAATGGGGCCACCAACTGCCTTCATGCACGGTTGCGCCATCGACAAAGTCGGCCAGCGATGGTGCATCGCTGTCACCGGTCCAATATTGGTACTTGTTGGCAGCGGGTGGATTCACAACGCCGGCAATATGGCCAGAGCCTGCCAAAATGAAATTGACCTCTCCGGCAAAGTGGCGGTTCAAACGCCACACACTCTCTGCAGGAGCAATGTGATCCTCGCGTCCGGCCTGGACGAAACTTGGCGTTGTGACCTTGGTCAGATCAATCCTTGTGCCATCGGCTTGCAAGGCGCCGGGCACCACCAGCTTGTTGTCGCGATACAGGTCGCGCAGATAATCGCCATGCCATTTGGCGGGCAGATTGGTCACGTCGCCATTCCAATGGAGCAGGTCGAATGCCGGATAATCTTCGCCCAGCATGTAATTGTTGACTACATAGTTCCAGATCAGGTCTTTGCCCCGCAAGGCATTGAAGGTGGCCGCCAGATAGCGCCCATCCAGATAGCCATCCTTTGATAGCTTACCCACCATATCCAGTTGGCCATCGTCGATGAAGTGCTTCAGCTCGCCGCTTTTCTCGAAATCAACCTGAGCGGTGAAGAAGGTGGCAGATTGGACTTTGTCGCTCTCGTCGCGCGCGGCCAATATCGCCAGCGTCGCCGCCAAAGTGGTGCCTGCGACGCAATAGCCGATGGTGTGAACAGAGGGCACGTCCAACCGGTCTCGGACATGATCGATCGCATCCATTTGGGCGCGAATGTAATCGTCCCACACCACGTCTTTCATACTGGCATCGGCCGACTTCCAGCTGACCACGAACACGCTGAGCCCCTGGTCGACCGCCCATTTGATGAAGCTCTTCTTGGGGGTCAGGTCGAGAATATAGAAGCGATTGATCCAAGGCGGGAAGATCACCAGCGGGGTTTCCAGCACATCCTTGGTGCTGGGGTTGTATTGGATCAGCTGATACAGCGGCGTCTCGTGCACAACCTTGCCCGGCGTGGCAGCCAGGTTCTCGCCCAGAGTGAAGGCATCGGGATCGGTATGCGTCAATTGGCCGCGTTGCAGATCGGTTATGAGATGACGCATGCCGCGGACCAAATTCTGACCCTTGGTTTCCATCGTGCGTTTCAGGACCACGGGATTGGTCAGCATGAAATTGCCCGGGCTCATCGCTTCGATCAGCGAATTGGTGGCAAACTCCAGCTGTTCCCTTTTTTCTTGGTCGATGCCTTGCACGTTTATGGCTGCCTGGGTGAAATACTCAGCCAGCATCAGATAGGTTTGATGCAGCAGGGCAAAGGCTGGGTGGTTTTGCCACGCAGGATCGGCAAAGCGGCGGTCTTTGCGCGGCAGGGCGCTGCCAGCATCATCGCCTTTACCCAGAAACTGTTCGAACACGCCCTTCCACACTGCCATGGTGTCTTGCGCCATTTTCTGCGGAGCTGTGATGAGAGCTTGAGGCAATTGCTTGGTCAGCGCTTCGGAAATGATCATCCATTGGGCCGGGTCCATGGGGTTAGCCTCACCAGCGTCACCCTTGGTTTTCGATGATACAAAGTGCAGCCACATGGCCTGCATGTCCTTGGCTGCATTGGCCCATTCGCCCATGTCTCCGGCGCCTTCCATAGTCGCGGCCATCGCATCGGGAGAAAACGCCTTGGTCATGTCAGAGACCGCTTCTTCCAGGTCTTCGGCACCTGGCATCGCTTGCGTGAACGGGTTGCTCGCGTTCTCGCCGCCCATTCCTTTTGGCATTACCTGGCCAAACATTTCGCGCATGGCCTCACCCTGCATATCGAAGAAAGCCCGAAAAGGTTCGGTCTGCTTGCTCCACATGTCTTTGGGATCGTCTGCCATGCCACCTAATCCTTCAAAATTTTGATTTTTGCCCAACTAAGCAACTTATATCACGAAAGTACGTTCCACTTCGACCGATAATCGCTTAGATTCGTATGCATATGATCATGCTGGCGCGCTGCCGGCTGGATAGAAGGGCCTTATGGATACTGATTTTTACCGCATGAAGCGATTGCCGCCCTATGTTATTGCCGAAGTGAACGGCATGCGACATGCGGCGCGTCAAGCGGGCAGGGACATTATCGATCTGGGCATGGGCAATCCGGACCAGCCGCCGCCAGCCCATGTGATCGAGAAATTGTGCGAAGTGGCACAAAAGCCAGACGCGCATGGCTATTCGCAATCCAAAGGCATTCCCGGACTGCGCAAGGCTCAGGCCAATTATTACGAGCGGCGCTTTGGGGTCGATCTTGATCCCAACAGCGAAGTTGTGGTGACAATGGGCTCAAAGGAAGGCTTGGCCAGTCTGGCCAATGCAATCACTGCGCCGGGTGATGTGGTGCTGGCGCCCAACCCGTCCTATCCGATCCACACCTTTGGTTTTATCATAGCTGGCGCTACGATCCGCTCTGTCCCGACCACGCCGGATGAAGAATATTGGCAGGCGTTGGAAAGCGCGATGAATTTCACCGTGCCGCGCCCCAGCGTGTTGGTGGTTAACTACCCCTCCAATCCCACCGCTGAAGTGGTGGATCTGGCCTTTTACGAACGGCTGGTTGAGTGGGCACGCGACAATAAGGTCTGGATCTTGTCCGATCTGGCCTATTCCGAGCTCTATTTTGACGGCAATCCAACCCCATCGATCATGCAGGTCAAAGGGGCAAAGGATGTCGCGGTAGAGTTTACCAGCATGAGCAAGACCTATTCCATGGCCGGATGGCGGATGGGCTTTGCGGTTGGCAATAAAGAATTGATCGCGGCTATGTCGCGGGTGAAATCCTATCTCGATTACGGCGCATTCACGCCCATTCAGGCCGCGGCCTGTGCCGCACTGAACGGTCCGCAAGATGTCGTTGCCGAAAATCGCGAACGGTATCACAAGCGCCGCGATGTGATGGTCGAGGCGTTTGGCCGCGCTGGGTGGGATATTCCGCCTCCACCGGCATCAATGTTTGCATGGGCACCCCTGCCGCCGGCTTTGGCTGACATGGGCAGTCTGGAATTTTCCAAGCAATTGCTGACCGAGGCTGACGTGGCTGTGGCCCCTGGCGTTGGTTACGGTGAAGAGGGCGAAGGCTTTGTGCGCATCGCCATGGTCGAAAACGAGCAACGGCTGAGGCAGGCCGCGCGTAATGTAAAACGCTACTTGGCATCACTTGGTGTGAACAGTCCTGATCAGTAACCGAGAGCGTGGGACCCATTAATATTGGTTAATGCCCCACGTTAACTTTCGGAGCTTTTCCTGTATTACTGCGTTAACTGACTATGACAAACGCGAATCCGCAGAGAATATAATGAAGGGTGACCGAAAAAGGCCTCTTACCGAGCGCCAGGTTGATGTCATTCGTCGAATCGATCGGCGCGTGCCGATCAAGGTGATCGCGCAAGAGCTAGGCGTTTCAGAAACACGTATTAATCAACATATTAGAGCCCTTAAGGATATCTATCAGGTCGATAGCCTTAACGAACTTGTAGAGCGCTATCGCGCAGAGAAAGGCCCCGAAACAAAAGCTGAAGAGGCCTTGAGCGAATCTGTATACAGAAAATCTCAGCTGTTTGGCGCCGTGGGAAATCGCGAAAAAGGTTTCCGGGTCGACCCGGGCGAAATCGTTATCAACGACGTCATGCCAGCGGTTGGTTTTGGACCGTGGAGCCTTGATCAGGAGCCTCGGGTCGTCCCCGGGGTGCTCGATGGCGAAAATGCCATTCTTGTTCGTCTCGCTGTCATTGTTGGTATTGCCTTTGGTATACTCGCAGCTGTCGTTCTAACGGTTACTGCGGCAATGATGCTTAGCGAAGCGATGGATGGAAAAGCGGCCGTCCCCGTGGAAAATGATCAGCCTGCCGGATGAGCTCGGTGGGTATGGAGACCACCCAATGTCAGACCGTATTCTTGAAGATGCCTACAACCTTAAAAAATTGATGCGTGAAGCCGAAGCTCTGGCCGATGAATCTATGCTCGCCTTTGCCAAACTGAAGCAGGCCATGCTTTCTGCTCGCCAAAACCCGGAAGTTGAAGTTGATACTGGCCAGCGCGCGTTGATGCGCCTGAACCAAGCCGAACAGCAAGCGATGGCTATGTCCACCATTCTCCTGCGCGTGCATGACGAACTGTCAAAAGTTGCCCGGGGAAAGGCTCGCGATGATCAAGGTGTTCCAACAGTAGTTGCGGAGGCCACAATCGAGGCCGCAGCCCCGGTTGAGGCATTATAAGTCGGAATTACAAATGTTGAGCCTAATCCTGGAGTATCGCGACGAAGCCCAGACAGTGTTTGGCTGGGCATTATGTATCGCCGCCCTTGTATGGGGAGGCGGGCCAGAACGAGCGATCGCGCTTTTGTGGCTTTTTCTGTTCGAGATAACCAGCTTAGTGATCAATGTTATTTGGTCACCGTCATTCAGGCCCAACGAAATGGATGTGACATCCATGCTAATTGACTCGGCAGCGTTGATCATTTTGGTCATCGTCGCCGTCAGGGCGAACCGTATGTACCCGCTTTGGATCGCGGCATTCCAAATTCTTGCCACGATGTCGCATTTCGCCAATGCCATGGCCAATCACATCTCGCCGATCGCCTATGTCATTCTTGCTGTTACCCCGGGATATTTCCAGCTCTTGCTTCTTGCGACTGGGCTTTTTGGCCATATGCGAAGGGTTCGGGAACACGGAGCTTATCGCGATTGGCAAGAACCCATTGCGACGGGTGGTCAACTGGCCATGTCTGGATCAGCGCAATGATGTTGGACGATCATTATGCCAACATACAGGTCCAGCCCAGCCTAGCTTCAGATCCGACCAAAGGATTGCTGCCAGTAATCATTTATCTGCGTAATCTGTTCGCAATGAGCAATCCACGGCGCGAGCACTTTCATGCGATCTTCTTCGATGAGAGGTGTCGCTATCTTGACGATTATACGTTGGGAAGCGGAGATCAGGCTTCGTTGTCCGTCCGGATGCGCCGTTTATTCGCATATGCATTGAAACTGGACGCATGCGGATTGGTCATCGCCCACAACCACCCGTCGGGCCATTACCACCCAAGAGCCAGCGATATCGCTTCGACCAAGCAGATCACCCATTTCGCTCAAGCGGTCGATATCAATTTGATCGATCACCTTATTATTACAGAGACCCGTGCATATTCCATGCGGGCTGGAGGACATTTATGACTTCGTTGACCGCGCACATCTCACCAATCCTTGAAGAAGAAATGGTACCTCGATTTAGACTTGCCGGCGACGTTGCATTGGATCTTATATATCGTGACGGACGCGTTGGAGACCGCTGGCTGGGTTTGCATCCGCGTGAATTTGAACTGCTGTGGCGATTGGCTGAGGAGCCTGGCGTTGTGGTAACGCGTCAGCAGTTGCTGGCCGAGGTTTGGCGCATCCATCACGAGCCGCAAACGAACAGTGTCGCTGTGCATGTTGCCCGAGTGCGTGGAAAGCTGTCTCAATTTGATTTGGCCCATCTGGTCGCCACGCATCCGCAAGGGGGCTACTTCCTCGATACACCGCCGGTCTTGGCCACCATTCTTCCGCAATCCTAGCGATAAGTACGGCTGGACAGGTGGCATAGCTTGAGCCAATTGGGGCGGGTAATTGATGCCCGTGCGGCGCTCGCTATGAAGGATGAATGGCATGACTTGGACGTCCCACGATCGGGTATCGATAGAACTTGGTGACAATGGCGTTGCGCAGGTGCGACTGACCCGGCCAGACAAGATGAATGCTCTGGATCCAGACATGTTCTCTGCCATCATTGAAGCCGGGCATGCACTGCACGAGATGAAGGGCCTGCGCGTGGCGGTTTTGTCAGGCAAGGGGCGCTCTTTTTGCGCGGGGCTTGATTTGTCCAGCCTGTCGCAAACGCCCGCCCCTGATGCGCCTGAATTGACCGAGCGCACCTATGGCAATGCCAACAAATTTCAGCAGGTCGCCATGCAATGGCGCAAATTGCCCGTTCCGGTGATCGCGGCGGTTCATGGCGTGTGCTTTGGCGGCGGTTTGCAGATCGCCAGCGGTGCCGACTTCCGCATCGTTCATCCCGCCACTCGGATGGCCATCATGGAGATGAAATGGGGCCTTGTGCCTGACATGGGCGGTTATGCCCTGTGGCGCGGCATCGTGCGCGATGATGTGCTGCGCGAGCTGATCTACACCAATCGCGAATTTTCTGGCGAGGAAGCGCTTGGGCTGGGTCTTGCGACATATTTGGACGATGATCCCTTGGCCCGGGCAACAGCCATTGCCGAGGACATTGCCAATCGCAATCCGCACGCCATTCGCGGGGCAAAGCGCTTGCAAGCAGCCATGGTGGAGCGCGGTACGGATGCGATCCTGATGGAAGAAAGCATCGAGCAACACCAGATCATGCGTACGCCCAATCAGGTGGAATCGGTCATGTCCGCGATGGAAAAACGCGCTCCGAATTTTCAGGACGTTTAACGACGGCGGACGACCATCGAGCTGGGTTCACGCCGGCAGCCTCAGCCAAATATTGCGACCGACTGCAATCCGCTCATGACTTTGCGGCCATCACTGTCCCACATGGACAGGCGTTCGCTGGAATAGCCATGATCGGCATGCTCGCTGCTGTTTTCGCTCAACCACCAACCGTCTTGCGTTGTGGGTGCCGGGTCGAGCACATTAAATGACCAATTGATCGAGCTGATCGGCCCTTGGCGTTGCATGGCACGCATGGCACCGGGAGGGTTGGCATCGCCCAGCAATATCATTGTGCTGATTGGATCAACATCAGCATGCTCCTTCAACCGGAACCACCGCCGCACGGTGGGCTTACCCTTGCCAGTCGTTTCCTGACCGCGCCGGATTTCGATATTGTTGCGTAGGAAGGATGGGCCTTTGTCGACCGATACAGTGTCGCTTTCGTCAGCTGATCCGGGCCAGCGCTCAAACCGATCGGGCTGGTGGACCGCATTGGCCACTCTCTCTGTCCCAAACAGCAGAAACGCGGTCAGAGCCAAACCTCCATTGCAGTGAATTTCGCTGCGAACCTGCGTGACATTGCGTCCTTGGCGGACAATCTCGGCATGCAATTCAACACTGTCGCCAATGGGGGCAACAAATCCAATTTGTGCGGCACGCAATGGGGGCAAATCGGTAAAGGCGCGCTGTGCTTGGGTATAGGCAATCAAGGCCGAGGCACCGCCGTAAAGCGTGCGGCCCTGCATCCATTCATCGGCACTGGACAAGGTGGTTGGACCGGACTGACCGGTCGCATTGGCGATAAGACTGGCAACACTCATGCCCGCTCCATTGCCATTTTCTTGGCCGAGGTCCAGCCTGACGTTACGGAACGAATGCTTGTTTTCGCACGACAGCGATTGCCATGCAGCAAAGGACTCGCTAGGGGCCGCATCCCACCTGTTTTGACAGTCGGGGGTGGCCCGATGGCGGAGTGGTGACGCAGCGGATTGCAAATCCGTGTACGCCGGTTCGATTCCGGCTCGGGCCTCCATTCTTAGCGCGCAGCCATGCGTGCGCTGCGCCGCTTTAGCTCAGTTGGTAGAGCACATCATTCGTAATGATGGGGTCAGAGGTTCGAATCCTCTAAGCGGCACCATATCCTTACATATTGTATCCCTGCTGCAAGCAATGCTTTGCGCGGGATACGTACATCTGTGCCAGCACTTCATTTACAGACATAAAAATATCTTTATATCCTGTGTGACGATGAATGTTGATGCGATCTTCAAGGCTTTGGCCGACCCTACGCGGCAGCGCATCCTGCGCTTGTTGGGCGCGATGGAGCTGGCCGTGGGTGAATTGGCGCAGGTGTTAGGGCAAAGCCAACCGCGTGTTTCTCGGCATGTGGGCCTGTTGTGCGATGCTGGTCTTGCAGAGCGCCGCCGCGAAGGCAGCTGGGTATTTCTGCGCGCGCCGGCCAATGCCAAGACTGTGTCGAAATTGGCGCAAGCGGTTACCGCCATGCTTGCATTGGCCGAGCAGGAGGATGCCGGCTTTGCCAAGCAATGTGAGGAGGATCGGCGCAAGCTCAACGCGATCCGCCTGAGCCGTGCAGAAACAGCAGAGAACTATTTCGCGCGTCATGCTGAAGAATGGGATGATCTGCGCCGCATGCACAGCGCAGACAATCTGGTTGAAGCTCGCCTGATCGACGCTCTGGGTGAAAACACCCTGGGGCATGTGCTGGATATCGGGACCGGTACCGGCCGCATGGCTGAGCTGTTCGCGCCGCGCGCAGAACGCATTGTGGCCTTGGACAAGAATTTGGAGATGCTGCGTATAGCCCGGGCAAAGCTGCAGCACTTGCCCGCCGAAACGGTGGAATTGGTGCAGGGTGACTTTGTAGACTTGCCGTTCGAGCAAGACCAGTTCGACACCATATTGCTGCATCAAGTGCTGCATTTTGCGCAGGACCCTGGCGCAGCTCTGACTGAAGCGGCGCGTGTAACCAAGGCGGGCGGTCATATCGCAATCGTGGATTTTGCCGCGCATGATCGCGAAGAATTGCGCGAGCGCCATGCCCATGCTCGGCTTGGTTTTTCCGACCGCCAAATGAATGCGCTGCTGCGCGAGGCCGGGTTTACCGCTCGCAAACCCATCGCATTGGATGAAGGAGAGCTGGTGGTGAAGATCTGGATTGGCGAACGGCGCAACGGCGGCGCGCGCCAAACATCGCAGGAGACAGCGGCGTGACGCAGAAACTTGACCCGGTCCACGAGCAGCAAATGGCGCATGACACGCCATTGTTTGCCTCTTTACCCGGTGATTTGGCGGTCAGCTTTGAATTCTTCCCGCCCAAAAGCCAGAAAATGGAAGACCAGCTGTGGGACGCGGTCCAGCAATTGAAGCCGCTTGATCCAAGCTTCGTCTCGGTCACCTATGGCGCGGGTGGATCGACCCGCGAACGCACCCACAACACGGTGTCGCGCATTATCTCAGAGGCCCATTTGCCAGCCGCAGCGCACCTGACCTGCGTTGATGCCACGAAGGCCGAGATCCGCGAAGTGGCCGAGCAATATTGGGAAGCTGGCGTGCGCCATATTGTGGCCTTGCGCGGCGATGCGGGAGAGCCTGGCGCTGCATTCCAGCCGCATCCCGATGGCTATCACAATGCCGCGGAACTGGTCGCTGGATTGAAAGAGATCGCCGATTTCGAAATTTCGGTCGCGGCCTATCCCGAAACCCATCCCGATGCGGACTGTCCGCAATCCGATCTCGACAATCTAAGGCGCAAGCTGGACGCAGGTGCGACGCGCGCGATCACGCAATTCTTCTTCTCTGCCGACAAATTCTTCCGCTTTCAGGATCAATTGGCCGCCAATGGCATCGACACCCCAATTGTGCCCGGCATTTTGCCAGTGACCAATGTGGCCCAAGCGCGCAAATTTGCCGGTGCTTGCGGGGCGCAAATTCCCGATTGGATGGACGGATTGTTTGAAGGTTTGGATGCACGTCCGGCCTCGCGCCAATTGGTTGCGGCAACCATTGCCGCCGAACTGTGCCGCCGCTTGTATGCAGGCGGAGTGCGCGATTTTCATTTCTATACATTGAACCGTGCAGAGCTGGCATATGCCATTTGCCACATGCTGGGCATGCGTCCCAAGGAAGGTGTGCGATGAGCGCGCGCGAAAGACTGCAACAGGCCGCCCGTCAGGCGATCCTGATCAAGGATGGCCCCTATGGAACCGCCATTCAGAACGCCAAACTGTCGGCAGAAGACTATGCCGGTGATACCGGGCTGACGGACGATCAGAAGGGCAATAATGATCTGGTGAACCTGACCCAGCCGCAGGTGATCCGCGCCATTTGTGACCAATATCTGGACGCTGGTGCACGCGTTTTGGCGACCAACACTTTCAACGCCAACCGTATCAGTCAGGCTGACTACGGGGCTGAAGATCAGGTCCGTGCGATCAATGTCTCTGCGGCCAAGATCATTCGCGAAGCATGCGATGCAGCCACCGCCAAGGATGGCTTGGAACGCTTTGTTTGCGGGGCAATGGGACCAACCAACAAGACCTTGTCTTTGTCACCCGATGTCGAAGACCCGGGCTATCGCGAGGTCACTTTTGACGAAGTCAAAGATGTCTACCGCGAACAAGCCGCCGCGCTGATCGAGGGAGGGGTGGACTATATCCTGATCGAGACAGTGTTCGATACGCTCAATTGCAAGGCGGCCTGTCTGGCCGTGATGGAATTGGCGGAGGATCTGGGGCGCGATGTCCCGCTCATGATCTCTTTGACCCTGACCGATCTTTCGGGGCGGAACCTATCAGGCCATACGGTGGAGGCGTTCTGGAATACCGTGCGTCATGCCAAACCCGTCACTATCGGCCTCAACTGCAGCTTCGGGGCCGATCAATTGCGCCCGCATGTGAAAGTGTTGTCAGCAAGTGCCGACACATTGTTGATGGCGTACCCCAATGCCGGATTGCCCAATGAATTGGGCGAATATGACGAACTGCCCGAGACGACCGCGTCGCTGGTGCGCCAGTGGGCAGAGGCAGGACAGGTCAATATCCTCGGCGGCTGCTGCGGCAACACGCCGCAACATATCGCCGCGATGGCCAAAGCCGTTGAAGGGTTGCCTGTTCGGAAAATCCCGGCCCGCGATACCGCCATGCAGCTTGCCGGCCTTGAACCCTTTACGATTGCAGCCTGACCCATGACCGATAACATTCCCGCCGCCTCCATTGCGCGTTTCGTCAATATTGGCGAGCGCACCAATGTCACTGGCTCTGCCCGGTTCAAGAAATTGATCATGGCGGATGATTATACCGCTGCGGTGGAGGTGGCTCGACAGCAGGTTGAAAACGGTGCTCAGGTGATCGACGTCAATATGGACGAAGGCCTGCTCGACGCTGAGCATGCCATGACGACCTTCCTCAAGCTGATCGCGGCCGAGCCTGACATCGCCCGCGTACCGGTCATGATCGACAGTTCCAAATGGGATGTGATCGAGGCCGGGCTGAAATGCGTCTCGGGCAAGCCGATCGTCAATTCAATTTCGATGAAAGAGGGCGAAGAAGCGTTTCTGGAACAGGCGCGCAAATGCATGGGTTATGGCGCGGCAGCGGTGGTGATGGCGTTTGATGAAACCGGCCAGGCCGATACCAAGGCGCGCAAGGTCGAGATCTGCACGCGTGCTTATAAGTTGCTGACAGGCATCGGTTTTCCTCCCGAAGACATCATTTTCGATCCCAATATCTTCGCCGTGGCGACGGGTATTGAAGAGCACAATCGCTATGGCCTCGATTTTCTGGAGGCACTGACCGAGATCAAGGCAGCCTGTCCGCATGTGAAGACCAGCGGCGGCCTGTCCAATTTGTCTTTCAGTTTCCGCGGCAATGAAACGGTGCGCCGCGCGATGCACTCTGTGTTTCTCTATCACGCGATCCCTGCCGGGCTGGATATGGCCATCGTCAATGCCGGCCAGCTGGATGTGTATGACCAGATCGATCCGACCCTGCGCGATGCGTGCGAAGATGTGATCCTGATGCGCAGCGATGATGCGACCGAGCAACTGATCGACCTTGCAGAAAGCTATAAAGGCAAATCCGTCGCCGACGAGAAAGCAGCCGAGGAATGGCGCGGCTGGGCGGTTGAGCGGCGGCTGGAGCATGCTCTGGTCAAAGGCATAGATGCCCATGTTGTGTCCGACACCGAAGAAGCGCGCGCCGCGCTGGAGGCCAGCGGCGGACGGCCGATCGAAGTGATCGAAGGTCCGCTGATGGACGGCATGAATGTGGTTGGCGATCTGTTCGGCAGCGGCAAAATGTTCCTGCCCCAGGTGGTCAAATCTGCCCGCGTGATGAAAAAGGCGGTGGCGCATCTCATCCCCTTCATCGAGGCTGAGAAGGAGCTGCTGCCCGAGGCTGAGCGTAAGGCCAAAGGCAAGATCGTGATGGCCACGGTCAAAGGTGATGTTCACGACATCGGCAAGAACATTGTTGGTGTGGTGTTGCAGTGCAATGGCTATGATGTGGTCGATCTGGGCGTGATGGTGCCGTGGCAGGACATTCTGAAATCGGCCAATGACAACAAGGCTGACATGATCGGCCTGTCTGGCCTGATCACTCCATCGCTGGATGAAATGGTCACCGTTGCCGAAGAGATGCAGCGCGCGGAAATGACGATGCCCCTGCTTATTGGCGGCGCTACCACCAGCAAGGTTCACACCGCGCTAAAGATCGATCCGGCCTATCCTGGCCCGGTGATCCATGTGCTGGACGCAAGCCGGGCGGTGGGCGTCGCTTCGAAATTGCTGTCCGATACGCAAAAGGACGGTTTTGTTGACGATACCGCCAGCGAATATGTGAAAGTGCGTGATGCGCGTGCGGGTAAGACGCCCAGCGTGCTGCTGTCGCTGGAAGAGGCGCGAGCCAATTTTTACGATGCCTTTTTGTCGGACAAGCCTGCCCCGCCGCAACAGCCGGGTGTGCATGTGTTCGATGATTGGGATCTGGCCAAGCTACGCGAATTTATCGACTGGACGCCCTTCTTCCGGGCATGGGAATTGCACGGCAATTATCCCGCCATCCTGACCGATGAAGTGGTGGGCGAAACCGCCAGCCAATTGTTCGACGATGCCAATGACATGCTTGACCAATTGATTGCGGAGAAATGGCTTACCGCGCGTGGTGTCGCGGGTTTGTGGCCGTGCGCGCGCGACGGTGACGATGTCACCATTCACCGCGTGAACCGCGAAGAACATGTCCGGCTGCCATTCCTGCGCCAGCAGGTGAAGAAAAGCCGCGACCGGGCCAATATGTGTCTGGCAGATTTTATTGATCCGGCGGGCGACTGGATTGGCGGCTTTGCCGTCGGCATCCACGGGATCGAGCCGCATTCTGCGCGCTTCCAGGCGGATAAGGACGATTATTCCGACATTCTGTTAAAGGCGCTGGCCGATCGTTTTGCCGAAGCCTTTGCCGAAGCTTTGCACCAACATGTGCGGACCGATCTGTGGGGCTATGCACCGGGCGAGCAGCTCGACAATCTGGCTCTGATCAAAGAACAATATCGCGGAATTCGCCCTGCGCCTGGTTATCCTGCCTGTCCCGATCACAGTTTGAAACCGACCTTGTTCGAGCTGCTCGATGCCGAAAAGAACGTCGGATTGAACCTGACAGAGAATTTCGCCATGTATCCCACAGCGGCGGTCAGCGGGTTCTATTTTGGCCACCCAGAGGCCCAATATTTTGGTGTGGCGCGGATCGGACGCGACCAGTTGGAAGATTATGCAGCGCGGCGCGGCGTTGATCTTTCCACGGCAGAACGCTGGTTGCGGCCAAATCTCGATTGACGCTGCTGCCTGCATCGCGCAGGAAAGTTGCTCCCCTGTGGATGGCGATTCTCTTGGATGGTCACTTGCAGACGGACCAGTGGGAGAGCTCGCATGAACGGGAAACCGGGATGCGGCGCCGAAGGAGCAACCGCCCCGGAAACTCTCAGGCACAACGGACCGCTGGACCGATGGGTACTCTGGAAAGCGCATTTGCCATGCAGGTGCCACCGAAGGGGTAAGCCTTGCGGCAATCGCCGGGCCAAACTCTCAGGTTTCCCGACAGAGGGGGTGCAAAACGGCACGCCATATTGGTGCGCTTGCACACTCGTTGGGGACTGATGATTTGAGCGACGATCTTACCGAAGACGAAATTCCCTTGGAGGTGCTGCCGCTGGACGCTTGGCACCGCAAGCATGGCGCACGCATGGTGCCATTTGCCGGTTATGAGATGCCGATCCAATACACTGGTGATACCGTCTCGCATGGGGGCGGCATTGTTGCCGAACACAATTGGACCCGCGAAAGCGCCAGCCTGTTTGACGTGTCGCATATGGGCCAGCTTGGCTTGAGCAGTGATGACGGCCTGTTGGCTGCGGCTGAGGCACTGGAAGCATTGCTGCCCGGCCTCATCACCTCGCTGAAAGAGGGGCGGATGCGCTATTCCATGCTGCTCGATGAAGATGGCGGTATTCTCGATGATCTGATGGTCACCAACACCGGAAAGCATATCGCTCTGGTGGTCAATGGCGCGACCAAATGGGACGATATCGCCCATCTGCGCGAGCATTTGGACGATGACATCACGCTCACCCATTATGCCGACAATGCGCTGTTGGCTTTGCAGGGTCCAAAGGCAGTCGACGTCCTGGCGACGCTGGTGCCTCAAGCTGCAGAGCTGGTGTTCATGACCGCCTGCTTTGCCGATTGGGACGGGGTTCCCTTATGGATT
This sequence comes from uncultured Erythrobacter sp., assembly GCA_947495555.1. Classification (GTDB taxonomy): domain Bacteria; phylum Pseudomonadota; class Alphaproteobacteria; order Sphingomonadales; family Sphingomonadaceae; genus Erythrobacter. The sequence continues at coordinate 1,326,492 of CANLZI010000001.1, read as the reverse complement.
TCGCGGGCTGGATACACTGGCGAAGACGGGTTCGAGATTGCGGTACCAGGCGAACATGCCGAAAAGCTGGCCACAGCCTTGATGGCCGATGATCGGGTCAATCCGGCCGGACTTGGCGCGCGTGACAGCCTGCGATTGGAAGCCGGGCTGCCGCTTTATGGCCATGACATAACGACGGATACTGATCCGGTTAGTGCCGATCTTGCCTTTGCTCTGTCTAAGAAACGGCGCGAAGCTGGCGGATATATGGGCCATGGTCCGGTCATGCAGCTGTTTGACAATGGCCCTGCGCAAAAGCGCGTTGGACTGACGCTGGAAGGACGCATGCCCGCTCGCGAAGGGGCTGATGTGTTCGCTGGCGAGACGAAGGTTGGCACGGTCACCAGCGGCGGATTTTCACCCACGCTCGGCCAACCCATCGCCATGGCCTATGTCGATCTGGCCCATGCCAGTGATGGCACCGCTTTGACTTGCGAGGTGCGCGGCAAACATCTGCCCGCCACCGTCGCGCCCATGCCCTTTGTTCCGCACAAATATTTCCGAGGGAGCTAATACCTATGCCGCGTTATTTTACTGATGAACATGAATGGATCGACGTTGAAGGCGATAGCGCCACCGTCGGAATTACCGATTACGCGCAAGAGCAATTGGGCGATATTGTCTTTGTCGAACTGCCCAGCGTGGGATCGATGCTGGACAAGGGCGGCGATGCCGCCGTGGTGGAAAGCGTGAAGGCGGCCAGCGATGTCTACGCGCCGATCACCGGCGAAGTGACCGAAGGTAATTCCGCGCTGGAGGACGAGCCTGCACTCGTCAATTCCTCGCCCGAGGAAGACGGCTGGTTCTTCCGCATGACCATTGCGGACAAGGACGAGCTTGAGGGCCTGATGGACGGCAAGGGTTACAAGACTTTCGTCGATAGTCTGTGATGCGAATTCTCGTGCCTCTATTGGCAATACTGACAGCTTCATGCAGCACCTATGAAGGCACCGCGCCGGTTTATTCGGTCAAGCAAGCAGTTGAGAATGTTCGGGCTCTAAAAGGGCAGCGAATCGTAGTCGTTGGCTATCTTGCAGATTGCCAACCTTTAGGCTGTTCGCTCTCCGATGGTCGATTTAGAAACTCTGAATATAGTTTGGGTCTCGGGCACGGACCTGATTTTGATCGTCAGGTCAATAAATATGCAGGCCGACGAGTTGCTGTCGAAGCCGACTATACCGCCGACTGCGTCGACGAAGATCCTACCGACGATATTCTTTATGTTTGCACTGACCGCGCCACCTCGCTGGAAAATCCAACTGTAATTGGGCCGCCTTATCTCGTTTCTAATCGGATGAACAAATAATGCGTTACTTACCCCTGACCGATAATGATCGGGCCGATATGCTGGCGACAATCGGCGCAAGCTCGATCGACGATCTTTTCGTTGATGTGCCCGCCGAAGCGCAACTGGACGGTCCGATCCGCGATCTGCCCAATCACGCCAGCGAGATGGCGGTCGAGCGGCACATGCGCGCGCTGTCGAAGAAGAATTTGGCCGCAGCCGACGCGCCTTTCTTTTTGGGGGCAGGGGCCTATCGCCACCACGTTCCGGCCAGCGTTGATCACATCATCCAACGGGGCGAGTTCCTGACCGCTTACACGCCCTACCAGCCCGAGATTGCTCAGGGCACGCTGCAAATGCTGTTCGAATTCCAGAGCCAGGTGGCGCGCCTGTATGGTTGCGCGGTGGCCAATGCCAGCATGTATGATGGCTCCACCGCATGCTGGGAAGCGGTGGCCATGGCCAGCCGTGTGACGCGCCGCAATCGGGCGGTTTTGTCGGGCGCCTTGCACCCGCATTATGCCGAAGTTATCCGCACGATGGCCAAGTTCACCAAGGACGAGATCGCCGACGCCCGGCCATCCATTCAGGGCGCTCCGGATGCTGACGGCTTGATCGGCCGGATCGATGATCAAACATCGTGCGTGGTGGTCCAATATCCCGATATTCTGGGCCGGGTGTCCGATCTTCAGGCGATCAGCGATGCGGCCCATGAAAAGGGCGCTTTGGTCATCGCCGTAGTGACAGAGCCTGTGGCGCTGGGCGCGATCAAAGCTCCGGGTGATCTGGGCGCAGACATCGTCGTGGGCGAGGGGCAATCGATCGGTGTCGGTCTGCAATTTGGCGGGCCCTATCTCGGCCTGTTTGCGGTGCGCGACAAGAAACATGTTCGCCAGATGCCGGGCCGCTTGTGCGGAGAAACCGTGGATGCAGAGGGCAAGCGCGGCTTTGTTCTGACGCTATCCACCCGCGAGCAGCATATTCGGCGCGAAAAGGCGACCAGCAACATCTGCACCAATTCTGGCCTGTGCGCGCTGGCCTTCAACGTCCACATGACATTGCTGGGCGAAAAAGGCCTGCGCCAATTGGCAGCAGAGAACCACCGGCTGGCCTGTCTGGCCGCAGACCGCCTGGCCAAAGTGCCGGGCGTAAGCGTTCTGAACGATAGCTTCTTCAACGAATTTACGATCCGGTTGGGACAGGATGCCCGGCCAATTGTTCGGACGCTGGCCGATCGCGGCATACTGGCCGGCGTTGCGCTTAACCGGCTCTATCCCGATGTGGAGGCGCTCTCGGACTCGTTGTTGGTCGCGGTGACCGAAACCACCAGCGAGGATGATATTGAGGCCCTTGCCACTGCTCTGCAGGAGGTGCTGTCATGAATGCGCCCAACAAATCAGGCTGGAAGCCGGAAATGAACGCTTTGGAAGATGGCATGCATAATGGTCCTGCCACCTCGACTGGCAACCGTGCCTTGATGCTGGAAGAACCGCTGCTGTTCGAGATTGGCAATGTCGAGACAACCGGCGTTGATCTGCCCGAGCCAAAGGCGGATGCGCCAAACCGCTTGGGCGGGATGGATCGTGCGCAGCCCATCGGCCTACCGGGTCTGTCCGAGCCGGAAACGGTGCGGCATTATACTCGCCTCAGCCGCCAGAATTACGGCATTGATCTGGGGCTGTTCCCGCTCGGCAGTTGCACGATGAAGCACAATCCGCGCCTAAACGAGAAGGTGGCGCGGATGCCGGGCTTTGCCGATGTTCACCCCTTGCAACCGGTTGATACGGTGCGCGGCGCCTTCGAAGTGATCAACGAGTTGGCCGAGTGGCTGGTTGCCCTGACCGGCATGCACGGCGTTGCGATGAGTCCCAAGGCGGGGGCTCATGGCGAATTGTGCGGCATTTTGTGCATTCGCGCCGCATTGGAGGCGCGCGGTGATGCGCGCGAGGTCATTCTGGTGCCTGAAAGCGCGCATGGCACCAATCCTGCCACAGCGGCCTTTGCCGGCTATCGGGTAGAGGACATTCCGGCCAATGCGGACGGGCGGGTGGATTTGGAGGCGCTGAAGGCGCGGCTTGGGCCAGACGTGGCCGGCGTGATGATCACCAATCCCAACACCTGCGGCCTGTTTGAGCGCGACATGAAAGCGATCTCTGACGCGGTGCATGAGGCGGGCGGTTTTGTGTATTGCGATGGGGCCAATTTCAACGCGATTGTAGGCCGTGTGCGCCCCGGCGATCTGGGCGTTGATGCGATGCATATCAATCTGCACAAGACTTTCTCCACCCCGCATGGCGGCGGCGGTCCCGGCTCTGGTCCGGTGGTCTTGTCAGAGGCTTTGGCACCATTTGGGCCGCTGCCTTACACAGCCCGCACGCGCGATGGCCTGGTTCATCTGGTGGAAGAGGAACAGGCTGACGCGTTTTCGCAAGAGCATTTTGGCGGCAAGATGCAAAGCTTTGGCCGGATGACCGCATTCCATGGTCAGATGGGCATGTTCACGCGCGCGTTGACCTATATTCTCAGCCATGGCGCTGATGGGTTGAAGCAGGTGGCCGAAGATGCCGTGCTGAACGCCAATTACATTCTGCGCAGCATGGAAGACCTGCTCCACGCGCCCTATGCCCACAGCGGCCCTTGCATGCATGAAGCCTTGTTCGGTGACAAAGGGTTTGGCGGTGATCTGTCGACTTTGGATCTGTCCAAGGCGCTGATCGATGAAGGCTATCATCCGATGACCATGTATTTCCCGCTGGTGGTCCATGGCGCGATGCTGGTCGAGCCGACAGAGACGGAGAGCAAGGCAGCGCTTGACCAATTTATTCAGGCCTTCCGCACGGTGGCCGAGCGCGCCAAGGCTGGCGACGAAAGCATGAAGCAAGCGCCATTTTATGCCCCGCGCAGGCGTTTGGATGAAACCTTGGCAGCCAGAAAACCCAAGCTTGCATGGGAAGAAGGCGAGTGACGCGACGGACTGACGCGGCAGATTAGGGCGCTCTTGCCTTAGCTGTCTTGCGCGGGATCAGGGTCCGGTTTCTTTGTGCCGGACGTGCCATTGGCAGGCGCCAGGCTGATGCGGATCTGCTGCATGTTGAGCATGGCCACATAAAAGCCAACCACCGCCAGCGCGCTTGCCCCCAGAACGGTAAAGGCCGCGCCTTTGGCTCCATTCCAGTCGATTGCGATGTCCAGCATCAGCAGTGCCAAAATGGTTGGCCCCGCGCGCACCATAAAGGCGGTGTGCGCTTTGCCCGCCGATACCAGCAGCGATTCCAAACTCGCACCGACCAGTTCCACCGCTCCGGCAATCGCCAGGATAACCATCGCCCAGTAAAAGCCGCCAAATTCAGGCCCGGCGATCACTTCCAGCGCCCAGCGCCCGGCAAACAGCGATACCACCACTGCCAGAATGCCGCCGATCAAGGCGATATTGGCCATCCGACGCGCGATAATCAGCGCATCTTCCTTGGCATGGACCAACTCGGGATAGATCGCCTTGGACACGGTTTGCGCCAGCGACACCAGCGCCTGACCCAATTGAGAGGCCACACGGAACCCGCCGGCCAAAGCCTCGCCGCCAATCGATCCGACCATCAAGATCATCACCTGTTTGCCCGCAATCGTCAGGCTGCCGCTCATATTGGTCGACCAGACAAAGCGCCACGCATCGGGATGGTCGCGCGGAATTTCGCGCAGGCTAACGCGCGAAAGATCGATCCTCTCTTGCTTTGCTGCAACGATCCATAGAGCAGCGGCCACCGCCACTTCGGCCGCAGCCCAGGCCAGAATAAAGCCGGTAACTGTGGGCATGAACAGCCAGGCCAATATGGCGCCGCCAGCCCTGATGGCGGGCTGTACCGCCTCTGCCGCGGTAGCCTTGGCATATTGGAAGCGCAGCCTGAGCAGGCCGGTTGGCGTGGTGCGAATGGATAGCAGCGAGACAATGCAAAAGCCGAAAGCGACCCACAAAAGATCGTCGGGAAGGGGCAGCCACAATTGCGCGGTCCACACCAGAATGCCCGCTGCCACCGCTCCGAAAATGACCGACAACAGGTCGAGCGCAATGGCAAAACCGGTTGCTTCGCCCGGACCATCTTCGCCCGCGCCCCAGCGCACAACAAATTGCCAGGTTTGGAAATTGGCCAGTCCCGTCACCATCTGGCCCAGCGCAACGATGATGGCGAAATGGCCAAAGCCATCCAGCCCCAATGTTCGTGTGGCCAACGCCAGATAGACCAGGCTGAGCACGGCATTGAAGCCCCGCCCGCCAAGCAGCCAACCCATATTGGTGAACAATCGCCGCATGATCGGGTCCCGTATGGCTAGCCCGCTCGGGCCAGCTCCCTTTTGTTGAGCAATCGCTCGGTCACGGCGAAGGTGCGTTCATTGTCGACATCAACCGCAAACTCGCCGCTGGAAAGGACCAGGATCGATAATTTAAAGCCAAACCGCCGCGAAACTTGTTCGAACAGGCGCTCTTTACTGCCCCAACCGAAATAGAAGCGGATCAAATTCATCAGGCCAAACGCCTTGATGATGCGGCTCGGGAATTTCACGAATTGTCCGCCTTCGCGCATGATTTCAGCGGCGCTCAATGCCTCTTGCGACCCAATCCAATAGGTGTTGCAATTGGAGTATTCGCCATCGCTGAATTCGTAAAAGCGTTTCTGCCCAACCGGATCGGCGGCCAGAACGTCTTCCTTGCGAGCCATTGCGGCGGCGGCCTGCGACCCTGTCGCCAGTGCCTTGTCGACAAATTCGGCATAGCCATCGGCCGTCACCAGACAATTGTCAGCGGTTGTGATCAACAAGGGAAAGCTGGCCCCCTCGGCTCCGCTAATCACGCTATCGACCAGATTGAACTTGCCCTCGCGGAAATGCAGCCTGCCCTGATCGCTCAGGCGCTTGACCAAGGGGATGGAGGCAATCTCGTCATGCTCATGCGCCACCACATGGATCGCATCGACACGCTCGCAAGCGGCCAGCGCCTCCACCACATGTTCGATCATGGGTTTGCCATGCACAGGCACCACGCATTTTTGCGCGACGCCGGCATTTTCTGCCAGCGGATCGAGCACGCCCGAGCGTTTGCCCGCCATGATTAATGCGGTGACCTTCATCGCCGCACCCCTAGACTTATGTGCATTTTTCGCAAGACTTGTCATCGCGCCTCATCGCGTCTTAGGCACGCCGCTATGCGGATAATCTTCAGCAGAAAGGGCTTTGACAGCGCGGCAGGCGGCGGTGCCTCCCCAATTGTCGATGGGCGACCGGTAAGTTTACCGATTCCCGCTGGCACGGCTTCGACCACCACCTATGGTGCGCTTGGCTTGGGCGATCATGCCGCCAAGGCGAGCAGGGGAAAGTTGGGTGCGGGCGATCTTTGCCACCATGATCCGATGTTTCTTGAGCATGATCCAGCGATTGCGGAATGCCTGTTTGGGCAATGCGGCGCGGCGCAAACCCACCTCGAGCGGCAGGGTGTCGGGATTGGCGATGTGTTTGTATTCTTTGGCTTGTTTCGCGAGGGAATGCCCGATGGATCATGGGGCCAACCCCATCACCGCATATTCGGCTATCTGGAGGTGGAGCAGATCGTCCCTTTGGCCGAGGGCGCGCCCGATGATCTGGTCCAGCTGGGCCACCCGCATGCGCTGGCGATGCATCACAAGAATGACGTTGTCTATCGCGGGCCGGGGCGCACGGCGCGCCATGCCTCAGACCTTTTGCGCCTGACCGTGCCCGAAGGTCCGCCCAGCATCTGGCATCGGCCCAAATGGCTCAAACATGGCGGGCTGAGCTATCATGACAAGCCTGTTCGCTGGCAGCAGCGTGGCCGCTTGCAAAGCGTCGCACGCGGCCAGGAATTTGTTGCCGATATTGGCAGGCGTCAGGCCCCGCGCGATTGGCTGAGCGGGATTATCGCTGAGATCAATAGGTCTTGATCAGGGCGGAGAAATCCTTGCCGCCATTGCCCGCCCCGTTGAAATCTTCATAAAGCGCTGCGGCCCTGGCGCCCATCGGTACGGCACTGTCTGAACTGTCGGCGGCTTCCATCGCCAGCCGCAAATCCTTCAGCATCAATGCGGTGGCAAAACCGCCCTGATATTCATTGTCTGACGGGCTTTGCGGACCGACACCGGGCACCGGACAATAGCTGGTCATGGACCAGTTTTGCCCGCTGGATACGCTGGAAATGTCATAGAATGTCTGCGGATCGAGGCCGAGCTTTTCCGCCATGGCAAAGGCCTCGCATGTGCCCGCCATATGGATTGCCAGCAGCATGTTGTTGCAGATTTTGGCGGCCTGACCATTGCCCGCATCGCCGGCATGGATCACCGCCTTGCCCATCGCTTCCAACACCGGCTTGGCGCGGGAAAATGCGCTTTGGCTGCCACCCACCATGAAGGTCAGCGTGCCGCCATTGGCTGCCGCGATACCGCCAGAAACCGGCGCATCGACCATTTCATAGCCTGCGCTTTCCGCCGCGCCGATCACTTCGCGCGCGGTGGCGACATCGATGGTGGAGCAATCGAGAAACACCGCTCCGGCCGGAGCCTTGCCAATCACATCGGCGGAATAGACCGATTTCACAATCGCACCATTGGGCAACATGGATACAACCGCCTCTGCGCCTTCACACGCCTCTGCGGCGCTGATGAAGGTGGCACAGCCATTCTCCTTGGCCGCCGCCAACGCGTCTTCCGATAGATCGAAGGCGTTCACATCATGGCCTGCTTTGACCAGATTGGCGGCCATCCCGCCGCCCATATTGCCCAATCCGATAAATGCGATTTTCATGTCATTCTCCAGAAAACAAGACGGCGCTTCCAAAGGCCATCAGGATGATCGACAAGTATAATTTCCAGGCCCCGATGAACGACCGCACAATTTGCTCTACCGTAGCAGGCATGCCCTTATCATCGACCCCGATACTCGCGTATGAGGTAGGAAGAATACCTTTGCTCCGACGCACATGGCGCTCTGCCCACAAGCGATATGCAGAGAATATTCCTCCGGAGATCAGCAAGAGACCAAGGACGTATTTCACCGACCCTTCCAAACGCCCTCACGCTTCTCGATAAAGGCTTCCATGCCTTCTTTCTTGTCTTCGCTCGCAGTGAGGATCTGGAAGATGCGGCGTTCCACAATCAAGCCCTGATCCAGCGTCATTTCAAAGGCAGAATTGACCATCTCCTTATTCGCGATGGTGGCCATCGGAGGCATGGAGGCGATGGTCGCCGCCGTTTTCAGCGCATCGGCGATCAGATCGGCCTGCGGGACAGAGCGCACGATCAAATTGCTGCGCTCGGCCTCCTCGGCGCTCATCATCCGGCCCGTCAGGCACATTTCCATGCTCTTTGACTTGCCAATTGCGCGGGTTAGACGCTGCGAGCCGCCCATGCCCGGCGCAACGCCCAGCTTGATTTCGGGTTGGCCGAATTTGGCGTTGTCCGAGGCTATGATGAAGTCTGCCATCATGGCCAACTCGCACCCACCGCCCAGCGCAAATCCGTTCACCGCTGCAATCCAGGGCTTGCGCGTCTTCTTCACGATCTCGCTGGTCCAGGGCGAAAAGAAATCGTCGAGATAGAAATCGGCTGCTGCCTTGTCGCTCATCTCCTTGATGTCGGCACCGGCAGCAAAGGCCTTCTCGCCCGATCCGGTCAGGATCGCGCACAGCTGGCTGTCGTCGGCCTGATAGGCGGCAAAGGCATCGATCAGTTCGGCCAGTACGGTCGAGTTGAGCGCGTTCAGCGCCTTGGGCCGATTGATGGTCAGCAGCGTGACGCCCTTGGTGCACTGCGCATTGGTTTCGACGGTGATTGCTTCATAGGTCATTAAAGGGGTTTCCATTCTTCGTCAGCGGGCAGAAGCGCGAAAATCGTATCGAGCAAATCCTCGGTCACGCCTTCCGGTGTTGCAGGATCCCATTGGGGATCGTTGGTCTTGTCGGTAATGACGGCGCGCACGCCCTCGGCAAAGTCGGGCCGGGTCAGCACGCGCGAGGCAATGCGATATTCCATCGCCATATTGTCAGCAAAATCGCTCAGTTCGGCGCTTTGTGCCAGTTGGCGCAGCGCTACCTTGCAGGTCTGCGGGCTTTTGGTGCCCAGCGTATCGCGCTCCTTGTTCGACCAATCGCTGTCAGCAGCCTCCAGACTGGCGAGAATTTCTTCGTAACTGTCCGAGCCGAAATGCTTGATGATCCGATCCGCATTGCCCTCGATCCGCGCAGTTGGCGGTGTCTCGGACAACTCGCTCAGGATGCCAGCGATCCGGCTGGGATCGGCGGCAATACGCTCTTTCGCCTCGTCCAGCTTGGCCGAGGGGAGGTAATGCGTGGCAAGGCCAGCCCACAGACATTCAGCGCCATCCAGCCGAGCGCCGGTCAGTGCCAGGAACTGGCCGATCCGACCGCCCAGGCGCGACAGATACCAGCCGCCGCCAACATCCGGGAACAGGCCAATGCCCGTTTCCGGCATCGCAAAACGGGTGTTTTCGGTCGCCACGCGGAATTTGGCAGGTTGGGAAATGCCCACGCCGCCGCCCATGGTGATGCCATCCATGAAAGCCACAATCGGCTTGTCATAGGTGAACATCTGATGGTTGAGTTGATACTCATCGTGGAAGAATTTGCGGCCCGATGTGCCGCCATCATTCAGCGCCGAATTGCGCAGGAAAGCGATGTCGCCGCCTGCACAAAATCCGCGCCCCTCAGCATGGTCCAGAATGACCGCCTGGACGTTGTCATCATCGGCCCATTGGGTGAGCGCCGCGCTCATCGCGTGGCACATATCCAACGTCAGCGCATGCAGCGCCTTGGGCCGGTTGAGCGAAATGTGACCGACACGGTCATGGGAGTGGATGTGGACGTCTTCGGTCATGACTCTGCTCCAAATTTGGCATCGAGAACGTCCCACCTGTTGCCGAACTTATCCTTCAAAACTGCTATCCTTCCATAGCTTGCTGTCCACGCGGGCTCGACAATTTCTATTCCGCTTCGTTCCCACTTTCCGAGGGTATCATCGAAATCGTCTAGGTTGAGAAAAAACGCGACGCGTCCCCCAGCCTGTTTGCCAATGACGGCGAAGTGGGCATCGGTCGTGGCCTCGACCAATCTCAATCTTGCGCCTGCACCCGGATCAAGTTCTACCCAGCGGTGGCCTGATGAATGGCTCGTGTCCTTCGTCACCTCGAAACCCCAGTCGTTGGTGAAATGATCGATCCCTTCATTCATGTCAGGCACTACCAGAGTCACCATGAATAGCGACACACCGCTCATTGGCGCAGTAAATCCCTTCCCACGATCATTCGCATGACCTGATTGGTGCCTTCCAAAATGGAATGGACCCGCAAATCGCGCCAGAACCGCTCGATCGGGTAGTCTTTCAAATAGCCATATCCGCCGAACAATTGCAGCGCATCGTTGACGATCGTGCTGCCATTATCGGTCGCCAAGCGCTTGGCCATGGCGGAAAAGCGCGATTTGTCGGGCGCATTCTCGGTCACTTTGACAGCGGCCAGATACAGCAGCGCGCGCGCGGCCTCCAGATCGGTGGCCATATCGGCCAGCATAAATTGGGTGTTCTGGAATTCGGCCACAGGCTGGTCGAACTGCTTGCGATCCTTGGTGTAGGCGATGGCTTCATCGAGGCAACGTTGTGCACCGCCCAGCGAACAGGCACCGATGTTGAGGCGTCCGCCATCCAGACCCATCATGGCGAAACGGAAGCCTTCGCCCTCGTCACCCACGCGGTTTTCAACCGGAACGCGGGCGTCCTCGAAAATAACCTGAGCGGTGGGGGAGGCGTTCCAGCCGAGTTTTTTCTCGGGCGCGCCAAAGCTGACGCCGGGCGTGTCTTTGTCCACCACCAAGCAGCTGACGCCCTTGGTCTTGTGATCGCCCGTGCGGACCATGCAGACATAAACATCGTTCACGCCGCCGCCGGAGATGAATTGCTTTGTGCCGTTCAGCACATAGTGATCGCCATCCAGCTTTGCGCTTGCCTTCAAGGCAGCTGCATCCGATCCACTGCCCGGTTCGGTCAGGCAATAGCTGGCGATTTTCTCCATGGAGATCAAATCGGGGAGGTATTTGTCCTTCACCCCTTGCCCGCCAAACTGGTCGATCATCCATGCGGCCATATTATGGATCGAGATAAAGGCGCTGGTGGTGGGGCAGCCATAGGCCATCGCCTCCATAATCAGCGCGGCTTCCAACCGGCCAAGGCCGATTCCGCCCGATTCCTCGGACACGTAAATCGCGCCAAAGCCCAGCTCAGCCGTGCTTTTGATCACATCGCGGGGGAAGTGATGCTTCTCGTCCCATTCTGCGGCGTGGGGGGTGATGTTGTCTGCGGTAAACCGCTGCGCCATTTCCTGAATGGCCAGCTGGTCTTCGGTGAGTGAAAATTGTCCTGTCATGACGGCGGCTTTAGCCCGTCCGCGAGCACTAGAAAAGGGTCGCTGGCATAGGAAAAGTGCCAGTGGGGCAAAACGTTTCAGCGGCCATTTGCGTAGGCCTGCTGCAACCCAAGCCGGTCCTTCGCAAAAACGGAAGGATCAACCTATTTGAAGAAGAACCAGGCGTCCGGGTGATCTTCGGCAATGAGGCCCATCGCCTCGACCGAAGCCTTTTTCTCCGCCTCGGCTTTTCGTTTGCCTGACAGCATATGCAAATGGGTCAGCGACTTTGGCAGGGTGAGCGATGCGGGATCTGTTTCGGTGAACAGCCAGCGCAGGCTTTGCAAATTTGCGCAGTCAGCCAAGCCGGCAATGTCGGTCAGGCCGGGACAATTGTAAAACCACACATGTTCCAGCGCGCGGTTGGCAGCGCCAAACTGCACCTGCTCCAGCTGCTTTTGATCCTGCACGAGCACGCGTCGAAGCGCTGGAAAGCGCTGCATATCGCCCATCTGTGTCAGTCCGCGCACTTGGGTGCAGGCGAGATCTTGCAATCCGTCCAATTGAATGTCGGCCAGGCTATTCGTGCCGCCCAGCAGCAGTTTTAATGCCCGCAAGGATGTCATGGAGTTGATGAAGCCGAGGTCCAAACCGGCCTTTGGATTGAAGGTAAATTCGTGCAATCCATCCAGCCCGCCCAGCTTGGCAATGTTCTTGTAATGCCCGTCCAGATACAGTTTCTTGAGCGCGGTAGCCCCTTCTAACGGAGCCAAATCCAGCGCCTTGGTTTGCGTTTGTGATAAGGTCAGGCGCGACAATTGCTTGAGCGGAAGTTTTGCCAAAATGGCTTTGTCGGCCAGTTCGAACACGCCCAGATGCAAGTGCGAAAGATGTTCTAACTCACCGATGGCTTCCAAATTTTCAGCTTCATAAATGCTGTCGATTGAAACGGATCGAGCTTCGCAAACATCACGCAGACACTTCCCATCAAAAATGTCGCTGTGATGGCCGTAAAAGCGAACCGTCAGTTTTGCGCCCCATTGGCGGCATAGGGCGTTCAGATGGGCGAGATAGTCTGCGCTGGACACAAGCGGCCATGCCTCCGGATCGCCGCCGCCATTGGAAGGCACAATCGCCAGCTTCTCGCCGATGGGATCGCTGAACTGGACAGTTGCCTCGCCGCCCTGTTGCAGCTCTGTCTCGACCTGATTGAGGTCGAATGCCCAAGTGTTGTTCGATGAAGTGCCAGACTTGCTCATAGGTTGGCGTTACCTCCAAAGACCCAACAAATGGTCAATCCTTACAGCGCTTGAGACATTCAGCTGGCCAAGATGACCGGCAATGTCGCCACCAGAAACCACACAAAGCCAACGCTGGTTACAATAAAGGACAGGGTGGAAATCACGCGAATGGGTTTGCCGAGCTGTTTGGGGCCAGGCAGGCACGCCTGGGCAAGAAAAATTTGCGGGTTCACCCACGCGCCGATCATGATCAGCAGGCCTGCCATGGCCGCGTCTGCCGGTGCAAACATCGAGAGAACCAGCTGGATAATGCCCATCAGCATATTGTCGATATGGCTCTGCAAAACCCGCTTCATCGACACAAATGGGCCAACTTTCGTCAGGCCGGTATGAAACAGAGCCAACGGCCATCCCAACAGCACACCAAAGGTCAGTTGGATCAAGCCGCTCGCCCTCAGCAGAACGTCAATGTCGAGCATGTTGGAAATTCCTCTCTTGCCGTCGCGAGCATGCGCAGACGATTGCCCTAATCAACGATGGCCTCTGCCTCGATTTCGACCTTCCATTCCGGTCGGCACAGCCATGCAGTGCCTGCCATGGTGGCGGCCGGTTTGGCCCCGCCGAAATAGATGCGATGGACAGCGCCCACCGCGTCTTGATCATTGGGATCGGTCAGGAACATGCGCGTACGCACCACATCCTCTGCCTCTCCGCCAAGATCTTCGATCGCTGCAAGGATCAGATCGCAACACCGTTCTGCCTGAGCAGCAGCATCACCGGGTGTGGTCGAGCCATCATCTTCCACCGGACCGGTGCCCGCAACCGTGATGCGATTGCCCACGCGAACCGCGCGCGCAAAGCCAAACTTTTCCTCATAGGGAGAGCCCGAAGTTGTGCGGCTGCGTTCTGTCATGCGTTGGGTGCTTACCCCATGGTTGGAATGATGAAGGCGTTGTTACCATCGCCGCCGCCATCGGGCCAGCGCTGGGTAACTTTCTTGACCTTGGTCCAGAACTTCAGCCCCTCGGTGCCATATTGATCGGTGTCTCCAAAGCCGGACCGCTTCCAGCCGCCAAAGCTGTGATAGCTGACCGGAACGGGGATCGGCACATTGATACCAACCATGCCGACGTTCACGCGGGATGCGAATTCGCGAGCTGCATGGCCATTGCGGGTGAAGATCGCCACGCCATTGCCGTATTGGTGATCGCTGGGCAGACGCACGGCGTCTTCGAAACTTTCCGCCCGCACAATTTGCAGAACGGGGCCGAAAATCTCTTCCTTGTAGCTTTCCATGTCTGTTGTGACGTGGTCGATCAGGGTTGGCCCCACGAAGAAGCCTTTCTCATGGCCTTGTAACGTGAAACCGCGACCATCGACGACGATTTCGCCGCCCTCTTTTTCGGCCGTATCGATCCAGCCTTCAACGCGCGCCTTGTGCTCGGGTGTAACCACCGGGCCGTAATGGGCATCGGGATCATTGGAGACGCCGACATTCAAAGCGTGGATCGCCGGGATCAGCTTTTCCTTCAGACGTTCTGCCGTGTCGTGACCCACAGGGACCACCACTGGCAGTGCCATGCAGCGTTCACCGGCTGAGCCAAAAGCTGCACCCGACAGATCATTGACCACCTGATCCAGATCAGCATCGGGCATCACGATACCGTGGTTCTTGGCACCGCCCATGGCCTGGATGCGCTTGCCCGCAGCAACACCGCGTTTGTAAACATAATGCGCAATGTCCGAGCTTCCCACGAAGCTGACGGCGGCAATGTCTGCGTGATCCAGGATCGCATCGACCATTTCCTTGTCGCCATGAACCACTTGCAGCAGCCCTTCGGGTGCGCCTGCTTCCAGGAACAATTCTGCCAAGCGGACAGGTACGCTGGGATCGCGCTCTGACGGCTTGAGGATGAAGGCGTTGCCCGCTGCAATCGCCATGCCGAACATCCACATCGGGATCATGGCGGGGAAGTTGAACGGAGTGATGCCGGCGCCGATGCCCAAGGGCTGGCGCATGGAATAGACATCAATGCCGGGGCCAGCGCCTTGCGTGTATTCGCCTTTGAGAACCTGCGGGATGCCGCAAGCATATTCGATCACTTCCAACCCGCGCTGCACATCGCCCTTGGCATCATCGATGACCTTGCCGTGCTCGGAGCTGAGCAGCTCGGCCAGCTCTTGCATGTTGTCTTCGATCAATTCCTTGAACTTGAACATTACGCGCGCGCGTTTTTGTGGGTTGGTTGCGGCCCATTCTGGCTGCACAGCCTTGGCATTGGCGATGGCCTGATCCAGCAAAGCGGCATCGCCCAAGGTAACTTCGGCCTGAACCTCGCCCGTTGAAGGGTTCCAGATCTGATGCTTGCGACCGGCTGGGCTGGTGGCTCCGCCTGCGATAAAGTGATCGATGTGACGCATGATGAAGGTGTCTCCTTGTTGGCGCACACATGGCGCTGACAGGCCCTGCTTGCAAGGGGCCAAACCTTGGCAGATGTGCTAGCCGATGGAGCGCTGGCTTAGCGTTTGGAGGTGCTGGAACGCTCGATCAGGGCAACGGGTGCCAGCCGCGGGTTGGCTGCAGGCATCGGGGGCGATTGTGGCTCATCGTCGGCTTGTTCCGGGCTGCCCAGTACTTGCGCCACCAATAGCCGCCCGGCTTCTTCCAGATCGGGCCGGATGGTGGTGAGCGGTGGGTTGGCGTGCTTGGTCGCGGCAATCCCGTCATAGCCAACAATCCCGACCTCATCGGGGATGGAAATTCCGCGTTCGCTCAGGGCCTCCAACGCGCCCAAAGCAATGAAATCGCAAGCGGCAAAGATCGAATCATAGCTGCGCCCTTCTTGCTCCAGCCGGGCAATGGCTTCGCGGCCCTGCTCGAACCGGTTGGTTTCGCTCAAATCGCGCATCACATGCGCTTTTCCGCCCAAATCCCTCAGCCGATCGACAAAGCCGGTATATCGTTCGTGGAACTGGCGGTGCGATTGCTCGATCGGACCGAGAAACACAGGATTGCGATAGCCCAAATTCCATAGATGGTCGGCCGCGATCTTGCCGCCCAAGTGGTTATCCGACCGGACAGACCGGACATCATCGAAGGGCAGGCCCCAGCAAATCGCACTGTCATCGCCATGTAAGACGGAATCGAAATGCGCCCAGGCCTCTGGGTTTTGGGTGGTGCCGATCACAATCAAGGCGTCGGCGTCGCGTTGCTCGACATAGCGGCCATAAAACTGATCTTCGCTGGCTTGAAACGACACCAGCGTTTCATAGCCCATGGCCGATGCCGCCCGGCACACGCTGCCCAGCAGGACATAGGCAAACGGGTTCACTTCGCGGGCGCTATCGTCAGCCCGGGTGATCACGACCACCGCAACTACGCCGGTTTGACCGCTGCGCAAGCGCGAGGCGCGCTTGTCTGGAATGTAATCGAGTTCCTTTGCAGCCAGCAAAACCCGCTCTCTGGTCGGGTCGCTGATGCGGGTTGATCCGGTGAACACACGGCTGACGGTCGACTGGCTTACGCCTGCCTTTTCCGCGACATCCCAAGCGGTGCTTTTGCGCATTGGGCGCTCCATTATATCTCCCACCTCGCTCGCGCTTTCATGCACAAGCCTTTTGTTGTGTGCATATTATGCACAAACGGATGGCTTGGCAATCGAATGACGAAACGACCGAAGGCGTGCGGCGTAAACTGCCCGAACGACGGTTTTCTAGGGGTGCACGGCCGCGCGCTTTTGGGTCATGGCCGCCACGCTTTCCATGAATTCAGGCGAGCGTAACTGATCGGCAAAGATCACACTTTCTGCGGTCATGGTTTCACCAACTTTGTCGGTCTGCGTGCGCAACAAAGCTTTGGTGTGCCGCATCGCCTGCGGGGCTGCTTGTGCGACAATCGCCGCCAGCGCCTGCGTCTCTGCAACAAAGTCACTGTCGGCAAACACGCGCGAGACAAGGCCCATGCGCAGCGCTTCATCAGCGGCCAGGATGCGTCCGGTCATGAACACGTCGCTGGCATTGGCCAACCCGATTGCCGCAGGAAGCAACAGCGAAGACGCTGCCTCTGGCACCAATCCCAGCTTCACAAATGGCGCGGCAAAAGTCGCGCTTTGCGCTGCATAGACCAGATCGCAATGGAGCGTCAGCGTCAGGCCAACGCCGATAGCAGGGCCGTTTACAGCCGCGATCATCGGTTTCTCACAGTCTTTGATAGCATGGAGAAATTGCACGACCGGCGGCAATTCATCCTTGTCCGTGGCTTGCCGGTTGGCGGACATTGCGAAATCATTCAGATCATTCCCGCTGGTGAAGTAATCGCCTTCCCCGATAAACATCAGAGCGCGCGCTTCATCATCGGTGCCATAGGCATTCACGGCATTGGCCATGACGCCATACATTTCCTGCGTCAGCGCGTTCTTCTTGTCCGGCCGCGCCATCGTAATGGTCGTAACGCGATTGGCGTGTTCAATGCGAATTCTATCGGTCATCGGGATGTCCTAGTCAGGGGAAATGCGTTGGTGGGCTTTATGGCGTTGCTCAGGCGCCGCGCAAGCTCTCCATATCGATTACAAAGCGATATTTCACATCGCTGGCTTCCATCCGATCATAGGCCGTATTGACGTCTTGCATACGGATGATTTCGATATCGGGCAGGATCTGCTTCTCGGCACAGAAGTCGAGCATCTCTTGCGTTTCGGCCAGTCCGCCAATGCCCGATCCGGTCAACACTTTGCGCCCCAGCAGCGGCAGCGATGATAGAGGCGGCAGTTCGCCGATCACTCCAACCAACACCTGAACTCCGTCGATCCGCAGCAGATGAAGGAAAGGCGTGACATCATGCGGCACGGGAATGGTGTTGAGCACCATATCGAAATAGCCGGTCTTGGCCCGCATTGCGTCCTTGTCAGACGACAGCAGAAAATTATGGGCACCCAGCGCCTCAGCATCGGCGCGCTTGTCTTCTGTCCGGCTGAGCACGGTGACCTCTGCCCCCATGGCCGCAGCCAGTTTCACGCCCATGTGGCCCAGTCCGCCCAGACCTGCGACCGCGACCTTGCTGCCTGGCCCAATTTTCCATGTCCGCAGCGGAGAATAGGTGGTGATGCCCGCGCAGAGCAGCGGCGCTGCCTCTGCCATCGGCATAGCGTCTGGCACTTTCAACACGAACTCGTCCCGGCAGACGATCCGCTCGGAATAGCCGCCGAATGTGGTCGAACCGTCATGCCTGTCGGTGCCATTATAGGTGCCAACCATGCCATCGCGGCAATATTGCTCCAGATCTTGATCGCAATGGTTACACTCCATGCAGGCATCGACCATGCAGCCAATCGCCACCCGGTCGCCCACTTTGTGGCGCGTCACATCATCTCCAACGGCTGCGATGGTGCCAACAATCTCATGGCCCGGAACGATTGGATATTTGGCCGACTTCCAATCATTGCGCGAGGCATGCAGGTCCGAATGGCAAATCCCGCAATGGCTGATGTCGATCAGCACATCATTATCGCGCAAGCCTCGCCGAGTGATGTCCATCGGGTGTATCCCGCTGTCCGGGGCTGTCGCGCCATAGGCTTTGGTCGGATATTCATTGGTGGCTGTGGTCATTGATTTTCCCTCGCGGCTTGTTCGTTTCGCAAACGCCTCCGGACAGGCGGCCTGATCGGCCGACGCGCGGTAGCGCTTGCGAAGTCCATCGGCTTCGGTGTCCTTAAACCTTTTACTTGGGCGGCATGCGGATGGCGCCATCCAAGCGGAATTGGTGGCCATTGATATAGCTGTTGCGAGCAATCTCGCACACCAATGATCCAAATTCGTCGGCATGACCCAAGCGCTTGGGGAAGGGAACAGACGCGTTCAACTGGTCCCACACTGCCCGGTTGCGTTCCTTCATGCCCTTGAACAAGGGCGTGTCAAAGATGCCGGGCATGATCGAATTGACCCGAATGCCTAAATTCATCAAATCGCGCGCCATCGGCAGGACCAATCCGTTTACGCCTGCCTTGCAGCTGCCATAGATAACCTGACCGATCTGACCGTCCTCTGCCGCGACGCTGGCGGTCAGCGTGATCGACCCGCGCTCTCCATCCTCATTGACCGGATCGGTGTTGGCCATGCCCAGTGCAGACAGGCTGGCGATGCGGTAGCTGGCGACCAGAATGCCTTGGGTGCCGAAGGCATAATCCTCGGTGGAAAGCCGTTTGTAGCTGCCGGTTTCCTTGTCAAAACCCAGCGTCTTGCCGCGTCGGCTGGCCATGGCACAGTGGACCGTTGCACGTTCTTGGCCATTGGCGGCGCGGGCAGCGGCAAAGCCATCCACAACCGATTGCTCGTCCATAATATCGACATGGTGGAAGGTCCCGCCAATGGCGGCGGCATGGGCCTCGCCGTCTTCGTCATTGATGTCAAAAATGGCGACCTTCAGGCCTTGGTCTGCCAATGCCTTGGCGCTGGCTTTACCCAGGCCCGATGCACCACCGGTTACCACAGCCGACATTCCTGCTTCCAACTTCATTGCCGATCTCCTGGTGACTTTATTGGCCTGATGACTCATTTTTTCCTGCCGTAGTCATAGGGCTGTGCTGGCGTTGCGCAACTTGCGAAAAAGAGCAGGTTTTGCAGCTGCAACCGCAATGCGTAACCCCACTGTCATATTGTCATCGTGCTGACATCGAACCGTCGCGATTGCGTCAAAAATGCTCTCTAGCAGCCAATGCCGAAGGGTGTCCGGATTGACCGGTCACGAAGGGGTATTTTCACATATGACACGTTTGCAATTGTCCTCCAGCAGCGCCGCGGCGGCGCTGGCCATTGTTCTTGCATCACCAGCATTGGCGGGGGAAGTTTCCGGGGTAATCTCCGACGGGACCCAGACCGTTACTTTGCGTGCAACCCAAGTGACGATTGAAGAGCTCGGCCGGCGCGCCACGTCGCAGCGCGATGGCAGCTACAGTTTCAGCAATGTGCCCGCTGGCACCTATACCATCACCGCAAATTACATCGGGGCCGATCCGGTCAGCCAGACAGTGACCGTTCCCGATGAGGGAACCGTCGAACTCAACTTTCAGTTGGGCGGAAGCGCGACAAGCATTCTGGTGGTCGGACAGAGCGCCAACCAGGCAAGCTCCCTGTCACGCAAACGCTCAGCGGACGGGGTCAGCGATGTGTTGACCCGCGATGCGATCGGTCAATTTCCCGATCAGAATGTGGCCGAGAGCTTGCGCCGCGTTCCCGGCATCAACGTGCTGAATGATCAGGGCGAGGGGCGCTTTGTCGCGGTCCGTGGGCTTGACCCGAATTTGAACGCAACCTCTCTCAACGGGGTTCGCTTGCCTTCGCCCGAGGGGGACACTCGCGCGGTGGCGCTGGACGTTGTCTCCAGCGAAATCATCGAGTCCATCGAGGTCAAGAAATCGCTCACCCCTGATATGGATGCCGATACGATTGGTGCCTCGATCGAGATCGAAACGACCAGCGCCTTTGACCGAAAAAAGGACCTTTATGTGGTCAAAGTCGGCAGCAGCTATAATGACTATTCCGACCAGCTCACCCCCGACCTTAGCGCAGATTTCTCGACCCGGTTAAGCGACAATTTCGGGATCACCGGCGGGATTTCCTACTACAATCGTGAATTTGAAACCGACAATATCGAAGCCGATGATTGGGAGCAGGATGGCGATTTGATCTACGCCGAAGAAGTCCAATATCGCGATTATGACGTTGAGCGCGAACGGATCAGCGCTTCATTGGGATTTGATGCCAAATTGGGCGAGACCACCGAGGTCTATCTGAAGGGTGTATGGAGCCAGTTTGACGATCAGGAATTCCGCCGCAGGCTGACTTTTGTCCTCGGTGATGCCAATGTTTCGGGCAGTGGCGCAATGGCTATGTTCGACGATGCTTTAGACCCCAACCTTGATCCGGAAGATGATCCGGCCGTCATCGAGGTCGAGCGCGATGTCAAAGACCGGTTCGAGCGTCAGCGCATTCGCACTTTGGTGTTCGGCGGCGAAAGCGAGTTGGGCGATCTGACAGCGGAATATTCGGTCAGCTGGGCGAAATCGACCGAGCGCGAAAATGACTCTGTCGATCCGACGCTGTTCATTGGCGAATTCGAAGACAACGGGCTGGGTGTGGGCTTTGACTATTCGGACGAGCGCCGTCCGCTGTACAGCGTTAGCGGCAGCACCGCCGACTTCTTTGATCCGACTTTCTACGAATTGGACGAGGTTGAATTGACCCGGCTGTCCGACAGTCAGGATGAAGAGTTCGCGGCCAAAATCGACCTTGGCTATGAATTCTATTCCGACGCAGGCACCTTTACCGTTCAAGGCGGGCTGAAGGGGCGTTGGCGCGACAAGCAATTCGACGGCGAGGTCGAGTTTTACGAACGCGATGATTACACCCTCTCCGATGTGCTGGGGCGGGGCCAGACGTATCGCATTGCCGACCTTGATCCGCTGCCCGGCCTGACCGAAGCAAGCGATTTCTTCTTCGACAATTTCGGCAGCTTTGAACTGAACGCAATCGACACAGCCCTCGACAGCGCCAACTCAGACTATGTCGCCGAAGAGAACATTTTTGCAGGCTATCTGCTGGGCCGCTGGGAAAGCGATAATTTGTTGGTGATCGGCGGTGTACGTTACGAAGCGACCGACAATGAATTGAGCGGCAACAAGACCACTTTGACCGAAACAGACACAGATGAATTTGTTACGGTTGAGCCGGTGTCGTTCTCGCGCGATTATGATCATTGGTTGCCCAGTCTGAATGTACGCTGGGAAGCGGCAGACGATCTCATCATTCGCGGGGCCGCCTATCGCAGTCTGGTGCGGCCAAATCTGGAACAATTGGCGCCCCGGTTCGAGATCGACGAGGACAATGAAGCCGTCATCGGCAACCCAGATCTGGTCCCTTACGAAGCGTGGAATTTCGACGCGACGGCAGAATATTACATGTCGAGCAACGGCGCACTGACTGCTGGATTATTCTACAAAAAGATCGACAATTACATCGCTGAAGTCGTGCTCGACACGCCCGGCACCTTCCAAGGGGTCGAATTTGAAGAGGCTGAAACCTTCATCAATGGCGAAAGCGCGGAAGTTTTCGGGTTTGAACTGGGCTTTTACCAACAATTGGACTTCTTGCCTGGAGCGCTCTCGGGCTTTCTCGTGCAGGCCAACTACACCTACACCGACGCAAGCGGACGGATCGTCGATGGCGACATCGGCAATATCACTGACATCCCGACGTTCCGCGATATACCGTTGCCGACCACCAGCAAGCACACATTCAACGGTGTCTTGGGATATGAAAAGGGGCCGCTGACACTGCGGCTGGCGGGCACGTATCGGGATGATTATCTCGACGAGATCAATGGTGATGGGCCAGCTTTCGATCGCTATGTCGACAGCCATTTCCAGATCGACATAAGCGCCAAATACAAGGTGACCGACGGAATTCAGCTCTACTATGAATGGGTCAATGTGAACGATGCAGAATACTTTGCTTACAACACTTTGGGCAGCCAGCAGAACAATCTGCAATTCGAAGAATACAGCTGGACGATGAAATTCGGCGCACGGGTGACATTCTAATGCGTTACAGTTTTCACACTCTCGCCCTTGCTTCACCCGCCATCGCGGCGGGATGCGCAACAGTGCCCATCATGGGCGATCCAGCAGCCCAAGTGACGGCAATTGCAGAGACCAGACCGGTCGGTACGGTCAAGGAGGACGCAGCCGATGATCCCGCGATTTGGCGCAACAATGCCGATCCTGCGGCCAGCCTGATCGTGGCGACCGACAAGAAGGCTGGGCTGTATGTCTATGATCTGGAGGGACAGCAGAAAAGCTTTGCTGCCGGGGGCCTATTGAATAACGTCGATCTGCTCGATCTGGGTCAGGCAGGGGTGCTGGTTGCGGCGAGTGACCGGGCCGATCCGCTCAATTCAAAAGTTGCGCTTTATCGCCTCGATCCCACCACAGCGCAGCTGATTTCCTTGGGCCGTTTTGATACCGGTCCGGGCGAGGCCTATGGGTTGTGCCTGTATTTGCAGGGAGACAATCCGCATGTGGTTGCTCCGATCAAGGATGGCACAATTCGCGATTATGCGATCACGTCCTTCGGCAGTCCGAATGGAGCGCCAAATGCGCGTTTGGACCGAGAGATGAAGGTCGCGACCCAGCCAGAGGGCTGCGTTGTCGATCCGCGCAATGAAACTCTCTATGTTGGCGAGGAAAATGCTGGAATTTGGCGCTTTGCTGCTGGCGAAACCGAGGGCGAGCTGGTCGCGCCAATCCACAATCGCCAGCTTGTCGCTGATGTCGAAGGCTTGGCCATCGCACCCGAAGGTGAAGACGGCGGTTGGTTGGTCGCATCGAGCCAAGGCGACAATGCTTATGCAAGGTACCGCCTGCCCGATATGGCGCCGGCTGGCCGGTTCCGGATAGTCTCCGGTGCCTTTGGCGCAGCTGAGGAAACCGATGGGATTGCTCTGGATACGCGCAGCTTTGGCCCAAATTTTCCCGGTGGCCTATTTGTGGCTCAGGATGGTAAGAACGCCCCAGCAGCACAGAATTTCAAACTTGCCTCGTGGCAGGAAATACAGAAAGCTCTTGATTCATGGACGCCTCCCACTCAGCCAACCCCGTAAGTGCCGTTGATCGCCGCGTATTCTTGCGCGCAACCGGGAGCGCGCTCGCTGCTCTGGCCGCGAGCGGCTGCGTGGCCCGATCGCAAGGTGACGAAACTGTCGCCGCAGCCGATATGGACGGGATCTATGGGCCTTTGGTCAAAGATCCCGATGGCATCCTCGATCTGCCAAAAGAGTTTTCCTACCGCGTTGTGTCCAGCCTGGGCGATGCGATGAGCGATGGCGGCACCGTTCCTGACAAGGCCGACGGCATGGGCTGTTTTGATCTGGGCAATGGCAAGATCGCGCTGGTGCGCAATCACGAATTGCTGCCGTGGGACGATATGGGCGGCATCGTGGACAAGGGTTATGGCCGCAACGCGGATGGCACCGTCATGGCTGGCGGCACAACAAATCTGGTGCTGGATGCTGCCACACTGACGGTGGAAAAGCAGCACCGCACTTTGGCCGGAACTATCCGCAATTGTTCGGGCGGGGTCACGCCTTGGGGCAGTTGGCTGAGCTGTGAAGAACCGGGTTCACGCGGGATGGAATTGCCCGCCCATGGTTATGCCTTCGAAGTCCCTGCCGATGCAGAGGGGCTGGTTGATCCGGTTCCGCTGAAAGCTATGGGCCGCTTTAATCACGAGGCAGCGTGCGTCGATCCGGTCACTGGCTTGATCTATGAAACCGAAGATATGGGCGATGGGCTGATCTATCGTTTCACCCCTGATGAACCGGGCAAATTGCAGGCGGGCGGAAAGTTGCAGGCCCTGGCTCTGGTGAATGGCACAACCGACAGCCGCAATTGGGACGGCGTGACCATGAATGTGGGTGACAGCCATGAAGTGCGCTGGGTCGATCTGGACGATGTAGAATCGCCCAAGAACGATTTGCGCATGCGCGGCGCCGCCAAGGGCGCATTACTGGTTGCCCGGGGCGAGGGCATCCATATGGGGGATGGCGATCTTTATCTTTGCTCGACCAGCGGCGGTGCGGCCAAGCTGGGGCAGATTTTCCGCCTGGTACCAGGACGCGGGGCCAAGCCCGATACGCTGGAGCTGTTCTTTGAAAGCGAAAGCAAAGAGCAATTCAACTATGGTGACAATCTGGTGGTTGCGCCCAATGGCCATCTGATCGTGTGTGAAGATCAATACACAGACGTGGTCGATAACCGACTGATCGGGTTTACGCCGCAAGGGGTTCCTTACCCGTTCGCGCGGCTCAATATGCAGACCGAGTTGGCCGGCGCATGCTTCTCGCCAGATGGCAAGACGCTGTTTGTAAACGCCTATTCGCCGACCAAGACCTTGGCCATTACCGGTCCGTGGGTGGCATAGGCCGCTAAAGACCTGCTCAGCGCGATGGACCTGTATGCTGCCACACTGCTGACCGTTTTTCTGGCCACATTGCTGGCTTCGCAGGGCGGACGTGACCAATTGTTGGTCGCAAGCCTATCGCACCGACTGGGTGCTGGCCCCGGGCTTGTGCTGGCCAGTGTCCTAGCGGTGTGCGTCAGCACGGCGGCTTGGGGTTGGCTGGGTATGCAAGCATCCACAATTGTGGGCGAGGATCGTCGATCCGCTCTGGTCACAATTGCGATGATTGTCGCCGCGATCCTGCTGGTTGCGCCTTCGCGATTGACCTTGCCCAAGGAGCCGACGCGATCCATCGGCGCCACCGCCCTTGTACTGATCATGCGGCAACTGTTGGATGCACCCCGATTGCTGACATTTGCCGGTTTTGCTTGCCTTGGCAGCAGCTGGGACCTGTCCGCCGCTGCCGCGCTGGGCAGCCTTTTTGCCTTGGCGCAGGCGATGGTGATGGGTTCGCGCTTGCATCAATGGCCGCATTGGCGGCGCTTACGGATAACATTGGCGATTACACTTTTGGGAGCGATGCTGGCCTCTTTTTTGGTTAGTTGATCCGGCTTTTCGTGATCCAAGTCATCTTGGGTACATCCGCTCGGCTTAGACTACGTATTCCAACAGATTATCGGCCGTTTCATCTATTAGTGTGCGGCCGTTTTGCTATGGATGAAGCATGGTGGATGTGAATTTCATTGAGAATGCGGGGGCCGCATCTATTGCCGATTGGTTGGCGCAGCGATTGCGCCGGCAGCTGGCCTTTACCAGCGGTCCGGTAACTTTCACCATGCCGGGCGGTTCGACCCCGTTTCCAATATTGGCCGAGCTGGCCAAATGCGAATTGGACTGGGCTCGGCTGGTGGTGTGGCCCGGCGATGACCGGATTGTGCCGGAAGATCACCCCGCCTCCAACACGGGCAAAATCCGCGCAGAGCTTGAGCCACTGGGCGTGCAGATTGCCGCTCTTGCCGAAGACAAACCAGTGCCGCAATTCACCATCGCGTGGCTGGGGATGGGTGCGGATGGTCACATCGCGTCCTTGTTTCCTAACACCGATCCCAAGGTCGATGACCCGCAATCCATTCGCCGCCTAACTCCCGATCCTTTGCCGCCCGAGGCGCCCTTTGATCGGATCACGCTGACCATGCCGGCGCTGCTCAATTCCGACGAATTGATGTTCGTCATCAGCGGAGCAGACAAACGCGCGGTGATGCAGAGCGCGCTGACTGGCGAACACGATCTGCCCATCGCTCGTCTGCTCGGCCGCGCGACCCAGCCCGTCACCTGCTTTTGCTGATAGAGCGCCTGTTACCAGCCGCATTACATCGGGCGTTGCTGCCGATTGCTCATAGTGTCCGCCACAGATGGCGCTCGATCAGAAAGGCACCACTGGTTGGCTGTCAGGTTGTGATCGAGGATGGGTCGGGTGCGGTTTTGCTGCTGCGTCATTCCTATGGCCCGCCAGTCTGGGCATTACCGGGCGGCGGCGTGGCCAAGGGCGAATTGCCCGAGGATGCTGCTCGCAGAGAAATGGCCGAGGAACTTGGGCTGACACTCGGCCCACTCGATCATGCCGGGGTTCTGGAGGATATTGTTTCGGGCTCGCCGCACAGCGTGCATATCTTTCGTGTTGTGACCGACGAACCGGCCAAGCCTGATCGGCGCGAAGTGGTTGAGGCCCGCCTGTTTGACGGGGACGCATTGCCGCCAAACCTCAGCCAGCGAACGGCGCAATGTCTGGCGTTGTGGCGAGACAACCAATCCGCCCAGAATACCTCAGAACCTGATTGACCCAAGCGGGCCTGTGGCCGCTCTAAAGTAGCGAAAGCTGTCCATCTTCACGTTTTGGCTTGGGCTCGCTGTCTCCTTCAAGATTGGACAGGGTAAGGCCCATCAGGCGAATGGGCTTGGGCAAAGGCACCACTTCGGCCAGTAAAGCGCGGCTGACCTCGGCAAATTCATCCCTGTCCGCAACATTGCTGGTCAGCGATTTTGACCGGGTCATGTTCTTGAAGTCATTAAACTTCATTTTCAACGTTATGGTGCGCCCTTTTGATTGGGAGCGCTCAATCCGCTCCCACACAATATCGATGATGTTCTCCAGTGTTTCGCGCAGCATCGCGCCCGACGAGATATCCTCGCTGAAGGTGCGCTCGCCGCCCACAGATTTGCGTGTCCGATGGGCGCTGACCTGGCGCAGATCAATCCCGCGCGCGGCCCGATAAAGATAACCTGCCATGCTGCCAAAATTGGCTCGCAGAAAATCGATATCCTTGGCTGCCAGGTCGGCTCCTGTGGCAATCCCCAACCGCTTCATCTTCTCTTCGGCCTTGGGGCCAACCCCGTGAAAGCGCCGGATCGGCAGCGTGGCGACAAAATCAGCCCCTTGGCCGGGCCGGATCACGCAAACGCCGTCGGGCTTGTTTTGATCGCTGGCGATTTTGGCCAGAAATTTGTTGTAAGACACACCGGCACTGGCCGTCAGCCCGGTTTTGACGCGGATTTCTTGCCGGATCAGATCGGCGATGCGCGTGGCCGATCCAATGCCCAGCAAATCATCGGTCACATCCAGATAGGCCTCGTCCAAACTCAGCGGCTCGACATGCGGGGTGTAATGCTCGAACACTCTGCGGATCTGGCGGCTGGCTTCCTTATAGGCATCAAAGCGGTGCCGTACGAAAATCAGATCGGGACATAGCCTTTTGGCCGTGACCGAGGGCATTGCGCTGCGCACGCCGAATTTGCGCGCTTCGTAACTGGCGGCGGCCACCACGCCGCGCCCACCAGCACCGCCAACCGCCACCGGCTTGCCGCGCAAAGCGGGATCGTCGCGCTGTTCAACGCTGGCAAAGAAGGCGTCCATATCGACATGGATGATCTTGCGCAGACCGCTCGCCTGGTTCGGCGCATCTTCCTGGCCATCTTCGCCCGTCAGCGAGGCATTGTGATCGCGATCTTGCGTCATGGTTGGCACCTTAGGCCTGCCCGCTGTGCAGCGAAAGCACGCGAACCGGAAAATGTGGCACTTATCAAAATGCCGCTTCCCTTAATCTGAATATGCGCGCAAGAGCGCTCGAATGAGTGTCGATAATCCCACCAAAACAGGCCAATTGGGCGAGCGTGAACTTGTCACGCTGATGGCCCTGTTGATGAGCCTGCAGGCTTTCGGGATTGACTCCATGTTGCCTGCTTTGGGCGTGATGGCTGATGAGCTGAGCGCCTTTGGCAATGACCGGCAATATGTCATCAGCAGCTATTTTCTGGGCGCTGGCCTGGGCGCATTCTTCCCGGGCGCCTTTGCCGATAAGTTTGGCCGTCGACCGGTCCTGTTTGTGGCGCTGGGTGCCTATATCACTCTGTCGTTGGCCTGCGCGGTGGTGACCGATTTCTGGTGGCTGATCGGGTTGCGCTTTATCCAAGGCGTTGCCTGTGCCGGCCTCAGCGTGGTGCCTGCTGCCATTGTACGCGACCATGTCGGCGGTGACCGGATGGCAAGGCTGATGAGCCTGATCATGATGGTGTTCTTAATCGTGCCCATCATCGCCCCAGCGATCGGGCAATTGATCTTGATGGTGGCCGATTGGCGCGGGATTTTCGTGGCGATGGCGGTCATGGGATTGGCCGTGGCCTTGTGGGTCTGGCTGCGCCTGCCCGAAACGCTGACCGCGGCAAACGAGCAAGATATTCGCCCGATAACCATCCTGCGCAATATGAAAGAGGCGCTCGCCAAGCGCGAATCGGTGGGATACGTCATCGGCAGCGCGCTGGTGTTTGGCAGCCTGTTCGGTTTCCTTAATTCCTCGCAGCAATTGATCGCCGAAAGCTTTGGCGCGGGCGATTATTTCGCGCTCATCTTTGGCGCATCGATCATCGGCATGGTTTTGGCCAATTTCCTAAACTCGCGGATCGTCGAAAAATACGGCGCGCGCCGGGTCGGTCATGCTGCGCTGATCGGGTTCTTGTTTGTCAGCCTAGCGCAATTGTGGTCGGCCAGCACGGGCGAGCAGACGCTGTATGAATTTGTTCCACTGCTTAGCCTGTCGATGGCAATGTTGGGCTTTGTCGGGGCCAATTTCAGCTCTGTCGCGATGCAACCCTTCCAACATATCGCGGGCGCTGCATCGTCTATCCAAACCAGTATCCGCATGACAACAGGCGCGGTGATGGGCGCGCTGATCGGCCAAGCCTATGATGGCACCGCAGGCCCCTTGGCGGCGGCCATGGTGGTGTGCTCATGCCTTGGGCTGGTGTGCGTTTTGTTCAGCGAGCGCGGCAAGCTGTTTCGGGCACCGGGCGCTGCGCGGCGCTATATGCAGATGCACAAAAATTATTGAGATGTGAGGGTGGTCAAGCCTCCGAGCTGAGACTCCTCCACGCCAATTCTGCAAATTCGCACAGCAAGGGCCGTGTATCGCGCGGGTCGATAATGTCCTCGACATTATAGCGTTCTGCGCTGCGAAAGGGTGATGTCACCTTGTCCAGCCGGGCCTTGATCTCGGCCAGAGTTGCGGCTGGGTCATCAGAGGCTTCGATGTCCGATTTATAGGCCACTTCCAGCCCGCCCGCGATGGGTAGGCTGCCCCAATCACCACTCGGCCAGCAATAGCGATATTGGAACCGTTCGGCATTGCTCATCGCGCTGCCGGCAATGCCATAGGCGCGGCGCATGACAATGCTGGCGAGCGGCACCGTCGCCTTGTAAATCGCGTTCATTGCCTGGACGCCATAACGGATCGTGCCCGCCATCTCTGCCTCGCGCCCGATCATAAAGCCGGGATTGTCGACCAGATGGACGATCGGCAGCCGAAACTGGTCAGCCAGCTTGACGAACCGCTCAACCTTCTCGCTGGTCTTGGCCTCCCATGACCCGCCCAGATAGCTGGGATCGCTGGCAATCACGGCGACGGGATAGCCATCCAATCGGGCCAGAGCGGTGATCGCAGCGCGGCCCCAATTCTTGCCGATTTCAAACACCGTTCCCTTGTCCAGGATCATATCCATCGCCCGGCGCATGGAATAGACCTGCTTATCCTCGCGCGGGACCAGGCTGAGCAGGGCTTCTTCGCGCCGGTCCACTTGATCGTGGCTGTCGGCGCGCCGTGCCAATTGGCCGACATGTTCGGGCATGAAGGATAGGAAATGGCGTGCGCGGGCAAAGGCTTCGGCTTCGCTGGCGACCTCGTCATCCACCACGCCATTGCGGGTGTGAATGTCCGACCCGCCCAAATCTTCCTTGGCCTGTTGGTGGTCGTCAGCGCTTTTATAACTTGCGCCCAAGCCATCCACCACGGCCGGTCCTGCGGCAAAGATCTGGCTGAGGCCGCGCACCATGATCGAATAATGGCTCGCCACAGTGCGCGCTGCACCCAGACCCGCTGTTGGGCCGAGCGCCAGCGCGACGACTGGTACGGTGTCGAGGTTCTCGACCACATCACCCCATCCCGGAACGGCAGGAATATAGGTCGCGCCGATCTGCTCCAGCGTTTTGACGCTGCCGCCGCCGCCGGTCCCGTCGATCATGCGGATGAGGGGCAATTTCAGCTCATGCGCCATCTTCTCGGCCTGAACCATCTTGCGGCTGATCCCGGCATCTGCCGCCCCGCCGCGAATGGTGAAATCATCTGCCGTGGCGACCACGGGACGGCCATTTACAGTGGCTTTGCCGAACAGGAAGGGGGCAGGCGTTACACCTGTCAGATCGCCATTTTCGTCGTAATGCCCATGGCCTGCGATCTTGCCGATCTCGCGGAAGCTGCCTTCGTCACACAGAGCCGCCAGCCGCGCGCGAGCATCCATCTTGCCACGGCCATGCTGGCGCGAAACTTTTGCCTCGCCGCCCATCTGATCGGCCATGGCTTCGCGTTGGCGCAGCTCTTCGAGTTCCCGAGACCAGCTCAATATCCACTCCCGTCATGCTGAACTTGTTTCAGCATCCATTCTTCAATCTCTTACAAAGTGCATGGGGCGAAATGGACCCTGAAACAAGTTCAGGGTGACGAAATATCTATTCCGGATCTGGCTCCACCACACACAGTACCGCCTCGACCTGCACTTGGCCGCCTTCTGATGCGTTGAGTTCCGTCACTGTCCCGTCAAACGGTGCGGTGAGCGCGTGTTCCATCTTCATCGCCTCGAGCACCATGAGCCGCTGGCCTGCAGTGACTATGTCACCCTCGGCCACATCGACCGCGATGACCTTGCCCGGCATCGGCGCGAGGATCGCGCCATCTGCGGCGGAGGCTTGGCCGGTGCCGCGAACTGCCGTTCGCACGTGTAGCGATTGGCCCTTGTCGACCAGTACGAAGCCGTCAGAGACTTCGAACGAAGCGACAGAGGTATTCCCCAATGGTGCCGCGATATCGAATGGCTGCGGTCCGTCGCCAATGTCGGCGTAAGCGAGAGTTCGCTTTTCTTCGTTGAGCCGGAAGTTGGGAGCCAAAAACCCTCCTCGCGGTTGTTCACGCACCCGGATAGCGGCTCCGACTGTGTTGGTCAGGGCTTGTCGCATTGGCGAATAGTCTGTCAGTAACTGCTCGTTTGCCGCAATGAACCCGGTAGTGATGGCACCGCTCTTGAATTCGGAGTGCACTAAGCAGCAAGCGAGAAATGTTGCGTTGGTGGCTACCGGCCAAACGCATGTGTCAGCACATGCCGAGGTCAACTCCAAGATTGCCTGTTCGCGATTTTCCGCGTGAACGACAATTTTTGCGATCATGGGATCGTAGAAAGGTGAAATCTGGTCACCTTGAGCTACGCCTGTTTCGATACGATCGCCCTCTAATACGAATACTTCCAACCGCCCCGTGCTCGGCAAAAACCCTTTCGCCGGGTCTTCCGCATAGAGCCGCGCTTCGATCGCCCAACCGTTGATCGACAGCTCTTCCTGCTTGAGTGGGATCGGCTCGCCGCTGGCGACGCGTAGTTGCCATTCGACCAGATCCACCCCGGTGATCTCTTCGGTCACTGGATGCTCGACCTGCAGCCGCGTGTTCATCTCCATGAAGAAGATGCGGTCAGCGCGCAGGCCTTCGCTGGCATCGGCGATGAACTCAATCGTGCCTGCGCCTTCGTAATCAACCGCCTTGGCTGCGCGCACGGCGGCGGCGCAGATGTCTTCGCGCGTTGCCTCGTCCATGCCGGGGGCGGGGGCTTCCTCGATCACCTTTTGGTGGCGGCGCTGGAGCGAACAATCGCGTTCGAACAAATGCACCACATTGCCATGGCTGTCGCCGAACACCTGCACTTCGATATGGCGGGGCGAAGTGATCCACTTTTCGAGCAGCACTTCGTCATTGGAGAAGCTCGCCTTGGCCTCCCGCTTGCAGCTTTCGAGATCGGCTTCGAAATTCTCAGGCGCATCGACCTTGCGCATGCCCTTACCGCCGCCGCCAGCAACAGCTTTGATCAGCACGGGATAGCCGATTGCGTCGGCTTCTTTTTTGAGCCGCTCAACCGACTGGTCCTCGCCCAGATAGCCCGGCGTGACCGGCACGCCCGCATCCATCATCAACTGCTTGGCAGCGTCCTTCAGACCCATGGCGCGGATGCTGTCCGGCTTGGGCCCAACCCAGATCAGCCCGGCATCGATCACAGCCTGAGCAAAGTCGGCGTTTTCTGACAGAAAGCCATAGCCGGGATGGATCGCCTCTGCGCCAGTGTCCTTGGCCGCAGCGATGATCTTTTCGCCCACCAGATAACTTTCAGCGGCGGGCGAGGGGCCGATATGCACCGCCTCGTCAGCGTATCGCACATGCAGCGCCTTGGCATCAGCATCGGAATAGACCGCCACCGTCGCCACGCCCATATCGCGCGCGGTGCGGATGATGCGGCAGGCGATTTCGCCGCGGTTTGCGATGAGGAGTTTCTTGATCACTTGGAACGCTCCGCAGGTGCGCCGAGCCTTTCACACTCGCTCGGTTGCTCCATCGTAAAGCTTGTATTTGCGACCTTCCATCCATCCCCGTGGTTCACGAGGCTAAGAGAATTGATGCCGCAGTGAGTCGTTTTGCCGCCTGAGGTGAAACGATAAGGGCCCCACACCTGAGCCATATCTCCATCAATAAGTATGGTTTGTTCGAACATCCGCTCATCAAGCCCTTGCGGCGATCCGAGCCAGTTCTCGATGTGTTGCGAGACAGGAACAAACACGATTTTTGGATCGGAAGGGTCCATACGGTTGTGAATTGTGATCATCCCGCTCGCGTCCATATGGTCGGCGAGTGCAGTCTTGTCGTCGCTGCGCAAGGCCTTGAAGAACCGCCACACAGCCGAAGTCACTTCGCCGGTCTGAGTCAGGTGAATGACCGGCGTTGGGGAAGACTGGGGATCAGTTTCCTGCGCGAGTGCGTGGGAAGTGGTGACCAAGCCCAGCGCAGCGGCAAATGTCAGAATTCTTTTCATACAAAACCGGTTAGGACGCGCGGCCCATTTCGGCAAGTTCTGTGCGCGACCAGCGCGGCATTTCATCGGGCACCTGCGGGTTGTTCACGATCGCTTCGAAGAAAGCAGCGGTCACATGCCCCAGCTTTTGCAGCTTGGATGTGTAGACGCGGTGGTCCCACGCGGTGGTGCCCTTGGCCTTCACCTCGCGCCCGATGGCGGTGTAAATGCGTGCAGCACTTAGGATGGCCCATCGGCTGCGGAAGGGCAGGCGCGCAGCACCCAGGCGCGAGGCCGCCCCATGTTGCTCCATCATGGCGACCAGCTTGGCAGCCATATCGGCCAATTCCTGCCGGTGGTGAGGCTTGGTATGTTGGCCAGGCTCGATATCTTCTTCCACCAGCCATTCCATCGGCAAATAGCAGCGTCCGGCGGCATCATCTTCCACCACATCGCGCGCGATATTGGCCAGTTGAAAGGCCAGCCCCAGATCGCATGCCCGGTCCAGGGTGTCGCCATCATTGCGGCTGACGCCCATAACCAGCGCCATCATCACACCCACAGCGCCTGCTACATGCCAGCAATATTGCATCAAATCGGCGTCTGTCCGTGGGCGCCAGTCCTGTGCGTCCAGTTCAAAACCGGCGATCACCGCATCGGCATCGTCCATCGTCAGACCCACTTCGGATGCGACCAGTCCGAACGCATCAAAGGCAGGATCGGCAGTAGGCTGACCATCCAGGGCAGCTTGAGTCAAAACGCGGATATGTTTCACCCGGTCGGCAATGTCCGTCTGATCGCCCAGTTCTCCACCCAATTCCTGCGCATCGGCCAGATCATCGCAGCGCCGACACCATGCATACAGCAGCCACACCCGCTCGCGCGTTTTGCGGTCGAACAAACGGCTGGCGGCTGAAAAGCTTTTCGAACCATTGGCGATGGCCAGGCGGCTTTTTTCAACCAAGGGTGCGCGGTTGCGCATGCCGCCCGGCTCGCGGATCGTTTCGCGGACAAATTGCGAAGGCGCTAAGGGGCGATCTCTCGTCATGTTCGTCCACGGGCGTGGGTTGGTATGATCTGGAGACGAAAAGTGATCACAAATCATCCGCTTTCATGCGGAAGATCGGCGTGTGCGGCTCATACATTTTCATCCTGTCGATCAATTGCGTCAGGCTTTCGGCGGCAATCAGGATATTCTGATGGGCCGGACGGACAAAGCCGACTTCTGACATTTTGGCGTTGAAGGAGATCAGATCGTCATAGAAGCCAAAGGCGTTGAGCAGTCCCACCGGTTTTGAATGGTAACCCAATTGGGCCCAGCTCATCGCTTCCCACAATTCGTCCATCGTGCCCACGCCGCCTGGAATGGTGATGAAGCCATCCGACAAATCTGTGAAGCGCTGCTTGCGTTCGTGCATTCCGCTGACCGTGATCAGTTCGTCACAGTTCTGATTGGCGACCTCTGAATTGACCAAAGCATCTGGGATCACGCCAATCACTTCGCCGCCGGCCTGCTTGGCCCCATTGGCCACCGCGCCCATCAGGCCGAGCCTGCCACCGCCATAGACCACGCCGATATTGCGCCGAGCCAGGCCTTCACCCACTTGCCGTGCCAGTTCGATATAGCGCGGGTCTTCCGGCGTGGCCGAACCACAATAGACGGCAATGCGTTTCACTCAGGCTTCTCCACTTTCAAATCGTCCAGCATCAGTCCGGCGGTCGCTTTCGCGCTGCCGACCACGCCGGGAATGCCAGCCCCGGGATGCGTTCCGGCACCCACCAGATAGAAATTGCTGATCTCGTCATCGCGGTTGTGGCCTCGGAACCATGCGCTTTGCGTCAACAGCGGTTCAAGGCTGAAGGCGCTGCCCAGATGCGCGTTCAGATCGGTTGAGAAATCCTTGGGCGCGTAATGGAATTTGGTCACGATCCGGTCATGGATATCGGGGATCAGGCGCCGTCCGATCTCGTCCAGAATGCGTTTTTCCAAAATCGGGCCAACTTCGTCCCAATCGACCGTCAGTTTGCCCATATGGGCGACCGGCACCAAGGCATAAAACGTGCTCTTACCTGCGGGAGCCATGCTGGGATCGGTCACTGTCGGGTGGTGCAGATAGATGCTGAAATCCTGCGGCAAAATGCCGTGATCGTAAATATCTTCCAGCAAGCCTTTATAGCGCGGTCCGAACAAGATCATGTGATGGGCAATGCCCGGCCAAGTCCCTTCTAGACCAAAATGCACCACAAACAGGCCCGGGCTAAAACTCTTTTTGGACAGAGCCTTGGCATAGTCCTTACCGCGTTTAGTCTCGCCCAATAGGTCGCGATAAGAATGCATGATGTCCGCGTTGGAAGCGACCGCGTCAAAGCGTTGCTTGAACCCGCTTTCGGTTTCCACCTCTGTCACGCGCGTGCCCATAGTGTGCACTTGTGTGACTGCATCGCCCACCCGCATGGTGCCGCCCAGCCGCTCAAAATGGCGCACCATTGCCGCGATCAGGCGGTTGGTGCCACCGCGAGTCCACCACACACCGCCATCTTTTTCCAGCTTGTGGATCAGCGCATAAATCGCGCTGGTTTTCATCGGGTTGCCGCCCACCAACAGCGTGTGAAAGCTCAGCGCCTCGCGCAGTTTCTCGCTTTTTACAAAGCTGGAAACCATCGAATAGACGCTGCGCCAGGCTTGCTTTTTCGCGAGCGCCGGGGCGGCTTTCAGCATGCTTTTGAAGTTCAGGAACGGGACATGGCCCAGCTTGACATAGCCTTCTTCATATACGCCTGCGGCATATTCCAGAAAGCTGTTGTACCCGGCGATGTCGACCGGATCGAGCTTGGCAATCTCGGCCTCCAGGCTTGCCTGATCGTTGGAGTAATCGAAATTGGTGCCATCGGGCCAATTGAGCCGATAGAACGGCATAACCTTCATCAGCTCAACGTCTTGGGCCATGTCATGCCCGCTCAGCTGCCATAATTCTTCCAGACAGGGCGGATCGGTGATGACGGTTGGTCCGCCATCAAATGTAAAGCCGTCCTTTTCCCAGAAATAGGCCCGGCCACCGGGCTTGTCGCGCGATTCAATGACGGTTGTCGCAATGCCGGCCGATTGCAGCCGAATGGCCAATGCCATGCCGCCAAAGCCGGATCCAATTACGCAGGCGCTGCGTCCTTCATAGCGAGCCTTATCGACCGCCGGGATAGCGCTGGCTTTGGGCGGGGTCAGGCCCAGATCCAAGGTGGTGTCGGCGCTCATCAATGTTTCTCCGTCGTCAGGGGGTCGCCGGGGGTGGCGAGCGCACGCATGGCACGCGGAATAGATACGGGCGGCTTGCCGCACAAGATGCGAAATTTGTCGAGTGTGGTTGATTGCGCTGCATAGAACCGCTCGATCAGCACTTCTGGCAGGCGATAGAAGCGTTGGAAGATGGTCACTCTGCGGTCTGGCTGCGCAGCCCCGAACAGCATCCGGCCCAGCACTCTGTAAATACCGGTCTTACGCCAGTGCGTGCGTGCACGCGCTTCCACAAAGGCCGCCAATTGCGGCCCTGACAGATCGGGCTGAGTGGCAATTGCCAAAGCGGTTTGGACGGCGATGGGGACGGTATAGCTGGTCAGCGGATGGGCAAAACCGCCGCGCGCACCGGCGATGGCAACGCCGTCTATCCGCAACTCGTCCAAATAGGCGCCAAAGTCGCCTCCCGTGATCACTGGCAGCAGGCCTGCCTCATCGCCAATCACTTGCCCGCTCCACCCCTTATCCTGGCGATAGGCAGAAATCCGTGCTGCCAGCATGTCGCGGTCCATACGCGGCTGGTCAGCGTAATAGGTGTCTTCAATGAACAGTTCGTCAGCGGCCACGGGCAGGACATAGACGAAGCGGTAAGCCGCCCCATTGCCATGCGGTGCCAATTGATCGACGCCCGCGTCCATGATGGTCGGACGGTCGATGCCATGCGGGCTATCCAGGCGGAAATGTTGTCCGCGAAAGATTTGCCAGCCGCCCTGCAAATGCGCCGAGGGTTCAAAGGGTCGGCAGTCGATCACCGCATTTGCATTGATCCGGTCACCGCCAGACACAGACACACCACCCGCATCCAAAGCGGTGGCAGCACTGTTCAGCAGCACGCTTTCGGGCGGCAGAATTTCCATCAAAGTGGTATGGAAATCTGCGCTGGACAAAGAGCAATAACCGCTTTCCAGCGTGCGGCGATATTGGGGAAAATTGACGTCATAGCCTGAACGCCATTCGGTTCGTGCAAAGGGTTCCATCAAGGCACGGCCCGGCTGGTCAAAATCGGATTCAAACCAGCTCCAGCGATGATTGCCGCCCAGGCTCGGGCCTTGCTCGATCAGGGCCAGTTTCAGATCGGGCCGCTGGCGAAACAGGGCAAGCGCAATCAAGCCGCCGGCCAAGCCGCCGCCCACAATTGCCACATCCACTTCGCGCCCGTTCATAGGACTGCGGCCCTAGGCCAGCGCGCCATCTGGGGCAATCACCTTCGCGGGCCGAGTTGCACTTGCCTATTGCGGAGCATCTGGTTCATGATCGAGCATACAATTGGGAGAGAGCTTGATGAAATTGCGTTCTATACTTGCCGGCTTTGCAGGGGGGGTGGCGCTGCTGGCCACGCCAGTCATGGCTGAAACCATTACCATTCATGCTGGTTCGGTTGTGGCCGATGCAGACAGTGCGCCCAGCGGCCCGGCAACAATTGTGGTGACCGATGGCAAGATTGTAGAAATATTGGACGGTTGGGCCTTGGTGGATGGGTCCAGTCAGACTGTCGACTTGACCGAGCAGACCGTAGCGCCTGGTTTGATCGATCTGCACACCCATCTGTCGGGTGATCCCAGCGGCGAATATTGGCGCTCCACAGTAACCCCGCCCGAATATTATACATTGATTGCGGCCAAGAATGCCCGACTGACAGCGCTGGCAGGCTTTACAACGGTGCGCGATGTGGGTTCTCGCAGCGATCAGGTAACGCAATCCTTACGGCAGGCAACACGGGAGGGTTTGGTCCCGGGGCCACGGGTTGTTACCTCGGCCCAGACCATCGCCATTGTGGGCGGGCATGGTGACAAGACGTCGCGTTTCCTCAAACATGTGGGGGATGCGCTCGGCACGGATTTCACCTGCACCGGCGCGGTTGAATGCGCGGAAAAAGTGCGCCTTGCGTCAAAATATGGTGCTGATCTGATCAAGATCACAGCCACCGGCGGCGTTCTGAGCCAACAAGGCCGTGGATTGGAAGCGCATTTCTCGGCTGTGGAGATGAAAGCGATTGTCGATACAGCGACCTCGCTTGGCCTCAAAGTTGCCGCCCATGCGCATGGCGCTCGGGGTATCGAAGCGGCGGCTCGGGCGGGCGTTCAGACAATTGAGCATGGCACCTATATTGACGAACAGGCGGCAAAGGTGATGCGCGAAAACGGGACAGTGCTGGTCCCGACCTTGATGGCCTTCCAAGGGATCAAGACAAACCTTGGAACCGGCTTTTATACCCCAGTGGTCGAGGACAAGGTGCGCGCGGTTGGGCCCTATGCAGAAAGCATTGTGGAACGGGCCCGGAAATGGGGCGTTAAGATCGCGTTCGGCACCGATGCTGGCGTGTTCCCACATGGTCAAAATGCCGACGAATTTGCGCTGATGCGTAAGGGCGGGATGAGCGATCAAGAGGCCTTTGCCAGCGCCACAACAATCGCGGCACAGGTGCTGGGGCTTGAGGGTGAGATTGGCCGGATTGCGCCGGGATATTCCGCTGATCTGATCGCGGTGGGCGGCAACCCGCAAGATGATGTGACGGTGTTGGAGGATGTTTCCTGGGTGATGGCGCGCGGCCGTGTGATCAACTGATCCACTTGGGATGACCATTGTTGGAGCAGGGGCAGCAGCTCGGTTGGCGCGGCCTGGCCAGTTGGACTGGACGCAAGCCTGAAGCATTTGTATCAAATGCCTATGCGAACATCACTTCTATCCGCCGCTGCGGCGATTGTAACGATTGGGCTGGCGCCAAGCGGCGCTGTTTCTGCACAAGAGGCGCCCGCCAATCCAGTCCCACAAACACAGACGGCCCAAGCGCCCGCTCAAACGCAGTCTGCCCAGGGTGATCCGATTGATCGGGCGACCTTCATCAGACAGATGGATGCCGAGTTTGCCCGGCTCGATCTGGATAGCAGCGGCTTTGTTGTGCCGGAAGAAATTATCGAGAGCCAGCGCCGCTCTGCCCGGACCGAGGCTCTGCGTCAAAATCAGATTGTGTTCGGACAGCTGGATGCCAATGCCGATGGCGTGCTGACCCCGACTGAGAAACGGGCCGCAGGTATCTAGCCTTAATCGACTGCGTAATCCAATCTGCATAGCTACTTGGTGGGTAGCCCGGAATTGAGGTAACTAGTGCCCTTCTGCTGTCGAACTGGTTACAATATGTTCGACAGAAAACGGGGACTGAAACTATGGAAATCTCACTGAAACGCACGGTCCAGGTGATCGCTGCATTGCTGATCCTGGCGGCCATCACGCAGGCCGCCTATACCGCGCTGTATCTTGCCAAGGCCGACGTGCCGCGGCAGCTGTTGTGGGGATCCGAGGCGCTGATCTTCGTTCTGCTGGCAGCCTTTGCTGGCTCTGCCTTGGTCGAAGCCAAGCGGTTCAGCCTGGGCTTTTCAGCGATTGCGTTCAGCGCGGCGCTCAATGTGGTGCAGGTGGGTGTGGGCCTGACCATGTTCGGCCCATTCCGCGAAGCAGCGGGCGCGGTAGAGGGCGTGGCGCCAGCCGCCAGCAGCATCGTCGCGTTCTCGTTCATGGTGTATAATGCAGCCAAGATCCTGCTCGGCCTGGCCGCGATTGTGTTCGGCATGGCCAAGATGAATGCGGGATCGAAAGCGCTCGGCGGCATCACAGCGCTGGTCGGCGCAGTCGCGATGATTACCAATGCTGCCTCCATGGCGATGGGTCGCACAGTGTTTGGCGAGATGCCACTGGCTGGTGGCTCGGGCGTGCTGGCCACGGTACTGCTGGCGCTGTGCGTATCGGTGGCCGCGAAGCAAGACGGATAAGCCACTTTGGGATAAGTGCGACAGGGCGGGGATCGGGCATCAAGTGATGCTCGACTCTGGCCCGCTTCGCGCCTAGACCATTGCCATCCCCGGGGAGCGCGCTTGCGCTGAGAGGTGGGCTTAGCATCCCACGACCCGTTGAACCTGAACCGATTAACATCGGCGGAGGGAGCGGGCTGGCAAATTCGCCTCAGGTCCGTTTCTCCGCTTTGAGGAGAGACCTTAGCATGGCCGACATTAATTCACCGGTAGAAATTGGCGTTACCACCGGCCCCATCCGTGGCAGCCGCAAGGTGCATGTTGGCGCCCGCACCGGCAGCGGTATTCGCGTTGCCATGCGGGAGATTGATCTGGAGGGCGGCGAGCCCAGCCTGCGGGTCTATGACACCTCCGGCCCCTATACCGACCCCGAAGCCAATATCGACATCAACGCTGGCCTTCCCCAATTGCGGCGCGATTGGATCATGGCGCGCGGCGATGTCGAAGAATATGACGCACGGCAAGTAAAGCCAGAGGACAATGGCCAATTGGGCCCAGACCGTTCGGGCGGCGTCCCCGCCTTCCAAAATGTGGTCAAGCGGCCGTTGCGGGCCAAGGCCGGGCAAAACGTTTCCCAGATGCACTATGCCCGCCAAGGCATCATCACCCCGGAAATGGAATATGTCGCCGAGCGCGAAAATCTGGGTCGCGAAATGGCCGCAGAAGTGATCGCCGCCAATCGCGAGGGTTCCGAAAGCTGGGGCGCCAACATCCCCGAACTCATCACCCCCGAATTTGTCCGTGACGAAATTGCGCGCGGCCGGGCGATCATTCCCAACAACATCAACCACCCCGAAAGCGAACCGATGGCCATCGGGCGCAATTTCCTGGTCAAGATCAACGCCAATATCGGCAATTCAGCCGTCGCGAGCGATGTCGCCAATGAAGTCGATAAGATGGTCTGGTCGATCCGCTGGGGCGCGGATACGGTCATGGACCTTTCCACCGGTCGCAACATCCATGACACGCGCGAATGGATTATCCGCAACAGTCCTGTCCCGATCGGCACCGTGCCGATTTATCAGGCACTGGAGAAGGTTGGCGGCGTGGCCGAAGACCTCAATTGGGAGATTTTCCGCGACACATTGATCGAGCAAGCCGAACAGGGCGTCGACTATTTCACCATCCATGCCGGCGTTCGCCTGCCCTTCGTCCCGATGGCTGCGGACCGCGTCACCGGTATCGTCAGTCGCGGCGGATCGATCATGGCGAAATGGTGCCTGGCGCATCACAAAGAGAGCTTCCTGTACGAGCACTTCGACGACATCACCGAGATCATGAAGGCATATGACATCGCCTATTCGCTGGGTGATGGCTTGCGCCCCGGCTCGATCGCGGATGCCAATGACGAAGCTCAATTTGCCGAGCTCTACACGCTGGGCGAGCTGACCCACCGTGCCTGGAAGCAAGACGTGCAGGTCATGATCGAGGGGCCGGGCCATGTGCCCATGAACAAGATCAAAGAGAACATGACGAAGCAGTTGGAAGTGTGCGGAGAGGCGCCTTTCTATACCCTCGGCCCGCTCGTCACCGATATTGCGCCTGGGTATGACCACATCACCAGCGGCATCGGTGCCGCACAAATCGGTTGGTATGGCACCGCGATGCTTTGTTATGTCACGCCCAAGGAACACCTTGGCCTGCCTGACCGCGACGATGTGAAAGTGGGTGTGATCACCTACAAGCTCGCTGCACACGCTGCCGATCTTGCCAAGGGGCATCCCGCCGCCAAGGTGCGCGATGATGCCTTGTCCAAGGCGCGCTTTGAATTCCGCTGGCGCGATCAGTTCAACCTGTCACTCGACCCCGAAACGGCCGAGCAATATCACGATCAGACCCTGCCGGCAGAGGGCGCGAAGACGGCGCATTTCTGCTCCATGTGCGGGCCCAAATTCTGCAGCATGAAGATCAGCCAGGAAGTGCGCGACTTCGCCAGCAAGCAGAACTCTGATCCGGACAGCTTCCTCGAGGCGACCCAGTCTGGCGCGGATGCAGCCGAGGCGAGCAAGCAAGCGGCCCTGCGCGGCATGGAAGAGATGAGCGAAAAGTACAAAGACATGGGCCAGAAGCTCTATCTACCTGATGAGGGGTAACACATGAAATTTTCCATCATCAAATGCGCCAGCATAGGTCTCGCCGCAGCCTCGGTCGCATGGGCGGGCCCTGCCGCTGCGCAACAGGCTGAGCCAGCCGCCAAGCCATTGACCTATGAACAGGCCGGAGCCATCACCGCGCCCGTGGCCGAGGCCTATTTTAACGCCTATGTCGGGCGCGATTGGGACGCGCTGGAGCCGTTGCTGGCCCAAGATGCGAGCTTCTATGACCCCACCGCAACCCGCGTGTTCGGGCCGGTCCTGTCCGAAGGCCGGGCCGCCATGATGGAACGGTTCCGCGTTGGTTATAGCGCGATCACCCATATGCGGTTCGAGGTCGAGCGGCGCTTTGTCGCAGGCGATGTCGCCATTTACGAAGGCGCGCTGGACTGGGGCATTGATATGGGCGGCGGCAACATTGTGGAAAGCGTGGCACCCATGGTCATCACAATCACGACCAAGGATGGCAAGGTTGTCGAGCACCGCGATCACATCGATTATGCGCCCTTCCTGGCAGCGCTCGCCGCCGCGCAATCGGCGCAGTGATGCCAGGAATGAGCGAGAAGTACCGCGATCGCGGGGATTTGTATGTTAAGGCAGAAGAGTCGACCTATTTGAGATAAGGCAAACGGGGGGTGGTGCCATGATCGATCCCGAACTTATGCGGCTTGAGCTATTCTCCGTCGCCGCCAAATACTTCGAGTTGAGCCTAATCAGTGGCGGCATCACCATCACCGTTGTGACCGGGTTTCTCGTCATGGCATATACCATCGGCGCCCAACTATCGCGCTTCCAGGCATGGCTCGCCTCCATCGTCTTCGTGGTGTTCAACTTGTCTACGCTTTACGGGGCCGTTGTTTTCGCTGCGATGGGCAGCACCTTCCTTCCGCGCACCTATCTCGATCCTGATCGCGGCCCGCTCAAGATCATCCGGTTCGACCAGCTCTTTGCCCCGGGCAACATTTCGGCGGTGGTGGCGACTCTGATCATGCTGGGATCGCTCTACTTCTTGTATGATGTGCGGCGGAAAGCCCGGCTTGAGAGCGATGATGATGTTGGGCCCATAGAAACAGCAGACGATGCTGAATGCGTCGAAACGGCACCGGAGGTGATCGAGGAACTGCCCGAACCTGAACCGGAAATTGTCGATGCAACCGAAGGGAAAACCGAATGAAGATCGCACTATCCAGCCTGACACTGGCGGCACTTGCCGCGACCGCTTCAGCTAGCGCGCACGAGCCCAAACAGGTGCTCATGCCTGAGGATGCAGCGGCCAAGGCACTGCACGAACAGTTCGGCTTTTCCGAGGCTGTGATTGATCGCGGCACGGTCTACATCTCTGGTGTGATTGCCGGCCCTGCCAAAGAAGGGCAGAGCGATGAGGAAGCCATTGAAGAGGCGTTCCAGACCATTGGCCGGACGTTGGAGCGAGCCGGTTCCAGCTGGGAAGACGTGGTCGATGTGACCAGCTTCCACACCGATCTGGCCGCATCTGGCACGGCCTTCGTCACGGTAAAGCATCGTTACCTCAAGGCGCCGTTCACCGCATGGACCGCGATTGATATCGACGCGCTCTATATCCCGGGTGCCTTGGTAGAGATAAAAGTGGTTGCACGGGTTTCAGTGAATGCAGAGAAGTAAGGGTTAGTTGGTTTCCTCGGCAAATGCTTTGGCCGTCAGCCTGGAACAAGTTCTGGATGACGGTAGCGGTGGCTAACCCGCCGGAACCAATTTCTCCACTAGAGCCCTAAGCTCTGCCGGTGTCGTATGCCCGGCGACAATCTCATGATAGCCAATGCCAGCCTTGCGTAGCGCCTCTTTTTTCACCGCATCGCGCGCGGCGGCGGCGTTGCCTGTATGGTGACCTGAACCTTGGTACTCCAACGCGTGAACCACTTGGCATCTCTCATCCATCAGGGCGAAATCCACCCGCTTGGAATTGACCGCGAAATAGGCGTTCTTGTCGGGGCTTGCCAAAAATTCACCGAGCGACACCTGCGCCATGACCTGCCAGCCCGAATTGCGGGAGATGACCGCAGTATCGAGCGCATCGAAAACCTTTGCCTCCGACTTGTTGAGTAAAGAACGCGAGGTGAACTTTGCTTTGCTTACCAGCTTGAGCTGATCGGCAGCGAAGTCTGTTGAACCCGGCTCAGGTGACGTAGTCCTCGCCCCACGCTTCGTCTTGGTCCATTTGCCGCCAGCCGATC
Source organism: uncultured Erythrobacter sp. (assembly GCA_947495555.1). Lineage (GTDB taxonomy): Bacteria > Pseudomonadota > Alphaproteobacteria > Sphingomonadales > Sphingomonadaceae > Erythrobacter. Next base: position 1,281,746 of record CANLZI010000001.1, on the reverse strand, counting down.
TTCGGCCTCTCCAATAGGCCTTGCGCTTCTCTTTGTCTTGCGTTTCCACCAAACGCTCGACAAACATTCCCAAAAAGGCACCAATTGCCAGCACAATTACGAATGCGAATGGGTGGTCCTGAAGAAATTCCATCGTGCTATGCTAATACAATATTGGTTTCCAAAACACTTCAAATAATTGGGCTCATCTGATCATGATCAAACTCACATTCTGCTTGCGTCGTCTCCCATCGCTTTCGCGCGAGGAATTTCAGCGCACCTGGCGCGATGACCATGCGCCTTTGGTCAAAGCTGCAGCCGAGCATTTGGGTATCAAGCGCTATGTTCAGTGCCACACCGATGACCATGCGGTGATCATGGCTGGCGCAGCGGCGCGCGGCATCGACCATGGTGACGGCGAGGATTTCGACGGCGTGGCCGAACTGTGGTTCGATGATGATTTTGGATCGGGCGAGCCGACCGAAGAAGCCCGCAAACATGCTGCGATCCTGCTGGAAGATGAAGCGCGCTTTATCGATTTTGCCCGCAGCCGCATGTTCGCCAACAGCGAGAATGTGGTGATCAGGTAAAGGATTTTTGTTTCATGCACCTGCATCCGCAGGCGCGATTTCCTCGGCCCTGACGGGCCTGCGGGCGCGCATTCGCGCTTGCGGCTCGCTAGTCGCTCGCCGTGCTCCGCCACTCTACTTGAAAGGCAGCGCCAAGTTTCTTGGTGCAAGACAGTTGGCTTGGTCGTGATCGAACCCGTTAGGGTTCGCAAGGCCAAAGGCCGCCCGAGCCCATGCGAGGAAAGCCAAGCAGCGCGGACGCGCTGCGCCCGGCGATTGAGGGCGCTAATAATACCCGTTCCCTTGCACCCCCGAGGCTTACTGCTCGCCTAACGTCTCACAAATCCAAGCTAGCTGTTTTTCATATTCTCCAGGCCTTTGATCCCGCCGGGCTTTTGCGACGGCTGCGAGGCGTTGGTTTTCACCTTTTCCTTTTTGGGCTTGCGTGCTTCGCGGCTCTTCTTTTGTTGGCCTTTGGCCATGGCTTTTTCCAATCGGAGCGGAAGGCTCCAAATCGATCCTACGCCTGTTTCACCATTAACACGCATGAATTCGGCAAAATGCCTGAACCGGGCGCGGAAATTCAGCCCGCTGGTTGCTGCGTCAACCTTACAAGGCTCCAGTCATAGCCCAGCTCGCGGACCCGCGCTTCCAGCTGCGCGCGAAGCTCGGGGCCGGGTTGAGGCTCGCGCGTGAGCATCCACAAATAGCGCCCGCTCGGCTCGCCAACGATTGACCAGTCATACAAGCCGTCATCGCCCGCTGGCCCGCGATCGAGCACCCAGTAATCGCCATAGAACGGACCGAAAAAGCTGACTTTCAACTTTGCGCCGTCGCTGCCGTCAACGATCTTGGCCTTGCCGGTGGATTGATCAAATTCGCCATCCAGCGATCCCTTGCGGCACGAATTGACCACCTTGATCCTGGTGTCTGGGTCGGAGGGATCGCGCAGAGAATATTCCGCGGTCACCGCCTCGCACCCTTCCTGAAACGGGGCCTCGTAACGGCCATATTCGTACCATTTGCCCAGATACTCGTTCAGGCTGACAGGCTTGGCCGGTTCGGGCACGCTGGCATTGCCGACGGGGCCGGGAGAGCCGACGCAGCCGGCCAGAAACAGGCTGGCAGCAGCGATTGCAGAGGAGGCGAAGGTGGTGCGGGGATTGCGATGGGTCATGGCTCAACAATCCGCTGCGCCCAAAGAGGTTCCAGATTGGGCGCGACGTACGCGAGCTTAGGCGCGCGACAGGGCCATCATTTCCTTGTCGAGGGCCTGGAGGAAGCGCGATCGGTCGGCCTTGGAAAAGGGGGGAGGGCCGCCGCCGATCCCGTCCATCCCAGCGCGCAAATCCTCCATAATGGCGCGGGTCGCAATCGCGCTACCGATGCTGGCGGCATCGAACACTTTGCCATTGTGGGCGAGCACTTTTGCGCCCGCCTTAAGGCACCGCTCGGCCAGCAAAATGTCGGCGGTGATCACCACGCAGTGGGGGGTGGCATTGTCGGCAATCCAATCGTCAGCGGCGTCAAAGCCATCGTCCACCACCACGCGCTTGATGCGAGGATTGTCGGGTATTCCGAAAGGCGAATTGCTGACCACGCGGACCTGCGCTTTAAAGCGGTCGGCCACGCGATACACCTCTTCCTTGACCGGACAGGCGTCAGCATCAACCAGGATGGTGATAGAATTGTTGGGATGCGTCATATGGGTAAGCTTAGAGAGTTTTGCTCGCGCCCTCAAACGCTGGGCTTGCCGGTTTATGCGGTGTCTGATTGCTAACAAGACTGGCCAAACAGCTTTACACTCAATGCAAAGCATAGGACACTCATCTGCAGAGAATCAGGACATGCCCCAAACGGGCAGACGGTTCTTCGAGGGGCGCATAAATAATGACATATTCTTGGGTGAAAGCCGCCAGCGCGACGGCGCTATTCGGGTTGGTTCTGGGCTGGGTGCCAGCGGTTGGTGAGGCGCCGCTGCAGGCACAGGCGGCGACTAGCGCGGCCAAGGCATCTGCATCGGCTGCCCCGGTTGCGTTCTTTACCGGCACCACGGTCAGCCGCGGCAATATCAAGGAATTGATGTCCTCTGCCAAACAAACGCGGGCTGTCAGCGTGGGCACAATACAGCCCGATGGTTCTTTGATGATCACGCAAACGGTAGAGATCGGGGATGACCCGGTTCGCAATCGCACGTGGCGTCTGCGCGAGGCCGGCGAAGGCAAGGTGACCGGTACCATCAGCGATGCGACCAGCCCGGTTAAAGGGACGATTTCGGGCAACGCCATGACATTGTCCTACAAATTGGAAGGCGGTCTGAAGGTCAGCCAGGTGCTCACCATTGCGGCTGATGGAAAGACCTGCAGCAATGAAATGAAGATCCGCAAATTCGGCATTGTTGTGGCCCGGCTGTCTGAAACGATCACGCGCAAATAGCGGCTGAGCATGTCCACAGCCGTGCTGGCGTTATCGGGTGTTTGTGTGCAAACTATCATCCGGGACGCAGGGGATGGGGCTGATTATGGACAAATCGAACTTGATGCGCGACGCGCGATTTTTGCGAGTTATGGCGGTGATCTTGCTGATCATGACGGTGGCAGCATTTATGCCGCGGTATTTGGTGCCATTGGCCACAGGGGCGTACGATCCGCCCGCGTCATGGAACGTCTGGATGCACCCCCATGCGATTGCCGGTTTCGGATTTTCCCTGCTGTTCATCCTCCAGCCGACATTGATCGCGCGCCAGCAATTTGATCTTCATCGTAAAATGGGATGGGTCGGCGCAACGATCGTCATCCTGAGTGTGGTGAGCGGCGTTGGCGTGCAATTGGGAGCTTTCCCAATGGCGCCCGAAGATGAAGGCAACATTGTGGGAGCCGTGTTCCGCCTGTTTCAAAGCCTGCCGATGATGGCCGGGTTCTTCCTCGCCGCGATTTTGCTGCGCAAGCGGGCCGATTGGCATTGGCGCTTTATGTATATGGCGGCTTACGCAGCGGTCGGAACAATTATCGCTCGCCTGTTTACGTTCTACACATCCATGCCCGGCGAGCTAGTTGGGATGATGGTAGGCCCAGCCAATCTTGCTTTTGTGCTGGTGCTGCCGGTTTCGGACAAATTGCGCCATGGACGCGTTCACCCGGCCAGTTGGATATCGCTGGCGGTGTTTGTCGTCTTCCAGGCAGTGCTGGCCCCGTTGGCTCTCAGCGAGTGGTGGGCGACGATAGCGACCAGTTAGATCAGCCTGAAAGATTGGTAGAAAATCCTGCGCTGAGCGGTGCCGATTTCGTGTCGATTTCGCTCGTAATTCGATCATTGCACCCCATATCAAAAGAGACGGGGCACAATTGAGAGAAGGAGCATTACCATGCAGTTTCAGTTCAATTCCGACAGCTCTGTGATGGGCACCCAAAACGTGGCTGAGCGCATTGAAAACCAGCTTCGCCAGAAATTGGCGAGGTTTGAAGACCGCCTGACGCGGCTGGAAGTGCATGTCGGCGATGATAATGCCCGCAAGGGCGGTGCCGACGACAAACATTGCACCATCGAAGCGCGCATTCGGGGCGAAAAGCCAATTGGCGTTACCGGCAATGCAAGCGATGTCGATGCGGCCGCTCGGATCGCGGGCAACACTATGGCCCAACGGCTAGAGCGCCACTTCGGCAAGCATGAAAAGCACAAGCACGACGCTCGGCCTGATAAGGAGCTTTGATCGCGTTGGGTGATCAGGCTTGCGAACCAAGCCGAAAGATCACGCCCGATCTAGTCAAATTCGAAGCCAGCCTCTTTCGCTTCTGCAATCAGTTCAGGGCCGGTCTTGCGGACCGTGTCTTGGCTGAAGCTGTAATAGGGCGGTTGCTCGTCGACAAAGATCTCTTCTCCCAGCATCATGCCGTCCACATCGTCGAACAATCCGGCGAGGAAAGAATAGCTGTCAGTAGGCAGAAAACGATAGAAAAGATTGCTGCCGCATTTTGAGCAAAACCCCCGCTCGGCCCAAGCCGATGACTGGTAACGGCGCACATGCTCTTCACCACTAATGCTCACATCGCTATCGCTTTGCACCGCCAGATAGGCGCTGCCGCACCAGCGCCGACACATCTCGCAATGGCATGCCTCCAAATGGGGCTTGGTCGAAACTGCACTGATAGTAACGGCACCGCAAAGACAATGTCCGTTCAGCCTGGGTCCGTTTGATTTGGATGCTGATGATTGTGCTTCTGACATGAAAATTCCCCATCCTGCGATAATGAATAGCTGATCCTAAACCGAAATTCCCAGATGATGAAGAGTGCGAGCCAAAGTCACGATTGAAACAAAATTAGGTGAATCAGCAATTCAATGCTAGTTGGTCCTCTGCCGACGTCGAAAATTGCGACGGACTTCGAGATTTGTTACCTGCCGGCCATGCTTAGGCCACCGGTTTTGACCAGACGACGACTTCCTTTCCTTTGACGATTTGACGCACGACCCAACCGCACTTTCGCGGACGGGAAATATCGTTTCTTGAAAGGAAACATCCATGTCCAAGACTGGAACAGTGAAATTCTTCAACACCGACAAAGGTTATGGTTTTATCCAGCCTGACGACGGTTCTAATGACAGCTTTGTTCACATCACTGCCGTTCAGGCAGCTGGTATGACATCGTTGGATAAAGACCAGCGCCTCAATTACGAGATTGAATCAGGTCGTAACGGCAAAGAAAGCGCCGTGAACCTGTCAGCTGCAGACTAATAGAACGCTGGCCGCGCGCTTGCCCATTGAGGCGCGCGCGGCCGCTTCTTTCCGCCCGTTCCCTTTCCCGCTTGAAGGAGCCGCCTCCACAATGGCCCAAACATTCGAATTTTATGACGCACGCGCAAATGAAGCCGCTGCTGAAGCCAAACGTGCGACGTTGGACAATGTTCGCGAACGTTGCTTGCGCGCTGAAAAAACATGGCGTGGGCTTGCCCAACAGGCAGAACGTGTGGCCTCCAATCGCGAGAAGGCAGACCGTGAACGCGCTGCTCGCCGCGAAGAAGAAGCGCTGAACGCCGCCGCCAATTAGGCTGGCTGGCGCAAATAGCCATAGCCCAAGCTATCGGTCTTTTTTCGACCAAGTATATTGAAAATCGCATTTCGCTTGTTGCTGCAGGCAAAGTGTCGTGACACTGTGCCCGCTTTCTCATGGAAGTCTGCGGAGCCTGACCTAATGTCTTGTATTAAACCCTCGATTGTTGCTGTTGCGGCGCTGTGCCTAGCATCGTGTGGTGCGGGCAATGACGAGCCGATGCAGAACAGTTTTGATGCAATCGGGCCGAACGAAACTATCTATCTGGGCGGAACAGAACCGTTCTGGAGCATGGAGGTTTCCGCCGATAGCCTGACTTATATCACGCCCGAAGATCTCACTGGCCAGCAAACCGCAGTCACGCGCTTTGCCGGAAACGGGGGGCTGGGTGTTAATGGCACTTTGGGCGGCGAACCGCTGAATATCGCAGTAACGCCAGGCGATTGTTCTGACGGAATGAGCGATCGTACCTATCCCTTCACCGCCACGGTTGAATTGGGCGACGAAGCCTTAACTGGCTGCGGCCACACAAGTTCAACACCCTATACCGGAGAGGAAACCCTATAATGGCAACGTTTGGAACTGTTTCGCGCGGCTGGAAGATATTTTTCTGGCTGGCTGCGATATTCAATTTTCTGATCGGCTTGGCCGGAATGTTCGCGCCAGAGGCAACCACAGATGCCCGCATTGTTGGCTTGCTCGTGTTCGGAATGGGCATTGTCTATATGCAAGTTGCACGTGATCCCTTGCGCTTTGCCCCGACCTTATGGGCAGGGGTGGTGGGAAAATTAGGCGTCGTCGCCTTACTAGGCCCGCAGGCAATTGGTCCTCAGGGAGAAGCATTGATAGTGGGCATACTGGTATGCGATGCCTTGTTCGCCATCGCATTTCTAGCATTCCTGCTGACAAAGGCAGGTGCCGCGCCGGTGGAATGATACGGCTTAGCTGATACCGAATTCGGGGAGAGACAAGATGGGACAGACCGGCGGATGCCTGTGCGGCGCGGTGCGTTACGAAATGACTACCGAGCCATTGATGTGCGTGACCTGCCATTGCAAGAATTGCCAGCGTCAGGCTGGCTCAGCACTGTCCATTATCATCGGAGTTCCGGAAGGGTCGGTCGATATCCAGGGCAAGGTCAAAACCTATGATGACACAGGTGACAGCGGCGCGACGGTCAAGCGGCAGTTCTGCGGCGATTGCGGTTCGCCCGTTTTTACCAAGGTTCAGCATCCTCCCGGTGTGATGTTTATCAAGGCGGGCACTCTGGATGATACATCGGGGCTGAAGCCCAGCTTCCACTGCTATACCAAAAGCGCCCAGGACTGGGTCGATCTGGGTGATATACCGGGCTTTGAAACCGTGCCTGACGCTTTATGATGATGGTCTAATCGGCATCAACCCCAGCGCGATCAAGCTCTGGCCCAAGGCGGCCGGTCAACCATAGAAACCACATCCGAAAATCGGCGGCCAGCGACCACAGCGGATAGGTGAATGTGGCAGGGCGGTTCTTCTCGATGGTGAAGTGCGCCAGCCAAGCAAAGAAATAACCTGCAATGGGTAAAGCGGCGAAGAGCATCCACCGGCCAGTAACCAATGCGATGATGGCCAGCAGCACAACAATGCTGGTGCCGACATAGTGCAATGCGCGAGTTGATGGCTTGCTGTGTTCGCGCAGGTAAAATGGCCAAAATTCGGCAAAGCTGCGATATTTCTGTGTGTCCGTCACCAAAATTTCTCCCTCACCGGCCTTGGCTATCTGTCTGGAAAGCCGACGTTTTGTATCTGACCTGCGCATTTCCTGTCCAACCGCAGGGAACACCATCCAGCCTTGCTGGTTATATGGGTGAACGCAGCTGGAAACACCAAACGCCAGCCCAAAGGATAGACTTTTGAATAGTGATGACCCCTATAATCCCCGTGGTGGGGATCAAGCCCGATTGAGCTTTGACGATGCCCCGGACAGGTTCCGTGTGGGCAATGCGGAGGAACATTTCTCCGGCGCGTCAGGTGTTTTATTTGAACAAGCCATGGCGCAAACCCGCATGGCGATATGCCTGTGCGACCCCCATCAGCCGGACTTGCCGATTGTGTTTGCCAACCGCGCTTTTCGGGTGCTGACCGGTTATTCCGAAGAAGAAGTGATCGGCCGCAATTGCCGCTTTTTGCAAGGCCCCAAAACCGACCCTGAGCCCGTGGCGCGTATCCGTGAGGCTGTCGCCCGCGAGGATGTGGTGGTGGTTGAAATGCTCAACTATCGCAAGAACGGCACGACCTTCTGGAATGCATTGCATCTGGGCCCGATTTATAATGACAAGGGCGAGCTCATTTATTTCTTCGGCAGTCAGTGGGATGTGTCCGATGTGCGTGCCGCGCGCGAAGAGGAGCGTCAGGCCAAGGAAATGGCGCGCGAATTGTCGCACCGCATGAAGAACATGTTCGCGGTGATATCTGGCATCGTGAATGTCACCGGTCGGGTGCGTGGCATCCAGTCCGAAACTGACGAGATAAACTCGCGCATCCAGGCCCTTGGTCGCGCGTATGAGACCACCTTGGACAATGCTTCAAGCGGCAACATCGATGTGGGCGAAGCGATCCGCGCGGTTCTTGACCCTTATGATCAAGACGGTGCCCGGCTGACCCTGCAAGGCAATGGCACTAAGATGCCATTTGGGACGATCTCTATTGTCGGTCTGATCCTTCATGAATTGGCGGCCAATGCGACCAAGCATGGCGCATGGGTCAATGACCAGGGTGCTATATCTGTCGAGTGGGGCCTCAGTCCGTCCGGCGATGATCTGGTGATCTCATGGACGGAGACTGGTGGGCCAGACATCGATCCGTCTTCCATCGAAGATGGCACAGGCAGCGCTATCGTCAATCGCATGCTGCGCGCTGGATCGGGCTCTGTCGATCGAACCTGGAGCGAAGATGGTCTGAAGGTTGTTCTGACGATTCCGGTGGGCAAGCAGTAATGGCTGATCCGACTCAAATCTTGCTGCTGGAAGACGAGGTCATGATCCTGATGGATCTTGATATGACCGCAGAAGATCTGGGGTGCGCTGTGCACACGGCCACATCAGCACAAAAAGCGCTCGATATTCTGGATCAGCACGGCACCAACATTGATGTCGCAGTGCTGGATGTATCCTTGGGCCAGGACCAGACTTGCTTTCCGGTTGCGCGCCAACTGGATGATCTGGGCGTTCCCTATATCCTCCATTCTGGCGACCTCGACCGGCACAATGAACGCATCCGACAATTGGATGCAGAGCTGATCGCAAAGCCCGCCCCGGCCGATCATGTGATCGCCGCAGCCCTGGCTAAAGCGGCTCGTTAAACCCTCCGTCAGACCCCGCACCGGGACGCAAAGAATCAACTGTTGCAGCCGTTTGCACAATTATGTCCCCACGGTGAAACATCGTAAAATTGCCTTCACCATGCCCTGGTGAGGGCATTTTCGCATGGCCAAGCGAGTTTTTGACCGTTTTTGCGACGGATTGCGGGGAAAACTGGCCCATTTCAGCTTGCCTCTCCTCGCAAGATCGAACCGAAAGGCTTAGAAAATTACCCAGGATTGAGGAGGAAGAGTTTCAGTGTCGTCAGTTCCTGAATGGTTGAATGCAGCAATTGTGCCCCCTGCGCGGCACGCCGGACTGGTCATCGCCTCGCTGGGTAGCGAGCGTGGCTTTGGCCGTGGCGGCTTTCAGCTGACCAGCCCAGCATTTGCTGCAGGCGAAGAACTGGACCCTTGCTTCACCGCCGACGAAGAAGACGCCGTAGCCCCGCCGCTGGAATGGACCGCGCCGCCCCCGGGCACGCAGGAAATGGTCATCATCGTCGAAGATGGTAGCAGCGCTGGTGCTGAACCTGCCTGTCATTGGCTGGTGTGGGGTCTGCCCGGGCAAAAGGGCAAGCTGCTGGAGGGCGAAGTTCCTCCGCGTGTTGGCAAAAATTCATTGGGCAATTCCGAATGGATGTTGCCCGATCTTCCTGATGAAGAAACCCACCATTTCGTGTTCCAACTGTTCGCGCTGGATCTTCCGTTGACCCTGATGCCAGGGGCCAAGCGGGCTGATCTGCTTGCAGAAATGGAAGGGCATGTCATCGCCAGCACTGCGCTGGTTGCCCCCTATACCCGGTCACAAGAGGATGAAGACGACTGGGATGAAAGCGAAGATGACGACTGATCGTTAGTCCAAAACAAGAAAGGAAATGTTATGGCTGGCAAGAACAATGCACTTCAGAAACCGGTGCAACTTTCACCACAACTCGAGAATGTAATCGGCAAGGGTCCTCTGACCCGTGCTCAAGTTACTTCAAAGGTTTGGGATTATATCAAGGGCAACAGCCTGCAAGACGCCAATGACAAGCGTCAGATTAATCCTGATGCGAAACTGGGTGCTGTGATCGGCACAGAACAGATTTCGATGTTCAAAATGACGGCTGCTGTTTCCAAGCACCTGACTTGATGGATTAAGGCGGCGGCGCGGGTCGCAAGAGCGCGCCGCCCCTTCCTCCAGCATAATGACGGCGCAGCGCGCGCCGACCCAATTTGCTGGCTTTCTCTTGCGTGCCCTCCGACAGAACAAATCCAATCGACCGGCCCCGTTTGTCATAAGCGGGCCTTAAAGCGTCTGCACGCGCATTCGGTGCGCTGCTCGCAAACTTCGGCTTCGCCTGCGGCCTTTTCATATTGCCGCACTTTGTTATGGCTTCCCTGTAACTTGCAAATTCTCACAGGGAAGCGAACCATCATGGCGCGATCACACACACTGTTAACCGGCACCATTTTGGCGGGACTTCTCGCATCGGCGGCAGCATTGCCTACGGCGGCGCAGGATCAAGCACCGGCCGAAGATACCGTTGCGCCTGCCGAGCTGGATCCGGCCATGCAGTTGGCTCTTGCGGCATTGGACGCGGCACCTGTGTTTGATGGGCACAATGATGTGCCGATCCAACTGCGCAGTCGTTTTGCCAACCAGATCAATGATCTGGACTTTCACGACACGCTCTCCACGGCCGATAGCCATCCCGCTGGCAGAGCCATGCACACCGACCTCACTCGCTTGAAGCAGGGCAGGGTGGGCGCGCAATATTGGTCGGTCTATGTCCCGGCGTCGCTGGACGAGCCTGAGGCTGTGCTGGCAACAATCGAGCAGATTGATGTGACCAAGCGCCTGATCGCGCTGAACAGCAACGACCTCCAGCTGGCCCTGACGGCGGACGATGTTGAAAACGCGGTCGCAGGCGGCAGAATTGCCTCATTGCTGGGCATGGAAGGCGGCCACTCAATCGGATCAAGCCTGTCGGTGTTGCGCCAGATGTACGATCTGGGCGCACGCTACATGACGCTGACCCATTCAAAGAACACGCCATGGGCTGACAGCGCCACCGATGCCCCCGAGCATGGCGGGCTGACGGACTTTGGCAAGGATCTGATCCGCGAAATGAACCGATTGGGCATGCAGGTCGATCTGAGCCATGTGAGCGAGGCGACGATGATGGATGTGCTGGATGTGGCCATCGCACCGGTAATCTTCAGCCATTCAGGCGCTCGCAGTGTGAACGGCCATGCGCGCAATGTGCCCGACAGCGTGCTCGCCCGGTTGCCTGCCAATGGCGGGGTGGTGATGGTGGTTGGCTTGCCCGGCTTCCTCAGCGAAGATCAGCGTAATTGGTATGCCGCACGCCAAGCCAAAGTGGCCGAACTTGAAAGCCTGTGGCAGGGGCAGCCCGACGCTGTGCGCCAGGCGTTGGCCCAATGGGACGAGGCCAACCCCACGCCTATGGCCACCATCTCAGACATGGCCGATCATATTGATCACATTCGCGACGTAGCCGGCATCGCCAATATCGGGATCGGCGGCGATTATGACGGCATGCCAACCGGCCCGGTCGGGATGGAAGATGTCGCCGGATATCCTGCGCTGTTTGCCGAATTGGCACGGCGTGGATATTCGCAGGCAGAGCTAGAAATGATCTCGTATCAAAACGCTTTGCGGGCATTGCGTCAGGCAGAACAAATTGCAGCCCGCCAACGCGGCGAGCTGCCAATTGAAACGCTGATTGATCAGTAAGGTGGCTTAGGAGCCCGTATCGGCCGCTTCGGCTGCCAATGCATCGGCCGCTTCAATCGCTGCTTCATCTACGACTTCTGCAGTGACCAGATCTTCATCGGTGCCGGTGACTTCTGCAGGTGCGTTTTCGCTCACCTTCGCGACGGGTTCGGGTTCTTCAACGCTCACCGCGCCTGTCACCCAAATCATTGTGAGCAAACCGATGGCCAGCACAAGCCCAATGGCCAGTATCCAGCGTAAATGACCGTTACTCGTCGCAGCGGTCGCTTCGACATCTTCTACGTGAATTTCATCGCCTTCTTTGTGCATTATCTGGTCCCCGAATTATTCCTTGCGCGATAGGTTGAACAACAAAACGGCGAGACATGCAAATTGTTCCGGCTAAGCTGTCTGTCAGTCGCGTAAAAGTTCGTTGATGCCGGTCTTAGACCGCGTCTGCGCGTCGACCGTTTTGACAATGACTGCGCAATATAGCGAGGGGCCTGGGGAACCATCGGGCAAAGGCTTGCCTGGCATCGCACCGGGTACAACCACGGCATAAGGAGGCACTTCGCCAAGATGAATTTCGCCTGTGGCGCGATCCACAATCTTGGTCGAGGCGCCCAGATATACGCCCATGGACAGCACGGCGCCTTCGCCCACGCGCACGCCTTCGGCCACCTCGCTGCGCGCCCCGATAAAGGCTCCATCGCCAATGATGACAGGTTCGGCCTGCAGCGGTTCCAGTACGCCGCCAATGCCCGCACCGCCGGAAATATGCACATTTTTACCGATCTGCGCGCAAGAGCCAACCGTAGCCCAGGTGTCTATCATCGTGCCTTCGTCTACATAGGCGCCAATGTTCACAAAACTGGGCATCAGCACCACGCCCTTGCCGATAAAGCTGCCACGCCGAGCTACAGCGCCCGGCACCACGCGGAAACCTGCCTCGGCAAAGCGGTTGTCACCCCATCCGGAAAATTTGCTGGGCACTTTGTCATATGCTGGTCCGCCGGCGCTGCCGCCTTCCATCACGACATTATCGTTCAGGCGGAAAGAGAGCAGAACGGCCTTCTTCAGCCATTGGTTGACGGTCCATCCACCATTGCCATCGGGCTCAGCAACGCGTGCTGTTCCGCAGTCGAGCAAGGTCAATGCCTCGTCAACCACGACCCGAACGTCCAAACTGGCCGGGGTCACTTCATTGCGGTTTTCCCACGCAGCTTCGATTAATTGGGCAAGTTCGGTCGACATGGCGGCTCCAGTGGTGGTTTTTTGATGTTCGAGCGCGCTGCTAGCCCCCACTCGCCGCAAAGCCAATAGCGAAGGCCGCTAAATCCTTGCCAAGGCGATAACCTTGCACATACTGTTCGTGTTCATCTGGGTTTGGTTAAAGGGCGCATATTATGCCAGCGGTTTTATCACAGGCGAACACATTCGCATTCCGCGCTCGCATCTTTGCCGCGGCCAGCTCTTTCGCCTTGCTAAGCGCATGTGGCGGTGGCGGAGGATCGGTCATCAGCACCCCTACTCCAAATCCGACGCCTACGCCCACACCCACGCCAACTCCTACGCCAACGCCGACCAGCAATTTTAACACCGCAGAAGTGCGTCGGTCCGATGGTGCAGGCTTTCACGATGCAATCTCTGCCTGGCAAGACGGGACGACCGGGCAGGGCACAACAATTGCGATTGTCGACACCGGAATCGATATAGATAGCCCGGAATTTGACGGGCGTATCCATCCTGATTCAACAGATGTTGCCGGCAATCGATCGATCAATGCAGAGGATGATCACGGCACAAATGTGGCCTTGGTCGCTGCCGCTGCGCGCGACAATGTGGGTGTAGTCGGGATTGCGTTTGACGCGCAGGTCTTGGCCATTCGCGGTGACGAACCGGGAACTTGCGGCACAGATACGCCCGAAGATTCATCGCTAGGCTGCCTGTTCGATGATCGCTCTATCGCCGCAGGGGTCGATTTGGCGATTAATTCTGGGGCTGCGGTCGTAAATCTCAGCCTGGGCGGAGGTGCGGCCTCGCGAGTCTTGCTGGATGCGATTGGCCGGGCCGCAGATGCCGGTGTGGTTGTGGTGGTTGCCGCGGGCAATGGCGGCGATGGGTCAGAACCGGATATTGATCCCGACCAACCCGATCCCTTTGCCACCAGCATTGTACAGGCGGGAAATGGCAATGTGATTATTGCTGGCTCGGTCGATGAGAATGGAAATTTTTCAGCATTCAGCAACCGCGCTGGAACCTTTGCCAGCAGCTTTCTTTCTGCCCGGGGCGAGGCGGTTTGCTGCGTCTATGATGATGGCGAATTGTTCATCACCACCAACGACAATGGGGCGCAGTTTGTAACCCTGTTTTCGGGGACCAGTTTTGCAGCCCCACAGATTTCCGGCGCGGTGGCATTGCTGGCGCAAGCCTTCCCCAATCTGACAGCGGCCCAGATCGTCGATATCTTGATCGACACCGCCAGAGATGCTGGCGAAACTGGTTCAGATGATGTGTTTGGCAGCGGCATATTGGACATCGCTGCGGCGGTAGCGCCCAGTGGCGCGACCACAATGGCGGGAACCAGTACCATTTTGGCTCCGGCCGATGATGTGGCGATTGGATCGCCGGCGATGGGTGATGCGCTGGGTCAGGCTGGCGGTGGACAGGGCGTTCAGACCATCGTGCTCGACCGCTACAATCGCGCCTATAGCTATGATCTGTCGGGCCGGTTGCGCGGTGCCGCAATTACTCCGCGCCTGCGCGGCGCTGTTGCTCGCAATGGCCGCTCGCTTACCTCCAACAGCGATGCCCTTGCGCTCGCCTTTAGGGTGGGGGATGGCGCGCGCGCGGCGGGACTGAATTGGAGCGGACCCTTGCGGCTTAGCTCGGACGAGGCCGATCAAGCGCAAGTGCTGGCGGCCCGGATTGCCGCACGGATAGCGCCCGATACGCAGATCGGCTTTGCCTTGGCGCAAGGATCGGACGGATTGGTGGCCCAATTGCAGGGTCAGGATCGCACCATCGTTCGGCCAGCCTTTCACATCGCGCCAGATGCGGGCGGTGATGACGGGTTCATCCAGCACAGCGATCTTTCCTTCGCCTTGCGTCACCGCATGGGGGTATGGGGACTGACGCTGCACGGACAATTGGGTGATGCTTGGTTGGGTGATGTGCGGCAAGCAGGTGAAGTCTACGGCGGCATTCGCGAAACGCGCCCCACCAGCAGTTTCGGCTTGTCAGTGGACCGCAAACTGGCCGGGGTTGAGACCACTTTGGGGATGACCTGGTTGGCCGAGGATCAGACCGTTTTGGGCGCCTATTTCCATGATGCCATTGGCAATGGCGGTGCGAACACAGCCTTTCTGGATGTTTCTGCGCGCAGACAATTGGGCCGCGATTGGCAAATCGGCGGAGCGTATCGTGCAGGTATGACACTGCCCAAAGCCAATGGTGTGATCACCAGCAGCTCGCGTCTTTACAGCAATGCCTGGTCGATGGATCTGGGCAAAGCCAACACGCTGGTTGGCGGCGACATGATAGGCCTTCGGTTGAGCCAGCCCTTGCGGGTCAGTGGCGGCGGGCTCGATCTCAATCTGCCGGTTTCTTACAGCTATACCACTGAAACAGCGCAATTTGGCATCCAGCGTTTGAACCTAAGCCCGGCAGGGCGCGAGTTAATGGGCGAGCTGAGCTGGCGCGGGCCATTCCTGTTTGGGCAAGCCGGGGCAAGCGTGTTCTATCGCCGCCAACCGGGGCATTACTCGACCAGTCCCGATGATGTCGGGGCCGTGGTCAGCCTGACCGCAGACTTCTAACCACAGCACCGATTTGGGCGGTTGCTATTTGAGGCCGGCTGCCTGCGCGAAGCGATAGGCGTGCTCAACCAGAGGCACCACCCGCTCGCTGGTTTTCTTGGCATGGGCCGAAGACGCCGTGCCATCGATCACGCGTTTCTTGATACCTTGAATAATCCCGGCCAGCCGGAATAGATTATAGGCGAAATACCATTCCATCGGCGGAACGGGGAAGCCGGTTCGCGTAACATAACGCTCCACCGCTTCTTCAACCGAAGGAATGCCCAGTGCCTTGATATCAACGCCGCCCAGGCCAGCCCGGCCGTCAGCGTCATTGTACCAATTGAGCATCAGATAGCTGAAGTCCGCGATCGGATCGCCCAGCGTCGAAAGTTCCCAATCCAGCACTGCAATCACGCGGTTTTCCGTCTTGTGAAAGATCATATTGTCGAGCCGATAATCCCCATGCACCACGCTGCTGGCGTGCTGGGCTGGAATGGTTTCGGGCAGCCATTCGATCAACCGATCCATCTCTGGAATGGTCTCTGTCTCGGACAATTTATACTGCTTTGACCAACGGTTGATCTGGCGAGCGCAATAGTCCTCCCGCTTGCCAAAATCTTGCAGCCCAATCTGATCGATATCGGCTTTGTGCAGATCGGCGATGGTGTCGATCATCGCGAAGTAAATTTCGCGGCGCTCGTCAGGCGTGTTGTTGGGCAACGCGCCATTCCACAGATTGCGCCCATCGGCCAAAGACATGACGAAGAATTTGGAGCCAAGCACTTCGGGATCTTCGCATAAGCCATAAGTGCGCGGCACCGGAAAGCCGGTGGGATGGAGAGCTGTCATCGCCTTATATTCGCGATCGACCGCATGCGCGCTGGGCAGCAATTTGCCAAAAGGTTGCCGCCGCAAGACATAGGATGCCCCGGGCGTATCAATCCGATAGGTCGGATTGGACTGGCCACCTTTGAACTTGGTGTAGGAAATCGGACCGGCATAGCCCTCGACATTGGCCTCGAACCATGCGGTCAGAGCGCCAAGATCAAGCTTGTCCTTGTCCTCCACCGCGATGGTGCCGACCATTTCCTTTTCATAATCAATCATGTTCTCGGAGGTATCTGTCATCAGTCGAACACCACAATGCTGCGCGCGGAATGGCCCTCGCGCATCTTGTCGAAACCAGCGTTGATCTGGTCGAGCGGAATGCGCTCGGCTATGATCGTGTCCAGATCGAGCAACCCGCGCAGGTAGAAATCGACCAGACGGGGCAGATCGACGGGGAAGTGGTTTTCGCCCATGATTGCACCCTGCAATTTCTTGCCAGACAGCAGATCCATGGCCCCAAGTCCCACTTTGCAATCAAGCGGCATCATGCCCAAAATGATCGCGGTGCCGCCTCTGCGCAGTGAAGCCACGGCCAGATCGGCAGAGGCCTGACGACCCACAGCCTCGATGGCGTAATGCGCACCGCCACCCGATATTTCCAGGATCTGTTTGGCCGCGTCATCCGCCAATGCATCGACCGTATGGGTGGCGCCCAATACTTTAGCCAACTCGCGCTTTTCGGCAATCGGATCGGCAGCGATGACCTTGCCCGCACCGGCGATCTTAGCAGCATTGATGGCGGCAAGGCCAACCCCGCCACAGCCAATCACAACGACGGTCTCACCCGGCGTAACATTGGCAGCGTTAAAGATCGTGCCGGCACCGGTTGTAACCGCGCAGCCCAGCACAGCAGCCCTGTCGAACGGCATGTCTTTATCGATCGCCACACAGGCATTTTCATGGATCAGCATCTGTTCGGAAAAAGCCGACAGATTGAGCATCTGCATTACCGGATCACCGCCGGGGCGTGTGATGCGAGGAGCCGCATCCGAGCCGCGCCGTGTGGCACCGCCCAGACACAGCGCCATTCTCCCGGTGACGCAAAATTCGCATTGGCCGCAAAAGGCAGACAGACAAGAAACAACGTGATCGCCTGGCTTGACCGTTTTGACCTCACTGCCAACCGCACGCACCACGCCGGCAGCCTCGTGCCCGGGGATGGCGGGCAAAGGATGCGGATAAGCACCGTCAATGAAGTGCAGATCGGAATGGCACAGGCCGCATGCTTTGGTGTCGATCAACACCTCATGCGGGGCTGGATCAGCGAGTTCTACATCGCTGATGACCAACCCTTCGCCGGGTTTCTCCAGAATGGCTGCTTTTGCCATATCGTCTTCTCCTATTGCGTCGAAATGGCTTAGCGGGTCGCGCCCATGTCGCCTGAGCTAAGCGAATCGTTATCCGCAGGGGCACTTCCGCCGCGCAGAGCGTTGGCTGTTGGGCCTTCCTTGGGAAGATGCTTGGCAAATTCCATCCGAGCGATTGACCGTGCGTGGACCTCGTCAGGACCATCGGCCAGACGCAAGGTCCGCTGATGGGCATAGGCATTGGCCAGACCGTAATCATTCGATACGCCGCCGCCGCCATGGGCCTGGATCGCATTGTCGATGATCCGCAGCGCCATATTGGGTGCCTGAACCTTGATCATGGCGATTTCCTGCTTGGCAGCCTTATTGCCGACCTTGTCCATCATGTCTGCCGCTTTGAGGCACAGCAGACGGGTCATGTCGATATCGATCCGGGCTTGCGCGACGCGCTCTTCCCAAACCGAATGCTTGTAAATCGGCTTACCGAAAGCTTCGCGCTCTTGCAGACGCTGACACATCTTGGACAACGCTTCCTCTGCAACGCCAATGGTCCGCATGCAGTGATGGATGCGGCCTGGGCCGAGGCGCCCTTGAGCGATCTCGAACCCGCGTCCTTCGCCCAGCAACATATTGGTGACAGGAACGCGAACGTCCTTCAGTTCCACTTCCATATGGCCATGCGGAGCATCGTCATAACCGAACACAGGAAGGTGGCGGATGATGTTCACGCCGGGCGCATCATTGGGCATCAACAGCATTGATTGCTGTGCATGACGACCAGCAGAGAAATCGGTCTTGCCCATCACGATGGAGACCTTGCAACGCGGATCGCCAAGGCCCGATGACCACCATTTGCGGCCATTGATCACATATTCATCGCCATCGCGTTCGATCCGGGTTTCGATATTGGTGGCGTCAGAGCTGGCCGTGAATGGCTCTGTCATCAAGAATGCCGAGCGGATTTCGCCGTTCATGATCGGGCGCAGCCACTGTTCCTTTTGCTCGATCGTGCCGTAGCGGTGGAACACTTCCATATTGCCAGTGTCAGGCGCCGAGCAATTGAACACTTCGGAAGCGAAGCCGATGCGGCCCATTTCTTCGGCGCACAAAGCATATTCGAGATTGGTCAGACCTGGACCTTCGAACTCAAAGCTTTCTTCGACATGATGGTGACCATCATTGCGCGGCGGCATGAACAGATTCCAGATGCCAGCAGCCTTGGCCTCTTTCTTCAGATCTTCGACCACTTGAATGACTTTCCATCGGTCGCCCTCGGCATCTTGAGCCTTATACGTGTCGACTGCCGGGCGAATGCGGGTTTCGATGAAATCGCGCACTCGGTCGCGCCAATATTGCTGCCGTTCGGTGGGTTGGAAATCCATGGGAGTAATCCTCTCTCGTCTTGTTTGACTCGGTAAAAATGTTGGCTCTCTCGTGGCAGAGAGTGTCGGCTGCGCCAAGCTGTCAGTTTGATGGTCGCCTTATTTCTGTCATTGTGCTGGCGGCGGTTTGCTTGGGGACGGCTGCATCGTGATGCCTGCGGCCAAGCGCGCTTCGTGATCTTCGCGGCTGATCGGGAAGCGGCCCAACCAAAATGCAGAGACCAGCGCCAAAAGGCCCGATCCGATCCCGAAATATATCACAATATCGGTGATGACCGATGCCGGCACTTCGCCAGGCTGAGCGTTATTGGCGAGCTGAGAGGCGGCAATGATCTGTCCGGTGATAAAGATGCCAAAGCCGGTCGCGCATTTCTGCACCAGCCAATTGCCCGAATAAAATGACCCTTCAGCCCGGCGTCCGGTGCGTTCCTGAAAGGCCTCTACAATCTCTGCAATCATGGATGATGCCGATATCATCACCACCACAGCCAATGCGTTGCCGAAGAATAAGAAGCCATAATAGAGCGCGGTCGATGGCAGCGTTCCCGGTGTTGGCCAGAGCCCGGCCAGCAAGAATAGGTAGGGCGAAAACAGAATGGCGAACGAGCCAATGGCGGCGATGGCGGCGCTTCTGGGCTTGCCCAGATGGCGATGCATCGGCCCCACAATGAAGAACATCAGCACGACGGAACAGAACAGCACAATGGGATAGGCGATCAGTGCTGCCTGATCGAACTGCCACACGAACACATTGACGTAGTTCGAGATGGAAAAGCTCATCCCTTGTGCGACATAGGCGGCCAAACCGCCGGCTGCGAAGATCAGGAAGGCTTTCTCGCTAAAGGCTTCGAAAATCTCGGCAAATGCACCTTTGAAGCTGAAGGGTTCGGGTTTGTGTTGGGGCAAATGCGCCACCAATTTATGCTGGCCCAAGGCCGATCCCAGCACCGAAATCGCCATCAGGATCGCACCGAATATCCCGAATGACGCATAGCCATCACGCTGCAGCAATCCGTCTGCGCCCGGCAAAAATACGGTATAGGCGAGCAACATCATCAAGATGCCGCCGCACCAGCCTGATAGATAGCGATATCGGAACAGCGTTGTGCGCTCGTCATAGTCGTTCGTTATCTCAGGCAAGAGCGAGACAGAGGGGACTTCGCAAGCAGACAAAAGGACCCGCACGACAATGGCGATACCCAGCAATCCAAAGAAGCTGGGGGCTTCTGCGCCAGGGGGCGACCACATCAAAATCCAGGCAAAGGCCAGCGGGATGGGGGCTGCGTAAAGCCACGGCAATCGTCGGCCCCAGCTTGTGTAAGTCCGGTCAGACAGATTGCCCAAGATCGGATCGACCACGGCATCCACCAGCAGCGCAATAAGCAAGGCCAGCGATACCAGCCCGGCATCCATGCCCAGAACCTGATTGTAATACAGCAGCAGGAAAAAGCTGAACCCGGTGTCCTTCACTCCAAAGGCAACCGCGCCAAACCCATGGATCAGCTTGAGCCGCATCGGCATTGGGCCAGAGACAAAGCTCATAGCTTGCCTATCCCGCAAGGGGCGCCCGCGCCGAATCCTGACATCAGTCTCTCCAAAAACTTTCTCGCTAGCCTAGGGCAAGGATAGGCTGCGTCAACGGGGGTCATTGTGACGCTACGGCATGGGGGACCCCTGTAAATCGCCTTGCAGCCGATATGCGAATCACCCTAACGTAAGCGTCAAGCGAACAAGATTTACAGGAGAGTCGACCCATGTCCGAGACCGCTGAGCTGCAGAGCTTCCGACAGGAAACCCAAGAATGGCTGGAAGCTAATTGTCCGCCCGAAATGCGCCAACCAGCACGCGATGAAGAAGATATTTTCTGGGGTGGCCGCAACGCCGAATTTGCCTCGGACGCGCAAAAGGCTTGGTTCGAAGTGTGCCGCGACAAGGGATACACCGTTCCGGCGTGGCCCACCGAATATGGCGGCGCTGGCCTTAACCCGGCACAGGCAAAGATCCTACGGCAGGAAATGAACCGCATCGGCGCTCGCCCTCCACTTTCAAGCTTTGGCATTTGGATGCTTGGCCCAGCTTTGCTGCACTTTGGCACCGAAGGCCAAAAAAAGCGCTTCCTCAATGAAATCGCGCGCGGAGAGATCCGCTGGTGTCAGGGATATTCCGAACCCGGCAGCGGTTCTGACCTAGTGTCGATGCAGACCTTTGGCGAAGACAAGGGCGATCATTGGGTGGTCAATGGCCAGAAAATCTGGACCTCTTACGCGGACAAGGCGGATTGGATTTTCTGTCTGGTGCGGACCGACAAGGACAGCAAATACCAAGGCATCACCTTTATGCTGTTTGATATGCATGCCGGCGGCGTAACCACCAAGCCGATCAAGCTGATCAGTGGCAACAGCCCGTTTTGCGAAACCTTCTTTGATGATGCCAGCGTGCCCAAAAGCTACGGCGAGGATTGCCCCGGCTATGTGGGCGAGATCAACCGCGGCTGGGATGTCGCGAAATATCTACTGGGCCACGAGCGCGAGATGATTTCTGGCGCCGATGGCGGCAATACCGGCACTTTGGGCGCGGCCATGTCACGCCACGCGGGTGAGCTTGATCCGATTTTGCGCGCAGACCTGGCTGACTTCGATGTCGATGCGCTGGCTTATGGCTGCATGGGTGAGAAATTCCTTGATGAAATCAAGGTCGGCAAGGCGCATCCAGCCCAACCGAACATGATGAAATATGCAGGGACCGAGCTGAACAAGCGTCGTCACGAATTGATGATGAGTGCGGGTGGATCGCGCAGTCTTGAGTGGGACAGCGAAGAAACACGCGGCGGCAAGCCATCGCGCAATTGGCTGCGAACCAAGGCGAACTCGATCGAAGGTGGCACCAGCGAAGTGATGCTGAATGTCATCTCCAAACGCATTTTGGATCTGCCCGGCGCTTAACGCGCGGCGGCTTCCTTGCTCCGTTTCACGCGCCCACGGGCGCAGTCAAAAATTTCAAGAATGGGATGAATATCCATGCCCCTATATCACGATGAAGATCAGGCGATGCTCGCGGACACAGCCGCGCAATTCATGGCCGATGAAGGCGCCATTGCGAAACAATTGCGCCATTTCCGCGACCGCGATTGCCCCGATGGATTTGGCCATGCGTTGTGGAGCCAATTTGCAGAAATGGGCTTTACCGGCATGCTGGTGGCCGAAGAAGACGGCGGTTTGGGCATGGGCCATGTCGAAGCCGGCATCGTGCTGGAAGAGATCGGCCGCAATCTGACGCCGTCGCCCTTTCTGACCAGCTCTATTATCACAGCAACGGCTTTGGCTGGTGCGGATGACAATCTGCGCGGACGCTATCTGCCGGGCTTGATCTCGGGCGAGAGCGTGTTTGCGGTCGCCATCGATGAAGGGGCCAAGCATCGCCCCGAACGGGTCGCCACCAAGGCAGAACGCTCGGGCAATGGCTTCAAGCTGTCGGGCAAAAAAGACTTTGTAGTCCAAGCTGTGGCAGCCGATATGATCGTCGTGTCCGCGCGCACTTCAGGCTCGGATGCCGATGAAGATGGCATTACCTTGTTTGCGGTGCCCAAGGATGCCGCGAATATGACGCAGGACCCGGTTCGTTTGGTCGATAGCTCAATGGCCTCGCACATCACCTTTGACGGGGTTGAATTGGATGGAGATGCCGTCATTGGCGAGGTTGATGGTGGCCGCGCTATCCTCAACACGATGCTGATGGCAGGACGGGTTGGCTCTGCTGCAGAGGGTGTGGGTGTTGCCCGCGGCGCGATGGACATGACGGTAGATTATCTCAAACAGCGCAAGCAATTTGGTAAGCTGATCGGTGAATTTCAGGCTTTGCAGCACCGTGCTGCGCATCTGTATTCCGAAGTTGAGATTGCCCGCGCTGCGGTGATCAAAGCCCAGCAATTGCTTGACGGTGGTAGCGAGAAAGCGGACCTTATGAGCTCGGTTGCGAAAGCGAAAGTCGCCAAAACAGCCGGGCTGGCGGTGCGCGAAGGCGTGCAAATGCATGGCGGCATTGGCATGACCGATGAATATGACATCGGACTGTTCATGAAGCGCGATCGGGCGCTGCAGGAGTTTATGGGCGATGCCTATTACCATACCAACCGCGTGGCCGAATTGAGCGGGTACTAAGAGGAAATCACGATGGATCTGAATTCACTTTTTGGCCTTGATGGCCGTATCGCTTTGGTCACTGGTGGTTCGCGTGGGATCGGCAAGATGTTTGTCGAAGGCCTGCTCGCGGCGGGGTGCGCTCGGGTCTATATCTCGGCGCGCAAGATCGAGCAGATGGATGCGACCATCGCCGAATTTGGCGAAGACAAAGTGATCGGTATTCAAGCCGACCTCAGCCAGATGGACGGCATGCAGCATGTCGCCGATGAACTGGCCAAGCGCGAAGACAAATTGGATATTTTGATCAACAATGCCGGCGCTGCATGGGGACAGGACTATCTGGAATTCAGCGAGGCGGGCTGGCATCGGACAATGGACCTGAACGTCAAAACGCCGTTCTTCCTCACCCAAAAACTGCACGGATTGCTGACCGCTGCTGCTACCGAGGCTCGTCCGGCCAAGGTGATCCATGTCTCGTCGATTGACGGGCAGCGGATCAATCCATGGGAAACCTATGCCTATCAAGCGTCCAAAGCGGGCGTTATCCAATTGACGCGGCGCATGGCTGCGCGGCTGATCAAGGATCACATCGTGGTCACTACAATTGCACCAGGTGCCTTTGTCAGCGAGATGAACCAGGCGGCCAAGCACGCCCCCGATGATTCCGCTGCCAATATCCCTGCCAAACGGATTGGCACGGCCGAAGATATGGCCGCTGCGGCGATTTATCTTTGCAGCCGCGCCGGCGATTATGTGGTGGGCGAAACGCTGACCGTTGATGGCGGCATTGTGAACGCACTGCTGCCCAATCTGTTCAACGATCCGTCGGGCAAAGGCTGATCATCACTCTATAGGAGACAGCATGGAATTAGGTCTGAAAGCACTAATGAAGTTGTTGCCGTTGATCTTCGGCATAGGCTTCCTGGCCCCGGTGATCGCTTCTGCTCTGGTCGCGCTGGGTATGACAGCGCCCTTGGGTTTGTCTCCTTTACACTTCGGCTTTGTGATAGCCGGACTTTGGGGCCTGATCGCGACGATAACGGGGCGTTGGCTATGACCCGCGCGATTGCACCGTCGGTCCCCGATGACCTTAGCCAGCTAAGCGATGCGGAATTGCGCCGGTTGGAATTGAACATTGCGCGCAAATATTCGCGCAGAGTGCCGTGGGAAATCGTTGCTTGGGCGTTTGGCAATCTGGCCTTCTGGCTGTCTCTGTGGCCGCTAGTGCTATTGGACATTATTCCGCTGTGGCTGGGATTCGTGTTGTCGACTGTAAGCCTCAGCCTGGTTTATCTGCCCACCCATGATGCACAGCATTACATTATCGGCAGGCCAGGAACGCGATTGCATTGGCTGAACGAGCTGCTGGGTCACGCGACGACCTGGATGGTTGGCACCCCATTCGAAGTGTATCGGATTTCGCATCTGGACCATCATCGACACACTAATGATCCTGCATTGGACGTGGATATAACCAGCCATGCAGATGGCCCATGGCAAGCTGTTTGGGCCAGCATTCGTCAGCGACAACCAGATGCCAAACGGTCGGCTGATTATATGGCTTCGCTGGCGCGGGCAGGGCGTCCCGATCTGATTTTACTAAGCATAATCTATAAGCTGGCGCACGTGGCTATCTTGATCGGATTGGCATGGAGCGGCTTTGCTTTGGAGGCTTTCTTGCTGTGGTGGCTGCCGATGCAGATCGCCATGACCTATCTGGTGTTCTTTCTCAGCTGGGCTCCGCACAGTCCGGGAATGGGGACGGGCCGCTATCGTAACACCAGAAACTGGCGGTCCAAAGTTGGCAATGTGCTGTCGATGGGAATGCAATATCACATCGTCCACCATCTGCACCCTTATATCCCCTTGATGGATACGCCCGCCGCCTATCGCGAGCTTCGCCCCATATTGAAGGCACGCGGTTGTAAATTGGAAATGTAGGCGCTGGGGTTAGCCGCACAAGCGGGGCGAGGTGCTAAGGAGCTATTCCGTCAACTCGCGCACAAACGGTATCAGACCGGTTTGACGGGTCCGTCGCATGCGCTCGGCGTGCAGGATTTCGCGTACCTTGGCGAAGCATGCGTCCAAATCGTCATTGACCACGACATAATCATATTCTGCCCAGTGGCTGATCTCGCCTTTGGCGCGCTCCATCCGGCTGTCGATCACATCTTCTTCGTCTTGCGCGCGCGAAATCAATCTGCGACGCAATTCATCGATACTGGGCGGTAGGATAAACACGCTGACCACGTCCTGCTGATCCTTTTGATAGAGCTGCTGCGTGCCCTGCCAATCGATATCGAACATGAAATCCTGACCATCTTTCAGCGCATTACGGATGATCCCCTTGGGCGTCCCGTAACGATGCCCGAAGACCGGAGCCCATTCGTAGAAATCATCATCTTCGATCATTTGGTCGAACTTCGCATCATCGACGAAATAATAGTGAACGCCGTCCTCTTCGCCCGGCCGCTTGGGCCGGGTGGTGACAGATACGGACAGCTTTATCTCATTGTCAGCGTCGAGAATTTTGC
Source organism: uncultured Erythrobacter sp. (assembly GCA_947495555.1). Lineage (GTDB taxonomy): Bacteria > Pseudomonadota > Alphaproteobacteria > Sphingomonadales > Sphingomonadaceae > Erythrobacter. Next base: position 1,256,041 of record CANLZI010000001.1, on the reverse strand, counting down.
GCGAGATGGTGGTCTTGCCGGCCCCAGAAGGGGACGACAGGATGAACATTAGTCCGCGTCTGTGCAGTTGGTCTTGATCGGCCATGCACGCTGTTGGCGCAAAGCGGGGGCGATAATCAAGGGTGCAGGACCGAACTCTGCCTATTTTTCCTCGGTAGCGGTAGGATCGGCTGGCAAAATCTCTGGCGCGTCTCCGGAATTGTCGACCCGGCGCGACTTGCCGCGATCATACAGCGTTTTGGCCAGCAATCCGCCGCCAACCAGCATCGCACCAGGCACCGATCGCGTGGCCAGTTTGGACAATCCATACAGAGCCAGCGTAGACAAGATCGTGTGGTCATTGGCCAATTTGCGGGCTTTTTCGCGGCTATAGCCGGTTCTTAGCACGCTTTTATGCAAGGTCTGGCGTGTCATGCGGGTGACGCCTCGCACTACCAGATCAGCGATCAACAGATTGGTGGCAGGATTGGTGCTGGGGCCGGGCATACGCTCGGACTCGGTCTCGATTGCGCTATCGGTGTCAGCGTCGTTCAAAGGCAATGTGATCTCCAGGGTCTCGCCCCCAAGATATCGGACGAGCTTGTTTTAATCCTTGCGGCCGAAATCGACCGTGACGACGTTCGAGCCGTCTTCTGCTCCTTCAACGCCTGCATTGTCTGGCTGTTCCGGAGAATCATTTTGCGCATCATCATGCGTTTCGGGCGCCATATCGGCCACGGTGGCTTGAAACTGCAGACCGAAGTCCACCGCCGGATCCACAAATGCGGTGATCGCCGCAAAGGGAATGGAGAGAGAGGAGGGGATCTGGTTGAAGCTGAGCCCCACCGAAAACCCGTCATCGCGCACTTCCAAATCCCAGAATTTGTTCTGCAAAACGATGGTCATTTCGTCGGGGAAACGCTCGCGCAGATGGGGCGGGATGGACACGCCGGGCGCGCCTGTTTTGAAGGTGATGTAAAAGTGGTGGTTGCCGGGCAGCTCGCTGCCGCTTTGGACAATCTCGCCCAGCACCCGCGCCACCACAGCGCGCAAGGCTTCTTGCACGATTTCGTCATAGGGGATCAGGCTGTCTGGCGTATCATCACTCATTGCATGTGCTAGGTGGCGATCCCATTGGCGTGGGTCAAGCGGTTATCGCGTCTTCATCCCGCAATTTGCTGCGATGCACCAATGCTTGCGCATGGCGACAGGGAAACTATAGCCCCCCTATGCGAAACGCCCGTATCGAGAGAAAAACCGCCGAAACCGCGATTGAGGTTGTCGTAAACCTCGACGGAAATGGCACCTATGACATTTCCACAGGGATCGGCTTCCTTGACCACATGGTCGAACAATTTTCCAAGCATTCTCTGATTGATGTGACAATGAAGGTGGATGGCGATCTGCATGTTGATCAGCATCACACCACTGAAGACAGCGCCTTGGCGCTGGGCCAGGCGCTAGCGCAGGCCTTGGGCGATAAGGCCGGGATTGGCCGTTATGGCGCTGCCTATTCTCCGATGGATGAGACTTTGGCGCGCGTGGCGCTGGATATTTCCGGTCGGCCGTATCTGGTGTGGAAGGCTGGTTTCACGCAAGAAAAACTGGGTGAATGGGACACCGAACTGATCGAGCATTGGTTCCATTCTGTTGCTCAAACTGCCGGTATCACGCTGCATATCGAACTGCTGTATGGCACCAATAATCACCACATTTGCGAAAGCATTTACAAAGGCTTCGCCCGCGCCATGCGTATTGCGGTGGAAAGCGATCCGCGCAAAGGCGGCGCTATTCCCAGCACCAAGGGGCAGCTGGGTGGGTAGCAGAGTTGCGCTGATCGATTATGGCGCAGGCAATTTGCACTCGGTTCACAATGCGCTGAAAGCCGTCGGGGCCAATGTTACGGTCACACAAGATCCTGAAATCGTGCGCACAGCAGACCGGATCGTGCTGCCCGGGGTTGGCTCATACAAATCATGCGCTGAAGGATTGCGCGGCTTGATCGGTATGGTCGATGCGTTGGAGCAGCGCGTGCGGGTCGAGGCGGTGCCGTTCCTGGGCATTTGCGTGGGCATGCAATTGCTGGCCGATCGCGGATTGGAGCATGGCGAGACATTGGGATTGGGCTGGATCGGCGGCGATGTTCGGCTGATCGAGAGCCAAGATCCGTCCATCAAAGTGCCGCATATGGGCTGGAATGACGTGGCTTTGTTGCCGCATGTCGGCACCCATCCCTTGATCGAAGCAGGCGAGGCCTATTTCCTCCACTCCTATCATTTTGCCGCGCATGAACCGCAGCATATTTGCGCGATGACCGATCACGGACAAGGCCTGGTTGCGGCAGTTGCCAGCGAAACTGTGGTAGGGGTGCAATTTCATCCTGAGAAGAGCCAGTCCTATGGGCTGGAGATGCTCTCTCGATTTCTGGAGTGGAAGCCGTGATTGTTTTTCCAGCGATTGATCTGAAGGGTGGCGAAGTCGTCCGTCTGGCAGAGGGCGATATGGACCGGGCCACCGTCTATGGTGACAATCCGGCCGCCCAAGCGATGATCTTTGCTGATGCAGGTGCGCTGCATCTGCATGTGGTGGATCTGGACGGCAGCTTTGCCGGCCGCACCGAAAATCGCGCTGCGGTAGAGGCGATCATCGACGCCTTTCCTGGCTATGTGCAATTGGGCGGCGGGATCCGCGATGCGGCAGCGGTTGAAGGTTGGTTCAATCTGGGCGTGGCTCGAGTGGTAATGGGCTCCGCCGCGCTGAAGAACCCCGATTTCGTCAAAGAGATGGCACGCGAATGGGAAGGCGGTATCGTGGTGGCGGTGGACGCCAAGGACGGGATGGTTGCAACCGAGGGTTGGGCCGATGTGTCCGATGTTCCGGTTGTGGACTTGGCCCGCCGCTTCGAAGATGCGGGCGTTGCCAGCCTGCTGTTCACCGATATTGGCCGCGACGGATTGCTGAAAGGCGTCAATATCGATGCAACGCTGGATCTGGCACGCAGAGTGGATATTCCTGTGATTGCCAGCGGGGGCGTGAAGGGATTGGATGACATCCACATCCTGTCAGTCAACGCGCATGAAGGGATCGAGGGCGTCATTACGGGCCGCGCTCTGTATGAAGGGCGGCTGGATCTGGCCGCCGCTATTGCGATGGGTGCGAGGGAGTAAGAGCATGTTTGGTTGGCTAAAGAAGAAAATCGCTGAAAGCCCGAGCATGGTTGTGGTTGGCGAAGGGGTCCTCAAAACGCATGATGTCGAGGCGAGATTTCGCGATGCTGCGCCGAATTCAAAGCGCTTCTTTGGCAAGTTGAAGCAAAGCCGGTGGAGCGATGGACAAGAACGTTTCAGCCTGCGGCTGCGCGACCTTTCCAGCGATCATGATGGAAAGCTGCGACTCTATCGCGATGCCGATCAGGTGTCCGAGTTTGAGCTTGAAGGCAGTGCGATTGAGTTTCGTTGGAAGGGTATGAGCAGCGATGCCATCCCCAAGTTCGAAATTGGCGACAAGCTGCGAATTGAAGTGGGCTCAATGAGCATCACTGCGACGGTGGAACCCGACTGATGACCGTGTGCATTCGCGTGATCCCTTGTCTTGATGTGGCTGATGGCCGCGTGGTCAAAGGCGTGAATTTTGTCGATCTGAAGGATGCTGGCGATCCGGTGGAGCAAGCGCGGGCCTATGATGCGGCGGGCGCGGATGAGCTGTGTTTTCTGGATATTTCGGCCACGCATGAAGGGCGTGGGACTTTACTCGATATCGTCAAACGTACGGCAGAAGTGTGCTTTATGCCGGTGACGGTGGGCGGCGGCGTTGCCTCGGTAGAGGACGCGCGCGCTTTGCTGCTGGCCGGGGCTGACAAGGTTGCAATCAATTCTGCAGCGGTGAAACGGCCCGAAGTTGTGCGCGAAATCGCCGAGAAGTTTGGTAGCCAATGCATTGTCGCCAGCGTGGATGCGCGCCGGGTTGTTGGAACCACGGGCGAAGCGGGTCCGAAGTGGGAAATCTTCACCCATGGCGGGCGAAAACCCACGGGTATTGATGCGTTGGAACATGCGAGATTGCTGGCCGAGATGGGCGCAGGCGAATTGCTTGTCACCAGCATGGACGGTGATGGAACCAAGGCCGGATATGATCTGGATTTGATCCGCGCGATTGCTGACAGCGTTACTATCCCGGTGATCGCTAGTGGCGGCGTGGGGACGCTGGATCATCTGGTCGAAGGCGTGACGCGGGGCCATGCCAGCGCGGTTTTGGCGGCATCAATCTTCCACTTTGGCGAGCATTCCATTGCCGATGCCCACACGGCCTTGCGCGCCGCCGGATTGCCTGCGCGATCGATTTGACCAAAAAGAACATTTGCCAGCCAGCTGGCTTTGGACGAGAAAAGCCCGATGGACACACTAAAGCGCCTTGAACAAATCATTGCCGAGCGGGCCACTGCCGCGCCTGATAAAAGCTATGTGGCCAAGCTCAATGCCAAGGGGCTGGAGACCATCGCCAAGAAATTGGGCGAGGAAGCGACCGAGACGGTGATTGCTGCTCTGTCTCAGGGCAAAGATGAACTGGCGGCGGAAAGCGCAGATCTGTTGTTTCATTTGCTGGTGTTGTTGCAAGCCAAGGGCGTTTCCCTCGATCAGGTGATGTCGGAATTGGATCGCCGCGAAGGCGTGTCTGGTCTGGTCGAAAAAGCCTCGCGGGGGGGATGATGGACAGGTCGCATTGGATGACTCGCCTTGCCGAATTCGAGGCAGGACTGGAACAATCGGATGTACCGTTTCACCTGGGTGTCGCCCATGGTTCCATGACCACAGAGTTGTTCCGGCCGGTGGGCAAGGACATCCAAAAACCGCACGCTCAGGACGAATTGTATATAATCCGACGCGGCACATCCGACTTCCTTCGCGGCGAGGACCGCGTGTCTGTTGCAGCAGGGGATGTGCTGTTTGTTCCGGCTGGGATGGACCATCGGTTCGTCGATTTCAGCGAGGACTTCGACACGTGGGTCATTTTCTGGGGTCCACAAGGTGGAGAGAAATAATGCCGATAGATGCGACGCTGCCCTATGATGACAACAACATCTTCGCCAAGATTATGCGCGGAGAAATCCCCTCGACTAAGGTCTATGAGGACGAGTGGTCTTATGCGTTTGAGGATATCAACCCGCAGGCAGAAATTCACACGCTGGTGATTCCAAAGGGCCAATATGTCAGCTGGGATGATTTCTCGGCCAAGGCTTCGGCAGAGGAGATTGCCGGTTTTGTCCGGGCGGTTGGCGAAGTCGCGCGGATGAAGGGACTGGTGGAACCGGGCTATCGCATGATGGCCAATATCGGCGCGCATGGCGGCCAAGAAGTGCCGCATTTGCACGTTCATATCTTTGGTGGACAGTTTTTGGGACCGATGATCGCGCGTTAGACTCGGTTCGTCGCTGATGTACCAGCGTATTTCATTGTGCGCTTTGCACAGATTCGCCACTGCGCTAAACCCATAGACGATGAATTTGCCCAATCCTCCTGGCGGTTGTTTTGACGGCCCACGCCATTTGTATGCGGTGCGCGTCTACTACGAGGACACTGACCTGTCCGGCATCACCTATCACGCCAATTATCTGCGCTGGTTTGAACGCGCTCGGTCTGACTTGTTGCGATTGCTCCAGATTGATCAGCGCGCCGCGATCGAAGCAGGCGCAAGCGGGGATGGTGGCGCCTATGCCGTGTCGGAAATCAATCTGAAATATCTGCGCCCGGCCAAGTTGGATGATGATGTGGTGATCGAGACGATCTGCACCGAATTGGGCGCGGCCAGTTGCCGGATGCACCAACGCGCCTTTCGCAACTTTGCCGGTGCTGCTGGCGGTGATGCTGGCGTTGAACAAGAACTTTTGTGTGAAGCGACATTGCGCGTAGGTTTTATCTCGCTCGACGGGCGTCCGCGCCGTCAACCGACCGAATGGCGCGCCGCATTCAAAGCATTTATGGAAGATAAGCTAGCATGATTTTCTCTCTACCGCTCACCAGCCTTGGCGCGTCGACGCGGCTCAATCCGCTCGATCTGTTTTTGCAGGCCGATATTGTCGTGCAGGCGGTAATGCTGGGTCTTATTCTGGCCAGCGTGTGGGTGTGGACGATCATTGTCTCCTTCTCCTTACGGATGGGCAAGATCGAGCGCCGCTCACGCGCATATGAGGACGAGTTCTGGGACAGTGAGGATTACGAGCGCCTGCTGGGCAAGCGGGCCAAGGCCGATATTCCCAGTGCCCGTGTTGCCGCCATGGCGATGGAGGAATGGAAAAGCTCCACCGCCAAGACGCCGATTGATCGGGAAGGGACGCGCCATCGTACCGCCAGCGCAATGGAGAGCCAAGTGGCGCAAGAGGCGGACAATTTGGCCGAACGGCTCAATTTTCTCGCGACCACGGGTGCGGTTGCTCCGTTCGTTGGCCTGTTCGGTACTGTGTGGGGCATCATGAATAGCTTTTTCCAGATTGGCGCTCAGGAAAGCTCGTCGCTCGCTGTGGTTGCTCCGGGTATTTCCGAAGCCTTGTTTGCAACCGCCATTGGCCTGTTCGCCGCCATACCGGCAGTGATCGCCTACAACCGCTTCAGTCACCGGGTGAACCGCTATGAGGCACGCCTGCAGCGCTTTGCAGACCGTTTCCATGCAGGTCTCAGCCGCGAACTGGATCAAGCATCATGATTTGCGCATTCGCCTCCGCGAACGCGATTTCCTCGCTCTCACGACCTGAAGGTCGCGTCGCTGCGGGCGGGCCGTCGCCCTTGCGGCGGCTGCGCCCCCGTCTGGCGCAAACCAGATGGGCTGGGGGTTAGGCCTATGGCATTCTCCATGGCTTCGCAGAGCAAATCTCGCCGTTCCCGCCGCGCGCCTATGGCAGAGATCAATGTCACGCCCTTTGTCGATGTGATGCTGGTTTTGCTGATCATCTTCATGGTCACAGCCCCACTGCTTGCCTCGGGCGTGCCGGTAGAATTGCCTGACAGCCGCGCAAATCCGATCGATCAAAGCCCCAGCCAAGTGACCGTGGCGATTGATAATGCGGGCGTGATCTACATCGACAATACGCGCATTCCTGCAGGCGGTTTTGCCGATGCACTGCTGCAAATCGATCCTGGATCGCAAGCCAGCGGGCCGATCATCGTGCTGCGCGCAGACCGGACGTTGGATTATGGCCGGGTGATGGCTGTGATGGGAGAATTGAACCGCACTGGCTTCAATTCAATCTCGCTGGTCACCAACGGTTCAGTCTCGCCGCCATAGCGTTGCCATGATGGTGGAACATGTTGCCTTTCGTCGCGAAGAGCGGTTTGGCCTGGCAATTGCCTTCGGGCTGCACCTGTTTTTGGTTGCGGTGCTGGTCATGCAGCCTGCGCCCGACATCCTGACCGAGCGTCCTGAGCGCATGACCGTCAGCCTGGCGAGCGACATTGGTCTGGAAGCGACCGCTCCCGTCCTTGTGCCTGATAGCCGCGCAGCCATTGCCCCTGAATTGGCCGACGAGCCTCAGCCCAGCGTCGCAGATACGCCAGAGCAAGCGACCACAAGCACAGCGCCTTCGCCAGACCGGCAAACAAGGCAAGAAACACCCAGGCCCCAATCCTCAGCTCGGCCCGAACCGCGCCAAGGCGGCGGATCGCAAGTAGGCGACAATTTTCTGGAAGGGGCGAGCAACAGTCGCACCAGCGATGATGCGCGCATTCCGGCCAGTCAAATTGGGGCCAGCGCCAAGGCATCGATTATCCAGGCCATCGTGCGCCAGATCCGCCCGCATTGGACCGCACCTTCGGGCGTCGATTCCGAGCTTTTGATTACCGAGTTGGCGTTTGATCTGGATGAAGAGGGCCGATTGCGGGGCCGCCCACGGGTGCTACGGCAGGGCGGCATCAACGCTTCAAACCGCCCGCAAGCAGGGCTGCATGCCGAACGCGCCATCCGCGCAGTTCAACTGGCCGCACCGTTCGACCTGCCTGACGAATATTACAACGCCTGGAAGTCGATCCGGGGCGCGCGTTTCGATAGGAACCTTTCTCGATGAAACAGCTGATTTTTGCTCTCGCCCTTTTTGCCAGCCCACTGGCCAGCAGTCCCCTCGCAGCGCAAAGCTCTGATCTGGGTACGCCTGTCGCCGAAGGTGGCTCGGTTGAAACCCTGGGCGAGGCCGAGGCAGAGGAAGGCGGCCTAAGCTTTACCGTCACCGATGAAAGCGATTGGTCCGATATTGGCGTGGCGATTGCCGGCTTTGCCGCAGACCGTGACCGACCAACGCCCGCCAATGCCAATGGTACCGCCGCGCTGGGCCGCGAGATTTCGCGCGTCATCACCGCCAATCTGCGCAACAATGGCATCTTCCGCCCGGTTGGGCCGGACAGTCTGCCTCAGCCGAGCTTTGCCCAGATCACTTCGCCCAGTTGGGGCAGTTGGAGTGGCCGCGGGGTGGAGATGTTGGTCCATGGCTATGTCAGCGCGCGGGCAGATGGCCGCCTGACCGTTGGGTGCTATCTTTACGATGTCGCCTTGCAGGACGAGTTGATCCGCGAAGGTTGGGTGGTGCCACCGGCTGACTGGCGGCGTGCGGCGCATAAATGTTCGGACCTTATCTATTCGCGCCTGACGGGAGAGAGCCCGTTCTTCGACAGCCGGATCGCCTATATCGCCGAAACCGGACCGAAGGACAAACGCATCAAGCGGCTGGCGATCATGGACAGCGATGGCGCCAACCATCGCTTTCTGACGCTGGGCAGCGCCACCGCGCTGACGCCGCGTTACTCGCCCGATTACAAGAAGCTGCTGTATCTGTCTTATGTAGACGGCAACCCGCGCATCTATGTCTATGACATTGGCACTGGCCGTCAGCAGCTGGTGGCGGAAACCGGCAATCCCACGCTCGCCCCGCGCTGGTCGCCCGATGGCCGCAATATCCTCTATTCGATGGCCGTGGGCGGCAATACGGACATTTATCGTGTGCCCGCTACCGGAGGCCGCAGTGTGCGGCTGACCGACACGCCTGGTATCGATATTGGCGGGTCGTATTCGCCTGACGGCAGCAAGATTGTGTTTGAAAGCGACCGTTCGGGCACACAGCAATGCTATGTTATGGATGCCGACGGCTCCAACCAAAGGCGTCTGACCTTCTTTGGTGGGCGCTGCGCCACGCCGGAATGGAGCCCGCGCGGAGACCAGATCGCCTTCACGCGGATTGCGGGTGACTTCAACATAGCGGTGATGAACCCCAATGGCCGTAACCTTCGGGTGCTGACCAGCGGATGGCAGGACGAGGCGCCCACTTGGGCTCCCAATGGCCGGATCATCCAATTCTTCCGCACCACCCGCAATTCGGGCCGATCCGGTTTGTGGCAGGTCGATCTGACGGGCCGCAACGAGAGACGGCTCAAAACGCCGGTTGATGCCTCCGATCCGGCTTGGGGACCGATTTTGCCTTGAGCACGTTTTGATAATAACATTCTGGCTGCATACCCCTGGTGCTTTCACCATGCGGCCATTCGGGAAAGGAACCCAAGTATGAATATTCGACTTGCAACCATCGCGCTTCTCAGTGGAACCGTGGCCTTGGCTGGCTGTGCCAAGAAGGCTCCTGAACAGCTTCCTCCTGCACCAGAGCAGACCACCACGGATCAAGGAACCACCGTTGCTCCCGTGGGTGACACCGGACCGACCTTGGGCACACAGGCTCATTTCGAAGATGCGGTGAACGGTCAGAACGTGATCTATTTCGACACCGACCGGTTCAACATCGACAGTGCCGATGCGGCCGCGCTGCAAACGCAGGCACAATATCTGTCACGCTATGGCGCAATTTCGATCACCATCGAGGGGCACACCGATGAACGCGGCACGCGCGAATACAACCTCGCGCTGGGCGAACGTCGAGCCAATTCGGCAAAGAATTATCTGATCAGTCTGGGCGTGGATGCCAATCGCATCCGCACGGTCAGCTATGGCAAGGAGCGCCCGGTTGCTCTGGCGTCAAACGCAGCCGCTTGGTCGCAAAACCGCCGTGCGGTCAGCGTCGTAATAAACTAAAGCGTGATCAATTAGTTAGACAGCCACCAAGGTGACAGCAGGCCAAGCGCGTCCTCATCAATCTGGGGCAGCGCGGCTTGCAACGGGGCAAGGCCCAGGCCGGCATCGCTGCCGACCGGATGGGCGACATTGATCGCGACGAGGGCAACCATCGCGAAAACAGCGATAATGCTCGAAAGGGTCAATTGCTTGCTCATATTCACGTCCTTAGCTGCGCAATGCTTCACAAATTATGAAGTGCTATTGCAATGCAACATTTCTAATCGAAACTGGTTCCCAGATCTTTTCATTGCTCGCAACCCTCTCTAGACAGGCCGTCGAAATGATTAGACCAGCGACATTGAGCGCCCACCATGGCTAGAGCGGGCCGTTCCAACGATTGGGGCTTCCCGCGCTGGCGGTCCTACGATTCCTCGCGCGAGGCGGTGGCCCAGCGTGAATGCGACCGGCACGGTTGCGGCGAGGCGGGGCTGTGCCCGGCGCCCAAATCTCCCAACAATCCGGACAAATGGTATTTCTGCCAAAAGCATGCGGCAGAATACAACAAGGGCTGGGACTATTTTGAAGGTCTCGATAAGGAACAAAAGGCCGAGCGCGCCAAGGCCGAGCGGCAGGAAAGCGAAGGTTATGCCGAAGCCTCGCATTACGGTTGGACCGGATCAGGCGATGGCAGCCGCAGTGCTGATGAGATGCGCGCGTTGGAAGTGCTCGATCTTGAAGGCGATGCCGACTTTGCCCAGGTCAAGAAGGCGTGGCGCGAGAAAGCCAAGCTCGTGCATCCCGATGTGAAGCCCGATGACGTCGAGGCCGCAGCCGAATTTCAGAAGCTGCAATTAGCCTATGAAGTGCTCAAATCAGCCGAAGAACGGCGCGAGTGGCGCGGGTAGCTGGGGGCACAGGCTCTCGACCCGTGACAGCAAACGGGCGCATGAGCGGGCAGCGTCGATTAGCCGGAAAGTTTGGACAGCAGTTCCACTACCTCGTCGAACCCCTCATGGACATTGACTTCAGATCCGCCGCCGAAATTCAGCACGGAGCCCAGCTCTTGGCTTTTCCCGACATAAAGGACGCTCGCAATCCGGCAGGCGACTTTGGAGCCGTCGCGACGATGCAGCAGAACGAAACCGGTTGGGGCGGTCATTCTAACTTCTCAGCTTTTGGGCGAGGGCGTCGGGCTTGAGGCAGTCAGCAGCCTGTTTTGTCATGAGTGGGCCTGCGCGATCAAATGTGAAGGCTCCGCGTCAATCTCGATCAAATAAGGTGCGACAAATCCGGCGTAATCATCCTTGCGCTGCTGCGGCAAATCCTTCCAACCCGTAATCATCCCGCGGCAATTCGCGGTTCCGCAACTGCACGGGCCTGGGAAATGCTCGATGCGATAATTGCGCATTGCGTAATCATAGGTCGCTTCGTCAGCATCACAGATGGCACGCATCGCGACAATATTGTGGCCGCCGGATTGGTTGATGATGATGCCGCAGTTCGGATCACAGGAATGATTGAATTTGGAGCTCAGTCCCTTGTGAAACCCAAACCGTGTCTTGCTCAATTGGGACGCATGGGAATGGTTTTTGATCGCATTGGTATCCAACACGCCAACATGAAGAATGTCACCGCGCTTGAATGACTTTACGGCAAAGATACCCTGCCCGCGATCGGGAGTCGTTCGTTCTTCGACCATGGCAGTCATGACAAATTTCCTTGATGCGCTAGTTGAGGATTGGGAAGCTTAGCGGCCAGCGTCAGCGCGACAGGATATTGTGCGACACCCAGCTTGTGCCGCGCCTTCTGGAGCAGCACTTCATAGTTATCGACCAAGTCGGGGCCGATTATCGCGGGTTTAGGACGTGCAGCTCTCAGCAGGGCCAATTGATGATCGTATAGAAGTTTGTTGAAGCTCAATGTGCTTTCTCCCCAATGCGGGAGCGCAATTGTCTCTCAGTCGAGAAGGCGCATGAACATGGACTCTCGATATTACTGAAATGGTGGCGCGACACAGATTTACAAGTAGGCGATACCTGTAGATCGGGCCTTAAGCGGGCAGTGAACGGAATTAAGGTGAAGAGCGGACGTTGGGGATTTTCGTTATCCAGGCCCCAGAGCCGGGATCCCACTCACTGTTTCCTAGTGTTGCACCAAAGCTAGCGGGTCCCCGGAATAAGTCCGGGGTGACGTAACAAACCTATCCCCATTTGGGTCGTTAGCGGACCTTCTCAACTCACCCATCGACGAAACTTTCCTGCACAGGCGTGATTTGCGATGACTGTTGCTTCTCTTTCACACCGTCAGGATCCCCTGAAGTGTAATAATCAAATTCGAGCGCGATTTTAGGTCGTTCGCCCTCAAGTTTTAGGTCCGGCGAAGCCCGGCTTGCCAGCGGTGGAATCGATCTGCGGATTGGGATTGTCATTCCACCAGGCAACGTCGTTCCAAGGCCGGGCATCCACTTCATGTGTCCAGCAATTGCGCGGTTGCTGCGCCAAATGCCAATAAGTCTCGGCCAAATCGGCTGGATCAATAATGCCCTGATCGCCCTTCGATGACTTGTAGGCATCAAACTTATCGCCCAGCAATTTGCCTAGAGTATCGGGCGAGTTAACTCCGCCATCGACCACAATATGGGCCACATGGATGCCTTGCGGTCCAAATTCGGCGTTCAATGTCTGGCACAGCATGCGCCGTCCGCCCATCGCCGCAGCATGGCTGTGCTGGCCTGCATTGCCGCGCATGGCGGATGTGGCAGAAGTCACCAGCAGCGATCCGTGCGGACCGCTCTTAGCGCGCTCAACCATCGCCGGAAGCATCGCATGGGCCAGACGAAACACTCCGTAACAGCCCAGTCGCCAGCCTAGTTCAAAGGTCTTGTGCGGCGTATCGTGCAGCTTGCGATTCCCGATCTGCGCGCCCAGATTATACAGCGCACTTTCGATCGGGCCGATGTCGGTTTCGACCCGATCGACCAGCTCTTCAATCGCTCCATCCTCGGCTGCATTCAGCAACACGCCAGTGGCACTGCCGCCTGCATCCTCGATTTTGCCGATCAATCGGGCGAGGCTTTCCTCATCCGAACGCCGGGCCAGCACCGCGTGATAGCCGCCCGCAGCAAAACGCATGGCCACGTGCCCGCCAATGCCGGCGCCCGCGCCAATTACCAAGCAAACCGGTTTGCGTGTCGCCATCATAAATCCCCTCGACTTCGTCTCTAGGGGATCATGCTAGGCGTTCCGTCAAACTTGCGCCAGCGCCTGTTCAAAATCGGCGATCAAGTCATCTGCATCTTCAATACCGATGGAGATACGGACCAGATTATCGGTGATACCCAGCTGGGCTTTGCGCTCATCGGGCACAGACAGATGGGTCATGGCAGCAGGAAGGCTGGCCAGCGTTTCCGTGCCCCCCAGGCTGACCGCCAGCTTGGCAATCTTCATACTGTCGAGGAAGCGGAAGGCCTCTGCCTCGCCACCCTTGATGAACAGTGAGAAGGTGGAGCCAGCACCCGAGCAATGCCGATCAAAGATGTCCTGCTGACGCGGATCGTCGATAAAGCCCAGATAGCCCAAGCCCTCGACCTTGGGATGGTCTTTCAAGAAAGCACAAACCTTGGCCGCATTCTCGCCCGCGCGCTGCATGCGCAGCTCGACTGTCTCCAGTGAACGCAGCAGCATCCATGCGGTGTTGGGATCGCAAATACCGCCCATCGTGTTGCGCAAGGCACGGACCGGATCCATCCACTTTTTTGCCCCGGCAATGCTGCCAGCAACAAGGTCAGAATGGCCGCCAACATATTTGGTCAGTGAGTAAACCACGATGTCTGCTCCGTGATCAAGCGGGCGAGACCACAGCGGGCCAAGGAAGGTGTTGTCGATAGCGATGGGCGTTGTCTCGGCATCCAGCACAGCGTCGCGCGCGGCGGTGACAGCTTCCACGTCAACCAACGCATTGGTTGGGTTGGCCGGGCTTTCCAGATAGACCATCGCCACCTTGCCGCCTTGGCTATCGGCCTGCGCTTTGGCTTTGGCCAAGACGTCGTCCAGTTCTTCGCGGGTCGCCCCGGCGGGAAAATCGACATAGGTCACGTTGAACTTGCTCATTACCTTGGCGACGAAGCCTTCGGATGCGGCGTATAGCGGGCCAGAATGGACGATCACATCGCCTGCGTTGCAATAGGCCAACATCATAACGGTGATGGCGGTCATGCCGCTGGAAAAGCTCAGAGCGTCTTCTGCGCCGTCCCAGACCGATAGACGGTCTTCCAGAATTTCCTGATTGGGTCCGTTGAAACGTGAATAGACCAAGCCTTCTGCACCGCCGGGACGCTTGCCCGTAATGCCTTCAAAGTGACGCTTGCCAGCGGCCGAATTTTCAAACGCAAATGTACTGGTTAGGAAAATCGGCGCCTTGAGCGATCCTTCTGACAGTACCGGGTCAAACCCGTGCCCCATCATCAGGGTGCTGGGCTTCAACTCGCGACCGCCGATGGATTTTACTTTGGGCTTGGGCTTGCGGCGAGGGGTCGGGGTGTCAACAGCATCGGTTGCGTCGGTCATGCGGAATGCTTCCTTCTTAGACGGTTGTTCAATCGGTGCGCCCAGGAAGGCAGGCGCTGATTGGACCTCGCATGGCACCCGTTTCTAACCTCCGCAGAAACGCCTCTCCATCACGAGAAAGTAATTGCAATTGCAACTATCGCCATTTGACCAGTGCTTCAAGCCCGCAAGCTATCTGCGTGCTCAGCCTTTGCTTAGCTTTGCATGCCGAACCTGATCCTAAACGATCTGCGCCATCGCCCAGACCATGCCAACGATCAAGAATACACCGATCAGATCGAGCACCAATCCGGCACCCACCATCCGTTCGATCTTGATCCGGCCCGTGCTCCAGGCAATCGCATTGGGTCCTGTGCCAGCCGGCAACATAAAGCCCCAGCTGGCGGCGAGAGCTGCTGGCATAGCGAGCAGCATCGGGTCTGCGCCCAAGGCGACAACCAAGGAGGCGACCACCGGAATTATGCCGGTGGCGGTGGCGACATTGCTGGCAAATTCGGTGATCACAATGATCATTGCGACTACGGCTAAGGCAACCACGAACAGCGGGAAGTTTTCCAGCGGCAACAATGCCGCAGCAAGCCAGTCCGCCAACCCCGATGCCTGCATGCCGCCAGCCAATGCTAGTCCGCCGCCGAACATCATGATCACACCCCAAGGGGCACGGTCAGCCTCTTTCCAGATCAGCAAGGGCCGACCGGTTCCATCGGGCAACAAAAACAGCGCAAAACTGGCGATGATCGCAATGGTGCCATTGGTCCAAGACCCGTCCGGTAAAAGCGGCTTGATCCAGGGTACGGTCATCCAGGCCAGGAAAGTAAGCCCTACGATGGGCACCAAACGCTTCTCTGCCAAACTCCATTCCGCCTGATTATCAATCGAAGCGCGGGCCGCTGCCACATCAAATGGGTGCCCGGTGACATTCTGGAACTTGCCGATGATAAAGGCGGCCAGTGGCACGCCCACCAGCACAATAGGCATGCCAAACAAAGTCCATTGGATGAAGGAAATTTCTACGCCGATCATGGTATCGAGCAGGCCCACAGCGATGGCATTGGTGGGCGAACCAACCAGCGTTCCTAGACCGCCAATGCTGGCTGCAAAGGCAATCCCCATCGGCAAAGCACCTGACAATCCTTCGCGATCGGATGCCAATGCCCCGCCGCCAACCAGCACCGCCAGTGCCATGGGCATCATGATCAGTGTGGTTGAGGTGTTGGATATCAGCATAGAGAGCAGCGCGGCAGAGATCATGAAGGCCAGCAGCAACTGGGTGTGCCCACCTTTGGTCCCAATCGCCTTCAATATGGCAAGGCTGAGCCTTTTGTGCAGGCCTGTGCGCTCAATTGCTAAGGCGACAAATGCCCCGCCCAACAACAGAAACAGGATCGGTGAGTAATAAGTGCTGGCAGTTTCTCTTGCGGTGGAAACCCCCGAAAAGGGTAGAACGACAAAGGGCAGCAAGGCCGTAACGGTTAGCGGCACCGCCTCGGTCATCCACCAAGAAGCCATCCACACAACCAGCCCGGCAACAAGCCATGCGCCCGCGGGCATTCCAGCCGGAGGGGAGGTGAAAACCGTGATGGCGAATATCAATGGGCCGATCAAACGACCGATTGCTTGCGCAGACATACTGGGTGCTCTCCCTAAGCTTTCGGGAAAGGCCCTAGCAGCTTCGCCTCAGCAATGCTCGCCCCATCGATCGATTACCCACGACTTGGCAAATCGCTGGCAAGCCTGCGCAAGTATGCTCGGCCGTTCTAGTCAACTTCGTTGGTGGCAGCTTCGCCTTCTTCGCCGGGCAGAGTGATGTTTTCGAATGTGACGGTTCCGGTCCTGCCTTCGCGTATCAGACGCTCGATCTTGGTCTGACGCTCGGATAGCAATCGTGCCATGCCTTGCGGCACACGGAAGCTGACAGAACTGCCGGCAGAGGTGACGTTCGAATAGCTCGGCTCGCGGACGCCGCCGGCCATATCCGCAATGTCGGGTTCGGATATGGCAGCTTCGACGTTGCTGGTCTGCTGCATCAATGCGAGCACATCTTCATCGGCATAAGTGGTGATGTGCGCGCGGATATCTTGGCCCCATTCAGGGAAATAAAAGGGTTGTGCCTCTGCATAGATTTCAGAGACTTGAAGTCGGTCAGAACGCTTTTGTGTGCCGCGCAGTGAATTGACAAAATCGCGAGCAGACTTGTCGAGCAACCGGCCAACATTCTGCGCAGTGTAAGCTTCTGACTGGATGGATGGTCCACCAATGTCGCCGCGCCAGAACCCATAAATAACCTTGGGATTGCGCCAGTGACGATAGACAATCTGGGTGCGGATATCCTTCAGGCTCATGGACACGCCCTTGACCGAGAGGATCTTGGCCTCGTCCATCGGAACACCATCAATTTCGATCTCACGCGGCTGGCGTACTGGCCATGCATTGGCGATCTGCTCGATCACGGTAACGTTGTGCAAATTGATCCAGAAAGCGAGCTGCTCGTTCCGCGATAAGCTGGCAATATCCAGCTCGGTGCCAACCCGTTCAAGATCTTGCCGGTATTCGGTAAAAGTGGCGATGACTTCCTGATCAAGGAAGGAGAACAGAATGCGGTTCCCCTCCAATCGATAGCGCGAATCATGACCATAGATGCGCCGACTGCCCATGCCTGCACTGGGCCGCCCGGGATTCTGGCGGAGCGATTTGCCCATCCGAAAAACCAGATAGTTCATCGCCTCGTCCCAGATTTCGTAGTCAATTCGGTTGCGAACTGGCGTATCGGTCGGCGTAAAGGTCGAGAAATCCGGATTTGCTACCGGCATCGCAAACAGAGCCACTGCGCTGTTTGTGGCCAATGGACCCGGCTGGGTCGATTCCGCTTGTGCAGCGGGCGCGCACGCCAAGAATGCCGTCACTGCGATTGTGCTTATGGTGGCTTTACCCATGGATCAAGTAACCTTTGTCTGTGGTGCCAAAAATGGAGCAAATAATTGCTATCTATCTGGAATGTAATGGTTGCACGTGAAACCTCAACGGTTTCGGTCGACTATGGTTGCAAGTTGATCGAATAGCCGCGCCAACATTTTCGACCTGATGCAAAAAGGGCGCACAATTCTGCGCGCCCTCTTCATCAATTCGGTAGCCATGCCGTATGTGTTACTTTGGTGCGAGCACCATTAGCATTTGGCGTCCTTCAAGGCGCGGAAACGCCTCTACTTTGGCGATCTCTTCAACATCGGTTTGCACCCGACGCAGCAGATCCATGCCCAGATTTTGGTGCGCCATTTCGCGCCCCCGGAACCGCAAAGTGATCTTTACCTTGTCACCATTTTCGATGAACTTGTTCACGTTGCGCATCTTCACGTCATAATCATGCGTGTCGATATTGGGGCGCATTTTGACTTCTTTAATGTCCTGAGTCTTCTGCGTTTTACGCGCAGCATTGGCCTTTTTCTGAGCCTCATAGCGGTATTTGCCGACATCCAAAAACTTGGCCACGGGCGGGTCCGCATTGGGGGACACTTCGACCAGATTCAGGCCGAGGTCATTCGCTTGTTCCATAGCTTCACGGGTATACATCACACCAAGGTTTTCACCTTCGTGATCGATTACGCGCACTTTTTCGGATTGGATGAAATTATCGTAGCGTGGGCCGCTCTTGGTAGGCGGGGCCATTGAACGCCGAGGTGGACGGGCTATGGGGCTTTCTCCTTTGGTAGCCTTCAGTTGATGGGCGCTATGTAGGGATTATCAGCGCGAAACGCTAGGTGAGTCTTGGGCCGAAGAACGAAATAACGGGAAGTGTAGCAATTTTCCCCGTGTCGGCACGATAGCATCGATCTGATCAGCCGGGCTGAGCGCGTCCAAAACCGCCTGATCGCTCGCATCCATTCCGCCGGTATAGGCACCAAATGCCGGCAGGATCATGCGGTCTCCAGCATCGCATCTTGAGCTCTTTACAGCGCATGGCCTGGCGATGTGCCGGTCGCGCACGGTCACACGCATCTTGGGGTGGAAATGGCCTGACAACTCGGGCCGGGTTTCACCGCTTTTGGCGATGTGGCGCAGGACTATACCGCCCACCTCCATCTCGTCTTCAATCTGGCCGCCAAAACCCCGGTGCATCTGTTCGTCATGATTGCCCGTGATCCACACCCAATCGAGCGCCCTTGTCAGGGCCTCTAGCATGCCAGAAGCATAGGGATCCAAACGATGGGTGCCGTCATCATCGTGGAAATTGTCCCCCAGCGTAATGACCCGCCGCGCGCCAGTTGCTTTTACAGCATCGGCAATCCGTTCCAGCGTCGCCCGGCTGTCATATGGCGGCAGCATCTGGCCGCGTTGGGCGTAATAACTGCCCTTTTCCAAGTGGAGATCGGACACCAGCAGTGCCCGCTCGGCGGGCCAATAGAGCGCCTGCGACGTGCTCATGACAAGCTCGTTTCCGGCGAAATCAAAGGGGGCGAACGAAACGGGAACCATTCTGTGTCCTTGCCGCGCACTGCAGGCTTTGGCAAGGGGAATGCAAAGTTTGTATTGAGCTTGATCCGGATCAAACAAAGCTGAGCAAACAGACGTATAAGCGTGCTCGAAATTACTCCAACAGCCCCACAAAGGGCTCAGATGGCTGCAAGGAAATTATGACCGATTGGCAATCCCACACTGACCGCGCGCGAACATGGTTCGAAGATCTTCGAAACCAGATCTGTGCAGAGTTCGAAGCGATTGAGCGGGAGGCCGGATCTGACGCGCAATTTCAATACAAAGCTTGGACCCGCGAAGAAGCGGGCAATGCAGATCCGGGCGGCGGCACGCAGGGTCTGATGAAGGGCAAAGTGTTTGAAAAGGTCGGAGTCAATGTCTCGACCGTGCGGGGAAATTTCAGCCAGGAATTTGCCGCACAGGTGAACGGTGCCAGTCCCGAAAGTCCCGGCTTTACCGCGACCGGCATTTCGCTGGTTGCCCATATGGCCAATCCGCATGTGCCAGCGGTGCATATGAATACGCGTTTTCTAACCACCCAAGCGGCTTGGTTTGGGGGCGGGGCGGATCTTAACCCGCCGCTCCCTTATGAAGACGATACAGAGGCCTTTCATGCGGCCTTTCGGGCGGCCTGCGCGGCGCATAACCCAACCTATTATGATCGCTTCAAGAAATGGGCGGACGAGTATTTCTACATCCCCCATCGCGGTGTCCATCGCGGCGTTGGCGGGATTTTTTACGACCATCTGGAATGCGAAGATGACGCTGCTTTCGATCGCAATTTTGCGTTTACGCAGGACGTCGGAAAATCATTCCTCGATATCTATCCCAAGCTGGTGCGCAAGCGGATGGAGGCGGATTTTTCGCCGCAGGACAAACAACAGCAGCTGGAATGGCGCGGGCGCTATGCCGAGTTCAATCTGGTTTATGATCGCGGCACTTTGTTCGGCCTGAAAACCGGCGGAAACATTGATGCAATCTTGATGAGCCTGCCACCAGAGGCGGTGTGGAGCTGATTATTCGGGAGCGTAAACCCGCACCCAATCCACTTCCATCGCAACGCCGCCCTGCTTGATCTGTTCGGCCGTTTCAGCGGGAAGGCCGTAATAGAGCTGTTTGATCCCATTGGTTTTGGCCGGATAGATTCCGCCAACAGCAAAGTTCAGAATCGCGAATTTTGGCGTGTCGAAACGCCACTCGCCATAATATCCAACCATCTCCTTGGTGGCGCGATAGGTCAGGCGACCGTCAACCTCGAACAGCACGGCATCGCTGGTCCATTCCACCGCATAGGTGTGCCAATCGGTTGCATCTTGCCCGTCAGGGAAGAAATACTTGTTTACGATCGGGGTTTCGCCTGAATAGCCTGGGCCATGCAGGGCCACGCCTGTCCAATCGGTTTCGCCGACATATTGCATGATGTCGATCTCGCCGGTTTGCGGCCATTGGCCGTTGCCCAGCAACCAGAACGCAGGCCATACTCCCTCGGCATCGGGTAGTTTGATGCGCGCTTCTATGCGGCCATGGGTGAATTCGAACTTGTCACGTGTGTTGACCCGGCCAGAGATAAAGTCCGCATTGCGATCTTCCCTGCTGTCGACGCCAGGACGATATACCGGACGCAACACCAGCGCGCCGCCATCGGCACCCTCGATATCGGGCGCGATAGAGATAGTATCGGGCGAATCGAGATAAGCTTGCAACTCGTCATTGACCCAGAAATCCATCCCCACAACATTCCATTTAGAACGATCAAGTTCAGGGGCATTGAATTCATCAGCGAACAGCAATTCGCGGTCAGACATTTGTTTGGGATCGCCATTTTCAGCTGCGCTGATAGATGTCGATAGATCGCATCCAGCTGTACCCAGAGCAAGGCCCATGAGCGCGATTGCGGCCAACACTTTCATACCATCTCCCCTCATTGATAACGTTCACATAGCACATTTTGCGTCCTGCGCCAATTGCCCTTAGGCGCGCGTCTCAGTTTTGGCTCAAGCAAATTCTCGCTTGCGCTTTTGCGAGCAATCGTCACATCATCGCGCCACCCATGCTGCGTCAATATGAACTTGTTGAACGGGTCCTCGATTACGACCCCAATGCCGACGAGGCAGCGCTGAATCGCGCCTATGTTTATACGGTGCAGAAACATGGCACCCAGACGCGTGCCAGCGGTGATCCCTATTTCAGCCATCCGGTTGAAGTTGCCGGGCTGATGACCGATCTGCAACTGGATCAAGAAACGATCATGACCGCGTTGCTCCACGATACGGTCGAGGACACGCTGGCGACGATTGAGGATATTGAGGCAAACTTTGGGCCCGAAGTCGCCCGATTGGTGGATGGCGTCACCAAGCTGTCCAAGATCGAAGCCATGCCCGAGGACGAGCGCGCTGCTGAAAATCTG
Source organism: uncultured Erythrobacter sp. (assembly GCA_947495555.1). Lineage (GTDB taxonomy): Bacteria > Pseudomonadota > Alphaproteobacteria > Sphingomonadales > Sphingomonadaceae > Erythrobacter. Next base: position 1,234,582 of record CANLZI010000001.1, on the reverse strand, counting down.
CGCAAGTTTCTGCTCGCCATGTCCGAAGATATTCGTGTGCTTCTGGTCAAGCTGGCTGACCGCTTGCACAATATGCGCACGCTGCATTTCATCAAAAAGCCGGAAAAGCGCCAACGGATCGCTCGCGAAACGATGGATATCTATGCCCCGCTGGCAGAGCGGGTGGGCATGTATGAATATATGCGCGAAATGCAGGCGCTGGCGTTCGAACAATTGGAGCCAGAAGCCTTCGCCACGATCAACGACCGGCTGGCCAAATTGCGCAGCCAGGATGGTGGGCAGGTCGATGCCATTGCTCTGGCCATAAAACAGGCACTGGCGGAAGCGGGCCTCACGGTGGAAGTATCCGGACGCGAAAAGCATCCCTATTCGATTTGGCGAAAGATGGCCGAACGCCATGTCAGTTTTGAACAAGTCACCGACATTATGGCATTTCGCGTGGTGTGCGAAAGCGATGCCGATTGTTACAAAGCGATGGGCGTTCTCCACACGACGTGGCAGTTCCTACCAGGCCGGTTCAAGGACTATATCTCGACCCCAAAGACCAATGGCTATCGCAGCCTGCACACATCTTTGATGTATGAAAATTCCATGCGGGTAGAGGTGCAAATCCGTACCCGCACCATGCACCAAACCAATGAATTCGGATTGGCAGCGCATTGGGCCTATAAACAAGGCGACCGGCCCGATGGACAGGTCAGCTGGCTGCGTGATTTGATCGAAATCGTCGACGCCAGTCACGATGCCGAAGAATTGCTCGAGCATACCAGGCTGGCGATTTACCAAGACCGCATCTTTGCCTTCACTCCTAAAGGCGCCTTGTTCCAATTGCCCAAGGGCTCAACGCCGGTGGATTTCGCCTTTGCCGTCCATACGGATCTGGGTGCCCAATCGGTTGGGGCAAAGATCAATGGTCGCCACATGCCGCTCCGCACACCGCTGGAAAATGGCGATGTGGTGGAAATCATCAAAGGCAAAAAGGCAGAGCCGCAGTTGAACTGGTTGGGCTTTGTTGTGACAGGCAAAGCGCGTGCCGCCATTCGCCGCGCTGTGCGCCTGAAAGAACGCGATGAAGTGGCCGAGATTGGGCGCAAGCTGTTCGACGAAATTGCCACAAAAGTCCCTGCCCGTATTGGCAAGAAGGCAGTGCGCGATGCAAGCAAGCGGCTGGGATTGGATGGCGAGCCAGAGCTGATGTACGCCATTGGCGCGGCCAAGCTGAGCGACCGCGAGGTGATGGAAGCTCTGGTCCCGGGATGCACTGCAGATATTGACGATGATGAGGATTGGTCAAAGCGTGACCACACGATCTCGATCCGCGGATTAACCGCGGGCGTCGGATTCAAACTGGCTGAATGCTGCCATCCCGTGCCGGGCGACCGGATCGTGGGCTTACGCAAAAAGGGCGTAGGCGTGGAGGTGCATGCGATCGATTGCCTGGCATTGGCCAGCGGAATTGATTCCGATTGGTTGGATTTGAGTTGGGGCAAGCAGTCTCAGGGCGCTTTGGGCCGGATGCGCGTGACGATCTATGATCGCCCGGGAACCTTGGCAGAAATGGCGGGTATCTTTGCCCAGAATCTGTCCAATGTGAAATCACTCGAGCAAGTGCAAAATGATGCACCCTTTGCCAGCTATGAAATTGATCTCGAAGTGCAGGATTTGGCGCATTTGACCCGTATTCTGAGCGCTTTGCGTGCGAGCGATGCAGTGGCACAGGCAGAGCGCGCCTGATGGGAGTCATCGGCATTGATCATGTGCAACTGGCCATCCCCGAGGGCGGCGAGAATGAAGCGCGCCGCTTCTATTGCGATATGCTGGGCATGACCGAGGTACCCAAACCCACCAACCTTTCCCCCAGCGGGTGCTGGTTTGAAAGCGGTTCGGTGTCTGTCCATATCGGGGTGGATACGGACTTTACGCCTGCGAAAAAGGCCCATCCGGCATTGTTGGTGGATGATCTGGCAGATCTGCGCCAACGGCTGGAAGCCGCCGGCATTGAAACCAAAGATGATAAGCAAGTGAGCGGCTATGGCCGCTTCTTTACCCAAGATCCGTTTGGCAACCGGATCGAGATCATGCAACGGGTCTAAAGCAGCTCTAGCCTGAGGGTGACCGGATCACCTTCTGCCAAATCTTCGGCCCGCATCACCTTTTTGCTGACCAACAAAATCCATTCGGATTGTTTTTGCTGCGGGAAAACGGAGCTCTTCCATTCCGTCTCGCCTATTTGGGCCATCACTTTAACTGACCCAAACCCGCGCTGACTGCCAAACTCCAACCGGTGTAGCCGCGCATGCATGGTGATCTGCTCGGCTGCCTCACCGGTGATCACCACCAGATGATAGGTGCCACGGTCCCCCTGCCAACGGGTGAGGGGCAAGGTCGCTTGTACGGTGTCAGTCATCGTCCGCTACGCGTCGCACCGGAACGGGGATGTTGCAGATATCCGCACCTCCCGCAGGCACGATAAAGAAGGGATCGCGGCGATTGGCACGGGCTTCGGCGTATTGGGCGAAGGTCTCGCTTTCGGTTGAAAGATATTCAAAGGCCGGTTGCACGTCTTCGGTCAGATCAGCGGCCACGCGAACCGACAGGATGGGCGTGCGCTTGTCGAATTCGTCCTCGGCGTAAAACCCTAATTCGCCCTTGCCGCGCGGCAGGCTGGAAAGGTGCTCCATTCCGCTGATGATCCGCCCAACCAGTGCAATATTGCGATCCAGATGACGCGGTGCATGGCCGATGACCGTGTAAAGCTCTGCGCCTGAACCCGTGTCCGGCGAGTAGTTTCTTCCTACACCGACCATGCCATAACAATGGACGGGCCAAAACGAATTAGGGTAGCCGATCGGTACACCCACCACTTCAATCGGACCGTCTGGTCGGGAAAGGGGTCGCACGTCCCCTCCAGCAACCGGCCATCCGTGCGCGAACCCTGTGTATTCTGAGTAAGCATCATGCTGCCTCGCGTCTTTGGCATCAGGGCTGACCCAGTGGACGCAGACCAATTCGTCGCAATCCATGCCCCGCTTTCGAGACGCAACATAATCTTCCTCATCCATAACCTTCAGCCCCTCGGGCAACGGTTTGGCTTCGCCGGTCGCTTCGGGATTGTCGTAATTGGGATCGCCCCATTGCACGACATAATTGTCCTGCACCCGGTTGACGCTAATCCCGTCATACCAATTCGCGCGAGCGAGGGTGCGGATGTTGCTGATCCAGCCCTGCGCGAAAGGTGCGGGCATCAGTTGGATGATCACTTTTCGCGGATTGCCGTCGTCATCGGGTGCGAGCGTCATCACCAGCAAATCCTCCGCCGCGATCCTCACCCACTCCCCCGCAGAGGCTTGTGCAACGATCTGGCCAGGCGAGGGCGCACCCTCGGCTGCATCCTGCGCTGCGAGTGAAATGGGCGTTAAAATGGTCAGGGCGAAAGCGGCGGCAGCCAGAATTGTTTTCTTCATTTACGCTTGGTGCCATCATGCGGGTTGCGCTGCAATGGCATGGCAGCTAGAGGCGCGCTTTCTTGTTGATGCGGGACCGCCGCGCTGAGCCAGCGATGCGGGAGCAGAATGAGAATGCGGAGCGGTGGCAGAGTGGTCGATCGCGCACGCTTGGAAAGCGTGTATAGGGCAACCTATCGAGGGTTCGAATCCCTCTCGCTCCGCCATCTACTTTCTCCAGTTCCTGATTTCCGAGAAATTGCCCCACAAGCTCGCGCAGTTCTGTGGGTTTGCGCAGTCGCGAACAAGGCAGTGCGGTCTATGGGACGTGGTTTCCTGACCGACCGTTGGACTGAGAGCACCTTCTATAGTCCCCCAAACGGACAAGGATGGTCAGCTGGACCTGTTCCAGGTCAACAGAGCGGCTTAGATCGCGCTATAGCCACCATCGATCATCAGCTCGTCGCAGGTCATGAAGCTGGCCGCGTCAGAGCACAGGAATACGACGCCGCCTGCGATCTCTTCCGGCTTGGCCATGCGGCCCATCGCGTGGCGCATGCTAGAGCCTTGCGCCGCAGTTTCGGCATCAGGCGCGAAGCCCAGTTCGACATAGCGTTCGAAGATTGAGTTAAGCAGGCCCGTATCGACCCCGCCAGGATGCACACTGTTGACGCGGATCCCGTAGTCTAGCGCTGCAAATTCTGCCCCGATGCATTTGGTCAGCATCGCGACTGCGGCTTTGCTGGTGCAATAGGCTGCGTTGAATGCCGCTGCACGATTGCCGCCAATACTCGAGATGTTAACGATCGAAGCGCCGCTTGGGCGAGCTTTCGCCCCCTCACGCAGAAGGGGCAGCAACGCCTGCGTGCCAATCACAACGCTGTCGACATTGACCGCATTGAGTTTGTGGAATTGTTCGAGCGGGGTGTCCTCGAACTTTGTCACTATCGAGACCCCAGCATTGTTCACCAGCGCATCGAGCCGCCCGTATTCAGCCGAAACGAGGTCGCGCACGGATTCCCACCCTGTACGATCGGTCACGTCATGGCGCAGATAATGGTCGCAATCCAGTAGCTCGCTGCGTTCGCCCAGGTCTGTCGCAACGACCTGCGCACCGGCCGCTTTCATCGCCTTGGCGATCGCGCTGCCGATACCTCCATTGGCACCGGTAACCAGTGCCACCACGCCGTCCAAACCGATTGTCATCGCAAACCTACCCCAAAGCCCAGATCAGGAAAATCCTTTGTTTGATTACTAGCAGAGCCGGTATCGCGGTAATACATCGAAATCGATAGAAGTGCGGTTGACGTACCCGCATTCGGCAGGCCCACAAAAAGAATGGGCCCGGCAATCAGCCGAGCCCAAAGCTTCGCTCCACAAATCCCCCAATTTGCGAGGAGCGATGATCAGATCAGGAGTGGGAGTTTATACTCCTGCTCCGATCAGAATTCGAACGTCAACTCTGCACCATACGTTGTCGGTGCGTTGATCGTTCCGAAGCTCCACAAAGCGAATGTTGGAACAGGTTCAGTGCTGCCCGGATTCACTCCGAAAGTGGTGCCCACATCCAGCACGTGCTGGAAGTAGTCCGCACCGGTAAGGTTGCGGCCAAAGATCGAGAGCTTGAAATTCTCCGATTTGTAAGAGACCGAACCATTTAGCAGGCCGAAGCTGTCGATCAGGCCTGGATTGATGCCACCCACCAAGTTGGTGTGCGTGTTCACCGTGTTCGCGACGACGTAATAATCGTCCTTGAGCGAGTAGTCCGCGCCGAAGATCAGCGAGTCCCCATTGCCAAGAACGTATTCGTAATTGACGTCGGCTTGTGCTGTCCAGCTTGGTGCCCGGCGCAGTTCGAAGTCGGACTTGTCGATGACCGCCAACTGACCTGCATCCGGTCCGGAAAGCAGTGGGGCTTGGTCGAGCCATTCGTCATAGCTGGCATTCAGGTGACCGATAGCGAGGCCGAAGGTCAGCCCGTCTGTGGGCATGATCCGAGTTTCAAGCTCGAAGCCGGTCAGCGTCGCTGCTGCGGCGTTCTGCACGATCGTGACGGTTGCACCGCGCGGATCGGGGAACACGACATCTTCCTGCTTGTCCTTGTACTTGGTATGGAAGATCGCGCCGTTGACGATCAGTCGGTTGTCGAGCCATTCGCTCTTGAAACCAACTTCCCAGTTTTCGACCGTTTCCGGATTGTACGGCCCAAGCGTCAGAATGTTGTTGCCGCGGCCATTGAAGCCGCCAGACCGGAAACCTTCGGAATAGGATCCGTAGATAAGCGCATCGCCAAAATCATAGCTAAGGCCGATCTTGGGCGTGAACTTCTTCCAGGTTTCGCGACCGGTAGCCGTCCCACCACCAGGAATATCGTTGCTGAAGCTAGGATCAGCACGCCGTTCATCGCTACAGTCGCCATATGAGACCAGGAACGTGCGATTGTCGCGCGGTCCTTGTCCAAGTCCGCCACAAGAGCTTTTCTTGTCAACCAAGTAGCGACCGCCGAGCGTGACCGTCAGATTCTCAACGATTTCCCAATCAAGCTGTGCGAAAGCGGCATAGCTTTCTGCGCTCTGCTGGTAGTCCGTTCCGCCGACTTCGCCACCAAAGAAGAATGTTTGCTGGTTAATGTTATAATCGCTGTCGAAGTAATAGAGGCCGGCGACAAGCTGCGCTGCCCCCAGATCACCCTGATAACGCAGCTCAGCTGACTTTTGATCGATTTGTTGCGGCCGGATTGTGTCGAACAAGCGTGCAGCAACACCGTCAAATTCCTGGATCGCGCTTTCGTCGGTGTCACGATAGTTGAACACTGCATGCAGCTCGTGCCCGTCAGCAAACTCGTAGTTGCCGTTGATTGTGATTGAATGCGTGTCCAGCTTGGCTTCTTGCTCGGCCGACGTCGTTGGCCGGCGATGGAAGCTTGCATCGCTAGCCGGCGCTCCGAGGCCGCCAAGTCCACCGAACAACTCATTCACGTCGGTCAGTGCGGTGACCGGACGAGTCGGCGTGCGATCACGAATATAATCATAGACGATGTTTAACTCACCGCGATTGCCGAGTTCGAACTCGACCATAGGGCTGATCATGAACAGGTCATTGTCACCCTCGTCGACACCGCGGGTGATGTTTTTGAAATAGCCGCCTCCATCAAGACGGACTGCAGCGACCTTCGCCTTGACGGCGCCATCGGCAAAGGCAGGCAGGTTCAACACGCCTTTGACATCGAACTGGCCAAACCGACCGTAAGTCAGGCTGACCTTGCCGCCGAGCTCGCCAGTTGGGGCGTTACGACGGACGTGCAGCAAGCCACCGATGGTGTTGCGGCCGAACAGCGTGCCTTGAGGGCCCCGCAGCACTTCGATGGTCTCAGCGTCGAACACGTTCAGCAGTGCGCCGGTTGTCGAAGCCAGATAAACCCCGTCGAGGAAAACGCCGACGGGCGGATCGAAGCTCTTCTCGACGTCGTTGAGCTGAATGCCGCGGATCGAGATCGCTGCGGTACCATTGCCCAGAATTGGGTCGACGATCAGGTTCGGAGCAATACTGCCGAGGTCCAGCAAGTCACGGCTGAACTTCTGCTCAATCAGTTCCTGATTGAGGGCGGTAACCGCGATCGGAACGTCTTGCACGTCCTCTGCCCGGCGGTTGGCGGTAACGATGATCTGACCAAAGCCGCCTTGTTGCTCTTCAGCAGCCTCTGTCTGAGTGTCATCTTGCGCCCATGCTGGCGCAGCAGTTGCCAGCAGCGCCAATGCGCTGACGGATGCCATAGTAGAAGTACATGTCCGAAATTTCACGCCGATCCTCCCGTTTGACCTTTTATTGCCTTAGAGACTATATCGATTTCGATATATGTCAATTGCCGCTCAATGCCTTTCCTGTTTTTGCTAACAATGGAGCATGAGATGAGCGCGCATCGGTAGAGGGATATCCATGTCTAAGACTCTGAATCTCATGGTGTTTGCAATGGTTCTGGCGCTTGGTGCGTGCAGTGGCACGGATGATACAGTTGGCGCGGAAACGTTGGGCTCGACCGATGAATTCGCGACCGGAGATGGGCTGATTGCTGATCGAGAAAGCTTGCCTGGTGCAAAGATTTATGCGGAGAATTGTGTCGCTTGCCACGATGGAAGCGTACCCAAAGCACCGCATTTCCAATGGCTCGAGATGATGTCACCGGCTTCGATCGTTGCCGCGCTTAGCGGCGGGGTCATGGCCGAACAGGGGGCTATGCTTTCTGACGATGATAAGCTTCGGGTGGCTGAATACATAACGCGCGTCGATCTCAGTGCTGGCTTGCCAGAAGTGACTTACGCGGCGACTTGCGAAGGGCCTTCGGCTGGATTCGATCGCAGCAAATCCGTTGTCAAAGCGGGATGGGGACACGATACGCGCCGCTTTGTATCTTCCGATATTGGCGGCATCGAAGGCGATGACCTTGGCGAGCTCGAGCTCCAATGGGCCTATGCCTTTCCCAACGCTACCAAAGCTCGGTCGCAGCCTGCAATCGGCTATGGCGCGGCCTTTGTCGGAAGCGATGACGGCACAGTCTATGCTTTCGATTTGGGATCGGGTTGCGCACGCTGGATGTTCAAGGCTTCGGCTGAAGTGCGTACGGCCATTGTGCTGGTCGATGGCGCGACACCAATGATCTATTTCGGCGATCTCACGAGCAAACTCTACGCCGTCGAGGCGCTGACGGGTGAACTCGCCTGGTCGCGGCGGATGGATGATCATCCCAGCGCAACGCTGACCGGCACTCCAGCATTTCATGACGGAACACTCTACGTGCCGGTTTCATCGCTGGAAGTTGTCCCGGCAGCTGATCCAAATTACGAATGCTGCACATTTCGCGGGCATCTCGATGCGGTCGATGCAGCAAGCGGCGAAGTAAAGTGGCAATTCTGGGCCATCGAGGAAGAGCCAAGGCGAAGCGAGAAAAACGGCCAGGTTAGCTATTCGCCTTCGGGCGCGCCGATGTGGACCAGCCCGACAATCGATGCCGAGCGCGGCGTGCTTTATGCCGGAACGGGCGAGAACTATTCCTCGCCAGCCGACGGGAACAGCGATTCGATCTTCGCGATCGATCTCCAAACCGGGCGACGCGTCTGGCACCGTCAGACAATTGCCGGTGACGCATGGAATGTTGCCTGCATGATGGAGGATAATCCGAACTGCCCGGCAGAGCGCGGACCCGACTTTGACCATTCATCATCACCGCTGCTGATCGATGTAGGTGGTGGCAAGCAGGTGCTCGCCGTCGGCCACAAAAACGGTATGGTCTATGGGCTTGATCCCGATGCAAAGGGCAAGGTCCTGTGGGAGACAAAAATTGGCCGGGGCAGCATTCAAGGCGGTGTCCACTGGGGCATGGCGGCTGAAGGCACCACGGTCTACGTCCCGATCAATGACATGAACAATACGCGCAATGGCGATCCGCTGGATCCCAAGCAGGCCCGCCCGGGAATGCACGCGGTCGATGCCCGAACCGGCAGAAAGCTGTGGAGCGAAGTTCAGGATAATGTCTGCGGCGAAGAAAGGCCGTTCTGCGATCCGGGTGTATCTGCGGCCGTGACTGCTGTGCCGGGTGCGGTGATTGCCGGACATATGGATGGCTGGATCCGAGCCTATGATCGCAGCAGTGGCAAGCGTCTGTGGGAATTTGATAGCGCCAGGTCCATCGACACGGTCAATGGTATGGCGGGACGTGGCGGCAGCATGTCCGGACCGGGCGCAGCTGTTGGTGGCGGCTATGTCGTAATCAATTCGGGCTACGGTCTCTACCAGCACGAGGCAGGCAATGTGTTGCTCGTCTTCGCGCCAAAGCGTTGATCATTTAGCGTAACGAGCGAAGTCTTCGGGGCGGTCGAAGTCGGCCAGCAGATCGGGAGCACAGTGAACCGTGGTGGCGGTGCTCAGCAAGTCGCGGGCGCCGTTATCGCCCGCAAGCTGTGCCAATTCCGCAAAGTGTTTCGCAGCAAACAGCGCGGGGACTTGCGCGCGGCCACCATTGGCGGAGGCCACGATGGCATTGTCGGCAGTTTCCAGCGCATCGACCAGCGCGGCAAAGTGCTGGCGCGGCACAAGCGGCATATCCCCCAGCGCAATCAGACACGCATCGAGGTCTCGCTCTGCCAACGCGCCGATCCCCAGCGCGATCGAATGCGATAGGCCCCGCGCCGGGTCTTTGTTGACGGCTTCCTCAAAGCAATCGGGAAACCTGGTGGCGTTGTCGGGGGTGACTATGGCAAGATGAGCCGCAAAGGGCATGGCCGCCAGTCTATCCGCCACGTGCCGCACCAGCGGCTTGCCGCGCCAGTCGTGAGCCAGCTTGTCCTTCGCCCCGAAACGCTCTGACCGTCCGGCCGCCAGCAGGATCAATCCTACGCTCTTGGACCAGGTCAAAGGTGTTCTCCGGCGCATTGGCGGGTTATATCGATATCGATAGGTCTTGGCATTCCTGCGGACATGCCATAGGTTTGCGTGTAAGACGAGTGCGGAGAAGGAGAGCGCTGCATTATGACCGAGATAACGCTGGACGTGAACGGTAAGACGGCGACGCTTGATCTGCCTGACAATACGCTGCTTATTCATGCCTTGCGCGACCACTTGCGGCTGACCGGCGCGCATATGGGCTGCGACACCAGCCAATGCGGTGCCTGCACTGTCCATGTCGATGGCGAGGCTGTGAAAAGCTGCGCCATGCTGGCGGTTCAGGCAGACGGTTGCAGCGTCACCACTATCGAAGGACTGGCCAAAGACGGCGAGCCGCTCCATCCAATGCAGCAAGCTTTCCATGACAATCACGGGCTTCAGTGCGGGTTTTGCACACCGGGCATGGTGTTGGCCGGGATCGATATCGCTCGCCGGTTTGGCAAGCTTGATCCGGCTACCGTCCGCGATCAGCTCGAAGGCAATCTGTGCCGCTGCACAGGCTATCAGAACATCGTTGCCTCTATCATCGAAGGGGCGAGTAAGATGGAGGGCCAGTCATGAATATCGCAGCGACAGGTGTGAAATTTGGCCAATCGGTCAAGCGGCAGGAAGATGGTCGCTTCCTCCGGGGCAAGGGCAAGTATGTCGATGACATGATCTTGCCCGGACAACTCTACGCCGCCTTCGTGCGTTCGCCGATGGCGCATGCGCGGATCACTGGCCTAGACTTGGACGGCCCTGCCGGAATGCCCGGCGTTCGGCGGATTTTGACAGGTCAGGAACTGGTCGATGCAGGCTTGCCAGCGCTCCCTTGCGGGTGGGCGATTACGTCGCGCGATGGCGAGCCGATGAAGGTCGGCGTGCGTAATGCACTGGCAGTTGATCGGGTCCGCTATGTTGGTGAGCCAATAGCCCTGGTGGTCGCCGAAACGCAGGCGCAAGCCCGTGATGCAGCCGAAGCTGTGATGGTCGATTACGAAGATCTGCCCGCGTCAGTCGATGTGCTCGATGCGACGGCCGATAGCGCTACCTTGATCCATGACGAAATCGCAGGAAATTGCGCCTTCGATTGGGAATTGGGCGATGAAGCCGCGGCTGATGTTGCTTTTGCCGATGCCGCGCACCGAATAGCGCTGACGCTGCGCAACAACCGGCTGGTTCCCAATGCAATCGAGCCTCGCGCGATCAACGCGCAATGGGATGCCGGCAGTGAAGAACTCACCGTCTATATGACGCACCAGAACCCGATTGGCATGCGCATGTTCTATGCCGCGGCATTCGGGCTGGCGTCGGAGCACAAGCTGCGGATGGTTTCGCCCGATGTCGGGGGTGGCTTTGGCTCCAAAGCGCATAATTATCCCGAGGAAGTCGCGGTGACATTCGCGTCCAAGCTGGTCGAGGGGCCGGTCAAATGGACGGCGGACCGTAGCGAAGCATTCCTGACCGATGCGCATGGCCGCGATCACTTGACCGATGTCGAGCTTGCGCTCGATTCAGAAGGGCGCTTCCTTGGGCTGAGGGCAGATACGCAGGCCAATGTAGGTGCCTATCTTTCCAGCTCGGGCTCGCTGGTGCCAACTTACATGTATGCAACCATGCTTTCAGGCCAATATGCAATCCCGGCGATCCACGCCCGGGTGCGCGCGATTTACTCGAACACCTGCCCGGTCGATGCTTATCGCGGCGCAGGGAGGCCGGAAGCATCTTATGTAATCGAGCGGATCGTCGATGTCGCCGCGCGCGAGCTGGGAATTGATCCAGCCGAAATCAGACGACGCAATTTCATTCGCGAATTCCCGTATCAAACGCCGGTCGTCTATGAATATGATTCGGGCGATTACGAAAAGACGCTCGATGCTGCGCTCGAACTGGCCGACTATCCCGGCTTCGCCGCTCGCAAGGCCGAAAGCGAAGCGCGCGGCAAGCTGCGGGGAATAGGCGTGGCCGCCTATGTCGAGGCCTGCGGGATCGGCCCCTCGGGCAAACTGGCAAAGTTGGGCGGCGGCGCAGGGATGTGGGAATCGGCTGAAGTCCGGGTGCATCCCGTCGGCACGGTCGAAGTGCTCACCGGCGCGCATTCGCACGGACAGGGGCACGCAACGACTTTTGCGCAGGTCGTATCGGATCGCTTTGGCGTGCCGATGGAAAACATCTCTGTAATTCAGGGAGATACCGCAAGGATACAAGCGGGCACGGGCACCTATGGCTCGCGCGCTTCGGTTGGTATGTCGGCGACGCTTCGTGCCTGCAATCAGATCATCGAAAAAGGCAAAAAAATCGCGACCCATTTGATGGAGGTCGATTACGACGCGGTCGAATTTGATGACGGCATTTTCTCGAGCAAGGACAGCAATGTCACCATCGCCTTTGCTGAAATGGCATTTGCAGCACACGCTGCATCGGGCTTCCCGACCGACGAGATCGAACCAGGCTTGGTCGCCACCAGCTTTTTTGACCCGCCCGAATTCACCTATCCGGCGGGCGTTTATGTATGCGAGGTCGAAATCGATCCGGATACCGGTACGGTCGAGGTTGCCAGTTTCTGTGCAGCCGATGACTTCGGTAATGTGGCCAACCCCATGATCGTTGAGGGACAGGTCCATGGCGGTGTGACGCAGGGGATCGGTCAAGCGCTGTGGGAAAATGCGCTTTACGATCCAGACACCGGCCAACTGATGTCCGCAAGCTTCATGGATTACGGCATGCCCCGCGCAGGCGGTGTGCCCGATTATCAGCTCGTCTTCAGCGGCACCCCGTCACCCAGCAATCCGCTGGGCATGAAGGGCTGCGGCGAGGCAGGTGCGATCGGTTCGCCACCCGCGATCATCAATGCTGTCTGCAACGCGCTGGGCGTGCGCCATGTCGATATGCCCGCAACGCCGGAGAAAATCTGGCGGCTGTGCCAACAGAAGGAGGCGAACTGATGTACGAGTTCACCTATCACCGTCCTGGCTCGCTTGAAGAAGCCCGTAAGCTGATTTCGGAGGATGATGGTCAACCTCTTTCAGGCGGTCAGACCTTGATGCCAGTGCTGCGCGCTCGGCTCGCCATGCCGACCGCCCTGGTTGATCTAACGCGGCTCGAAGAGCTCAAAGGCGTAAACCTGGAAGGTGACCGTGTGGTTATCCTGGGCGCAACCACCCATGCGGATGTGGCCAGCAATGCGCTCGTGCGCGAACATTGCCCCGCACTTGCTGAGCTTGCCAGCGGGATCGGCGATCCGCAGGTACGCTATCGGGGCACGATCGGCGGCTCGGTTGCGAATAATGATCCGGCTGCTTGTTATCCCACCGCCTGCCTTGCGCTCGATGCGGAGATCCGCACTGACCGACGGTCCATTCCAGCGCGCGAATTCTTCACCTCTATGTTCGATACCGCGCTTGAGCATGGCGAGATCGTGACCGCAGTAAGCTTTCCGACATGCCAGCACGCCCATTATGAGAAATTCCCCAATCCCGCCTCGCGCTTTGCGTTGATCGCGGTATTCGCTGCCAAGCTGGGGGGGCAGACAAGGCTCGCCGTCACCGGCGGCGGCACCGGAGTATTCCGCTGGCAAGAGGGTGAGCAAGCTGCTGACAGCGGCGGCAGCCTTGCCGCTGCGGCTCTCTCTGAAGCGTATTTCACCGGCGATCTCCACGCCAGCACCGAATACCGCATGCATCTGACTCGGGTGATCGCGCAGCGCGCGCTCACCGCACTCGGCTGACAAGGATTTCAAAAAACAATGGAAATTAAAGGTAGCTATCACCTTCCGTGCGATCCCCAACGTGCTTGGGAAGCGCTCAACGATCCCGAGTTGCTCAAGGCATGCCTCAAAGGCTGCGAACGGTTGGAAAAGACCGCTGATGACCGCTTCGAAGGGACGGTGCAGGCGAAGGTTGGCCCGGTCAATGCGCGCTTCAGCGGTTCGCTCACGCAAACCGAAATCAACGCGCCTCATGGCTGCACCATGGTGTTCGAGGGGCAAGGCGGAGTCGCCGGTTTCGCAAAGGGACAGGCGGACGTGAAGCTGGATGCGGTCGATGGCGGTACGCAACTATCTTATATTGCTGACGCCAAGATCGGCGGGAAGCTTGCACAGATGGGCGCTCGCCTGGTTGAAGGGACCGCCCGTTCGATGGCCGAGGATTTCTTCGGCAAGTTTTCTGTTGCGCTAGGCGGTGAGCATGGCGGCGGGACAGCAGGCTCTCGATCCGATGTGCCCGAGCATGTGGCAGAAGGCGCTGCTGCACCGGCCCGCTTCGGATCGAGCAGCATCTGGCTGGTTCTCGTCGCGGTGCTGATGGCGGTGCTGGCCTTCTACTGGCTGGCGTGACACAAGCGCGCCTGTGTTCGACGCGCCGCGCATCCTTTCCTTTCTGCAAGACTCGCTAAAGCGGGGACAGCGCGCTTGTCTGGTTACCGTCACGGATGTGACCGGAGCATCGGTACGCAATCCCGGCGCGCATATGGCGGTGGCCGAAGACGGTTCATACGCCGGGTCACTGTCGGGCGGCTGCATCGAAAAAGCGGTCATCGGTGAGGCGAAGAAAGCCATCGGAGCGGATGTCGCGCACCAGATCGCTTATGGGGCGGGAACTGCGATCATCGATATCCGGTTGCCTTGCGGTGGGCGTGTGGACCTGCTGTTCACACCGCTATCTGAGTCCGGGGTCATCGATGCGCTGCTTGACTGTCTCGCCGCAAGACAGGTGGGAGTGCTGGCGCTTCCAACCGGATCGGATAAGCCTAAATTGCTCAACGAGGGCGCAACTGGTTGGCACGAAGGCCGCTTTCTCGTGCGCCATTTTCCTCCGTTGAGGCTGCTGATCGCAGGTCATGGCGGCACTGTGGAAGCGCTGGTCAGGCAGGCTGGAGCGCTGGGGATCGAATGCCTTGTTGCAACGCCCGATCCCGAGATCGCGACGGGGCTGGCGACATCTCCAGCAAAAACGCAGCTATTGTCACGGCTGGGCGAACCGTTTGATTTCACGCTCGACAATTGGACGGCCGCCGCCTTCTTCTTCCACGACCATGATTGGGAGAGCGCGATGATGGCAGAGGCCTTGGCGTCGCCAGCCTTCTATGTCGGTGCAATGGGCAGTCGGGCGACCCATGAAGCCAGGCTCGATATGCTTCGGGATGCTGGCGTTGCTGAGACCTCTTTGGCGCGCATCACCGCGCCCATCGGGTTAATTCCCTCGTCGCGCGATCCCGAGACTCTTGCGCTTTCAACGCTTGTGCAGATCGTGGATCGCTACAACGCGGTTATCGGCGCACAGTTCAGTCCTTCGCGCGGTTCTTGAGAAAGCGATCGAGCGCAGCCGTATCGTAGAAGAACGGCAGCATCCGTTTGACCTTGCCGCCCTCGATTTCGAAAAGTTCGGCAACCGGCATGACAAATTCGCCATCATCGCTATCGAATATGAGGTCTAGGAGCGAGACCACCTGGCTTTCGTTGGCTGTCATCGACTTGAAGTTAACGTCGCGCGGCTCAAGCGATCCGAGCACCGATCCGAACACGCGTTCGAGGGCATCCTTGCCGCGATAGGCGCCGCCGAATGAAAGCCCTGCCGGCTCAAGGATCTCGAAATCGTCGCAAAGCAGTGTTTCCAACTTCGCCCAATCGCTTGCGAAACCGCAATCATAGACGCTTTGGGCAAGGGAAATGTTCTCCTGGTGGCGCGACAATCCGGCTTCCCCTCAGTCTTCCTCTAATTTGAAACTCTGCAAGGCTTGATCGACTCGCATCAAGGCAGCGCGAACAGGCTCGATATTTTCTTCGCCAATCGACTTCATCATCAGCGCGACAACTTGCTCGCTGAGCTTGTTGGCCTGCAGCGCAACTTCGCGCCCGCTATTGGTTAGCGATACCATACGAACGCGCGAATCCTGCTTGCCCTGTTCGCGCTCGACATAACCAAGCTTCTCCAGACGCTTCATCTGATGCGAGATGGTCGATTGCGGCAGCGCCATGACCTTAACAATGTCACCGGCTGGCATAGGTCCGTGTTCGAGGATCACGACCATCATGCGCGACATGATCAGGTCAACTCCCCAGGTCTGGAAATAGGGATTGCACACCCGTGCCATCTGCGCATTCAACCTGTGCGTCAGGAACGAGATACGTTCCATCAATGGCGGTAGGGTAATTTTAGCATCCATCTCGGTCATATATTTGTTGCCAGTCGGTCTTTGGGTTCTTCAAACTGAGGATAGCGCCCCATTAATGGCATAAGCAATGCTGCCATAGCGAAGAAAATTGCCGCAACCAGGAAACTGGCATCATAGCTGCCCGTGCGGTCGTGCAGAGATGCGAACAAAAATGGAGCAGTCGCACTGCCAGTTGCGAGCGCTGCATAGGCCAGCGCGTAGATCTTCGAATAATGCGCCAGACCAAAGTAACGGGCAGTGAGAAATGCCAGCAAATCCAGCTCGGCGCCTGCAGCCAGGCCGAGCAGCGCGCAGGCGATTAGGAGCATGGCCGGGTCAGTCGTATCGCGCAGGATCACACTGGCGAGTGCAGGCAGCAAGAGGACGACGGCGGCAACGCCAGGTGCCCAGAAGCGGTCGACAATGAAACCTACGATTATCCGGCCCGGGATCATGGTTATGCCAATCGCTCCGGCAAAGGCGGCCGCGGCTGCAGCTTCAATCCCGCGATCGACCAGCGCAGGGACAAGGTTGGTCAGGCTGCCTGATATGGCGAGATATCCCAGCAGGATCGAAAGCACGAGGATCCAGAAACGATAGTCGCGCAGGGCCTCTGCCACAGTCGCGCCCGCAAGCGCGGTGGCCTGGTCACTGCCGGCCGAGCCGTGCGCGGCAGGCTTGAGCCAGATGTAGACGACCGGCATTGCGACGATCACCGGGAGCATGGCGGTTCCGCGCAGGGCGAACCGCCAACCACCCATCTCGACCAAGGCGACGATAAAGCTTGGCAGCAGCAGCGCGACGAGCGCCGTGCCGACCAATGCAAGCCCAAGTGCTGCCCCGCGTGCCTTCTCGAAGCTGCCCGACACTACGCGGGACCAAAGCACTGGATTGGTGCCTGCGCCCAAGATCGCACTCGCGGCAAAGCCGAAGTAAAAGGTCGTCAGGTTTGTCGCAGTTGATGAGATAAGCAGGCCAACCGACACGCCCAGCATCGAAGGTAAGGCGACTGTCCGAGCTCCGAAGCGGTCAATCATCCAACCCGTGACAGGGGCGGTCAGCGCGCCGAGACCCGAACTGAACAGGATCGCGAGCTGAATGTCGGCTCTCGTCCAGCCCAGATCCGCTTCTATCGGGCGTGTCAGCGGGCCAATCGCGTAAAAGGGTAGCGCGATGGCACTAAGGCCAACGCCAACTGCGCATGCGACCAGCAGCGTCCAACCGCCGCGCAGCTCTTGCCACCCGACCGCGTTGCTCAAGCTCCATCTCGGTAGAGAAGCGTGGCTGCGCCAAGACCCGGGCAGTCCAATTGGTATGTAGCTGGTTCATTCATCGGCATGGCCGGCCCCATCGCGCCGGTCAAAACGATCTCGCCGGGACTGAGAACACGCCCGCAGCTGTGCGAATCCTCGACGAACCAACGATAGACTTCAAGCACGCTGCCAAGGCAGGCCGAAGCACGCCCTTCGCTCACGCCCTCGCCATTGCAGGTGATTACCATGCCGGTGCCTTCGAAATCCGCATCGGCGGGATTAATCGATTGCGGTGCGCGCATCAGCCATCCGCAACAGGCATTATCGGCGGTGGCTCCACCAATTGCGCTGGGCCAACCCAGGATGCGCGAGTCCGCGATTTCGAAAGCGGCGCTGACCGAAGTCAGTGAAGCGATGAGTTCAGCATCGCTTGCTCCGCTTGGCGGCATGGAGCCGATTTCGAGCAGTATCTCGCCTTCTATCCGAGGGCTAAGGGTTCTATTCGGTGACAGGTTCGCTCCGTCTTCGAGCATGCTGTCGGCATAAATTATGCCCACCATGGGTGCCTCCGCACCGAACATATCGAGCGCTACCTGCGATGTCAGGCCAAGTTTCCAACCTATGGGCTTGCGCCCGGCATCAAGGAACAGTGCGTGAAGTTCGCTCTGGATCGCGCCGCCAATATTCGCATCGCGCAATGCCGCTAGCTCGGCTTCGGCCGGCAAGGCCTGCCTGGTGCGCCATGCCGTGGCCAATCTGGCGGCTATCTCTTTATCTTGCACGCCTGTCTCCCCTAGATCTCAATTGCGATCGTCTCACCGTCCCAGTCGCGTGAGGCATCGGCAACCGCCTGATAGAATTCATAAAGTGTCTCGTTGACGCGGTAGACCTCGACCATGTGGCCAAGCATAGCGGCCGTATCGACATAGGCCGCGCCGCGTTTCTCCGGCGTCACCAGTTCGGTTGCGATATCATGGCCCAGCGCGCGGTAGTGCGCGATCATTGAGTCGTAGTCCTCGGGAAACAGAGCAAGGTGATGGAGCCCCTCTTGGTCAGGGGCATACATGTCGCGAAATGCGGAAGGGCTGTCGCAATGCTGCGTGACCAGCTCGATCTGCACCGGCCCAGCTTGCGCGTGCGCAGCGCTGATATCCAGCGTGGAAGGTGAACCGCGATAGGATACCGGATTTAGCCCGATGTGACGCCGCAAAATAAACGGCCCGAAACCCATCGCATGCGCAAACCGGGGCATTGCTTCATCGATATCCGCCACATGATAGGCAACCTGCACGAAGTGCTGGTGCTGAGGTGTGCTCGATAGCGGTCGCAAGTGCTTCTCCCAATGTATCGAAATCGATACTTCACCCCCGAAGCGAATGATGTCAATAAGGTGCGGAGTGGTAGGAGAAGCTGGCGATGACTGCAGGAGACCTCGATAGCGCGCCTGAAGCAGTCGTACGCGCATTCGTCGATGCATGGCACGGACCCGATCTCGATCGCGTCTGCGCGATGCTGGGTGAAGATATAGACTACCATAATGTCCCGATGGAGCCGCTCTACGGCAAGCCATCGGTCGAGGCTTATCTCCGCTCCGCTGGCCCGTTTGAAGAGAGCGATTGGGAATTGATCCATATCGCCGTATCAGGCGAATATGTCCTGACCGAGCGGGTTGACAGAATGATAGTCGCGGGCAAGCGAATTGCCTTGCCGCTGATGGGCACATTCAGGGTTTCCGGCGGGCTGATCCGCGAATGGCGCGACTATTTCGATCTCGCCATGTATCGCAGCCAAGTGGCCTAGGAAAAAGGATGTATTGGGAGTGATGGTGCAATGAAACTAGGCCTCGAAGGGCGCACCGCGCTGGTGATGGCGGGAAGCCAGGGTATAGGCCTTGCCTCTGCGCAAGGGTTCCATGCAGCGGGCGCGAATGTTGCGATCTGCGCACGTTCGCAAGGACCACTGGACGAAGCCGCCGCCAGCATGCCTGGCTGTCTTGCTATGACGGCTGATGTAACCAGTGAAGCGGATATTGATGCCTTTGTTGCGGCGACGCAGGAACGCTTTGGCGCGGTCGATATACTCGTCAACAATGCTGGCGGGCCGCCACCGGGATCATTCGATGAGCTGGCAGACGAGGATTGGTCAAGAGCGGTCGAGCTTACGCTGATGTCGGCAATCCGGGCGACGCGCGTAGTCTTGCCGGGCATGAAAGAGCGCGGCTGGGGCCGGATTATCAATGTTTCAAGTTTTGGGGTGAAGCAGCCGGTGCCAAACCTTACCCTGTCCAACAGTATCCGCATGGCGGTGTTGGGCTGGGCCAAGACGCTTGCCAACCAGATCGGACCGGATGGCATTACCGTGAATACCGTTTGCCCCGGCTGGACCCGTACTGCGCGGGTTGGCAAGCTGCTGGCGCAGCAGTCGGCCCAAACCGGCAAGAGCGAAGCTGAAATTGAAGCGGGGCTGGTCCAGAACATTCCGCTGCGCCGTGCCGGTGAAGCGGAAGATGTGGGCAATATGGTTGTCTTCCTTGGATCAGAAGCGGCGGCCTATATCACCGGGACTGCAATCGCCGTGGATGGCGGCGCAGCGCAGGGTTACGCATGAGCCTCGCTAATGCCAAAGTCATCGACATCCATGCCCATGCGGTGCTGGAAGAAACCTTCGGTACTGCGGGCGAATTCGGCCCCGAGCTGACTAATCAAGATGGCGTGCCGGTCTTCCGGATCGGTGACTACGAGTTGCGCGGGGTGAAGTATCGCGGCAGCGCCTTCATGGATCCCAAGGTGCGCCTTGCAGCGATGGATCGAGCTGGCGTCGATTGGCAGCTGCTCTCGCCCAATCCGCTGACCTATTTCCACTTCATCCCGACTGCCGAAGCGATCGCCTTTTGCCGCCAGCAGAATGACACTTTGGCAGCGCTCGTCGCGGCGCATTCAGATCGCTTGGGAGGCGCTGCAGCGTTGCCGATGCAGGATGTGTCTGCTGCGATTGCCGAGCTGCGCCGCGCGGTGACCGAGCTGGGCCTCAAGGCAGCCTATATCGGCACCGACATGCCGCATGGTCTCGATGACCCGAGAATGGATGCATTCTACGAGACTGTATGCGAGCTCAACGTTCCGTTGTTCATCCATCCTGCGCCTGCCGGAATAGACGGGCCTGCTGCCAGTCCTGCGCTGTCGAAATATGAACTCGACATCATGCTTGGCTTTACCATGCAGGAATCGATTGCAGTTGCGACATTGTTGTTCGGCGGTGTGCTCCATCGCCACCCAGCGCTCGATGTCTGCATCAGTCATGGCGGCGGAGCGTTGGCGCTGGTGTGGGGGCGGCTGGAGCATGCCGCGCATAAGCGCGCCTGGGCACCCGATCATCTGCAACGCGACGACGCCTTTTCCGAACAACTCGGGCGGCTATGGTACGACATCCACATGCATGATGACCGGGCGGTCGAGTTGTTGGTGGAGCGCGTAGGGACCGAGCGGTTGGTATATGGAACCAATTTCGCGGGCTGGGATGCGCCCGAAAAGTTCAAAGTGCCGACAATGGACGTGCCATTGGCGGACAATGCCCGCAGATTGCTGCGCGGCTAGACTCCGCGCGTCACGCCGAGACCCATGCCGCCATCGACCGTCAGGCTCGCGCCGGTGGTGAAATCGCTCTCCATAAAATAGGCGACCGCTTGCGCGATATCCTCGCCTTCGCCCAACCGGTCGATGGTCTGGATGGTGTTAAGCGTTTCGAAGCGGGCCTTGGCCTCTTTCTCGTTGACCAGCCCTGCGCGCACGTTGATCTCGGTCAACACGCTGCCCGGGATCACACAATTCACGCGAATGCCCCGGTCACCCAGCTCTGCGGCATAGACTTTGGCCAACGTCTCTACCGCTGCCTTGGTCGCCGCATATGGCGATGCGCCTGGGAAGGCGCGCTGCGTATGGACTGATCCCACGAACAGCACGAGGCCCTGAGTCTTAGCCAGATGCTGGGTTCCCAGACCGGTGAGCATCATGGCGCCCACCACATTGGCATGAAAGATGCCGAGCAATTGTTGCTCATCTAGCTCTTCCACCGGCCCGCGGATCATATTGCCGGCATTGTTAAACAGGCAATCAAGCCGGCCCCCGCCAAACTCTACCGCTGCTTCGATCATGGCTGAACGATCTGCGGCGTCGGTCACGTCGCCTGCAATTCCGTGGCAGCCGATTTCGCCGGCCTTTGCCGCGATCCGGTCCGCACGGCGGCCAGTGATTGTCACTTTCGCGCCGCGCTCGGTCAGATAGCGCGCGGTCGCTTCGCCCAAACCCGATCCACCTCCCGTGATCAGCACGCTTTGGCCAGCTATCTCACGCATCGTCTGTTCCCTTCAGCCATTCAAGTTGCGCCATGATCAGTTCGCGGTGCCCCGGCGCATTGATTGATCTTGCATCGTGCCCCAGCGCGTCCACTGCTACGCGGCCTGTGCCGAATTGCCTGACCCAGGCGACCGGCTGCGGCCCTTCGTCGATCTCGCAGGTTGCCAACACCGAGCAATCCTCCACCGGATCGAGATTGTGATAGGCTTCATCCAGCAATTCGAAGTGTTCCGGCCCAACTGAAAGAGCTTGGCCCGCCCTCGTCAACTGTACGCTGATCTTACCCATAGGCGGGTGGTGCGAGCGACCCCAGGTCCAGCCGCCGCCCATCACCGTGTGCCAGTGCGGCTGCGTGTCGAAGCAGATCGTACCCACGTGCTGAACAAAAAGACGGCCGCCGCTAGCCACATATTGCTCGATCGCATCCATATGGTGATCGGGCAATGCATAAGCGAATTCGGAGCGGTCTGGCGCGTATTTCTCGTGCTGAACCATCGACCAATGAAGCGCATTGACGGCAAGCAATGCCGGCTGTTCGGCGAGCGAGGCAATCGCTTCGTCGATGCTTTCTTTTATCTGCGGTTGCCAGCCCGCGCCCTCGATCAACGTGGCGAGCGCGGGTGAGGATTCATGAAACGGGTGGGAGTAGCCTCCGCTGAGCAGGATTACCGACTGCGACATTATTCACGCGGCAGGTTCTTGAGCACGGCATGCGTCACCGCGCCATCAACAACGAGGTCGTGCCCATTGATATATGCACCCTCAGTCGAATCCAGAAAAGCAACCGCATTCGCGATATCTTCCGGTGTGCCAAGCCGCCCGAGGGGTACGCCCCTGCTGCGTGCTGCGCGAACTTTGGGATCGGCATAGATTGGGGTCGACATGCCGCCATCGATAAAGCCCGGCGCAATCGAATTGAAGCGGATCGGCACGTCGCCATATTCCAGCGCAAACTGCTTCATCAGTTGCTTCACTGCCGCCTTGCTGGCGGGATAGGCGCCCGAACCTGGGCCAGGCGAGTAGGCATTGATCGAAGTGAGCGAGATTACATGTCCGCCGCCGTTTTCAGCCATCCGGCGCACCGCCGAGCGGGTGGTCCAGAGAACGCCCATCAGATTGACTTCTATGGTCATGCGAATGTCTTCGTCGCTTTGCTGTGCAAGCTCGCCGAAACGGACAATGCCCGCATTATTGACCAGCAGATCTGGCGCGCCGCCAAACGCGTCAAAAGCACGCTCGACCGCAGCTGGATCACAGACGTCACAAGGCAATGGAACAGCGCCATCGATCACAGCGCAGCGTTCACGCACCGCCTGTTCGTCGCGGTCCAAAATGCCCACGCGATAGCCTTTGTCGGCGAGCAATGTAGCAATGGTAGCGCCGATACCATTGGCGCTGCCGGTGACGATGGCACTCCGGCTCATGTGATCTCCTTGGTGAACTGGAAAGGGAAGCGGCCCCAATTGGGCCTTTTGGTTTTGGTGTCAGGTGTTGGCGGATCGCTGGGCACTTTACGCGCGCCTAGTTCCAGCAGTTTGATGACAATCAGCGGGACGATCCCAAACTGCGCTTTGGCAGGGTCAGTGCCCGGCTTAGCGACCAACCCCCCGTCGAGCTCACGGCCGAGGCAAGTGTGCGTGCCTATGCCAAAGGCAAGGCCTGACCGCATCACGCCCTTTGGGGTTTCGCGGTCAGGGTTAAAACTGTCCGCATCGGCCCCAAAGATTGATTCGCTGCGATTGGCCTTGAACAGGTCGAGCTCGACCCGATCGCCTTCCTGAAGATCGCCGGCACCAACAACATGCATCGGGCACATAGTCTTGCGCCAGGCTTCTGGGCTGGCAGGGTGAAGGCGCAGGCTTTCGTGGACGCAATGTTGCACAAAAACCGGGTCTTCCAGCCGGTTCCAGCGAGCTGCATCATGGCCTGCCCATGTCTGTATTTCATCAAGCGCGTGGACGACCGAATTGGCGGTCGAGTGTGACCCGGCCTGCATATAGAAGCCTATCTCGCGGACAAGCTGCGGATGGTCGAAGTGCAATTCCTCCTGCGCCTTCAGGATCACTGTCAGGACATCCCGGGCCAATGCGTCTTCTTCAATTTCGCCGCGTTCAGCTCGCTCGATCATTGCCAGACGCCGCGCGATCGATGCCTGCAGGAAGTCGCGGTCAAACTCGGCAAGTGCGGCGCGCACTTCCTCGGTCAGCTCGTCCCGATCACGGGTCGAGTGGATCATTGTCGCGCCTTCGCTCATCTTCTTAACCAAGCGAATAAGTTGCTCGGTTTCTTCCGGCGTCTTCGCCGGGCGATCCACTCCTGCAAAGTCGGCCGTGAGATTCACCGTTAAGCGGTAACCCAGCTCGATCAGATCGCCACCGCCGGCAGCAATAAAAGGCGCTATGGTCTGCGCAAGCGTAGCGGGAAAGACCTCTTTCTCGTAATATTTGAAGAAGTTGCGCCGAAATACGCGGATTTCGACCTCGCGTCTCTTACTATGCTCTTCGCCGTGCAGAACAAGAAGCGTGCCGCCTGTGATGACTTCGCCCGCGTCATAAAGTGCTTGGCGCAGGTCGAAATTGCGCAGCGCAGCTTCGCAATCAGCGTAATCCTCAAGGCGATGCACATCCATCAGATCAACGCGTCATCGGGTTTGAAAACGACCGGATATTCCGACCAGGTAATACGGGTAATCGTCTCGTCTTTCTTGGGTTCACCCTCGGGGTCGCGCTGGACGCCGAACTTGAGCAGTGCCTCGACGATCAGCGGAACAGTGCCATACTGGTGATTTTCCGGCGTGGAATTGGGCTTGGGCTCAACGCCAATGGCAAGGTTGCGCCCGATGCAGGCGTGCATGCCGTATCCCATCGATAGACCATAAGGTGTCTTGCCGCCGGACACTTCACGATGCGGATTGTAACGATCAGGTTCTTCACCAAACAGATCAGGATTGCGGTTGGCCTGGCGCATATTGACCACCACCACTGTGCCTTCGGGCACCTCTTCGCCTTCGTCCAGCGTGACCGGGCACAGCGCTCGGCGCTTGGCGACTGGACTGGATGGGTGCAGCCGCAGGCTTTCAAACACACACCTCTGGATGAAGAAAGGATCATCTTTCAGCAGCGCGATATCATCGGGATGCGCGTCGAGCCATTCGAACAATTCGTGCATAGCGTGGGCGAGCGAGTGGATCGTCGTATGTGCACCCGCGAGCATGTAGAAGATGCCTTCTTGCAGGAACTGCTCATCCGTCATTTGCAGCTTTTCCTGGCCCAGTATCAGCGCCATCAGCACATCATCGGGCAGGTCTTCCTTGGCCATGCGGCCGGCTTCCACCTCAGCCAGCAAAGCCTCGCGGCGGCGGCGCGAAGGCGCAAAGAATCGTTGGTCAAATTCGGCCATCGCAGCGCGAATGCGCGCCTTTTTTGGCTCAAGATCGTCCTCCAGCGATTGGCCCAGCGCCGGGGCGAGGCTGAATTCCTTGAGCAGGCGCAGTAGCTCGCCGGTTTCTTCATGACTGCGCTCGGGACGGTCGATCCCGGCGAAATCGACCGTCAGGTTCATCATCACACGATAACCGATATCGACCAGATCGCCGTGACCCGCCTCCAGAAAAGGCCGGATCGTTTCATCGAGCGTGCGCGGCAGGAAATTCTTCTCGTAATGCAGGAACACATCTTTGCGGAAAATTGTGCTCTCGACCAGTCGCCTCGCGCGGTGTTCCTTGCCGTGCAGATTGACCAAAACATCGCTCATCATCAGCGCCGCTGCATCATAGAGCGACTGCCGCAAATTGGGCTGTTTCAACGCGTGGACGCAGCCGCCATAGGTCGAGACTTCGTGTTCAGACATTACTTCCAGCCTAATGTGTTTGCGCGGGTGGCGGGCAGGGTCGAATAGTTGGACACGCGCCATGATGGCAGCGGCGTGCGCGTGGGCAGCGGTGTTTCGGTATCGATCCGGCGTCCTCCTTTGAAGACATGCTTCATCCCGCTTGGCCGCCCCAATAAAGTGACATCCTTGGTTACATCCCCTTCAACCACGATGACATCGGCGATGCGGCCTTGCTCTAGCGTCCCAAGCCGGTCCTGCACCTTGAGCGCGCGGGCGCCTTCGCGCGTGGCGCAGATCAGCGCCTGTTCGTGCGTCAGCCCCATATTCTCGACGAAGACCTGCAATTCGCGCCAGTGCCATTCGCCATAGGGCGTAATCGAGAAACCGCTTTCAGTTCCGCACATCATTGGAACACCGGCATCATAGGCGCGCTTCAATTGGACCGAGCTTTCTTCGATCTCTTTGGCGAACAAATCTTTCAAGAAGGCGCTCGACCCGATTTTGTCGCCATGATCGGCGAGAACCGCTTGAAAGGTCAGCGTTGGCACGATCGGCGTGTTGTGCTCGATCACTGCGTCTAACGCTTCCTCGTCCATATACGTCGCGTGCAGGATCATATCGAAGCCAGCTCTCGCGGCATCTCTGGTCGAGCTTGCATTGCGGCAGTGGCCCGTAACTGGCAGGCCAAGTTCATGCGCGGTGTCGACCGCGAGTTTGAGCTCGTCGTAGTTCCAAACCTGGATCTCACCTTCGCTGCGCTGACGCGGGATCAGACCGGTGACGTGGATCTTGATCCAGTCGACGCCGCGCTTGGCTTGATTGCGGATCTCGGTAACGATTTCGTCTTTGGTCCGCGTAACCTTGAGATAGCCGATCGCGCCTTCGTCAGGCACCAGCATCCCGGCAGTGCCTCCCACCGAAGTGAATAACGCGTTCCCGCCACAGGTCATGCGCGGGCCTTCGCACACGCCGCCTTCGATCGCGTCGCGCAGGTCGAGCGATACACTGTAAATAGTGTCCGCGTCGAACAGGCTGGTCACGCCCGAGCGCAGCACCTTTTGCACGTTGTGCGCGGCAACCAGCGCGGAGAGGCCTTCGCGGCGGTGGAAAAACAGCTCGTCGTTGGAATGCGGTTCATCAAAACTGATGTGGCAATGCGCGTCGATCAGTCCGGGCATGACAGTACAGCCGCTGGCATCGATGCGCTTAACGTGGTTGCGCCCCTCTGCCCAGTCGAGCGCGGCCTGCCCGGTGGCGGCAATCTCTGAATCGAAGGCGATCGGCTGAACGCTTGCAACGGCCCCGGTGGAGTCGAATACGAGGCCATTCTCGATCAAAGTTGCTTTGCTATTTCCGGTCATTATCCTACTCCGTATTGCATTTATATCGAAATCGATATTTAGAGCAAGGGGCAGTCTCGAAGACAGTCTGGAGGGCGCCTTCAGACTGGCGCGGCCTTTTTGCTTTCGTCTCTCTAACCGCGGTCTCAAGTCTTACCCAGCGGGAAAAAATCGAACTAGAAATTCTTGCTCCTCGCGGGATGGGCCGATGGCTCAACAACCGGGTTTAGATTTCTCATTTTTCATTTCGACTAAGAAAGCCTGCGAAGCTAGGGTTCCGGCAAATCAAATCGCCATCTAACTGACCGAAAGACTTACTAAGTAGATTCACGCAGATCTTTTGGCCAATTGGAGCAGCCTTATGGCCGAACTTGGCTGTGGGTAGAGGAAATTGCGCAAGGTGGTGGCGAGTTAGCGTTCGACTAATAGCATCGCCTTCTGGTGTTAGGACGACAGCAGCTCGATCTGGGGTCTGAAAATGCGTTGCAGAGATGCATGCTTCCGTGTTGCTGTCCCGCCACATTGATGTGGGTAAGATCAAGACCGGCATGATAAAATCTTGCGAACATTCCCTTATTCATATTTACGATGTCTTCAGGGACTATTTTCTAAAGAGGGTGAGAACTCTCTTTGGGAGCCATTTGGATAGCCAGTCGGTTTGCTCCGGCTGGATAGGGGAACAGCAAATGATTAAAAACACCAGATTTTCTGACCGTCGGCCTGCGCGCTGGCTAACAAGCGCCGGGGTTTCGGCCTTGGCCATCACAATCGCGTCGCCCGTATTCGCTCAGGACAATTCGAGCGATGATGCTGACGAAACCGTTGTCCTGGATGACGGCACAGCTCAGGTTGACAGCAGTCAGTCGATCGTTGTTACGGGTTCGCGGATCCGTCGTAATGAAACGACTAGCGCTTCGCCGCTTACCATCATCGACCCTAACCTTCAGCGTAAGCAGGGCTTGAATTCGGCAGCTGAAATCATTCAGCAGTCTCCGATCGCCAACGGTTCGACCCAGATCACCTCAGCGATCTCCGCCAACACCATCTCAAACGGTGGTCAGGGTGCTCAGACGGTATCCCTTCGCGGATTGGGTGCTGAGCGGACCCTTGTTCTGTTGAACGATCGCCGCGCTGGACCTGCCGGTACTCGTGGTGCCGTTTCTGCCTTCGATCTGAACGTTCTGCCGGGCATCATCATTGAACAGGTCGACGTGCTCAAGGACGGCGCGTCATCTATCTATGGTTCAGACGCTGTTGCGGGTGTTGTGAATATCCGCACAAAGAAATCGACCGACGGACTCGAATTTGACTTCTATCGTTCGCAGACCTTTGAAAAAGGCGGCGAAGAAACCAGTGCTAGCATTGCATGGGGCAAGCAGTTTGACCGCGGCCACATCATGTTGGCAGGCGATTATTACAAACAGCGTGAATTGCAGCGCCAAGACCGGGACTTCCTTGGTTGCCCAGAAGACTATGTCTTCAGCGAAGATGGTCAGCGTCGCCTCGATCTAGTTGATCCACGCACGGGTGAGCTAGGTTGTCCGAACGGTACAGCGTGGGGTCACGTCTGGACGTATTTCTCGGACAACTTGCAGGATCAAGATCCTAACTTCTTCAATCCAACGATCGTTTCGTTGCTGCAGTTCAGCTACGGCAATGATAATCTTGGCAACTTCATTCCTGCACCAGGGCCTGCGGTTAATCCCGGCAACGTGATTACGCCTCCAGGCTGGTTTGCGGTTAGCTATGAAGACCCCAATGCGTATATTCTTACCAATGCTTATCATCCGTTCGAACAGGCAAGCACCGTTATCCCTGAAACGGAACGGTTCACGCTTTACGCTGATGCAGCGTTTGAACTGACAGACGGCATTGAAATCTACGCGGAAGGCTTGTTCAACCGGCGTGAGACATATGTAGATACATACTCTCAGTTCTATAACTTCGGTTATACGGACCTTTATGCGCCAGGTGATCCGGATGATCCGTTCCCAGGCTGGACTTCGTTTGGTGGGCAGGGCGCTTTTATCAGCCCGACCGGCATCCTCGACCAGTATGATAACTGGATCGATGTCGACTATTATCGCGGTGTTCTGGGTGCGCGGGGCGATCTGACTGATCGTATCTCGTACGACGTTCACGGGCAGTATAGTCGCTCGGAAGGCAAGTATACTCTGCAGCAAATTTTGCAGGATAGTATCACTCAGCAAACCGATCGTGCCTATGGCTACGGCTGTTCAGGGCTGTTCACAGCGATTGAGAACAAGCCGTGCCTGCAGATCAACTGGGTTGATCCTCGCGTGATGGCTGGTGACCTAACCCAGGAGGAAGTCGATTATCTGGTCGATGAGGAAACTGGTACCACGGTTTACGAACAAATTTTTGCCGAAGCTTCTGTTTCTGGTGAATTGTTCGAACTGCCAGCAGGCCCATTCGGGTTCGCTGCCGGTGCGGTTATCCGTCGTGACGAGATTGACGACACGCCCGGAGACATCACTTATGCGCTGACGCCAGGTGGTGATCCGAACAATCCGGACGACTATGTTGATAACGGATTTGCAAATCCTTTCTCTTCAACACCAACCCGCGGGCGGACAACGACGAAAGAGGCGTTTGCTGAAATCAACGTTCCGCTTCTCGCTGACGAATTCCTTGTACAGAACTTGGAAATCTCGGCTGCTGCTCGTGTCACCAACGTAAGCGCGACGGCACCAGACGGTCGCAGCGATTCCAGCAATGGCAACTGGACCTATAAACTGACTGGTAACTGGCAGGTTACCGATTGGCTTCGGTTCCGTTCGACTTACGGTACGTCTTACCGTGCGCCTGCTCTGTTCGAGCAATTCCTTGGCAGCCAAGCGAGTGCATCGCGTCAGCGTAACGTCGATCCTTGTGTGCGTTGGCAGGAACAACTTGACGATGGCACAATTACTCAGCGTATTGCGACCAACTGTCAGGCTGACCAAAGCTTCCTGAACGGTCCTGCGGGCGGAATTCCGTTCGATCATACGGGGGCTGGTATCCAGGTTTCGGTGTTTACATCGGGCGGCCTTGGAGTGCTTGAGCCGGAGACATCACAGGCATTTACAGCCAGTGTGATTTTGACGCCAACATTGGCCTTCCTGCCTGACACAGATATCGCTCTGACAATCGACTATTTCGATATCACGGTTGAAGGCGAGATCTCACAATTGGATCCGTTCCAGATTGTTTCTGGTTGCTATGATTCAGAAGACTTCCCGAACAATCCGTTCTGTTCGTTCTTCGAACGCGGTCAAGATGGCGATATCAACAATATCCGCTTCGTGAACCGTCAGTTCATCAATGTTGATGAGCAGGTAAACCAGGGTATCGACTTCACCCTGCGCGTTCGTCACGACTTCGGAAATCTAGGAGAATTGTCGCTTCTTGGTCAGGCTACTCTGCAAACGAAAGACACGCTCTTCACCTTTGCAAGCGACGCTGATGACTTCGATCCCGATGGTTTCCTCAACGGACAAGTTGGCGATCCGAAGTTCACAGGCAACATGATCGCGACGTGGGAGAAAGATAACACCACGTTCCTGTATGGTGTGACCGTTATCGGTGCTTCTTCGAGTGAGCGCCAGTACATCGATGATTTCGGTGGCCTGTGTAACCCAACTCCATCGTTCGAAGTTGTCTATGGCGAGCCGTACTGTGTCGTGCCTCGCACCGATGCGGTCTGGTATCACAATGCCTCGATCACGCAGAGTTTCAGCGATGATCGCTTCGAAGTAACGCTGGGTATTGCGAACCTGTTCGACACTGAACCACCTCAGGTTTCGGGTCTGGTTAC
This sequence comes from uncultured Erythrobacter sp., assembly GCA_947495555.1. GTDB lineage: Bacteria > Pseudomonadota > Alphaproteobacteria > Sphingomonadales > Sphingomonadaceae > Erythrobacter. Next base: position 1,203,976 of record CANLZI010000001.1, on the reverse strand, counting down.
ACCTTTCGCCAACGTGCCACAGGCGTCACAGTATGACTTCCTTGGCCGTCGTGCGTTCTTGCAGGCTCGCGCTAAATTCTAAGCCGAGCGATTGTGTAACAAAAAAGGGGCGGCGGGCTTTGCCTGCCGCCCTTTTTGTTAGCAATGCGCATAGTCTTGGTCTAAAATTTGGCCAACATGCAGACCATTCACCTCAAGCCTGACGATCTGGACGAGCAAACTCGCGCCTTTGAGCAGCAGGCTCTTCGCCAACCGTTGTTTCTAAACTCGGTGCCCAAATGTGGCAGCCATCTGCTGCGGAATATTGTCCGCATGTTCGTGCCAATAGAACAGCAGTACCGGCGTGACTTTATCCAGTATGGAAATTTGAGAGACCACCTTGATGCATTCGACGGGCCGCCGGCCAAGTTGAGTTGGGGCCATCTGGCATTCTCTGACATTTCGGCCATCACGACCAGTCCAGCGCGGAAAATCTTGCTCGTCCGTGATCCTTACAGCTGGGTTCTCTCCAAAGCCCGCTTCATGCTGTCGGATGAGTTCAGCGGCGAGCTTGATATTCTCAAAAACGCACCCGTCTCGGCGGAACAGCTCATCAATATGGTGATCTTCGGGATCCATCGGACAAACCCCGGATTGAAAGATACCTTTACACATAACGCCGTCGCCTGGCTCGGAACGGATGTGTTTTTGGTGAGATATGAAGAGCTTGTGTCTGCGCTGCGAAAGCTCGACGATCCTCAGACCGAGCCCTATTTCAAAGATCTTTTCGATGCTTGCGGGCTCGCCATGCCTAGTGATTGGCGCGAAAGAGTGCGCATTGGCTCTGATCCTGCACACAGCGGGACAGCGAAACAGAACCTGTCGGGCAAAATCACGGAATTACCTTCTGAACTGACTGCTCAGCAGCGCGACCTGGTGGATTTTTCATGCCCTGGCTTGCGCACAATTTTGGGCTACGACTGAGTCAGTACGCATGACAAATGAACCGACAATTGGCGCGACGACTTCGACGGGAAAAGCCGGTTCCATAGCTAATTGCCTTGCCAAATTGTCAAATGACCCGCGCGGTGCGCTGACCGATCTGAAGACGCTGCTGGGGCAATCGCCAAATGATCCGAGTGTTTTGAGGCTGGCGGCCAAAGTTCACCGGAAATTGGGTGAAGCAGATCAGGCGCATAAGGCCGAAATTGCAGCAATCCATCACAGTGGCAAGATCCCGGGCCTTACGCTGGCCGCGAAGCAGATGGGCGCGCAAGAATTTGGCGAGGCGAGCCGCATATTGGCGGATTATCTGCGTCAAGAACCCGAAGATCTGGCCGCGCTAACGCTTTCGGCAGAAGCGGGCATCGCTATGGGTGTCGCGTATAAAGTTCTGCCTTTGCTAGAGCAGGTCCTGTCGCGTGCACCTTCATTTCTTCGGGCGCGCATCCTTTATGCCAATGCTCTGTTGCTGACGGATCGGCTGTCTGATGCTCAGCGCATAATTGAACCGATCGTAGCCCGGCGGCCAGATGATGCCGAAGTGGTCAATCTGCTTTCGCGTATTCATACAGAACGCGGTGACTATGCCGGGGCAACGAAGGCCAATGAACAATTGGTGAGGATTGATCAGGGATCGCCCGATGCCCTCACAAACCTAGGCGATAGTCTTCGTTTTGACGGAAAACGCGAAGAAGCTATCGCTGCCTATCGTCGCGCGATTGCAAAGGATGCTTGTCACGGGCGGGCCTGGTGGAGCTTGGCTGATCTGGACGCGCGTGCTCTGACCCAAGAAGACGTTGCACAAATTGGTGAAGCGCTTGTGCGGCGAGGTGATCAACCAGAACACGCTGGCAATCTTCATTTTGCACTGGGTATCGCAGAGGATGCCCGAGGACACGCCGAGCAAGCCTTTGAACAATTTGCTGCCGGCAATCGGCTGCGGCGCATTGCGCAGCCTTACGATGCGCAAAGCATCACTTCCCAGGTTGATCGCTATCTCGAGGCTTTAGGGAGCAACCCCACTCCGCCCAGCCACACGGTTGATCCATCCGAGCCGGTGCCAATCTTTGTACTTGGTATGCCCAGAGCAGGCTCGACTTTGGTTGAACGGATGCTGGGCAGGCATTCCAGCATCGAGGCGTTGGGTGAGCTTTCGATTGTTGCGCATATGGTCGACCGAGTTCGTAACGACGTGGGCGAAGACAAGCTTGAGCAGACCATTGCTGGGTTGGGCGAGCCTGCGCTGGCCAGCATGGGGCAATGGTATGTCGCCCGGGCGAAAGAGCGGATGAATTCCAAATCCGCATTCTTTGTAGACAAGCTGCACATGAACTGGCGCCACTTGCCGCTGATCCTACGTATGGTGCCCCAGGCTCGAATTATCGACATCAGGCGCGGCGCAATGGATTGCTGCTGGTCGAATTACAAAACCCTGTTTGCCCGCGGACATCCAGCCGCCAGCGACTTGGCTGACATTGGCCATTTCTATGCTGACTATGTTCGCCAGACAGGCACATTAGCGCAAATCTATCCCGGTCGAATTCATCTTCAAAGCTATGAGCAGTTGGTCGATGCGATTGGTGATCAGGGTGAGGCCATGTTTGCCGCGATGGCGATACCCTTTGAGCCCCAAGTGCTGGAGTTTCATTTGTCGAAGGAACCTGTCGCAACCGCGAGCAGCGAACAGGTCAGGAAACCTCTCAACCGCAAGGGTATTGGCGCCTGGAAAGCCTATGAGCCCTGGCTGGGGCCATTGCGTGATGCATTAGGAGACCTGGCGCGTGTCTGATCCTCGCACACATCCCCTGCGCAAGGTACTTATCGTTGGCGGCGGTTCGGCAGGATGGATGGCAGCAACGATGCTTTCTCGGGTGTTGGGGCGCGTTGCAGAGATTGAATTGGTTGAGAGCGAAGCGCTCGGTGTGGTCGGGGTTGGGGAGGCAACAATTCCTCCGATCAGAAAGTTCAATCGGTTTTGCGGTGTTGATGAAGCAGCATTTCTGCGCGCCACCCAGGGCACTTTCAAAGTAGGCATCCAATTCGAAAATTGGGGTGCCATTGGCGATAGATATTTGCATGCCTTTGGGCGCGTAGGCCAAGAGCTCGACGCACTTGTCAGGATGCATCATTGGTGGCGCCTGGGTCAGCAGGCTGATGCGCCAGATTACCCGAAGTGGGAAGAATTATTCCTTGGGCGAGCTGCAACTGACTCAAATCGGTTTGGACATGACCCGCGTAATCCGGGGTCATTGAGCGAGTTGTTGCCGCACGCCTATCACTTTGACGCTATCGCCTATGGACAACATCTTCGCCAAATTGCTGAAAAACAGGGCGTAAAGCGGACGGAAGGCATCGTTGTGGATGCCGAACTGGCAGGCGAAACGGGCCATGTTCGAGCCGTCAAACTGGAAGACGGCCGCGAAGTCAGTGCTGATTTATTCATCGATTGCTCGGGCTTTAGGAGCATCTTGCTGGGCAAGGCGATGGACGAGCCATTTGACGATTGGAGCCGCTGGCTGCCGGCTGATCGCGCTGTGGTGGTTCAAAGCAAGGCAGAGGGGAATGACATAATTCCCGCGACACGGGCAATCGCTCATTCAGTGGGCTGGCAATGGCGAATTCCGTTGCAGCATCGCGTCGGCAATGGGCACGTATACGCCAGCGCATTCTCTAATGATGACGAGGCTGAGCAACGGTTGCTGGGCCAATTGGACAGCGAGGCCATTGGAAGCCCGAGGGTCTTGCGCTTTGCTACAGGACGCAGACAGCGGCCGTGGGTTGGCAATGTCGTTGGTTTGGGGCTGGCATCAGGCTTTCTTGAGCCTCTGGAATCCACCAGTATCCACTTGGTGCAGACCGCGCTCGAACGATTGGTAGAACTGCTACCTTCGCGCGCGATTGATCCGGCTCTGCGAAATCGCTTCAACACGCAAAGCGAGAATGAATGGTGTCAGGTGAGGGACCTCATCATTGCACACTATAAGGTGACCCAGCGCGAAGATTCCGAATTTTGGCGGCATTGTTCGGCAATGGATGTGCCCGATTCATTGGCCGAGAACATGGCCCTATGGAAAGATCACGGTGCCCTGACGATTGATGGCGGGCATCTATTCCAGCTTGGTTCTTGGTCTGCGGTTTTAATCGGACAGAACTTCCTACCTCAAAGGGTTCACTCGCTCACCGCGCGTGTGGAGGACAAGGACATTGCACCGCGTATTCAAGAGCTTGCACACTCCTTGCGGGTAAAGGCAGCATCCCTGCCAAGCCATTCCGCTTTTCTCAGACAGATAGGGGCATGGTCGGACGCCTAGTCCCGATTGGGGGCAATATGCTGTCTGGTAGGCTGGACCTGTGACGGTCAGGCGCGCATATCCTTGGATGATCCCAAACTGATATGAGAGGTTATGCTGGCGACCTGCGGCAGTACGCCCAAAGTGTCAGCATGGAAGTGTTTGTAGCTTTCCAGGCTGTCCACCTCGACCCGCAACAGATATTCCACCGAACCGGTGATATTGTGGCACTCGCGCACTTCTTCGGCGCTCTCCATCGCCCGCTCGAAGTTGCGCGCGTCCTTAGCCAGATGGGCTGATAGGCCGACCATCACAAACACAACAATGTCTCCGCCGATGCGTGATCGGTCGAGAACCGCCCTATAGCCAGAAATGTAACCGCCACTTTCGAGTTCTTGCACCCTGCGCAAACAGGCTGATGGCGACAAACCGATGGTAGCGGCAAGATTGACATTGCTGATTCGCCCATCGCGCTCCAGAACGTGCAAGATTTTGCGGTCAATGCTGTCCATTTCAGAATTATATGCGAAAATGAGAACCCTGACAACCAACTATGCAAGGTAATTCGCCCTATATTGCTATATAATTGTGCTTTATCTGATCGGGGTCAATTCACTATGTCGCAGTCAATCAACACAGTGCCGGGTATCAAGCCTCTGGAGCAATACGACATGTCTGCCGAGCGCGGCTTTCTATGTCGCCACGATGCCTCGAACATTGATCTGCCGGATGCCTGGGGAGAAGCCGCAAGTGTTGCAAGGCAATTGCCAAACATACTTCCCTCGGGGAGCATAAGAGCCTTCCTCAATGCGCATCTGCCAGGTGCCGATGATTGTTCTGATGCATCGTCACTGAGTGATGCGCAGGCGCGCATGGCCACGGTGCATTACAGCTTCATGGTGCAATCCTACATCTGGGGCGAGGAGAGCTGCACAGACCGTTTGCCAGCTTGCCTCTCGGTTCCGATGGTGGCGCTGGCTGATCGCCTTGGTCAGCAACCGCTGCTTACCTACAGTTCTTATGTGCTCGACAATTGGGCGCTGATCGATCCGGCTAAGCCCATCGGTTTGGACAATATCCAGATGCTGCAGAATTTTCTGGCTGGGCAGGACGAAGCCTGGTTCGTGCTGGTTCATGTCGCCATTGAAGCTTGTGCAGGCGGTGTCTTGTCCCGGTTCGCCGAGATTCAGGCGGCGGTGGACCGTGGTGATGCGGCAACAGCCCAAGAACAGCTGGAGCAAACGGCAACCATCTGGTCGCAGATCAATGAGCTGTTCGATCGCATGCCCGAGCGGTGCGATCCCTATATCTATTTCGAGCGCGTGCGCCCCTATATTCACGGTTGGAAGGACAATCCTGCTTTGCCCAATGGCGTTATCTATGAAGGGGTTGAGCGTTATGGTTCGGCGGCCCAAGCGTTTCGCGGGCAGACCGGATCGCAGTCCTCCATCGTCCCCAGCATGGATGCTTTGCTGGGCGTTGGCCATGCGGCAGACCCATTGCGCGAATATCTCGACCAGCTGCACGAATACCGGCCGCGAGGCCACCGACGCTTTATCGATGATGTCCGTGCGACCAGTACTTTGCGCGCTTTCGCCCAGAAGGTTCAATCGCCGGGTCTCAATGAGGCGTATAATGCCAATGTTCAGGCCGTTGCCGATTTTCGCTCGCGGCATCTCGAATATGCGGCGTCCTACATCAATAAGCAGGGCAAGCGCTCTGCTGGCAATGATACAGAAGTCGGCACCGGCGGCACACCGTTCATGCGGTATTTGAAGAAGCATCGCGACGAGACGCAAGCCAGATTGCTGTAATTCACCCCCGAAACGCTTCAACATTGGGCGGAAACTCTTGTTTTGCCGGTCGAACCTGTTTGCCAACGCTGGCGGGATAGACCAGTGTCCTCCCCAGTTCAGTTACTGGGAAGATTAATGACCGCAACGGCAGCGCATGCACCGCCTCCAACTCTCCCGGAATCTGAAGGTTTCGGCACGGCAGGATACCGTTCCTATGTCCTGGGAATGCTGTTGGTCGTCTATATTTTCAACTTCATTGACCGAACTATCATCAACATCCTGACCGAGCCGATCAAGCTCAGCTTTGGATTGGAAGACTGGCAATTGGGCCTGTTGGGCGGTCCCGCTTTTGCGGTGCTTTACACCTTTATCGGCATCCCGATCGCCCGAGGGGCCGAGCGATATAATCGCGTGATGATCATTGCCTCTGCGGTTGCGATCTGGAGCCTTTTTACAGTCCTGTGCGGTTTCGCCGTATCGTTCTTGATGCTGTTTCTGTTCCGTGTTGGCGTCAGCATTGGAGAGGCTGGCTGCACGCCGCCCGCTCAATCACTGATCGCCGATTATTTCAAACCGTCACGCAGAGCCACGGCTGTTTCGGTCTACGCTTTGGGCGTGCCAATCGGCAGTATGCTGGCATCGGTTTTCGGCGGGCAGCTGGCGGGTCTGGACGGGGCGGAATTTGGTGCATGGATCAACTCCATGGGACTTGGCTTTCTGTTTGGAAGCATGGATTGGACTGACGTTGAGGGGTGGCGCGTGGCCTTTGTAGTGGTGGGTCTGCCAGGCCTTTTGCTCTCACTGCTGGTCTGGCGCAGCATTAAGGAGCCGCCGCGGGGATACACCGATCCAGCCGCGTTACAGGGTCTGAAGCAGGCCAGCTTCAAAGAGGCGCTGAGCGTCCTGGCTAAGAAGCCAGCCTATTGGCATGTCACATTTGGAGCGATGCTGGCATCCTTTGTCGGCTATGGCGTTGGGCAATTCACCACATCGTTCCTGATCCGCACGCATGGTCTTGCTATCGAAGATGCGTCCTTGTTGTTCGGATTGATTTTGGGACTGATGGCGGCAATCGGCGTATTTCTATCCGGCTTTTTGGCTGACAAGATTTCACTACGCCACCCCAAGGCGTTGGTGGGAATACCGGCATTGGGACTGTTTGTGTCTGTTCCGCTCTATGTCTTCGGCTACATCGAATCCAATCTCTGGTTGGCAATGCCTGCGCTGATGGCCGCCGCTACGCTGCACTATTTCTATCTTGGGCCAATGTATGCCGTTGCTGGCGGTGTGGTCGATAGCCGGATGCGCGCAACCGCGGTTGCGATCACGCTGTTTGTGGTGAACTTGTTGGGCTATGGGCTTGGGCCGCCATTGATCGGTATCCTGTCCACCGTTCTCAAGTCCGTATTCTTCAGCGGAAACGATCTCGGGTTGACGATAGAGGCATGCAAGCCGCTTCTCTCGATGGCGCCAGAGGCCAAAGCTGCATTGGGTGCCATTCAATTGGAAGCCCACGCAGCGTGTGCCTCGGCTGATGCGCGCGGGCTGCAATGGTCGATTGTGATATTCGTCTGTATCTACGCTTGGGCGGCGCTGCATTATCTGTTGGCAGGTCGGACTTTGCAACGCGATATGGCGGCATCGCCTGCGTCGTAAGCGCGCAATTCACGGCTTCGAAGAAGCGCTGAAGCGAAGGCAAAGCAACACGCAATGAGCCATTTTGCGCTTTGAGTGCGCGGCAAATCATGCCACGGAAAGCCTACAAAAGGATTTTTCCGGAGAACTCTTCATGAACCTTGAATTCACGGCTGAGGAAAACGCGTTTCGAGACGAAGTGCGTGCTTTCATCAGCGACAATTATCCAGCCCAATTGGCAGACTTCGGCATGCGCGAAGATATGTCACCGGAAGATATGGTCGCTTGGCACAAGGTCCTTGGCGAGAAGGGCTGGTCGGTTCCAGCATGGCCGAGCGAGTATGGTGGCACCGATTGGACGCCAACGCAGCGTTATATTTGGTCAGAGGAAAATGCCCGGATCAATGCGTTCATGCCGCTGCCGTTTGGTGTCTCGATGGTTGGTCCGGTAATCTACACCTTCGGCAATGACGAACAAAAGGCTGAGCATTTGCCCGGCATCCGCAGCGGTGATGTGTGGTGGTGCCAAGGCTATTCGGAGCCTGGTGCTGGCTCGGACCTTGCCTCGCTCAAAACAACCGCGGTTCGTGATGGCGATCATTATGTGATCAATGGTCAAAAGACTTGGACCACGCTGGCGCAATATGCCGATTGGGGCTTTTTCCTATGCCGCACCGATCCCGATGCGCCGAAGCCCCAGCAGGGCATCAGCTTTATCCTGGTCGATATGAAAACACCTGGCGTTGAAGTGCGCCCGATCAAGCTCATCGATGGCGGTTACGAGGTCAATGAGACTTGGCTGACAGATGTTCGCGTGCCGGTGGAAAATCTGGTTGGCGAGGAAAACAAGGGCTGGACCTATGCCAAATTCCTGTTGGCGCATGAACGCAGCGGGATTGCCGGAGTGGCGCGTTCCAAACGCGGCGTTGAAAAGCTGCGCGAAATTGCTGGAGCTGAAATGCTTCATGGCGAGCCGCTGATCAATGATTTCGATTTTGCGCGCAAAGTAAGCCAACTTGAGATCGATCTTGCTGCATTGGAAATCACCGAATTGCGCACCTTGGCAGGTGAGCAACAAGGCAAAGGGCCTGGACCAGAAAGTTCGATTCTGAAGATCAAAGGCACCGAAATCCAACAGCGCCTGACCGAGCTCACGCTGGAGGCCGTTGGCCCCTATGGGGCGCCGCAATATGCCAGCATTTCGGGTGAAGGATCGAATGAATATCCGATCGGTCCCGAGCATGCGCATCACGCTGCATCGACCTATTTCAACATGCGTAAGACCTCTATTTACGGCGGATCAAACGAGATCCAGCGCAACATCATCACAAAAATGATCCTCGGCCTTTAAGGCTGCAGGCGATCACGGAGAGAAACACGTGGATTTCAATTTCACCGAAGAACAGGCGATGGTGCGCGATGGGCTTTCGCGTCTGGTGCGCGAGCAATATGATTGGGAAACGCGCCGGTCCGTCGTGGATAGCGAAAGCGGTTGGCGGCCTGAAGTTTGGGCTCAGCTTGCCGAGCTAGGCATTTTGGGAATGCCATTTTCCGAAGCTGATGGCGGCTTTGGCGGCGGCGCGGTCGACGCAATGGTCGTGATGGAAGAATTTGGCCAAGGGCTGGTGGTTGAACCCTTTGTCCCGACCGTGGTTTGCGCAGGCGGCTTCTTGAAACATTCTGGCACCCAGGCGCAGAAGGAAGAGCACATTGGCGGGATCGTCGATGGCTCTCGGATCTTTGCCTTCGCATATGCCGAACCGCAGGGCCGCTATGATCTGGCTGACCTGACCACTACGGCCAAGAAAGACGGCGAAGGTTATGTTTTGAACGGCCACAAGGCGGTGGTGGTTGGAGCCCCTTGGGCGACGCATCTGGTGCTGACCGCGCGGACATCTGGCGAGCAACGTGATCGTGACGGAATCTCGGTATTCATCATCGACAAGAACGCTGCTGGCGTTGTGTGCCGCGATTATCCCACTGTTGATGGCCGGCGCGCATCGGAAGTCTATTTCGAAAATGTCGCCATGTCGTCCGACGCATTGATCGGGGAAGAAGGCGCTGCACTTCCGGTTATCGAACGCGTGGTTGACGAAGCGATTGCAGCGCAATGCGCAGAAGCGTGCGGCGCTATGAAAGTCGCACATAAGATGACCGTCGAATATTCGCGTCAACGCAAGCAGTTTGGCGTGCCGATTGGCTCGTTCCAGGTGCTGCAACACCGGATGGTCGACATGTTCACAGAGTGTGAGCAGTCGGTTTCGATGAGCTATCTTGCCACGCTAAAGCTGGATGCGTCCGAAACCGAGCGCAAGCGGGCGGTGTCCGCGGCCAAGGTTCGGGTCGGGCAGGCGGCGCAATTTGTCGGTCAGGAAGCGATCCAGATCCACGGCGGTATGGGCATGACCGATGAATTGGCCATTGGCAGCTATTTCAAACGCTTGACCATCTTCGATTCCGAATTTGGCAATGTTGATCATCACATGAAGCGACATATCGGCTTGAACGGGAGCTAGGGACGCGGGCCTTCGCGCCCGTTCCCCATTCCTGCGACGCGTGCCCCGCTGGGCTTAAACCTCGGCGGCCAGATAACTTGCCTGTTTGATCGCCGCCTTGGCATCCAGTTCTGCTGCTTCATAGGCACCGCCGATCAAATCGGTGGGCACGCCGGTTGCTTCCAACTCGTCATACAATTCGCGCAAGGGCTCTTGGCCTGCGCAAATAATGATCGTGTCGACGTCCAGCACTTCGGGCTGGCCATCGCGCAAAACATGCAGGCCAGCATCGTCAATCCGGACATATTCGACCGCCTTCATCATCTTGATGCCGCGACGCGCCAATGTGATCCGGTGGGTCCATCCAGTTGTCTTGCCAAGGCCCGATCCAACGCTGGTTTCCTTGCGCTGCATCAGGAATATCTCGCGCGGGGAGGGGGCAACCTGAGGCTCTACCCCAGTGACGCCGCCGCGTGGGTGGTTTTCAAAATCGACCCCCCATTCCGCGGCAAACAGGTCGCGATCCAGCGCGCTTGATGGCCCGCTGTGAGAGATCAGCTCGCACACATCGAAACCAATCCCGCCAGCGCCAATCACGGCCACGCGATCCCCGACAGACACATTGCCTTTGATCACGTCGATATAGCCTGCGACCTTGGGATGATCGATCCCGTCAATAGGAGGGGTGCGCGGGGTGATGCCGGTTGAGATAATAACCCGATCAAACCCGCCATCTTTCAAACCATTCGCGTCGGCCCGTGTGTTCAGGCGAAGGTCAATCCCGTGCACCTCGATCATCCGGTTGAAATACCGGATTGTCTCGTGAAATTCCTCTTTGCCCGGGATTTGTTTGGCGAGGTTAAACTGGCCGCCAATCTCGCCCGAAGCCTCGAACAAGGTCACATCATGGCCGCGCTGTGCTGCTGTGACAGAGTAGGCCAAGCCGGCTGGCCCGGCGCCCACCACGGCAATCTTTTTGGGTTGGGTGGTGGGTTCGTAATTCAGGATCGTTTCGTGACAGGCGCGCGGATTGACCAAGCATGAGGTCAATTTACCGCCAAATGTGTGATCAAGGCATGCTTGATTGCAAGCGATGCAGGTATTGATCTCGTCCTCGCGCCCTTCAATCGCCTTGGTCATGAATTCCGGATCGGCGAGCAAGGTGCGCGCCATGGAAACCAAATCGGCCTCGCCGCTTTCCAGCACTTTCTCCGCCACATCGGGCATATTGATCCGGTTGGAGGTGATGACTGGCACGTTCACTTCTTTGCGCAGGCGGCCGGTAACGCCTGTGAAGGCAGCCCGAGGGACCATTGTTGCAATCGTAGGAACGGCGCTTTCATGCCAGGTGAAGTGGGTTGAGATGATGTTGATGCCCAGCTGTTCCAAGCGTTGGCCAAGGGTCACGACCTCGTCCCAGCTCATCCCGCCTTGCAGCATGTCCATCGCAGCGATGCGAAAGATCAGGATGAAATCATCACCCACAGCAGCGCGGGTTTGTTCAACAACCTCCAAGGCAAAGCGCATACGGTTTTCATAAGAACCGCCATACTCATCTTCGCGCAAATTGGTCTTTTCGACCAGAAATGACGAGATCAGATAACCGGCCGAGCCGATAATCTCGACCCCGTCATAACCTGCCTTTTGCGCCATCAAGGCACTTTTGACATGATCATCGATCTGTTTTTGGATGCCAGCCTTGTCGAGCTCGTTCGGGACATAGCGCCCGATGCGCGACTTAACCGGGGATGGTGCGACTAGGTCGGGTGTGTAGGCCAGTGGTCCGGGATGCAGGATCTGCATGCAGATTTTTACGTCAGGATCAGCGGAATGCACCGCTTCGGTGACCAGCCGGTGCTGGGCGGCTTCTTTCTCGTTAGACATGGTTGCCCCGCCTCGGGACGATTCAAAATTGGGGGCAATGCCGCCCGTTATGATCATTCCGATGCCATTGGCTGCCCGCTCTGCGAAATAAGCCGCCATGCGCTCAAATCCGCCATCCAATTCTTCAAGCCCTGTGTGCATCGATCCCATGATCGAGCGATTCTTGATGGTGGTGAAACCCAAATCGAGTGGTTCAAGAAGCTTTGGATAGTTCATTAGTTTCCCTTGGGTTGTCCCAAATATAGCAGCGTCTTTTCATGCCGAGGTTTGGCCACGCGTCAATGTCAAAACAGGTAGGGGTAAAGTGTTGTCAGTGGGATGTGCGGGATGTTTTTGGGCGATCCTGCTGCATCAGGTCATGCCATTTTTGCGAGTGTCGTTTGTTTGCCGCTCGGATATTCTGTGTCTCAACAAGCACGCGGCGCAATAGATCGCTGTGTGTTGTCAGCATTGGCTGTTCGTGGATCGAACACTTGTTTGATTGAGCACGCAGAAACGGCCGACCGCACGAGGGAGATGCCTAGCGTGAACAGTCCTGACATCGTGCCATTTTGGTTGACCGGCAATTTCGCCCCCGTTTTTTCGGAGCGTTCTGAGGTTGAACTGACTGTTACCGGTGAGATTCCGAGAGAATTGAATGGACTGTATGTTCGCAATGGGGCCAACCCGCCATCGGGCAAGAGCATGGATTGGTTTTTGGGATGCGGCATGTTGCACGGCATCGAGATTTCCGATGGCAAGGCCCAATGGTACCGCAATCGCTATGTGCAAACACCGTTACTGGACGAGGAAATGCCGTCGGCGGAGACGCGCCGCGTGCTCGAAAACTCAATCGCCAACACACATATCGTTAGTCACGCCGGCAAGATTCTGGCTCTGGCGGAATTGAACCTGCCGATCGAGGTCACAGGTGAGCTAGACACGGTCGGCCCGTATAATTTTGGCGGCAAGCTGAGCGCCAATATGACCGCGCATCCCAAGATCTGCCCGATAACCGGTGAGATGTTGTTCTTTGGCTATTCAATGCGGCCACCGTTCCTGCAGTATTACCGTGTTTCGGCCAGCGGCGAGCTGGTCCAGCATGAAGAGATTGCCGTGAAAGGCCCAACCATGATGCATGATTTCTGCATCACGGGGAGCAAGACCATTTTCATGGATTTGCCAGTGGTGTTCGATCTGGAGGAACGCGCCAAAGGTGGCTTGGGTATCCGCCATGATGACGATTACGGTGCACGTTTCGGAGTAATGCCTCGTGACGGCACCTCCGACGATGTCCAATGGTTCGAGATTGAACCTTGCTATGTTTACCATACGCTCAACGCCTATGATGAAGGCGACGAGGTGGTCTTGGAAGGCTGCCGCATGGTTGGATATATGGCCAAAGACATGGTCAAGCCGCCCATTCCGCAATTGCATCAATGGCGGCTCAATCTCAAAACCGGCGCGGTGTCCGAACGGCAGCTTGATGATTTGGGCATAGACTTTCCAGGCGTGCCCGATGCGCTGGTCGGGCAAAAGCACCGCTACGGATATTTCGCGCAATTTGGGCAGATGGCCCCGACAGTCGATGCGTTTCACAAGTTTGATCTGCAAACCGGAGCGCGACAATCGCATATTCTTCAAGATGGTTGTGTGGGCAGCGAGGGATGCTTTGTCCCGGCCGACGGCGGCAAAAGCGAAGATGACGGATATTTGATGAGCTATATCTATGATCCGAACACAGATGTGAGCCATCTCGCCATCTTCGACGCTGCCAATCTGGCCGATGATCCGATCGCCAAAATACACCTGCCTGTCCGCGTTCCTGCTGGCTTCCATGGCAGTTGGATTGCGCATTAAGACTCTGAAAAAATCAAAGAAAGATCGCCCACATTTGGGCAAGAAACTTAGGGAGAGAAGCAATGGTTCAATCAAACAAAAGTGCACATCGCCTGCTCAAAGGGACCTGTTCTGCAGCGGCCATTGGTGCCGCATTGTTCATGGCTCCTTCTGCATTGGCGCAGTCCTCAACTGAAGCCGAGGCCGACGCCGTCGATGATGAAAATGTCATTGTGGTGATCGCGCGTAAGCAAGAAGAAACGCTGCAAGATGTTCCGGTTGCGATCACGGTTATCGATCAAGAAACATTGGGTGATTTCAGGATCGATGAAGCGACCGATCTGGTCAGCCGCATTCCAGCCCTCGCTGTGCAAGTTGGCGGATCGGGCGCTGGTGCCTCCATCTCTCTAAGAGGGATCGGATCATCGGGCATCTCCAATGCATTCGATTCTGCCGTTGCTTTGAATATCGACGGCATCACGGTCAGCACGCAGCGATTGCTGCAGGCTGGTTTCTTTGATGTTGCGCAGGTTGAGGTGCTGAAAGGTCCGCAGCCGCTGTTCTTTGGTAAATCAACTTCGGGCGGGGTTTTGTCGTTGCGCTCGGCCGACCCCACCCCTGATTGGGAAGTAGGCGGCAAGGGATCGTACGAGTTTGAAGAGGAAGGCTACACTTTCGGTGGCTATATCTCTGGACCTCTGACCGACACGCTCGGTGTGCGCTTCGCAGCTGAATATCAGGACATCTCAAAATATGTCGAGCTGCAGGACAATGTCCCGGCGCAGGATCGCGACAAGGGCCTCAAGAACTTCATTGGCCGCCTGACCCTCGCTTGGGAGCCGACCGATCGCTTCGATGCCAAACTCAAGCTGAGCTATAACCGTCAGCGGTCTGAAACGCTGAACGGATTTACCGATATGTTCTGCGGTGGGGATGGCATCGCTGATCCTTCAACGCTGGCGGTGTTCGGGCTTAGCTTTGCGCCGACCCATGATTGCAACATTTCGGACAATCGCTTCCCTGGCCCTGATGGAGATCCGCGAATTACATCGGTGCCAACCGGTCTCGATATTGGTGACCGGGATATAACCCAGGCATTTAACGATACCGATTTGCTGTTCGCCAGCTTGGAAATGAACCTGGACCTATCCGATACGCTGACGCTCAGCACGCTGTCGGGCTATGTGGAAATGGACAATATCTACAACGATACGTTCAATTCCACCGGGGTGAACCCGGACGGCACCGCTGGCGGTTTTGCCGCGCCGTTTGAAAATACGCTTGAGCAATACACCCAGGAATTGCGCCTGGCGAGCAACTTTGACGGGGCGTTCAACTTCCAGATTGGCGCCTTTTGGGAAGACCGCGAAAGCGGCCTGCTGACCGCACAGAACGCATTTCTGCCGGCTATTGTGATCGGCTCGGACGCGATCACCGGGTTCGACTTTGACTGGCTGGCGGACCGTCCGCTGTCAGCAGAAACGATCTCGCTTTTCGCCAGTGGTTCCTTGGACCTGACCGAAAGCCTGAACCTGTCGGGTGGTGTGCGCTGGACCGATGAGAAGAAAAGCACGACGATCGGTTTCCCCTATGTCGCCAATTTCATCACAACCGTTTTCGGCTCGGTTGGTTCAGGCTTTTTTGCCGGACCAATTGAATTCAGCGACAGCAATATTTCGCCCGAGGTCGTTCTGAAATATTCGCCCAATGATGATTTCAACGTCTATGCCGCATTCAAGACTGGATACAAATCTGGCGGTGTTGACAACAACACATTGCCGACTGGCACAGTGGCCCTGTTGGGCGGTCCTGACGCAGCGGCTGCCGAAGCTGCTGCTGATGCGCTGCGATTTGATTCCGAGACCTCCATTGGCGGCGAAATCGGGGTTCGGTCACAGCTGGCCGATCGCACGCTAACCTTGAACGCAACAGCGTTTTATTACGTGTTCGATGACCAGCAGATTCAGAACTTTGACGTCAATATCTTCAACTTCTCGACCTTTAATGCGGGCGAGACGACGACTAAAGGTATCGATGTCGATTGGCGTTGGAGCACGCCGCTTGATGGACTGTCGCTGTTTGGTGCCGCCTCCTATCTAGATGCAGCGTTCAGCGACACATTCATCTCTGTTTCCGGCCTTGATCTTGATGGCCGACGCGCACCGCGTGCACCCAAATGGGCCGGTAATGTCGGAATGGACTGGGACATTCCGCTGGGCAATGCTCTGGAATTGGGCCTGAATTCAATCGTCACCTATACCGACGATTATTTCACCAACAGCACCAGCCCGTTTGCCTTTGATCCGGCAACCAATATCGGTGATTTGGTGCAAGATTCCTACATCACGTTGGATGCCTCGATGTCGATTGGCGATCCCGATGGCAATTGGACCTTGTCGCTCATCGGCACAAACCTTACGGACGAGATCTTCATCACGACATCCGCAGCTGCGCCATTCGGTGCCGGCACAGATGATAGATTGGTGACGCTGAACAGAGGTCGCCAGGTCTTTGTTGAGGTAGGCTTTAAGTTCTAGCCGACCCTGACAACCCTGTATCGATGTTGCAAAAAGGCGGGAGCTGACACGAATGAACGAACCTTCGCATCCCGCCTTTAGCAGCACGCCTGATTTGCAAATCAGCTCGGCCAATCGTGATGCGATGGCGCCAGAGCTGGAGCAGCTTGATCGCAAGGTCGGCTGGCTGATTATCAATCGGTTCACCTATAAACTGATGCGGGTCTTGGGTCGGCTCGGCCAACCAGAGGTCGACACAAGCGGAGTGACCATCACCCAGGTGGAAGGAACCGGGCCTGGCACCTATGTTGTGGTGCCCGACAAGCGCGTTGGATCAGGGGCAGTGTTGCTGATCCATGGTGGTGGATTGGTGATCGGCAGCGCGGCTGATGTGCGGCTTCAGGCGGTGAACATGTGCCGAAGGCTGGGCGTTCCGGTGATCTGTTCGGGTTACCGTCTGGCGCCTGAGTCTCCGTTTCCCGCTGGCTTGGATGATTGCCAATCGGCATGGCAATGGTTGCTGGACCACGCTGGTGAGATGGCAATCGATACCGCAAAAGTCGTGATTGGCGGATATAGCGCAGGGGCAGGCTTGGCCGCGTGCCTGGCCCAAAAATTGCGCGATGAAGGCGGGCAGCAACCTGCCGCGCAATTGCTGATTTATCCCATGCTGGATGATCGAACGGCAGCCCGACGCGAGTTGGATAAACCGCGCCACCGGGTGTGGAGCAATCGCAACAATCTGTTTGGCTGGTCGAGCTATCTTGGCCATCAGCCGGCGCAAGATAGTGCCCAATATGCGGTGGCCGCACGACATACTGACCTGTCGGGCCTGCCTCCTGTATGGCTAGGCATTGGTACGTGCGACCTGTTTCTGGATGAAGGGCGGACCTATGCCCAGCGGCTGACCGAGGCCGGTGTCGCAACCGAATATGTCGAGGCGAAAGGCGCGCTCCATGCCTTTGATATGGGGGGCACCGAAATGGGCAAAGCCTTTGTAAATATGCAGCTGGAATTTGTGCAGAAATTCGTCAGCTAGGGCGGAGTAGCGCAAGCCGCGGCCCGATCTTAAGCGATGGCGCAACAGGCCGTCGCAGGATACATACGATAATGGGCTGCACTTCCGCCCATAGAATGCCCATCAATTGCAGTCATTCATCTCATTCGGATTGACAATTCGTTCGAACGAACAGTATCGGGCGGGAATGCGCGATCGACTCATCGAAACGGCTATCCGTCAGTTCGGCGAACTGGGCTTTGAAGGCGCAAGCACGCGGGCCATTGCCGCTGCGGCCGACACCACGATGAGCAATATCACTTACCATTTTGGCAGCAAGCATGGCTTGTTCTGCTCTGCCGGAGAGGCGATTGCATCGCGCCTGGGTCAGGTGGTGACGAAAGGGGCGGCAGAGGTCTTGCCCGCCGATGCGACCAACGCTCAGCGGCTGGACCAGATCTGCAGCGTTCTGCGCCGGATTGGCACATTCATGCTGAGCGATGAGGCCAAACCCTTGGCGCTGTTTGTGTCGCGCGAACAACAAAACCCGCAGTCGATTATGCGCGAATATATGCGACGTGAGTTTAACAGCGGTGCCGACGTATTTGCCCGGGAAATCAAACAGATTCGCAGCGATCTGTCTTATGAAGAATGCCGTATGAGCGTATTCTTCCTGTTTGGCATGGCGGTTTCTCTGCGCAGTTCGCGGCTGTCTCTATGCGTATTTATGGATGTTGAAGACATCGATCAAGAAATGTCCAAGGCATTGCTTGCGCGGTTGGATAGCATGGCGCGCGGCGCAATTTGCGGAGAAACGCGATGACCCTGCGCATTGCCACCGCAGTTTTGGCAATTGTTGGCCTGACCGGTTGCATTTCGATGGCACCGGGCGTGAAACAGCCCGCTGTGGTGTCTGAGATGCCACAAGCATATGGCGATCCGGCTGTTATGGGTGACTATCAACCGCAAGCGTGGTGGAGTGCATTTGGCGATCCCGAACTCGACGCATTGGTCAGCGATGCCTTGGCGCAAAACCTCGATATTGCCGAGGCTGCTGCTCGGGTCGAGCAGGCGCGTGCGCAGGCCCGTATTGCGCGCTCTGCTTTGCTGCCGTCTATCAATGCGAGTATCTCTGCCACCGATACCAGCACGCCGGTTGCGGGCAGCGCTTTTGGCGGCTTGGGCGGAGCCGGGTTTGATCGGATTGAGACTGAAACCTATTCCCCCAGCATTGCGGCCTCCTATGAACTTGATCTGTTTGGCCGCGTGCGGAACGATTACGCGGCGTTGCGGCAGGATGCGATCGCCAGCGAATACGCTTTGCAATCGGTTCAATTGACTGCGGCGGCCGAAACGATCTCGGCCTATTTCGATATTGTCGACACGCGCCGACAATTGGAGCTGACAGCACAAACCATTGATGTCCTTGCCGATCGCACAGCGCGCAGCGAAGAACGATTTGAACGTGGATTGATCGATAGTTTCGAGCTGTATCAGGTGCGTCAGGACTTGCGGGTCAATCAGGCGGCGCTGCCGCAGTTAGAGAGCTCGCTATCCTCCTCAATGGCGCGCTTGGCTGTTTTGACCCGGTCTTTTCCAGACGCCACTCAAAAACGGCTGGACAAGGCGCTGCAGCCACGATTGGTCTTCGAACCGGTCCCGGCTGGATTGCCCGCAGACCTTTTGTCACAAAGGCCAGATGTCGCGACAGAATGGGCGCGCCTAGAGGCAGCCCGGCTACGTATTGGCGCGCGCCGTGCAGAACGGTTCCCTCAAATCAGCTTGAGCGGGTCGGTCGGCGGGCAAGGCGGATCCATCGGGGATGGATTTGATTTCGCCGAAAACTGGACGTCATCGCTTGCGGCCAACATCGTGGCGCCCCTCTTTAATGCAGGCCGGATCACCGCCAATATTCGCAGCGCTCGCGCTGCATATGACCAACAGGCTGCGGCCTATGCCCGTACAGTTCTGACCGCCTACAGCGAAGTGAGCAGCGCACTGGAAGATTACGAACAACAGAGCAGGCGCTACAGCTTGATCGCCGCTCAGCTGTCAGAAGCGCGGTCGTCGCTCGATCTGCAAAAGCGACGCTTCAGCGTTGGGGTAGGTGGCTATATAGCCTATCTCGACGCTTTGCGGGCCGTTTATCAAGCCGAAGCCAGCCTATCATCTTCGGCAAGGGCAACAGCCATTGCCCGCCTGGGTGTGCATCGCGCACTGGCAGGAGATTGGGCCTCCCAAACACAATCGATACCGCTGGAAATGGGCGAGATTGAACAGCTGAAAACCGCCGGAGAAAATCAATGAGTCGCCAATTGAAGTGGTCGCTTGGACTGTTGGGCGGGGCCATTGTGATCGCCATATTGATGGTTGTTCTGCGGCCCGAGCCAGAAGGCGCCGAGCGGGTAGAGCAGGTGCCATTGGTTGAAGTGATCCCATTCAAGGCAGCTTCTGGCGCCATCCCCGTGGTGGCCTCGGGCACGGTTGAACCAACCGACGAGATGACCGTTGCAACACAGGTTTCAGGGCGGATTTCCTATGTGAATCCACGCTTTAGAGAAGGCGGAGTTGTCGGGGCCGGCGCTACTTTGGTACGGATAGAAGCCGCCGATTTCCAAAATCAGGTGCGAATTGCCCGGGCTGATGTGGCGACGCAGGATGTCGCTGTTCTGCAGGCGCGTGAGGAAGTCGATATTGCGCGCGATGAGCTGGACCGCTTTGCCAATCGTGAAGCCAATGCCGGCGCAGCGGCAGGCACAGCAGGAGGGCTAAGTGGCTCGTCTCAGATATTGCCACCAACCCAGCTTGCGAAAGACGGTGTCGCTGCAACGCAATCGAGGCAGCCGAGCGATCAACAGACAAGTACTTTGGCCACCCGAAAGCCGCAATTGCGGGCCGCCAAAGCCGCGCAAGAGCGAGCCAAGGCCAATCTGGCGGTGGCGCAATTGTCTCTCGACCGGACCCGTGCAACCGCTCCATTCCGGGGATTGGTCAGGCAAGAAAATGCCTCCATCGGAACCGTCGTACAGGCTGGCCAGCCTTTGGGATCGATAGTTTCAACCTCTGCCTATGAAGTGCGCCTGTCATTGACGCAGGACGAGATGGCGCTGCTGCCAGGGCTGATGCAGAACCGCGGTGCCAATGTGCCCGCCAGCGTCTATTATGAATTTGGCGGGGTGACCTATCGCTGGAATGCTGTGGTTGACCGGGTCGATGCGATCCTTGATCCGAGCACCCGCAATGTCGAGGTGTTCTTGCGAGTGGCCGCGCCTCTAACCGGTGGCAAGCGGGTTGATGCACAAGGTCAGGCCAGCGGGCCTGCGCCGCCATTGCTGCTGGGTGCGTTTGTACGGGCCGAGATCGGCGGGACCAGTCTGGCAAGCTATGCGGTCGTTCCGGCTGAGGCGCTTAGGCCCGGCAATGAAATCTGGCTGGTGCGCGATGGCAAGCTGAAAATTGTTCCGGTGCGGGTGATCCAGCGGACCGATCAAGACGCTTATGTGGTCACATCAGAAATTGCTGAGGGCGGTCAATTGGTGGTCACCAATCTGTCGGCTCCGGTTGACGGGATGTCCGTTCGCACTGCTGGCCAGGACGCTCAATGACAGACGAGCCGACGCCCACTGCACAAGACTCGCTGGACGAGGAGCAAGCCCGGCCGCTGGACCGCTTTGGCGAGGTGTCCGACGAACGCGCACGCGACCGGTCGGGCATTATCGCGTTCATGGCGCGCAATGGAGTGGCCGCCAATCTTCTGATGCTGTTCATGCTGGTGGCCGGCTTCATTTCCTATTCCAGGATTGTCCAGGAAGTTTTCGCTGAAAACAGTCTGGATACGATTGCTGTCACGGTAAAATATCCAGGTGCGACGCCGGTTGAGATCGAGGAATCGATTGTTCAGCGACTGGAAGAAGCGGTCGAGGCGATCGAAGATGTGAAGAAAGTGACCGCCGTGGCTCGCGAGGGGTCAGGTACGGTCAATGTCGAATTGGAATTGGGGGCCGATATGGCCCGCGCATTGGACGATGTTAAGTCCGAAGTAGACCAGATCGACACCTTCCCTGTCGAGGCCGAAGAACCCGAGGTCCGCGAGCTGACCTCCAGGCAGGTGGTGCTGCGAATTGCGCTGTTCGGCGACGTGCCAGAACGCACATTGAAGGAAACGGCATATTCGCTGGAGGATGCCATCGCCGCCCTGCCAGAGGTCAGCTATGTGCAGACCAGCGGCGTGCGCAATTATCAGATCTATGCCGATGTGCCGCAGGATCGCCTGCGCGCGCTCAATCTGTCGCTGACCGATGTCTCACGTATTGTCACCGCCAGCAGTCTGGATAGCCCGGCCGGATCGATCGATACCGCGACCGAAGAAGTGCGCGTGCGGACCGTCGGGCAGAATTATACGCAGCAAGACTTTGAAGACATCGTGCTGTTGTCGAGCGAATCCGGAGCCCTGCTGAGGTTGGGCGATGTGGCCGAAATCAACGACAGTTTTGAAGATGCCGACCGGATCACCCGCTTCAATGACAAGCCGGTTGCATTTGTTGACGTCTATCGGACCAGCGACGAGCGGGTCCTGGATGTAGCAAACGTGGTGAAGCAGTTGATGGCTAATGAATATTCATTGCCTCCAACGGTCAGCTATGCGGTCTGGGAAGACAGTTCGGTGCTACTGGAAGACCGTCTCAGCCTGCTGCTGAAGAACGCCGTTCTGGGCTTGGTTCTGGTGCTGATTGCCTTAACGCTGTTCTTGGATATCAGGCTGGCATTGTGGACAGCGGTGGGCATCGGGGCGACCTTTACGGGCGCGATCTTCCTGCTCGAATATGCTGGCTCCAGCATCAATATGTTCTCGCTGTTCGGGTTTATCCTCGCCTTGGGCTTGGTGGTGGATGATGCGGTTGTGGTCGGCGAGAATATCTATGCCGAGCGTGAGCGCGGCCGCACGGGCATGGGCGCAGCGATTGCCGGTGCCGAGCGAGTCAAAGTTCCGGTGATCTTCGCCGTTTTGACCACAATTACCGCCTTCAGTCCGTTGTTGGCTGTTGGCGGTGTCATCGGCAAGATTTTGGCCGATGTTCCCCTGGTCGTGCTGGCAGTGTTGATCTTGTCCTTGCTGGAATGCATGCTGGTACTGCCGCACCATCTGTCGCATTTGCCAGCCGCTGGAACCATCGCGCGCAGTACTGTCACGCGCTTTTTTGAGCGTGTCCGCAAAGCTGTCGATGTTCGGCTCAAGGCCTTCATCGACGGACCGTTGGACAAGGGCTTGCGATTTGCCGTTGGTGCGCCGTCCGTCATTCTTTCGGGCGCGGTTGCGGTGCTGATTGTGTTCGTAGCGATGGTGCCGGCGGGTATCATCAAATTCGCCTTCTTCCCCGATATTGAAGCGGATCTGGTAACCGCATCATTGGAGATGCCAGCGGGTTCAACCATAAACCGCACTACGGAAGTGGCTGAGCATATCGAGCGGGCTGGAGACCGTGCAATTGCGCGTTTTGCGAGCGAGGGTGAAGACCAACCCGCCTTCGTGGATGCTACCTACATGAGCGTTGGCCTGCGCCAGACTTTCAATGGACCCGATGGCACATCTGAACAGGTTCGCCCCAATATCGCCGATCTTAGGATTGCCTTGGTTCCTTCGGGCGATCGGACCATCTCGGCAGCCCAGATTGAACAAGCGTGGCGCGAGGAAATCGGCGATGTGCCCGAGGCGCGCACGCTGACGGTCAGTTCGTCTCTGCTATCTCTGGGGGCTCCGGTGAATGTGCAAATATCGCACCCGGATGATGCTGCCTTAGATCAGATCCGTCTGCGCATTATGGATGGCATCGGGCGGCTTGGTGGAACTTTTGACATCGAGAGCGACCAAGACGCCGGGCTGCGTGAGATTGAACTGCGCCTCAAGCCATCGGCGCGCACTTTGGGCGTTACGCTGAGCGATGTTGCCACGCAGGTGCGTGCAGCTTTCTTCGGCGCAGAGGCTGTGCGGGTTCAGCGCGGCCGCGAGGATGTCCGAGTTTATGTCCGTCTGCCAGAAACCGAACGCAATTCGATCGCCGATATTGAGCGGTTCCGTATTCGCGTACCGGGCGGATTTACGTCCGTCGGCGCCATTGCGGATGCGTCCTTCACCCAGGCCCCTTCGCAGATTAAGCGCGAAAATGGGCTGAGGGTGGTGACGATCTCGGCCGATGTTGATGATGATGTGATCACCGGCCAAGAGGCAACCCGCGTTTTGGAGCAAGAAATACTTCCCGGCATTCAGCGGGACTATCCTATGCTGCAATATAAGTTTGGTGGTCAGCAGGAAGAGCAGCAAGAAAGCTTTGGTGACATTGGTTCAGCCTTCGCGCTGGCCTTGGTCGTGATCTATGCTTTGCTGGCCATTCCGTTCAAATCCTACACCCAGCCCCTCATCATTATGGCCGCCATACCGTTCGGATTGGTCGGAGCATTGGTGGGACACCTGTTGCTGGGTATTCCGCTCGGGATATTGTCGGTGTTTGGCATTGTTGCCCTGTCCGGGGTGATCATAAATGGCGCGTTGATCTTGATCGATTTCATGAATGAAAACTTGGCCAAGGGGATGGATTCTGCCGAGGCGATTATCGATGCCGCCAAATCGCGTTTCCGGCCGATTGTGCTGACCGCGCTCACGACCTTTCTGGGCGTTGCTCCGATCACGTTCGAGACCAGCCTGCAGGCGCAATTCCTCATTCCGATGTCAGCCAGCCTGGGCTTTGGCGTGTTGATTGGCACCGCATTGCTGATGCTGATCATTCCCGCATTGGCGATGGTTTACCTGCGCGCGCGTGACCGGATTTCCGATTTGGCATTGCGTCTCAAGGCGTCAGAGCATGAGGCGGAAGCCCAGCTGTAAAGCCTGCCGCGGGTGGCCGAGGTTCGTTTGGGGTGAATAGCTATGCGCCGATGATTATTGGGGTGCCGGTTGGGGCTGCATAGCTATACAGTCTATGGTGACAGCGCATGCACCTTTGGCTTGCGTGCGCGAATATCGATGTGTGGAGAGTTCGATGAAAGACGAATTGTCAAATAGGCTGACGAAGGCTCCGGTCGTGCCCTTGATCGGCGAGAACGATCCGGCCCGCGCTGTGGCAACGGCCAACGCATTGGCTGAAGGCGGGCTGAGCGTGATCGAGGTAGTCATGCGAAGCGATGATGCCCAGCGGGGTATGGAGGCGATTATCCAACAGACTAATGGCTTGTTGGTTGGAGCCGGAACGGTTCTGACCTTGGATCAGGCGAAGTCTGTTCTGGACAGCGGTGCGCAATTTATTGTTTGCCCCGGACTGGTCGATGAAATCGTGACCTATTGCCTGGATAACGATGTGCCAATTTATCCCGGCACGATGACCGCGGGTGAGGTGCAACGTGCCTATGCGTTGGGCCTTCGCGAAGTGAAGTTTTTCCCGGCCAGTCTGGCAGGCGGAGTGCCGATGTTGAAGGCGCTCAGCTCTGTCTTTCGCGAGATGCGGTTTATGCCCACTGGCGGCGTTTCGGCGGCAAATCTGGCCGAGTTTTTGGCTTTGCCCAGCGTTCTGGCATGCGGCGGCAGCTGGTTAACGCCCAAAGATGCGGTGGAAGCAGGCGATTATGCCACAGTTACTCGTCTGGCGAGCGAAGCGGTCGCTATCGCCAAAACCGCGCGCTGATAGGCACCAATGTTGGCCCTGCGCGGGCTAGTGGAAATCGCGTGATTTGGGGATGATGCGGACGTTGCGCGGATGACGGTGCAATCCGCTGGGCACAGGGTTTACGACGTGGTCGGCCCGCGCCACTTGTGATGTCAGCAGATCGTCGGACAGTGCCAGCAGGCGCGGTGATGCATCCACCAGCTTGCGCGCGACAACATGGATCACATCATTATCGCTGTCGCTTTGCACATAGCCATGCACCTCAATCATCCGCGCGGCCATAATGACCTTGCGATAGCGCGCCATCACATCGGGCCACACCACCAGATTGGCGACGCCGGTCTCGTCCTCCAGCGTGATAAAACACACACCCTTGGCGCTGCCGGGGCGCTGGCGGATCAAAACCACGCCGGACAAACGCACACTGGCACCCGATTTGCGATTGGGTAAATCAGCAGCGGGAATAAAGCCGCTGGCCTGATAATCGGGCCTTAAGAAGGACAGCGGATGCGCCTTTAGAGACAGCCGCATGGTCTGATAATCGGCCACCACATGCTCGCATACTGGCATGGCGGGCAGGGTGATGGGGATCTCGGCTCCCTCGTCCCGCTCCTCGGAAAAGGTAAACAGTGGCAGGTCGGGGGCCTGTTTCAGCGCGCGCGCATCCCACAGCGCCTGCCTTCGGTCGAGGCCGAGAGAGCGAAACGCATCGGCGGCTGCCAGCTTCTCTGTGGTGGCGACCGAGATGTGCGCCCGCGTCCGGAGATCTTCCACATCGCGATATGGCGTGGACCGATGGTGGAGGAGCCGCTCGATCTCCTCTCTGGCCATTCCGCTGACTTGCCGAAAACCTAACCGAACGGCCCACTGTATCGGGGTATCACAAGGCGTTCCGTTGGACTGAGCGGGCTCGAGCAGATTGTTCCAATCACTAAAGTTCACATCAGGCGCGCGGACCTCCACTTCATGTTCTTTCGCATCACGCACGATTTGTGCCGGAGCGTAAAAACCCATCGGCTGCGAATTGAGCAGGGCGGCGCAAAAGACATCGGGGTAATGGCATTTGATCCAGCTGGAGACATAGACCAGATGGGCAAAGCTGGCGGCGTGGCTTTCGGGGAAGCCGTATTCGCCAAACCCTTCAATCTGGCTGAAGCAGCGTGCGGCAAAATCACGCTCATAACCGCGCCTGACCATGCGCTCGACCATGCGGTTTTTATGTTCAGAAACCAACCCGCGTGACCGGAAAGTGGCCATTGCCTTGCGCAATTGGTTCGCCTCTCCCGGTGAAAATTCAGCCGCGATAATGGCGATCTTCATCGCTTGTTCCTGAAAGATGGGGACCCCCAGCGTGCGCGAGAGAATCTTGGCCAATTCATCGGGATCGTGATCCGGGCCGGGTGAAGGGTATTCGATCTTCTCCTTGCCCGAGCGCCGCTTGAGATAGGGGTGCACCATATCGCCCTGGATCGGGCCGGGTCGGACGATCGCTACTTGGATGACCAGATCATAATAGCAGCGCGGTTTCAGGCGCGGCAGCATGTTCATCTGGGCCCGGCTTTCGACCTGAAACACGCCGACCGAATCCGCCTTGCACAACATGTCATAGACGGCGGCATCTTCGCGCGGGACCGTGGCGAGCGTGAAGCGCTGGCCGTAATGCGCATCGATCAGATCGAAGGCCTTGCGAATGCAGGTGAGCATGCCCAGCGCCAGCACATCAACCTTCATGATGCCCAGCGCGTCAATGTCATCCTTGTCCCATTCGATAAAGCTGCGATCCGCCATGGCACCATTGCCGATCGGCACGGTTTCCACCAAGGGGCGGCGGGTCAGGATAAATCCGCCAACATGCTGCGAGAGATGGCGCGGCATACCGATCAACTGCTCGGTCAGGGCAATGACGCGCCGCAAATAAGGGTCGCTCAGGTCAAGCCCTGCTTCTTGCGTCTTGGCCTCGTCAACCGAGCTGCCCCAACTGCCCCAAACAGTGCGGGCAAGGGCTGATGTGACATCTTCGGACAGGCCCATCGCCTTGCCCACTTCGCGGATGGCGGAACGTGGGCGGTAATGAATGACCGTTGCGCATAGGCCTGCGCGCTGCCGGCCATATTTGGCATAGATGTGTTGGATCACCTCTTCGCGTCGCTCATGCTCGAAATCGACATCGATATCGGGCGGTTCCTTGCGCTCTTCAGAGATGAAGCGTTCGAACAATAGCTCAACCTCGGATGGATCAACCGAAGTGATGCCCAGGCAATAACACACCGCGCTGTTCGCGGCCGACCCGCGCCCCTGACACAGGATCGGTGGATCGCAGCTGCGCGCGTAATCGACGATATCCTTGATGGTCAGGAAATAGCGGGCGATGTCCAGCTTGCCGATCAAGACCAGTTCGCGCTCGATCAGGGCGCGCACCTTGGCCGGGATCCCATCAGGATAACGCCTTTGTGCTCCCTCCCATGAAATTTGCGTGAGGTAATCCTGCGGCGTGCGCCCATCCGGCACGGTTTCGTCCGGATATTCATATTGCAGCTCATCGAGCGAAAATTGGCAGCGGTCGGCAACTTCTCGCGTGGCGGTTATGGCATGGGGCCATTCGGCGAACAGGCGCTGCATTTCAGCCGGGCTCTTCAGGTGCCGTTCGGCATTGGCGTGGAGGTGAAATCCGGCCCTTGCGATGGTTGTCTTTTCCCGGATGCAGCTCATCACATCTTGCAAGGGGCGACGCTCGGGCGCGTGATAATGCACATCATTGGTCGCCAGAATTGACAGGCCATAGGCGCGGGCCAGCGCATCCAATTGGTTGATCCGCGCACGATCATCTCCGCGATAGAGATAGCTGGCGGCAATATGACGCAAGCCGGGCAATTGTTCGCACAACATGGGCAATGTGAGGGTGAAGGCATCCAGATCCTCGCCCGGTATTGCGATCAATTGCACCCCTTCGCTGTATTGTGCCAACATGGAGAGCGAGAGGTGGCATTCGCCCTTGTCCTGCCATGCGCCATCCAGCGTCTGCATCTTGCCTGCCGACAGCAGCGTAGACAGGCGGCCATAGGCAGCGCGATCTTGCGGATAGGCGAGAAACTCAAACCCCTCTGCCACGGCAATCCGGCATCCGATCACCGGGTGCAGTTGCGCGGTGTTCGCCTCGCTATGCAGGCGCACAACCCCGGCCAAAGTGTTGTGATCGGCAATGCCCAGCGCATGATGGCCTTGTGCCAGCGCTGTCAGCACCAGATCGGTTGCCTCTGACGCGCCGCGCAAGAAGGAAAAGCAGCTGGTCACGCCCAGCTCTACAAAGGGAGCAGGCGGATTGGCTGTGAATGTGTCGCTGGAATGTTTCAGCGAGCGCTTGGGCGGGGTTAGAGGAGCCTCAGGCATGAAGTTTCACGCAAACAGACCGTGCAGAAACCAGCGTGGCGGAGCGCCGCGTCCGTCATCCACAACGCCATTGCGATAGATCCAGAAACGGCGGCCTGTCTCATCCTCCACCCGGTAATAATCGCGCAGCCTTACATCAGAGCGTTCGCGCCACCATTCCGGAGCGATCCGTTCTGGCCCTTCGTGACGGACGATATCATGCAATTGCTGACGCCAGCGAAACCGGCGGGGCGGGCCATCGGGGGTGGCATAGACCACGCTGATCACTTCGGGCCATTCGAGCAGTTTGAGCGGGCGGGCGCGCTCGGCGATATGCCCCGCGCCGGGATCAGCGGTCCTTTCGTGCCCCAGCTTCAATGCATTCGGCTTCAATGCATTGCCATCTTGGATAATCGCGCGTTCGGGTATGTGGCTGGCATGGGCTGCCAACACGCCCACATTGTGAGAGCCCAGCCGAACTCTTAACCGGTCCAGCAGATGGGGCAGCGGGGTGCCTTGCTGATCCTCGTCTTCTTCCAGGCCTTTCTGGATCGCCTGCATCGGTTCATGCCATAGGGCGGTCAAGGCGAAAGCATCAAAGCCGAATCCGGCCTCCAGCTGCTCCACGCGTTCTGCAAAAAGCTGGACAATATGTTGCACAGAGCGTGCTGGTGCAGCGGTTTCAACCTCCAGCCGCGCAATGTGGCCATCAACCCGAAAGGCCTGAAAGCATGTCCGCCTCAGGCCGCGTTGGCTGGCCTCCAGATCATGGCACAATTGAGTGGCCAGATCGTGCAGGATGGGCTGGAGGATAGCGGCATAGCGCACCGGCTCGCTCACACGCTTTACCGCGCGATAAAGCGGGCGGGGGACCAGCGGCTCGACCACTTCTTCGCTTTGGCCATAGGCTTGCTGCAAACGCTTGAGCGGATTGGCGATCTGACGACGATACTTGCGGAAACGCCGGGCCAGCGCCTGCGTGGGGATGTCGGCCAAGCTGCCGATTGTCTTTAGCCCCAAACGGCGCAGCAATAATGCCGTATCGCCTTCGATCCTGAGCGCCTCAACCGGCAGCGGGGCCAGCGCCTGGGCCAGATCTTGCCGAGAGATCAGCCTGCTGGCCGAGGCGTCAAAATGCGCCAGAGCCCAGGCAGCGCCAATGGTGGGAGCAATGGCAATCCGGCTGATGAAACCCTGTTGGGCCATCGCGCGGTGCATGTCGCGCAGCATCGCTTCCTCGGCCCCAAACAGATGGGCAGCGCCGGTGCTGTCGAGCAATAAACCATCGCGCCCATCCACCGCTGTCCACGGGCTCCATCTTTGTGCCCACAGGCCCAATTGCGCCAATCGCTGTGTATCGCCGGCAGGATCGGAGAATTGGATGGCGAGGGTAGGACAGATCGCGCGGGCATCGGTCAATCTTTGGCCCGGCTTTGCCCCAGCCTTGCGCGCCATATCGTTGACCGCATCCACCACTATGCCGTTGGGCCCTTCGCTGGCGAGTGCAAAAGGCTCGCCCGTGTTCCCTTGCGGATGCGTGTTTTGCCAATGCTCCATTGCCATTTTCGGCAACCAAATTGCCACCATACGCCGCCCCGCAACTGCGCGGTCGCTTGTTGGCGAAGCCTTTGCAGGCTTGGGAATGGGGGCGCAGGATATGGACATAATAGGTCAAAAGAGAATCACAAAAAGGAATAGATGTTCCTAATATGTTCTATTTTGAACTGTGCTGCAATCCTTAGGGCTCCAATCCAGAGCGGGGTGCAGAAATGCGGGCTGGTCAGGCGAAGTGCAGTTTGCGGTATTTTCCGCGAAAATACAGCAGCGGATCGCGCTGTGGAGCGTATCTCACGCGCACCACTTCACCCACCAGAATAACGTGATCCCCGCCATCATATTCGGCGTGTTTGCGGCATTCAAAGCTGGCAAGGGAATTGCGAATAATCGGAACAGAATGCTCCCATGTTTCGCACTCGGTTTGG
Source organism: uncultured Erythrobacter sp. (assembly GCA_947495555.1). Taxonomy (GTDB): domain Bacteria; phylum Pseudomonadota; class Alphaproteobacteria; order Sphingomonadales; family Sphingomonadaceae; genus Erythrobacter. The sequence goes on along the minus strand of CANLZI010000001.1, from coordinate 1,173,561 downwards.
GCAAAGCGATCCTCGCCCCGAGTGGCGAACAGGCTGGAGGTTTCCTGCTGTCCGATATGCAGAACATTGACGGCGAAGTGCCCAACTTTCTCAATGATCCGGGTGGTGGTTGCATCGCGCGCCAGACAGACCAACAACAGCGGAGGGTCCAGACTGACCGAGGTGAAGCTGTTGGCGGTTAGCCCAATGGGCCTGCCATCAGGGCCGCTGGTGGTGACCACTGTGACCCCGGTGGCAAATGTGCCCAAGGCATCGCGCAAGGTGCGCGGGTCAGACCCGGCGACATATTCCGGCTGGGTGCGCGGCATCCGGCGTTCAAGAAATGCGATCAACCCGGCATCGAAATCATCAGCTGGATCAGCCGAAGGCTCAAGCTGTGCCAGCTCCATATGCGGCACGGTATCGGCAATCTTGGTCAAGATTGGATCGTTGCCTGTCCCAATCGCCAGACTGCTGAGTTGGATATGCGCCGCTGCCAGGATGGCCCGGGCGCCGCAATCAGACCAGAATTCCTGCTCAGCGCCGGTGCGGGCCGAGAGACCGGGTGAGTGCGCCGTGATGACCAGTCCGCTGGCCAGATCGGGCTCGCCTTCACCCAGAACAATCGTGGCAATCAATGCGCCCAATCCAGCGCCAACAATGACCGGGCGAGAGGATAGCTGCCGCAAGACTGCGTTTAGATCACCAATCAAGGCAGCGATATCGCTGTCATCGCGCAGGGGTAGGGTAAACACATGGCGCCCGGCATTGGCCAAAGCCTCGGCGGTGTCGGTCCATTCTTCCCTAGATGCTCCCTGGTCACACAGGATCAGCACGCACGGGTCATGGCTGACACCAAATTCGCCTGCGCTCAGGGTGCGCTCTCCAAATCCTTCAAAGATACATTCGGCCATGCCAGCCTGTTGTGAGGCATAGGCCAATTTTGCAAGCGAGAAGCCTGCATCAGCGCAGCTTATCCGAAGAAGTGGCTGTCACAAGCAGAGCGGGCAGTGCCCATATCCAGTCCCGCATCAGCCAATTGAAGTTGGTCAGGTGCCGAACAAGGATTGCAGAACAGAACGGCGCTGAGGCTTTGACTGGCCGGTCATCTCGTAAAGAAAGTTGGCCAGCACTACCGCCTGATTGCGATCGAGCAAAACGGCGCGTTCGGCCAATTCCTTTGTCCCATCATCTTGGCCGTGCATGGTCTGCAATCGCAACACCATACGCTTGCCCAGATCATCGGCTTTCCAACCGACGAGCGCCCCGACTGACAGTGGATCTTCTATCATGAGTGTTTCCCTGTGATATGCGACCAACCCGCACAATAACCAATTGAACCCAGCATGCAATTGGCACACATACGCTGGGCCAAACAGAACAATGACATGATGACAGGAACCATTGATGCTCAATACCGCCCACCGCTTTGCCTATAATGAAGATCACGAAGCATTCCGCGACACGGTCCGCAAGGTGTTGGCAGAACATATGACGCCGCATCTGGACAAACATGAAGCAGACGGCATCGTTCCGCGTGAAGCGTGGCGCGCGGTTGGCGAAGCTGGGATGTTGTGCCCCACCGTCAGCGAGGAAAACGGCGGTTTGGGGTTGGATTTCGGCTTCAACTGCATCGTCAATGAAGAGCTTTGTTATCTGGGCACCTCTGCTGGCTTCACGCTGCAGAACGATATCACGGTCAATTACTTCGAGCGGCTTGGTAATGAGGAGCAGCGCCAGAAATACCTGCCAGGCATGGTCTCGGGCGAGATTATCACTGCGATTGCCATGACCGAACCGGGCGCGGGCAGCGACTTGCAAGGGGTCAGGACCACCGCGATTGAAGATGGCGATGATCTGATCATCAATGGTTCAAAAACATATATCACCAACGGCCAAAACGCTGATTGCGTGATTGTGGTGGCCAAGACCGACCCCAGCCAGGGAGCCAAGGGTACGTCTCTCGTTTTGGTCGATGCAGGCACGCCCGGCTTTGAAAAGGGGCGCAATCTGGACAAGATCGGCCAACATTCTGCTGACACATCGGAATTGTTCTTCAGCGATTGCCGGGTGCCCAAGACGAATATTCTGGGCAATCAGGGTCGCGGGTTTGTGCATCTGATGGAGGAGTTGCCGCAGGAAAGACTGTCGATTGCGGTCAGCGCTCAGGCAGGTGCTCAGCGGGCATTTGATGAAGCGGTGAACTTTACCAAGGATCGCAAAGCCTTTGGCCGGACCGTGTTTGAATTTCAGAACACCAAATTCACTCTGGCCGATCTGAAGGCCAAGCTGCAGGTCGGTTGGGCGCATCTCGATTGGGCGATCAAGCGGCATTTGGCGGGCGAATTGACCACGGACGAGGCGAGCGCGGCCAAGCTGTGGCACACCGATTTGCAATGGGAAGTGTGCGACACGGCGCTGCAATTGCACGGTGGGGCAGGCTATATGAATGAATATGCGATCGCTCGCCTCTGGCGCGATGCGCGCGTCACCCGCATCTTTGGTGGTACCAATGAAATCATGAAGGAAGTGGTCAGTCGTTCGATCTGATCGAGCGCATTTCACCGTGACCTTTCATCTGCTAGACGCAGGCACTCATGAGCAGCCAACCGATCTCTTTGGGCGAAAGTCCGTCCGCATCCGCGGGCGAGCGCTATTTCAACCGAGAACTTAGCTGGCTTTCGTTTAACGAGCGGGTGCTGGCTGAGGCTTGCAACCAAAACTATCCCTTGTTGGAGAGGCTGCGCTTCCTGTCGATTTCCGGCAGCAATCTGGACGAGTTCATGATGATCCGCGTGGCCGGCCTGGTCGGGCAAGTTCAACGCGGCATCACGCGGCTCGGCATTGATGGACGATCGCCCTCGCAACAACTGACCGCGATCAGGGACCGTCTGGCGTCGATCTCGTCTTGGCAGCAGGACATCTGGCGAGATCTGCGCGATCGACTGGCCGATCTCAACATCCATATTGCCGATGAACAACGGGTCAGTCCATCGGCGCACAATTGGCTAAAGGATTATTTTCTCGAGGAAATCTTGCCGGTTATCACGCCGCAAGCGCTTGATCCGGCACATCCCTTTCCCTTTGTTGCCAATGGCGGGATGGGACTACTGTTCACGCTCACACGCAAGGCCGATGAACAGCAAATCATCGAGATGATCCTGATCCCCTCTGCCTTGCCCCGTTTTGTCCGGGTGCCGGGTGAAGAGGCGATTTACGTCAGCATTTCCAGCCTGATCGTTCGGTTTGCCGAGCATTTGTTCCCGGGCTTTTCCATCGAAGGCGATGGTCTGTTCCGGGTGCTGCGTGACAGCGATATCGAGATTGAGGAAGAGGCCGAAGATCTGGTTCGGACTTTCCGCAGCGCGATCCAGCGGCGCCGCCGTGGGCAAGTCATCCAATTGGAGATCGAAGACGATTTTGATCCTGTTGCCGAGCAGGTTCTGCTTGAACAATTGGGCGTGAACGAGGCGGCCGTGCTCAAACGCGATGGGATTATCGGGATCGACGGATTGGCGGAAATTGTCGCCGAAGACAGGCCTGATCTGAAGTTTGATGCCTATTCACCGCGCTATCCCGAGCGGGTTCGAGAGCATGACGGAGATGCATTTTCTGCCATTCGCGAGAAAGACATCATCATCCATCACCCTTACGAAAGTTTCGAAGTGGTGGTGGACTTTATCCGTCAGGCCGCGGCTGATCCTGATGTGGTCGCGATCAAGCAGACGCTCTATCGTGCGGGCAATCAATCCTCGGTCATCAATGCGCTGATCGCTGCGGCTGAAGCGGGCATTTCGGTGACCGCCGTGGTCGAGCTAAAGGCTCGGTTTGATGAAGAACAAAATTTGATGTGGGCCAGCAAGTTGGAGCGTGCCGGGGTCCAGGTCATCTATGGTTTTGTGGACTGGAAGACCCACGCAAAGGTGGCGATGGTGGTGCGGCGCGAGGAAGAGGGCTTTCGCACCTATTGCCACTTTGGCACCGGCAATTATCACCCCATCACCGCCAAGATATACACCGACCTCAGCTTCTTCACCGCTGCGCCGGCGCTGGGCCGTGACGCTGCCAAAGTGTTCAATTTCGTGACCGGCTATGTCGAGCCGAGCGAGATGGAGATGATCTCGATCGCGCCGCTCAATCTGCGCGAGGAGCTTTATCGTCATATCGATGGCGAGATCGATAATGCGCGCAAAGGCTTGCCTGCCGCGATTTGGATGAAGTGCAACCAGATCACCGATAAGGGTATGATTGATCGGCTGTATTCGGCCAGTCAGGCTGGGGTTGAGGTTGAATTGCTGTGCCGGGGGATCTGCTGTTTGCGTCCGGGCGTGGTCGGCATGAGCGAAAATATCACGGTCAAATCGATCATCGGTCGGTTTCTGGAACACAGCCGTATCTACGCCTTTGCCAATGGCAAACCGATGCCGAGCAGCGAGGCGTTGGTGTTTATCTCTTCGGCCGATTTGATGGGGCGAAATTTGGGGCGCCGGGTCGAAACTTTGATCCCGATCACCAACCAGACGGTGCATGATCAGGTGTTGCAGCAAGTGTTGTTGGCCAATGTTTTGGACAATGAACAAAGCTGGCTGTTGGATGCTGACGGCACCTATTCCCGCGTCGAGCCGGGCGAGAAACCGTTCAATTGCCACCGCTATTTCATGACCAACCCTTCGCTGTCGGGCAGGGGAGGCGCACTGGAAAGCGGCGGGGTCCCCAAGCTGGCCCTGCGCAAAGGCCGCGCCGCGTGACATTGCGCGCCAAACGCTCCGATCGATCGGGTTCATTTTCCGGCAATAAGGCAGAACGTGCGATCATCGATATCGGATCGAACACGGTGCGTATGGTTGTCTATGGCGGCAGCCTGCGTGCTCCGCTGGTACTGCTGAACGAGAAGGTTGCTGCGCGGCTGGGCAAGGCAATGGCTGATACCGGCAAGCTGCCCAAGGATTCGAAAGAACTGGCGATGCGGGGCCTGCGCCGGTTTGTTCTGCTGCTGGAAGACCTTGGTGTTGACGACGTCGATACGGTTGCCACGGCAGCGGTGCGCGATGCCAAAAACGGGGCCGACTTTATCGATCAAGTTGCAGCTTTGGGTCTGTCACCACGGGTTATTTCTGGTGAGGAAGAGGCCTGCCTCAGCGCCAGCGGTGTGCTGGGCGCCTTTCCAGGCGCAGAGGGCTTGGTCGCCGATCTGGGCGGCGGCAGTTTGGAATTGGTGCAGATCGCCAATGGGCAAAGCGATACGGCCACGTCCTTGCCCTTGGGCACCCTCAGGCTGCCCGAATACCGCGGAGACAAACCCAAGGAAATGAAGAAGGAGCTGGGCCAGGCGCTAAAGCAAGGCGGCTGGAACGAGGCAATTAGCGCTCCGCTCTATCTGGTCGGTGGCACGTGGCGCGCCATGGCAGTTTACGCGATGCAAGTGCGCAATTATCCGCTGACCGATCCGCATGGCTTTTACCTGAACGCTGAAGAAGCGACCGAATTGGCGGACACGCTGGCTGGGAGCGATCCTGAAACACTGCAAGCCATGCCGAGAATTTCCAGCATGCGCGGCGCGAGCATGCCCGATGCGGCGGTCCTGTTGCAGGCGATGTTGAAGAAATTGCAGCCGACAGGCCTGATGTTCTCTTCATGGGGACTGCGCGAAGGCTTGTTGTATGATCGCTTGCCTGCGCACAGCAAGTCGCAGGATCCATTGCTGGCCGGGCTGACCGTGTTTGCTGCGCAGCGCGGTGCTCCCCCCACATTGGCAGCTCGCATCGCAGGTTGGACGGCGGGCGTTGTACCGCCCACCGATTCCGGGTCTGAGCGATTGCGTTTGGCTTCCACCATGATGGCGCTGGCATCCATGCAGGTGGAGCCCAATATTCGCCTCAACCATGCGATGGATTGGGCACTGCACAAACGCTGGATCGGATTGGACGCCCGTGGACGCGCAATGCTGGCTGCTGCAGTGGCGGCCAATGGCAACCACCTCGATCTGCCCGACACGGTGAGGGCGCTGGCCGATGAGGATGCGCTGGAGCAGGCGATTTGTTGGGGGCTGGCGACGCGTTTGGCCCGCCGGGTCGGTGCTCGCTCTCAGCGATCCTTGCAGGTCAGCAGGCTTTCAATAGTGGACCACAAACTGCTTCTTCAATTGCAAGAAAGCCAGTCCGACTTGTTTGGCGTGCCAACGGAAAAGGATATGAAACTGCTGGCGGGGCGCCTGGGTCTGGATCCTGAAGTTGTGTTTGTGCCGGACGATGAATTTAACGCCCATGATGACAATGACGCGGCATTACTGGGCATTTCGGGACTGAAATAGCGCCTTGTTAGGTTGGTTTCTCACCCGCAAAAGGCGAGAAATTGGTATCTGTATCAAACAGATCGACGCCTTCTGCCTTCTTGAGCTTAGCCACGACGGCATAAGTCAAGGGCGTCAGCGCGGCCTCCCACAGAACCTTGAGCAGCCAATTGGTGATCATCACAGTGATAACTGCCTGCGTGCTCCAGATGCCGTAGAATGCGATGGGATAGAATATCAGGCTATCCACGCCTTGGCCCACAACGGTGGAGCCGATTGTTCGGCTCCACAGCGCCTTGCCCTGGGTCCATACCTTCATCTTCGCCATGACATAGGAATTGACGAATTCGCCCGCCCAAAAGGCTGTGATGGAGGCCAGCACGATGCGCCAAGTGCTGCCAAACACCGATTCATAGGTTTGCTGGCAAATGGAACCTGGCACCGAGTTCGGATCACCCGCCATTTCCAAAGTATCAGACGCTGCGCAGCTCCATTGGTCAAATGCAGGCAGGCTGACCACAACATAGCTCATAAAGGCTAGGAAGAGCATGGCGGCAAAGCCGGTCCAGATCACGCGTCTGGCCCGGGCAAAGCCATAAATCTCGGTCAGAATATCGCCGATGACATAGCCCAATGGGAAGAACAGAATACCCGCGCCATAGATGAAAATTCCGTCGGCGGCGGGCCACCAGCCATCGGGCCACCAGCTTACCTCGACAAAGGTCAGCTTGGCCGCACCAATGATATTGGACAGCAGCAAGATGGCGACAAAGCTTGCCATCACAAAATCGTAATAGCGAAATGAGCGGGGTGGTTGCGTGGTCGCGATAGGAGCGTCAGAATTTTCCATTGATTGCGTGACTAACGTGATTTCCAACGCTGTCAAAGCACGCTAATGCCGCCAAGGCGCGCGCCCGTAGCTCATCTGGATAGAGCGCGAGACTTCTAATCTTGAGGCAGCAGGTTCGAGTCCTGCCGGGCGCGCCAATCTATTCCATATGTATTGTAGCGCCGGCGATCAGCCGCGCATGACCGATTCCAGCAGCTCTTTGGTGATCGGATATCCCGCATCTTCCATGATGGTCAGCATGGGTTGGCCGCTGCTTTGGTCCACTTTCGGAACGATTGTCCGAACTGGAATCGCTTCGGCTTGAGCTTTGGCTTCTTCAAAGCTGTTAAACAGGGCCAGCCGCTCAAGATTGCGGCGGGTGGGGAAGATGATCTTGATCTCTTCGGTTTCGGCCGCATCCAACGCGCCTTGAGCACTAGTCCAGAACAAATGCGTGTTTTCGGACAGGTCAGCCTCGATATCCACTTCGCCCGTGCCCAGATTGGCAAGATAGAAACGCGTGTCATAAACCCGGGCAATGTTTTCGTTCTTGGGGTACCAGCGGGCGAACGGGGTCATTTGTGTCAGATCAAGGCTCCAGCCAAATTCTTCCAACACAGGTGCCAGGGCCTTAACCTCCAGCAACCGCTCGCGAGCCTTGCGCGCGCTGTCAGCGTTGATTTCTCCGTTCAAGCCGATGGCCAGACCGGTTTCCTCCAGAGTTTCCCGCACAGCCGCAATCTGGTTGGCGATCTCGTCGACATCGTCAGAACCGGCCATCGTTCGGGCAAGGTCAAAATCCGCCTCGTCCACACGGCCACCAGGAAACACCGCCATGCCGCCAGCAAACACCATATTGCGGGACCGAATGGTCATCAGGATTTCGGGCGGCTGGCCTGCGGGGCCATTGCGAAAAATCACTATGGTTGCAGCCGGAATGGCTTCTGGTTGCTGTGAAGGTAGAGAGGTCATCGTGGCCTTTGTGCAAGCCATCGCAGGTGTTGCCAACCGCATTTTCGATAATGCTGTCGGAAAACCTTACAATTTCCGATTTTGCAAGAATGCATTAACCACGAAAATCCGCATTTATCCGAGGGTTGCCATTTTTGGCACGCCGCATGCAAAGATAGGGCTATCGAATACAAGTCTTCAGTAAAGAGGTGGGACCGCCCTGGTCTCTAGGTTCTACCTCCCCAAAAACGAGAAAACCGCCCCACTGTACCCTGGGGCGGTTTTTTCTTGTCCGCAAAAAGGACGTTGTTTTTGGGGTGACCGAGCAGGCTTAAGAGTCAGCCTTGGCGACTTTCTTTTCGTCCATCAGCTGTTGCAATTCGCCAGCTTCGAACATTTCCATCATGATGTCGCTTCCGCCCAGAAACTCGCCCTTTACATAGAGCTGAGGAATGGTCGGCCAGTCAGAGAAAGTCTTGATGCCTTGCCGTACTTCCATGTCCTGCAGGACATCCACGCTGTCATAAGCGACGCCGCAATGTTCGAGGATAGCCACCGCCTTGCTGGAAAACCCGCATTGCGGAAACAAGGGCGTGCCCTTCATGAACAAGACAACATCGTTGCCGGTGACGATTGAAGAGAGGCGGGTATTGATATCTGACATGGGTGATTTGACCTGGAGATAATGAAACTGTTGAGTATCAGGTGGGAACCTTGGTCGTCAGTTGCAAGGCATGCAGTGCGCCGCCCATGCGTCCGCCCAAGGCTTCATAGACCATCTTATGCTGCTGTACGCGGTTCTTTCCGGCAAATTGAGGCGCGATAACCTCTGCCGCCCAATGATCATTGTCACCGGCCAAATCGGTCAGCACAACGATCGCTTCGGGCAAGGCCGCTTTGATTGCGGATTCGATTTCACCGCCGGTCATCGGCATTGGATCAATTCTCGCTCATCAGTTGACGTTTGGCTTCGATCGTCTTTTCTTCCAGCATAGCGCGGATGTCGCTCTCGTTTACATCGCATTCAGCCGCAGTAAGATCGCCCAGCAATTTGCGGATCACATCTTCATCGCCAGCTTCCTCGAAATCAGCCTGAACCACAGCCTTTTTGTAAGCGTCGGCTTCTTCATCGGTCAGGTTCATCAGGCCAGCTGCCCACTCGCCCATCAGGCGGTTGCGGCGAGCGGCAAGTTTGAAGGCGGTTTCGCCATCCATGGCGAATTTGGCTTCTTCACCGCGCTTGCGATCGTTGAAATCGGTCATGATGTCCTCTCGGGATTGGCAATATGTCTAAAATAGGGTGTGCAATGCAGCCCGACAAGGCGGCGGTGCGCGCAATTACATCGTAACGACGACTTTCCCCACGGCTTGTCGGCTTTCCAATTTGGCAATGGCATCGCCGCCGCGCTCCAGCGGGAATGTCTCAGACACCAGCGGATCGATTTTGCCGTCTTTCATCAATTGGAACAATTCTTCGACCTGAGCCTTGAATTTGACCGGCTCACGAGCGGTAAATGCGCCCCAGAACACGCCGCAAATATCGCAGCTTTTCAGCAAAGTCAGGTTGAGGGGCATTTTGGCGATGCCGGCTGGAAATCCGACCACCAGAAACTTTCCTTCCCATGCGATCGAGCGCAGGGCAGGCTCGGAATATTGGCCGCCGACAATGTCATACACGATGTTGGCGCCTTCGGGACCGCAAGCCGCCTTAAACGCATTGGCCAATTCTTTTGAGGCGGCCTTGTCCATCTCGTCCTTGGGATAGATCACCACCTCATCTGCACCAGCATTTCGCGCGACCTGGCCTTTTTCCTCGGTGGAAACGGCGGCAACAACGCGAGCACCAAATGCCTTGGCCAACTCGACTGCAGACAAGCCGACGCCGCCGGCTGCACCCAGGATCAATACTGTGTCACCCTGTTTGATATGTCCGCGATCCTTAAACCCGTGGATGGTTGTGCCATAGGTCATCAGCAATGATGCGGCCTTTTCAAAGGACACACCTTCGGGAACGGGGAACATACGACCAGCTGGCACCACGACTTTTTCCGCCAATCCGCCATTGCCGATCCCGGCCATGACGCGGTCATCAACCGCATAGCCTGTGACGCCTTCGCCCACGGCCGAGACAATACCGGCCAATTCGCCGCCCGGCGCATAGGGCCGTTCGGGTTTGAACTGATACAGATCGCGGATCATCAGCGTATCAGGAAAGTTGATCGCGCAGGCCTTCACATCGACCAGCACTTCGCCCTTGCCTGGGGTAGGGGCGTCAATTTCGTCCAGCGTCAATGTTTCGGGGCCACCGACTGCGTGTGTGCGCAAAGCCTTCATGCGTAATTCTCCGTTCCCTTGCCGATCCATGCCATCTGCGATGATCTGGTCTGCTCGAATGTTTGAATAGAACTGTCCTGCTTCAGCGTAAGGCCAACCTCATCCAGGCCGTTAATCAGGCAGTGTTTGCGAAAAGGGTCCACTTCAAAAGAGAAGCGATCCTGAAATGGGGTCGTCACCGTCTGGCTGTCCAGATCGATATGGATGGGCTGTTCCTTGGCCACTTCCAAAAGTCGGTCGATTTGGTCTTGCGGCAGCTCGACCGTCAAAATGCCATTTTTGAACGCATTGCCCGAGAATATGTCGGAAAAACTGGGCGCGATAACGGCCTTTATGCCCATATCCAGCAAGGCCCATGCGGCGTGTTCCCGGCTTGAGCCGCAGCCGAAATTATCGCCCGCGATCAGGATGGGAGAGCCTGCATATTCCTGCTTATCGAACACATTGTCGGGATTGGCTCGTACCGATTCAAAGGCGCCTCTGCCCAAGCCTTCGCGCGTGACCGTCTTCAGCCATTCGGCCGAGATTATAACGTCCGTATCGACGTTTTTTGCGCCAAACGGATAGGCATTGCCTTCGATGGAAGAAACGGCGTCCATTATTTGGCTGACTCCGGAAATATTGGCAGGCGTTCTACGTGCCTTGGATCGTGTTGAATCACCACCGTTGCATCGAGTGATTTCGCTATTGCATTGAAGCGTTCAAAAGAGGCCAGCGTATCAGCACGATCAGCGTTGAATTGAGGGACACCGCGGTTTTCGATCTGCTCTTCAAAATGATACAGATCGCCAGTCAGCAAGACATCGCCTTGTTCGCTCAGCCGGACCAACAATGCGTTGTGACCCGGTGTGTGACCGGGCGTGGATTTCATAATGACTGAACCGTCCCCAAAGACATCGTGATCGCCGGTTACTGCAACCACAGTTCCAGCGTCTTCCCCCAGCCAAGGGGCAAATGGCGTGCGATCCAGAAACGCTCCATCCTGTTCAGGTTGAGAAACGGCCTGCCAATCGGCGGCCGAAATGACCAAGGATGAGTCAGCAAATTCGGGAATCTGGCCAACGTGGTCGCTATGGTAATGGCTGACTGCCATCAGCTCGATATCGTCGGCTGACAGGCCAAGATCGGCCAGCTGATCTTCTATCGTGCGCTCTATGCCGATTGTGAATACAGATTGAGTGACACGCTGCCCCTTTAATGCCGCGGCAAAGCCTGCGTCCCACAGCATGTATCGATCACCATTGCGGATCAGATAACAGCTGTTGGTCAGCGTGCGCTGCTCGTCATCATAGAGATGGGCGTCGGAAAATGGCGCAGTGTCGGAAAGTTCAAGGAAGCCGCAATCTAGGCGCCACATTTCGACTCCAACCGGTTCTTCCGCCCCAGCGCTAGACACCGCAAGAACGGCCATCGCAGCTGAGGCTGCAAGAAGAGGTTTAATTGCCAAGCCTTGGGTTCCTCAATCGGTTTCTGGCGGCTCGCCTGACGGGATGGCCGCTGGCTGTTGCGGCTCGTTTTTCTTCTTCCGCTTGCCTGCATAAAGCAATGCGGCGGCAATAGCGGCAGACCCGATGGCGGCAGCGCCCAGGGTGGCTTTTCCGGAGAGTTTCTTCGTCATACTATTCTCATGGGGTTGGGTGAGCAGGAAGGCAAGAGTTTGCCGCTGCAAAATGCCTGTACCGTGCGACTAAATGAAAACATCGTGTCCGATGGTGCCGATCGGCCTGCGGTGGTCTGCGGGGGTCTCTCCCGTCCAATTGCGCCCATCTAATGTGCGACCTTCGACCCCCTTCAATTCGCCGGGATCAAACAATCGAACATTCACCCCAAGCTGGTCGCCTTCGCAATGCTCGGTCAGCACCCAATGGGTGGTTGTGCCGCATTGTCCGCAAAAGTGGATTTCAACGGCCGGGGAATCAATGTCTGACCGGCGATAGGATTGGCTTGGCCCGGCAATTTTTACGTCACTGCTGGTGTAATAGCCCCATGCGCCACCAACTTTGGCGCACAACGAGCAATCGCAAAAATTCACATACTCTGGCCTATGCGCAACTTCGATTGTGATCGCTTTGCAATGGCATGTTCCGATCATCGGTCCAGATCCCTAACATCGGTCAACCGGCCTGTAACGGCGGCCGCTGCTGCCATTGCGGGTGAGACCAAATGGGTTCTGGCACCGGGACCCTGACGGCCAACAAAGTTGCGATTGGAGGTCGAGGCACAGCGCTCGCCCGGGGGAACCTTGTCTGGATTCATGCCCAAACAAGCCGAACAGCCGGGCTCTCTCCATTCAAAGCCAGCGGATGTGAAGATGGTATCCAGCCCCTCTTCCTCTGCCATTTGTTTCACCAATCCAGAGCCGGGCACTACGATGGCCCATTTTACATTGTCAGCCTTGGTCCGCCCTTCCAAAACTTTTGCAGCGGCGCGCAGATCCTCGATCCGACTATTGGTGCAGCTGCCGATAAAGACGTTCTCGACCGAGATTTCCTGCATCGGTTGGCCCGGCGTCAGCCCCATATAGTCAAGGCTTTTGGCAGCAGCTTCTTGTTTGGATGGGTCAGCAAAACTGCTGGGATCGGGCACAACGCCGCCAATGGCCACAACATCTTCCGGGCTGGTGCCCCATGTGACCGAAGGCTCCACGTTGCTGGCCTGAATGGTCACCGATTTATCGAACTGTGCGCCGTCATCGCTGTACAGCGTTTTCCAATAGGCAAGTGCCTCGTCCCAATCCGCACCTTTGGGCGACAGCGGCCGTCCCGTGAGATAGCGGAACACGGTTTCATCGGGCGCGATCAGGCCAGCGCGCGCGCCGCCCTCAATGCTCATATTGCACACCGTCAGGCGTTCCTCGACGCTCATCGCTTCGAATACGGGGCCGCGATATTCGATCACATGTCCGGTACCACCAGCAGTGCCGATGGCGCCGATGATGTGCAGGATCAAATCTTTGGCGCTGACACCGGGCGACAACATCCCTTCAACGCGAATTTCCATCGATTTGGAGCGCTTTAGCAGCAAGGTTTGCGTTGCCAGCACATGTTCCACTTCGCTGGTGCCGATGCCAAAGGCCAAGGCGCCCAACCCGCCATGGCTGGCAGTGTGGGAATCTCCGCACACAATGGTTGTGCCGGGCAGGGAGAAGCCTTGTTCCGGACCCACCACATGAACAATGCCCTGCGTGGTATCGGTGGCATCGATGTAGCGAATGCCAAATTCGGGCGCGTTCTTCTCCAGCGCGGCCAGCTGCTGTGCGCTCATCGGATCGGCGATAGGAATGCGGTTGCCTGCTGCATCCACGCGCGGCGTGGTGGGCAAATTGTGGTCTGGCACAGCCAGCGTCAATTCCGGCTTACGAACCTTGCGACCCGTTATCCGCAGCGCTTCAAACGCTTGCGGGCTAGTCACTTCGTGGACCAGATGCCGGTCAATATACAGGATGCTGGTGCCATCATCACGAAGCTCTACTTCGTGGGCATCCCAGATTTTGTCGTAAAGTGTGCGAGGTTTGCTAGACATGGTTTCTGGCTAGGCCGGGCCCCGATGACTTGCAATAGAGCTTGCGCCCAAAAAATGTTGGGCTTCTTGTTAGGTTTTGTTTTCGGCGCCGATAGAGCGACCAACTCGCCTTTTTTTGCGTCCCATCGGCCACAATCTTGAAAACAATTTGCATCAATTTGTCGATTGTCATGGAACAGCAAGCTTTGGCGGTCTAACTGACATCCATGTCAGCAGTTCCATTTGCCTTTCCGATCCGGGTTTTGCCCGAAGACATCGACTTTATGGGACACGTCAATAATGCGCGTTACCTCAACTGGGTGCAGGATGCTGTGCTGGCCCATTGGCAAAAGCTGGCTCCTGCAGAGGAGGTGGCCAGCAAGGCATGGGTCGCTCTCAAGCATGAGATTACCTATCGTAAGCCAGCCTTCATCGAAGATGATGTGATCGCCAGCACCGTGCTGGAAAGCTTCAAGGGCGCTCGCGCATTTTACTCAACTGTTATCAAGCGCGGTGAAGTGGTCTTGGCAGAGGTGCAATCAGCCTGGTGCTGTATCGATGCAGAAACGCTGCGTCCTGCCCGCATTGATGACAGTTTGCGGCGGTTCTTTTTTCCCGCTGCGCAATAATCTATAGAGTTTCGTCATGGACGCCATGATTGCGATATTGATAGTGTTGGCCACCGTTTTTGCGATGGAGTGGGTCGCATGGGCGAGCCACAAATACATCATGCATGGCTGGGGCTGGGGCTGGCACCGCGATCATCACGAGCCGCATGACAACGCTTTGGAAAAGAACGACCTTTACGCCATTGTCGGTGCTGCGATGAGCATTTCGATGTTCGCTTTGGGCAGCGAAATGGTGCTGGGCGATGCTGCATGGTGGCCGGCAACATGGATTGGTTTGGGCGTGATGTTCTATGGCATCATTTACACGCTGGTGCATGATGGTTTGGTCCATCAGCGCTATTTCAAATATGTCCCGAAAAGCGGTTACGCCAAAAGGTTGGTCCAAGCGCACAAGCTGCATCATGCAACGATCGGCAAGGAAGGCGGGGTGAGCTTTGGCTTTGTTCTGGCCCGCGATCCGGCCAAGTTGAAAGCCGAATTAAAGGCGCAGCGCGAAGCCGGCATTGCCCAGATACGCGAAAGCGCGACCCACTAGGGGCCGCGCTCTCGAACGCATCGCGTGAAAATCAGCGAGCGTAGTTTACGTACAGGCCATGGATCAGGCCTGGGATAAAGCCGAGCAATGTCAGCACCAGGTTCAGCAGAGTTGTCGTGCCGAGGCCGTGCTTCAATGCAACGCCGAGGGGTGGAAGTAGGATCGTTGCGATCAGGATAATAATAGGCATCAAATGCGCTCCAATATGAGTGTCATGCGGTCGAGCCGCTTGCCAATGCTACGGTTGGGTGGCGCAAAAGGTTCCGAGAGGGTTTATTCGTTACGGGTTGCGATCCACGTCCCGCTGATCCCCAAGATGGCGAGCGAGAGATAGACCCACGGCTCACCCAAACTGAACCAGGTGAAGGCTGCACCCACGCTCATCGCGCCAATCGCCATCACCTTTGAACGACGTGAAATGGCCCGCCGCTCGCGCCAGTCTTTCACTTGTGGGCCCCAGGTAGGGTGATCCAATATGCGCTGTTCGAGCGCGGGATTGCTTCGGGCAAAGCAAAATACAGCCAGCAGCAAGAATGGGACGGTGGGCATGATCGGCAGTGCGGCGCCAACCGCGCCAAGGGCCACGCAGATCATTCCTATTGCAAGATAGAGCGGCCGCATATCAGCCCGCTGCAATACGGGCGGCGTGTTCTTTTACCAGCGCGATCATATTGGGAACGCCTTGCGTCCGGTTGGAACTGAGCTGGTTCTTTAGGTCGAACGGGCTCAGCGCGGCGGCGATGTCCATTTGGGCCACTTTGTCTGGCGCCTGATCCTGCACCGCGGCGATAACCAGGGCTACGATGCCTTTGGTGATGGCGGCATTGCTATCGGCCAGAAAATTAAGCTGGCCGTCTTGTTCGGTGGGATACACCCACACGCTGGCAGAGCAACCACGGACCAGCGTTGCATCGGTTCTAAAGGCGTCGGGCATGGGCGGCAAATCACGTCCCAGCTCGATCAATAAGCGATAGCGCTCATCCCCTTCGAGGAAATCATATTCCTCGGCAATATCATCGAGTGATCTCATAACAGCGCATCTAGGCGCTTTTGCTCACAAATCCACCCCACTGGCGATTGCTTCCAGCTTCTTGATCCGTTCCTTGAGGTCCGAAATCTCGATCCGGGCAGCACCCATGCCGCTGCCCATGCCAAGCTTGCCGTCGACCGCATTTGGCGAGGCGTCCAGCTCGCGCTGCTTAAGCGCCAACCATCCTTGCCAAGCGCGCAGCAAGCTTACCGCAACAATTGTAATTCCCACCAAACACGTGGCTGCAATAATGAATGTCGGTTCGAACATGTTCATAATGCCCTCCTAAATCCTCGGCTTCTAACTGGTCTGTTTGTCCTGCTCGTTACGCAGGTCCTCGATTTCGTCGGCGATAGCGCGCGCTTCCCGGCCATCGACCGTAATCCGCTCAAGCACTTTCACCCGTTCGCGCAATTCTTCCAATTCGCGGCGCGCCTCTGGATCGTCCTGGGCAATCCGGCTTTCATTGCCTTGCTTGTCCCTGACAATTCCCATGCGCGCCTTCCTGAGCTGTACAAAGCCCCACACTGCGATCGCAACGATGGCTACAATGGCCCAACTGTTCATCATGCTTTTTCTCGAGTTGTTGGCGCGACCAGGCTGTCGATTTCATCAAGGTCGCGCAATTCTTCGATCTGAAGCGCCAAATCTTGCTTACCGTCGGTCGCAATTCTCTCCAGAACCCGGACCCGCTCTTCCAGCTTGGCTTGGTTGTTTTGGGACATTTCCGAGCTGCCGTATTGGGCCTCACGGTTCAGCATATCTCTGCGCTCTTTATAGGCGATATGGCGCTGGTGGATCTTCAATCCAAAAGCATAAGACATCATCGTTGCCGCTAATATGAACGCAAATATGATCACCAACTCGCCCATCAGTTTACCTCTTTATCTTTTAGATTTTCCAAGCTTCGCTCGCGCAGTGCATCAATCTCGCTTCCCAGCGCATAGCCACCGTCGGTCACGATCCGCTCAACATTGGCCAGCCGGTCTTTGACCGAGCCCAGTTCTGCGCGAAGCTCGGCATTTTCCTGCGTGAGCAACTTGACCCGTTCAACGGCCTGATCGTTCTTCGGGTAGACAGCCTTGCCCCAGCTGTTCTCCAGCGGGTAGCCATGTTTGACCCGGATCCAGGTGTTTGCGACCCAGCCGATTGCGATGAGTGCCGATGGAATTGCCAGCGCCATTACCGGAATTTCTGACAGGTCCATCAGGCTTTCTCCTGCTTGTTCAAATTCAGCGGGGTGCCGCTGTCTGCCGGTTTGCTGCGCAGGGCTTCGATCTCGTCAGCCAGAGTATAGCCTCGGTCGGTGACGATCTTTTCGAGCACAATCATGCGGTCCTGCATTGCGTCGAGTTTGCCGTGAAGCTCGCTGTTTTCCGCGCGCAATTGCTTGGTTTCGGCACTGTCGGATTTCTCGGTTGTGCCGCCCCATTCATTTTCCAGCGCATAACCGTTTTTGGCGCGGATCCAGTTGTTGAGCAGCCATGCAGCATAGCTGATCGCAATGATTCCGATGACAAATTCCGGGCTTCCCCAATCCATTACGCGTTTTCCTGCTTGCTGATGTTGAGCGGTGTACCGCTGTCTTTTTGCTCCACGGTGCGCGTGTCGCGCAGCGCCTCGATCTGGGTCGCAATGTCATAGCCGCGATCGGTTACAATCCGTTCCAGAACCTGCACCCGGTCTTCCAGCTGCTGAATATTGGTCGAATATTGCGCAGCTTTTTCGGCACTGGCGCTGGCGGTTTTTTCCAGCTGCATTTCGATGATCTTCTGCCGGTGCTTGGACCAGATCGCTACGATCGGGATCGATACCCCGATAATGGGGATCAATAATGCCAATGTTCCAGTGTCCACGTTTAGTCCCCTGTCATCTCAAATTCTTAGCGCAGACGCTCGATCTCTGCCGATAGGCGCGGATTGCTGCTGACATAATGGTGTTCAACATCCGCCAGGCGACGATCCACATCACGGAACCGGGCGCGGATTTCGCGGGCCGAACGCTGTGGGCTTTGGCGCACGCGCTGCCAGTATTTCTGCTCGTCCACATCCTTGTAAAGGTGCGGTGGCTTCTTGTTCAGCAGGATGCCTGCGATGAAATAGGCGGGCAGCAAGATAGGCGCGACGGTAAACAGCAGGGCCAAAAAGCCCAGGCGCACCCAAATGGTATTTACGCCTGTGTAGTCCGCAATGCCTGAACATACGCCCATCAGTTTGGCATTGTGCTTGTCGCGGTAGAGCGTGGTGCGTGGGCTGTTCATCGGGCGGTATCCTTCTTGTCAGCGATCAGGCGATCGAGTTCGCGCAGCTGCTGGTTATCGGTTTCCTGATCTGCGCGCAGGCGCTTCACTTCGAAATTGGGGTTATCGGCAGCCACCAAGCGCTCGACTGTATCCATCCGATCATCCAAGCGGCGGGCGAGCTGATAAAGTTCGTCCAGCAACACTTCGTCATCGGTAGTAATGGTTCCGGCGGTCTTCCATTTGGTGACATAATGCATAATCAACCAAGGCAGTCCGATGAATATTGCCAAAATTGCAAGAATGGGTTCGATATCCATGACTTAGTCTTCCTTCTTGGCGCTGTCTTTGCCCAACGCCTTTTTCATTTGTTCCAATTCATCATCGATTGCATCGGCGCCTTCCAGCGCGGCAATTTCGTCTGATAGCGAGAGCTGGCCGGGCTTGTTGTCGATGCCCAACGCTTCGGCGCGGCCTTCGGCATAATCGACCCGACGTTCCATCTGGTCGAACCGTGACAATGCCTCGTCGGTGCGCTCTGTGCTCATCAAAGTGCGCAGCTTGACCCGGTTTTCCGCGCTTTCCAGGCGGGCCGCAATCTGGGTCTGGCGACTACGGGCTTCGCGCAAGCGGTTCTGCAGCTTTTGAATGTCTTGCTCGTAAGCGCGAAGAGCATCGTCCAGCACCGCAATTTCCTGCTTCAGCTGCTCAGCCATGTCGGCCGCTTTCTTGCGCTCTACCAATGCAGCGCGGGCCAGATCTTCGCGATCCTTGCTAAGGGCCAGTTCTGCCTTTTCGCCCCAATCGGCTTGCAGCCGGTCCAGCTTGACCGTGTGGCGATGCATCTCTTTCTGATCAGCAATGGTGCGTGCCGCACTTGCGCGGACTTCAACCAAAGTCTCTTCCATCTCCAGAATGATCATGCGGATCATCTTTGACGGGTCGTCTGCTTTATCCAGCATGTCGTTGAAGTTGGCGGCGACAATATCACGGGTGCGGCTAAAAATGCCCATAAAGGCTGCTCCATCAGTAAAGTTCATGACGCGCTCTACCGGTGAAGGGGCGCTTTGTGTCGGGGTTGGGCTTCTGCGCAAACGCTCGACTTCTTCATCGAGGCGGGTTGTGCGAGATTTACCCGGGGTCTGAAAAAAGGGTTGGGCCGGAGAATCGGCGTTACGACTGGAATCAACGCCGACCGATTTCTCATCAGAGGGGACTGAGCTCTCCGGCCCAAGGGGGGTGTTGTCAGAAGGCTTGCTCACGCGAGCTCAACGATTGCGGTCGAGGTGGTTGCGGCCATGTGCGGTGCAAACTGCATTTGCGTGGTGAGCGCTACGAACAGAACCATCGCAGACGTGCTCGCAAGCGAGGCCAGGCCCAATTTGGTCTGGAAGAAGCTGCGGTCAAACATGGTCTCGTTTCCTTCATTCAAAAGATCAATTCTGTTCATGTATCAGCAAGCAGCGTGCCAAACTAAAATAATAACTATAAAACAATGGGATAGGAATTTCTTCCAATTGTGTGTTTGGTTCCTATTGCCAACCATTGGGAATTTTCACTATAGATTGGGTAATGGAACGGGATAATCAATTTATAGGGCAGTCCGGGGCCTTTCTCGACGCGGTAGAGCGGGCCTCTCGTGCTGCACCGATGAGCCGCCCGGTGCTGGTCATTGGCGAGCGCGGAACCGGCAAGGAGCTGATCGCGGAACGCCTGCACCGTTTGTCTTTACGTTGGGGCGAGCCGCTGGTCATAATGAACTGTGCGGCTTTGCCCGAAACGCTGATCGAGGCCGAATTGTTTGGCCACGAAGCGGGTGCTTTCACCGGCGCTACCAAAGCGCGCGCAGGAAGGTTTGAGGAAGCCGACAAAGGCACATTATTTCTCGACGAACTGGGCAATCTGTCGATGGCAGCCCAAGAACGGCTGCTGCGCGCGGTGGAATATGGCGAGGTAACGCGGATCGGTTCATCGCGGCCTATTCGGGTGGATGTGCGCATCGTTGCTGCCACCAATGACGATTTGCCTTTGATGGCAGAGCGGGGCGAGTTTCGCGCTGATTTGCTCGACCGGTTGAGTTTTGAAGTGATCACCTTGCCTCCCCTGCGTGTGCGGGACGGGGACGTGGGCGTTCTGGCCGATTATTTTGGGCGCAGGATGGCTGCAGAATTGGAATGGCAGGCTTGGCCCGGCTTTGCCGAACATGTGCAGCGCGGGCTGGAAAATCACGATTGGCCGGGCAATGTCCGTGAATTGCGCAATGTGATTGAGCGTGCTGTTTATCGCTGGGACAATTGGGATGAACCGATTGCCCATGTGGTGTTTGATCCGTTCGATTCTCCATGGAAGCCGTTCACTCCAGCGCACCGCCAGCTTGAGAATGGGGCCAACCATACCATTGGTCCGGCAGCAGCTTTGTCAGGGCCGCCCACTCAGGAATACGATTCAATCGAAGATTTGCGCGGCGCTGTGGATGCGCATGAGCGCGCGATTGTGGAACATGCATTGGGCAAGCATCGGTGGAACCAGCGCCAAACCGCCAAGGCCTTGGGCCTCAGCTATGACCAACTGCGCCATTGCATCAAGAAGCACGGCTTGATGCAGGAAGACAGTTGATCAGATCACATTCGGGTTGACACCGACAAATCAGTTCTATATTTCTAGAAATATGGAAATGACAGAGTCTTTAGATACAAAAGATGTTGTCTCCGCATTGGGGGCTTTGGCGCAAACCCACCGGCTTGCGGTGTTCCGTGCTTTGGTCCGCGTGGGCAAAAGTGGGTTGGCGGCCGGTGACATCGCCGATCAGCTCGGGCTCCCCGCTAGCTCGCTGTCGTTTCATCTCAATAACCTGCGTGAAAGCGGCCTGGTGCGGGATGAGAGGGTGGGACGATCCATCATTTATCGCGCAGATTTTGAGACAATGGGCGCGGTCGTTCAATATTTGCTGGACGAATGCTGCAGCGAAGAAAATGCAGATGCAGCCCACTGCCAAACCCAAGAATGCTATGGAGAATAAGGCGATGAAGCGTATTCACGTAAGTCTTAGTGTGAGTGATCTTGGCCAGTCGAAGGCCTTTTATGCCAAAATGTTTGGCGCGGAACCGACTTTGGAGCGGGAACATTACGTTCAATGGGTGCTTGATGACCCCCGCGTCAATTTTGTCGTCGAGAATAGCGGCGTGGCCCCTGGTCTCACCCATTTGGGAATTCAAGCAAGCAATGAACAAGAGCTCGAAGAGCAATTTGTTCGCGTGCGGTCGACAGATCAGAAAGTTATTGAGCAGGGCGACACGCAATGCTGCTTCGCAAAGTCAACCAAGAACTGGGCTGCCGATCCCGATGGAAACATGTGGGAGACATTTCTTACTCACGAGCGAACCGAAGACTTCGGTCTTCCCTTTGTCCCCGATGTGGCAGCTAAGCCCAGCCATGCTCCAGAGGAAGTGTCGGCAAGATGTTGCTGAACCAGCTTGGTGCATGTTTCGGGCAATCTATGTGGTTGATCGATGTGCAATCTCTATAAGTTGAAGGCGTCTCCGGCAGAGATTGGCGACTTTTTCGATGCAGAGGTGGAGGGCTTCTCGGCGAATATGGCGGGAGAAGTGTACCCCGGTTATCCCTCGGCGGTGGTGGCTGGCGGGCAGCTTCAATCGATGAATTGGGGTTTTCCTCTGCAGCGCAAGGGGGCCAAGGGTCAGGCGCTGAAGCCCAAGCCGGTCAACAATACGCGCACCGACAAGCTGAAGAGCTATTTCTGGCGATCATCATTTGAAAACCGCCGTTGCTTGATCCCCGTTTCCTCCTTTGCCGAGGCGCAGGGCCCCAAGGGCGCGATGACACGGACCTGGATGTCTTCTCCCGACAACAGATTGCTCGCCATGGCTGGAATTTGGCGCGATAGCGATGAGTGGGGCCTGAGTTATTCCATGCTGATGACGGCGGCGAATGATCAGGTCGCGCACGTTCACAACCGCATGCCGGTAATCCTGCTGCGTGAACAATGGAGCGAATGGTTGGATGGCTCGCCCCATCAAGCCTTTGATCTGTGCCAACCCTTTGATGGACACTTGCAGATCGATCGCACTGACGAACCATGGTTCAAACGGCGTTCTTAACGGTTGCAATCGTCACGCTACCCGCCTATCTGACCCCTAATCCCGACATTGTTGAGACAAAGTTGGTTGCTGGCGCCGCAAGGGGCCGGCCCCAAAAAGCGTTGCAGATGATGCGGTCAAATACGGAGACTGAGCGAGACCTATGGCAGACATTGCCCGCCTGGAAGAGATCATTAGACCCGAAGCGGAAGCGCTTGGGTTCGATCTCGTGCGGGTCAAGATGATGCCATCGGAGGCTGGTGATGGTGCACAAGCGCTGCAAATCATGGCCGAAGATCCCGCAACCGGCCAATTGGTGATCGAACAATGCGCTGCGCTAAGCCGCGCTGTCTCCGATGCCATGGACGCCGCCGAACAAGACGGTGAAGACCTGGTCCAAGGCGCGTATCATCTGGAAGTAAGCTCTCCGGGAATTGACCGTCCGTTGACCCGTCCCAAGGATTATTCCGATTGGGCGGGGCACGAGGCAAAGATCTCTTTGTCAGAGAAAATTGATGGACTACGCAATTTGCGCGGGATTCTTGTCGGGATTGATGACGATGTCGTCACAATTGATGACAGGAAAGCGGGAAGTGTTGCTTTCCCGCGCAATGCCATTCATGCGGCCAAGCTGGTTCTAACCGACGAGCTGATCGCAGCAACCCAACCGCTCGACACCGCAGGTGCCGAGGAAGTTTTAGAAGTAGAAGAAGAGAAGGCTGACGACTGATGGCCAGTGCTATTTCCGCCAATAAGGCAGAATTGATTGCGATTGCGAATGCGGTTGCTTCGGAAAAGATGATCGACAAATCGATCGTTATCGAAGCGATGGAAGAAGCGATCCAGAAAAGTGCGCGCAACCGTTATGGTGCCGAAAATGACATCCGCGCTAAGCTGGACCCGCAAACCGGCGATCTGCGCTTGTGGCGTGTGGTCGAAGTGGTTGAGGAAGTTGAAGACTACTTCAAGCAGGTTGATCTGAAGGCCGCGCAAAAGCTGGAAGCCGATGCCAAGCTGGGCGACTTTATTGTCGACCCGCTGCCTCCGGTTGATCTGGGCCGCATCGATGCGCAAAGCGCCAAGCAAGTGATCTTCCAGAAGGTTCGCGATGCCGAGCGCGAGCGTCAGTTCGAAGAGTTTAAGGACCGTGCCAACGAAGTGATCACAGGCGTGATCAAATCGGTCGAATTTGGTCATGTGATCGTCAATCTGGGTCGCGCTGAAGGTGTGATCCGCCGCGATCAGCAGATCCCGCGTGAAGCTGCCCGTGTGGGCGAGCGCGTGCGTGCGATCATCACCAAGGTTGAGCGCAACAATCGTGGGCCGCAAATCTTCCTCAGCCGGGCGCATCCCGATTTCATGCGCAAGCTGTTTGCTCAGGAAGTGCCCGAGATTTACGACAGCATCATCGAAATCAAGGCCGCTGCACGTGACCCGGGCAGCCGCGCCAAAATCGGCGTCATCAGCCACGACAGCTCGATCGATCCGGTCGGTGCCTGTGTGGGTATGAAGGGCAGCCGCGTTCAGGCCGTCGTGCAAGAATTGCAGGGCGAAAAGATCGACATCATTCCATGGAGCGAAGACACCGCGACATTCGTGGTCAACGCGCTGCAGCCAGCCACCGTCAGCCGTGTTGTGCTGGACGAAGAAGAAGGCCGCATCGAAGTTGTTGTGCCCGACGATCAGCTGTCGCTGGCTATTGGTCGCCGCGGACAGAACGTGCGTTTGGCCAGCCAACTCACCGGTCACCAGATCGACATCATGACCGAGGAAGAGGCGAGCGAGAAGCGCAGCAAGGAATTTGCCGAGCGTTCCAAGATGTTCGAAGAAGAACTCGACGTGGATGAAACCTTGTCGCAGCTGTTGGTTGCTGAAGGCTTCGCCGAGCTGGAAGAAGTCGCCTATGTCGAACTGGCTGAATTGGCCAGCATCGAAGGCTTTGACGAAGAGCTGGGCGAAGAATTGCAGAGCCGTGCTCTTGAAGCGCTTGAGCGTCAGTCCG
Organism: uncultured Erythrobacter sp.; assembly: GCA_947495555.1. Taxonomy (GTDB): domain Bacteria; phylum Pseudomonadota; class Alphaproteobacteria; order Sphingomonadales; family Sphingomonadaceae; genus Erythrobacter. Next base: position 1,149,146 of record CANLZI010000001.1, on the reverse strand, counting down.
AAACCTTCCGCGCTGTGCGCCGTGAATTGGGCGTTGAAGATGCGCTGGCAGAAATGCCGCATCTGAGCGAGGCCATGCTGGTCACGCTGGGTAAGGCCGGAATCAAGACGTTGGACGATTTGGCCGATCTGGCCACCGATGAATTGATCCAGAAGAAGCGCGAGGCTCCACGTCGCCGCAATAACAACCCCGATGGTCCTCCTATGCGCCGCGCTCCGCAGCGCCAGGAAGACAAGGGCGGTGTTTTGGGCGAGTATGGCTTGAACGAAGAGCAGGGCAACGAGATCATCATGGCTGCTCGTGCGCATTGGTTTGAAGATGAAGAGGAAGCTCCGGCACCAGCTGCCGAGCAGACCGAAACACAGGAGGCCGCCGATGCGGACTCCACCAAATGAGCGCCTGACGTCCGACATCGCTGACGCTGCTGAGACCCGCAATTCCGGGTCCGCTAAGTCCTGCGCCAAAGACACGGGGCCAGAACGCAAATGCATTCTGACCGGCGACATTGCATCGCGTGATGCTTTGGTGCGTCTGGCCATATCGCCAGATGGTGATGTGCTGTGCGATCCTTTGGCGAAGGCCCCTGGCCGCGGTGCCTGGATTGGCGTTAGTAAGGCGCAGCTTGAACAGGCCGTTGCCAAAAAGCAGCTAAAAGGCGCTTTGGCGCGTGCATTTAAAGGCGCGCCGCTGAATATTGGCGCAGATTTGCCCGATCAAATCCAAAGCGCTTTAGAGCGTGTTTTGTTGGACCGGTTGGGAATTGAAATGCGCGGAGGCCAGATTGTGCTGGGTTCCGATCGCATTGCCGAACAGGCGCGCAAAGGGCGCATTGCCCTATTATTGCATGCCAATGATGCCAGCGAAGACGGGCGCAAAAAGCTCGATCAGGCATGGCGTGTCGGGCGCGAAATGGAAGGCAGCGGACAGCGCGGCATAACCTTGCCACTGGACCGTGCGGCTTTGTCTGTGGCATTGGGCCGCGATAATGTCGTCCATTTGGGGGTCAGCGGCTCGGGTTTGAGCGGCGGTTCGGGTGCAAAAGCCGCCGGCCGCGTCGAGGCCGCAGTATTGCGCCTGTTGCAGTATACGAAGGCCGAAGGGTCAGATGGAATTTCCGGTGGCGTGCAGTTTGCGCCAGCCACGGACGATAAATTGAACGCGTGAAGGATAGTTGAGCTAGATGAGCGACGAAGAAAAAAAACCGGCCCGTAAACCGCTGACCCTGAAGGGTGCGCAGCCTGGAGAGGTCAAGCAGACCTTTAGCCATGGCCGCACCAATAAGGTTGCGGTTGAGGTAAAGCGCCGCCGCAAGCTCTTGAAGCCGGGTGAAACGCCCGAGCCTGCGCCCACGCCTGCGCCAGCGCCAGCCCCAGAGCCTGTGGCAGAGGCCCCTGCGCCTGCGAAGAAGGCGGCTCCTAAGAAGCCGGATGCTGCTGCTGAAACCCCGCAAGAACGTGTTGCTCGCCTGCAGCGCGAAGCCGAAGAAGCGCGGCTGAAGATGGCCGAGGAAGCGCGCAAGCGTGACGACAAGGCCGCCAAGACTGCTGCCTCGGACGAAAAGAAGCGCGCCGAAGACAATCGCAAGGCAGAAGAAGACGCTGCCAAGCTTGCCAAGGAGGAAGCCAAGGCGGCTGCGGCGGCTGAAAAGGCTGCCGAAGCTCAGGCTGAAGAAGCGCCAGCAGCTGATCCGGTTGATGTTGCAACTCCTGCGCCTGCAGCGCGTAAATTTACGCCTGTTGCGCGCCCTGAACCAAAGCGCCCTGAAAAGAAGAAGAAGGAAGAAAAGCGCGGCGGAAGCAGCGCGAATGACCGCAAGGACAAACGTCGCTCGGGTAAACTGAGCGTTTCCAAAGCGCTCAATGAAGACGAGGGCCGCCGGGCTCGTTCACTCGCCGCTTTGAAGCGCGCGCGGGAAAAAGAACGCCGCGCCCAAGGTGGTCCATCCACTCCGCGTGAAAAGCAGGTCCGCGATGTGATCGTGCCCGAAGCGATCACGGTTCAGGAACTGGCCAACCGCATGGCGGAAAAAGGCGCTGAACTGGTCAAATCGCTGTTCAACATGGGCATGATGGTGACGGTCAACCAAACCATTGATGCCGATACGGCAGAATTGCTGGTCGAAGAATTTGGCCACAACATCCAGCGCGTTTCCGAAGACGACATCGAGATCAAGGTCGAGGAAGACAAGGATCCAGAAGAAACGCTGAAGCCGCGTCCTCCTGTGGTCACGATCATGGGCCATGTCGATCATGGTAAGACATCGCTGCTGGACGCGCTGCGTGGCACCAATGTGACCAAGGGCGAGGCCGGCGGCATCACCCAGCACATTGGCAGTTATCAGGTGACGACCAAGGACAAGCAGAAGATTACTTTCCTCGATACACCTGGCCACGCCGCCTTTACCGAAATGCGAGCCCGCGGTGCCAATGTCACCGATATCGTGGTGCTGGTGGTGGCTGCTGATGACGGCATCATGCCGCAAACGATCGAGGCGATTAATCACACGAAAGCCGCTGGCGTTCCGATGATTGTTGCGATCAACAAGATGGATAAGCCAGAGGCCAATCCGGACAATGTGCGCAACCGTCTGCTCGAACACGAAGTGATCGTGGAAAGCCTGTCGGGTGATGTGCAGGATGTCGAAGTGTCGGCAACCAAGGGCACCGGTCTTGACGAATTGCTCGAGAAAATCGCGCTCCAGGCAGAACTGCTTGAGCTGTCGGCACGTCCGGACCGCGATGCGGATGCCATCGTGATCGAGGCGCAGTTGGACAAAGGCCGTGGCCCTGTTGCAACTGTGCTGGTTACACGCGGCACTTTGCGTCGCGGGGATACCTTCGTGGTTGGAACGCAAAGCGGCCGTGTTCGTGCGATCGTTAATGACCAGGGCAAGCAGATCAAAGAAGCTGGCCCATCCATGCCGGTTGAAGTGCTGGGCTTGGGCGGAGTTCCCGCTGCAGGTGACCAGCTGACCGTGGTCGAGAACGAACAGCGCGCCCGCGAAGTCGCTCAATTCCGTCAGGAAAAAGCGACAGAGCAACGCACTGCACTCGCACCGACCAATTTCGACACGATGTTCAGCAATTTGCAGAGTGATCTGGTCGAATTCCCGGTTCTGGTGAAGGCAGACGTTCAGGGCAGTGTGGAGGCGATCAACACCGCGCTGCACAACCTTGGCAATGATCTGATCCAGGTTCGCGTCTTGCACGCTGGCGTTGGTGCGATCACCGAAAGCGATGTGGGTTTGGCGGCAGCTTCAAATGCTCCGATCATTGGCTTTAACGTGCGGCCCAATCCAAAGGCCCGCGAATTGGTCAAGCGCGACAATGTCGAGATGAAATATTACGACGTCATCTATCATTTGACCGAGGAAATCGCGAAGGAAATGGCTGGCGAACTGGGTCCAGAGCGGATCGAGAACGTGGTTGGCCGTGCCGATGTCAAAGAAGTGTTCAAGTCCGGCAAGAAGGACAAGGCAGCTGGCCTGCTGGTCACCGAAGGCGTCATTCGCAAGGGGCTGCACGCGCGGCTTACGCGTGAAGATGTCATTGTCTCGGCTACCACCATCGCTTCGTTGCGCCGGTTCAAGGATGACGTGGACGAGGTCCGTTCGGGTCTTGAATGCGGCGTCGTACTGGAAGACACCAATGACATCCAACCGGGCGACAGCCTGGAGGTCTTTGAGGTCGAAGAACGCGAACGGACATTGTAATTGCTCTCCCCTCTCGTCAGCGAGAGGGGACGGCAGTTGCCACACTTCATGCAGTTGCAAAGGTGGGCCATCGCAAACCATGCTGGCGGAGAATAGGGTATGAACCGCGATAACAATTGGGTTTTAGAGCATGACTCGCCGCACTCAGAAATGCTCGGTTCTGAATTCCTTGGATTTGACGAGGAAACAGCGACCGGGACTATGCGCTTCACCGTAAAACGTGAAATGTGCACCTGGCGCGGCGGCGTGCAGGGCGGCTTGGTTGCCGGCTATCTGGATGATGTGATGGGCTATGCCTATGTCGCTGCAACAGATGGTGAGCAAGCACCGCTCAATCTGGAAATCTCGATGCAATTGCTCGGCCTATTGCCGATCGGTGCGACCATTATTGGCAAAGGCCGGGTGGTGCGTGGCGGACGGCGCGTGATCTTTCTGGAAGGCGAATTGCAGACCGAGGAAGGCCAAGTGCTGGCCCGAGCCACCTCCACCGCCATTCCAACCCAGCGCCCCGTCGCTCCCCCGCAAGAGATCACCTGATGGAACGCTATTTGGCGTTGCTGGGCAGTATCAATATTGGCGGCAACCGGGTGAAGATGGTCGATTTGAAGGCGGCCTTTGCTGAACAGGGCTTTGACGATCTGACTACCGTTGCTGCCAGTGGCAATGTCATTTTGTCTGATGCACGCGACCCATTATTCATTGAAGCTCAGTTTGAAAGCATTCTTGCCCAACGTTTTGGTTTCAAAAGTTGTGTGATGGTCCGAACGCGCGACGAAGTTGCTCGCGCGATCAGCGACAATCCTTTCCACGGGACCGGGCCGGAACATGGCTCGGACAAGATGGTGCATTCGATTTTCCTCAGCCAGCAACCCAAGCAATCCGCCTTTGATGAACTTTTGGAAGCGCACAAAACCAAGGGCAGCGAGCGGCTGGCATTGGGTGACCGTGTGCTCTATCTGGATTACGTACACGGCGTCGGAGTGTCCGATTTGTCGAGCAAGTTTCTGGAACGCAGGCTTGGTTGCAAAGGCACCGCGCGTAATATGAACTCACTCAAGAATATTCTTGCCAAGATGGATACAGCATAGTGGCCCGCCAACAATCTACCTCTGAACAGCAATCGGTCCGCGTTTTGAAAGTGGGCGAGCGTGTGCGTCACATTCTGTCCGAATTGCTGGCGCGGCAGGAAGTCCACGACGAAACTGTCAGTGCGGCCAATATCGCTGTGACAGAGGTCCGCATGACGCCAGATCTGCGCAATGCGACCGCCTATGTAAAGCCCTTGTTGGGCTTGGCAGAGGAAGAAATCATCAAGGCGCTGCGTCAGAACACGGCCTTTTTACAGCGCGAGGTGGCCAAACGTTTGGGCCTGAAATTCGCCCCCAAGCTAAAGTTCAAACCGGACGAAAGTTTTGACGAGGCAGAGCGGATCGAGAAACTGTTGTCCGACCCCAAGGTCGCGCGTGATCTCGACTGGGACGAGGCTGACGACAGCTAAGCCAACTAAGCCAAGCCAAGCGCTCGGCGGCTTCAACGCGGCGCTAAACGCGCTTTCATCGTTATTGTGACGTTTCTGCCGACAATCAAACTGTAGGATTTCATGCCATAATTGCGGCGGTTGATCGTAGTGGTGGCAACCACTTCGATAGCTTCGCCCACCGATGTGAGCGGCGGCTTGTCAAAGCTGACAGCGAAGGTTTCTTCGCGGCTCACACCCCGAGCGGTCAACTGGCCTGTTACCGTGCCTTTGGTGGGGCTGGTCAATTCCAACTGGGTTCCGGCGAAGGTCACTTCGGGGTATTTATCCACCCAGAAGAACTTCTCGCCCTTCAACCGGTTCAGCGTCACATTATCGCCTGCAGTCAATGCCTTGGCATCAATGGTCAAGTCGAGCGACACAGCTTCTGGCGTGTTCTCATCAAACCGGACGGTCCCGGAAATCTTGGGAAACCCTGCTGTCTTGCTACCCAATCCCAGGAACGGAACCTTTGCGCTGGCGCTGCTGTGCGCCGGGTCCAATGAGTAGACCTGAGGCGCGGTCAGCCCAGTACTGGCGGCGGACAGCATCGCGGCAGCAAATAGGGCCAAAGATGATCGGACGAGCACACTCATGACAATTCTACGCGCATGCTCCTTTGAAAGTTCCTCAGCCTGATCCCGGCAGGGAGTAGGCAACCGGGGCATCGGGCCCCAGTGGTATGCCCAGATAGAACCATACCACGATCAGCAATGTCCCTGAGATTAACAACCAGATGGAATAAGGCACCATCATCGCGGTCAAACTGCCCAGTCCAAAGTCTTTCTGCCACCGCTGGGCAAACACCAGGATCAGCGGGAAATAGACCATCAAGGGGGTGATGATGTTGGTGGCGCTATCACCCACGCGATAGGCTGCCGTTGCGCCTTCCGGGCTGATCCCCAGCAGCATCAGCATTGGCACTAGGATGGGGGCGAGCAAGGCCCATTTGGCGCTGGCGGACCCGACGAACAGGTTCAGCACACCGGCGAAAATCACCATCAGTCCCAACACCAAAGGCAGCGGAAGTCCAGTCGACTGGATCCCGGCGGCGCCATGCACAGCGGTAATCAAGCCTAGATTGGACCAGCCAAACATGGCCACGAAATGCGCGGCTGCAAAGGCGAGGACCAGGTAATAGCCCATGTCCTTCATCGATTCCGCCATCATATCGACCAGATCGCGGTGGGTTTTGATTGCGCCACTGGCGCGGCCATAAGCCCACCCGGTCAGCAGGAATAGCAGGAAGAACGCTGCCACCAGCGACGAATATAGCGGTCGCAATTCTGTGTGGATGGAGCAATTGCCTGTCGTATCACCTGCACAGGCGGCTTCGTTCACCAACGGCGTTCCCGGCGCAAACACCATGGCCAACCACAAGGCGACGACGAACAGCGCAGCCACTCCTGCATGGCGCAGGCCTTTGGACGCCAACGCGCCGTCCTGCGTGCTGGGGTCTGGGCTGGTGCCGTCATTTCCTGCAGTGGCAGAGGCTCCTCCAGTCCATGCGCCCAGGCGCGGCTCGATCACCTTGTCTGTGACGTACCAAATGATGGGCAAATAAAGCGCTGTCATCGCGCTGATGAAATACCAATTGCCCGCAATATTGGCAGTCCATGTCGCATCAAGCGCGCTGGCGGCGACCGCTTCTTCGGTGATGCCGAACAGCAAGGCGTCGAGTTGGCCGGGCGAAATATTGGCTGAAAAACCGCCCGATACTCCGGCAAATGCAGCGGCAATGCCCGCCAGCGGATGGCGTCCTGCGGCGGCGAACAAGATCCCGGCCAGCGGAATCAGCACCACATAACCCGCGTCGGCAGCATGGTTGCCCAACATGGCGACCAGCGCGACGACCGGGGTCAACAGAGCAGTTGGTGCTGCCTTAACTGCTTTGGCCATGCCCGCTGCGAAGAAGCCCGAACGTTCGGCAACACCGGCGCCCAGCATCACCACCAAAACATATCCCAGCGGATGGAAGTGGGTGAACGTCTTGGGCATTTCGACCCACAGGCGTTGGATATTGTCGGGCGAGAGCAGGCTGACCGCTTCGATCCGCAAAGCTCCGCCACTTGCTTCGTCAATTTCGGTTGGGTGCAATGCCGACACCCCGGTAAGCGAACTGATGACCGAGATAATCACCAGTGCGATAATCAGATAGAAGAAGATGAACACCGGATCGGGCAATTTGTTGCCGCTGCGTTCAATCCAACCCAAAATGCCGCCTTGTGGCGACGCGCTTGCTTGTGTCATCCGGTCCATCCCAATCCAGAGTTATTGGTCGAACGGTAGCAGCGGATTTGTGCGCTGTAACCCCTTTGGAGCCAAACCCCGTATCAGCAATTGTGCATGGGTTTGACAAGCTGACTGGCGCAATTTGAAAGCACGCAATAGTATCGCGCCATGGCCAAGCTCTATTTCTATTTTGCCAGCATGAATGCGGGCAAATCGACCACGCTGCTGCAGGCGGATTTCAACTATCGCGAACGCGGGATGCAAACCATGCTGTGGACCGCGCAGCTGGATGATCGCAGCGATAACAAGGCGATTGAAAGCCGCATCGGGCTGGGTGCGGATGCGCATCGCTTTACGACAGAGACCGATCTTTGGGCTGACATCATGGCAGCAAACAAGGTTGAGCCGCTCGATTGTGTGCTGGTTGATGAAGCGCAGTTTCTCACCAAACAGCAGGTCTGGCAATTGGCCAGGCTGGCTGATCAAGGCGGCATTCCGGTGCTGTGTTATGGCTTGCGCACCGATTTTCAGGGCGAGCTTTTCCCTGGCTCGGCTGCGCTGTTGGGCATTGCCGATGCCTTGGTTGAGCTGAAAGCGGTGTGCCATTGCGGGCGCAAGGCAACTATGAATTTGCGGGTCGATGCAGCGGGCATCGCTGTGGCTGAAGGTGCCCAGACAGAGATTGGCGGAAATGATCGCTATGTGGCGCTGTGTCGCAAGCACTTTAGCGAGGCGTTGAATGGATAATTTAAGCGCGGTTCTGGAGAATGAGCGGGTTCGGCTGGAGCCATTCAAGGAAAGGCATATCGAACCCTTTCGCAAGGCGTGTGCATCGGATCAGGACATTTGGGAGATCTATCCGGTCAATCTCGGCGGTGATGGGTTTGACCCGGCGGTCGAATTTTTCCGCACCTCGCCAAATTGGGTCAATTTTGCCGTCATCGATGCAGGCTCGGGTGAATTGGTTGGGATGACCAACTATATCAATCCGGACAAATTCGGCGTGGTTGAGATTGGCGGAACCTTCATCGCGCCCAACGTCCGCGCCAGCGGTTTCAATCGAGCGATGAAGAAGCTGCTGATCGAGCATGCCTTTGATTGCGGCATGCACAAGATAGAGTTTCGCGTCGATATGCGTAACAAGCGCAGCCAGGCCGCTGTGCTCAAACTGGGCGCACAGCAGGAAGGCATATTGCGTCAGAACCGTGTGACATGGACCGGATATCGCCGCGATACGGTGGTGTTTGGACTGTTGCAGGACGAATGGACTGGTTGAACGGGCAGGCAGCGCCTATCTGGGGTGGATGACAGAAACCCTCACCCTCGCCGCCATCCTGATCCCGTGCTTGATTATCGCGATCGTTTTTCACGAAGTGGCACACGGGTTTGTGGCATGGAAACTGGGCGATCCCACGGCAAAGCAGCTCAACCGCCTCAGCCTCAACCCTATTCGCCACATTGATCCGGTCGGAACATTGCTGGTGCCAGGCGCACTTGCCTTGGCAGGTGGCCCGATCTTTGGCTGGGCAAAGCCTGTGCCCGTGATGCAAAATCGGTTGGATAATCCGCGCTATGGAATGATGGCGGTGGCAGCTGCCGGGCCGGGCACGAATTTTATCCTCGCCGCGTTGGGTGCCATCGCATTCGGCATTGCGATGCCCTATTTGGATGTAACGGCGGCAGAGCCAGGATTTGTCGCGCAGGGCCTGTTCTACTTCATCCTGATCAATGTTTTCCTAGGCATTTTTAATCTGTTGCCGCTTCCGCCCTTTGATGGATCGCATATTGTTGAAGGCCTGTTGCCACGCAGTGTTGTGCATCATTATGCGCAGCTGCGCCGCTATGGGATGCTGCTGTTCCTTGGCCTGATAGCGCTGATGTGGATTTTCCCCGAACTGGGTATTTTCGAGAACACGATCATGCCGCCGGTAAATTGGGCGATGGACAAATATCTGGGTCTGGCTGCTGCGATAGCGGGCTAGGCCGAGGTGCCGCTGACCGCATCAATGTAGCGCGCCTGCCGGTGGCGGGCGATCAATTCGCTCTGCCAATTCTCGCGCGCGTCTTGGGCAACACAAGCGGCAATGCATCCGCCAAAGCCGCCCCCCGTTAATCGTGCTCCTACAGCGCCTAATTCAACCGCGCTTTCCACCAGCGCATCAATCGGTGGCAGCGACATTGCGAACAAATCGCGCATGGAGGCGTGGCTGGCATTCATCAACGCACCCAATTGCGCCATGTCACCGGTTCTCAGTGCCTCAGCGGCAGCCAAGACGCGGCGGTGCTCGGTTGCGCAATGCAATGCGCGCAATTTGGCAGGGCCGGTCAGGCTCGCGACCTCAATCTCGGCTGGATCAAGCAAGCATAGATCATTGGTGCCAAAATGCGCTTTGGCCTCGTCGCATTCCAACTTGCGTTCCTTGTAACAGCCCTCGGTCAGCTTTCGCACAATGCCCGAATGGATAACCACCAGCGCATGGTCGCGGGGCAATTCGAGCAGATCATAGCTGAGGCTGCTGGTGTTGAGCGCCATGGCCGTGCCGGGTGTGGCCAGAGCCACTGCCATCTGGTCCATGATGCCGCAGGGCACACCAAGATAGTCATTCTCAACCCGCTGAGCGGCTAGGGCCAGCGCGACATCATCGGGTCCAGATCCCTTAGCCGCTCGCGCAGCTTTCAAAATGGCCAGCATCAGCGCAGCGGACGAAGACAGGCCCGATCCTGCCGGAATGGTCGATGCGATGGCAAGATCGGCTCCACCATCGATCAACCCCAGCCGCCTGGCTTCTTGTAAAGCACCCCAGGCTGTGTCTGACCAATGGCCGTTCGCAGGTTCGTCGATCATCCGCTCGGCCGGCTCGGAATGATCCTTGCTGGTGATGTGGGAGATCGGCTGGTCATGTGGCGTCAGTGCCACCTCCAAACCGACCGACAAGGCCGCTGGCAGGACCATGCCGCCATTGTAATCGGTATGTTCCCCGATCAGATTGACGCGCCCCGGCGCAAACCCGCGAAACGATTTGTCAGACATTGCTGCCAAGCTCTCTCAGGGCCCTAACCGCGCTTTCGGGCATCACATCCACCGTGAAAACGCCGGAGTGCTGCTCGACCGAAGCGAGATATTTCACCCGGCCCGGTGCCCGCAACAATGGGTAGAATTGCACGGTAAAATGGTAGTTCTTCGCATCACCCGCAGGCGCTGCATGGAACGCCATCATGGTCGCGGCTGGCTGCTGGAACAATGCGTCATAGCGGAGGGTAATCTCACCCAGCCAATGAGCAAGGGCTTGCAATTCTTCATCGGTGCAATCCCACGGTCCTGCGCGCCTTTGCTGCGGAGCCAGCCAAACCTCGTATGGGAAGCGGGCAAAGCGCGGAACAAAGGCGTTGATCCCGCCGCGTTCTCCCAATCCATAATCGGCCATACATTGGTTCATTTCTGCGGCAAGATCATAGCCTTGCGCAAAGGCATCTGCGGCGCGCTGTTGGACTTGTGGCACCTGATCAAAGCCATAAATCTGGCCATGTGGGTGGTGCAGGGTAACGCCCACCTCGTCGCCGCGATTTTCAAACGGCAGCACATATTTGCATCCAGCCGCAAACAGAGCTTCATACCGATCAATCAGACCGCCGATCAGGACTTCGCGGCGGTCTTGCCCGATGGAGTGCAAATTGCCGCTCGCTTGGGATGTGTAGACCACAACCTCGCATGCTCCACGCGCCGGTATGCAATCTACGCCTGCCAATTGGGTGGCCCGGTTGGCCTTGGCATGAAAGGCCGCAAACTTGTTTTCGAACACGGCCATCTCGAAATCCGAGAAGGGTATCTCGGTTTCGGGGCCGCCATCTATAGTCGGAGCCAAGGGATTGTCCGCAGCGCTGGGCTTGAAGGTCCGGTTTTGTCGGTGGGCCGCATAAACGTGCCACTCATCGCGTAAGGGATGGTGCCGCAGCTCGCCACCTTGGGCCAGATCGTCGGCGGTTTCAGATTGCAAAGGAAGGTCATGGGGAGACCTGCCGTATAGATACAGCATCCGGCCATCGGCCTTGCGATGATCGCGGCGATATATCGGGCTGTCACCCAAACTGCGGTCGAGGGTCCGATTGTCGCTCATGCCGCCTTGCTTCGCGCAGCAAACCAATCATGCAGCTTTTGTTGGGCTTCTGCGTCCAGATGGAGGCCCAATTTGCTGCGACGCCACAAGACATCCTCGGCGGTGGTCGCAAATTCGTGGCTGACCAGATAGTCGACCTCACGCTCGTACAGATCGCCGCCGAAGTGTTGGCCCAGATCTTCCAACCCATTCGCTCGGCCCAATATCCGGTCAATTCGTGTGCCATAAGCGCGCGCCAAACGCAGAATGCCTTCGGGGCCAAACCAGCCATAATCGGTCATGCAATCGACGAAGAATGTGTCGAAGCGAGCCGGGTCGATATCTCCTCCGGGCAATGGCGCGTCAGCGGTCCAACTGCCATCGCCAAACCCGCCCAGCTTTTCCAAGGCATGTTCGGCCAGCTTACGGAAAGTGGTGATCTTGCCACCAAAGATCGACAGGATAGGCGGCGCGCCATTGTCGTCATCCAGCTCGAACACGTAGTCGCGCGTGACGGTGGAATTGTTTTCCGACTTGTCGTCATACAAGGGACGAACCCCGGCATAGCTGGAAACGGCCTGATCAGGCGACACTTTGACCTGCAAATATTCGTTCAAAGCATCACAAATATAGGTCTCTTCGTCCTCTGAGATGTCGATGCCCTTGGGATCACCCTCGAACGCCACATCGGTGGTGCCGACCAAAGTGAACTCATGCTCATAGGGTATGGCAAAGACAATCCGGTTGTCGCGGTTCTGGAAGATGTAGGCGTGACGGCCTTCAAACAATTTGGGGAAGATCAGATGGCTTCCCTTCACCAGGCGCAAATTGTGATGCTGCTTCGCCGGTACCGCCTGACCCAGCACGGCATCGACCCATGGCCCGGCCGCATTGACCACCACTTTGGCTTGAACTTTCTCTTCGCCAGCCGCGCTTTGCAGAGTAGCGGTCCAGGTATCGCTGCCCCGCTCCATACCAACGCATTGGGTCCGGGTGCGAATATCGGCACCGCGTTCCTTGGCATCCAGGCAATTGAGCGCGACCAGGCGCGAATCCTGCACCCAGCAGTCTGAATATTCGAACCCTTTGGTTAGCCGTTTCTGCAGGACCTGGGCATGAGGATGCGCGCGCAGATCGACCGACCGCGTGCCGGGCAACAGCTTTCGCCCGCCCAAATTGTCATAGAAATACAGGCCCAGACGCAGCAGCCATTTGGGGCGCAAACCCTTGTCATGCGGCAAGACAAACCGCAGCGGCCAGATGATATGCGGCGCCATGCTCAACAACCGCTCGCGCTCGATCAGGCTCTCGCGGACCAGGCGAAACTCATAATGTTCTAGATAGCGCAATCCGCCATGCACCAGCTTGGTGCTAGATGACGAGGTATGGGCCGCCAGATCGTCTTTCTCGACCAGCAGAACCTTTGCTCCACGCCCTGAGGCATCGCGCGCTATGCCGGCGCCATTGATGCCTCCGCCGATGACCAGCAAATCATAGATGGGTTCGCTCATGTTACGGCTTTCAGATGGTAAATCAGGCATGTGTCGGGGTTGGTGCTAGGCAATTGCAGCCCGTATTGCATCAAAGCCGATCCGGCAAAAGTGCCGATGAATTTATCCATCGCCCGAGGCCAAATGCATTGGAGCGAATATCGCTGATCAGGATCAAGGCCTGCAAATGCGATCCGTGGCGGATGCATCTCGGGATGGGGGTCAAGCACAGCCAATTGGACCAACGCTTCGCGCATGTCTGACGAACTTATGGCGATGCCAGAGATGTGCTCTGGAGTGGAAAGCCGGTGATAGTCGCCTGAATGGATTAGTGCGCGATGGCTTTTGTGCAGGGCAATTGCATCGGACAGGATGGCGCGATCCTGCGCTGTCTCCTGCGTGAGATCCAGCTCCATCCCCATATGGCCAAACACTGCGGTTCCCGCTCGAAACCCCATATCAAACTGGCGTCCGGTGATGTGGCATTCTTGCGGCCCGACATGATTGCCCAACGCATCCAGCGGAAGGAAATGCGCCGCTCCGCGCATGATAGCATAGCGCGCGCGGGCATCATTGTTATCGCTGGTCCAAATCCTGTCGGTATGTGCCAGAATGCCATAATCGGCACGCGCTCCGCCGCTGGAACAGCTTTCGATCACCAGCCCCGGCACAGCAGCCTTGATCCGGGCAATCAATTTGTAGAGCGCGTCAACCTGCTTGTGCATCACCGCCCGCCCATCGCTGCCGCCAGGATGCTGGATGTCGCGGTTCATATCCCATTTGATATAGGCAATTCCGAGCTCGGCAATTAGCGATGTGATGCGATCAAACAGATAATCGCACACTTCGGCTTGCGTCAGGTCGAGCGGCAATTGGTGCCGCGATGCAACCGGATCGACACCAGGCGCGGACAGGACCCAATCGGGATTCGCGCGAAACAGATCGCTGTCTGGATTGACCATCTCGGGCTCAAACCACAGGCCAAATTCCATGCCGAGCGAGCGAACATGCTCGGCCAGCGGGAGCAATCCGTCGGGATAGACATCACCCGAGACGAACCAGTCACCCAATCCGGCCTTGTCGCTGCGCCGCGCGCCAAACCAGCCATCGTCCAGCACAAACCGTTCCGCCCCCACATCCGCGGCGTGTTGGGCCAATGCCATCAGTTTTTCGGGCGAGTGATCGAAATAGACCGCTTCCCAACTGTTGTAATGCACCGGCCGTGCCATTGCGCTGCACAATTGGCCTCGCACATAGCGGTGCAGGCTGCGGGTTAGCGGCTCATAGCCCTTATCGGACCAGCATAGGTAAAGCGGCGGGGTGGCATAGGTTTCGCCTTGCCGCAGCTGAATTTCGCCGGGCAACAGCAATTCGCCTGCCTGAAGCGAAAGATCGCCATTGGCCAGATGGTCCGCGCGTAACCGCGTATTGCCGCTCCAGCCAAGTTGTATGGCAACCGCTTGGCCACAGTTTTGCGTGGTGTTGCTCTCACCCAGATAGAGCCCGGGATAATGGGCATGGCCAGTGCGTCCATTGCGGTTTTCTTGCACAAATGACCCGCGAATAAGGTTTGTCTGCTCGGTTTGAAATTCGCCAGCCCATTTCCCGGCAAAGCTGGTGATCTGGGTCAGGCGAGGGTCAATCGGAAGGCACAATGCGGCGCACCATTCCAGCTCCAAGGGTGCTTCGGCGTGATTGGTGATGCGGCAGGCGCTGCGCAACACGCCGCTGTCAGCATCAAGATCGAATATGTGTTTGGCGCTGATGTTGCAGGTTTCGTCATGCGTCATCAGCGTAAGCGAAGTGCCGCTTTGCGTGGCCGTTACCAGACGCGGATCAAACGCCCAGTCTTGCCCGACGCGATGCGCGAGCATGCCCGGAGGAGACGGGTGGCCAGTGCCAATGGCGTTGAGCAGGGAACTGGCAATTGGTTCTTGCGGGCCGCCGGGCGCGTGCTGGCGGGTGGTCAACGCAGCAAAATCTTCAGCCGCAACGTTTGGCAAATCGGGTCCGGCGTACAGCAACTGTACCCGCTCGCCAGTCTGTGCGGCCAGGCACAACAGTGTGCCGCCAGCGCGAAAAGTGATCATTCCGTCTGTGTGTGCCTGCGTTTTACTCATTGCAGTTCGCCATGCGGCACTGCATGGGCTAGCACAATATTAAACCGCCACCAGCGCGGTCGCATTGAGGGGTTTTTATGGCGAATATCCAGGTCGCAGTGTTTGTAGGTCTGATGCTGGCACTGACCGCATTGACGTGGCGCAAAGTTGCGGCCGCGCGTGCCGCCAGCCATGCCTCTGCCGATAAAGAGATATTTCTGGCGGGCGGTGGGCTGAGCTGGTTCTTTGTTGCCGGCGCCATCACCCTGACCAATCTTTCAACCGATCAATTGGTCGGGATGAATGGCAACCAGATGCTGCTGCTGGCCTGGTGGGAACTGGCCGGATTTATCGGATTGCTGCTGTTAGCGTTTGTTTTTGTGCCGATTTATTACAAGAACAATTGCACCACGATCACCCAATTGCTGGAAAAACGATACGACGGGGCGAGCATACGCACGGTGATCTCTGCCCTGTTCCTGTTCGGCAATCTGTTCATCTATCTGCCAGCGGTGATCTATTCTGGCGCGCTGTTTATGCAGACGCTGTTCGGGATCGAGGCATCTATTGTCGCGATCGCGGCGGTCTTTGCAGTGGTTGGCGCCGGCTTTGCCATTCTGGGCGGTTTGCGCGCGGTTGCGGTGCTCGACACCTATGCCGGCATAGGCATTCTGGCGCTGGCTTTGGTGGTGGTTTTCCTCGCGATGCAAGCGATCGGCTGGGACATGACCACCGGCGTGCCAGAAGAACGCCTGACCATGATCGGTTCGCTCGACAGCCCGATCCCGTTCCACACGCTGTTCACCGGCATGCTGTTCATCCAGATATTCTATTGGTCGACCAATCAAAACATTACGCAAAAGGCGCTGGCTGCACCGACCGTGAAAGAGGCGCAGAAAGGCGTAGTAGCAGCGGCCATCATCCGCGTGCTGATCGTGCCGCCAATCGTCGTCATTCCCGGTATCGTCGCCTTCAAACTGTTCGGCGATGTGGATGACCGCGCCTATGGTATGGTGGTGGCAGAGGTGCTGCCCGATTGGACCAGCGGCATGTTTGCAGCGATGATTGCAGCGGCCGTACTGACGACCTATTCGGCCGTGATGAACGCCACCATCACACTGTGGTCGGTCGATTTCCACCGCCGTTTTATCAAGCCGGACGTTGATGTGCGAAAATTGAACCGCACGGTTGGGATCATCGCCATGATCGCCTCTGTCGCTCTGGTGCCGGTTTATGCAGGCGCAGAAAGCATCATCAATCTGCTGCAAGAACTGAACGGGCTTTTGTCCATGCCCATTTTGTCGGCCTTTATCGCGGCGCTCCTGTTCCGCAATATGGATGCCCGCGCAGCGGTTGCGGGGCTGGTTTGGGGCTTCAGTATCTATGCCTTCCACACCTTCTATCTCTATGTGCCAGAGAATTTTGGCGGGGTCAGCTGGTATGCGACCATCGGCCTGCCGTGGGTGCATTACATTGATGTGATGCTGTTTGTATTGGTCAGCTCGGTGGCAGTGGCCTTGCTGACCAATCTGTTGGTGTTCGGCAATCGGGCAAGCCTTGCCTTCGGGAAGGGCGCACCCCAGCTAAATGAGGCATGACTGATACCCAACTCCCGCCCCATGGCTGGCTGATCCTCGACAAACCGCGCGGCCTTGGCTCGACCCAGGCTGTCGCCGCGGTGAAGCGCAATTTGCGCACTGGTGGATATGCCAAAACCAAGGTGGGCCATGGCGGCACGTTGGACCCGTTGGCGGAAGGCGTCCTGCCGATTGCTCTGGGCGAGGCGACCAAGCTGGCGGGGCGCATGTTGGATGCCAGCAAGATCTATGAATTCACCATTCAGTTTGGGGCAGAGACCGACACGCTGGATACCGAAGGCGAGATGATCCACACCAGTGATCGTTTCCCGCCGATGGCCGCAATTGCCGCTGTTCTGGAGCATTTCACCGGAGCAATTGAGCAGATACCTCCTGCCTATTCCGCGCTGAAGGTGGACGGCAAGCGGGCCTATGACAGGGCGAGGGCGGGCGAGACGGTGGAGATGAAGACCCGCGCTGTCACCATTTACGAGCTTTCGCTTGCCAGCGAACGCGAGGATTCTGAACTGCGCTCGGCCTTTCAAACCACTGGTGGTCGGCCTGACCCCTATGACCCGTCTGCGCCTTTGGAATTGGCCGATTGCGTCACGCTGCGTGCTCATGTGTCCAAGGGCACTTACATCCGTTCTCTGGCACGGGACATCGCACGCGCGCTTGGAACCTATGGTCATGTTACCTATCTAAGGCGGATCAAGGCTGGGCCTTTCCTCGAAAAACAGGCGATTTCGCTAGACAAACTCAACGAAATCGGTAAGGGCGCGCGACTTGAAGACGTAATACTGCCATTGGAGGCAGGGCTGGACGACATCCCGGCTCTTACCCTCTCGTCCGACGAGGCAGCAGCGGTCCGCCAGGGCCGCGTCTTAACCGGGCAGCCCCAAGCTGATGGGCTCTATTGTGCCATGTGCCGGAATGTTCCGGTGGCATTGGTGGAACTTGTCAGCGGGACGACGAAGATCGTCAGGGGTTTCAACCTTCCCGATGTCGCTGAGTAAGAGAGAATACTATGTCGGTAACTACCGAAGAAAAAGCAAAAATTATCAAAGACAACGCCCGCGAAGCTAACGACACGGGCAGTCCAGAAGTCCAGGTGGCCATCCTGACACAGCGGATCCGCAATTTGCAGAGCCACTTTGATGCCAACCATAAAGACAACCATTCGCGTCGCGGCCTACTGACCATGGTCAACAAGCGCCGTAGCCTCCTCGCCTATCTCAAGAAGACAGACGTGGAACGCTATAACGCACTGATCGCGAAGCTGGGTCTTCGTAAATAAGACATTCGTGAAGGGCGGCTCCAACAGGGCCGCCTTTTTCGCATAGAGGGCATGGGGGCATTCGGCCACCAGCCTCGGGGCAGACATACGCCCTACACCGGTCCGGGACGGAATACCCGGAACAAGTAGGCCCCGCTCCGCAATAAGGCGCAGCGGGTTCATAAGGAAAATACATGTTCGACAAAAAAACCGTATCGCTGGAGTGGGGCGGCAAAACCCTCACCCTCGAAACCGGTCAGATCGCCCGTCAAGCTGACGGCGCTGTTTTGGCTACCTATGGCGAAACCGTGGTGCTGTGCGCCGTGACCGCCGCCAAGAGTGTCCGCGAGGGCCAGGATTTCTTCCCGCTCACCGTACACTATCAAGAAAAATTCTCAGCCGCTGGCCGTATCCCAGGTGGTTTCTTCAAGCGCGAAGGTCGCGCTACCGAGAAAGAAACGCTGACCAGCCGTCTGATCGACCGTCCGGTTCGCCCGCTGTTCCCAGAAGGCTTCTACAACGAAATCAACGTGATCTGTCAGGTCCTGTCGTATGATGGCGAGACCGAGCCAGATATCGTTGCAATGGTTGCAGCATCTGCTGCCCTGACAATTTCCGGTCTGCCTTTCATGGGCCCAATCGGCGCTGCTCGCGTTGGCTTTAACAATGGCGAATATGTCCTGAACCCCAGCATCACAGATGCACTGGGTGAAGACGGCCGTTTGGACCTGGTTGTTGCTGCGACAAATGACGCAGTGATGATGGTTGAATCCGAAGCCAAGGAATTGACCGAGGAAGAAATGCTGGGCGCGATCATGTTTGCGCATGACGAGAGCCGCAAGGTTATCGGTGCGATCATCGATCTGGCCGAGCAAGCCGCCAAGGATCCTTGGGACGTTGATTTGTCCGACGACACTGCCGCGATCAAAGAAAACCTTCGCGGTATCGTTGGTGATGACATTGCAGCCGCTTACAAGCTGACCGACAAGTCTGCGCGTTCGGACGCTTTGAACCTGGCACGCGCCAAGGCCAAAGAAGCCTATGCCGATGCTGAAGGTCAGACCCAGATGACCGCCAATAAAGCGGTTAAGAAGCTGGAAGCTGAAATCGTTCGCGGTGCTATCCTCAAGGATGGTCAGCGGATTGATGGCCGCAAGACGGACGAAGTTCGCCCGATCGAAGCCATGGTTGGACTGTTGCCACGGACTCACGGTTCGGCGCTGTTCACTCGCGGTGAGACGCAGGCAATCTGTACCACCACTTTGGGTACGAAAGATGCTGAGCAGATGATCGATGGGCTGGAAGGCCTGTCGTACAACAACTTCATGCTGCACTATAACTTCCCACCCTATTCGGTTGGCGAAGTGGGTCGCTTTGGCTTTACCAGCCGCCGCGAAACCGGCCATGGTAAGCTGGCCTATCGTGCGCTGCACCCTGTGCTGCCCGATCACGAGGACTTCCCTTACACAATCCGCATCCTGTCAGACATCACCGAGTCAAATGGCTCGAGCTCGATGGCGACTGTGTGTGGTGGTTGTTTGTCGATGATGGATGCAGGTGTTCCGATTGAACGTCCTGTTTCGGGCATCGCCATGGGTCTGATCCTTGAAGGTGACGAATTCACCGTTCTGTCCGACATTCTGGGTGATGAAGATCACTTGGGCGACATGGACTTTAAGGTGGCTGGTTCTGAAAGCGGCATCACGTCGCTGCAGATGGACATCAAGGTTGCCGGGATCACCAAGGAAATCATGCAAACGGCAATGGAACAGGCGAAAGCCGGCCGCGCGCACATCCTGGGCGAAATGACCAAGGCACTTGGCACATCACGCACCGGCGTTTCCAAGCACGCTCCTCGTATCGAAACCATGCAGATCGACAAATCGAAGATCCGCGACATCATCGGTACAGGTGGCAAGGTGATCCGCGAGATCGTTGCTGAAACCGGCGCCAAGGTCGACATTGATGATGAAGGTATCATCAAAATCTCGTCTTCCGACAGCGATCAGATCGAAGCAGCGAAGAAATGGATCGAAGGCATTGTTGAAGAAGCCGAAGTCGGCAAAATCTACAACGGCAAGGTCGTCAACATCGTTGATTTCGGCGCTTTCGTGAACTTCATGGGCGGCAAGGACGGTCTCGTCCACGTGTCGGAAATGAAGAACGAGCGGGTTGAAAAGCCAACCGACGTTGTTTCCGAAGGCCAGGAAGTAAAGGTCAAGGTTCTCGAGATCGATCAGCGCGGCAAGGTCCGTCTGTCGATGCGAGTGGTTGATCAAGAAACCGGTGAAGAGCTGGAAGACACCCGTCCTCCACGCGAGAACAAGCCTCGTGGCGGCGGCGATCGTCGTGGCCCACGCGGCAACCGTTCGCGCGGCGGCGATCGCGGCGGTCGCCGTGATGGTGGCAACAATGATGGCGGGAATAAAGACGGCGGTGGTGAAGCCCACGTGCCGGACTTCCTAAAGGACTAAAAACCTTCTGCCAAAGAACAATGGGCCGCTCGGAGAAATCCGGGCGGCCTTTTTCTTTGCTCCGTCAACCGTGCACCTCTAATACGAAGTCAAAGGAGTGCGTGTCATTCAGGCGAAGCAATTGATCCCCATCGGCTGGCGCGAATATGTCGACCTGCCCGATCTCGGGTTCGAACATATTCCGGCAAAGATCGATACTGGTGCTCGCACCAGCGCACTGCATGTCGATTCGATTGACCTGTACGAGGGCGATAACGGGCAGAAGATGGCCCGCCTGTCCTTCCGCATCCGGCACAATCCAGGTGAAAAGCCAGAGCGGGTCCACTGCGATATGCCATTGGCCGGCGTCCGCAAGGTGATGAGTTCGAACGGTGAGTATGAAGAACGCTATGTCATACGCACCCATCTGAAACTTGGAGGAATCTCGCGGCCGGTCAACTTTACTCTCACAAATCGTGGCTCAATGCGCTATCCGGTCCTGGTAGGGCGCAGCGCGATGCGAAGCCGGTACGAAATTCATCCTGGCAGGTCCTTTATCCATGGCACGCGCGATGCCGAGCCGCTGGTTCATGCGGACATTATCGAAACAAAGGACTTGTCATGAAAATCGCAATGCTTGCCCGAAACCCCAATCTCTATTCGCACAAGCGACTGGTTGAGGCTGCGGAGGACCGGGGCCACACCTTGGATATTCTCAACACCACGCGTTGCACGGTCAGCATTGCCAGCCACCGACCCACGGTGACCTATAAGGGCGAAACGCTGACCGGATATGAAGCAGTGATTCCGCGCATCGGCGCCTCTATCACGGCCTATGGGCTTGCGGTCTTGCGTCAGTTCGAAATGGGTGGTGTCTGGCCATTGAATGAAAGTGTGGCGATCGGACGGAGCCGGGACAAGCTGAGGTCGACCCAGATCATGGCGAAACATGGCCTGGGCCTTCCGCTGACCGCTTATGCCAACGATCCCAAGCAGGCTGAGGAAATCATCAAGGCAGTCAACGGGCCACCGGTTGTCATCAAGCTGTTGGAAGGCACGCAGGGGATCGGCGTGGTGCTGGCGGAAACGCTGAAAGGCGGCGCCTCGATCATCGAAGCCTTCCGCGGCGCCAATATCGCCATCATGGTCCAGGAATTCATCAAGGAAGCCGGTGGATCCGACATCCGCTGCCTTGTGGTCGGGGGCAAAGTTGTCGCCGCGATGAAACGTCAGGGCGCTGAAGGCGAATTCCGCAGCAACCTACACCGTGGCGGCAGCGCAGAGCTGATCAAGATTACGCCGGAAGAACGCAGTACGGCCGTTCGGGCGGCCAAAGCGATGGGACTGAACGTGTGCGGAGTGGACTTGCTGCGGTCCAACCACGGGCCAGTCATCATGGAAGTGAATTCTTCTCCGGGGCTTGAAGGCATCGAGAATGCCACGGGCAAGGATATTGCTGGAATGATTATCGATTTTGTCGCCGAGAACGCCAAGCAGGGAAAGACCAAGACGCGTGGAAAAGGCTAAGCCACGCACAAAGGCCGTGCCGCGCGATCCATTTGAGATTGCAGGACAGCAGGTCGCCGCCGGCACCAGTGCGACCATCGAAATACCCGTAAGCCGACTGTCGACCAATACGGAGGTTTCGCTTCGGATAAGGGTTGTCCATGGGGCCAAGCCTGGCCCGGTCATTTTCGTGAGCGGCAGCGTTCATGGTGACGAGATTATTGGCGTGGAAATTGCCCGCCGCTTGCTGAACCAGGTTTCGGCCAAGCGGCTTGCTGGGACGTTGTTATGTATTCCCATCGTCAACGCCTATGGCTTCATTGCGCATCAACGCTATCTGCCCGATCGACGGGATCTGAACCGTGTATTCCCCGGTTCCGCCAAAGGCTCTCTGGCAGCACAATTGGCGCATACATTTACAAACGAGGTCATCGCCCGCTGCGAGCTTGGTATCGATTTACATTCAGCCGGTTTGCACCGCACCAATCTGCCCCAGATCCGGATCAGTGATGGCCGTCCCAGGGCCGAAGAACTGGCTTTGGTGTTTGGTGCTCCAGCCATCATTGTATCCAAGCTGCGTGAGGGCTCCTTGCGCCAAACCGCTGCCGATCATGGGTGTGATGTCCTGCTGCTCGAAGCTGGAGAAGCCCTGCGGTTCGACGAATTGAGCATCCGCATTGGAGTCCAAGGCATTCTGCGCGTCATGGCTCATTTGGGCATGGGGGTCCGTTTGCCACGCAAGGCGGGCGCAAATTCAGCGCGCAGCAGCCGCACCAGTTGGGTAAGAGCGCCCGAAGGCGGCATCTTTCGCGCGACAAAATCCAGCGGCGCTCTGGTCGAAAAGGACGAACCGGTCGGTTATCTTACCGATCCGTTTGGCGACGAGGACGTGGCGGTTCTTTCTCCCTTAACCGGCATCATCATTGGTCGCAGCAATTTGCCGGTGGTCAATCAGGGCGATGCATTGGTGCATGTTGCCCAAGTTGAACGGGCTGGCACGGTAGAGCAGCGGCTCGATGATATCGAAGAAGCGGCATTTGCAGATGGTTTGTTCGACGAAGATGAAATCGTTTAGATAGGCACCGATTATGCTGAAACGTGAATTGATCGATACATTGCAGATACCCGACGGGGAAACGCTCGAGCTGTTCCGCCATGGACGCGATTATATGATCGCGTCGCATCATTAGTGGTTTAGTCCTGCCGCGTGCTAGTGTCCCTTAACGCGTAACAATACCGACAACTCGACAAAGGGTCGCATCAATCCCTTAATGGAGGAATGCGGTTATGAGCGAGCTTAATGAAGCAAAGCTGGAAGAATTGGCGGGCAAGGTAATTGGCGATGTAGCCGGTGCCATCAGTCTGCTGATGGCCTATATTGGCGACCAGTCCGGCGTTTTTGCCGCGATTGATAAACATGGGCCGGTAACGATTGAGCAGTTGGCCCAGCATACCGGCCTCAATCCCAAATACTTGCGCGAATGGCTCGGGTCGGTGTCGGCCGCTGGCTATGTCACCTATTCCCCCGCATCGGAAACCTTCGATCTGTCCGAAGAACAAGCACTGATCTTCACCCGCGAGGGGCAACCGGCCTGTATGCAAGGGTTTTTCCAGGCTGTTGTTGCGCAATATGAAGAGCAAGAACAAGCGGTTGAAACCTTCAAAAGCGGGGAAGGGAGGCCATGGAGCGCGCAATCACCATGCTGTTTCTGTGCCACAGACCGCTTTTTCCGTCCCGGGTATGAAGCCAATTTGACCAGCGCCTGGATACCGTCGTTGAGCGGAGTCGAAGATCGCTTGAAACAAGGTGCGAAAGTGGCGGATGTTGGCTGCGGGCTGGGATCATCGACCATCATGATGGCCCAGGCTTTCCCGGACTCGACGTTCCACGGCATTGATTTTCACGAGCCATCCATTGCGCAAGCCCGCGAAAGCGCTGCGGCAGCGGGTGTAACCAATGTCAATTTCCAAACCGCCAGCGCACAAGACTTTGCCGGCGAAGGCTATGACTTTGTGTGCATATTCGATGCTCTGCACGACATGGGCGATCCGGTTGGCGCTGCCAGACATATTCGCCAAGCGATGAAGGATGATGGCACCTTCATGCTGGTTGAACCGATGGCCGGAGACAGCATGGCGGACAATATGCATCCCTTGGGGCAGATCTATTACGGATTTTCGACCACCATCTGCACCCCTGCATCGGTCAGCCAGGATGTTGGCCTTGGCCTGGGCGCACAGGCTGGTCAGGCTCGCTTGACTGAAGTCTTGAACGAGGCTGGATTTACCAGCGTCCGACGGGCAGCCGAAACGCCCACCAATATGGTGCTGGAGGTCACCGGCTGAGGCAGGTTTCTCAAAGCAGTGGGTGGCTAGGTAGGTCCAATTCTATTAAGGCCACCCCCATGCTGAAACGTGAATTGATCGATACATTGCAGATACCCGACGGGGAAACGCTCGAGCTGTTCCGCCATGGCCGCGATTACATGATCGTGCTTGGCCATAATGAGCTGATGAGCACGCGTATGCGTTTTTCCGAAGAGCAGCTGGCTGATCTGACCCTTGATCGCTTGGGCAATGACAATCCGCGGATGCTAATCGGGGGGTATGGTATGGGCTTTACCCTGCGGGCGGCGCTGGCTCGCATGGGTGAGAGCGGTCAGGCTGTGGTGGCCGAAATCTCAGACAAGATCGTAGAATGGGCCAAAGGTCCGATGGCCGATCTGACCGGAAATTGCCTGTCCGATCCACGGCTGGATTTGAAGATTTGCGATGTTGCTGCGTTGATTGACGATGCCAATGACGGGACTTGCGGCAAATTTGATGCGATCCTGCTGGATGTCGACAATGGTCCCGATGGCATGGTGCGCGATGCCAACAACCGGATCTATTCTCGCACTGGCTTGGCCAAGGCGCGCGATGCTTTGATGCCGGGCGGCATTCTGGCTGTCTGGTCGGCAGCGCCCGATCACGCCTTCCGCAAGAGGATGCAGGACGTAAAACTGGATGTGGAGGAGTGGAATGTGCGCTCACGCCCCAACAATAAGGGCGCGCATCACATCATCTGGTTCGCTCGCCGCTAGCCGACCCTCAAAATCCGTAAATCAGCGTCGCACGGCTCAAGGTGTCGGTCCCGACCGAGCCAATGGGCGGGTTCGTGTCATATTCGATCGCGTAGGAAAGCCGCGCCGTCAGCTTGTCGCTGATTTTCGCATTGAGGCCGGTGACAAGGTCCAGGCTGGTGTTGTTCGAATCCACGATCACCGTCGCTGAACCACCCGTTTCTGCCACCGCATTTGTATCATGCGTTAGGGTCAGTCGGTCGGTGATGTCCCAATCAAAATCCACCCCGAACAGGCCTGCGATCCGGCTTTCTGTTTCGCCGGTAACAAATTCGGTCACCCGATAGGCCGGACCTGCCTTGGCCGACAGCTGCAAATTGCTTTCGTCGATGATCTGATAGCCAATGCCGGCCGAGACTGCATAACGCCCTGAAAAGCCTTGAAAACGGTCCCGTTCATATTGAGCGAGCCCATACACAAACACTCTGTCCGAGAGTTTGTAGTTCGGTTCATAAACGAAGGAGTATTGCTCGCGCGAGGTGACCCCATTGTTACGCTGGTAATCCACCCTACCGCGCAGCTTGTGCGACCAGTCAATCCCTGTGCGTTTAAGGGTGATTGTGGCGGTTACGCCGGTGTTGGAAGAATTGCCGGTTGCTCTAAACCCGCCAAGCTCGCCTTTGCCGCTCCAATTGTCGAATAGGCCGGCTGTGCGAATGGCTTGTTCTGCGGCCTCGGCTTCTTGCTGAGCCAATCGCGATTGCTCGGCTTCAAACGCAGCCATGATCGCGTCAATTTCTGCCGCATCTTCGGGATTGGTCTGCCGTGCAAGGTCCGCCACTGTTTTGACAGCTTCGGGATCGCCATTGCTGATTGCTGCCTCGATCATAGCGCGAACCGGCTCGGGCAGCTTGGCCTGCGCGCCGCCGGGAGTGAGGGCGAGTGCCCCTGCGGTTAGGGCCAAATATGTCCAACGCATCGAATTTCCGTCCTGATCAGATTTAGAGTGTGCGGGCAGGACCGATAAAGTCGCGCTTGCCCAGCGCAACGCCTTGCGCGCGCAAAATGTCGTAGAAAGTTGTGGCGTGAAAATAGAAATTGGGCTGGTTGAAGCTGAGCAGGAAGTCTGACCCCTTAAACTCCATCAGCCGCTTGCCGCCTAACACAAAACCGATGGTTTTGTCCGCCAGCTCGTCCACCTCGTCCGTTTTGACTTTGGAAAGCCTGTCCTGGGCTGTGGCGACCATGGCGCGCATTGTGTCCCAACTATCCGGCACAATAGTGAGGTCGGGCGTGAATTCACCGTCAGGAAGCTGATCGAACGGATAGGCTGAGTGCATCCAGCAGGCGCGCACATGCCAGGGCAGGGGCCACATCGTGTCAGACAGCTTGGCATCCAGCAGCGCTGCGTCTTCTAGCCCATGTTCCTTCACATGCGCTTCCCCCTTGTCGATCAGGCCGTTCATACCGGCAAGGATCTGTTGGCAGTTCGGCACGAATGCATCGTAAAGTGTGAATGGCATGTGGTTCTTGCTCCGCGGCTGAGTGTTAGCTTGCCCTACCCATGGTGGCACTGGCGGTGCAAGTGTGGAAGTTCGTTTGCAGGGCCAGATGCCCATCAGATCACGCCAAAGCGTGGCTGGCAAAAGAAAGCGCCGCTCTCCATAACAGAGGCGGCGCTTTCTTAGTTTCAGATTTCGTTGCGCTTAGCGGACGCGCGGACCGCCAAATGGCAGGGGTGGAGGGGGTCTGCGGGCACCGCGCGGCAGCTGTGCTTGATAGGCCCGTCCGCAATGCTCGACGCAATAGGGGAAGCCCGGGTTCACATCTGTACCGCAAAAGTGGAAATCCGCTTCGCCAGGATGGCCCATGGGCCAACGGCACACCTTGTCCGACAGGTCGAGCAGGCTCGTCTTATCGGCAATCTCTGGGCTGGGCTTGGCCGGAACCAAGCGGCGCGGAGGCGCAGGCGGGATTGGTGGCTGTTGGTCGCCGGGACCTTGCCTCAAAAATCCACCGGGTCCGACCGAAACGATCTTGGGCAGATCCGGGGTTGGATTGGGGACAGGCTGGGATTGCACATCGGCGTTTGATGCAGAGGCGGTTTGGCCCGCCGAAGCAGGCTTGGCCGCTGGCGCAGGCTTGGCTGCTGCGGCTTTTGGCGCTGCCTTTTTGGGTGCTGCCTTTGCCGCCGGTTTCTTGGCGGCCGCTGCCTTTTTCTTCTTCTCGCTCGCTTTCACGGGAGAAGGGCGCGCCTTCAGGCCAAGACGGTGCGCCTTGCCGATAACGGCATTGCGGCTAACCCCGCCCAGTTCTTCTGCGATCTGACTGGCGGTCGAACCACCTTCCCACATCTTCTGAAGCGTTGCGATCCGCTCGTCGGTCCAGCTCATGCTAATTCTATCCTGTTCTTCGCTGCCCCATACGCTTGCCAAAGTGGGGCAGTTGCGCCTAACCGCCCCTTCATGGTCGATCAAGCAAATGCTGCCCCCCGCGCGGGCACATCACACAGTGATGCGCACTCCGGCAAAGGCGTTGGGTTTCCTCCGCGTGGTGAGCCGATTATTACCGGCATCAATCGCATTGGATTGTACAGCCTCTATATTAAGGAGGTTCGGCGTTTTCTCAAGGTGCAGACGCAGACAATATGGGCTCCAGCGGTCACAACCTTGCTGTTTCTGGTCATATTCTCTGTCGCTTTGGGCCGATCAGGCCGCGAAGTGCTGGGTGTGCCGTTTTCAACCTTCGTTGCGCCGGGCCTGATTGTGATGGGAATGATGCAAAATGCGTTCGCCAATTCGTCCTTCTCGCTCTTGTCAGGCAAGATCATGGGGACGATCATCGATCTATTGATGCCGCCCTTGTCCGAAGGGGAGCTGATGGCGGGTATCGTGGCCGCCGCCGTGACCCGCGCGATCATGGTGGGCGGCGCTGTGGCTTTGGCGATGGTGTTTTATCCCGGCGTGTCGTTGGGTGTGAGCCATTGGTGGGCAGTGATCTGGTTCGGCCTGATGGGGTCGGTGATGCTGGCACTGCTGGGCCTGGCGACCTCCATCTGGGCGGAAAAGTTTGATCACAACGCCGCGATCACAAACTTTGTCATTGCGCCATTGTCGCTTCTGTCGGGCACGTTCTACGTGATCGATAATCTTGCTCCGGCATTTCAGGCGGTGAGCCGCGCAAACCCCTTCTTCTATGTGATTTCGGGCTTCCGTTACGGGTTCCTGGGTGAAAGCGATATCGGAACGGGTGCGCAGCCGGTTGTAATCGCGGGGATCGGCTTGCTGGTGCTCAATCTGGTGATGGCACTGGTGACCTATCGCCTGCTGAAATCAGGCTGGAAACTGAAAGACTAACTGCCTCCAGACCGCTCTGCTGCACTCTTGCCTATAAATGCAGCCTTGTCATGCGCGGTCAGCACGTCGTTAACTTCGCCAAGTTCGAAATATTCCGTGTGCCGGTCGCCGTCACTGTCCGTACCGACTTTGACAGCAATTTTAAGCGTTCCGCTGCCGTCGCGCGTCTCGTTGCGCTCGATCATACCAATTCTGCGGGCAGGAACGGACTTAATATCCAGGCTGCGCCCGAGTTTAAGCTCGATCAGCCGCTGATCGGTGATGGCAAACAAGACCTTCCCCTTGCGCCACAAAGGCATGAAGGGTGCAGACAGCATCGCTAGACCAACCACTACAAACGGAACCCCAAACAGCGGGAACGCCCAGCTCAAGAAACCTGTCTCTGACTGTATAGCGCTGGCGCCGAAGCTCGCCATTGCGGTCCAGAACAGGGCAAACGCAGTCCAGGGGATCGCGAACAGGTAAATGCTAAAGGCTTTTTTCGAGACCCGAGCGAGTTGGCGCCCTTGCCACAGTACGCGTTCACCGTTTCTCAGCTCACGGGTAAGAGCCATTGCGAGCCGGTCCGGCCCTGCGACTTCAGGTGTCATGGTCACTCTGTCCATGACCAAGCTATATCACGGATTTGTAACAATTTGACGAAAACCGCATGCGTTTCGGTGGGCGGCTCAGTGGGTAAGCGCACGCCGCATGCGATAGCGCCCGTCTTTGAATTGTTCGAACAATTCATCCACATTGGGGTGATCCACCGGGCCGCCTTCGGCATCGGCCAGCAGGTTTTGCTGACTGACATAGGCGACGTAGGAACTGTCCTCATTCTCGGCCAGCAGGTGGTAGAAGGGCTGTTCGCGGCGAGGGCGGATGTCTTCCGGGATGGAGCTGTACCATTCCTCGCTATTGGCGAAGACCGGATCAATATCGAAGATCACGCCCCTGAAATCGAACATCCGGTGCCGAACCACATCTCCGATGCCAAAACGCGCGCGTGCATGTCGAGGAACCTCGATCGTGCGGCCTGCTTGGGCTGAGAAGAATTCGGAACGGTCCATAGACGATAGGATATGGTCTTTCGCAGGTGCGAAACAAGGGTTTGGGGGCGGCGTACCCCCCGTTTTGTTACGGATTGGGACTTGGCAAGCGCCAGAGCTTGGGCTAACCGCGGCGCTCCCGTTGCGGCAGGGGCGTTTGCGCGCCCCTTTTTTACGGGTTTTGCGGAGAGGTGCCGGAGTGGTCGAACGGGGCAGTCTCGAAAACTGTTGAGCTCTTACGGGTTCCGAGGGTTCGAATCCCTCCCTCTCCGCCACCTAGTCTGAGTATCAGAGAATCACTCGGGACTGTGCGTCCAAAACCGCGCAGTTCTGCGCCGTTTCGCCATTGATCCGGTACCAAGAGACCGGACATCAGAGAGCAAAACAGGCAATCTACGCCCGTTTTCTCTGTCGGGTATTTGCGTGGTACCGGATTGGTATTTGAAGCCCTTTCTCGTGCACCTCTGCTTAGCCTGAACGGCTAGAATTCACCCATGCAACGCGCTGTGCAGCATGCCTGAAACAGCCTGTTAAGTGGGGTTTTTACAGGCTGACAGACAATTCTGGCCCGATTAGCTCGACCTGTATCGATCATGTCCTTCAACAAATCAGTGACTTAGGAAGGTCGTAAGCACCCTTTGAGCATGCATCTAACAGGCTAAGAACAGGCTGGAACAGGCAGCAATTAGCCTGCAACGCACCTGGCTGCACGGCTGGATGATATGCCTGGCCGCCCCGAGATCAGCGATTCAACGTGACCCAGTCAGCGTGCGATCACTTGCGTATTTCTTGACGAGGGATTTGCTGTTTATGTTCTTTCTTTTCAGGTGGTTGCATTGATTCCGTAAAGCTACTATAACGCACTCTCGATCCCATTTGGGCATTCTCCCTTTCGAGGCAGCACGAAGGATCACCAACCACGCCGCAGACAAGCGGTGCGTTGTGTGATGCGATACTGCCTTGCTCATGCGCACCGACCTTGTGGCTTCAACCCGAGGTGAGTTTTCCATGAGCAAGTGTGAAGTATCTGAAGAGCCGACCCAGAACCCTGATTATGTCTGCTGCAAAGACCAGATCCGCTACTATCCTCCCGATACGCTGACGCCCTATAATAACAATGCGCGCACGCACGACGATGATCAGATCGAAGTGCTGATGGGATCGATTGAAGCCTTTGGCTTCGTCAATCCAGCGTTGATCGACCAGCATCGTGTCATCGTTGCTGGCCATGGCCGCGTCGAAGCCGCGCGTCGGCTGAAGTTGGAACATGTTCCGACGCTCTTGATTGATGGTCTGAGCGAAGATGAACTCAAGGCCTATCGCTTGGCTGACAATCGGATCGCTGAGCTGGCTGGATGGGACGAGGACATCCTCGCGATCGAGTTCCAGCATCTTGAAGAAGTCAAGTTGGACTTCGAGCTCGACGTGACCGGCTGGAAGCCTGTCGAGATCGAGGCGGCGATCATCGACGCGCGTGAGGATAAAGAGGCCGAAGCTGCCGAGGTCATCCCTGAAGTGGAACAGGGCGCGGTCAGTAGTTCGGGCGATCTGTGGCAGATGGGCAAGCATCGCCTGCTTTGCGGCTCGGCTCTGGAGAGCGCCAGTTACGAGCGGCTGATGGCGGGAGAATGTGCGCAGCTTGTTTGCCAGGATCCCCCGTGGAACATTTCTGTGAGCACGATCTCAGGCTCGGGCAAGACCAAACATCGCCCCTTTCAGATGGCCAATGGTGAAATGAGTGATGAGGAGTTCCGCGACTTTATCGAGGCTCAGCTTGGCTGCAATATCGAGCATGCCAAGCCGGGCGCGGTCATCCAGTCCTTTATTGACTGGAGGGGCGTTGAGAAGGTCATCACGGCCGGGGCCAGGCTTGGTCTGAAGCTGATCAATGTTCTCGTTTGGCACAAAGGTCACGGCACGTTTGGTTCGCCGTGGCGCTCGGCTCATGAACTCATCGTATGTCTTGCCATCCCTGGTGCGGATATCAAAGACCGCGTCGAGATGGGCAAGTATGGCCGGATCCGTTCCAACGTGCTTGAGGTTCCCGGCATGGGCAGCTTCGGGAAAGGCCGGGCTGAAGCTTTGGCAAGCCATCCTACAAGCAAACCTGTCCAATTGTTGAGCGAGTTGATCCGCGATGTGACCGATCGCGGCGACATTGTGCTCGACAGCTTTATGGGATCGGGCAGCGCGTTGCTTGCGTGCGAGCGCTCGGGTCGTGTGGCCCGCGGCATCGAACTCGACCCGCTCTATGTCGATGTGATCGTGCGGCGTTGGGAGGAGTTTACCGGCGAAGAGGCTGTGCTCGAAGGCGACGGTCGGCTCTTTGCGGAGATTGCAAAGAGCCGTGACCGGCTCGCCGAGGATAAGGCCGTCAGTTCGCCGTCTTCAAACGAACGGGGTTCGCTGATCGAGCCTGCCGATCGCGGCCCTGGTCGCATTCGGCGTCGCGCGCGCGTGCAGCAACCATCCGCTCCAGGCGAAGCCCAGGAGACCCATCATGTCGAGTAATGCAAAGAAAAGCCCAGTCCGCACGCGCCAAAGGATCAGCAATGCTGGCGGGGCGCAGCGGTTGGTTGCCGACAATGATGATGCGCAACGCAAGAAGCGTAAGCCGAACTCAGGCTCGATGAAGAAAGGCGAGACCCGCAATCCTAACGGACGTCCTAAGGGTGCCAAGGGCACTAAGGCGATGATCAAGAAGCTGCTCTCTGAGATGACTTCAGTTCGGGAAGGCGGTCGCTCGCGCAAGGTGACGCTTTACCACGCGCTGCTCCTTAAAGAAGTACAGATGGCATTCGATGGTGACTGGCGTGCACGCAAGACAATCATCGAGCTGGGCCGCTGGGCGCTGCCTGAGGAGAACCCGCTGGCAGGCAAACCTGCAGCTGCCGTTTCGAGCGCCGCCGATGATGCGATCCTCTCCTGGTTCGAGGATGAGCTTCGCGCGGGTCTGGGAGCAGACAATGCCGAATAAGAATGAAGCGATTGATGCGCTGTGTCGGACGCGCCTGTTTCCTTTTCTGATGCGCGCTTTTGCGTTCATCCATCCCAGTGAGCCGCCACTTGTGCAGGCTTGGTACTTGCTCGCCATGTGCCGCTGGCTCGAGCGCGCGGAAGCGGGTGAGTTGCCGCGCTCGCTCATATCGATCCAGCCTCGCACTCTGAAGTCGTTCACCGTTGCGATCGTCTGGCCATGCTGGCTGTTGGGGCGCGATCCCAATGCCAAGATCATGATTGCAGCGTATGGCGAAACATTGAGCGCTGAGCATGCTGATACGCGGCGGCGCATCATGGAAAGCGAGTGGTATCAGCAGCTCTTCCCGCGCACGCGGTTTGCCAAGCGCGGCAATCGCAGCGGAACTCTCGCGACCAGCACGGGAGGCCGGGTGACCTCGGTATCGGTCGGAGGTCCTGTGACTGGTAGGGGTGCCGATTACATCGTTTTGGACGATGTCATGAAAGCCGATGCAGCAACCAGCGATGCCGCGCGCGAAGAAGTGCGGAACTGGTTTTCCGTGACGCTCACCCAGCGTATCACAGACAAACGTGCCGGAGTCATTCTCTCGATTCAGCAACGCATTTGCGAGGATGATTTGCCCGGTGAGTTGCTCGAAAAACGATACAAACTTCTCAAACTGCCCGCGATCGCAGACCGCGATCGTGAGATCGAGATTGGCCCCAGCCTCACCTATCTTTGGAAGCGCGGCGAGCTGCTCGATCCGGTTCGTTTTCCCAAAGAAGTGCTTGAACAGGAACGGCTCAATCTTGGTGCGCAGCATTATTCTGCACAATATCTTCAGGATCCGATTGCTGATGAAGGCAATTTCGTCCGGCCGGAATGGTTCAAATGTTTCGAAGGCGAGATCGAACGCCACCGGTTCGACAAGATTGTTCAGAGTTGGGACCCGGCTGCAACCGATCTGCCGACCTCAGACTATTCAGCCTGCACCACTTGGGGCGTGGTGGCCGGCCGTTACTTTCTTCTCGATATTCATCGCGCACGTTATGAATACCCAGCGCTCAAACGTCAGGTGATAGCGCTTCGTGCAAAGTGGAATGCTGATTATGTGATCATTGAGCGCTCGAGCAATGGGCTTGCACTGGTGCAACAGCTAGCTAGCGAAGGTCCTTTCAATCCGATTGCATGGCCACAAAAGGGGATGCGTCAACTCGACAAGTCTGAGCGTCTGCTAGCGCAAACTGGGCAAATCGAAGAGGGACGTGTGTGGCTGCCTCACCAACTGTCAGGACTTGACACATTCCTCAAAGAGATCCGGGCGTTTCCCGGCGGTCGCTATGATGACCAGGTCGATAGCCTAACCCAAATGCTCGAATGGTCGTTCTGGAACTGGAAGAGGTTCCACCGGAGGTACAATGCCCAAGGCAGGCCAATCAACTCTGTGCGTGGTCCTCGCCCGCCGCTGCCCGAGCTGCCAGAGTGGATTACGGCGTAGCGCTTGGGGCAATAAGCAAGCGCTCCATTACAGCATTTGCAGTACCTGTAGCTCGCACGCCTTGTTATCGACGACGCCGATCGCTTGCTGGACATTCATACCGCCAAAGCCGTTGCGTGCACGAAAGGACATGAAGATCGAGTGATTACCCACCTCATCGATCGGCGCAATTCGGGTCTCAACATGCTCGAACGAGTCCGGGTCACGCAGTCGCCGCTTGATCTCAGATTGCATCTTCCAATGCGAGCCATCCCAGCCGTTGAGACAATGCATCCCGCGGCGCTCTTCGCTGCTGATAGTGGCTCTAGGGGCTGGTACAGGTGGCTCAGCCTCTCTTGCTGCTGCCTCCGGTGCTTCTGAAGCGTCTGGTTCAATTGCGTTTGGACTTGGCGCGTCGTCGATCTCTGCCTCGACCATGTCAGCTTCTACCTTCTCAGGTGCTTCAGGCAGCGCGTTAATCCCCGCGATGATGGCTTGCGAAAAGACCAGCAGGAATGCCATCCACACAAAGCCGATTACTCGAGAAAGTGTTGAATGGCCGCCACGCAGCAAAAACCAGACAAAGATCCCGGGAATGAACACGATGCCGATGGCCAAGAGAGGACTGACCTTGCGTGAACCAGGCGTTTGGTCAGGTGGCTTTGCTGCTGCTTGCGTCATTGGTCTATTCCTTGGTGTAGACGATAAGTAACAGCCATACATGCTTGGCCAAGGCGTGCAGTCAAGTGGTAATGTCACTTATCGTCTGTAGACCAATCGCCGACAAACCGCGCATTGAAGAGGCGTGGATATTCGTGTGCGCCTTGGACAAAACATACGCCGCCTTCGTGAAGGCGAGGGTTGGAGCCAGGAGGATTATGCTGATCGAGCTGAGATCCACCGTACCTATGTAAGCGATATCGAGCGGGGCAATCGCAATCCCAGCCTCACAGTAATCGAGCGACTGGCAAAGCCGTTCGGTATTGCGCCGGGCCGCCTGCTCGACTGAAAAGCCAAGCAAGCTCAAAGCTGCATATGGACTGTGGCGCACTTCCATGGCTTCGTAGCGCCATGGACGCGAACCAAGCCGAACTCCTCAGACTGATCTACACCCGCATCGGGATGGAACTTGAAGATGCAGGCATCATCGCCCTCGAGCTGGGTGCTCCGAGAAGTCAGTTTGAACGAAAGAAGGTTGCTGAGCTTTCTAAAGCAGTTGATGCGATCACTGCGCTGACCAAAGCAGCCCAACTCATCGCTGAATGACTGCAATGCGCCCCAACATAAGACGTAGTCACTTGAAATCTCCGTTCCCGAAAGCGGACAAACAAGCGATTGTTACGCTATGCAGTTTCACGACCAATCAAATGCGGCGGTAAGACTAGGCTCTCCGTGTCTTCACCATTCAGCCGCCTCATCAGCAAATCGACCAAGCCCTTTGCTCCAGCAGCAATGTCCTGTCTGACGGTTGTAAGCGGCGGCACTGTCTGGCTTGAGATTGGGAGATCGTCAAAACCAACTACCTTGAGTTGGCGGGGTACATCGATGCTACGGTTCCGAAGCTCTTTGAGGCACGTGACGGCGATTGTATCAGTAGCCGCAAAGATGCCGTCGATGCTGTCTTCGATTTCAATTAAATGCTCAGCAATCTCCTCGCCGGTCCGATCAGGTGACAAGTGAGTAGAAAGCGCGCGAATAGACACACCCATCCTGTCAGCGACGTCCTTTGCGCCAGCAAAACGGGCTGCAAACTCTATCGGCTGGGTATCGCCCAGAAACGCGAGGCTCTTGGCTCCGGAAGCTATAAGTCTTTCAGTGGCCAGCTTACCGCCCAAGCGGTTATCGGTACCTACAACGCAATGTCTCTGGCCTTCCTGGTGGTTCCCCCAAACCACCATTGGCAGATAGCCATCTGCAACATCTTCAATCCGTTCAAACTGGTCAGACTGGCCAATCACGATTACGCCATCAACCATACCTGAGCCGATATACCTATCGAGCCAATCTTCGTCCTCTGCAGGAATGACCCGCCTCAACATAAGGTCGTAGCCCCTTTCGGTCAGCTCGTCGGCCAGATGACCAAGCAAAATCATGAAGAATGTATCGGAGATTTGCTGACGCACGTCATGGCCCAGCGGTATTGCGACGCCGATTACACCTGTCTTTTGCCTGCGAAGCCTGCTCGCCATCTGATTAGGGCGGAAGCCATGCTCGCGCGCTATTGTTTCAATCTTTTCGCGCGTTTTCGTGTTGACAAGACTGTTACCAGAAAGCGCCCGAGAGACGGTTCCAGGCGAGACACCAGCAATCTTTGCCAAGTCCGTGATCGTACGGACGCGGTTTGGCGTGACGCCCGTTGTGGTAATGTCCGAATCGGCCATCGCTATCCCTTAGCCCGCCCTGACCTTTTGTTCACGCGGTACTCTATGCCCCGCATCGACAAACATTGTGGCAACAGCCCCAACAATCATAAGAACACCGCCAAGCACCAGCACATTGCGCGGGTCTCCGCCCAATAGTGGGTTGTAGATCAGCGGCATTGTCAGCGTCTGGATCAGCATCGGGATGACGATGAACATGTTGAAGATGCCCATGTAAATGCCATTGCGCTCAGCGGGAATGGAGTCGGCAAGCATCACATATGTGTTGCCCATCATGCCAGCCCAACCGATGCCGATCCCTAACATCAGCACAAACAGCGCTGCCGGTGTTTCAACGCCAGGGAGCATCAGCATGGCCACCCCTGACGCCGTCAAGCAAGCGGCGTGAACGAGCCTAGCACCCAGGCGAGCAACAATCGGGATGAGTAGTAGCGCACCGACAAAAGCGATAAAGTTGTACAAAGCTCCGGCCTGTTGCGTGGTTAGTGTCGCTTCGCGGAATGCTGCGCTTGAGGGATCGGACGTGTCGTAGATCGACCGGCCAACTGCAAAAGTGATGTACTGCCAATAAGCAAACATCGCGTACCACTGGCACAGCATGGCAAGCGCCAACTGGCGCATCGGCTTTGGCATATCGCGGATTGCATCGACAATCTCAGCGAATGTGTCCTTAACGGTTAGAGGTTTCTTCTCAAGAACTGCCTTCTCGTCGTCAGTAAGAGGCAACTCGGGTACACGCCAAACCGACCAGACGATCGTCGAGATCGAGAGGATGGCCCCAATGATAAAAGCAATGCGAACGATCACAGGAATGCCGTTATCGTCCAGCACATCTTGCGCGACAAAGGCAGTCAGCAGGGTGGGCGCGAGATAGGACAGTGTTTGCGCGAGGCCCGTAAAAGCACTTTGAGTCAGAAAACCTATCGACCGTTGGTTCGGCTGGAGCCGGTCTGCAACATAGGCGCGGTAGGGCTCCATGGTGATGTTGTTCCCAGCATCAAGTATCCACAAAAGAGAGGCGGCCATCCATAGGGCCGACGAATAAGGCATCAGGAACAGGCTAATGGTGCATATAATTGCGCCGATCAGGAAATAGGGAGTTCGCCGTCCAAAGCGCGAATTTGTGCGATCGCTCATTGCGCCGATGATCGGCTGGATAATGAGGCCGGTCATGGGACCCGCAAGCCACAGGAGCGGCATGGTCGCTTCGTCGGCTCCGAGAAATCCGTATATCGGCCCCATGTTGGCTTGCTGCAGGCCGAAACTGAACTGCAGGCCAAAGAACCCGATGTTCATCTCGATGATTCGCAGCAGGGAAAGCCGTGGTTTTGCGGCAGTTTGCATATCCAATACCCTCTTTTGCGCCTTGTCTTTGCGGCGTCGTGGCATTTTTGTGACACAAATTTAACACGATTGCAAACGTTTGCAATTTTTCTGTTGCAATCGTTTGCAGCCGAATTATGTCTTATTGCGAATCGCGCAAACTGGTGCGAGCACAAAGGAGAGTTTTGCCATGAAATTTCGTCACGCTTTGGCCTTCGGCGTCGCGCTGAGTGCCTTTTCGACCCCCGCCTTCGCACAGGATCAAGATGCTGCCGCTGAAGAGGCTGTTGATGATAGTAATGTCATCATCGTTACCGCTGTTGCACGCGGCCAGAACCGGCTCGAAAGCTCGGTCTCTGTCAGCACAGTCGGGGCCGAACAGATCGCCGATCTCGCTCCTGCTTCTTCGGCGGACCTTATCCGTCAAATCCCAGGGATTCGCTCAGAAGCCTCGGGTGGTGAGGGTAACGCCAACATCGCTGTGCGCGGCTTGCCCGTCTCGACCGGCGGTGCGCGCTATATCCAGTTGCAAGAAGATGGTCTGCCCGTTCTCGAGTTTGGCGACATCATCTTCGGCAACGCCGACAACTTCCTCCGCGCTGACCGCAATGTTGCGCGCGTCGAGGCAGTACGCGGTGGTTCGGCTTCCACATTTGCTTCAAACGCCCCGGGCGGCGTTATCAACTTCCTCTCGAAGACCGGTCAGCGCGAAGGTGGTGCGATCCAGGGCACTGTCGGCCTCGACTTCGAGACCTACCGCGTCGATTTCGATTATGGCGCACCGCTCGCTGACGACCTCTATTTCCATGTTGGTGGATTCTATCGCACCGGCGAAGGCCCGCGCGATATTGGCTATAACGGCTACGATGGCGGCCAGGTGAAGGCCAACATCACCAAAGAATTCGACGGAGGTTATGTTCGCTTCCACGCCAAGTTCCTTGATGACAGCACGCCCACCATCCTGCCACAGCCGGTCTTCGTTGGTGGCACGGATAGCGATCCGGAATACAATGCGATTGCTGGTTTCGATCCGCGTTCAGATTCACTCTACAGCCCCCTCATCACTACGGCGCTGACGCTGGACGGTGGCAACAATCCGACCACCTTCAATATCAACGATGGCCTCTCGGTTGAATCGCAGGCGTTCGGTGTTGAAGCAGAAATCGACGTAGGCTCCGGTTGGACGCTGACCAATCGCTTCCGCTATGCAAACAATTCCGGCAGCTTTGTCTCTCCCTTCCCGGCGAGTGCGGGTGCGGCTCAGGACATTGCTGACGGCATCGGTGGCGCTGGTTCGAGTATCGTCTTCGCCAGTGGTCCGAATACCGGCACAACTGCGGACCCAGCCAGCATCGGAGGCAACGGCCTCCTCACAAATGTGGTGCTTTTCAACACCCGTTTGAACAGCCTCGACAACATCACTAACGACTTCCGCATTACCAAGGACTTCGACTTTGGGGGCGGCTCTGCCACCTTTACCAGCGGCTTCTACCTTTCGCGTCAGGATGTCGACACCGATTGGCTGTGGACCTCATTCGTCCAAACGGTTGAAGGCGATGGCAATGCGGTTCTTGTCGACATCGTGGATGCAGGCGCCAACACCGTGACAGACAACGGCGTTGTTGGCTTTGGCGCAAATTTCTTCGGCAATTGCTGCCGTCGCAATTACGATGTGCAGTACAGCACCTACGCGCCCTTCGCATCGCTTGCAGTGGAGTTTGACCGGCTCACACTGGATGCCAGCGTTCGCTATGACTATGGCGATGCAAATGGCACGATCACTGGCGATGGCCCGGTCACCGACTTTGACTTCAACAATGATGGTATGATCAGCACCCCTGAATCGCTGACGTCCGTGCTTCCCCTGGGTTCTGCAAGCCCGGTTGACTACGACTTTAGCTATTTCTCTTGGTCTCTTGGTGCCAACTATCTCCTGACGGATGATCTCGGCATTTTCGCACGTTACAGTCAGGGTGGACGTCACACCGCCGACCGTAGCCTGTTCTCGCCCGCGATCAGCCGCACCGATGGCGGTTTGCCGGGCGGCGATGATGGCGTGATTGCCGATGTCAATCAGCTTGAAATGGGCCTGAAGTACCAAGGAAGCGGCCTGTCGATCTACGCCACGGGTTTCTATGCAGAAACCAGCGAGACGAACGTAGAAATCGCGCCGCTGCTTCTGACAAACACCGATTACGAGGCTTACGGCGTTGAGCTCGAGGGTTCGTACTCGACCGGACCATTCACACTTAGCGCTGGTGCCACCTGGACCGATGCCGAAATCAAGGACTCGCTCAACGTAGCGGTCATCGGCAACACGCCACGTCGTCAGGCCGACTTCGTCTATCAGGCGACGGCGCAATATGACGACGGCTTCTTCAAAGCGGGCGCTAATCTGATTGGTACAACGGACAGCTTCACGCAGGACAGCAATCAGCTTAAGCTACCAGCATACACGCAGGTCAATGCATACCTCGCTGTTCGTCCTATCGAACGGGTCGAAGTGGCGCTCAATGCTACGAACCTGTTCAACGGCGAAGGCTACACCGAGGCAGAAGAAGGTTCGATCCCGGCCAACGGTATCGTACGAGCTCGCTCGATAGCGGGCCGCACCATCGCCGCATCAGTACGTTTCGAATTCTGATGCAGCTGGTAAGGGCCGACCGACAACCTCCCTGTCGGTCGGCCCTTTACATTCTGAGAGCTCGCAAGCCCGCCGACAGTGGACGAAGTTATCGTAGCGTGCGGACGAAGCAAATTCGTCTGCATCTCCGTTACGGTAGATGCGCGAGCGCTATTTTACGCCCAAAGATGCATAACTCGGCATGATACAGTAAGATTGGTTAGATGGTTTCGATGACAACGGAAATTCTTGCTTGCGATTGGACCACAGCAAAGTGGTCTGAGGCAATCCTTGAGACTCTTCGTTCAAGTCAAATTGAGCAGGCACGGGTAATTGAGGCAGCAGAAGCTAAGCCTATGTCCGCCAACCTAGACGTTTGGGATGCATGGCCGCTTGCAGACGCATTGGGAAGGCCAATAGATTGGCGCGGGGGAGAGCTCTGGTTCGCTTTGGCGGTCAATCGTTTGGATGATCCTGAGCAACGCCATCATCTGGCGCGCATTCACCACTTTCATCGAATAGAAAATCACTTCGAACATATAGGGCAGACGTTGCCGGATGCGATTTCGCCTGGCGCAAGGCAGTGGTCAGGTTCGGCTCGCTACGAAGATGGAACTGTCACCCTCTACTTCACGGCCACGGGGCACCAGGGCGACAATTCGCTGTCGTATCATCAGCGGATCTTCTCCACGATCACAACGCTTGAGATGGATGGCGATTTCGGGAAATGGTCAACTCCAAACGAAGTGGTTGCAGCAGATGGGCAAATTTACCGGCCTGCCAACGAGAACAAGGGCCAGCCAGGAAAGATAAAGGCCTTCCGCGATCCTTCGCATTACCGTGATTCCAAAGGACGGAACTTCATTTTGTTCACCGGCTCTTCCGCCGCGCAGCCAAGCGCCCATGACGGGCTTATTGGATTGGCAGTGGCCGAAGATGGACATCAATATAGCCCACTCCCTCCCCTCGTTTCGGCGATCGGTGTGAACAACGAATTGGAACGCCCACACATTGTAGAGCATGATGGACGCCTGTATCTCTTCTGGTCCACGCAGCGAGGCGTATTCGCACCAGGAATTGAGGCCCCGACGGGCCTTTACGGCGCAGTTGCTGATCACCTCGAAGGACCGTGGACGTTTCTCAATGGCCATGGACTCGTGGTCGGCAACCCTGTCAACCGGCCGACCCAAGCCTATAGTTGGTGGGTGCTCCCCAATCTGACTGTCGCCAGTTTCGTCGATTATTGGGGGCCTGAGGATCACGGCGTGTCCGAAGATATAAGCAGACGCGCCAGGTTTGGCGGGACTTTCGCTCCTTTCCTGCAGATCGCGCTGGAAGGTGACCGGGCAAGGCTGGTCGATAAAGAATGAACGGAAAGTCGATGCTCGGCGGGATAGAAGCTGGAGGCACAAAGTTTGTGCTTGCCGTCGGCTCCTCGCCGACTGAGATCATCGCTCGGCATGAAATTCCTACCCGCGAGCCTGCGACTACACTGGCTCAAGCAGGCGAGTGGTTTGAGGGTCAGGGATCGATAAGCGCCCTTGGAATTGCGAGCTTTGGTCCTGTCGATCTCAATCGGTCATCACCGCTCTGGGGCCACATAACCAATACGCCCAAGCCCGGCTGGTCGAATTGCGACATGGCTGGTTACTTTGCCGAACGCTTCGGAGTTCCCATCGGCTTCGATACAGACGTGAATGGAGCGGCGCTCGCTGAATGTCAGCACGGCGCGGGAAAGGGAGCATCATCCCTTGCCTACATCACCGTAGGCACCGGCATTGGCGGAGGCTTGGTACTCAACGGAGCTCCAGTACACGGGGCAGCGCATCCGGAGATGGGGCATATATTCCCGCGCCGACATAAAAACGACCTGGTATTCGACGGAATCTGCCCGCACCATCGCGATTGCCTTGAAGGTCTGGCCAGCGGTCCGGCAATAAAGGCGCGTTGGGGAGCGTCTCTTTCCAAGTTACCGGCAGATCACATTGCTCATGAAATCATTGCCAACTATCTGGCGCAGCTTACCAGCGCGCTGATTGCCATGTCTGCGACTGAGATCATTGTTCTCGGCGGCGGAGTAATGAAGACCCCTCACTTGCTCGACCGAGTGACGCAACGAACGTCTGAACTGGGAGCTGCGTACTTCCCTGGTGGGGCAAGCCATAAAATTATCGCGCCTGGCCTAGGCGACCGAGCGGGCATTACCGGAGCTTTGCTACTCGCCAGTTCTGCTTGAGTCCGTTTCTTGGAATGTGATTAAGCCAATGTATAGGCCGCGATTGGGTTGTTGTCGGAAGGTCCCCAATACCATCTCAATCCCAAAAACCAGGCCGTCGGTTTCCGGCCCAATTTCCGCCAGCCACGTGACGCCCGAAGCCGTGTTGAATTATTTGAGCTCAGCTTCCGCATGAGAGCTCGAGAAAACAGGAATTATCTAGGTTCTCGCCAAGCGGGCTGCCCCAAGACTTCATAATCCTCGGTGCGTGAGGCGCGATTTCAAGTCCTCACTCCAAAGGAGGATTTTATGAAGCTACTCGACATCTCGTACAGCTTGGGATGCTATCTCTTCGGAGTTGCGTCCTTGGCCGGATTGATCCTTTTCGCGGGCGACATCTATCTGCCCTGGACGATCAATGCCGCATCACCTTTGTCGCCCCAGCTCGAGGGGGCGACGGCAATTGTCGCCAATATTGGCCTGGTCACAATTTGGAGCCTGCAACATTCGGTTATGGCAGATCCCGGGTTCAAACGGGCCTGGACCCGGATCGTCCCGGCCCATCTTGAGCGCAGCACCTATGTCCTGTTCGTCGGGCTGTTCACATTCGGCATTATGGCTCTCTGGTCGCCGCTGCCCGGCGTTCTCTGGGATGTCAGCGGGTCTGCGCTGGGGTCCGTGCTGATGCTGGCCTACCTTGCCGGTTGGGTCATCACCTTGATCTCGACCTTCCTGATCAACCATTCCCATCTGTTCGGCCTCCAGCAGGCCTTCAAAGGTGGCGGTCGAGAAGCCGGAGCCGGGGTGAGGTTCGTCACACCGCTGTTTTACAAGCTTGTCCGTCATCCCATGATGACCGGCGTGCTGATCGCGCTGTGGTCGGTGCCGACGCTGACGGTCGGACGTCTGACCTTCAATCTCGTGATGAGTGCATACATACTGCTGGGCACGCGCCATGAGGAAGAGACGCTCGTCGCGGATCTGGGCGAGGAATACGAAGAATACCGGAAGACGACTCCGATGCTGATCCCCACCGGAAGGAAGGGAGCACGGAAATGAGCGTCAAGATTGCCAAAGGGCATTGCGGCTGCGGGTCCGTGCGCTTCGAAGTGGCGCAGCAACCGTTCGCCATCCACGCCTGCCATTGCTCGTACTGCCAGCGAGAAACAGGGGCAGCATTCGCTCACAATGCCTTGGTGGAACCACAGGCTCTCAAGCTTGTCGCAGGTGAAGTTGAGATGGTGGCAATACCCGCCCAATCAGGAAATCCGCAGAGGATCATCCGCTGCAAGAAATGCCGGACGCCCGTTTGGGGGCA
The DNA here is from genome assembly GCA_947495555.1 of uncultured Erythrobacter sp. GTDB lineage: Bacteria > Pseudomonadota > Alphaproteobacteria > Sphingomonadales > Sphingomonadaceae > Erythrobacter. The sequence goes on along the minus strand of CANLZI010000001.1, from coordinate 1,105,449 downwards.
CTACGCCTCCTTCGGAGATCACGCCTGCTTCATCCGGGTCGGTGCGATGGAAAGGCCTTCCGACTTTCCCCCTGATGTTCACATCTTCACGGCATCGAAGCCGGATTGGCTCACGCTCGAGGGGCATGTGCCGATCTTCCAAGGCCTCTATTCCGCCAAAGACATCCCCGAACTCTTCGGAGAGGCGCGCGCTCTGCGCTGGTGGAAGGCACGAAATGCCGCGCATGCGGAGAGAGTGAAAGCCTGAATTTCACTCGCTTGCGGAACCTGGAAACACGGCGACCGGATTGACCTCGCAAGTCGCCTGCGAGGTTGTTTCGGTCGCCGACCATTTGTCCATCTGCGCGGCTACAGCCCGAGCCTATCCAATGTCCGTCGCAATGAGGAGGCTAGTTCGCGATCACGCAAATCGTAATGTTCGAGGAATTCGCGAGCTCCGAAGGTCTTACTGCGGTTCCGAACCTGCTGGAGCGCTTTTGCCGCCTTCTCGTGCTCTCCCGAGTGGGAATAGATTACGGCAGCGATCGCGAAAACATAGAGGTGGGCGTTTGGCGATCGCATTGATTTTTCTGCGAACTTCTGCGCCGACAGCATGTCGTCATTTATGTAGGCCGCCATGGCCCGCGTGCCGAGCATCGACTGGAGATGCGGGTCGATCGGGCTATGCGAGATCGCGCTCTCAACCTTCTCTGCGGCGGTTTGGCCGTCACATAGAACGGTGTTCAGCAGTGCATGGTTATAAAGTCCGAAGGCGGAATTTGGATTGAGGTGCAGCGACCGCTCGATCCAGGAGAGGCCTTCCTCGACATCGCCCTGGAGCCATTTTGCCCGGCTCAGCATCAAAGCGCAAAATGGATCCAGCGGGTCGAGTTCGACCGCCCTCTCCGCATGCTTCACGGCAAGCGACTTGTGGTAATTCGGATCGTCGCCGAACAATTGGAAGTGGTTCTGGAACTCGGTGTAGGAAAGCGCTGCGTGAGCCCTTGCAAAGCCCGGGTCGTGCTCTAGCGCTGCAAAGAGATGATGCTGTGCCAGTCCATTGTCGGCGCCGCTGTATCGATACATGTGGCGCATGCCCAAGTGGAATCTCTGCCAGGCGTCCAGGTTCTCTGTCGGGGTTAGCCTCAGCCGGTCGGCTTCGATTTGCGGAATTCTCAGCTCTATCGAATTGACCAAGGTACGGGCTATCTCTTCGCGCAGCTCGAAAAGCCCATCGACTTGGCCACCGAATTGTTCCGACCAGACTATCGCGTTTGATCGCGCATCGCTCAGCGCGACCGTGGCTGAGACATATCGCCCCCGCAGTTCGACCATGCCGTGAACGGCGTATGTCGCGCCGATGCTCTTCAGCAATTGATCCGGGTCGTCGGCGCTGGAACGCAGCTGGAAGGTCGAACCGCGCGCCAGAACCTTCAGCCATCGCAGTCGTGAAAGTGTCGTTATCAGCTCTGCCGGAAGAGCCTCTGCTATGGGAGTTTGTGCAGGGTCCAATCCGATGAGCTGGAATGGCAAAATGGCAATGGTCGGCTGGCCGCCATTCTCGACGGAGTTCGGCAGCGGCGAATTTTCGCGAGCAGAGGTATCGATCGCGGAGCCCTTGTCGTGCAAAACCTCGTAATCAGCAACAAACCGAAACCCCACGCCATGCAAGGTCTTGATCACGCGCTGCTGCGACCCGTCGTCACCGAGAGCTTGTCGAGCCAATCGGATACAGCTGCTCAAAGCGGCCTCAGAAATGATTCGGCCATCCCAGATCTTGTCGATGATCTCGTCTTTGGAAATTACGCGATCGGGATTGCGAACAAGAAGTTCTACGAGGTCAAAGACTTGAGGCTGTGTCGGTCGCACCACACCTTCCTCTCGCACTTCACGCCGTGCAGTATCGATTTCAAGATTTCCAACCTGAACGATCATGTCTGTGACTTATGGCACGATCGCCTCACAATGAAACTACACGCGAGATGTGCTCGGATGGAAAACAGGAATTATCTGGATTTCCTCCACGAGGTCGACAAGCAACCCGTCACAACCACCGGTAGGAACCTTTCTTGTGTGGCCCATTCAACGCCCACTCAATTGAAAGGATACCTAGATGAAATACAAGACCACCGCCCTTGCAGCTCTCGCGGCCGCAATGCTGTTTTCGGCACCGGCCAGTGCCGCTGATTCTGTGATCGAGTTCTCTGCAAAGGCCAGCGAGTTCGCAACCGAAGCAGGCACCAAGCGTGTGCTCAATCGCATTCGTGTGACCAGCAACTCCGAATGCCCCGCTTCATCTGTTATGCCGCACCGACTGATCCGCGAGTGCCGGCAGGAGCTTCGGAATGAACTGGTCACCAAGATCAATCAGCAGCTCAATGACAAGCGGTTCGTTCAGCTTGCGGTTGCCACCGGATTGCTTGACCCCAGCCAGAAGGGATAACGGGTCACAGGCTCATATGCTGGCAATGAGTTCATGCCAGCACCCATCCATCAAGGGCTGATCTCGGATGAGATCGGCCCTTTTTTGAGTCGGCGTTTGTGCAAGGCCGAGTCTGACAGGACAACTAGCAGTGCGACCAGCACCACGCACGAATTTGCAGGTTAGCGGCTCGACCGTAAACTGTCCGTTACTTGCAACTTCGCAGCTGAAACCAGACGGTCCGCTTTCGGCCCAAGTCCCGACTTCACGCACCGAGCAGTTCTTTCCTTTGAGCCGTCCAATCGTCCGCAATCACACCTTTGGCGCGTAGCATGTGGCCACTGAGTGATTGAGTGGCGCGTCCGTTGAGGATTGCATCGATTAGCTCAGGCGAGAGGAATGCAAGGCGCAGTATCCGGGCGATGTAAGAGCGCGTAACCCCTTCTTGGCGGGCCAAGCTGGCAATATTGAGCTCACCCTTTGATAGTTCAGCCCACCATGTTCGTGCCTGGTTGATCAACCTGATCAAGCTCAGATCAACCTTATCGGCTGTGGCCGGCTGTCCGTTTGCTTCGATAAGCCTTACTGCCAGGCCCGATCGCTTGAGCGAGGCCCGCACTTCGTGAGCAAAGGTGTCCTTGTCACTAGTAGCCAATGGCTGATCAAGAACCTTGGCGATGCCGGATGACGAGAGCTGCAATTCTATTCGGTCCGGATATATCAATATGCGCGCGATGACGGATCGGATGATGCGCCGCGCTTTGCCATCAAGTGCCAATGCCACCTGTCGAGACTTGGCCTCTATCACTGGCAAAACTGCGCTTGGCAATTTGAGGCTTGTTCGCTCGATAAGTGCAAGCGGATGCTCGAACAGGCGCTTGAGTTCCTTCTTCACCAGCTGCTCGATCTCGCTAGCGGGGATACGCAAGGTAGGAGGCCGGTTGCTGCGGACGCCTCTCGGCTCGGCTTGCTCTATGTAGTAGCGGTATCGGCGCGCTGCGCATTCAGGCTTGCCTGGAACCGGCTTCGTGGTGTGAACGGCTTTGAGCGGATTGCCATCATGATCGAACAGCAAGCCCGCCAATAGGGCGTTGCTGCGCTCGTTGCGTGTGCGGCGCTTGTGGCTGTTATCTGCCAATTTCGCCTGGACACATTCCCAGGTGCTTGCATCGATTATCGCATCGTGCAGCCCTTCGAAGGTCTGGTCCTTATGGGCGATCTTGCCGCGGTAGATCGGGTTGGAGAGGATCTTGTAGATCTGGCCGCGGGTAAACGCGCCGCCGCCAATGGTCCTGCCGGTGGTGAGAGTTCGAACAGGGACCCTTATGCTTTCGCGCAGTAGTTCTTCGGCCAGTATTCTTACATTGCCGATCTGAAGATAGCGCGCATGGATATCGCGGATGAGCGAAGCATGCTCCTCGATGATCTTCAAGCTTCGCCCATCAGGCTCATATCCCAGCGGCGGAATGCCGCCCATCCACATGCCCTTGGCTTTGGATGCAGCCAGCTTGTCTCTGATCCGCTCGGCGGTAACCTCGCGCTCGAACTGCGCGAAGGACAAGAGCATGTTGAGTGTGAGGCGTCCCATGCTGGTGGTGGTGTTGAACGACTGCGTGATTGAGACAAAGCTAACATCGGCGGCGTCGAACGCTTCAACCAGCTTGGCAAAGTCGAGAAGTGACCTTGTCAGCCGATCAACCTTGTAAACGACTATGGTGTCGATCTGACCGGACTTTACATCTGCGAGCAACCTTTGAAGGGCAGGACGCTCGAGTGATCCGCCGGATAGGCCGCCATCATCATACATCTGTGGCAATAGAGACCAACCTTGCGAAGCCTGACTAGCAACATAGGCCGCACAGGCCTCGCGCTGTGCATCCAACGAGTTAAAGTCCTGCTCCAACCCTTCTTCAGAAGACTTGCGGGTGTAGATTGCGCAGCGGATGTGGCGGGTTGAAGCAGGGTTCATGCTGCTTCTCTCTTCTGCTTCAGGCCAAAGAAGGCAGGACCTGACCAGCGCGTGCCTGTGATCGCTCTGGCTACAGCGCTCAGGGACTTCCATGTCCGATCGTTCCAGCGGATGGTGGCGTCATCTTCGATGACAACCGTATGCATCTTGCCGTTCCACTCGCGCATGAGCCGCATGCCGGGCTGGAAGGGGCAGGTTGAGGTCTTACCTGCAGCCAGCTGATCGAGTGTCTGCAATGTTTTGCGCGACAATCCGCCATGGACAATCGCTTGTAGCTCCCAAGCCAGCGCCAGACGCAGCAAAGCGGCGCTCACCTTCGGTACGGGCTTGCCGGTCGATGCACTCCACTTCTCGCGCAGCTGCGCCAGAGACAGTGTCTCCAGCGCAGCCAGTTCCTCTTCGAGCTTTGCGCGGCTCATGATGCATGACCCGTGATGCGGTAGCAGGTCTCCTCATTGCGTTTTGACTTGAGGATTGTGAGACCTTTCTTGCGCAGCCCGGTAAGCGCAGCACGGGCTGAGTGTGGCTGCCAGCCAGTGGCCTTGGTCAACTCAACAAGCGTGGCTCCTCCATCGCGCTCGAGCAGCGCGATGACCTTCGCGATCTTTGTTGCAGGTCTAGCTACTGGAGCGGCTGCTTTTGTAGCGCTCTTGGCCTTTGTCTTGGTTGTCATGGGTGGTTCTCCTGGATCAGAGCAGCACCTTGCTGCTCCCACCACCCAAGGCCCCATCACTCGTCAAGCTTGGGGCTGCAGCCGACATCAGGACCGCGACTTAGCAACCACACCAATGCTTGCACCGGCAGCGAAGTCCAGTCGAAAGAGCTGGAAAGGCTGGAGAAAATGCGAACTCATGGAGAGTGCCGAAGCCAAGTCAGAATGATAATGCGATTTTCGTTAAGCTAAGTCATTCGTCTCAGTCCGCAAGATTCGACTCCCTTTTGCAATACAAAGAATTGGTGTCCGCTCTTGTCGAAATCATCTGACCCACAGATCGCGATTGTTTCGTTATCGGCCGAAGATCGGCCACCTTGCATATTCATCAAATTCTAGCTTAGTGTTATAAGATGCTTCGCGATTGCAAACCGCAAACAGATTAGAACTTTCAAACATAGTCAGTTGACTGCGGTACGATAAACAGCAACCAAATTGGGTCAATCGGACGGTCCTTCGCGTAGCAATACAACTGGGCCGATCAATCCGGATGGTACAAGTGGATCGCCCTCTTCGAAGAAACTCTGCGTGGAAAAGGTGCGTCGTGGCCCTAGTGGTAAGGGCTGATTGTCGCTGTACCAAGGAACCATGTCATTGTCTGGCCAGCGATCTGCAACTACAAAGCCGCTGGTATCCTCAAGCCCGGCATCACCAATCAGGCGGTTAACCCAAAGGTTCGCGATTTCTATTTCGAGCATGTTTTCGCCCTTGCGAACGGCCTCAGTCACATCAAGCGCATAAGGCGCTGTCCACAGAGTGCCCAGATCTATCCCGTTAAGATTCACGCTGGCTGCGACCTCGACTTGCCCCAATTCGAGCAGCAAACGATCTGTTTTCGTCGAGACATCGGCGGGCCAGTTAAAGGTGTGCCGATATTTGGCCTTGCCGGAAAAGTACCGGATTTCTTCATTACGGGACGATTGTAGATCGAACAATTTGGGTGTGTTGATGGTGCCGGCATCGCTGTAAAGCGGGTCGAACGTGATGGACCACGGGCCGGTCAGTGCTTGTTCGACACTCTGAGAAAGCTTGCGCCGATCGGTAAAGGCATTCGCTGGATCGAAAACTAGAAAGGCAGATTGGCCGGCAAGAAGATTGAGCTGCAGCTGCGTTCTGCCATCGGCACCAAGATTTGCCGGGAAAGTGCGAGCTTTGCCCGTTACCGGATCCCACAATTCTGGTGCGTTGCCGCCTGCATCAAAAGAAAGATCGTACTCGGTGTTTTCGTCTCCGAGGTTGAGCAGAAAGAAAACATCAGTTTCTCCTACGCGTCTCTGCGTGAACAGTGGCAACGGACCGGGCGAGGTGACGCGTGGTGACAGACCCTGACGCACAAATACTTCGGTGGGATCATCGCCCTCGTGCGACATCGCCACAGGCACGCCAGCTGCGCGTGCCTCATGCATCCGGGCCAGGGCTTTCTTGGCCGGCACGCGGTTCTGGGGCCACCAGATCATGCTGTAGCTTTGCCCATTGGGCAGGACCAGTTTCCCATCGTCGAAGCGAGAGCGGGAAAGCAGGGTCTCCTCATTCAGGCAATCCACCTCCGCGCTTGCAGGCAAGCGATCTGCGAAGTTTTGCTTCTCCTGGCAGGCCACGGGGCTATCCTCGCCAACATACATCGCAATGTCCACGATCGGCAGACCCTGTCGCAACAGGTAATGACCGCGTGCCATATATTGGAACCAGGCCTTGCCGGCCTCGTCCCACCATGGCTGGGTCCGGTCAAAGTGCGAGCCATAGCGGTTCATGGTCATGCCGGGCATAACATGGGTGTTGGCCTGATGGGCAAAGCGATGGAACATGAACTGGTTGATGCCATTGACCCATGCCCTATCGCCCCATTTTTTGCCGAGCGCGGGCGAGAAATGCCAGTTGATCGAGGCGAATGCCGTGAACGCTTCGGCAGCAATCATCTTCTTGCCGTATAGCCTGCCTGCAGAGACAGCATCGTTGAGCTGCGCGACCTCGCGCCCCATCCAGAATTCGCCGGTGGGAACAGAGGCGGTCGAACCGATATCGACGTCATCATATGGCCCCATACCATAGGGCTGGACGTAGCTTTCGAGACCCTGGCTTTCCATCATGTTGGCGAACACGCCATAATAATTGTCACGGATCAGGTCGGCGTTGAATGACCGGATATCAGCCAGCATGTCGCGCGTTTTTTCGGGGCTAGAGACCAGACGACCGGCGTAAATCGGCAACCATGGGACTATCGAATGTCCAAATTTTTCGGCAAAAAGGTTCTCATAGCCTTGCGTCCAGTTCTGGCCGCCCACTTCATAGCTGTCGATCATCACGCCGGTTGTGGCGTTGGGAGCAACCGCTCTGGCACGATCCAGCACCGGGCCGATAAATCCATCATAGTGAGCCTGGAACGCCGATGGCGCGAATTTATCGACTTCCAGACCGGTGCCCTCGGGCGAAGCGATGACATTGGTTGCCCCGGTCGAGGTGTAGCCAAATCGCATGATCGTCCAGTCGCCCGCAGGCAGGTTTGCTGACAGATTACCGGCAGCATCGACCGCTGCGGAAAGATCGATGATCTGCCCAGGGTAAATCAAAGTGCCGGACGCGGCGCCCAGCTGCTCGGGTAATTGGGTGCCCGCGCCCTGCGCCATACTGGTGTGAAGAACAACATTGGGGACGCGAGGGACGGTTGACAGTGTCAGCCCGCCGAGCTCGATTTCAGCCTCGGAACTGACCCGGAAATAGCGTGCCGTGACTGGATCGAACGCATCATCGACCATCCATTCGAATTTTCCGATGCGCCGTGTTGGAAAGGTCTTCACGCGTTGCCAGGTCACACCATCATCCGACGTTTCCAGTGACGCAACAAACCCTCTGGTGGGAGAGTTTTCCAGCAACAGGCTGCGAATGGTGACGGGTTCGTCGTAAGCGAATTGTATCCAACCGGGCCGCTCCGAGGTGGCGGCCAGGGTACTTCTCGTGTCGCGATTGCCATCAAGTATTGCAGCGACCACAAAGGCTGTATCTGACGCCGTCACCACCGGGCGTAATGCTGCATCCATCTTTTCCGTTGGCAAAGCCGGATAGGCGATGGTCGCGATATCCTCGTACAAGCCCTCTCTTGTTGTGGGCTGGGCGAGCTGCACACTTACTTGCCCGCCTGACGCGATGGCCTGGCTCCATACAATCCGCTTCATGGATTGTTCGGGCGTGATCCATGGCCCGCCACTGGATGACCAACCGTCTGCATTATGGAAATTGAACAAGAGGCCAAGCCGCTCGCATTCGGCTGCGACATGCGCGATAAGGTCAAGGTGTTCGGGCGAGTTGAAACGCACGGTACCATGCGGAATTCCCTGTGTTACATGGAACAGCACAATGCCGCCGATACCGGCATCGGCCATGGCTTCAAGGTCCTTGGTTATTCCCTCACGGCTCATATTACCGCTCATGACATGAAACCACGTCATCGGACGCGCTTCTGCCGGCGGCACGGCAAACTTCGCCTTCATCTCTTCGGTTGTGGGATTGGCTGCGGCTGGAGTCCTAGCCATCGCACCGGTTGCTGCTGACAACATAATGCCTGCGCCGACACTCAAGCCAAGCAATTGCGCGGATATGGAAAGCTTCACGACCGATCTCCTCTACCGGACCAACGGTCACGCCCATTAGTTCCCAGCATTACAGTGCAGGGTCAATCATAGATGATCAATCACAATCGTATTATGGACATCCTGTCAATGAAGTGACCGCAATATATCGATGTTGCTCATTATCACTCAGGTGACTAATCTGACAATTCTCCTGCTTCGCGGATCATCATGACTGAGCAAACCATGCAGTATGACCCTACACGGAGGAATTTCCTGCGCATCTGTTGCGTCAGTGGTGTTCCGATTGGCCTTGCAGCCTGCGCGCCTGCGGTCACTGGCGAGGCCGGTGCCTGGGCGCTGACAAAAAGGTCTTCCGGCTCCTTCTTTGACGCCGGGCAGATGAGCGTGCTTTCAGATATGGCCGAGCTGATTATTGGCGACGGGCCTTGGCCCAGCGCCAGCGATGCTGATTGTGTGACTTTCCTCGACGATATGCTCGGAGAGTGGGCAGGGCCTATCCTGAAAGCGCGCCTGTCCCGCTTGCCGGCCCAACTCAACCGGTTTTCAATTAGGCAGCAGCTTCGATCTTACGTTTATCTCGATCAACCGGTTCGGGCGCAGCTTCTGGCCGATTATGATGAACTAGCATTTTCTGACCGCAGCAGCGAGGCGAGCGTGTCCTATCGAGAGTTCAAGTCTCTAGTCCTCAAGATATACAACACCAGTACAGAAATGAACGCGGATTATGTACGCGTTCCGGGTACATATTTCGGAGATTTGTCAGAAACTCAGCAGCTTGGGCTGGTCCGGGACAAGAGTGAGGGGCTGGCCACATGAGCACGCAAGCCGATGCTGATTTCGACGCGATTGTTGTCGGCTCTGGCATCACCGGAGGCTGGGTGGCCAAGGAGTTGTGCGAGCGCGGTCTGAAAGTGCTCGTCATCGAACGTGGACGGCACCTTGAACACCCCAGTGAGGAATACACCGATGGCGAGGCACCGTGGGAGCTGGAATATCGCGGTCTGGTGCCGGACTATCTGGCTGAGAACAACCGTTACGAAATGATGCGCCGCAAGCGCCATATCTACCGCAATGAACATCGTCAGTTTTTTGTCGATGATGCCGATCATCCTTACAGCTATCCCGAAGATCGGCCGTTCATGTGGACCCGCGGCTATCAGCTGGGCGGTCGGTCGCTGACATGGGCGCGCCAATGTTATCGCTGGAGTCAGCAAGATTTTGATGCCAACCGCAAGGATGGCCATGGGTCCCCCTGGCCAATCGGTTATGACGACCTTGCCCCATGGTACGACAAAGTTGAAAATTTCGTCGGCATTTCGGGCAATTCGGATGGAATTGATACTCTGCCCGATGGCGACTTTCTGAAGCCATGGGAAATGAGCTGCGCTGAAGAACTGGTGGCTGCCAATTTGCGCATGGAACGACCCGACCGCCCGATGATCATCGGACGGTGCGCCAATTTGACGGAGGAGCACGAACCAGCGCGAGAGTTGGGTCGTGGTGTCTGTCAGGCGCGCAACACCTGTTCGAGAGGGTGCGTCTATGGCGCTTACTTCTCGTCTCTGTCAGCGACCCTTCCTGCCGCCCGGCGCACAGGCAATCTGACCCTCGTAACCGATGCGACGGTGGAATCTATCGTTTACGATGATACGCTGCGCAAGGTAACGGGTGTGCGTGTTATCCGCACGCGTGACCGGGAGCGCCAGACATTTTCCGGCAGGATGGTTTTTCTCAACGCCGGATCACTGAATTCGGTTCACTTGCTGTTGAATTCAAGAACCCGCCAGTACCCGCCGGGTCTTGCCAACAGCAGCGGAATGCTTGGTTCCTACATCATGGATCACTTCGGCGGATCGGGCGCTTCGGGAGATGTTCCCGGTCTTGATGATCGCTTTGCGTTCGGTCGGAGACCGGTTGGCATATATGTGCCAAACTATCGCCACGAGCAACTGGACGATGCAGATTTTCTGCGTGGCTATGGCTTCCAGGGCGGCGCGCAACAGCGCAAGTCGGAACGGCCCAATGGCAATGGACCCGGCATCGGTAGCGACATGTGGGAGAGGGGCAAAAATGGCCCGCGCTGGCGCATGAGCCTGTTCATGTATGGCGAGATGCTGCCCTATCACGATAACCGCGCTTCGCTGCACCCGACCAAGACGGACCGCTATGGCACCCCTTTGCTCCACCTGGATTGCGAAGGTCGGGACAATGAGAAAAAGATGCGCGCGCAGGGGGCCAAAGATGCGGTTGAACTGTTGACAGCGGGCGGCTGCACAAATGTGCGGGAGATTTCGCCTGAACCCAATGCCTTTGTGATGCTGGGTGAACGAACGCATGAAATGGGTGGGGCTTGCATGGGCGCAGATCCCCTATCGTCGGTTGTGAACAGCTGGTGTCAAACCCATGACATCGCCAATCTGTTGATCAGCGATGGTGCCGTCATGGCGTCATGTGGAACTGCCAATCCATCCCTGACCTATATGGCGCTATCAGCGCGGGCCGCGCATCATGCAGCGGACCTGCTGCAAGAGGGCAAGCTATAGGCTTCTCGCCGTCAATCAGCGCAGGCGGAAACGCTTGGGCTGATCGGTAAGAATGCGGATATTTCTGAACGAAACCCAGTCGCCCGGTTCACCCATGCGGCTGCCCGGCGGCACGCTGTGCACCTGCAAGCCGATCACGCCGCTGGTCAAATTGTCTTCCGAGCCACGGACACAGGCAACGCCGTTCAGGTGAATGCGCAGGTCGCTGCCAATTGCCTCTATGCGCATTGTGTTCCACTGATCGCGCCGGAAGCTGCTCTTGCAGGGATCGCCGTCTTCAAGCGGGATAAGCCAGCCCCTCAAGGCTTCCTCAAACAATCCCCCGGTCCAGCCGCGTGGGCTGGGATCGATATCAGCCTGATAACCGAACAGACGGCCCTCTCGATATTCCGGATCATAATCTGCGCGAAAGATGATGCCCGAATTCATCGATCCATCGGACAGGAAATCCGCTTCGAGGATAAAATCGGAATAGGTTGCTTCGGTGACGAGAAAAGCGTTGGGTTCGCCCGCAATTGCCTCGCCGGTTATCACGCCATCCTTGACGGAAAACCGATGTGCGCCGCCGTGCACCCGCCATCCGTCGAGGCTCTTTCCATCGAAAAGTGAAATCCAATTTGGAGTGTTCTGTGCGATTAGTCTCTGGTTCTCGCTCGCATCGTATTCCGGGTTGAGCTGGGTTGGGATATCCGCCCCTATGCTCTGCCGCCAAGCGTCCATCTTCTGCTGCAAAGCGCGCAGCACAGCTGGTTTCGATTGGGACAGATTGTTGCGTTCAGCGACGTCTGCGGCAAGGTCGTACAATTCATATTCGTCATGCTCGAAATAATGGATCAGCTTCCAGTTGGCGCTGCGCATTGCGGTTCCGGGTCGGGTACGAAACAGCGGATCTTGCGCCTGATCGGTTCGCCCATCATGGGCTTGCAGATAGACCGGAAAATGCCAGAACAGATCGCGGCCGGCGATTGCTTCCTGCCCCATCAACATGCCGCTCATATCCTGCCCGTCGAGCAGCTGATCAGGTCGCTTGGCATGGGCCAGTGTCATCAAGGTCGGGTAAAAATCGGCATTGATGATGGGTGTGGCATTGTCGCCCGGTGCGATTTTGTCGGGCCAACGGACCAACAGGGGCACGCGCAGGCCGCCTTCATAATAGGAACCCTTGCCCGCGCGGATGGGCGAGGGGAAAGACGGCATGCGATATCCACCATTGTCAGAGGTGAAGATGACGATGGTATCGCGTGCCAAGCCTTCTTCGTCCAGCGTCGCCAAAATCCGCCCGACGCTGACGTCCATCTTTTCGACCATCGCGGCATAGGTCGCCTCGGCGTCGCTCGAGATGCCCTTGGCGCGGTATTTCGCAACGATATCAGCCGGAGCCTGAAACGGGGTGTGCACGGTGTAAAATGGCACATAAGCGAAAAACGGCGCATACTTTTTCGCCTTCACCCAATTGATAACTTCGTCTGTTAGCCTGTCCGTTAGGTATTCGTCTTGAGGCCCGTCCTCGATGTTTTGAAGGTTATACGGACTGAAATAGTGTCGTGTCATACCCATGCCGCTGCCCGCGACATTGTGGTCGAAACCCTGCGTATCGGGATCAGCGCCAAGGTGCCATTTGCCGAAATGGCCGGTGGAATATCCGGCGGCCTTGAGTGTTTCAGCAAGCGTTATCACTCCAGGTTTGAGCCCGCGCTCATTGCGTATTGGGATGAGCTTGCGGGCCTTTGCCTCGCCGCGCGCAGATGGGGAGACGGTGTAGATGCCATGGCGCGGACCGTATTGGCCTGACATCAATACCGCGCGACTGGGCGCGCAATTTGCCGCACCGGCATAGGCATTATCAAAGCGCATGCTCTGCTGCGCGAGCCCGTCGATATTCGGTGTCTCCAGCAGGTCTGTAGTCTGGTTATAGCCAACATCCGCCCAGCCTAGATCATCGATCACGATCATCACGACATTGGGCTGCGCTCTTTCATCGGTGAACACGGGCGCTGAGGGTGCCGGACCAGGTGACTTTGCACAGCCTGTAACTGCAAGTGCCAGTATCATGAGGATGAATCCAAACGGCCTGGTGCAATCGATGCTCCATTTTGGGGTGCTACTAGGCTGCCTGGGGCAAGATGCCTGTGTCAGAATTTGCATAGGTTTCTGCCCTGATAGAAGACTGGTGGTCCGCACGATGCCTGACTGCCGACAAAGGTCACAGGCACGCACAATGTTTTCGATCGATTATGCGCGGTATTGATCACAAGTGCTGGCGTTTTGACAAGCTCTAGGTAAATTGGGGTGTATGAGATTCTTCCTGCTACTGATTGCGACTATGCTTGCGCAGGCTTGCCTGCCCTCCGCACCGATTTCCGTTTCTGATCGTGCGGCAATGCCTGATCGCCCCAATATCATTCTGATCACGGCAGAAGATTTGGGGCCACGGCTGGGCTTTATGGGTGATCCGGTCGCGGTAACTCCCAATCTCGATCGGCTCGCATCACAGAGTGTGCAGTTCAATCGCGCATTCACCACCGCAGGGGTGTGCTCCCCATCGCGCGCGGCGCTGATCACCGGCGTACATCAAACGACGATTGGCGCGCACAATATGCGCACCTCCAGCTATGGCGAGAATATGGATGAAGGTGCGCCCTACCGCGCCGTTCCGCCGCCGTCAGTGAAAGCCTTCCCCGAGCTTTTGCGCGCTGCGGGATACTTCACCGTCAATGACTTCAAAACCGACTACCAGTTTGGCGATGTCTTCACGGTATGGGATCGGAACACAAAAGGGGCTGACTGGAACGACCGCGCGCCGGGCCAGCCGTTCTTTGCGATGATCAATCATGAAGTCACGCATGAAGGACGCACCTGGCCGCCCGATACGGACCATGCGCTGCATCCAGTCGTGTCCCGTCGCAACTCGCTCAATGCCGAGATCGATGCGACGAAGAACTTTCAGCTGACCGATCCGGCGCGCGTAGAGGTGCCGCCATATTGGCCCGATACTTACGCAGTACGAGCAAATCTCGCACGGTTTTATGACAATATCAGAGTGATGGACGAGCAGGTCGGCGCTCTGCTTGACCGGTTGGAGGCGGAGGGGCGATTCGCCGACAGCATCATCATTTTTACCACGGATCACGGCGACGGACTGCCCCGACACAAACGCACAATCTTTGACAGTGGCACGCATGTGCCTCTGCTGGTACGGTTTCCAGACGGGTTCGGGGCGGGGACGCAGCGCGGCGATCTTGTCAGTTTTATCGATCTTGCCCCGACCATTCTAGATTGGGCGGGCGTAACTGCTCCAGAATATATCAAGGGACGCCGCCTTTTCGATGATCCGGCGCCCAATGCGATTTTTATGGCGGGTGACCGGTTTGACGAAGTGCCGCAGAGGTTTCGCGGTGTGCGCGAAGAACGCTGGCACTACGTCCGTTATTTCAGTGACGAGCCGGTAATCCCCTTGCTTAGCTATCAGAACGTCAATCCGATCATGCGCGAAATGCGGCGTCTGCATGCAGAAGGTGGTCTGACACCACTGCAAGCAGCCTATCTGGAAGGGGCGGCCCCACGCGAAATGCTGTTTGATACGCAGACTGATCCCTATGAAGTGCGCAATCTCGCTGGTGACCCGCGCTATGCCGCCATCCAAAGCCGCCTGTCAGGACGCCTGGAGGCATGGATTGACCAGAGCGGTGATATGGGCCGCATCCCGGAGCGCGATCTGGTCGCCCGTATATGGCCTGACCGGGTGCAACCGCAAACAGCACGTGTGGAGGCATGCGCGGACGCAGACGGCAAGGTTTTGCTCGGATCTGCAACCGAAGGCGCGTCGATTGGCTATGGCGGACATGACGGTCAGGCCAAACTATATGCGCAGCCCATTGCAATGGCTGCGCCCTTCAAGACCAAAGCAGTTCGCTATGGCTATCAGCCCTCGAAAGCTGTCGAGATTGATCCGGCCAAAATTGCGTTCTGCCAACAGTGATTCAACGCTCGGCCTCAACTTCGATATGCAATGATGCCGACATGGTTTCTCCTGGCGCGAGCATGGTCATCATGCCTGAATCTGCATTCACTGCATCGGTTTCTTGGCTCACCGGCTCTACGCAGAAAAAATCCCTGCCGCCAGGCGTATAGACGACGGTGAACGGCAGATTGTCTGATGGCCGGATCGTCGCCTTGGCAGCAATATCCGGCCAGTGCAGTGTCAGCGGACCTTCTCGCCGGGCGTAAACAGTGTCGACGCCGCGCGAGCCAACCGGTTGGCCATTCCACCAGTCTTGCGGCTCTGGCATTTCATTCAAATCGACAGGCAGACAGCCTTCATCGACTTGCCATTCACCCTTGTGCAAGCCGTGATAGATCGTGTCCGCCTTGCGCGGGAAATAGGGGTGAAAGCCCAAGCCCGCTGGCATGGCTGTCTTGTCCAGATTGGTGACGTGCAATTGCAGTGATAGGCCATCGTGCTTGACGGACACTTGTTGCCGCGCACGATAACGCCATGGCCATTTGTCGCCATCGTGCGTGTGCTCTATAACAGCGCTTGTGCCGCCCGCGCTGACCACATTCCATGCGCTCAGCCAACCATAGCCATGGATCGGGTTTTTCGCGTCAACAGCGGGCGCATTGGGCGCAAGCTGGAACTTCTGGCCCTTCAGAGCGAATTTACCGTTGGCAATCCGATTGGAAAACGGGACTAGCGGGAAACAAGCCGTTTCCGACATTAGTCCGGGCCGGGACGCACGAAGGATCGAAAGTCCCGCCCACTCGAATGCCGCAAGCGAGCCGCCCCGTTCCGGCTCCAGTAAGACCCGGTAGTCGCCCGAATTCAGTTCGAGCATTGTGCGCGGTTGATCAGGTTCTCGCACCATTCCTGGCGCCCCGATTGAGGAGCTGGAGAGGCGTTTGTGTCGATGGCGTGCTGGGCAATTGTCTCCAGTGTGGCGTCGTCAGCATGAAACGCGCGTCCAGTTTCGCTTTGCCAACCGGCATATCGCTCTGCGCGGAAGCTATCCAAAGCTCCGTCTTCGATGATCGCGGCGGCATTGAGCAGCGCCTGCGCAATGGTGTCTATGCCGCCAATATGGCCGTGGAACAGGTCGGCAGCATCGGTAGATTGCCGCCTTACCTTCGCGTCGAAATTGAAACCGCCTGTGGTGAAGCCCCCGTCGCGCAACACCTCAAGCATGGCGAGTGTCCACTCTTCGACCGAGTTTGGATACTGGTCAGTGTCCCAACCGTTCTGTGGGTCGCCGCGATTGGCATCGACAGAGCCCAGAATGCCCAATGTGCGTGCCATGGCGAGTTCGTGTTCGAAGGAGTGACCACCCAGTGTCGCGTGGTTGGCCTCGATATTGACCTTCACCTCTTTTTCCAGGCCATATCGTGTGAGAAACGCGTAAACCGACTGCGTGTCGAAATCGTACTGATGCTTAGTCGGTTCGTGCGGCTTGGGCTCAATCAGTATTGCGCCCTTGAAGCCAATGCGGTGTTTGTGTTCCACCACCAGCGACAGAAATCGGCCGAAATTGTCGAGCTCAGTGCCGATATCCGTATTGAGAATCGTGTCATAGCCTTCACGGCCGCCCCACAGGACATAATTTTGGCCGCCCAACTTACGGGTCGCTTCCAATGCGTCGCGAACCTGCATGGCCCCCCAAGCATAAACTTCCGGATCGGGATTGGTGGCCCCTCCCGCCATATAGCGCGGATGGCTGAATAGGTTCGCCGTGCCCCACAACAGTTTTCGCCCATGCCTTTCCTGAAGTTCGCCAAGGTGATCGACCGCTTCGGCAAAATTGGAGCGGAAGGTGTTTGCATCTTCCGCATCAGCCATCACATCGACGTCGTGGAAACAGTAAAAAGGAACATCCATTTTTTCGACAAAGGCCAAGGCAGCTTCGCGTTTGGCGCGAGCTGCAGCGCTATCATTCGGGCCGGCAAGCCATGGGCGATCAAACGTTCCTGCCCCGAACACGTCGCTGCCAGGCCAGCAGAATGTATGCCAGAAACAGATGGCGAACCGCAGATGATCTTCCATCCGCTTGCCCATCACCATGCGATCCTTGTCATAAACGCGATAGGCAAGGTCCGAAGTGGTTGAAGGATCGAAACGCACGGTTTCGAATTGCGAGAAATAGTCAGCGGACATGGCGGGTTTCCTTAGAGCGTTTTGAGATTGGTGACGGATTGGCGATAGTGATCGCGTTTGGACGCAAGCCGCTCGGCCAGTTCTAAATCGGGTTCGATCGTTTCGATAATGTCGGGGCGCTTGCAAACCGACGCTGGATTTTCACCCGTGGCCGCCATCCGCGCGAGCCATGCAGCGCCTATGGCCGGGCCGACCTCTCCTCCATCGAGATAGTCGAGCCGCACATCCAGTGCTGAAGCCAATATACGGCCCCAAAAACGCGAACGCGATCCGCCGCCAATTACAGAGAGGCGATCAACCTGGGTCCCGGCTTCACGCAGAACCGACAAACCATCAGCGTGGGCAAAGGCAATGCCTTCAAGCACGGCGCATGCGAGCCGCCCTGGCGTAGTCTGGCTGTCGCATTCGAGCCAACCCGCGCGCAAATCCGGGTCATTATGCGGAGTTCGCTCGCCGCTTAGAAAGGGGAGAAATAATTCAGGGCCATGGGCCGCACCGGCATCTTGGGCGCGAGACATGAAATTGGCTGCATCGCCGATGCCGAGCTGCTGCGCAGCCCAATCGATGCATGAAGCCGCTGACAGATGCACGCTCATCTGGTGCCATGTATCGGGCACGGCGTGGCAAAAGGCATGGACAGCGTTGTCGGGACTAGGGCGAAAGCTGTCAGTCACAACGAAGGTCACTCCCGAAGTTCCAAGGGAGAGCAGCCCGTCGCCGTCTCCAATAGCCCCAACGCCAACGGCGCCTGCGGCATTGTCGCCTGCTCCAGCGGCAACAGGCACGCGATCCATCCCCCAATCGTTCGCAATATCTGCCAGCAGCTGACCGGTATGCGAGTTGCCTTCAAAGAGCTCTGGCATGTTTTCCCGGCTCAGACCCGTAGCCGAGAGCATGGCGTCAGACCAATCGCGCCTTGCAACATCGAGCCACAAGGTGCCGGCGCTGTCCGACAGGTCGGAAGCCTTGTCGCCCGTCATCTTTAGACGAACGAAGTCTTTTGGAAGAAGCACGGTACGCGTGGCAGAAAAGACAACAGGTTCATGATCGCGCACCCACAGCAGCTTTGGTGCTGTGAACCCTGGCATTGCCAGATTGCCAGTAATCTGGCGGCTAGAGGGCACTGCCGCCTCGATCGCTGCACACTCCGTGGCAGACCTGCCGTCGTTCCACAGGATCGCGGGGCGCAAGGGTCGGTCTTCCTGATCGAGCAGTGTTGCACCATGCATTTGGCCGCTCAGACCTATCGCTTTGATCTGACGCCGCAATGCGGGATCAAGCTGATGCACGGCATCGCAAGTGGCGCTCCACCAGTCTCGCGGGTCTTGCTCGGACCAACCGGGTGAGGGGTTTGATACGGTCAAAGGGCTTGTTGATTGACCGGCGACTACACCTGCATCGGTCAAAGCGGCTGCCTTGATCCCCGATGTTCCGATGTCGATTCCCAAATACATTTGCATATACCCTCAAAAACGATCAATAATGCTCAACAGTGGCATTGTCATCCCCTGTCTCGAAGGTTTTTCGGAAAGGGAGGCATATGACTCTCACACGACCGGGCGACCTCCACGGTAGGCGCCTAGCGACCGCTACACGGAGGGCTAAATGACGACAGAGAACCGCGCAAAAATGGGGGTCATCGGTGTGATCGTTTCGATCGCCACCATCGGTGGTTTCATGTTTGGGTACGATTCGGGCGTGATCAACGGAACGCAGCGCGGTCTGGAGACAGCATTCGATCTTGGAAGCCTGGGCTTAGGAATCAACGTTGCCTCGATTCTGGTTGGCTCTGCCATCGGAGCTTTCGGAGCCGGACGATTGTCTGACAGGATCGGTCGGCGCGGGGTGATGCTGGTTAGTGCCGTTCTGTTCTTCATCAGTGCCATACTGACAGGTATCGCCAGCAGCTCGGAAATATTCATTTTTGGCCGTATCATAGGAGGCTTAGGCGTCGGAGCGGCAAGCGTTATAGCACCAGTCTACATATCCGAGGTCGTTCCAGCGGACCGGCGCGGCCGCTTGTCCAGCATTCAGCAGGTAATGATCATCATCGGCCTGACAGGGTCGTTTCTCGCGAACTTTGCACTCGCTCGTTACGCAGGCGGTTCAACCGAGCAAATCTGGCTTGGATACGCTGCGTGGCGATGGATGTTCATGATCGAAGCGCTCCCCGCGCTCGTCTATTTTCTGGCCTTGCTCATGATCCCCGAAAGTCCGCGTTTTCTGGTGATCAAAGGCCGCAATGACGAGGCCAAGGCCGTCCTGACACGACTTTTCGACGAGGGAATTGCAGAACGCAAGACGCTCGACATCGAACAGAGCCTTGCCCGCGATCATCATCGCCCCAAGCTGTCTGACCTGATTTCGAGAACTACTGGTAAGGTTCGCCCGATTGTCTGGGTTGGCATCGGCCTAGCCGTCTTTCAGCAGCTCGTAGGCATCAATGTAGTCTTTTATTACGGAGCAACGCTTTGGGAAGCTGTAGGCTTCACTGAGGATGAAGCACTATTGACTAATGTCCTTTCTGGCTCGCTCTCTATCGGAGCATGCTTGGTCGCCATTGCCTTTGTCGATCGGATCGGACGTAAACCGTTGCTTGAGATCGGATCTATCGGGATGGCTTTGTCGCTGGCAACGGTGGCTTATGCATTTTCGACGGGAGTGCCCGGGCCAGATGGAACCCTTGTGCTGCCAGGTAACAGTGGCCTTATCGCGCTGATCGCAGCAAATCTCTATGTCACCTTCTTTAACGCCAGCTGGGGACCAATCATGTGGGTCATGTTGGGTGAGATGTTCCCGAACCAAATTCGCGGTTCGGGACTTGCGGTGGCCGGTTTCGCACAGTGGATAGCCAACGCGCTCGTTTCAGTCAGCTTTCCCTCGCTGGTTGAATGGCCGGGGCTTTCGATCGCCTATTTGGGATATGCCCTCTTTGCCGCAGTCTCATACTTCTTCGTTCGCGCTGCCGTGCACGAGACGAAGGGTGTCGAGTTGGAGGATATGAAAGGCTAAATCCGTCGCCCGCTCTATCTCTGCAACTGAATATCGTTGCCTGATCAAGGAAGACTTAAGTTCGCCCTTGGAAATGATCTAATTTGCGTATATGTGATCATAATCGATCAATATGGATTGAGGGATGGGGCATGATGGGCGGAAAGTTGCGCAGCGTACTGGCGGCTATCGCATGCTTCATGGTTGCGGCATGCTCTCTCCAGCTTGGTCAGCAGAGCAGGGTTTCTAGGACAGATAGCACACCTGGAGCTCCCGTTCCATTTTCCCTTATGGTTGAAGGGGATGCCAATCCGATTGGGGTCGGGCGTGAGATCCCACGCCTTTCCTGGCGCAGCGCTGCCGACAGCCAGACTTCTTTTCAGATCCAGGTTGCGTCCACCGCTGACCTGCTAAACTCCGGTGGAGCTGATCTGTGGTCAAGCGGCCAGGTAAAAGATGGTCGCTCGGTCGCCATCCAATATGAGGGAAAAGCCTTAAGGTCGCGGCAGGAGGCCTTCTGGAGGGTTCGAATTTGGGCGGAAGGTGAAAACCAACCGGGTGAATGGAGCGAAGTTAGCAAGTGGAAAATGGCATTACTCGAGCCATCTGATTGGAGCGCGGCTTGGGTGACCAGCCCGATCTTTCCAGCGGCTGAAGAGACGGCGGGTATGACACGCTGGCTAGAAGCGACCGCGGCAGACCCGCAGTTCAAGAATGAAGAAACAATCGCGGATACCAAACGCCGGCTGCGAGATGTGCGTCCAGCGACCTTTTTCCGCAAGACGTTCGCGATCACAAAGCCGATTAGATCGGCGCTTCTCTATTCCACTTCCGCTGGATATTCGGAGTTTTTCTTGAATGGCGAGAAGATCGGCGACCGGATCCTAAACCCGGCCCAGACTGATTTTGACAAGCGGATTTACTACGATATCGACGATCTCACAGATCGGCTGGGTCACGGCGAGCAGGTTTTGGGCGTCCATCTTGGCAATGGCTTTTATGGCGAGCGCACAGCGTTCGGAATGGACAAGCTTTTCTACGGTGAGCCTGCCGCGATTGCGCAGCTCGAAATTACCTATGAAGATGGGTCGAGCCAGACGATTGAGAGTGACAGCAGCTGGCTTGCTCATCCGTCCCCGATCCTGAAGAATGGGGTCTATTCGGGCGAGTTCTTCGATGCCCGTGAGAATGTGCCAGCATGGAATGACGTGGGCCATGATAGCAGCGCAGGTTGGCGCAATGCGGCGGTACTGGAGGATAGCCCAACACAGGCTTTGGTGGCAGCGGAAATGCCACCTGTTCGCCGCGTCACCGAAGTGAAACCGGATGCCGTCCTTATCCCCGAACCGGGCGTCTATACTATCGATATGGGCCAGAATTTCACTGGATTGCCGACAATCGACATGTCGCGTTTTGGCCTTTCTGAAGGGCAGATGGTTTTGCTGCGTTATGGCGAATGGGCAGACAGCACGGGCAGGGTGGGGATGAATTCTGGCGGCGGTGCCCCGCGCACAAAGCAGGTTGATGCTTATGTCTCTGACGGCGAGGATGCGAACCCGTGGTCGCCATCATTCACTTGGCATGGATTTCGTTATATGGAGATAAGCGGGATCGATGGACCTCCGCCGCTGGATGCTATCACCGCGCATCTAACTCGTACTGATATCGCCCGAATTGGACATTTTTCCTCCTCCGACCCGCTGCTCAATCG
Source organism: uncultured Erythrobacter sp. (assembly GCA_947495555.1). Lineage (GTDB taxonomy): Bacteria > Pseudomonadota > Alphaproteobacteria > Sphingomonadales > Sphingomonadaceae > Erythrobacter. Next base: position 1,083,390 of record CANLZI010000001.1, on the reverse strand, counting down.
CATCCATGAAACTGCTTTGTGGTCGTTCGAAACCAACATGGTTTCGGTCTTGTCTGACTGTCCGATCCGCGAGCGCAATGGCTGGACCGGTGACGCGCATGCGATAGTCCAGACTGCGAGCTACAATTTCGACATGGGGCCATTTCTCGACAAATATCTAGGAGACTTCAGAACCACCGATTTCATCTCACCGGCCATTGTGCCGGGGCGGCGGACACACTCGGGCAAGGTTGACTGGGCGGCGGCAGAGGTCTTTCTCACGTGGGAACATTACCTCCACACCAGCGATGTGTCGGTCATCGAGCGGCAATATGACAGTCTTCTCGATTATGTCGCCTATGTCGAAAAGGCCATGGACGATAATCGCGTAACCGATCCATTCCATTACTACGGCGACTGGTGTGACGCACTGCCGGAACTCGGGATGGCTCGTCCTCTCGGCCGCTGCGCATCGTTCAGTACTCCCGGTGATCTGACGGCAACCGCGCTGGTGGCGCGAGTGTTCCAGCAAATGTCGGATATGGCCGCGCGTCTGGGGCGGGAAGATGACGCAAGGGCGTTCGAGCAGCGCTTCAAAGACGTTAGCGGAGCGTTTGACCGCGCCTATTATCAAGGTGATACCTCTGGATATGGCAGCCAGACCGCGAATGCCATGGCGCTGCAGTTCGGCATAGCGCCTGTGCAAAAACGGAAATCTATCGCTGCGGCGATTGACGCGGATGTTCGCGAGAAATGGGATGGCCATGCTTCAGTCGGGGCGCTGGGTCAGACGTGGGTTTACCCCGCGCTTTCGGATGCGGGATATGAGGATACTGCGTTCGGCGTGTTCGCAGCTAAAGGCCCGCCAGGCTATTCCTATTTGTTTGACACCTTGAATGGCACAACATTGTGGGAGAATATTACAGGGTATGTACCCGACTATGGGGCGGAGCCAAGAAGGTCGCTCAACCATCCCTTCAAAGGCGGCTACGATGCGTGGTTCTACAGCGGTCTCGGTGGGATCAACCCCGATCCCGTGGATCCGGGCTACAAGCACTTCTTCCTGCATCCGGTCTTTCCGAAAGACTTGGACGAGGTCTTGGTCTCGTTGGAGACAGGTTACGGAACCATAAGGAGTGCTTGGAAGCGCGATGGTGCTTTATTAGTCTGGAACGTTGAGATTCCGAGCAACTCTTCGGCGACCATCAATCTTGAAGGCCTGCCTTTGGCAGAAACGAAGGTCGGACCCGGCAAGCACACCTATCAATTGACTGCTGACGGTGGATGGAAAGATCCGATATGACACATCCATTCTACCTTCGAATTCTGACTATTTTTGGATTGATGTTCGCTTTGGCATCATGTGCAGTTCCACTGGGCGATCCCGTTTCCAGAGCAAGCAACTCCACAGAATCAGCACCCAACATCATTTGGATCATTGCCGATGATCAGGCCTATGGCGACTTCGGGTTTATGGGGCATGACCTTGTTCGCACTCCGAACCTCGACAAGCTCGCGTCAGAATCTGCGCTTTTTCCTAATGGCTACGTTCCAAGCAGCCTGTGCCGCGCATCGCTCGCTACACTGATCACAGGCAAATACGCTTTTGATCACGGTATATGCTTCAACGACCCACCTGACGGCATTCCGCATTCAGCGACTTTTCGATTTTTGGAAATGCAGGAGCCCATTCCAAGAGCCTTGATGGCCAAAGGATATCGAAGCCTGCAAACGGGAAAATTCTGGGAAGGGATCTACACCAACGGCGGTTTTACCGATGGCATGACGCAAGGAACCCGTCATGGCGACGCGGGGCTTCGTATCGGCCGAAAGACGATGGAGCCGATCGAGCAATTCCTAGGAGCCGTGGGCAATGATCCCTTTTTTATTTGGTTTGCCCCCTATCTGCCGCATGCACCTTTCGATGCTGTGGAAGCTTACAAGGAGCCATTTCGCGGCAAGGGATTGGGAAAACGTGAGATTGGTTATTACGCCAATATTTCGTGGCTCGACGATACTGTCGGCCAGCTGATGGATTTGCTCCAAAAAAGCGGCCAGGCAGACGACACTGTTATCATGTTCATCGTAGACAATGGTTGGTTGCCCAATCGCGACGGTGAGAGCTTTCGCGATCTTCAAGGACGTGACCTGCGCTTTGACGCGCGTAGCAAGCAATCACCCTATGAAGGCGGTGTGCGCACACCCATTTTTGTGCGTTGGCCGGGCCGCATCGAACCTTCTCGTTACGACGACTTGGTGAGTTCGATTGACTTCTTCCCGACGACGCTCGCATTCGCGGGTGCCCCACAGAACAACCAATTGCCCGGAAAGAACCTGCGGCCTTTTGTCGACCGGCACGCGAGCATGGCACCGCGCACCGTTTTTGGAGAGATCTACTATCATACCTCGGTCGACCTAGACGATCCGAAGATCAATATGACGCATCGTTGGGCACGCAATGGCGATTGGAAGTTGATCCTCAATGATCACGATGAGGGCAGACCTGAGCTGTATCATCTGCTGTCCGACCCTGATGAAAAGGAAAACCTTGCTGGCCACCCCGAGCACGCGAAGCGGGTCCAAGCAATCCGTGCGGAGATTGAGGAATGGTGGCCGCGCTGATCCCTGCCCGACTTAGACACGAAAGTAGGAAAGACATGAAAATTGATCGGCGAACAACGCTGGCTGGCATTGGCGGACTGGGCTTTGCCGCAGCCAGCGGCTTCGGTAACGTGCTCCACGCCCGCGCCAGCGATGACTTCCGCGACAAGTCGCTTTCTCCGGCACGCCGCGCAAAGGCGCTAGTCGCGCTGATGACTCTGGATGAGCTCGGTGCTCAGCTAAATTGCCCGCGCGCAGCCGACGTGATGGCCGACGCCAAAGCATTCGAAACTGACTTTCCCTATTTTCAATATGGTATCGGTGGCGTCTACTCAGCCAGCCTCGAGGCCGGGCCAAAGGACAATGCCTACGCTGTGATTGCTTTGCAGCGCGAGGTTGTCAGCCGCAGTCGGTTCGGTATTCCAGCGTTCATTTTCGAAGAATGTCTGGCCGGACTGCTCGCCGATGGAGCGACGCAATATCCGCAAGCGATGGCAATGGCCTGCGCCTTCAATCCCGAACTTGTTGAGCAGGTTTTCGCCGCGACCGCCAAAGAGGCGCGCTCGCGCGGTGCGCAGGCGTGTTTCTCGCCCAACATCGATATCTGCACCGATCCGCGCTGGGGCCGGGCCGAAGAGACGTGGGGCGAGGATCCCTATCTGGTTACTGTTTCGGCGCGTGCGATTGTGACCGGTCTACAAGGAGCGCCTGCGGAGTATCTTCCCGCGGACCGCATGGCCACCAGCGTCAAACACTTTGCGGGCTACGGTCAAGGAATCGGGGGTCGCAACTTTGCACCTTCGCATATCGGCCCGGTCGAGATGCAAAATGTCGTGCTGCCGCCGTTCCGCGCCGCGATCACCGAGTCCGGCTCGGTCGGTCTGATGGCGTCGCATGGCGAGATTGACGGAGTGCCTGCGCATGCCGACATCGCGCTGCTGTCAGATCTGCTCCGAGATGACTGGGGTTTTGATGGCTACGTCGTTTCTGACTGGGACGATATCCGCCGTATTCATAGCCTGCACGGGGTCGCCAAAGACGAAGCTGAAGCTGCGATCATGGGGCTCAAGGCGGGCGTCGATCTGGAGCTTGCCAATAACGGCGTCTACCTTATGCTGCCGCAGCTTGTGCGCGAAGGAAAGCTCAAGGAAGCTTATGTCCGACGCGCCGCCGAGCGTGTGCTCGCAGCTAAGTTCAAATGCGGTCTGTTCGATCTGCCATGGGCGGAGCCTGCAAAGGCGGCCAGCCTGGCGCGAAGCAAGGAACACCGGGCATTGGCGCGCAAGACAGCAGAAGAGTCAGTCGTTCTGCTCAAGAATGAAGGTGATCTTCTGCCGCTCGAGAAGGCCGCCACAAAAAAGGTCTTGGTGGTCGGACCAAACGCGGCATCGGTGCATCTAGGCGGATATTCGCCCAAGCCCTTCATCGGGGTCAGCATGCTCGAAGGGATCAAGGCTCATGGTCTTCGGGCCGGGTTTGAAACTGTCTACGCGCCGGGGTGCCGGATCACAGCAGGCGATGAAGGAAAGAACGAGATTGAAACCGATGCGGCGGATGAGACTGTGCGGGCTGATCCAGCGCTCAATCGCCAACTCATCGGTGAAGCGGTCGCGGCTGCGGGTGATGTTGACACGATTGTGATGTGCCTCGGCGGCAATGAGGCGACCGCTCGCGAAGCCTATTTTGCCGGAGATTCGCGCGGAGATCGTGACGATCTTGAGCTAATTGGCGAACAGAATGACCTTGCCGAAGCCCTGTTGGCTCTCGGCAAGAAGACTGTTGCGGTGTTGATACATGGTCGTCCGCTCTCGCCGCAAAAGCTGGTGGAGAATTGCCCCGCAATCCTCGACGTCTTTTACCCCGGTGAAGAGGGTGGCCACGCCATCGCCAACATACTGTTTGGAGATGTCAATCCGAGTGGTAAACTACCTGTGACGTTGGTCCGCAACGTTGGGCAGATACCGGGATTCTATTATCAGAAGCCGACCGGCAAATTCAGAAATTATGTATTCTCTGATTCGACGCCTCTTTATCCGTTCGGACACGGGTTGAGCTACACACAATTCGCCTGCGGAACTCCGGTACCGGAGGCCGTTTCTATCAAAGCGGACGAAGATCTGAAGGTCTCGGTCACTGTTCAGAATACCGGGCAGCGGTCCGGTCAGGAAGTTGTCCAACTCTACGTGCGCGACGAGATCGCTAGCCTGACGAGGCCGATCAAACTGCTGCGCGGATTTGAAAAGGTGAGTTTAGCGCCCGGAGAACAACGCACCATACAGTTCACGCTTGGCGCTGAAGATTTCGGTTTTCGCGAAGCGAGTGGGAAGCTTGTTCTTGAGCGGGGCAGGTTTACCGTTATGGCAGGACCGGACAGCGAAAATCTGAAGTCGACTTCGATCGAATTAGTCTAGGAATTCAACCGACTTAGAATGTGAAATTGCCTGCGCGCGACAAGCAACGGCCTTCTTTTCTACTTGCTATTTGCCTGCCGCTTGCTTCTTGACATCGACAGGACGAGGGTAAGGCTTCTCCGGCAATACTAACAGGCAGTAGCCCTACCCAAACGCAAGCTCCTGCATCAATGCCGACCAGCACCATCCCGACGACTGGTGGCGAATGCAGCGCGACAGATGGCTGGCAATCGGTCGCAGATGATGGTCTGGACGATACAACGGCAATCGTTACTTCGTTCCAGTGGGCGGCGTTCGAGGGCGATGCCCTGACAAATCTCGACAGCGACATTGTATGAAAGGCTGATCTCTAAACCTTTCAAGGCATATCAGGAAAGTCGCAGGCCAGACCGGTACAGATTGCGGAAAAAGAAAAAGGGGCGCCACATGGGCGCCCCTTTCGTTCATCGGGAAGTGATTTGCCGCTTAGAACTTGAAGCTCACCCCTCCGACGATACGGCGGTCGCTAAAGTCTTGCTGGCACAGCAAGGACCCGTCGGTGATGCAGTACTCATCATTGCGCTCGCGCAGAAGATTGATCCCGTCAACACCAACAGTAAGCTGGTCGGTGATCGCATAGCTTAGGCTGGCATTGAGCTGTCCCCGTGCATTAACAATGCGCGGGAGGCCAAACCGGCGTGTATCAGTGCTCCTAAACGAAGAGCGCCAGCTGTAACGAGCGCGGAAGTTGAGACCGTATTTGTCATAGAAGAGTGTCGTGTTGAATGCATACTTCGACAGATTTGGCAGCGTTACCAGCTGCTGCACGACATCGTCGTCCAGGGTGGCAGTCGACATATCGGTGTCGGTTCGTCCCAGCAACAGATTGAGGGCGTTGCCGCCGCCGCTACCATTGAAGAAGTTGCTGACGTTTCCGCCATCTTCTTGATATGTGAAATTGCCAATGAAGCCAAAGCCCGAGGCAAAGCCTAAAGTATCTTCAAAGTCGGAAAGATCGTACTGGAACGCGACTTCGACACCAGTTTGTGTTGCAACTCCATCGGAGTTGATCGTCGTGGCAACGGGGACGCAGATACCAATTCCCTGAATGGGTGAGAAGACGTTCCGGTCTGCGAACGGGTTGAAAATACCGCCACCTTCGCAAGGTGGCGAAATATCACGCTCGATGCCGTTCGGCCCGTTCACCTCGACCGGAAATTCAGTCTCTTGGGCAAAGAGGTTAGTGCGTCGCTTGTGGAAGAAGCCAAGGCTGAAGAACCCAGTGTCGGAGAAGTAGTATTCTCCTGAAAGGTCAAATGACCAGACGGTTTCCGGTTCAAGGCTCGGATTTCCAACGCCGACCGCCGTAGATGCGTTACCGCCGAAGGCAACCGAGGTGGAAAGGTTGTTAAAGTTCGGTCGGCGCAGATCTCGCGATACACCTGCACGGATCAAGAGATCGTTCGCTGGTTCCGCCACGAGGCTGAATCGAGGCAACCAGAATTCATAACTCGATGACTGCCTGATTTGTCCGTCAACAGCACCATTGACAACGTTGTTGCCGATCGAGTCAATCTCGGTTGAGACCCAACGGACGCCAACATTACCGCGGATCGGCAAGCCAGCGACATCTAAATCGTAATTGCCCTGGAAGTATGCCGCGAGTGTGCTTTCCTCGATATCGAAGAATGCAGTTAGTGTCTCTGTCGGCTGGCTAATGAGTGGCAAGGTCACACCGTTTGCGGCGTTCTGTGCTTCGATTGCCGCATTGATAGCATCCAATACTCCGTCTGGATCATCAGCTGAAATCCGAGGGTCGATTTGCAGGTAATCAGGAATAAACAGAGTGCGATTGCCGCCGGCACTATCAAAATTGTTTACCCCAGGCGCCACGATGTCGCTGAACTGATCAAAAGTGGGGCGGAAGAAAAACGGAGAATTGGTAGAAGTGAAGTTGTTCCTCAGACTACTGTCGATGTTCTCCGCCTTGGAAACACTATAGCGCCAGCCTGCATCGATAGAGGAGAAGAATGGCAATGCGCCTTCTGAATCAAAGTTCAGATCAAGCCGGTATGCCATTTCGCTGTTATCGTTGCTGTTAGCGGAACGGTTGACTTGCCGAACTCGATAGTTCGCGGGATCGAGCAGCTGTGCACTGGTTGGCGTCTCAGCCAGCCCTTGCGCGATACCGAATTGCAGAATGCCGTCGCGGACATCGAATTCTGCGGGAACACCGTTATCGCTGCTTTGTCCCAGTGAGGGCTGCGGGCCATTTGGATTGACGAAGTCAAACTGAAAGCCGAGACCTGGGAAGTCAGACTTGGAGGTCGAGCGTGCGATCTCGGCATTTACAGTGAAGCGGTCCTGTTGCCACTCCACACCACCAGCAAATACTGCGCTGTCGGTCTGACGCGCACCCGTCGATGTGCCCGTGCGCAAGTTTGCATCAATCGTTCCGTTGGCTGTTACACCAACTCCCAAGATACCCGAAGTAACAGCCTGGACTTCACCAAGCACGATCGGACCGTTCGGGCCCTGAACTGTGCCCAAGTCGACAGTCTCGAAAGACGTGTTGTTTGTGTTGTCAATTACTGCGCTTGAGGTCGTTCCGGAGAAGAAGGCGCGTGAGCCTTGCTCTACCCTTTCCTGATCATTGATCGTAGCGTCGACGTATAAGCGCAGATTGTCTGATGGTTTCCACTCGACTGAACCGGTCCAGTTGATGGTTGTATATTCCTGGTTACTGACATCCTGGTCTAGGAATTGAACCCGCAAGAAAGGAAAAGTCTCCGAACTGGCGGACGCGCCTGGAAGCACGGTACGATCCCGGTCTACGCGCGCAAAAAATTCCGACACATCCAGCTCAGCATAGCTGGCGCTCATAACGACGCCGAATTCGCCTGCACCTGTGTCCCAGCTATTTCCGATCGTTGCGGAGAAGCGAGGTGTGATTGTGTCCGATAGACTGCTATGTTCGCCTTGCGCGCGGAATGCCAATAGCGGCTCGTTGATATCTAGAGGGCGCAAGGTGCGCAGGTTGACCGTGCCGCCGACTGAGCCTTCGATCGTCTTTGCTTCAGGTACCTTGACTACTTCGACGGAAGCGATCAGCGCGGCGGGTAGATCCTCGAAGCTGATGCCAGAGCGGCCAGTGCCTGATCCGACTGTTGAAACGCCATTGATTTCAACCCGGTTTGCACTGGTGCCGCGGATCTGCACTCCGGTACCGACACCCGCATCGCGAATGATCTGCACGCCAGTGACATTTTCAAGAACTTCTGCCAAGTTTTGGTCTGGCAATTTGCCAATATCTTCTGCCTGGATGACCTCGACAATATTGTCGGTCGTTCGCTTCTCGTCGAGGGCACTCGCCAGCGATTGGCGAATCCCGCTTACGATAATAACATTTTCATTGGCACCGGTGTCATTTTGAGCCGAACTAGCTCCGTTTCCGCCGTCTGTTTCTTGCGCCGCCGCGACTGACGGAGCAGTCAGCATAGCCGTGACGACTGCCGTCGATACAGCCAGACGAAGACTCGTTTTTACAGATTTTCGCATATCGCTCTCCCTTGATTCGTTAACCTCTAAGCTCGGATTATGGTAGAAATTGGCTCGTGTAGCATTCATTTTGACATATAATGATCATTATTGAGCATTTGTGTTGCAGAAATATCCCTTATTACCTATCGGACGACATCGCCGGCACCTTTGATGGCGGCGTCCATTTCAGCGCGACTTGCCAGGCTGAAATCTCCGCGCGAAAAATGATTGAGCGCTGCGAGCGCCATGCCCTGTTGGAGCGCGCGGACGAGATTGTCAGGTCGTCCTAGCCAGCCGTCGATAACTCCAGCAGCGAAAGCGTCGCCGGTTCCGATCCGGTCAACGACATTAGACAAAATTTGTTCCTCTGATTGATGCACAGATTCAGGCGTGTCGATCCTACCTATGATCCGATGAGTATCATGTTCATCGACGTGGCGGGCAGTAGAAGCGATTGCCGCAAGATTAGGAAATGCTTCAAATCCGGCGAGCGCTGCCTCGCGCCGCCTTTCCGGACCATCGCCTGAAAAATCCTGCCTGAGCAGCAAGGCCATGTCTTTGTGATTGCCGAAAAACAGATCGGCGAGTTCGACCATCTGCGCAATTGCAGGGCGCGGATCGACTGATTGTGCCTTCCAAAGGGCCGGACGGAAGTTACCGTCAAAGCTTATGCCGAGACCTTTTCCCCTTGCCACCTGAGCCAGGCGAAGAGTATTTGCGCGCGACGTGTCGCTCACAGCGAGCGAAATCCCAGAAATGTGAACGTGTTGAACGCCATCGAGACCAGTGTCGAAATCATACTGGTCGAGAAGGCCGAAGCTGGATTCAGCCCGGTCATAAATTACGCTGCTCTGCCGCATGGGACCTGACGGCGTTACATAGCAGATGCCCATGCGGCCCGGGCTTGCAACAATTGATGATGTATCCACCCCTTCGCGTTGTAAAGCGCGACGAGCAATCGCACCAAGCTCACTGGCGGGCAAGGCGGAGATCATGCGCGTGGCTCTACCGATATTCGAAAGCCCGGCAGCCACATTGGCTTCCGCACCGCCTGGAAACACATCGAGCCCCGTTGCATTTCTCAGAGCGCGGTCTTGAGTCGGCGAATACCGCAACAGAACCTCTCCGAAACATGCAACGATGCCCGATTTGCTCATCGCGCCAGCCACCCACCATCGACAGCCAGAATGTGGCCTTGAATGTAGTTAGCGGCATTGCTTGACAGGAAGACAGAGGCGCCGCCAATGTCCGCTGGGTCCCCCCAGCGTCCTTCAGGAATCCTTTCAAGGATTTGGCGATTGCGTGTTTCATCCGCTTGCAATGCGGCAGTGTTGTTGGTCGCGATATAACCAGGGGCGATCGCGTTAACATTGATTCCCTTGGGCGCCCATTCATTCGCCAACAGTTTGGTCAGGCCGCCGACACCGCTCTTGGAGGCAGTGTAACTGGGAACGCGGATGCCGCCCTGGAATGTGAGCATCGATGCAATGTTGATGATCTTGCCTCTTTCCCCGTTCTGGCTCGACCAATCGACCATGTGACGACCAACAGCTTGGGATAGGAAGAACAAAGCCTTCATATTTGTGTCCACGACCGCATCCCAATCCGCTTCCGAAAAGTCGAGAGCGTCTTCCCGGCGAATGATTCCAGCATTGTTGACCAGAATGTCCACACGGCCCAATTCTTCTACGGCCTGCGAAACCACATTGGAAACGGGGGCAATGCTGGAAAGATCAGCTTCAATCAGGATCGCTTTGCGTCCCTCAGCCTGAGCCAATGCTTGCGTTTCTTCGGCTGCGCTTCGTCCAACCAGCGCGAGGTCGGCACCGGCTCTCGCCAGTGCAACTGCAATGCCCTGACCTATGCCAGTATTGGCGCCCGTGACGATGGCTTTTCGCCCTTTAAGATCAAACATGCTGGTCATTTTAACTGGCAGAGATCAAGGACGTTCATGTCGGTGTAGTCTAGATTTTCACCACCCATCGCCCAGATAAAGCCATAGCTCTTCGTACCGGACCCCATATGGATCGACCACGGCGGGCTCATCACAGCTTGCTCGTTTTCCATAACGATATGGCGGACTTTGTCCGGCTCACCCATATAGTGGAACACGCGTGAGCCTTCGTCGAATCCAAAGTAGAAATATACTTCACTGCGCCGGTCATGCAGATGCGGAGGCATGGTGTTCCATACACTGCCATCTTCCAGCAGGGTCAGTCCAAGCAGCAGTTGCGAACTTTCGCAGATGCCGGGGATAACCAGCTGATAGATTGTGCGCTTGTTCGATGTTTCTAGCGAGCCAAGCTTTAATGGATTGGCCTCGGCAACAGAGATCTTCTTCAGCTCGCACGCCTTGTGCGCCGGGAGGCTGACCAGATAATACCGTGCAGCCTGGCCCGCGAAGAGGATGTCGCCTGAGCCCATCGGAATATACAGGCAGTCATGCTGGTCGAGCACTGTTTCGACCCCGTCCACCGTAATCGAACCCGGACCGCTACCGACATTGACTGCAGCCATTTCCCGACGTTCGAGAAAGGGTTTTCCAGCAGAGCTTTCGGGCTCGGCTTGCACCGGTAGCGCGACCGTTTTGCCAGCTGGTACGCAGCCACCCAGAACAAAGCGTTCGTAATGCGAGTAGATGAGCCGGACCTCGCCATCCGCGAAAAGGTCGGGCACGCAATAGAGCTCTTCCAGCTTATCGTTCGAAATACCATCCATCATTTCTGGATGCGTGGCGTGATAGACTTTATTGAACATTTAATACTTTCCTTCGATCAACCCGCTACTCTTAGGCTAGGCCTTACCGCGCGGTGCTTAGATGGTGCGGAGTAGTCAGCAAAGCGGCTGCGCATTGCCCAACTCCAATTCGAATTGTCCCAGAGCTCCAAATGACACTGTGCTGCGCGCTCCTGAAGCGGCTTCGTGGATACCGGTGATCGCGCCGCTCGAAATCAATGTGCCTGGTTGCAATTCAAGGCCGCGCTGCGCCACATTCTCCAAACAAAAGTCTCTGGCTGCGAGCGCGTTGGCAAACGTGTCTTCAAGCACTCTTTCGGCAATGAGTTGACCGTCGATCCAGATCGATGCTGTGATCGGCTCGTCAAATCTGGCCCACTCGGCAATTTCTCTGCCCACCAACACGCCGTTGTTGTTGCCAAAGTCGCACACCACGGCGATCGGGCCATAGTCGTTAATGGCAGACACGGGGCTGCTGGCTATCTCGGCGCCAATGAACATACGATCTTGCTCGCGGCTTTCGCCAAGCCGAACAATCAGCTCTGGCTCAATTGCGGCAAATCCGTCTCTATAGACAGGCATAATAGATGTCTCGCCGGCCTGATCAAATCGGACTGATTTATGGAAGATCGGCCCGACCAACCACGACACACCGAGCGTGTCGCGCCAATTTGGGGGAATGCCACCGACCTTCCAACCAGCTACTGTATCGGGCCACTTGGCGATCGAATGAGACTGAATCCGATAGGCTGAAGCCAGATCTGTAGGGACCGTCCCCGGAAACCTGGCCAGTACACCCGCTTCGCGTCGCGCAGTGACTAGAGACGCCGAAATTTCTGCAAAGGTAGGGCTCAAATCCGCTGCTCCATCGGCGCGGGAAGCACGCAGCTCGCGTAGCGTGGTCAATGTTTGATCCCTTGTTTGCGGTTCATCGCCGATTCCACCTTCGCGCCCTCCCCCATGCTCCAAATGATTGGCCAGCATTCACAGCCGAAGCGTGATGGGTTCTAAGCGCAAACATTATTGACACCGGTATCATCTGAGGTCAATACCCTCTGTGTAAGTTCCATTCTGGGAGAGAGTGATGACTAACCTGACGGGTATGTTTTCTCAATTTTCAAAGAGCTTACTGGCTCTTTCTGCGACTGTGGGGGCTTTGGCAGTGCCTGCAAGCGCAGAAAGCTTCCCCGCAATCCTGTCGGATCAATCGGTGCGTGAGGATAACCCCTTGCCGGACTTCTCCTACGCCGGCTTCGAGTTTGGAGCCGCTGACATCCCCGATATCACGAACACAATCGACGTGGCTGACTTCGGGGCTATACCCAATGATGGGAAGGATGATAGCAAGGCGATTCTGTTGGCGCTGAAGGAGGCGCATGAGGGCGCTGAGCCTGTACGTGTGCAGTTTCATGCCGGACGCTACGTGCTGAGCGAAATCCTTTGGATCGAACGCAGCGGAATTGTGCTGTCGGGCATGGGCATGGGAACGGGTGGCACAGAGCTCTTCATGCCGCGGCCCCTGAATCAGATTGACGATGGTGGCGCGCTCGATGAGATCCGCATCTATCTCGAAGAGAACAATAAGTTCGAGCGCATCCCCGACGCAAATCTGGAGGTTCTGTTTTCGCCCTATAGCTGGAGCGCCGGATTTATCTGGACGCGGGTGCCCAATGGCCGCCATGCGACATATCTCGAACGCTATGATCGGCCGATAAGGGAAGTGAAGCAGATTGCATCGGGCGAGCAGTTTTCGCGCGAACTATTGGTTTCCGGTGCTAGCAGCATCAACGTCGGTGATGTGTTGCAGATCAACTGGCACAACCGGGATGGCCCTGAGGGTCCGTTGGTCAAATCGCTCTATGGCGATACTAAGGAAAAAATTGGAAGCCGGCATTGGGAATTGCCCGATCGCCCGCTGGTTCGTCAGGTAACCCGGATTGAGGCAATCGATGGCGATAAGATGACCATTGCAGATCCTTTGTTGCACCCGATTGGTGATAGCTTACCTGCTTACTTTTCAACGTGGGAGCATCTCTCCCATGTAGGCATTCAGGACTTGTCGCTCGTCTTTCCTGAGAACCCCGATTTTGGACACCATAACGAGAGCGGATTCAACGGAGTCTATTTTTCCGGCGTCCACAATGGCTGGATCCGCAATGTGAGGATATCCAACAGCGATAGCGGAATTCTAACAGACGATCTGGCCAATGTGACTATTCGCAATATTGTGACCGAAGGCAATCACACGGCGCATTACAGCGTTCATATCGGCAATGTGCACAATGTGCTTGTAGAAGGGTTGACGGTGTTCAATCCGACCGTCCACGCGCTCAGTTTCAACACACAATCGACCAAGTCCGTATATAAGGACGCAGTGGTCTGGACCACGCCTACGCTCGATCAACATGCCGGTGCGAACCACCAAAATCTATACGATAATGTGACTGTCCATGTGACGCCTGACAAGACGGCTACTGATGGTACGCCGATGTATGATTTATATAAAGCGGGCGGCGCGGGCTACTGGCTACCGGGGCACGGTCGCTACAACACAGCGTGGAATGTCAAAGTGTTGGTTGCCGAAGGCGTAGAGCCTGGTAGCGAAATCGTGATCCTTGGCGGGTCCGAAGGCCCTGATGCGCGAATAATTGGGATGCATGGCAATCGCAAAATTCGTCTGGACCATACGCCAGAACCATATCTGGAGTTGCTAAATCGGCCCGTTGATGCAGTCCCGTCACTTTATGCATATCAGTTAAACCAGCGCAGTCAGCTTTCAGCATCCCCCTAGGCCATTGATATATTGAACTTTTCATATCAGAAAATAGAACGGCAAACGCAAGTTTGCGCGAAAATGATCAGTTCCGACTTGATACTGAATGAATCTGCATGCAGGGAGGCTTTTGAACAAGTTCGACGCCGCATCTCGCGTTGAACAGTGATTGAGGATTTGTGCATGCACGCTGCCGAACGCGAAGAAATAATTCTCGACGCGTTGATGAAGAAGGGCTTCACCACGTATCGACATCTTGAGGCGAACGTCGACGCTTCTCCTGCAACTATTCGGCGCGATCTCGCCAGGCTTGAGAAACAAGGCAAGATTATACGTTTGCATGGGGGCGCTAAAGCCGTCGATACGGACGCAACGGTTGCCGGTTCTCCACCGAGCCTTGCCGGCACCCCTTTTGAAAAATCACTCAAGCAGAACATTGCTGAGAAGCGGGCGATTGGAAGGGCGGCTGCGAAACTCTGTGCTCCAGGCGAGGGCATTATTATAGACGGCGGGACAACGACCTACCAGATGTGCGAACACTTGGCCGATCTCAATCTTCAAGTCCTGACCAATTCGCTCCACATTGTGAATGCATTGCTGTGTCAGGAAACTACGCAGCTGCTTGTTCCGTCAGGGCCGATTTTTCGCGAACAGAATATCATTCTTGCGCCAGCTGGTGAAACCACCATGCCCAATTTTCACGCCAGCAAGCTATTTTTGGGTGCGGCGTCGGTCAGTTCGCGAGGCATATTTCAGGCAGATGCGCTACTTGTGGCGAGCCAACGCCGATTTCTTGACCGTACCGATGAAGTCATTCTTGTCGTCGATAGTAGCAAGTTGGAGGCGTCGTCCGGCGCCATCGTCTGCGAGCTAAGCCGCATCGACCGCATGATTACCGATGAAGGCGCAGATCCGAAGCTGATCGATCAGCTCCGCGATGCTGGCCTGCAGCAGATCGATATAGTCAAGCCGATCGGTTAGCCACAGTTTCGCTCGGCAAGAATTACGCGTGTGATCTGATCAATGCTGGTCACACCTGTTAGCGACATGGCGACCTTCATTTCTGCTTCAATCAGTTGCAACAAATGCGAAATGCCAGCTTCGCCACGTGCGCCCAGAGCATAAGCCCATGCGCGACCAAGCAGCACACCTTTTGCTCCGAGGGCAAGCATTCTGACCACATCAAGCCCGGACTGGATTCCGCCGTCGGCAAGCACTGTCAGCCGGTCACCGGCAACTTCGGCAATCTTGGGCAATGCCTGAGCGCTTGACAGTACGCCGTCCAATTGACGCCCTCCGTGGTTCGACACAACCACACCATCAGCACCAAGCTCTGCAGCTCGTATCGCATCCTCCGGATCAAGAACGCCCTTTATGATCATTGTGCCTTTCCACTCGCTGCGAATGAAATCGAGATCGTCCCAAGTAACTGATGGGTCGAAGTTCTTCCTCATCCACGCGAAAAAGTCTTCTATTCCTGACTTGTCGCCGAGCACAGTCGCAACATTCCCCAAGCTGTGCGGGCGTCCTTTGATGCCCACGTCCCACGCCCAATGAGGCCGCAGCGCGCCTTGCCAAGTTCGCCGGAGGGCTCCGACAATACCTGGAGCGCCGGCTAGGCCCGAATGATAGTCGCGGTAACGGCTCCCAGGGACAGGCATATCGACCGTGAAAACCAGCGCGGTGCAACCGGCCGAGGCCGCGCGAGCCATCAGTTCACGCATGAATCCGCGATCACGGATCATATAGAGTTGGAACCAAAAGGGGGCGCTGCTCGCTGCTGAAACCTCTTCAATATCACAAGCGGAGACGGTCGAGAGGGTAAAAGGGATACCTGCATTGTTCGCGGCGCGGACGGCCTGACATTCGCCGCGCCGCGCATTCATTCCGGCAAGCCCTACAGGGGCGAGTGCTACTGGCAACGCCAAATCCTGATCGAACAGCCGAGTAGACAAATCGATTTCGGATACATCGCGAAGCACTCTTTGGCGCAGTGCTACATTCTTAAGATCAGCGACGTTCCGTTCGAGCGTGACCTGTGCATAGGAGCCGCCGTCGATATACTCGAACAGGAAATGCGGCAGACGCCGACGTGCCAATTCACGATAGTCGATAGCGCTTGCAGCGATCATGCGCTGGCCATCTGCGCCCGATGCCAGGCTTCGCGATAACCAAAAAGATCGACCGCCAAGGGTTGAACCCGTGACAGGCCACCTTTTGGACGTATGCTTGGGTCAATTAATCGCAGCGCGCCAAAGCTCACGTCATTGTGGGCGTTGGCAACATAGACCTTTGTGTCGGACCTGAGGGTGGCGAGAGCTCTCACAAACACTTCAGCTTCGGCAAAGCGCCCTTCGACTAGAACGCAGCCCTGAGAGCCAATGAGATCGAGTGCAGTGTCAGCAACAAGCGCCGCGTATAGGCACGCACCTGCGCGCCTTTCGAACCAATCCTCGGGGCGATTGACCCATCCACCTTGTGCTTGCGGGTAGGGGCCGTTGCCAGGAGCGAGTGTGGGCAAGACCATCGCAGCTTGTGCAATTACGCTAGGTACTGCATCGAGCAGGCGTGGCTGGTCGGGCTTGATGTCTACCTGCTGTGTGTCGATCTGGATCAAAGTCTCGATTTCGCGCCCGCCCATGAAGCGTGCAGATGGAACGGGATTGCCAAAAACGTCGACATTGACCAAGCAATCCCTCGCCTCGGGCAGCTTGCTCAGGTCGATCTCGCCTGTTGCAAGCCGCATGGCTATAAACCATGTTCCGGTTGAGAGGATCGTCGCTTCGCGATTCTCGATCTCATGAAATCCGCGAGCCGCGTTAAGGGCTGCGTTTGAATCGTGGAGTCCCGCCAGGACCTTCGCGCTAGCAGGCAGACCAGTCTTCTCTGCCAGATTGAGCTTTAAGGTTCCGATGATATCTCCCGCGGCAGCCAAGGGTGCAAAGCGGTCAGCCCAATCACGTTGGACTGCAAGGCGGGAAAATTTGCCTTCGGCAGGTGCCCATAGGTCAGAGTGACAGCCCATGCTTGTCGCTTCGGTGCAGGCCTCGCCCGTAAGGAACCAGGCCCAAAATTGTGCCCACGGCACCAAAGTGGATTGCGAAATCAGGCCCGGATGAGTCTTCTCCAACCAGAACAATTGGGCTCCGAAATTAAGCCCGGCAGGCAGATTTGGAGAACCCGTTTCTGCAAAGGGCGTTCTGATAGCGTCATATTGCGCACGTAGCTCTGCGGGAAGTTCCTGTTCGTAGTCAATTGGCGCGATGGCCAACTCGTCATCACAGATTTGCGTAACGCCAGCTCCATGGGCCACTGGAACGATATATTCTACAGGGTGGCCTCCAAAGCTTGCCAGAGCCGAAGTCAGCCATTCTGCGATGCCGCCTGCATCTAGGCGACGTATGCCATCAATTATGATGGTATCGTTGGGACGAGTCTCGCGGGCCAGCATTTCACCATTGCGAGACCAGAGACTTACCTTTGCAAGCGTTTTGCCGATATCGACAACAATTGCGAAACCGTCGTTCAAAACCCACTCTCCACGGCTCAAAATGAACTTTATTGATTGACGATTAGCGAAATTGATTGATATTGAAAAGACCTAATGATACCGAGTCTCTCATGAACATCCACGCGTCTCTGGCCGAAGCTGCCATTCCGTTCGCCATCCCTGTCAATCGGTGGGATGAGCAAGTCGCCTCCAACAAATCCGAGGCTGACCTTCTCCTCTATCGCTCAAACTTACTTGGCGCGGATTTGACAGTAACCAATTTCGGCGGCGGCAACACCTCAGCGAAGGTGATGGAGAGCGACCCCTTGACCGGCGAACATGTCGAAGTGCTCTGGGTCAAAGGCTCAGGTGGTGATATCGGCTCTATGGGCATGGATGGGTTTGCTACACTTTATCAGGAAAAATTGCTTGCTCTCGAGTCGCATTACGAAGGCGAGGACGACGATGACAAAATGGTCGGGTTTCTTCCACATTGCACCTTCAATTTGAATAATCGTGCTGCAAGTATCGATACGCCTCTGCATTCTCTGTTACCCTATCAGCATATAGACCATGTACACCCCGATGCGATTATCGCGCTGGCAGCATCAAGCGGGGGCGAGAAGGCAACGAAGGAATTGTGGGGCGATGAAATCGGTTGGCTTCCGTGGAAGCGTCCGGGATTTACGTTGGGTGTGCAGATCCGCGACTTTGCCAAAGCCAACCCAAGTGCAAAAGGCGCCATGCTCGCTGGCCATGGTATTATCTGTTGGGCTGATACTGCTAAGGAGTGTTACGACCAAACGGTGCGCTTAATTGCTGAGGCTGCTGAATATCTCAATTCCAAACTTGCTAACGGACCAGCCTTCGGCGGTGCAAAAGTAGCCCCGGCTGAAGATCGGGGGGGTACCGCCGCCAGTTTGATGCCGCGTTTGCGTGCCCTTATGGTCGGTGATCGCCGCAAGGTTGGGCATTTTTCAGACGACGAGGCAACGCTTGAATTTGTCGGTAGCGAAGATTTTGCACGGCTTGCAGATTTGGGCACGTCTTGCCCAGATCACTTTCTGCGCACCAAGATCGCTCCACTGGCGCTTGATCCGGCTAAACTGGATGATGATACCTATCTGGAGCAGTCGATCAGCGACTATCGCACGATGTACGCCGCCTATTACGAGCGTTGTAAACGCGACAATTCTCCTTCCATTCGCGATGCCAATCCGGTTGTGGTGCTGGTTCCAGGTGTTGGCCGCATTACCTTTGCCAAAGATAAGTCGACGGCTCGCATTGCGGGGGAATTCTACCTGAATGCGATCAACGTGATGCGCGGCGCAGAGGCGATCGGCGACTACATTGCGCTCGACGAACAGGAAGCGTTTGATATCGAATATTGGTTGCTTGAAGAAGCGAAGTTGCAGCGCATGCCAGCCCCCAAAGAAATGGTCGGTAAGGTCGCACTTGTGACGGGCGGTGCTGGCGGCATAGGTGCAGCAGCGGCTGAACGTTTTCTGCGCGAAGGTGCCTGCGTCATGCTTGCCGATCTTGATGGGGCCGCGGTCGAGGCCATGTGCGACAGCTTGAAGAACGCTTTTGGCAGGGATGTCGTGCGGAGCGTGACGTGTGATGTGACCGATGAGGCTCAGGTTGTTGCCGCTCTGTCTGCCTGCGCTTTGGAGTTTGGCGGGCTGGATGTGCTTGTTGCCAATGCGGGGATCGCATCATCGGCACCAATACGTGAAACATCGCTAGCTTTGTGGAATAAGAATTTCGATGTTCTGGCACAGGGTTATTTTCTAACTGCTAAGCATGCCTGGCCGATGCTTGAAAGCATGTCCGAGCAAGGCGGTTCGAGCATTGTGTTTGTCGGGTCTAAGAATGCAGTTGCTGCAGCGAAGAATGCCAGCGCTTATGCAAGTGCAAAGGCTGCGGCCAATCATCTAGCGCGGTGCCTCGCACTTGAAGGAGCCGACAATGGCATTCGTGTGAATATTGTAAATCCAGATGCAGTCATCAAAGGTAGTCGGATTTGGGATGGTGACTGGCGGCAAGAACGGGCTGGTGCCCATGGTATTGATTCAGGTGACGAGCTCGAAGAGCACTACCGCCAGCGCTCGATGCTTAAGCGGTCCGTCTTGCCTCAGGATATCGCAGAGGCCGCATATTGGCTGGCTAGCGATGCGTCGGCAAAGTCCACCGGCAACATGATCAATGTTGATGCGGGCAACGCCCAGGCATTTACGCGCTAGCTTCGAAGTCGGAGGGGACTTATGACAAAATTGCCGATCTCGAAGGATTTGATCGCAGAGTACAACTCGAATTCGCGCGATGCATTGGCGGAAGATTATGCGGCGCTTGGGCGCAAGCTCGAACGGCGGGGGATCGCGATCGATGCGTTGAAAGGCCAGGTCAAGGCATTCGGCGTGGCCGTACCTAGCTGGGGAGCGGGGCGGGGTGGAACCCGCTTCGCGAAGTTCCCGATTGCTGGTGAACCGACCAACATTCACGAAAAGCTGGAAGACTGCGCTGTGATCCATCAGCTGGGTCAAGCGACTCCTGCGGTCAGCCCGCATTTCCCTTGGGACTGCGTCGACGACTACACTGCGCTTAAAGACGAAGCTGCCGCCTACAACCTTGTCTTTGACGCAGTAAATTCCAATACCTTTCAGGATCAGCCCGGGCAGGCGCAAACTTATGCGACTGGATCGCTCTCTTCCACAATTCCGGAAACCCGCCAGCAGGCTATTGACCACAATATTGAATGTATCGAGATTGGCCAGAAAATCGGCTCAGAACGCTTGACGGTTTGGGTTGGTGATGGAACCAATTTCCCCGGTCAACAGGACCTTGGCCGGAGCTTTGACCGTTACATTGAGGCTGCGTCGGAAGTATATGCTGCGTTGCCTGATGACTGGCTAATGATGCTCGAGCATAAGATGTTCGAGCCTGCCTTTTATTCCAGCGTCATTTCCGATTGGGGTAGCTCGCTGATGGCGGCGCAACAGCTTGGAGATCGATGCAAGTGCCTGGTCGATTTGGGGCATCATGCGCCCAATGTGAATATCGAACAGATTGTCGCGCGCCTGCATCATGCTGGTAAGCTGGGCGGCTTCCACTTTAACGACAGCAAATATGGCGATGATGATTTGGATAGCGGCAGCATCAATCCTCACCAGCTGTTTCTGGTTTTCAATGAATTAATTGAGGCCGAACGCTCTCCGCGTGAAGGTTTTGATCCATCCTATATGATCGACCAATCACACAATGTGACTGACCCAATTGAGAGCATGCTGTCCTCAGCCGAAACGATCGCCGGATGCTATGCGCGGGCTGCCTTGGTTGATCGTGAAGCGCTTCATGCCGCGCAGAACGACAATGATGTCATGCTGGCATTCCGCACCTTACGTGCGGCCTATGAAACCGACGTAACCCCAGTTCTGGCGGCAGCGCGCGACGAATTGGGTGGGGCAATCGATTGGCTGGGCGTTTATCGCGCCAGCAAATATCGCGATCGCAAGGCTCAAGAGCGCAAGGCGGTCGGGCTTGGTGCGGGGATCGTGTGATCAGTACGCGCCTGCAAGAACACCTAAATTTCGGAGAATTTCGATGAGAAACCAGCGTTCGCTTGCCCTTAGTTTGCTTCCGCTTGCGGCCATGCTGACCGGTTGTTCCACAACAAGTCCGGAACGCCCAACAGCTGCAATTCAGGCAGAATCGCCAACTGCATTTAGCGATGCACAGGTCAAGCTTGTCGCCAACAGCGCAGCCGACTGGCAGCTTGCTAATCTGGATAATCTCGATAGCTACATCCGCTATGTTAGCCGGGAAACACCCAACCCACGTGGCTGGGTAAAGGGTACCTTTTTCTTAGGTCTGGCCGACTATGCGGAAATCACCGGTCAATCGGACTATTTCGATTCGCTAGGGGCAATTGCTAATCGCGAAGAATGGAAGCTAGGCGACCGGCTCTATCATGCCGATGACCACCTGGTAGGCCAGTTCTACTTCGTTCTCGCTCGGAATGACGTGTCAGGGGCTGATTTGAAACCAACCCTTATGGCATTTGACACCATTCTGGCGGATCCACCTAAGACGCAGATGATGCATCCAGACAAGCATGGTGATCCTGGTTGCGCCAAACGTTGGTGTTGGGCCGATGCTCTGTTCATGGCACCTGCGACCTGGTGGGAGGCGAGCGCTACATTTGGCCAGCAGGCATATGCCGATTATGCTCATAGCGAATTCCAAGTCGCGACCGAACTACTGTTCGACCCGGAAGTTGGCCTCTACTATCGCGATAGCCGCTTTTTTGATCGTCGCGGAGCAGATGGCGAGAAGCTGTTCTGGAGTCGGGGAAATGGATGGGTTTATGGCGGTCTCGTCAACATCTTGCGCGCGATGTC
Organism: uncultured Erythrobacter sp.; assembly: GCA_947495555.1. GTDB lineage: Bacteria > Pseudomonadota > Alphaproteobacteria > Sphingomonadales > Sphingomonadaceae > Erythrobacter. Next base: position 1,061,484 of record CANLZI010000001.1, on the reverse strand, counting down.
GAAAGACGATCCGCGGCGTGAATACTATGTTGGGTTGTTCCGCAAAATGTCAAACCGGTTGGTCCAAATCCAAGCTGATAACGGAATGTGGCGGGCTTCATTGCTGGCTTCGAGCGAAACACCGCCAGAGACCAGCGGAACCGCGTTTTTTGTCTATGGTCTTGCATGGGGCCTAAACGAAGGCCTGCTCGAAGGTGAGCGCTATTCGGATGCCGTCAAAGCAGGCTGGCCTGCTCTTGTCTCAAACGTCGATCGGGAGGGACGTCTAGGTTATGTCCAACAGGTTGGAGATCGTCCCGAGGGCGTCCAGCCAGATGATCGTCAGCTTTACGGTGTAGGAGCGCTTCTGCTTGCAGCAGGTCAAATTCTAAATTTGATCAAACATGATCGATTCGCGAATCCGGCTTCCATTCTAGACTAGAATAGGTTGCATGCCGACTTTTTGGTCGAAAAAGTGCTAAAATAATCAAAAAAGATCAAAAAACATCAATTACCCATATTGACCTGATCAGTTCCAATGATATTCTGTGATCGAATAAATGAGGTTTCTGGGAGGGAACATGAAAAATCGCGGCGCCCGCAAGGGCTCAATCGTTAAGGCTGCATGTTATACCGGCGTGGCGCTTAGCACGCTTTGCTTACCAGTTCTTGCTGTTGCGCAGGACGGTTCAGAGGATGAGCAGAGCGCGACAATCGCTCAGAATGAGGCCGCTACCGATGGCGTCATCGGCGCCGATGATGGCAACGTCATCATTGTCTCTGGTATCCGTCAAAGCCTCGAAGATGCTCTGAGTATCAGGCGCAAGTCTGATGTAATCCTAGACGGTATCTCGTCTGATGATATTGGTTCGACACCGGATTTGAACCTTGGTGAAGCCCTAGCGCGAATCCCGGGCGTCCAGATCAATCGGGAGGGTGCTCGTCGCGATGCCACGATTTCGGTACGCGGTCTGCCTGGCCGTTTCACCAAGACAACCGTGATGGGGCAGACAATCGCTTCAACCACTCGGGGTAACAACACAGGTAACCCCTTTGGAATCTTTGAAAGCGCTATCTTCAACGGTGCAAACGTTATTAAATCCTTCACTCCGGATACACCATCCGGAGGTTTGGCTGCGCAAGTGGATTTGCGGATAAACAGTGCGTTGAGCCGTCGTGAAGGTTTTGTGCTTCGTGCTGAAGTTGATCATGAAGAAACGACTGGCGATGAACTCCCCAAATTCTTTGTCTCCGGCGCCCAGCGGATCGGTGATCGCCTTGGTGTCTACGCCAACTTTGCTTATTCTGAGCAGAGTTTCCGCCGTGATACACTGCGGCTCAATAATTACCGCCAGTTTTCGAATGCCCAGGTTGCGGGGTTCGCCGACGGTACTAGGGCTAGCGGTGTGGGTGCCGACCAAAGCGCAGTATCAGGGACCCCTAATTCAGCTTTTGATATTCCAGATGTTGGCGGCAATGGACTCAATAACGCGGTAATTTACCCGCGCGCCATGCGTCAATTTGTGCAGAACAACCGCGGTGAGCGGTTCTCGTTTTCGGCCGGCATGGCCTACGAGGTCTCAGACAACATCGAATTGCGCCTTGATGGTATATTTACACGCCGCGATTTGGGTGAATCAAATCAAGACATCTCGATCTTTGAGGGGCACAACGGCTTCAATTCGCTTGTATCTCCGCTGTCCGCACCTATCGACGTAGGTGTGGTCGACTTCGATGAGAACGGCACTGAGGAGAATGTTTTCATTGTCCCGCGCGTCCTAATCAGTGACTCGCAGACCGCGATCGAAAACCGCAGCTTTCCTTCACTCGACGAATCGTGGGCCATCTATCCGCAGTTTAGCTTTGAGAACGACGACTGGCGGGTCAATGCGATCGGAACATATTCCGAAGCCCGTGGTCGTTCGAGCTTGAACCAGTACAGCTTGCGTGTCCGTTTCCGTGGGGGGAGTGCATCCACTCGTGACATCGACTCGAACCTTGATGGCATCGATGATCGTGGGAACAATTCGATCCTAATTTTGGATCAGGGCCTCGGAAGCCTTGATGGCATCTTTGTTGACAATATTGTTAATCCGCTTCTGTACCAACTCGATCAAACGCGTGGTTCTACTCGTATTGAAGCTGGTTCGGGCATCGGTGCCCGTGACGACTTTGCTGGATTCGTTCCTCCAGGGCCAAACCAGAACCCTTTCAACCAACCCACCTCGATTTTGGCGTTGGGTTTCACTGAGGGCGTGGACCGCGATCTGAAATCGTTCGATTTCGATGTGGCTCGTAAGTTTGAAGGCAGCATATTTACCGAGTTTCAAGTTGGCGGCTACTATAGTGACGAGAGTTCTCATCGATATCGTTCAGAATTTGGAGGCCTCGGCTTGAATTATGCCGCAGCCTTTGATCCCAGCATTCTTGTTCCGAACGACGGGGTTGCAGAGGGCGCCGACTATTTGGGCGGAAATATTCCCGGCGTCGAACTCGATAATTTTCTCTCGCTCAACATTCCAGCTTTGGAGTCGCTCCTTGGCTCGGCAAGCCAAGAACCGCGACCAGATCTCCAATTCACTCCATCAGCTGGCAATATTCGCGGCTATTTTCCTCAACTGACGTCTGCTAGCGCAGCGACGATCACGGCCGCTGAAATTCTCGCTGCATTGCCGTTGGTTCAGGCTCCCGGCGGGAACACGTATCTTGCTCGGCCGCAGATTTCGCGTTCGACAATTTTGGATAACAACTTCAATTCATCGCGTGAGACGCTTGAGCTGTACGGCATGGCCAAGTTTGATCTAGGAAATGTTTCGGATACGCAGCTTCGTGGTAATTTCGGAGTCCGATATGTCAGGACGAAACTTGACGGTCTGACGAACCCGACCTTCCTAGAGTTTTATGATAATTTGAGTGCCATTCGCGCCGCAAACGGGGGGCCGCCTCTAGAATTCAAGGATGCGAGCGACAATGATGCTTTGGTCTTTGGTGGGGCGAGCAACACGTTTGAGCGTTTCCTGCCGTCGGCAAATTTGATCTATGAAATCACTCCCAATTTGGTGGCGCGTGCGGCCTTTTATGGCACATTTGAAGCGCTGGATCTCGCTGAGTTTACCCCGACGCCGACGCTTATCGTCGAAAATGATACTTCGGGCGATATCGACGATTTGGACCCTGAAGACCGAATTCTCGGTTCAGATGGCAATCCAATTCCGCGGACGTCGGTCAATATTGCGACACTTGATGTCCAACCTCGTCGCTCGACCGGTTTTGACTTGGGGTTGAGTTGGTATAACCGGCCAGGCAGCGTGGTTTCGATCGGGTTTTTCCGCAAATCCCTGGTCGGCGACATTACCCGCCAACGCAACTTCTGTCCGGAAGGCGAAAACCTGACGGTCGACGACCGGACATTTAACGACATTCGGCTCGGCGACATCAATTCAGCCAATCCGATTGAGCAGTCATACGCGGGGCAGTGTGTCTTCACCAACGACAATGGCGATCCACAGCGCATCCGGGTATCTCGCACGGTCAATAATCCAGATACGATCAACGTGACTGGCTTTGAAGCGCAGATTCTGCAGAATTTTGACTTCCTGCCAGGTTTGCTTGGAAATACCGGGATGTCGGCCAACTACACCCGGGTTCGCTCGGGCGGCGATAATGACGTCCAACTCTTCAATGTTGCTGAGGATACGTACAACATCATCGGCTATTATGAAGATGGTTTCCTCGAGGCGCGACTCGCCTATAACCACCAGTCCAAGATTCAACGTCAAGGCGGTTCCTCCTTTGTCGGGGGTAACACCATCATCGCCCCACGTGGCCAACTGGATTTCTCTGGTGCCATCAAGCCGATGAAGGGGCTGGAGATCCGTGCAGAAGTGTTCAACATAACGCAAAGCTCGCGCCTCGAATATCTCGGCGTCGAGGAGCTCTTCCGCCTGTACGAATATGACGGCCGCACTTACTCGCTGTCGGCAACTTACAGGTTCTAATGCGTTAAACCTACTCCCACAGGGCCGGTAGCGAGCAACTTTGCTGGCTGCCGGCCGACTTGTTTTGGTCCCACAGAAGGATAAAGCCTGTCATGTTTCGAATGCGGCGAAGAGCTCAGCGTTTTTCCGGTCTGCTGCTCTCAGTAGCTGTTGCATCTCCGCAGGCATTAGCCCAACCGAGCGATCGATTAGCGGATGCGCAGCTAAACCTCGCTAGCGAGGTCGAGGCCGTAGATTTGACTTGGTCAGGCCACCGTGTTTTCGCGCAGATGATCCAGCGCGGCGAACATCAGATCATTGCTTATTACGATGCCAACCGGCAGATGAGCATTGCTCACCGCGCGCATCAGCGCACGCCTTGGCGGTATCAGAAAGTGCCTAGCTTCGTTGGCTGGGACAGCCACAATTATGTGACCGTCGATGTCGACGAAAAGGGCTACATCCATGTGATGGGTAATATGCACAATGACCCGCTGGTCTATTTCCGTTCGACCGAGCCGTGGAACGTTCGTTCGCTGAAGCAGGTTGATTACATCATCAGCCAAGAGCGGGACCAGAACGTAACCTATCCCCGTTTCATGCACGACCGCGAAGGGCGTCTGATTGCAATCTATCGTTTGGGTGGGAGCGGCAATGGCCGGTATTATTACCACCGATTTGATACCGATACGCTGACTTGGTCACTGATGCACGATGGCCAGTTTTTCGACGGAGAAGACGAACGCGGCGCCTATTATACTGGCCCTGTCCTTGGCCCGGATGGCAAGTTTCATATGATCTGGGTTTGGCGCGAGACACCGTCTGCAGCAACGAACAATAACCTGTCATACGTGCGCAGTCCCGATCTGGTAAATTGGGAGGATTCCAACGGCAATCAGGTAGCCTTGCCTTTGATCCGTTCGACGGGAGAAATTGTTGATCCCGTGCCGACCTTTGGTGGCATGCTGAACGGGCAGAAAAGGATCGGTTTTGATGCCGCTAATCGGCCCATGATTTCTTACTACAAGAATGACCCAAACGGCGACACGCAGATCATGCTGGCGCGGAAATCGGGCGAGGGGTGGACAACCCATCAGATCAGCGACTGGGCCGACAGCAAGCAGTTCTTGGATCGCGGCGGCAGCCTAAATGTCTCGATCCTTGTGCCGGAAGATCCCTATATCGGGGATGACGGCACGATACGTGTACGGGCGAAGCGTGACGGTCAAGAGATTGAATTTATCGTTGACGCGTCGACCAATCGCACCCTGACGGTTGGCAGCTACACATCTATTCCGCAGGTTATCGGAAGTTTTCAGAACAACTTTGAGCTTACCCAATTTGTGAGAAAAGCCGAAGGCACGTCGCCGACTAGCGCTCATGATTTTTACCTCAGCTGGGAGGCCAACCCACCGGCACAGGATCAGGCGCGTGGCGAGATTCCCCCCGCATCCACGCTGCGGCTTCACAAGATCCCTCGATAAGATGACCGTCATGGCTGACGTGGCTCGCAATATTCTGCGCGCAAGCGCGGCAGTCACAGGGGCACTGCTGGCACTGATCATGACGCCCCCCCCCGTCTCAGCCCAAACAGAAATAGACCAGCTTTACGAGCAGTTCACCGCGCCTCCTCCTGAAGCGCGGCCATGGACGTGGTATCACGTGATGAGCGGAAATATGTCACGCGAAGGTATCACCAAGGATCTTGAAGCAATGGAGCGTGTAGGGATCGGCGGGATCGTGCTGTTCCATGTCACGCAGGGGATTTCCTACGGCCCTATCAAATTCAATTCGCCGGAACATCTCAAACTGATTGAGCATGTGGCGTCGGAATGCGAGCGGCTTGGGCTGAAATTTTCGTTCCACAATGCCGACGGTTGGTCCTCTACTGGGGGCCCTTGGGTCCCTCCCGAAAAATCGATGAAGCGGATCGTATGGAGCGAGGCTGTTGTCGATGGCGGTGTGATTTCGCTTGAGCTGAAACAACCGGGAGCCGTCGAGGGGCTTTACCGTGATATTGCTATCATTGCCTATCCGTCTTTGGCCGGAGAAATCGCGGATCGCTCGAACATTGCAACTCTCTCCTCATCCGATCCGCAGTTCAACCTTGACCGAGTGACTGATGGAGAGCCGTTCACACAGAGCCTTTTCTCTGCAACACAAGACGAGCCGGGCTGGGTTCAATTCAGCTATGATCGACCTGTGCCCATTCGCAGCCTGTCCGTTGGCAATATTGCCGAACGCGACATTAACATTGTGCTGCAAGCATCCGATGACGGGGTCAGTTTTCGGAACGTCGGCGAATTTAAGAAAACCCGTTTGTTGCGCGTGGAATGGGAGGTCGATGCGACATTCGCGCCGATCAAAGCGCGTCATTTCCGCGTTTCTTTGGACAATAAGGCGCTGATTGGGGAGATTGAACTCTCCCAACTGGCACAGGTTGCGAATGCCTCGGGCCATAGCGGCATGGGCTATGTTCCGGGCAATCAGTTGCCAGTTCATGCGACGCCGCCGGTCGGCGCTGTGGTCAGCCGCGAAGCAATCCGCGATCTCACTCAGTTTGTTGATGAATACGGGCGTTTGCAAACGACATTACCTGCCGGTCAGTGGACCGTCATGCGGTTTGGATACACGTCCACAGGCGCGCGCAATGTAAACCCATCTCCAGAGGGCAACGGGCTTGAAGTTGACAAGTTCGATGCGTCCTCTTTTGGTGTGCATTATGACGCCTTTATCGCGCCGGTGATCAAGCGAGCTAGAGCGGTTGCGCCAACGGCCACTGCCGGCGTGATGATCGACAGCTATGAGGTTGGTGGGCAAAATTGGACGCAGGGTTACGATACCGGGTTCCAGCAATTATATGACATCAATCTGAAAGACTGGTTGCCTATATATGCAGGGCGGTTTGTCTCCAGCGGGGCGGCGACAACCGACATGTTTGCCAAAATCCGCAGCTTCAACGCGCAGTTGATCAACGACAATTATTACGGTGAATTCGGACGCCTGATGGAAGAAGAAGGCTTGGAAAGCCTGATCCAGCCATACGGGCTTGGGCCGTTTGATGAGCTGAACGTTGCTTCGGTTGCCTCGATCCCCGCCGGCGAGTTTTGGGTTCGCCGCGATGATCTGTCCAACCTCAACGGAGCTGTTTCCGCCGGCCGTATTTATGGCAAGCCGGTGATCGCCGCAGAGGCTTTCACAGCGGTGTGGGACGACAACTGGTTCTTCGATCCAGCTTTTGGAAAGAAATGGGGTGATCGCGCATGGATTGCAGGGGTAAACCAGTTCTTCTTCCACCGGTTTGCGCATCAGGCGAATACCCATGTCATGCCCGGCATGACTATGAACCGCTGGGGCTCTCATTTTGATCGCACTCAGCCATGGTGGGATAAAGGCGGCGCGGCTTGGTTTATGTATATGGCGCGTGGCCAACACATTCTGAGGCAAGGCCTCGCGGTGTCCGATGTTGCGATGGCGGTGGGATCGAACAGTCCGGTCACCTGCCCGAAAAAATCAGAGTCCGGCAAGCACCTGCCGGCTGGAGTGGATTTCGATTGCGTCGACACTCACACCTTGCTGGATCGCAGCAATTTTGTGGACGGCGCGTTCGTGCTTTCGAATGGAACGAAATATTCCATGATCTGGTGGCCCCGCGACCGGGTTCCTTCCGCGGCAGAGCGTGCGCGTCTTGAAGAGGCGGTCCGAGCTGGAGTGCCCGTTGCCTTTGGCCACCGCGGCGATATGCCGAAAGAGGTGTTCCAGGCAGCTGGCTTAATGCCGCGCGTTTCTTCTCGCGGCAATCTACCTTCTTTCACGCAAAGACAGTCTGGTTCGGTTGATATATTCTTTGTCTTCAATGATTCAGAGCAAAACAAAGAGTTCGATTTGTGTTTTAGGGTGAGAGGAAAACAGGGTGAAGAATGGCACCCGGTTACAGGGGGTAGACAAAGATTAGCCGGCTTTGTGGACGCTGACGGCTGCACGAATATCGCACTGGAGCTGGCTCCCTATGAATCGCGCTTTGTGGTGTTTGACCAAAAGCTTGCGTTCGCGCCCATAGGGTATGCGCCATCTACGGCGACGAGAGTCCTGGCCATTCTTGATCAGGGATGGGCGATCAGTTTCGATCCGGCTTATGGCGATGTAGATGATCTGACCGGCACAGCCCTGTTCGACTGGAGCACAAGCGACAATCCCGAAATCCACCATTTCTCTGGCAAGGCAACCTATCGCACAGCGTTTGAATTGAAGGCGGATGAGCTCGACAGTGCGTCGCCTATGGCGCTCAATCTCGGGCAAGTTGAAGCGGTGGCGAGTGTTCGTGTGAACGGTCAGGAACTCGGCACGGTTTGGACTGCGCCTTATGCAATCGATATTTCTACAGCGGTTCGTGAGGGTCGCAACTTAGTGGAAATCGAAGTCGCCAATCTATGGGTAAACCGCTTGATTGGCGACGCAGCGTTGCCGGATACCAGCGGATATGAACCGGAGGCCAATATCGGATACCGGCCGGAGGAAAACCTGCCCAAGCGGGATATGGTCGAATGGTACAGTTCAAATCTGCCACCTCCGCCAGGTCCGCGGCGGACCTTTGCCACGCAATACTTTCAGAAACCAGGCGACCTACTGATTCCTTCCGGTCTAGTCGGACCGGTGACCGTCACAATTCAGGACAACTGACATGCTTCATCGCCTTTTTTTGCGGTTTTTCGGACTTCTGGCTGTTTCCCTTTCTGGGGGAGCGATGGCACAAGATGTTTCCCAAGCGGGCGCTCGTTTTGAGCTAGTGACGCTGACAATGGAGGGGTTGCAGCTCGATGAACGCACCGGAGCAAACCCTTTTGCTGATGTGCGTCTCGACTGGACGCTGACGCATGATGGCAAGACGTGGGTTATTCCGGGTTATTTCGCTGGTTGCGGAGACGCAGCAGATAGCGGTTGCACGGGCGGAAATATTTGGCGCGCACATTTCGTGCCGCCGTATGAAGGAAATTATGACTGGAAAGTCGATTTCCGCAGCGGAACAGATATGGCCTTGGCGCCTTCGCCGGGTAACCGCCTGAGTGGCCATGGCGCGAGCGGCAGTTTTTCAGTCGCTGGGCAATCGGGCGATCCGATCCGCGCGCGCGGGCTGCTGCAATATACTGGCGAAAGTTATTATCGTTTCGCAGGCGATAACAGCGTGTTCTTTAAGTTTGGACCTGACGCGCCAGAAAACATGCTGGCCTATGAAGGCTTTGACGCGACGCCGGATTACAAAGGCTTCCGCAAGAGTTGGGACGCCCATGTCAGGGATCTGCATGGCGAAGGAGCAAGCCAGCGTTGGGGTAAGGATAAGTCAGGCGCAGGCCTGCTTGGTATGTTCGACTATCTCGCCAATGCAGGTGCCAATTCAGTGTCCATGTTGCTTTGGAATGCAGGTGGTGATGATCGCAACGTCTTCCCTCACCTAATGTCAGTTTCTGCAGAGCAATTTGTTCAAATGGAGCCGCGGGTGCAGTGGGGCAAAGGGCTAATTCAGGACCGTTTCGACCTTTCGAAACTCGATCAATGGCAGCGCGCGTTGAGCTATGCTGACAAGCGAGGACTGCACTTGCATCTCAAATTGCAGGAAACCGAAAATGACAGCTTCATGGATGGCGGTGCATTGGGCCGCACGCGCAAACTCTATCTGCGCGAAATGGCGGCGCGGTTCGGGCATTTCCTCGCGCTGACTTGGAATTTGGGCGAAGAGAATGTCCAGCATCCCGGCGACGTGCGCCATATGGCATCCTATCTCGCGGCGCTTGATCCCTACGATCACCCGCTGGTGCTCCATTCCTATCCCGATCAGAAACAACGTTACCACGCATTTCTGGGTCAGGACACGGCACTTAATGGCCTTAGTCTGCAGGGGCGCGAAGATGATATCTCCGATTTGCGGCCCGATGTGACGGCGTGGATTCGCGAAGCTCAACTGGCGGGGAAACCGTTGGTCATGGCTTATGACGAGCCCGGACGGGCAGATGGCGGAGCCGGCGTGGATCCCGATTACCCTGAGAATCGCTTGCCTGCGAAACGTGAGCTCGAACTCGATCCTGAATTGTTTTTGCGTGATGGCCTTTGGAATGCGCTGACTGCCGGCGCGAACGGAGTAGAGGCCTATTACGGTTACAAGACTGGGTGCAGCGATCTCAATTGTCAGGATCACAGAACCCGCGCGCGGCTTTGGCGCGAGGGTAAGGTGGCGTTGGAATTCTTCCGCCAGCACGTTGGGGACCGGGCTGTACGCATGATAGCCGCTGATCACCTTACCCGACCGCGCGATGATTTCGTCTTTGCCGAGCCGGGTCAGTTCGCCGTAATCGTTCCGGGAGAAGAGGAAACCGTCATGACGACCGGCGGCATCGAAGGGCGTTTTTCGGTGCGATGGTTCGACCGGGTGAATGGCGGTGCCTTGCAAGTCGGAACGTTGGCCGAAGTCGATAACCACCGGCGCAACACAAAGATTGGGAAGCCACCCGAAGGAGGCAGCGGCAAATGGATCGCCGTGGTGGAACGGGTCGATCAGGGCATCTTGGTAGAAGCAGAGGACTTCGTGGCTCAGCGTGCAAATGAAGTGCGCAGCTGGTGCAGGAGCGCTGAGTGCCCGGATGGGTGGGAGCGCGACGGCGCGCCAGATTATATTGCGCTGGTCCCCGACACCCGCGTCACTCACGGTGATACCCTGATCCGCGGCGAAAACTTCAGCGGCTCACCCGGTAAAATGGCGATCCTTACATATGATGTCGAATTCCCGGCAGCAGGTCGGTGGTATCTGTGGGTTCGCGCCCATTCGCTCGGTTCTGAAGACAATGGCTTGCATGCGGGCATCAATGGCGAATGGCCGGAGAGCGGCGCGCGTATTCAGTATTGCGAGGGCAGGCAGCGCTGGCATTGGGATAGCCGCCAACGCACGCGTGAAAATCATTGTGGCGTGAGAGGCGGACTTTGGCTGGATGTGCCGACAGCTGGCACACACCAAGTCGAGTTCTCGATGCGGGAAGACGGCTTTGTCTTTGATGCCTTCTACCTCACGCTCAGCCCGTACATGCCCCACCACCTCGAACAGGCCAATAAACACGCGGTGCCGAAACCTGCGAACAAGGGAGGACACTGATGATCTCAATACCCAAACTAACGCCGACGCTCGCAGCATCCTGTTTCATCTTGAGCAGCTCGGCGCTGCTGGCCGAGGGCGCGGAGGAAGCCAAGCGCGCCCATATCACCGGCTGGGATCAATTGACGGCCAACTCCCACACGTCAGACGGGATGGAGCGTTCGCGCGACGGGAAGCCACGTTTTGCAGGTCCGTTAGGCGCACAGGCGGTGAGCCACAATGGCTATCAATATGTCGTCTTCTATTCCGGTCGAGATCGCAGCAAGCCAAGCGAAGAAGCTGCTACCTTTGTCGTAGTCTCGCGTCGCAAGCTTGGAGCTTTTGGTTGGGAGCATTCGGTGCTGGAAGGTTACAAGCTGACGTCCGACGATGCTCACAATCGACAAACGATCGGTATTTCAGCTGGCGATGGCGTGATCCACATTTCCTTTGATCATCACAATCGTCCACAAATGAATTACGCTGCAACGGCCACTGGCGTCGCAGACAATCCCACTTCCGTGAAGTGGGACAAAAGCGTGTTCAAATACGCCGAAAACCTAGGCGGGGACCCCAAGGTTAGGCTGAATGTCACCTATCCATCTTTCAAGGCATTCCCGGGTGGAAATCTCGTTGTCTATTTCCGCACAGGTGGTTCTTATGGCGGTGATATGAGGCTGAGCAAGTATGATGCCGAGACTGGTCGATGGGGGAAAGTACATTCGGTATCGGACCGGCGCGGCACGTACAAAGGTCTTGAGACCACGCGCGGCCCCTACCTCGCTAACGGAATGCAAGTTGGCGGTGACGGTTCGCTTCACGCGGCATGGGTGTTTCGCGAGAGACCGTGTGACTACACCACCGCATCGCGGAGCGAGATATTTTGCAACCACGGACTCTTCTATGCCAAATCGCTCGACGAGGGACGCACCTGGCTGCGCGCGGATGGATCGGTCATCGCCGACACCGAAAAAGGAGAAGCGATTTCGATCGACAATCTTGGCGGGCCCGTGATCGAAATTCCCAAGGGGCTCGGGCCCAGCAATCCCTCGATCACCTCGACAGTCGATCCGATATCGGGTGATATGCATGTGCTGCTACGCCATCTTCCGCAGCCGGGCGCAACGCAAGCCTACTACTTTCATTACCTGGGCAAGCCCGATGGCAGCTGGAGCCAGCAACGGACCAATTTTGACGGAAATGACGCGACGCTCGCGGTGGTTGGCGACCGGCTTTACGCCTTTGTAGGGCGCGATAAAGGGCAGATCTATTACGCCGAGCGCAAGGCTAACTTCCGCAAATGGAAACGGCTTCCGATGGAGGTCGACAAAAGCCGCAAGTTCGATCCGCAAGGAGGCTACATAACGTGGGACCTCTCACTTCTCGAGAAAGGGCAGGCTACGATGCTGTGGCACCGCGCGCCGGAAGCGCGCGGCGTATCTTCACCGTTGCAGGTGTTCGATATCGCGTTCGAATGATGTTCGTGAAGTACCAGCGAGATCGAAGAGAAGTGCCAGGTATGCGGATATGGCGGGGGGTAGGCGCGGCATTGCTGCTTACGGCGGCAACCATCGCCCCGACCAATGCGCGGAATCCGATAATAGTAAATCAGGGTGTCAACGATCCGCATATCCATATCTTTGATGGCACAGCGTATCTCTACGCCTCACATGACAAGTCCGCGCGAAATGGGGATTTTGTCATGGAAGATTGGCAAGTCTGGTCCTCTGAGGACCTTGTCAATTGGACGCTTCGGTCGACGCTATATCCTGATCAGACATATCTCAAAGCGCAGCCAAATTTTGCATCGGCCTGGGCTGCGGATGTCGCGGAGAAGAACGGGAAGTACTTTTGGTATTTTTCCGAGGCCAACAGGCAGACGGGGGTTGTTGTGGGGGATAGCCCGGTAGGGCCATGGAGCGATCCGCTTGGCAAACCTCTATTGATGGACGATCTTACGCCAACGCATGAGTATGACCCGGGCCTGTTTGCAGAAGGGGATGACCGCTTTATCGTCTTTGGTGTATGGGACTATTATCTTGCACGTCTCCGAGACGATATGATCTCCTTGGCGGAGGAACCGCGCAAGGTCGAAATTGTCGGTGCGAAAGGCCCTTACACTTTCGCGGAAGGGACACCGTTCGATGGCAAACTGACCGACGACAAGCCGTTTCTGCACAAGAATGGCGATTTGTACTATCTGTCGTGGGGCGCATTCTATGCCACATCATCCAAGCTCTATGGCCCTTACGAGTATCGCGGCGCGCTGATTACTGATGCGAGCTTTCCGACCGGATTATCAGAACCAACCTGGCCAACAGGTCCACAGCAGGGGCGGCATGGATCGTTCTTCAGCTGGCACGGCCAGACCTACTTTGCCTATTGTGACATTTCGCAAAGCGGAAACCGATATTTTCGCGATACATTTATCAGCTACATTCATTATCGTGATGACGGCAGCATCGCGCCTATCCGGGTCGATTTGACCGGGGTTGGGGAGTACCGCGCTGCATCTGAATCAATCGAAGCGGAAGAGTACTTTGCGCGAAGCGGGTTTGCCAAGCGTCAGAGGCGCCTTGCATCCAACGGGTTTGATGTTGTTCTCGACGGCCCAGTCGGAGAGCTCAGCTTCCCAAATATTCGCGGATTAGGAGGCAAGGATACAGTTGTTCTGGAAATGGTAGGAACTTCGGCGGTAGATTTCATTCTGTCGATACGTCGGGAAGGCGCGACAAAGGCAATCGTGAATCATGAGCTTACTGGGGCGAATCGCTGGCGGATACCTCTTGGTCCGCTTGCCGACAAAGAAAGCCTAGTCATTCGGCTGGAACAGCTGGGCGAGGGGGAAATGGCCTTGGATCGTCTGTGGTTCGAATGAACGCCGTAGCAACGCCTCAATCGTGCGAAAATTGCTCAGCCAGCAAGTAGGGAAAGCTGGTTGCCGGATCAATATCGACCTGCATGATCGGCGCCATATATTCCGACCAACGTGCGTTGACCGGATTGTTTGACAGAAAGGCTGCAGTGGCTTCGAAATCGTCAGTTTCGAAATAGCCGAACAGTGTCAGACCATGAGAAAAAATGTGATAATTGCGGATTCCTGACTGCTGCAGAGCCTCGGTCATTTCTGGCCAGATTTCATCGTGCCGTTTCTTGTATTCTAATTCGTATCCTGGGCGAATTCCCAATACCCATGCATATGACGCCATGCGCAATCTCCCTCTTTCAATTCTTGCGCGTAGCATGCATAAGCACTCAAGAAAATCCAAATTCATTCAGAAACAATCATATACCCTAAAACCGGAGCATACCGTGAATCTAGACCGCAAATTCGCCGCAGATCAGCAACGCTATCGCACGATGCGCAATGAGGAATTGCGTGACAGCTTTGTCGTCGCAGACTTGATGAGCGAAGGCGAACTTGTGCTGACCCTGTCCGATATTGACCGCGGGATCGTGGGTAGCGCGGTTCCGCTGGAAGAGGCGCTGGAATTCAGCTCCTTCGCAGAACTTGGCGGCGGCGCTTTTACTGCGCGGCGTGAAGTTGGCGTGATCAATATCGGTTCACACGGCATCGTGACAGTTGGCGGCGAACGCTTTGAGATGGAGCGGCTCGACAGCCTGTATATCGGGCGCGGCGAACACTCGGTGAAATTTGAAAGCGGCGATCCGTCAAACCCGGCGCGTTTTTATCTGGTCAGCTATCCGGCGCACACGGCCTATCCGCACAAGCTGGTGAAACAGGATCAGGCGAACCGAATAGATCTAGGTGAGAAAGCGACCTGCAACGAACGCACAATCTTTCAGCCACTGCGTCCGGGTATCGTCGAAAGCTGCCAGCTGGTGATGGGCTTTACTTGTATTGCCGAAGGCAGTGTGTGGAACACATTCCCGCCGCACACGCATGATCGCCGTTCGGAATTCTATTTCTACTTCGACTTGGCGGATGATGCCCGTGTGTTCCATTTCATGGGGCGGCCCGACGAGCTCAAAGCCCTGGCCCTATCAAACGAGGAAGCCGCCCTGTCCCCGTCATGGTCGATGCATTGCGGTGTCGGCAGCGGCGCCTATAGCTTCATCTGGTCTATGGGCGGCGAGAACCAGGAATTCGACGATATGGACCATGTGCCGCAAGCTGCTTTGGCTTGAGGCAGCATCAGTTCAATTAAGTGATCTTCGGCAAAAAACGAGCTATTTGGCGTAGCTCGCCTGTTCGATAATCTCTGCATCGAAGCGGGCTGCAAAATCCGCTGCAATTGCAGGGTTTTGCGCGGCAACATCATTCGCTTCACCTGGATCTTTGGAAAGATCGTACAGTTCCACCGGCGCGTCTTCGTTCACGCGAAGGGCTTTCCATTTGCCGATCCTACCAGCTTGCTGGGTGACGCCAATGATGCCAGAATTTGGATCACCAAGCTGGCGTGAAAACGCCCAATAAAGCATCCGGTCGGGTAGCTTGGCGTCATCACGCATCAGCAAGTTCGCAAATGACACGCCATTGGCGCCCATTGCTTCAGCCGCGTTTGGTTTGCCCGCCAATGTACCCAACGTGGGCAGCAGATCTGCGAACATTACGGGCTCCGCCTCGACCCGCCCGGCTTTGATGACAGCGGGCCAGATGGCCAAGAAAGGCATATGGATGCCACCCTCGGTCAGGTCACGCTTGCCCCCGCGATAGGGGCCACCAGCCGCAATCCCGATAGGGTCTCCGCCGCCTTCGGAATGTGGGCCGTTGTCTGATGTGATGATGATCAGCGTATTGTCCTTCAGATTCTGCGCTTCCAGCTTGGCGACCAGTTCACCGACATAGGCATCGAGCGCCGCGATCATGCCTGCCTGCACGGCGTTGGGTTCATCAATCGCGAGCGGATAATAGTCTGGAAACTGGTTCGCCGGGGTTGGCCCGGCCAATCCATTATAAGGCGTTTCAGGAAACTTCCCCCGATAGGGTGCAACAAATTCTTCGGGCGCGGCCATTTCTGAATGCGGAGAGGTGTAGCTTACAAAGGCGAAGAACGGCTTGCTGCCATCCTGTGTACCCAGAAATTCCAGCGCGTCATCGGTAAAAATGCGCTGAGCATATCCCTCGCGGGCGCCGGCCCGGTTTTCAGGCACCGGAACCATTTTGTTGTTCTCGAACAGGAACATCGGAAACTGGCGGTGCGCTTGAATGTTATGCAACAGCCCCTTCCATTGCTGGAAGCCCATTGCCATCGGGTCCGTCTCTCCAAAGGTCGTGCCGATGCCAAATTTTCCGAACAGCGCAGTGGTGTAGCCAGCATCGCTGAACATATGCGCCATGGTTCGGTCACCCTTGTTCAGCGATACCGTGTTGGCCGTGCTGCGGAGCCGGGATGCATCGCGTCCGGTCATCAACGAAATGCGCGAAGGAGAGCAGACTGTGCTGCCCGCATACCCGTTGGCAAAGATCATGCCTTCGCGGGCGAGCGCATCGATATTGGGAGTCTTGATGATGTCATGGCCTGTGATACCCAATTGGCCGTAGCCCATATCGTCAAACAGGATTAGCAGAACATTGGGGCGGGGCGCCTCGGCCGCGGCGGTTTCTGTCTCTGCCGACTCTCTAGAAGAGTTGGCGAAGTCCGAAGTGGTCGCACAACCTGACAACGAGAGGAAGCTTGTCGCAGCAACTAAAGCGAATAATATGCGAGTCATTCAGCTGTTCCTTCAAGTGCGGCAAGTTCGTTGGCCAGCAGTGCTTCAAATGCTTCGCGTGATGTGACACCCGAGGAATCGCGTTCCCATGCCGCGAGGAAGGCATATTCAAAATCCGGCTGGCCAAATGCGATGTAATGCGTCGAATTGGCAAGGCCGCCATAGCCCGCTTGATCGACGCGGTAGAATAGCGCCATACCAAGCCCGTCCTTGTTCTCGCTTTGCATATCGCCCCATGTCGCGACATAACGCCACACGCCTTCTGCGTCCTCGGATTGCAGCAATTCGGCCCCGTCATGCATGACCACGCCTGTTGCCAATGGCAGATCGCCATTGGCAGTTACTTTGACGTGGGTGAGCGGGCTGTCCGATCCGATTGAATAATCGGCAACTAAGCCGCCGGTGGTGCCCGATGGCCCTTCGATCCCGCTTGCCGTGATGGTGAATGCGCCCCTATTTCTTCCGCTTTCGTCTATGCTGGCAGACAGTTCCGGCACTGTGCCAAACTGCTCAGGCTGATCGCCGCGTATGATGCCAATGCCACCAATTCCAAGGCTTTGCCCGACCTTGAGGACATCCATGCCCCAAGGCGCGAGGTCGTGATAGGCGCCAAGCTTGGCGATATTGCCAAGGGCCTGATCGGGTGTCTGTTTGCCGAATATATCGCTGACCAAGCGGCCATCAAGATACAGACGGTATCCAACCAATCGGTTTTCCCAGCCAATGCCTTCATACGGCATCATGCCATCGCCTATCTCATGCGAGGCGGGAACTGTGAATTCAGTGACTGAAATATAGTCTGCTTCCGCATTGTCTCGGATGCGCAGGTCGACTTGTACGCTTGCACTGTCACTCGCCACAGTGTTTGCCTGATCAGTTCCTGCACCGCAGGCAGACAAGCTTGCAGCTAGGAATAATACCGCAGCTGTTCCGGAACTTTTCACTGGAACTTCTCCCAATCGATAAGCGCGTAGATGGGTCGTTATGCGCATCATTTTTGCGCGGCCGCTTCCCGCATCACAAGCAGAATCGCGAAGGCGAAATAGGTCACCGTTGGCCAGATGATCAGTGACTGGAACCTAGCGAGATCACCTGAAATCAAAGCGGAAATGCCAAGGCCGATAGCAACCAGAAGCGATAGACTTGCGCCGGAAAGGAACAGCCGATTGGTGTTCGACGGAGCAAGCTGACTCTTCGCGTCGCTATCGAGAAACGTTAGCTCGGCAGCGCGGCGTTCACTTTCGGCCTGTTCGGTGGCTGCAAGTTGCGACGCATCGACAGTCTTGGCGCCCATCGCTGATGCAAGCACCGGATACAGCACCATGCCTGTAAGCCACGCAGGCACGAAGAGGAACAGCACGTGCACACCAAGCTGATATCCAAGCAATGCGGCTACTGCGACGCTGGCACTCCATGTCAGCAAGGCAGGTACATTGAGTGCCGCTCCGGTCGCGGCCCGCCAGTAACGCTTCAGGCCGATTCTCTTGAACAAGAAATGCTCAGCAAAGATCAAACCGCCAACCGGGGCCATAACCAGCGCCATGATGCCAAGAAAATCGAGCAAGCGAGTGAACACGAACGGGAAACACGCGATAATGGTCGTGATAACACCCACAACAAGTGTCACTTTTTCACGCGACCATGCCGGATGCAGCGATTGGAAGGCGAGGCCTGATCGGTAGATGGTCGGATTCGACGTCGTCCAGCCAGCAATGATCACAGCGAGAATACCGATGGGGCCAAGCGCCTGAAAGGCGACTTCGCCAGCATCCAGTGATGTTAGCGGTGTTTGCAGGATCATCGCCGCACCGGCGCCCATTATACCGGCTGCAAGCCATGCAGCAAAATGTCCGATGAACATGCCAATCGAGGAATACCATGCGTAGGAAGATCGACGGGCAAACCGCAGGATCGACATGTCACCCAAACCTCCATGGAAGGCGAGGTTAGCGCCCCACGCGATGGCGGCAACATGCCAGAAACCCATTTCGGTGCCTTGATCGACCCAGATACTGGTCTCCGCCAAATTCAGGAAGTCGCCATAACTGCTGACATTGGAAACGGAGGGCGTTCCGGCAAGGATAACGGGCAACAAGGCTGCCCCGCCAACGAAGAACATCGCAATCATCCATGGTGCGGCAACTTCAGAGAAGCGCGCAACGAAGCTGAATCCACGCATGGCAGCGAAAGACACGACGGCGCCAACCCCCAAGGCGATAAGCACGAATGTCATGCTAGTAGGGTACCATTCGACCTGCGGCGGAATCCCGAACAGGATACGTACGGCGCTGGCTGAAACAGTGATCATTGCGCCAGCCAAGATGCAGAATAAAATACCGTTGATCACACTGAATATCTTGATGAAGCCGGGACCGGCAATTTTTTCAAGATATGCATAAAGTGTGAGACGCGTATCGGTCGCAATTGGTGCGCAGATCAACACCCAGCTTAGAACGGCCAGCAGGTTGCCGAGTAGCAAGCCAGAGATAACATCCCCGGCGCCAACACCCCACGATACGAACATGGCGCCAATAACGAACTCGGTGCCTGCAACATGCTCGCCTGCGTATGAGGCCGCGAAATACCGACCCGGCTTGAGCGAAGCCGGGGCAACCGGCTCACGTTCGAATTCTTCCATGCTCTCTCCCCTCGGATTCTTTGCGCCAGAGATTAGCTCGCTTTTTGTCCGATGCAAGAAAATGATCGGAAATGATCAAAAAAGATCGTTGGTTAAGAAGCCCGACCGTGGCCTCACATCATTTCGAAGAACCTTGGCAATGCCTCTGACAATGCAGGGACAGCGGTCGTGACCGCCAACGCCGCAAGCATTGCGAGATACAGAGGGATCATCGGTTTTATCATCGCAGCGACTTTGGTCTCTCCCACAGCGGCCCCGACGAACAGCACTGTTCCCACAGGCGGTGTGCATAACCCAATCGACAAGTTGAAAATCAGTATGATCCCGAAATGGACCGGCGAAATTCCCAGAGCTACGGCAACCGGCAGCAGAATGGGCGTGAATATCAATATGGCTGGAGTGATGTCGAGGAATGCGCCGACAATCAACAGAATGACATTGATCAAGAGCAAAAGCAGCAATGGATTGTCCGAGATAGTCAACAGCGACTGCGCGATGGCACCGGGCAATCCGGAATAGGCGAGCATCCATGCCATTCCGGTTGAAGCAGCGATAAGAAACAACACGATGCCGGTTGTTTCTGCAGATTTGACGATCACGGCTGGCAATTCTTTCCAAGTCATTTCCCGGTGGAGGAAAATGCCGAGAAACAAGGAATACAGGACCGCAAAGGCGCTTGCTTCTGTGGCCGTGAAAAACCCCGCAACGATACCCCCAACAACGATAATGAGCATCGCAACGCTGGGGATGGCGGGCACGATTGTGCTGATGGACTGCCTGAAAGTCAGTCTTTCAGACACTGGATAACCTTCTTTGCGAGCGACAATCATTGCAGCAATGATCAACGCAAGTCCGGCAAGCAGGCCTGGGCCATAGCCGGCCAGAAAGAGCGCTCCGATTGAAACGCCACCAGCAGCGACTGCATAGACAATCATGACATTTGATGGGGGAATCAACAGACCCAGGATCGATGCCGAAGTGGTCACCGATGCTGCAAACGGTGCATCATAGCCTTCCTTTTTCATCGCCGGAACCATGAAGGACCCAATTGCCGATGTTGCGGCAACTGCAGAGCCAGAGACGGATCCGAATAGCATGCTTGAGATGATGCTGACCACAGCCAGTCCTCCCGGCAGTGCGCCAATCAAGCCCTTGGCTGCATCAATCAGCCTTCTTGCAACGCCACCTGCTCCCATCAGATAGCCGCTGAGTATGAAGAAGGGGATGGCCAGCAAGGTGAAGCTGTCGAGCCCAGCAACCATGCGCTGAGCCATTGTGGTCGCCGCCGGATCGAGTGGCATAATAGACACCAGCGCGGCCAGCGTTGAAAGGCCAATTGCAAATCCGATAGGGACATTGAATGCTACCAGTAGGAAGAAAACAAGTACGAGAATGAGTCCAGTGGTCATTGGACTTCTCCTGAAGTGCTTTCAGCTTCGGTCGCAGCCCCTTCGATCAAGAAAGAGATCGCGAAATATGAAATTATCAAACCGCAGGCAGGCATGATACTGTAAATAGTCCACATGGGCAGGCCAAGCGCGGCCGATGTCTGGCCGAGGGTCGCCGTGATATTGACAAGCGCCCCTCCTCCGTAAACCATGACCGCAAGAGCGAACGCAGCGCATGCCAGCCAGATCGCTCGCGCTGAAGTCTTACGCCCGGATGGTGACAGTCTGGCGGAAATGAGATCCACACCCACGTGCATGCGCTTGGCAAATGCATAGGCCATTGAAACCATGCCGAGCCAGATAAGGAGGAAACGAGCAATCTCTTCTGTTGCCGAACTTGGCGCTTCCAGAACGTAGCGTCCGATTACTTGCCAGATAACGGTGATGACCGTAGCGCTGAACAGAAGAACCAGAAGTGCGGCGAGCGCTTTCTCGACCATTATACGCATTATGAAATCTCCGACATGGCTTCGATCCGGGCTGCGAGTTCACCGATCCGTGTGCCATCAAAACTGGCCTTGAACTCGGCAACGGCGGCGCGGAAAGGCGCTTTATCAGGCCTATTGATCGTGACACCACTTGCTTCAATTTCGGCGAGGGCGTCATCTGATGCCTGGCGCCACAACTCGCGCTGGTAGCTTTCAGAAGCGGCCATCGCCGCCTTGGCCCAGCCTTGCTGTTCTTCGGTGAGGCCATCCCAAATCTTCTGGCTCATCACCACGACATCCGGGGCGCTAACATGCTCGTCCAAGGAATAGTATTTGCACACCTCGTGATGCCTGGCGCTCAGAACACTGGGAGGATTGTTTTCTGCCCCGTCGACAACGCCCTGCTGCAGCGCGGCGTAAAGCTCGCCAAAGGCAATCGGTGTGGCTGCACCGCCAAACGTCTCAACGGTTTTGATCAAGGCTTCACTTGGAAGGACGCGCAAGGTTTTGCCGCGGATATCTTCGGGCGTGGTCACCGGCCCGCCGGTCATGTAAAAGCTACGTGCACCAGCGTCATAATGGCCCATACCTTTGAGCAAAATCTTGCTGAGGCCGCCCAGGATTTCCTCTCCAATCTCGCTTTGCACAACGCGTTTCTGATGTTCGCTGTCGTCAAACAAATAAGGCAAAGAGTAAACGCCCATATCCGGAGCGAAATTTTCCAGTGAGAGCGAGGAGACCTTGGTCATCGAGATCGCGCCAAGTTGAACCAGTTCAACCAGTTCTCGCTCGGTTCCGAGCTGGGCATTGGGGAATATCTCTACCGCCAGCGTGGATCCGGAAAGGCGGATCAACTCATCACGGAAGCGCACCATGGCCAGATGAACCGGGTGCTGCTCGTCCAGAGTATGAGCAAGCGTTATGCGGTTGGATGCACCTATACGTGCACACCCTGGTAGCAGCCCCCAGAGCCCTGCCACGGACAGCATCTGCAAATGCCGACGCCTTGAATGGACAAGCAATTTCCCTCTCCCTGCTACTTTCAATCTTGCCTGCTAGAGCAGATCAGATCATCAGTGGTAACCGGTGTCATGTTTTGTGCAAGCATGATTTATGTGATTGCACAGACTAATTGACGGCGACTAATTGATGATGACAGTGTTGCGCTGGTATATTTCATGGTTCGCCTCGGGCCAGATAGGGATGGCAAGAGATGACGTATGATGGCGACAATCCGCAAAGTCAGAGCACGCCGACGATAAACGACGTGGCCGCGTTGGCTGGTGTTTCCAAGAAGACAGTCAGCCGGTTCATCAACAAATCGCCATTGATGAGCGCCAAGACGCGCGAGAAAGTCTCCGCCGCGATTGAACAGCTTGGCTATGTGCCCAATCCGCAAGCGCGGGCGCTCGCTCTGCGCCGCAATTTCATGATTGCGCTGCTGCATGACAACCCCAACGGGCAAACTGTGCTTAATTTTCAGAAAGGGGTTCTGTCCGCGATCAAAGATACCGAACTGGCGCTTGCCGTGCGGCCTGTGGATCGAACCTCGCCGGCTCTGCTCGACGATATCGAAACCTTTCTTAGCAAACAGCGACCTCTGGGTGTTCTGATCCTGCCGCCAATTTCGGAGCGCGACGAGGTCGTTGACCTGTGTAAACGATTGGACATCGCCTACATGCGAATCGGTTCGACGGTCTTGGACAAACAAACACGCTGCGTTGCTTCCAATGATCGCGAAATCGTCCGAGAAATTGTCGCAGCAATAATCGGGCAAGGACACAAAAAGATCGGCTTCGTGAGAGGCCCAGACGGCTTCAGATCGCCCTTGGAACGAGAAGGGGGTTTCCTTGATGCATTGGACGATGCGGGCTTGAAGCCTAACCCCGCTTTGATAGCGAAAGGCAATTATCGGTTTCAATCCGGCCTTGAGGCCGGGCTTGAACTGCTGCAGCGCGCTGATCGACCAACCGCCATATTTGCCAGCAATGATGAAATGGCCTCCGGCGTGCTTCATGCAGCCCACGGCCTCGGCATTGCTGTGCCGGAAGAGCTGGCAGTTGTCGGCTTCGACGATACGGCAACCGCTTCTCACGTCTGGCCGCCCCTTACTACTATTCACTGGCCGATCGAGGAAATGGGGCGGCTTGCAGCGATGAAACTGGTTCCTGATTTTTTGGGTGACAGTGCCTCCAAGATCGAGCTGGAGCAGGTCATTGTTCCATCCCATATTGTCGAGAGAGCATCGGCCCGGCTCAGATGAAGCTAGGCATGGGGATCGCCCTCTGAGGCTGCTCTTAGTGTGATTGAATTGCGCCACAGCGGGCAGCTATTGCACAGACAATCAAATTAGGTCAATATTGATCAATAGTGAGCTAGAGGGTTTGCTGTTGAGCTCTCAGACGTGATTGCCGCCCGCACCTTTGTCGTGGCCGCGAAAATGGGACCGGGGCGTCAATGCCAATATCATATCGAACCGTTGTATTGACTGGTGCTGCCTTGACGGTGGCATCTGGATTATCAATCGATCCGCTATCAGCGCAGGAACGGCCTGACCTGTTCTTTGGCGCGGGCGATCATCAACAGATAGAGGCACGCTCGTATAGTCTTGCTTGGTTGCGCTCAGCGCGAGTGGAAATCCTGCGCAAAGCGGATCAGTTTCTTGCCACACCGACCGACCCCTATCCGCTCGTATCGAAGCAAAACGCGTTGGGCACTGCAGGCCGGGCCTTGCAAAACCGGCTCGGCACGTTGGGATTTGCGACTTACCTGACCGGTGATCCGCGTTACGCAGAAAAGGGGCGAGACATCCTGCTCGCGGTGGTCCGCCAGACTGAGCCGGGCAACAAGAAGCACTGGCAAAGCCACCTTCAACAAGGGGATGCAGCGCAAGCTTTCGCGATTGGATATGACTGGCTGTATGACACGTTGAGCGAGGCCGAGCGTGCCGAAGTGCGCGCTGAAATGGACGAGATTGGCGCGATCCTGTTTGACGCGAATACAACCTGGGGCAAAGATGTGCCCGGCGTATCATCTTCCAATCACAATTCGGTGCATTTTGGCGGCTTAGGGTTGGTCGCTCTGGCGCTGGGGAACAAATCTGAATGGGTCGAGATGGCGACGCGCCGCACCCGCGTATTCTTTCAGACTTTTGCGGACTCGACCGGCTACGCCACCGAAGGCGTCCACTATGTGGGATACGGGTTGGGCGGGGCTGTGCCGTTTTCCATGGCGCTTAGACGGCATGGCGGCCCTGACCTTATCGCTGAGGCCGATGAGACACTTGCGCTGGTGGGTGATCAGATGGTGTGGAAGCTGCTGCCGTTTGATGGATTGATGCTGCCTCTCAACGACAATTTTGACCGGCCGGCAGAAGTCGCCGCCTTGATCGGTGCGCTTCGCCATAACCGTGGTGATCAAGTGTGGGCCACGCTAGAAAGTCTGGAAAAGTCGGGATCGACCGATGAGCTGGGTTCCTATTTCGGTGTTTCTTACACCGCGCCTTTTTTGTTTATTTGGGGGAATCAGCCGGTCAGTCCAGTGGACCCAGTGGCAGCGGGCCTTGCGCTGGGCCACAGATTTGAATCAGGCCGTGTTTTTTTGCGCGACAAATGGACCGGCGAAGATGCGGCCCATGTCTCTTTCAAGTCCGGCTATGACAAGCACCGTGGGCACGATCATCAAGATGAGAATGCGGTCACTTTTTACGCGCATGGCGAAGGGTTCTTGATCGATCCGCAATATTGGCTCGAACGCAGCGACGCTCACACCACCCTCAAGATTGACGGGGCAGAGCAGATCAAGGGCGGCGACGGGCGGATTGTCGATTACCGCGAAGACAAGCGCGGCGCGTTTGTGCGCGGGCAGGCGGAAGAGGCCTATGACTTTGACGCGGCGTTTGTGGGGCAGGCGGACCGCAAGCTGTACTTCGTGCGCACTCCGGGCCCGTATATCATTTTCCGCGATGATGCGCGGACCGAGAATAGCGGTCCAAAACTGTTTGAAAGCCGATATGCCACCCATCCGGGCAACCGCGTGGAGCAGACTGGCAAGTCGGTTATTATCCATGGGAGACGCACTGGCAGCAAGGCGTTGCTCGCGGTGTTTTCAGGCACCAGGCAGCTGCACGTGGCTGAGGATGATCTGAGCGACGTTACCCTCATCCGCCGCGGCACAAAATTTCGCTATGATGAATATCTCAGGCGAATCTCGGCCAGGTTGGAAGCCGAAAGTCCCGAACTGATTAGTCTCGTTTTGCCGTTCGATGGCGATGTGCCACCCATGATTGAGGTGCGCGCCGGCTCAGCGCGCTACAATTATGCAGTCACGGTCCGCTTTGCAGATGGGCATAGCGATCGGTTCTTCGTCGGCGAGGACAATATCATCCTAAAATAGAATTCGAACACGTCCGGTCGGGACTCAAACGCCTGATCGGTTAGGTTTCCAAAACGAGAGGCTTGTGATGCGTTTTCTGAAAGTCGGACACAGGGTAGGTTTGTGGACCGCGCAATTGTGCATCTTGCTCGCGGCTTTGTTGGCCATGCAGGCCGCGCCTGCTCAGGCGCAAATCAAGCATGGTTTGAGAGACGCAGACGGACGTCACTATATCCCTCGCGGGTTTGTCGTGAACACCAATGACGGCAACCAGCCGGTAATGTTCGATGAAGGCGATTATTGGCGTATGGCGCGCATGGGCGCGAACACGCAGGTGATCCGGCTTGAACTCAGCAAGTTTGGCACATTGCCAGGCACCACATTTGACCCGGCATACCTCGAAAAGCTGGAGCGATTGACCCAGCTCGGCAGCGATGCCGGCATGACGACCAGCTTCAAGATGACGCTCTATGGCGTTCCCGATTTTTCGTGGGAAGGATTTTGGAACAACACAAACGGCATTCAGGACGATTACGCCAAAGCCTGGCATATCATGTGGGCGCGGTTTGCCGACAATCCCGATGTCGTTGGCTATGATTTGGTCAATGAACCGCGCAAGCTTTCGATGGACATTTCATACGATGATCTCACGCGCGAATTCCTGATCCCGTACTACGAGCGCTTGATTGCGGAAGGGCGCACTTATAACCGGGATAAGCTGTTCCTTTGTCAGACGATTTTCATGAATAAAGGCGAAGCGATTGAATTCAATCAATATGCCGAGATCAAGAACCCCATCAAAGGGGGCAATGTCGTCTTCGCGCCGCATATCTATCAGGACCGGATCGATTACATTGAACCGATCCTGCGCCGGTTCGAGCGAGAGGCTGAGATGCTCGATGCGCCAATTCTGGTGGGCGAGTGGGGCTTTCCAACCATGATGTCGACCGACACTTCGGTGGAAGATCAACTGCATTATCAGCGCTTTTACATCCGCACTGCAGAAATTTTCGACGAAACCGGCATGGGCACGATCAAGGCGTGGTTCCTTGGCAATCCGCGCTATCAGAACTTTCTCCCCGGCGGACCGTCTACATGGGCAATCTTTCAGGACAACCAGTCACGCGGCACGGTGGAGCGCAAATATATCACCGATATCATCGCGCGCCCCTATCCCAAGGTTATCGCCGGAGATCTGGAGCGGTTTCGCTATGACTTTGCCCAGCGCGAGCTTTCCGCCACGATCACGCCGGATAACAGCAAGGGCGTTTCATCGCTGTTTGTCGGCGCAAACCGGCATTATCCCGATGGTTTCTCGCTGCATTTGAGCAATGGCCTGGTGCTGACCCATGCACCGGGCAGTGACGAGGCGTTTCAGGTGGCGCGCCCTGGGAAGGGGAGCCAGCTATCGGATTTTATCTGGGATGAAAGTGCGCAGCAAATCCTCGTCCTGCGCTGGCCAGACACAGATGGATCAATTGAGGTGCGGGTGACTGCGGGTATCTGGAAAGATCTGCCGCCAGCGCAAATTCCGCAGCGGCGCGACGGTCTGTAATCTGCGCCCTATCGCACCGCCATCACGTCAGCACGAGGATTGGCGGGGATGTATCCACGCAACCGGTCTTTTACCGCAGAAAGGGTTGGATCATTGGCAAGATTGACCCATTCATTTGGGTCTTGGCTCAGATCATACAGTTCCTCTGACCCATCGGCATAGCGGATGTAGCGGTGGTGCGGGTCGATCACCGCGTAATTGCCTTCACCGTAGACGGAGACTTGCGGTTTAACGGGCAGAGCTTGGCCTTGGGTAAGCACCGGGGCCAGACTGCGCCCGGCATTTTCCGTATTTGCGGGAAGGCCAAGAATGTCGATTGCTGTGGGATAGATATCGATTAGACCGACCGGGTCTGCGATTACCTGTGGGCGGATACCAGGCCCTGCGAACATCAATGGAACGCGGGTGGAGCGCCCCCACAAAGACATTTTGGCAAACCGCTGTTTCTCGCCCAAGTGGTATCCATTGTCAGAGGCAAGACAGACCAGCGTATCTTCGGAACGGCCCGATGCGCGCAGGCTTTCCATCACCATGCCCACGCAATGATCGACGAACGCGATCGAGGCGAGATAGGCCTGCATGATCGGGCGCCACTCCTTGTTTTCCATCGCCCATTCCAGCGTCGGCATTTGTGGCACAGCGGCAAGGTCGCGGGCCGCCTGAGGCACATCGCCAAGGTCGTTGGCGAGCACCTTGGGCAACGCTATTTCATCTAAAGGAAACTTGTCGAGCCAGTGCTGGGGAACGTACCACGGCACATGCGGGCGCACGAAACCCAGCGCCAGCATGAAAGGCTGTGCATGTTCGCGCTGAAGAAACTGCGCGCCCCATGTCGCAGTGATGTGGTCGATCATCTCTGCATCCGTATTGGGGTGGGCGCCCCAATCGGTGTGGGTCTTGTCGCTGTCCCACTTGATCCGCTTTTCCGGTTTCGGTCCGTAGTCGCCATTCTTCGCGGAGCGAGCGTGGTATTCGTCAAACATCCCTTCCTGCCCGCCTTGATGCGACACTTTGCCGCGCCCGGCGGTAAAGAACCCGTGCGAGCGCAGATATTGCGGCAGCAGCAGTGTGGGAGAAGCGGCAGCCACGGCTGGCCCTAGGTCGGCATCCTTGATCTGCCCATAAATGCCCGTCTGTGTGGGATAGAGGCCGGAAAACAGGCTGGCGCGTGAGGGGCCGCAGATTGGCGCCTGAGCATGGGCATTGGTAAACACCGTGCCGGATGCTGCGAGCGCGTCGATATGCGGCGTTTTCACCTGAGGATGATCGCCCAATGCTGTCACCCAATCGTTCAGATCGTCGATGATGATTAGCAACAGGTTTGTGGCCTCGCCTGTGCTGTCTCCTTGGTACGTTTGCAAGCACCCGGACAACATCGTCGCGCCAAGCAAGGCGCCGATGGAAAATTCTCTGCGCGAAATTCGCCCCATATGCTCTCTCCTTTGCGCAAAGGCCGCTGCAGCTGCTTGCCCATGCGCGATTTTGATCGTAAATGAACAATTCTGGATTGCAATCGCCAAATCATAAGGCAAGATGCAGTTCATCAAAGGCGTGCTGTGATGTGCCAAACAGAAAAGAAGTGGAGAGCTGCCTCATGAGATTCCGTTATTTGAGCGCCTTTGGTTCACTGGCTATTGCCATGGCCGGGGCAGGCACGGCGCTCGCCGATGATCACTCTGGTGATAGTGGAGCGCGTTCATGCGCTGCGATTGTTCCGCAATGGCAAGCACCGGCCCTGGTCGCTCCATCAGAGGCGCCCGCAGAGGAAATCGGCTGCGCTGTCGCTGCTTGGCAGCTGCAGGCCAAAGAAGACATGAGCTACCTCGACCGTAAAATTCCGGAAAGCTCATATGGGCGCGGCTGGGTAAAAGCGGCATTCTATATCGGGCTGGACCGCTACGCAGCCAAATTGGGTGACGAGAAGCTGCTAAACCGGGTGCGGCAATATGCCTATGAGAACGGTTTGGAGCTGGGGGACCGCGTCTGGCACGGCGATGATCAGGCGGTCGCTGCTGTCTATGGTGCAATTGCCCTTCGCGATGACAATCCGGCGCTGATGAAGAAGTCGATCAAGGTGTTCGACCATATCATCGCGCAGAATTACACAATGAGCCTTGAATTCATCGAGCCAGAGGATGGCCATACAGAGGGCACCTGCCAGCGCCGTTGGTGCTGGGCCGATGCTATCTTCATGGCCCCGCCATCATGGGCGCTGGCCACTAAGGTTTCGGGCGATCCACGCTATCTCGATTACGCAGCCAAAGAGACGCGAGCTGTTATCGAATACCTGCAGGACCCTGAAACCAGCCTGTTGTTCCGCGACAGCCGCTACTTCGACGCCAAGACGCCCAATGGCGAGTCTGTATTCTGGAGCCGGGGCAATGGCTGGGTGTTTGCAGGACTTGCCCGCTTTATTGAGGATATGCCAGCCGACCATCCCGAGCGCCCTTTAATGGTGAAGACCTACAAGACCCTCGCCGCCAAACTGGTCGAAATCCAGAGAGAGGATGGCTATTGGCCAACGTCGCTGATGGATGCGGAATATCTGACTAATCCCGAAACCAGCGGCACGGCCTTTTTCGGCTTTGGTCTGGCGTGGGGCCTGAACAACGGCATGATCGAGGGCGCGCAATATGAGGCTGCCCGTGACAAAGCGTGGGATGCGATGCGCAAAGCCACCACGGACAGTGGCAAAGTCGGCTGGGTTCAGCAAATCGGCAAAGATCCGCAAACCACCGATGCCGACACCAGCCAGCTTTACGCAACCGGTGGCATGTTGCTGTTCGCATCCGAAATGCTTTGAACCACCAAGCAGGGTCCAAATACATGAAACATTCTCTTCTCCTGGCAGCAGCATTCACGGCTGGCATATGCGGGCTTACCGGATGCAGCGCGGCCCATGGTTCGCAAAGCAGCACAGAAGCAGCGCCCATGCAGACCGAATATTTCGCCGATAACGGGTTGGGAAACGCGGTTGCCGTGGTCCAGCATCCGGCCGGTGAGCATAAGGATGGCATCACCTATGTGAGCTATCAGGGGCCGCTCGAAGACCCCTATGTCGCATCGTACAATCACGAAACTGGCGAGTGGGTCGGACCGTTCAAAGCCGGCGCCAGCGCGATGGGCAAAGACTCCACTCGCAAGATCGACAATCATGGCAAGCCGACGCTGATCATCGATAATGCAGGGTATATCCATATTTTCTTTGGCGGGCATGGCGGCACGCCTGAGCTGGGTGAGAACCCGCTTGGTAATCACCATTACGGTGATAACAAGCATGTCGTGTCGAAGCGACCTTATGACATCACCGAGTGGGAGGAGCTGGACACGATCCCGCCTTTCGGCACGTATAATCAGGTGGTGAAGATGGATAATGGAGATATCTATCTGTTCTATCGCCACGGGGCGCATCGCAGCGACTGGGTCTATCACAAATCAAGCGATAATGGCCGCACGTTCAGCAAGCCGGTATCTTTCCTCAAGCACAAGCGCCGCACCGATTTGCAGGCAGTCGACAGCTGGTATCCCTATGTGACCAAGGGACAGGGCGATGAGATCATAGTCAGCTTCGACTATCATCTGTGCTGGGATGGAGCAGGGGCGCCCGACGCGCGTGGCCACACCGCCAACCGCCAGGACTTGTTCTATATGGTCTTTGACACTGGCGATGGCAGCTGGAGCAATATCGAGGGCGAACAACTGCCCATGCCGCTGACACGCGAAGTTGCCGAGGACAAGACTCTGGTCGCGAAATCGGGTGATCTATGGTCGTTCAACGCATCAGTGACGCTCGATGATCAGGGTCATCCCCATATCGGTATCACCATGGGCGAGGATCTGGGCGTTTCCAAAGTCGGCGGTCCGAAACAGATGCGTCATTTTCGGTGGAGCGGCAGTGAATGGGTTGGTGGCAAATCAACCAAACTGCCGATAGGAAATGGCGATCTTGTTGTCGATAACCGCGATAATGTGCGCTTTTTGCTCGCATCGCAGAACAACGATGGTGACGGAGTGATTGCCTGGTGGGAAAGCGATGATGCCGGAGAGAGTTTTGAGCGCGCACGCGAGCTTTTGGTGCGGGACAAGGCGAGTTTCGCAATCAGCAGCTTCATTCGTAATGCGCACCCCGAAGCGCTTGTTGTGGTTGCCGAAAGAGCGCGAGGTACAGATGATCGACGCATGTATCTCCTGGGTGATAGTGGACCCGTGACACGGCCGATGGGACAGCGCTGAGCCGGTTTGATGAGACGTTATCCAATCAGGAGCTTCAATCGTGCAAAGCGCGGATTCTTTACGGTCAGTTCTGCTTTGTGTTTGGCTGCTTGCGGCGCGTCAGAAGTAGATGAAAACGCCGCGCTGCAGGCAACTGCCGCGAGTGACTTTGCCGCGACGGTGAAGTGCAACACGCCGTCCAGCACGCGTGTCCGGATCGATGGCGGAACCTTCATCATGGGCAGCAATGCTGTTTATGCGGAAGAAAGCCTGGAGCGGGAAACAACGATCGATGGCTTCTGGATCGATCCGCATGAAGTGACCAACGGCCAGTTCGCAAAATTTGTCGAGGCGGCAGGGTATCAGACTGTGGCCGAAAAGCCCGTCGATCCGGCGCAGTTCGGGGTGCCGGTCGAGCAAATCCCGTCATTCATGCTGCAGCCGGGTTCTGCGGTTTTTACACCGCCTCACAATCCATCACGAAACTACAGCGATTGGTGGGAATATTTACCGGGCGCAAATTGGCGTAAACCCTATGGCCCGCAAGGTCCCGATGCGCGACCTGATCAGCCGGTGGTGCATCTGGCGTGGGACGATATGCACGCTTATGCCGAGTGGACAGGTGGACGCATCCCCACCGAAGCAGAGTGGGAATATGCGGCGAGCGCAGGCGCGGAAAAATACACAGAGCAACCCGATCCGCGCCTCGCAAACAGCTGGCAAGGCGTATTCCCTATCGTCAATGAAGGCAGTGACGGGTTCAAGGGAATTGCACCTGTCGGCTGTTTTGAACCGAACGCAAACGGGCTTTATGATATGGTCGGCAATGTGTGGGAAGTGACCGCAGACTATTATCGGGCAGGGCATGACCCTGCAGACCAGACCAATCCGCGCGGGCCAAGCGAGAACGCCGCCTATGACCCGCTCAATCCAGGTTTTACCAGCCGCGTGATGAAAGGGGGCAGTTACCTTTGCGCCCCCAATTATTGCCAGCGTTATCGCCCTGAAAGCCGGCAAGGACGCGATGCCGGGCTAGGCGCATCAAATGTCGGCTTCAGGCTTGTTTACGACAGCGCTGAATGAGTAGCAGGGCAGGGCTGTAGCCTGGGTTTCAACGCCCTGGGAACAGCGTCTCTCGAACCAGCTCCGGATCTAGCGTAAAATGGCTCGCGCTGGTCGAGGCAATCACATCTTCCATTGCGCTGGTAGGTTTCAGATCGCGCGCCTGATACAGATCGCTCTGCCTCAGGCCGGGCCAGTCGCCGAGCACTTTGCCGCCACCCAGCGAGCCGCCGTATAGCAGCGTGGCAGAGCCCGTGCCATGATCGGTCCCATTGGTTCCATTGATTGAGGCTGTGCGCCCGAATTCTGTAGCGACGATCACCAATGTGTCTGCCCAAAGATCGCCCATGCCGGTTCTCAGCGCGTCGATCAGCGTATCGAGGTTGCGCAGCTCGCGCCCAAGGCGTTGGCGCTGACGATTATGCGTATCCCAGCCGTTGGTTTCGATCATGGCGATGCGCGCGCCGTCTTCGCTCGCAAGCATGCGCGCAGCCAATGCGCCGACATCGGCGGCCTGGCGCATATTTCCGCTGCCTTCCATCCCTTCGGCCATGGCGCGGGTCGCAAGGCTTTCTTCCCACAGCATATGCAGCCGTTCGTCACCCATATAGAGCTGGCCAACCCGTCGCATGTAATCATCTGCCGCAATGGGCAGCCGCGAAGGCGCGTATGAGCCAGCCTTGTGACTCCCCTGAAGAGCCAAGGGGATGCTCTGAGCGATGGCAATGCCCGAAGCTTGCGCATCGGGCAGCATCCCGACAAGGCGGTTAAGCCAGCCATCCTTGCGTTCGTAAGGGCGGGTTCCGCCGCTTTCGAGCACGTTTTGCCCGTCGAAATGCGACCGGTCGCGGTAAGTGGAAGCAACGGCATGGACTGCCATCATTTCTCCGCTTGCAAACATTGCAGCTGAGCGCTCAAGAGCGGGGTGAAGGGCAAAAAGGCCGCCGATGAGGGGAGCATCCGCGTAATCTTCCGCCAGCATGCCGCGCAGGCCCGCATAGCTGGGATCGCCGACGGGTGCGATGATGCCAAGGCCATCTGCGGCCCCGCGCTGCAACACAAAGACCAGTCGTTTTGACCCGATGCCGCCAGCGGCAAAAGCCACTTTGGGTAGCATGGACGCGCCAATAACGGCGGCCGATCCGCCAAGCATGTTTCTCCGGTTGGTTTTCATCGCCACATTGCCTCCGGGCTTGCCAGCATCAGCGCCATTGCCTGTGCCGGGCTTTCTGCGCGCGCAACCGCTGTCGCACTGTTCTTGCTCCAGGCATCGGCATAAAGCAGCGGGCCAAGGGTCCGCGCGTCATGCCGGGAGCCAAGTCGGCCTATGGTCTGGGCCGCTTCCACGCGCCGATGGAGCGCTTCAGGCGCGGCCCAGGCCGATGTCTTGTCGTCGAAGCCAGCTGGTGAACCAGGTTTCCATAAATCCTGTCCCAGATTGATCATCACGCGCCGGGCCTGCATCGGTTCGAATTGATCCGTGTCGATTGCGCGCAATGACGCGATGCTCCACTCCCATGGGGTGAGGAATTTTTGCCGCTTGGTCTGCCAAACTTCGGGGGCATCAATCAGGGATAGCGTAACAGCACGCAAATTTCCGCCGGTCTTGAGAAAACTTTCCTCCAACCGGTTGACCAAAGATGCGGGAGGTTCATCAGTCGAGAAATGCCGCGCCAGCTTGGTAGCGATATGTCTGGCTGTGGCCGGATTCGCTGCCAGATCATCGAGAATGCGTATCGCTTCACGGGCGCCTTCCTCACGGTAAGTCGTGCCCAGCACAGTCTTTGAACCGGGCTCGTGAAGCCGGGCCACAAAAGCATAAGTTCGGTCTGCGCCCTCCCGTCCAGCGGCATTGCTTCCGCGGCGCAGGACGGGAACCGTGTGACCCGTCAGCGCCTTGGCAAATTCTGTGACATCACTCTGAGTATAGCCGGAGCGAACACCCAAAGTGTGCAGTTCCAATATCTCTCGCGCCAGATTTTCGTTCAGGCCAGCGCGTGGCCTGCCGCGCTGCGCGGCGGCTTTTGCGCGGCGACTGTTGGGGCCAATGGATTGGGCTTGATCTAGATAGATCAGCATGGCCGGGTGGCTCTCGACAGCCTTCAACATATCGGAAAATCGGCCAAAGATATTCGGGCGGATCACTTCGCTTTCAAAACTACCGGCAAGAGGGCCCGCACCTGGCTTTTCGGTCGAGATGGCGAAGTGATTGGCCCAGAAATGCACCAGACGTTCTGTAAAAGGTGACGAGGTGTGCACAGCCAACTCGATGCGCGCGCCGATTGCATCTCGCAAACGGCCTCGCAATGCACGCCGAGCTGTGCGCTTGGTGTCTTCATCATCATTACGAAGCTTGCGAAAGGCTCCGAACTGGCGAGCGACTAATTGTGAACCAGGCAGGTCCGCAAGGGCGACTGGCCGGCTGTCATAGCCATCGATCTGTTGTCTTAGCCAAGCTTTTGGCGATCCGACTGGTGCAGCCGATGGCCGGTGGCCGTAGCCAAACCGTGTCACGGCGATGCTCCAAGAATTGTCCGTCATTTGACCTCCTTAGCTTGCTTGAAGAAGATCACGCATAGGAAACAAAGACAAGTATCGATTTGTCTCAAATTGTCACACCGGGGCACTGTCAAAGGGTGCTGTCAGACTAAATGTACCTGCTGACGAGATGCGCCTGATCCGTTAAAATGTGGCCATGCCTCAACCCAAGAAGCCAGCCAGTCCGTTTCGCTATTTCAACTCGTCACCTGAAGTGATCCGGCTTGTTGTGATGATGTATGTTCGGTTTCCGCTAAGCTTGCGGAATGTTGAGGATCTGCTGTTCGAACGCGGTATCGATATCTGCCACGGGCACTGTCAGAGCAAATGCACCTGATTGACGATTGAGGCTGCGGAGGTAGGGCGTTTAGATGCCCAGACCTAAGAAATCAGCCAGTCCGTTCCGTTATTTCAACTCATCGCCTGAGGTCATCCGGCTTGTGGTGATGATGTATGTCCGGTTCCCGCTTTCATTGCGGAACGTCGAGGACTTACTGGCAGAACGCGGCATTGATATTTGCCACGAGACGGTCCGGTTTTGGTGGAACAGGTTTGGCCCAATGTTTGCGGCTGACATCAAACGGCAACGGATCAGCCGAATGCGTGGGTTTCGCAACTGGCGCTGGCCCGTCGATGAAGTCTTTGTGAAGATCAACGGAAAGATCCACTATCTGTGGCGCGCAGTGGATCACGAAGGCGAAGTGCTCGAGAGCTACGTTACGAAGAAACGGGACAAATCAGCCGCGCTGCGCTTCTTCAAGAAGACGCTGAAGCGATACGGGAGGGCCGAAGCGATCGTCACAGATGGACTTCATTCTTACCCAGCAGCGATGCGCGAGCTTGGCAACCTGGAACGAAGAGAAGTGGGCAGGTGGCTGAACAACCGAGCGGAGAACAGCCATCTTCCATTCCGACGAAGGGAAAGGGCAATGCTGCGGTTCAGACAGATGAAGGCGCTGCAGAAGTTTGCTTCAGTTCACGCCGACGTCCACAATCACTTCAATCAAGACCGTCACCTCATCGACAGACAGACCTACAAGGAAAATCGCTCAGCCGCCCTGGCTGAGTGGCGAAACCTCATGGCCTGATCGACCGTGTGGGTAGGGCACGCTCTGCCAAGTGGAGACGAGTTAGCTTTAGACTGACAGCACCGCCACCTTGCCGAAACAGAGACTTAGAAAGCCAATAGCTCAACCGCGCCGGCTGATTGGCAAAACCTATTGGCCTAATTCGCTTAGAAGTCGGAGGGGGGCTCTACCGAGCAGAGGCGAGTTCGTATTAGACCGCCAGCGCTCCGGCAGCGCCGCTAAGATGGGCAGCTACCAGACAAGTCGTCGACAAAATTTGATGTCCATTGGTGGATGTCTTCTTCGCGGACAGTTTTCACCAACGCGTCGTAACGATTTTTCCGTTCTTCGAGCGACATATCCAGAGCAGTGCGGATTGCTCGTGACAGATCGTCCGGGCTATGCGGATTGACCAAAATTGCATTCGTTAGCTGATGCGCCGCCCCAGCAAATTTTGACAGGATAAGCACGCCGGGGTCCTGTGGATCTTGCGCCGCGATATATTCCTTAGCGACCAAATTCATCCCATCGCGCAGGGGCGTTACCAAGCAGATTTTTGCCGAACGAAAGAAACCGCAAAGCTCAGCCAGACTATGCCCGCGGTTCACATAGCGGATGGGCACAATATCGACTTCCGAGCGGGCCCCATTGATTTGGCCGGTTTTTTGTTCAAGTTCAGCCCGAATATCTTGATAACTGCCCACATCTTCGCGGCTTGGTGGGGCAATTTGGATATACACTAGATCGCGCACCCGATCGGGGTTTTGGTCAAAAAACCGTGAGATTCCGTCGATCCGCTCGGGTAATCCTTTTGAGTAATCGAGCCGGTCCACGCCAATCATAGCGGTGCGGTGACGGGTACTTTCGAGCAGTCTTTGTGCGGCCTCTTTAGCTTCTGAAGTGGCGCCTTGGGCTTGGATGTGACCCCAATCCACACCGATGGGATAGGCCCTCGCGCAAGTAACCTTGCCCTCGAAACGGATTTCTCCGGTGTCTTCGTTTACCTCAGCGCCAAGCTCTTTCTCACAATAATGCTGAAAGCTGCCCAACCATTCATTGGTCTGGAAGCCGATCACGTCATATTCCAACATCGTGCGTACCAAACGCTCATGATATGGGAGTGACACAAACAGCCGCGCTGGTGGCCAAGGTGTGTGAAGGAAGAACCCGATCCGGTTCTTAAAACCGCGCGAACGGAGCCGCTCGCCCAAGGGCAGCAGATGGTAATCATGCACCCAAATCAGGTCGTCTGGTTCGATTAGCGGTGAAACGCTCTCAGCGAAGTGCTCATTGACCCGCTCATACCCCTTGCCGAACTCATTTTCATATTCGGTTAGATCGAGGCGGTAGTGAAATAGCGGCCACAGCGTGGAATTCGCATAACCGTTGTAATATTCTTCGACGTCATGCGCGCTGAGGTCGATTGTAGCTGTCGTTACCCCGCCATTGTTGTTCAGCTGGATGTGTCCGGTGGTCTCATCTGCTTCGTTCCCTGACCACCCAAACCAGATGCCGCCGAATTTCTTCAATGCTGAATTCAGCGCGCCTGCCAGGCCGCCTTGCGCGCCGGCCGCACCGCGTGCTTTGGCGACAGCGACCCTGTTTGATATAATTACGAGGCGGCTCATGATGGCTTCATCGTATTTCACTCCATTGGCGCGATAACAAGCCAGCGCAATTAATCACTCCAACCAGTGAATAGGTTTGAGGGAAATTGCCCCACAGCTCACCAGTTTCAAAATCCATATCTTCAGACAGCATTCCTGATCCCGTGCGGTGGCTCAACATCGCTTCGAACAGCCCGCGCGCTTCTTCATTTCGTCCGGCCAAATGCAAGGCCTCGATCAGCCAGAATGTGCAAACATTAAAAGCGGTTTCAGGCAGACCGAAATCATCTTCGGAGGCGTAGCGGAGCATATGCTCCCCGCGGCGCAGTGTTTTTTCAATCGCAACGAATGTGCTCTTAAAGCGAGGATCATCGGGTTTTAGAAACCGCAGTTCGACCATTTGCAGTAGGCTAGCGTCTAGATAGTCGCTCTCAAAGCTAGCTCCGTAATGTTCACCGCTTTCGACCCAAGCCTCGCATTCAATCTTTGCACGAATAGCATCAGCGCGCTCACGCCATAACTTGGCGCGGTCAGCCTTACCCAAATGATCGGCGACATTTGCTAACCGGTCGCAGGCGGCCCAACACATCACGGCAGAATAGGTGTGCACTTCCTGGCGGGTGCGAAATTCCCATAGGCCCGCGTCGGGTTGATCATGCATTGCCCAAGCCATTTCGCCAACTTCTTCCAAGCTGACAAAGTCAGCATCGTCAGCCATTCGCAGCAGTCGGTGATCAAAAAAGGCTTGAGCCGTCGGTAACACAATTTGCCCATAACAATCATGCTGGACTTGCTTGTAAGCAGCATTGCCAACCCGCACAGGGCCCATCCCACGATAGCCCGATAGGCTTTCTGCAATGTTTTCGTGCAGCTCGCTTTCGCCCATGACCGAATAAAGCGGCTGGATTTGGCCACCTTTCGCGCCATCGATAATATTGCGTAGGTATGCGAGATACTTCTCCAACACATCCAATGCGCCAAGGCGGTTGAGTGCCTGCACGGTATAATAGGAATCGCGGATCCAGCAGAAACGATAATCCCAATTGCGTTCGCTTCCTGATGCTTCTGGGATGGAGGTTGTCAGTGCGGCCACAATGGCGCCGGTTTCTTCGTGTTGGCACAATTTTAGGACAATCGCGCAGCGGATCACATCTTCCTGCCATTCAAGTGGCAAGTGCAACCCGCGAACCCAATGCCGCCAGTAACGCATTGTGCTTTGAATCATCCGACGCAATTCGGACCGAACATTTCCAACGAATGGCTCATCCGGGCCAAGGA
The DNA here is from genome assembly GCA_947495555.1 of uncultured Erythrobacter sp. Lineage (GTDB taxonomy): Bacteria > Pseudomonadota > Alphaproteobacteria > Sphingomonadales > Sphingomonadaceae > Erythrobacter. The sequence continues at coordinate 1,022,528 of CANLZI010000001.1, read as the reverse complement.
AAAAATGCTGGTCGCTTTCTATACGGTAACTGCGGCCTTCAAGAATATATCCAACCGGGGCATCAGTGCTCAAGCGCATCGCTTGGTCGCCCAGAAGATACCGGACGTGATTGGTACCGTTCGTTCTCTCGGCCAGCTTGGCCGCGTAATCATGCATTGGTTGCAGCACGACTTTCATGCGCGGCGCACCTGCAATTGGGCGCACGATACGTGTGAATGCGACCGGTCGGTACATTCTGCCTGAGCTTTCATAGCGAGGACAAAAATCCCGAATCTCGACAGCGCTGCCGTCTTCGGCCTCCAGCTTAGTAACAAGGACAGGCGTGTTGCGTTCATACCATTGGGTCACACTGCTCTGACCCTCAAGCTCGAAGCGCCAAATGCCCTCGTCGCGATTGCCATTATTGAGCAGCGCGCAGAACACCGGATCACCATCCACTCTTGGAACGCAACCCCAAACCAGCGCGCCTGATCGGTCAATCAAACCGCTTACTTGGCAGTTTCCGATCGGCCAAAGGTCGAGATCGGATTGCAATTTACTAGGCAGCATTTCGTCAGGATCGATCATAGGTTCAGCCACGCATGCACGTCTTGCACGCCATTGAGTTTGAAGTTGGCAGTGTGAGATGGCCGTTCACCAACAGCAATGGCGAATCCGCCATATTTCTGCACTGCAGTAAAGCCATCCTCGTCGGTAACGTCATCGCCAATAAAAATGGGTTTGCTGCCTGCGAATGTCGGAGTGTCCATAAATTTAGCAATTGCAGTACCCTTGTTGGCGCCGGGGTGGACAAGCTCAATCACGCACTTGCCGCATTTCATTGTTAGGCCGGACTGCTTTGCGACAACAGCAGCGGCATCCTGAATCGCCTGACCACTTGCAGGCACTGCGCGAAAATGCAGTGCCGCACCGTGGCGTTTATTCTCAAACAATGCGCCATGCTGAGAGGCAAGCTGGCGCAATTGCGCGATGTCATCCGCGGGTACTGGTTTGAGCTTTGCGCCAAGTGGCACGCCATCTGCGCCGATTTGTTCTGCTCCGTGGGAGCCCGCGCGGGCGATCTCAAGCTTTCCCAGATGCTGTTCTAAATTGCCCAGGTCGCGGCCCGTAACTAGCGCCAATCTGCCGCCAATTTTGTCCGCGACGGCTTTCAGGCGCCCAGATATTTTCTCCGGTACTTCAATAGCATCAGGCCCCGGAGCAATTTCAATCAACGTTCCGTCAAAATCCAGAAATAGTGATATAGCGGAAGCCGAACTTAGGGATTCCAGCGATGGAGGGAGAGGCAAAGGTGATCGGTTCATCTATCCACTCCTACGCTGCATTGCACCAATTTGTCACTGGCTATGCGAACCTATTCATTGGGAGTGTGCTGTCTCGCCAGTGACCAAGGTGTAACGGCCATAAGAATTGATCATCACAAATGTTGCGGCACAGGAGAACAAGACTGTCCACAACAAGACCCGTGCCATAGCTCGCACCTTCTTCGCATTCAGATTCGACGAACACACCATCGGATATTCTCCCACCAGCCGGACCTGGGGCAATCGGCACAGACCCCAGCGTTCTTCAAATTGGTATGACAGAATAGTCAACATCGGTATAAGTCTTAGGTTGACATATATGGACTAGTGATCTTACTTTGCGACGAACAACAACGAATCCTGTGGGAGGGATGCATGTCTAAGTTAAATGGATTCGGTCGTCCGGCCGTCAAAAATTCTCGTCTAATCGCAGGCTTTATGAGCAGTGCGGCGGTGATGGCATTCGCAATGCCTAACGCTGCTTTGGCGCAAGATGCCGATCAAGTCGCATCGGAAGCTGCCGAAGAAGGTAACGCGATTATCGTTACTGGCATTCGTAGCTCTCTTGCCAGCGCTTTGAATGAAAAGCGCAATGCGGACAGCCTGATCGAAGTGATCAAGGCCGAAGACATCGGTAAGCTTCCCGATCAGAACCTTGCTGAGGTTCTAGAAAACATCACGGGCGTGCAAATCACGCGCGAAAACGGCGTTGGCACTGGCGTTCAAATTCGTGGTACCGACAGCAACCGGCTCGAGATCAATGGGGTTACCACCGTAGGTGCAGGCAATGGCCGCGGCGGCATTAACTTTGAAGATTTGAACCCTTCGATCATCGCGGGCGTCGAAGTTATCAAGGCGCCTGAGGCGAGGCATATTGAAGGTTCCGTTGGTGGTACGGTCAACCTGAAAACCATTCGCCCACTTGATTTGTCAGAAACCCTTATCAGCTTTCGGGGTCAGCTTGAAGATAGCAGCCTTTCTTCCGAGGGCTTGAAGCCAAGGCTTTCAGGCGCGTTTGGTAAAAAATGGGAAACTTCTGATGGACGGCAGTTTGGGGTTGTCGTGAGTGGCAGTTACACCGAATCTTCCAACACTGCATTCCGCCCACGTCTTGACCGTGACAATCTGACGGATTGCACGGGGGCCACTCCGCCGACTTCGTGTCCGGCTGGGGCGCCAGGGTTTCTGGGTGTTCAGTTCTTGAACCAGGTTCAAGAGACGCAAAATTTCGAGACAATAAATCTCGCGGCCTCTGTCGAGGGCGAAGTTACTGACAACCTCAAGCTTTATGCCGATTACATTTATACAGACCAAACGCGCCGGCTCGCTGGTTCACGGGTCCAGTTTTCTAACGTTAGCCGGTTGAATGGTTCAGGCGATAGAACCAACGGTGGCAATATTAACTTCACTGACTTTGCGACGTTCAATTTGGGGCGCGATGCCATCGGTCAAGACCTTGGCAGCATTCTGGCCGTCACAGCCGGTACGTTTACGCCGCACCAGAGGTCGGATTTTGCTACCGACGAAGACTTTAGAAACGCGCGCGGCGCGCCATTCTTGCGCGTGTCCAGTGACAATGGTTCACGTTTGACCACAAGCGATGTCTTCATTGCCGGTGCCGAATGGGAAAGTGACCGCCTAAGAATTGCTGCCGAAGTTTCGAGGGTGACGGCAGACACGGTCAATCCAAACCTGTCCTCAACCCTCAACTTTATCAATCCAAACTCGGACATTGCGCCAAACAATTCTGCAGGTACGAGTTTCCGGGATGAAAATGGTATCCCGATCATTTTCGACCTGAGGGATGGCATTTCGTTCGGCATCAATTTTGCCGATCCATTTGCGCCAACAGCAGCTCAGTTGCTGGACGGAAATAACTACGTGCTTGATGGAACCCCTACATACTCCGCCAATATTCAGGAGAATGAGGAAAGCGCATTTCGTTTTGACGCCTCTTACGATTTAAGTGACTCAGCGATTCCGTTTATTAGCTCAGTTGATGCTGGATATCGCTACAGTAATCGCACGACCCTTAGGGATAACCGACAGGCGTCACGTAGTGGTTCAAGCTCGTTGGCTGGCAGTCTGAATGCGGGTGGAATTTCAGGCCTCCTTGCAGAGATTCCTGATAACTTTGGGCAGGGAACAGGCAGCGATCTTTTCGTTTCGGGAGTGCTGCACCTGGATCCTAACAATGGTGCCAATCCGGAAGATACAGTTGCGGCGATCAATGCAGCCGCCGCTGCCCAAGGTTTGGGCCCGATCTTCACTTCAGGGCTCGAGTCGATCCCAGGTGACTTCTTCGATATCGAAGAAGAGACGCACTCACTTTACGGTCAGCTCAACTTTGAAACTGGCAATGGAAGATTCCGCGGCAATGCGGGTGTGCGCTGGGTGGACACCTCTATTTCGTCGACAGCCAATGTTTTGGGCAATGGTGATCCAATCCTCACTACGGTTGGAAGCAGCTATAGTCACCTTTTACCGCGCGTGAACTTCGCATTTGATGTGGCAGATAACCTTGTCTTGCGAGCGTCATATTCTGAGGAAATCAATCGGCCTGGTTTTGTGAGTATATCGTCTGCGCTTGAACTTCCGGATGCGGGCGGTGTGAACGGCAATGCCGAAGCGGGTAACCCCAATCTGCGACCCGAAGAGGTTACTTCCTATGACGTGTCGGCAAGCTGGTATTTTGCGCCTGAAGCCGTCTTAAGTGTAGGCTATTTCCGCAAGGAACGTGATGGGCTGTTTGGAGTTAACGTTGATGAGCCGGGTGGCCCGGGCGATCCAGGTGTTGTTGCGCCGAACACGCGCGATACTGTCGGTCCGGATTGCGAAGGCGGCGGAATTTTCTCTCCACTAACCGAGGCAGGTATCTTCGGAAATGGTGAAACCGGTGTTTGCGTAGGCTTGGAGGCCCCATTCAACTCCAATGGAACAACCACGCAAGAAGGTATCGAAGTCGCTTTCCAATATAATTTGAGTGATTGGGAAGATCAGCTTGGCAGCTTTGCCTGGGCCTCTGGCTTTGGAATCGTGGCCAACTACACTTACCAAACCGAAAGCAATAATTCCGGCTTCACCGATATTGCTGGCTCTCGAGCAAGAGCAATCTACGCGTCACTCGGTTTTGATCCAAACGTCAATCCTGTGCAGCGCGAAACAGCTACTTTGCTGAACCTTTCAAAGCATGCGTATAACTTGACCGCATTTTACGAGAAGTACGGTCTGTCAGCGAGGGTGCGCTACACTTGGCGTGACACGTTTAGAACGGACGATCTGCCTGGTACGGGTAACGTATTTGAGCCTCTTGGCTTTCGCGGAGCTGTTGAACCTAGAGGTCAGTTGAACGCTAGCGTCAATTATGCGGTTACGGACCAGATCAACGTGGGTGTTGAGGGTACTAACCTGACCAAGTCTAGCCAGAATATCTCTTGTGTGAATGATGGCGCGTTGCTGTGCTACGAAGGTATTACCGATCGCCGAATTCAATTTGGTGTTACGTTTACCTACTAGTGGAACTGTCGTTTAGATCGGTGGCTTGCGCTGCCGGATCGCTAGGTGCCTTTGGTGCCAACGATCACTTCTAATCGATCAAACCGGGTTAAGCGTCCCAGCCCTGTTAGTTGGGATTAGCCGATTAAGAAGAGGGCCGGCCCTACCGCCTTGGTAGAGTCGGCCTCTTTTTGTGTGGGCTTGGCACGCGTACTTTGCTGGAGGTTCAACACATAATACAAATTGGTATTCATTAAGGTGACAATTGGTATACTCTAAAGGTTGACATTGACGGACTAGCCATTATCCCATTGGTCGAAATAGTCCTTGGGAGGGATGAATGACCAAATTTGCTAAGACTACGTATCCGTCACTGCGCACTTCACGTTTCTTGTCTGGATTGATGGTGGGCACAGCTGCGGTTGCGCTTAGCGTGCCTTCTGTTGCCTTTGCTCAGGACGAAGCTGCTGAAGAGGTCGCGGAAACCGGCAACGAAATTCTGGTCACCGGCATTCGTGCTGTGGTTCAAAATTCAATCGAAGAAAAGCGCAACTCGACAGAGGTGTTCGACGCTTTGTCCGCAGATGAAATTGGCGACCTGCCTGCCTTGTCAATTGGTGAAGCGCTGGAAACCCTGACCGGCGCCGGTTCGCACCGTGAGCAAGGTGGTGCTACCGAGATTTCTATTCGCGGCCTTGGCCCATTTCTTGGATCGACAGTTATCAATGGCCGTGTTGCTTCAAATGGTAGCGGTGATCGCTCGGTTAATTTCAGCCAGTTTCCATCTGAGCTGTTCAACAAGGTCGGAATCTACAAGACCCAGGCGGCAAGCTATATTGAGGGCGGCGTCGCTGGTCAGATTGTGCTCGAGACGATCAAGCCACTTGATTACGGCAAGCGCCGCATCCAAGGCGACTTCAAGCTGAACATTAATCCGGACAATCTTGATATTGATCCTGATCAGCGGTTTCAGAAATACGGCTATCGAGCGACCGCTAGTTACGTTGATCAGTTTAGCGTCGGTGATGGCGAGCTTGGTATCTCGATCGGATATTCACGCAATGAGACGACCAATCCGGAGCAAGAGGCGAATGTCTCCAATACTATCCGCGCGTGTGTAATTGATCCCACAACGACCAGCGACGGTGTGTTTGATGATGGCAATTGCGACACCAGCAGTTCTACGATTAATGGGTTGCGTGATGGCACAGTCACCGATGATTTTGTCATTGCCCGTAATAGCTATTCGTTCCGGACAAACATAACCGACGACACTCGTGACTCCGTTTTTGGTGCGATCCAGTATCAACCGTCACCTAATGTCGATATCAACGCTGACTTCCAATATTCAAAGCGCCTCTTTCGGGAGCAGCGCAGCGATTTAAACTTTGCAGAAGGGCGTCGGATTGACGGGCCGGGTGATCCCAATCGGATCGATCTGCCACTAATTTTCACTGAAACGGGCGCGCTGCGTCAATTCACTAATGAACAGCGTATCGAGGCTGTCAGCGAATATCTCGAGCGTGACGAAGAATATTACGGCGGCGGATTGTCGCTGGAAGTCCAGGCGTCGGACCGGCTGAGTTTCTCGGTTGACGCGTCTTACTCACGCACGCAGCGAGTGGAAGAGGCGGTTCAGATCCGCTTCCGCACAGAAGATGGTGAGAGCATTTTCGGAAACACCAATCCTGATACTGGATTGCCCTATTTCCCCGAGGCGTTCGAAAGCGATCAGACCCCTAATTCGGGTCGGACTAATGGCACGGATGATAGGGTGGAAACAGCGGTATTGATCCGTCAGAACGGCTCGGAAGCGCTCAATTTCTTCACACAGAATTTTGATGTAACCGACTATACTCTGTTCGCCAACGATCCGCGTTTGCGGGCTGATTTGGAACAGGACAGGTTCAACGAAATTTATGCGCTGCGCGGCGATGTTGTTTATGAAGCTGACGGCTTCTTCAACAGCTTTGAGGCTGGCGTGCGTTATCAACAACTGGTCTATCAAGATGTGCCTGGTGCAGCCGGAGGATCATCTCGGTTCGAGAACAATTACAATGATACCGATGGTTCTGGCGCATTGTTTGTGGCGAACCAAGAATGCCGGACTTCGTTCCCGATCGACGGGTTTTTGGACTCGGTTTCAGGTGGCAATCCGTTGATCACCAATGTCGACTTGGATGGCAATGTGATCGGCACATCCAATACGTTTGCTACGTTTGATGCGCTGTGCATCGCGCGAGTTCTGGAGCGTGAAGATCCATCGGGCCTAGCGTTCGATGAAGACGGTATTCCGATCTATCCCGATGGGAGCATCTCATCCACCCAAGACAGCGACGTCGAAGAGCGCACATTTGCGGGGTACATCCAAGCCAATTTTGACGGTGATTTGGGCGCCCTGCCAATCCGCGGAAACGTTGGTGTTCGGGCCGTTAAAACAAACATTAACTCGGTCGGCCTACGGTCATCATTCATTACCGCGCCAGGGGATGATCCTGGAACGATTTTCTTGATTGAAGACACCAGCAATTTGACGCGGGAAGTGGCTAAGGATTCTTACACCAAGCTTCTGCCGAGCTTTAACCTTGTGGCTGATTTGCAGCCCGACTTGCTCGGTCGCATAGGCCTCTATCGTTCCATGTCGCGTCCCGATCCATCGGCTATCGGCTTCGGCCGTGGGTTCAGCACATCAGATGAATCGGATGAGGGTGAGGCGACAGTTCAAGAAGCGCTCAGCGTTGTGAACGCCATCGGCAACCCATTCACGGCTCCGTTGATGTCCTGGAACGCCGATGTTGGTCTCGAATGGTACCCCAATGATGATACCATTCTGGCTGTTAATGCATACTATAAGAGCTTCAACGGTGGTTTCGAAACGTTTGCGACAGAAGAGGTCTTTTTCGTTGATGAAGCGCCTGTTGTTGCGGCTGTAAGCAATGTCCGCACGACAGATGAAACGAGCACAATCTATGGTGTTGAAATTACCGCAGCGCACCGGTTGAGTTGGCTGCCCAAACCACTGGACGGTCTTGGTTTCAAGCTCAGCTACAATTATGCTGATTCCAATTTCGAATTTGATGATGACTCGCTCGGGGCGACCACCGTGGTTGGCCTGGATGGTAGCATCACAGCGCGCGAAGGGCTGATTGTTCCGTCAAATCTGTTCGGCTTTTCTAAGCACGTCCTATCGGCGCAGGCTTACTACGAGATCGGCGGGCTGTCTTTGCAGGGCGTTTACAAATATCGCAGCAATTACTTCCAGCAATTTGTCTCTACGCCTGGACGGGTTCGCTATGTTGACGATGTGGGCGTGTTTGAGGCGCGTATCTCTTACAAGCTGACAGACAATGTGCGCGTCACATTGGAAGGCATTAATTTGTTCAATGAGCCACGGACCAATTTCCGTGGTGCGCCAGATGATTTTGGAGCCATTCAAGTATATGGGCCACGCTACTTTGCAGGCGTTCGGTTCAAGTTCTGATCGCTGGTCGGCGCCCTGCTTCTCCCAATGGGCGCCGACTGGTTGTGCGCAACTGGCAATGCAACTATTTATCGACTAGGGAATTGGTATAGAACCAAACCGGCGAATGTGGAGCGTCAATCACACATGGGCAGTAAGAGACTTTTTCAATCAGTAGCCGAGCAGATCGGTGGGTTGATCGACGATGGGGCTTACCCGCCCGGCACACGGCTTCCTGGTGAACGTGAATTGGCTGAAAAGCTCGGCGTAAGCCGGGTAACCATCAGGGAGGCTGAGATCGCGCTGCAGGCAGTGGGCAGGCTCGAGATTAAGACCGGATCTGGTGTTTATGTGAGCGAAAATCCGCCAACGATGGCACACACTCTTCCAAACGCCAGCGCGTTTGAAGTTACGGAGGCCAGGCTGCTCGTGGAGTCTGAATCAGCTGCATTGGCAGCGCACAACATTACTGATGATGCGATTGAAAAACTGGCTGGATTGGTCGAGCTTATGCGTTCTGATGACGATGAGGTCGCTAACGAGGCAGATGAGCAGTTTCACCTGACCATTGCCGAGGCTTCGAACAACGCGGCAATGGTTCACACAATTCAATCGCTTTGGAGAATGCGGGAAGACATCCCTGAGGTCAAAGCAACCTACGAAGCAGTTTGTGTCCATGACGCAGAGACGCGGACCGCCGAGCATCGCGCAATCTTTGACGCGCTGAAGGCGCGAAACCCGGCAGGTGCTCGCAACGCCATGCGCGAACATTTCCATCGCCTGTTGGAAAACATGCTGGAAGCAACTGAGCGACGGGCACTTGAAGAGGTGCAGGCGCGGGCATCATTAAGTCGCGAGCGCTTTACGGCGGCTGCCAAAATCGGCTAGATAAATTGGTATTACAATTTTACACCTTTTAACATGCCAGATTGATTGACAAGCTCACTCGCTGACGTATAGTCCCTTCCCAGAGGATGACTGGAGAGGATTGAGCGATGCTTGCAAGGCTTGGCCTTGTTTTTGTGGTATTTGCCTTGGCTGTTCCGGCCAAAGCAGAGCACCTTTTCGTGCGCAATCAGAACGAATATGCGCATGCGCTCAAGCAAATCGAAGCGGGCGACATCATCATTCTTGCCAATGGCGAATGGCGCGATTTTGAATTGGTCATCACGGGTAAGGGCAACAAGGACAAGCCCATCATTGTCATGTCCGAAGAGGCTGGCAAAGTATTCCTGACCGGACAGTCCAGTCTGCGCATCGGTGGTGAGCACATTCTCGTGACAGGACTGGTGTTCAAGGATGGATACAGCCCTCGCGGGGAGGTGATTTCCTTCCGTCGCACCAAGCAGGACCAAGCCCGAAACAGCCGAGTGACCGAGGTAGTGGTCGATAACTTCAGCAAACCTGACCGGTACGAATCTGATTATTGGGTTGGCATGTATGGCCACAACAACCGGTTTGATCACAACCATTTGGTTGGAAAGACCAATAAGGGGGTTACGCTCGCTGTTAGATTGGACAGCAAGGAAAGCCGCGACAACGGGCACAGGATTGATCACAACTATTTCGGACCGCGCCGGCCACTGGGTTCAAACGGCGGCGAAACACTGCGGATCGGAACCAGCCGTTATTCAATGTACCAGTCAGGCACGACGGTCGAGAGCAATGTTTTCGACCGCACCAGTGGCGAGGTTGAGATCATCTCTTCTAAGTCTGGCGGAAACGTCTTCCGTGGTAATCTGTTCTTACGCGCTCAGGGCACGCTTACATTGCGGCATGGCGATGGAAACCTGGTCGAGCGCAACGTCTTCCTTGGATATGGCGAAAACCACACTGGCGGCATTCGTGTCATCAACCGTCACCAGACGGTTCGGGACAACTACATGGAAGGTTTACGCGGCAAGGCTTTTTCGAGCGCGCTTGCAGTGATGAACGGCGTCCCCAACTCACCGGTCAACCGATATGTCGAGGTTGATGGAGCGCGGATCGAGAACAACACTATTGTCGACAGTCGCCGTGTCGCGTTCAATGTGGGCGCCGATGAAGAGCGCTCTGCTCCTCCCCTCAACAGCGTGTTTTCAAATAATTTGTTGGGTGGGCTTGAGGGTGAGTCTTTCATCGAGCGTTATGACGATACTTCAGGAATAGCCTTTACAGGCAATCGCGTCATCCAAGGCGGTGTAGACGAAGCTCTACCAGAGTTTGCGCAAGCACCGGCTGAATTGCAACGGGCGGAAAATGGGCTGCTTTACCCGATTGATCCGGCGCTGGCAGAATTGGGTGCTCCGAGCGATCTAAAGGTACCTTCACTCGATAGTGTCGGAGTGAATTGGTATCCCAAGCCTGGCCAAGAAACGGCATTCGGGGGATCGGGCCGCGAGCTTGAGGTTGCGCCGGGCGATGACACGCTTCCAGCAGCGCTGATCGTGGCACAAACTGGCGATGTGCTGGTGCTTGAACCGGGCGACTACATTGTCGATCGCACCCTAGCGATCGACACCACAATAGCCATCCGCGGCAAGTCAGTGGATGGGCAAGAATTACCACGAATATTGTTTGCGCGCCCCACACTGTTCGAGCTGCGTCAGGGAGCCAATCTGCAATTGAGCAATTTGATCATCGATGGAGCTCTGACGCCCGACTCCGTTGGCAATTCAATGATCCGCACCACAAGCTTTCCGATCCAATCCAACATGCGGATTGAGCTTGACGGGGTCACCGTACAAGATCTGATGGTCAACAAGTCATTCAACGTTTTGACGATGGGTAAGAGCGCGTTTGCGAACAGCATCGTCATTCGCAACAGCAATTTCTCCAACATTACCGGTTCGATTGTCTCGGCTGCTGCTGAGACAGAGGACTATGGTCAGTACAATGTTGAGTATCTCGACATCGTCGACAGCAACTTTGCCAACATTGGTGGACCGATCGCGCAAATTTATCGCGGCGGTCGCGACGAAAGCACTTTCGGTCCTTACGTAAAAATTCTTCGCAACAATTTTGCTGATGCAGGTTTGGCGGCGACCAACGGGACGGGTGGGTCAATCCATCTGCACGGCGTTCAAGTTGCTGAGATTGCGCAGAACAATGTGGCAAGATCGGCACCATTTCGGGTGGTGCACACCGTCGGGACGCCCAGTACAACAATCAGCGAGAACCAGTTTGCTGACACTCCAGAAATGCTCTTGGAGGAGTTGAATTTTGACGGTCCACACCGCGCCTTGCTTTCAGGCAATGTATTTGACGAGGGTGAGCGCGAATGAAGTCTATTGGTCTCGCGGTCGCTTTGGCAATTGGTGTAACTGCATCACCTGCCTTGGCAGCTGCACGTCCTGAGGTCGCTTCGCCTATTGGAGGCGAGGCGACCTCACCGCTTCCCCCCTTGTTCCAGGCCGAAGTCGATCGAGCGCAAGCCTTTGTTCATGCCATGATGGAGCAAGGTGTTGTTGTACCCGTCCCAAAGGATCCGGGCGGCGGTTATACCCACGAGCAGCACAAGCGCAATTATCGAGCTATCCATCAAGGTGGTCAGCTCTATGCGATCACGGGTGACGAAAAGTATCGCGCTTATGTGCGCGATATGTTGCTGGCTTATGCAGAGCTATATCCGACTTTGGGCGATCATCCCGCAAAGGCAAATCAGAATGTAGGCCGACTGTTCTGGCAGGTACTCAATGATGCGATGTGGCTGGTCCATGCCGTCCAAGGCTATCGGGATGTACGCGAAACTCTGACCGATGCTGAGCGTGTTCGCATCGATAACAATGTGTTTCGGCCAGCCGTGAAGTTCCTTTCGGTGGACTCGCAAAGAACCTTCGACCGGATTCACAATCACGCCACTTGGGCAACCGCCGGCGTGGGCATGGCCGGATATTTGCTAGGCGACCAGGATATGGTCGATCGCGCTCTGCTGGGGTCGGACAAGAGCGGAAAGACCGGTTTTCTGCGCCAAAGCGAGCTCTTGTTTTCGCCCGACGGTTATTACACGGAAGGGCCATACTATCAGCGGTTTGCACTGCTTCCCTTTGTCGTATTTGCGAACGATATTGAACACAACGAGCCCGAGCGCCGGATTTTCGAACATCGCGATGGTATCCTTCAAAAAGCGATCAACACGACAATCCAGCTGACATATGGCGGTTATTTCTTCCCGTTTAATGACGCGATCCGGGACAAGAGTTTGAACACAGCCGAGCTCTATGAGGGCGTTGCGATTGCATATGGCGTGTCACAGGACCCAGGCCTTCTGTCGATTGCACAATGGCAGAACCGGACAGTTCTCAACGTCAACGGCCTTGCTCTTTCAGAAGACCTTGCAGCGGGCAAAGCTGAACCGTTTGATTTCAAGTCCATGTTGCTAAGCGATGGGCCGGACGGAGACAAAGGTGCGGTCGCGATTTTCCGGCACGGTTCAGGCCCCCGCCACACAGCACTAGTTGCGAAAAACAGCTCGCAAGGCATGGGGCATGGGCATTTTGATAAGCTGAGCTGGCAATTGTACGCCAATAGGCACGAAATCGTGCGCGATTACGGTGCGGCTCGCTTTCTCAACATCGAGGCAAAAGAAGGTGGTCGCTACCTTCCGGAGAACGAAAGTTGGGCCAAGCAAACAATCGCACACAACGCGTTAGTTGTTAACGAAACCAGCCATTTCGGTGGTGACGGCAAACTCGCAGACAAATTTGCGCCAACGCAGCAGTATTTCTCTGCCAAACCGGACCTGCAGGTCAGCATAGCGACAATCGATAGTGCCTACGAAGGCGTAGCGATGACGCGTACATTGGCGATGCTTGATGTGGCTGGCCAGGCAGAGCCGGTCGTAATCGATGTATTGCGCGCAGACAGCCAAGAAGCAGCGCAGTTTGATCTGCCGCTGCATTATTCGGGCCACATTATGGAAACAGGTTTTGAGGTGGCGCGTAATGTCGCCGGCCGGCCCGTTCTCGGCTCGGGCCACGGTTATCAGCATGTTTGGATTGACGGGACCTCCACGCCGCGAACGGAAGATGCGTTCTTGACCTGGATTCTTGATGGCCGGTTCTACACCTATCGCTTTGTGCCTCAGGAAAATGCGCAGGTCATTTTGGGCGAAAGTGGCGCAAATGATCCGGCGTTCAATTTGCGGCGCGAGCCGCTGGTTATTCAGCGCGTGCCCGAAGCGAACAGTGTGACCTTTGTCAGCGCTCTTGAATCGCATGGGCTTTACGACGGCGCGACCGAGCAAACAATCGATAGTCGTAGCTTGATTGCCTCGTTGCGGCATGTCGAAACCGACGAATATGACATTGTGGTCGTAGAGACAAAGAGCGGCGAGAAGACCGTTCTGGCGATCTCCTATGACCGTGATCCTGACAAGCAGCACATCGCTGAAGTCGGAGGGCAAAGCGTTAGCTGGCGCGGCTTTGCGGCGCGGATCACATTGGGCAAAGAGGGGAACTGAATTGGCAACCGTAGCTGTCGGTCAAAGCGAAGCGTTCGTGTTTGATACTGCCATTGGGCCAAAGGATCTTGGCGGCGGTATCAAGCGCAAGATCCTTGGCTATGGCCCTGATCTTATGATCGTGCGCGTCTGGTTCGAAAAAGGCGCCATTGGCCAAGTGCATGCGCATCACCACAGTCAATCAACTTATGTCGAGAGCGGCCAATTCGAAGTCCAGGTGGACGGACAGAAACGCATCCTTGGTGCGGGCGACAGTTTCTACATCGCACCGCATCTTGACCATGGCGCGGTGTGCCTTGAGCCCGGCGTACTGATCGACACGTTCAGCCCGGCTCGCGAAGATTTTCTGGGTGAGGAGGACTGATTATGTTGAAGGGTAAGTTCCGCTATATAATTGTCACCCTTGTCGCGCTTGCGACGATCATCAACTACATTGACCGGGGCGCTTTAGGCTTCTTGTGGCCAGAGATATCCGAAGATCTTGGCCTGACCAAAACCGATTACGCGATCATCCTCAATGTGTTCACCTTCGCTTATGCCTTCGGGCAGACGCTGTTTGGCAAAATCTTTGACTGGATTGGGGTAAGGCTAGGCTTTGTCCTGTCGATCGTTGCTTGGTCAGCGGCCACCATGCTCCACGCAGCGGCGACTGGCCTGGCCAGTTTCGCAGTCTTTCGCGCAGTTCTTGGTGTATCAGAAGCAGGCAACTGGCCCGGCGCGACCAAGGCCAATGCCGAATGGTTCCCGATCAACGAACGGGCATTGGCACAAGGCATCTTTAACTCAGGTGCGGCCATTGGCGGAATCGTATCTGCCCCGATCATCGGGGTTCTTTTCGTCTTTTTGGAAAGCTGGCAGGCGACCTTTATTGCTATCGGTGCACTTGGCTTCTTGTGGTTGATCCCATGGCTGATTGTCTACAAAAGCGGTCCTGATGCGCACCCTTGGATCACCGAAGAAGAGCGTCAATTCATCCTGAATGGTCAGCGCAACCCCGAGGCCGACGAAGTGGCAGATTATGCGCCCACCTCAAAAGAGATTTTGAGCCGCAAAGAAAGCTGGGGCGTGATTATGGCCAGCTTTTTCCTCGACCCAATCTGGTGGCTTTTTGTTGGCTGGTTGCCGCTCTATCTCAACGAAACATATGGTTTTGGCGTGGAAGAAATCGCGATCTATGCATGGATTCCTTATGTCGGAGCGATGCTGGGCGCATGGTTTGGTGGTCTGTTGGCTCAAAACTGGATCAAGTCAGGATGGTCAGTGAACAAGACCCGTAAGTCGGTGATCGCGATTGGCGGTGTGATCATGCTGATCTCGCTGCTGGCAACAACACAAGCTTCGACACCCTTGTTCGCAGTGCTGTTGATGGCCGTGATTTTGTTTGGCTTCCAAACAGCGGTTGGCAACATCCAGACATTGCCAAGCGATTTCTACAGCGGCAAATCTGTCGGATCGCTGGCCGGTTTTGCTGGAACAGCAGCGAAGCTCGCTGTTGTCGGGCTAAACTTCCTTATCCCCATCATCACGGTCAATAGTTACGTGCCAGCATTCGTTGTCGGCGCGGGTCTTGCGATCATGACGGTTCTGTCGGTGCTCATCCTGTGCCCGAACATAAAACCGCTCAAACCGAAACACAGCTAATCAATTTAACATCTAGGAATGGGACTTTAGACCATGAATTTTGAAGGCAAGACGGCAATCGTCACCGGGGGCAGCCGCGACATCGGTCGCGCGATCTGCGTTAAGCTTGCGAGTGAAGGCGCAAATGTGGTCGTCAACTACAACAGCAATGAAGCAGATGCGGATGCGACACTTGCAGCTATTGAGCAAGTCGGTGGCAAGGCGATCAAGGTCAAGGCAGATGTTACAAAACCTGCTCAAGTCGATGCTCTTATCGCTGCTTCGCAAGAGGCGTTTGGCAAGAAGATTGATTATCTGGTCAATAATGCTGGCGGACTTGTGGCTCGCAAAACGCTGGAGGAGATGGACGAAGAATTCTTCAACTTCGTCATGCAGCTCAATTTGACCTCGGCATTCCTTGCATCAAAGGCGACGGTTCCCTTCATGGAGGAGGGCGCGGCGATCCTGAACTTGGCCAGTTTGGCTGGCCGCGATGGCGGAGGCGGAGGCGCAATTGCCTATGCAACATCCAAGGGTGCGGTCATGACCATGACGCGCGGAATGGCGAAGGAGTTGGGACCAAAGGGCATTCGCGTGAACGCACTTTGTCCGGGCATGATAGCAACCGCATTCCACGACAAGTTCACGCCTGATGCGGCGCGCGAAAATGTTGCCAATTCAACCCCGCTCCGCCGTCAAGGCCGCGCGGAAGAAACGGCCGATGCAGTGGCATATCTGCTGTCTGATCAAGCATCATTCATCACCGGCGCCAATATCGACATCAATGGCGGCCTGGCGTTCTCGTAACATCCAAAACTACGGAATAATTTTACAATGGCTGACTTTCTTTCTTTTGGTGAAATCATGCTCCGGCTTAAGACGCCGGGTCACGAGCGTTTTTTCCAATCTCCAGGATTTGAAGCGACATTTGGAGGCGGTGAGGCCAACGTTGCAGTAGCTTTGTCGAACTACGGGCTGGATGCTGGTTTCGTCAGCGCATTGCCGGACAATGACATTGGCGAGAACGCCATCATGGAACTTCGCAAATTTGGCGTCGATACCGCGCACGTCAGCCGATCGGGCGATCGCGTTGGTATTTATTTCCTGGAAACCGGTTCCAATCAGCGGCCCTCGAAAGTTGTCTATGATCGAGCCAATTCTTCGATCTGCAATGCGGGGATGAACGAGTTCGACTGGCCGACGATTTTTCAAGGCGTCAAATGGCTGCACATTACCGGTATCACCCCTGCGCTGAGCCCATCGGCAGCAGAATTGTCGATGGCCTGTGTCAAAGCGGCGAAGGAGGCTGGCGTCACTGTTTCATGTGACTTCAACTTCCGCGGCAAGCTTTGGAAATACGGTAAGAGTGCGCCCGAAGTGATGCGCGAGCTGGTCAAATATGTCGATGTTGGCATAGCCAACGAAGAAGACTGCCAGAAGTCGCTCGACATCACTGTCGACGTCGATGTTGAGTCAGGCGAGCTCGACACCACAAAGTATGAAGCGTTGGGCCAGAAGGTGCTTGATATCTATCCCGATATGCACACCATCGCAATTACGCTGCGCGAAAGCCTGAGTGCGGATCGCAACAATTGGTCGGCGTGTCTGCGCACAAGGAAAGACGGCTTTATGCTGTCGAAGAAATACGCGCTGACCGATATTGTTGATCGTGTTGGCGGCGGCGACAGCTTTGCCTCGGCTCTGATCTACGGCCTTAACGCCTATGAAGACCGCCAACAAAGCCTTGAATTTGCCGTCGCTGCGAGCGCGTTGAAACACACAATCATAGGCGACTTTAACCGCGTTACGGTACCTGAAGTTGAGAAGCTTATGTCGGGAGACGGATCAGGTCGCGTGCAGCGGTAGGGCAATCCCCTCCAAGTGGAGAGGAGTTCGTGTTAGACTGACAGCACCGCCACCTATCCATTTCCAACCGACCGTTAATGTTCGATTATATAGGCGTAAATGGCCATCGTGCTGCAACGTAGAATCGGGCCATCTGCCACACAGTCAAACGCATCAGGTCTCGATCGACAACAGCGCCTTTGCCGCGTGGACGATGCGATCGATATCGCCTTCTTCGCTGTGATAGAGCCGGACGGTTCCGATCGCGTTGGATGTCATCGCCATCAGCAATTCTCCGGCAATTTGCGCGTCGGTTGCATTAGGCAATCCGCCCTCGTCAATTGCTTGCTGCGCGATTGCAGTAAAGATCTGCGAGTATTTCTTGCGCATCTCGATCACCGAACCATAACGCTCGGGAAAGCGGACCATTCGAGCCTGGACTACGCTGTAGATGAGCGGGAATGTCTTAACCTCTGCTTGCAGGCTGCGCTGTGCATTGATCACTTGGCTCAGCCGCTGGTCCCAGCTGCCAGCATGATCTGCTGCCTGCGATAAGATCTGATATGCGCGCTGCATAAACGTCAATGCGGTTTGGATGAAAAGATCTTCTTTGGATTTGAAATGGACATAGATCGCCGGCCCGGTGAGACCGGCCACTTTTGCAATCTGCTCCATGCTGGTGTCCGAATATTCTCGCGAGTTAAAGCACTGCGCCGCGGCAGATATTATTCGCGCGCGGGTCTTTTTCGCGTCACCGCCTGCCGGCCGGCCACGTTTCGGCTTGATCGGGTCTTTCTTTAGCTGCGCAGACATAGGGTACCTTCACAGTCTGTCGAACCTGAGTCAATCGCCTGGCTGGTACCAGATAGGCGAGCTGTAGGCGCGTTCCTGCGTCACGAGTGGTACCTCGCTCGGCGGGGTGACTCCAAACCGTACAGCATCGTAGAGCGTCCATCTGGGGGTCGGTATCTCGATCACCCGGATGTAATAGAAGGCAGGAATGGCCGGATCGAAATCAGGGTCTTGCCAGGCGGTTGTCAGTTGGGCTTCACCGATATGATTGGTGTACGTCGCATCTTGCAGATTGACGGTCGATCCAATTGGTTCGATCTTGCCGGAGGCCGGGTCGACCGTGCGGCTGCCAGCGAATGCAACTTCGTAAATCTTCTCGCGCAATTCGCCCGAAGGCTCGCGCCAGCCTTTGATCACCTGCACCCGGTCGAGGTGGGCGCCATTGGGGTCTTTCATGGCGTGGATCAAAAAGTTGGGGGCTTTGCCTTTGCCCGAAAGGACCGACCCCATTGGGACACCCCGATCATACCCCGCCTCGGCGAGAGTATCGATCGACGCATCGGTATTGGAGAAATCCCAGCCCCCGAAAAAGCGCAACCGGATGCGCGGTCCGGTGGTGGCATAAACCTCGCGGCGTTTGAACGCAGCGAACAATTCTTCGCGGGTGTTGGCCCGGGCCCATGCGCCAATATAGCCAGAGGAGGTGAGGCGCCAATTGTCCCACAAACGGCCACCCATTTTCGAGCTGATCCGCTCTGGAGTAGGCTCTGACTCAACGAATTTGCCCCAGAAATTGTCATCATCCGATGTCGCTAAGCCGGTGTGAGAATCGGTGCTGCCGATCAATCCGAATTGATAGGGATTGGTGCCAAACCGGTCTTGCAATTCAAGCCCTTGCTTCAAGGCTTCGCGGACATACTCATTGGCATAAATCTTGCGCCGCTCATCGGCATCATCGGGCCGTTCTTTCATCGAGATATTGGTCTGATCCCAGGTCTCGAAATCCGCGAATTCGTCGGTAGGTGAAAGCAAGGGATGCGCTTCGCTGTCGCCTTTGACCTGCGTCATTTCATACAAGGGTTCCCACCTCGCACGGGCGACGACATAATCCTTGTCAAATGGCTTTCCATCGACCTGGATGTCGCCAAACATGTTTCCGTTCGAGATATTGCCATTGTGGGCAATGGCCATGGCCTCGCCGCCGGTGGCCTCTTCATAGCTTTGCAGATAATCCCACAATTGGCTGGGGTTGTTGCCATCGGCTGCCGAGAATGGAAGGGTTTGCAAGGTTTTGTCCTTGCCGTCCTTGTAGATGATCACTCTGTGCTGATTTCCCCCATTCGGCATCGATGTCCATTCATAGCCGGCAAAGGTGGTAAATTTGCCCGGCTGATTGTGCCTTTCGGCCGCTTCAACCAGCTCCGACCAGATTGTCCGTTTGAATGCCTCGGGTGGATCGCGTTCGGCCTTTCCGTCCCGCAACGATGCGACCACTTCATTCATCGGGCCAACGGTATCTCCAGCATCCTCCATGGCCGCCCATGCCCGCCCCAGAGCGGTGTCGACAATGTCCGGATTGTCGCTTTCGATCCCCAGAAATACGCCGGTGTATTCCGCGTGATCGGAAACCATCAGAAAATCGAGCGGCGCAGACAGTTGCGCGATATCGCCGGTGTGCGCTTTAATCGGCTCACCCTTGGCAAAGCGATATGCCTCGTCTGGGCCGAGCGACTTGTTGCCAAAATTGTAGCTGTCGAAGGAGTAGAGCGTGTGGAGATGCAGATCGCCCCAAAAGACTTGCTCGGGATAATCCGTCAGCGGGACATCATCGGCGCTGGCATAGTGCCCGTCGTCGGCAGGATCGGCGCTGCACCCGGCCAGCACTAGCGGAACAGCCAGTGCCGCCAACACACGCTTGCCGAGGTTGGGCAAGCAAATCCGCAGTATTGTTCGATCACTCAAAGTCCGGTGACAGTCTGGCAATTGGTCCCTCCGTTTCAACGGGTCGGGTAAGCCTATCCAGCTGACCGCCCATGGCACCCCTCACATTTTTGCGAATGGCGCGTCTGGCGCATTAAATTAATCAGTACTCATTAAATTGCAAACGCGATCATGAAAGGTCGCATCCTTGGGAGGGGAATATGCGCGTAGAGAGCAAGCTAAAGTCTGAAATTTCGCTATTGGCCATTGGGGCAGCCTTTGCGCTTTCCGCCACACCGGCCTTGGCGCAAGAATCGGCCGATGATGAGGCGGTCGAGGATGCTAACACTATTGTTGTGACCGGACGTTTGCGCGGTGACGAGTCCGTGCAAGATATTCCTCTCGCTGTGACGGTTATCAGCACCGAGCAGTTGGGGGCGCAAGGCGCTCTCAACATTGAGGATATCGAAACTCTTGCGCCAAATGTTGTCATCGACCCTGTTGGTGCCGGGCCGGGCGGCGGGGCCATCTCGATCCGCGGTGTCAGCTTTCAAGACATCGAAAAAAGCTTTGAGCCGACCGTCGGCGTTGTGATCGATGGTGTGTTTATCGGTACAAACACCGGTCAGCTAACCAATGCGTTTGACTTTGAGCAAGTGGAAGTGTTGCGCGGCCCGCAAGGAACGCTGTTTGGACGCAACACTATTGGCGGTGTGATCAACATCCGCCGTTCGCGCCCGACCAAAGAAGTCGGCCTGAAAGCCGAGGCCACTTTGGGCAATTATGGCCGCCAAGAATTCAATGCTGTGCTCAACATAGGCGATGGCGATGTGTTTGGTCTCAAAGTCTGGGGCTATGACCGGTCGTTTGATGGCTATTATGACAACGTCACGCTGGGTGTGGATGCCGGCGCGAACAGCAATACGAACCTTGGAGCGACATTGCTGCTTGAGCCATCGCCAGAACTAGAGGTTTTGCTCACATTCGAGCATACCAAACTTGGCGGTGATCCGCCCGTGTCCTCGGTTTCGGATGGTACTGATCTAATCTGCATACTTTTGGGTGCCGTGATCCCCGAACAGTGCAATCGCAATCTGGGCGATGACCTTTACACTGTTTTCGGAAACTTCCTGGGCGATATCGACTATAGCGAGGAAGCTTACTCGGCTCAGATCAACTACGACATTGGTGATCTGACGTTGACTTCGATTTCGGCTCTGAGAGATTCTGACGAGCGGCAGACACAAGATTTTGACGGCACATCAATTCCATTCTTCCAAACCGATCGGACCCAGTTCTATCGGCAGCTTAGCCAGGAATTACGTCTTGCCGGAGACTTCACAGATTCGCTCAGCGGCGTTGTCGGTCTGTATTATTTCGAGAATGAGTATCAGCTGGATTCAACCACCGTTCTGCCCAGCGGGGCGTCGAGCAGCAACGGGACCGATCATGAAACCAAGAGTTACGCGATCTTTGCCGATTTCGACCTTTCTCTGACCGAGCAACTGCGGCTCAGCGTGGGTGGACGCTATTCCAAGGACGAAAAAGCCTACCGCCGTTTCGTTCTTGGCGGCATCGACCTTAGCAATGAGGACGACTGGAGCCAGTTTACCCCGCGGGTGAGCTTGGACTATGCTGTGAACGATGATCTGTTGGTCTATGCGTCATACGCTGGCGGCTATCGTTCCGGCGGCTTCAATGGTCGTGGCATCACTTCGACCTCGGTCCAGACCTCGTTTGAACCAGAAACGGTCGATTCCTTCGAAGCCGGTGCGAAAGTGACCTTCCTTGGCGGGGACGGCATCTTCAACGTTGCGGCGTTCTATTCCAAATATAATGACAAGCAGGAAGAGGTGGTTCAGGCCACACCTCCCGGATCGCCGAACCCACAGGAAACCGTTACGCGGAACGCTGCCAGTGCAACCATCAAAGGTCTGGAGGCTGACTTGCGGATGCAATTGCTGGATGGCTTTACCATCACATCCTCGATCGGCCTGCTCGATGCATCCTATGATGATTTCTTTATCGATCTTAATTTGGACGGTGCCCAAGATCCTGGTGAAGATGCCTCAAGCCGTGAATTGCGCCGGACACCGGATGTCACCTTCTCGGTTGCAGCCGATTACCGAGTGCCAATTGGCAATTCGAGCGAGCTGGCTTTGAACACTCGGTTCTCAACCACCAGTTCATACCAGACAACCATCGTACCGGCACCTGGACAATTCGGCGTGAACGATCCGCGCGGTATTCACCCGTCGCTGGCCGATTTGTCTGCAGCCGCGACCTTTAAGTTCGACATGAGCGATACATCCTCCGCCTATGTCAGAGTGTTTGGTCGTAACCTTCTGGATGAACGTGGGGTTGGCGGCACCTTGCCGGTTGCCGGTCTGTTTACATTCTCCAGTGGCGTGCCGCCGCGCCAGTACGGCGTTACGCTGGGTGTGGAATTCTAAAGACACCTGAAAAATTCGCGTCTCGACTCTCTCGAGACATCTCCCTGGGCTGCCGAAAGGCGGCCCATTTTTTTGGCCCGACGGAAGCAGACCAGCGGAACATTGGCACGGGTGCGCCGGAGCGGATCATGACAGCAGCCTGATCGTCCAGTTAGTTGATCTTGGGAACTGGCTGGCCAACTTTAAGCGGGTCAGCCGCCTCAATAGTTTCTACAGCCTCTGGCGCGCTAGTGGGGAAGCGGACACGCCACATAATCAGTGACAGAACCGCAAAAACGCCAGCCACAACCAGATACATCAATTGCGGGCTGCCCATCGCGTCAGTGGTCGCCGCCAGCGAGTTGCCCAGCGGTCGCCCTACGTTGGATGCGGCCATATAGAGCGTGAACTGCGTTGCTGCGACGCGGGCATCGCACAAACGCATGGCGATGGGAATGAATGCCACGGCCGTCATCGTAGCAAAGAATTCGATCTGCCAGAAATAGGCTGTCAGAAGGATTGGATTGGACCAATGATCCTGGGAAAGCCCAAATCCCAGCGCGAACAGGCCAATCAGGATGCACATGATCAGGCCGGCGCGCTGTGCGCCCAATTTCATGCCCAGCCAGCCGCCTATCGTCATCGCGAACAGCCCAACGGCGAGCTGGGCGGTTGAGATCGTGTTGGTGTATTCGGTCTGTCCCCAGCCCCCGATGCTGGTGGCCAGCACGGGATGATAGGCCTCTGCAACACCGCTGGGCATCGAACGCAGGAAGAAAATCACTAGGGCCACCAGGCTGAGCGGCGCGAGCATTGCCTTGGCGCTGTTGATCAACAGTGGCGCCCATGCCTCCACCTGGATTGCTTTGTTACGCGGATGGGCTTGTCCCTTGCTCCACGGCAAACGACCTTCGCCAGTGCGCTCGCGCATAAATATCCCGAATATAAGGACGCAGGACACCACGATAGCTGCCGCCAGATAGCCAGCACCCGTGCCATATGTGTCGATCAACTGGCCGCCACCAAATGTCGTTGCCGAGATGCCAAGGACTTGCGCGCCGAACATCACGCCTGTTGCTTTTGCGCGCTCATCCTCTGCCATGATGTCGACCGCCAGACCGTCAATCGACACGTCTTGAAAAGCGGTGCCGGCATTGGCAAGAAATCCAAGTGTCGACAGCAACCACAGTTCGCTGGATCCTGGTGACAGGAACGCTGCGACCAACAGGATGGCGACGATGAAAGACTGGGCTCCAATGATCCAGATGCGGCGCCTTCCCATCGGCAAATAGGTGTACCGATCCATAATGAAGCCGACAAAAAACTTGAGCGTCCAAGGCAGGATTGCAGCGCTTACAACACCGGCGACGGCCACTGTGGATGCGCCGTTGGCAGCGAGCCAGGCCGGTATGGCGTAGAAAAATAGCCCGATGGGCACGCCTTGGGTAAAATAGAACAGGAATACGGTCAGCAGTCGCAATTTTGCACTTTGTTCAAGTATCATAATGTGCGGCCCCCAACCGCCTGCCAAATGCCGCAATGCGCAAAATCGTTTGATGTAAGTTATCGCAGGGCCAGATGTGCCTGAGAGGCGGAACGGTCTGTGTGACTTACAGGAGGTCTATGCGCCAGACCTACAAGAACTCCGGCGGGCAGTAGGGTCGCAGTTACTGCCCGCCGAAGCTCAGGAAAGGTTGGAATGTTCAATCAAACCGATTGGATCAGTCGATGAACTTCACTTCGCGCATCACTGCCACGCTCTTGATTTCGCGAATTTTATTGTAGAGCTTGAGCACGGTTTCATTGCCCTGATCGATGTTCGCTTTTCCGTAAGCTTCCATGAACGCCATATAGCGTTCTTTGTTGGGCTGAAGCATTTCGCCGCTAGGGTATGTAACGCGAAGGACCATGTTGTAATCGTCCTTATTGTCGACAAAGTAGATCGCATAGCTGGATACCGTTCCCAGCTCTTTCTGGATCTTGTTTGCGGCTAGCCAAGTGCTCTTCAAACCCTCGAGATAGGTCTCTGCCTGGCCCCGTTCGACTTGAACGAAGGTTAGTTCTGTAACCCCTTCAGCAGGTTCCCAATTCTCGTACATTTCCATTTGTGCTGCGGCAGGTGTGGCCATTGGCAGGGCGATTGCAACAGCGGCAGCCGCCAGAACGGTTTTCAGTTTGATCACAGTGATTTCCCCTTCTCTTTGATGTCCGTTTTGGAGTTGCCATTGTCTCGCAAGACTCGTCCTGTGGGAAAGGTGAGGGAAAGGTGAGGGGATTGAAAACTTTAGAGAATTCCGTAAGGTTGGCGCGCTGTACTTTGTGACGACACAATCACAGCCGGGGGGACATCGGTGGATTCATTCTTGATAGGGCAGTGTCTGGTAACGCCAGCACGCAACGTAATTGCCTGCGAAGACAAGAGAATCTCGCTGGAACCAAAGGTGATGGCTGTTCTGGTCAGCCTGCACGAGCGGCAGGGCGAGGTGGTCGAGCGGATCACACTGTTGGACGAGATATGGAACGATGATGAGGCTGCCGATGACAGCCTGACCCGCGCCATTTCCCTGTTACGCAAGGCTTTTTCCGGTCTCGACGATATCTCATACATCGAGACCATTCCCAAGCGTGGGTATCGGCTGATCCCAACTCAGACAGAGGTGAGCGGCCCCCAACAGGAAACCACGCCGCCAAGAGCGATTGCAGTCCTGCCATTTCTGGATCTGAGCCCGCACAACAACCAGGGCTATTTTGCTGATGGCATGGCCGAGGAAATCCTCAATGCGTTGACGCATATGCCGGACATCAGCGTTGTTGGCCGAACGTCCTCCTTCGCGGTCGATACAGAACACAAGACTGCCCAAAAAATCGGAGCCGCCTTGAATGTCGGCTATATTCTGGAGGGCTCCTTGCGCAAATCTGACAGCCGTGTGCGGGTCACGGCCAGGCTTTCGCAAACCACTGATGGGCGCCAGCTGTGGTCAGAAACCTATGATGGCGAGATTGGCGATATTTTTCATTTCCAGGACCGCATTGCACGCTCGATATCGACCGAACTGGCCGCAATAGTTGGGGTGGCAGGAACGACGCTGCCGACCGCCAAATTCACCAGCGATCCCGATGCCTACGCATTGTTTTTGCAAGGCCGCGATCTGGTCCATAAACTCAATGGCCAAACAACCATCCCGAGCGGCATCAGCCTGCTTGAACAAGCCATTGCGATCGATCCCGAGTTTACCGATGCTTACGCGTGGTTAGCGTTGGCGCATTTTATTCTTCCGGAATTCTCGCGCACCCCCACATGGCAAAGGCACTATAACCTCAGCGACGAAGCGCTGGATCAGGCACTTAAGCTGGACCCGAATTGCAGCATGGCCTTGCTGGTCAAGGCATTGCGACTGGCGCATTGCGGAGAGCTGGACAAATCGCTGACAGTTTATGAGCAGGCAGTGAGCCTGGACCCGAACAATGTTGAAACCATGGCGGGTTATGGGTTGGGATTGATGTCGATTGGCCTGCACGAACAGGCGCGCCCCTATTGGGAACGGATCATTGAAAAGGATCCCTTATGCGGCATTTGGCACACCACCTATGGCGGGCTGTTGTTGGCCGCGGGCGAGTTTGAGGAAGCAGAGGCGGCGTTTCGTCGGTCATTTGAATTGGGCTTTGGTGCCGCTGCCTTTGGGGTGTCTCATCGATTGGCTGAACGCGGAGAGGCAGACGTCGCGATCAAGTTCATGGAAGCAAATTTTGATGGCCTTGCGCCAATTGAACAGGCTGAGCTTAGATCGCCTGTGGTGCGATGGATCGTCTATCGCGCCTATCTGAAGAAAGCCCCGCTGGCCAAGATGATGATGCGCACCGTGCTCAAAACCAGATTGAACAATCCAAAGGCTCAGCCAACAGCGGCGTCGGTGATCGGCTTTCTGTTTATTGGCGACACCGAATCCTACATGCGCAATATTTTGGAAAAGCCCAATCCCTATATTGGCTATACCGTCGCTCGTATTTGGGAACCTACGGTGGAGTCCGAAGCCATTCGTGCGCAACCAAAATTCCGGGCCTTTGCAGAACATCTGGGTTTGCCGCGCGCCTGGAGCAAATATGGTTGGCCGGCTTGCGTTGCCCCATGGGAGGCGGAACCGGCACAGCCAGCAGGCCTCACATTGAAACAGCACAATCTGATTGAAGCGTGAGGCGGCGGGCTTAAGTTTGGCAAAGCCAAGGAGAGACCAGTTCGCGTTAGACGGACACGATCGTGTCGGCTATCGCAGTCGCGTTAGCAGCGGCGTTACAGCAGCATATCTGATGAGTTAGAGGACGGGGATTTGGGCAAATTATCTGGCATAAAAGTGGTCGATCTCACCCAGTTCCTGCCGGGGCCAATGATGACGGTCATGATGGCGGATCAAGGTGCCGAGGTGATCAAGGTTGAACCGGCGCAAGGCGATCCCGCGCGAGAGCAAGCCCCGTTCGACAGCTATGAAGGTGACACGCATTCGGTGTGGTTCGCCAATCTCAATCGCGGCAAGCAAAGCGTCGTGCTGGATCTAAAGAGCAAAGATGGAAAGGAGAAGCTGCGCAACTTGATCCGCGGCGCTGACGTCTTTGTCGAAGGATTTCGGCCCGGTGTGATGAAGCGATTGGGGTTCGATTACGAGAGCGTGAATGCGGTAGAGCCCAGCATAGTTTATTGTTCGGTGTCAGCCTTTGGTCAGGACGGAGCGCTGGCGCATCATCCGGCCCATGACATGGCCGTACAAGCCTTGGCAGGCTTTCTGGCGGTCAATGATGGTGCTGATGGTACCCCGGTTGTACCAGGCGCACCCAGCGCCGATTTGGCCGCCGGACTGACCGCTTTGTCCGCGGTTTTGATGGCATTGCTTGGCCGAGAGCGCATGGGCGAGGGCGCCTATATCGATTGTGCGATGTTCGACAGTCTGTTGCCATGGTGTGCGCATACGGCCGGCAGCGCGATTGCGGGCGGGCAAAGTCCGGTCAGTCGCTCGCAGCGTTCTCTGGGCGGAGCGGGCTTTTATCAGGTCTACACCACCAAGGACGCCAAACATGTTGTGCTGGGTGGGCGCGAGATAAAGTTTGCCCGCAATTTGTTGACCGCATTGGAGCGCGAAGACCTAGTGCCTTTGGCTGAGGCGCCGGCGGGCGAACAAGATGCGCTGATCGCGTTTCTGCGCGAGACCTTTGGCACCAAATCACGCGATGAATGGGTGGCTTGGTTTGCGGATAAGGATGTCGCCTTTTCGCCCGTGCTCGACTTTCGCGAGGCGCTGGATGAGCCACACATTGCCGAGCGCGGCCTATGGGTCGAAACCCCCAGCGGCGGGCACCATATCGCGCCATCAATCCGATTTGCCGGTGAGAGCTGGAGCCCCGGCAAGGTACCGGGGCTTGCAGGAGATGGGGCCAAAGAAGCGTGACATTGATGGCGCTTTCATTCCCGAGGGTCGAGTTATGAGCCTGCGTTTGCAAGGCGTCTCGAAATCCGTGGATGGCGAGGTGCATATCCATCCGCTTGATCTTGAGCTGGAAAAAGGAACCATGAATGTTCTGCTCGGTCCAACATTGGCGGGCAAGACATCGCTGCTGCGACTGATGTCAGGCTTGGACAAGCCCGATAGCGGCAAAATCTACTGGGATGGCAAAGACGTGACCCGCCGCCGCGTGCAGGATCGTGACGTGGCGATGGTGTACCAACAATTCGTCAATTATCCCTCGATGACGGTCTATGACAACATTGCCTCGCCGTTGAAAATGCAGAAGCGCTCCGCACAGGAAATAGACGCCAAGGTGCAGGAAATGGCCGAGCTGTTGCAGCTTGCCGATCTGCTCCACCGCAAACCCAGCGAAATTTCCGGTGGGCAGCAGCAAAGATGTGCCATCGCCCGCGCTCTGGTGAAAGATGTGGGCCTGGTGTTGATGGACGAACCCCTGGCCAATCTCGATTACAAGCTGCGCGAGGAGCTGCGGATCGAAATTCCGCGCCTGTTCGCCGCATCGGGCAGCATCTTTGTCTATGCCACGACAGAGCCGGAGGAAGCGCTGCTGTTGGGGGGAAACACGGCCACGCTGTGGCAAGGGCATGTGACCCAATTTGGACCCTCCACGCAAGTCTATCACCGGCCCGCTGACGAGATCACCGCGCGAGTGTACTCCGATCCTCCGATGAATTTCCTTCCTGTCCGCAAGCAGGGCGGCATGGTCCATTTCCCCAATGGCCAATCCACTCGCGCCACGCGGGCGGCCGCCGCTATGCCCGATGGCGAATATCGCGCAGGCTTTCGTGCTCACCATCTGGAAGTGGGCGGCGATACAGCTGGCAAGATTGCATTCGAAGCAAAGTTGATCGTTACCGAGTTGACCGGTTCGGACACCTATATTCATGTCGAGACAGCGGGCGAGCGGTGGATCGGATTGGTGCCGGGACTTCAGACGTTCGAAATCGGCCAGCACGTGCCATTGTGTTTGAACCCCGACAATGTGTTCTACTTTGACCAGCAGGGCAAACTGGCCGGATCGACACCTCTCGCAACCCAGATGGTGGGAGCTTAGCTTTGGCCTCGATCACGCTCGAAAATTTGGCGCATAGCTATCTGTCCGATCCCAAAGGCGAGACGGATTTCGCGTTGCGAGAGCTCAATCACACATGGGAAGACGGGCACGCCTATGCACTGCTGGGCCCAAGTGGTTGCGGCAAGACGACCTTGCTGAACATTATCTCGGGTCTGCTGCAACCGACGCGGGGTAGGGTGTTGTTTGGTGAGCAAGACGTGACGCAGGCTTCGACGGCTCAGCGCAATATCGCCCAAGTGTTCCAGTTCCCGGTGGTCTATGACACGATGACTGTGGGCCAGAACTTGGCCTTTCCGCTGAGCAATCGCGGGATGGATGCGCGCTACATCGAAGAACGGGTGCAGCGCATTGCGCAGATGATCGGGCTGGAGGCGCATCTGGGCCAGAAGGCGCGCGGACTGACCGCCGATCTGAAGCAGAAGATATCGCTTGGGCGCGGTGTGGTGCGCGATGATGTGAATGCCATCTTGTTCGACGAACCGCTGACCGTGATTGACCCCAATTTGAAGTGGGAATTGCGAACCCAGCTCAAATCCCTGCACCGCGAATTTGGGCACACCATGATCTATGTCACGCATGATCAGACCGAGGCGCTGACCTTCGCTGAAAAAGTGGTGGTGATGCATGAAGGGCAAGTGCTGCAGATCGGCACGCCGCAGGAGTTGTTCGAAACGCCTGCGCATGTCTTTGTAGGGTATTTCATTGGCTCGCCGGGAATGAATTTTCTGCCGGTGTCGGTCGAGGGGCGGCACGCCATCGCGCATGGCCACACCAGCGCTTTGGCGCAGGACTATGGCCATCCTCAAGGCGATATCATGCTTGGTATCCGGCCAGAATTCACCAGCCTTACAAAGGGGGAGGGCCTGCCTGTGATGATCAAGCGGGTGCAGGATGTGGGCCGGTACAAATTCGTCAATGCCACAGTGTTCGAGCGCGAAATCAACATCGTGCTGGACGCTCATATCGAGATCGAGGCGGATATGACCAAGGTCAGCTTCGATCCGGATAAAATCAGCATTTTTAGCAATGACTGGCGGATTGATCCTGCATCAGGGGGCAAGCTGTGACCCAAAAAACTAACAATCAACGCGCCTGGTTTCTGGTGTTGCCAGTTTTGGCACTGGTCGCTTTTTCATCGATCATTCCGATGATAACCGTGGTCAATTATTCGTTTCAGGACAGCTTTGGCGGGAATGAATTCTTCTGGGTTGGGCTGGAATGGTATCGCGAATTGCTCCAGTCGGAACGGTTATGGGATGCGTTGGGCAGGCAGCTCTTGTTCTCCTCCATAATCCTGCTGATCGAAATTCCGCTGGGCATATTGATCGCCTTGTCCATGCCCAAAAAGGGCTGGATGGCCTCGCTGTGCTTGGTCTTGATGGCGCTGCCTCTGCTCATTCCTTACAATGTGGTAGGCACGATCTGGCAAGTGTTTGCGCGGGCCGATATTGGCCTGTTGGGACGCGCAATCTCTGATTTGGGGCTGTCCTACAATTATGCTCAAAATGCGTTTGACGCATGGGTCACGGTGATCGTCATGGACGTGTGGCATTGGACATCGCTGGTTGCGCTGCTGTCCTATGCAGGCCTGCGATCGATCCCCAATGCCTATTATCAGGCAGCCGAGATCGATCAGGCCAGCCGCTGGGCGGTGTTTCGCTATATTGAACTGCCCAAGATGAGCGGCGTGTTGATCATCGCGGTGCTGCTGCGGTTCATGGACAGTTTTATGATTTACACCGAACCATTTGTGCTGACCGGAGGAGGGCCAGGCAATGCCACCACCTTCCTGTCGATCGACTTGGTCAAGATGGCCTTGGGTCAGTTTGACTTGGGGCCAGCCGCTGCCTTTTCGCTGATGTATTTCCTAGTGATCCTGCTGATTTCATATGTATTCTACACGGTTATGATCAGCGCCGATAATGACGGAACGGCGCGATGAGCGAGCAATCTCAGCCGAACAAGCGCCGCTATTCCGGGCCAAGAATCCGGCTGTCGGCGGTCATAATCTGCGCCTATCTGCTGTTCATTCTGGTGCCGATTTACTGGCTGGCGATCATGAGCCTGAAATCAAATGCCGAGATTTTGGGGGACTTTACGCTGTGGCCGGATGCGATCACCTTTGACAATTACAAGACGATTCTGACCGATCCGGCCTGGTATATGGGCTATGTGAACAGCTTCATCTATGTCTCGCTCAACACGGTCATTTCGCTGACGGTTGCCTTGCCCGCCGCCTATGCCTTCAGCCGCTATCGCTTTATGGGCGACAGCCATCTGTTCTTCTGGCTGCTGACCAATCGCATGGCGCCGCCTGCGGTTTTCGCTCTGCCCTTTTTCCAGCTATATTCCAGCGTTGAATTGTTCGACACGCATATCGCGGTCGCGCTGGCGCATTGCCTGTTCAATGTCCCGCTGGCGGTGTGGATTTTGGAAGGCTTTATGCGCGGGGTGCCGCGCGAAATCGACGAGACCGCCTTTATCGATGGTTATGGCTTCGGCCGGTTCTTCACCCGCATATTCATCCCCATGATTGCACCCGGGATCGGGGTGGCGGCCTTCTTC
Organism: uncultured Erythrobacter sp.; assembly: GCA_947495555.1. Lineage (GTDB taxonomy): Bacteria > Pseudomonadota > Alphaproteobacteria > Sphingomonadales > Sphingomonadaceae > Erythrobacter. The sequence goes on along the minus strand of CANLZI010000001.1, from coordinate 991,066 downwards.
TGCTTCATGTTCAGCTGGGTCGAGCTGTTGCTCAGTCGCACGCTGACCAGCGTGGATGCAAAGCCGATCACCGCGATCATGACCCGCACGGTTTCGGCATCGGGGCTGGATTGGGGCGTGCTCGCGGCGGCAGGCGTTTTGACGATCATTCCCGGCGCGATTGTGATCTATTTTGTCCGCAGTTACATTGCCAAGGGCCTCGCCCTTGGGCGGGTGTAGGCGGGCTTGGCTATGAAGGATGCATCCTAGATGGAGTGGTTGGCATGGATGGCCTGGACAGGGCCCACGGCTGTATTCTTTGCAGCCATTGCCGCGATGCTGGCCGGCATGACGCTGCTGGCGATCAAATATCCCAGCACCGCCAGGGTAGGAATTTTGGGGATCGAGACCGCCCGCGGAGACAGGCTATTCATCACATTGTTGGGCAGCGCCTTTATCAACCTGGCATGGATCGGATTAGTTGACGCAGCCCAATATGGGGCGCTTATCCTTTGCGGCCTGTTTGCCTTTTGCGTTTTTCGCTGGGTATGATGACAAAAAACAATGGGATCAAAGCAATGCAAGTCACACGAAGCATAATCATCATGGGCGCAAGCCTTGCGCTGCTGGCGTGTTCGGATTCCGGCGAATCCAGCTTTGTTGTGTTGAGCGAAGCCGAGCGACAGGCTGCGGCCACTGCGTTTCTGGATGAAGAGATAGGTGAATTTTCGACGCTGAGCCGCGAAGATCAAGAGGCCGAATTGCGTTGGTTCATGGATGCAGCACAACCCTATCAGGGGATGCAAATCTCGGTCGTATCCGAAACAATCGCCACCCATGAATATGAAGCGCAGGTTCTAGCTCCGGCCTTTTCCGCGATGACCGGGATCAAGGTGACGCATGATCTGATTGGCGAAGGCGATGTGGTTGAAAAGCTGCAGACGCAGATGCAGACCGACGAGAATATCTATGATGCCTATGTCAATGATTCCGATCTGATCGGGACCCATTGGCGGTATCAGCAGGTCCGCAATCTGAGCGATTGGATGGCGGAAGAGGGAGCGGACGTCACCAGCCCTACGCTGCATCTGGAAGATTTCATCGGAGTGGATTTCACCACCGGCCCTGATGGCAAATTGTATCAATTGCCCGATCAGCAATTCGCCAACCTTTATTGGTTCCGCCATGACTGGTTCACCGATCCGCAGATCAAATCCGAGTTCAAGCAGCAATATGGCTATGATCTGGGCGTGCCGGTCAATTGGGCGGCCTATGATGACATTGCCGAATTCTTCACTGGACGAGAAATTGACGGTCAGCAGGTCTATGGCAGCATGGATTACGGCAAGAAGGATCCGTCGCTGGGATGGCGCTTTACCGATGCCTGGATGTCGATGGCGGGAATGGGTTCTATCGGTGAACCCAATGGCCTGCCGGTTGACGAATGGGGCATCCGCGTGAACGAAAACTCGCAGCCGGTGGGGTCTTGCGTTGCCAGAGGCGGCGCGACCAATTCACCCGCTGCGGTCTATGCGCTGACCAAATACTCCAAATGGCTCAATCAATATTCTCCGCCATCAGCCGCCGGCATGACCTTTTCCGAGGCTGGTCCGGTTCCAGCGCAAGGGGCCATCGCGCAGCAGATATTCTGGTACACCACCTTCACCGCCAATATGGTGGGCGAGGAAGCCAGTGCGGTTCTGTATGATGATGGAATGCCGCGCTGGCGCATGGCGCCCAGTCCGCATGGTGCCTATTGGCAAGAGGGCATGAAAATTGGCTATCAGGATGCCGGATCATGGACTTTGATGAAGTCCACACCGACTGACCGGGCCAAGGCGGCTTGGCTCTATGCCCAGTTTGTGACGTCAAAAACGGTGGATGTGAAAAAGGCGCATGTCGGGCTGACCTTCATTCGGGAATCCACCATTCAGCATGATTCCTTCACCGAACGGGCACCAAAATTGGGCGGTCTGATCGAATTCTATCGGTCTCCGGCGCGGACCCGCTGGTCTCCCACTGGCACGAATATTCCCGACTATCCACGGCTGGCGCAGCTGTGGTGGCAGAATATTGGCGATGCGTCTTCGGGTACGAAACAGCCTCAAGAGGCGCTGGATGCCCTGTGCGAGCAGCAAGAACGTGTGCTGGAACGGCTTGAGCGGTCAGGCTTGCAGGGTGATTTGGGACCAAGATTGGCCGAAGAGCGCGGCGCTGATTATTGGTTGAACCAACCGGGCTCTCCCAAAGCCAAGCTGGCCAATGAAGACCCAGCGCCCGTTACCATCGAATATGACAAGCTGCTGGAATCTTGGAAATAGGGTGGGCTTTGGTTCTCGGCGCGCCTTCGTAACGGGTTGAGCCCGTCTCAAGCTGCGCTGGATTAGCCTTCAAGCGGGCTGCACTGGTCCCCCTTTGCCGTTTCCGCCGCGCGCTCATAATCGGCTTGCGTCGGAGCCAATCGGCGGATCAGGATAATGCCTGTATTCGAGGGCGAGCCTATCTCTTTGGTCCGTGTCGCCGCCATTTCTGGAGGGAGCAGGCGCACATCCACCCCATTCCCATCACCGCGGATGGTCCGAAAATTATTTGTCGAAGCATCGAAAAATGACAGGGACGCATAGTTCTCGGTCGCCGCCATCTTAACGCGCAGGCCCGCTGGCGCCTGTTCCAGATCAAACAGGCAGGCCGAATAGGCCAGATCAGGAGAGGGCCGAACCACCGTTTGCGTTTGCGGTGTGGTGCGCTCGCCAAGGGTAAAGCCGTGCAGGGCTATTCCTCTGCTTGATAGCATGCTCATTGCGCGATCCATGATTGCACCGGGCGCGGCATAGATCACCGCAAGATGGCTGATCACGGCCAGCGCGGCCGCGAACAGTAGAGGAGCAAAGGCCTTCTTCATGATGCCTGCTCCTTACATTCCAGCCGTTCTACAGTGGGAGCAGCGATGGTTTCTTGCGGATGGGCCAGCGCATCGGCTGCGGGCATATAGAGCCGCAAGGTCAGGTCAAATTTGCCCGCATTGCGGCTCGATATCCAGTTTGCGCCATCATCGGGCTGGGTTGGCGAAATGATCGCAGACCATGCATCTTCGCTCGATAGGTTGGAATTGAAGCTGAGCGCCTCGTCCATATTGTCAGGCAGGAAATTTTCGCTGTTGTACAAAGTGACCGACCACCAGCCTGCAGGAAGCGCGCTTCCCGAAATCTTATAGTCGCAATCTTCGGTAAGATGTTCACCGGCATCATCGCGCGCACGGATGAAGTAAATCGCTTCGGACTTTGCCATGGCGAGCAGGCCGTGACGGGCAATCCGCGCCCGCAGATAGGGCGATGCATCGACCGATCCTTGCCGTAAATCGCCGACCCAGCCGTTGATCTCTATCCCGTCGCCAATGCGGCGATCACCCGGCAGCAATCCGGACATTGCCAGCGCGCTGTAGACACCTACGCCCACACCCAAAATGCCGGCAATCCCAAACGTCGCAATCCGATTTATCATTTTACCTCTATTGCCCAGTATCGGGCAGGCCCGTCGCTGTTATCGCCATTTCAGTAGCCTGCAACAATCGCTCTGCAACCCCTGAATGATAGTAATGTCTGGCTTTGTCATAGGTCGATTACGTTGTAGGAACGCGCAATGCGCCTGAGACATATCGAAGTTTTTTATCATGTTTACCGCGAGGGATCGATCAGCGCGGCAGCGCGCAATCTGTTTGTCTCGCAGCCCTCTGTCAGCAAGGTTTTGCGGCATGCGGAAGACCAGTTGGGCTTTCCGCTGTTCGAGCGGCGCAAGGGCAGGCTGTATCCCACGACCACCGCGACAGAGCTGTTTCAGGAAGTCAGCGAGATTTACGATCGGGTCTCTGCGCTGGATCGGACCGCCGACAATATCCGCAATCGCAAGGGTGGCCATTTGCGGATCGGCGTGTTGCCATCATTGGGCTTTTCCATTGTCCCCCCGCTGGTGGCTGCCATGCGCAGCGCCGATCCCGATGCCAGCTTTGATCTCAGCACGTTGCACAGCGACGAGATTCCGTCGGGTTTGCTGGAGAAGCGCTATGATCTCTGTATCGGCTTTGATGATGAAATTGACGAGCGTATCCGCAGTCAGACCATAAATGCCGTGGGCATCGCCTTGCTGGCAAAACCCGGCATGTTTGCAAGCAAGACAACCTGCCTGAAACCCGAAGACTTGATAGATAAGGAAATGATCGGCTTGCGTGATAGCGGGCCAGTTGCCAACCGGATCGAGAATTTTCTGGCGAGGGCGGAAATCGAGCCTGTCACTGCCATCACCGCCCAGACATACTATGTTGCGGCAGAATTGGTGAAATTGGGTGCCGGCTTTGCCATTGTTGATGGCTTTACCGCCAAGCGTTTCGCAAGTGACGATGTCCATTCTTACACTTTAGCGAATTCTCCGACCTTGCCCTTTGTCGCCATGACGCTGGACGAAGACAGTCAAAACGATCTGACGCAAACGGCGATAAACACTCTGCGCGATCTGTTCGGTTAAGCGCTGATCGTTCTGCATACATCGTCAATCGAAAATGGGGCACGTGCCTTGCAGCTATAACGTAAGGCTATGGCCCAGCCGAATTATTATTTTGGCTGGCTGTTGCGCGAGAAGGCCGATTACAGTCTAATCGCGCGGGACGAGGGTTCGTGGTTCATTTGAGGAGGTGAACCACATGAAAAACATACAGGGGAACCACCAATGAAAACCGGAACGCGTTTTATCTCTTTCGCCGGCGCATCTGTGCTGGCGCTCGCCAGTGCTACCGCGCACGCTCAAGCAACAGACGGTGACAGCGCCGCTGACGCTGCGCAAGAGGCTGAGGATACGACGCCAGTCATCGTGGTAACAGGCTCGCAGATCCGCGGCGCACAGGTGGATGATGTCTTGCCCGTGACGGTGGTCGGCGAGGATTTGATCGATTCAATCGATCCATCATCGGGTGACGAAATTTTCCGCGCGATCCCGCAAGCTGGTTCGGTTGAGTTTAACGAACAAAGCACAGCTGGCGGTGTTAATGGCGCGCGCGGCGATATTGCATCGATCAACCTGCGCGGTTTGGGCACGGGTAACACGCTGCTGTTGGTCAACGGACGCCGGATGCTGCTGAACCCAGGGTTCCAGACCGAGCTGTTTGTTCCTGTGGTTTCGCCTGACACAAATACGATTGCGCCGGGCAGCGTCCGTCGGGTCGAGGTCCTGCGGGACGGCGCTTCGGCCGTTTATGGGGCTGACGCTGTGGCCGGCGTGGTCAACACGATCTTGCGCGGCAACCGCAATGGCGGCTTCGTGCAAGGCAATGTTCGCATGTCAGACGGCACGGGCCTACTCAATTATCGCATCAACGGTGGCTATGGGTTCGATTTCGCGGATGGCCGCGGCAATCTGACCGTTTATGGCGGTTATTTCTACGAAAATGGTTTGCGCGCAGAAGATCGCGATTTCTCCGCTTCTAGCGATCTGCGGCCGTTCTTGGTCGGAACCGATTTCGAAGGCGATACGCAGTTTGATAACCGCTCTATCAATTCGCCCTGGGGCGCATTTGATATTCAAGGCTCGAGCGCAACATCGTCAAACACAACTGACCTGCGCGATGACGATTTCCACCTGCAACCATGTGCCATTTTCGGCGCCAATGGTGCGGCTGACAGCGATGGCCGGGTGATTGATCTGGGCAATGGTGTTTGTGCTGATAATGGCGGCACGATTGACCGGGACTTGCGCTATAACATTGGCGGCCAACGTTTCTTGTACTCGCAAAAGAAGCGCTACAACGCACAAGCGCTGTTTAACTATGAATTGAGCGATTCAGCAGAATTCTATTTCGAGGGGTCTTACTACCGCTCGGAAAACTTCCGTGAACGCGAGCAAAGCACCATGCTGAGCGCGGTACCGTTGGGGGTTGAGGCCACAGCATTTTGGAACCCGCTTGGGGCGACCACATTGGCCGATGGATCACCCAACCCGAACCGGGTCGATAATGGCATTGGATCGGGCGTAACAGCTGATGGTCGTGATCTGTTGATGGAAGATTACCGGTTTGTGGATGCTGGACCGCGGCTTGGCTCGGTTACCAAGAACGAGTTTAGGCTGGTGGCTGGCTTGAAGGGCGATCTGGGCGGCTGGGATTACGATACTGGCGTGCTGTATGCGCAAGCCAACAGCACTGACCTTACCCGCAACCGGATCTCGAACACCTTGGTGCAAGATGCGATCAACCGGACCGATGCGACTGCCTATAACCCGTTTAATGGTGGTTGCTTCCTGACCGAGTTTGGTACCGACAGCATCGATTGTACGCCCAATCCGCAAAGCGTGATCGATGATATAACCATCGATGTGACCCGTAAGGGCGAAACAACGCTCGCCTTGGCCGATTTCAAAATTTCCCGGCCCGATCTGTTCGACTTGCCCGCAGGCGGAGTTGGCTTCGCAGCTGGCGTTGAGTTCCGCCGCGAGACCTTCATCGATGACCGTGATGATCGTCTGGATGGCACGATCACCTTCACCAATGCCGTGAATGGCGACACCTTCGGCAGCGATGTTGTGGGCTCCAGTCCATCGCCCGATACCAGTGGTAACCGGGAGGTTTATTCAGCCTTCGCCGAAGCTTTGGTTCCGCTGGTTTCTGAAGACATGGATATTCCGCTGATCAATTCGCTCGAACTGCAATTGGCAGCCCGGTTTGAGGAGTTTTCAGACTCGTCGAGCGCATTTGTCCCGCGCGCTGCGCTGGCATGGCGGCCGTTTGAAGATCTGTTGTTCCGCGGTGCATGGTCGCAAGGCTTCCGCGCACCAAACCTGATCCAGATCAACGATCTGGGCACGACGCGTTCCAACTCAGTCGTGCAAGCCGTCGAGTGCGTTGCCGAAATCATCAAGGGTGACGAGGATGACGTGCCAGATTGTGGTACCAGCGGCACCATCGATCTGCGGACCGGGGCAAAAGATCTGGATCCCGAGGATACAGAAAGCATCAACTTTGGTGTTGTTTTGACGCCTAGCTTCATCCCCGGTCTGACTTTGACAGCTGACTATTGGCAAGTTGAGCAAGAAGGCATCATCGGCATCTTTGGCAATCGTAACGCGCTATTGCTCGATTTGCTGCTGCGGCTTCAGGGTAGCTCCAACCCGAACGTGGTGCGCGATGCGCCCGATCAGGATCAGCTGGACCTTTATGCGGGAACCGGGATCAATCCGGCTGGTGATATCCAGCAGATCCTGAACCCGTATCGCAATCTGGATGGACGCAAGTCTGAAGGTCTGGATTTCAGCGTGCTGTATGAATTCCCTACCAGCTTTGGTGATTTCGACATCCAACTGAATGCGGCAAGGCTGATTGGCTTTGAGCAAAATGCTGGCGCCGATGCCGATCTCTTGTTCACCGATTTGCAACCTGCACTGGCAGCGATTCCTGAATTGTCCGTCAGTGATGTTGCGGCATTGGCACCGTTTGGATTTGGCGAGTTGATCGAAATTGATGGTCGTCCCAAATGGCGCGCTTCGGGCTCTGTCGCTTGGGAAAGCGGACCGGTTCGAGTGAACTTCTTCGGTCGGTATGTTGGCGAAGTGTTCGATCCGGGCGCTCAGCAAGATGATACGGCTGAATTTTTCCGAGTGGACGATTGGTTCACGCTCAACTTTGGTATCAGCTATAAGATCGAAAATGACACAGCGCTGGATGGAACCCGTTTGCGCTTTGGCGTGAACAACATCTTCAACGAGGGTCCACCGCTCGCGGACGAGAGCTTTGGCTTCTACGGCAGCCTGCACAGCGGCCGTGGACGGCAGTTCTCGATTGATCTGCGCAAAGACTTTTGACCTTACGAAGGGCCACGGTGGAAACATCGTGGCCCTTTTTCCTTCTGATGATGCAAGGGGATCGTGACCGATGCGCATGCATGCGATAATTGTCGGACTGACGGCGGCTTTGGCGTTTGTTTCAACGCCTGCGGCGGCGGATCATGAACCCTCGTTGCCTGCCACCACGGCTGCTTCAGCTGCCGAATGCGCGACAGCCAAGGCCCGGATCGATAAAGACTTTCCCACCGGCGCCTATGCTGGCTGCAAACCGATATCCAAGAAGCACTTTAAGCTGACCATCGCGCCCGAGGATGAGGGCGATATCAATTGCAGCGCCTGGTATGCGTTTCGTGTTGCAGCGCCTCGCAAGGCCCGCATCAAAGTCGATCTCGATTATACCAAATGCGGCCATCGCTACTGGCCCAAAACCAGCACGGATGGGGTGAATTGGAAATTCATGACACCCAAAAATGTGACGGTTGAGGGCGAGAGCGGCGAACGCACTGCTCGATTGTCCCTCGGCGTCGGCAAAGAGCCATTGTTTGTGGCCGCGCAAGAGATATTCCCACCATCGATTTACGATGCGTGGCTGAGCGATTTGGAGAAAGCTCCGTTCGTTTCTGTCCAATTGTTGGGAAAGTCAGCCCATAACCGCGATATCAAACTGCTGACCATTGCGCAGGAGGGCAGCACGCCGCGCGAAACAATTGTGCTGGTTGGCCGACAGCATCCGCCCGAAGTGACCGGTGCATTGGCCATGGTGCCCTTTATCGAGACCATCATGGGCGACAGCGAGCTGGCCAAAGCTTATCGGGCGCGGTTCGAGACGTTGGCGGTACCGCTGCTCAATCCCGACGGGGTGGTTTACGGCCATTGGCGCCATAATACTGGTGGAGTCGACCTCAACAGGGATTGGGGGCCGTTTACTCAGCCAGAAACCGGCTTGATGCAAAAGTTGCTGCAGTCGTTAGACAAAGATCCTGCGCGCGATTTGCGCGTTTTGATCGACTTTCATTCGACGGGGAGGGACGTGTTCTACACCATCCCTGACGAGCTGCCGACCGATCCTGAATTGTTCACCAAGAAATGGCTGGAGCTCTATCAAACCCGAATGCCTGATTACGATGTCAACCGCGATGCTCGCCACGCGGTTGGGCGTCCGATTTCCAAGGCTCATGCCTATGATACATATGGTGTGCCGGGCATTACCTTCGAGATTGGCGATGAAACCGATCGCCAACTGATCAAGCGTATCGGGCGCGAATCCGCGATCGCAATGATGCAAACCATGCTGCAGACGCCGCTTCCACAGGCACCCATGACACGGGCAAACGCTGCACAACCTTCTGGCGAGCAATGACGCTTCGCATTTTCGCAACCGTTTGTGTGGGTATGATAGCCGGACTTTCGGCCTGCCATACAACCCCGCCGACAGAGGCTGTCGATACAATAATTACAGGTGGGCGGCTGTATGATGGATCGCCATCATCAACCGGTGCTGTTGCTGATATCGCTCTGCGAAATGATACAATTGTCTATGTCGGACCCGATGCGGCTCAATTGTATCGCGCCGACAGCGTGATCGATGCCAGCGGGCTGATCGTTGCGCCCGGATTTATTGATCCGCACACCCATGCCGGATCTGACTTGGCCTCCGGCGATATCGAACGCCGCGCCAATCTGCCTTTCGCCTTTCAGGGGGTGACGACAGTCGTGGTGGGCAATGATGGAGGCGGCGAGCCGGCCATTGCCGATCTTGCGCGTGACGCCCGCGCCAAAGGCATCGGTACCAATGCGGCCTATCTGGTTGGATTTGGACCGGTCAGAGAGGCGGTTCTGAATAAAGAGAACCGCGCGCCTTCCTCCAGCGAGTTGGCGGAAATGAAATCCATCACCCACAGTGCGATGTGCGAAGGTGCATGGGGCTTTTCTGCCGGGCTGTATTATGTCCCGCAAAGCTACTCGCGAACCGATGAAGTTATCGACTTAGCCACCGTCGCTGGCAAAATGGGTGGTTATTACGACACCCATATGCGCGACGAGAGCACCTATAATGTCACCGTCACAGGCGCGCTGGCTGAAACATTGGAGATCGGCCGAAAGGCTGGGCTTCCGGTCCATATCGCTCATATCAAAGCATTGGGACCGGCTGTGTGGGGGCACAGCGCACAAATGATAGCGATGGTTGAACAGGCGCGGGCAAGTGGGCTGCGCGTGACCGCGGACCAATATCCATGGGAAGCGTCTGGCACCCGCATTTCCAATGCGCTGGTCCCGCGCGATGCGCTTGAAGGTGGCCTTACGTCCTTACGCAAACGATTGGCTGATCCCTCCCAATTACAAGGCATTCGGCAGGGTATGGCAGATGCGATCGAGCGGCGCGGCGGGGCGGATCGGTTGTTGATCACAGGGCAGCTCGCCGGATCAAACGCTCCGGTCGGAAGAACACTTGCAGAATTGGGTGAGCTGACCGGCATGGCTTCCGTCGATGCCGCCATTGATGTGCTGCGCAGCGGAGATGCCAGGCTGGCATCGTTCAATATGAATCCAGCCGATATTGCTGCCTTTGCCAAGCAAGAATGGGTTGTCACAGGATCGGACGGATCAAATGGCCATCCGCGCAAATATGGTAGTTTTCCCAAGGCCTATCGCGACCTTGTACAGGGCGATGGTGAAATGAGCCTAGCCCGCTTTATCAATCGCTCCAGCGGAATGACGGCCAATATTATTGGATTGCCCGGGCGCGGCTATTTGCGGTCTGGCTATAACGCCGATGTGCTGGTGTTTGATCCAGCTAAATTTGCCCCCAATGCCGATTATTCTGCCCCACGCGAGTTATCGAGCGGGGTGGTCCATTTATTTGTGAATGGTGTGCCGGTGATAACTAACGGGGCACACACTGGCGAATTGCCAGGCAAACCGCTGCTGAAGGAAACGCAATGCTAAAAGCCTGGTTCAAAATCAAATTATGGCAACGAGTCTTGGGCGCTCTGGTGTTGGGCGTTCTTGCCGGGCTTTATCTGGGTGAAGGAGCGGAAAGCATTCGCTGGATCGGTGATCTGTTCATTCGGGCGATCCGGATGCTGATTGTGCCGTTGATATTCTTCTCGCTGGTGTCGGGGATCGCGGCGCTGGGTGATCTCAAGAAACTGGGAAGTGTGGGCGGCAAAGCCTTGGGACTGTTTCTGTTTACGGCCCTAGCATCAATTACACTTGGCCTGACCATGGGCACCATTTTCGAGCCTGGCGTGGGGCTCGATATCGCTTTGGATGCAGGCACAGATATCATTGCGCCGCCGGAACTGAGCTGGACTGATCGGCTGCTTGCCCTCATTCCGGAAAATCCTGTGATGACCATGGCCGAAGGGCAGATATTGCCGCTGATCATCTTCGCAGTTTTGTTCGGCATATCCTTGCTGATGGCAGGGGAAGAAGCCGCGCCGGTTGTGAAAATTGTCGATGCCGGTGCTGCCGTGATGCAGCAGATGACCATGATCGTGATGGAGCTGACCCCGTTTGGCGTGTTCGCACTGATGGCATGGGTAACGGGCACATTCGGGTTCGAAGCATTGGCTCCCTTGGCGACGATGGTCGCGCTCAATTACGCAGGGTGTTTCATCATTATTTTGGTGGTCTATCCCTTGATCCTGCGCACAATCGCAAAACTGCCGGTGGTGGATTTCTATCGCGGTATTTTTGATGCGCAGGCGGTGGCGTTCTCAACCGCGTCATCCAATGCCGCATTGCCTGTTACCCTGCGCTGCGTGCAGCGCAATTTGGGCGTATCGCGTTCTGTCTCAAGTTTTGTGATCGCGCTGGGCGCGACCATCAATATGAATGGCACGGCGATGTATCTGGGCTTGGTGGCGGTGTTCGGCGCGCAGTTGTTCGGCATCGAATTGACTATGACATCCTATTTGATGATCGCGCTGACGGCGACGCTTGGTGCGGTCGGGGCGGCCGGGATTCCTGGTTCAGGCCTGATCATGATGGGCCTGGTGCTCAGCGCGATTGGTGTGCCGCTCGAAACCATCGCCTTTGTCGCTGGCATCAACCACATCATGGATATGATGCGCACAATGACCAATGTTACCGGAGATGCCACCATTGCTGTCGCAGTAGGCCGCATGGCGGGTGAGATCGACGTCGAGGAATATGAATCCGCCGATGATATTTGATGGCTTAATCGTCCAGCAGGTCAGCCAGCCGTTCGGCTGAACCCATCGCCAATGTCCAGCCCAACGCTCCGTGCCCGGTGTTGATCGCTATCGTTGGGCTAGCGCGGCGAATGATCGGCTGGGAATGGGGCGTTGCTGGACGAAGCCCAGACCAGAAATGGCTTGCTTGCTCATAATCGCCTGCATCGGGCAGACATTCGCGCGCGGCGTTGATCAGCCACTCGATCCGCTCTGGATCAATTGTGCGGGACCGATTGCCCAGTTCTGCAATTCCGGCAACGCGGATACGATCACCCAGACGAGTGAACACTAATCGACGCTTGCCATCGGTCACCGACATATCTGGTGATCCGCCTGCCAATGGCATCTCGAACGAATAGCCCTTCATTGGCTGAACAGGGACGCAATGGCCCAAGGGGGCGAGCAGCCAGTTGCTGTCATTGGCACCGGCCACTAGCGCAAGGTCTGCGGTTAAAACGTCGCCATTGGCCAGCGAAACTTGCGCCTCTCCGCCAGCTTCACGGATGGCGTTGACCTCGCAATCGAACCGAGTTTTTACAGAATAATCGCGGGTCAGAATATCGGTCAGCTCGCGGCAAAACAGATAGGGATCACCGACCACTTCTGAGGGGGTGGAGATGGCTCCGATCACATCGCTGTCCAGTCCGGTTAGCGCCGGATCGAGCGAGGCTAGATCTGCCCGCTCCACAATATGTTGCGTGCACCCAGCGGTGCTTTTCAGCTGCTGCAGTGCCTCGGCTTGGCGGCGATCCCGGTCTGAATACAGCAGATGTATCTTGCCCGCTACGCGGTGGTCGAACCGGAGGCTGTGCCGATCGCACAAGCGGTCCATTGCGCGGCGCGATTGGGCGGCCAGGTCCAGGACTTCAAGCGTGTTTTGCCGGAACTTCCAGGCGGAACAATTCAGCGCAAATGACGCCAGCCAACGCACATAATCTGGCCGAGCGGATAGACGAAACGACACGCCGCCCTTGCCCAACAATAATTGGGGCAGGGAAGCGAGGATGGCCGGGCTGCCCAAGGCATCGGTATAGCAATAGCTAAGCTGTGCCCCATTGGCGTGGCTGGTCTCCATCGCCGGGCCGGTGGCCCGATCCACCAGCGTCACGCGCCAACCTCGACTCGCCAAAGTATAGGCCGAGCTAAGGCCAATTACGCCCGCCCCAATAATGATCGCGCTCCGCCCCAAATCATGCCCCCAAATGTCCGGCCGATGATGACAGTGCCGCGCACAACCCATTGGCACCATGAGCGATTGACGCGGCGACCATAAATGCGGTCTATGGGCACACTAAGGGGACGACATGTCATCGAAGTCAGGAAAATGCGTATTAGCCGCCGGTATGCTTGCGATTGCGATGGCGGCCACACAAGCCAAGGCGCAGGAATGCAGCGTCCGGCCGGTGCAGAAATTGTTCCAATATGAAGGGCAGACGCAGATCATTCTCGACGTGGAAGCGGCCATGGCGCGCGCGCAGGCCATCCACGGGGTTATTCCTCAAGAGGCTGCCCAAGACATTACCGCCAAGGCACAAGTCGCCTTGGTGCCACAAGGTGAATTTGATGCCGCCTACGACATTGTCGGGCATCGCATGGTCGCTTTGTTAACAGTGTGGCGAGACAGTCTAGGCGATGCTGGCGACCAATATGTCCACTATGGCGCGACCACGGTCGACATCTTTGGCACCACCACCATCCTCCAGATCGACCGCTCGCTGCAAGCGCTCGACACGTGCATGGCCAAGACCATTGATACGATGGCGATGCTGGCACAAGCGCATATCGATACGCCGATGATTGGCCGCACCTTGGGGCAGCATGCGCAGCCGATTACCTTTGGCAAAAAGGTCAGCACGTGGATTGGCGAGTATTCCCGACACCAAGAGCGGTTGGCGCAATTGCGCCAGCGCGTGCGGCAGTCTGCTTCGCTTAAGGGGCCTGTGGGCAATTATTCGGGGCTGGGCGACCAGGCCATTCTGGTCGAGCAAAGCTTCGCCGAACAACTGGGTCTGGATACGCCCAAACTGGCTGACTGGAGCGGAACGCGCGATGTCATTGCCGAATATGGCATGATCTTGGGCCTGATTGCGCGGTCGCATCAGCGCATCGGGCAAGAGCAGTTCTTGCTCCAAAGCACCGATATTGCTGAACTGCGCGAGGCCTTGCCCGCTGGCGTAGTCGGCTCAAGCTCTATGCCGCACAAGCGCAATCCGCGCGCGCCCGAGCGCCTGGTTCACGCTGGCCGGACCATCCCACGCCTTGCGGAAGTGCTGGGCGATGATGTGGTCAATCTGTTCGAGCGGGACAACACCTCTCGCCTGACCCCAGTGATCGAGGAGATTTCGGTTAGCTCAGTCGATGCTGTGCGCAGGCTTAACGTTCTGCTCAGCGGGCTAGAGGTGGATGCCCGGCAAATGCGCGCCAACATTGACCGCACTCGCGGTTTTGCCCTGTCGCAGCGGGTTGCATTTGCTCTGGCTGACCATATGCCGCGCGGCGATGCAGAACAGCTGACCAAGGATATAATTGCCCAAGCGGTCCAATCCGACATGAATTTTCACGACGCCTTGCTGGCCCATCCGCAGGTCACAGCACATTTTGATCGGGACGATCTGACCCGCCTGTTGGACCCTACGACATTCGATGCTCCCGCGATTGAGCAAGTGGAGCAGATTATCGCCGATCAGCAGTGAATGGCAACCCAATTACTCATGGCCTTGGGATCAGGTAGCATGATCTTGCCATAACCGATTTCGACCAGCCCCAGATCGGCCAATTGCTTCAGAGCGGTGCTGAGCGATTGACGCGAAACCCCAAGGGTGAAGGCCAGATCGGATTGGCGGCATTCAAACACATCATCAACGCCCGATATTTGCATCATGGTCAGTAGGATCTTGGCCGTGCGATCGCGCATGGACAGGCGCCGCATGGCATCCATCATCTCCAGCAAGAGATGCGTGCGGGTCAGCGTGGCCGAGAGCAAGGCCCGCGAAATGTCCGGCTCAAGCTCGTAGAGAGCGGTGAAACGGGTGGCCGAGAGCTGGTAAATTTGGGTCTTGTTAGCGGCTGTAATATCATGCGTGCGCGGCAGACCGGCGAACAGGCTGAATTCGCCAAAGGTTTGCCCTGGCCCCAATATGGACGTCATCACAAATGATCCATCCGCGCCATAAATGCCGACATGAACAGCGCCCGATTTCACGATTGAGATCCCCGGCTTCGCGTCTCCGCGATTGTGGATCAGTTGACCGGCATCATAGCTGATCAGATTTGCTGCATCATGGATGTCTTTGACACAATTATCGGGCAGCATGGTCATGAAGGCGGGCGAGCCGGTGGTGATGAGATCCAACATAATTTTTCGAATGTAAATTATTGGACATTCTATCGCAAGTCAGAGTGCTATTTGTTCGGTCATAGGGCGCATTACCGGGCCGCACAAAGGCAGCAATCCTAGGGGAAACACTATGAAGACCGAGATGATTGTCATCATCGCCATTCTGATGGGCTTCGTCCTGCTCGAGATCATTTTCACGAACTTTTTCAAGAAGAAGGGTCAGAAGCCTTCGGACGGGATCGTGGAGATTATCAGCACGCTGACCCTTTCGCTTTTCACCCAGCCGTTGGTTTTGGCGAGTGGATTCGCAGTGGCGGCATTTGTTGCCCCTGATTACGCCGATGTTCTGAAAGGCTGGCCATTTTTGGCTGTGTTCGGTCTGTTTTTGATCTTCGATGATCTGACCCAATATGGTTGGCACCGCCTGTCGCACACGCTGCCGTGGCTGTATAATTTACACCGCCCGCACCACAATGCAGAATATCTCTCGGTCCGGATCGTCTATCGCAATAATCTGTTTTACTATCTGCTGATGCCCGGCCTGTGGTTGTCAGGCGCGCTGATTTATCTGGGCGGTGGCTGGGTTTATGCCGTTTATATCGTTATCAAGATGACAGTGATTTTCGGCGCTCATTCGGATGTGTGCTGGGACGAGCCGCTGTACAAAATCAAGTGGCTGTCGCCCGTCATGTGGGTGGTGGAACGCACCATCTCTACCCCGGCCACGCACAGCGCTCACCATGGCAAACACGCCGCTGACGGTGTGACAAATTACAAAGGCAATTATGGCAATCTGCTGTTCTTCTGGGACGTTCTGTTCGGCACGGCCAAGATCACGCGCCGCTATCCCGAGGAGATGGGGGTCGAAAATTTGCCCGAGACCAGCATTGCAGAACAATTGATCTGGCCCTTGGCCCATGCGCCAAAACCCAAGCAGGCTGCTGCGAGCGAATGATGGGATAGGTTGGCGGCTAGCTCGCCGAGATAAGGAGCGCGCGTTCCCACTGCATTCTTACTCGGCTTTGCTTTGTCTCAATGCCTCGCAATATCAGGAGGCCATCAGAGTGTCAGCCCGCCATCAGCCACAATTGTGTGCCCTTGCACATAGGCAGCCAAGGGCGAGGCAAGAAACATCGCCACGCCCGCCATCTCCTCGGGCGAGCCAAACCGGTGGACCGGAATGGATTGCAGGCTGGCCTTTGCTCGCTGTTCGTTCTGCGTCGTCACCGTGGTCAGTTTGGTCGGCACCAGGCCCGGAGCAAGGCCATTGACCCGGATTCCGTCCCGCGCCCATGCTTTGCCCAGCGTTTTGGTTAGGCTGATTGCACCTGCTTTTGAGGCGGCATAGGCCGGGTTGCCAATGTTCGCCTTCAGGCCGGCCACCGAGCTGACGATCACGATCGAGCCCTTGGCCGCGCTCAACATCGGTTTGAATTTGGTCGCGGTGTGCATGACCGAATTGATGTTGATGTCCATCACATCATCCCAGCCTTCTTTGGCGAATTCGGCCTGCTTATAGCGCACGAACCCCTGCGATTGGATCAACACATCCAGCGTGTCGAAGGGCGGCGTATAGGCGGTTAGCTCGTCAAAATTGGCCACATCAACTTTGGCATAGTGGAGGCCCTCCAATTCGGAGCCCTCGATCCCGGCGTAATCCGCTGCCGATGCGCGCGTCCCCCACACATGCACCTCGGCACCGCGTTGGCGAAACCCGTGGGCGATGCCATTGCCGATCCCGCTGGAGCCGCCGACCACCAGCACCCGTTTGCCCGCAAAATTTAGATCGTCCATTGCTCGCCTCTCGTTTAATTTTCCCGCCTTGTTTGCGCATCTTTGGCGGCAGTCGTCAAACCCTTGGGTGATACGAATGGGCTGTGGAAGCATGGACAATAAATTTGCAGACGGTGGCTAGCGATCTGCGATAATGCGGACTATCGCTTGCCCAATGGGTAATGACCCGGCGTCAGGCAGTATGTTGGATAGGATGAAATATGAAAACGCGCGCAGCTGTTGCTTTTGAAGCGGGCAAACCGCTCGAGATCGTCGAAGTTGATCTGGAAGGCCCCAAGGCCGGCGAAGTCCTGGTCGAGATCATGGCGACAGGCGTGTGCCATACCGATGAATTCACCCTTTCTGGTGCCGATCCGGAGGGGGCCTTTCCCGCCATTCTGGGCCACGAAGGGGCGGGGATCGTGCGCGAGATTGGCCCGGGCGTGACCGATCTGGAAGTGGGTGATCACGTTATCCCGCTCTACACAGCCGAGTGCCGGACCTGCGAATACTGCCTCAATCCCAAGACCAATTTGTGCCAGAGGGTCCGATCAACCCAAGGGCAGGGCGTGATGCCGGACGGGACTTCTCGCTTTTCCTATAAGGGAGAGAAAATCCTCCACTATATGGGCACGTCAACCTTCTCAAACTTCACTGTTCTGCCCGAGATATCGCTCGCAAAGATCCGCAAGGACGCGCCGTTCGACAAGGTTTGCTATATCGGTTGCGGCGTAACCACGGGCATTGGCGCGGTGATGTTCACCGCCAAGGTTGAGCCCAATTCAATCGCGGTCGTGTTCGGGCTGGGCGGTATTGGTTTGAATGTCATTCAGGGTTTGAAACTGGTCGGCGCCAAGCAGATCATCGGGGTAGATACTAACCCGTCCAAACAAGCGATGGCACGGCAATTCGGGATGACGGATTTCGTCAATCCCAACGAAGTGGCCGGTGATCTGGTCGGCCATCTGGTCGAACTGACAGGCGGGGGCGCGGATTACTCGTTCGAGTGCATTGGCAATGTGAATGTGATGCGTGCGGCGCTGGAATGCTGCCATAAAGGTTGGGGCGAGAGTGTGATCATCGGCGTGGCTCCTGCAGGTGCGGAGATCCAAACGCGACCGTTTCAGCTGGTCACTGGCCGGGTGTGGCGCGGCTCAGCCTTTGGCGGCGCGCGCGGCCGGACCGACGTGCCAGGTATCGTGGACATGTATATGGAAGGGCGGATCGATATCGACAGCCTGATCACGCATACGATGCCGCTGGAAGACATCAATAAAGCTTTTGACCTGATGCATTCGGGCGAGAGTATCCGCAGCGTGGTGCAGTTCTAACGCAACGCCGGTCTGCCGGTGGGTGCTGGCTGCGATCAGAAGCGGACTTTACCTGTGATCCTGACCGTGCGGCCAACACCAGGGATCACTGCGACCTCTTCATACACGCCTTGAAGCGGCTGGAAGTAATCCTGATCGAATAGGTTTTCGACCGTTGCTGTCAGGCTGTAGCGGCCAAATTCGGCAAAGGCTGCGGCGCGCACAATACTGTAATCGGGCAATTCAACCGAGGTGACGGTTTGTCCGCTGGTCTGTGACACATAGGTCAGGCCAAGTGTGCTGCCAAGTGTGATGCCAGGACCAAATTCGTCCGAGGTATAGGTAGCAAATGCTGACAGTACCGTTTCAGGAATGACCGAGCGTTCATAGCCATCTTGCAGTTCGGGCAAGCAGCTGGCGTTCAAGGCAGAGAACAACCCGCCATAGCCCTGGGCGTTGGAGATGGTCGCGCCAAACGCGTTAACGGTCGGGTGTTCTGGCGAGATTACCAGGAACGCGCCATTGCCCGACCCGCATTCACCAACAGCCGCGATATCAAATTGCTGGAAGGTCGCCGCGCCGGTCAGGGTGAAATTGTCGTTCACCAGATAGCGAACTTCGGCTTCGATCCCTTTGGAGCTTTCCTGATCCACATTCTGGAAGGAATCGATCAAAGTGCGATCCTG
Source organism: uncultured Erythrobacter sp. (assembly GCA_947495555.1). Lineage (GTDB taxonomy): Bacteria > Pseudomonadota > Alphaproteobacteria > Sphingomonadales > Sphingomonadaceae > Erythrobacter. Next base: position 971,961 of record CANLZI010000001.1, on the reverse strand, counting down.
CTCGTAATAGGCAATTGAGCCGTTGAGCGTCCGGTTGAGCAGCTCGAACTTAACACCCAATTCCAACAACTGTGAATCGAACAAGAATTGCTCGGCAGAAGCTGGTCCGGGAGAAATGCCGCCATTGGAATTGTACAGCGGCTCCGAGCCTTCGGCAAAAGTGATATAGGGCACGATGCCCGCTTGCGAACGCCAACTGAGACTTGCCGAGTAGGAGAAATCACCCTCTGTTGCTTCGCCCGATGTGGGCGCGCCAAAGGTGGTCACACCGGCGTCGGACGATTCCACGTCATAATGGTCATAGCGGCCGCCCAGCAGCAGGCTCAGCTCGCCCAGTTGCAAATCCACCAACATGGCGATGCCGGTATCGGACCATTGGGAATCAAAGTCAGAATCCCACGCAATGCTCGCATCAGTCAGCGGCGTGGCAAAGATATCATTGGGCGTTGCGCCAATGCTTAAATCGCGCCGGTCGAGCACCAAATAGCCCGACAAGAATTGCTCTCTCAACCGCGAGTTGTAGTTGCGATGAGAGGCGCTGAGGTGAACATCGCTGAATAGATTATCGCTCAGCTGAAACTGTGTCGTGTAAGACCCGCGCAGCTCGAACACATCCATTTCATGGACTGCGGCAAAGCCATAGGTCTGGTTCAGCTGGCCATCGACTTCGTCATAAAAGACCTGGAATTTTGCCTGACTGCCGTCGCTGAACTGTTTGACGATATCGCCATAGAGCGTGATCGATTCTGAATCAGCAATATCGCGGTCCGACAAGAAAACATCGCGCGGATCCAGTTGGGTGGTTCCAACGCCGCTGTCCAGCGCATAGGCATCGGGGAAACCGAACACGCCAAAATCCACAAAGGTGCGGATGTTCGACGCACCAAAGAAGGTTCCGACTACCGCGTCCACTTCGCCCAAGTTCAGCTGACCATCGCCGTTGGTGTCGGTCAGATCGGTATCGACGCCAGTGATATAGGTACCATTGTCGATCAGATCCTGGGTTACGCGGTTCCAACCGGGCGTTTGCAGGTAGCCGCTGCTATCAAAGTACATGCCGCCAAATTGGACGCTCCAGCCCCCGCCTAGATCCTGATTGATATCGGCCTGAAATAAGGTGTGTTCTGGATTGCGCCCGCGATAATAGCTGCCCGAATCCTCAATTTCGCCATACAAAGAAATACCGCCTTTGCGGTCACCAAGAGAAACCGGAATCTGAATCTCGCCGGTCAGGTTGAATTTGTCATAAGACCCTGCGGTCACGCTCAACGCGCCTTCGACTGCGTCGAAATTGCGCTGGTCAGAGGCCTTGGCTGCCTTTGGATGGAAGTTCAAAAACCCGCCAACCCGGCCTGCACCATAGATAACCGGCGGAGCGCCGCGCACTACCTCAACCCGTTCGGCTGCACCAATGGGGGTGGGGAACAGGCCATTGTTCAGCGTGCGCTTAAAGCCGCGAAAATAGGTTTCCGAAATGCTGCCGCGGCTGGAGATCGAACCGGGCACGCCAAAGAAGCTGCCGCCAAAGGTTCCGGGTGTGGTGGTGATGAAATCATCAATATCTTCAATCAAATACCGCTCAATAGTGACATCACTTATCACGCTGATTGCGCGCGGCGTTTCGACCACAGAGCGATCAAAACCAAGCACGGTGTCGGTTGGCCGGGTTTCCAACAGCCCGACCCTGTCCGCGGTTACGACAATCGTATCAGGGTCCACGGAAGCTGGTTGATCCGCGGTCTGTTCTGGACCGGCCTCTGCATTATCCTGGGCCAATGCGAGCCCGTTTACGGACGCCGTTGCAAGCAGCATCGCTGAAAATTTCAATCCGGTAGATAGTCTAAGCATTGCGACCCCTGCGGCTGGGACCGGGCCATGACCGATCCATACCGATATTTTTTGTTGTTTTGGATTAATCGGCGCTGATCTCAAGTCCCCTTGGGGGCGCAAACATCCAAGTTTCAGTCTCGAATTAGGATCGAATTTTGCTCACACAAGCCCCAAAGTTGATGGGGCTCAAATGACTTGGCGAAGGTTCCGTTACGGAACATCTGCCAATATTCCTGAGATTTGTAGAGTTAGGCGGCGTCGCGGATAGAGGGACGGACAGGCTTTTTCATGGTCAAGCTCAGCAAAAAGACAATAAACATCAGCCCGCTGGCAATCATGAACACCTCGGTAAATCCGCCAATCCGATCCGCCATGCCGCCGGCCATAACCGGACCGACCATGGCCAGTGTTGTGACCAGATTTTGGAAGCCCAGGATCATCGGATTGTTTCTCGCGCCGAAATATTCCAGCAGTAGGATCGAGCTGGCAAAGGTTACGATGCCAAAGCAAATCCCATCGCCAATCGCAAAGATCAGGATCAAGGGATAGCTGTCTGCAATGGACAGGGCGAACATGCCGATGACGCCTGAAACCAAGCCAAAGCAGAACATCAGCTTGGCACCCACGCGGTCGATAATCAGCCCCCCACCAATCCGCGATGCCGCGTTGAACAGGGCATGCATGCTGAGCGCGCTGGCCGCAATCGTCGCTGAAACACCCAGATTTTGCAGATGGGTCACTTGCCAGGTGTTCATCGTCAATGTGCCTAGCAAGGTAATCGTCACCGCCAATGTGATGACATGATATTGGTAATTGCGCAGCACTTCACCAAAGGTCCAATTCTGGCTTTCATCCTCCAACATGGCGGCTTCATTGTCCGGTTCTGGCTTCGGTTTGGCCCTCAGGACTGCGGCGACGGCCAGCACCAGCGACAGGCCACCAGTTATTGCGGCCATTGCTTGCCAATAGAGCCGCCAGGACATGTCAGCACTCAGCACATAATTGGCGATCAAAGGCGCGCATACGCTGCCCAAGGCACCAAATGTGAAGAAGACGCCAATCGCCAAAGATCGCTTCTCGCTGAACCAACTGCTCAGGATTGTAACCGCTGGCACCGCACCCGTCAGACTATAACCGAGCCCGACCAAGCCAGCCCCGCACAGGTAAATCGCGACCGACTGCGTGATCGACAGGATGAAAAAGCCAGACGCCAGCATGATCCCGCCAGCCAGATAGGGGGCTTTGATCCCGAACCATTTGATAATGGTCGCAGGAAATGTGCTGGAAAGCCCAGTAAACAGCGCAAGCACCGTGAAGCCAAGGCCAGCCTCGGTCCAACTCCACTGTAATTCACCGACCATGGCAGGCAGCAACACACCCAGCGACGAGAATGTGCCGCCGGTGGTCACAAAGAACACCAGGCTGACCATTGCCAGCAACAACCAGCGGCCCGTTTCGGCTGAGGGAAGACCTGTGGCCTGGTCTGGCACGTGATCCGTCGATTGTTGCATTGGGTAACTGACCCTTTCGGCGGTCGGCTTTGGCGTGGCTTCTAACTTTACTTGATTGGGTTCGGCAAGATTGATTGGCCAGCCGCATATGCAACTGGACCATGGTAGGTTCGCGTTGGAGGATTGTGCCGCTGGTGGCAATGCCAGATGTGCCAGTAAGGATGGGTACCCGGGAGGCCTAGCGCGCGAGAATTCCGTCCAGCCTCAGCATGGAGAGTGGCTGTGTTTGCGGTACCACTTGGTAGCTTAGCGGTGGCTCGTCCTGGTTCCCGTCAGTCTGGCCCTGCATCGGTGGCGTGGCCCATGAATGGCTGACGGAGTGGATCGGATCGCTGTCCAGCGCTTGGGCATCGAATGTTTCGACCAGGCGCTGCTCGCCGTTTTCGTCACGCCAGGTAAGAGCGAGGATGGTGAAGCGCGGTCGCACATAATGGGTGAAATCGATGAAGCCCGAACATTCCGAGGGTTTGCACGAAACCGAACGGGTGCCGCCTTCGCCGGAATAGATGATGGTCACTGTCGGCTCGTGCGGGTCGGTGCCCGGCATTAGGCATACCGTTATGCTCAGTCCAAAATCATCCTCGACGTCTCCAGCGAAGACTAGCTCTTCATCAGCCTTGCAATCAACCGCATTGCCCAGCGTGGTGGAGGTTTCAGCTACATGCGTGGCAGGGGCGCAAGCCATCGCCAATGCAGCGATGCATACCAAATTGATAATCCGTTTCGGACAAGTGATGGAGGTTCGCATGAGTGGCTCCTTTCATACAGGAATGGAGTCCACCAGGTGCAATTGCCATGGGGTTGAAACCCCAATGCGATCAACCGCTATCGCCTTTGGGAATGCGGATTGTGATGCAGGTGCCTTTGTCGGGGGATGATTGCATCGACAGCCGGTGGCCCGGCCGCCCGCCAAAGCGGTTGACCAGATGCAGACCAAGTCCATGACCATCGCTGCCATCACCCTTGGCATAGGCACGGGTCGCTTCGGCAAGCTGATCCTCGCTCATGCCAACGCCATTATCGATCACCCGCAACACAATATGGTCGCGGCGGTTTTGCGAGCCGATCAACAGCTTGCTGGCATGCCCATGTTTGAGCGCGTTGGAGATCAGATTGCTCACTGCGCGCATCAGCTCAATGGGTTCGGTGCGCACGATGGATTGCGATGGCCTAACCGTCATTTGCGTGCCTTTGCTCTCGGCCTCTGCACGGAACATGGCATCGCAATTGGCCAGAACAGCCGAGATGGGGAAGTCCTCAACGCCGCTGTCGGGTTGTTCGCCCGCCATCAAATGATCGGCCGATTCAGGCTTGCTGTGGCTCAGACCAGCCTCGGTTACACCTTCGATATAGGTCAAGGCGGCTTGCAAATTGGCGGCGGCCTCTGGGTCGCGGGCGGATATCTCTGCCAGTTCTTGACGCAAGGATATCAAGGGTTGCTGCAAATCATGCGAGGTAGAGGCCAATTTGGCGCGCAGGCCATCGGCGCGGTTGCGCGCCTGATCATATCGGTCGCGGCTTTCCCGAAGGTTTTCGGCCAGCCTCAGCTTCTCGTTGGAGCTGGAAACTTCTGCCTGCAGCGACCGGTTCAGCTCTTTCTGGATGGCCAGCATTCTGACCAATATGGCGACCAGAAACGCCAGACTTTCGAACAGGACGGTTGCGTGGAAATAGTCCAGCGCGACGGTCATCGGAAATTTGCCGGGTGACAACAAGACTGCGGCGATGGTCGCAACGGTAAACAGAATAGCGAGCGAACCGAGCAGGAAGGGAAGGGCGCCCAGCACCTTATCCCTCCAAGCCAGAATGGCGGTGGTGAAATAGGCAAGGGCAACGAATGGAACGAGCACGAACACGCTCCAGCGCACGGCATCGGATTGCCACCAGATCGCGCTGGCCACGGCGGCAAAGCCCAAGACCAGTTGCAAGGCCGTGACCGCGCGGTTGGCTGTGGGTCGGTTCGTCCGCAGGCCGGCGAACAATCTGGCGAATTGCAGCACCGCAATCATCATGCCGCATAGCAGCAGCAGATTGGCGGGTTCATAGGCGCCCATCGATCCGGGCCAGACAAAGCGGTGAAGATAGCCTTCGTTATTGGCCACAAACAGCGCGCTCAGACCGACATAGCAGGCAAAGGCGATAACCAGCGGCCAACCGACCAGGCGGCCCATAATCAGGGCGATGATGATCAAGGAAAGCATCGCGCCATTGATCAACCAATTGGTTCGCGCCTCTTGCATATGGGCCGTGCGCATGCGTTCCGGCGTGGCAAAAGTGACTGGCATCCAGCTGCCGGTGGAGGATCGCATCCCGATCAAAATGTCGGCGCTCTCGCCTGCCTCCATCCATAGCGGAGCAACCAGATATTGGCTGACCACCGGACGCTCTGAGAAATGGGTGGTGCTGTCGACATTCAACAGGGTTTGCGGCGGCTGGTCTGCAGCCAGTTTCTGGACCAGCAATTGATCGACGAAGGGGCGCTGGATGTCGACCATCCATTCGCCTGGTCGACCGCTGTCATTGCGCACCCGCATCAGCAACCAAATGGCGCCATCCCGGTCCCCAAAATCGACCCACGGGCTGCGCAGAGCTTCAAATTCATCGCGCCTGTCCAAAGCCGCCTGAGGATCAAGCAGCGCGTCGAGTTGCGGCATGTCGATGATGAGATAACGAAGATCTGCAAAAGGCTGAGAATGATTATTGCCGACCGGAAGCGAGACGGCTGCCAGATCGCTAAACCCATCGCTTTGTCCATCGCTTTGCGCCGCCAAGGGTGCGCCACATGCTGCAAACAATGCGAGCATGCCAGCAAATAACCGCCACAATGCGGCCCGGAATTGAAGGGCAGTTCGCTTGATCATGGCAAGGGGGTAGGCCAGCGCCGGATCGATCAACATGGGGCAGATACCCCATCGGTTTGCGCGCGCTGGTTTGGCTGCAAAAATCATAGCTGGCGATGTTCGTCCAGCAATCCCTCTCGCAAGGCATAGGTCAGTAGCGCAGAAACCGAATTGACGCCCAATTTAGCCATCAGGCTGGCGCGGTGTTTTTCAACCGTTTTTGGGCTGATGAACAGTTTCTCTCCGATGGCCACGTTTTGATGGCCCGCCGCCAACAGAGCCAGCACCTCGCGCTCGCGGTCGGTCAAAGGCTCTCGTTCGGGTTCAGCCGCCAGCTTGTCCGCCACCGCTTGGGAGACAAATTTGCCGCCCGCAATCACTTGCGAAAAGCCGGTTTTCATTTCTTCGGGATCGGCGCTTTTCAAAAATAGCCCATCGACACCGGCTGACAGCCAATCGGCCAACATGGATGTGCCGGTAAAGCCAGTCACCACTATTATGCGTGTGTCTGGCGACCATCGCCGCGCCTCGCCATAAACCTCTACTCCGCGGGCCAGCGGCATGGCGGCATCCAGCAACAGAAGGTCCGGCAAATGTTGTTTGACCAGCGCAATGGTCTCAAGCCCGTTTTCGGCCTGCGCCACCACCTCTACATCGCCAAGTTCATCCAGAATGGCCGCAAGCGAATTGCGCACGATGGCATGATCGTCGGCGATGATTGCGCGGGTAGAAGCCATTATTGTGCCATTATCCCTGAAAATAGCTGCTTAGACACTGTCTTAAATCGGTTTCTGGCCCGCTTGCAAATCCGCGCTTTTGGTAAATTGGGCATCATGCGGGTGTGAAAGCTCGCGTGACGGCTTTGCTGGAGCCCATTTTGCCCATGCCTGCGCGGTGCCTAGCGCGATGGGGGATCCACCCCATCGGCAGCCAACAATGGCTCGGTTATCTCTTGCAACATCATCGGGCAGCGGAACCTCATTCACACCGGTTCGGCCTAACGAATTTTCTAAACGGCTTCGGTGCTCAGGCGCATTGGGCCGCACCGGACAAGGGGAATTGCTATGCGAAACACTTTCAAGAAATCGATTTTGGCAGCCATGTTGGTTGCTAGCCCTATCGCACTGGCAAGTCCTGCGCAGGCGCAGATGGCTGCGATGTTGCCGACCGCGGACAGTGTTGAACCTACTGCTGCGACGGATGCGGATGGCACCTATATGGTCTCGACAATCAACAAGCGTATCACAATTGATCGCGGACGCGCTTATGTTGTTGACCCATGGACTCATGCGCTGATCTTCCGGGTCAAGCGCGGCATGGTTACCTTGCAGAATTTTCGCCAAACCGGCCCCGACGAATTTGAGGCAGACGATCTGCCAATGATGGGTAAGGTAAAGTTTTACCGCCAGCCCAACGGAGCTTTGCAAGGTGTGGTCCAAGGGGCCTTTGGTGAAGCCAAATATGTCTTGGTTCCAACCAGTAATGCCGGAGGGCCAGCACCCCAACCTGGTCCAGGCCCCGGTGATGACGTCCCGGTCGGAGCTCCACCGCCGCCCGAACCAGTCGAGCAAGACCATGTCTATCGCCTGCATGTGAGCGCGGGTGAGTGCGAAGGCTCGCAACTGACCCGCAAACGCTTTCGCGGACAGGTGCTGATTGCGATGACCGATCCCGACGGAGAGAAGATGGTCTCCAAACAACGGAATTTTGATGTTTTCTGCACCAGAAATGGGAAGCGCAGCCAAAGCTACGTCTATTACAATCGGGGCCCCGGTGCGCTCGAAATAACGGTGCCACCTGGTTCTGGCGGATTTTCCGGCCTGCAAATTCGTGGCACCTATCGAAACCTTGCGGTCCCGCGTTCGAGTTTCATCAAGACGTCAAACCTGTTGGATAATGCATTTGGCACTGGTCTGGATGTCAATCAAAGCCTGAGGGATGACATTCAGGTCGCCGGCAGCAAAGCGACATTGAACTTCACCATCACCATGGAGCGGGTTCAGTGATCATCACAAGGCCCCTGCTTGCACTGGCGGCTGCGACTATGGTTGCAGCGCCTGCGATTGCTCCGGTCACACCGGCGCAAGCTCATGTACCTGCCTTGCTGCCCAATAAGGATGCCGTGCCAGCGACCCAGCCGATGGCCATCGATGGCGACTGGCGAGTCAATACGATTGGCAAGATCATCCGCATCGAGGGCGGGCGGGCATATGCGGTTGAAGGCTGGGTCCATGCCTTTGTGTTCAAAGTGCAACCGGACATGGTCACCATTCGCAACATCAACCAGACGGCCGACGACGAATATGTTGGCGATGATCTACCCTTGATGGGCAAGGTGACCATGAAAGTGGTCTCGCCCGACCGGATAGAGGCATCGGTGCCCGGCCTGTTTGGTCCAGTGCGCTATACTCTTACCCGGGTTGGCGGCAGCACTAACGAAGCACCCAGCAGTCCGCCTATGTTCGTTCAGCCAGGATCAGGCCGCGACCCGTCCCCGGACGATGGGCGCTATGCCGCTGGCGGAGCGGAGCAACAGACAGCCTCTTATGCTTCGCTGGGCGAAGCCTTTGGAGAAGTCCGTCCGGTAGGCGAGACATTCAGAGGTTGCCCGATTCCTGACAATTTTGATCAGCTGCCAGTAGCCCGTCCACCTGCAGCCAACCCGCGAGACCGGATTACCGATCGCCAATTTGCCCCTGTCGCAAGCCCTGAGACGGCTCCGTCAACTGGAGACGATGGCAAGGAATGCTGGACTCGCATCGATGGTGTTTGGGTCCAAAACCAGGAAGCGAATTTTGACACATCGCGCAATGATGGCAGCGCATGGGACGTTGAGGGCACCGCGCTGACAGGATTGCTACATGGCAATTACACCACGCCTGAAACGATGTTCATTGCGCCCGGCGACAGAGAGAATGAGCTGTATGTCATGTCTGGCGTCAATGACCTTCGCTACACCCGCTTTGTGTCCTCAGATGACCAAAGCGTGGCGGATTTGATTGGAAACACGCGAGACAGGAAAGTTTATCAGGCAGAAGGGAAGTCTGATCTCGGTTCTACTCTGACGCTGGATTACACTTCTGGCGGCGATTTACGCCTGCGGATCGGCAATCGCCAATTTCTGCGGCCAGAGCCATTGGTGGAGAGCGATTTGTCGATCGATGACGTGTTTGTCATCCAGTATCAAACCGACAATTTCGCCGCCAATCTGAAAGGCTACAATGTTCTGACGCAGGATCCGTTTCTGCTGATGAACAATAACAATGGAGAGGTTTTCGCTCGCCGCGGTCGCGACGAATATCGCATCCAGGAAAAGTATGCGGTTCCGTTGGGCTTCACACTGCGCAACGATACACTGCAGGGCAATGTCTATCGCCGGACGAGTGTGTCGAGCGAGCGAGAGCTGCAAAACGCCAACAGCAACAGCTTTGGTGTCAATGCGGTGTACAGCGTTTCGGGCGCTGTAAATTCGGTTTTGGCCTTTATACCCGGTACTGGCCAGGTCGCCGACACTGGCTTTAGCGTGGGATATTCCAGCACCAAATCTTCCATGGCGACGATGCGGCAGAACAACACGCTGGCGCAGGTGGTGGGTTACTCTCGTGCCAAAAGCTATGCGATCATTGCCGAGCATGCCGACACCAAATTGTCGTCCGATTTCCTCACCGCCATTGGCGATGCGCAGGAAGAAGGCAGTTATCGGCAATTGATCGACCGCTTCGGCACGCATTACGCCTATGCCGTCACCTATGGCGCCAATGCCAAGATGACGCGTGACATCTCAACCGAAGTGTTCTCGCAAGCCTTGACCGAAACCGAGGGCAACCGGTTCGAAGCCGAGGTGCAGGTGGTGGGCAGTTCCATCGGCGGGTTCAATGAAGGGATGAGCAGTGTCGGTACCCGCACCGCCGGCGAAATCGGCAATGAAGGTGGGCGATTTGTCGCAGTGGGCGGAAATGGATCGTGGGATTCGGGCGGTTATTCGCGCGGGGACCGCGTTGCGCCTATCCTGCTCGATCTCAGGCCTCTTGATGAATTGCTCAATCCGATCAACTTCCCCGATCAACCCGATGTTTATACGCGGGTTCGGGCGGAATTGGCGCAGGCCATCAATGGCTATCTAGCAGGCCAAACCAGACCGCTCAGCAATGAACGCCTGATCTCCAAAGTCTCCTGGACCCCGGCACCGGTTGAGCCTGATCCTGAGCCAGAAAAGGTTGAACCGATTGAGGAATGGCATGTCTATGTGCGGCAAATGAACTGCACAAAGCCGGGCCCAGGCACGACCAATGCAGCTTCGGGCAATGTTACGATCTCGGGCACGGGGCACCGGCCGGGCTTTGCTCAGCAGAAAAAGCTGCGGGTGGCTTGCAAATGGAAGAAGACCAACAAATCGACTTATGACTATGCGATCTCTGACAACACACCTGGTCTGCTGGTGCTGCGCGGCACGCGTGCCCAGATGAAGCAATACAAGCTGAGCATTGATTTCGCTTGGCAGTATGAAGGCGCAGCGCGAGGCAAGATTAGAACCGACAAACGGTCGCTGAACTCCACGCCGATGCAGGGATCTGGTCTGGCGCCGAACAAGTCGCACACCACAACATGGGTAATTGGCCCCAATGGCCGACCAGAGCTGAGGCTGTATCTCAGGGTTAAGCGGATCAAGTGATTGGAATGAGGATGTCTAGGATGAAACGCAGTTTTGTAGGCGCGATTATGGCGTTGGGTGTGGTGGTGATGCCCGCAGCGGCATCGGCGCAAGGCTACACACCCGATGTGTTGGAGGTCAGCGAGAGTGGACCGATCGCCTTTGACCCGTCGCCCAAGCTTGATCTTTCAAACGGCGGTGCGATCGAATTCTGGGTTGCGGCCAATTGGTCGGGCGATCCTGGTTATGATCCTCCGGTGATTATCAATATCGGACCTGACGGCATTTTGTATCAGGTTTCCATCCTGCGCGAGCGTGACGGTTTGGTGTTTGCCAATGCCAATGACGAAGATGTCTTTATCGGCGATCTGTCAGGCGGCAATTTACACCATGTCGCGCTAAACATCATGGAAGACGGGGTCGAGGTGTATCTTGATGGTGCACTGATCGGGACAAGCGATCTGATGCCCTTGGCGTTGCCATCTGCCGGCCTGTTTGTCGGTGGTCTAGAGTCAGAAGAAGCCGCTTCGCTGGATGGCGCGATCGCACAATTGCGTTTCTGGAGCCAGCCTTTGACCCAAGACGAGATTGTTGATTTCCGTATGCGCGAAGTGCTCGATCCTGCCAGTGACGATCACCCTGCGGCCGAATATCTGGTGGCGCAGAGCGATTTTCGCGAGGACGAATTGCTGGTGGTCGATTCAATGGAGACATTGCCGTGAGCCTGAAAACACTCACAGCCAGCACTGCGGCAATGGCGCTTGCCATTGGCGGGTTTGTACCCGCCCCTACATCGGTCAATATCTTTCTCGGCGCAGCCGAAGCGGCTCCCGGTGGCTCGCAAGGTAGCCGCCAGAGCAGCAAGAAGAAGCGCTCGGGTAAGAAGAAGAAAGCTTCTGCTTCAAGGAGCAGAGCCAATGGTGCCAAAAAATCGAGCCGAAAGGCCGCGGGCAAAAGCTCCAAGGCGGGCCCGTCCCGGGTGGCGGGCAAAACAGTTTCCCCCAAACGCACAAAGAGCAAGCCCGGCAATCGCAATGCCGGCACTTTCACCGCACATGCGGCGGCGGCGACGACGACGATGAATTTGTTGGCTGTCCCCAATTCCGCACCTCGCCCTGGGCGGGCGGCTGCTCCGCCACGGCAAGGAGCGAAAAAGCAAGCTCCGGCAGCCAAACGGGCTCAGGCAGGTACAAAGAAAACCCAGCGTCGGGCTGAAAATAAAACGTCCAAGACGGCGGCAAATCCTGCTGGGCCAGGTCGCACAACCGGTCAAGGCTTACGCGACAGCACCGCTTCGTCCGTACTGCCTCGCCTGGGACAGCCAGGCGGCGCGGTTGAAACGGCGGCCCGCGTTGAAAGGGCCACTCAGGCTGCAGTCAGTCGCGAGAAGGCCAAGCAGGGGAAGAAAAGCCGCTTCTACTTCACCGGATTCTTCGGTCGGAAGAAGAAATAGCGTTCAAATTCGGGTAAGAGCCGCCGTGATTGAACTGGGACCTGACGGTCACCCGCCCATCAAATAAACGATGCGATCTGATCCAGCGGTTTCTTCTTTAGCGAATGAAGCGGCACGGTAGCATCATCCGCCGGATAGCCCACCACCAACAGCAAATAGGGTTTTTCGCCCTTGGGACGGTCGCACAAATCGTGTAGGAAACTCATCGGCTTGGGCGTGTGGGTCAACATGCACAAACCGGCCTGATGCAGCGCGGTGATCAGGAACCCCATGGCGATGCCGACCGATTCCGGCACGTAATAGTTTTGCTGGCTTTCATCCCCGTCAATCCCGCCTTTGCGTTGACCAAAGATGGCGATGATCCACGGGGCATGTTCCAGATAGGGCTTGTTGGCATCGGTCCCCAGCGGGCTTAGCGCATCGAGCCAATCTTCGCCCGCCTTGCCTTCGTAAAAGGCGCGTTCTTCATTCTCTGCCAGTTCGCGTAATTGCTTTTTCTTGTCCGCGCTACCGATGGCGCAAAAGTGCCATGGCTGGTGATTGGCGCCGCTGGGCGCTCGGCCAGCGGCTGCGATGGCAGCCTCGATCACGGCGCGGTCAACGGGCCGATCAGAAAAGTGGCGAACGCTGTGGCGGCGCTTCATCGATGCCAAAAATTCTTCGGAAGCAGCCAGCATTGCTTCTGGCGAGAGCTCTTCGAAGTCAGCAAGTGGTGTGGATTCGTGATCTTTCATTGCAATGACGCCTCAACCGCCAATCAATTGGCCAGCTTCGCTTCCAAATCGGCCGTAAAGGCCCGGATGCGCTTGGCGTTTACGCCCAGATCGCTCACGCCAAGCTGGCTGACTGACCGGACATTGACTTCGCTTCCGCTATTGTCGGCTGATGGGGTCACTTCGATCACGATAATGTCTTCAAACCGGATGTAAGAGACATAGTCGGTTGCCTCAATACGGCCAGCCCCAGGATCGAATGCTGCGATGTCCCAGCCTTTTTCTTGCGCCACAGAATGGGCTGCAATGGTTACCTCAGGCACCGGACGATTGAACAATAAGGGCTGGATATCGCCATAAGCCTCGGCGTGGATCTCCTGCCAATTCTCAACCGTATCGACACCGGCCAAGTTATCTTCTCTGATCGTAAGCGTTTGAAATTCAGGCGGTGATGCCAAATCGGTGGTGATGTCATGAATGGCGGGCGCTCCATCGGCGGCGGCAGGCCGAGTGGCGATAAAGGCTACAAATGGCACGGCCAAAGCCAGGGCGATGATTGCGGGCTTGCGACTGGCACCATTGCCCTTGAGCGACATCAGCAGGCTGATCACTGCGATCAGGGACGCAACAGCGGCAAGCAGCGCGCCGATCAACATGCCGTAAAAGCCATCAAGCTTGTCGATCACATTGTACCGGGCGAGGGTAAGTCCAACCCCTGCCAAAACCAGTGCGATGATCGCGACGTTACGCGATGTCTTTCCAAGCTTGCCAGTCCATTTGCCGTCGGCCATGTGCGTTACTCCGTTAGTTCTGAGCTGCGAGTGAGCAGGAATGGCAAAGTTGGTCAACCGGCAGAATAAAAAGGTCCACCGGACTTGCCGCGCGAATGTGCGCATAGCGCACAGGCTCGTCGTGTTGCGGGCACGCGCCGAGTGACCAAACGAATTGTTCTAGTCGGGGGCGGGCATGCGCATCTTGCCGTGCTTGCAGAATGGCTAAAGCGCCCCTGTGACCAAGAAGATCGCGTGCTGATCATGCCATCTGAGCGTTCTGCCTATTCGGGTATGTTGCCAGGCTGGATGGCAGGCATTTACGCTGAGGAGGAGATGTTCATCCCCGTTGCGCAGCTGGCCCGCAAGGCTGGAGCGCGGGTTGTGATAGAACTTGTTACCGCGCTCGATGCGGATGCCCAGACCTTGCAGATGTCCAATGGCGAGAGCCTGGAGTTTGACCTTCTGTCGCTGGCGACGGGAGGAGAAGTTCCTAGCGATGCCTTTGCGATGCTGGAGGCAAGATTGCTGACCGTGCGTCCGGTTGAACGCTTTGTGCAGGATTGGGCGCAATTCGTGGCGGACGCCCCGCAGTTGCGCTCGCCCCATGTGGCCATTGTTGGCGGAGGAGCTGGCGGGGTAGAATTGGCCTTGGCCGCGCATGCTCGGCTGAGCCAGATCGCCGATAGTTTTCGTGTTTCTCTCATCACAGCCAAGTCTGACTTTCTGACGGGCCATGCATCGTCCGTTAGGCGAAGAGTCCTTGCCGCGATGCGCGAACGCGGCATTGATTTGCACTGGTCATGGGCCAAAACTGAGGATGGCGTGATTGCGCTGGAGGACGGCAGGAAAATCGCTGCTGATGCGGTGATTACGGCGACTGGCAGCCAGGCGCAGGTCTGGCTTGCCGCCTCTGGCCTTGCTTGCGATCCGCAAGGATGTGTCTTGGTGCGACCTACCTTGCAGAGCGCTTCGCACCCCAATATTTTTGCCGCAGGTGACATTGCCCAGCGCACCGATAGGCCTTTGGCGCGTTCGGGCGTGCATGCGGTGAAGTCGGGGCCCGTCTTGGCGAATAATGCGCGGCAATTGGCCCATCCGGCAAGTGAACCGGTTTCGTTGAAAAGCTATGATCCTCGCAACACCACTTTGTACCTGATGTCGACGGGGGATCGGCGGGCCATTTTGTCTTGGGGCGATTTCTCCGCTGAAGGGCGAGCAGCGTGGTGGCTGAAAGAGCGCATAGATCGCCGGTTTGTTGAACAGTTCAGCCGGTTGGCCCAATGACGGATTGGAAAATGAAGGAAAACGACTGGCCGGCAGAATATCGTTCGTAACAAACGGGCGCTGGGCGGCGAATGATTGCTGATTGACTGATTGGCGCGTGGGTTTTGCTGCGCGCTGATATTGATAACAATGTTTGGAATTTGACCTGTGAAGAAACTGCTTATCCTCGCTGTTCTGGCCGTGATTGTAGGAGCCTTTTTCTACTTCGATCTGGGCAGCCAGCTTACGCTGGAGAACTTCAAAGCGAGGCAGGCTGAGATCGATGCGATCTATCAGCAATCTCCTCTGCTGGTGATCGGCATTTTCTTTGTCGCCTATGTGTTGATGGCAGCGGCATCAATTCCGGGTGCGGCCATTATGACGGTGGTGGCGGGTGCATTGTTCGGCTTGGTCACGGGCACAATTGTGGTTTCCTTCGCCTCGGCCATTGGTGCGACATTCGCCTTTCTGGGATCACGTTTTCTGTTCCGCGATTGGGTCCAGAGCAAATTTGGAGATCGTCTCAAGCCCATCAATCAAGGCATTGAGAAAGAAGGCGGGTTTTACCTTTTCACGCTTAGGCTTGTGCCCGCGTTTCCGTTCTTTGTCGTCAACCTTGTGATGGGGCTGACCTCGATCAAAACATGGACCTATTATTGGGTCAGCCAAGTCGGGATGTTGCTGGCAACGATTGTATTTGTGAACGCCGGAACACAAATCGCCGCCATTCAGGACGTGGGCGACATTGCTTCGCCTGCCTTGCTGGCATCTTTTGCCGCTTTGGGATTGGTGCCCTGGGTGGCCAAATGGGTCTTGGCCAAAATCAAGAGCCGCCGCGCTTATGCAGGCTTCACCCGTCCGGCCAAATATGACCGCAATATGGTTGTCATTGGTGCTGGTGCAGCCGGCCTCGTGTCATCCTTGATCGGCGCCACGGTCAAGGCGAAGGTGACCTTGATTGAGGCCTCCAAGATGGGCGGCGACTGTCTGAATTACGGCTGCGTTCCGTCCAAGGCCTTGATCAAGAGCGCCAAGGTCGCTCAGCAGATGCGTCATGCTGACAAATACGGGCTCGACCAAGCCGAGGCAAAATTCAGCTTCAAGGCGATCTTTCAGCGGGTGCACGCCATCATTGCCGAGATTGAACCAAAGGACAGCGTGGAACGCTATAGTGATCTGGGTGTGGATGTGGTGCAGGGCTATGCCAAAATCATTGACCCTTGGACGGTCGAGATCGCCAAGAACGACGGCGAGACCATCAAACTGACGACCCGCTCCATCGTCATCGCAGCGGGCGCAGAGCCCTTCGTTCCGCCATTGGAAGGGCTTGAGCACAGCGGCTATCTCACCAGCGACACAATGTGGGACGCATTTGTCCAAATGGACGAGATGCCCAAGCGCATCGCTGTTCTGGGCGGCGGCCCGATCGGCTGCGAATTGTCGCAGGCCTTTGCCCGATTGGGTGCGCAGGTTACGCAGATTGAACGCGATGATCGTCTGTTGCTGCGCGAAGACGAAGATGTCTCTGCCTTGGCTAAACAATCGCAAATGGCCTCTGGCGTGCGTGTGCTGACCAGCCATAACGCCCTGCGCGTTAAAGTGGCCGATGGCGAAAAACAGCTGATTGTCGAGCATGATGGAAGCGAAACAGCGATCGGTTATGACGCATTGATTATGGCGGTGGGTCGCAAGGCGCGCCTCAGCGGGTACGGTTTGGAAGAGCTGGGCATCGACACCAACCGCACCGTGGTAACGGATGACTATTTGGCGACGGTGTTCCCGAATATCTTCGCCGCTGGCGATGTGGCGGGACCTTATCAATTCACCCACACCGCATCGCATCAAGCATGGTTTGCCAGCGTCAACGCCCTGTTCGGCCAATTCAAGAAGTTCAAGGTGGATTACCGTGTTATCCCGTGGGTCACCTTCACTGATCCAGAAATCGCCCGCGTCGGCCTGAACGAACTTGAGGCGGAAGAGCAGGGCGTGGAATACGAAGTAACCACCTATGGCCTGGATGATCTGGATCGCGCCATCACCGAAAGCGAGACAAAGGGTTTTGTCAAAGTGCTCACGCCTCCGGGTAAGGACAAGATTTTGGGCGCTACTATTGTCGGAGCAAATGCCGGCGAGCTATTGGCGGAATACACGCTCGCGATGAAGCATGGTCTGGGGCTGAACAAGATCCTGGAAACGATCCATCCCTACCCAACCATGGCGGAGGCAAACAAATTTGCCGCGGGCGAATGGAAGAAGGCCAACAAGCCGGAAAAACTTCTCGAATATGTAGAGAAATATCACAATTGGCGGCGTGGGTGATTGCGCGTTGTCGTGCAGTAATGTCGCCGGTTTGAGGGAGCGTTAGTTGGAGTTTTTTGATCAGTTCCGTGGGGTGATAGGCATCGCTCTGCTGGTGATGATGGCTTGGGGCTTGTCAGAAAATCGCTCGGCGCGTCCGGGTTGGCGCTGGATTGGCGGTGCCCTGCTGCTGCAAGTCGCGATTGCGTTGGTGGTGACCCGAGTGCCGATCGTGTGGACGCTGGTTGGCTATGCCAATTCGGGTGTGGCCGCGATTGAAAAAGCCACGCTGGTCGGCTCATCCTATATGTTCGGCTATACTGGCGGAGCGCCCATTCCGTTCCTACTGAAGCCGGGCGAGAGCGAGCCAGTTGTGGTCGCGTTCCAGATCCTTCCGTTGGTTATTGTCTTTTCCGCGCTGGCTGCATTGCTGTGGCATTGGGGCGTGCTGAAGGCTGCCGTGAGAGGTCTGTCATGGGCCCTGCGCAAAACGCTGGGCGTTAGCGGTGTTGTAGGACTGGGTGGCGGATCATCCATCTTCCTTGGCGTGGTTGAGACGCCTTTAGTGCTCAAAGCTTGGTTTGGTCGAATGTCTCGCAGCGATCTGTTCAGCGTGATGGTGATCATAATGGCGACCATTTCGGGCGCCACGCTGGTTCTCTACGCGACAACTTTGCGCGAGATTGTGCCCAATGCGGTTGGGCATATGATCGTTGCCTCGTTGATATCCTTGCCCGCAGCCGTTCTGATTGCCCGCCTTATGGTCCCGCCCTTGGCGCCAGATGAGCAAGCAGAAGAAGCCTCTGACAAAGAACCTCAAGCAGAACCAGAGCTGTCTTATGAAGGCAGCATGGACGCGATCATTCGCGGTACCATGGATGGGGTGCAATTGGTGCTGGCGGTGATCGGCGTGATCATCGTGGTGTTTGCTTTGGTCAATCTGGTTGATCAAATGCTGGCGCTTTTGCCCTTGGTAGAGGGTGATCCGATGACCTTGAGACGAGTATTCGGTTGGCTGTTTGCGCCGTTGATGTGGGTGATCGGCATACCTTGGGAGCAAGCGGTTAGCGCTGGTTCGTATATGGGGACGAAGGCGATCCTGAATGAATATGTCGCATTTCTCGATCTGTCTTCAATTGAGGCCGGAACGCTTGATCCGCGCAGCATGGTGATTTTGACCTATGCGCTTTGCGGATTTGCCAATCTGGCCAGCGTTGGGCTGATCGTCTCCACCATCGGAGCGCTGTGCCCGGAAAGGCGGGCCGAGGTGGCGGGGCTGGGCATCAGAAGCTGGCTGGCTGGCAATATGGCATCGCTAATGACCGGCGCGGTGATCGGCCTTGTGACTTGGAGTTAAGCGATGCTTGATGCGCGGTTGCGGCCTCTGATTGACCCTCCTCTAAACGCCATGGGGCGGGGCATTGCTCGGGCAGGGATAACTGCCAATGGCGTGACCTTGCTTGGCCTGTTGCTCGGATTGGCAGCGGGCGCAGCGATTGCGCATCAGGCCTATGGCTGGGGGCTGGGTCTGCTGTTGGCCAACCGCCTGCTGGATGGATTGGATGGCGCGGTCGCGCGGGCTAGCAAAATGACCGACTTTGGCGGCTATCTGGATATTCTTGCCGATTTTGTATTCTATGTTGCTGTCCCGGTTGGCTTCGGCCTTGCCGCAGCGGAAAATCAGCTGCCCGCGCTGGTGCTGGTCGCCAGCTTTACACTGACCGGTGTCAGCTTTCTGGCCTTTGCCACCATTGCCGGACAGCGTGGTGAGGAAACCAGCGCGCATGGCAAGAAAAGCTTCTTTTACAGCACTGGCCTGGCTGAAGGCGCAGAGACAATTATCGCCTTTATACTGATGTGTTTGATGCCGCAGCATTTTGCTGCCATTGCCTATGTCTATTCAGGACTGTGCGTGCTGACTGTGGTGCAACGATCATTGCTTGCCCGCGCCAGCTTTTACGGTTGAACATCGCAGATATATACGCCGCCAAAAAGGCAGCGTGAAAAGGAATTTTATGACTGATTATCCTCAACTCAATTTGCTCATCGGTGGAGAAAAGCTGGATGGGGCAGGGCGCGATACTCAGGATGTGCTTGACCCATCGAGCGGAGAAGTGATCGCAGCGCTCCCGATGGCTAGCAAAGAGGATCTGGATAATGCGCTGGATAATGCGCAGGCCGGATTCAAATCATGGCGCAACACTTCGGCTGACGAACGCGAAGGAATTTTGCGCAAGGGCGCGGCATTGATCCGCGAGCGAGCCAAGGACATTGGCGCTATGCTGACGCGTGAGCAGGGCAAACCCATCCAAGAAGCGATGGGCGAGATGACTTATTGCGCCATGTTGCTGGAGTTTTACGCTGGTGAGTGCAAGCGCACCTATGGACGCACGCTGGTGCGCCCGGCGGGTCAACGGGTTGAGGTTCGCCATGAACCGATTGGTGCCGTGGCCGGATTTTCCGCTTGGAATTTTCCTGCACTGAACGTGATGCGCAAAATTGGTGGTCCGTTGGCCGCGGGCTGTTCGATTATCGTCAAGCCATCAGAAGAAACCCCAGCTGCGGGCATCGCCATTGTCCAGTGCCTGCTGGATGCGGGCGTACCAGGCGATGCCTGTCAGGTGGTGTTTGGTGTGCCAGACGAAGTCAGCCGCCACCTTCTTGGATCATCGATTATCCGCAAGGTGACATTCACCGGCTCAACCGCCGTTGGCAAACATCTGGCTAAACTCGCTGCCGAAGACATGAAGCGCGCAACGATGGAACTGGGCGGCCATGGACCGGTCCTGATCTTCAATGACGCTGACGTCGACAAGGCATTGAAGGTTATGGCGGCGGCCAAATATCGCAACGCGGGCCAAGTTTGCGTCAGCCCGACGCGCTTCTTGGTAGAGGAGGATGTTTTTGAACGGTTCCGAGACGGATTTGTTGATCATGCCAAGGGCGTGAAAGTTGGCAATGGTTTCGACAAGGACACACAGATGGGCCCGATGGCTAGCGGGCGTGGGCCCGATGGAATCCAAGCCAAAATTGCCGATGCGACAGCCAAGGGGGCCAAATTGCTGGCTGGTGGTGAGCGGATTGGCAATCAAGGATTCTTCCATCAGCCCACCGTGTTGAGCGAAGTCCCATTGGATGCTGAGATCATGAACGAGGAACCATTTGGTCCGGTCGCAATGATCAACCCCGTGACGGGATATGATGCGATGATCGAGGAAGCCAATCGCCTGCCTTACGGTCTGGCGGCCTATGCTTGGACGCAGGATGCCAAGCGTCGGATGCAATTGGCTGACGACATCGAAGCCGGCATGGTCGCTTTGAATGCAGCCACCGTCAGCGCGGCAGATGCCCCGTTCGGCGGCGTGAAATGGTCAGGCTATGGCCTGGAAGATGGTGCCGAGGGCGTCACAGCCTGCATGGTCACCAAAACCGTTCACGAAGCCATTTAGCAATAGCTTGGCAACGCTGATATGGCAATAAGCAGGGCAGCGTTTAGGTCAAACGGCGACCACTTCTTGTTCGATAGCACCGAATATTGAGTGGTTGTCGCTGTCGCGCATCTCGATCCGCACGGTGTCCCCGGCTTTCATGAATCCGGTTTTGGCCTGGCCGTCATAGATGGTTTCGATCATGCGGATTTCAGCAATGCAGCTGTAGCCCAATCCGCCTTCGGCCACCGGCTTGCCCGGACCGCCATCTGGGCCTTTGTTGCTGATTGTTCCTGAACCAATGATCGCGCCAGCGCCCAGATTGCGCGTCTTGGCAGCATGAGCGACCAATTGCGCCATGTTGAAAGTCGCGTCCACTCCAACCTGCGCTCTGCCAAATGGCTGGCCGTTGTAATCCACCATCAAGGGCAGGTGGATCAGATTATCTTTCCACGCCTCGCCCAATTCATCAGGGGTAACCGCAACGGGTGAGAAGGCGCTGGATGGTTTGGACTGAAAAAAGCCAAAACCCTTGGCCAGCTCGCCTGGGATCAGGCCGCGCAAGGACACATCGTTCACCAGCATCACCAGTTTGATATTGCCTGCTGCCTCGTCGGCTGAGACGCCCATTGGTACATCATCGGTGATAACGGCCACTTCGCCTTCCATATCGCAGCCCCAGGCAGGATCGCCCAAGGGAATATCATCGCGCGGAGCAAGGAATGTGTCTGATCCGCCCTGATACATCAGCGGATCTTGGTAAAAACTGTCAGGCACCTCGGCATTACGGGCTTTGCGGACCAATTCGACGTGGTTGATATAGGCGCTGCCATCGGCCCATTGATAGGCGCGGGGCAGGGGCGAGTGTGCCTCTCTCTCATGGAACCGCTCGCATGGTACCGCTTCGTGTTCGACATCGATGGCCAGTACTTCGAGCTTGGGTGCGATCTCGTCCCAATTGTCGAGTGCAGCCTGCATTGTGGGGGCAATATTATCTGCGGCACAGCAGCGTGTGAGGTCCTTTGACACGACAACAAGTTTGCCGTCGCGTGTCCCGTCATTCAGTGTTGCGAGTTTCATGGATTGGTCCTCTGTTACGGATTCTCAGCCGGCTTCGGGCTGGTTGTCGGGATAGGCGCGCTGGAATGGGTCCAGTGCGAGGCAGCTTTGCTCGATGCGTACGATATGCGGCTTGTCCGTCAAATCGAAGTGGAAACGACGGGCGTTGTAAATTTGCGGCAGCAACACGGTTTCAAAGAAGCCGGGTGCCTCGAATAGGAAATCTCCGCTGCCAAGCTGCTCAAGCCTCTTTTCCAGCGGATCGAGCGTGCGCGCCAGCCAATGGCGGTACCAGATATCGATCTCGTCCTGGCTCTTGCCAAATTCGTTTTTCAGATACTTCAGCACCGGCAAATTGAGCGGAGCATGCAGTTCTGTGGCGATGGCATAGGCCAGTTCGCGCGCGGTATAGCGCTGCTCCAAGTCTGCCGGCAGCAGGGGGTTTTCTGGATAGGCTTCATCCAGCCATTCAATCAGCGCCATGCTCTGTGCGCGGTCGCGTCCGTCAGCTTCCAGCATAGGCACAGAGCCAAAGGCGTTGCGGCTGGTAAAGGCTTCACCCTTCTGCTCAGCTTTCAGCAGATTGACCGGAATATTCTCATATTCCAGCCCCTTAAGTTCCAGCGCAATGCGCAAGCGATAGCTGGTAGAGCTGCGGTAATAGCCATAAAGCTTCATCAGAACGCTGCGATCCCCGTGATGCCGCGGCCCAGAATGAGCGCATGAACATCATGCGTGCCCTCGTAAGTGTTTACCGTCTCTAGATTCACCATGTGACGGATCACTTGATACTCGCCAGAGATACCATTGCCGCCGTGCATGTCGCGGGCTTGGCGAGCGATATCCAGCGCCTTTCCGACATTGTTGCGTTTGACGACCGAGATCATATCGGGAGCAAAGCGGCCTTCATCCATCAGGCGACCGACCCGCAAAGATCCTTGCAGGCCCAGTGCAATATCCGTCAGCATGTCAGCCAGCTTCTTCTGGAACAGCTGTGTGCCAGCCAAGGGCCGGCCAAATTGATTGCGATCAAGGCCATATTGGCGCGCGGCATGCATGCAAAATTCGGCTGCACCCATGGCGCCCCAGCTGATGCCATAGCGCGCGCGGTTAAGGCATCCAAACGGGCCTTTGAGGCCTTGGACATCGGGCAACAATGCGTCGGCTCCAACTTTCACATCATCCATGACGATCATTCCGGTGGTGCTTGCGCGCAAGGAAATTTTGCCCTCGATCTTGGGGGCAGAAAGACCCTTCATACCCTTTTCCAGAACAAAGCCGCGAATGCCGCCGCCATGCTCTTCGCTTTTGGCCCAAACCACAAACACATCGGCGAAGGGCGCGTTGGATATCCAGGTCTTGGATCCGTTGAGGACATAACCGTCGCCATCCTTGCGGGCCACGGTCTTCATGCCCGCCGGATCCGATCCTGCATCGGGTTCGGTCAGGCCAAAGCAGCCGATTAATTCGCCGGACGCGAGGCCGGGCAGAAATTTGCGGCGCTGTTCTTCCGAGCCATAGGCCTGGATCGGATACATCACCAAACTGGACTGAACCGACGCCATCGAGCGATAGCCGCTGTCCACGCGCTCAATCTCGCGCGCGATTAATCCGTAAGCGACATAGCTGGCACCAGACCCGCCATATTCTTCCGGCACGGTTGCGCCCAACAATCCTGCCTGGCCCATCAGTGGGAACAATTCGGGAGCGTCGACTTCATTGTTGAAGGCTTCGATGACGCGGGGTTGCAGCTCGCTTTGGGCGAAGCCGTGCGCTGCGTCGCGGATCATCCGTTCGTCTTCGGACAATTGCGTCTCCAGATCGAAGGGGTCTTCCCAGTTAAACGGGACCATTCCGGCCATTAGTTACTCCTGAAACTATATTTTCAACTCTTTTGCAGCAATCCCGGCGCGCGGCAAGCGTCAGTTTGCTGGACGGTTGGCCACCAGATCATCCACCACTGATGGATCAGCCAAGGTCGAGGTATCACCCAGGCTGGTTACATCATTCTCGGCAATCTTGCGAAGAATGCGGCGCATGATCTTGCCGCTGCGGGTTTTGGGCAGGCCGGGGGCAAATTGCACCACATCGGGGGTTGCGATCGGGCCGATTTCCTTGCGCACCCACTTCACCAATTCGGCGCGCAATTCCTCGGAATCGTCGGTTCCGACATTGGTGGTGACATAGGCGTAAATGCCTTGGCCCTTAACCTCGTGCGGCATGCCAACCACGGCGGCTTCTGCCACTAGGGGATGCTCGACCAAGGCACTTTCCACCTCAGCGGTACCCATCCGGTGACCAGAGACATTGATCACATCGTCGATCCGGCCCGTGATCCAGTAATAGCCATCCTCGTCCCGGCGGCATCCATCTCCGGTGAAATAATATCCGGGATATTGGCTGAAATAGGTATCGAAGAAGCGTGCATGATCGCCATAAACAGTGCGCATCTGGCCCGGCCAACTGTCGGTGATGACCAATGCGCCCTGCGCGGCGCCATCCAGCATCACGCCGGTTTCCGGATCGAGCAGAGCGGGCTTTACGCCGAACATCGGTTTGGATGCACTGCCTGGTTTCAGATCGGTGGCTCCGGGCAGGGGAGTGATCATGGCGGCCCCGGTTTCAGTCTGCCACCACGTATCCACGATCGGGCAACGCCGGTCGCCTACTACGCGGTGATACCAATCCCATGCTTCAGGGTTGATCGGCTCGCCCACTGACCCAAGCAACCTTAGCGATTTGCGGCTGGTGCGCGTGACGTAGTCATCTCCTTGCGCCATCAATGCCCGCAACGCTGTTGGTGCTGCATAGAAAATCTCGACCTGATGTTTGTCGATGATCTCCCAAAAACGCGAATGATCGGGGAAGTTTGGCACGCCTTCGAACATGACCTGGGTCGCGCCGTTCAGCAGCGGGCCGTACACGACATAGCTGTGACCCGTGACCCAGCCCACATCGGCCGCGCACCAGTAGATCGATCCGGGCGTATAATCGAACACATATTCATGCGTCATGCTGGCCCACACGGCATAGCCGCCGCTGGTGTGCAGCACGCCTTTGGGCTTGCCGGTCGAGCCTGAGGTATAAAGGATGAACAGCGGGTCTTCGGCGTCCATCACCGCAGGCTCGCAATGTCTGGGTTGATCAGACACAGCCTCGGCCCATGTCACATCGCGGCCTTCAACCAGCGACACATCGGCGCCGGTATGCTCCAGCATTATCACCGTATCGGTAGGCGTTTTTTCCAAGGCCGCATCAACATTGGCCTTTAATGGAACGATCTTGCCACCGCGCAAACCCTCGTCAGCGGTGATGACAATGTTGGATTGACAATCCTCGATCCGGCCAGCCAGTGCATCGGGGCTGAAGCCTGCAAAAACAACCGAATGCACAGCGCCGATGCGCGCGCAGGCAAGCATGGCCACAGCCGCTTCGGGCACCATAGGCAGATAGATCGTGACCCGATCACCGCGCTTCACGTCCTTTGAGATTAACGCATTGGCGAATTGGCAAACCTGAGCATGCAGCTCGGCATAGGTGATGCGGCGGACCGGATCAGCCGGATTGTCCGGCTCCCAAATGATCGCGAGTGTATTGCCGCTCTCTTCTAAATGCCGATCAAGGCAATTGGCGGTGATGTTCAACTGGCCTTCGGTGAACCAGCGAATACGGAAATCGTCCTTGTTGTAGGACGTGTCCTTGACCGTTTCAAAAGGGCGCATCCAGTCGATCCGCTGGGCTTCCGTGCGCCAGAAGCCGTCAATGTCGGTGATAGATTGCTGGTAATGTTCCTTATATCGCTCAGCATCAAATTTGGCCGATTGCGCCCATTCCTGTGGGACCGGAAAAACAGCATCACTCACTCAGGGATCTCCTCTCGCTTGCGATAGCGATAGGCCAAGCAGCAAAGCTATGGAAGGTCTGAAATGGGCAGGAAGGGATGCGGATCCCAATAGGCCGGAAATGCAGACTTTCTGAATCAGTTGGGTGCCAAAACTTTCGATACCGCATCAATCATTGCGCTGGGCGGGCAAGGCTTTGCCAAGGTCTTGGCCTCGGGAAAGTGCGCTTTGACCTCGTCGCGCGATACGCGGCCGGAATGAAAGATGATCGGAATGTTCTCTTCTTCAAGCTTCTTGGCCAGTGGGAATACCACGCCATCGTCCAGTTGAATGTCGAGGATCGCCAGATCAGGCTTGTCCTTTTGGAATGCCAACATGGCGGAAGATATGTCAGCATGCGGCCCTTCGACCATATAGCCTGCTTCTTCGACGGTTTCGCACAAATCAAAGGCGATGATTCGCTCGTCCTCTGCAACCAAGATCTTAGGCTGTGTCATTCCGTTCCCCCGTTAGGATTATAACTACCCCATCATCTCTAACGAACGAAAATAACCAAATATTCCGAACGCCCTACTGATTGTTACCAAACTTATCGGAAAAGTCCGAATCGTTTCCGCTGGCGAGCAGTTTTGCCTGCTCGACCCAGTTGTCGCGGCGAATGCGCCCCTCAAATCGACCCAGCAGCGAATCGATCCGGTCAATCTCTGCTTCATCCCATCCGGCCACCTGGTCGAAACGGGTGATGCCATGGGTGCCGAGCAGTGTGGCCAGTTTGGGACCAAGGCCTTTGATGCGGGTCAGATCATCTCCCTGCGCTGGTGCAGCGGTGCCAGCAGCTGGTTCAGCCACTGGTTCGGGGGCGGCTGTCGCAGATGAAGCCGCGGCAGCGGGCGTATCGATCAAGGCCTGATTGCGGGCTGCAGGCGGCGCGCCTTCGTCAAGAACGTCGCGCTTATCAGTCTTAACCGAGGTGCGCCGCGTGGCGACGAATGCAAACCAGGCAACCGCAATACCGATCGCCATCGCGATAAGAAAATACGGCCAATAGGCTTCGATCAATTCAGGCATGTATGCTTCACTCCTTGATGGATTCTTGGCGCGCATTTGGAGCAGCGCGTCCCCACAGTGCCCAGCCGATGGCTAAGCCAATCGCATAGGCGGCAAGGCACAAAACAAGCACTTCAGACCATATCGGCATTGAACGTCCTTTCTCTTGCTCAGCGTGGGCCCGGCGTGTCGACCGGGGTGGGTTTAAGCGGCGTGGTTGCCACCACGGCGAATTCAATTCTGCGGTTGGCCGGGTCTTGCGGTAACAGGCCATCGACCGGTTCGGCTGATCCGACACCCTGCGCGCGCAAACCATCGATCGGAATGCCGCGATCAATCAGGGCGCGCTGCACGGCCAAGGCTCTTTCGCGCGATAATTGGATATTGCCGGGTTCCGGGCCTGATGCATCGGTGTGTCCGGTGATGGCGATAATACTGCCAAGGCACGGACGAAGCGCCATGGCAACCTCATCAATCAATTCCTGGCTGCTTGCATCGATGGTGCTGGCGGATTCTTCAAACCGGATTGTGCGGGCCTGCAGCAAAGCGTCAACATCTTCCTGACAATGGAGCGGCGATAGGACGACCTCTCCGCCTTGGGCCATCATGCTGCCATCGCTCCAGCTGATCCCGCCAACGCCGGGAATGGCGGCCACTGCCTTGGCCACTTTGTCACGCGTGCCTTCGTCCAGACCTTCTCCGCCAGACAGGATTGTGTGGCGGGTCGGGTGCCCCCAGCGATTGATGAAGCGGGCCTTGATCGCGCCGCCGCCATTTTCCTGGATGTTTTGTTGTGCCTGCTGAGATAACGCAGCGGACAGGTCCTGATCCGTGGAGCTGGCACCAGCGATTGCCACCGCAGTGACAATCAAGGCTCCAGCAAGGATTGCGATGGGAGGACGAACGATCATGGGGACGCTCTTAGACAGAGCATCCCCATGCGAAAAGAGCTTATCCGCCCTTCATCGATTTTGCGACATCATTGAGGCGCAGGAATTCTTGACGCCAGTAATCATCCTGCTTGCCTGCCAGCCGGTTAATGTCGTCAAATGTGAAGTCCGTCATCAGATCATCGCCGCGCAGCAATTGACCAAATGCAGCAACAGATGCGGCAAATGCGAAGTCGCCCGTTGGCCTGCGTGCATCGCGCAACGCCTTGTTGGTCACGACATAATCAATGAGCTTGGATTTTGATCCGCCGGGCATTTTGTAACGCAGCTTTATGTGCGCAGCCTCGGCCATGCGTTTGCTCGCCTCGCCAGAGACTTTGTCGTCATAACGGCGCGGTGCGATCCAGCCCTTAGTGCCAGTGGGAACCACTTCATAAATAGCGGTAACCTGATGGCCGGCACCAATGTCGCCTGCATCGACTGTGTCATTATCAAAGTCTTCTTCGCGCAAGGCACGGTTTTCATACCCGACCAATCGATATTGGCTGATCACGGCAGGGTTAAACTCGACCTGAATTTTCACATCCTTGGCGATGGTGAACAAGGTGGATTGCATTTCATCGCCCAGCACCTTCTTCGCTTCTAACGCGCTGTCGATATAGGCGTAATTGCCGTTACCGTGATTGGCGATCTGCTCCATCATGGCTTCGTTGTAATTGCCGGTGCCAAAGCCAAGCGTGGTCAAGGTGATGCCGCTGTCGCGCTTATCCTCGATCAGTTCGACCAAAGCGTCACGGTCTGAAATGCCCACGTTGAAATCACCATCGGTGGCGATGATCACGCGGTTCACACCGCCTTTGATCATATTGTCCTGGGCAATGTTGTAGGCCAGTTTTAAGCCTGCACCGCCTGCGGTCGAGCCACCAGCGCGCAGATTGTCCAAGGCCGCACGGATCTTGCGCGTATCATTGGTCGGTTCCAAAACCAGGCCAGCCGCGCCTGCATAAACAACGATCGAGACCTTATCCTGTGGGGACAATTCTCCTGCCAGGCCGGACAATGCGTTTTTGACCAGAGGCAGTTTGTCAGGACTACCCATCGATCCCGACACATCCATCAGGAACACCAGATTGGCCGGTGGTCGCTCTGAACGAGGCAGATCATATCCGCGCAGGCCGATCCGCATGAGATAGGTGTTTTCATTCCACGGGGTTTTCGCAACGCCCGTTGTCACTGTGAAGGGCTGCGAGCGATCCTTTGGCGCAAGATAGTCATAGCGGAAATAATTGATCATTTCCTCTGTGCGAACGGCATCGCGCGGCGGTGTTTGGCCCTGCGTCAGGAATCGGCGAGTGTTAGCATAAGCGCCAGTATCTACGTCGACCGAGAAGGTTGAGACAGGCTCTGCCTGCACCAGCTTTACGGGCGATACTTCTTCGCTATCATAACGCTCACGGCCCGGGTCTGGCGCGACCATAACTGGGGGAACATGGTGCCTTGTTGCATAGGCCGGAGCGCCAGGGCTCACCGCTATGGCCGGCGCAACAGATGCCATATTGGACTGCTTGACCTTGCTACCGGTCACTATCACCTGATCAGAGGACTCCATTTCAGCTGCTGGCTGAGATCGAACGGGCGGCGGCGGTGGTGGCGGCGGTGGTGGTAGCGCGGGTTCTTGAATATCCACTTGTGTCAGGCGCTCGTTATCGGGTGCATCGCCGCTTTGCACTGACCGTTGATCGCTTTGGCTGGCGCATGCCGTCAGGAATAATGCGTGGGCTACCACCACGCTTGTTCCGATCAGCAGTTTGCGGCGTCGGGGGGTCTCAAATTTGCAATCTTGGGTATCCATTAGTCTGCCTCCATCCCAGAGCGCGATATGTTATCACGTCTCTCACTGTGTCGGGGGAGCGGACCAGGGGAATTGGGGGTCGTTGCCCGCTCCCGCGACCAAACCAAGATTGGCCTCGGCCCGTGAACAGCGACTGAACGCCCTTTTTCAGCGATGAAATGAGGTCATTCGAGAGGGCGCCGATGGTGGCGGAATTACTGGTTCGCGCCTGCTTGATCAGCCGGAGGAGCACCAACATTCTTGCGGAACAAGACCCGGTCTTCTGGTCCAAATCCTTTGTGCCAAATGACCAGGCCATAAACCGCCAAGATAGCAGGAATGCCAAATATCAGCTCGGCCCATTCGGGCAGCAATGTCGCCAAATACCCAACCACTACGGCGGGGCCGGTCGCCCAAATCAGTGCCCAGCGCCAATTGTTTACCGGTGCGCCAAGGATACGAGACAGCAGCCAGGCCTTGACCAGCGACGCTGTGCCCAGCGCCAGCATCAGTGCGATGGCCGCGCCTGCAGCCTTGAACGGCTCCGCATAATTGAGTTTCTCGACCAGCATCATTGCGCCGATCGTCAGCGCGCCTTGCAAGGCAATTGTGGCAAGCGAGATCCCCAGATTGCGCTTGCGCGCAACATAAACCAGCGCCGATTCAGACACCACGGCGGTTGCGGCCACCACCTCTGCCAGTAACAGAAAAGCCAGCGCGCCGGTTCCGCCGACAAAGTTCGGTCCCACCAGACCCATCACGGCTTCACCTGGCAGGCCCAGAGCCAGCGCAATGCCTGCCTGGGCAGCGATAATCCAAAAGCCAACTTGGCGGACCTGCGCGGCGATGGCGGAATAGTTTTTGTCCTTTAGATTGCGCGTGATCACCGGACCCAAAATGGGCTCAAAGCTGGTCTTCAGTTTTTGCGGCAGGCTGGCGACCTGTTGGGCGACATAATAGATGCCTACCGCAGCGGGCGCGGCAAAGAAGCCAAGGATAAAAATGTCCAACCGGCGGGTGCCCCATTCCACTGCATCCGCCATGGCCAACGGAAATGCCCGGGCTGTCATCTTGCTCATCGCAATGGGATGCGGACGCCAGTTTTTGGGTAAGCCATAGGTGCGCAAGAAAGGCCATGCAGCGGCGAGCAGTCCGGCAAAGATCGAGGTGAGATAGGCCAGCTCGAGTCCAGAGTCGCGATAGGCGGTGTAATAGAACACCCCGGCCATGATCGAGATCGTCCATGGCTCGACAATGGCTCTCGCCCTGACGGTGGTGGCAATATCGAACTTATAGGCTTGGGCTGCCAACAATATCTCGGTCAGCGCATAGGCCGGAATGGCTATGACCAGCAGTTTGTCTAGCGGGTCATACTCGCCACTGGGGAACATCGGGGCCGGAAATATCCAGAAGATCGCCCCGGCAATGGCCGAGAATATCAGGGCCAGCAGCAATCCATCCATCACCAGATTGACCGGTTCCTGGCCATCGCCCTCGGTCAAACGCTGCGCTAGCCCGCGTTTTTCGCCCATTGAGCAAATCAAGGCAGTCAGCTCGATCACCACCAATGCAGAGGCAAAGCGGCCCAGTGCATCGGCGCCATACAGTCGTCCTGCGATGAACAAGAAGGGCAGTCGCGCAGCCAAACGCAGCAAAAACCCGAGGAAATTGGTCCGGCCACCTTTGGCCAGTGCCTGGATGTCGCCTTGCGATTCTCCCTTCGGCGCGCTCGCCGCTGCGTTTGAGGAAGGCGTATCGCTCAATGCGCATCATCCGGAGCAGAGCGTTCTTGCTCTGCGCGCAGCGGACGCGCGAGCAATTCAGCCACCACTTTTGCGGGATTGGCACCCTGCAATATTGCGGTGACAGCGGTGACAATCGGCATGGCGATGCCTTTGTCTTGTGCCAATTGCTCCAGCACCGGGGCGGTGTGCGCGCCCTCTGCTACGGTGCGACGGTCGGCCATCAGGTCAGCTGCGTTTGCGCCTTCTCCCAAGGCTTTACCCAAAGAGAAGTTGCGGCTGGAGGTGGATGAGCAGGTCAGGACCAAATCGCCCAATCCACACAGCCCCGCCAGCGTTTCGGCTCTGGCACCCATGGTGTCGCCAAAGCGCAGCATCTCGGCATAGCCGCGCGCAATCAGGGCTGCCCGTGCGTTTTGGCCCAGCTGCAATCCATCAACCACGCCGCAGGCAATCGCCAACACATTCTTGATCGATCCGCCAATCTCGGCGCCCGTCACATCGCTTGAATAATAGGGCCGAAAGCCGGGCCGTGCGATCATCGGTGAGAGACGATCCCACTGTGTCTCGCCCCCGCTGCAAGCCAAAGTTACTGCGGTGGGCAGGCCGTCCGCCACTTCATGGGCAAAAGTTGGGCCGGACAAAACGGCAATGTCGCTATCGGGCAAAACCGCCTTGGCCACGTCGTTCATCAAGCGGCCAGACCCTGCTTCAATTCCTTTAGAACATAGAACGAGATCACGTGGTCCAGATGCGAGACCGGCCAAGACCGACCCTAGATGCTGGGCAGGTGTGACCGCCAATATCGTCGAAAAAGAGGCAAAATCTTCGAGCGAATGGGTCGCCCGGATCTTGGGATTGAGTGTAGCCGATGGCAGGTAAAGGCTGTTGCTGTGTTGGCCGTTGATTTCATCGACCAGCTCGTCTTCCAAAGCCCAAATCAGAACATCGCCGCCGTCGCTCGCCAACATCTGCGCCAAGGCGGTGCCCCATGCTCCAGCGCCCAACACGCCGATTGCGGATTTGTCGCTAGCACTCATGCTTTCACTCCTGCTCCGCGTGCTGGCTCGGCCTCTGGGTCAAGCGGCCAACGCGGCCTTGCAACAAAGTCCAACGGGTCATTCTGGCCCATCTCCAATCGCTCGCAGCCCGCCCACGCAATCATCGCCGCATTGTCGGTGCACAATTGCAAGGGAGGTGCGGAAAAACCCATGCCATTTTTCTGCGCGAAAGTCTCCAAAGCGGTGCGGATGTTCATATTGGCGGCCACGCCCCCAGCAACAACCAGATTGCGCGCCGGGCCGCTGCGACCAAGAGCCACTTGCAACCGGTCGATCAAGCATTCCACCGCGGCCTGTTGAAAGCTAGCAGCAATGTCGGCGCTGGTGTGATCGCCGCTGTCATGCGCGCGCAGAACGGCGCTTTTTAGCCCGGCGAAGGAAAAATGGGGTTCTTTGGATTTGAGCAAGGGGCGAGGCAAAGGCACAGCATTTGGATCGCCCTCTCGCGCCAGTTTTTCGACCGCTGGGCCCCCGGGAAAGCCCAACCCAAGGATCTTGGCGGTCTTGTCATAAGCCTCGCCCAGCGCATCATCGATGGTGGTGGCAAGGCGGCGGTACTGACCCACGCCTTCAACGCTGAGAATTTGGCAATGCCCACCCGATACTAAAAGCAGCAGATAGGGAAATTCCAACGCAGGATCGGCCAATCGCGGGGACAAAGCATGCCCCTCCAAATGGTTGATTGCCAACAAGGGCTTGTCGCTGGCCATGGCCAATGCCTTGGCGCTGACCAGACCGACCATCACGCCCCCGATCAGGCCGGGGCCCGCGGTGGCAGCAATCGCATCGCAATCGCCTAGCGTAACATTTCCCTCGGCCAGAACAGCCTCGATCATCGGCGCCAAACGCTGGGCATGCGCGCGCGCAGCAATCTCGGGCACTACCCCGCCATAGGGCGCGTGCTGATCGTCTTGCGAGGCTATGCGCTGGGCAAGGATTATCCTGTCGCTCTGGACAAGCGCGACTGCAGTTTCATCGCAGCTGGATTCTATGCCCAAAACGAGGTTCATGCCGCTTTCCCTTAGCTTCTTGCGAGGCTAGAGCAAGTGAACGCATGAATGACGCCCTGAATCCTGACCGCCAAAGCGTTCCAGTTCTTCGCTTGGGCACGCGCGAATCTCCTCTTGCCATGGCGCAAGCTTACGAGACTCGCCGCCGCCTGTGCGAAACGCATGGCTGGAACGAAGCGCAGGTCGAGCTGGTGCCCGTGCGGGCCAGCGGGGACAAAATCCAAGACCGACCCTTGGCCGAGATTGGCGGCAAAGCGCTTTGGACCAAGGAATTGGACCAATGGCTGGCAGATGGTCACATTGATGCCTCGGTGCATTCGATGAAAGATGTCGAGACACTGCGGCCTGACATTTTCACGATCGGGGCCATTCTGCCGCGGGCTGACCGGCGTGATGTCCTTATTGGAGCCAGCTCAATTACGATGATTCCTCGGGGCGCGACCGTGGGGACCAGCGCTCCGCGCCGTGCGGCACAATTGCTCAATTTGCGTCCCGATTGCCGGATTGTCAGCTTTAGAGGCAATGTTGCGACCCGCTTGGCGAAATTGCAGGCGGGAGAGGCCGATGTAACGTTTCTGGCGGCGGCCGGCCTAGAACGGTTGGAGAAAACCGGGGTTGGAACGCCGCTGGACGGTGAGGATTGGGTGCCAGCCGCAGCGCAAGGGGCAATTGGCATTGAATGTCGAGCCGATGATCAGCAAACAGCATCGTTATTGGCGAAAATTGACCATATGCCCAGCCGGGCCGAGGTCGAGGCGGATCGCCGCTTGCTCGCCATCCTGGGTGGTAGCTGCCACAGCCCGGTCGCGGTGAACTCGCAGTACGACAACGGTACAATTTCTATGCGGGCGGTTTTGTTTAGCCCCGATGGCGCAGAAAAGATTGAGCGCCGCGCCGAGTTTGACGTATCCGACACCAACGCCATCACCCAATTGGGGCGCGAGTTGTTGGACAAGGCAACGGTTGGCATTCAGGCGCATTTCGGACTGTCATGACAACACCCCGGATCTTTGCCATCCGGCCAGAACCCGGATTGACAGCAACCATCACCGCTGGTGTGAGCAAGGGCATAGCCATTATCGGCCATGCCATGTCGCGGGTCGAACCGCGCGGCTGGACCTTGCCCAACCTTGGCGGGATCGATGGGGTGCTGGTCGGCAGCGCAAACGCCATCCGCCATGCGGGAAACAAACTGGAAGCATTGCAGGGCCTACCAGTGCTGGCAGTCGGTCAAGCGACGGCCGATTGTGCACAAGATACCGGGCTGACAGTTGAGCGTGTTGGCACGGGCGGGTTGCAGCAATTGCTCGACGATTTGCCCAGTAAACCGCGACATTTGTTGCGATTGGCGGGCGAGGATCATGTGGCGTTGGACCGGCCGGCTCATGTCAATTTGACCACCCGCATCGCCTATCGAATGCAAACCATTGCGATGGAGGAAGATTTTGCAAACTTCCTGAGGTCAGAGGCAATCGTCTTACTGCACTCGGCCAGCGCTGCGGCGCATTTTGCCTCTGAATGCAATCGAATGGAGATCGCTCGAGGGCAGATAACTCTGGCTGCCCTGGGGCCTCGGATATTGGAGCCTGTGGGGATGGGATGGCGCAAAAAGCGTGCAGCAGACACGCCCGATGATGCCGCCCTATTGGCATTGGTGCGGGACCTGTGCCATTAAGCGGCTCGGATAAGTACGCACGGTAAAGTGCTCAATCTGGTCGCAGAACGGACGAAAATGGAATCGAAATACGGCAGTCGGCGAAAAACCGGCTCTAATAAGGCGATTTTGGGTGTTGCGCTCAGCTCGTTCCTATTGGGAGCGG
Source organism: uncultured Erythrobacter sp. (assembly GCA_947495555.1). Lineage (GTDB taxonomy): Bacteria > Pseudomonadota > Alphaproteobacteria > Sphingomonadales > Sphingomonadaceae > Erythrobacter. The sequence continues at coordinate 936,899 of CANLZI010000001.1, read as the reverse complement.
CGTTGGTCGGTTATTTCTATTGGTTTAACGACGACGCTGACGAACAAATCGCGCAGGTCGCTCAAGATGTGCCCGCTGTTGAAGCAGAGCAGATAGAGACGGAAGCCAGCCCCGAACCCAGTCCATCGGCCTCTGCCAGTGAAGCTATTGAAGTTGCCGAGGCTGCTGAAGCGGTTGAGCGCGTTGCTGAACAGCAGGGCGGGTTAGACCAACGGTTGGCTGCTGCAGAACAACGTTTGGCTCGGCTCGATTTGCAGGCGCAAGCAGCTGCGGGCAACGCAGCGCGGGCAGAGGGATTGTTGATCGCTTTTGCAACGCGCCGCGCCATCGAACGCGGGGCAGAACTGGGTTATCTGGCAGATCAATTGCGGCTGCGTTTTGGTGATGCTTTGCCCAATGCCGTCAGCACCATCATCAGCGCCTCTAGAAACCCGGTCACACTGGACGAATTATTGGCCCGGCTGGAAGGCCTTGGCCCGCAATTGAGCGAAGGCGACCGCGACGCATCGTGGGACGAATTCAAGCGAGAGATTGCTGAATTGTTCGTTATCCGCCGCGAGGACACCCCATCGCCTCAGCCTGAAAGCCGGTTGGATCGCGCTCGTCTATTCCTTGAAAGCGGTCGGATCGATGCGGCCATCGCCGAGGTTGAAAATCTTCCTGGTGCCGCCAAGGCTGAGGGATGGATTGCTGATGCCAAACGGTTGTCAGCTGCCATGCAGGCGCTGGATTTGGTGGAAACTGCAGCGGTTCTGGAACCACGGCGTTTGCGCGACGGCGCCGGCAATCCGATCGACCAGATCAGCCCGGTTGAGGCTGGCAGCGCGAATTAGTCCCGCAAATTAGGGCGCTTAGGCTCTCAGCAATTCTGGCAAATCGCCGGACATTCCGCGCGCTTCATCCATGAACCAGCGCTTCAAAATGGGTGCGCGCTGAACTCCAGCCATACCCAAACGGCGCACCGCTGATGCGCTCTTGCTGGGGATGCCGAACAGCCGGGTTAGGCCGTCTGTGGCCAGAGCGACCATAAAACTGTCCAACCCGCGCCAGCGTTCATAGCGTTTGAGCAATTGGGCATCGCCCGGCTCCAGGCCGATCAGGCGACCCTCCTCGATCACCTCAACCAAAGCACCAACATCGCGCAATCCCAGATTGAGGCCCTGGCCAGCTATCGGGTGAATGCCGTGGGCGGCATCGCCGATCAGCGCCAGCCGATGCTCGGTGATACGGGCGGTATGATGGAACCCCAGTGGAAAGGATGATCGCGGGCCAACGCTGTCGACAGTGCCAAACACGCCGCCCATCCGCTTTTCAACTTCAGCCAGAAACGCCCGCTCGCCAAGCTTTAAGACGCCGGCTGCGTCCTTCTCGTCGACGGTCCAAACCATCGCGCTGGAATGCTTGCCATCAGCCGTGTCGCGCATGGGCAACAAAGCAAAGGGGCCAGCGGGATAGAATATCTCCCACGCCACCTGATCGTGCGGCTTTTCATGGGTCAACCCGGCGATAATGGCGCGGTGCTGGTAGTCCCACTTGGCCACAACCAATCCTGCCTCGGCGCGAGTGGGCGATCCGCGCCCTTCGGCAGCAACCATCAGGCTGGCGCTCAAACTTTGGCCATCACCCAGCGTAACACTGACACCATGTTCGCCTCGCTCTCTGTGGGTCACTTCGGCCTTTGAGTGCCAGGTGATCAGATCATCTTTTTCGGCTGCCTCAAACAATGCTAGGCGCAATTGGCGGTTGGCGAACATTCGGCCAAGCGATCCTTCATGCGGCTCGGGTTGGAAATCCAAGCGACCCGGCCTTGCCTGATCTGTAACCGCTATGGAGGCAATCGGACTGGCAAATGGTTCCAGAGCATCGGCGATGCCGATATTGGTGAACAGGTTCCAGCTGGCGGTGGATATGGCCGAGGCGCGGCCATCGAAACCTTCGGCGGTCAACTCGGCCGGATCGGCCCGATCGACCACATGGCTGGAGAAGCCCTTGCGAGCCGCCGCTAACGCCAGCGTCATGCCCACCAGCCCGCCGCCAATTATCAATAGGTCGCGCCGTCCATCCATCACTTCGTCCATCGCTGATGTCACTCGTCAAAGCCTTGTTGCGTATGTTTATCCGCCGCCCTAGATGGTGATATGTGATCGAGGCAAGGATGTCCCCCCCCATTCGCGCTTTTGTGGCCATTCTTTTGCTGGCTGCTGCCGCGTTGTGTGCGCCATATCTGGCCACGGATGCGGCGCGTGCACAATCCGGGCTCAACCCGTCCAATAATCTTGAAGCGCGATTGGTGTCCAATGGACCCGCGCGCGCGGGCGAGACCGTTACGCTGGCGATCGTGTTCGATCCGGTGGCGCCGGAATGGCATGGCTATTGGAAGAATCCGGGCGATGCAGGTTTGGGAATGCAGCTGGAGTGGGATTTGCCGCCCGGTTGGGAAGTGGGTGAGCCGCTCTATCCCGTGCCCAAGAGGCTGATGATAGCCGATTTGATGAACCACATATTCGAAGGCGAATATGCGGTGTTGGTTCCGATCAAAATTCCCGACGATTTTATGCCGAGCGGGTCGATCCCGATCTCGGTCGAGGGGCAATGGCTCGCCTGTACCGATAAGATTTGCGTACCCGAGGGCGGAACGCTGTCGATGTTCCTGTCGAGTGATCCTGATGCCGAGGGCGACCCTCAATTTGCGCGGTGGCAGGCAGAGATCGCGCCATTGCTGGATGCGCGCGGTAGCTTTGAGGTGGCCGCTGACCGTGTCCGGATCATGATCCCATTGCCGGCATCGGTTGATTTGCCTGCTCCGCATGTGTTTGTCGCGAACGAGCGGCTGGTGGAATATTCCGCTGTGCAGACCTTCTCGCGCGAGGGGGACACATTGATCGTTGATATCCCGCGCGATCAATTCGGCACCGACAAACCAAGCACACTGAGCGGCATTTTCGCATTTGGCGACGGGATTGGTGTTCGCTTTGAGGCCGATCCGGGTGCGGTGCCGGTGCTACCGGTCAAATCGGTTTTGATGGAGAAGCCAGATATTCCTCCGTTGCACTTGTTGTTGCTGGGCGCGTTGGCGGGCGGATTGTTGCTCAACATCATGCCATGCGTGTTCCCTATCCTCAGCCTGAAAGCGATCAGTCTGGCACGCGCGGGTGAGAGCCAATCACAAGCGCGACGCGAGGGTTTGGCATATACGGGCGGGGTGGTGCTGGCCTGTGTGGGGCTGGGCGCAGTGCTGTTGATATTGCGCGCTGCGGGCGAGAATGTGGGCTGGGCCTTCCAGCTGCAAGAGCCCAATGTGGTTGTCACTTTGCTGCTGCTCGCGGTCGTAATCACGGTCAATCTGGCGGGCCTGTTCGAGCTGCCTTCATTGTCCATCACGCGCAAAGGGGAACCCGCCAGCGCATTTGCCACCGGATTGCTGGCCGCCTTTGTGGCTACACCTTGCACGGGGCCGTTCATGGCGGTGGCCCTGGGGGCAGCGCTGCTGCTGCCACCTGTGCAGGCCTTGCTGTTGTTCGCTGCCTTGGGGTTGGGGCTGGCGTTACCGTTTCTGCTAATCGGTTTCGTGCCAGCACTGCGGGCCATGCTTCCCAAGCCAGGCGCTTGGATGGATCGTTTCCGCAAGATCATGGCCATTCCTATGGGGCTGACTGCATTGGCACTGATCTGGCTGACCAAGCAATTGGGCGGGGAGGGCTTTGCGCTGTTCGCGCTGGTGGTGACCTTCGGAATTGTGCTCGCCCTGGCGGTGGTGGGCCGGTTGCAACGCGCGGGCAAATTGGCCTGGCCAGCCTTTGGCTTGATCGCGGCTCCGTTCCTGCTCTTTGGTGCCTTCGCATTGCCATCCAGCTATCAGCCGCAGGAAAGCAGCGCGGCACAATCATTGTTGGAACCCGAGGTGTTCAGTCCGAAGGCCTTGGCCAAAGCGCGTGCAAGCGGAAACCCTGTGTTTGTGTGGTTCACGGCGGATTGGTGCGTCACCTGTAAGGTCAATGAAGGCGTTGCCATTGAACGCGAAGTGACCCGCGCAGCATTTGAAGAAGCTGGCGTTGTGGCGATGGTGGGTGATTGGACCCAGCGTGATGCCCAGATCAGCCAGTTCCTGACGGAGCAAGGCGTTGCCGGAGTGCCGCTGTATCTATGGTATGAGCCCAACGCAGATGCCGAGACTTTGCCCCAAGTCTTGACCGCTGACATGCTGGTGGAGCGCGCCCAGCGGACAAGGTAATCCGTCAGACGGATGGCTGCAAAGCGGCTTGATCTTGTTGGCTTGAATTAAGCGTTTCCGCATCAGCCGAGCTGCGACAATTTTCAATCAATACACCGGGCAATGTGCTGGGATTGAGGGTGATCATACCTGCCCCCGGCAAAGTCGCAGTGATCTGTCGCGGTCCGGTCAGGACTTCGACATTGGGCTGCGATGCGGCAATGCTGCCCTGCCAGACAAAACCACTGCGATGCTCCACCGCATCCACCGGAATACGCGCAATATGGCCATTGCCAACCAGCGCCAGAAACGCGCCTGCGCCTTCATCCGCCTGAGCATAGCGTGTGATCTGCATGGTGGGTTCGTCGCCGCTCTGCTCACACGATAGGGCCAGCATTGGCGCCTGTCCCGGCTGTCCATAGATGAGGCGATTTTCGATCATGCTGGGCGACCAGATGGCCCCTTCGCTGTCTGGCGAGTCGATCGGTTCGGACGGACCAGTGGGCACTTCCTCGGGCAGTGAGCGGTCCATGACCTCGTCGGTTGGGGGAGGCTTGCATGATGAAAGTCCAAGCGTGACAGCCAATGGCATCAAGATCAGCACTGGAATCCTCATCGGCCAAACTTCCGCTGGGTTTTACCGTAGCGCGTTTTGCGCGTGCCGGGTTTGCCTTCGTTAGAACGGCCCACGCGCGGTGCCTTTTGTTGACCATCGGGCAGACCCAATTCATCCGCCTCCAATTTGCGGATTTCATCGCGCAAACGGCCAGCTTCCTCGAACTCAAGGTCAGCAGCGGCAGCGCGCATGCGTTTTTCCAGATCCTCGATATAGGCGCGCAGGTTGTGGCCAACCAGATTGTTGACCTCGTCATCTCCGGTGCCGATGGTAACGCTGTCTTTGCTGGCGGTATGGGCAACGATATCGGCGATGTCGCGCTTGATAGTCTGCGGGGTAATGCCGTGCTTGTCATTATAGGCGCGCTGTTTCTCGCGGCGGCGATCGGTTTCGGCCATAGCGCGTTCCATGCTGCCGGTGATCCGGTCAGCGTAGAGGATGACCTTGCCATCCACATTGCGTGCCGCACGGCCAATAGTTTGAACCAGCGACGTTTCTGAACGCAGGAAGCCTTCCTTGTCCGCATCCAGAATACAAACCAGCCCGCATTCAGGAATGTCGAGCCCTTCGCGCAGCAGATTGATGCCGACCAACACATCATACACGCCAAGTCGCAGGTCACGGATCAGCTCAATCCGCTCCAGCGTTTCAACGTCGGAGTGCATATAGCGGACCCTCAGCCCGGCCTCATGCATAAACTCGGTCAAATCCTCGGCCATCCGCTTGGTCAAAGTGGTGACCAGCGTGCGATAACCATTGGCCGCTGTCTTGCGGCATTCCTCAATACAATCCTGCACCTGATCTTCGACCGGACGAATGTTGACCGGTGGATCGATCAATCCCGTGGGACGGATAACCTGTTCGGCAAAAACGCCGCCGGTTTGCTCCATTTCCCAATTGCCCGGCGTGGCCGATACAGCAATGGTTTGCGGGCGCATGGCGTCCCATTCGTTGAAGCGCAACGGCCGGTTGTCGATACAGCTGGGCAAACGGAATCCATATTCCGCAAGGGTGATTTTGCGCCGGTGATCCCCGCGCGCCATCGCACCGATTTGCGGCACCGTCTGGTGGCTCTCATCCACGAACAGCAAAGCATTTTCGGGCAGATATTCAAACAGGGTTGGCGGCGGTTCACCGGGCAAGCGTCCGGTTAAAAAGCGCGAGTAATTCTCGATGCCTGCACAGCTGCCGGTTGCCGCGATCATTTCAAGGTCGAAATTGGTCCGCTGTTCCAACCGCTGGGCTTCCAGTAACTGCCCTTCTTCGTGCAGTTCTTTGAGCCGTTCGGTCAGTTCAAATTTAATCGCTTGGGTGGCCTGCTTCATCGTAGGGCCGGGCGTGACATAGTGCGAATTGGCATAGACGCGCACGGTATCTAGCGATGCGCCCTTCTTGCCCGTCAGCGGGTCAAATTCTGCGATTTCCTCGATCTCGTCACCGAAGAAGCTGATCCGCCACGCCATGTCTTCATAGTGGCTGGGGAAGATTTCCAGATTGTCCCCGCGCACCCGGAAACATCCCCGCGCAAAGGCGGTGTCATTGCGCTTATATTGCAGCGCCACCAGCTTGCGGATCAACTCACGCTGATCGATCACCGCATCCTTTTTGATGTCGAAGATCATCGCGGAATAGGTTTCTACCGAACCAATACCGTAAAGGCACGAAACCGATGCGACGATGATCACATCATCGCGTTCCAGCAGTGACCGTGTGGCCGAGTGACGCATCCGGTCAATCGCCTCGTTTACGCTCGATTCCTTCTCGATATAGGTGTCCGAACGCGGGACATAGGCCTCGGGCTGGTAATAGTCGTAATAGCTGACGAAATACTCGACCGCATTGTTGGGAAAGAAGCTTTTGAACTCGCCGTAAAGCTGCGCGGCCAGGATCTTGTTGGGCGCGAGCACCAATGCGGGGCGCTGCAACTCCTCGATCATCTTGGCCATGGTGAAGGTCTTGCCCGATCCGGTCACCCCCAACAGCACCTGCGTTTGCTCATCCTGCCGTGCACTGCCCACCAGTTCGGCAATGGCGGTGGGCTGATCGCCCGCAGGCTCGTACTCCGAAACCAGCTCGAAACGCTTGCCCGGCATGGATTTTTCCGGCCGAGCGGGACGGTGCGGAGTAAACTCGCCCGAGGTATCGGGTTCTTGCAATCCGCGTCTAATTACCAATTCAGCCATAGGCGAACATATGGGGCACAAATACTCAGATCGCAATGGCCATGATAGCTGTAAAATTGCTGTCTGGATAAAGCGGTCGTGATGGGCCTATGATCGAGCCGGACAAGTTTTGGCTGACAATAGGGGAGATGGATTTTGCGACAGATTCAAATGGGATTGTTGATGACCTCGGTGATCGCCCTGACGGCATGCGCGGGCGACAATCCCGATAATGTTCCGCTCTATGGCGAGTGGGAAATGACCACAAAGATCAAGAGTCTGACCGTCGATGGCAGGCCAATCCCGGTCAGCAGCATGCCGCAGCAGGTGCGCGATCTTGCTGGCACAGAAAAGCAATGCGGCGAGCCGATGTTTATCGACAAGGATTGGCAGGAAAATGACATTATTTCGCGCATTCCGGGCAGTTGCACCTTCGATCAATATGATGTGACCGACACGTTTGTTTCGGGACGCGGACGATGCCAGGCATCTGCCATGCAGGTGGATTTCGAGCCGATCATCGGCTTTTCCGTCTCGCAATCGGAGGCTTCCTATCAAATGGAGGTTATCCTTGAGGGCAGCGCCGAAATACCCGGCGGAAATGGCAGTCGCTATGTCAGGGCGGTTGCGGTGCAGGACGGCAAGCGGCTGGGTGATTGCTAGGGGCCGTGTAGTTTCACCAAACGGGGTTGCAATTGGCAGCGCGGTGGCTTGGTGTTAGTCTGATGGCTGGGTTGAAAAGAGGTTTTGATATGCGCAAGATTATTTTTCTCGCTCCACTGGCATCACTGATGCTGGCCGCATGTGGCAGCAGCGACGAGGCTGGTGAGGGCGATTCCATCAGCATGGGCAAGGTTGCCGCCATCACTCAGGAAAATGCGATCAAGCCAGAACCGGGGCAATATTCTGTATCTATGGAAGTGCTCGAGATGGATATTCCCGGTGCGCCGGAATCCGCCGTCACGATGATGAAAGACATGATGGGCCAGCGCGCGCATTCTTATTGCATGACGCAGGAAGACGCGGACAATGGCTTTGAAGAGATGGCCAAGCAATCGCAGGAAAATGATGATTGTTCATTTGAACGCTATGAATTTGATGGCGGTAAGCTTGATGGCAAGATGGTCTGCGATGTGCCCGGTCAGGGAACAATGACCATGACAATTGCCGGAACGGGCAGTGCGACCCGTTCGGAAATGGAAATGACCATGGAGGGTAATATGACCGGCATGGGCGATTCCACCATTCGGCTAAAAGCGATCCACGAACGCACCGGCGATTGCGCGGGATGATAGTAATATGGGCGTGATGCGCCGGCTGAAGCTTGTCTTCCAGCCTTACACAGCGTCCGAGCCAAAGCCGTCTTTGCGTAGGCTTGCGGGCGAATTGGATCTGCTGGCAGAGCCGCTGCGTCGCCCTTTTCGCAAATTGGAGATTGCACCAGCGGATACACCCAAGGTGGTGATGTTGCTGCCTGGTTTTATCGCCAGTCCATTGCAGATGCGCTATCTCGCGCGGCAGATTGAGGCAGCGGGCCATACCGTAAAAAAATGGGGCATGGGAGCCAATCTGGGTGCCTCTCCTCAACGCCTCAGCACCTTGGAAAATAGGCTGGCCGCTGTGCATGAACGCTATGGGCAAAAAGTGGTGTTGCTGGGGTGGAGCTTGGGCGGGATATTCGCCCGCGAACTTGCCCATCGCCGACCCGAAATGGTTGAACGCGCAATCACCATGGGGTCACCCATTGCAGGGGACAAGCGGGCCAACAATGCCTGGCGCGCCTATCAATTGGTGGCCGGTCACGCGATCGATAGTCTGCCGGTGGAGGTAAATCTGGACGCAAAGCCGCCGGTGGAAACAATTGCCATGTGGAGCGCGATTGACGGTGTGATCCCGCCGCACAGCGCCAAAGGGACCGATGCCTTGCGCGACCGACATATCGAGGTCGATTGCACGCATATCGGCTTTTCTTACGATCCAAAGGCGATTTATGCAGTTCTGCGGGAACTTGATCGCAAGTAATCCTTTTCATTTCTACAGGCGCGCCTACGCTTGCGCGCAACAATCAATTCCTTTGGGGGCTAATGGACCGTTCTTCGGCCAATTTTGACGAGATGTTCGCTGCCGATGGCGGTGTGCGACCGGGCTATGCCGATTTTTGCGGTTGGTATGACGAGCAAGACCCCAAATGGTTGCAGCGCAAGGACGCAGAGGCTGACGACAGCTTTCGGCGAACGGGCATCACCTTTAACGTCTATGGCGAGGATGAAGCCGAAGAGCGCCTGATCCCCTTCGATATGGTCCCCCGCATCATCACCGCTGCGGAATGGCGCAAGGTGACCAAGGGGATCGAACAACGCGTCAGCGCGATCAATTCGCTGCTTTATGATCTGTACCATCGCCAAGAGATTATTCGGGCGGGCCGCATCCCGGCACGCCTGTTTCAGGACAATGCGGCGTGGTTGCAGCAAATGGTTGGCTTTACCCCTCCGGGCGGGATTTATACGCATATTGTAGGGATCGATCTGGTGCGGACCGGGCCGGATGAATTCTTTGTTTTAGAGGACAATGCGCGGACGCCCTCCGGCGTGTCTTACATGCTCGAAAATCGCGAGACGATGATGAGCATGTTCCCCGAACTGTTCTCGCGTGTCGCGGTTGAAAGCGTGTCAAACTATCCGCGCCGCCTTGCGCGCAGTTTGGCGGCCTGCGCGCCTGCGGCAACGAATGGAAAGCCCAAGGTTGCCGTTCTGACGCCGGGTATCTTCAATTCGGCCTATTTTGAGCATGCCTTTTTGGCCGATCAGATGGGGGCCGAGCTGGTTGAGGCGAGCGATTTACGCGTGGTTGGCGGGCGTGTGCAAATGCGCACCACCCGCGGATTTGAGCCGGTTGATGTGCTGTATCGCCGGGTCGATGATGAGTACCTCGATCCGCTGACCTTCAATCCCGACAGCATGTTGGGCGTGCCCGGCATCATGGACGTTTATCGCGCTGGCGGAATTACGATCGCTAATGCTCCTGGAGCAGGCGTCGCTGACGATAAAGCGATTTACAGCTTCATGCCTGAGATCGTTGAATTTTATACCGGTCAGAAACCCTTGCTGCCCAATGTCCAAACATGGCGCTGCGCCGATGAGGATAGTTTGGCCTATGTGCTGGACAATCTGGCTGAGCTGGTGGTGAAGGAAGTGCACGGCTCGGGCGGCTATGGCATGTTGATTGGGCCAACGTCTTCGAAGAAAGAAATCGCTGACTTCCGCAAGAAGCTGACGGCCAATCCGCAAAATTATATTGCCCAGCCAACCTTGTCTTTGTCGACCTGTCCGATCTTCACCAAGAAGGGCCTTGCACCGCGCCATGTCGATCTGAGACCATTTGTTCTGGTGTCCCCCAATGGCGTCGACATCACACCTGGCGGTTTGACCCGGGTGGCTTTGAAACAGGGTTCACTGGTGGTCAATTCCAGCCAAGGCGGCGGGACCAAAGACACTTGGGTGCTGAAAGACTGATGGCAAGGCAGGCATCATGTTAGGGCGCACAGCCAACGGATTGTTCTGGATGTTCCGCTATCTTGAGCGGGCCGAGAACACTGCGCGACTGCTGGATGCAGGGATCCGACTGGCGCTTACTCGCGATCTGGCGACGGCAGAAGAAGAATGGCGTTCGGTCATTACCGTGACCGGACAAAGGCGACTGTATGAGGCCAATCATGATGGCTATGCTGGAGCAGATGCGTGGAACTTCATTCTGCGCGGCAAGGACAATCCGGCCAATGTCCGCGAGATGTTTGGCGCTGTTCGTCAGAACGCGCGAATGGCGCGGAACGCGATCAGCGGAGAAGTTTGGGAGGCCGTCAATGAAAGTTGGATGCGCCTTGAGAAGCTGCTCGCGCGGCCGGTCAGTCAATCAGCCGTAGGCGAAGTTGTCCGGGCGATCCGTTTGGCTGGCACCTTAGTCCATGGCGCTCTGGAAGGGTCGATGCTTCGCAATGAAGGCTATCATTTCGCGCGGGCGGGGACTTTTGTAGAGCGCGCCGACAGCACAGCGCGATTGCTGGATATCAAGTATTACCTGCTGCTCCCATCACTCAATTATGTTGGGTCTAGTCTGGACAATGGCCAATGGGATACGGTTCTGCGCTCAGTTGGCGGAGATAGAGCCTACAGCTGGCTAAACGCAGGCCAGATGGATGCTCGCGGCATTGTTGAATTTTTGGTGTTGGATGATCGGTTTCCGCGATCCTTGGCTTTTTGCCACGGGGCGCTGCGGGATCATCTGTTCGCTCTGGCGCGCCTGCACGGGACCGATGCGGGCAGCAATCAATTGATGCGAGAGGCCGATATCAACATTTCAGACATGACGGTCGAGGCGATTTTTGAACAAGGCTTGCACGAGTTTTTGGTTCAATTCGAAGCAGCCAATGCAGACATCGGGCAAGCGATTGCCGAAGATTACAGGTTCCTGGCATGAGACTGTCGATCCGTCATACAACGCGTTACAGCTTTGCAGAACCAGTGGTTCATGCGCTGCAGCGGCTGCGTCTCACTCCCAAAGAAACCCAGGGTCAAAAGATCTTGGATTGGGAGATGGAATTTGAAAATGCGACGCGCGAAATCGATTATGATGACCAGCATTTCAACACCATCACACTGGTCGCAATAGAGCCAGGCACAACCGAATTTGTGGTGACTTGCAAGGGCATGATCGACACCGAAGACAATGCCGGTGTGATTGGACGCCATTCGGGACATATGCCGCTTTGGAGCTTCCTGTCTCAGACCAAGCTGACCAAGCCTGGACCAAAGGTAAAGGCGCTGATCCGTGACCTGCCGGCGCCTGAAGGGACCAAGCTGGATTACCTCCACGCGCTGTCATCAAAAATTGCGCAAGAAGTTGCTTACGAAACGGGCCGCACCAATGTGTTCACCACGGCGGAAGAGGCGGTGGAGGCAGGCCATGGGGTTTGTCAGGATCACGCGCACATCTTTATTGGTGCTGCGCGCGCTATGAATATACCGGCGCGTTATGTCAGCGGTTATCTGATGATGAACGATCGGATCAATCAAGAGGCTACTCATGCCTGGGCTGAAGCGCATGTCGATGGACTGGGCTGGGTCGGGTTTGACATTTCTAATGGCATCAGCCCCGATCCCCGCTATGTGCGCGTGGCAACCGGATTGGACTATCGCGACGCTGCGCCGATGACTGGGATCAGTTTTGGTGGGACCGAGCAAAGGCTTACGGTTGATGTGGCAGTCGAACAGCAATCAATGGATACACAACAGCAATGACCTATTGCGTGGGCATGGTGGTGGAGCGCGGGCTCGTTCTGATGAGCGATACGCGCACCAATTCTGGCGTCGATAATATCTCGGTATTCAGCAAGATGTTCCATTGGAATGTCCCTGGAGAACGGATCATCACCGTCATGACCGCGGGTAATTTGGCGACCACACAGCACGTCATTGGAAAACTGGAAGAACGCACGAAGGCACCCGACGAACGCGAAAACACGTTGTTCGAGGCACCGACGATGTTTCAGGTCGCCTCAGATGTTGGCAAACTGTTGCGCAGCACGATCAGCGAGCGGCAGGCAGCCAATGGAAATTCTGGCAAAGGTAAATTCACAGCCTCCATCATTGTCGCCGGACAGATTGCCGGTATGGAGCCTCGGCTTTTCATGGTTTATCCCGAAGGCAATTTCATCGAAGCCAGCCTCGATACGCCGTTCTTCCAGATCGGTGAGACTAAATATGGCCGGCCAATCATCATTCGCGGATATGATCGCGATATGAGTTTTGAAGACGCGGTCAAATTGCTGATGGTGTCCTTCGATTCAACTCTTAAGGCCAATCTTTCGGTTGGTTTGCCTTTGGATCTGATGGTGATTGGGCGCGATGACTTTGCAGCGACGCACAAGCGCCGGATCACTCAGGATGACCCCTATTTTGATGCAATCTCCTCAAGTTGGGGCGATGCGTTGCGGAGCGCTTTTCATTCGCTGCCCGACTACAAATTTTCGTCGGAATAACGCTCGGATCGGGTCAATAAGGGCAAATGCCCGCGTATAAATGCGTAAGTTTGATCCGAAGTGGCGGCTTTTTTTTCGGCTAAAATTGAGGCAATCGGCTGGTTATCGGCCTGTTAATGCTCCAAATTGGGCCTAGTCTGACGTGCTTTGAACCCCCATTCTCTGCATTCTTGCCCGCATGAACGGGAAACCAACTTTGCATTTCATCGACAGCTCCAGCCGCTCTCGCGCTGAGCTGGCACGCACCGGTTTTGGGCTGGGGCATCACTCCGAAGTTTATGGGGACATCTCTGATCTGTCTGTCCATCCGCCGCGTGATGGGATCATCATCGCTCGCGATGCTGCGGAAGAGGGCGGAGTGGCCTTGGTGCTTGAACGGTTGAGCCGATTGGGTGTCTGGCTGCAGGTGATCGCAGTGGACAGTCAACCACGGCCTGGCCGCATTGTAGAGGCAATCAAGGCCGGCGCATTGGACTATCTCAACCTACCACTTGATCCTGCTCGCTTTGAACGCTGTCTTGACCGTATCGCAGGTGAGGCCGAGGTGTTTGGCGAAGCGCGCAAGCGCATGATCGAGGCGCGCAATCGCATTTCAAACCTATCTTGCCGCGAACGCGAAGTGCTGGATTGGTTGGCCGAAGGTCGCAGCAATAAGATGATCGCCAGAGAGCTGGAGATCAGTCCGCGTACGGTGGAAATTCACCGCGCCAATATGATGTCAAAGCTGGGCGCGCGGCATGCGGCCGAGGCTGTCCGGTTGAAACTGGAAGCGCAGATGGAAGACAATCAGATGGAGAATAGAGCCATCTGATCTTCGAGTGCCCGAGCGGGTCGGACATCAACTCCAGAGTTGAGCCGACCATCGCACCCCAAATCGGGTCGCCAGTACACCCAGTGACGGGTGGCCAATACGCCCAGAAACGGGTTGATCAATGCACGCCATTGTAATGGGCCGCGTGACCGCAAACATCCCCCTGCGATCGCGCGGTACTGTATTTGGCGGCTGAAATATTTGTGGGGGCAGGGGAATCCTTATCGGCAAAAGCTGCCGTCGCCTTGTTCAAGATGCAAATGGTCGCGATGCGCGCTGTTGTAGTCTGGCCCCAACACCGTTCCGAACCTTTTGCAGGCGCTGCGATGGACCACGCGTAAAAACTCGCGCTCCTTCTCTCTGCCTTGGGTCCAATCGCTCAACACGCTGATCCTTCGACCATCCTCAAGCACAAATGCGGAGATATCGATTGCCGCTGCGCGCGAATGGGCAGAGCGGCGCCCCGTTCCGGCCACATTGCGGCAGGCATAGCTTCCCATGGTCTCAATCCGGTCCAGTGGACTGCCCAGGATTTGCCGTGCTGCGCGGTCCACGCCAAAACGTGCCCATGCCGAAAATAAGCGCGCCGTTTCGCATTCCACCGCGCCAATATTGCTGATCGCGAACTGCGATCGATCCCCTTGCAAGGCGGACAAAAGCACAGAGTTTTCGCGCCGACAGCCCGATCCATAATCGCGGTCGGGCAAGGCGGCAAAGCGCGATCCGGTCTCCCCCAATTGGGCCAGGCAAATGCGCGCATTGCGGCTGAGTTGTGCCGGATTGGGCGCCGAGCGGGGCTTTGCGATGGGTGGCGAATTGCTGCCGGGTACGGTTGAGCCTGCTCTGCCATCGGGCACCGCTCCGCATGCGCCCAGCGCTAAGGCGGCGGATAATCCTATGCTAGTGCGAAATGCGACCATTTTGGCAGTGTGTCAGGATCAACTGGGCAGTTCGTCGGCGACTTGTTCCCACAGCTCGATCTTGATTCCATCAGGGTCCAGCAGCCAGGCGAATTTTCCATAGCCTTCGTCCGCTGTATCGAGGATTTTGGCGCCCTTCTTTTTGATCGCTTTCACGAAGCCATCCAAATCATCGACCCGCAAATTGATCATGAAGCCGCCTTTGCCGGGCTTCACATACGTATCATCCTTGAAATGGCTGATCAGCGAATAGGGGTTGGTCTTTGGCTCGTCCGCCCACGCCAATTGCGGGCCATAGGGGCCGTCGATGCCCAGGATTTCCCGGTACCATTCACGGGTCTTGGCTGGGTCCTCGACCACATAAAAGACACCGCCCAATCCAGTCACACTCGCCATTCAACCCTCCATCACAATCTGTCTTGCCGGTCGCATGATACACCCACCAAAGGAAAAATCAGGCCATTTGGCAGGATCTGCGCCTAATATCCTTGAGCCTGACCGTCCTTGCGCATCTCGGTTGCGCCCGTCAGCACGCCTGTCTCTGGATCGCGCGCAATCGCCTGATAGCCGCCAAACATCACGCCGTTTTCGACCAATTCCACCTGATGCCCCATAGCGGACAACCGCTTACGCGTTGCTTCGGGAATGCCAGCCTCGACATTGAGCGTGCCAAGCGGATCAATGGCGGGGCCATCCAATGGCTCCGTGGGTGAACGGCCACCATCGTGGTTGATGCGCGCGGCATCGCCAGCTTCCTGCAGGTTCATTCCATAATCAACGATGTTGATCAGGACTTGCACATGGCCTTGCGGTTGCATGCCGCCGCCCATCAGGCCCAGCGTCATGAAGGGCTTGCCATCTTTCTTTACGAAAGCTGGAATGATGGTGTGAAACGGTCGCTTGCCTGGTTCATACGCGTTGGGATGGGCCGGATCGAGGCTGAACAGCTCGCCGCGGTCCTGAAACATAAAGCCCAGACCATCGGGAACCAGGCCGCCGCCCATGCCGCGATAGTTGGACTGGATCAGGCTGACCATCATGCCATTGCCATCCACCACCGTCAGATAGGTCGTGTCGCCTTCGCCCTCCAGCTTGGGTGCAATCTCTATCTCCCCCGGCATGAATTCGGGGGTGACCTTATCCGGATTGATCAGGTCAAAGCGCTGCTTGCCATATGCCTCGGTGAGCAGTTCTTCGGGCAATGCCGAGAAGGTGGGGTCAGCATAAAACCGCGCGACATCGGCATGGGCCAAACGCTTGGCCTCGGTGATATAGTGGATCACCTCGGGGCTGCCGCGATCCCATTGGCGCAGGTCGACATTCTTGAGGATGTTGACCATTTGCAGGGCGGCGAAGCCTTGCGAATTTGGCGGAAGCTCGCACAGTTCATAACCATCGCGATAGGCCGCACAGGCCGGATCGACCCATTCGCTGGTATGTCCAGCGAAATCCTCCATCGCAAAGGCGCTGCCCTGCTTTTGCAGGTAATCCACCATCACCCGCGCGGTAACGCCGCTGTAGAATTCATCGCGACCATTGCGCGCGATGCGGGACAATGTGTCGGCCAGATCTGGATTCTTGAAGATTTCGCCTGCTTTGGGCGCGCCATTGGCGAAATAGGTCGCCCGGGCATTGTCGAATTCGAACTCGGTTGTCTCCATCCGGCGTTCGAACGCGCTCAAATTGCGCTCATAATACATGGCAATAACTGGAGCGACAGGATGTCCGTTGCGGGCATAATCAATCGTAGGCGCGAGCACTTGGCGCATCGGCAATTTGCCAAAGCGGCCATGCATGGCGAACCAGCCGTCCACTGTGCCAGGGACGGTGACGGGAAGATGTCCTAATGGCGGGATAGAATCGGCATCGCCCAATTGCTGCTTCAATTGGTCAAGCGTTTGTCCAGCGGGGCTGCGGCCCGAGGCGTTGAGACCGTAAAGCTCCTTGCTGGCCGGATCATAGATGATTGCGAACAAATCGCCGCCGATGCCATTGCCGGTTGGCTCCATCAGGCCAAGCGCAGCGTTGGCGGCGATGGCGGCATCAACCGCACTGCCGCCAGCTTTCAAAATATCCAGCGCGACTTGAGTTGCGAGCGGGTGTGCGGTCGCGGCCATGCCATTGCTGGAATAGACGGGGCTGCGCGACCAAGGCGTTCCAACCGGACGTCCACCAGCACCAATTTGCTGCTCGATCGGCTTTGCTTCAGGCATTTCCTCTGCCTGATTGCACCCACCAAGCGCGGCCATCAGGCCGGCTGCGATGATAAGAGGCAGCGTACGCATCTGGAGACTCCCGTGTCATAACAATGACCACGGGGTTAGTTGCGCCAGCTCGCTTGGGCAAGGCCTTCAGCAGAAAGAGTAAATTGGCGCGAGCGATTAGCCCTCTTTTTTGCGCTTGGCCTTCTTGCGCTCATGCGGGCACAGCAATGCCTTGCGAAGACGGATCGATTCCGGCGTCACTTCGACCATTTCATCATCATCGATATAGGCGATCGACTGCTCCAGGCTCATGCGGCGTGGCGGGGTCAAACGGATGGAATCGTCTTTGCCTGAAGAACGGATGTTGGTCAGCTGTTTGGCCTTCATCGGATTGACTTCCAGATCGTCCGGCTTGGAATTCTCGCCAATGATCATGCCTTCATACAGCTTCATCGAAGAGCCAACGAACAATTCGCCGCGCTCTTCCAGCATGTTCAACGCATAGGCGTTGGATTCGCCATCGCCGTTGGAAATCAACACGCCGTTGATACGGCCTTCGATCGGGCCTTTGTAGGGACCGTATTTTTCGAACAGGCGGTTCATGATACCAGTGCCGCGCGTGTCGGACAGGAATTCGCCGTGATACCCGATCAGCCCGCGTGACGGGGCAGAGAAGGTGATGCGGGTCTTGCCGAGGCCAGATGGGCGCATTTCGGTCAGGTCAGCCTTTCGGCGCTGCATCTTCTCGACAACAGTGCCTGAGTGCTCGTCATCCACGTCGATCACGACAGTTTCATACGGCTCCATGCGCTTGCCGTCTTCTTCGCGGAACAGCACTTTCGGGCGAGAAATACCCAGCTCAAAGCCTTCGCGGCGCATGGTTTCGATCAACACGCCCAATTGCAATTCGCCGCGGCCAGCCACTTCGAAGCTGTCCTTGTCTTCGCTTTCGGTGATGCGAATGGCGACATTGGTTTCGGCTTCGCGATACAGGCGATCGCGGATCATCCGGCTGGTGACTTTGCTGCCTTCGCGGCCAGCCAAGGGACTGTCGTTCACAGCAAAGCGCATCGCTAGTGTGGGCGGATCAATCGGTTGTGCTTCAATTGGCGTTGTGACGGACGTATCTGCGATGGTGTTGGCAACGGTTGCCTTCTCCAGACCTGCCAGCGCGATGATGTCGCCCGCAGATGCGGTTTCAACCGGTACGCGGTCCAACCCGTCAAAGCTCATCAGTTTGGTGGCACGGCCGGTTTCCACCACATTGCCGTCCATATCGATGGCGTGGATTGGATCGTTGACGTTGATTGTGCCTGATTGAACACGTCCAGTAAGAACGCGGCCCATGAAATTGTCACGATCCAACAGGGTGGCCAAGAAGCTGAATGGGCCAGAGGCATCCAAACCGGGCGAGGGGACATGCTCGACGATTTTTTCGAACAATGGATCGAGCGTGCCTTCGCGCGCTTCTTGATCGTCGCTGGAATATCCGTCGCGGCCCGAGGCATACAGGACAGGGAAGTCCAACTGCTCGTCAGTTGCGTCCAGGCTAACGAACAGGTCGAAAACTTCGTCCAGCACTTCTTGCGGGCGGCCATCAGGGCGGTCAATCTTGTTGACGACTACAATGGGTCGAAGGCCCAGCGCCAATGCTTTGCCAGTTACGAATTTGGTTTGCGGCATGGCGCCTTCGGCACTGTCTACCAGCAGGATAACGCCGTCGACCATCGACAAGATGCGTTCAACCTCGGCGCCAAAGTCGGCGTGGCCCGGTGTATCAACGATGTTGATACGGGTCGTCTCGCCGTCATGCTCCCACTCTACGGAGGTGCATTTGGCCAGAATCGTGATGCCGCGCTCTTTTTCCAGATCGTTGGAATCCATCGCACGTTCTTCAATGCGCTGGTTTTCGCGATAGGTGCCAGATTGGCGGAAAAGTTGGTCGACCAGCGTAGTTTTGCCGTGGTCAACGTGCGCGATGATCGCGATGTTGCGAAGTGAATTTGACATATTGGGCCTTAGGAGAATGAGAAAGCGCCATGTTGCGGCGCACAATCGCGCGTCGCCTAGCTGAAGCGGGCCGTAACGGCAAGTGGTGAAGGTGTGACTCTGAAGCAACAATAGTGGCTTGCGAGACAATAATCGTGATCAATGAAACTTGTTTGCAAGACTCCCAACGGCTAACGTCCTTGGCAATCGATCGGACATAGAAGCATTTGGGGATGCCAGTCCGGGTCGTGAAACCGTGAGAGGAGTTCACATGCGTTCTATTTTTTCCGGCTCTGCCGGTATGTCCCGATTCACCCTATTGACCGGGGCTGCAGCAGTTGCGTTGGCAATTCCGGGCGCCGCCCTGGCGCAAGATGCTGACGATACCGATGATGCAGCAGAAACCAGCTTTGATGATGGTGGCTTTGACAGCACCATCATTGTTACCGCCACCAAGCGTGAGCAAACTTTGCAAGAAACACCGATCTCGGTATCGGTTACCAGCGGCGAAACGCTGGAAAATGCCCAAATCCGCGACGTTCTTGACCTGCAAACGGTGACCCCATCGCTGCGCGTTAGCCAGCTTCAAACATCGTCTGCTTCGACCTTTATCATTCGTGGTTTTGGTAATGGCGATAACAACTTCGGCATCGAACCTTCTGTTGGCGTGTTTATCGACGGTGTTTTCCGGTCGCGCTCAGCTGCGGCCCTGTCTGATCTTCCCAATGTTCAGCGGATCGAGGTTCTGAACGGACCACAATCTACGCTGTTTGGTAAGAACGCTTCAGCCGGTGTTATTTCGGTTGTTACGCGTGAACCTCAATTCCAGTTCGGCGGCGCGGTTGAAGCCGTTTATGGCAACTTCAACACTGTCGTACTGAAAGGTGATGTAACCGGGCCATTGTCCGATACGGTCGCCTTCTCTGTAGATGGCAGCTATCAACAGCGTGATGGTTACGCGACAATCGTCAATCTTGATGAAGAGCAAAACGATCGTAACCGCTGGTCACTTCGTGGTCAGTTGCTGTTCGAACCAACACCTGACTTCAAGATCCGTGCAATCGCGGATTACTCTCGTATTGACGAAGTTTGCTGCCAGGTCAGCACGCTGGTTTCTGGCCCAGTTACGGGGGCGATCAACGCCGTCGGCGGTCAGATCAGCACCGATTTCTTCAGCTATGATGCGTTCTTGAACTTTGTCCCAACCAACGAAGTCGACAATTATGGCGGCT
Organism: uncultured Erythrobacter sp.; assembly: GCA_947495555.1. Lineage (GTDB taxonomy): Bacteria > Pseudomonadota > Alphaproteobacteria > Sphingomonadales > Sphingomonadaceae > Erythrobacter. The sequence continues at coordinate 916,721 of CANLZI010000001.1, read as the reverse complement.
CTGTTCAGATGGACTATCAAGCCGGACCGATTTCGCTGACATCGATCACGGCCTATCGCGAACTGAAGAACTTCTTCCTGTCAGACATCGATTATTCCAGCGCGTCTCTCGCAACGGAAACCCGCGATCAGGAAGTGAAAACATTCACACAGGAATTCCGGATCGCGTCAGACTTTGACGGCCCGATCAACTTCCTGTTGGGTGGTTACTACTTCGACGAAACCATCTCGCAAGACAGTGCAATTCAGAACGGAGCGAACATTCGTGACGTGTTTGAATTGTTGGCTGGAGGTGATCCAGTCGACGTTTTGACCGGTGCCCCTTCAGTATTCAACGATGTTGAAGCAGCTCTTGGCTTGCCTCAAGAAAGCATCTTCCGGACACCGCTTCTTTCGGAAGAAACCTTCCGGATGGAAAACACGTCCTATTCGATCTTCGGTACGGTCGATTTCGAACCGACCGATGGTCTCGTGTTCACTGGTGGCTTTAACTACACCGATGATAGCAAGGACTTTGCCCTAAGCCAGCTGAGCCCAGACCCATTGGGTCAGGTCAATCTGGTTGATGCATTCATCACCTTGGCCAGCGGTGGCACCGTAACTACCCGCGATCAGTTCCAGGCATTGCCGCAGGCAAACCAGGATGCGCTTCTGGCATTGGCAACCAATCCCGCAGTGAACACACTGTTGCCTTTGTCCGGCTTCCAGTTCCAACCACCGTTCTTGACGATCCCGAACGCGGTTGAAGATGGCAAGACCAGTGACGACAAACTGACCTATCTGTTCCGCGCAGCGTATCAGGTGTCGAACGAAGTCAATGTCTACGCCAGCTATGCGACCGGCTTCAAAGCAAGCTCGGTCAATTTGTCGCGTGACAGTCGTCCAACATCGGCCGATTTCACGCCAGGTCCGGGTAACTCCACGTTTGCGGCTCCATCGTCGCCGATCCTGGATGCCGGTCTGGCCATTCCAAACCTTGGAACAGGCACGCGCTTCGCCGGACCTGAAGATGCTGAGGTTTATGAAGTTGGCTTGAAAGCACAATGGCCAGGCTTTGGTTTCAACCTTGCTCTGTTCGACCAAACGATCAAAGGCTTCCAAAGCCTTGCCTTTACAGGCACCGGCTTCGCCCTGCAAAACGCTGGTCAGCAATCGGTTAAAGGTCTGGAATTCGATGCAACGATCGTTCCGACGGACGGTTTGGTTCTGACCTTTGCAACCACCTATCTTGATCCCCTGTTCGACGACTTCCCCGGAAGCGTTATTGGTGATCTGACCGGTGTTCGTCCGGCTGGTATCCCTGAAATCGCAATCGCGACTTCTGCGACTTACACGCATGAGTGGGATAGCGGGATGCAGTTGATCACGCGTGTTGATTACAATCATGAAAGCAACACGCAGATCAACAACGGCCTGCCAGAATTCAACGCAGCCCTTGGCAACACGCAATTGTTCGAGCGTGAAGTGAACCTGGTGAACACCTCGATCACACTGAAACTGAACAACGGTGTTGAAGTGGGCGCATATGCCCGTAACCTGTTCAATGATCAGTATATTCTGACAGTGTTCGACGGTGTTGCTCAATCTGGCACTGTCTCGGGTTACCCCAGCGCACCACGGACTTACGGCGGCGTTGTTCGCTTCAAATTCTAATTCGAAGCATCCAAAATTCATGAAAGGGGCTCGCGGTTGCGGGCCCCTTTTTTGTTGTCAGCTGTTGAAGTATCGGATTTTTCCCTTGCGGTTCCGCCGGATAGGCGTGATTATCAGCGCTTCTTTTAGGGGAGGGACTGTTGGAAAATTACGCAGGTTTTTGGATACGGGTCGGTGCTTATATTATCGACAGCATCATTCTTTTGATTGCCCAGACGGCTATTTTTGCTGTTTTTGGTGTCAGCATGATTGGCGCCGATGCGCTTGACCCGGCCGCAGGGGATGCCTTTGCTAACACAGGGGCCGGAATCGCATACCTCATCACAACTGTAGGCGGGATTTTGTATTTCGCACTCATGGAAAGCTCGGCCAAGCAGGCCACTGTTGGCAAGATGGCTCTGGGCCTGATTGTTGTGGATGTTGATGGCAACCGGATCAGCTTCTTGCGCGCCTTTGGCCGCTATTTTGCAAAGATCCTGTCAGGCATCATCCTGTTCATCGGCTATATCATGGTCGGCTTTACTGAGCGCAAGCAAGGTCTGCACGATATGATCTGTAGCACTTTGGTGCTGAAGGCGACGCCTGGTGAAGCAGGCGTTGATACCTCAGTATTCGAGTAAATTTCTTATAGTTCTCGTAATGCGCGCGCCGGTTTCGCTCTCAGTAAAGGGAGCGAGCCGGCCAGCGCAAATCCGATGACGATGGCGAGACCCAGGCCCAAGACGGCCAGAATTTCGCCCCAATCGGGCAGCCAATCAAATTCGAACAATTGCGTGATGATCACCCAAGCCAGGGTTGATCCCAAGGCCAGCGCGACCAGCGCGAGCAGCCCAGCCAAAATTCCATATTCTGCCAATTGAATCAGCAGAACTTGCCGTCGGCTTGCGCCCAATACGCGTAGCACAACTGTGTCATACATGCGCGAGGCGCGTGCGGCTGCAATCGCTCCCATCAGCACTGCCAGACCAGCCAACACCGCGACAGAAGCCGCAGCCAGCGTTGCCACGCTAACCTGTTCAAGGATGGTGCGGGCTTGCGTCAGGATCCCGCCAACTTCGATGATGGAGCTAGAAGGGAACTGGCGAACCACATTGCGCAGCAATTGCGAACGGGCCTCGTCTGATTGCGCTTGCGGCAGGCTGATGGTGGCCGACAGATTGTGCGGCGCATCGGCAATCGCCCCACGAGAGAACACCATGGTGAAGTTAAAGCCCATGTTTTCCCATTCGATCTGCCTCAAATTGGCAATGCGAACGTCGCGTTCGGTGCCCAGCACACTGATGGTCAGATAATCGCCAATCTCCAATCCGGCTGCACTGGCAAATTCTGAATCGATGGAGACCAAGCGTTCGGCATTGCCCGCCTCGTCCCACCATTCGCCTTCTACCAGCCGATTGCCTTGCGGAAGTGCGTCAGCATAGGTGATGCCTCGCTCGCCGCGCAGCGCCCATGCGCCATCGGGAATGCTCTCCAAATCGGCTACGCGCTGCATATTGTCCCTTGGCCCAAAGGCCAGCACTGCGCCGCGCAATGTGGGCACGGCGACAATATCGGCATCGGGAGCGCTATCGGTTACAAGCGTTCTGAACGCCTCTTCCTGAGCGACAGGCACATCCAACGCGAAATAGTCTGGCGCCTGCTGCGGAACGCTGCGTTCGATATTGCCGTCGATGGCGCTTTGCACGGCGGCCAACAGCACGAAAGAAGCCAATCCAAAGCCTAGCGCTGTCACCAATGCTCCGGTGGGGGCTCCGGGGCGATGTAGATTGGTCAAAGCGCTACGGAGCAAGGGGTTGGATGGGCGTGGGACCGAGCGGGCCAACCGTTGGATGCCAAGACCGAGGCCCGCCAGCACCAGCAATGCACCGCCGGCACCCGCCAGGAATCCGGCAGATAGTTGGGGTTGTGCTGTAGTGCCGATCGCCAGGGCGCAGATCGCGGCAATGCCTGCGATGGTCCAGACCATGGCGCGGCGATCGCGTGCCAAGGGCGATACGCCAGACCGCATCAGCGCCATTGCGGGGAATGTGCGCGCGCGCAGCAGGGGTGTCGCGGCAAAGGCAAAGGCAACCAACAGGCCGTAACTTGCAGCAAGGATAAGGGGGGCAGGTTTGATCACAAAGCCGCTGGCAACCGGAAGCAACCCTTGCAATGCAGCGCCCAGCACGGGCGTAACCAGCACACCCACCGCCAGGCCCGCTGCACTGCCGATCACAGCTGCTACGCCCACCTGAAGGGCATAAATGCGCAAAATGTCGCCTGAGGACGCGCCAAGCACTTTCAGCGTAGCGATGCTGCCGCGTCGGGCTTCCAGATAGGAGGACACGCCGCCAGCAATGCCGATCCCAGCGATCACCAATGCAGCCAGACCGACCAGCGTCAGGAAGTCTCCCATGCGGCCAACAAACCGGTCAGCGCCGGGCGAGGCGCGGTCCCGGTCCCGAAAATCATATCCGGCATTGGGGAAGGCATCATTCAGCGCTGTCTCGATCTCCTCGGGATCAAGCGATTGATCGTCAAATGCGATCCGATATTTGCTTTCATACAAGGATCCCGGTTGCAGCAGTCCGGCGACTTGCGGAACTTGCTCGGCCACAATCACCGTAGGTCCCAATTGGAACCCTTCGGACAAGCGATCAGGCTCGGTGCCGATAACGCCAGTGGCGGTCAGTTCCACAGTGCCGACCGTGAATTTGTCACCCACCGCTATGCCCAGCCGGTCCAAGGCGCCTTGGGCAACCCAGGCCTCACTGTCTTGCGGCGCGGCGACAATTGTTCCGTCTGCCAGCGTTAGTTCGCCATACAGCGGCCAGTTCTGGTCGACCGCTTTCAATTCTACCGGAGCAGTTCCGTCAGGCACGGTCGCCATGGCTTGTAATCGGGTGCCGCCAGAGATGGTGCCATATTGACCGAGGAAAGAGAGCTCCTCGCTGCTCAATCCGCGTTGCCAAATCTCAACTTGCAGATCGCCGCCCAGCAGCACTTGGCCATTGCTCTCCAACTCGCCTTCGATCGCCGATGTCAGCGTGCCGATGGCAGCCAAAGCTCCTGTGCCCAAAAAGATGCAGACCAACAGCAGCCGCAGCCCGCGAAAGCGCGCGTTGAGGTCTCGCCGAGCTATGCGCCAAGCCGTACCCCACGAAATTGTCGCTGCAGCAGAGCTCACTTGGCATTGCCCGTGGCTGTATCGCTGGCAATCTTGCCATCGGCCAAGGTGATGACCCGATCGCAGCGCTCTGCCAGCTCTGGATCATGCGTGATCACCAGCAAGGTTGCGCCGGTCTCTGCGCAACGATCGAACAGCAATTCGATGATTTCGTGACCGGTTGCGACGTCCAGATTGCCGGTCGGTTCGTCAGCAAAGATCAATTGCGGACGCGGGGCGGTGGCCCGGGCGATGGCAACGCGCTGTTGCTCCCCGCCAGAAAGCTGGGTGGGATAATGGGTGATCCGGTGGCCCAATCCAACCGAGGTCAGTTCCTGCTCGGCCCGCACGCGCACGTCCTTTTCGCCCGACAATTCCATCGGTGTTGCGACATTTTCAGCCGCGGTCATGGTTGGCAGCAAATGGAAGGCCTGAAGAACAATGCCGATCCTGCCGCGACGCGCTTGCGCAAGGCCATCTTCATCCAGTGAGGTAAAGTCTTGCCCGGCCACGGTCAGTTGACCCGATGTCGCTCGCTCCAAGCCGGACAGCACCGCCATCAGAGAGCTTTTGCCAGAACCGGACGGCCCCAGCAGGGCGACGATCTCGCCTTCATGAATGTCGAGATCAATCCCGCGCAAAATCTCTACCGGGGCGGCCTCAGAGCCAAGCGATAGGGTCAATTGACGCGCAGATATGGCGATTTGCCGAGTTTCGGTCTTGTTGGGGGTATCAGTCACGGTAATCCGATGGCATATTGCAACCTATGGAACAAGGTATGTCAAAGAAGCGAGTGGGTCGTTCGTCGATCCGTCAGATGCCATCCCCCTGGGGCAGCGCCTGGCTGATGGTGATGTCACTGGCACTGGCCGCCTGCGGCAGCGAAGCACCCGTGGAGCAAAATCAAGGCCGCAACGAGGGTCCGTCATCTTCGGGTTCTTTAGTCAACGCAGAGATCCCGATTATGGGTCCCGAGAAAAACATTCTGGCCTTTGGGGACAGTTTGTTTGCCGGCTATAATGTCGATCCCAAGGACAGCTATCCGTCCAAATTGCAAAATGCATTAAGGGCCAAGGGCATCAACGCGCAGGTCAGCAATGCCGGTGTGTCGGGCGATACCAGCGCGGCGGGGCTGCAGCGGTTCGAGTTCACGTTGAACGGTCAGGAACAAACGCCGGATCTTCTCATCCTTGAGCTGGGCGGGAATGATTTGCTTCGCCAGATATCGCCCGATCAAACGCGCGCCAATCTGGCCGCCATGATCGAGGCAGCCCAGCAGCGCGGGATGGATGTGTTGTTAATGGGAATGCGCGCTCCACCCAATTACGGGCCGGAATATCAAGCGGACTTTGACAGCATCTATCCCGATCTCGCGGCGCAATATGGGATTGCGTTGATCCCCTTTTGGGTGGAGCCAGTCGCTGCCCGCCCAGATTTGATCCAGCAAGACCGGATTCATCCCACCGCTGACGGTATCGAATTGCTGGTCGAAGCGACCTTGGATAAAGTTGCCGCTGCAGTTCCGAAAGACGATGACACGTAACTCAATCGCAAACCCAGCTATCAGTCGGGCTGTCGCTCAACCGTCCCGCCGCTTACTATCCATAGGGCGGCTTCCTGCTCTACCGCGCTGAACGGAGCCATTTCGGTCCCGGTCATCCAGCATTGCACGCCCGCGCTGCGTAATCGATCGAACAAAGCAGAGCGGCGGACCGGATCAAGGTGAGCGGCAACCTCGTCCAATAGCAACAAGCTGGGTCGGCCTTGTGCCGCTAGCTCGGCATGGGCGAGGGTGATGGAGATCAGCATCGCCTTCTGCTCGCCGGTGGAGCAGGATGCGGCGGGTTGATCGGTACCGCCCATCACCACATCCAAGTCATCGCGTTGTGGCCCCGACAAACTGCGGCCAGCGGCGCGATCGCGGGCGCGGTTGTCACGAAATTCTTGTTGCAATGCGCCCGCTGAGGCGGGGCTGGTCGAAAGATACGTCAGGATGGGCCGGGCAAAGGGCTCGTCCGGCAGGGCGGACAAGGCCTCTCGCAATTCGGCGATCAGCGCCAAACGCCCGGCGACGACTTGCGCGCCATAATTGGCGGCCTGGGCCTCGACCGCGTCCAGCCATGCGCTGTCGGCATCGCTTTCCAACAGCTTGTTGCGTTCGCGTAAGGCGGTTTCATAGCGCGAGACATTGCGTCCATGGGTTGGGTCGATAGCCAGCGCCAATCGATCAACATAGCGTCTGCGCGCGCCTGCGCTGTCCAGAAACAAGCCATCCATTGTCGGGGTCAACCAACTGATGGCCAGCCATTCGCCCAGACTGGATGCGCTGGCCTCTGCGCCATTGATCCGAACCAAGCGGCGGCCAGGCTGCTCGGTCTCGACATAGCTGCCCAATCGCGCGCTTTCATGGCCGGATTCGCGCAGACTTGCACCAATTGCAAAGCCGCCCTGTCCCTTGGGTCCCGCCATATCAGCCATTGGGGCCCGGCGGAGTCCGCGGCCTGGCGCCAATAGGGATAATGCCTCCAGCACATTGGTTTTGCCCGCACCATTTTCCCCGATCAGCAAATTGAATGCGCGCGTGTCCGACAGCTCGGAAAGCTGGTGGTTGCGGAAGTGGGACAGGGAAATTCGGTCGAGCGCCATGGTGCGGACTGCCTAGCATTGCCGGGCGATTTCTCCACGAAAATGCGCAAACTTTGTCGCGGTTCTAATAGTTGGTGAAATTTCCCAACCTTTCGGATTGATGAACAAGGCCTTCATGAACGAATATTCAGAAAACCGCAGAATTCCGCCGTTTTTCGAGTTTGGCACACCTCCTGCAACCTTTTGGGCATCGGGAGCGAATAGCTCCAACAACTGAAACACAAAGGAGATTACAATCATGTTTATCGCTTCAGAATCCGGCAACCGCGTATTTGCCGCCGTATCAGCCCTGGCAATTTCTGCCTTCTTTATGGCCACCGCAATCATCCCAGCGACACCAGCCGGTATCCTCGCCTAATTCACCCTCCAAGTTTTGAAAGGACCATTTCCCATGTTTAGCAATTCAGAAGTAGGCACTCGTTTCTTCGCTGCCGCATCTGCCCTGGCAATCTCTGCCATGTTCATGGCAACAGCCATCATCCCTGCTAGCCCTGCTGGAATTTTGGCATGAGCAATATCGGCAAAAGCAGTGCCGGCGGACCGCCATCCGCAGGTGGTTTCAGCCTCGACAAATACAATGGCAAAGTGATGGGCGTATGCGGCGGGATCGCAAACTATTTCGGCATAGATCCCATGTTTGTAAGACTTGGTTTTGTAGTTGGAGCATTCCTAAGCGTAGGAACAGCCGCTTTGATCTATCTGGCGATCGGACTGATTGCCGACTAAGCGCGTAGCAGAGAAAGCGGATCCCGGTTTTTCGGACCGCTACGCACCCGAACTATACGAACCGGGAGGGGCCAATTTGGCCCCTCTTTTGTTGCGTGTTCTGACTCTCACGGCAGATCGCTTCACGATCGCCTCCGAGGGGCGGTCTATCGACCGGCGCACAGTCGTGCTTGCCTGCCTGATTGGCCCGAAACAGAGCGCCTCCGGCGGGCCTATTTACATTGCCGAAATGCCGCCATCCAGCTTCAGCTCGGCCCCGGTCATGAAGCGGCTTTCGTCGCTGGCAAGATACAGCACTGCATTGGCGATATCATTGGGCTCACCTACAAATTTGAGCGGAATTTGCCGCGCCAGTTTCTCCATCAGCACATCCTTGTCCAATCCGGAATTGATCGCTGTGCCATCCAATATTGGCGTGTCGACAAAGGTCGGGTGCACCGAATTGCACCGGATCTGCATATTCTTCTTGGCACAATAAAGAGCAATCGCTTTGGACTGCATCCAAACAGCCGCCTTGCTGGTGTTATAGGCAGGCATATTATGGCTCGCGATCAGACCGGCGATGGAACTGATGTTCACAATAGAGCCAGGCGCATGTTCGCGCATCAAGGGCAATGCAGCCTGACAAGAGTGGAAGATTGAATCCACATTGACGGAAAAGCACTTTTGCCAATCTTCGAAGGTGCAGCTTTCAATATCGCCCGACACACCCATTCCGGCATTGTTGACCAGCACGTTCAAACCGCCAAGCTTGTCGCGCGCCATCTCCACCGCAGCGTCCCATGCCGCTCGGTCGGTCACATCATGCTGGATGCTGTAGGCTGTGCCATCGCCCAGCGCCTTGTTGATCGAGGCCGCCGTTTCAGCCGCGCCTTCGCCATTGATATCGGTACACAGAACGCGAGCGCCCTCTTGGGCGAGCAGCGCGCTGTGGGCCGCGCCTAGGCCCTGTGCTGCGCCGGTAACCAATGCCATCTTGCCTGCTACGCGACCTGTCATAGTGTCTCTCCAACCAAAATTTTGTTGCCCAATGCCAAGAGCATGCGGACGTCGATCCCGCAACCTTCCTCTCGCTTGGCTGCGATAAATGTGTCGAGATCAGCCAAGGCTACACGGTGCACGGCGATGTTCTCACCCTCCACGCCTCCTCCTTCACCAATCCTGGTCAGACCGCGTGCGCGGACCAGAGTGAAGCTCTCGCTGACCATGCCAGGAGAGGAATAGAATTGGCCGTAATCTTCCAATATCTCGGCGCGGTATCCGGTCTCTTCTTCCAGCTCGCGTCCGGCGGCGGACAGATCATCTTCGCCAGCGCTGTCATCGCCATCGCCGATCAGTCCGGCGGGCAATTCGAGGCAATTGCGCCCCAATGGCACCCGAAACTGCTCGACCAGCAAGATATGGCCATCCTCTACCGCCAGAATAACGGCGGCGCGGATGTTGCGCGCTCGGCCAACATATTCCCAGCGGCCGCGCGTCTTGGTGGTGATGAATTTGCCCTGCCAGACGATTTGCTCATCTGCTTCATGGTCTGAAACTGTCATGAGATGAGATCTTAAACCTCGATCAGCCGATCGGGAAGCTCGTTCTCGTCATCTTCGGATCGGGGGAAGTGCTCGCTCAAAACTTCGCCCACATCGCGCACGCCTGCGGCCAATCCTTCAGCAATGCAGCCCTTGCGAATTTCCACCAGCATGTCGGCCATGGCATCGCCCCAAACATCGGCGCTGACCAATTCTGCGATCGGCTCGTCGGCGACGATTTCGGCTCGATGCTCGCGCATGGAAAGATAAATCAAGATGCCGGTCCGGCCATGCGTGCGCTTTTCAGCGCCAACCTTGAAATGCTTGATCGCTTGCTGATGGACCCGACTGGATCGCACCGGGGCAGGGATCAGCGCAAATTTCAGCGGCTCCCACAATTGCACAGCCCATGTCGCGACAAAGGTGATCAGCCCCAGCGCGATGGTCATGCTGGCCAATTCGCCCGTGGTCCATTCATGCATCCAGCCCCCAATCAAAGCGTCCCAAACATTCATGAAGGGCAAAGGGAACAGTGCGAAAATGCTCATCATGGTAAAGGCTGCGGTAGCGGCCCACACCAAGACCACATCGGTGTAGCCATCGCTGCGATCGGCCAGCACGGTTACGATTTCGCCCGAGGTGTTGAGCTCGGCTGCGGCAACCGCATCGCTCACAATCTTATGCTGTTTATCGTCTAGATAGCGCGCCATGTCTCACCACCCTCCAGAGGCGCCACCGCCCCCAAAACTGCCGCCGCCGCCGGAAAAGCCGCCACCTCCGCCGCCAAAGCCTCCGCCACCGCCCCAACTATCGCCGCCGCTCATGGCGCCGCGTACGACTGCCGAGCCGACTTCCCACAGGATGATATCGCGCACTGCATCGCCCGATCCGCGATAGCGACGCTTGCGTTTGCCGCCGCGTATTGCGGGCAGGATGAAGAAGAAAAAGATTACGCCAAACCAGATCAAGGCGCCAAACGGAAAGCCGCCATCGCTTTGTCGTTGCTGGCCGGCCTCGGCCGCAATGGCGCGGGCCTGATCTTCGGGCAACACCAATTGCTGGATCATCGAATCTGTGCCGGCAACAATGCCGCCCGGCATATCACCATCGCGGAACGCGGGCAGGATGCGGTTCTGGATAATGAGCGAGGACATGGCATCGGTCATGATGCCTTCCAGGCCATAGCCTACCTCGATGCGGACCTTGCGATCATTGGGCGCCACAATCAGCAGCGCGCCATCATTGCGCTCGGCCTCGCCAATCCCCCACTCACGGCCAAGCTGATAGCCATAATCGGATATGTCATAGCCTTGCAGATCGGGAATGGTGGTGATGACCAGTTGGCGCTGGGATTGCTCTTCCAGCGCAGCCAGTTTCTGCTCCAGCTCGGCTTCGGTCGCCTCATCAATGATATTGGCCTGATCGACCACACGGCCGGTCAGTTCAGGAAATTCCTGAGCCGCAACTGGTGAGGCAACAAAGGCCGTCAAAATGGCAATCAAAGCTAGGTATCGCTTCACGCGGCTTCCTTAAGTTCAACTGGTGTAACTTCAGCAATCAGTCCGTCGACGCCTTTGGCAATGCCACCGGCGAAATCGCCAGCTCGGAAATTGGGGAGCACCCCGGTTTGGATGATCTCTGCGGCTTCTTCGTCTTTGATTATGTCTTCAAGCCCTAACCCAACCTCGATCCGGACTTTTCGCTCATTGGGTGCAACTAAGATCATCAGGCCATCGTTACGTTCAGCGTCACCGATGCCCCAATTATTCGCCAGCTCGAGCGAATATACGTCAATCATTTGGCCCATGAGATCAGGTGTGGTCACGACGACCAACTGCACATCTGTGTCCTGCTCAAGCAATGCCAGACGCTCGGTCAAATCTTGTTCGAACTGTTCATCAAGAATATCGGCTGCATCAACAACTCTGCCAGTTAGTTCCAGAGCAGGCGGGGTAACGACTTCCTCATTTGCGCAACCACTGGTTAGTACCAAGGGAGCGACCGCAAAAAGAATTGTCAGACGATGACCCCGCACTGCGTGGATCAATTAGACGTTAGGTCAAGCTCGGGCGCGACATCTGCACCTTCGGTCACCGCGGTATATGGCACCAACGGCTCTGCCCCGTGAATGATGTTCGCGCCGATAGTGTCGGGGAAGGTGCGGATAGTGGTGTTATACTGGCGCACCGCCTCGTTATAATCGCGCAAGGCTACCGCAATGCGGTTCTCGGTGCCTTCCAACTGGCTTTGCAGAGTAATGTAGCCCTGGGTCGAGGTGATCTGCGGATAGGCTTCAAAGCTGGCGAGCAAACGGCCAATGCCCTGGCTCATCTGGCCTTGGGCTGCGGCGAATTCCTGCATCTTGCTCGCATCGCCCAGATCGTCTGCGCTGACATTGATGCTGGTCGCTTTGGCGCGAGCCTCGGTTACTTCGGTCAAGATCGCCCGCTCGTTCTCGGCAGCACCCTTGGCGACTTCTGCCAAATTGGGGATCAGATTGGCGCGGCGCTGGAACTGCGCCTCAACATCGGCCCATTTGGCCTTTGCGTTTTCCTCTGCAGCAGGCACGGAGTTGATACCGCAAGATGCAAGGCCCAGTGATACAGCAGCGACAAACGCCATTCTGCGGACGGCAGCGAAATTCATAGAGTTCCCCTTTGGTGGTCTTTTGGCGGTCGACCCGATCGACCATATTATCTGTATTGCTAATATAGCACACCCTTGTGGATATTCAAGGCGCTATGCCACTTGGCAAGCATTGTTCTTGATGCGAAAAAGGTGCCAATTCGTTAATTGCTGTGGAGGGACAGGATGCTTTCAGAATTCAAGGATTTTATCGCCAAGGGTAATGTGATGGAATTGGCCGTTGCGGTCATCATCGCAGGCGGCTTTGCCGTTATTGTTGCCTCAATGACATCAGATTTGATCATGCCGATTGTGGGCATGATTTTCGGTGATGTTGATTTCAGCAGCAAATACACTGTTCTTTCCGGTGCAGAGCTGGTGACAGAAGGAATGACGCTGGAGGCTGCTCGTGAGGCAGGCGCGAATGTCTTGGCCTGGGGTGCATTTTTGACCTCGGTGATCAATTTTGTGATCCTGGCCTTCATCATCTTCCTGTTGGTGCGTTACGCCAACAAGGCGAAAGCCAAGCTGGAAAAACCGGAAGAGCCCGAGGCAGAGGAACCAGCCGGTCCAAGCGAGATCGATCTGCTGATCGAGATTCGCGACGCGCTGAAGAAGTAGGAAGGATAGGGACAGGGGTGGTTCGCTCAGAACGGCCTGCAAGGCCGCAAGGGCGACTGCCCGTCCGCAGCGATGCGACCTATAGGTCGCGTGAGCGAGGATTTCGCAGCGCGGAGGCGCTGCGGGTCAATAATACTCCCTACACTTCCCATTAAGCTGAATTGGCCTATATAGGGTCTGTCGGTTTCGGCCGACTATGGTGATAAACTGTGCTGTATAATAGGTACAACGGACCCGGGGGCAGTACCCGGCGGCTCCACCATAAATCTCGGAAAAGTCGAGGTTTTTGAAGGGGCCGAACTAGGATCGACGTGTGCTGAAAGGCAGTGCTTTTGCCCGGGTTGAGAAACCCCGTAAAAGGCTCATTTTTATAAGTGCAAACGATAATGAAGCACTCGCTCTTGCAGCGTAATTTGATGGCCTAACGGCCTGAATTTACTAAGCTTAAGCGCGGTTGGACCGACCGGGCAACAGAACGGATTCCGGGGCTCCGGGGGTAGCTAGCAACAGAAACCCCCACTTTCCTTCATTGGCGGACATGCAAGGCGTTGCGGCTGGGGATGAGGGTCCTCGGATACGCGAAATTTCAATTTCGGCACTCTTCCAACATTAAACGGAGGCATCAAAGGTGGCTATGAGCCGTTTTTGACCGGCGCTCATTGGCGCTGACGATGGGTAAGAGCGGCTAGAACCATCGCAAAATTCAAGCGGAATATGAAGGTGAGCAGAGACTGGCGTTTTGCCATCTCAGTCAGCAGCCACTTCCTGTGCCGCTTTTGCCTCTTTCTCGGCCCGTTCAAACTTCAGGCAATCGAGGATCTTGGCTCCGGCCAAAAAGACCGCGCCAGTGGTGGCCAGAAAAAGCATTTTGCCGCCCCAGCCGGGATATTCGGTAAGATATTGAGCGCCGCGAGCGGTTGCACCAAGGGCCAGCGCATAGATGATGATATACGCTTCCCAGCGCGTCTTTATCACAAACAGCCGACCGATCTTGCGCAGCATTTCCGCCCTTTCGTGTCTGGTTCAAGACTCGCAATTTCAATGCAAATCGCAGTTTCCTGCGGGTCTTGACGGTTAACAGAACACTAATTGTAAAGCGGGCAAGCCCAGTGTCCAGCGCGTTAACCTAGTTCTTCCAGATCCAGCGCCTGCAACAATTTATGGCGGGCCGAGATGATCGCTTGGGTCAGCTCTTCATGACCCAGGTCTGACGGGTCTATCTGCTCGGGCCAGTTGGCGGCAATAATGGACTCCATTTGATCGGCCTTTGCCTCGTCCAGCAGAAAGCGCGGATCGACATGAGCCGGATCACAAGCAACGCGCAAACGCAGGCAGGCCGGGCCGCCGCCATTTGCCATGCTTTGTCGCACATCCACCGTAATGACCTCGCGGATCGGGCCATTACCGGCCAGCATTTGTTGGCACCATTGCCACACCCGCTCGCTTTCGCGGCATTCATCGGGCACGATCAAGGCCATGCCCGCATTATCGGGGCGCGTGACCAATTGCGCGTTGAACAGATAGGTGCGGATCGCCTCGTCCAAAGGCACGGCGCTGTCGGGCACCTCTACCACTTGTAATGCCGGGAAGGCGGCGCGCATCGCGTCATAAGCGCCCTGGCGGTCGGCAAAGGCCAGTTCGTGGGCAAACAATACATGTTCATTGGCCACGGCGACCACATCATTGTGGAAAGCGCCCGCTTCAATGGCGATCGGGTTTTGTTCGATGAAGACGCAGCGATCCGGGGCGAGCCCGTGCAGCCGGGCCACCGCGCGGCTGGATTGTTCGTGCTGGCGGGCGGGGAATTTGCCGCCCGGCCGGCCGTAAACGAACACTTCTACGCCGGCCTCGCCATGGCTTTCGCACAGGCGCATATGGTTAGCCGCGCCTTCGTCCCCAAAGGTGGGTGCGATGGCGTCATGCACGGCAAAATGGGCGGAGTTGGCGAAGGCCAGATCAAGCTGGCGTTTGGTGTCGGGCCATTCCTGACCGCGATGCAGCATCGTCACCAGATTGGCGGGCGTGAAATGGCACCGGCCATCAGCGGTATCGGGCGCGGGGCTGACAGTGGCTGCATTGGCGGTCCACATCGAGCTGGCAGAAAATGCTGCTGCCACCAGCGCGGGATCCTCGCTGCCTAGTTTGGCACCGAGCCCCTCCAGCAAAGCCATGTTGGGGCGAGGCAGGGGCAGGAAATACCCTTGATGACCAAACCTTGCGAGATTGCCGCGCATCTTGGTCAGTCCCTGCAATGCTGCAGCTTTGGGATAAGAGGTGCTGCCTTGATGTCGTGCGCTGGCGATATTGCCTAGGCTGAGGCCAGCATAATTGTGGCTCGGCCCGACAATGCCGTCAAAATTGATCTCGACCACTTTGGTCATCGTGCGACGCTCCAAACGCTGTCACCGATCTGCACGTCCAAAATGTCGGCAGTGCTTGCATCCAGCGAGATTGTGCCATCGCTGTTCATGATGCGGGCGCCATAACAGGCCTGAAATTCCTGTAATTGTCCGGTGGCGATGATCGCACGCTCGCCCTGTTCCACATCGATTGCGCTAATGGTGGCCATGGTACTGTTGGCAACGCTGGTAATCTTGTCTGTCTGCGCGACCATGCTGGGTCCGCCGTCAAAGATATCGACATAGCCTTCGTATTGGAAATTCTCGTTTTCCAGCATGCGCATGGCAGCCCGGCCGGTGGGATGGGGAACACCAATGACGCTGCGCGCATCATCGTCCAGCATGGCGACATAGACCGGGTGTTTGGGCATCAGATCAGCAATGAATTGATTGCCATTGATCGCGTTGAAATAGTCCGCTTCCTGAAAGCTCATGCCAAAGAAGCGTCCAGCAACACCATCCCAAAAGGGCGATCCGCCGCGCTCGTCAATAATGCCGCGCAGTTCGGCCAAAGTCCGATCGGCAAAGCGTTTGCGGTGCATAGCGATAAACAAATAGCGGCTACGGGCGAGCAGCAGGCCAAGCCCACCGGCGCGCTCATTGGGGTGCAGGAACAGACCGCCGACTTCGCTCGACCCTTCCAGATCGGTGGTCAGGCTGAGCAATTCAGCGCGAACGGTCCGGTCCAATTCCTGCGAATATTGGGTCAATGTGTTGAGCCGATAGGAATAGAACGGCCATTGCTGGCCTACCATCGTCATCAGCTGGCATGTGCCGCGAATGGCGCCGGTTTGCACATCCTCCAGCACCAGAACAAACTGTTCATCGACCAATTCGTTCTTTGTGTTTTGAAAGGCTTTGGCGGCGCGTTCCAGCTTTCCGCCCAACGCCTTGCGATCGGCTGGCAGATTGGTGAAACCACCGCCGGTCAGCTTGGCCATTTCATACAAGGGTTCAAGATCGGTGGCGCGTGCGGCGCGTAAACGAAAACTCATGGGCGCGGGCTCAATTCATTTCTCCAGCAGCAATTCTGGTGAGGACCAATGCCGACAGGGCAGCACGTTCGGCCATGGATGGAACAATCAAAAATTCGTCCGGTGAGTGGATCGCGCCCCCGCGCACGCCCATCGTGTCGACCACGGGAACGCCGCAAGCGGCAATATTGTTGCCATCACACACACCGCCAGTGGATTGCCAGCCAATCGTCTGGCCCAATTGCGCGCCGCATTCTTTAACCAGATCGAACAGGCGCTGGGCATTGTCATCAACCGGCTTTGGCGGCCGGGTCACGCCGCCATGGCGGTGTAAGCCCACATCATGGGCGGTCCCAATCTCGCGGATAAGGTCGTTCAGGCGGTCATCGAAACTTTGCATCGCCTCGGTTGATTTGGGGCGGATGTTGAATCGCACTACGGCGTGATCGGGCACCACATTATTGGCCGATCCGCCCTCCAGCTTGGCCGGGTTTACGGTCAGATCGTCGCTTTCCATCGCCTTGATGCGCAGGATCAAATCAGCCGCCGCGACAATGGCGTTGCGCCCTTCATGCGGATTGCGGCCGGCATGGGCGCTCTTGCCAGAAAAAATGATCGAATAATTGCCGGTGCCGCCGCGGGCATGGGCCAAAGTGCCATCGGGCAGAGCGGCGGGTTCGTAGGTCAGCGCTGCAATCTTGCCGCGCGCCATTTCGGCAATCAAGGTCGATGAGGCGAGCGATCCGGTCTCCTCGTCAGAATTGAGCAGTACATCGTAACCCAGCGCTTGGGCATGTTCGCTGTCTTCAAAAGCCATCAGAGCGTGCAACATCACCGCAATGCCGCCCTTCATATCGGCCACGCCAGGACCGTTCAGCACGTCGTCTTTCAGCCAGGTTTGGTTCTGGAAGGCATGATCGACCGGAAAAACTGTATCCATGTGGCCTGTCAGCAAGATCCGCCGATTTGCCCTTGGCCGCACGCGCAGGACCAGATGTTGCCCATGCGGCTTGGAAAATTCGCTGCCATCGGAATTGATCGCGGTAACTTCGGCCGGATCGATCAAAGACACCTCGCCGGGCAGGGCCGAGAAAGCATCGGCCAATTCGCCTGCCTGCTTGGCCAGACCATCCAGATTGGCGGTGCCAGTGTTGATCGCGCACCATTGCTGCACCGATGCGAGCATGGCGGCAGCATCGATGCGGTTCAAAAGGGCGTCAGCTTGGGAGGTGGATTGTTGCATTGGAAACTGCTCTAGCGGCGCTGACGGGGAAGGCCAAGTCGGCTGCCCAAATTCTTGGCCAAATTCTTGGCCCGATTGTTGCGCAGAGACGGTTGCATTGCGCCGCCCGATTGGTCATAGGCGCTGGCGTTCCTCCCCGGACATTTTGCACACACCTGCCTGCGCCAGACCGGCGCAAGCGCAAGCTATTTGAGTGAGGAATAATGACCCAGCTTACCCCGCGCATCAATTTTTCAATTGACCCTGCGCTTGCCAATTTGATGGAGCGCGACGTGTTGCAGCCCCTGGGCCGCGATGTGAATGCTTTCTGGTCAGGCTTTGCCGATCTGCTGGGTCAGTTTGTGCCGCGCAACCGGGCTCTGGTGCAAAAGCGCGAGGATATGCAGGCCAAGATAGATGCTTGGCATGTCGAGCGTCGTGGTCAGCCCCACGATGCAGGTGCGTACCGCTCGTTTCTGGAAGAGATTGGCTATCTGGTCCCCGAACCGGATGATTTCACGATTGGCACGCAAAATGTCGATCCCGAGATCGCCACCATGGCCGGGCCGCAATTGGTGGTGCCAGTGCTCAACGCGCGCTTCTTGCTGAACGCTGCCAATGCGCGCTGGGGCAGCCTGTATGATGCCTTTTACGGCACCGATGCGCTTGATGCACCGGCGGCGAGGCCGGGCGGATATGACAAAGCCCGCGGCGACGCCGTGATTGCGCGCGGCCGGGCGTTCCTCGATTCTGCGGTTCCTTTGGCCGAAGGAAGCTGGGCCGATCTGAGCGATGTGTCGCAAGGTATCGCCATCGCCGATGTTGGCCAATATGTGGGCGAAACCGAAAAAGGTCGGTTGTTCGTCAACAATGGGCTGCATATCGAAGTGGTGTTCGATCCTGACAGCCCGATTGGTCAAACCGACAAGGCTGGAATTGCCGACATTATTTGCGAATCTGCGCTCACCACTATTTGCGATTGCGAGGATTCGGTTGCAGCGGTCGATGCAGAGGACAAACTGCTCGCCTACACCAATTGGTTGGGCGTAATTCGCGGCGATCTTCAGGAAAGTTTCGACAAGGGCGGCACCACACTGACCCGGGCGTTGAATGCGGACAAATCCTATTCCGCGCCCGATGGTCAAAGGTATTCTCTGCCGGGCCGCAGCCTTCTTTTTGTCCGTAATGTCGGACACTTGATGTCCAATCCTGCGATTATACTTGAAGGTGGATCGGAAGTGCCGGAAGGCATTATGGATGCGGTCTTCACCAGCGCAATCGGTGCCTTGGATGTCGAGGGCCACGGCAAATATGGCAACAGCCGAAAGGGTTCGATCTATATCGTAAAGCCCAAGATGCATGGGCCAGAAGAATGTGCTTTCACCAATGATCTGTTTGATGCGGTGGAAGATTTGCTCGGCCTGAAGCGTCACACGATCAAGGTTGGCGTGATGGACGAAGAACGCCGCACCAGCGCCAATCTTGGGGCCTGTATTCAGGCGGTTAAGGACCGGATTGTGTTCATCAACACAGGCTTTCTCGACCGGACCGGAGACGAAATCCATACCTCCATGCAAGCAGGGCCGATGATGCGTAAGGGTATGATGAAGGGATCATCATGGCTGACCGCCTATGAGGCGCGAAATGTTGGTATCGGGCTGAAACACGGCCTGTCTGGCAAGGCGCAAATCGGCAAAGGAATGTGGGCCGCGCCCGATTTGATGGGGCAAATGATGGTCGAGAAAATCGGCCATTTGCGTGCCGGGGCCAACACCGCATGGGTGCCATCACCCACAGCGGCCACCCTGCATGCACTGCATTACCATCAGGAAAATGTTTTTGATATCCAGCAAGGTCTGGGTGACATTCCAGAGCTTGATGCACTGCTGGAAATACCTTTGGCCGAGGGTGCGAATTGGTCAGAAGACGAATTGCGCGATGAATTGGACAACAATTGCCAGGGCTTGCTGGGCTATGTTGTGCGCTGGGTTGATGCAGGCGTTGGCTGTTCAAAAGTGCCGGATATCAACGATGTAGGCCTGATGGAGGATCGCGCGACGCTGCGCATTTCCAGCCAGCATATCGCCAATTGGCTGTTGCATGGCGTGGTGAGCGAGGATCAAATTAACGATTCACTCACCCGTATGGCGGCCAAAGTTGACGCCCAGAACGCTGGTGATCCTGCCTATGTCCCGCTGATCGGTAACGAAGATGCGCCTGCCTTCAGCGCGGCCAAGGATCTGATCTTCAAGGGGGTCAATCAGCCGTCTGGTTACACAGAACCTTTGCTGCATGCATGGCGTCAAACGGCAAAGGCGGGATAAACCCAGCCTTTAGCGCCTAGGCCCGCGATTTCGTGGTTTATGGATACGGTTAGCAATTTCTAAATTTCTCCTGCGTATTGATACGTATATGAGGAATAAAGAGCCCTTTGTTCGGTCGCGCTTTGCCACGGGTTGTGTCTCGGGTTTGGCGCTTGTTGCACCGTATACGGCCTCCGCTCAGACGGAGGGCTGGTCGCTTGAACCCGATGCCCGGATAGAGCTGGGCGTGGTTAGCGCGCAGTCGGCCACGCGCGATGAGCAAATCGTGGTTGATGGCGATGCGCTGACGGCACGTGCCCAGATCGGCGTTGATTTCGAAGACAATAACTCGCGCTTTCGGCTCGAAGCGGACCGCATCGAAGTGGTTCGGTTGGGCCAGGGGCGTAGCGATTCCAACCGGGACCGGCTGACGGCTTTGTTCCAGCAGGAACTGATTGATGATTGGGATGTTGAGTTTCGCGCCCGCTTTTATGATGATCTGGTTACGGCTGAATCAAGCGATACGGACGAGATCCAAGGATCGGTGCGGGTCTCTTATGAACCCACCAGAGAGCATCGCGTGCGCGTGCGAGCAACCTGGCGTGAGCGCGAATATGACAATGGCACGGCCCCTCAATCGAAAGGTGATGGTGCCCGCGTCGATGCGCAATACCGGCGCCGGTTGGGCCGATATCACTACATAACAGTCGATGGCCGGGCTGAATCGATCAGCTCCGATGATCCTCGGCGCGGCTATTCGCGCGAGTCGATCAAGGCCGCTTACACCCGTCCGATTACTCCAGATCTGCGAGTTCGCCCTGCGATTGAGGTTCTCAGAACGCGGTTTGATGGCCGGATTACTGACGATGGAGATCGCCGCAAAGACACCTTGGTTGCACCCGAAGTTGAGCTGCTTTGGTGGCCCGGTAAAGTCCGGGTCGAGGCTGAGGCGAAGTATATTTTCACGCAGAGCAACCAGATCACCCGCGACCGCCAAGGCTATCGCTTCACACTAACGGTCGGGTATGTTTTCTAGGCTGAGATCCCAACTTTCACGAATACGGGAGCGCGCGACACCCCAGGTGAAGCGTCCTTTCTTTATCGGGCTCGCCGTCGGAATTGGTCTGGCGGCGTTAGTCGTTCTCGGCCTACTCAATACCGAATCCTTTTTGGCGATGCCTTCCTCGTTCAACGGGATCGCAACCTCGCAGGCCATTTGGGGCCTGAAGCCGTCCAATCTGTTGATGGTTCTTCCGCTGGGTTCGTTCCTGGTGGTTCTGGCGCGCAGCTTCATCGGCTTGCGCGCTTTTGGCTTGTTCACGCCAATGCTGATCGCGCTGGCCTTCTTGCAAATCGGTCCGGTGATGGGCCCCATTGTGCTGGGATCATCGGTTATCGTTGGTATGATTGTGGCGCCAGCCTTGCTCAAATTGCGGATGACGCGGGTGGGCTTTCTGGGCGTGTTGATCTCGCTGATTGTGTTGACGCTGGTGGCGTTGCAGATCGTTCTAGATACACAGCTGCAGGTGGACGCGTTCCCGGTTGTGGTGTGCGCCCTGGTGGTGGAACGGTGGTGGCGCCAGTGGGAAAAAGACGGCCCGTTTGAAGCTGCGCGGATCGCCTTTAACACCTTCATGATCTCGGTCGTGGTCCAATTTGTCATGGTCTCGCATATTGCTTTGATGCTGATTGAGGCATCACCCTTGCTGATGCCTGCAGCCACCGGATTGGCGATTGCAATTCTGGGCCGCTATCGAGGATTGAGGCTGTCGGAAATCCACCGCTTTGCACCGATTTGGCTGGAACGCCGACGGATTGCTCGCGATGAAGAAATGGCCGCGCAGGCGGTGCTGCCCGGATTGCTGGATACGCCCGATGTTCCAGAGCTGACTCTAGAGAACACGGTGCTTGCAGCGCGAGAACGCGCACCGCCGATCGAAGGGATGTGGGTCATCGATTCCGCCGATGACCTAAAATCATCTCGACGAAGGCGTGTGCCTCAGGTCGCCCCCGATAGCGAGGTGCAATTTGTGCCTCGCTCTGGCGCGTCTAAGCGTCCGGCGAAACATAACGCGTGGATTGTGCGCAGCGTGGAGGACGTCTGACATGTTCATGGACATCAAAAATCCGTTCAAGCGGTCCGCAACAAAGCAGGCGGCGTTGACGCGCAAACAGATGGGATTACCCGACCCCAGCAATCCGCTGGACGAGATCTTGGGTCTCAACATGCGCAATGCGCTGATCGCCAAATACAACCCGCGCATCGCGATTGACCGGGCTCTGGACAAGGTTGCCGCCAAAGAAGCGCTGGAAAGCCATGGCATTTCCTGCACGCGATCAATCGCGGTTATCTCGGACTATATGGGGCTGATGCATTTCAAACCTGAAGAGGTGCTGCCCGATGCATGGGCGATCAAACCGGCGCGCGGATCGCAAGGCGATGGCATTCTGTTGGCGGTTGGCAAGCAGGGTGACAATTGGGTCAAGGGGTCTGGCACGGTGCTGACGCCGGACACTGTGATGCACCACATACGCCGGATTGTTGACGGCCAGTTCTCGGGCGAGTCCATGAGCGAAGACGCGGCCTTGATCGAGCCGCTGATCTGTGCCGATCCCGGTCTGGCGAAACTGGTGCCCGAAGGGCTGCCCGATTTGCGCGTGATCTGTCTGGGGGACCAGCCCTTGATGGCAATGGTCCGTCTGCCAACAATGGAGTCCGACGGGAAAGCCAATTTGCACCAAGGCGCTATTGGTGCGGGCGTCGCGCTGGAAACCGGGCAGATTACCCGCGCGCTAAAGGGCCATGAGGTGTTGAACAAACATCCCGATACGGGCTCGCAATTGGTTGGATTCCAAATTCCGCATTGGGAAAAAGTGCTGGAAATGGCGAGCAAATGTGGTCCAGCAGTTGGTCTTGGGTATAGCGGCGCGGATATCGTGTTGGATGTGAATGAGGGGCCTTTGGTGCTGGAAGTCAATGCGCACCCGGGGCTGGAAATTCAGAACATCAACCAGCTCGGCCTGAAGGCGCAAATGGCGATTGCGGGCGAAGATTTCCGCTGAGCAAACGGCCTAGCTGAGCAATTTTGCCACGGAGACAAATTCTGCAACACTAAGCGTTTCGGCGCGGCGTGTTTCATCAATCCCGACCTCTGCCATCGCCTGCAATGCGCCGGGCATACCTTTGAGACTTTGCCGCAGCATTTTGCGGCGTTGCCCAAAGGCAGCTTCGGTCAGGCGTTCCAGCACGCGCGGCGATACGCCTTCTGGCGCGTCATCCGGCGTCACATGCACAATGGCGCTCATCACCTTGGGAGGTGGAGTAAAGGCGCTGCGATGAACCTTTATCGCCAGTTTCGCGGTGCTGCGCCATTGGGCCAGCACTGCCAGCCGTCCATAGGCAGAACCGCCCGCTGGCGCGACAATCCGTTGGGCCACTTCTTGCTGAAACATCAGCGTCAATGACTGCCATTGCGGCGGCCATTGCTCTCCTCCCAACCACTTCACAAACAATGCGGTGCCGACATTATAGGGTAGATTGGCGACCACATGAAACGGCTCGCCCTGCATAATCGCGCCGTGGTCGAACTTCATCGCATCGCCCTCGATTACGTTGATCTGTCCGGGATAGGCTTGCTCCAATTCGGCCAAAGCAGGCAGGCAACGCGCGTCCATCTCAATGGCGGTTACGCGAGCGCCAGCCTTGAGCAAGGCGCGGGTCAGGCCGCCCGGCCCGGGGCCGATTTCCAGCACAGCTTGTCCCGACAAATCGCCGGGAATGGCCGCAATCCGATCCAGCAATTGCGCGTCGAACAGAAAGTTTTGCCCCAGCGCTTTGCTGGCCGAAAGCCCATGACGAGCGATGACGTCGCGTAAGGGCGGAAGCTCAGCCATGGTCAGGTGTGGTACGCCTGATTTTGCTGACGGCGGCTGGCGCAGGCATTGGCCATGCGTATCGCGGCACACATGGCGCCTGGATCGGCCACACCTTTGCCAGCAATGTCGAACGCGGTCCCATGATCGGGAGAGGTGCGAATAATCGGTAGGCCCAAAGTGACATTGACGCCTTCGTCAAACTCAAGTGCTTTGAGCGGTATCAGCGCCTGATCGTGATACATGCACAAGGCTGCATCATAGCTTTGACGCGCGCGCGGCGTGAACAAAGCGTCACCCGGATGCGGGCCGGTGGCATCGATGCCTTCTTCGCGCAGGGTCGCGATGGCCGGTTCGATGATGGTCTTTTCCTCGCGGCCAAAGCGGCCATCCTCGCCTGCATGCGGGTTTAGTCCGGCGATTGCGAGGCGAGGGCACTCAATCCCGAAATCCCGAGCCAAAGCATCGGAGATAATCCGCGCCTTGTGGCAGATCAGATCGGTGCTGAGCAGACTTGGCACATCGGCAAGGGCGCAGTGTACCGTCAACGGAATGGTCTTGAGAGATGGCCCCGCCAACATCATCACAGCATCGTCTGGAGCTAGCCCGCAAACGGCTGCCAGAAATTCGGTTTGCCCCGGAAATTCGAAACCAACCTTGGCCAATTGCGCTTTGGCGACTGGCGCCGTGGCCAGGCCGCTGCTGAGGCCCAGCAAGGCCAGTCGCACTGCCTCAGCCAGCGAGTGCAAGGCAAGAGCGGCACCTGCATCATCGGGTTGTCCGGGCGTGTAGGGAGTGTCTTCTCTACCCAGCACTGGCAAGCCAAGCGCAAAGGCGTCTATCGCCTCTGCCGGATCAGCAATGGCGATGATGGGGCAGTCGACCTCGCGCTGTTTGGCGGCAGATGCCAGCAATCCTGCGCCGCCGATAGCGAAGAAGGGCAGCAATTGGGCAGACTGGCGCTGCGCCCAAGCCTCGCAGATCAATTCTGGCCCGATGCCAGCCGGATCACCGATCGACAGGGCCAGTGGCGTTTGGGACTGAGCGTGGCTGGTCAATTGTACTCGATATAAGCGTCGTTGCGCAGATCGCGCAGGTAACGTTGCGCACGCTTGTTAACCCGCTCGTCTTCCAGCTGACGCATCATTTGGTCAAAGTCCGGACCACTGGCGGCTTGCGGATCGTCACGGCCACACAGCATCAACATCCGCACACCTTCTTCAACCGAGCCGAAAGGCGGTGTTGTTTGGCCGACTTGCAATTGCAAAACGAGGTTCTGCAATGCTTCTGGCAAAGACCGCGCTCTGATCTGGTCATTGGTGACAATGCTGGCACCCAGCCGCTCGGCCACTGCATCAGCCGCACCGCAACCTTGAATGGACTGAACGCCGGTGGTGAAGGCTTCGACCTGAGCAGCCGCTTCGGCATCGCTCAGGCCTTGCTCAAAGACGATCGAGATTTGTTTGAGGCTGAGTATTGCATCGCGTGGGTCGGCCATCAGAACCTGTCGTTTGTCGATCAGGTAAAGGATGGAGAAACCGCCTGGAATTGGCACGGGACCAACCAATTGGCCTGGTTGCATTTCGCGGACCACGGTCGACAATTCGCTGGGCAATTGAGCCGCCCTTACGAAGCCCAGATCGCCGCCGACAGCAGCAGTAGAGGCTTCGGAAAACTGGCGTGCATAAGCGACAAAGCTGCCGCCACCGCGCAATTGTTCGACGATCTGCACCGCGCCCTGCTGAACCGTCGCCTGATTTTCAGGGGTAGCTGACAGGAAAATCTCGCCCAAGCGAAACTCTTCAGTGCCGCGCGATTCTTCCAACCGCTGCAGCAGCTCGTTCACTTCTTCTTCCGAAACATTGATGAACGGAGTGACATTGCGGCGCAGGATCCGCTCCCACGCCAGTTCTCCATGAATTTGGCGCTTAAGCGACCCTACCGAAGAGCCGATGGAGGCGAGATATTCGTCCATCTGCTGGGTTTCTTGACCAAAATTTTGCGCAGCCACGTTTTCGTACGTGCTGTCAATCTCAGCCCGTGTAACTTCCATTTCCAGAGCACGCGCCTCTTGGATCTGAAGCGTTTCATCGATCAGATTGCGCAGCACCTGCTCGCGCAGCCGTTGCAATTCTTCGTCGGTAATCTGGTTGGTAGATGCAGAGGTCACCAGCGCTACGCGTTGATCGATATCGGTGCCGGTAATCACCTGACCATTGACGATTGCTGTTGCTCGACGTTCACCGGTCTCATTGGTGGCGATAACGGCAACATC
The DNA here is from genome assembly GCA_947495555.1 of uncultured Erythrobacter sp. GTDB lineage: Bacteria > Pseudomonadota > Alphaproteobacteria > Sphingomonadales > Sphingomonadaceae > Erythrobacter. The sequence goes on along the minus strand of CANLZI010000001.1, from coordinate 890,737 downwards.
ATCGGGGATGCCAAGCGTATTTGCGGGCGTTGCCTGCGCACCAAGTGCGGCAGGCGCGGCCAAAGCTGCCACTGCAGCTACCGAGACAAGACAGTTAGAAAAAGTTTTCAATGTCACAAGATCAATCCATGTTCAGCGCATAATGGCGCCATGATAAGGCCCCAGTTTTGGCATCGGCCGGCTTAACGCTGGCTGAGTGTTGTGTTGTCGTTAGCCGGTTTGCAAGTCTGTGCCAACGCCTTGTGGCTATCGCAATCCCAGATTTCTCAGGCGGAAGAATAGCTGGAAAGTGTCGCCCCTTTGCGCATCGCCCGAAGTGACAAAATCACGCCGCCAAGTGACCCCGAACTCCAGCGAATCATCCTGATAGGCGATACCCAAACGGGTGCGGATCGGTTCAAACCCGTCAGAGACAAAGGTCGGGTCTTCTTCCTGATCGGTTAAGTTGAACACTCCCGATCCAAAAGCCGACCAATAATTGGTAAAGGCCACCCGCAAAGATGCGCGCAATTCCTCGCGGTCCTGCAGATCTTCAAAATCGGTGATGTTCCGGTTGAGCCTAAGATAACCGACCTCGGCATAGGTGCGCTGATTACCCAAAGTGGCATCAAATTCATTGCGACGGACGGCCAAGCTGTCCTTGTCCAATCGGAAGCGATGGGTGAATTGTACCAAATTCTGGAACCGAACTTCGGTCCGGCCGACAAAATCTGACACGCGTTCGCTAAGCCCTGTGCCATCGGGAAAAATGTCTGGGTCCTTCTGGAAGCGATAGGATTGCCCGATGGTTGATTTGACGCGCCAACCCGGACGCAACAGCTCCCAATCCAGGCCATAGGTCAGCCGCACGCCGTCTTCGACCCGGTCATATCCGGGAAATCGGTTGAGCGAGAACAGGTTGGAATCTTCCAGATCAAATGCCCGCGCATCTTCATTAGGAATATCCAGATTGCGGATCGACGGGCTGACCACCAGTTGAACCCGCGGTTTGATCACCTGGGTTCCACCAAAAGCCTCGCCAACAAAGGGCCATTCAATATCAACCGCACCCAAGGCCACGCCGCGGGCTTGCCAACCGGCGGTGCCGCGGTAGACCTCGGTTTCGGTCAGGAAGGTGGAATCGGTGTGGTAGATATCGCCTCTGCCCAGCGCGGTCAGAGTGACGACTTGGCCCAATCCCGTCAGATGGCGCAGGTCCCAGCGCGCGCCGGCAAAGGCCCGCTGCGTATCCTGTCCCTGATTGCGGACAAGGCTAAGCGAATTGAGCTGCAGTTCCACTTTGCCGCCAGCAATCGGATCATCCAGACGTCTGCGATAATCAACCACCGGCAGAACCAGCGGGACCTGTCCTTGCGTAGCGCCCAAGCGCAAAGTCTGAGTCGCCCAGCCTGCAAATGAGAAATAGGAACTGTCGTCGATCCGCTCCAGATTGATGGTCGACCGGAGCCGGTCATCGCGGCTGATGTCATAACGGCGAAGGAAGGTCCGGTCGCTGGCCAATCGGATTGAGCCAGTCAGGCTCCATTCTGGCGTCAGCTGAAATTTGCCATTGGCGAACAGATATCCGCGTGGATCGCTTTCGGTTGTCGGCACGCCGGTAAAATCGGAAATGCGGCGGCTTTTGGTCGCATAGCCGGTGATTTGATAGGCCCCTTTTTGCGTCAAATGACGCCATTGGGCCGAAATCATCGGATTGACCTGGGTATAGGCAAATGCGCCCAGCGTCAGGTCCTTATTCTCTGCCAGTCGCAGGTAATATTCGGTGTTGACCTCGACCCCGTTGGATTCTGAAATGCGCAAGTCTGGCACCAGAAAGCCAGAAGTCGCTTGTCCGTCTGTACGAACGGCCAATCCAGGCAGCGGCAAGACGCGTGCGCCGAACAATTCCAGCACCGCGCCTTTAAACCTGAGACGGTTTTCTTGTGGGTCGAATGTGACGCGATTGGCCGTGATCCGCCAGCTAGGGTTCTCGCAATCGGCAACATCAATCGTGCCGCAAGCGCTGTAGGCAGCATCATTCACCGAAATGACGCCATCCTCACCGCGTTCACCGGATCGGGCCGCCAACCGTCCACCTGCGCGCAGGGCCAGCAACAATTGCTCTATCTCGCCCGCTTGAAATTCGTCCGACAATTCGATCCGGTCGGTGAACAATTGATTGCCGCGCTCGTCCACGCTGCGAACATTGCCAGAGGCAACGATAATGCCGCTCTTGCGGTCCCAGCTAACTTCTTCCGCCCGGACCGAGCGATCATCTGATTTCAGCAGGACATTCCCGCTGGCGATGACAGTGTCATTGGCTTCGTCATAAGATAGCTCATCGGCAGTAAAGTCGATTTTGCGAGCCGGTTGTTGGTCAGCAGGCGGCGGGGTGGATGTTGTTGCGGCAGGTGCCTGGGCGGCACGCGTCGACTGCCGATCAGAGCCTGCCAATGCCTCTGCCGAAGATTGAAGAACGGCAAAGCGATCATCGCCCGCACCGGGCAAATCCGACTGCTTTTGCGACTGGGCAAATGCTGGGGCCGAAAACGCAATACCAGCACACAGGCCAAACGAACAGGCTGCGCGCAGAGCATGCTTCGCGCTCAAGCGAGCGACCATTGCTTGCAAATTGAACTTCCTATCCGGGGACATGGCTTGCCTATCGCACCGCTCGCGCCTAATCGCAATCGCCATCGATCCTGAAGCGCGATGCTTGGCCTGCTCCCGGTGGAGTTGGTTAGAAGGACCCCAATTTAGCGGAGTATACATGCAAATCCAGTTCAGCAATTCAGCACCCGGTGACGTCCGGCTTGTCGCCCAATTGGTCAATCAGGGCAATATCCCCAGTGACTTAGAGCCCACTATTTCAGACGGAGCGACAGCGGCACGCTTTAAAGGGCGGGTTGGCCAAGTATTCGAAGGTTTTGTCGTTCGCAATGAACATTTGACCAGAGTTGCTTTGGCTGGTGCTGGCGAGGCAGATGCTGCCAATCGCGACGCGAATCTGGAAAAAGCTGGTGCGGCTTTGGCTGCCAAATATCTGCGCTCTGGCGAAACAGCTATGGTGGTGGATTTTTCCGGTGCAGATCTTTCTGCCGAGCAAGCCGCACGAGTTCTGTTGGGCCTGCGGCTGCGCTGCTGGAGCCATGACGAATATCGCACGAAGCTGGCTGAAGAAAAGAAAATGACGCTGACCAGCGCCACGGTGATCAACGCACCTGATGGGACCGAGGCCGCTTGGGCCACCCAGGATGCCATTGCTACTGGTGTAGAATTTACCCGCACCTTGGTCGCAGAGCCGGCCAATATTGTTTACCCGATGAGCTTTGTTGAACGCTGCCAGAAAGCGTTTGAAGGCACCGGGGCCGAGCTGACCGTGCTGGACGAAGATGAAATGACCAAGCTGGGTATGGGCGCTCTTCTGGGCGTCGGGCAAGGCTCTCGCCAGCCTTCGCGTTTGCTGGCGATCCGCTGGAATGGTGGCAAGGAAGGCGAAAAGCCGACGGTATTCGTGGGTAAGGGCGTGACCTTTGACACGGGCGGCATCTCGATCAAGCCTGCTGCCGGCATGGAAGACATGAAGTTTGACATGGGCGGCGCTGGCGCAGTTGCTGGCGCTATGCTGGCCATGGTTGGCCGCAAAGCCAAAGCCAATGTGGTTGGCGTGGTCGGGCTGGTTGAGAACATGCCCGATGGCAATGCTCAACGCCCCGGCGATGTGGTTACCTCCATGTCGGGCCAAACCATCGAAGTGATCAACACAGATGCAGAGGGCCGTCTGGTCCTGTGTGACGCTTTGCACTGGGCACAGGAGCAATATGAACCGGCCCGGATCATCGATTTTGCAACATTGACCGGCGCGATCATCATTTCGCTTGGGCATGAGCACGGCGGATTGTTCGCAAATGATGATGCCTTGGCCGATGATATTCTGGCCGCGGGCAAGGCCAGTGGCGATTCCATGTGGCGGATGCCTGTAGGCCCTGCCTATGACAAGCTGATCGACAGCCCGATCGCTGACATCAAGAATGTTGGCCCTCGTGGCGGCGGCTCCATTACCGCTGCGCAATTCCTCAAGCGTTTCATCAAGAAGGGCACCGCTTGGGCGCATTGCGATATTGCTGGCGTGGTTTGGGCGGACAAGCCAGGCGCGACTTGGGACAAGGGCGCAACCGGTTTTGGTGCGCGTCTGATCGATCAATTCGTCGCTAATACGCTGGAAAAATAGGCTAATCACATGCCGCGCATGCGCAAGAAGTCGGACCTGCCGACCAAGACATGCGCGGCCTGTGGCCTGCCTTTTACTTGGCGTAAGAAGTGGGAGCGCGATTGGGACAATGTCCGCTATTGTTCGGACCGCTGTCGCAAGAACAAGGCTGGGTCAGGTGGGTGAATAAGCCCACCTCAAGTAGCGATTGTGTTCGGAGCGGTAGGTGAACAGGCCCATCTCAAGTAGCGAAGCGTTAGGTGAACAAGAATGCGCGTAGACTTCTATCAGCTCAGCCGTGATCCGGTCGAACGGGTGGTTGCTATGCTTGCGCGCAAAGTCATCGCATCGGGCGCCCGGCTGTTGATTGTGAGCGCGGACAAGGCGCAGCGCGAAGCGCTTTCGCAGGAATTGTGGCGCGCGCCGCCGCAGGAATTTCTGGCCAATGGCGAGGCGGACGCTCCGGGCAGCGACCGTCAACCGATTGTGCTGTCATCCGAAGCTCAGGCGGCCAATGGAGCAAGCATGATCGTGATGGCCGATGGCAAATGGCGCGAAGATGCGACCAGCTTTGAACGGGCATTTTTGCTGTTTGGCGAAAGCGATACCGAGGCCGCGCGATCGACCTGGCGCCAGTTGGATGGCTTGGACGGTGTCGAGCGAGAAATTCACAAGCAAGATCAACAGGGCAATTGGACTGCTGGCGGTTGAACGCACGCAGGGCTTGAAGAAATGCTCCAGCGGGGCTAGGGGCGCGGCCAAATTCCCCAAATAGTTTTTCAAGGATATTACTGATGGCGGTTACCCGCACCTTTTCGATCATCAAGCCTGACGCAACCCGTCGCAACCTGACTGGCGCTGTTACGCAAATGCTTGAAGAAGCTGGTCTGCGCGTTGTCGCATCCAAGCGTATTCACATGTCGCGCGAGCAAGCTGAAGGCTTTTACGCGGTCCACAAAGAACGCCCCTTCTTCGGCGAACTGGTCGATTTCATGATGAGCGAGCCTGTTGTTGTGCAGGTTCTTGAAGGCGAAGACGCTGTAAAGCGCAATCGCGACATTATGGGCGCAACCAACCCGGCAGAAGCCGATGCGGGCACCATCCGCAAGGAACACGCCCTGTCTATCGGTGAGAACACAGTCCACGGTTCGGACAGCGAAGAAAATGCGAAGATCGAAATCGACTTCTTCTTCGATGCGAACGAAATCGTCGGCTAATCTGACCATAATCAGATAGATTCAAACAGGCTCTGCTGCAGAAATGCGGCGGAGCCTTTTTGATTCAGGGGTTTGCTCCAGCGATTCGCTTAGGTTCGACTTTTGCGGTAGCATCGCAGCATCGGGTCGCGATATTCTTCTTGGGGGAGAGGAAGCTATGGGACGTGCTATCGTCATGCTCGTTTCGCTCGCGTGCTACGCGGCGTTTTTCGCATCATTTGTCTATCTGGTAGGTTGGGTTGGCGCGTTCGACATCATGCCGACGCATGTCGACAAGGGGCTGTCTGCCCCAATGGCCACAGCCATCACAATCAATATCGGCCTGCTGGCCCTGTTTGGATTGCAACATTCGATCATGGCCCGGCAGGGCTTTAAGGCTGCCTGGACCAAGATTGTCCCGCAACCATTGGAACGCAGCTTTTACTGCCTGGCGACTGCGATTGTCTTGGCAGCCATGTTTTTGTGGTGGCATCCGATCGAGGGCAGTCTTTGGTCGGTCGAGAACCCGATGCTGCGCAATGCGATTTGGGGGGTGTTCTTCTTTGGCTGGGCGTTCCTATTTGTTGCCACTTTGCTGCTCAACCATTTTGAACTGTTTGGTCTGCAACAGGCCTGGCACAATTTCCAAGGCAAAGCCGCTGCGCCGCACACAATGAAAACGCCATTGTTTTACAAGTGGGTGCGTCACCCGATCCAGACGGGGGTTTTCATTGCGATCTGGGCAACGCCGGATATGACCTACAGCCATCTGCTGTTTGCGGTGGGCTACACGATCTACATCTTCATAGGGCTACACTATGAAGAGAAGGACCTGGTCGACGAATTTGGGCAGGATTACATCGAATATCGGCGCAAAGTCGGCAAAATTCTGCCCGGGATTGGCAAAGAAGCCTAGGGTTTATGATCAAATTGGTCGAGCTGCGCGGCGTGCGAATTATGCGCGCCGCGCTCGCTCTGGCGCATTTCGGTTCGCATTGCTGACAGAGCCTCAGCCGACAAATTCATGTCCAATGTGCCATAAAGCTGGTGCATGGCACCTTCCCAATCACTTTCCAGCTGGTCGAAATCGATCACCGCGACTTGGCCCGCGAAATCGGTCAGCGCGGTTTCCATGCGGCTTTGCCGGAGCGTAATCTTGCGCCGCCATTCCTGTTCGATCCACTCCAGATCAACATGATCGGACTGGATCACCATCTGATTGGCCACCAGCGAGACCGAGCTGCGGAAGGTTTCCTCGCTGCATCGGCGTGACACCACTAGTCGCGCGTCGGGAAATTGCTCCAACAGAGCGGGCAAGTCCTCGGCAAATTGTGGCACTTTCAGGATGCGTGGCCGTGCGCCATGGCCATGCTGACCGGCATCGGTTCGCAATAGGCGGGAAAATTCGCGATAAATGGGCCCGGCATCGCGCGCCTCGCTAAAGGCAACATAGGACGGAATCCGCCATTGCGCTTCATAGGCCGAGTGATCGAACGCGCTGGCGAGCCAACCCAATTCCTCGTCTGGACGAACGGCACCGAAGGGGTGAATGGTATCAATCCATGGGTCCAACCGGCGCGCCATAAACAGTTTGAACGTGCCCCGGATCGGGCGGAAGTCCGGCTTTTCGGGTACGGGGTGCCAGCTATCACAAAACCGTGTGGCGCTGTGTGCAGGATCGGCTGCCAGCAATCGGTGGATGCGGGTGGTGCCGCTGCGCATCTGGCCCACCACAATGATCGGCGGTGCGATCTTTGTTTGCAGTAATTCGGGCTGCTTTTTCCATAATGCGCCCAGCGCAAACCGCTGCTGGATGGCGCGGGTGAACAGACCATAAGCAAAGGCCCGCCCGACTGCGTTCAACTGCGCCTCTGCTTCGACAGCCTGGCTCAGACGTTCCAGCCTGAGGCGGAAATCGGCAATGTCGGCTTCGCTGCGCCCAGCAAACTCATCCTCTTCAGAGAATCCCTTGCTTCCGCGCCGGATCAGCTCTTCAGGATCAACCGGGGGAGGGGGCATCCACCCTTTGTCCCAACCGTGATCCAGAAAGCGCGCCAGGCGATCGACCATCGGCCCTCTGGCCAGAGGGTGCGGGCGTTCAGGGGTGCGTGAAGCTGGGGCACGTGACGCCATGGCGTCAAAATTCAGCCGCAGCGTCGAGCAAGGTCGTCAGGCGCTTGGGCGCGACCATCTGCCAACTTCGCTGCAACCAATGGTCCACTTGCTGCCAATCCAGTTCGCGGCGATTGAGCACGATGCCAACCCAGCCGCTCGCGCCATAGAATGCGGGCGAATAGAAAGTTTCAGGATCGCTTTCGATCAAGGAAGTCTGTTCGTCAGTGCCGCTGGTTTTGACCAGCAAGGCGATGGCGTCCTCGCCATGATGCTGATCGCTGAAATAGGCGAAATATCGACCGCTCTTCCCGCCCGTGCGCCAACCGGGTGCACCATGGCTAGGGCGTTCTTCAACCTCGGGCAATTGCATGGCCCGGCTGCGGATCTGCTCGAGCAGAAATTCAGGGTTTGACCCGCGCGAAACATAGTCAGCCAGCACTTGCGGATAGAGCTGATGCTCGGCCAATAGCACGCGAGATGAGAGTGTATCCGGTGTATCTTGAGGCAGAATCGCGACCTTGGTCTGGCCAAGCACCTGACCGGCATCCAGTTCGGCAGTGACCAGATGGACGCTGACACCGCCATGGCTGTCGCCCGCATCCAAGGCGCGCTTATGCGTGTGCAGGCCCTTATATTTGGGTAGAAGCGAGGGATGGATGTTGAGCATCCGACCCTCCCACCGGCTGACAAATTCATCGGACAAGATCCGCATATATCCCGCCAGCGCGATATATTCCGCGCCTGCTGCATTAACCTCGGTTTCCATGGCCGCATCATGGGCGGCGCGCTCCATGCCTTTGTGCGGCAGAGCAAAGGTGGCGATGCCTTCCGCCTCGGCCAATTTCAGTCCGGCGGCCTGCGGATCATTGCTCAGAACGATCACGACTTCATAGGGGCAGCTTGCATGGTGGCTGGCATAGAGCAGCGCGCCCATATTGGTCCCGCTGCCGGATATGAAGACGGCCACTTTTGTCCTATCGGTCAAAGTGCCAGCCTCAGAACCGCCATCAGGCAAGATGCGTGGCCTCCCAATCTTGCGTCGCCGACCATGTTCCAGCCGACCCGCTAACGGTGCATCCGCGCTCGCCAGCAATGATTTCGCCTACCGGAACCACGGTCTCACCGCCATCTTGCAAACGCTGGGTGACCGCCGCAGCCTTATCGGCAGCAATCGCCAAAACCATGCCGACCCCGCAATTGAAAGTGCGGGCCATCTCGCTCGGCTCAATATTGCCCTGCGCCTGCAGGAAAGCCATCAGGCGCGGCTGATCCCACAAATTGGCATCTACCCGAGCATGAGCACCCTGCGGCAGAATGCGGGGCAGATTTTCCAGCAATCCGCCTCCGGTGATATGCGCCAAGCCATCGACCAGCCCGTCGCGGATAACCGGCAGCAGGCTGGAGACATAGATCCGGGTCGGCTCGATCAGAGCATCGATCAGCAATCTGTCGCTGTCGAACAGGGCGGGGCGGTCCAGCCGCCAGCCTTTGTCTGCAGCCAAGCGGCGGACCAGAGAATAGCCATTGGAATGGACGCCAGAGCTGGTCAGACCGATCAGCACATGGCCCGGCGCCACCTTGTCTCCGGTCAATTGCTCGCCGCGCTCCACCGCGCCAACGCAAAAGCCTGCCAGATCATAATCGCCTGCTGCATACATGCCCGGCATTTCCGCTGTTTCGCCGCCAATCAGCGCGCAGCCAGCCTGCTTGCAGCCATCAGCAATGCCGGCGATCACCCGCTCGGCAATGCCGTTTTCCAGCTTTCCGGTCGCGAAATAGTCGAGGAAGAATAGCGGCTCGGCGCCTTGCACGATCAAATCGTTGACGCACATCGCCACCAAATCGATCCCGACCGTATCGTGTCGGTCGTGGTCGATCGCCAATTTCAGCTTGGTGCCAACGCCATCATTGGCTGCGACCAGTAGGGGATCAGCATATCCGGCAGCTTTGGGATCAAAGAATCCGCCAAAGCCGCCAATTTCGCCATCGGCTCCCGCGCGCGCAGTTGCCTTGACCAAAGGGCCAATGGCTTTGACCAATTGGTTGCCTGCATCAATCGAGACACCAGCGTCTTCATAGGTGTAACCGCCTGTGCGCGGAGATTTTGTTGTCATAATGTACTTGCTTTAGCCTTTCGCGCTTGGAATTCCACTCGCGTTTGGGCAAAAGGCTCACTGTTTTCCCCGATGATACGCTCCTTACCCCTTTCTCGCCCTGTGCAATGGCCCCTCAGCCGCTCTGTCGCTCGAGCGGCGACCGGCTTGGCGCTGCTTGTCGCGCTGGGGTTGGGGCTGGCTGCGGTCTTGGCGCAAGTGACCGGAGATCGCGGGATTGCTCCTGTGGTCAGCAGCAGCGATGTAGATGTTACCGGGATCGAGGTGGATGTAACCGCCGCCACAGCGGAAGAAGCTCGCGAGAAAGGTTGGCGCGAAGCTCAGCGGCTGGCGTGGCGCAAAATTGACGGTCCGGCCATTTCCGACAGTCAGCTGGAATCGCTGGTTTCAGCCGTGGTAATCGAGCAAGAGCGGGTTGGACCGCGCCGCTATATTGCGCGGCTAGGCATCACATTTGATCGCATTCGCTCGGGCCAATATCTGGGTAATGCGCGCGGCGGACAAAGGTCTGCTCCGATGCTGTTGATGCCTGTCACCATCAGTGGCGGCGCTGCGGTAATGTTCGAGAAGCGCAATCCGTGGCAACGCGCCTGGGCCGAGTTTAATCCCGGTAGCAGCCGGATCGATTATGTCCGGCCTTCGGGTGCTGGCGGCGAATCGCTACTGCTGACCTATGGCCAGACCGGACGCCGCAGCCGGACATGGTGGCGGGTGATTCTCGACCAATTTGGCGCGGCCGATGTGATTGTGCCGGTGGCCAACATTCAGCGCGAATGGCCCGGTGGCCCGATCAAAGCCCAGTTTACCGCGCGTTACGGGCCAGACGGTCGCTATCTGGACGGCTTTACCCTGACAGCCGAGAATGAGGCGCAATTGCCCGACATGCTCGCCCAAGCGGTGCGGCAATTCGACACCATCTATGAAGGCGCCTTGGCCGAAGGTAGATTGCGGCCCGATCCCACCTTGGACATTGCTGCCTCAGCAGATGTTGATCCCGCCCTTCAGCGGTTGATCGACATTGGCCGTGCCATTCAGGCGCGCGAAGAAGCCATTGCCAGTGGCGTTGTTGACATCAATCCAGCAGGTCCTGCTCCTCAGCAGCCAAGCGTGCAGCCGGCCACCGTGTCCAGTTACGTCGTGCAATTCGCCAGCCCCGATGCTGCAACAATCGACAGCACATTGGCCAGCATCCGAAATGTTGGCGGTGTTCGTGGAGCAGTAACCAGCAGTCTGGCCATCGGCGGCACGTCGGTCATGCGGGTCAGCTATGGCGGGACGCTGGACGAATTGGCGCAGGCCTTGCGCGCCAGTGGTTTCAATGTGCAGCAAGGCAGCAATGCCCTCGCGATAAGTCGATAGGCGCATCGCGACATGTCGCAGATCGCCCTGCCGCTCACCCTCAGAACCGCGACCGATCCCGCCAGTATTGTGATCGGCAATGCCAATCGCACGGTGTTGGAGGCATTGTCCGAGCCGTCCTCATGGCCCTTTAGAACCGCCGTTCTGACCGGTCCAACCCGGTCGGGAAAGTCGCTGCTGGGCAAATGGGCGCAGGCGCAGGGCGTGACTGTGATCGATGGCGCAGATGCGGTGGACGAGACCGAGCTGTTCCATCGCTGGAATGCGGCGCAGGAAAGCGGTGCAGCGCTGCTGCTGATTTCCGATGCCCAGCCATGGACGATTAATCTGCCCGATCTGGCGTCGAGATTGGGGGCCGCTTTGCAATTGGAGATCGGCGTCCCAGATGATGAGATGGTGGCCCAATTGATCGAGACGATGGCGGGTCAGCGTGGCCTCTCTTTGGCCGATGGCGCGGCCGATTACCTTAGCCCAAGGGCCGATCGCAGCTTTGCCGCGATCGAGCAATTGGTGGGCAAGATCGACCAGCTAAGCCTTGAACGAAAAGTGCCAGCCACCATGTCTATTTGGCGCGCTGCATTGGATGCAACCCAAGGGCCAGAGCAAGCGCGCTTGCTTTGAACGCCAATTGGTGGGAGAAAATGTCATGTTCTCAGGCCTAAAGACATATCTGGACTCGATCAGAGCGCGCGATCCCGCGCCGCGCTCACGGTGGGAAATCCTATTGTATCCGGGTGTTTGCGCGATGTTCTTCCACCGGATTGCGCATTGGTTGTTCAACGCAAAGCTCTATTTCCTCGCCCGATTTGTGAACCATTTTTCGCGTTTCCTAACCGCGATTGATATCCATCCCGGTGCCGAAATCGGGAAGAATTTGTTCATCGATCATGGCTTCACCGTGATCGGAGAGACTGCGAAGATCGGCGATAATGTGACCATTTATCAATGCGTCACCTTGGGCGGCACCAACCCCACCAATGGCATCGGCGGAAAGCGCCATCCAACGGTGGATGACAATGTTATCATCGGTTCTGGCGCACAGGTCATTGGGCCGATTACCTTGGGCAAACGATCGCGGGTTGGGGCCAATGCGGTAGTGACCGAAGACGTCCCAGAAGGCGCCACCATGATTGGCCTGAAGGCACGATCAACCCTGGTCCCGGCAGAGGAATGGGTAAAGGAATTCATTCCTTACGGCACGCCTTGCGATGACCCATGCGAAGAGGTCCGCAATGATTGCGTCGAGAAGCTGGAGAACGAGCTGGCGGATCTGCGCGCAGAGGTTGAGGCCATCAAGCAGGCAGGCGTGCCGATTGCTTCGCAGGCGGCCAAGCGCAGCGGGACAGACGACTAATGGCATCAGCCAAAACTGGGCCAAGCAAAGGCTCTGGTCAAACTGGCTCGGTCCTCGCTTTTCCAGGACGTATTCCCAACCAAATCGGTTTTGCGCGCGATGAATTGCAGCGCATTCTGGACCTCTACGGCCGCATGGTGGCGGCTGGCCAATGGCGTGATTATGCGATGGATTTCAGCCGCGATGCTGCCGTATTCGCCGCTTTTCGCCGCGCAGCAGAGCGCCCTCAGGCACGGATCGAAAAGCGCCCCTCGCTGCGCAACCGCCAAGGCATGTGGACGCTGTTTGGGGAGCATGGACAAGTGTTAAAGCGCGGCCATGAATTGCCCGGAGTACTCGCCCCGATGGAGCGCCGCCTGGTTAAGGCGGTCGACGAGTAACTCGCCTCTTCTAGGATCCTCTTCGCGCATACAAAAAGGCCCACGCATTGCAGCGCGGGCCTCTTTTCTTGTGTTGTGCAAATGGCGTCAGGCTGGGCTTGCAGCCGGCAGCTTTGCCTGCACATCGCCCGGCAGCATGGCCACTACGCTTCTGCGGATCGGTGTCCACATGGCGCTCAGCGTCAGCAAGGCCGAACCGATAACCAATGCGGTCAGAGCAAAGTTCAGCTCCACCGCGCCAAAGTTGCGGAACAGCCAGGTCAGCGCAATCAGCACATAGGCCAGGGCCGAGACCAGCAGCGCGCGGCGGTCTACCGCCAAGGCAACCAGTCCAAAGGCGACATACACTGCCAGCACCGCCACTGCAGCGCCTGCTCCGATGTTGTCACCATCGGTCACACCGATCAGCGTGAAGATTGGATGCGCGATCATTGGGGCAGCCAGCAGATGGAGCCAAAAGGCAACATCGCTGCGACGCGTTTCGCGCGCCGTGTCGCTGATGTCCCAACGCATGGCAAAACCAAAGATTACCAGTCCGGCGATAAACACCGTGGTCAAAATGACCTGCTCGGGGTTCGCAAGCGTATCGACCCCGACGACGGACATGATCAAGGCGACCAAGGTCACGGTCAAAGCGGCCGTTCCCGCAGCGACGGTGATCGGTACCATAAATCGGCGCCAGTGGATCCAGGCAGCCCCTGCAGCGACCAAGCCGGATGTCGCCACCAGCAGCGCGGCAAGCGTCTCGTTGGGCTGCGGACCATCGGCGACATTTACGGCAATGCCCAAAAGGCCAAAGAACACGCCGCCTACAAAGCCCAGCAGCAGCAAAATGCTGGGCAAGGCCATCCGCTTCTTCAAGGTGAAGAATTCGGCCAAAACCCATGATGTGCCCGCAACCAACAGGCCGCTGACGGGTGATGGACCGTTATTGTTGCTGTAGATAGCATCACCGATCGCGCCCATCGCGATCAGCATGATGACAACACCAATGCTGACGAAAATGTCGTTGAAGCCGGTGATCAGTCGAAAATGTTCTGCATCGGCGGTCGCAGCGCTCTTTTGAGATGCAACATGTGACCTTAGCGCGTCGGCAGCCTCGGCGCTGATGGCGCCCGCTGAAACGGCTGAATTCAGGTCTTCCTGGCTATACATAGCCTAACCTCCCTGTTGTTGATGGCGGGAAACTAGGCCTAGTGTATTAGTGTGTCAATACGGTGTGCATAACGTGGCGTGTTATTGAAAGCGAGGCGGGCATACGCTTTCAAACGAAAACCCCCACACTTTTCAGTGCGAGGGTTTAGATCGTTCAAAACCGAAGAGTTTATCCCCGTGCGCTGGAAGGTGCTCCGTCCGGGCCAAGCACTTTCTGCATGGCTTTGAGAATGGCACCGCTTTGTTCAGAGCCGGACTGAGGAGCAATGAGGTTGGTCTTCTCGTTGATTTTGTCCCAATTGGCGGCGAAACCTTCGACCGTGCGGTCTTCTTCGCGTAGCCAAACCGCATCGTTCATCATTACCCACGCCGAGTGGTAACCACCCGCGCCGGCGCCAACGATGGCATTGGTTGGCGAATCTTCGCTCACCAAGAAAAGTGCGGCCGGAACCACATTTACCGGATCGAACAGCTTGAACGCTTCTTCGGGGAACAGGTCTTCTGTCATGCGTGTACCGGCGACTGGCGACAGAGAATTCACGCGGATGTTGTATTTCGCGCCTTCGAGCTGGAGCGTCTTGGTCAGACCAGCCAGGCCCAGCTTTGCCGCGCCATAATTGGCTTGACCAAAGTTACCGAACAAGCCGGTAGAGCTGGCGGTCATCAACACGCGGCCATAGGCCTGCTCGCGGAAGGTTTCCCAACACGCCTTGGTGGCCATCGCCGAACCGGTCAGGTGAACCTTCACCACGAATTCAAAGTCAGCCGGTTCCATCTTGGCGAAAGTCTTATCGCGCAGAACGCCAGCGTTGTTGATCAGGACGTGTACGCCGCCCCATTTTTCCTTCGCCTTGGCGACCATTTCCTGCATCTGGTCATATTCGGTCACCGAACCGCCATTGGCCATCGCTTCGCCGCCAGCCGCTTCGATTTCTGCAACCACTTGCGCAGCAGCGTCAGAAGAGCCGGTACCATCGCGTGCACCGCCCAGATCGTTGACAACAACCTTTGCACCGCGACGGGCCAGTTCCAGGGCATATTCCTTGCCCAAACCGCCACCGGCGCCTGTTACGATTGCTACCTTATCCTTGAAATCGATGCTCATCAGCTTTCTCTCCGCTTCATTGAGTTGGGCTTTACGTGCCCGTAAACGTAAATCTGGCCGCTGGGTGGCATTTTCTATGCTGCGTTGCAACCAGAAGTGCTGTTTCGCGCTATGCCGTAGCGGCAGTTATCCGCCTTAAAGTGCTTTCAAGGCCGAAATGAGTTCGCCCAGCGAATCAATCACGGCATCGCCGCCCATGTCTTGGGGCAGCATATCGCAATAACCATAGGCGGCAACCACCACCGGAACGCCCGCGGCGCGTGCGGCATTCACATCATAGGTGGAATCGCCAACAAAGGCGAAACGGCATGGATTTTCTGGATCGTCCGAGCATCGCCTGCGCGCCTCTATGACGGGATCAGGCGCGGGCTTGGCGATATGTTTGCCATCGGGCCCTTTGCCCACGCTGTCACCGCCGATTACAGCAACAAACCGGTCGACCAGCCCAAGCTGGGACAAAATATTGCGGGCAAAAGCCTCAAACTTATTGGTCACCACAACCGCCTTGATGCCTTGTGCGTCCAATTGCGACAACACGTCCATCAGGCCTGGATAGGGCTGAGTTAGATCCGCATTATGCTCGGCATAATAGGCCAGCATCTTCTTGTAGAGAGCGTGGAAGGCATCGGCCTCCATCCCGCCTTGTTGATCAACCGCGCGTTGCAACATGATCTTGGCACCGCCACCGATCAGGTCTTTTGAACTGTCGATCGGAACCGGATCAAACCCGCCCAGTTGCAAAGCGTGGTTTACCGCCGCCCCAAGATCGCGAAAGGTGTCGAGCATGGTCCCATCGAGGTCAAAGCCGATGGCATCAAAAGGAATGTCATTCATATAAGGCTTTCCGTGGCGGATGGTTCTTCAAACCGCAAGCGTTTGGTGGCATGAGGTGATTTATGAGTGATTTTGCTGCCATTATCCTTGCCGCGGGCAAGGGCACCCGCATGAAAAGCGACCTGCACAAAGTGTTGCACCCGATTGCGGGCAAGCCAATGCTGATGCATTTGCTGGACAGTTTTGACGGTTTGTCGCCTACGCACACGATTGTGGTGGTTGGGGACAAGCGAGAGCAGCTGGATGCAGCGCTGGCGGATCGAGACATCGTTACCGCTCTGCAAGAACCGCAGCATGGCACGGCGCATGCCGCCCTGCAGGCGCGTGATGCGTTGAGCGGCTTTTCGGGCAATATTCTGGTGTGCTTTGGCGATTGCCCAATGGTGCAGGCCGACACGGTACGCAAATTGCTGGCCGCGCTGGAGGACGGCGCGAAAGTTGCGGTGTTGGGCTTCCGGCCGGAAGACCCGCTGGCCTATGGCCGGATCATAGCCGATGCGGATGGTACAGTGCGCAAGATGGTCGAGTACAAAGATGCCAGCGAAGAAGAACGCGCTTGCGATTTGTGCAATTCGGGACTGATCGTTGCCCATACCGACGATATGTGGCCGCTGCTGGATGCGGTAGACAACAACAATGCTCAGGGCGAATATTACCTGCCCGATGTTGCCACAGGCGCGATTGCGCGCGGCGATCTCGTCCGCGTGGTTGAGACCGATCCAGCCGAAGTGGCCGGGATCAACAGCCGCGCCGAATTGGCCGAGGCTGAGGCGCGCTGGCAAAATGACAGGCGCGAACAGGCGATGGCTGAAGGAGCCAGTCTGAAAGCTCCAGAAACGGTCTATTTTTGCTGGGACACCCAATTGGGTCGCGACGTAACCATCGATCCCAATGTGGTGTTTGGGCAGGGCGTTAGCGTGGCCGACGGGGTGCATATCAAGGCATTCAGCCATTTGGAGGGCGCCACGCTGGCCACGGGTGCTCAGGCCGGTCCCTTTGCCCGCCTGCGCCCTGGCGCGGTACTGGAAGAGGGCGCTTTTGTCGGCAATTTTGTCGAGATGAAGAAGGCAACTCTTGGGCCCGGTGCCAAGGCCAGCCATCTGACCTATCTGGGTGATACAACTGTGGGCGAGGGCGCCAATATTGGCGCGGGCACCATCACCTGCAATTATGACGGCTATTTCAAATATCAGACCACCATCGGTGCGCGCGCCTTTATCGGATCGAACAGCGCGCTGATCGCGCCTGTAAATATCGGTGCGGATGCGATTGTGGCCGCTGGCAGCACGGTTAGCCGCGATGTCGATGATGGCGAGCTGCGGATGGTTCGGGCCGAACAGCTGGTGAAGCCAGGCTGGGCCGATCGTTTTCACGATGCGATGCGGAAGAAGAAAAAGGCTGCGAAGAGCAAATAGACGCGCTTGAGCCTGATCTTAGGCTGCGTCCGGGAACCATTTCGGTCCGTAACTGCTTAGACTGTGAGCAGAACGGAGCATGGAATGAAGATCAAGACTTTGATTGCGGTTGGTGTTGGCTTGGCCGTTGTGGGCAGCGCGGCTGCCTATGCTCAGTACAGCAATATCGAGCAACCCGGCTATGAGGCAGTCACCAGCGACGGCCCTTATGAATTGCGTGAATATGCACCCATGCTGGTCGCTGAAGTCACCCATACCGGTGAACGCAGCCGTGCGTTGAGCGCAGGCTTTCGCCGTTTGGCTTCCTATATTTTTGCTCAAGACCGGCCCGGAGCAAATACCGAGAAGATCGCGATGACATCGCCGGTCATGCAGGATCAAACCGCCAAGATTGCGATGACTTCTCCGGTTATACAGGACGAAGCGCAAGACGCTGGGACTTGGCGCACACGGTTCATCATGCCCTCGCAATATACGGTGGAATCGCTGCCCGAGACCCCGCAAGACATTGCGATCAGTCAGGTTCCTGCCCGGCATATGGCCGCAGTACGGTTCAGAGGATACGGGCGCGATGCTGATCTGGTTCAGGCCGAAGCGAAGCTGCGCGAATGGATTGACGAGCAAGAGCTGGAACCAACAGGTCCGGCAGAATTCGCGTTCTATGACGCGCCGATGGTGCCTGGACCCTTGCGCCGCAATGAAGTGATGATCCCGATTGCGATGGACTGAGCTGAGATCGATTAGTTCGGCGCAAAAACAAGGCCCGACGCAAATTTTGATTGCATCGGGCCTGGTCTGGTCGAGATAGGGCTCGCTTAGTCGTTAACCGGCCCCATCAATTGCTGCATCAAATAGACAAATTGCAGCGCCTGAAGTTTAGCGCGCTGTTCATTGTCGACCCCGCCGGAATGGCCACCGGTCATGTCTTCGTAATAGAAATAGCGCTGGCCCAATTCCTTCAGCCTGGCCGCGCCTTTGCGGGCATGGGCAGGGTGTGTCCGGTCATCGGCGGTCGATGCCCATAGGAACGGCGCGGGGTAGTCCACACCTTCAACAATCTTCTGATAGGGTGAATAACCTTCGATCCAGGCGCGTTGCTCGGGAATGCGGGGATCGCCATATTCGCCGATCCACGATGCGCCGCGTCCGATCAGATGATAGCGCAACATGTCGAACAGCGGGATTTGTACAATCGCTGCGCCGAACAGATCCGGGCGTTGGGTGAAGGCAGTGCCTACCAGCAATCCGCCTTGTGAGCCGCCTTGTATGCCGAGGTGTTCGGGACTGGTAAAGCCGCGCTCCACCAGATCTTCGCCCACTGCGATGAAATCATCCCAGGTCCGCTGCTTGTTCTCTCGGATCGCTGTCTGGTGCCAATTGGGGCCAAATTCGCCGCCACCGCGCAGATTGGCGAGCACGTAAGCGCCGCCATTCTCCAACCACAATTTGCCCGTCGTACTCAGATAATCGGGCAGTCGCGGCACCTGAAAGCCGCCATAGCCGGTCATCAAGGTGGCGGTGCTGCCATCCAGCTTCATACCTGCGGGCTTGACGATGAAATAAGGGATTTTGGTCCCGTCGGCGCTGGTTGCCTCTAACTGCTCGACCTCCAAGCCAGTCTTGTCGAAATAGCTCGGTGAGGTCTTGAGAACTTCGGGATCACCCAAGCCATCCGAATAATACAGCGTCGTAGGATTGAGGAAATCGGTGGCGCTGAACATGATCTGGCCGGTTTCGTTGGACGCTGCCGTGATGCCAAGGGTCGCATTGCCTGGAAGATTGACTGGCTCGCTAACCCACTCACCGTCGCCGTCTTCATTAGCCACATAATTGAACTGCAGGATTTGGCCTGCAACATTGTCCAGCAGGCTGACAAACAAAGCATTTGAGGTGATGGCGCCGCCCTGCCGTGTTTGGCGTTCGGCCGGTGCCCAGACCAATGTTTTGGCCGCGCCGTTGGGGTCAACTTTCCATTCGTCCAGCTTAACCGCGATCAGGCTGTCAGCGGGGAAGGTCTGTCCATCCACCTCCCAATCGACATCGGTTGAATAGAGCAGATGGCCGTCAACAATGCCAAATATTGATGCCATGAGAGGGATATCGAGCCGCAGCCACTCGTCCTCATGCTCGACATAATACTCGCGTTCGTGAAAGCTGACGCTGCGATAGGCAGTGCGCGCGTGAATTGTGCCGCTGGCGTCGCGCAACAGGCTGGCGCCTGAGGAAACATCGGTGCGATCGCCCCGGAAGATCTCCACCGCATCATCAATGCTGGTGCCGCGTTTCCACACCCGGCTGGTGAAGGGATATTCGCTCTCGGTCATCAGCTCTTCGCTGAAACTGCGCGTGACCAGCAATGTGTCTTCATCGATCCACGAAATTCCGCCCTGGCCTTCGGCCAGCTCGAACCCGCCTCCGACAAAACTTTTGGTATGAAAATCATACTCGCGCATGATGGTCGCATCTTTGCCGCCATCCGAGAGAGCGATCATGCAGCGCCGCAAGTCCGGCGGCATGCAGGTGGAGCCTTTGTAGACCCATTCTTTGCCGTCGGCCTTGGCTAAGGCGTCCACGTCCAGCAGCACTTCCCATTCTGGATTGTCGGTCTGGTAGCTTTCCAGTGTGGTGCGGCGAACCAACCCTTTAGGATTGTCCTTGTCCTGCCAAAAATTATACAGCCCATCAGGGCGAAAGCTCACAAAGGGTATGCGATCATTGCTGTCGTAAATCGCCAGCGCATCATTCTTCAGCTGTTCGAAACGCGGATCGGCTTCCAACGCACCCAGGGTACGGATATTCTCTGCCTTAACCCAAGCGAGAGCCTCGTCGCTGCGGGCCTCTTCCAGCCAGATATAAGGATCTTGATCGGGCCCGGGAATGCCATCGGTGCCATCGGCCTGTGCAGTCGAGGCGGTCATAGCGAGGGCTCCTGCCAGTGTGGTTGAAAGTGCGACTCTGGATGCAAAACGCAATTATCCTCTCCAACGGTTAAGTTCGGTTGATCTGTCGATTGGGGTATAGTCACGAATGAAATTATCGCCAGACGTGACGGTGAATTGGCATGTGCAGATCGGGCAAGTCTCAGCGGCGCGCCCAAGCCGTTATCAATCGGCCATCGATGGTCTCTGTTTGCAAGGCGCGGTATCGCGCTGCCAATACATCAGAGACGAGTGCTGCAACCTGTTTATTGGGTTGGCTGACAGGGCGATCTGCGGTCACGATCACCGGCGGGCGAGTCCGCAGGATGCGCGCAGTCTCTTCGGCCGGATCGACGGGCAAAGCCTCAGCTTCCAGCCCATTGCTCAGATGGTCGGGATAGATCACGCGGCTGGGCAAGCATGAACGGGTAGCGGAATACAGCGCAGTAGGGCCATCATGCACCCACAGACAAGCAGCTTCCTGGTCCACAAGTGGTGCAATCGCATCGGACAGACGCTGAACCGCAGCGATCCGATCCTGCGTTTCTTGATAACGAGTATCTGGCCGGAAAAAGCCTACCGCAATCAGGACCAAAGCTATGGCGGAATACCATTTGCCGGGGCCACGTGCGTCCAACAGCGGGATGGCGACTAGGCAAGCAGCGGGTACTAGGGCTGCGTAATAGTAATAATAGGTCGTGCCAGGCAGCAAGACAGTGACCAGGCAGGATAGCGCCCACAACAGCACCAATCGGTAGGTTTGGGTATCGTCCGGCCCGATGATCCGGACGGCGGCATAATATCCGCCCAGCATCAGTGCGATGCAGGCGCTGCCATAGGCCACAACATGCGCAGCAAACCGGCCATGCGGCGCGGCTTCCTTGAGGAAGAAACTGTCCAGATTGGCGAACATCCACGCATCGCCGCCTCCCAACAAGACATAGGCTAGATAAACCAGTGCGGTCGGGACAATGCCCAGAGCCGCAAAGCGGATCGACTGAGCAATCAATCCCCAAACCGACATGCCGCTGCGCCAATGGTGGAACAGAGCATAGAGGCCCAGCGCAAGGCATTGCGGCAACACCGTGTATTTGACCTGCAATGCAAACCCGCCCAGCAACATGGCCATCAATGCTCGCTGTTCAAATGAGCTATCTCGCGGATCGCGCAGCATCCACACCATGCCCAGCATCAAGGGCAAGAAAAACACTTCAGACTGGCCGGATCCAGCGCCATAGACTGACAACAGCACCAACATCAGCAAAGTGACGCTGAATGCTGTCAACTTGCCAGTCATCCTGTTGGCAATGGCGTAAGTCAGCACAGCCGTGGCAAATGCCGATACACTTGCCAACGCCTGATAGGCCTCTGGTCCACTCCAACCTGTCGCATGGGCGAAGGCAAAGATGGCGAAAAGGCCAAATGGCTTGCGATCCCACAGATCGATATAAGGCCATTGCCCTTGCAACATTTGCTGGCCGATCAGGGAATAAAGCTGCTCGTCAAAGTCGCTGGCGGGATCACCCCAGCCGATGGCTCGGATCGCCACCGTGGCCATCGCCAGGAAAAATATAGCGATTGCATTGGCATTGTTGGTGATCAAACCCCTCATGATGGTTGGCCCCGGCTCGCCATCATTCTTGCTCTGGGTATACTTCGTTTTTGAAGCGGGTAAGCCAATCGACAAGGCTTGAATGAGCGTTGATCATTGCTTTCATCGGGCTGGAAAATTCTACAAAAACAATGTTAGCCAAGAGAGAATAAACCACGGCATCGGTAAAGCTGATACGATCGCCCATAAACCAGTCTTTGTCGCCCAATATGTCAGCCAGTGCATCGATATCCTTGCGACCGATTGCCTCAATTTCTGCTTCCGTGTGCAGCCCCATACCGTGGCCTGCCAGCTGCTTTTTGACGCCCTTACGCGCAATCGGGGTAAGGGCCATGCGCAGGGGAGTGGGGATATTCCCTAAGACGGTGCCTTTCAAAATGGGCCAATTCTCATCGCGCACCCAGCGATCATACACCATCGCCCAATAGAGATTTTCTTCGATCAAGCGTTGGATGGCAATTGCTTGGCCGCGTTGCTCATCGCTCAAATGCGCATCCAGATCGACATCGAACTCCTGCTTCAGAAAGTCGATAATCAGCGTGGAATCGCCCAACTTTTGGCCGCGATACTCAATCCATGGAGCCTTCTTCTTCGGGCCAGGAAAGGGCGTGGCAGCTGTCATGGATTGGTGCTCAATACCCGCCATCCGCAAGAAACTATCCAGCTTCAGACAAAAGGGACTGACGGAAACCAATCCCCATGCACCAGGCAAATGAAAAGCCTTCAACTCGCTCATTATGACCACCACCAATCAGCTGCGCTATTGATGAGAGTGTGGGCCTGCGCCCAGAAAACTGCAAGTTTGCGTTAGGACGCTGCTTAGTTGGCCACACCTGGAAAGGAACCAAAATAGTCACGATACGGCTGTGGCAATTCGATGGGGTACAATGCCCCGGAATACGCCGCCACGATCGCCAATCCCGCCACAGGGCCGAGAATTAACGCTGGGCCATGCCATGGTCTGCTACCCCTGAAATGCAGCGCGGCCAGCACATGGCTAATCAGCGCCGTCACCGCGAGGAAATAATAGGGAGCGAATCCATATTTGAGAGGGGCGAGCACCAATGTCCCGGCTGCCCAGTAGAAATTTGTATCCAGGCCAATCAGCATCCGTGTGGAGAGCGCGGCAGTTGTGTGCAGCACGATGAACAGAGCCAGATAACAACCGCTGGCAAACTGAATTTTGTGCCACCAGTCCTTGCGCTTCCTTGCGTGGATGCCTCGCAGCAATCGCAAACCGAGTAGAACCTGAGCCAACAGCGCGAGGACCAATGCCGCCTCAACAATCGGCCATTGATAAAGCGCTCTGCCCCATTTCATGGCCCCAGCCTGTTCCTCAACACCGGCAATGGCAGAAAAATGCGCGGCGAAATGGACCAGCAGAAAAATGCCGATGAAGAGCGCAAAAATGCGATGCGCTTGTTTTGCCGTCGTGCTCATGCCATCTCCTTAAGTGGATATTCTATATCCGGATAAAATATATCCAATTAAGGAGTCAAGTGTGCAATTGGGAAAAGGCGTCGAGTGGACCACGCATATCTGCACCGTTTTGGCGATCCTGCCGGAGCAGGCGGGCATAAGTGTTGATGCGCTGGCCGAGTTTTTTGAAGTGCCCTCAGCCTATCTGGCCAAGCAGATGCAACTTTTGCGCCGCGCCGGCATCGTTGCCTCTGTGCGTGGCAAGGGCGGCGGATATCGCCTTGCCCGCGCTGTGGATGCGATCAGCTTGCTGGACATAGTGAACGCTATTGATGGACCAACACCTGCATTCCGGTGCACCGAGATCAGGCAGAATGGTCCATGCGGTCTAAAGCGCGAGGACTGCACAAAACCATGCGAGATCGCCGCGGCATTCAGTGCGGCAGAACAAGTGTATCGGGATGCTTTGGCCGCCAAGTCATTGGCTTCGATCATGCAGGAAGCAGCGATGAACTCTTCGCCCGAGCATTTGTTGGGCATTGCCCAATGGGTTGGGCGAGAGGCGGGATAGTTGTGGCTCAAACAAAAAAGGGTGACCCGTCCAGGCCGCCCTTCTTGAAGTGCTAGTGATCGATAAAAGCCTAATCAGGCTTCTTCGACATGCTCCGCCAGAACGGTCAGGCCGGTTTCACCTACTTCGGCAAACCCGCCGCGCACTTCGATCGTTTCAGGCGCTGCGCCTTCGGTCTTATAGACCTGCACCGCGCCATCGCGGATGGTCGACATGAAAGGCGCATGGCCTTCCAAAACGCCGAATTCGCCTTCTGCGCCGGGCACGACGACCATGTGGACGTCTTCGCTACGGACCTGCTTGGCCGGGGTTACGAGTTCAAAGTGGAGTGGCATGTGTTTGTTTCCTTAGGCGCTTTTAAGCGTCCTCAGCCATCTTCTTAGCTTTTTCAACCGCCTGATCGATGCCGCCAACCATGTAAAAAGCGCTCTCGGGAAGGTGATCATACTCACCTTCAACAACCGCCTTAAAGCTGGCTACCGTATCTTCCAGCGCGACGAACACGCCCGGAATGTTGGTGAATACTTCGGCTACGTGGAACGGCTGAGAAAGGAAGCGCTGGATCTTACGCGCACGCGCAACGGTCAGCTTATCTTCCTCGGACAATTCATCCATGCCCAAAATGGCGATGATGTCTTGCAGTGATTTGTACTTCTGCAGCGTTTCCTGAACTTTACGAGCAGTTTCATAGTGCTCTTGTCCAACAACGCGTGGTTCCAGAACACGGCTGGTTGAATCGAGCGGATCAACAGCGGGGTAGATGCCCAGCTCTGAAATCGCGCGGTTCAGCGTGGTGGTTGCGTCAAGGTGAGCAAACGATGTGGCTGGCGCAGGGTCGGTAAGGTCATCGGCAGGAACATAGATGGCCTGAACCGATGTAATCGAACCCTTGGTGGTCGAGGTAATGCGCTCTTGCAGGTTACCCATGTCGGTCGACAGGGTAGGCTGATAGCCCACAGCCGAAGGAATACGGCCCAGCAAAGCGGACACTTCCGAACCGGCTTGCGTAAAGCGGAAGATGTTGTCGACGAAGAACAGAACGTCCTGGCCTTCTTCATCACGGAAATATTCCGCCATGGTCAGACCAGACAGAGCAACGCGGGCACGCGCTCCGGGAGGCTCGTTCATCTGGCCGAACACCAGCGCAACCTTTGACCCTTCAGGGGTGGCGACGCCATTGGCGTCCTTCTTGATAACTTCTGCGTCCAGAAACTCGTGATAGAGATCGTTACCTTCACGGGTACGCTCACCCACACCGGCAAACACGGACACGCCGCCGTGACCCTTTGCGATGTTGTTGATGAGTTCCTGAATAAGAACGGTCTTACCAACGCCGGCACCGCCGAACAGGCCGATCTTACCGCCCTTTGCGTAAGGTGCGAGCAGGTCGATAACTTTAATGCCGGTCACCAGAATGGCCGCTTCGGTCGACTGATCGACGAAGGGAGGTGCTTCTGCGTGGATAGGCATGGTCTTTTCAGCGCCAATCGGGCCCAATTCGTCAATCGGCTCGCCGATGACGTTCATGATACGGCCCAGTGTCTTGGGACCAACGGGCACAGAGATCTGCGCGCCAGTAGCGATCACTTCGCTGCCGCGAGTAAGACCTTCGGTTGCGTCCATTGCGATGGTGCGAACGGTGTTCTCACCCAGATGCTGAGCAACTTCGAGGACCAGCGTGTTGTCGCCGTTCTTGGTCTCCAGAGCGGAGAGAATGGCGGGCAGTTCACCGGGGAACTGCACGTCGACGACAGCGCCGATGACCTGGCTGATGGTGCCATTGGTTGTTTGGTTGAGTGCGGGTGCGGTAGCCATGGTTTTTCCTTAGCCTTACTTTACAGCGCTTCTGCGCCAGCAATAATTTCAATAAGTTCGGTGGTGATCGCGGCCTGACGGCTGCGGTTGTATTGGATCGTCAGCTTCTGGATCAGATCGCCGGCGTTACGCGTGGCGTTGTCCATTGCAGTCATCGAAGCGCCTTGCTCCGATGCTTCGCGTTCAAGCAGCGCGCCGAACAGCTGCGTCTTCACATAACGTGGCAGCAGTTCTTCGAGGATTTCCTCTTCGCCGGGCTCATATTCAACCACGGCATCGCTATCTTCGGCAACCTCTGGCGAGGGGACCGGGATCAGCTGTGTCGTGGTCGGGTTCTGGACCAGCGCCGATTGGAATTTCGGGCGGATCAGATGCGCAACGTCAAACTGGTCAGCGTCAAACATTTCGATCAGCTCGGCAGCAATGCCGTCTGCTTCTTCAAAGCCCGGCGTGCGGACATTCGAGGTGTCGTAATGCTTGGCGATGCCATTGGGATATTCGCGTTTAATCGGTGCGCGACCCTTCTTGCCGACGAGGTAGAAGGACACGTCCTTGCCCTCGGCGATCAATCGCTTGGCCTGCAGCTTGGCTTCTTTGACCAGATTGGCGTTCAGACCACCGCACAGACCTTTGTCTGTATTGACCAGCACCAGCATGTGACGCTGATCCTTGCCATTGCCAGCCAAGAGCTTGGGCGCGCTGTCGCCTGAAAC
The DNA here is from genome assembly GCA_947495555.1 of uncultured Erythrobacter sp. Lineage (GTDB taxonomy): Bacteria > Pseudomonadota > Alphaproteobacteria > Sphingomonadales > Sphingomonadaceae > Erythrobacter. The sequence continues at coordinate 864,473 of CANLZI010000001.1, read as the reverse complement.
CTTGCTCGCGAGCGAGGCCATGACCGCGCTCAAACGCTCGGCATAGGGACGGCCAGCTTCGGCAGCAGCCTGCGCACGGCGAAGTTTCGCCGCGGCGACCATCTGTTTGGCCTTGGTGATCTTCTGGGTCGACTTAACCGACCCGATCCGATCCTTGAGTTCTTTCAATGAGGGCACTGAGGCGCTCCCTTAAGCGAACTGTTTGGCGAATGCCTGAAGAGCCGCAACGGTGCGATCCTTCACGTCACCGTCGAACTTTTGGCTGTCGCGGATTTCGGTCAGAATGTCGGCATGTTCGCTGCGGAAGAATGCCAGCATCTGTTCTTCATAATCATTGACCCGTTCCACATCGACCGAATCCAGGTACCCATTGGTACCGGCAAAGATCGACACGGTTTGCTCTTCAAATGGCATGGGCGAGAATTGAGCTTGTTTGAGCAGCTCGGTCAGGCGCGCACCACGACTAAGCAGTTTCTGGGTTGAAGCATCAAGGTCCGAACCGAACTGCGCAAAGGCAGCCATTTCGCGATATTGCGCCAGGTCCAGCTTCATCGAGCCGGAAACCTTCTTCATCGCCTTGGTCTGAGCGGCACCGCCAACACGGCTAACCGAAAGACCCACGTTAATCGCAGGACGGATGCCCTGATAGAACAGGTCGGTTTCAAGGAAGATCTGACCATCGGTGATCGAGATCACGTTGGTCGGAATATAGGCCGACACGTCGCCAGCCTGCGTTTCAATGATTGGCAGTGCGGTCAACGATCCGCCGCCATTGTCGCCATTCATCTTCGCGGCACGCTCCAACAAGCGTGAGTGGAGATAGAACACGTCACCAGGATAGGCTTCGCGGCCCGGAGGACGACGCAGCAGCAGCGACATCTGACGATAGGCAACAGCTTGTTTGGACAAATCGTCATAAACGATCACAGCGTGCATGCCGTTGTCACGGAAATACTCGCCCATCGCGCAGCCGGTGTACGGTGCGAGATATTGCAGCGGAGCAGGCTCAGAAGCGGTCGCAGCAACAACGATGGAGTATTCCATCGCGCCGTTTTCTTCCAATTGCTTCACGATCTGGGCAACGGTCGAACGCTTTTGGCCAACGGCGACATAAACGCAGTACAGCTTCTTCTTCTCGTCGTTGCTCTGGTTAGGACCCTTCTGATTGATGAAGGTGTCGATCGCCACAGCGGTTTTGCCGGTCTGACGGTCACCAATGATCAATTCGCGCTGGCCGCGGCCAACAGGAACAAGAGCATCAATCGCCTTGAGGCCGGATTGAACAGGCTCACTAACCGATTCGCGCGGGATAATGCCGGGCGCTTTAACTTCGACGCGTTGGCGCGAGGTGGCTTCGATCGGGCCTTTGCCGTCGATCGGATTACCCAGAGCGTCAACCACGCGGCCCAGTAGGCCTTTGCCAACCGGAACGTCAACAATCGTGCCGGTACGCTTAACGCTGTCACCTTCTTTAATCTCGGCGTCAGAGCCGAAGATAACGACACCGACATTGTCGGCTTCCAGGTTCAGGGCCATGCCTTGGACGCCATTGGCGAATTCGACCATCTCACCAGCCTGGACCTTGTCGAGGCCGTGGATACGGGCGATGCCGTCACCCACAGAGAGAACGGAACCGACTTCGCTGACTTCAGCTTCGGTGCCGAAATTGGCGATCTGGTCCTTAATGACCTTGGAGATTTCTGCGGCGCGGATTTCCATCAGTTAGCCTTTTCTGAGCGGCGTCAGCCGTCAGCCTTCTTTCATCTTGTTCGCGAGGGAATTCAAACGGGTACGGATTGAACCGTCGATACGCTTCGATCCGATAGTTACAACGAGGCCGCCCAGAAGTTCCGGGTCGACACTTGATTTGAGCATTACGGTGCGGCCTTCGCGCGCGGTCAGCTTGTCCTTCAAAGCAGCAAGCTGATCATCGCTGAGCGCGTGGGCGCTGGTGACGTCGGCGGTTACTTCGCCGCGCTGTGCAGCGGCAATGGTCTGAAATGCGGCGATCACTTCGCCCAAATGACCAAGGCGGCGGTTCTGCGCCAGCACACCAAGAAAATTCTGTGTCAGTTCCGACAGGCCCAAAACAGGCGCGATGCCAGCCAATGCTTTTTCGGCATCGGTGCGCGACACTTTGGGGTTGGTCGTCAGCTCGCGCATGACGTCCGATTCGGTCAAAGCCTGTTGCAATGTGTCGAGGTCTGATTCGACAGCTGAGACCGTTCCTGCTTCCGAGGAAAGATCAAACAGAGCAGAGGCGTAACGCCCTGCCAGGCTAGCCTGAATACCGGCGGAAATATCCACGCGCTTACCGTCCTTTAAGGTCCGAAAAATAACGATGCGTTGCTTTGTCGGTTCCGGGGTGTTTCCGATGGATCGCAACCACCTCGGCAAAGCTGGCGCGCGCCTAGCATCCGGTATGCTGCGATGCAACCCGCAAGTCTTGGGATTTGGGCAGGATGAGCGCTCGGACTTCTATACTTGCGTCGAATGAGGATTCACGGCAACAAATGTTGCAAGAGCAAAAAGCTCGCAGGAGAGGACGAAATGCAACTGACCCCAATGGCTCCAAAATGCGGAGTGGAAGTTTCCGGCGTAACGCTGGCGGGATGCAGCGATGCTGAATTGGCCGAGATCAAGACGGCGATCTACGAACATGGCGTCGCGGTGTTTCGCGATCAGGAATTCTCGCCTGAGGAACACATAAAGTTCGGGCGCCGTTGGGGCGGGATTGATGTGAACAACTATTTCCCGTTGCAGGACGATTTCAATGAAATCGCTGTGGTCAAAAAAGAAGCCGATCAGTCCACCAATATTGGCGGGGCTTGGCATACCGATCATTCTTATGACCAGATCCCAGCGATGGGTTCGGTTCTGGTTGCGCGCGATCTGCCTCCCAAGGGTGGCGATACGGAATGGGCGCATATGGGTGCTGCCTATGATGCATTGCCGGATGATCTAAAGGCTGAAATCGAAGGCTTGGAAGCGTTTCACACCGCAGATCACGTATATAAGGCCGATGGTCTGTATGCGCAGACCGATATGGGCAAGAGCCTGCGCGGTCAGGATTTGAAAACGGGCGCGGTGCATCCGGTGGTGATCCGTCACCCGCAAACCGGCCGCAAGCTGCTCTATGTAAACACCGCTTTCACGATCAATTTTGTCGGGCAAACACGCGAGGAAAGCCTGCCTTTGCTGAACCGGCTGTGTGATGCCGCTTTGACGGATGACAATCAGTGCCGGCTACAATGGAAGCCGGGCACCGTGGCAATCTGGGACAACCGCACCAGCTGGCACAATGCGATCAACGATTATGCTGGCCACCGCCGCGAAATGCATCGCATCACGCTGAGCGGGGAAGCGCTGGCGGCCTGATTAAATGCTGCGTGAACCGCGCCATGCACCATAGGCTGCTGCGAGTGCTATGACGGCTGGCACGGTCTGAACCACGGCGATGGTGGGTGAGACTGTCAGCGCTCCAAAGATCCCAGCAATTGCTATGCATCCCAGGAAGAATGCGGCGATGTTGAAGCGCCAGTGCATGTCCTTGATCAGCAGGCTCCAAATCAGGCCCGCAGCCAGAAATGCGTTATAAAGTCCTTGGTTGGCCGCCATTGTGGTGGTTTGCGCGAACAGCTCTGCCGGAAGGCTAGCGAAAACACGCGGTCCGCGTGTTTCCCAGGCAAACATCTCGAGCCAGGCAATGAACATATGCAAGATAGCGATTAGCCCGATCAGCACGGTGGCGGCTGTGTTCAATACAGACTTCATTCCAAATCAGTCCTTGGTACAGGTGGGCCCGCCGTATTGCAGGAATACACCAGCCGTTCGTTGGGACGGTTCGGTAAAAGCGACATAATCCCTGCCTGCTGCTCGCCCAATTGCTTGGCAGCGTCAGTCAAACCACATTGCGGCGGGTCATATTCTCCGCGAGCCGCGCGGGCCTGGCGCATGGCGTTGCGGCCCAACAGATAGCGGTCCGTGCGGAAGGTCCGTGTCTGCGGGTCATACATATTGACCGAAACCGTTTCTTCTTCGTCGGTGACGAGAACGCGGCTCCATTGACCTCCAACAAAGCCATATTGAGTGCGCCCATTTACGCAGCCGTCTGCGGCCCAGTCAAATTCAACATCATCGGTGCGGGCGCCGGTCACGCGGCTTCGTTCGGGCAGCAAAGTGCACAGCAAGGTGCCATCGCCAGAAACGGAATTTGGATCGCCATCGCTGGTCTGATGATCGCCCATCGCTAGCTCCACTCGCTCATCAATCTCTTCCAGACCAGGGCGGGTCTTCCACAGGGCAATCGCACCCAACAGCGCAGCAAAAGCAATAGTGCCCGCGACAATCATCAGTTTGTGTTGGCCTTCCTTGCCGCGCATCTGCTGAGCAACATAGCCTGCACCAAGTGCTACCATCAGCAACAGCATGGCGGCGGCCATGGCGTTCTCACGCGCGGTCATCACCGCTATCTGCGCCTCCAATTGAGCCCGGTTGCGCTTGCTTTGCAGATCAGCTTCGCGCGCTGCCAACCGTTCGCGCGCGTCGCTGCGCAGCGCATCCAGCCGCGCGCGCTCGGCATTGTCCAGATCATCAAGGCTGCGGCATGGCAGCGCATTGACCCGCGCTTCTATCTCATTGGCGCGCAGGAATGGCAGCAGCTCGCGCATCGATACGGCGAAGTAAAACTCGGCATCGGATCCATCCGAATCTGCGCCAAAACTGTTGACGCCGACCACGCGGCCACAACTATCCAGCAGTGGCCCGCCCGAGTTTCCGCGAGCGATGGGAGCGGTGTGCAAAATTGTGTCAAACTGGCGCGAAGGGCGTTGACCTGACAGGAAGCCGCGGCTTTTTACCGGCGGTTGCGAGCGGAAGATGTCGCCAATCTCCAGCCCCTGTGCGCGGTCTACATTCATCGGATATCCGACAGCAGAAACCTCGCCCATATCGCCGGTGATGCCGCCCGACAGGGTCAGTTGCGGCAATTGCAGGCTACCCTCGGTAATCTCGATCAGGGCCAGATCATTGCGCGGGCTCATCGCTATGGGCTTGCCATAGGCCGCCTCGTCGCCCTCTGAAGGGACAATCCCGATCCGCAAAGTGTCGTCTTGCAAGGCCTCGCGCACAACATGGGCATTGGTGATGATCTTGGTGGGGGTGATGGCAAAGCCGCTGCCATGGCTGACCGGATATACCTCTTTCCCGTCGGTGCCGATCAATACCACTCGGACTACGCCGCGCGCTGCGGCCTCGATATCGGCCGGATCAGCTTGTGCCGGAGTGGCAGGAGCGATCGCCAATGCCAAAAAGCCCATAGCGCCCAAGAAGAAGGTCATAATCCTATGCATAGGCTGCTGTTTGCAGGGCAATTGCTTTGACCGCAAGCTTCAGGATGCGTCTGTGCGCAGACTTGGTTAGAAGGTAGTCATGAACCAGATTGCAGATCTGACAGATGATAAGGCGTGGGAGGCAGTGATGCGTCGTGACCGCGCCTTTGATGGACGCTTTGTCACCGGAGTGCTGACAACCGGCATATATTGCCGACCCAGTTGCGCGGCGCGGCATCCAGCTCGACAGAATGTGCGCTTTTTTGCCGATGGTCTTGCAGCGCAGGGTGCTGGGCTGCGCGCTTGCAAGCGGTGCATGCCGGACGATGTCGGGCGCGACGAAGCCGCTGTGTTGAAAGCAATTCAGGCTATCAAACAACGTGAGGGACGCGCCACGCTTGAGCATTTGGCGCAGCTTACCGGCTATTCCGCGGCGCATTTCCAGCGCGTGTTCAAACGCGCCACGGGCATGTCACCGGCGGTGTATACGCGTGCTTTGCGAGAGGAGCGGGCTCGCGAGGCATTGACCGCATCCAACACTGTCAGCGATGCAATGTATGACGCAGGGTATGAAGCGCCCAGCCGCTTTTATGATGCGATGGAGGGAAAATTAGGCATGGCAGCAAGCGATTGGAGCAAGGGCGGGGCTGGGATCACCATCCACTGGGCCACAGTAGAAACGTCGCTGGGCACCATGTTGGTGGCGGCAACGGCCAAGGGCGTGTGCTGCTTGTCCTTCAATGAAGGGGAGGAACATTTGCGTGCGCGTTTTCCCAAGGCCGAATTGCGTGCCGGCGACGGGGCTTTTGAAAAATTACTCGGCCAGATTGTTGATGCAGTCGAGCAACCTGCATCGAACAACGCGCATATCCCGCTGGATGTGAAAGGCACCGCGTTCCAGCAGCGGGTGTGGCAGGCCTTGCGAGACATACCGGCCGGCGAGACACGGTCCTATGGTGAATTGGCAGCCGCTCTGGGCAATCCCAAGGCCAGCCGCGCTGTGGGCGGAGCCAATGGAGCCAACAATATTGCCGTGCTGATCCCTTGCCACCGGGTGGTGCAAGGCGATGGCAGTCTGGGTGGCTATGCCTATGGGCCGGACATCAAAAGCGAATTGTTGCGGCGCGAAGGTCGCAAGTAAGGCTGCAACTATTTCACGCGCTCGCAAGAATGGCGAATTCGGGGCTGTCCGCTAACGACCCATTTGCGGACAGCCGTTATAAGTCGCTGGCGCCGGGGCAAACCTCAATCGCTGTCCGCGTGGCCCAAATAATTCTCAATAGATTCATATCTCAGTGGACGACCGAGGAAGCGTTCGATCATTTCGTCGGGCGAGCGAGTGGCACCGTTTTTTAGCACGATGTCTCGGTACGCAATTGCTGTCTCCTTGTCGTTCAGTCCCACCTCCAGAAAGCGGCTAAGCAAGTCTTGCGCTATTACCTGTGACCAGCTGTAAGCGTAGTAGTTCGATGAGTTGTTTGCCAGAGGCCCCCAAGCTGCCCAAGGGGCTCCTGTGTCGAGAGGAATGTCGGAATATCGTCCGAATTCCTGATTGAACGTCACGGAAAAGTCCGCATCAGGCGTAGCATCGTAGTAAGCGATACTGACCGCCGACAGCCCCAGAGAGCGGCTCATGGCCAGCGCCCGGCCAGAAGTTCGGGCCAGATTCATTCGATCAACCAATTCACGCGGGATGACCTCGCCATCGGGATTCCTAGCGAAAGAGGCCAGAGTTTCGTAATCCCACGCCCATTCCTCGAGAAACTGCGAAGGAGCCTCCCACATATCGCTGGGTGTCATATCCCGTGATGCTAATGCTAGCGCCTGGTGATCTGCATACAGCCCTTCGATCAAATGGCCGAACTCGTGTAAGAAGGTCTCTACGTCGCTATGCGACATCGGCCCTTCGGCGGGAAAGTTGGTGGCCAGCAGTTTAATCGGGATGTCGCCGCCCTCCACGCCGACACGGAACTCCATCTGCTGATAGTGGCCAAATTTGCCTTCGCGCGGACTGAGATCAAGGTAGAAACGCCCGACCAGATCGTCGCCTTCATACATCTCCCAAGCCGTTACACCGCCAGCCCAAACCTCGGTCTCCCATTCAACAAACCGAACATCGAACATCCGGCTCATAAGGTCGAAAATGCCCTGCTGCACGGCGGGCAAGGTGAAATATTGCCGAACTTCATTCTGATCGACGCCGAATTTCTCGGAGGAAAGCAGGTTGCTGAAATAGGTGGTATCGTAGGCCTTAAGCTGCTCGACGCCGGGATCGCGCTGCTGCGCGAACGCAAGCAGCTCGTCATATTCGCGCTTTGCGGCAGCACTTACGACCACGTGCATTCGCTCAAGAAATTCCACCGCGCGTTCGGGTGATCCCATCATTTTGTCGGCCATTGCTGCGTGCGCATGACTTGGAAAGCCGAGCAAGCGCGCCTGCTGGTCGCGTAAGCGGACCAGCTCGCGGAGAACCGCAGTATTCTCTGGAAACGCGCGGTTCGACCGAGCTGTGGACATCTTCCGACGCGCTTCACGATCGTGAGCGAATGTGAGAACAGGTACGGAATCGGGGTTAGAGGTAGTCACCTCAATAAGCCCGTTATCGCCTAAAGGATGGGCTAGGAACCAGTCCTCCGGCAGCCCCGCAAGCTCATCTGGGTCAAACTCAGCGCTTAGCCCGCCATCGACAATATTGCGGGCGAACTGCGCCGCAACTTCGCTAATCTGGTTGTTCAGTTCCTCCAGTTGGGCCCGAGTTTCCGCCGAGCGGTCCACTCCGCCTAGTCGATAAATCAGCAACAAACGGTCTAGTGGATAACGCAGGTCTTGCGGGACTTCTGAATCAGGGATGGCAGCGATGCGGTCGTAGATTGCCCTCGAGGTCCAAGCTCGGCCATAAAGAGAATCGAGACGGATCAGGCAAGCTTGCCCTGAGTCCCTCACCTCTGCATTCATGTCGAGATTAAACCAGACAGCGGCTTCCCCTCGCGCAGCAGTGTTCGCTCGCACGAAGTCATCGAGAGCCTGAAGATCGCCTGAAATTGTTGCGGGACCCTGGTGCATTTCTAAGGCTTCGATCGAAGCATTCCCTATCGAAACGGCCTGTTCACAGCGGGCATCGGCAATCTCTTTAGTTTGCGGAACAACAATCAGCTCTGCGGTAAAAGTGTCGATCTGTTGATCGAGTGGTTGCATCGCAAATGCCGGACCAGCGATCGTAGAAAGCACGATGAGATAGGAAATACGCATAAAGCCCCCCTTTAGCACAGCAACCAGAACCAACGTGCTTGGACGCGAGATAACCGATTATGTGACAAGCAGGAAGCGTCCTGAAGGAAGGGCTGCTTCCCGCCCAATTTCAGACCAAACGCTCAATCCAATTTGATCGGGAAGCCGGGCTCTGCCTTGGCCATCGCTGCCTGATAGGCCGGGCGGGCGCCAAGGCTCAAATTACCGTCCCAATTGCGTCACAGCGGCGGCTCCATCCTTGGGCAGATAGGTGTCGGTGTTCTGCCAAACGTCGAAAAACCGCTCTTCCTCGGCCAGGCAAGCCTGAAATGCTGGCCGGGTGCGGATACGCCCCATCCATTGCGCGAGCAGCGGCCACCTGCTGGCGTCCACCGTTTCGCCAGCCCTTTCGAACATGCAAATCTGCGAACTAACCGCAATATCGGCCAGGCTGTATCCGCTGGGGCTGAGGTAATCTCCGGCGATCTTCAGCTGGCTTTCTAGATAGTCGAAGGCGGGCGGCATGGATTGGGCCAGGATTTTGTTCGCGCCATCTTCATCGACCGGAAGTCCCAACAGACGCGGCCCGATAAAACGGGCAAAGAACAAGCCTGATGACAGGGATAGCAAGATGCTGTCCGAATATTCCTCCAGCCATATGACCCAGGCGCGTTGCCTGGGATCATCGGGGATCACTTTGGGGTCAGGCGCGATGCCATCCAGATAAACCGCGATGGCAGAGCTGTCGGGCAGGGCAATATCGCCATCCAGCAGGATCGGCATTTTGCCAAGTGGGCTATGCTCAAAATACTGGTCTTGATCGATCAGCGGCGAAATCTGCCGATAGGTAAACTCCAACCCCTTCTCGCGCAGCAACAGCTCGCACTTCTTGACGAAGGGCGACAGCGGCATTCCGATAAGTTCCATGCGAGCTCTCCTAAGCAGCGAAGGTCGATCGCCAGCTTAGCCGTCGCTCGGCACAAGACTATCGTGAAAAGTGGCAGGCGGCGGCTGGGGTGCTCCCAGTATTACCGCCAATCGCCTTAATCCAATTTGGGCGGGAAGCCGGGCTCAGCCTTGGCCATCGCTGCTTGATAGGCCGGGCGAGCACCAATGCGTTGCAGATAGGCTTTCAGATTGGGCATGTGGTCGATGCTCATATCGTTGAAAGCGCGTGCTGTGGTGAGCGAGAAACCGAGCATGATGTCTGCGGTGGTGAAGTTTGCGCCACCAAAGTAATCGGTCTCGCCCAATTGGCGCTCAACCGATGCCCAGGCATTGGTCACCCGCTTCATCAGACTAGGCGGCATCTCTGCGCCCACGGCATTGATGGCAATGCCCATCATGCCATTGGTCATCAGCGTCGCATTGGCAAAGTGATACCAATAGAGATGCTGGGCAAAGTCGGGATGATCAGGGCCGGGCACCAGATCGGTGTCGGGCGCATATTTGCCGACGATGTAATCCATGATGGCGCCGCTTTCGCCCAGCAATGTACCATTGTCCTCGATCAAAGGCGCGATTTCCATTGGGTGCAGCGCCTTCAATTCGGGCGGAGCGAGCCGCGTTTCAGGATCGCGATTATAGAGCTTCAGATCATAGTCGAGGCCCAGCTCCTCGCACAGCCAGACGATGCGTTCGGATTGCGAAATACGCAGATGGTGTACGGTCAGCATGGGTGGTCTCTCCTAAAGATCGTGTTCTATGTGTATCGGGCCCAGCCTTCGCTGGCTGGTTCAAGACTGTCGAGGAATTTCTGCGCGCTGGTCAGATATTCGCCTTGCTTGTCCTCGCCCATCCGGTCCCAATTGGAATAGATCCGCCCGACCCGGTGGTTCTTTTCCAGCAAATCGCGGTGGCGATCCATAAAGTGCCAATACAGCGGGTTGAAGGGGCATGCGCCTTCACCGGTTTTCTTGGAAACGGAATAGCTGCATTCCTTGCAGTAATCGGACATCTTGTTGATGTAGTTACCGCTGGCAGCATAGGGCTTGGTGGCCAGATGTCCGCCTTCTGCATACAGGATCATGCCCACGACATTGGGCATTTCGACCCATTCGAACGCATCGGCATAAACGATCAGAAACCAATCCTGGACTTGGCGGGGATCGATGCCGGCTAACAGGCAGAAATTGCCCAGTACCATAAGGCGCTGGATGTGATGGGCATGGGCATTGTCATGGGTGGAGCGGATGCAATCGGAAAGGCAGCGCATGTCTGTCTCGCCGGTCCAGAAAAATTCCGGAAGGGCGCGCTGTGCATTCAACCCATTCTTGCTCTCAAGATCGGGCATGAAGTGCCAATAAAACCCGCGAATATATTCACGCCAGCCGATAATCTGGCGGATGAATCCCTCAACCGAATTGAGCGGCGCGTCGCCTGCGTCATAAGCGGCTTCGGCCCGTTGGCACAGGTCGAGCGGATCGAGCAGACCCAAATTGATACTAGTCGACAGCATAGAATGATAAAGATCGTCCGAGCCGTGGACCATCGCATCCTGATAGGGACCGAATTGGGTCAGACGCTCGGTAAAGAAAGCCTCGGCGGCCTGCTCGGCCTGATCGCGTGTAACGGGCCAATGCATCGGCTCAAGCCTGCCGAAATGGCTGCCGAAACGGTCAGCGACCAGGGCAATCACGTCGCGAGTGATTTCGTCAGGTTCAAACTTGGGCCGGGCTGGTGCGTCCATTTCGCCATCTTTGGGCGGTTGACGATTTTCCTTGTCCAAATTCCACTCGCCGCCCACCGGCAACATTTTCCCTTGGCCGTCGTCCGTCATCAGCAGGCCGGTTTTGCGCCGCATTTCGCGGTAGAAATGCTCCATCGTCAGATGCTTGCGATCGTTTGCCCATTCGGCGAATTCGCTATGCGAGCAGATGAAGCGATCATCGGGCAGCACTTCAACGGGGCAAGCGAACTTCTCCTGCCATTCGTCCTGCATTTGTCGCACACGCCACTCGCTCGCCTCGGTAACGCAAATTTCGCGAGGGTCGTGGCGTTCAATGGCGCGGACTAATTCGCCGGTCAGACTGTCCGAGTTCCCGTCATCATCCAGCTTGATATAGTCGACCGTCCATCCGGCCTGTTCCAGCTCGCCGGCGAAATGGCGCATGGCAGAAAACACCAACGCAATCTTTTGCTGGTGGTGTTTGACATTGGTCGCTTCGTCCCAAACCTCGGCCATAAGGATGACGGTGTCGTCCTTAGCGGGTCCGCGCAGGCTGGAAATTGTGCGGGTCAGCTGGTCGCACAGGATCGGGATGAGGATAGGTTGGGACATTGCTTAAGAGAATGCACGAGCGCGCACTTGGTGCCTCAAACAAAGCTATAGGGATCAATGTCCACGCCCAGCCGCACTCCGGGCGGGAACTGAAAGGCGTCCAGCCACCCGGCGATGATCTTCTGCAATTCCACGCTGCGCCGCGCATTGATCAAGAAGCGATAGCGATACCGTCCACGCAGCAGCGCCAGCGGAGCAGGGGCAGGGCCCAGCACCATCAAATCATCGTGTTGCGGGCGTCCGCTGCCCAGACGGTTGGCCGCCTCGCGCGCCTCACGGTCATCTTCGGACGAGATGATGATGGCAGCCCATCGGCCAAAGGGAGGAGCGCCCGCATCGCGCCGTGCCTCTGTTTCCGCAGCATAAAAAGCATCGCGATCCCCATCGACCAAGGCTGCAATGACAGGCGCATCGCCATGCCGGGTTTGCAAGAACACTTCGCCCGGCTTCGCTCCGCGTCCGGCTCGGCCGGCAACTTGCGCGATTTGCTGATAGGTGCGTTCGGCGGCGCGCAAATCGCCACCTTCCAATCCCAGATCGGCATCAACCACGCCGACCAATGTCAGCTCGGGAAAGTGGAAACCTTTGGTGACCAATTGCGTGCCAACGATCACGTCAATGCCGCCGGCTTCTGCTTGAGCGATAAAGGCCGCCGCGCGTTCGGGCGAATTGAGCGTGTCCGACGTGGCGATGGCCACCCGGGCCTCGGGCAAAATCTCGGCCACTTCGTCTGCGATCCGCTCCACACCGGGGCCGCAAGCGACCAAGCAATCGGGCTCGCCGCATTCGGGGCAGGTCTGGGGCGGTGTCGTCTCGTGTCCGCAATGATGGCACGATAGGCGGCGCGATAGACGATGTTCGACCAACCAGGCGCTGCAATTGGGGCATTTGAAACGGTAACCGCAATTGCGGCACAGCGTCAGCGGGGCAAAGCCGCGCCGGTTGAGGAATAATAGCGATTGCTCGCCCTTGGAGAGCCGGTCTTCCAAGGCGGCAACCAATGGCGGGGCCAGCCAGCGGCCCGCGCCAGGCTTTTCCTGAGTCAGATCGATCGTTTGAATGCTGGGCAATTGCGCCCCGCCAAAGCGGCTGGGCAGGTCGAGCTTTTCATAGATGCCGCTTTCCGCCATTTGCAGGCTTTCCAGCGCGGGTGTTGCACTGGCGAGGACCACAGGAATTTTCTCAAACCGGGCGCGCATCACCGACACATCGCGCGCATTGTAGCGCACGCCATCATCCTGCTTGAAACTGACCTCATGCGCTTCATCGACCACGATCAGGCCGAGGTTGGCATAGGGCAGGAACAGAGCCGAGCGTGCACCGACCACCACTTGCGCACTTCCATCACTGATGGCGCGCCATGCACGGCGACGCTCGGTGGATTTGAGCGAAGAATGCCACAGCACGGGTGCCGCGCCAAAGCGGCGTTCGAACCGAGTGAGAAATGCCTCGGTCAGGGCGATTTCGGGCAGCAGGACGAGTACTTGGCGGCCCAAGCGGATGGCCTCGGCCACGGGCTCGAAATAGACTTCGGTTTTGCCCGATCCGGTCACCCCGTCGAGCAGGAAGGGGGCAAAGTCCTTATCCTTCACCGCCTGCGTCAGCCGGTCCGCCACCTCGCTCTGATCGGCAGACAGGTCGGGCCTGTCATGATCCGCTTTGGCGCGCGGGAACGGCCGATCGATGGCGACCGTCACAGGCTCGATCAGCCCTGCATTGACCATGCCCCGCAGCACTCCGTCGGACACGCCCGCAAACGCGCCAAGCTCGCGGATGGTGCCCTGCTCGCCGACCAATTTCTCCAGCGCAATGGCACGCTTGGACGTTAGACGATCAGCCTCCGCTCCGCTCAAGCGATATTCGGTCATGGTGGCCGGGCCACCCAATGCGCCGCCGCTGGAAATGACCATCCGCGCAACCGAGGACATATGCGCGCAGTAATAGTCGGCGGTCCATTCAATCAGCCTGCGCAAAGGCGCAGACAGGGGCGGAACCGGCAGAACTTCGCGGATCGGGCGAAGCTTTGATGCGGGCACCTCGTCGCCTGCCAACCGCTCTGGCTCCCATACGATGCCGGTGATCTGACGCGGCCCCAAGGGTGCGATAACCACTGCGCCCGGCTCCACCACCATGCCATCGGGCACGCTATAGTCGAGCACGCTAAGCGCTCGGTTAAACACAAGAAGGCGGACGCGGTTCATCCCCCTCCTATGAGGGCGCAAGGGGGCTTCAAGCAAGATGCCATGTGACGATCTTGTCAGCTTATGGTGGATGGGATGCGATTGCTCATCGGGGGTAATTGGGTGGGTGAGGGTGGTCAGCGAGCCCAGCGCAGGTATAGAACATGGCTCAAGAATCGCTGACTTATGATCGGAGCTCACTTCCATGAAATTCTTCGCTGACACCGCCGAGATTGACGACATCAAGGAACTGGCGGCCACCGGCTTGCTCGACGGGGTCACCACCAACCCTTCGCTGATTGCGAAGTCGGGCCGCGATTTCATGGAAGTTACGCGAGAGATCTGCGGGCTGACCGATGGTCCGGTGTCGGCAGAAGTTGTCGCACTGGATCACGCGACGATGATGAAAGAAGCCGAAGTCCTGCGCAAAATCGCAAACAATGTCTGCATCAAGGTCCCGCTCACGATTGACGGGCTGAAAACCTGCAAGGCGCTGACCGAAGACGGCACAATGGTGAATGTGACGCTGTGTTTTTCCGCCAACCAAGCATTGCTGGCGGCAAAGGCCGGGGCGACATTTATCAGCCCCTTCGTTGGACGCCATGACGATAATGGCTTTGATGGCATGGAACTGATCAGCGACATTCGCCTGATCTATGACAATTACGGTTTCGACACAGAGATTCTGGTCGCGTCGGTCCGCCATGTCACCCATGTTCTGGAAAGCGCGAAGATTGGTGCCGATGTGATGACTGCGCCGCCCAAAGTGATCAAATCGCTGTTCAACCACATCCTGACAGATAAGGGGATTGAAGGTTTCCTTGCTGACTGGGAAAAGACCGGCCAAAGCATCACGGGATAATTCCATTCCCTGAACCTTCCCTGCAGTGGGCACGATTGATTGGCTGAAGAAACTCCTCTCGACAAATTCAAGCACGCGCTGACCGGCGCGAGCCGCGCTATTGCGGGCGAATCCGATGTGGAAGTCGCTTGGAGTGCGGACAAACCGTCGTCCTCGGGCCACCATTTCCGTGTGCCGTTGCCAGGCCGCGATTTGCCGATGGAGCAAGTGACCGAAGCGCGCGGCTTTGCCGACAGCTTCGCGCTCAAATTGCTCCACCACAATGAAGCGATGCATGCCCAAAAGGCTCCGCCAGAGGCCACAGCGAGGGCCTGTTATGATGCAATCGAGCAAACCCGTTACGAGGCACTGGGGTCGAACAATTTCAGTGGGATACGGGCCAACCTTGATGCAGCGGTTGAATTGCGGACCGCCTCTGATCCGATCACGCGCGCGCAATCGCAGGACGATGTGCCGCTGCAAACCGCGCTGTCTCTGATCCTGCGTGAGGCCCTGACCGGACAAGACATTCCCGACACGGCGAAGGCCGGGGTCGAGTTGGTCCGCGAATTTATCGAAAGCAAGGTCGGCAAGAATTTCGAAACGCTGGCTCTCTCGCTCGACGATCAAGAGGCTTTCCAGTCGTTGTCGCTCGATATGTTGCAGCAGCTCGATTTGACCCAGCCCACTGATGCTCCTGACGATGCTGATAATGATCAGGGCGACGAGGAAGACGGCCAGGACGAAGAGCAGCAGGACGGCGAGGACGAGCAGGGCGAAGGCGATCCGCAAGCGTCCGAGATGGCGGGCGAATCGTCGGAAGGCGAAGATCAGGGAGAAGGCGAAGCGGAATCCTCCTCCGATCAGGAAATGGCCGATGGCGAGCCGGGCGATGAAGGTGACGAGGGCATGATGCCTGTGCGTCCCAACCGTCCACAAGGCGACATTGGCGATGGGTCAGACTATCGCGCCTATACCGAAGGGTTTGACGAAGAGGTTGAGGCGAGCGAGCTGTGCGATGCGGAAGAATTGGACCGCTTACGCGCCTATCTCGACAGTCAGCTGACCGGCCTGCAGGGCATTGTGACGCGGCTGGCCAACCGGCTGCACCGCAAGCTGATGGCGCAACAAAACCGCAGTTGGGATTTTGACCAGGAAGACGGCATTATTGATGCATCGCGGCTGGCACGTGTGGTTGTCTCGCCGGGCACATCGATGGCCTATAAGACAGAGCGCGATGTAGAGTTCAAAGACACCATCGTTACTCTGCTGATCGACAATTCAGGTTCCATGCGCGGACGGCCGATTTCTATTGCCGCGATCAGCGCGGACATTCTGGCCCGCACGCTAGAGCGCAGCGGCGTGAAGACCGAGATTTTGGGCTTCACCACGCGGGCATGGAAGGGCGGCCAATCGCGCGAGAAATGGCTGGCTGACGGTAAGCCATCCACGCCTGGGCGCCTCAATGATCTGCGCCATATCATCTACAAGCGCGCCGATGATCCGTGGCGCCGGTCGCGCCGCAACCTTGGCCTGATGATGCGCGAAGGCTTGCTGAAAGAGAATATCGATGGCGAGGCGCTGATGTGGGCGCATAACCGTCTGATGAGCAGGCGCGAGGATCGCCGCATCATGATGGTGATTTCCGACGGCGCGCCGGTGGATGATTCCACGCTCAGCGTGAACAGCGCGGGTTATCTGGAAAGCCATCTGCGCTCGGTCATCGAATGGATCGAGAAATTTTCGCCCGTGCAATTGGCCGCGATTGGCATCGGTCATGATGTGACCCGCTATTACCGCCGCTCGGTAACGATCATGGATGTCGAGCAGTTGGGCGGCACGATCATGGAACAACTCGCCGAATTGTTCGAGGAAGAAAAAGGTCCGAAGCGGCGGTGAACTTAAGGCACAAATCCGAAACGCCTTTGGCTTGGGCGACGTTGGTTTTGACGAGCGTCCACTTCGTGCTTGAAACTTGGTTTCACATGCTTTGGGGGCAACCATTGCAAGCCCTTATTGTGGATTACATCAGCAATGCGCTGATGGTCTTTGCTGGCGTAACCTCCCTTCGAATTGGTTCGCGCAGCGCTGCTGGTCTCCTAGCCGCTGCATGGACCTTCAATTTGGGATTTGGTTGGCGCAGCGTTTTTGGTCGGCTTGAAATTTTGGAAAAGGGAGAGAGCATCCCGAACGGCGAGGCATCATTCGTCTTGCCTCTTTTGATCGGATCGCTTGTCCTCGTTGCAGGTATGATGGCGTGGTCATTATGGTTGGCCTTTCGCCAAGCCGTTAGAACTCAGGAAAAATTATGAACGTAACCGAAGCCGTCAAATCGCGCCGTTCTGTGCGCGAATATCTCGACAAGCCGGTCGATCTGGAAACGCTGCGCCGCGTCATGGACACCGCGCGCTGGGCGGCCTCTGGCTGCAACTACCAGCCGTGGGAGGCGACCATTCTAACCGGCCAACCGCTCAAGGATTTGCAGGCCAAGATCACCACCACGCCTCCTCAGGAGGCCGAGTATGACTGGACAGCGCCGGGACAGGAGGATGCATACAAACAGCGCCTCAATGCGGTGTCCAAAGGTATGTTCGGATCGATGAATATTGCCCGCGATGATGGCGAGGGGCGGATGAAAGCGATGATGCGCAACGCCACTAGTTTTGACGCGCCAGCGGTCATGTTCGTCTATTTCCCGCGCCTGATGAAAGAGGCGCAATGGTCCGACACGGGTATGTGGTTGCAATCGGTTGCTCTGCTGCTGCGCGAAGAGGGTCTGGATAGCTGCTATCAGGAATATATGGCGCTCTATGCCGATGTGATCCGCGATCATCTGGGGCTGGACCATGAACGCTATATGTTCTTCTGCGGCATGGCGATCGGCTATCGCGATCCCGATGCTCCGCTCAACAATTACGAGCGTGAGCGCGTCCCGCTGGACGAGCAGGTCAAGTTTCTGGGTTGGGATTGAGCCCAATCGGGATTGACCATTGCGGCGCAGGCTTTCAAAGCGCCTGTCATGACTGACGCACCGCTCAAACTGTTCAACTCGCTCACCCGCGAACTGGAAACTTTTACCCCGATCCATGACGGTGAGGCGCGCGTCTATACTTGCGGGCCAACGGTCTATAATTACCAGCATGTCGGCAATATGCGCGCCTATATCTTTGCCGATACGCTGGGCCGCACGCTGAGCCACAAGGGCTTGAAGCTGTCCCATGTCATCAACATCACCGACGTTGGCCATTTGACCAGCGATGCCGATGAAGGTGACGACAAGATGGAGAAGGCTGCCGCTGCTGAAGGCAAAAGCGCATGGGATATTGCGCGCTATTATCAAGAAGTGTTCGAGGCCGATCTGGACCGGCTGAATGTGCGCAAGCCTGCCCATCCGCGCGCGACCGATTATGTCGAGAGCATGATCGAATGGGGCAAAGCGATGCAGGACAAGCATTGTTACGAGCTCGACAGCGGGCTCTATTTCGATATCTCGACCGTGCCCGACTATGGCCGCTTGGCCCGCGCCGTGACGGAAGAAGGCGAGGCCCGGATCGATGCCGTTGATGGCAAGCGCAATGCGGCCGATTTCGCTATTTGGCGCAAGACCCCGGCGGGCGAAACCCGTCAGATGGAATGGGATTCTCCCTGGGGTAAGGGCGCGCCCGGTTGGCATTTGGAATGTTCCGTGATGAGTGCCGAACTGCTCGGCCATCCCTTTGACATCCACACCGGCGGGATTGACCACCGCGAAATTCACCACCCCAATGAAATCGCGCAAAATCAGGCGCATAATTGCTCTTCAGACAGCGCCGCCAAGATCTGGATGCACAACAATTTCCTGATCGACCGCAGGGGCAAAATGTCCAAGTCGACCGGCGATTTTCTGGTGCTGCAAACCTTGGTTGACCGGGGGTTTCACCCGCTCGCCTATCGGATGATGTGCCTGCAAGCGCATTACCGCAGCGAGCTGGAGTTTAGCTGGGAAGGGCTGATGGCCGCGCTCACCAGATTAAAGCGGATGGTGATGCTGGTGGAGCGGTTGGCCGATGCGCCTGTGGGTGGAGCGATAGACCATCCCAAATTTGCGCCAGTGCTAGAGAAGTTTGAAGCCGCGATCAGCGATGATTTGAATACCGCCATTGCTCTCACCGCCTTGGAAGATGCTTTGGCAACAAAGAAGGTCGATGCCGCCATCAAGCGTGCAGTTGTCGAGCATATGGATGGCGTGCTGGGATTAAACTTGTTTGATCTCACCCGTACCGATCTGCGCCTTCGCCCCAAAGATGCGCAAATGACCGAGGCGGAGATCGAGGACGCCATCGTTCGCCGCAAGGCTGCGCGCGCGGACAAGGATTTTGCCACATCTGACGCAATCCGGGATGAGCTTGCTGCCAAGGGCGTCGATCTGATGGACGGCGATCCTTTGGGCTGGGAGTGGAAGCTCTCTTGAAGCTGTGGCGCCTGACCCGCGAGCCCTATGTGGCGCTGGACGGATCAGGGCCGGAGAAACATGGAGCACGCTGGACGTCACCGGGAAGGCCGGTGGTCAATTTCGCGTCAGAAGCCGGCTTGGCAGTGCTTGTGGTGATGCGATATTTGCCCAGCAATCCGCGCGACTTGACCAATATCGACAAAGACTATGTGCTCGGCTGGACCGAAATCGATGCTCAGCCCGAAGCGCTGCCTTTTGTCGCCGATCCTGAGGAAAAACGCAGGCTGGGTGACGATTGGCTGTCGTCGGGCCGGACCTTGCTGGCCTCGGTCCAATCGGTTGTTTTGCCCGAAGCGCAAATTGTGATGATGAACCCCGCGCACCCAGATTTTGCCAGTGTCCCGCCACTCACAACGCGCCCGTTCGACTTTAGCCAATGCCTGACCTTGCCAGATTTGTAGCATTTGCTATTAAAGTTGCATGTTGAAACCTATTCTTTGGCTCATTCTTGCAGCTATCCACGCAATGCCTGCGCTGGCGCTGTTTCGCCCGCAAACGTTGACCACACTGTATCGCATAGAGCCCGATAACCCGTTGTTCCTGCTCATGCAGCATCGCGCGGGATTGTTTTTTGCCGTTTTTGTGGCCTGCGTGTGGGCTGCATTTATACCGGAGGGTCGTAAGTTGGCCGTGCTGATTGTTGGCATCAGCATGATGAGCTTTCTTGTGCTTTACTGGTTGGGTGGAAGTCCGATTCAACTCAAGAGAATTGCCCTCGTGGACCTAGCGGGTTTGCCGGTGCTGGCAGGGGTGGCCTTCATGGCGTTCCGGCCTTAACACACTGATATGACGATCCTCGCGATATCCGGCCTGATGCGGCCCATGCTTGAACCACGCCTGCCCGACGGTCTGGATGTGCGTTGGTTTATGACCAAGGAAGAGGCGCTGGAGGCAGTGCCTGGGGCGGAAATCGGCTGGTTCGATATGTATGAACAAGATGCGATGGCGGAAACCTTGCGCGCGGCCAAGAGCCTGAAATGGCTCAATTCCGTCTATGCAGGCCTGGATTTTTTGCCGATGGATGTGTTGATTGAACGCGATATTACGGTGACCAATGGGGCCGGGATCAATGCACTGACAATCGCGGAATATGTGGTGATGGGGATGCTCAACATTGCCAAGGGCTATCGCGATGTGGTGCGCGCGCAAGAACGCAAGGAATGGATTCAGGATAGCCCCGGCAAGCGTGAGCTAGCTGGCAGCAAGGCCTTGCTGTTGGGCTATGGCGCGATTGGCAAGCTGATCAAACCGCGGTTGGAAGCGTTCGATGTAGATGTCACTGTGGTGCGACGCTCGGGCGGAGAAGGCACGCTAACCCCCGATCAATGGCGCGACCAATTGGGCGAGTTTGACTGGGTGATCCTGGCTGTCCCCGCCACGCCGGAAACCGATGCCATGATTGGCGCGGAGGAACTCGCCGCGATGAAATCGGATGCAGTGGTGGTCAATATCGCGCGAGGGGCTGTGATTGATCAGCCCGCCTTGGTCGAGGCCCTGAAAGCAAAGTCCATTGGCGGCGCGTTTCTTGACGTCACTACGCCAGAGCCCTTGCCCGCTGATCACCCGCTGTGGACGCTCGATAACGCTCATATCACGATGCATCTGTCAGGCCGGGCGCAGGACAAAATGTTCCAACGCAGCGCCACTCGCTTTTTGGAAAACCTGGAGAAATATTTGCGCGGTGACGCTGTCGCGCCCGTGTTTGATCCCTCGCGCGGATATTAATCGAGGGCAGGCCGCTAGCATTAGGCTTCCTCCAGCAGCAGCAAGGTTACGTTGACCGTCAATTTCGGCTGAGGGTGAAGGCAATGATCGACACTGCCGATTGTGGCTTCGGCCACCAATTGCCCCGGAATGGCGAATTCATGATCGGGCAGATCGGCGATCAATTGCTCGCCCGCTTCTATGGCTGCCGGTGTATTAAATTCCAAAGTGATCTGGTGTCTGGTGCCGGCAAATGTGATGCTGGCCCATGCTTTTTCCCTGTGACGCACCAGAATGGCGTGGCCGTCCGACAATTGTTGTAGAGCCTCTGCCACGCGGTCACCAACCGAGCGCCTGGTGCGGATTTTGGGTGTGTCAGCTGTAGTGTTCTGGGACAGGAACTCAGTGCGCATGGGAGACAGCCTGATGGTCAAGCGCGTCGCCTCTGTGGGGCAAGGCCGCCTGGCGCTCTTGTCGCAAAACATGGCCTATCTAACCGTCGAGGTTGATGCCGACGAGGTCGAGATCATCGGCCTGGTGGTGTGGAAGGGCGGCAAGATTTAACTGCTTTGCCGTCCACAAGAAGCGAGGCACTCGACAAGAGTACCCAGCGCATTTCTCAGTGGCCACAGCAGCGGATCTCTAATTTTATTCAGGCTTTAAGGCTTTTCCATCCCAATCTTCGCACGCAGCTGCGGTGGTTGGAACACCATGCTTTTGCCGGATCAGGTCAAATGTGATGGCCTTGATGATAGAAATTCCCATCAGAGCAACCACAAAGGAAAACGGCAATGCGCCGATAATCATGGTTATGCGGATGGCATCAATCCCGCCCAGGATCAGCATGGATCCGACCATAAAGGCCAATGCTGCGCCCCAGAACAGGATATGAAAGCGGCGCGATCCTTCATCTTCGCCTGCGCCGTTAATGGTGTTGATGATCAAGATCGCGCTGTCTGCCGAGGTGATCAGATAGGTCATCAGCAAAACCACAACCAATCCAGACACCAACCATGCGATGTCGGGCGGCAGCAGCACCGCCAAGGTGGCGAACAATTGATCTGATATGCCCGCAGCAATGATCGATCCGCCAGCAACTCCGCTCAGTTCAAGGTCGATCGCGGTTCCACCGGCAATGGCCATCCAGGCGAAGCACATCAATGACGGGACCAGAGCCACGCCGAACATATATTCGCGGATGGTCCGGCCGCGTGAAATGCGCGCAATGAACATGCCCACAAAGGGTGCAAAGGCGATCCACCAGGCCCAATAAAAGACCGACCAATCAAGCTGCCATTGCACCAGCGCGGCGCTGACAGTGTCACCTGCATCGCTGAACAAGGTCAGCGAGTTTTCCGGTAGGGTGATGAAATAATCCCAAATACCTCTGAGCAAGAGCGACAGTCCGTACATGCCCGAGCCAGCGACCAGAAACAAAGCCAGCAGGGCAAAGGACAATCCCATGTTGAGGTTGGACAGCCATTTGATCCCGCGCCCCACGCCGGACAGCGCGCTGATGGTGGAGGCGCCCACCAAAACCAGCAGCGCGGTTACAATCGCGGCGGGGGTGGAGGATCCGTCTGGGCCAATCAGCCAATCACCAAACCCCACGCGGTTGAGGCCAGCCACAAATTGCTCGACCCCCAAGCCCATCGTGACAGAGACGCCCAGGATGGTCGCGACCACGGCCACAACGTCAACCGTATGTCCGCCAAATCCAGTCAATCTCTGCCCGAACAGAGGGCACAGGCTGGAGCGAATGGTGAGCGGCAGGTCGCGTCGATACGAGACATAGCCGATCGCCAATCCCACCAGAGCGTAGGTGCACCATGCGCCAAAGCCCCAATGCAGGAAGGTGTAGATGAAGGCGGGGCGCACCGCTTCAGCTGATTGGGATTCGATGGTCCCACGAATGATCTCGGGATTGTTGGCGAAATGGGCCAACGGCTCTCCGATGGAATAGGTTAGCATGCCAATGCCAATGCCTGCACCAAACAGCATGGCGAACCATGAAAAGCGCGAAAATTCGGGTGTATCGCCCGGTGCGCCAATGCGCAGTCTGCCCGAACTGGGCCACACAGCCAATGCGATGCACACCACCATCAGGGCGGCGATCAGATAGACATACCAGCCGCTGAAATTCGAAATGATGGTTGAATTGGCGACCGCCAGACTCTCGCTGGCATTCACCGGAAAGAAGATCGCCCACATGATGATCAAGGCAACAATGATCTTGGAGGGTATCGTTACAGACCGGCTGAAACCGTCGTAAAATCCGGCATCATGCGTTCCAATGGGCAGGTCAACAATAGGTGGTTCAATCGGCAGATCACTGGATGATGACATGGGTGGTTATTGGTTCCACTTATCGCGTGGCATTCCCATCGCCGCTCTCAATAGAGACGAAATGCTATCCCGCTTGTTTGATTTTGTCGGCACCATAGAAGCTGACGGGCGCAATGCAACTCGTGGAATGTTGGCGACCATTGTGAGGCTTGGCTTGAGGTGTGATGGGCTACTTGCGGCCCGCCTATTCCTTTTGGCCCGTTGCAATCGGAGCAATCAGCCGCCACATCGTGGCCCATGACTGATACCGCAAAACCCACTCCGCCGATGAAAGCCGCCATTCTGCCAGTGACTCCGTTGCAGCAAAATTGCTCGCTGATCTGGTGCACGAAAACCAATAAGGCAGCCTTGATCGATCCGGGCGGCGATCTGGATAAACTGAAAGCGGCTGTCAGCCAGGCTGGGGTAGAGCTGGAGAAAATCCTGATCACTCATGGCCATATCGACCATTGCGGTGAAAGCGGCATTTTGGCGAAGGAATTGGGTCTTCCGATCGAAGGACCGCATGAAGACGACCGCTTCTGGATTTCACGGCTGGATGAAGACGGCAAGAAATACGGCATCAATGGCGCCGTGTTCGAGCCGGACCGTTGGTTGAGCGATGGTGATACGGTGACCGTGGGTGAGTTGGAGTTGGACGTGATCCATTGCCCCGGCCACACACCCGGCCATGTGGTGTTTTTCCACAAGCCCAGCCGGTTTGCGATTGTTGGCGATGTGCTGTTCCAGGGATCAATCGGGCGAACCGATTTTCCAATGGGCAATCATCAAGATCTAATTGATGCGATCACCCAGAAGCTGTGGCCGCTGGGCGAAGACGTCACCTTCATTCCTGGGCACGGGCCTACCAGCACGTTTGGTCAGGAACGAAAGACCAACGCCTTCGTCAGCGACTACGCTCTTTCATAAACGTTAGTTTGTCTGGCCAGATGCCAGTTACATAACACCCATGGCGATCAGCGAGGCGACAATCGCCAAACCCAGCAATGTCAGCAAGGTGACGATGGTGCCGATAAAGCGCCCTTTGCCAAATCCATTCTCTTCCATCCCAAAGGCGTGCAGAATGCGGCCGATGAAATAGATGCCAGCGACATAGGGAAGCCATACCCCACCTTTGCCCGACAATTCGATCACAGCGAGCAAAGCCAATACGAATGGAGCGCTTTCGACAAAATTGGCCTGAGCCCGCATGCGGCGGATGACACTCTCGTTTCCGCCATCACCGACGGACACTTTTTCGGAAGTACGGACCTGTCCGACACGGATCATCAGCCAGATTGACAGGATGGCGGCGGCGGCTGCCGCGGTCAAAGTCACAGGTAAAATCATTGCTTCCCCCTTTTAGTTTTCATTGGCAACTTAACTATGGCGGTCGAACGCCACTTGCAAGGTATGATTTTTCCGCTATAGCGCCCGCTTTCCCGCGAAGACCGGGCCTCACAAAGCGCACGCAATCACTTGTGCGCCAACCGGCCTTGGCCTAAGCGGTCCTTGAACACATAGATTTTATTGAGGAACAGGTGCCGAAATGGCTGTCCCCAAAAGAAAAGTATCGCCTCATCGTCGCGGAAATCGCCGCGCACACGATTCGCTGAAAGTGGAAGCTTTCCACGAGTGCAACAATTGTGGGGAGCTTAAGCGCCCGCACAATCTGTGCCCGCATTGCGGATATTATAACGGCCGCGAGGTTGTGGCCGTCGGTCTTTAACCGACCGTATTCGGAGATATGTCGATGAGTTTGCCGTGTATCGCAATCGACGCGATGGGCGGTGATGAAGGCGTGCGCGTAATGATCGAGGGTGCTGCCCTTGCTCGCCGCCGCCATGACAATTTCCGATTCTTGCTGGTGGGTGACGAGGTGCGGATCAAAGCCGCGCTGGAACAGCACCCCAACATGCGCGGCGCATCCGAAATTCTTCATTGCGAAGATGTGGTTGGCGGGGAAGAGAAGCCCACGCAGGCCTTGCGGCGCTCCAAGACAACATCGATGGGCCTTGCGGTGAACGCCGTGAAACAAGGCGATGCCGGCGCTGCAGTGAGCGCGGGCAACACCGGCGCGTTGATGGCGATGAGCAAGCTCGCCTTACGCACTATGCCCGGAATTGATCGGCCTGCATTGGCCGCTGTCATGCCTACCTTGGAAGAGGATGACGTGGTCATGCTCGATCTGGGCGCCAACACAGAGGCAAATGCCCGCAATTTGGTGCAATTTGCGATCATGGGCGCAGCCTATTCGCGCATTTTGACCGGCCGCGACGAGCCGCGCGTGCGCTTGCTGAACATTGGCACAGAAGAGATCAAAGGCACCGATTCCCTGCGCGACGCGGCTAGCCAGCTGCAAGAAGCCACCAATCTGGCGATGTCGTTCGATGGCTTTGTGGAAAGCGACAAGATCAATCGCGGCCAAGTTGACGTGGTGGTGACCGATGGTTTCTCGGGCAATATTGCTTTGAAAGCGATTGAAGGCGCTGCACGCTTCGTAACTGATCTGCTGCGCGCTGCCTTCACCAGTTCCTTGCGCTCAAAAGTGGGCTTTCTGGTATCTCGTCCGGCGACCGAACTGCTCAAGCATCACCTTGATCCCAACAATCACAATGGCGCGGTATTCCTGGGCCTGAACGGCGTGGTGGTGAAAAGCCATGGCAGCGCGACAGCTGCTGGTGTCGCCAATGCGGTGGCCGTTGCGGCCAGCTTGTTGGAGAACAATTTGACCCAGCGGATCACGCAGGATGTCGCCGATCTCGAGGAAAGCCTCACCAGCGATCCGGCTGATCCAACAGGGGCGGAATCTTGATCCGCTCTTTTGTTCGCGGCAGCGGGTCAGCGCTTCCGGCCAATTTGGTGACCAATGCACAATTGGCTGACCAAGTGGACACCAGTGACGAATGGATTGTCGAGCGCACCGGGATCAAGCAACGCTATATTGCGGACGAGGGGGAGACGACCTCCACCTTGGCCACGCAGGCTGCGCAAAAGGCTTTGGCCGATGCCGGCGTTGACGCAAAAGATATCGATCTGATCGTGTTGGCCACGGCCACGCCCGACAACACCTTTCCAGCGACCGCCACCAAGGTGCAACATGCGCTGGGCTGCAATGGCTGCATTGCGTTCGATGTGGCGGCGGTTTGCTCTGGTTTTCTCTATGCTTTGGCCACCGCCGACTCGATGCTGCGTTCGGGCATGGCCAAGCGCGCATTGGTCATCGGAGCGGAAACATTCAGCCGAATCCTTGATTGGGAAGACCGCACAACTTGCGTGTTGTTCGGCGACGGTGCCGGAGCCATTTTGATCGAAGCGGAAGAAACTGACGATCCTGCAGCTGGCGTCATCTCCACCAAATTGCATGCCGACGGTGCGCAGCATGATTTACTGTATGTGGACGGTGGTCCGTCGACCACTCAAACGGTTGGCCATTTGCGCATGAAGGGCCGCGAAGTGTTTCGTCACGCAGTGGTCAATCTGGCTGAGGTTTTGGGCGAAGTTGTTGAAAATGCTGGCGTATCAATCGAACAAATCGATTGGGTTGTGCCGCACCAGGCCAACAAACGCATTTTGGATGCAACCGCACGCAAGCTGGGCATTGATCCTGAAAAAGTGATTGTGACCGTGGATCAGCACGCCAACACTTCGGCCGCATCGGTGCCCTTGGCATTTGATGTAGCGCGCAAGGATGGCCGGATAAAATCTGGTGACATGGTCATGTTCGAGGCAATGGGCGGCGGCTTTACCTGGGGCGCCAGCCTGGTTCAGATGTGAACAATTCACACCCGCTTGGCCGCACAAGTTGCGGGAAATGCAGGTTATATGTACACTTCATTCATTATCTGGGTCGCACCAATGGTTAGGAGAAGCGAACCATGCGTTCAGTAGGCACGCTCACTCGCGCGGATCTGGCAGAGACAATCAATCGGAAAATGGGTTTTTCCCGAGCGGAATCGCTCGACATGGTTGAGGCGATTCTCTCAAAAATGTGCGACGCCATGGCAGATGGCGAAAATGTGAAAATTTCAGGCTTCGGCAGCTTTATCTTGCGCGACAAGACCGAGCGGGTTGGGCGCAATCCCAAAACCGGGGTCGAGGTGCCAATTACACCGCGCCGGGTCATGACATTCCGCGCCAGCCAATTGCTGAAAGAGCAAATCGCGAAAGGCGGATAATTATGGCAACCAGCTTTGACGATGGGAAAGAAGCCGGAGCGCTCAGAACCATTGGAGAAGTTTGCCAAGCCCTGGGGATAAAGGCGCATGTTTTGCGCTATTGGGAGCAGCAATTTCCTACGCTCAAACCCCTCAAACGAAGCGGCGGTCGGCGCTATTATCGGCCCGAAGATATCGCCATGGTCGAGCGGATTGACCAACTGGTCAATATCGAAGGCTATACGCTGAAGGGTGCCAAAGCGGCGCTCAAGAATGGCAATGGCGCAGGCAAAGGCGCGGGCGACAAAGCAGAAGAGACCTCTGCCGCGGTGGCCATTGCGACGAACGAAACCGCGCCGCATTTGATCATTGGGGCAAAGCCGTCAAGCGAGCTCAAGGATGAGGAAAGCTTGGCGCAGATCCTGCCACAATTAAGGTCCATCCAGACCCGCCTGCAACGCGCATTGGACGCATGAACCTGCCTAGTTAGAGGCCGCACCAAATTCCTGACAACATTCTGTAATTATTCGCTTTTGGCGGGCTATTCGGCCGCCAGCAACTCTGCTTGACCCAAGTCAACGCTGACCAGCCGAGAGATACCCTTTTCCGCCATCGTTACACCAAACAGTCGGTGCATCCGGCTCATCGTAACCGCATTATGGGTGACGATCAGATAGCGCGTGCTTGTGTCCTGAACCATGGAATCGAGCAGATCGCAGAAACGTTCGATATTCGCATCATCCAGCGGAGCATCCACTTCGTCCAACACGCAAATCGGTGCTGGATTGGTAAGGAAAAGTGCAAATATCAACGCCGTTGCCGTCAGTGCCTGCTCGCCGCCTGACAATAGGCTGAGCGATTGCAAGCGCTTGCCCGGTGGCTGCGCGAAAATCTCCAGGCCTGCCTCCAGCGGATCATCGCTATCGATCAGCGCCAGATGCGCTTGCCCGCCCTGGAACAGACGGGTGAACAGACGCTGGAAGTGCTCGTTGACCTCGTCAAAGGCAGCGCGGAGCCGTTCGCGGCCTTCGCGGTTCAGATTGCCGATGGAGCCGCGTAAACGGCTGACGGCCTCTGCCAATTCGGCTTGTTCGGCAGAGCTGGAGCCATGTTCTTCCTCGATCCGGGCCAGTTCTTCGGCAGCGACCAGATTGACCGGGCCAATCCGTTCGCGGCTGGCGGTCAGGCGCTCCATTTCTTCCGACTCGGTAGAAGAATCGCGGACTTGCTCGGCCTCAAATTCAAACCGATCGACCAGCAGAGGAGGTGGGCATTGGAAACGCTCGCCAGAAATTCGCGCCATCTCGGCGCGGCGACCTTCTTCATTTTCAGCACGGGCGGTGAGGCCCGCGCGCGATTCGCGAGCGGTCGCAAGCGCTTCATTTGCTTCGGCAAAGTTGCGGTCGGCAGTATTGATCGCATCCTGCTTGGTCGCGACGATCTGCTCTGCCGCTTCAAGCTCTTGCGTCAGCTTGGCGCGCATCACATCGCCTTGCTCAATCTCGGCGATCAAGCCTTCCGGCTTCGCGGCCACAACGGCGCGCTCTTGCTCAATTTCTTCCAAGCGTTGGGCGGTTGCGGCCATGCGTTGTGCGGCCTCACCGGAACGAGCCTGCCAATTGGCCTTGTCGGAAATTTGTGCGGAGTTACGTTCGCGGGCGACAGCTAGTCCCTGATCATGCGCGGCCAGTTCTGCCGCTGCTGCCTGTACAGCGGAGCGGGCGGCCTCATGCTTGGCCCGGGTTGCTTCCAAAGCCGCGCGGCCAGTGTCGGGCGCGGGCAGAGCATCGCGTTTTGCGGTGACCTGCGCCAGTTCTTGCTTGGCCTGATCAATCTGCTCGGCCAATTCTGCTGCAGCGCTTTCCAATTCGGCCAAGCGATTGGCCAAGCGGTCTTTTTCCACCTCAGCTTGATCGAGTGAACGCAACGCCTGGCGTTCGGCATTGCTTGCCTCGGCCAAAGCGCGTTCGCGAGCCACCAGATCGGTGCGCAATGCGCTCAATTCTTGCGCAATTGTGTCTTGCTCGGCGGCGCTTTCTTTGGCGCTTTTGCGCAGAGCGGGCAATATGCCTTCCAGCTCGGTCAGGCGGTTGGCGGCTTCCAAGCGAGCCGCTTCGGCTGCGCCTTCACCGCGTGCAATAAAGCCATCCCAGCGCCGTAAGTGGCCATCTTTGGTCACTAACCATTCGCCCGGACCCAATTTGCGGCCGTCGTCGCTGGGGGCATAATGGACCAGAGAGAGGCGCGCACGCAATTCTTGCGGACAATCCGACACATGATCCAACACGCTGTTTTGAACCGGTTTGGGTGCCGCGCCGCCGGTCCAGAAGCGCCCTTCGCTTCCTTCATCCGGGCTGCCCAAAGGCGATTTGGCATCGCGGCCCAGAACCGCTGCGATGGCGCGCTCATAACCGGTTGCTACACGCAGTTTGTCGATCGCAATTGGCAATCCTTCGCTACGCTTGGCCTGAATTGCCCGCGCATCACGGTCGCGGGCCAGCGCCTGATATTCGCGCTCAACGCCCGCCAGTTCAGCCTTTGCCGCTGCATAAGAACTGGCCGCATCATCGTGGCGGACCTGTAGATCTGTCTTCTTGGCCTGCCCGTCTGTCAATTGAGTGCGCAGGTCTTCGAGGGTCTTTGCAGCAATTGCTGCAGCTTGTTTGGCGGCGGTTACGGTGGCCTCAGGGTCGCCAGCGGCGCTCAATTCTTCGCGGCTGCGCTGGTGCCGCTCGGTCTCGGAATTGAGGCGCGCCAATCGCGCCTCGGCCTGTTCTATCTCGGATTCAGCAACCCGCCATTCCGCTTCTACACCGGCGTGATCGGCGGTGGCTTTGGCGAGAGCCAATTCGGCGGTACGAGAGGCACGCTCCACATCCTCGGCCTTGGCCGCAAGAGCAGGCCGTGCGGCTTCATCGCGGGCCAGATTGGCGCTGCTGGTGGCGATTTCACTTTCCAGCTTCTTGAGCGCCTCTGCCGCATCGCGGGTCATCCGGTCGGCGTCGCCGCGATCTTCTTCGAGCCGCGTCTTTTGCCGATCAAGATCCGCCAACCGCTGCTCGGCTGCTTCCAATTGGCTGGTCAGGGCGGCCATGCGGTGGCCATGGGCGCTGGCATCATCGCGGCGGTCGGCTAATTCTTCACGCGCTTCGGCAATGGCAGAGGCGGCGGCGTGCTGCGCCTTTTGTGCTTCATTTGCGGCTGTGTTGGCGGCTGCGACACGTTCGTCAGCAGCTTTGGCTTGTGCGCGAGCTTCTTCGGCAGCGGCGGCGGCATCGCGCCAGCGTGCGAACAGCAGGCGGGCTTCGGCCACCTTAATCTGCTCCGACAATTTGCTATAACGTTCGGCTTGCTTGGCTTGCCTGCGCAGAGAGGACATTTGGCTGTCCAGCCCGGCCATCAAATCTTCCAACCGCTCCAAATTCTTCTCGGTCGAGCGCAGTTTGCTTTCAGCGTCCTTGCGGCGAACATGAAGACCGGCAATGCCTGCGGCCTCTTCCAGCATTTGCCGACGCTCGGTCGGCTTGGCGGCGATCACCTGCGCGATTTTGCCCTGGCTGACCAAAGCGGGGGAGTGCGCGCCGGTGGCAGCATCGGCAAACGTCAGCGCCACATCTTTGGCCCGCACGTCGCGGCCATTGACGCGATAGGCGCTGCCTGCGCCGCGTTCTATCCGACGGGTGACCTCCAATTCTTCGTCATCATCGTCGCGGGCATGCAGCACAACTTCGGCGAAATCACGCGGAGGTCGGGTTTCAGTGCCTGCGAAGATGACATCTTCCATCCCGCCGGAACGCATGCTTTTGGGTGAGTTTTCACCCATGACCCAGCGGATCGCCTCCAACAAATTGGATTTGCCGCAGCCATTGGGGCCTACAACCCCGGTCAGGCCGGGCTCCACGCGCAGTTCGGCAGGCTCTACAAAGCTCTTAAATCCGCTGAGCTTTAGCCTGTCGATTTGCATCGTGTGTGCCTGTCCCCCTAGACTTGCTTACCGCGCGCCGGCGCGTTGCAGCACGGGCTCAAGACCGTTCCACTGGTTCGCATCCAGCCGGTTTCCGTTGAGGAAGAAGGTTGGCGTCCCGTTGACGCCATTTTCAACGGCCAATTCTTGCGACTTGGCAGCGATGGCTTCAACTGTCGTGTTGTCAGCCAAACAGGTGCGCGCTTGATCGCTGCTCAGACCGCGTGCGGCGAAGAAATCGATCAGGCCCGATGCCTCTCCAATGGTGACAAAGCGCTGCTCAGGCGGAAGCTCACCCAGATTGGGGACTTGCGACAATCCGTTTTGCGCATTGGCCATAACTTCGTTGAAGGCGCCCCATGCCTGATCGGACAGTGGCAGCATCATCTCTGGCGAACCACAACGAACCAGAGTGGCGATGGTCAAGTCAATAGGATCGCGCACCAAATTGCGCAGTTCCACGCTGACGACGCCGGTCGAGACATAGTCTTTCTTCAGCGCAGGAGAGCCGGTTTGCGAGAAGGTGGCGCAGGCACCGCAGGTGTGGGAGGCATATTCCACCAGCTTCAGCGGAGCATCCGGATTGCCCATCACATAGCCGCCGTCATCCGACACATTGATCGTTTCAGCCCAGCTCTGTCCTTCAGGAGCCGCGATGGCTGCGATCGGTTCACCGGCAAGACCGGCTTCATCTTCCGATGCGGTGTCGCATGCAGACAGGGTGAGGGCGATTGCTCCAGCGAGTGAAGTGGCGAGAAAACGGCGAGATGGGGTCATTGCAAGGCACGTCCTTTAATTCGGATAAGTGAAGCTATAGCAAGCTGCCACGGGGGTGAAGCGCAATGCGGAGCTTTCCACAAGTGCGTTTAGAGACGGTTACTGGTCTTTTTTGGCGGTGGCGTGAGCGTTGAGCTGTTGTTCCAGCGATGCCCAATTGTGCGCATGTTCCAAAATCTCGCCGTTGAGCACGAATGTCGGCGTTCCAGTAAGCCCCAAACGCTGCACATCTTCCCGCGATGTTTGGGCCATTGCCTGGGCCTTGGCATTGTCATTGAGACATTGGTCCAGATCAGTAATCCGGTAGCCGCGCTGTTTCATCAGATCGTAAAAGCCAAAGTCATTGGCAATGTTACGCCGCGCAGCCGCTTGATCGGGCAGGCTCCAGCGCTGGATCTGGCCTTGCGAGGCTTTACTGGCGATCGGCAACCACTTGCTCTGGTTCAGCATGATGGTGCTGTGATTGAGCGGGAATTTCTTTGCATCCCCGCAATGGGTCAGCATCGCTGCGGTCAGATCGATCGGATCGCGCAGCAAGTGCCGTATTTCCAGCGAGTACTTACCCGTTCCGACATGGGCCAGCTTCAGCACGGGATCACCTTCGCGGGCAAATGTGGCGCAATGCGAGCAGGTGTAGCTGATATATTCGGTCAGCTTGTTAGGCGCGTCAGGATTGCCGATCAGATGGCTGGTGCCGGTGTCTTGGACGGTGATCGACCAATTGACGGTGTTGCCCGAAGCAAGCGCCAATGCGCCAACCAAGATTGCAGCTTTGAAACGGGTCACGTCTTCTTCTTATCCTCCTCGTCGCCCAGAGTACGCGCAAGCGATTCCAGGACGGTCCTCAATTCAGGGTCGCCGATATCGCGCAGACTGTCCCCCAATTCCATCGGGATCGGTTTGAGCGAGGGCGGCGGTTTCGGCTTCCCTTCAGCATGGGTTGGCTTAACCGCACCTTGCCGCAATTTGACCCGCGCTACGGCTTTATAGCCAAAAAAGCGGTTCACCCGTTCCATAATCTCGGGGATCACTTGCTGGATCAGAGGGGCATGGGCGGGGACCACCACTAATTGCAAAATGCCGTCGGACTTCTCGCCGGGAGGAAACCGGATCGCCTCGGGCGTGCAGACCTTGGCATGGTGCGGTCCAACAATTTCGGGCCAGCGGGTCACCACATTGGATTGGACAAAGCCAAACCGGCGAAAGGCCGTGCGGCCGATCTGCGGCATCAGCTCGCCAATCGGTTTTGGCGTGCCGCCACGCGGACGCTCAAACTTTCTGCCGGCGTATTTCTTGGTATA
This sequence comes from uncultured Erythrobacter sp., assembly GCA_947495555.1. GTDB lineage: Bacteria > Pseudomonadota > Alphaproteobacteria > Sphingomonadales > Sphingomonadaceae > Erythrobacter. The sequence continues at coordinate 830,894 of CANLZI010000001.1, read as the reverse complement.
TTTTTTGTCGGTCGTTTTGGCCGCATCATTGGCCGCATCGGTGGCCGGCTTCTTGGCGGCTGGTTTTGGTGGTTTGTCCCGTTCCATTTCACCTGAGGCAATGCCATAGCCGCAGCGTGACTGCCAGCGACAAACTCAATGATTCACCGATTCCGGCGCTTTTGCTCGATTGGTATGGGCATAACGCGCGCGCCTTGCCGTGGAGGGTGGGGCCGGGCGAGCCTCGCCCCGATGATTCAGCTTGGCCGTACCGTGTGTGGCTGTCGGAAATCATGCTGCAACAAACCACCGTTGCCGCGGTGAAGCCCTATTTCGCAAAATTCGTCGAAGCATGGCCGAGCGTGGACGCCTTGGCCAAGGCGGATGAGGCCGAGGTGATGTCCGCATGGGCGGGTCTGGGCTATTACTCTCGGGCGCGGAATTTGCTGAAATGCGCGCAAGAAGTGGCGCAATGCGGTGGCTTTCCACAAACCGAGGCGGATTTGCGCAAGCTGCCGGGCATTGGTGATTACAGCGCCGCTGCTATCGCAGCGATTGCGTTTGGCCAGAAGGCGACAGTGGTTGATGCCAATGTTGAGAGGGTGATTGCGCGGTTGTTCGCGATTGAAGAGCCTTTGCCAAAGGGACGCAAGGCCATCCGCATCAAGGCAGTGCAGGTCACTCCTGATCAGCGGAGCGGCGATTTTGCTCAGGCGATGATGGATTTGGGATCATCAATTTGCACCACGCGCGATCCCAAATGCTTACTCTGCCCGCTCAGCGATCATTGCGATGGTCGAAAGGCAGGTGAACCGGAACGCTTGCCAGTTAAGCCCGCCAAGAAGGCAAAACCGCAACGCGTTGGAACGGCCTATTGGATCGAGCGAGAAGGTTCTGAGGGTTCCGAAGTTTGGCTGGTTACCCGGAAGGGCAGCGGCATGTTGGGCGGAATGCGCGCTCTGCCCGATGATGGGTGGACGGCTCGTGAAGACGGGTCAGCCACGCCGCCTATTCAAGGCGAGTGGCAGGCCCTAGGAGCTGTCAGCCATGTGTTCACTCACGCTCAGCTAAGCTTGCAGGTGATGCGACTAAGCACAGCCCAAACGCCTGCGGATGAAGGCATGTGGTGGCCGGTAGACGAACTTGAAGATGCGGGATTGCCGACGCTGTTTGCCAAGGCTGCGCAGCTGGCAATTGCTCAGGACTAGGCGCCCAGGAGTTAGATAATCCCGCCGCCAAGGCTGAGCCGAACGACCGCGATCAGGCCTACAACCAGACAGAAATTTCTGCCGCCTCGGCTGGACGATAGCTGGCCCAGAACGATGCCGATTGCGATCAGGGGCAAGGCAACCCAATTGGCCCAACCCAATAAAGGGATAGTGGCGGGAATGACGATAACGAGCGATATTAGCCCGATCAGGATAGAAAGCAGATTAAACATGTGTCTTATATGGGTAGTACACCGCTGCAAATCAAGTCACAATTGACCGTTCATGTTTGATCGCTCAGTAAGGCTGAAAATAGATATCGATTGAGGACCTTTTAATGGCATTCCGAAGCTTTGAATCTGCAACACTTTCCCGTCGCTCGCTGTTCCGCGGCGGCGCTTATCTGGCAGCAGGTGGCGCCTTGGCCAGCATGCCTTTGGGTCGCGCCCTGTTGGCGCATGACGTCGGATCGCAATGGCCCAGCGTTGCAGCCTTGGTTGATGAATATGTAGGCACAGGCAAACTGCCCAATATGATCGCCAGCTTTGGTTGGGGCGATCAAGACCCGCACAGCGTTGGTCGCGGCACTTTGGCATTTGGCGATTCAACCGAGGTAGGCCTGGATTCGCTGTATCGGATCTATTCCCAGTCGAAGCCGATTACCGGCATGGCGACAATGATGTTGATCGAAGACGGCGTGCTGACGTTGGATCAGCCGGTCGCTGACGTGATCCCTGCATTTGCGGACATGCGTGTGCTGAAACAGGCTGATGGGCCGCTGGATGAAACAGTTCCAGCAGATAGGCCGATAACCATCCGGCATTTGCTGACGCACACCGCTGGGTTGGGCTATGACATTACCTCTAAAGGCCCACTGCTGAAGCAATATCAGGAATTGGGCATTACCTCAGGGCAAGTCAGCCGCTTTCCGATCCCGGGTTTCCCGCCGGTCCAGAGCGCGGTTGGCCTGGAAGATTGGACAGAGCGATTGGCCAGCCTTCCGCTGATCGCTCAACCGGGTGCGATCTGGAGCTATTCTGCGAGCATTGATCTGTTGGGCCGAGTGATTGAATTGGCCAGTGGCACCCCATTCGACACATTCTTGCAGGAACGCATGTTTGACCCATGCGGCATGGACAGCACATTCTTCCAAGTGCCGGAAAGCGAGACCGGTCGCCTAACCACCAATTATGGCATTTTGGCCGGCAACCCACTGCCGCTCGATATGGGGCGCAGCTCGATCTATCTCGACGAGCCTCCACTGATCTGGGGCGGTTCGGGTCTGGTTTCCAGCCCGCGTGACTATGATCGTTTCCAGACGATGCTGGTTAATGGCGGGATGATCAATGGCAAACAAGTTATGAGTGAAGAGACCGTGCGTATCGGCACATCCAATATCCTCCCCGAAGGCGCAGACCTGTCGAAAAGCTGGGTCGCGGGCCAGGGAATGGGCGCGGGCGGACGCTCGGTTGGCACCACATATGGCTGGGGCGGGGCGGCAGGGACGCTCTCATCCATCGATGTGGCCAGCGGGCTGCGTGCGGGTCTGTATGTGCAATATATGCCGCCAGAATTTTACCCGATACGCGATGCCTTCATTGCTGCTGTCTTGAAAGATGCACAGGCTGCTGCTGGTGCTTGATACAAGTCAGCACAGCAAGCCGCCGATCGCATTTTCTGGCTCGCCGATAGACCGCGCCGACCACATTAGGTCGGACCCGGAACGATTGGCCAGCCTGATGAATTGGAAGGCCAAATTGCTGATCATGGACGGGTTGAACCCTGTCTTTGACGATTTGGGCGGGATCCAATGGGGATCTTTGGCAGACGCGCCAGAAGATGCCGAACTGGTCTTTTTGGGCGAAATGGAGGGCAAGGCGTGCTTTGCCGCTGTGCCCGACCAAGGGGCCACCGGACCTGCCTATGCCAACCCCGCCATTTGGGAAGCGATGCAGAGGCTCGCGCCGGGTGATCTGGCTCTGTACGGCGGCGCGCGAAGTCTGGTTGACTGGCATGCTCGGCATAGGTTTTGCGCGCGGTGTGGTCTGCCAACCAAGATTGCCAAGGGCGGCTGGCAACGCAATTGCGGCGGTCCGGGTGAAGGCGGCTGTCAGGCTCAACATTTCCCGCGCACCGATCCGGTGACGATCATGCTGGTTGAACATGAAGATCGGCTGTTGCTGGGCCGCCAACCACGATTTCCGCCGCGGATGTATTCAGCACTGGCAGGCTTTGTTGAACCGGGCGAAACGATTGAAGAGGCGGTCGCGCGCGAAATTCACGAAGAAGCCGGTTTGCGGGTGCGCGATGTGGAATATGTTGCGAGCCAGCCTTGGCCCTTTCCCAGTCAGTTGATGATTGGGTGCTCATCGGTCACCGATGATCCTGAAATCACCATCGACAAGACCGAGCTGGATGATGCGCGCTGGTTCACCCGCGCGGAATTGGAAGATGCGCGCCAAGCCGGCCGTGAGGGCAATGAGCATCTGATTTTCCCGCAGAAATTCGCAATCGCCCATCAACTTTTGGCATGGTGGTTAGACAAATGACGCAAAGCCTGACGATCGATATCTACTCTGATGTGATGTGCCCATGGTGCCTGATTGGCTATGGCCAATTGACCAAGGCCTTGGAGCAATTGGACGGCGAGATTGAAGCTCAGATCCGGTGGCGTCCGTTTGAATTGAACCCCGATATGCCGACAGAGGGCGAGGGGCAGGAAGCTCATCTGCAACGCAAATATGGCCGCTCTGCCGAACAAGGCGCGCAGGTTCGCGGTCAGATGAAGCAAGTTGCCGACAGCGCGGGCGTGTCCTTGTCCTATGAAGGTGACGAGGACCCGGCGCCGGATGCGATGATGTGGAACACACGCGATGCGCATAAATTGCTCGGCTTCGCGCTGGAGCAGGCCGGGCCAAAGGTTCAAACCGAGCTAAAGCTGGCTTTGTTCAAGGCGCATTTCAATCAGCGTCGCCGCATTGGTGATCGTGAAACCTTGCTGGATATTGCCGCTGACGTTGGTCTGCACCGCGAAGCGGCCAAGGCGGCTTTAGATGACGATGATCTGGAGGCCCGGGTAATCGCGGAAGAACGGCAAGCGTGGGACCTCAACATATCGGGCGTGCCCGCCATGATCGTCGAGGGGAAGTTCATGATCCCCGGGGCACAGGCACCCGATGTTTATGTTAATGCGCTGCGCCGGGTTGCGGAGAAATCGCGCGCTTCGGCTTAATCATATGACCAAATCAAAGGAGCAGATGGGATGTCTTCGAAACAGATAAAGGGCCTCGCGGTCGTTGCCTTCGTGGCCATATTCTCTCTTGGATTTGCGCATCTGGCGGGACAAAACAGCGTGTCCGTTTTCGGTTATTCGGCGGTATTTGTGGCGGCCATTGTCGCCTTGGGCGTCAATTGGATTGCCTATATTCCCTCGGCGATTGCCCAATCAGACAAGTTCTATGACACCATGGGCGCGGTTACCTATCTGACTGTGATCGGCTTTGCTGCGTGGGCGGCATGGCCGCTTGATCTGCGCGGGATTGTCATCGCCTGCATGGTTGCCTTGTGGTGTATTCGCCTTGGTTCGTTCTTGTTCGTGCGGATCCGGGCGGAAGGCGGCACCGATTCCCGGTTTGAGAAGATCAAGACCAATCCGGCCCGCTTCCTTGTTGCTTGGACGTTGCAAGCCCTATGGGTCATTTTGACCGCATCAGCGGCAGTAATTGCGATCACAACTACTCACCGTGTTCCGGTTGGTATCTTCTTCTATGTCGGCGGCTTTGTATGGCTATTCGGTATTCTGATCGAAGCCATTGCGGATAAGCAGAAGAGCGCCTTCAAAAGCGATCCTGCCAACAAGGGAAAATTCATTGACGTTGGTCTGTGGAAATGGTCGCGCCATCCCAATTATTTTGGCGAGATCACCTTGTGGACGGGCATTTTGATCATGGCGGTGCCGGTTCTGTCGGGTTGGTCATGGTTGGCCATTATCTCACCTGTTTTTGTGGCTTTGTTGTTGACCAAGATCAGCGGAATTAACCTGCAGGACAAGCAAGCCAAGGAGCGGTGGGGCGACGATCCGGCCTATCAGGAATACCGGCGTAACACTCCGGCTTTGATACCGCGCCCTCCCAAAGGATAATGCGCAGCGTGCCAACCCGTTTTGCAGGAGCCATGGCTTGACCTCGTTTGATCCCAAAACTGCGGTTATTATTGGCGGCGCGAGCGGGATTGGATTTGCGATTGCGCGCAGGCTGGCAGATCAAGGCATCGCAATCTTGCTGGCTGATTTGCCGGGAGAGCGGTTGGAGAACGCCGCCGCCGCGCTGGACGGTGCTGCTGCGCATCCGTGCGATGTGTCCGATCTCGAGCAGGTAGAGGCTTTGGCGGCAGAGGCGTTTGAACGTTTCGACAGCGTTGATCTGGTGCTCAACAATGCAGGCGTTGGCGGCCCCAAGGGCAAGATGTGGGACATAGATCCCGCCGATGCCCGAGCGCATTTTGATGTCAATTTCTGGGGTATTTGGAATGGGTGCCACGCGTTTGCATCGCGCCTGACCGAGCAGGCCTCGCCCAGTGCAATTTATAACACCGGCAGCGAAAACAGCTTCTTCTGCGCTGTATCGCGAACTGCTGCCTATATCGCGGCCAAGCATGCTGTGCTGGGCCTGACCGAGAGCCTGCGCGGGGACTTGCCCGATCACGTTCATGCCGGGCTGATCATTCCGGGATGGGTATTCACGCCGCTCGGGCCAGAACAATTTATGAAGCTGGGTATGGATGTGGACGAATATGCGGCCACCGTTGTCCCACAAATCCTAACGTTGCGCCGCTTTGTGGTCAGCCATGGTTACAACGCCGTTCGCATTGCCGAGCGAATGGACGAACTGCTCGCTTCCTATGAACAATTTGCTCTGCCGCCCGATCAGGACGCCAAGCATGATGTGCAATTGGTGATGGCCGAACTGCGGCGCGCCAGCAAAGCGCTGGACTGAGCCTTAGGCGGGTTCATCCTGCATCTTGCGCCAGCCCCACAGGCTGAGCGCCATCATCGCCGCGTTCGACCCAAAATCGAGCACCATCCACTGATTGAAAACAGGCACTTCGAACACGAACCAATAGTTGAACCAGAAGAAGGGGATGAGCGCTATCGCATAGACCAGATAGGTGATCCGTCTCCATCGGCTGAACCAGATGAACAGCCCGCCCAAAACAGCCTGCGCGCCAAAGCACCCGATCAGCAGCGCGCTGGTTTCGCTGAGATGCTGATATTCCGGCGTGATCGTCAATTGTTCGACCATATGCGGAGTAATCAGACACCACGCGCCCAGGACCAGATAGGGCAATGCGATCAAGCGTTGAATGTGAAGTGGTTGCATCAAGAATTCTCCCGCAAATCTCTCAGATCAATCCCAGCCGCTCCAGTTTCGCGGCCATCTTTCCGGGCAAAACATCGCCCACGTCTTCGCCCTCGGCCAAGTCGCGCGGGGCATCTTCTTCTTTGAGATAGCGCCAGCCCTGATGGGCACGTTTGCGTTTCTGATGAACGCGCACCAATTCCGGCTTCAGATTGATATGCCAGCGGCCATCCTCGGTCTCGGTAAAGCTCAAAATTTCGGACCGGGCGACAAGCGAATGGTTCAAGATCCAATAGAGCGACCCACCGATCATTGCCTCGTGCTGCTTGGGACGATTTTTGGTCGTCAACCGCTTGGGTTCGGTCGCATTTTGCTCATACCAGCTAGCTAGATCATCCCAGCTTTTCGCACCAAAGGCGATCTTGGTCATGTGCATCGGCATAGATCAGACATAGGCTCTCGAGCTACAGTCTCAAGCCTTTATCCCGCCAATCCGCTCAGCACAGCCAAGCCGAGGAAGGCGAAAAAGCCCATGGAATCGGTGATCATGGTGACAAACACCGACGATGCGACCGCCGGGTCCTGGTCCAGCCGTTCGAAGATGACTGGAACCAACACGCCGGCAAGGCCCGCGATAACAATGTTGATGATCATGGCGGAGGCGATGACCACGCCCATCATGGGCGAGAACAAGGCGCCTGCCGCAATCCCGATCAGCACCGCGATGGTCGCTCCGTTGAGCACAGCAACGCGCAGTTCGCGGCCTACAATCCACCAGGTGTTGGCGCGGGTTAGCTGGTTGGTAGCAATCGCACGGACGGCCACGGCCATGGTTTGTGTGCCCGCATTTCCGCCAATGCTGGCAACGATCGGCATCAGGATGGCGAGCGCGACCAGTTTCTCGATCGCGGCACCAAACATGGCGATGATGGCGCTGCCCACCAGGGCGGTGCCCAGATTAGCGATCAGCCAGCGGACCCGGCTGCCATAGGCTTCTCGGATCGGTTCGTTGATGTCGCCATCGCCTGCGCCAGACAGCAGCAGAGCATCCTCGCCTGCTTCTTCGGAGATGATATGCACCACATCATCCACCGTCATCTGGCCAACCAACCGCTCGCTTTCATCGACCACGGCGGCTGAGATCAGACCGTATTTCTGGAACATCAGGCCCAGCTCTTCCTGGTCCATCGTGACCGGAATCAGCGTCTGGTCGCGCTTCATGACATCGGTCAGTGCGATATTTCGCGGCGTTGTCAGGATGTAGCTGAGCGCGCAGGTGCCGACCGGATGATGGCGTTCATTGACCACGAACACCTCGTAAAATTCATCGCCCAAGCCGGTCCGGCCGCGCAGGTAATCGATCAGATCGCCTACCGTCATATGTTCCGGCACGGCCACAAAGTCGCGGCTCATCAAGCGGCCAGCGGTTTCCTCGGGATAGGCCAGCGCGCTTTCGATGGCGGCGCGATCCTCGGCCTCCACCTCGGCTAGAATGGCCTGCTGGTCTTCCTCGTCCAGATCCTCGATCAGCTGAACCGCGTCGTCGGTCTCCAGCTCTTCAACGATGGTCGCAACAACGCCGGGTTCCAGCGATTCCATCATGTCTTCGCGCACGAAGTCATTCAGTTCCGCGATCACCTCTGAAGACATCAGATCGGTGATGGCGGTGGCCAGCTGGGCGCGTTCGTCGCCCTGGAACAGCTCAACAAGGTCGGCGATATCGGCCGGATGCAGCGGCTCAACTAGATCGCATACGGCGCCATGGTCAGGCTGCTCCAGCGCCTCGCGAATCGATTTTATATATTCGGGCTTGAGCCGGTTTTCTTCATCGTGCCGCTCATCATCGATCCGGTCATCAGGCCGCGCTGTATCGTCTGCCAGAGCTTCCGCTTGCTGAGCATCCATCAGCGTCACATCATCAAGGCGATCGGGATCTGACATGATGCCGGTCTAGGCAGGCCAAAGCGAAAAGCAAGCGGTTGATCAGCGATCTTCACCGGCTGTCGCCTTGAAGGGGTGACTTATGAAACTTTGTGCCTATATCTCGCGCCAAACATTAGGAGATAATTGTAATGGCCGACCAAACGCTCACTTTCACGCTGGATTCCGGTGACGTTGTCATCAAACTGCGCCCCGATCTGGCCCCCGGCCACGTTGCGCGCATCACCGAGCTGGCGAAAGAAGGCTTTTATGATGGCGTGGTGTTCCACCGCGTGATCCCCGGCTTTATGGCGCAGGGCGGCGATCCAACCGGCACCGGCATGGGCGGCAGCGAGAAGCCTGACCTGAAGGCTGAATTCAACGCTGAGCCGCACACAGAGGGCACCTGCTCGATGGCGCGTTCGCAAATGCCTGACAGTGCCAACAGCCAGTTCTTCATCTGCTTTGAAGACGCACACTTCCTGGACGGTCAATACACCGTTTGGGGCCAAGTGACTGAAGGCATGGAACATGTTCACGCTCTGCCCAAGGGTGAGCCACCTGCGGCTCCTGGCAAGATCGTGAAAGCAACCGTCAGCTAAATCGGAGGGATGATCGGGTGACACTGCGCCGCGCTTTGCTCGCGCTGATGCTGCTCTCATTGAGTGGCTGCGTCACCTATCCCGATATATCGCAATCGCGCTCCCCCTGCCGGCTCGAAGCGGGCGGGTGGTGCGCCTTTGTGCGCAATGCCGCGGTTGAAGCCTATCCCTTCGCCATAGCGTCGACCAATGCCTATATTGGCGATAAAGATCTGTATCAGGATCTGGGGCCGACGCTGACACGCTTGGAGCGGTTGGACATCGCGCCAGACGATGCGGACAAGGGATTTGGCTATCAGATCTTTGAACAATTGGGCGCGCCCGATGCCGCTGGCAAGCGCGAGCGCGTGGCCCGGATTATGGCGTTTCGCGGGACCGATTTCGACGGCTTTACGGATGTTTTCTACGGCACGTTGAAGAACGATCAAATTGATATTGCGATCAAATATTTTGAGCTGGAACAAGCGCGTTGGCCCAAGGATGTGCGCTGGATTGTAACCGGTCATTCGTTGGGCGGGGCGCTCGCGACAGAAGTCTCGATCCAGCACCCAGAGGTTGATGCCTATATGTTCAACACGTCGCCCTTTTATCGCGGCGATGCGATGAGCAATGATATGCGCCGCACCGTCTTTAACGAGCGCGGCGAGGTGCTGCGCCGTTTTGCCCAATATGATGCAACCCCAGCGGCGGACGCGTTCGAATTGAATTGCTCGCCTGAAATCAGCACCATCTCGAAACACGAAATCCGGCGCTTGTCAGACTGCATTGCTTGGATTGCCGCCTATGGCAGCAAAGACGCCACCAGTTTCGTTCGCGCCAATGCGATTGCAAAGCCAAGGGTCGAATGCGGTCCGGCGGATAAGGTGCATCCCGGTGCAGACTATCGCCAAGCGGTACCGTGTGTGCATTTGGCCAAGCGCAACGCGGAGGACTGACCGCGTGATTGGCCTGGACGTACAACGCTCGCTGATCATGGTCGCGCAGGCGTTGCAATCAGCCCAGGACCCTTGGTGGATCATCGGCAGCGCGGCAGTGGCGCTGCACGGCGGTGATCCGGGCGCTATCGGTGATATCGATGTGATTGTTTCACGCCGCGACATAGATGCACTGTACGACCAATTGCCACTGACCAGCACCCCAGACGAGGGGAAGACGATGTTCTCCTCTGACCGGTTTGGCCGTTGGACTGCGCCACCAAAGCAGGTCGAATTTATGGCAGGACTTACCCATCTTAGCGAAGGGCACTGGCATGCCGTCACTCCCACAACCCGGCAGATGGTCCAGCTGGGCGGTCATGCAATTTACCTACCTGAACGGGCCGAACTGATTGCGATCTTGCATCGGTTTGGCCGCGACAAGGATATTGCTCGCGCTGCCACGCTACATGCGTGATTGAACCTGCCGCGCAATCCGGCTAGACGCGCCCGCATCATGAAACCGACCACCACGCCTCCTAAGACCTATAGGGTCAAGAGCTTCGGCTGCCAGATGAACGTCTATGATGGCGAGCGTATGGGAGAGATGTTGGCCGAAAAGGGCATCGCGCCCGCGCCGGACGGTGAAGATGCCGATCTGGTGGTGCTGAACACTTGCCATATCCGCGAAAAAGCAGCGGAGAAGATCTATTCCGACATTGGCCGTCTGACCAAGGGTAAGACGCAGAAGAAGGCACCGATGATTGCGGTTGCTGGATGCGTTGCCCAGGCCGAGGGCGAGGAGATCATGAAGCGCGCACCGGCGGTGTCGATGGTGGTTGGCCCGCAGGCCTATCACCGCCTGCCCGACATGCTGGACCGCGCGGTCGAAGGTAAGCGCTCGACCGACACAGACATGCCCGCGATTGCGAAGTTTGATCAGCTTCCAGCGCGCAAGCGGCGGTCTCCCACCGCGTTTTTGACGGTTCAAGAAGGGTGCGACAAATTCTGCACCTATTGTGTTGTGCCTTACACACGCGGTGCTGAAATTTCCCGACCATTCAAGGATTTGATCGCCGAAGCGCACAAATTGATCGAAGCTGGCGCGCGTGAAATCACGCTGCTGGGGCAGAACGTCAATGCGTGGAGCGGCGAGGATGATGCGGGCCGGACGCAGGGCCTCGCTGGTCTGATCCATGCTTTGGCCAAGATGGATGGATTGGAGCGTATTCGCTACACCACCAGCCATCCCAACGACATGGACGACGCGCTGATCGCGGCTCATGGCGAAGTCGATAAACTGATGCCCTATCTGCATCTGCCGGTGCAATCGGGCAATGACCGCGTGCTGAAGGCCATGAACCGCAGCCACACGGTCGAAAGTTATCTCAAGCTGGTCGAGCGCTTCCGCGCGGTGCGGCCCGATATTGCCCTGTCGGGTGATTTCATCGTCGGATTTCCGGGCGAGACAGAAGCAGAATTTGAAGACACTCTGAAGATTGTCGACGAGGTCCGCTACGCTCAGGCCTATAGCTTCAAATATTCGCCGCGCCCTGGAACCCCTGCGGCGACAATGGACAATCAGATCGCCAAAGATGTGATGGATGACCGGCTGCAACGCCTCCAGGCCCGGATCAACCGCGATCAGGTGGCTTTCAACGCCGCCAGCGTGGGCAAAACCTGCAAGGTTCTGATCGAGCGCAAGGGCAAGTTGGAAGGTCAGTGGCTAGGCAAATCGCCCTGGCTGCAAAGCGTTTGGGTCAAGCAAGACTGCCAGATCGGCGATATGATCACAGCAGAATTGCTCGAAGCGGGTAATAATTCGCTCGAAGGGCGCGTGATTTAACGGCTCTGTCATACCGCTTGAGGCGGATGAGTTGAGGCTTCCACGTTACAGCTGGGTTACTATCCACCGCCAATCACCTGCGGTGAACTTGCTATGCGCTGCGCAATCCCTAAATTCAAACTCACCCAGTGAAAGGAATTTATGGGCCGCAGACCTACTCCAGCAGCCGATCCGGTGTTGTCACCCGATCCCGTTCCACACCGCGAAATCCGCCGAGCCAAGGTGGAGGTGTCGTTCGATAACCAATCTCTGCTTGGCCCCCTGTTCGGACAATTCGATGCCAATCTGGTGCAGGTGGAGAACCGGCTGGGCGTATTTATCGCCGCGCGCGGTGATCAGATACAGATCGAAGGGCCCGAAGACAGCGTAGCGCGTGCGCGCGACGTGCTCCAAACCATGTATGACCGACTGGCCCAGGGTCAGGATCTGGATGCTGGCGCGATTGAATCGCTGATCGCTATGTCGAACGAACCGACGCTGGAGGGTATTGTGTCGGGGAACAAAGGCGCGCCGCCCATAATGATCCGGACACGTCGCAAGACAATTGTTCCGCGTAGCGCCAATCAGATCCCTTACATGCACCAATTGCAGCGCGACGAGATGATCTTTGCGCTGGGACCGGCAGGGACGGGCAAGACCTATCTGGCGGTCGCACAAGCCGTCAGCCAACTGATTTCCGGCAGCGTGCAGCGCCTTATCCTGTCACGGCCGGCTGTGGAAGCGGGCGAGAAGCTGGGCTTTCTACCGGGTGATATGAAGGAAAAGGTCGATCCCTATCTGCGCCCGATTTACGATGCCTTGTATGACTGCATGCCGCCCGAGCAGGTCGAACGCCGCATCGCCAGCGGAGAAATCGAGATCGCGCCGATCGCCTTCATGCGCGGACGCACCTTGGCCGACGCCTTTGTGATTTTGGACGAGGCGCAGAACACCACCCGCGAGCAGATGAAGATGTTCCTCACGCGGTTTGGCCAGAACAGCCGGATGGTGATTTGCGGCGACCCCAGACAGGTCGATATTCCCGGCGGTGACCGGATGAGCGGATTGGCCGATGCGGTTGACCGGCTGGAAGGGGTGGAAGGCATTGCCGTAACCCGCTTCACCGCTGCTGACGTTGTGCGCCACCCCATCGTTGGCCGCATTGTCGAGGCCTATGAGGGCAAAGACGCGTAACCGGACCGCCCGCGAGCGGCTGGTGACGAAACGCCCTGACTCAGGCCTTTGTCGCAGAAAAGATGGTCGCGCTTAGCGGCATGGTCTCGCCCAAGTGCTCGCGCAGTGCTTGTGCCATTCGGTCGCGGACTTTTTCAGGATCGACACCGCGCTCCAGCAATTCCGCTTCGAGTGGGTTGCCATAAACAAGGCCGTGGGCGAACAGATCGATATCAAACAGCGGTTGGATGTGGGGCAACGCATCATGGCTGCTGTTATCGAACCCGGCTAGATTGAGCGCGCTGTGGATCGCATCGGCGTCATTGTAGCCAAAGGGCACCTTGTAGAATTGGGGTGGATCATCAGCACAAAATTCGATCGCGACGTTATTCGCAACCTGAGCGAATGGATTTTCTGACCAGTCATTCCAGACGCTGAAAAGATAGGTTCCGCCAGGCTTCAACACCCGCAATACCTCTGCATAGCTGGTCGCCTTATCGGGAAAGAACATTATTCCGAACTGGCACACCACGGCGTCAAATTGACGGTCTTCAAACGGCAAATCGCATGCATCCGCGGCCATAATCTTAATTGCAGAGGCTTGTTCCAGCCGCTCCTCCGCATGGGCCAGCATCGGCATGTTCAGATCGGTCGAGGTCAGCGATGCATCGGGAGAAATCCGCTGTCTCAGCCAGTTAGTCACAATCCCCGTGCCGGCCGCCGTTTCCAGAACCGCGTTTGGATTGAGTGCTGCACAGCGGTCCGCCATTTCCTGCGCATAGTGTTCAAAAATGAAAGGCCCCAAGGCCCGGTCATAATTTTCGGGCACGTCTCCCGAAAATCTTGTCTCCAGCTCAGCCATTGGTTTCCCTTCATATGTTGAAGAGGGAGCCCTATCATGGATAAGCCAAGTCAGCGAATACGCACAATCGGCATCGTCCATCTGCGTTCATTGCCAAGCGAGTAGTCGACGCCAAATCAGAACCGGCCGCAAGTCGATAACAAGCGGCCGGTCAGATCTGTCAGTGTTTACTCAGCGCCGTACCATTGGCCTGTGCCGCGCGCATTGGTCTGGGAATACCATTCCATGGTCAGGCTGCCGCGTTGACCTTCTGCATCACCAGATTTCCCTTGGATTCCGCCGACGCATCCCAAGGGTGTGCCGGGGCCAGGCTTGCCCAGATAATTGCAGCCATAAACGGTTGCAGCGGTTCCTGTCGCGTCAGATGTCGAGCATGACAAGTGTATATCGAAAATGCCGCCGTCTGGCTGCTGCATCCCGACACAGCGAACCTTTCCCTCTTGCACAGAACCATCTTCAAATGTGGTTTTGTAGGTACCGTTCACGACACCCGCGCCGCCTGATGGACCATTGGGCCCAGTCATTCCGCCAACGCTTTCAACGGGCTCCCAAACGACGTCGTATGTGAAGCTTTGCGCTGTGGCTGCTCCCGCGAACAAGAGTGAAGTTGCTGCTGCGGCAATAAATGTAGATTTTCGCATGTCGTCTCTTTCCCCTCGGTCGAAAATTCAATTGCTTGAATAATCCGACTCGCTTGCTTGAGAGCGACCCCTCTCATTTGCTACCACTAAATTGGGTATGCGGCAAAGCAGCGTGGAACTATTGTCTGACTAAATCAGAAATTCTGCTTTCTACTCTTTTCATCTCCTTGTTACTTATAGATTTTTGAAAAATTGAATCCGTAGAGCCCATCTTGCTTCAATGACGTGCGTAATGGCCAGTCTTCGGGTTTCCCCGGCGATCAAAGCGGGTCTATAGGGCGGTTGATGGATCTCGATATCGACATTGAACATTGGCCGAGCGACGACTGGGACGCTTTGGCGCATCGGGTGGCTGATGCGGCGATTGCGGTTGCACCCGAGCTGGGCAATGCGCGTCTGTCAGCCAGCGTGCTGTTTACCGGGGATGATAATGTCCATGCGCTCAATCGGGAGTGGAGGGACAAGGACAGGCCGACCAATGTTCTGAGCTTTCCTATGATGGAGCGGTCGGATCTAATAGCTCTCGAGCCGGAAGGGCCGCCCGCAATGATCGGCGATCTGGCGCTAGCGTTTCAGACCTGCGCAAGCGAAGCTGAGGGCAAATCGGTCTCGCTTGAGGACCACGCCGCCCATCTGATTCTGCATGGATTGCTGCATTTGGCTGGCTATGATCACGTCACCAGTGAAGAAGATGCGGACAAAATGGAGGCTTTGGAGGTCGCAGCGCTTGCAAAACTAGGTATCGCAGACCCATATGGGGATCGTGATCTTTGAGGAGTACCCAAGTTAGGGCCATGCCCGATTCCCAATCTTCCGCCGGAGACGCGGACAGTAGCAGCGGGCTTTGGCCTGCAATCCGCAAATTTTTACGCATCTCTGATGACGACCGCTCTTTGCGTGCGCAAATTGAAGATGTGATTGACGAGCATGAGGACGAGAATGGCGATGAAGCGCCTTCTACGTCCGGTGACGGCGATCTCTCGCCGGTTGAACGGCAGATGCTGCGCAATTTGCTCCATTTCAGCGAGCACGATGCTGATGACGTTGCGGTCCCTCGTGGCGAGATTGTCGCCATGCCGGCCAAGGCCAGCTGGGAAGAGCTAGTCGCAGCATTCTCGGAACATGGTCATTCGCGATTGCCGGTTTACCGCGACACGTTGGACCAGGTAATCGGCATGATCCACATCAAGGATGTGTTTCCGTTTCTGGCCAATGGAGAGGAACCGCCGCGCGATTGGACCACTTTGATCCGCCAACCGCTGTATGTGCCGCAAGTGCGCGGCGCGTTGGATGTGCTGGCCGACATGCGCTCGCGCCGGGTCCACCTGGCGATTGTGCTCGATGAATTTTCAGGCACTGACGGGATCATTACCATCGAAGATTTGGTCGAAGAAATTGTCGGCGAGATCGAGGATGAGCATGACGAAACACCCGAGGCACTGATTGTAGCCATCGGTGAGGGCATGTGGGACTGCGACGCCAGGGCCGAGCTTGAGGATGTGGCCGAAACGGTCGATCCGCGCTTGGCTGAGGTGGAAGAGGCGGTTGATACTCTGGGTGGTCTGGCGTTTGTATTGGCCGAGCAAGTGCCCCCAGTTGGCACCACATTAAAACACCCCAGCGGCTGGAAAATTCAGGTGACGGCTGGTGACGAAACTCACGTTACCCGGCTGCGTTTGCATGCGCCCAAGGGTGAGAAAAAGGCAAGTGCTCGATAAAATTCGCAGTCTATGTGCGATTTTTTGCATCTTTTTCGGTTTGCAGGCGTATCTTTAGAGTAACCCGCCCGCAGCGGCGCTGAGCTCGCCGTCGCAAGAAATGACGCAACCAAACCGGTAGTCACAGATTATGCCGACCAGACGCCTTCCTCCCCTTCGCGCCCTAGAGGCCTTTATGCGAACCGTTCGCCTTGGCTCGGCCAGGGCTGCGGCGGAGGAATTGGGGCTGAGCCCGTCGGCCTTGTCGCGCAGAATCTCCAATCTTGAAGAGTTCGTTGGTCGCAAGCTGTTCACCAGAGCACGCCAATCGATGCAGCTGACAGACGAAGGGCAAGCATTTTACGAGGCGGTCAATCCGCAGCTCGAAGCGCTGGCCAGAGCGATCGACAGCCAATCGGACAATATTTCTTTGTTGCGCCTGCGCTTGGGCGTGCTGCCGCTGTTCGGCAGTCAGCGCCTGTTTCCAAGGCTGGGTGAGCTGCGCAAACGGCATCCCTTGTTGCACATCGATATCGACACGGGTCCGCATCTGGAAGATCGGGTCGGGGACACATTGGACGCGGCGATTATCCTGTCGCAAGGCCCTGACACTGCTCTGCATGCGGTGCGGCTGGATCACAATATGGTGCACGCGATTTGCAGCTTGGAGATGTCGCAGTCGCTTGGGGACAGCCTGGATATTGAGCGATTGGCGAAGCAGACTTTCTTGATCCACAACGAGCTGCCCGCCAGCTTTGAAGCGTGGAAGCGCGCGATCAAGGCCGAGGATCTGGAGCCGGCCGCCATTGATCATTACGATTCTGGATCATTGATGCTGGAAGCAGCCGCGCAAGGCTTGGGCATTGCGATCATGCATGATGATCACTTGCGGCGCGCCGAAGACAACCGCCTGACCGAGCTATACGATCTGGAGGTGGAGAGCCCCTATAGCTATTGGTTCGTATGCAAACCGGCGTCATTGGAAGATCGCCCAGTTCGTCTGTTCCATGATTGGTTGGTCGCGGCCGGTCTATAGCTGACCCTGCCGGCTTGCGCGGCTCTCTATTCGAGCGGGAAATTCTTTTCCGGCGCCTCATATCTGATCGGCGGAACTGTATGCTCAAAGTCGCGCAAGGGCTTTTCGAGCTTTCGCATCAACGCCTCTTCGATCTGTTTGCGAGCCTGAGCACCGATGGCCTTGCGCCCGCGGAAATCCTCTGGGCTGAAAGGGTCGAGAAAATGCAGCATCAGCGGAAATGTGCCGCCGCGCGCCAACACCCGCTTGAAATTGTTCACGCCGCCTTCTTCTCCAACCCAGCCGATCCATTCCGCGACCTGCCCGTAATCCAGCAGAACCGGTTGAACCAACACTCCGGGGGGAGGTGGCTCCAGCACACTCAACATGCTGGTTTTGAAGGGTAGCAGTGATTGTCCATCGGTGGTGGTGCCTTCGGGAAAGACCGTCACCGACCAATTGTCGTCCAATGCTTCACGCAGGGCATTAATCTGCTCGGCAACACCCAACCGGTTCTCTCGCTTGACGAAGACGGTGCGGTTAAGCCGCGATAGCCATCCCACGATTGGTACATCGGACAATTCAGCCTTGGCCACAAAAGCCGTTCCGCTCGCGCCAGCCAAAGACAGGATATCCACCCACGAAACATGGTTGGCGATGAAGAAAACGTCGCGCCGTAATGGGGTACCCACTTTGTAAACTCTGGCGCCCACTATCGCTGCTGCAAAGCGCAAGAACAACATCGGGAAGGGCGAGCCATAAGCGAAGATGCGATAGGCATAATGCAATGGCACCATCACCAGCAGCGTCACAAACAGAACAAAGACGCGCGCCACAACGCGCATCCAACCTATCGCAGATATCGGGGTGGTCTCGCCACGCATGGCGGCCATTCGCCGTTCTTGCTCAATCGTCTCTTGAGAGGCGGACGCCATACAATTCCATTCGGTGATCCACCAGGCGATAGCCTAGCTTTTCAGCGATTTGCCGTTGCAATGCTTCCAATTCCGGATCGACAAATTCGACGACTTTTCCGGTTTCCACATCGATCAGGTGATCGTGGTGAGCCTCTGGCGCGGCTTCGTAACGGGCGCGGCCGTCACCAAAGTCATGGCGGTCCAAAATGCCGGCATCTTCAAACAGGCGTACTGTGCGATAAACGGTCGCTATCGAGATCTTGGGATCAATTGACGAGGCGCGTTGATGGACCAACTCCACATCGGGGTGATCATCGCTTTCCGACAAGACACGCGCAATGACGCGGCGCTGCTCGGTAATGCGCAGGCCCTTGTCGGCACATAATTGTTCAAGATCTATTCTTTGCGGCAAGTCAGGCTCCGGATGGAAGGCGCTCTACCCCTCTTAGTAAGGCAGAGCGCGCTTCTCAAGCCAGTTGCCGGTGATTAACCCGATTTCTTCTTGCGGCCACGCTTTTGACCCGGCTGGCGACCCAAACCAATTTGCTTGGCCAGGTCGCGACGAGTTTCGGCATAGGCTGGCGCAACCAAGGGATAATCGCTGTTGAGGTTCCAACGCGCACGATACTCGTCGGGAGACATATCATGTTCGGTCGACAAATGCCGTTTCAGCATCTTCATCTTCTTACCGCAATCAAGACATACAACATGGTCTCGTTTGATCGATGATCGGATGGAGACGGCTGGATCGGGGCGTGGTTCATCTTTACCGGGGCCATTGCCCAATTCCGCCAAAGCGTTGAAAACATTCGTAATAAGGCCCGGCATCTGATCGGCATCGACGGAGTTGTTGCTGACATGCGCGGCAACAATGTCTGATGTTAAAGTGATCAGAGTTTCTTTCATATCTGGTTCTAGTGCGTCCATGAGTCCCTCATATATTTTTTTACGCCGGTTTTTCCGGTCGCCTTTGCCTTAACTCACTCAGTAATTCTTGCAAGTCAGCGGCGCGCAAATTCTTGTGCCAAACGGCCTGATTGTTCAAACAGATAGCCCGAACGTAATCGCATCAAGACGCACTCCATCGGCAGCCAAGTAATAATCGGGCCTTTTGCCAATTGGTTCAAAGCCGACTTGCCGATAGAGCTTTTCAGCGGGATTATTGTGCCGCATTTCCAGAAAGATGCGCTCTGCCCCGCGCTGCTTTGCATTGATCTTCATCTGGTCGATCAATTTGCGCCCAATACCTTGCCTGCGCAGCTGCGGGGTGACAGCGATCAGCAGCAATTCCTCCTCGCCTGCGACATAGCGGGTCAGCACAAATCCTGCGGCAAGCTTGCCCGAGTGAACGGGATCATTGCCATCGGCATCCATGAGCAGGCTGTGAGTGGTTGGGAAGGTGAGGGCATCTTCCACTTGCCTGCGGTTCCAGGCCTCGCCCCATGCCGGGTCAAAGGCCGACTGCATAACCGCCATGATGTGGTCAACATCCGACGTGAAGCCATAGGGCTCAGGTGACTGCGGCGAACTGCTCATACAGGAGCCTTGCGCGCGGCCGGCAGTTTAGCATCAGGCTCGCGGCCATAGATGGGTGTCAGATCAGTGCCCAGCTGACTGTCGGGCAGCCAATGGGCAGCCGCTGCGTCGGGCAGCAGATCGAATGCCTCGCAATCACCTTTCAGCAATTGGGCAAGATCGTTCGCCCGGCTGCCTGCGATCCTGCGATGCTGGCACAGGGAAATGGCTAAATCAGGAGTGACCGATTGCAACGCGTCCTGTGGCAGCAGATCATCGTCAAAATTCTGGATAAACCATTCACCGTGGCCGCCGTTCATGCACACCGTAACGGCCTGCTGGCCCTGCTGATCTGCACAAGTCGCCGCAACTTGACCAAGGGTGGGATAGCCCAGCACAGTGCTGCCCCAGGCAATGCCCAAGGCCCGAGCGGTTGCTATCCCGATGCGCACTCCGGTGAAACTGCCCGGTCCAAGCGAGGTCAGAATGCGGTCTGCACGGCCTTTGTCAGGCAATCCGGCAATCAGGGGAACCAGCTTTTCCGCGTGACCTCTACCCAGCACCAAATGCTGATTAGCGATCAAGCTGCCGGCTTCGTACAAAGCCACCGAGCAAGCTTCGCTCGCGCATTCGACCACCAGGGTCCGGCTGGAGTGTTTCTCGCTCATCGCTGATGGGATGCCATGCCACCGGCCACTCTGGCAAGCTTAGACCACGCTGTTAAAGCGATCGAATTCCGGCCGCGGACTGCGATCAAAGATGCTATCTTTGTCACCATAACCAATCGAGCAAATCCAGTCGGCTCTTACCCTTGGCTGGTCGGCAAAAAATTCCTTGGTTACGCCGTCCAAATCCACCCCTGACATCGGTCCGCAATCCAGCCCCAAGGCGCGTGCGGCCATCATCAGATAGGCACCCTGCAAATTGGTGTTGCGCGCAGCACCTTCTTTGCGGCCAGCCTCGTCACCTTCGAACCAGGCCTTCGCATCGGTATGAGGGAACAACCATGGCAGTTGCTCATGAAAATCAATGTCATAGCCAATGATGACGGTCACAGGTGCCGCTAACACCTTTTCCTTGTTACCTTCCGAAGCAAGCTGCGCCAGGCGCTGCTTTTGCTCTTCGGACTGGACCCAGATGAACCGGCCGGGCTGCATATTGGCCGAGGTTGGACCCATCTTCATCAGATCATAGATGGCTGTTATCTGTTCGTGCGTAACAGGCTTGTCCAGCCACCCATTATAGGTGCGCGCTTCGCGGAACAATTGGTCCAACGCGTCATGCGACAGGTGGTTGTCGTGAAATTGTTTAGTCATGTGATCCCCTGATCGTACCGAGCGCGAGAAATTAGGCTGCGCGAACCTCAACCACTTCGGGAACGTAGTGCTTCAACAAGCCTTCAATCCCGTGCTTTAGCGTTGCTGTTGAGGATGGGCAGCCCGAGCATGCGCCTTGCAAGGTCAGGAACACAATGCCGTCTTTAAACCCGCGATAGGCAATGTCCCCGCCGTCGCCAGCGACGGCCGGGCGTACGCGCGTTTCCAACAATTCGTTGATTTGGGCGATCACGTCGGCGTCCTCGGGGTTTTCCTCGACCATCATGTCGGGCTCTGCCGGAATGGAAATTCCGCTGGCGTCTGCACCCGCAAACAGGGGTGCTTCTGACACGAAATGATCGAGCAGAATGGACACAACCATGGGTTTAAGATCGGACCAGTTCACGCCGGGAGCGGCAGTCACCGAAACAAAGTCGGATCCGAAGAACACATTGACGACTTCGCCGGTGTCGAAAATGGCCTGCGCCAAGGGACTGACTTCGGCAGCTTCAGGAGAAGCGAATTCGCGCGTGCCCGCCGTCATAACTTCGCGTCCGGGAAGGAACTTGAGACTGGCGGGATTGGGCGTTGTTTCGGTTTCAATAAACATGGTTTGGATGTAGTGATGCAGGGGACCATAGACAAGATACAAACCCGCAGGTTCAGGTTGATAGGCTCAATTGTTTGGCGCGACTTTGGCGCGCGTCATTCACTATCCCTTCACAAATTCACCCTCTATAAGGTGCCTATGACATCGATTTTCCGCGCTGCTTGCGCCCTCTCCATTGTGGCCTTTGCAGCCCATTCTCCATCATTGGTTTTGGCACAGGACGCTACGCAAGCCGCTCCAGATGCCCCGAAAGCCGCGCCAAAAGCCTTACAAACCGGGGATGAAACACCCTGGATCTATCGCGGCAGCGATGTGCCGCAGGATCGCGATTGGTTGTTTGGCGAAATGGACAATGGCCTGCGCTATGCCGTGCGCAACAATCGGGTGCCGCCGGGCCAAGTCTCGATCAGGATCAGGATTGATGCCGGTTCTCTGCATGAGCGTGACAGCGAGCAAGGCTTTGCCCATTTGCTGGAGCATCTCAGTTTTCGTGAAAGCAAGTATCTGGGCCAAGCCGAAGCCATTCCGACATGGCAACGATTGGGCGCAACCTTTGGTAGCGATACCAATGCGGAAACCAGCCCGACCCACACAGTTTACAAATTGGACCTGCCCGGGGTGACGCAGGATTCTCTGGAAGAAAGCTTTAAGCTGCTGTCCGGAATGATCCGCGATCCGGTGCTTAGTCAGGAAAATCTGGATGCCGAAATTCCGATTGTGCTGGCCGAAAAGCGCGAGCGCGGCGGCGCTGGGCAACGCGTTGCAGAACAAACCCGGCGTACCTTGTTCGCCGGTCAAAGGCTGGCCGAGCGCCTGCCAATTGGCATCGACGAAACGCTGATTGCGGCAAAATCTGACGCCATGCAGGCATTTCATGATCGATGGTATCGCCCTGAAAACACGGTGATCGTTGTTGCTGGCGATGCCGATCCGATGGAATTGGCCCGCTTGGTTGAACAATGGTTTGGTGATTGGCAGGGCCGCGGCGAAGCAGAAGCAGCGCCTAACTTTGGTGATCCGGTTGCTCCGGAAGGCACTGACCCCAACAATCCTATTGGCGAGCTGGGCGTAATGGTTGAACCCGACCTTCCACGTTCGTTGACCTATGCCATCATGCGGCCATGGCGACCGGTGCAAGATACGATTGTCTATAATGAGGGGCTGCTGCTGGATGCCGTTGCCCAAGCGATCATCAACCGCCGGTTGGAATCACGCGCGCGCGCCGGAGGAAGCTTCCTGTATGCGCAAGTCCAGCAAGACGATGTGTCCCGCTCTACCGATGCGACCTTCATCAGCTTTGCCCCTCTGTCAGGCGATTGGCAGGCGGCCTTGGCCGATCTTCGCGGGGTAATCGCTGACGCGCTGGCCAACCCGCCAACGCAGGAAGAGATCGACCGCGAATTGGCCGAGTTTGATATCGCCTTTGCCAGCGAGTTGGAGCAAAAAAGCGTGATCGCCGGTTCGAAGCTGGCCGATCAAGTGGTGCAAGCGGTCGATATTCGCGAAACCGTGGCTGCGCCCGAAACCGTGCTGAATGTGTTCCGCAATATGAAGGCGCGTTACACTCCTGCCGAAGTGCTCAAACACTCGCGCGCTTTGTTCAAGGGGGACGTGGTTCGGGCCGTTTATGTGACGCCGCAACCAGGCGAAGCACAGGTCGCAGACCTAAGATTGGCGCTCTCGTCCGAAGCGACACCGGACGCCAGCGCACGCTTGGCCGCCAAGTCCATCTCCTTTGATGAGTTGCCGGCTATCGGGACACCGGGAGAGATCATCAGCGAAGGGCCGATCGGCTTGCTGGATGTGGAACAATTGGCATTGAGCAATGGCGCGCGGGCGATCTTGTGGTCGAACGATGCCGAACCTGGCCGCGTGACGGTCAAGGTCCGCTTCGGTTCGGGCTATCGCGCCTTTGATGCAGAAGATGCAGCCTATGCCGCACTGGGCGAGATGGCCCTGGTCGGCTCGGGTATAGGTGAATTGGGTCAGGAAGAACTCGACCGCATATCCAATGGTCGCAAGATGGGTTTCGATTTTGCCATTGAAGATGCTGTGTTCTCCTTCTCTGCACAGACCCGATCCGCTGATGTGACGGACCAATTGTATCTGTTCGCGGCAAAACTGGGCATGCCGCGGTGGGATCCCAATCCGGTGACGCGCGCTAAGGCCGCAGCGGAGCTGGCCTATGACACATTCGCTACCAGCCCGGGCGGCATTCTGGGTCGCGATCTGGACTATCTGATCAAGAACAAGGACGCCCGCTTTGCAACGCCCGACAAGGCGATGCTGGCCGATGTCACGCCGGAAGGCTTTCGCGCCGTGTGGGAGCCTTTGTTGAAGCAGGGACCAGTCGAGATCCTGGTGTTTGGCGAATTTGACCGCGACGAAGTGGTGCAAACCTTGCGCGAGACATTTGGTGCTCTGCCGCCGCGCGAAGCGATCTCCCCTGAGGTTGCCGCGCGTGTGCCCGAATTCCCGATGGCTGGCGGCGTGCCGACCATCATCGAGCATCGCGGGGATGCCAACCAGGCGGCCGCAGTGCTGGCATGGCCGAGCGGCGGAGGCGTGGCAGGGCTGCGTCAGTCGCGTCAGCTGGAAATCCTGACCCAAGTGTTCAACAACCGCTTGATGGAAGCCATGCGCGAGCGTGCTGGCGCCAGCTATGCGCCTCAGGTTGTGTCCAGTTGGCCAGTCGACACAGCGGGCGGAGGCTCGATTATGGCGATCGCTCAATTGCGTCCAGAAGATGTGCCCGTGTTCTTTGCCGAAGGTCAGCGCATTGCCAATGATCTGGCCATGACCGCGCCCAATGCTGACGAGTTGGAGCGGGTCACCGAACCCTTGCGCCAATTGATCAGCCGGGCATCAACTGGCAACAATTTCTGGCTCTATCATCTGCAAGGCTCCAGTCAGGATCCGCAGCGGATTGGTTTGGTCCGCAGCCTGTTGGGCGATTATTCGCAGACAACACCGCGCATCATGAAGCTGCTGGCGCAACGCTATTTTGGCAGCCGTGCTGGTTGGCGTTTGGGTGTTCTGCCAGAGGGGCAAAGCCTGCCCGAAGACGCGATGCTGCCGGTTGTTATGCCTCAGCTCACCCCCGAGGGGCCGCTGGTGCCTGCACCTGTTCAAGGGCCGCAGATAATCGGCAGGTAAGTTCAACCGATAAGAGTGATCGTGAAATAATGTTGTCCGGATTGCGTCTGAGTCTTTGCATTTGGAAAGGCTAGGGTGTAATCGCGCGCTCCGATATTTAAGGTATAGAGATTGACAGTGGCACACAATTGGACACCCGACGGCTGGAAGGCACACGAAGCGCGGCATTTGCCCGAATATTTGGACTCAGCCGAATTGGCCGAGGCCGAGGCAACGCTGTCGAGCTATCCTCCGCTGGTTTTTGCTGGTGAAGCGCGTGCGCTGAAGGCAGATCTGGCCGAAGTTTCCGCAGGACGCGCGTTTCTGCTGCAAGGCGGTGATTGCGCCGAGAGTTTCGCCGAGTTTCATCCCAACAACATCCGCGACACCTTCCGGGTGCTGTTGCAGATGGCCGTGGTGATGACTTTCGCCAGCAAGAAGCCGGTGATCAAAGTGGGCCGGATGGCCGGGCAATTTGCCAAGCCGCGCTCGTCCGCCACTGAAACCAAAGGCGATGTAACTCTGCCGAGCTATTTCGGTGACAACATAAACGGCATTGAGTTTGATCCAGCGCAGCGGCGCAATGATCCGATGCGTATGGTGAGGGCCTATTCGCAAGCCGCCTCGACGCTGAACTTGCTCCGCGCGTTTGCTGGCGGTGGTTACGCCAATCTGCGCCAGGTCCATCAATGGACGCTCGATTTCATGGGCCGCACGCCTTGGGCCGACAAATTTGCCCAAATGGCCGACCGGATCGGTGAATCGCTCGACTTTATGGAAGCTTGCGGAATTGACCCTGCAACCGTCCCGCAATTGCAAGGGACCAGCTTCTACACCAGCCATGAAGGGCTGCTGCTTCCCTACGAAGAGGCGCTGACGCGTCAGGATTCGTTGACCGGCGATTGGTATGCCACCAGCGCGCATATGCTGTGGATCGGTGATCGTACCCGTTTTGAAGGCAGCGCGCATGTCGAATTCGCACGAGGTATTGGCAATCCTCTGGGCATGAAGTGCGGCCCAAGCCTTGAACCCGATGCAATGCTGAAGATGCTGGACATTCTCAATCCTGCCCGAGAGCCCGGCCGGATCACTTTGATCAGCCGCTATGGCCATGACAAGGTTGAGGAAGGTCTTCCTGCTTTGGTCCGCGCGGCCAAGCGAGAGGGTCACCCCGTAGTGTGGAGCTGTGACCCCATGCATGGCAATGTGATCAAGTCTGAGAGCGGATACAAAACCCGCCCGTTTGACCGCATCTTGAGCGAGGTGAAGGGCTTTTTCGCGGTTCACCGCGCCGAAGGCACCCATCCTGGCGGTATCCATATCGAGATGACCGGACAGGACGTGACCGAGTGCGTTGGCGGTGCTGTTGCCATTACGGACGAGCGTTTGGGCGACCGCTATCACACCCATTGCGATCCCCGTTTGAATGCGGCCCAATCGTTGGAATTGGCATTCTTGCTGGCTGAAATGCTGAACGAAGAAGTGAACGTCCAGCAGGCAGACGCTGCCTGACCTTCAGGATTCGCTGATTATGGTTTGCACGGCTTAAGTAGTTTTGCCTAAGCCATGTCCGCGATTATTTGATGCGCCATTCTTAAAGGCTGTCCGGTGAAAGGACGGTCCAATATTGATGCTCGAACATGCAGCCCATGGTTTGCCGGCAGCCCTTGCGGTTTGCGTGATATTGCTGGGGGTGTGCCTGTTTCTGGGCATCCTCAACTTCCGGTCAACCCGCCATCATCTGGCGCTTCGCAGCTTGGCCCGCAGACGGGCTCGCAAGATATCGGATTCAATGCGCATGTTCCGTATGGCAGAAGAAATGGCCGGGCTGGGCGTTTGGCAATATTCGCCGCGACGCGACAAGCAGAGCTGGTCCCAAGGTATGAAGGTCTTGTTTGGCATGGAAGCTGACGAGGTGATTATGCCAGGTGACATGGAAACTGTCTTGTCATCCAACGGCATTGATCTGATCGATGCTGTCTCCAAGGCTGGTGAGAATGGCCAAGAATTGAGCGCACAATATCCTATTCTGAGACTGGATGGACAAAAGCGAGTGTTGGGAATCAAGGCGACCGGAACCAAGAATCGCTTGGGAAAGATCAGCAGGTTCACCGCAGTCTTGGTGGATGTGACCGATCAGGCCGAACGTGTGAATGAGCTAGAGTGTTCGCGTGAATTGGCCGTCAAACAGGCGCAGGAAGCCCGCCAATTGGCAGAAACCGATCCCCTGACCGGATTGGCCAACCGCCGCAGAATTATGGCTGTGCTCGATCAATTGGTCATGCAAACCAGACAACAAGGGCAAAAACTGTGCATGATCATGTTCGACATCGATCACTTCAAGCAGGTGAATGACACATATGGTCACCCAGCCGGTGATCGCGTGTTAAAGCGGATTGCCGAAATTGCCTGTGCACAGGCGCGCAAGGAAGACATTGTCGGCCGCATCGGTGGGGAGGAATTTGTCTGGATTGTGCCTGGTGCCGACATGACCTTTGCCCGGGTCATCTCGGAAAGGTTGCGCCAAGCCATCGCAATGGGCAGCGGCGTCGGCAATGTGCCTGCGGTTACGGTCAGCATTGGGTTCGCTGCTCCTGAGGCTGGCGATACCTCATTAACCTTGTTCGCTCGCGCTGACGAGGCGCTGTATGTCGCCAAGAATTCAGGCCGAAACACGGTGCGAATGGCGGCGTAGAGCCGGTTTACGGGATGCTGCACAAATCGGCAGACTGCCTTTCCATTGCTGGCGGTTTCGGGCATGCACGTGGCTAACGTTTCGTCGCAGGAAGTATAAGTGCCTAGCCCCTTAGCCCAGTCAACAGAGCCATCTGGACCTGATTTAGCGCGACAATTTCGTGAAACTCGCAGGCAAATGCAGGCTCTGGTCGAGCCGCTGAGCGATGCCGATGCGACCATCCAATCGATGGAAGACGCATCACCTGCAAAATGGCACTTGGCGCATACGACGTGGTTTTGGGAAACGTTTTTGCTGCGCGATTTTGCGCCAGACTACAGCCTCTATAACCAGCAATATCCGTTTCTGTTCAACTCCTATTACGAGGCTGAGGGAGACAGGATCGCGCGCTTTTCACGCGGGATGCTGTCGCGTCCCAGCTTGCAGGAGATCATTGGTTGGCGCCGCCATGTCGATGCCGCGATGGAGCCGCTGCTAGAGTGGATGCTTGAACGCGATGATCTGGCCGCTTTGGTCGCTTTGGGCATCGCGCATGAGCAGCAACATATCGAACTGCTGCTGACCGATATCAAACATGCCTTGTTCCAGAATCCGCTTGGCCCGGCCATGTGGGATGGGTCGCCAGTCGCAGATGAGACGCCGCAGGCTGGTTGGTATGACCATCCGGGCGGCATTGCGATGGTGGGCCATGATGCGGATCAGGCTGGGGCTGGTTTCGCGTTTGATTGCGAAGGGCCGCGCCACCGTGTCTTGCTTGAACCTTTCGCGCTATCCCGATCACTGGTCACCAATGCTCAGTGGGAAGAATTTGTCGCGGATGGTGCGTACCAAACCGCCTCTTTGTGGCTGTCGGATGGCTGGAGTTGGGTGCGCGATCAAGGGGTGACCGCACCGCTCTATTGGCGCGATCAGGCAGGCAGCCCCGAGCACTTTACCCACCAAGGCTGGCAGCCACGCGATCCCCATGCTCCGGTGACGCATATCTCTTATTACGAGGCCGATGCTTTCGCCACTTGGGCCGGCGCGCGCCTGCCCAGCGAATTTGAGTGGGAGGCAATTGCCAGCGCTCAGGGTGCCGATGGCGCGGCAACGGCTCATGATCCGCAATCGGGCAACCAACTAGATGGTGCCGAACCGCCACAGCCGATTGGCTCATCCGCGCTGTTCGGTGATTGTTGGCAATACACCCGCTCGGCCTATTTGCCCTATCCGCGATTTGCCCCGGCTGGCGGAGCGGTGGGTGAATATAATGGCAAATTCATGAGCGGCCAGTTCGTGCTGAAAGGTGCCAGTTGCGCCACTGTACGCGGCCACTCGCGCAGTTCTTACCGCAATTTCTTCTACCCCCATCAACGCTGGCAATTCACCGGATTGCGGCTGGCAAAGGATCTTTGATGTCCACCAACAAGGGCCTTGCTTTGGTCAATCGAGACGATGACGGGGTCAATCAAGACTTCCGCAGTGATGTACTGGCAGGTCTGTCAGAGGCGCAGAAGGCAATTCCTGCGCGCTGGCTGTATGACGATGCTGGATCGCAATTGTTCGAAGATATCACCCAGCTCGCCGAATATTATCCGACCCGCGCGGAAACCCAGATATTGCGTGATCGCTCAGCCGAATTTGCAGAGCGGATCGGGGCTGGTCGCGCCGTGGTGGAATTTGGCTCAGGCAGCTCGGTCAAAACGCCTCTTTTGCTGAGCGCGATAGACCCTGCGGCCTATGTCCCGCTCGACATTTCAGGTGATTTTCTGCGCGCCTCTGCAGAAGCTTTGTCCCAAAAGTATTCGGGCCTTCCGGTCTATCCGGTTGAGGCCGATTTCATGCGTCATGTCGCCTTGCCCCAAGCGGTTGAAGGCCTGCCCAAACTCGGTTTTTTCCCTGGATCAACCATCGGCAATATGGTTGCGCGAACCTCGGTCGACTTGCTGCGCACCATGCGCGAAACCTTGGGAGAAGGCTCGCAATTGTTGATCGGCATGGACCTGATCAAGGACAAAGATGTGTTGATCGCAGCCTATGATGACGAAGCTGGCATCACGGCTGAATTCAACCTCAATCTGGTGCGCCGGATCAATCGCGAGTTGGACGGCGATATTCCCGTTGATGCGCTGAAACATGTCGCCTGTTGGAACGATTCAATGTCCCGCATTGAAATGCATCTGGAGGCCCGGCAAGATATCACATTCCAGCTGGCCGGCCGCAGCTTTGCGATGAAGCAAGGCGAGACCATCCACACCGAAAACAGCCACAAATTCAGCCGCCGCACCTCGCAAACATTGCTGCTTGCCGGAGGCTGGACCCCGGTAGCACGCTGGCTGGATGATCAAGCGCGGTTCTCGCTCATCTTGGCCGAGGCCACGGTTCCGCGCAGCGCGCCTTGATCAGATTGTCCGAAACAACCCATGCGCTCGCGCATTGAGGGTCCATGAGCAATCAAGAAAAGCATATCGCTGTGATCGGCGCGGGCATGGCGGGGCTGGCTTGCGCCGCAAAGCTGGCGGCCAGCGGTGCCAAGGTCACTGTTTTCGATAAAGGGCGCGGGCCGGGCGGAAGAATGGCAGCGCGACGGGCAGAGATTGCTGGAAATCTGGCGTCATTTGACCATGGAGCACAATCCTTCTCGGCCAAGAACCCTGCATTCGCGCAGGCCGTGGCCGATTGGCACGATCAAGGCGTAATTGCCCCGTGGCCAGCGCGAGGCGATGGCGAATGGGTTGGCGTACCCGGCATGAACGGTCCGCTGCGTGCCATGGCGCAAACACTGGATGTGCACTGGGGCACGCGCATTCATTCGGTTAAGCGATCAGGTGGGGGCTGGTTGGTGATGTCGGACGACAGGCAGACCTTTGTCTCGGATGTGGCTGTTGCAATTCCCGCCGAGCAAGCAAGGGTATTGTTGGGCAACTGCGCTCCGTCATTGGCTGGCATTGCCGACAGCATCACCTCCAGCCCATGCTGGGCCGTCATGGCGGGTTTTGCGGCCCGACTTCCGGTTGATCGCGACTGGCTGCAATTTGACGAAGCAAGCGCGTCGATCGCAAGCGCAGCGCGCAATTCGGCCAAGCCGCATCGCAGCGGAACCGAGACCTGGCTGTTGCATGCCAGTGCAGGGCATTCCGCTGCCAATCTTGAGCAAGACCCGAATGATATTGCCCCTGATTTGTTGGCAGCATTCTTCCAGCAAGCGGGCATTGATCCTGTCGCTCCGGTGCATCTGGTGGCCCATCGCTGGCGCTATGCCTTGCCTTTGATCGATCAGACTGGCGCAGGTGATGGCGCTGCGCGATGGGACGCAGAGCACCGCATAGGAATTGCCGGTGACTATCTTGCAGCGCCCAATGTTGAGGGCGCTTGGTTGTCTGGGCAGGCGCTGGCGGACCAGATCCTGGGTTGATGTCTTACAAATTGCTGGCGCGGTTCATGGACGGTTGGTGAGGTATTCCCTATATCGGGGACATGTCGATCCAGAATCTTTGGAACAATATCGCAGCCTCGATCAGCGCCATACCGCGCTCTGAACTGCTGATCATTGCCTTGGGCGCCATGTTGGTCGGCTGGATCGGGGCATTGCTGATCAAGCGCAAAGTTCCGATGGGTCGCTATGTCCGCACGGGCAGCACCGTGGTGCTGGTGGGCGTATTGGTCACTGTCATCCTGCAATTGTCTCGGTTTGATCCGCGGCTCGAAGTGGCCGTTCCCCAGCTGGGCTTGCCCGAACAAGTGGTGGAAGGCGGCGAAACGCGCATCCCGATGGCGGCAGATGGCCATTTCTGGTTGCGCGCAGAATTGAACGGTGTTCCAGCCAATTTCCTGGTCGATACCGGAGCAACCCTTACCGCAGTTTCCAGCGATTTGGCGGACAGAGCAGATTTGCGAGCAAGGCGCGGGGGCCTGCCGATCCAGATCGGCACAGCCAACGGGCCCGTTGCAGCGCAGGTGGCCAGCAGCAATGAGCTTCGCTTTGGCAATGTCTCGGCGCGGGGGCTGGATGTGGTGATCGTCCCAACCTTGGGCGAAACCAATGTGGTGGGCATGAACTTGCTCTCTCGCCTTGCCAGCTGGCGGGTCGAGGGGCGTACCATGATATTGGTGCCCAACAATCCGCAAGCACCAATCGAACTGCGCTGAGGCCAACTGCCGGTCTCGGCACAGCCCCCCTCAATAGGATGAGTGGACCCAGCATCGCCCACAGCATAGCTCTGGCGCATATTGTATTGGGAGAAATTGCATGCATGCCTTGTTTGATCTGGCCGGAAAAACGGCTGTCGTCACCGGAGCGGGACGCGGAATTGGCGAGGGTATCGCTAGCCTGTTGGCAGAGGCCGGGGCCAATGTGGTTTGTGCGGCGCGCTCTGTCGATCAGATCGAAAACACCACCAATGCGATCAACGCTGCCCATGCGGGCAACAATGAAGGTGGCCGCGCGATTTACCACCAGACCGATGTTTCGGACCCCGACGCCATGAAGGCCTTGGCGCAGCGCGCGGTGGACGAATTTGGCGGCTTGGACATTTGGGTGAACAACGCCGGCGGGTCGCTGGTTTCAGCCCCGATGGTCGAACTGCCGATCGAAGAATGGGACAAGACACTGGCGGTCAATCTGTCCTCCGTTTTCTACAGCATTCGCGCCGCTGTTCCGCATTTGCGAGACAAGAGTGCGATCGTGAACATCTCCTCGCTCGCCGGGCTGGAGCCATTCCCCGGCAGCGGCCATTACAGCGCGGCCAAAGCGGGCGTGAACATGATCACCAAAACGCTCTCGATGGAGCTGGGCCCCAAGACCCGGATCAACACCATCATGCCGGGCTTTGTCCCCACCGATACGGTGAAGAAGGCGCTGAGCATGGAGGATGAAGATTTTATCCAGCTGGAAAAGGATTTGAACTTGCCAGCGGGCCGTCTGGGCACGCCGCAAGATATCGCTGCCTTGGTGCTGTATCTGGTGTCGCCCGGATCGGAATGGATCACGGGCCAGAACATCGCCCTCTCCGGTAAGCCATAGGGTCCGGTAAGCCATAGCGCGAAATGGGCTGAGGCTTGCTCGCGTCGTGGGGGCAGGTCCAGCCTTCAATTGAATGTCAAAATAAGAGAAGTGATTGGGGTGGCAGTCTCGAATGCCTGTTCTCAAACTTGCCTGTAGGCGGATTTGAAGTTCCTATTTTCAGCATAGGGCAGCCACCCCAAAGCGGACTGTTCGCTTACGACCCACTTTCGGACGTTAAGCGTCTGCTTATGACTTCGGGGCTGCTTGGGCTGCCTTGGGTCGGGATGGGACGCGCATTCTCGAAAGCGTGCTACTCATAATTAAGGGCAATGGAGGATTAATGGAAAAGCAATGCTAGCTATTTCACAATCTCCACAGCTTGCATCATGCCGCGATCCTCGTGATTGAGAATGTGACAATGGAGCACGAACTTTCCGTCGAAGTCTTCGTAGCGCATCCGAATCTTTCTTGGTCCGCGCGTTGTCAGCCCCAGAGTATCTCGCCAGATGACCTCTGGATTCCCAAATGGGTCATCGCGGGTGACTTGAAACGAATTCACATGGATATGAAACGGGTGAAACCTTTCGAGTGAATCAGGCTCCACCCCGACTGTCCATTCCTCAACAGCGCCAAGCTTGAGTGTTCGGACTTCTCCTTCTCCGAACACCTTGCCGTCGACCATGTATCTCCTCACCTCGTCTTCATCGGCCTCGACCGAAAACATCATTCGCTGCTCGCCTTGGATTTCTTCATCAGTGATCGGCTCGAACGGCACCAGATCAGCCAGTTGCCCTTTGTCACAGGGAAGCTCCATCTCCATGGGTTCGCCCTCAACAACAATTCTGGCGATATATTGCCGCGAGTCATCCTCGCCATCAGAGCGGTCGCCGCGCAATACTGCAAGCTCTCTCAGCCAGTAGACGGCACGCGTTTCTCCAGCTTCGAGTGGGATCGCCTTTACAAGCACGTCAGACCGCTGGCCTTCCCAAAGGTCAAGCCGTTCCCATGGGCTACATTTGCCCAAAGCAATGCCATCTGTAGCTATCTCATTCAGTTTGTGACCATCTAGGCCAATAACGACAGGGATGCCTGAAAACCCTGATATGAAGCGGAAACGTCTAACCTCACCGGGTCGCATGGTAATGGTAGGAACCAGCTGCCCATTGATTGTCATGTGGCGCTTCAGTTCGCGATACCATACGGATGTACTGTCAACGAGCGCAAAATCTTCTATTTCTCCATCTTCGTCGTAGGGTATTTGCTGCAGCAGCATTATATGTTCTTCGGCGGCGGCAATCCCCGGCACTTCATCAAGTCCGCCCTCAATGATCAAGCTGCCAGCCATTCCACTGGCTACCTGTATCGCGGTCGATCCGTGAACATGCGGGTGATACCAGAATGTTCCGGGAGGATGGTCTTCCGGGATTTTGACACGGACCTGATAGTCGCCACCAGGTGGCATTCTGCGCAATACGTTATCCGAAATTCCCTTGGGATCTACATGCAGGCCATGAGTATGGATGTTGGTCGTATTGAAATGGTGAGGATGATTGTGGTCCGCAGGCATGTCATCTGGGTTTGGCGGCAGCATATTGCGAACGGTCATATTTAGGACATCGCCCGGCTTCAGACGCAGCGTCGGGCCTATGAATTGGCCATTGTAGCTTCGATGTGTGATGCGACACCCAGCGATCTCGCTGGTACCGTATTTGACGTCTAGGACGATGTCGAGTTCGCCATTCTCGGACTGAACCTCTGGGGGACGTTCGAAGGTATCCAGGCCATGCACGTCAATATCGATGGGGCCGGGGGCACAAGCATCAGCTACAGCATCCAATTTCTCCGCAGACGAAGGAATGTGAGAAATTGATACTAGTGCGATTGCTGCCGCAATCCATTTCCCGTTACCGACGATAGTGTACATGCAAACGTTCCCCCCAGAACCGTTTGAACAACCCTAACAGCAAGTGACGCCGTTTGGGAAGAGATGCTCAAGTTTCCAGAGCGGATGTTGAAAACGGGCACCAACTTCCGCTTTCCACCCCAATTCTAGACGCAGATTGGGGCAGTGACCTGCCTCACAATCTTGGCCCACAAAGCTGGCCCACGGGCAGTGGCTTTGGCGATCCAGTCGCATGAATTCGCAAAGAAAAGAGAAGTGGCTGGGGTGGCAGGGACTCCAGCAAAGCACCTCTGTAACCCGCAGAAACCCTATAATCCCTTGTATTTCAGATGCTAAAGGCCCACAGGCTTGGCCCACAAAGCTGGCCCACAGTGCATCGGAGACAAGGTGGCTTACCTACAAAATAGAGGCAATAAGTGGCGGGCGAAGGTTCGCATCCCAGCGTCCCTAAGGGCGCACTATGGTGACCGAGAGTTCCTTCAGCGGACAATGGAAGCACTGGACAAGCCCACTGCCAAGGCTGAAGCTGAAGCGTGGGAAGCTGGGCTTCGTTCCGAGTGGGCCTCGCAGCTATCGATGGGCAACACCAGCCGCGTCAAGCTGCGGCAGGTCTATGAGGACGGCAGACAGGCTGCACTAGGTGGCCAGTATGATGTCCACTCCGATGATGCTGACCCGATGGAGCAGGGGATCGAGTTCGAGATCGACAAGCTCGCAGAGCAGGATCGAAGCGACAGCCTATCTGATGCCGGTGAGGCACGGCTAGCTGCCCTGCAAGATGCTCTGCAGGAACACCGAGGGCATACTCCGGTGCGCCGTGCGGAACTTGAGCAATCCTTCTCAGAGGCGGCGGCTGAGTATCTGGACCTATGGGCAACCCAACGTGGCCTGAAGGAAAGCAACACGCGCCAGCAAAAGGAAGCGACGTTCCGGCTATTCGGCGGTTTCTTCAAAGACAAGCCTCTCCGAGACGTGAAGCGAGCCGACGCTGCAGCCTTCATGGATATCCTGCGGAGGCTTGATCCTAAGTGGTCACGGTCACCGAAAACCAAAGACATGACATGGCAGGAGATATTGCAGCTGCACGGCAAAAGCGAAAAAGGCCTCTCGGCATCGACGCTCAATCGCCACGCGACCACACTGCAGGAGCTTTGGAAGTGGGGCGAAGCCCGAGAGAGGTGTGAAGGGCGGAACCCTTTTGCTGGGCTTCGTGAACGTATGAAGCAAGGTAAGAACCAGTTTGGCTACCTGCCTTGGGAGCCAGACGAGTTGCGGCTCCTGTTCAATCCTCCCCCAAAGCGTGAAGACGTAAAGGAGGTTATGGTGGTCGCGTTGTATACCGGCATGCGGCTGAACGAGATTGCTTCGCTTCGATTGGGCAATATTCGCAGGTCTGAGGGCGTGGCCTTCATAGATGTTGAGGATGCCAAGACCCCCGCAGGTAACCGGCAAGTCCCCATCCATCCTGCAATTGCATGGCTTGGGGAACTGCAAGGTGCACCTGAGGATCGCATCTGGCCAGAGTTCAATCCTGAAGGGCCAGGAAAGAAGCCTGGAGCGGATGCAGGAAAAGAGTTCTCTCGGTTCAAGCTGGCAAAGGGCTTCTCAGATCGACGCAAGGTGTTCCATTCGTTCCGCAAGAACGTGACGCAGATCATGGAACGCAAGGGTGTGCCAGAGAACGAGTGGGCGCAGGTGCTAGGGCACGAGCGCGGGCTGACATATGGTCGCTACAGCCCTCACGGAATCGCCTTGTCCAAGAAAGCTGAGCTCATTGGTTTGATCGAATATCCTGACATCGAGCTTCCAACCAGAGCGGGCACCGCGACTTAGCTTCAAGAGCAATACCGCTTCTAAGGCCCCTCAGGTGCGCTTACAGAGCATCTTGGGAATAGATTAGGTTAGGCAGCAGGTAGTCATAACGTCTCTGAGGCGGCTTCTGAGAGCTTCTGGGGCCATATCGATTTGCCCACCGTATTGATGAGAGGAAGCTCGTCGCAAAGTGGCTAATCCAAGCCAATTAATCAGGAGCAACTTATGAACTACAAAGCGGTCACGGCCCCAACGTCTGCTAACACAGGATCTAACATCGGCCACGACTTGAAATGGATATATCTACCCAGCGAGAAGGAGCAACTGGAGATAATTATGGATGCAGAAGCGATTTTAAGAGAATCGGTTGAAACAGCGGCTCATGAAGCGAAAGTGAGCCACTTGGTTGGCCTTCAAAAAAGCTATCAGACTTGCGACTTAGAACCAGTGGGCGCTGACGCTCCGAACTATAAGCGGGTGGGTTTGTTCTCTGAGCTTATTTTCAGGGCCTTGATCGATCACGAGTTGAAGGCACTGACTTGAGCGGAAACCAACAGGGCCAAGGGATCGTGCTGCCATGCGGCGCGGTCCCTCGGACACGAACGAATACTTGGGTTTCATGCAAAGGATTGATGTCGCTCCTTAGGCATGTGGATTGAGGCGGGCAGAATAACCCACCGTATAGGAAGAAGAAATATTTTCTCACCGACTGCAGGGCTTCCCGCTCACCTTCCAAGAAAGGCATGGAGGGGGAGGAATAAGAGGCCACCCTACGCTCACCTAAGCAAACCGAAAGTGCACTGAAAGTAACCTTACATACCACCCACCGCACACCGTCCATGAACCCATCTAACACCTATAGGTAACTTTCTATATCACCCTCCAATATGGTGGGTTAAATCCATCCATCTGTTTTACAACGATATTTCTCATGCTCCGCAAAACCGCGTTGAGCTGGGGTGCGACGGCCTGTCTTTGAGCTGGGCGGCTCGTTGGTGAGGCAGGCCGTCGCCCATTTTCTACAATTCAACCTATCCCTCGGCTCCGCAGCGAGGGTTCTATAACCGTGCGTGTCGTTCTGCGGATAACGCGACAGCCAAACACAAGGTCCAACCAATGGACAAATCCAACACCCCCGCTCCTGAAGAACAATCATTCACACCCGACACTACCGGAAGCTCCCTTCCGGCTGGCGAAAGCTACGAGATTGATCCTGAAGACCAGCCGCTAGCAGACCAGCTGCTGAACTTTGATCCCGTCTATGACACGAAGGGGCCAGTGCAGTGGATCGGCGGCAACCAGAAACCACCGCCGGAACAGTTCAAGGTCCAGATGCTCTCTCCCGAGATGAGGGATGAAGTGAACGCAAAGCTGGCAAACGTCCCGCTTGCACAACGCGATGCTCGAGAAAGCCAGCTCGTCTACGAAGCTCTCTACCAGAACTCACTGAGGCTGCGCATTGTGGCTGGACCAGGTGAGGGCGCAACGGAAACCCAGAAGGCCCGCCTCGGTATCGCTGGGGATCGCCATAACCTTCAGAAGGAAATGTGGCGTATCGAAAGTGAGCTGGGGGAAGTGCAAAGCTGGCACCCTGTCTTCAATGAAGCTGGCGAGCGTGTGATCGATCCAGAAACTGGGCAGCAAAAGGTCAAGGCAGTTGAGGTCATCCAAGGCGACCGCCGCCAAGGTCTACAAAACCGCATTGCTGAGATTGCACACCAGATCGCACTGCTTGACGGTCCCGAAGGGGACATCCGTGAACGCAAGGCAATCAAAGCTGACATCGATCGCATCAAGTCTCAGGCCTCCCAGATGGAGGAAGAGCAAGCAGCTCGAGCAAAGGCAGATGAGATCGTGCGCCAAGAGCGAATCGACACAAGGGCCAACGCATACGCCAAGCGCAAGCGGAGTTCGGTATGATCGACCTATTGTCGCTTATCATCTGCGCTGCAGTGAACTTGGACCTTATCGGTCACCTGAAGGCATCCGGTCATGCCTAGGAGCCTCAGACGGTTCCCTCGGTTTCGCAAGAAACGCTCCCAACGCCCTGTTCCAACCCACACGCCGCCGCCGTGCAAAGCGGTGGAGGTCGAGGTGCTGGGTGTAGCGGCTGGCCTTACGCGGTTTGACATGATGCCCGCTGAAGCGGTCCCCGAGCCAACTCCCGCTCCACCAGAGCAGGAAGAGCTTAAGCCGGTCGCCGCTCAGGCAGCCATACCTAAAGCCCAAGCCGAGCCGTCCATCGGACATCGGCTAGGTCGACAAAAATAAGGAAAGCCCCCGCCATGATCCAAAAGCATGACCTGCAAGAAGTGATTGGCGGGGGTGAACCTTACGCTCTCTGGGAAGACATTCAGGCACTAGCCGAGTTCTCCCGCCATAAACCCCCGCAACAGCTTTCCGCACTGCGCCAAAGCTAACGCCCAAAAGAGCAGCAAAAGCTGCCCCAAGTAGTTCTCACCAAATGAATGACACCGCCCCACGGTCTGCGCTGACGCAGAGCGAACCTAAATCCCTGCGCGCATCAATCGATGCTTACTGCAAAGACTGCATCTACGATGAGTGCGAAGCAGGAAGGTGGAGGCAGCAAGTTGCCGGATGCACCGCCACCCGCTGCCCTCTCTATCCAGTCCGGCCCATGCCTCGGCAACGGACCCGATAGCATCTTAAAAACCACCCTCAGCATGGCTTTCCGAGACATCGCCGCTGCGCTGGGGGTGCCACCACCCGACAACAGCCCACCACCGCTTAAAGCCACCCTCAGGGTGGTTTTCATGGAGACACCTATGACCGACAACCATCAAACCAAACGCTGCACCAAATGCGGCAGCTGCAAGCCTGTCCAAGAGTTCTACCTGCGGCTCCGAAAGCGTCCTGCCGGACCCCGCCGTTCCCAATGCAAGACCTGCATGGTGGCCTCTGACATGCGCCGCTATCGCCGTGGCCCAACTATCGCCACGCAGGTAGTTCGCCATGCCGTGGACCCCATCCGTTACCCGCTCAGCAAAGAAGCCGAGGCGGTGGTTTATACCGATAAGCCAATCGATCATGAACTGCTGCGCCGTTACAAGCTGCGGGAGAAGTCACGAGAGGCAGAGGCAAGACGCCGCGAGAGACGGCGGGAGAATGAGCTAGGCCCAAGACCGCTCAACCGTGTTGAGAGCTATCGATGAGCATTGCAAAGATGTTTGGAGCCGTAGCAATCGAAGGGCTGCACAGCGAAACCCATAGATTTCCTTATGCGACTTCAGCAGCCCAGCTTCCCGAAACTGACCGCGATCACTTTAGCAACGTCGTCCAGCGACACATGCTATGGACTGACGGGGGACGTGAGAAGGCTTGCGGATTTATTGGGAGAACTTTGGATCGATAAACATTCCCGCATCAGAACGATAGCCACCTTTCTTTGTGCGATGGTTCACAATAGCCGTCAAAATCAAAACCATTGTTTTCTTTGCGGTTGCTCAATCCGACGTAGCCGCTTCTCGAATCAAGATAAAGCATAGTCCGCCCCAAAAGGTCGTCTCTCTCATCACCCATGATCACGTCGTCAGAGAGTTCGGTGAAGGTGAGATTGACCCCAGCTTGCCTAATTGGAGTCCCTCCATTCACCTCGTCAATCGCGATCAAAGCGTACTGATAGCGTGGCTCATATTCGAAAACTTTGCGGCCAAGCCAATTCGTGTTCGTAAGCTCAATGCCTAACTGTGAATAAGGGTGAACTCGTTTCGTATCAGCAAAGATGTCTACTGCTGTTCCTTTGCAGATTAGGTGGTTTGTCGTGCCTTGCGCATGCCAAGCGATAGCAACGAACAATGCAGCCGGAATTAGAGCTAGATAGCCCAGCGCAACAACCCAACTTATGAACGAACTGATCAAATTGGATATCCAATTTTTGACAGCGTCCAGCCTGCTTTTCTCTCCGATCTCATCAGTCACGACAGAAACTCAATCATCGCAAATTCTTCCTTAGACGCTTGTGCAATTGGTTCGCTACTTCCAAATTTGCCATGCTCTTATCTCGGCTATTCTAGTCTGCAGCGAACACGGTGACATTCGCAAAGTGCTTGGCTCGGAGGTGAAAAAGGTAGCGAGGTGTCTTAATGACATTACTCGAGTATCAGCTATAGTCTACGAAAGAGCA
Source organism: uncultured Erythrobacter sp. (assembly GCA_947495555.1). Taxonomy (GTDB): domain Bacteria; phylum Pseudomonadota; class Alphaproteobacteria; order Sphingomonadales; family Sphingomonadaceae; genus Erythrobacter. Next base: position 790,670 of record CANLZI010000001.1, on the reverse strand, counting down.
ATGGCCGCTATCCACCCCATCATCGGACATAGGCCCGTTAGTTTTACTGCAAAAATCCGAAGCAGGTAACGTAGCTGCAGCAACGGCGGTCACCCCCCATAGGGCTGGGCTGCTGAGATGCGCTGACGCAAGCCGCGAACGAGGCGCTCACTGTAAGTCCAGCAAGCGCCCCAATCGAAACACCTGCCGGATCACTTGGGGCGCGGGGGCTTCCTGTTTAGGAACGCCTCTAATCGCGCTACCGCCCGCGCTGCCACCTCTTCTACCGTCTCGTCCGTGTCCAGCTGATCGTAAGTCTCTTGGCGCATATCATCCTCCTATTGGTTGGGTTGAGGATCACAGAGTGGACCTACAGCTGACCGCTGGGAACCCGATGCTTCCACCTGCTAGAATGCTTTGAGTCCAGCTGGTGCCGAAACAGGACGAGCCGCAACTCTGTCCGGTTAGGGTATACCCCTACACTGCAGCATTGCCGGACACCCTTTTTGTCCGAATAGGGTTGACTGTGGATTTATCGGACACTACCTGTTCAAGCTCTAGACCCTAATCGGACAGGAGCCGACATGACACAGACCATCGGATATGCCCGCGTAAGCACGGACGACCAAGACTGCAGCATTCAAGAGGATGCGCTGAGAGCAGCGGGCGCAGATGTGATCCGCTCTGAGAAGATGAGCGGGACGACCACAGAGGGCCGCGCTGAATTGGACACCGTCCTGAACTTTCTGAGGGAAGGGGACACGTTGCTGGTAACACGCATCGACAGGCTGGCTCGCTCCCTGCTGGACCTAGAGAACCTCGTGAAGGCACTGACAGACAAGGGCGCGCACCTGAAGGCCACAGAGCAACCCATCGACACCTCAACGCCAGCTGGCAGGGCTTTCCTCCAGATGCTTGGGGTATTCGCTGAGTTCGAGACTGCGATCCGAAAGGAGCGGCAGCTGGAAGGGATTGCCAAGGCCAAGGCCAGGGGCATCTACAAGGGGCGCAAGCCGTCCGTGCCAGTGGACGAGGTTAAACGGCTGAAGGCTGAAGGAATTGGAGCCAGCGCCATTGCAAAGCAGCTTGGGATTGCCCGTAGCAGTGTTTACGAGGCGCTGAAGGTGGGCTGAGGGTGTGCTGTGGGCTTGTCCTTCCGGCCTCGCCGCCCTGCTTTTCTCACTTCTCGGCTAGCGCGGTTTTTTCCTATTGAATCTCTCTGAGTTGATCTCCTCAACGTCATCCCATTTCACCAACTGAACTGATCCATTCTTCTTCAAAATCGCTAGTATGGTGTCGTTCGCCGCCAAAGGCACACCCAACACAGTCTGATCAGCGATCGAATAGGAAAGGCAGCCGCTGCAGTTGCGGTGCATCCAGATAACGGATTGCTGAGCCTTGTAGTTACCGAAAACCATGCCCGCCGTTGTGGCAACCAGAAGCCCAAACGACATTGTGATCAGGAAAAATATCACGTCGTCAACGGTAGATAGCCTTAGAGGGCGTGCATACCAACGGGGAGGCGAATCCACTGGTCGGCCAAAAAATCGGCGGGATATCCATATGAGCGCGACATCAAAACATACTATGAAAGCGAACGCTATGATCACGAGGATCAAAGCAAGCCCAGCGTTAGCTGCGCCTTCCGCGGCTACGGAACTGAAATCGCGCTCAACCATCCCGCCGATACCGAAGAATTGGTCAAACCCCTTATAAGAGGCTAATCCAATCAAATAAAACAAGCCCGCACCTAGGAGGGCTGATCCTGCCACAAGGCCCCCAATCTTTTCGATATTGTTCGTGGGTCTATCGCTCATCTCTGCCGCCTAACTACGAATCTCTTCGACACGGATCAGATCGTCGTCGGGCTGAACGAACGCGTCCCATTGAACAGAACTATGGTCGCTTCTGGTGAGAAACAACGACACATTGACAACAGCTCTCATATGACAAGCATACTGGACAACGGGACAGAGGGAAGGGCGCGTGCGGGTAAGGTGTGGAAGAGTAAAGGGTGTGTGCTGCCTCGACGCAATGGCCCCTGCAAAGCTTGTCGCAAGGAAACGAATCTTGGCCCACAATCTTGGCCCACAAAGCTGGCCCACAGGCGGCAACTTTGGAAGGATAAATGATTGATTTAATTGAAAAAAGGAAGAGTGGCTGGGGTGGCAGGGATCGAACCTGCGAATGCCGCTACCAAAAAGCGGTGCCTTACCACTTGGCCACACCCCAGCAGCCTCACACGGATGCGAGGACGGCCCCCCTATAACGCCCACTTCGCGAAAGGGAAGGGCCAATGCACTGCTTTGCGATGGTTTTTATCCCATCGCTGCATCATTGATCAAAACTTCTTGCCGTCAAAGTCTGCAGCAGAGTGGCGTTCGGGCAATTGCTCGTTCTCTTCACCCCAAACCTTGTTGACGATCCGGCCTCGGCGAACCGCCGGACGGGCCGAGATTTCCTGCACCCAGCGACCGACATTTTTGTACTCGTCAATCGACAGGAAGGTTTTGGCATCATTGTAGATCGCGCCATAGGTGAACGGCGCCAGCCAAGGGTAATTGGCGATGTCGGCGATGGTGTATTCATCGCCAGCCAGGAAGCGGGTTTTGCCCAATTGCTGGTCTGCCACATCAAAGATGCGCTTCACTTCCATGGCGTAGCGATTGATCGGATATTCGTATTTTTCTGGTGCATAGGCATAGAAATGGCCAAAGCCGCCGCCAATGAAGGGGCCAGTTCCAACTTGCCATGCTACCCAGCTGAGCGCTTCGGCCCGTGCGGCAGGATCGGTTGGCAGGAATTCCCCGAACTTTTCCGCCAAGTGGATCAGGATTGCAGCAGATTCGAAGATACGGAACGGCTTGTCACCGCTCTTGTCGATCATCGCGGGGATCTTGGAATTGGGGTTGATGCCGACAAAGCCGCTGGTGAATTGCTCGCCCGCGCCAATGTTCACGGTGTAGGCGTCATACTCGGCGCCCGTGTGGCCCAGCTCCAGCAGCTCTTCCAACATCACCGTAACCTTAACCCCATTGGGCGTGGCCAATGAATGCAGCTGAAAGGGATTGTCGCCCTCGGGAAGGTCCTTGTCCTCGCGCGCACCGGCCGTGGGCCGATTGATGTTGGCAAAGCGGCCACCATTTTCGGAATCATAGGTCCATACGGCGGGCGGAGTGTAAGTGGGATCGGCCATTGCTTGCGGCTCCTTCAGGAGAGTTTTTTCGTGTTACCAAAACAATTGGGGCCTGAGCGCGGTCTTGGCAAGACCAGCGTGGGCTGCACCGATGCGGAATTGCTTTTCGGCCTGAAATTACAACTTGTCGGCGGTATCCTTTTCGGATACTCAGCGACCTATGCATTTGGCAGGTCACAAAATTCGCCAATGGCGAGAGGCGCATGATCCACCGCTTTCGGCGGAGGAATTTGGTGCGCAATTCTGTGATCCCGATGCGAAAGCATGGCCCAGCCGGACGGTTTATGGGTGGGAGGCAAAGGGTAAAGTGGCCCGGCCCAAGGTGCAAAAACGCTTGGCCGAACTGGGCATTTGCCAGCCATCGGACTGGATCGACAATGCGCCGCCGGACGCAGCCGAGAAAAGCCCGGCCAAACGACCAAACCCTTCCCATTCTTCACATTCTACCAAAAAGGCATCGCGAATGAGCGACACCACCATCCACCCCTTTCACGATCTGCACACCCACGGCTTTGTCCGCGTAGCGACATCGACGCCGCGTACGCGCCCGGCTGATGTTGCCTACAACACCGCTGGCGTGATCGACGAGGCGGCGAAGGCGCATGCGCAGAATATCGATCTGGTGGTCTATCCCGAGCTAACGCTGTCATCCTATGCGATTGATGATTTGTTGTTGCAGCAGGCCTTGCTGGATCGCGTGGAGCAGGCGGTGGAAGAAGTGGTCAGCGCGTCGGCTGACCTCAACCCGGTGCTGATCGTGGGTGCGCCGCTAAAGCTGGGTGACAAGATTTACAATTGCGCGCTGGTGATCGCGCATGGTCAGCTGCTGGGCGTCATCCCCAAAAGCTATCTGCCCAATTACCGCGAGTTTTATGAAAAGCGCTATTTTGCGCATGGCCGCGATTGTCAGGGACTGTGGGTGACGCTGGCCGGGGAAGAGGTGCCGTTCGGCACAGATCTGGTGTTTGCCGCGTCTAACATGCGCGATTTCACCTTTGGCGTGGAGATTTGCGAGGATTTTTGGGCACCCAATCCGCCCGGTACGATGACCGCTTTGGCCGGAGCATTGATCCTGTGCAATTTGTCTGCCTCTCCGATCACGATCGGACGCGCCGATGACCGGCATCTGCATTGCCGCGCCAGCTCTGCACGATCGATCTGCGCTTATGTCTATTCAGCCAGCGGGCATGGTGAAAGCACAACCGATTTGGCCTGGGATGGGCAGGGCGTGATCTATGAATTGGGCGATTTGCTGGCCGAAAGCGAGCGGTTCGATCGCGAACCCGAATTGTGCGTGGTCGATATCGACACGCAGCGGATCGCGACCGAGCGGACCCGCAACCAGACCCATGCCGATGCTGCCGAAGCGCATGACCGGCCTGAAGACTGGTATCGCCGGATCGAATTCGAGCATGCCGGTGTAGAGGACAATGCGCCGAAAGATGTCGGGCTTATCCGTCCTGTGCGGCGTTTCCCCTTCGTCCCCAACCGGCAGCATGCCCTGGACGAGGATTGCTTTGAAGCCTTCAATATTCAGGTGGATGCGTTGATCCGGCGGATCGAAGCAACCAAGGCCAAGTCCTTGATTATCGGCATTTCTGGTGGGTTGGATTCAACCCATGCTCTGATCGTTGCGGCCAAGGCCTGCGACCGGCTGGGTCTGCCGCGCACCACGATCCGGGGCTATACCATGCCCGGATTTGCGACCTCGGATAGCACCAAGTCCAACGCCTGGAAGTTGATGAAGGCAATGGAAATCCACGCGGAAGAGATTGATATCAAGCCAGCCGCCACTCGGATGCTGGAGGATATGGGGCATCCCTTTGCCGATGGCGAACCGCATTATGATGTCACCTTTGAGAATGTGCAGGCGGGACTGCGGACGGACTATTTGTTCCGCCTGGCCGGGCAGCATGGCGGCTTTGTGATCGGGACGGGCGATCTGTCAGAGTTGGCGCTGGGATGGTGCACCTATGGTGTGGGCGACCACATGAGCCATTACGGGGTCAATGCAGGCGTTCCCAAAACTCTGATCCAATATCTGATCCGGTGGACGATCCAGACCGAGCAATTCACTGACGCGTGTAGCGATGTTCTGGGCGCGGTGCTGGATACCGAAATCTCGCCCGAGCTGGTGCCTGCCGGCGAAGATGGCAGCATCCAGAGCACCGAGGAAAGGATCGGCCCTTACGAGCTCAATGATTTCTTCCTGCATCATGTCATCCGCTATGGTCACAAGCCCAGCAAAATCGCGTTTCTGGCTCTGCATGCGTGGCGCGATGCTCAGGCAGGCCTGTGGCCGGCTGGCTTCCCCGATGATCGCATGAATGAATATGATCTGCCCACCATTGCGAGCTGGCTGGAAAGATTCCTGCGGCGTTTCTTTGGCTTCAGCCAATTCAAACGCAGCGCTTTGCCCAATGGGCCCAAGGTCAGCTCGATGGGCGCGCTATCACCGCGCGGCGATTGGCGTGCTCCATCTGATGCTGTGGCCGATGTGTGGGTGGAAGAATTGCGGGAAAATCTGCCTGACATGCGTTAGCGGCCGTTATGGCGCGGACCGATTGAAGCGAGACGTTAGCCGGCAAGTTGCTCGACTTGCGCAGTTGCGGCAGCGATCTTGTCATTTCCGTCTTGTCCCATGATGCCATCAGCAGCGACCACTTTGACGTCTGTAATGCCGATAAAGCCCAGGAAAAATTTCAACCAAGGTGTCATGAAGTCGGCCTCGCTACCGATTGCTGTTCCCCCTGATGCGACGGTAATATACGCCTTCTTGCCCTCGAGAAGTCCTTTTGGGCCATCGGCTGTGTACGCAAATGTCGTGCCTGCGCGGGCCACCAGATCGGCCCATGCTTTTACGGTTGCCGGGACAGAGAAATTGTAGACCGGGATGCCCAGCACAATGGTATCGGCGGCTTCCAATTCTGCAATCAGTGTATCAGCAATTGAGGCAAGTTCCTGTTGCTCCGCTGTACGATCTGCATGGGGCGCAAGATTTGCGGCAAAGCGCTCTGCATCGATGAATGGCAGATCATTGTCTGCCAGATCGCGGGTGACAATTTTCGCCCCCGATTGCTTGGCCAGTCCATCGACAAGCGTGTTGCTGAGCGACCGAGAAATTGATTCTTGTCCGCGGATGCTGGCAGTGATGTGGAGAATATTTGGCATAGAAAATTCCTTGGAAATGGGGTGCCGCTCCCCCGGAGGGGATAGGGGAGCGGCGAGGGGATTTAGGCTGCGTCAACCAGGACAAGTTCGCTGTCCTCGAGCGCGGTTATTGTGATCGTATCAACTTTGGTGATCGCAACACCGTCACGCGCCTGCGCTTCGGTATCTTCCACCCGGACCTTGCCCGTTGCCGGTACCAGATAGAGGTGCCGCGATGGGTCGCGAGGGGCGTAGGTCACGCTCTCGCCAGCCTTCACCGTGGCGCCCAACACGCGGGCATCGGTGCGAATAGGCAGCGCATCTGCATCATTGGCAACACCGCTGGCGAGAGGCACAAATTGACCGGCCCGATCACCCTTGGGGAAGGGACGAGCGCCCCAGTCGGGTTTGCCGCCACGTTGATCAGGAATGATCCAGATCTGGAAGAGCTGGGTGGCATCGTCTTCGCGATTATACTCGGAATGCTGGATCCCTGTTCCCGCGCTCATTACCTGGACATCGCCCGCTTCGGTGCGGCCTTCATTGCCCAAACTGTCACGATGCGTGATCGCCCCTTTGCGGACATAGGTGATGATTTCCATGTCGTTGTGAGGATGGGTGGGAAAGCCGGTTCCGGCCTGGATGGTGTCATCGTTCCAGACCCTTAGAGAGCCCCAATTGGTGCGCTCTGGATCATGGTAGCTGGCGAAGGAAAAGTGGTGGCGGGCGTCCAGCCAATCGTGATTGGCGGCACCCAGGCTGTTAAAGGGACGAAGTTCGATCATGGCTTTTCTCCTGTTCGCGTTACTGGCGGAGTGACTGTGTGATGCGGAGATAGGCCTTGCGCGTAGTTCTGATAAGTGAGATAAAACTGCTCATAATGTTCAGATAATCCAAACAAGAGGATATATGCGCCTAGGCGAACCCAGTCTTGATCAATTGCGCATCTTCCTTGCGGTGGAGGAGGAGGGAAGTTTTGGCGGCGCGGCCAAACGGATGGGGCGAGCTGTCTCGGCAATCAGCTATGGCATTGCCCAAATGGAAGCCCAGCTTGGGGTTTCCCTGTTTGAACGTGAGGGATCTCGTAAGCCGGAATTGACCGATGCCGGGCGCGGTCTGCTGGCTGAAGCGCGCGCCGTAACGGATCGGTCCGATGCCTTGCTGGCCAAGACCCGAAGCCTGCATCAGGGGTTGGAGAGCGATATCAGTCTGGTGCTGGATGTGATGATGCCGGGCAATGTGACCGCGCAGGTACTAGGGGAATTCCGCATGATGTTCCCCACCGTATCGCTCAATCTATTCGTCGAAGGGCTGGGCGCCGTGGTGGCATGTCTGCTGGAAAACAATGCGCAACTGGCCATTGGTGGGCCGGTCATCGGAGATCATGAAGAGCTGGAGCGCCAGAAAATTGGCGAGGTCGACCTCATTCCTGTGGCTGCTCCCCAACATCCGCTTGCGGCTGGCAATGTTCCGCCGGGCGAAACGCGCAAGCATCTGCAGCTAGTCTTGTCAGACCGTTCAAGCTTTACCGATGGTGTTGAGTTTTCTGTGTTGAGCCCGCTCACCTGGAAATTGGGAGACTTGGGCGCCAAACATTCGTTGCTCAAGCAAGGAATAGGATGGGGTAATATGCCCCGCCACATGGTTCGCGATGATCTAACGAGCGGGGTTTTGATCGAACTTGATCTGCCTGAAAAGCCTGGCGCTCAATATCCGCTCAATGCGCTGTGGCGGCGCGATGCGGCGCTGGGCCCCGCAACCAGCTGGCTGATCGATGCGATCAGAGACAAACTGGCTGAATGCCCTGACTAGGCAGCCCGCTCAGAACCGAAGGTGATGGGTTCATCACCCGCTTTCCATGGCGTGTATTTGGTCATTACGTTCAGAAACAGATCGCTGGTTAGATGGCCTTCCAACCAGCTGTGCAATTGCGGGATTGGCTGACTGTCGAACCAGGTTCGGTCCACATTGGCGAATTGGCGGATGAACGGAAACAGGGCGATATCAACCAATGTTCGCCGTTCCCCCTGCAGTTGGGGCCGCTCTGCCAGACGGAAGCTCAGATCGCTCAAAATCGCCAGACCTTCCCCGCGGTGGTCAATTTTGCCGTGGTCGGGCTCATCAGTATAGCGTGTTGGGTATTTGTACCGGTCGAGGTGATGTTTGAACGGCCCGTCGAACAAGGCGATCAAGCCCGCATCATCGCCTGCTAGCCAATCTTCGAGATCATTGCGGGCCAATGCCCAGCGCATAATCTCGATACTCTCTTCCAGCACCGTTCCATCGGGCAATTGCAGCACGGGAACGGTTGCTTTGGGAGAGGCTTCGAACAGTTCGGGTGGCTTGTCGGCCAGCTTCACCTCGCGCAATTCGCAGGCGGTGCCGCTGATCCATAGGGCCATGCGTGCGCGCATCGCATAGGGGCAACGGCGAAAGCTGTAGAGGATGGGGAGGTCTGTCACCCCTCCTCCTGTTCAGGATTAAGGCCCTTGGGGAAATTGGCCTCCCATGATGCGTCGCTCAGCTCGAGATCGGGCTTAGAAGCACTGTCGACCGTGGCCCCGATGTGCGCCTCGCCGCGCTCTTTTGCGAGCTTTTGTTGCTTTTGCCGCTCGACGTAACGCGCGCGCTGTTCGTCATTGCGCTGGTCAATGCAATGTGGGCAGCTGACGCCTTCATTATAGGCCGGTGATGCCAGATCGTCTTCGCTCAGCGGGAAACGGCAGGCAAAACATTGGGCATAGCTGCCCTGTTCCAGACCATGCTTGACCGCCACGCGTTGATCGAAAACGAAGCATTCGCCCTGCCATTTGCTTTCATCGGCCGGCACCGTCTCGAGATATTTGAGGATGCCACCTTTGAGGTGATAAACCTCCTCGACGCCTTCCTTGCGCAGGAAACTGGTCGATTTTTCGCAGCGAATGCCGCCGGTGCAATACATCGCGACCTTCTTCTTTCCCTCCAGCAGGTCATCGCGATTGTCGCGGAACCATGCTGGAAAATCGCGGAAACTGGCGGTTTTTGGGTCCACAGCGCCCTCAAACTGCCCAATCGCAACCTCGTAATCATTGCGCGTGTCGATCACGATTGTATCGGGATCCTCGATCAACGCATTCCAGTCCTGCGGAGCGACATAGCGTCCAACGCTGGCGCGCGGATCAATGTCTGGCTCACCCATGGTCACGATTTCTCGCTTCAACCGCACCTTCATCCGATTGAATGGCATGGAAGGCGCGGTGGAGTATTTCACTTCCAGATCAGCGCATCCGGGCAGGGCGCGAATATAGCTAAGGACGTCAGCAATGCCCTTTGCATCACCGGCAATGGTGCCATTGATGCCTTCGCTGGCCAGCAGAATGGTTCCGCGAATGCCGGCTGCATCGCAGGCCGCTTGCAGCGGGCCTTGCAGGGCAGCTGTGTCATCAAAACGCGTGAAATGGTACAGCGCTGCAACTTGAACAGGCATTGTTTTGTCCATCAATCCAGCTTCATCACCCAGCCATGGGTGTCTTGGGTCGCGCCGTTTTGAATGCCGACAAGGCGCTCGCGGATCTTGCTGGTGATCTGCCCCGGACCGCCCGAACCGATGGTGAATTCCATGTCCTTGCCGGTGACTTTGCCAACCGGCGTTACAACGGCGGCGGTGCCGCAGGCCATTGTTTCCAGCAGGTGGCCAGAATTTGCATCGTCGCGCCACTGGTCGATCGAATACAGCTCCTCGGTGACTTCCAGACCTTCCTCGCGCAGCATTGCGATCAGGCTGTCGCGGGTAATGCCGGGCAGAATGGTGCCGGTCAGCGGGGGAGTGATCACGCGCCCATCGTCAAACACGAAGAACAAATTCATGCCGCCCAGTTCTTCGATCCATTTCTGCTCGACCGCGTCCAGGAACAGCACCTGGTCGTGGCCGCGATCAAAGGCTTCGCGGGTTGGGACCAGGCTGGCTGCGTAATTGCCGCCGGTCTTGGCCGCACCTGTGCCCCCGGGGGCAGCACGCGTATATTCTGACAACCAGATGCTGACCGCTGGCGCGCCAGATTTGAAATAGTTTCCGGCCGGGCTGGCGATCACAATATGTTTGTATTGCTTGGCCGGACGAACACCCAAGAATGCTTCTGTCGCGATCATAAAGGGTCGCAGATACAGCGCGCCGCCTTCAACGGTTGGCATCCAATCGCGGTCTACGGCCACCAACTGCCGGATCGATTCTAGGAACAATTCCTCGGGCAATTCGGGCATTGCCATCCGGCGTGCGCTGGCGTTGTAGCGCTGCGCATTGGCCTGTGGCCGGAACAGGGCAAGGCCGCCGTCTGCTTGCTTATAGGCTTTCATCCCTTCGAAGATTTCCTGCGCATAATGCAGCACACTCGCCGCTGGATCGAGCATCAACGGCTCGCGCGGGCCTATGCTGGCCGCATGCCAGCCGCCTTTCGCCTCGTCATATTCCACCACGCTCATGTGATCGGAAAAGAACATGCCAAAGCCTGGGTCGGCCAGTGTTTCGGCGCGTTGCGACGCGTCCATCGGGGACGGGTGAGGGATGTGCGTAAATTCCATGCAGAGCCAGATAGTGCGGTGCGCACATTGGGGCAAGCAGGAGTGTGCGGGAATGCTGCACTCGACACCACAGGCGTCGCAAGAGAAACTGCCCCCAACACCGTATTTCACAAAATGAAAAGGGCAGCTCCGCCAAACGGTGGAACTGCCCTTTGCATGGTCAGCGGCCGGAAGTGCCGCTCACGAAGCCTTACTCGGCAAGGATAATGTTACCGAATATGCTCCGTAGGGATCTTCACCGACCTCGCTACTGAACCATGAGACATCGGATCACCTCCTTTCGCGCTTTTAAGCCAAGACCCAGCCGTATCATCGGGGGGCCGAGTACTGCGTTCGCCGCTGAACTCAATTACTGTTGTCATGCGAAAAGAGTTTGAAAACAAGCCTTGTAAAATAGTTTTCCCACGTCAGAATAGCGCGCTCGGGCTCGTGGCAGACGTTGATCGTTTCGGGGCCCTTTTTTGTGCCTTGATCCAGCGGCTCACCGCTCAGCGGCAATCCTCGATTACCCGGCTAACCTCGCCCCATACGGGCAAAACGAGCGTTTCCAAGCCTTCGGTCTCAACTGCAAAATGGCCATTGCTGTAAGCGATGGCGTCCAGCAGCGGATCATTGGGCGACAGCGCAATTGCGGCCAATTCCGTCATTGGAACAGGTTCAGCTGTCAGCACGCGGTCACGCGTTTCGGTGCGAATGCGGAAAATCAGGCTGGCAGCTGTTTGTGATCCGCGCGCCAGCCAAATCCGACTGGTCCTGCGGTCGCAGCGCAGCATGAATGTTCGATCAGCCGGATTGGCCCGATCCCCGAAATAGGCGAAAGTTTCTGCAGGCTCCGAGACATAGGTCCATGCGCCAGCGGTGGGGGATTTTGCGCCGGACTCCTCTGCTTGGGCAGCAATGGTCACTGCGGGTTCGTCTCCCTGCGGATCGGACTGCTGGGCGCAGGCTACGCTGGCTCCCAAAGCAAATGTTGCGGCCAAAGCTGTGCTCAATTGGAAATAGATTGGTTTCATAGCCTTACAATGCGCGCTATCGCAGAATGGTCAATGGATATTGGGGAATATGGGTAAAAAGCGCCGCCTTGATCAAATGTTGGTGGATCGCGGACTGGTGGAAAGCCGGACGCGGGCGCAGGCTTTGGTGATGGCCGGACTGGTGTTCAGTGGTGAGCGCAAAATGGAAAAGTCGGGGCAACAGCTGGCCGAGGATGCTCCTTTGGAAGTGCGCGGGCGCGATCATCCATGGGTCAGTCGTGGCGGGATCAAGCTGGCGCATGCGATCGATCACTTTGCGCTTGATCCAGCAGGCGCGGTGGCGATGGATATCGGCAGTTCAACCGGCGGCTTTACCGATGTGCTTTTGCAAAAGGGTGCAGAACATGTTTTTGCCGTCGACAGCGGCACCAATCAATTGGCGTGGAAGCTGCGCCAAGATGATCGGATCACTGTGCTGGAGCAGACCAGCGCGCGCATCCTGACCTCTGAGCAGATCGACCGTCCGTGCAATTGGGTGGTGTGCGATGCCAGCTTTATCGGGCTGGCCAAGGTGTTGGAGCGACCCTTGGAATTGGCCGCGCCGCAATGCCGCTTGGTGGCGTTGATCAAGCCTCAGTTCGAGGTAAGCCGCGAAGAAGTAGGCAAGGGCGGGGTGGTGCGCGATCCCGCTTTGCACAGCCGCGTTTGCGACGAGGTGCGGCAATGGCTTGAGGGGGCTGGCTGGACGATCGATGGTCTGGTCGAAAGCCCGATCACCGGGCCAGAAGGCAATGTGGAGTTTCTGATCAATGCCCGGCGAGGCTAGTCAAACCAAGACTTGTTTATCCCAAGTCGAGCGCGCTGATTTTTTCATCCAGATCAATCGGAATGCTGGCCAGAACATCCATTCCTGACGCCTTTTCATAGGCCTTGTCTGGGCCATGCTCCTCTACCAATTTGGCTTGAGCGGCATCGCGTTGGCGCAGCAATTCTGCAATCTCGTCCCGATACAAAGCCACCATCGCAGTGACGAAGCGATTGACCAGATCGTCTTCCTTGGTGTCGTCCACACTATAGAGATCGAGATGAGCGATCATATCCTCAGCGGAATACAAAAATTCATTGGTGACAAAGCGATTGGTGGCAAACCAGGCGCGCGGAATACCGCTGGTTGCAATCGATAATGCAATGATGTGGGTGACATGGGCCTTGGCGTCCTCGCCCTGCGACGGCATCACCTTTATCTCGGCGTTTTCAGCCATTTGTGTGCGGTGCAGGAACAGATGGAAATGGCCGTGTTCATCAGGGTCGCGATCACCAGCGGCATGCACGTGGTAATACCAGCGCGCTTTGGTTGAGGCGCTTCTTGCGTCTTTGACCGGATAGTGTTTCCAAAACTCTGCGCCAGTTTCTGGCACAACGCGCACCATCAGCGGTCGCTGTTCTTGCGCCATTTGCGTGATGGTCTCGATAACGGTGTGGGCGGCTTCGACGGGTGACATATTGGTATAGGTAAGAAACAAAGAGGCCGACAGCAACCGGAGTTGCCATCGGCCTACATTGTTACGCTTGGCGCGGCTTATTCAGCAGCGGCACAGCATGCAGCGGCACAAGCAGCTTCTTCAACTGCTTCAGCAGCTTCGCCAGCGGCTTCACATGCAGCTTCAGCAGCGTCGTCAGCGGCATCAGCAGCTTCACAAGCAGCTTCACACGCAACTTCAGCAGCTTCTTCAGCGACTTCAGCAGCTTCAGGTGCACATGCAGCCGTTGCGATAGCCAGACCGCCAGCAACTGCGAGCATCGAAGCAAAATTGGTTTTCTTCATTATAAAATCCCCTACCGGTTTCAGGCGCCCCATTTCGACCACTTTGCCATCGCGCGCCCTGACGACAACAATATGGGGACCTGTGAAATTGGTCCAAAACGCTGCTTCTTGAACATCCCAATCCGGTAAAAATGGGTCGCTCGAATACAGCGCAAGTCGAGTGGGATAACCGCAGTTTTCCAAATCGGCAAAGGCTATTGTTGAAAAAGTGGCATAAATATGGCTGCAACAAGGCGAAAAAAGGACGGATTATTGCGCTGCACCATACCGGCACGCTAGCTTTGCTGCGCATTGCACTGGCGCCACAGCCGCGCCATGACGTCACTACAGCGAATCACCTGATTCTTTGAGCCTTGGGAGACACAATGAACGTTATCGCGTCGCGCGGACAATTGCGTGCCAGCCTGTTTAGGTGGGCGCTGTTTACGGTGCCTGCAATTATGTTGTTGGGTTTCATGGCTGGTCAGTTTGGCAGTCCCAACACGCAGTGGTTTCGCGATCTGGTTAAGCCAGAGATCTTCCCGCCACCGGCTGCCTTTGGCATTGTGTGGACCATTCTTTACGCGATGATCGGATTTTCAGTGGCGCTGGTGTGCAGCGCCTGGGGTGCGCGCGGACGCGGCGTGGCGATTGGCATTTTCCTGGTGCATTTGCCGCTGAACCTGGTGTGGAGCTATGTCTTCTTCGGCACGCGCAGTATTGAGAACGGGCTGATCGTGATCAGCCTGGTGGTGGTCACATTGATTGCCGTCATCATCGCGTTTTGGCGCGTACGCAGAGCCGCTGGCCTGTTGCTGCTACCCTATTTGGCGTGGGTGATGTTTGCGACAGTGCTCAATTATGAATTTTTGCAGGCCAATCCGGACGGTGGCCATGGCAATGGTGCATCCGCGACGCAGCGTATCTCGATTTAACTCCTTTGCGCCAAGCGCTGGGGGTCAAATTTGTCCCAGCTCCACCCCTTTACAAAGGCCGATTGGAGGGCCATTTGAGCGCTATGCAAAGTGAAAACCCGATCATCTCCGACTTCGTCAAAATGGCCAACAGCGCGGCCGGTACATTTGCCGGCATGACCCGCGAAGCCCGCGAATCTGCGCGTGAACGCATGAAAGAAGCGCTAGGCGGCATGGATTTTGTCAGCCGCGAAGAATTTGACACGGTCAAGATGATGGCGACGAAAGCGCGCGAGGAAAACGCCGCTCTCGAAACGCGTATCGCTGCGCTGGAAGCCAAGCTCTCGGGCGAGTAATCGGTTCGGCGCAATGCAATTGCGCTCATCCTCCATTTTATTGGCATCACGCCAGCATGGTGAAACCGCTGCGATAGCGCGGTTTTTGACCCGTGAACACGGCCTGGTCGCTGGATATGTCGCGGGTGCCAGAGGGCGCCAATTGCGGCCAGTCATGATCCCGGGAAACTTTGTGGCAATTGATCTGCGCGCCAGATCGGACAGCCAGTTACCCTTTGCCAAGATAGAATTGCTGGAAAGCCGTGGGCCGTGGTTGTCGGAGCCCCTGCCAGCCGCCGCAATCAGCTGGGTTTGCGCCATGACGGCCTCTGCCTTGCCAGAACGCTATCCCTATCCTCACTTGCACGACGCACTGGCTGCGTTGCTCAGCGCGATTTGTCAGGCGCCGTCCGCCCGAGGCTGGCTGCCCGCCTTGGTGACTTATGAAACGATGCTGTTGCGAGAGCAGGGTTATGGCGGAGAGCGACCCGTTCAATCGGCAGATCTGGGCGAGGTCTTGGCCCAATTCGATCGATTGGAGCGACCTTTGTTGCGCTATCTGCTTGCCGATAACCGCGGCGATGTTATGGCCGCGCGAAGTTTGTTGAGAGAACGCTTGGCCCGCATGGTGGGCGACATATCGGGGTAAGAATTGGGCATGAAAATTGCGGTTTTGGCAGGTGACGGGATTGGACCTGAAGTAACGCAGGAAGCCTTGCGTGTGCTCGATGCTTTGAAATTGCCCGATGTTGCCTTGACCCATGCCGACGTTGGCGCGACCGCTTATCGCTCGCAGGGCCACCCACTGCCGCAGGAAACGCTGGAGGCAGCGCGCGAAGCCGATGCGGTGCTGTTTGGCGCGGTCGGTGATCCGGCATGCGATAATATCGAGCGTCACTTGCGACCCGAGCAAGCCATCCTGGGATTGCGGTCTGAACTGGAATTGTTTGCCAATTTGCGTCCGGCACAGGGCTATGCCGGGCTTGAGGACATGTCTGCTCTGCGCCCAGAGATCGCCAGCGCGATTGATCTGGTGATCGTGCGTGAGTTGAACGGTGATGTGTATTTCGGCAAGAAGCAGCGCGATATTCTGGAGGATGGCCGCCGCGAGGGCTGGGACCGCATGTCCTATGCCGAGGACGAGGTCCGGCGCATTGCGCATGTGGCCTTCCGCACCGCGAAAACCCGCAACAACCGCGTAACCAGCGTGGACAAGGCCAATGTGTTGGAGACCAGCCGCCTGTGGCGCGAAGTGGTTGATGAAGTGGCTGCAGAGTATCCTGAGGTGAGGTTGGATCACATGTATGTGGACAATGCGGCCATGCAATTGGTGAAAGCGCCCGGCTCTTTCGACGTTGTGCTGACGGGCAATCTGTTCGGCGATATTCTGTCAGATCTGGCCAGCATGTGCGTTGGATCGATCGGTCTGTTGGCCAGCTCGTCGATGGGCGCTCGGCAAACCGATTTCGGCACATTCGGACTTTATGAACCGATCCATGGTAGTGCGCCCGATATTGCCGGGCGGGGCAAAGCCAACCCGATGGCCATGATCTTGTCCCTGGCAATGATGCTGCGTCACAGTTTTGGCCGAGAGGGCGAAGCAGCAGCAATTGAAGCGGCCGTTGCCAAAGCCTTGGCAGATGGCATTCACGGGGGTGACTTGGGGGGCGATTATGGATGCGAAGCAATCGGAAGCGCCGTTGTCGAACGGCTCTGACCAACCTGCAGCGTCTGCAAGAGATGCTGGACTAGAGCTGGCGATAATTCTGCCCACTTTGAACGAGCGGGGCAATCTGGCGCCTTTGCTTGACCGGATAGAGGATGCGCTTGGCCCGATTGGCTGGGAAGTGCTGATTGTTGATGATAATTCAGCCGATGGTACCGCTGATGAAGCCCGCCGCTTGGCCTTGTCTGATGGCCGGGTCCGGGTGATCCAGCGGATCGGCCGCCGGGGCTTGGCCAGCGCCGCGATTGAAGGCTTTTGCGCCACCGCGGCTCCCTATTGCGCGGTGATGGATGCCGACCACCAGCATGACCCATTGTTGTTGCCGAAAATGCTAGAAAGCCTGCGAGCCAACGCCGCCGATGTGACGGTTGCCTCGCGCTTTATTGAAGGGGCAAGCACGGCCGAATGGGCTGCGCCCGAGCGTGAGAAATTGTCCGGGGCTGCCAATGCCTTGGCGCGCAAACTTACCGGCGTAGAATTGACCGATCCGATGAGCGGATACTTCATGCTGTCCAGCGACTTAGCGCGTTCTTTGGTGCCGCGTCTGTCCGGTATCGGTTTTAAAATTCTGCTCGATCTGCTCGCTACATCGGATGCCACGTTGCGGGTGAAGGAGTTTCCGCTCAATTTCTCGGCCCGGCGCGAGGGCGAAAGCAAGTTGGATCGTGCGGTAGCGTTCGATTTTCTCGCTGGTCTTTATGACAAGACATTTGGCCGCCTGATCCCGACCCGCTTTGCGCTGTTCGGTACGGTGGGCGCAATGGGTGTGGTGGTTCACTTCGCGGTGCTATCTGCCATTCTGTTTGGCTTGGGTGAGGCGTTCACCTTGGCCCAAGCCATCGCCACAGTTTCTGCGATGAGCTTCAACTTCTGGCTCAACAATTGGCTGACCTATCGCGATGCCCGATTGAAGGGCACCAAAGCGGTGCTGACCGGCTGGATCGGCTTTTGCCTCACCTGTTCGGTCGGGGCATTTGCCAATGTGGCGGTCGCAACGTTGTTGGAATCGCGCGGGGTAATCTGGGTGCTGGCTGCGTTGGCTGGAATCTTGGTCGGCTCGGTATGGAATTATGCCCTCTCCAGCCGCTTTGTCTGGGGCCGCTTTTAAGGTTCAACGCCAGCTATCGAGCCACGTCCACGTCAGGAACGCATTCGGCCCGTCCAAAGGAGCCGCCGACAATATCGGATAGAACCAGGCGAACAGAGCGCAGCTGGCCACTATTACACCACCGGCCCACAGGCGCTGGCCTCTGTTCCACAGGGCATCCAACGCCAGCGTCAATGCTCCCAGCAGGAAGATGCTTGGTAAGAAATAGTGGTAATAGAACTGAACCGATTTGTCGGCGAAGACCCACAGGCCCAGACTGACCATATAGCCAATAACCATGGCCAATCGTGCCCAGTTACGTTGGGCCACGCCAGTAATCAGACACCATAGCAGCGCGGGCAAGCCCAGCAGCATGGTCAGCGGATTGCCGATCAGCATGATGCCGCGTTGTGCCCCGTCAACATCCTCATAAAGATACCAAATGGCGCGAAGATTGAACACCCAATCGGGCCAGTTGGATTGATAGGGATGGGGTTTGAGGACCTGCGTCTGGAGCTCAAACATCGTTTCATGAAGGGCAATTAAACCACCGTCCAAAAACGGATTTTCGCGTAATCCTGCCGCTGGTGCGAAGGTCATCGCATAAACAATCAGAGGAACTGCCCCCAGCCACAATGTCGCCTCCAGCAAGGATATGCCTGGGATGGGCAGCCCGCGCTGACTGGCCAAAGGTCTGCGCCGTCCGGCCGCAATTCTCGCTAGCAAGAAAGCAAGCCCTGGCAGCATCGCGATGGGTGCTGCGTTCCATTTCGATGCCATTGCAAGGCCCAAAGCTATACCGGTTGCCATCAGCCGGATGCGCGCCTTCTCTGGCTGCCAGATCGCTGCCGGAAATTGCCAAGCGGCCACGGCCAGGAAAGCGATTGCAAATATGTCGAGCATGGCAATGCGGGTGTGTATGAACAGCACAAATCCGCTCGCCAGCAATAGGCCAAATATGATGCTGGCAAAGCGTGATTGGGTGGCAAACCACATGGCCCGCATCGATGCGAACAGCGCCAGTACACCGGCCGCCAAGGGCAGTGCCCGCCAACCGGTGGGATTATCTCCGAACACAGCGATGCCCAGAGCCATCAATTGCTTGCCCAAAGGCGGGTGTTCCTGGTTGAGGAATTGGCCTTGGCCCAACCATTCGCGCGCTGCGGGCAGGTAATGCACCTCGTCAAAATAAGGCGCAGTTGGCAGTTGGAAACGGATCATCGCCAGAATTGTGAACGCCGCAGCGCATGCGAGAGCAAGACCGAGCGGGTCGCGCAATTGAGCGGATTTCTGTCGCATGCCCAAAAGGTTAATCCAGCTTGGGGGTGTCGGCAAGGCGCAAGATGGATTTGTCGCTTGCGTACAATCAGCCAATTTTGCTAAACCGCTCGGCGCATCCTAGGCTCGATTCATCTCGATTGGACAAGTACGTACTATCTTTTGTAACGTAGTCTGGCTTGGGTGAATCGAGAAGGAAGTTATTTCTTCTAGGGACGCGAAAGGACTATTATGACACTTAAGAAGCTTACGTTGGCTGCATCTGCTGCAGCTTTGGCTTTGGCTCCTGTAGGGGTCCAGGCCGCTAACGCTGATCGCACTTCTGCTCCAGTTTCTGCTGAGCAGGAAATGGGCGGTGGTTCTAGCACTCTGCTGGCTGCTGTTGCGGTTATCGTTTTGGGTGCTTTCATCTTCTTCGCAGTTGATGATGACAACCCAGCAAGCGTGTAATTTTACGCGTATACCTGAATAGAAAAGCGGGGCCTTCGGGTCCCGTTTTTTTTGGCCTTTTGCAACGGCTGTAAATTCCAAGCTTCTGGCTGGCGCAGGCTAATCCTCAACCTGCGCGGCGTTCCAACCAGAACAGACGGCTCACCATGGCGAGCAGACCAATGCTAGCGGTCGCGGCCACGAAGAATGTCCAAAGCGGAAGCTTCATGCCGACCTTACGTGCCCTTGGCGCCACGAAGAACAGCGCAACAACCACACTGATCAGCAGATCCCACCAGACCTGAACGCCCCACATATTGGTGGTGTGGTTTGTCCAAACCAACGAAACACCCTCGGTCATGATCGTGCCAATCGTATAGGCGGCAAAACCAGCAGACAGGGCGGCTGCCAATATCGGACTTTCGGCTGGGTCTTTGTTGGTCAGGATGTATATGGCACCGGCCAGAGCGGCAGCCAGTCCTGCGAGGGCGAGAATTTCATAAACAGACATGATCGACTCCAATATTGTAGCGACTGCTACAGTTGTAGCGAATTGTAGCACTTGCTACAAGCCCCGTATGGCCAAATCTGAAACCGCTCGGCAAAAGCTGCTTCCGCTATTGGCGGCGCATATTCTTGAAAAGGGGATGGGGGCGGCCAGCCTGCGTCCCTTGGCTAAGGCTGCAGGCACTAGTGACCGGATGCTGATCTATCATTTCGGCAATAAGCAGCAGCTGATCAGCGGTATTCTGGCTCATATCGCAGACGGTTATTCGCGCCAATTGGATGCCTCGTTCGGGGCCGATCAGGTTGCTAGCCGCGAGCAAGCAATTGCGCGGGTTCTAGACTTCACCAACAGCGAAGAAATGCGCCCGTTTCTTGCGCTTTGGTGGGAAATCGTGGCAGGGGCTGCGCGAGATATTCCTGGCTATAAGGAAAATGCGCAATCGATAATGGTGAGCTTGTTGGCTTGGTTCGAGGAGCAAATGCCCGAAGGCGACCCTGATCCCGCTGGCGGGGCTCGCACATTGCTTACCATGATCGAAGGCGCGGAGATGTTCAAAGCGATTGGACTGCCCGACATTCCAAACCGCGGGATCGAAGCAGCGCGCCCGCTTTGAACAAGCCGCTTGAGTCAGGTCAGTTTAATCGTCTTGCCGCATCCCGGTTGGCAGCCTAAACCCTCGACGCGATGAAGAAGACAACTGGCATGGATAGAGCGGTGACCCGCAAATGGCGCCCCGCAACGCAGGCGGTGCGCGGGGGCACCTGGCGCAGCGAGCATGGCGAAACCAGCGAGGCGCTGTTCCTGACATCGGGTTATACTTATGACGATGCCCAGACGGTTGCAGACCGGTTTGCGGGTGACGCCGACGGCATGACCTATTCCCGGCTGCAAAATCCCACGGTTGCGATGCTGGAAGAGCGGATTGCCCTGATGGAGGGGGCTGAGGCGTGCCGGGCACAGGCGAGCGGCATGGCCGCGATGACGGCGGCGCTGTTGTGCCAGCTTTCGGTAGGCGATCACGTGGTCGCAGCGCGGGCTGCCTTTGGATCGTGCCGCTGGCTGGTGGACAATCTGCTGCCGCGCTTTGGTATCGAGACAACGGTGATCGACAGCGCGATTGATGCTGAATGGGATGCTGCGATCCGGCCCAACACGAAGGTCTTCTTTTTTGAAACGCCGGCCAATCCCACGCTGGATATCGTCGACCTGAAGTATGTCTGCGATCTGGCCCGCGCGCATGGCATTACCACTGTCGTCGATAACGCATTTGCTACCGCGGCATTGCAGCGTCCGATGGATTTTGGGGCCGATATTGTTGCCTATTCAGCCACCAAGCTGATGGATGGGCAGGGCCGCGTGTTGGCCGGCGCGATATGTTCCAGCGAAGAGTTTATGGAAGAAACGCTGCTGCCGTTTCAGCGCAACACCGGACCCAATCTAGCACCCTTCAATGCATGGGTGGTGTTGAAGGGATTGGAGACATTGTCTTTGCGTGCCCATCGCCAAAGCGAGAATGCTCTACAGATCGGTCAGTATTTGGAGCCGCGCGTTGCGCGCATGCTGCACCCGGGCCTCGCCAGTCATCCACGCCATGCGCTTGCAGCAAGCCAGATGGATGCGTTCGGGCCGATCTTCGCGTTTGAGCTGGATGATCAGGCTCAGGCATTTGCCTTGCTGGATGCGCTTCAATTGATTGATATATCGAACAATATTGGCGATTCACGCTCGCTCATGTGCCATCCGGCCAGCACCACCCATGCCAATATGGGCGCAGAGGCAAGGGCTGAAATGGGCATTAATGATGGCTTGTTGCGACTCAACGTCGGGCTAGAAGACCCGCAAGATTTGATCGAAGATTTGGACCAGGCTCTGCGCGCGGCCAATCTTTGAATACCGTTTCTCCAGGGAGAATGTGAGCATGTCCAAGCGTATCGAAGTGCTGTTCGATTTTGTCAGCCCCAACGCCTATATGATCTGGTGGCCTCTGCGCGATCTGGTCAAGCGGACAGGCGCAGAATTGGACATTTTTCCGGTGTTCTTGGCTGGCATGCATAAGCTTACAGGCAATGCGCCGCCGTTTATCCGCGATGGTGAGATCAAGGGCAAAAACGCTTATGCGATGCTAGAGATGCAGCGTTTTATCGACCGTCACAATCTCGACAAATATGCGATGAACCCCAAGTTCCCGTTCAATTCAGTGGTGCTGCAGCGGATGTTGATTGCGGCCGATCAGGACGGTCGCGCCGTGCAATTTGTCGAGGCAATGTTGCCCGCGATCTGGGAAGATGGGTTGGATGTTGGAGATCCCGAGGCAATGGGAGCAGCGGTTGCGGCGGCCGGATTTGATGCTGGGGATCTGTTCGCCCGGGCACAATCCGACGAGGTCAAACAGGCGTTGTTCGCCAACACCGAACAGGCCGTGGAGCGCGGCGCATTTGGCATTCCTACCGTCTTTGTCGGACCCAAGGAAGGACCAACAGAAATGTTCTTTGGCAAAGAACGGCTCGATCAAATCGATGATGCAATCCAGGGCTGATTGCCGCCAATCCGGTGCTGCAGCCACTGCCTGTCAGGCGCGAAAAGTGGATTAATGGGTCTCGCCACTTGTGAGCGCCCAACTAATCGTTACCTTGATGACGCTATGAAAGAGCTGTTTCAACACGCTGCCATTACCGAAGGCATCACTGTGCGAGTCGCGGTGAACTTCTTGCCGGAACAATCCCAGCCAGAGGCAGGGAAGTGGTTCTGGGTCTATCACGTGCGTATCGAGAACCACAGCCACGAAGAAATCCGCCTGCGCACGCGGCATTGGCGGATCACCGATGGACGCGGAATGGTGAACCATGTCGATGGAGAAGGCGTGGTGGGTGAGCAGCCTTTGCTCAAACCGGGTCACAGTCATGATTATGTCTCGGGTTGTCCGCTGACCACTCCACATGGATCGATGGAAGGCTTCTACACCTTCCACAAGGAAGATGGCTCGCCGATGGAAGTGCGGATTCCCTTCTTCCCGCTGTCTGCCCCCGCCACAGCAGATTGATCCCGTCAGCCTGCGCTGAGCGTATTTGTTCCCGCTATCGCGTTGCTACCTGAGCGTTTTTGCTCCCGCTATCGCGTTGCTACTTGAGCGGGAGAGCTCTCCCGCCTAATGCAGCCCAGCAATGAAACGAACACATCTGCCTTTGAACGCCTTGCGCGTATATGATGCCGCCGCCCGGCATTTGTCCTTTACCCGAGCGGCAGACGAGCTTGCGGTGACACCAGCGGCAGTTGGTCAGCAAATTCGGGCGTTGGAAGATCATCTGGGCGTGGTGCTGTTTCGCCGCACCAGCAAGGGCTTGGAACTGACCCCGGAAGGGATCGCCGGACTGGACCCGTTGCGCGAAGGCTTCCTGCGATTTGAGGAAAGCGTTCAAGCGATGCAAGCTGGGCAAGCGAGCGATCGTTATACGATTGCCGCGCCGCGCGAATTTTATGCGCAATGGCTGGCCACGCGATTGGCCGCATTTCAGGCCGAGAATTCGGGCGTGCGCTATCACTTCGTTGCTGACGAGAACGCTGACTTTACCGAGTCCAATCTCGATTGCGCCATCCGTCTGGTCGATGGTCCTGGCGATCTGGAAGGGGCCAAATTGGCGCCCGCATGCCGCGTGACGGTGGCCGCCAAGGGTTCGCCGGATCAATGGATCGGATGGGACAGCGCGACACTGCCCGAAGGCGTTGACCCCGCCATCATGGTGAGCAACCCAGGACAAGCTTTGTCCAGCGCCATTGCTGGGATGGGCAAGACTGTCTTGCCGCAATTGTTGGTGCAAGAAGCGCTCGACAATGGTCGGCTAGAGGCTCTGGATGGACCAGACGATGCGCGCCGGTCTTATTGGCTCGTAGCGCCGCGACCACAATGGCGCACGGCCAAGGTTAAGGCGCTGGTTGCGCATCTCACCACATAAACAGCGCTGCGCCTGAGAAGCGGTTTTTGGGTGGCCACCCGTGAGAGGGGGGCGACCACCCAAACTGCTGACCCAATACTATGGGGGTGTGTTTTGAGGACCGGGCCCGCAGTCAAACCAATCGGCTGGGACTAAGCGATAAGTGCGGGACCATATTGGCTGATGGTAGCGCCCACCGCGAACAGTCCGAGCACGCTGATGCTGGTGCGTTCTGCAAACCGGCGGGTGATCACAATCGGCTTAGCCGCCTTACGGAATTCCGCTTTGTAATCGGGGTGCTCGGTACCCATCCAACGATCCCAAAAGGTGAAGTAAAATCCGTAATTATAGGTGCCGGTCGAATGGTGCAGATCGTGATGGGTCGTGGTGCTGATCCAATCGGTCCATTTGCTGTCGACCCAACCTGCAGGGTGCAATTCGACCCCGGCATGTTGCATCACATTGCGCACAATCTGGATCCAGATGAAGAACAACACGGCCATGCCGGCATAGGCGATCCCCATCAGGCTGGTCGCGAGCAGGAACAGTGGGACATAGGCTGCCTCCAAAATCGCTTCCCAAACCGAGAAACTGTAAGCGGTCCACGGTGTAGGCGTGCGTGATTTGTGATGATGCAGATGCATTGGGCGGAACAATTTGGGGTGATGCATCGTGCGGTGCAGCCAATAGAAATAGGCATCATGCACGACAATCATCGCGGCGGCCTGCGCGATCAGCACCCATAGGGAGACTTGCTCCAGCCTCAATTCGATAATGCCGGCCTCGCGCAGCATCAGCGTGCTGAGCGTGGTCACGGCAAAAAAGAACACCGTTCTAAACGAGCTGAGCAATTCGCGTTGGTAATCCTTGCCGCTTGCCTTGCGGGTTTGGATCCGGCGATTGTCCGCCCAGCGTTTGAACACCAGCAGAAGAACAAACAGCACACCGGCTGCGGTTACATAGCGAAACAGGTCAAAATACATTCCGAACATCATATGCTCGATGATTTTGTCCCAGATGGTTGGTTCGCTTGGCAGTGTCATCGCGTTGCTCCTTGCTGCGTGATGCCACATCTATCGCCGACAGGTCCAACAAATGCTCCGCACAATCAAAAAATGTCGCTCAATTTCGCAAATGAACGGCCTTTTTCAGTTTTGACCATCCGGTTTGGCCAGAGCTTCACGGCGGTAATCGCTTGGAGTTGTTCCGGTTTCTGCACGAAAGGCGCGATTAAAGGTCGGCAGAGAATTATACCCCAAATCCATCGCAATGGTCAGCACAGGCAGGTCGACACTGTCTCTGTCAGACAGAATTTTACGTGCATGAGCAATCCGGTGCTGATTCAAGAAGGCAGAGAAATTGCGATGACCCATTCGCTGATTGATCAGAGCGCGCAGCCGATGTTCCGGCGTGCTCAGATGCTCGGCCAGACTTGCGATGGTCAATCCGGCGGTCAGATAGTGCTGAGCGCCCATGGCTTCATCCAACTTTTCTTTCAGCACCTGCTCTGATGCTGACAATGGGTTGGCCGATGCTTGCACGGGCCTGCTGTCGGCAGTGTTGAACAACTCGGGGTCTGTCCTGAGCAAGGCAAGGCCCGAAAACAGGGTCAGAGCGAAGATCAGGACGGCATTGACCAATTGGATCGCATCATGGCGAATGGCGTCTCCCGAGATAATTTCGAACAGCAAGACTCCGCCAGATTGCAAAGCGACCAAGATCGGGAACCATAATCGGATGAGTCTTCGCTTTTCAACCAAATCGTCTTCGCGGCCGATGATCGCTGTGCGCAATATGTCGAACACCAGCAGCAAACCGATGATGTGGACCAAATAAAATCCAACCGGCTGGCTCCACTGCTGGAAATTGCCGAAGTACCAACATGCCAGCATAACCGCTGCGATGCTCCACAACATGGCTGGCAGGGGCTCTTTTTCAAACAATCTGCGCGCAAACAGCCAAATCCAAAACGGTACGAAGATGGAGAAAAGGTCCAACATACCAAACGGGGACCACATCTCTCTGAATGCATCGGACGAGTTGATCAGATAGGCCATTGCCCCCAGCAACAGGCCGACCAGTGCCACCTTTATGCCGCGGCTGGCTTGACCGGCGAGTAGAAGCAGGAGCAGCAGCAGGCTGGCTCCGATGGAGACTAATCGAACGACGGTGTCGGCTGTTTCAAGCATTACGGGGCCAGCATAAACAATGCGCCAGCGATCACCAGTGCTTGTGGGTCAGGAAACTGTAGAGAGTGTGACCCGGTCCGTGATCGGATCATAGGCAACGTCGATGCCGGCGCTGCGAAGCTCGTAGAAGGGAATGAAGCCAGTACTTTTGGCCAAGGCACTGGAAATGCGGCGCGGCAGAGCTTCTGTCCGATCACCCAATGCCCGGGCAACCGATGTGGTCGAGATCAAGATCTGGGCGCCGCTTTCAATGCGAATGGTCGCCTCGCCCGTGCTGACGCCATCCACGATCAATTGCTTCTCGACCGTCAAACTGCCGTCTGAGCTATCAATCTTCTCTGGTGCGGCTTCCAAACTGACCAAGTTGTAATTGAGCGCGAGTACTTCGCCCGGCTTCAGATCCACTATGGCCAATTGTTCGGCATCATTGGTTGGACCCGCGCTTTGCGCCTGCTCTTCCAAAGAAGGCAAGAGTGCAGCTGTTTGCTCGGCCTCGGCAAGTTGCGCCATTGTAGGCGATGCACCGGCTTCATGCTCGCGGATCAGTTCTTCCAACTCCTCTGTCGGAAGCGGCTTTGCTTCGGGCAGGGCAACACGGAGCGGATATTGTGACGTGACCATCTGGTCCGACGCCAATCGCGGCATCAAATCAGCAGGGGGAGTAGGCCAGGCCAGCGTTGTGGCCCAAGCCAGCGTCAGCATTGTCAGCAGCGCCAGCTTTGGCAACCGCTCTTGCACAAGGGCATAGCGATTAAGCGTTACAGAGGATTCATAAGCCTTGGTCATACGCGGATTTCCTTCCGCATATCGGGTCTATCCCAAGGGAGTGAACGCTCGGCCATGCATCAGCTCGAGATCGGCGCTAGCCATGCCAATGCAGCACCGCCAGCAGCGATGGCTAAGCCATAAGGGAATTTGGCTTTCAAGCTGTTGGTGACAGGTTTCTTGGAGGGAAGCACCCGCCGTCCAATCATCCAAGAGATGATAGCAAAGAAACCCAGGATCGATACCCACAGCAAAAGGTCCAACCCCTGTGAAAGGGTGAAATAGGCCGCCAGACCAGCGTAGAACTTGGCATCACCGCCGCCAAAGATTCCGCCGGCAAACAAGGCTGCGCCAACCATCAGAGCGATCAATGCGTGCAGGGCATGCCAGCCGATGGTGGACAGCCAACCCATGTCGGCAAGCCCGCCCAGCGCTACGGCATGGGCCAAACCATAAACCAGCAGAAGAAGCGACAGCCAATTGGGCAGTCGGCGATCCTTAATATCGCTAAGTGCGCCAACCGCGAGCAGCAGGCTCAGCCCGGCAGGCCAAATATATTCCCAAGGCATGAAATTCTACAGCCTAATCAGAAGTGTCGCGGCGCTTCAGCGCGATGCGAACCGGATATTGGCCGGCACGCGGAGACATTGCCCGGCTGCCTGTTGGCTTGGAAATCTTGACCCGCACAGGATAGCTATCGCGGGTTGATGTCGACTGAGGGCGCAGCAGGCTGATACGGCCCGACCGAACGGCCCGGAAAGTGCGCTTTGGCGCCGCTTTCTTGGCTTCGTCGGTTTTGGCGGGACTGCGGACTACCACCTGCGGCAAGACGGGCATGTCTGTAACAGCCTGTTCGGTCGTGGTTGCGATGCGCAATTCGCCTGGAGCAGAACTGCGAGCAACCGCTACCGGAGCTTTTACCAGTGTGATCGCGCCGCGGCGTTCATCAGCCTGTGGTTGGTCCAGCATGCCTTGTTGCTTTGCCGCAGCGGCCGCGCTGGCCAAAGTGGCTGCAGCCTCTTGCTCGCGCATGGCCAATGCTCTGGAAGATGTGCCGAGAGGCGAATTATAGAAGCGGGTAAGATTGGCTGCATAGCGTTCATTGCCAGCATCGAGGTTTATTGCCATTTTGAAATAACGCTCAGCCAGATCGGCTCGGCCCAGCTTGGCATAAGCAACGCCAAGACCATTAAAGGCATCGGGCGCGGTAGCCTCGTTCATGGCTGCCATGCGGAATTGCGCGATCGCATTGGCAGGATAGCCTGCCTTCAGCGCAGCGCGGCCTTTTTTCAGCTCGTCGCTGCCAAAGATTGGCGCGCCGGCTTCTGCCCGCATCGTTTGGTCTTTGGGGCCAAATCCCAACTTATTGATGAAGCTTTGACAGCCCGACAGGGCAATCGATGCAGTGACAATAGTCGCAATCTTGATCGCTTTATTCATTGGATTGGTTCCCCCACCATTGCTGGTACAACTTGCCGGATCGTCAAGACGGCTGCTGGCAAGATCAGCACTCCGATCATGGTTGGCAGCATGAATACCACCAGCGGAATTGAAAGCAGCACCGGAAGACGGTGCGCTTTTTCTTCAGCACGCAAACGGCGTGCCTCACGCATTTCAGCGGAATAGACGCGCAGCGTGGTTGCCAGGCTGGTGCCCAATTTGTCCGACTGAATAAGAAGGGTAGAGAAGGAGCGAATTTCGTCAACGGACGATTCGCTTCCCATGCGCCGCAGGGCGTCTTCTCGGCTCGCGCCAGCGCGCATCAATAAAGTAGTTTCGGTCAGCATCGCGGCGACACGCGGGTGCGTGGTCACCATCTCGCGGCCAACCCGGTCGAGCGTTGCTTCAAGGCCAAGACCAGCTTCGACGCAGACCAGCATCAGATCGAGGCAATCCGGGAAACCATTGATGATTTCCGTCCGGCGACGATCCGCTTTCGCTCTGATAAACAGGTTTGGAACATAAAGACCCAGAACCGCCAGCAAGGCGCAGGTCAGATACAATTGGCCAAGGCCCGGAGGCTCCGCCTGGAAATATGCGTTAAGCAGGAAAAGACCTGGCAGAACAAACACCAGCATCAGGCGGACCAGCGTATAAACACGCGGGGCCGAGGCCGATTCATAACCTGCCGCTTTGAGCTGTTGCTCCAGCTTGCTGTCATTGCTGTCGCCCAAGCTAAGGCCAGCGTCTTCGATCCGCTTGACCATCTTGGCCCAGGCACCGTCCGTGCGTTGACGCGTTAATGTCTCGCTGGTGGCGGAATCGGTGTCGCCGCTCAATGTCGCCAGATCGCGCGACAGCCGCATTCTGCGCGACGTGACGGCGCTGACGCTGAAAACGACCAGGGCAACCAAGCCGAAAATTGCGACCAGGATCAGCGCACGAATGATCGGGTTTGTGGAGACGAGTTCAAGCATATCAGACTTTCAAATCCACCAAGCGGCGAATGATATAGACGCCCAGCGCATACATTATGACTAGACTGATCGCGCCGTAAATGAAGATCGGATCATCGGCGATCTCGAGATAATATTGCGGGGTCACCAGAAAGATCGAAACGAAAGCAAACACTGGAAGAACGGTCAGCATCCAACCGGTCATGCGACCCTCTGAGCTGAGTGCTTTGACCTTCATAAACATCTGGTGCCGGTCACGGATAACCTTGGAGATATTGTCCAAAATTTCGGCCAGATTACCACCCGTCTGGCTTTGCACAGACAGTGAAACCACGAACATCTTCATGTCCTCCAGTTCCCACCGATCTGCCATGTTTTCCAGCGCGCCAACCAGATCGGCGCCATAAGAAACTTCATCGCTGATCAAGCCGAATTCAGATCCGATGGGATCTTCCATTTCCTTGGTCAGCAAGTCGATCGCCGACGCAATAGGGTGGCCCGAACGCAAGGCACGGACAAAGATGTCCAGCGCGATAGGAAATTGATGCTCCATCTTCTTACGCTGAGATTCAGCGATCTTACTGATGACCAGCAAAGGAAGCACGATGGCCAGACAAATGCTAACCAGCCCGACGATGAACACCGTGCCAAAGCCCAGTCCAGTACCAAACGCCGCAACCGACAACAGTAGCACCAAGAATATGGAAACAAGGCCTAGGCCCATCGCCATGGTCAGCTGGCCAACCGTGAACTTTATCCGCGAAGCGAACACCATTTTCTCGAAGTCTTCTTCAAACCTGGCGAGAAATGCTGGCAAATGTCCGCCGTCACCCGGACGGTTCTTCATCAATTTGCCTATAACAGCTTCTCGGTCCTGGCCCGAGCTGATCAATCGCAGGCGTTCGTTGACCGCACCTTGATACGTCCGGCTTTTGGCATAGCTTGTGGCGGAGGTCTGGATGAGCAGAAACACCGCGGCAAACACGGCCAGCAAGATGAATATCCGGACAATTTCTGCGGTCATTCTATCAGCCTATCTTCAGTTCTGGCCGGAACAGATTTGCAGGCAATTTGATGCCATGCGCTTCTGCATCAAGCAGGAATTTGGGACGAATGCCGGTGGCCTCAAAATGCCCGATAACCTTTTGGTTCTCGTCCACGCCTTCCTTCTTGAAGCGGAAGATTTCCTGCATGGTGATCGTGTCGCCTTCCATGCCGGTCAATTCGGACAGGCTGGTAACCTTGCGTCGACCATCGGACAGGCGAGACACCTGAAGCACAACGTTCAAAGCGGACGAAATCTGCGCTCGGGCAGCGCGTTGAGGCATATCGATGCCGCTCATCCCGATCATTTGTTCAACACGGCTGAGCGAGTCACGCGGGTTGTTGGCGTGAACCGTGGTCATTGATCCATCATGACCGGTGTTCATGGCCTGAAGCATGTCAAACGCTTCACCGGCACGAACCTCACCCACAATGATGCGGTCTGGCCGCATACGCAGAGCGTTCTTGACCAGGTCGCGTTGGCTCACCTCGCCGCGTCCCTCAATATTGGGCGGACGTGTTTCCAAACGGGCAACGTGAATTTGCTGCAATTGCAGCTCGGCGGAATCTTCAATCGTCACGATCCGCTCTTGCTCGTCAATATAGGAAGACAGAGCGTTGAGCATTGTCGTTTTACCCGAGCCTGTACCGCCTGAAATCAGCACATTGCGGCGTGATTTCACGATGGCCTGCAGGACTTCTGCCATTGCCTCGGGCATCGATTCCAAATCGATCAATTTCTGGATGCTGATCGGAACCTTGGCAAATTTACGAATGGAAAGCAGTGAGCCGTCCAACGCGAGCGGCGCAACGATTGCGTTCACACGAGACCCGTCAGACAAACGCGCATCCACAAAGGGAGAGCTTTCATCGACCCGGCGTCCCACGGCGCTGACAATCTTCTGAATGATCCGCATCAAATGCTTTTCATCCTGGAAGCGGGTCGGAACGCGTTGCAGCAAACCTTGCTTTTCAACGAACACAACATTGGCACCGTTCACGAGAATATCCGTGATCGATTCATCTTTTAGAAGAGGTTCGAGCGGGCCAAGGCCCAACAGCTCGTCCATCACTTCATCGAGCAGGTTCGCGCGTTCTTCGCGGTTCAGCGGTTGGTCAAAGGTGACCAGCAATTCGGGAATGACAGCGGAAATTTCAGACTTGATCTGCTCTTCCGGCAATTTGTCCAGCATCGACAAATTCATCTTGTCGAGCAGGGACTGATGGATTGCCATCCGGATTTGCAGCAGGCTTTCTTCCCGTTCGGAATTGGCCGGATGCAAGTCCACTACGTCTGCAGTGTCAGGTGACGTTGTTTGAAGTTCCGCGTTTTCGAGCGGCTCTTCATTTTCGTCCAGTTCGGGGCGCTTGATCTTCCACATGCTATTCTACCTCGTCCAAACGGTCTGCGAGCAGATCCGCCAAATGTTTGATCTCTTTCGAGAACTTGGATCGTTTTTGAATTGCATCGACAAGCTCGCCCTGGTCTTGAGCGGTTCGAAGCAGGTTGGAATCCTCGCTGACCAAAGCCAGCACAGGATGTTTGAGGGCCGTCTCGGCATCATCGGCGCCAATATTTGCGAACAGGCGCTTTTCGACACGGTTGAGAACGACTTGAATCGACGAACGGTCAATGCCCATCGATGTCAGGAAATCCAGCTGGCGCTTTGCATGACGCAAGCTGGGAATGGTGAGGGTGCCGACCATCAAGGTCAGATCGGCAGCAAATACGGTAGACAAGGACCAATTGGTGAAAGATGCAGGCAGATCCACGATCACCACGTCATAATGTTTGCGGGCAGTGGTCACCACTCGCATCAATTGGTCAAATTCGATTGATTCAATCGGGATGATATCAGACGGAGCGGCAATCACGTCGACCCGCTCGTTGCCTTCGCACACGACAGAATTCAGCAATTCGCCGTCCAGGCGGCCTTCGGATTCGAGCAGATCCGCCAGATTTCTGCGATGCCCGCAGCCCAGATAGGATGCGACATCACCCGACTGCACGTCCAGATCGATCACGCACGCGCGATAGCCTTCGCCCATATCCGCCGCCATTTGCGATGCCAAATGGGTCGCGATGGTGGTCGAGCCTGCCCCGCCAATAGTTTTCAAGACGGACATGAATGGCGCCAGTCGCAACTCGGCCTCGTCAGCTGATTTGAGCGTAGCCGCTGCATCAACAATTGCCGTTACCAATTCGTCCATGGCGAAGGGCAGGGCAACAATATCGGTCACGCCGCGACGCAGCAATTGGCGCGAGGTCGCAATATCCACGTTTGAAAGGCCGGCAATGACGGGTGTGTCAGGCGCTTCATTGCGCAATTGTTCAATGCGATCGAGCGAATTGCGCGAAGACGGATCGACTTCGATGACGACGATAGAGGCGCTCAAAATCTGACCCACGGGAAGCGGGGCATCAATCGGGCATTCCAATGCGGTAATCTGCTCGCCAATGGCATCCACGCCTTCCAGCATGCTTGCCTGCGCAACAATGTGCACACCTTGGGGCAATTCACCCGCGCTTGTCATCTGCGCCTCGTAAAGTTCTTCTACTCGTCCCATCATACATCTCAGTTCGAAATCGATCCGCTGGAATCTTCAGCGGTCAAGGAATAGGCAAAATCCGGCAGGCTTGTGCTAACACCCAAAGGTGAAAGAACTACTGACTGGTGCGCCATGTTCTGCAATCGGACGGTGATCAAAGAGACCGCATCGGGACCATTGGGATCACCAGCAAAGCCCAATCCAGACCCTGAGTACTCAACAACGATGTTGGCGTCCGTGATCGCAGGCAGAATGTCCCGCATGCGATCTCTCAGGGCGTTATAGGCGGTATCGTCACGTGTATAGCTCGAGCTGAGGGCCGAACAATCGGTGCCTGCGCACGAACAAGTGGCCGCAGTGCCAGAGCATGTAATCGTGTAATCCAGCACCGGTATGCGATCGCCTTGCAGGATTGTGCTGCCACCTGCGGTAATATTGACCAGCGAGGCATCATCCAGTCCGTCAGCAAGTGGGTTGGTAACAGTCGCCCAACGCGCTCCGATCTGCGTGGCCTTTTCTGCTTGATTGATGCGATAGGCATATAGGCCGACATCGATCGTCCCCAAGACGAACAGGAGCAACAAGGGCACCACCAAAGCGAACTCGGCGGCAAGGCCGCGTTCATCATCTTTGAACCGAAGAAATAGATCAGCCATCGTCAAATCCCCATTGCCGATGCCTGCTGAGAAGCATTCAGATCATAGCTATCTGAAATTATTCCGAGGCCATTAAATAGAGAATTGTAGCCGATCGTTGCCGCTACATTGATAACCGGTGCGGGCTCGGCCGCCTCATAGATACCAGTGGTCGCCTCGGCGACTGATGGGCAAGTAACCGTGACAGCGAAAGAAATTTCGCTAGAATCCCAGCCAGACCGAGTTTCATTCGCGCCGGACAATTGGCCTGTCAGAGCCACGGACCGAATATCGGTTTGCAAATCCGTCGCTATAAAGGGTGTTCCGCTTCGGCAGTTCACGTCATCAAAGCTGTGGCGTGCGCCAAAGCGGGCACCATCGCGCACAGCCTTCACCAATTGGTGCTGCGAGTAAAAATAGTGGCCGGTCTCAACTGCCGAGAAAAACAGCAGCAATGCAAGCGGAGCCACCAACGCCATTTCTGCTGCGGCTGCCCCCCTTTGACATTGGATGAATTGGCGGACCATCATCATTTCACCAGATACGGAACATCGCGCCTGATCAGGGCAGCATTATTGACACCAGTGACCGTCAGATCGGTTTTTCGGATCACTTCGAAATAGATGTCCGATTTGTCTGTGTGCGTCCGTGTGGCTGAGGGTTGTACAAGGAAAACATCGATCCAGTCGGCAATTTGCACATCTGTTGTTTTCCCCTTCACCCCTTCTGCTTTGCAATTGATCACTGCAATGGTCATTACCCGGCGGTCGGTTACAGTGGTGCCTGCTCCATAGCCATATTCTTGGCTACAAACCGGATTTGGTTGTCTTACTTCGGTGGCACCTGTTGCACCAGCGGGTGCCGCATCCAGAATTCTCACGCCATCAATCAGATCGCCTTTGCGGGCGAGCTCCCACAAATACACCTGATAGCGGGTGGGGGCGGTCGTACCACTCGGTAAGGCAGAATCGCCATGGGTCAGATTGTATTGCCAATCATCTTCATCCCAAGCAGTATTCACTAGCCCGCGCGAACCATTTTCCGTGCGAATATAATGTGTCCGGAAATAGGCGTTGCGGTCCCAGGCTCCGTCGCCAAACCTGCCATCCGTACAATTGCCAACATTGTCCCATGCGTGGCACATGTCACGCGGGTGGCCCATTGAATAAGGCGTTACGCTGGTGGCCAAGGGAGCTGACGATGTAGGCTCGTACTTTGTGCCGTCCGTTTCGTGCCAACCGTCATTGCCAAGTTTGCAAGTGCTGCCGCCTGAGGCAGTCGAGGGCAAATCGTCCGCGTCGCGAACCAAATCCTTACGGACGTTGATAGCTGAAGGGCAAGTGCCTGGCGTTTTACAAGTTGAACTGTTCTGATAGATGTCAAAGCGCGTATTGATCGAGTCAATCGCACCTGCTTTCAATCCTGGCTCAGTATCGATTTCCTCCTCGGGATCGATAGTATCTGCTCCAGTGATCGAGGTGCATCCACCGCCTGGGCCAAGCCAGCCCAGTCCTTCGGCAACAGCATTCGCGCCATTACCGAGGTCGAGAAATCCGTAATTGCCAGGCTCCCAAAAGCCAGCCCCGCCACCGGCCTGTCCGGCAACAACAAGAACGCCAGAGCCTGCGCGGGCAGCGCTAAAGTCAGCGCCAGGTTCGCCATCGGGCAGCGACGTATCTTCGTCGGGATTGCAAACCATCAATGGTGGAATGCGGCACAGCGCAGACCCAATTCCTGCCACCGCAGAGGAAACCATCTGGCCTCTGATAGCCCCAACGATCGGGGTCAAAGAGTAATTTGCCGAACGTGTTTCCACCGTGACGCTGACAAAGCCAGCCCGTGCGTCTCCATCACTTTCTGTAACATCGAAACTATTGGTGCCTGCCTCGGCATCCGCTCGATTGGAATAAAATTTGATATTAATGGCGGGAAGATCGACGGCCGTTGTCGTGCCATCGCTCGCAAACAGAGTTCGGTTGGTTACTAAGCCACCGCGGACTGCGTTGATCGCGCGTTGCATCGAACCACTTCGCCGATCGAGCTGGGTGGCCCCTGCCAAAGCAGCCTGATCGGCCGCACTTTGCAATTCGGTGTCCATGCCGACCACCCGGGCATAATCAAAGCCCAGGCCAGCCACAGCGATCAAAGGAATGAGAGCAAGCGCATAGGTGGCAGCAACAGCCCCCTGCTGGTTTTTCAAAAACCCCTTATACGATTTGCTTCTCAACATGGTTCATTTCCCAGTACTTTGGCGCCTAATTGCCGCCGGTGTTCAAGCCACCGCCACCACCGCCGCCGCCATTTGCGCTTTGCGTATTGACACGCTCAGGCTGCTTCACAGCATCGTTGCGATAGCGATCAATGGCTTGAGCAGCATGTTCGGCGCTGGTTGGCGGGATCGGATTGTCATATTGCGGGTCCGGATTGATAACCATCGCCGCAAATGTGGCGCGATTGGCTTCACCAAAGCCCGGATCCTGATAGCCGATGAACTCCTTGTCAGCGACTGATGTGCAGGCCGTGGCCGCACAGCCGAGGGCCAGGATAGACAGCGTCTTGCGCTTAATAGTCATAATCATTCTCCTCAGCCTTCGTCGCTGCTTCATCGCTGGACGTTGGAACCGAACCGTTCGGCGCCAATTCCTTAGGGCGGTACATTACGCCGTTTAGCAATACGTCAACTTGCGTAGGATCTTCCACCCGATCGGTAGGCAGGCGAACCTGTCCAGGTTTGATCGGTTGAACCAGTCGCGGTGTAACGATGATCAACAATTCGGTCTCACCCTTCTGGAAACTGGAAGAGCGGAACAATGAACCAATAATCGGGAGCGAACCCAACAATGGCACCTGATTAACCGTGGTTTCGAAATCCTGCTGGATCAGACCTGCAATGGCGAATGTTTCACCGTCACGCAGTTCGATCGTGGTGCTGGCCCGGCGCGTTTGCAGACCGGGAATGTTCAAGCCACCAACTGTGATCGACGCTGTAGGGTCAATCGAGCTGACCTCAGGCTCAACCAGCAGGTTGATCGTATTGTCCGACAACACTGTCGGCGTGAAACCCAGGCTTACACCAAAGGGTTTGAATTCAACCGACAAAGCGTTCGAACCATTGGTAGTGCTGCCCTGTCCCGAGCCTGATTGGGCCACCGGAATGGGGAACTCACCGCCCGCTAGGAACGATGCCCGCTCGCCAGAAAGCGCAATCAAGGTTGGCTCAGCCAGTGTTTTGGCCAAACCCTTGGCTTCCAGAGTGCTCAGCACAGCTTCGATATCGAGCCCAGCCACATCACCAAAGAAGCGGCGGAAGATGCCAAAGGAGCCGGTGACTGCATCGAGGCCCAATTCACCAATACCCGTAGTAGCGTTAGGGGTCAGGCTCGCACCATTACCAATGGCACCGCTAAAGCGGCCACCATTGGAACTAAAGAACGAGCTGACGCCCAAATCCTTGCCTACCTGCCGAGACACTTCGGCAAAGCGCACTTCCAAAAGGACCTGCTGGCTTCCGCCCAGCGACATCAGATTGACGACATTGTCGCCTGCATAGGCGCGGGCCAATTGCATCGCGCGATCTGCGGCGCCAGCGCTGCTGACCGTACCGCTTAGAACAATCGACTCGTTCGAGATGCGCGCATCAATCTCTTCATCGGGCATCAGCGATGCCACTTGGTCACGTAGACCAATAACATCGGGTCCAACGGCCACATCCATCACAGCAAGAACGCGATTGTTGCGATCGTATAATGTCAGGCTGGTGGTTCCCAACGCCTTGCCCAAGACATACACCGAGCGATCGGATATCGGGAAAATGTCCGCGATATCTTCATTGCCGATCATGGCGCGAGCGATGGGGCGATCTGCTGTGATCACCTGGCTTTTGTTGACAGGCACTTCAACTGCGCCTGCATGAATGGATGCTTCACCGTCCTGAGCTGCTGCTGGAATCACCGCAATCGGTGCAATTCCAAGAGCGAGAACCGCAGTAAGCGTTTTCAATCCGCTTCGCATGATATTACCGCCCCCCATTGCGTTTAACTTGATAGGTTGTCGGTTCGGTTCCCCGAATGATCGACATTGTCGGACCACTTGGCCGTCTTGGTGCAAGACCAGCCCCAGCATTCGCTGCCGGTGCAGGCTGTGCGTTAGTATTCGTTTCAGGAATGAAATAGCCGCTTGCGCCTAGATCACTCTTTGTAATGACACGGGTCGAACCAACATCCTGATTTTCTACATTTCGCAGAACCAGGCTGAGTGCGCCGATCTGACGGGCCAGCGTCAGCTTTTGTGCACCAACCAAGTCGGTCTGCACGGTCGCTGTTTGACCTACTTGAGGGTCGGTCGCATTTTCACTCGCCACTTGGTCGATCGCCAGCACCATTACGTTTTCGAGGACAACATTGGTCATCCGATCGTCGGTATTGGCTCCGTCACCTGGAATTTGGCGCGTCAACAATACGTCAACCACGTCACCGACACGGATAAAGCCAGCCACGCCGGTCACCTGGTTCACAGGGATGGAGACCGCGCGAAGCTCTTCAGGCAAGAGTGCCGAAAGGGTGGCCCTGCCACCTTCACCGCTAACCTTGCTGGAAAGAATGGGTTCGCCAATGGCGATCGGGCGCAACGCAACGCGTCCGCCCCGGGTAGCTTCCTCGATGGAAACAAAGGCACCTTGCGGTACCGAGCTGGCCGGCCAATTGGCCAACCGCATATTGGTGGTTGTCAGGGGAGCACCAAACTGAAACTCCTGCGTGGCAACGACAATGCGTTCCAAGCGGTTTTCTTCAGCCTGCCGCTGTTGTTCTTCCTGGAAACCCGTAAAATACGCGTTTGCAAGATACACCGCGATCAAACCGATAAAGACGGCTAATCCGATGATAAGGAGGTTACGTCCCCCCATAATCTTTCCCCCTAATAAGTGCTCCAACCCAGCGCAGAGCACCCCTAATATCGCACATAGAATCAAAATGACCTGCGGAGGTCAACCCCCCGCAGGCCGTTCTTTGATTAAGAGCACACGCCTGATGTCGAACCATCAGGAGCACAATCGGTAACGGTTTGTGTAGCAGCATTGATCGAAGTGCTGATTGCACCGCCGAGTTGGAAAGCTGCCAGCGCAATGCCAGCACCAACAACAGCAAGGATCAGAGCGTATTCAGCAGCCGAAGCACCGGATTCGTCGCGAAGAAAAGTTTTTGCAAAAGTCATGTCAATTACCCCAATTAAAATCGGCTTATCAAAAATCGAAAGCCATTCATTTATGTCCAAAAAGGTCCGGCTTCTATTTCCGGATCCTTTTGCCCCGAGAGGGGGTAAACATTTGAACCAGCGCGACCCCGTTATTTTTTAATTCCGGCTTCGCGCCGGTTGTCACGTTTGATTCCCCTCGGAACTGACTAAAGATTGTCGGTTTAACTCTTTCGGGTCAACGCAAAAGCCTATCCTAAAAATTAAGTCCGAATTTCAATGAGTTAATCCAAAAATAAAGTAAGAAAAATGGTTAACTCACTGGATTGCTTTAGCGTTTACCATCTTTGGTGCCTTGCGTGATTGTACGAAAGCGCCATTTTTCGAATTAACGCAAGCCTTGTCGCAGAAGGAATCGCCCTAGAATCAATAAGATTCGTCTGATTCGTGCTGCAACTCTTGGGTGCTGCGAGTCGCATTCCCGCTCAGAAAGTGACGCTGATAAAGGTGTTTGGGTCGGTCTGTCGGCCACTATACAGGCCAGCACCAAGGTTGGTCTGGCATGACCTATTATACCGGCGTTTGACTATCACTGTTTAGGTTGCTCGGATCCGCTATGATCAGGGGCCAGTTGGTCGGCTTATATATATAGGTTGTATCTTGGGCTGATATATTTGGCCTCAAATATGGTGCGGCGTTCGCAATCGCTCTTCAAGTCGAGCTTGATCAACGTCAACCAGTGCAACCGATTGACATGATAATGAATGCGAGTCGGCAAAACTTTTGGGGACAAGCCTAATTGTAGGTGCCCTGAACATCATGAGAGGAGGTGCAGCGATTCGGCCAATCCAGGATTTATTTCGGTCAGAAGAGTAGCCAGCACATGGTTGATGGTCTGCTTGGACCGAGAAACTAACCTGGCCTTACATATTCGGTCGTTTGAATGTCCCGCAGTGGGACGCTTTGAAACGGAAGGTCAGAAAAGTGACTGTTTTTCAGTGTTTCGCCAGACAAAATGGAACTTCCAGATGGTTATCGGGCTTGCAACCAAAGCAATTCACTGTTCTTCTCTAGCTAACGATTCGTCCCCGATATGATTCGTTTCATCGAACTAAGGGGTCAGAAATAACGGGACGCAATTTCAGAAACGGATGTTCTTTTGGACATCGGGCAAGCGTGCTCGTGTAACCACAATTCCGTCTCTGGCTTTGCATTTGGGATCTATTTTGGTCCCATTCTAAAGGACGGAAAAATGGTAGATTTCGAAGGCGGTAAACTCGGCGGATTTGATGCGGATAACGGTTCAAATGAATCGTTCGACGCAGGCTCGAATGAGTTTCAAGAAGCTCCTGTAAGCTATTCTCCTGGAACGCGTTTTCTTGTTCCTGACGCCAATGGCGTTGTGGTCCTTCCCGAAGGAGCATCGCTGGAGGATGTGACCCTTCAAGGTGGCGATCTAGTGATCACGCTGGCGGATGGTTCAACCTTCGTATTTCCTGACTCGGTTTATGTGCTTCCCGATGGCACGATCTTCGTCCCACAGATCGTTGCTGAAGGTGTTGCGCTTGACCCTACCGATGTCACCGAATTCCTGAATCCTCAAGGTCCCGGCCTGCCGCAATTGCCGACTCGCAGCTCGGGCGGTAATTTCGAAGAAGACCCCGGAAACATCCAAGACGCCTTCGATTTGGGCGATCTTTTGCCATATACCGAACTCAGCCGCATCGTTGAGGAAGAAGAAGAAGTTCTTCCCAACGAAGATAGCGAGCCTGAAGTTGTTATCGAAACACCTGACAATCCGGTTGGTGTGGTCAACGCGATCGCAACCGTTCTGGAAGAAGGTTTGCCAGCGCGCGGCGAAGAGCCAGAAGGCACGAACGAGCCAAGTGCAGGCGAACTGACCAGTGGTACGATTGTATTTGTGGCGCAGGATGGCGTTTCAGCGATCATCTTGAATGGCGTGGAAATCTCCGCCGTAGGTCAGGAATTCGTAACCGATCTGGGTACGCTGACCATCACAAGCGTCGATCTTGCTTCGGGCGAGATCGGGTTTGAGTATCTGCTTCAGGATAACACCCTAGAGCCAGGTTCGGTCGACACATTTGCAGTTACAGTGATTGATACAACCGGTGATGAGGCTGATGCCACATTGTCGGTTAACATCATCGATGACGCTCCTATCGCGTTTGACGATACGGCCAACATCGCTGGCGGAACCTTTGGACCTGTTAGTGGCAATGTTGTCGACAACGATGTTTCTGGCGCCGACGGCTTTCCCGAAGGTGGTGCGGTTACCGGCTTCAGCAATGAGAACGGTTCAGCTGACCCAAGCGATACCCTGCAGGGCCAATTCGGTTCTCTGACGCTAAACGCTGACGGCAGTTTTAGCTATTCTCGCGATTTCAACACCCCTGGCGGCGTTGAAGAAAGCTTTGACTATGACATCGTAGATCAGGACGGAAGCACTTCGAGCGCGACCCTGCTGATCGTAATCGGTGACGCGCCTGCTGAGATCACTTTCGTTCCTCAGATCGGCGAAGGCACTGAAGTGGACGAAGCTGGCCTTCCTCCTCGCGGTGAAGAACCGGTTGGTTCGGGCGAAGGCGCGGACAATGATCCAAACAACAACAGCGATCCGAGTGAGAACACGGGCGCTACAATTACGTTTGAATCTCCCGATGGCCTGGGCTCCATCTCCATCGACGGTACGCCGATCGATCTGGAAAACTTGCCTCAGACCATCATTGTCGACGGCGGCACGTTGGTGATTACTGATGTGACTTTTGACCCTGAAACGGGCGATGGCACGATCACTTATGACTTCACCTTGGAAGACAATACCGATGGTGATGACACCACAGTTGAGTTCGACATTGAAGTTACCGATCTCGACGGCGACACCGCAGAAGATACGGTTGTCATTAATGTTTTGGACGATGTTCCAGAGGCAACTGATGATAGCGCAACCCAATCGGCTGAGAACGCACCGATCACGGTTGATGTCTTTGCCAATGACATTGAAGGCGCCGACGGCGTTGAATTGACTGCGATTGCTGCTGTTGACGGTACGCTGAGCGGTGCCGGCGATCTGGTTTACAATGACGACGGCACTTTCACCTACACACCGGCTGCTGGCGAAGAAGGCACAGTAACCTTCGATTATACCATCACCGATGGTGACGGCGATGTATCGACGGCAACGGTTACGATTGATCTTCTGCCCGATTCCACACCTGAGATTTCCGTCGAAGGCCTGGATACAGTTGACGAAGCTGGTCTGGCTGCTCGCGGTGATGAACCTGCTGGTTCTGATGAAGCAGCAAACAGCGAGTTTGCGACCGGTTCGATTCCAATCGACACCGGCAATGACACTGTTGCTTCGCTGGTTATCAATGGCGTTGATGTTACCGCTGGCGGCACAGTTCCAACGGACAAGGGTGTTCTCACGATCACGCTGACCAATGGCGAATATAGCTACAGCTATGAATTGACCGACAACACGCTGAGCGATCCTGATACGGATGCGTTTGAGCTGGTTGTTACAGACAGCGATGGCGACACGGCCTCGACCGATCTGGTCATCAACATTCTGGACGATGTTCCAACTGCGGTTGATGATACGGATAGCCTGGATGAAGGTGGTCCGGTATCGACTTCGGGCAATGTGATTACCAATGCTGAAGCCAATGGCGACAATGGTGCTGACACGGTTGGCGCTGATGGCGCGGTTGTTCAGAACGCTGGTACAATCGCCGGCACCTATGGTGATCTGGTTCTGAACGCTGATGGTTCTTACACTTACACTCTGACCGCGTTCGGTATCTCTCAGCTTGAGACGCTGAGCGATGGCGAGAGCTTTGTTGAAGAGTTCGATTACACGCTGGTTGATGGCGACGGAGACACCTCTGACGCGACGCTGACGATTACGCTGAACGGCGAAGACGACATTGTGACCGTGAACGGTCTTGATGGCCAAGCGCCTGAAGTATCGCTGGACGAAGATGATCTGGCCAATGCCAATGATGATCAAGGTTCGGACCAGTCCGATCCATTGTTCCAGAACGGCACCTTTGGTGTGACCTCACCTGATGGTCTGGACGATGTTCAGGTCAATGGCGTTGACGTGGTTGTTGATGGTGTGTTCACCGCGACCGAAGTTGCCAATGACGGGGTATACTCTGTCACGGTGACAGGCTGGACGCCGACCTTTGCAGCTGATGGCACGACTGTGATCAGCGCGACGTTCGATTACACCGCGACGCTGCTCGACAACACGCTCGAGCACACCGGTTTGAACGATGCGGCTCTCGTAGAGATGCTGACCGTGACCGCCGACGATGTTGACGGTTCTAGCGATGATGCTGTTCTCGACGTAGAGATCGTCGACGACACACCAACTGCGGTTGATGATACGGATAGCCTGGATGAAGGTGGTCCGGTATCGACTTCGGGCAATGTGATTACCAATGCTGAAGCCAATGGCGACAATGGTGCTGACACGGTTGGCGCTGATGGCGCGGTTGTTCAGAACGCTGGTACAATCGCCGGCACCTATGGTGATCTGGTTCTGAACGCTGATGGTTCTTACACTTACACTCTGACCGCGTTCGGTATCTCTCAGCTTGAGACGCTGAGCGATGGCGAGAGCTTTGTTGAAGAGTTCGATTACACGCTGGTTGATGGCGACGGAGACACCTCTGACGCGACGCTGACGATTACGCTGAACGGCGAAGACGACATTGTGACCGTGAACGGTCTTGATGGCCAAGCGCCTGAAGTATCGCTGGACGAAGATGATCTGGCCAATGCCAATGATGATCAAGGTTCAGACCAGTCCGATCCATTGTTCCAGAACGGCACCTTTGGTGTGACCTCACCTGATGGTCTGGACGATGTTCAGGTCAATGGCGTTGACGTGGTTGTTGATGGTGTGTTCACCGCGACCGAAGTTGCCAATGACGGGGTATACTCTGTCACGGTGACAGGCTGGACGCCGACCTTTGCAGCTGATGGCACGACTGTGATCAGCGCGACGTTCGATTACACCGCGACGCTGCTCGACAACACGCTCGAGCACACCGGTTTGAACGATGCGGCTCTCGTAGAGATGCTGACCGTGACCGCTGACGATGTTGACGGTTCTAGCGATGATGCTGTTCTCGACGTAGAGATCGTCGACGACACACCAACTGCGGTTGATGATGCAGATAGCGTTGTCGAAGGCCAAACGGCTGACGGTAATGTGATTACCGGAGTGGGCGGCACAGATGCCAATAACACCGATGGTGTGGCCGATATCTCTGGTGCTGACGGTTACTCGGATGCTGGCCCTGTGGTCAGCGTTCGCACCGAAGACGGTGTGAGCCTTGATGCGACCCCCGATGGCGCTGGCAACTATTTTGTCACGAGCGCATTGGGCACACTGACGATCAATCAGGACGGCAGCTACACCTATGCGTCTGCCGCCAACTCGACCAATGCTGATACAACCGACACCTTCATTTATACCATCCGCGATGGCGATGGTGACGAGAGCGAGGCCGAACTGGTCATCGATATCGCAAATGTCGCCGGTAAGGTCTCTGACAACGGTGCGCTGGTGTTCGAAGCTGGCCTGGACGGAATTGGCAGCGATGCCGCTTCTAACAGCGAAACCTTCACCACCGGCCAGATCACGGTCACCGATG
The DNA here is from genome assembly GCA_947495555.1 of uncultured Erythrobacter sp. Classification (GTDB taxonomy): domain Bacteria; phylum Pseudomonadota; class Alphaproteobacteria; order Sphingomonadales; family Sphingomonadaceae; genus Erythrobacter. Next base: position 746,348 of record CANLZI010000001.1, on the reverse strand, counting down.
CAACCGGACCATTTGTTTACGTTCTGAATGACCCGGCGATCGGTAACTATGGTACGCTGACACTGAATGCTGATGGCAGTTATAGCTACACGCTGACCGCTCCAGTAGACGGCGACAGCATCACGCCTGACCAAGGCGGCGACAATGGCAACAACCAGGTCTCTGATCAGGAAAGCTTTGATTACCAGGTCTTTGATCTGGCGAATAATCTGATCGGTTCGGGCACAATTGTTGTCACCATTGAAGATGATGTTCCGACAGTAGAGCTGGAATTGAGCTCCGATTCGGTTGACATGTTGATCACTCAGGATGCGGATACCGATCCGGGCCCTGACACAGCAATGTCTGACATCAGCGATGCGTTCACTGTCACAACCGAAACTTACGGTGCTGACCAGCCTGGTACGCTTGAAATCACCTATGAAATGACCTTGCTTGCGGCCGTCGATGGCGTAGCCAATGCGACAGGTCTGTTCAGCGGTGCTGACGAGATCTTTGTTTACAAGATTGGTGAAACGGTTGTCGGTTCGACGTCGCTCGTCGCTCCAGTTGACGCTTCTGACCCATCAGTTGTGTTCACGATTGAAGTGGCCTCTGACACCGGCGTTGTAACGCTGACGCAGATCTCTGAGATCACGCATGCAGACAACAACGATACCTCTGCGCCTTACGATGATCAGCTTGCAGAGCTGGCATCAGGCTTGGTGGGTGTCACGGCGACTGCCACAATCACTGATGCAGATGGCGATGTGGACAGCGATCCAGAAACCTATGACCTGGCCAATCTGGTTCGGTTTGCTGATGATGGACCTTCCATCGAAGCCAAGGCGGATGATGGCGCAGCTCCGGTATTGACCACAATGGACGAGCTCACCGAAGGGCTCGCGTTCGACACAGATGTTTCGACCGCGAACTTCAGTGGTGCGTTTACGGTTGTCAGCTCCGATGCCGGCGCTGATGAGCCTGGCACGGTTGATTGGGACTTTGATCTGCGGATTGACGATGCCGATTCTGGCCTGTTCAGCAACAATAATGCCATCACGCTCTATTCGATCGGCGGCGTAGTCGTCGGTTCGACAGCAGCGGTTGTTGGCGATGTTGACGTGGCAAACATAGTCTTCTCGATCGCCGTTGATGGCGACGGTGTTGTGACTCTCACGCAATTTGCCGAAATTGATCACGCTGATAACAATGACACGTCAGCCCCATACAATGATCAATTCGCAACGCTGGCAGATGGTAAGGTTAGTCTTCTTGGTGAAGCAACCATTACCGATGCCGATCAGGATGAAGCATCTGACCCGGTTGAACTCGACCTGGGCGGTAACATCCGCTTTGCCGATGATGGTCCTTCGTTGAGCGAAGTTACCGCGGGTGCAGCAGTATCGGTTGATGAAACCGATGCGGCGACGCCGGAAGTCTTCTCGATCAGCGCGACCAGCCTCGCATCAGTGATTAACTTCACCAGCGATTTTGGTGCCGATGGCGAGAAAGACACCGAATATACGATCTCGGTACTGGACGCATTGGGTGATCCGGTTGCTTCGACCGATAGCGGCCTGCAAACAGCCGATGGCGATCTTGCCATCATTCTGGAGCAGACCAGCGACACGGTTATCACAGGTACGTTTAACGGCGGGGCCGACGAAGCCTTCGTCATCACGATCAATCCTGATGGTACAGTAACTCTGGAGCAGAAAGTTGCTCTTGAGCACCTCGTTGACGGCGATGATGTGGTTGTGGATCACAACGACATTCTGAACCTGGCCGGCAAGATTGGCGCGACCGTTACGATCACCGATGGTGATGATGACGAAGCGTCTGAATCGGTCGAAATCGGCAGCAATCTGACCTTCTTAGATGATGGACCTTCGGTTGAACTGGCCTCGGGTTTTGCTGACGAACTTTCGGTTAGCGACACCGATTTGGGCAGCGACAGCGAAGACTTCTCTGACGCGTTCGAATTCGATGCCGGAAATGACGGCGAGGCTAGCACCAGCTACGCTCTGTTGGTCACCGATGGCGCAGCTTCGGGTCTGTATGACAATGCCACTGACGAACAGGTATTCCTGTTCCTCGAAGGCGGCGAAGTTGTTGGCCGTCACGGTACGGATGCGGTTGATGCTCAAAACAATGGCGCAGAAGTGTTCAGCGTCAGCGTGGATGCCAATGGCGAGGTTACACTCGACCTGAGCCGTGCGATCGATCACACGCTTAGCGGCGGTGACGGCACGACCACCACTTTGGCTTCGGCTGATCTGATCAAGCTGGAAGGCACGGTCACCGACAAGGATGGCGATACCGCTTCTGAAGAGTTGGGCATCGGACAGAGCCTGAACTTTGCAGACGACACGCCTACAGCTGAGATTACTGCTACCGCGTTCCTCGATGATGATACGCAAGGCGGCAATCCTGGCGGTCCGGACGATCAGAACCCTGATACGGCCAACACCACCGGTTCGCTCGTCGATGATGTCGAAGGTTTCGGCAATGACGGCGGCACGGTTGCCTTCTCACTTGCTGGTGAACCTGCCGGCTTCCAATACATCACAAATGGCAATGGCGGGGTGTTTATCCAGCAATTCCAGGATGGCAATTTTGTCACCGTAGTCGAGGTCACACTGAATACTTCGACTGGCGACTATACTGTCACTCAAGTTGCAAACATCTTGCACGCTGATGACAACAATAATGACGAGAACGAGCAGAATTTCACGCTGAACGCGACCCTCACCGATGGTGATGGCGATACAGCGCCTGCCGTGCTCAACATCACTGTCGATGATGACACGCCGATAGCCAACAATGGTGCTGCAATCACTGGATTGGTCGACGAAGACGGTCTTCCTGACGGTATCGACAATGATGCCGATCTGAATGACGTTCCCGGTGCCGATCTGACAGACGGTGGTTCGGTTGGCAGCCTGTTCACGGCTGGTGCCGATGCGCCGCTGACATATGGTCTGGATGACAGCTCGGCCGCAGCACTAGATGCGCTTGGTCTGACATCGGACGGTGCCACTGTCACCTATACGATCACACCAACCTCGGTTGTTGCGGTTGCCGGTGTGGATCCGATCTTCACCTTTACCCTCAACAGCGATGGCGATTGGAGCTTCACGCTTCAAGGCGCGCTCGATCACGAAGTCGCGGCTGATGGTGAGAACGTCAACGATATCGAGATTGATTTCGGCAGCCTGATCCAGGCAACTGATGCCGATGGCGATACGATTGATGCAACTGGTACGCTGATTGTTACAGTCGACGATGACACACCGCTGGCCGTTGCAGATACGGACACTGCCGATGAAGGCGGCACTGCCACCGGCAATGTCCTAACCAATGACGAAGGCGGCGCAGATGGGCTAGAAAGCCCAGCAATCATCGGCATCACCAGCACCAATGAAGCCACCAGCGACGATACTCCGGCGGCGGGCGAATTCGTCCTGGCGGGTGAGTTCGGTACGCTTACGCTGAATGAAAATGGTGAATATAGTTATGATGTTCCGGCCGATACGATCACCGTGGGCGGCGATGATGTGTTCACTTACACAATCGTCGACAATGACGGGGACGAGGTCACGACAACACTGACCTTCACCGTTTCACCGGTGAACCTCATGGGCAACGCACCAAGCGTTACAGTCTATGAAGAAGCGCTGGATACAACGGTTGATGCAGGTGATGTGGCAGCTGGTTCTGTAACTGGCTCTGCGCCGAGCGAAACCACCGAAAGCGACACGGGAACCGTTGTTGTGGCTGGTGCGACCGAGTTTGGCATCCAGGGCGGTACATCGGATGGTATGGGAACGACCACGCTGATTGGTTCGTTCGGAACGATCGCAATCGACGAAGCGACGGGTGACTTTACATACACCTTGACGGCTCCTGTTGAGACAACACCGAATGCCAATGATGGTGTTTCGACCGAGTTTGGTGAGACCTTCACCTACACGGCACAAGACGACGAAGGTAACAGCACAACCGGTACGATCACGGTAAACGTGGTGGATGATGTTCCGACTGCTGAAGACGACGGTATCTACACAGTTGCGGAGGACACACCGCTCGACATTACTGACGCGCTCGACAACGATGTATACGGCGCGGATGGAGTAGATGAGACAACTGATATTGCCGTTACAACGCAGGCCACTAAGGGCACAGTTGTGTATAATAATGACGGCACCTTCACTTACACGCCGAACGCCGGCGCAGAGGGTGGGGACACCTTTGTTTACACAGTCACTGATGGTGATGGTGATACAGAGACCGCGACTGTCTTTCTCAACATCGATCCTGACTCAACGCCAAATCCCGAATTCGAAGTTGCTGCAGTTGATGACGATGGGCTGCCTGGGGGCAATCCGGCGTCAACTACGGGCGACATAGATGCTGACCAGGGAGATACCGGCGCTGGTGAGAACAATGAAGCCGTGTTCGTTGGTTCGATTGATGTCGATTTTGGTAACGATACAGGGACGGTCGATTTCTCTAACCTGGATGGTACCAGCGGCATGGTGGGCACCGAGATGGTCAACTATACTTGGGCCGGTACGACACTGACTGCGACCGGTCCGCGTGGCATTCTGTTCACAGTTGATCTCCAGATTGATGGCAGTTTCACAGTGACATTGGTTGACAATGTGCTGCATGCAGCGGGCGGCGATGAAGCCAGCCTATTGGTGAGTTTGAACTATAGGGCAGCTGACAGCGATGGGGATGTCAATACCAATGGAGCCCTATCGATCCTCTTCAACGACGATGCGCCAACTCTGGGCACAGTTCAGAGCCAGCAAACGGACAACGATCCGGCTACCGCACCGGCAGTTGGAACGCTGAACTATGCTCCGGGCGCAGATGGAACCGGTTCTGTTACCATCACCGCAGATGTGACTGGCCTGACTTCGGGTGGACAATCACTGTTCGTTCAACAAATCGGCGATGTCCTTTACGGGTATGCTGATGATGATGGAATAATTGACGGTGATGAGACCGAGGTGTTCAAACTGACTGTCGACGAGAATGCCGGCACTTCTGGCCAGTACACTTTTGATCTTGTAACTCCGCTTGATCCAACGATTACTCCTACACCGATCGGCCAAGGCAGTTCATTTGGTGTTGGACCGAGTAGCAGCGTCATCGTCACAGACGATGCGTCGATGGCCAATCTGGTCTTTGTCACCGGATATCAGCCTATTGGCAACGGCGGATTGTTTACGGCTCAGGAACTGGCGGATTGGAAATCTGGCGACATCCCTGAACTCACTCAGGAGCCGAATGTAAACGGTTCGACGCAGGGTTGGGGCCTGTTCAACAACAACTTCGATCAAGGCGAGTTTTTGCGCTTCGATTTTGGTGATCTCAACGATTATGACGGTGTTGGACCTTACACCCTGCCGAACCCTGAGCCGGAGATTGAAAACGTTGCGTTTGCAACATTTACGTTCTTCAATTTCAATGGAAGCGAGGAAATCACCTTCGTTGTTCACTACACGGATGGCTCAACTGAAGAGATCACCGTGCTTGGCAGCGATGGCGTTAATCAACTTACGATTGAAGATCCGGGTAAATTCATCGATTGGGTCGATGTTTATCAGGTCAGTGGTTCGATAAAACTTAACCTTATCGAGGTTGGTGTGCAGTCTGAGTCGATAGATGAAACGATTGATTTCTCAGTCCAGTTCACTGATGCAGACATGGATCCGACAACTACGCAAGACTTCAGCGTTCGCGTCGCAGACGGCCTAACGCCAGATGCGCCAGCAGTTTCGGCCCTTTCCAGCTTTGGCGGCGGTGCAACCACGGCTTCTGCCTTTAACACAATGGCGCTGCTCGATGATGGCACTGATGTTAGTGGGCTTGGTGGACCAGACGGCTCGGGCTCTCTCATCAGCATGGGAACGAATTCGTTCTCCAATGACAATGATCTGATGATGCAATCCGCATTGCGCGGAACGGGATCGACCCAGATCGCTGCTGCTGGATTTGGCGCCATGATGGTTAATTTCAGTGAAATGGCGGATGGCTTCGGTGACATTTCGGTAACGAATGGCGCTGGCTTCCAAGGTTTCGGTGAGACCAGCTATGAATTGGCATCATTTGAAGCAATCGACGGCGGGTTTAACTCCGTAGTTGAAATTCCAGAGCTAACCGGCGATCTTTCGCTCTTTACAAGCACCAGCCTGACCCAGTTCGACAGCGTTGAATTCATCGGCATGAACCCGATGGCAGAAGCGGGCGTTCAAGGGTTTGAGTTTGGCGGATCGAGCGATTTCGTCTCGGATGTTTACTCCGGGGTGATGAGCGACGCAGGTTCTGCACTTGATGTGGGCGCTGATATGGAAGCTTTGCTGGCACTCAACGATGACGGGATTGCCCCGGTTGATCTTGCCCAAGCAAGCGGACTGCATGGAAACCAGGATATTGCTGATATCACGGTGGCCATCGAAGAAATCGTCAATGACATCATGGCCGAAGGGCAGATTGATGCAATGATCGAACATTTTGCAGGCGAAGTTACTGGCTTTACTGGCGAAATGAGCTATCTTGCTGATAACGCTTTGGCACAGAGCATTGACGGGGGCGCATTCACATTTGGTGCAAGCTCCGTAGCTGACATGACGGAAGACGCAGCAGCTATGGCAGCAGTGCATGCTTAAGATTATAGGATCCTTGACCAGGGGGAAGAATATGCGGTTCTCAAAACTAAGCGCGACATGTGCGACGATGGTGATGGCATTGGCCACGCACCAGGCGGCCATGGCGCAGGACGGTGATGCAGACGCTCTGATGGCGATGGACTATGACTCTCTGAACGGAGAGATCCAGTCCCGCTTTGATGATGCGTTGGCAGCTTCGAACAACTCGGCGATCGTGAATGCGAATGATTCACGCTATCTGTGGGCGATCGAGGCCAAAGCGCAGTGCGGCATCGCGCTGGGCTATCTCAAATCACGGACTAAGGATCCGGTATCAATCGGCAAATGTGTTCGCGCGCATCAGCTGATGACTTATGTGCCACCGGTTCCTGTACCGCCGCCACCACCGGCACCGCCACCACCAGCGCCAGTGTGCGAAGATCCTAAGCTGATCTTCTTTGAATTCGACGTGGCTGAACCGCCCGCCGAAGCCAGCCAGGTGATTGATTTTGTCACGGGCAATTATGAACAGTGTAATTGGTCGGGTCTGACAGTGGTTGGCCACGCTGACCGTTCGGGTTCAAACGCTTACAACGATGCACTTTCGCAATCGCGTGCTGAAAATGTTCAGTCGCTGCTGGTCGCATCGGGTGTGGCTGCAACCAATGTTTCAATCGACTTCAAGGGCGAAACAGAGCCCAGGGTTCCGACCGAAGATGGTGTGCGCGAGCTGCAAAACCGTCGTGTCGAAATCAAAGTCCGCTAAGGGGAGGGTGAGATCATGAAAAAGAGCATTACAATCATCGCTGCCGCAGCACTGCTTGCAGCAACCTCTCCGATGGCTGTTGCACAGTCTGCCGATGGCACGATTTCCATGACCGAGGCGATTGAAACCGCGATCATGGCCAATCCGGAAGTTCTGCAGGCGCAGTACAACACCGAAGCCATTCAGTTCGAGCGGGAGCAGGCACAATCGCTGTATCTGCCGACAATCGATCTGGAAGCATCGGCTGGTATTCGCCGTCTTGAAAACAACACGCGTCGTTCGCTCGGCATTGCCGATGACGAGCTGTATCCGGTTGAGGCGCAAGCCACGCTGGATTGGACCGTGTTCGATTTCGGTCGTCGTCGGGGTGAATTGCTGCGTCAGGCAGCGCGTGTCGATGGCGCGTCTCTGCGTGTGGTTGAGCGTTCAGAATTTGTTGCCCTGCAAGTTGCGCGGCAATATCTGGATGTCCTGTTGCAACAGCGCGTTGTCGCTGCCAGCCAGGACAACAAGGCTTTCCACGAAGCATTGGTGAGCGATCTTAACCGCGGGGTTGAAGAACGTTCGATCTCGGTGGCTGATCTGCAACAGGCGCAAGAGCGTTTGGAAGCAGCGGTTGTTCGCGAAGCTGAGGCGGTTGAAGCCATGGAAACAGCCGGCAATGCGCTGCGCCGTTTGACTGGCCTGACCGTTACCCAAGTGTCGCTTCCGCCTGATTTGGCAAGCGCGCTTCCAGCAAGCGAAGAAGCCACCGTCGGTATGGCCAGAACAGCCAACCCATTGGTTCGCGAAGCGCAGGCTGATGTGGATGCACGGCACGGCGAAGTGATGTCCGCCAAGGGGGATTTCTATCCTACCATAGGGGTCGATCTGCGGGGCCGGATTGGTGAAGACATTGATGGTTTCAATGGCGAGACCAATGACGTGATCGGGCGCGTTTACATGCGCTGGAATATTTTCAACGGCGGCCAGACCCGCGGGAAGTACCAAGAAATGGTACACCGTGCGTCGCAAGCGCGGTATCGTCTCCATGAGATGGTTCGCCAGGCTGAAGAAGATGCGCAAAATGCATGGACAGCTCTCCGTGCGCAGCGCAACATTGGCGAGGCCTTGGGTCGCCAGTCGCAGGTAAATGATGACCTGCTGCTGTCCTATCGCAGCCAATTCAACGTCGGTCGGCGCTCGCTGCTCGACGTGCTGGATGCCCAAAATACCCGCTATAATACGCAGGTACGTCTGGAAACTTCACGATTTTCTCAGATTTTTGCGCAATACCAGATTTTGGCAGCAACCAACACATTCCTAGAGGCGCTCAATGTCGCTCCTGGGGCGGGTGCTGGCAAGAATGAGCGCGAACGGTTCAACTTCGGTCCTTCGAAAGAAGCCGAGACAGATTACCGTCGCTACGCCAATTGAGGCAGCTTGTTCTTTGGTTGGAGCGTTAATGAAGTGAGGATTTCGTGCTGCAGGAACGAACACAAGAATCGCAGCAGGCGAATGACCCACTGATTCAATCGATTGGTGAACTGGCGAGGCGTTATGGCCTCGCCTATTCCCCGGCATTATTCGACTCGCTCGCACGTGATGCAGCGGGTCGTTTGCCGTTTCATCAGGCTGGCTCGGCGATCGAGGCGGCCGGATTGGATTTTGACGAACACAAGCGCACCAAACTTCCCAAGGGAACAGCCGACTATCCTGCGCTGATTTCGCTGGGCGAGGGCGGCGCTGCCGTCATTCACGAGGCCAAGGACGGCGAATTGCTGGTCTGGAAGCCCGATGGCGGCGAAGCGGTGTGGACCCCGCGTGATGAATTGCAGGAAGAATATTCTGGCATCTTCCTGTCGGTCTATGGCGATCCGGACAGTTTGCGCGAGCAAGAGGCGCCGTGGCACCAAAAGGGGCGCCACCACTGGTTCTGGGGCGAATTGCGCAAAGAGCGTAAGGCCTTCCGGCCCGTCCTGTTCGCATCCTTGATTATCAACTTACTGGCGCTGTCGCTGCCGCTGTTCTCGATGAATGTGTATGATCGGGTGATCCCCAATCGTGCCGTTTCGACCCTGTGGGTGCTGGGTATCGGCGTATTGCTGGCGTTTCTGATGGAATTCGCGCTGCGTGCGGCACGGACCAATGTGATCGACGAGATCGGTCGCCGGCTGGACATCAAGCTGTCGCAAAAGATCTTTGGCCGGGTGCTGGGCCTGCCGCTGTCTGCCCGTCAGGGCAACACCGGTGCATTGGCTGCACGGGTCAGCGAATATACGGTGGTGCGAGATTTCTTCGCCTCCACCACCATTGTTTTGATGGTGGATATGGTCTTCCTGGTCCTGTTTGTGGCCGTGATTGCTTATATCGCCGGATGGCTAGCGCTGGTGCCGATTGTGGCCATGACACTGATGGCGATCGCCGGTTTTATCCTGCAAGGCAAGGTGACTGACGCCGCCCGCGATGCGCAGGCAGACCACGGATTGCAGCAAACCTTGCTGGTTGAATCGGTTGCAGGGGCTGAAACGCTTAAGTCTATGACTGGCGAGCGTGCCATGATGGGGCGGTGGTACAATTTGGCCGATATCGGCAGCCACTCCCAAAACCGGCTCAAAAAGATCAATTCCATTGCAGTTGGTCTGGCCCAATCGTTCCAACAGGTGTCCTCCATCTCGCTGATCATTGGCGGCTATTACCTGTTCGATGCAGGCATCATCACCATGGGTGCGATCATCGCTATCGTGATGCTGTCATCGCGGTCTTTAGCCCCGGCAGGACAGATCGCATTCCTGCTGACACGTGCGCGACAGGCCCGTGAAACATTGGAATCTATAGAGAAATTGTTCGAGGTTCCCGATGAACGCAAATTGGGAGCGTCGGCTTTGCCGGCTACGGTTCGCGATGCGACGCTGAAATTGGAAGATTGCACATTCGCTTATCCCGAAGCGCCCGTGCCCGCGCTGGACCGCCTGAATTTGACGATTAAGCCCGGCGAGCGCGTCGCGCTGATCGGCCGTGTGGCATCGGGCAAAAGCACTTTGGGCCGGGTTTTGTGCGGATTGTACCCGCCCACCGACGGCGCATACTTGGTAAACGGCATCGACTCACGTCAATACAGGCCGCAAGATCTACGCAATGCATTTCGTTTCGTAGGACAGGACGCCACTTTGTTTACCGGCTCTATCAAAGACAATCTCGCTCTCGGTGCTCCCGAGGTTGAGGAAGCGCGTCTGTTTGAAGCGCTGCGGATGAGCGGCGCGGACGAGTTTCTGGCGCGTGACGATAGCGGTTTTGACCGTGCCGTGGGCGAGCAAGGCCGACGCTTGTCGGGTGGCCAGCGCAGCTTCTTGGCTTTGGCCCGGGCATTCGTTTCGCCATGCGATATGTTGTTCATGGACGAGCCAACCGGTGCGATGGATTCGCAGACCGAGCGGCAATTTGTCGATCGTGTTCGCAAGTCACTGTCTGACAAGCAAACGCTGATTATCTCCACCCACCGTCCAGCCCTGTTTGAGCTGTGCGAGCGGATCATCGTCCTGGACAAGGGCAAAGTGGTGGCTGACGGCAGCAAAGCAGAAATCCTGGCCCGTGCTGGCGGCAAGGGCGGCATGGCATCGAGCGCCGCAGAACAATGACGACCAAGCTATCCTCTTTTGAGCGACGTTTGCTCGAAACCACCGGGGCGACCCGTGGCGGTCTTGCACTGGGGGCAGGGCTGGCTGCGGTCCTTGGACTGTCGCTGTCATTCTTGCTGGGCAATCCGGTACCAGGCCACGCCGAAAGCGGCGTCAATCTGCAGGCGCGTGAAGTCGCTCAGCTGCAAACGCTGGACCAAGGTGCTCAGCGCGAGATATTGATCGAGGGATTGTCAGCGCAAGAAGAGAACGAATTGATCCCGACCTCGGGCATTGCAGCCGGACAAATGGCGGGCTTTTCCGCGATCGATCAAGGCAGCGCGCAATTTGGTACGGCGCTGACCTGCCTGACGCAGGCAATCTATTACGAGGCCGCCAACGAGCCGGTTACCGGCAAGCGGGCGGTGGCTCAGGTGGTGCTCAATCGTCTCAAACACCCGGCCTATCCCAATTCGGTGTGCTCGGTTGTTTATGAAGGCGTGAATAAGCCGGTGTGCCAGTTCAGCTTTACTTGCGACGGGTCTTTGCTGCGCAAACCTTTGGCGCGCCAATGGGGCGAATCCAAAGACGTTGCGCGCGCCGCACTGGCTGGCCAAGTGGAAGCACGAGTGGGATCGGCCACGCATTATCATGCCGACTATGTTCTGCCGCGCTGGGCCTATACCTTGTCCAAGATCGACAAGATCGGGACGCATATCTTCTATCGTTTCCCGGGTCGCGCAGGCGAAGCGATGGCGTTTACTCGCCGCTGGAACGGCCGCGAAGGAATTCCGAAATTTGACAGCGACAGACTGCGCCGGATGTTGGCGGCCGAATACGCTGTGCAAGAACCCGTTTACACGCCGGGGCTGACCGTAACGCCCGATGTTGCCGATCGGCATGCGCCAGCTGATGTGGGCGGCCGCATTGATACGACCAAGCAGTGGCGGCTGAGCATTCCTGATCCGGTGCAAGCTAGCACGGGTTATAGCACCACCTTGCAGCAGCAGGGCGAGGCCATCCCATCCTCTTCCGACCCCATTGCCGGCGGGTTGGATCAGCCAGCCAATCCGGACACCAATGGGGGCATTGGAGCAGAACTGTGAGCAATGCGTTGAGCAAATTGTGGGACCGCATTTCGGATTGGGATGCGAGTAGAAAACTGATCGCCTTTTGCGGGCTGACGCTGTTTTCGCTGATTGCCTGGGCCAGCGTTGCGCAGACCGAAGAGGTCACGCGCGGCATGGGCAAGGTTATCCCTTCATCCAAGGCGCAATTGGTGCAGCCATCGGAACCCTCTGTCGTGGCAGAGATCTTGGTTCGCGGCGGCCAGAGCGTGAAAAAGGGCCAATTGCTGGTCCGGTTGGACGATACCATGGCCTCGTCTGAATTGGGCCAATTGAAAACAGAGAACGAGCGGCTTGCCGCGCGCTCCAACCGGCTTGAGGGAGAAGCCTCTGGCCAGACGGGCGAAGCGTGTGCGGTAGGCTCGATCTGTGCGGAAGAACGCAGATTGCAAAATGTTCGTGTGGCCGCAGCCCGTAGCCGGGAAAGCTCGCTATCGTCAGAGATTGAACAGCGTCGCCGCGATTTACGCGAAGCAGAAGCGACCATTTCGACCTTGGAAACCAGCTCACGGCTGGCCCAACAACAGGTCAGCATGTTGGAGCCTTTGGCGCGCGACGGGATTGTACCGCAAACAGAATTGCTGACCGCTCAGCGCGATCTGGTGGATACCCAGGGCAGGCTGTCAGCAGCACGCCAATCGGCAGCGCGTGCACGCGCCTCGATCCGGCAGGCTCAGGCCGATTTGGATTCGGCCCGGTTGGAGTTTCGTCAGCAGGCTTTGAATGAAAAGTCGGAAATCAGCACGCGGATCGCTGTGAACGAACAAACCATTCGCGGGGCAGAGGCGCGGCGTGATCGCAATGAATTGCGCTCGCCAGCTGATGGCATCGTCAATGATGTGCAAATCACCACCGTGGGCGGATTTGTGAACGCTGGTGAGAAGATCATGCAGGTTGTCCCCGTGGGCGAGAAACTGCTGGTGGAGGCGCGTGTGGCGCCCAAGGACATCGCCTTTATCAAGGTGGGCGATCCGGCCAATGTGAAGGTCACAGCCTATGATTTTGCGACCTATGGCGGATTGTCGGGCAGGGTGCAGCAGGTCAGCGCGGACAGCGTCTATGACGAAGCCGAGCGCGAAGCCTATTACACTGTGCTGGTCGAGACCGACCGGGCCTATCTGACGCGGAACGGGCAGAACTTGCCGATCGTGCCAGGCATGATCTGTGATGTGGAAATCATCACCGGTAACAAAACCGTGCTGAGCTATCTGATGAAGCCGGTTAGCCGGGCTCTCAACGAAAGCCTCACTGAGAGGTAAGAATTGGGACGCTTTTGTTTTCCGCAGCACCTCCGTGCTGCGATATCCTCGCTCACACGATCATAGATCGCATCGCTGCGGGCGCGTGGCGTTCTAGTGGTCCTATCGCTTCGCTATTTGAGGACAGCCGCCCTTGCGGCGCTTCGCGGCGTGACAGAGCGAGAAATCGAACGAATACCCAGCGGCTGGGCACTTACACCTTAGCTAGCGCGGGCGAAGCGTACGGTTGTGGTGCGGGCCTTATTGGGATCGTATTTGGTGCCGTGCAGGTAACGCGTGTTACCAGCAAAGCTCATCACCGGGCGATAGCCATAATCACCTGCGGCCGGTACAATCCGGTCCGAGCCCATATCCAGCATCACCCACGCGCCGTCGTTCTTCACCAACAGCACGGCGTGGTCATTACCAGCCATGTTGTCACGGGCGAGGGTGAGCATCAGATCATCCTTGGCGACACCAGCTGCGTGCAGCATCTGCATCTTCAGGATCGCATAATCTTCGCAATCACCGGCACGCTTGGCCAGGGTCTCCTTGGCCGATGCCCAGGCATCCCCGCTCCGGTCATCCTTATAGGCGATCGAGCGATTGACCCAGGCGTTGACCTTGGCCAGCAATGCGTCGCGCTGAGTAGGAACCGCGCCCAATGTCCGCGACAGATCGCGGCTCGACAGATTGCGGTTCACAACGCGGTTCCACTTGGCATCAAACCGGGTCTTGCCGATGCGCACCCGCTCGGTACCCATGAAGGTGCCGGTGACGGTGGTGCGAATGGCGCCAATGTTTGCGGCAGAGGCGGCTTGCGTGACCGGGCAAGCAAAGCCGATTGCGGCCATCGGTACAGCGGCGCTGCCAGCCACGGGCATAGGCGCGAGCGAGGCGCTTTGCTGCGTTGGCACGGCTTGACCCGCCTGCTGCATCTTAAGGCGTTCCAGCGCGCTTGGGCGTCCACCCAGGATCGCTGCGGAACGGCTTTGATAGACCGGACGCGCGGCAGGAGCGGTTGCTGCTTGCGGCGCGCAATTGATCTGCGACATGCCATAGGCAACCATCGGCAAGGCGCTGGGCACTGACATGGCCAGCGGCGCGGCAGCAGCCTGCGTTGGAAGCATGGAAACACCCAAAAGGGCGGTCGCGGCAAGAAGTGGCTTTTTCAACATGCCACCCTTTTGCGCCACTACGCACTACCACGAGGTTCTAAGAGAAGGTTACCAAATCGCTAGGGAAAGTTGACGATAAGGGCCGGTTTGAGGTCCCAAAAATGGCCAATCGCCGCGATTATGCGGATTTCCAAGGTTAACGGACCTTTGCTCGCCAACTTAGGGCCTGGCGAAAATCTGTTAGCTTTTTGATCGGGAATGGAGCGAAATTGCGCCATTATCGAGCGACGCGAGCGGTAAAGATCAACAAAAGGCGTCTTTGGCCTTCTGTTCCATCTCCCAATCGAGGCGCCAGCGCTTTTTAAAGCCCATCATCCACTCGGTAAGCTCGTCAAGGCGTTGCTTGGGGTCATAGGCCTCACGCTGCTCGGCGATCAGCTCGGCCTGAATTTCGGCGCGCAGCCGGTCATAATCGGGATGGCCGGGGCGCAGTTCGGTGCGGCCATAGCGGTGGGGTAGGCGATTGCGCAGGAAGAACATCACCAGCGCCTCGTTATGGCGGATTTCGGTGCCGAGTATCTTGCCCGAGGAGACGACCATGCGTTCTTCTCCGGCAATGGCACGGGTGAGGGCGGTCGCCTCCAGACGCGAGACACCGCGATCAATGGCGGCATCCCAGGCCGCATTAAAACTCGCCGCACCGGGTCGGGCGCGCAATTTATAGAGGGCCTCCATGCTTTTCCCGATGTGCCGCGCAGCGGCGGTGACGATGCCGGTGGCGGCCAGATGGGCGATGAATTTGCGCTGGAGGGCAGGGGTGACGGAATTGCGCCGAGGGCGCTTGTGCGGGACGGGCGTGAATTTGAGGAGAGGATCGTCGGGCGACGGGGTAGGGTGGGTAAAGGCGGCTGCGCTGGTGGCTTGGCGGGCAATCACGCGCTTGGGGATCGGGGGAAGGTCAGAATTGTCCATGAGAAACGGTCCTGTTGGGCGGTGAACGCGAGCCGCAGGCGAGCCAGAGCGCGACTGCGCGACGCGGCTTATGCCGCGAAAGCCAAGCGACACGGAGGTGTCGCGCCCGGCGTTTGAGGGACCAAAGCAAAAAACAGACGAGTAGGAAAATGGAGATTGGGCGCAACCTAAATAGCTTGGTCCACAACGGCGAGCGACCAGCGAGCCGCAAGCGCGACCGCGCGCCGCCCGTTAGGGCGAAAGCCAAGCGACACGGAGGTGTCGCGCCCGGCGTTTGAGGGACTAAATCAAAAACCACCCACCCCTGTTTGCATAGCTCAGGCGAGTAGGACAATAGTTACTATTCTTAATCCAGCAACTTGCGCGTAAGCCTCTAATTCTCTACGAAATCAATAATTAGGAGTTCTTTTTTGTTTTTTTCACAAAACCAAGCCGATGCCGTTCAAATCGAACAAATGGTATTTCATCTAGTAGGGCCGGGTGAGAACGCTTTTGTGCGTCTTGAGGCAATAAACCCCGGCGAATTTTCGAATTTTTTCTTGGAGCGCATCTTATCTGTCAACTCGGGCATTCCGTACGAGTTTTCCGATGCTTCAGCAACGAGAGAGCGCCTTGCTCGTATTGCCGCTGACGAAGAGCTATTTCAGAATGAAAGCGAGCGACTGGCAGAAGATTTTCAAAGGCAGCATGGGGGTAGCGCTGCAGCAGGTGCATTCTTGGTTTTTGCGCTGCGATCTCTTGGCGAACAGGCTTTCGCGTTACTCAAGTATGACGATGAGACGGTTCTCAGCTATGAGCTTCAAGAAGGGCAAGGCGGCAGACAGGTCGTTAGCCTAGATTCGATAGAGCGGACTTTCGTTCAGAATCGTGACGCTCTTCAAAAATCGGCGCTGATCCGCTTGTCTGACGATGGAGGCGAACTCCGTATCTTGGATCGTCAAAATCAGCAAAGGGTTGCCCGGTATTTCGAGAACTTTCTGGACTGCAAGCGGTGTTTCGAAAATGCTGAAATCACTGCAAAATTAGTAGATGTTACGAGAAATGTTCTGCGAGCGAATAAGGATATTGTACCGCAGAAAGTGTTAAGAGATATGACGCGTCGCACCTACGCTGCGGCCAACGCTGGTGGTAATATCGATGCGGAAAACCAGAAGTCCTTTCTGGACACAGTATTTGGCGCGACCTTACCCGATGATGCGCCAATCGTAGCAAAATTTCGTAGTGGTTTGAGGTCAGCGCGAATAGAAGCTACACCGATAGCTCTCGATGCTTCGAGTGTTCGTCCACCAGCTGCAGTTAGATATAAGACAGAGAACAACATCCAAGTTCGCGTGCCCAATAACATGAGAGATGCTGTAATCCTTGATGATGACCGGATCATCATCAACGATCCCGTTTCGGAAACGATAGATGACACCGAAGCAAATCGCTGAGCTAATCCAGAGTATCTCGGTAGATACGGTCAGAGAAAGCGACGTAGCTGCCCGCTTTGGTGCTAAGTTCACCAACGACGGCGATCGCAACTCCTTTATCGGCCTTCTAAAAAATACTCCCGATTTCATCGAAGCTATAACCGTTTATGAAAACGACACTGATAATGTGTTTGGCATTGAAGATTTGCCAAATGTTGGTGAAGCATTTCGTGTTGATATAAAAAAGTTTTCTTTCGAAAATGAATTGAGGCTTTTTCTTTTAAGATCAATTTCAAATAACAAAGCTTCTGTTTCAGATTTTCGAGCAATCAGAATTGCGGAGATTGATGACGGGCAACAGTTCAGTACTGTTTCTTCAAATTTTCTTGTCTGGAGAAACAATGAGGAGTTTTTGCCAACGGAAGTCGATGATCTTCCTGATCCACGCAGGTTTTCGGTCGATTTTGCTCGTCCGCCGGAGGTTCCGACAGATATTCGTCCTTGGATAGTCATGGAATGGCCGCGCAAAGAAGGCAGTCTGCCCAGCGAGTGGATAGAAATATCGTCCCGCAGACTCATGGCCGCTTTAGCTGACCGAGTGTCAGAAGTTGAGGGACTCATCGAATACCATTTCGACGGCCCTCCAGCTTGTAGCTTTGCGCTCAACAATTCTCAGTTAACTGATATCTTCCCACGCCTAGTTGCCGGAGCTAAGTTCGTTTTCCTAAACGAATCTCGGGACGCCGATGTGAGGCATCTATTGTTGGCGAATGAGTGGGCCAGATCGTATCGAAAGGCATCATTGACAGACTTGGGCGATAATTGCGTCAAGTCAGCTGCAACCGCTTATTCTGCTTACATTAAAGCGAAAAGCTCTGAAATGCTTTCGGCGCTTAGTGCATTACGAAAGAGCGTGCTCGAAGAGACCGAGAAAATTAGCGAAAAGGGTCATGATTTTGCACGCTCGATGTGGAAGGATTTGGCGGTTGCTGCTGCTCCATTCGTCATAAAAGTACTAAGTGACGCAGCGAGCGCCAATAACTCGGAGATCGCCAAATACCTTTCTTTTGCGGCTGCTGCATTCCTTGCTGTATCTTTGTGTATTCAGTGGTTTTTGAACGAAAGATGGCTTAGCTCGCAAGAGAAGGCCCGCGGCATTTGGCGATTAGAAGCGAACACGGCGCTTAATCAAGCTGAACTCAAAAGCATTGCAGATGACCCGATTGCTAGGAGTGTATTTGACTATCGTGCCGTAGGTGTGTTCGTGACTATCTTTTACATTGCTATAATTGTTGTTCTTGTGCAGTACGGCCGAGGGATCCTAACGCAATAGTTCCCCTTCATCCCCGACCCCCATTCCCCTTGAGGGGCCACTCACCCAAACGCCTTGAACACCTCTGCCATGCCGGGTGGGTCGCAATCCGCCTTGAGCCGCGCAATCGCGGTTTCCACGTCGAGCACATATTCCAGCACATTGAGATCACTGCCGACAAAGCGCCCGCCTAGGGATTGGGTGAAGCGTCTGGCTCCGGCGTTGTCGGCCAGCATGTTGACTGAGAATTCGGTGATTTTCTCTTCCAGCGCGTCGAGCAGGATGGTGGCGGTCAGCAATTTGCCCAGACCAAGCCCGTGATATTCGTCAATCACGGCAACCGAAAACTCGGCACAGTCATCGTCCTCGGCATCACGAAAGGCATGGACCGCTCCGATAGCGGGCTTGTCATCCTTGGCCATATCGATCGCGCCCCAAGCGATGTGATCATGCCCATCGGTGGCCACCAGACGCTCTATCACCCATGCAGGGGCGGTGCGCGCGCCGGAAAAGAACCTGAGATAGCGTGAGCGCTGCGACATCTGTTCTATGCCGATCCGCATCAGCTCCCGGTCATCCTCGCGGATGGTGCGCAGGCAAACCGGGCTATCGTTTTCAAGCCGGGTGTGGATCTGTATGGGTTGGGCATGCGCTGGCTGCATGGCAGGATTCTAGCACGCCTGGGCGGGAGGGCAGCGCGAAAAAAGCGGACGCCCGCGGCTTGACCCCGCCAGTTTTCCCCCGTAAAGGCGCGCTCAACCGAGGGGACTTTCGAGTCTGCCCGGTCAAATAGAGCTGAACATTGCCGGTCCTGTCCCGCAGGTCTTGCTGTAACAAGCAAGGCCTTTTCTATTGGGGCGATCCTCTTAACCGAGGGACGCTTAGTGGGGCATCCGTCAAAGTAACCCTGCGGCCCAAGGGCTGTATCGGGTGGAGCGTTTCAGTCTTGGTCCAGCGGCCCCGCCTGCTGTCATTGCGACAGCGACAGGCAAGCGCGCTGCGATCCGGGCTTTACTCCCCACCAGGTGCATTCCTCGATCAGCCGCTCATCATACGGTGAAGAGTAACCTATGCCGACGATTAACCAGCTGGTCCGCAAGGGCCGCGTTCCGCAGAAGACCAAGTCCAAGGTCCCTGCGATGGAAGCAAACCCGCAAAAGCGCGGCGTTTGTACGCGCGTCTATACAACGACGCCAAAGAAGCCGAACTCTGCTCTGCGTAAGGTTGCCAAGGTGCGCCTGACGAACCAGCGTGAAGTCATCACCTATATCCCGGGCGAAGGTCACAACCTTCAGGAACACTCCGTTGTTCTGATCCGCGGCGGCCGTGTACGCGACCTTCCAGGTGTGCGTTATCACGTATTGCGCGGCGTTCTGGATACGCAAGGGGTCAAGGACCGCAAGCAGTCCCGTTCGAAGTACGGCGCTAAGCGTCCGAAGTAAGAAGTTTTAGTTTGGGTGCGCTTGCAACGTCCGTTGCAAGCTTGCGGGACCGGCCCACTCCCCCACCCAACCCCCGATATCATGAATGGTATCATCGGGGGTTGGGTGGGGGAGTGGGAAGGAACAGCCCAAAACTCCAAAGGAGTTACGAATTATGTCACGTCGTCGTCGTCCCGAAAAGCGGGTCATTCTACCCGATCCCAAGTTTGGTGATCAGATTTTGTCGAAGTTCATGAACAACCTCATGCTGGACGGTAAGAAAGCCGTTGCAGAGGGCATCGTGTACTCAGCGCTGGATACAGTCGAAGCCAAGGCCAAGACCGATCCTGTGCAGCTGTTTCATGATGCGCTGGGCAATGTTGCTCCGCAGGTTGAAGTGCGCAGCCGCCGTGTTGGTGGTGCAACGTATCAGGTGCCGGTTGAAGTTCGCCCCGAGCGCGCTCAGGCTTTGGCAATCCGTTGGTTGATTGGTGCCGCGCGCGGTCGTCCTGAAACCACCATGTCAGCGCGTCTGTCGGGCGAATTGCTCGATGCTTCGAACAACCGCGGCAATGCGGTGAAGAAGCGCGAAGATACGCACCGGATGGCTGATGCCAACCGCGCGTTCTCGCACTACCGCTGGTAATATTCCTCTCTTACGGAGAATAAGAAAATGGCACGCGAATATCCGCTAGAGCGGTACCGCAACATCGGCATCATGGCTCACATCGATGCTGGTAAAACCACGACTACCGAACGTATTTTGTACTACACCGGAAAGTCCTACAAAATCGGCGAAGTGCATGATGGCGCGGCGACGATGGACTGGATGGAGCAGGAACAAGAGCGCGGGATCACCATCACCTCGGCTGCCACAACCACGTTCTGGCAGAACGAAGATGGACAAGGTGAAAAGCACCGGATCAACATCATCGATACGCCAGGCCACGTTGACTTCACGATTGAAGTCGAGCGTTCGCTGCGCGTGTTGGATGGCGCGGTCGCCGTATTTGACGGTGTTGCCGGGGTTGAGCCTCAGTCCGAAACCGTATGGCGCCAAGCCGATAAGTACGGTGTTCCGCGGATGTGCTTCATCAATAAGCTGGATCGTACCGGCGCAGACTTCTATTACTGCGTACAGTCCATCATTGATCGTTTGGGTGCAACGCCTCTGGTGCTGTATCTCCCGATTGGTGCGGAAAGCGACCTGCAAGGTGTTGTCGATCTGGTGAATAACCGCGGCATCATCTGGGAAAATGAAGCCCTGGGTGCAAACTTCAACTATGTCGAAATTCCAGACGACCTCAAGGATAAGGCCGCTGAATATCGCGAGAAGCTGATCGAGACCGTTGTCGAACTAGACGATGACGTGATGGAAAAGTTCTTCGAAGGCGAAATGCCCGATCCGGCAACGCTGAAGAAGCTGATCCGCAAAGGTACCATGGCGCGTAACTTCGTACCGGTCCTGTGTGGTTCTGCGTTTAAGAACAAGGGTGTACAGCCACTTCTTGACGCTGTGGTTGACTACATGCCTTCACCGCTGGACGTTCCTGCGATTAAGGGCGTTCTGCCTGACAGCGAAGAAGAGGACGAGCGTCCATCAAGCGATGACGCGCCGTTCAGCGCGCTGGCGTTTAAGATCATGAACGACCCGTTCGTGGGCTCCTTGACCTTTACCCGTATTTACTCGGGTCATCTGGCCAAGGGTTCGGTCCTGAACTCCGTCAAGGAGAAGAAGGAAAAGATCGGCCGTATGCTTCTTATGCACTCCAACAACCGGGAAGATATTGATGAGGCATTTGCCGGCGATATCGTTGCGATTGCTGGTCTGAAGGAAACAACCACCGGTGACACTTTGTGTGACCCGGCCAAGCCGATCATTCTTGAGCGGATGGAATTCCCCGAGCCAGTGATCGAGCTGTCGGTGGAACCAAAGACCAAGGCCGACCAGGAAAAGATGGGCGTTGCCCTGAACCGCCTGGCTGCTGAGGATCCTTCCTTCCGCGTGTCGACCGACCACGAAAGCGGACAGACGATCATTAAGGGCATGGGCGAGCTTCACCTCGACATCCTGGTTGATCGCATGAAGCGCGAGTTCAAGGTTGAAGCGAATGTTGGTGCGCCACAAGTGGCCTACCGTGAATCGCTCGGCCGTGAGATGGATATTGACTACACCCACAAGAAGCAGTCGGGCGGCACCGGGCAATTTGCTCGCGCCAAGGCGACCTTCACTCCGGGTGAGCGCGGTCAAGGCATTGTCTTTGAAGACAGCATTAAGGGTGGTAACATTCCTAAGGAATACATCCCGTCGCTGGAAAAGGGCATCCGTGAGCAAGCCGAAAGCGGCTATCTCATCGGCTTCCCGATCATCGACTTTACCATCCACGTGACTGACGGTGCATACCATGACGTCGATTCAAGCACTGTAGCGTTTGAAATCTGTGGACGCGGCGCCATGCGCGAAGCGGCCGAACGTGGTGGTATCAAGCTGCTCGAGCCAGTGATGAAGGTTGAAGTTGTCACTCCCGAGGATTATCTCGGCGACGTGATCGGCGATCTCAACTCACGGCGCGGTCAGATCCAAGGTACGGACAGTCGTGGTAATGCCCAAGCTGTGGAAGCATTCGTTCCACTGGCCAACATGTTTGGCTATGTGAACGAGCTGCGCTCCTTCAGTCAGGGCCGTGCAAACTACTCGATGCAGTTCAGTCACTATGACGAAGTGCCCGCAAGTGTTGCACAGGAAGTCAAGGAGAAGCTTGCTTAAGCAAGCGACACGGTTTAGGGGCGGCGCCTGATTCAAAGGGTGCCGTCTTCTCCCGGCGAAATTTAATTCTGATAGACAGAGGTTAAGAGTAAAATGGCGAAGGAAAAATTTGAGCGGAACAAGCCGCACGTAAACGTCGGCACCATCGGTCACGTTGACCACGGTAAAACGACGCTGACCGCGGCGATCACCAAGGTGCAGGGTGCTGCTGTTGATTTCGGCAACATCGATAAAGCTCCTGAAGAGCGCGAGCGTGGTATCACCATCTCGACAGCTCACGTTGAGTATGAAACTGACGCGCGTCACTACGCACACGTCGATTGCCCAGGCCACGCTGACTATGTGAAGAACATGATCACCGGTGCTGCGCAAATGGACGGCGCGATTCTTGTTGTGAACGCAGCTGACGGCCCCATGCCACAAACGCGTGAGCACATCCTGCTTGCTCGTCAGGTTGGCGTTCCACAGCTGGTTGTTTACCTGAACAAGGTTGACCAAGTTGACGACGAGGAAATCCTCGAATTGGTTGAACTGGAAGTTCGCGAGCTGCTGAGCGAATATGGCTTTGACGGTGACGATATTCCAATCGTTAAGGGTTCGGCTCTGGCCGCACTTGAAGGTCGTGATCCTGAAATCGGTGAAAACTCGATCAAGGCTCTGATGGAAGCTGTAGACAGCTACATCCCACAGCCCGATCGTCCGGTTGACAAAGACTTCTTGATGCCGATCGAAGACGTGTTCTCGATCTCTGGTCGTGGTACGGTTGTTACCGGTCGTATCGAAACCGGCGTTGTAAACGTGGGCGACGAAGTTGAAATCGTTGGTATCAAAGATACTACGAAGACGACTGTTACCGGCGTTGAAATGTTCCGTAAGCTGCTTGATCGCGGTGAAGCTGGCGACAACGTAGGCGCACTGATCCGCGGCGTAGCCCGTGAAGAAGTTGAGCGTGGCCAGGTTCTTTGTAAGCCTGGTTCGGTTAGCCCGCACACAGAATTCAGCGCAGAAGTTTATGTGTTGTCGAAAGACGAAGGCGGCCGTCACACGCCATTCTTCGCCAACTATCGTCCACAGTTCTACTTCCGCACCACCGACGTAACCGGTGAAGTGATCCTTCCTGAAGGCACGGAAATGGTTATGCCTGGCGACAATGTAACGATCGACGTTAAGTTGATTGCTCCTATCGCCATGGACGAAGGTCTGCGTTTCGCTATCCGTGAAGGCGGCCGTACGGTTGGTTCGGGCGTTGTAGCCAAGATCAGCAAGTAATTCGGCTTTGCCAGGCCCCGTTTTGGGGTAGGCAAAATCGCTAAAAAAATGGCCTGGTTCTCCAATAGGAGGGCCGGGCCTTTTTAGTAGAAGCTGTGTGTTTGCGTGGCTGGCCGTTTGCAACTGTGGGTGAAAGCCAAACTCTTTGGCCTCTTACCCATGAATTAGGGTTGTCAGATGGGCCGGTCCTACGTATACGCGCGCCTTCAGGCAAAGGATTCGTTCTTTGCGACGTAATTTTATAAGGCCGCCCGTTCCGGGGAACCGGACATAAGCGGGGCGGGCCTTTTGTTTTTTAGGGATCGTAAGGTTCCTTTGGCTCTTTCGCATTGGTGTAGGTAATGGAAGCTCAGAATATTCGCATTCGCCTTAAGGCGTTCGATCACCGCGTACTTGATCAGGCAACTGGTGAAATCGCAGAGACTGCACGTCGGACTGGCGCGCTTATTCGTGGCCCCATTCCCATGCCAACGCGCATTGAGAAGTTCACCGTGAACCGTGGCCCTCACATCGACAAAAAGTCGCGTGAGCAGTTCGAAGTTCGCACCTACAAGCGGTTGCTCGACATCGTGCAGCCTAACGCCCAGACCGTTGACGCGCTCATGAAGCTCGATCTGGCTGCTGGCGTGAATGTAGAAATCAAACTGGCCTAAGCTGGTTTGTACGGGGTCTGACACCAGTCAGCCCCATGTCCGCCTGATGGGACATTAAACCGGTCGGGACAGTTAAAGGGGCCCTCAATGGCCCCGCGCGATCGCAAGATCGTTGCAAGACATTGGGATACCGCCGGCCGATCTTCGGATCATTCATGCCGGGCTGCGTCCCCCGTCTAGTTTCCAAGGCCACCTGGCCGGAAGAGACACTCAGCCCGGACGGGGCGAAGCATCACAATTTGGGCTGGCATGCACCCGGGGATGGGCCTCGTGTGCCTCTGTGTTAGGAGTTTTGACGATGCGCACAGGCGTGATCGCAAAGAAAGTCGGGATGACCCGCCTGTTTCAGGAGGATGGACGTCACGTTCCCGTGACCGTTCTTGCTCTGGAAGACTGTCAGGTTGTGTCTCACCGTACCGCTGAACGCGATGGTTATTTCGCGATGCAGCTGGGTTCCGGCGAAGCGAAACAAAAGAATGTAAACAAGCCTCAGCGCGAGCAATTCGCCAAGGCTGAAGTTGGCTTGAAAATGAAGGTTGCGGAATTCCGCGTCGAAAACGACGAAGGTTTCCTGCCTATTGGTGCTTCAATCAGCGCTGATCACTTCATTGCTGGTCAAAAGGTCGACATCACCGGTCACACGCAGGGTAAAGGCTTTGCCGGCGCCATGAAGCGTTGGGGCTTTGGTGGTCTTCGTGCAACGCACGGTGTTTCGATCTCTCACCGTTCGCATGGTTCGACGGGTAACCGTCAGGATCCAGGTCGCGTTTTCAAGAACAAGAAGATGGCTGGTCACATGGGTGATCGTCAGCGCACGCAGCAGAACCTCGAAGTGGTTCGCACGGACGCTGATCGCGGTCTGATCTTCGTAAAGGGTTCGGTCCCTGGTTCTAAGAATGGTTGGTTGCTGATCCGCGATGCGGTGAAGTTGCCTCTGCCCGAGGGCGTACCGTTCCCCGGTGCGATCATCGAAAAGAACGCCGCTAAGCCTGAAGCAGATGCCGCGCCCGAAACCGATGTCGTTGAAAACGATGTTGTTCAGGATGCCGCAGCAGATGCTCCGGTCGAAGAAACCAACGCACCTGAGGCTGCTGCAGCCGACGGTGAGAACAAGGAGGGCTGACCCGTGAAGGTGAAGGTCCAAAAAATCGACGGGAAGGCGTCTGGCGACATCGAATTGAACGATGCCGTGTTTGGCGTTGAGCCTCGTGCTGACATTCTGCACCGCGTTGTAACGTGGCAGCTGGAAAATCGCCGCGCGACCGCTCGTCCAACCCGCGAACGTTCCGATGTTGCTCGCACTGGCGCCAAGTTCGGCGCGCAGAAGGGTAGCGGCCGGGCTCGTCATGGTGACCGCGGTGCCCCGATCTTTATCGGTGGTGGTAAGGCTCACGGTGCTCGCAAGCGTGACTTCAACCAGTCGCTGAACAAGAAAGTTCGCGCGCTGGGTCTGAAGATGGCTTTGTCGAGCAAGGCGAAAGACGGCCTGGTTGTTGTTGACAGCCTGTCGATGAAAGATGCCAAGACCAAGGTTCTCAAGGGTCAGCTGGAAAAGGCCGGTTATGCTGGCAAGGTTCTGGTGATCGACGGTGAGAGCGTTGACGCAAGCTTCGTAAAGGCTGCTGGTAACATCCCAGGTATCAATGTGATGCCTGCTGCTGGTGCCAACGTCTATGACATCCTGAAACATGACACGCTGGTCCTGACCAAGGATGCAGTCGAAAAACTGGAGGCGCGTTTCAATGGCTAAAAAGCAAGAAGTCGACGCGCGTCACTACGACGTCATTCTCGCTCCGCACATCACGGAGAAGTCTACTTTGGCGTCTGAGAACAACGCAGTTGTTTTCAAGGTAGCCAATGAAGCGACGAAACCGCAGATCAAGGAAGCGGTGGAAGCGATCTACGACAAGAAAGTTGTGGGCGTGAACACCATCGTGACCAAGGGCAAAACCAAGCGCTGGAAGGGTAAACCTTACAAGCGCTCCGACGTGAAAAAAGCGATCGTTACCCTCGCCGAGGGTGAAATGATCGACATCACGAGCGGTATCTGAGGCCAAGGGACAGGAAACGAACAATGGCACTCAAAAGTTATAAACCGACAAGTCCCGCACGGCGCGGCTTGATCCTCGTCGACAAGACCAGCCTCTGGAAGGGCAAGCCGGTCAAGTCGTTGACTGAGGGCAAGCGCAAGAGCGGTGGTCGTAACAACAAAGGTCATATCACTTCGCGTGGTATTGGCGGCGGTCACAAGCAAAAGTACCGCTATATCGATTTCAAGCGACGCAAGTGGGATGTTCCTGCGACCGTCGAGCGGATCGAATATGACCCGAACCGCACGGCGTTTATCGCTCTGCTGAAGTACGAAGATGGCGAGCAGGCTTATATCCTGTGCCCTCAGCGTCTGGCAGAAGGTGATACGGTTATTGCCGCTGAAAAAACTGATACCAAGCCTGGCAACGCCATGCTGCTGGGTCAGATGCCAGTGGGCACCATCTGCCACAATGTGGAGATGAAGCCGGGCAAGGGTGGTCAGATCGCTCGCTCAGCAGGCACCTATGTGCAGCTAGTCGGTCGTGACCGCGGGATGGTGATTGCGCGTCTGAACTCAGGCGAACAACGTTACCTGCGCGCTGATTGCATGGGTACGGTTGGCGCGGTTTCGAACCCCGACAACCAGAACCAGAATTTGGGTAAGGCCGGCCGCAAGCGCTGGATGGGCGTCAAGCCGCTTACCCGTGGTGTCGCAAAGAACCCGATCGATCACCCCCACGGTGGTGGTGAAGGTCGTACATCCGGTGGACGTCATCCGGTTACCCCTTGGGGTAAGCCGACCAAGGGCGCCCGCACTCGCAAGAACAAGCAAACGGACAAATTCATTATCCGTTCGCGTCACGCCAAGAAGAAGAGGTAATCGGACATGGCTCGTTCCGTCTGGAAAGGTCCGTTCGTGGAGCTCAGCCTTCTGAAGAAGGCAGAGGACGCGCAGGACAGTGGTGGCAAAAAGCCGATCAAAACTTGGTCGCGCCGCAGCACCATCCTTCCACAATTCGTTGGCCTGACGTTTAACGTCTATAATGGTCAGAAGTTCATCCCGGTGTCCGTTAACGAGGACATGGTTGGTCACAAGCTCGGTGAGTTCGCTCCTACGCGCAACTTCCCAGGCCACGCTGCCGACAAGAAGGGTAAGCGCTAATGGGTAAGGCAAAATCTCCCCGCCGTGTTGGCGATAACGAGGCATTGGCTGTCGGCACGTCGATCCGTGGATCGGCGCAGAAGCTGAACCTTGTTGCGGAGCAGATCCGCGGCAAGAAGGTCGAAGAAGCTTTGAACATCCTGTCGTTTTCGAAGAAATCGATGGCCAAGGATGCCACCAAGGTGCTCGCATCGGCAATCGCCAATGCCGAGAACAACCACAATCTTGATGTTGACGCATTGGTCGTGGCGGAAGCCTCGGTCGGCAAAGCGATCACCATGAAGCGGTTCCACACACGTGGCCGTGGTAAGTCCACGCGCATTCTGAAGCCATTCAGCAAGCTGCGCATCGTGGTCCGCGAAGAGGAAGAGGCGTAAGATGGGTCAGAAGAGTAATCCGATCGGTCTGCGTCTGCAGATCAACCGTACCTGGGACAGCCGGTGGTACGCCGAAGGGCGTGACTATGCTGGTCTGCTCAAGGAAGACATCGAGATCCGCAAATACATCACCAGCACCCTGATGCAGGCTGCTATCTCCAAGGTGGTTATCGAGCGTCCGGCAAAGCTTTGCCGCATCTCGATCTATGCGGCTCGTCCTGGCGTCATCATCGGCAAGAAGGGTGCAGACATTGAAAAGCTGCGCGCCAAACTGTCGACCATGACCGAAAGCGAAGTGAAGCTGAACATCGTTGAAATCCGCAAGCCGGAAATCGACGCCAAGCTCGTCGCTCAGGGTATCGCTGATCAGTTGATCCGTCGTGTGGCTTTCCGTCGTGCGATGAAGCGCGCGATGCAGTCCGCCATGCGTTTGGGTGCTGAAGGCATCAAGATCGTATGCGGTGGCCGTCTCGGCGGCGCTGAAATCGCTCGCGTTGAACAGTATCGTGAAGGCCGCGTGCCTTTGCACACGCTGCGTGCCAATGTTGATTATGCTGAAGCAGAGGCACTGACCTCTTACGGCATCATCGGCATCAAGGTTTGGGTGTTCAAGGGTGAGATCCTCGCCCACGATCCAACCGCGCAGGACCGTTTGATGATGGAAGCTCAGACCTCTGGTGTGAGGCCGGCCCGCTAATTGGCGGCCCGCTGAATGCTGGAATAGGAAACAACCATGCTGCAACCGAAAAAAACCAAATATCGCAAGGCCTTCAAGGGCAAGATCAGAGGCGATGCCAAGGGTGGCACGACTTTGAACTTTGGCTCTTATGGTCTGAAGGCGCTTGAGCCTGAGCGTATCACCGCCCGTCAGATCGAAGCGGCTCGCCGCGCGATCACACGTCACATGAAGCGTCAGGGTCGTCTTTGGATCCGCGTATTCCCAGACGTGCCCGTGTCTAAGAAGCCTGCCGAAGTCCGCCAGGGTAAAGGCAAGGGTTCGGTCGAATATTGGGCTGCTCGCGTTAAGCCGGGCCGCATCCTGTTCGAACTGGACGGTGTACCTGGTCCATTGGCCGCTGAAGCGTTTGAACGCGCTGCGATGAAGCTGCCGATTAAAACCAAGGTTGTTGCCCGTATGGGTGACACCTCGCATCTGGGAGGCAAATAATGGCCGATATTTCAGATATGCGCACAAAAACTGACGATCAACTGTCCGACGAGCTCACCGAGCTGAAGCGCGAGCAGTATAATCTGCGGTTCCAGAGTGCGACCAACCAGCTGGAGCGTCCTGCACGGATCAAAGAAGTCCGTCGCGCGATCGCTCAGATCAAGACACTCCAGAACGAGCGTGCGGCAACCGCCGCCGCCAAGGCTTGAGGAACTAACGATGCCGAAACGTATCCTGATCGGGACCGTCACCTCCGACAAGACCGACAAGACCGTGACCGTGAAGGTCGAACGCAAGGTTAAGCACCCGCTTTACGGGAAGATTATCCGTCGTTCGAAGAAGTATCACGCTCACGACGAGAACAATGAATTCGCAATGGGCGACACTGTCCGGATCGAGGAGACCAAACCGATCTCCAAGACCAAGACCTGGAAAGTTGTTGACCGCGTAATTGCTGGTGGAACCCAGGCGGTGGAAGCCGATCTGGAAGTTGAAGCTGCCGGTAACTGAGTAATTTGACGTAGGAACTGCCGGGCCTCGCCAGCATTAGGTTGGCAATTTGGGTGTCTCGGCAAGCCAAGAGAAGGAAACGGATCAATGATCCAGATGCAATCCAATCTCGACGTCGCGGATAACAGCGGCGCAAAGCGCGTCCAGTGCATTAAAGTGCTGGGTGGCTCTAAGCGCCGTACTGCATCCGTTGGCGACGTGATCGTGGTTTCCGTGAAGGAAGCCCAGCCACGTGCGAAGGTGAAGAAGGGCGATGTTCATCGCGCTGTCATCGTGCGTACACGCAAGGAAGTTCGCCGAGCTGACGGAAGCGTTATCCGCTTCGACAGCAATGCAGCTGTGCTTGTGAACAAGACTGAAGAGCCCATCGGTACGCGTATCTTTGGCCCAGTTGTTCGTGAATTGCGCGGACGTGGCTTCATGAAGATCATCTCGCTCGCGCCGGAGGTGCTATAATGGCTTCCGCTAAGATCAAGAAAGGTGACAGCGTCGTCGTGCTGTCCGGCAAGGATAAGGGCCAAACCGGCACCGTATCCAAAGTAATGCCG
This sequence comes from uncultured Erythrobacter sp., assembly GCA_947495555.1. Classification (GTDB taxonomy): domain Bacteria; phylum Pseudomonadota; class Alphaproteobacteria; order Sphingomonadales; family Sphingomonadaceae; genus Erythrobacter. The sequence goes on along the minus strand of CANLZI010000001.1, from coordinate 716,260 downwards.
AAAGAAGGCAAAGTTGTCGTCGAAGGCGTCAACATCGCTGTTCGTCACCGCAAGCCCAGCCAAGCCAACCCACAAGGTGGTCTCGATCGCTTCGAAGCGCCGATGAACATCTCCAAAGTTGCTTTGGCTGATCCAAAAGATGGCAAGCCCACCCGTGTTCGTTTTGAAGAAAAAGACGGCAAGAAGGTGCGCGTTGCAGTAAAATCCGGGGAGACGATCGATGGCTGATAAGTCAACAGCTCCACGCCTCAAGCAGAAGTTTGACGATGAAATCGTCAAGGCGATGACTGAGAAGTTCGGTTATAAAAACCGTCTTGAAGTGCCCAAGATCGAAAAGATCACACTCAACATGGGTGTGGGCGAGGCGAGCCAGGATAAGAAGAAGGTCGCAATTGCGGCTGAAGAAATGGCACTGATCGCCGGCCAGAAGCCGGTAATCACCAAGGCCAAGAAATCGATCGCTCAGTTTAAGCTGCGCGAAGGCATGCCGATCGGCTGCAAGGTAACCTTGCGTCGTGAGCGTATGTACGAATTTCTCGACCGTCTGGTGACGATCGCAATGCCTCGCATTCGTGACTTTCGTGGTGTGAACCCGAAGTCATTCGATGGTCGTGGCAACTATGCGATGGGTCTTAAGGAGCAAATCGTGTTCCCCGAGATCAGCTATGACAAAATCGACAAGGTGCGCGGCATGGATATCATTGTCACCACCTCCGCAAAATCTGACGCGGAAGCGCTCGAACTGCTTCGTCTGTTCGGCTTCCCGTTCCCGGCTGATGAGTCGGAAGAAAAGGAAGCGGCGTAAGCCGTTTCCTTGCAAGTGAAGATAGGAAAGAGAGCTTAAGTCCAATGGCGAAACTGAGTTCCATCAATAAGAATGAGCGTCGTAAGAAGCTCGTGAAGCAGTATGCTGAGAAGTATGAGAAGCTAAAAGCGATTGCGAATGACAAATCGCTTGATGAAGGCGAGCGTCTGATCGCACGCCTGAAAATGGCTGAACTTCCGCGCAACGCCAACCCGACCCGGGTTCGCAACCGCTGCACCACCACCGGCCGCCCGCGCGGCTATTATCGCAAATTCGGCCTTAACCGGATCGAATTGCGGAATCTGGCCAACAAAGGCCTGATTCCCGGCGTTACCAAGTCGAGCTGGTGAGGATCTAAACTATGGCTATGACTGATCCCCTGGGTGATATGCTCACCCGTATCCGCAACGGACAGCAGGCAAAGAAGGATTCCGTCCTTTCGCCTGCTTCCACGCTGCGTGCAAACGTCCTCGAAGTGCTTCAGCGCGAAGGCTACATCCGTGGCTATTCCGCTGACGAGAGTGGCAAGCACCCTGCGCTGCGGATTGAACTGAAATATTTCGAAGGCGAACCAGCGATCAAATTCGTTGCTCGCGTCTCCAAGCCTGGCCGCCGCGTCTATTCGGGTTCGAAAGAACTTCCGACGGTTCGCAACGGCCTGGGTATCACCATCGTATCGACCCCTAAGGGTGTGCTTTCAGACAATGAAGCACGCGCTGAGAACGTCGGTGGCGAAGTGCTAGCGGAGGTGTTCTGATGAGCCGTATTGGCAAGAAACCAGTCGCCATTCCTGGCGGCGTAACCGCTTCGATCGAAGAAGGTGTTCTGACAGTGAAGGGCCCTAAGGGTACTCTCACTCTCGGTCTGTCCGACTTCATCGATTACAAGGTTGAAGGTGACGAGATCCAGGTCAATCCTGCCAACGACACCAAGCAAGCGCGCTCTTACTGGGGCATGCAACGCACGCTGGTATCGAACTTGGTTGAAGGCGTGACCGACGGTTTTTCGAAGACGTTGGAAATTTCCGGCGTTGGTTATCGTGCCAAGGCGCAGGGCAAGACATTGAACTTGCAGCTGGGCTTCAGCCACGATGTTAACATCGACGTGCCGGAAGGCATCGAAGTTAAGACACCTGATCAGACAACTGTGATCATCAGCGGAATTGACAAGCAGGCCGTGGGCCAGCTTGCCGCAGAGATCCGCCGCTGGCGCAAGCCCGAGCCGTACAAAGGCAAGGGCATCAAGTACCAGGGCGAATATGTCTTCCGCAAGGAAGGGAAGAAGAAGTAAGATGGCAAAGCTTTCTCTCTTTGAACGTCGCCGTCGCCGGGTCCGTACTGCATTGCGCAGCCGCGGTGGTGACCGTCCCCGTTTGTCGGTGCACCGCACTGGCCGTCATATCTATGCACAGATCATCGACGATGCAGGTGGCCGTACGGTCGCTGCTGCCTCGACGCTGGGTGGCAAGAGCTCTGGCGCCAATCTCGATGCCGCTGCAAAGGTAGGCAAAGATATTGCCGCTGCTGCCAAGAAGGCCGGCGTGACGACTGTCGTGTTTGATCGCGGCGGGTTCCTATTCCATGGTCGCGTGAAAGCGCTGGCCGATGCCGCTCGCGAAGGCGGGCTGGAGTTCTGATGATGGCTGAAGACAAGAAAACACCAGAAGCCGAAACCGAGACGCCTGAAACGGCTGCTCCTGAAGCTACTGCCGCTCCTGAAGCCAAGGCTGAGGAAGCCAAAGCAGAATCAGAAGTTCCAGCGGTTGCTGAAACGCCTTCACAAGCTGCTGACGCGCAGTCGGCCGCTAGTGGTGAGCCAGGCAAGCCTGCTGAAGCGCCTGCTGCTGAAAAGCCGCAGCAACGCGATGCTCGCGGTGGTGGCCGTGGCCGTGGTGGCAACAATCAAGGCGGTGGTGGCCGTGGTCGTGGTGGCCGTGACAACCGTCGCGGTGGACGCCAGGAAGAAGATGATGGCATCATCGAAAAGCTGGTCCACATTAACCGCGTCTCCAAGACCGTTAAGGGTGGTAAGCGCTTTGGTTTTGCTGCGCTGGTCGTCGTAGGCGATGGTTCGGGCCGGGTTGGTTTTGGTCACGGTAAGGCACGCGAAGTGCCTGAAGCGATCACCAAGGCAACTGCTGCTGCTCGCAAAAAGATGATCCGCGTTCCTTTGAAAGAAGGCCGCACGCTGCATCATGATGTGAACGGCCGCTTCGGAGCCGGCAAGGTTACTGTTCGTACCGCACCAGCTGGTACCGGCATCATCGCTGGTGGCCCGATGCGTGCCGTGTTCGAAAGCCTGGGCGTTGCTGACGTTGTGACCAAATCGGTTGGTACGTCGAACCCGTATAACATGATCCGCGCTACGTTTGACGCGTTGACCAACCAGACTTCACCGAAGTCTGTTGCTCAGCGTCGCGGCAAGAAGGTCGCAGACCTGCTTGGTCGTGGTGGCGCAACCGAGGCTGAGGCAGAAGCCGACGCCGCAGCGATTGTGGAGTAAGATCAATGGCCGGTAAGAAAACTATCAAGCTCAAGCAGATCGGTTCTGCCATTCGCCGTCCTGAAGGACAGCGGCAGATCCTGATCGGACTGGGTCTGAACAAGATGAACAAGGTGGTTGAGCGCCAGGACACTCCAGAGGTACGCGGCGCCGTCGCCAAAGTACCGCATCTGGTTGCCGTGATCGACTAATTCACAAGACAAGGGTGGCTCGGGCAATAGTCCCGGGCCACTCGATTTTTTAGCGCGAACAAAAGCGAAAGCGAGTGCAGACATGAAACTTAATGAAATCCGTGACAATGAAGGCGCCCGTAAAGGACGCATGCGCAAGGGCCGTGGTATCGGTTCGGGCAAAGGTAAGACAGCTGCTCGCGGCCAGAAGGGTCAGAAGGCTCGTTCAGGCGTAGCGATCAAAGGCTTTGAAGGTGGCCAGATGCCACTTCACATGCGTCTTCCTAAGCGCGGCTTCAACAATCCGTTTGGCAAGGATTTTGCCGAAGTGAACATTGGCATGGTTCAGAAATGGATCGACGCCAAGAAGCTGGACGGCAAGAAAGACATCACCGAAGACGCTCTGCGTGCTTGCGGTCTGGCCCGTGGCGGCAAAGACGGCGTTCGGTTGTTGGGCAAGGGCGAGATCAAGGCCAAGGCCAAGTTCGTCGTTGCTGGTGCCACCAAGGGTGCCATCGCAGCGGTTGAAAAGGCCGGCGGTAGCGTCGAAGTGACGGCTCCTAAGAAAGCTGAAACGGCTGAAAAAGCTGACTAAATAGAAAAAGCCGGGGGCAGGGGTTCGACATTAGGGCTCCTGCTCCCTATCTATCCTGTCTAAGCCGGACGGGACCGGTTGCAAGCTAGGATCGACAAACGAACAATGGCATCACGCGCCGACAACATCGCGAGCAATATGAGTCTCGCCAATTTCTCCAAGGCCACCGAGCTGCGGCAACGCATCTGGTTCACCATCGGTGCGCTGATTGTATTCCGCTTCCTCAGTTTCATTCCGCTGCCAGGGGTTAACCCGCTGGTATTGCAGGATCTGGCTGAACTGGGCCGTGGCGGCATTTTGGACCTGTTCAACACATTTTCTGGCGGTAGCCTTGAGCGGATGAGCCTCATCGCGCTCGGCGTTATGCCCTATATTACAGCCTCGATCGTGGTGCAGATGGCCTCGGCCTTGCACCCGACACTGGCAGCGCTGAAGAAAGAAGGCGCCACTGGACGGCAGAAGCTGAACCAATACACCCGTTACGGCACGGTGTTCCTGTGCGCGATCCAGGGCTGGTTCCTGGCTTCCGGCCTTGAAAGCTTTGGTGCACAAAGCGGCATTCAAGCGGTGGTTGACCCGGGCTATATGTTCCGCGTTGGCGCTGTGATCAGCCTGGTGGGCGGAACCATGTTCCTGCTGTGGCTGGGCGAGCAGATCACCAGTCGCGGGATTGGTAATGGCGTTTCGCTGATCATCATGGCGGGCATCGTTGCCCAGTTCCCGACCTTTACCGCGAACCTGTTTGAAGGTGGCCGGACCGGCTCTATCGCGCCCAGCATCATCATCTTCTTTATCGTGATGGTGGTTGGTCTGATTGTGCTGATTTCGTTTGTGGAGCGAGCCCAGCGAAGGTTGCTGATCCAATATCCCAAGCGCGCCACGCAGCGCGGCATGATGCAGGCGGATCGCTCGCACCTTCCGCTCAAGCTGAACACCGCGGGTGTTATTCCGCCGATCTTTGCAAGTTCGTTGCTGCTGCTGCCGCTGACCATCACGCAGTTTGCTGGCAATTCGGTAGATACCGAAAGCGGCGTGGGCGGAGTGATCGTTACCTTGAACCAATATCTGGCCCACGGTCAGCCGCTGTATATGCTGCTGTATGGCATCGGGATTGTGTTCTTCTGCTTCTTCTACACCGCCGTGGTCTTCAACCCTGAAGAAACGGCCGAAAATCTGAAGAAGAATGGTGGCTTTATTCCGGGCATCCGTCCGGGCAAGCGAACATCAGATTATCTCGATTACGTCCTGACCCGGATTACCGTGGTGGGCGCAATCTATCTGACCTTCGTCTGCGTGGTACCGGAATATATGATTGCCCAAACCGGCATTCCCTTGTTCCTCGGCGGCACCAGCCTGTTGATTGTGGTCAATGTGACAGTTGATACGATCAGCCAAGTGCAGTCACATTTGCTGGCGCACCAATATGGTGACCTGATCAAAAAAGCGAAACTGAAAGGCCGGACGCGCTAAATCAGCGTTCCGCAACTGGGGTAGGCAAGCTTCATGAATATCATTCTTCTTGGCCCTCCGGGTGCTGGTAAGGGAACTCAGAGTGCTCGCCTGGTTGAAAACCACGGCATGAAGCAGCTTTCAACAGGGGACATGTTGCGGGCCGCGGTAAAGGCGGAAACGCCTACCGGACTCAAGGTCAAATCGATCATGGAAGCTGGAGATCTGGTCAGCGAGGAAATCGTCTCGGCGCTCATCTCTGACGAGCTGTCCGCCATGGGCGACGATGTAGGCGCCATTTTCGATGGCTACCCTCGCACTGAAGCGCAAGCGCATGCGTTGGACGGCATTCTGGAAAAGCATGGCCGCACGCTGGATCATGTGATCGAGCTGGCAGTTGATGTGGACGCCTTGGTGGAACGCATCACGGGCCGTTATTCATGCGCCAATTGCGGCACTTTGTATCATGACACGGCTAATGTTCCTGCTCAGGAAGGCGTATGCGACACTTGCGGCTCGACCGAGTTCAAGCGTCGCCCGGACGATAACGAGCAAACCGTGCGCAACCGCATGGCGCTCTACCGCGACGAAACAGCCCCGATCCTGCCGGGTTATGAAGCGCGCGGCATTGTGACGCGGGTGGATGGCATGGCCAGCATTGATGACGTGACCGACAAGATTAGCGCCATCATCAGCTGATCGCGATCGGTTTGCGTCGGCGGTTTGACCGACGGAAAATGCATTTCACATTATTGGCGCTTTATCGCAGTCTTGCGATGGCTTAGAACCGTCCCTGTAAAGAGGGGATCGGTATGCTACGTTTAATTGCTGCATCGCGAATGGCCGGGCTGGTTTTGGCCGGATTGGTGTTTGCTCAACCTTTGGCAGCAGAAGTTGTCAAAGCCGACGATGATGGCTTTGTCACACGCGAAATCGCAGTGGTAGAGGCTGCACCCAAGCAGGTTTGGCTGACGCTGATCTCTCCGGCTAAATGGTGGAATTCTGGCCACACATGGTCAGGAGATGCCGCCAATTTGACCATCAAGCCGCAGGCCGGTGGATGCTTTTGCGAAAAGATCCCCGAAGATCCCAACCCTGAGCGGATCACCTTGGAAGGCAGCGTAGAGCACATGCGTGTGGTGCATGCTTTTCCCGAACGCGCATTGCGGATGCAGGGCGCCTTGGGGCCTTTGCAAAGCGAAGCTGCCACGGGTGTGCTGACGGTCGCCTTGGCTGAAACGGAAACCGGCGGCACCACCATTGTGTGGGAATATGTGGTGGGCGGCTATATGCGCTATGACGTGCCGACCATCTCCAAGGCAGTGGATGGGGTGATGACCCAGCAGTTGAATGGCTTGGCCAAGTTGCTGGGCAGGGTCGACGCACCTGCAGCGGCTGAACCGGCGCCTGAGCCGGCGCCTGAAGCTGAGGCAGAGCAGGGCGATGTTGCGACCGAGGATGCCGCGCCGGCCGATGCAAAATCGGATCGGGAGCGTAGTCTAGAAGACGCGGTGAACGCACTGGCAGACGGGGATAGCTAGACCGTCCTAGGCTCAAATTCGGAACGAACACCGTTCTCTAGGATTGATCTTACGCAGTCCTAGGAGATAATTATCATGGCCGTTTCAGATCACGTCGACCTTTCAACCTTTATGGAAGGGGTTAAGAAACGGAATCCGGGGCAAACCGAATTTGTCCAGGCAGTGCAAGAGGTCTCTCAAGACGTCTTTGAATTCATTGACGACAAAGAAGAATATCACGAAGCGCAAATCCTGCGCCGGATTGCAGAACCCGACCGCGTGGTTTCATTTCGCGTTTGCTGGGAAGACGACAATCACAATATCCGCGTTCAGCGCGGTTGGCGGGTGCAAAATAACAACGCGATCGGGCCGTATAAGGGCGGCATTCGATTTCACCCGACTGTTACGGAAAGCATATTGAAGTTTCTGGCGTTTGAACAAACCTTCAAGAATTCGCTTACCGGCCTGCCCATGGGCGGGGCCAAGGGTGGCTCCAACTTCAACCCTAGCGGCAAATCTGACAGCGAAGTCATGCGCTTTTGCCAGAGCTTCATGACCGAACTTTACCGCCATATCGGGCCCGATACTGATGTCCCGGCGGGCGATATCGGCGTCGGGTCGCGCGAAATTGGCTATATGTTCGGGCAGTATAAACGCATCACCAATAGGTGGGAGGGCGTGCTGACCGGCAAGGCCATCGAATATGGTGGGTCACAAATGCGACCGGAGGCAACGGGCTATGGCGCGGTCTATTTTCTGCAGAATATGCTGCAGCATGCGGGCGAGGACATCGAAGGAAAAACCGCGCTGATCTCTGGTTCTGGCAATGTGGCGACCCATGCGGCTGAAAAGATCACTCAACTGGGTGGCAAGGTGCTGACAATGTCGGATTCTGACGGGTTTGTGCACGATCCCGACGGTATTGATCAGGAAAAGATTGATTGGATTAAGCGTCTCAAGAATGAACGGCGGGGCCGCATCAGCGAATATGTCGACCATTTCACAGATGCCACGTTCCACCAAGGCAAACGACCATGGAATGTGTCAGCTGACCTGGCATTGCCCTGTGCAACGCAAAACGAACTCAACGAGGATGAAGCCAAGGCGCTTGTGACCGACGGGGTGATCGCAGTGTCCGAGGGGGCGAATATGCCCACCACTCTGGAGGGCGTGAAAGTCTTTCAAGATGCCAAGATCATGTATGGCCCCGGCAAGGCCGCCAATGCTGGTGGTGTTGCCGTGTCCGGCCTCGAAATGAGCCAGAACTCGGAACGGATAAGTTGGAATCAGGAAAAGCTCGGTGATATGCTGACGAACTTGATGGAAGACATTCACGATAAATGTGTCGAGTATGGCGAAGAGGGCAAGCGAGATGGCCAGCCATCGATAAACTACGTCAAGGGCGCCAATATTGCCGGTTTCAAAAAGGTGGCCGACGCCATGCTTGCGTTTGGCGTGGTCTGAATCTGCAAAGCTTGTAGTTGGCTTGGGGCTGGCCGGACAACGCCGTTTTGACGCTTCACCGATGATAGTGTAAAACGCAGGTGTAATTGAGCCGATGCGCCCCATATGGGAGCGCACGGTCTTTGGTGTGCGCTTGACTGTTGACGTGGAGACAGAATCACCTTAAGCGCCCGCTCTATTCGACACGTTCGATCCGAGTCCGGCAGGCGAGTGCCTTTTGTGCGCGCCATCCGGGCTTTTGCCATTTCAGCATCAGGCTGTGTGGCTGGACGCGTCAATTAACCGCTATGAGATAAGGGCGCTTGGCCGAAAGGCTAATCCCTTGTGGAGCATGGAGAAGTAAGTGGCTCGTATTGCTGGGGTAAATCTCCCTACAAACAAGCGCGTAATTATCGCGCTTACCTATATCCACGGAATTGGTCGCACGACCGCTGTGGCAATCGCCGACAAGCTCGGTATCGATCATTCGCGCCGGATTCAGGATCTGACCGACGCGGAAGTCCTGCAAATTCGCGAAGCGATTGACGCCGACCTCACCGTGGAAGGCGATTTGCGTCGCAACACCGCGATGAACATCAAGCGTTTGATGGATCTGCGCTCCTACCGGGGTCTGCGCCATCGTAACCAATTGCCTGTTCGCGGACAGCGCACGCACACCAACGCTCGTACCCGCAAGGGTAAGGCTAAGCCGATCGCAGGCAAGAAGAAGTAAGCGCGCTGTTGGCGCAAGCTTACACTCTCTTCTTCCAAGAAATAGGACACCATTAACATGGCACGCGAACCAGGTCGGGTTAGAAAACGCGACAAGAAAAATATCTCGAGCGGCGTTGCGCATATCAACGCTAGCTTTAACAACACAATGATCACCATCACCGATGCACAGGGCAATGCGATTAGCTGGTCCAGCGCGGGTACGATGGGTTTCAAAGGGAGCCGCAAGTCGACTCCTTATGCAGCTCAGGTTGCCGCTGATGATGCTGGCAAGAAGGCCGCCGAACACGGCGTCCGTACGCTGGAAGTTGAAGTGAAGGGCCCAGGCTCTGGTCGTGAGAGCGCATTGCGCGGTCTTGCAGCTGTCGGCTTCAACATTACATCGATCCGTGACGTTACGCCGATCCCGCATAACGGGGTTCGGCCGTCTAAACGTCGCCGCGTCTGATCTAAGCTGCTCGGCGGCCTTTGGGTCGTCGCATCTGTGGACCGGACGTGCCTTAGCAGGTGCAACCGGTCTCGTCCGAATTTGAACACGCTACTATAGCGAATTAGGGGAAATCCATGTCCGTCAACACCAAGAACTGGCAGGAACTCAAGAAACCCAATACCTTGGAAATCAAGGAAGGCGGAGACAAAGTACGTCAAGCGACGTTCGTTGCAGAGCCGCTCGAGCGTGGCTTTGGCCTAACGCTTGGCAACGCGCTGCGTCGCGTATTGCTGTCCTCGCTTCAGGGCGCTGCGATCACCTCGATCAAAGCGGAGAACGTATTGCACGAATTCAGCTCTTTGGCTGGCGTTCGTGAAGACGTGACCGACATCGTGCTGAACGTAAAGCAGATCGCGTTGAAGATGGAAGGCGAGGGCGCCAAGCGTCTGCAGCTTTCTGCTACCGGTCCTGCTGAAGTGAAAGCCGGCGATATTGCCGTTTCCGGCGACATCGAGATCATGAACAAGGATCTGGTGATCTGTCATCTGGATGAAGGCGCAACGCTCAACATGGAGCTGACCGCTGACATTGGTAAGGGTTATGTCCCTGCTGTTCAGAACCGTCCGGCCGATGCGCCGATCGGCCTGATCCCGATTGACTCGCTTTACTCACCTGTTCGTCAGGTCAGCTACAAGGTGGAAAACGCCCGCGTTGGTCAAGAGCTTGACTATGACAAGCTCTCGCTGACGGTAGAAACCGATGGCACTGTGGCTCCTGAAGATGCAGTGGCTTATGCTGCGCGTATTCTGCAGGACCAGCTGACGCTGTTCGTACACTTCGAAGATGGTATTCCGCAGCCTCAGTCGGCAATGATCGGCCAAGCTGCAACACCACAAGAAGACGATGCGAACCAGCTCAACCGTTACCTTCTCAAGAAGGTCGACGAGTTGGAACTGTCGGTCCGTTCGGCCAATTGCCTCAAGAACGACAACATCATCTACATCGGCGATCTGGTACAGAAAACCGAAGCAGAGATGCTGCGCACGCCAAACTTTGGCCGCAAGTCATTGAACGAGATCAAGGAAGTGCTTTCCAGCATGGGTCTGCGTCTCGGCATGGACATCCCCGGATGGCCACCAGAGAACATCGAAGAAATGGCCAAGAAGCTCGAACAAGAGCTGCTGGGTTAAAACAGGTTCCGGCGGCGCACCTAAAGCGCCGCCAGCTACGGGCTACCTGATACGGGCCCATAACGAACGAAAAGGAATACATTATGCGTCACGGAATTAGACAGCGTAAGCTGAGCCGTAAGTCGGGCCACCGTAAAGCCCTGTTCCGCAATATGTCGGCTGCTCTGATCAAGCACGAGCAGATCCAGACAACGCTGCCCAAGGCGAAGGAACTGCGTCCTTACATCGAAAAGCTGATCACGCTGGCCAAGCGTGGCGGCCTGTCGAACCGTCGCCTGGCGCAATCGCGCTTGCTGGATGAAACGCAGCTGAAGAAGCTGTTTGACATTCTGGCCGAGCGTTATTCTGACCGCGATGGTGGCTACACCCGCGTGATCAAGGCCGGTTACCGCGACAGCGACAGCGCTCAACTTGCGATCATCGAACTGGTTGATCGCGATCCCGATGCCAAGGGTCAGGACAGCGGTCCGGTCATGGCTGACGAAGAAGAGTATGCTGAAGCGTCTGCATAAGGCACTTTTGGTTTTATGAATTTGGGGCTGGCGGAGCGATCCGCTGGCCCTTTTTCTTTGCTCACGCGCTTTTCTTTTGCGGGGCTGCGCTTAAGGTTTGCAGCATGAATATTCTCTCTCTTATTGTCGCAAGTGCTGCACTCAACGCAACACCGTCGGTTTCCCCGCAGTCGGATCAGGATCACCTTGACGCACGCTATGACCGCGCACTGGCCGCAGGGTACAAAGCGCTGTTCCTCTGCAGCGCGATTGCCAATGCCGAACGCAATGGGACAACCCGCACGCCTGAAAGTGTCCATGAGTGGGAGCTTACGGGCATTTACCCGACGCTCGATCCGGTCATTCGCGACCTGAAGTATGAGATTGTCCGGGGTCCTGACAATCGAATCAGTCACGTAAAGGTTGAATGGTCAGACGAGATGCCCGCGCGTCTTGCCGTGCACAAATGGTCGCACAAACGGTCGCAGGGATGCGTTATACAGCCTATCGGAAGCACCATCGCCTCAACACCGTCAGAACCTTATTCAGGCCAATCGGCGGAGGTGACGAAACAGAGGCCTGCCGTCGACCCAATGGCAGCTAACCTAGGAGCTAAAAGGGTCGATGTTGGCGGTGCGTTCAGCGGAAAATATGGTGAAGGGCGGACGACAGTTGTCACTGTGCTGCATGAAGGCAAACTCGTTGGGGAACAGTATGCCGACGGTTTCTTTGCAACCACACCCCAGCGGACATGGTCGGTCGCCAAAAGTATTGCTGCAACGTTGGTTGGAGCAGCAGTGCATCGCGGCGAGGCGAATGTCAGCAATTCAGCGGGGCTGGGCGAAGGCAGCGAAGATCCCCGCCATGCCATCACCATAGACCATGCCTTGCGCATGGCATCTGGGCGCTACTCAGATACGCCGGGAAATCGCACCGATCCGCTTTACTGGGGCGGCACAACTGTGGATGAGCGTGCGCAAAACTGGCCTTTGATCCACACCCCCGGAACTGTCTATCGTTATGCGAACAATGACACCCTTGCGGCTGTGAAGGCCATTGAGGGTACGTTTGAAGGGCACTCTCCAGCGGACGTGCTGCGAGCAATTGGCATGAAGAACACCGTCGCCGAGACCGATTGGCAAGGCAATTACGTGCTATCCAGCCAAGTGTGGTCAACCGCGCGTGATCTCGCCAGGCTTGGCCAGCTTATGCTCAATGATGGCGTGACGCAAAGCGGTGAGCGTATCCTGCCAAAGGGTTGGCGTGAATATGTCTCATCACCTTCTGGCCCGCAGCCCGAAGGTCGCCCCTTCGGCTATGGTGCTGGCTGGTGGTTGATGAACAACAGCGAGGGGGTTCCGCCGGACACTTTCGCTGCCTTTGGCAATCGCGGCCAATATGTCGTGGTCGTGCCAAGCCGTAATGTGGTGATTGTGCGGCGCGGAGAGAATATGGTCGGCACGCGGTTTGATATCGCGGCCTTTACCCGCGACGTGCTTGCGTCGCTTGACGAGTAACCCATCGCCATGGTCGCGCGAACTTCCAAACAGACCCCGCACAAAACTTAGGCTCGAGAGAATAAGTGACCCGATTCTTGATCATTGCCGCCGCCGCTCTTGGCGTTTTATCGAGCCCCGTGTTTGCCGAGACACTTGCCGCGCCTGAATATCCGCAAACCCGCAGCGAGCCGATTGTGGAGGAATTGTTCGGCGAGGCCGTCGCCGACCCTTATCGCTGGCTGGAAGGCGATGTGCGCACCACGCCTGAAGTGGCCAATTGGGTGGAACGGCAGAATTCGGTCACGCATGCCTTTCTCGATCAATTGCCTGCAAGACGCAGCTTTGGCGAGAAATTGGCCCGATTGTTCAATTTCGAGCGGTTTGGAACTCCGGTGAAGGCGGGGGGAAGCTATTTCTACACCCGCAATTCTGGTTTGCTCAACCAAGCGCAGCTGTTTGTTCAAGCAGGACCCTCAGCGCCGCGCCGCCTGCTGATCGATCCTAACGAATGGGCTGATGATGGTGCAACCGCGCTGGCCAGTTGGCATCCGTCCCAATCGGGCAGCCTGCTGGCTTATGCGGTTCAGGATGGCGGCAGCGATTGGCGCACTGTCAAAGTGATCGACGCAACAACCGGAGAGGTGCTGGCCGATGAAGTGCGCTGGGCCAAATTCACGACCATTGCATGGGTCGGCGATGAAGGGTTTCTCTATTCGCGTTTTCCTGCCCCGACCGAAGGGTCCGATTTCCAAGAATTGAACTTCAACCACGCGGTCTATTTCCATACTATCGGCACTGACCAAAGCGATGATGAGCTGGTATTTGCTACGCCTGCCAAGCCAAAGGCCAATCACAGGGTGAAAGTCACGTCGGATGGCCGGTGGGCTGTCATCAGCAGCACGATTGGCACCGATGATCGCAATGAAGTTCGGCTGATCGATCTGACCAAGCGTCAGAAGCGGGGCTTCCGCGTGCGCAAGCTGGTCAAGGGCTTCAAGAACAGTTGGCAGATCATCGATGCCATTGACGGTAAGCTGTACGCCCGGACCAATGCCGATGCCTCTAACTATCGCATTGTCACGATCCAGCCTGATCGCAGGCGGGCAAAATGGCAGCCACTTATTGGAGAGGGCGAAAACCCGATTGCGTCAGCCTCTCTGGTGGGATCGCGCCTGGTGCTGGAATATCTCAAAGATGCTGCATCCTATGCCCTGTTGTTCGATCTGGACGGCAATCCAGCAGGCCAGATCAGTTTAGGAGGGTTGGGCACGGCAGGCGGCTTTACCGGGCGTGCGGGTGATCCAGAGACATTCTATAGCTTCACCAGCTTCAATCGACCGGCCTCAATCTTCCGTATGAACATTGAAACGGGCGAGGCCGACGTTTTTGCCGCGCCGGAACTGCCGTTTGATCCGACCGATTATTCTGTCGAGCAACGCCTATATCCCTCGAAAGACGGGACCATGGTTCCGATGTTTATCGTGCGCAAGCAGTCGCTGGCGGAAGGCCAAACGGCAGCGCCCACGATACTCTATGGGTATGGCGGATTTGACCGCTCGCAAACACCGCAGTTTTCGGCATTGAGGATGGCATGGCTGGAGGCTGGCGGGGTGTTTGCCTTGGCCAACATTCGCGGCGGCGGTGAATATGGCGCCGCGTGGCATGATGCGGGCCGATTGGCCAATAAACAGAACAGTTTTGATGATTTCATCGCGGCCGGCGAATTCTTGAAGGCCGAGGGCTATACCACTGCTGATGGATTGGCGATCCAAGGCCGATCCAACGGTGGATTGCTCATCGGTGCGGTTACCAATCAACGGCCCGATTTGTTCAATGCTGCCCATGCGGCCGTTGGGGTAATGGATATGCTCCGTTTCGATCGGTGGACCGCTGGCCGTTATTGGGTGGATGATTACGGATATCCCGCAAAAGAGGACGATTTTCGCGTCTTGCGGGCCTATTCACCCTATCACAATATCCGCAGATCAGCCGACTACCCCGCCATTTTGGTGACTACCGCCGATACCGATGATCGGGTGGTGCCAGCGCATAGCTTTAAATACGCCGCAGCCTTGCAGGCAGCCAATGCCGGGGCAAAGCCGCATTTGATCCGGATTGAAACCCGGGCGGGCCATGGATCTGGCAAACCGACCGACAAGCAAATTGACGAAGGCGCCGATGTGTTGGCCTTTTTAGCGCAATATACGGGCTTAGAACTGTCTGAATAACAGCGTTCAGGAAAAGCGGTACTTTTCTGAACATCGGCTGTAACAAGGGTTCAGTCTTCTCTCACAGCAGGTCTCATAGAACGGTATTCGAAGCCGAGGCACTCCCGCCGAGGCTCGGATGAGGAGCACCTCTATGAGCAAGTTTGTAAATCAGATCGCGAAGGGTGGGATCGCAACAGCAGCCGTGGGGGCATTGGCCCTTGCCGGAGCTACGCCAGCGCAAGCTGGTGATCGCCATCGTGACCGCGGCATTGATGCAGGTGATGTAATCGCCGGAGCCGTTATTCTGGGCGGTATCGCGGCCATTGCCAGCGCGGCCAGCAAAAAAGACCGTTATCGTGACGGCTATCGTTATCGGGACGGGGACCGCTATCGCGGCAGGTATGACAATCGCAATTATGATCGCGGTTATAATGCGAACGTCCATTACAACAATCGTGGCTTCAAGAAAGGCCGCCGCGCGGTTGAACGTTGCGTCCGGGCCGCCGAGAGGCAGGCAATGAGGTTTGGCGGATTTAGATATGCCGACGTTACTCAGATCCGCGACGTTGACCGCACGGATTATGGCTTCCGCGTGAAAGGCCGGATCGAAGTGGATGGAGCGCGTGGCTACGGCAACCGTGGCTATGATCGCGGCAAGTTCACCTGCTACCTTGATGGCCGTGGCCGTCCGCAGGTTGAATTCAAGAATATTCGCGGCCTGCGTTGATCGCCCATTGATCGGCTTGCAGACCATATAAACAGCCACCAGCGGCGGTTCAGGCAGTAGACAGCCTGGACCGCCTATCTGTTCGTCATATTCGGAGCGTTTGGTGGGCGCTCATCCCAACAGGAGGGCGCCAATATGGCCCATATCTCTCGCTTTGCAGCAATTGCCGGAATGGCCGCTGCTTTCTCGATGGCATCAACCCCGGCTGCCGCAGCTGAAATCCCACAGGCACCTGCCGCAACCATGAACGCACCGGTCTTTGCACCTGGCGTGTTTGAGGCAGACGAAGTCAATGTCGATCGCCATCGTCGTTACCGCCATTATCGCGGTTATCGCCGCGGCCATGTGCGGACCGGTGATGTGCTGGCAGGCGTGCTGATCCTGGGCGGAATTGCCGCCATCGCGAGCGCGGCCAGCAACAATAAAAGCAAACGCTATCGTGACAGCGATTATCGCCGAGATGATCGCCGCTATCGCAACAGCGATTATCGCGAACGCCGGGGCGATTCGCGCTCGAATGGCAGCCGCGGTATCGACGGCGCGGTCAATCAATGTGTTTCCGAGATCGAGCGTGATGTACGTGTTGACACCGTCGACAGCGTTGACCGTAACGGCGAAGGCTGGCGCGTAACCGGCGCCATTTTCAACGGTGATCGTTTTACCTGCCAGATTGGTTCTGATGGCCGGATCGAGAATATCGATTACGGCTCAAGCTTTTCATCCAGTGCGTCCTATGCTCCGGCCAAGGACAATCAGCACAGCGATGATCGTTACAAGGCGGCTTGGAACGAGGTTGATAGTGGCGCTGCAAACGCGCCGGCAGCGGCCCCGGTGACAAGTCCATCCTCTGGTGCTGACGATGCCGAGGCACGACCTGCTTATCCCGGCGGTCCATTGCCTGGTGAAGAGGTGATCGAAGATGATCGCTATCGCACCGCTCAGGCCAATGTGACTAACTGATCACTCCCGCTTGTCGCTGCGTTCCGGCGATGAAGAAGCCAATTTGTCGCGATAGGATGGCAGTGCCAATTGCCATTGGATCGCGGCGCTTCTCAGCCCAAATCCGGCGACTAAAGCTCCCATCCATACCAATGGGTTGGCTAGGCCTGCAAACATGCCGGCAACGGTCATGCTGGCGGACAGCGCCGCTGCGGTGACATAGAGCTCAGGCCGCATGATGATCGACGGCCGGCCGGCCACCACATCGCGGATAATGCCGCCTACGCAGCCGGTAATGATGCCCATCAAAATGGCGGGGATCGGCGGCACCCCATAGGACACAGCCTTTGCACTGCCCAAAACGGCATAGGCGGTCAGACCTGCACCATCGGCAAAGTCCAGCAACCGACCTTCCCACCACCGCGTTGGGGTGACCCAGGCGATGACAGCGGTGGCCAGGCAAATGCTGGCCGCCCAAGGATCATCCATCCAGAACACGGGTGCATCAATCAGCAGATCGCGCACTGTGCCGCCGCCAACACCTGTCACCAGCGCAAAAAAGGCCATGGTGACAAAGGTCTGCTTCTCCTTGGCTGCTAGCAATGCACCGGTCAGGGCAAAAATCGCCAGACCCAGCAGATCAAGCACATCGAGCACGGGGGTGAGAATTGCCTCTGGTGTCATGTGGGTCCTCCCGCAGGCTTTGCCCGGGCCTTGCGGCGGCGGAACATCAGGATGCAGCCGAGCAGCGCGCCGATGGTTCCCAGAATGGCAAACAAGATCAGGATCGGGTGGCTGGTGTCCTCGCGCGTTTGCAGATCCATTATGTGCAGGCCCCACATGAAATCAAATACGCGCCACCAACGTGTCCGCACCGCCTCTATCTGGCCGGTATCGCGGCCAACATAGACATGGGTGCCGCCCTCAAGCTCAACCTGCCAAACGGGCATCGGGCGACGAAAATCAAACGGCACATCCTTGGCTGCGAAGGCTTTGACTTGCACCACTGCATCGCCGCCTTTGATAAGTTTGGCCACTGTTTCACGCGCCTTGGCGGCAGTAACTGGCGGCATTGCGGCATCAGTGGCCAAATCCACCCGGCGGACTGTCCCGTCCATGCCGGTCAATATTGCCACCGCCTGACCATCCTGCATGACAAAGCGCATTTCCTTTAGCGATCCGTCCTGCGTCGCAAGATCGGATCCCGGAATGACCAATGGCTGGGTGGTGCTGGGCAAGCGCAAATGGTTGCCGCGCACTTCCTCGATCGGTTTGGAGGCCATGAACAGGCCCGTGACCATCCACATCAAGATGGGCACACCGACCAGCCATCCAAGCCAGATGTGCCATTTTGCAAATTGCAGCATTAACGGTCGGGCCATCGGTCTATCCGTTGACGAGGCGATCAATGCCAATTGCGGCGTCAATACAATCCAGATCAGCCAAGCGCGGTCCGATCACTTGCATTCCGCATGGAAGATCACTGGTATGCCCGATGGGAACCACGGTTGAGGGTAGATTAGGGAAGGTCGCAATGCCCGCCCAGACTAGGGCTGAGGGAGCAGGGACCATGGTGCCATTGATGTCTAGCTTGGTGCGGAACACGCTGCCCTCAACATGCGGGGTTGCCAGAACCGAAGCAGGCGGGGCCAGCACAAAGTCATAGGTTTCAAACAAGTGTTCCCACGCGTGTTCGCTAACGGCCTGAGCATCAAGGAGGTCGAACCATTCTGTGGCGCTGGGGGTGGTGCCGTCAGCGCGCGGGGCGCCGCGCTCCATGGATGTGTTCATCATGCGCAGATATTGCCGATGATCCCCGGCCAGATCGGGCAGCAGATCGCTGGTGCGGTCAATACGCACACCTGCCTTATCCAACAATGCGATGGCCGCATCGATGGGACCCTGGACGCTGGCGTCGACCGGCGCGCCCTCGGCTTCGGTAAGCGCCAGAACGCGGCATTGGGCTAGCGGTTTGGCTGTTCGGGCGAGTGGGCGTTCTGCACCAATCTGCAGCAAGGCGGCCAAATCTTCCCCATTGCGGGCAAAGGGACCTGCGACGGAGAGATAGGCATCATGGAGCACCTGACCAGATCTGGCCGGGCTTTGGTGGCCGCGCTTGCTGGTCAGTCCCCAGCTGGGCTTGTGGCCCCAAACACCGCAAAAATGTGCCGGTACGCGAACCGATCCGCCAATGTCGGTGCCATATTCAGCAGCGACCATCCCGCTGGCGACCGCTGCGGCAGAGCCGCCGGAGGACCCACCGGGCGAGCGCGCATGGTCATGCGGATTGTTGGTCCGGCCATAGACCGGATTGTTGCTCTGCCAATCGGTCAAATCGGGCGGGACATTGCTCTTTCCGATGATCACAGCTCCCGCTGCTTTCAAGCGTTGCACCAGCTGCGCATCATTTTGTGCAATATTTTCAGCGTATCTCTCATGGCCATAGGTAGTGGGAAGGCCTGCCACGTCGAAGCTTTCCTTGACCGTCATTGGCACACCAAA
The DNA here is from genome assembly GCA_947495555.1 of uncultured Erythrobacter sp. GTDB lineage: Bacteria > Pseudomonadota > Alphaproteobacteria > Sphingomonadales > Sphingomonadaceae > Erythrobacter. Next base: position 697,056 of record CANLZI010000001.1, on the reverse strand, counting down.
CAATGGCTGATCAGATCCAGGGCCGGTGGCCTCCAGCGCCTTGGCCGCCTCTAACGCTCGCTCAAAATCCTGCACCGCAATGGCGTTGACATGAGCGTCCAGTTCTTCGACCCGACCGATGGCAGCATCCACCGCTTGTGTAGGCGACAATTCGCCTGCGCGGATCGCCGCGGCCGTTTCCAGAGCGCCAGGTTTGTCAGTCAGTTTTGGGTAAGCCATGAATGCAATTCTCTCCTCAACAATGCTCTAGCGGTTTAAATCGGCGGGAGAAAGCGGGTTACTTCGTGCCTATGTAGTTGGCTTACTTGCTTGCCTGCACCAGCTGAGCGCCAGCGCGTAGCCGATGATGGGCGAGGCACCATAGCCGATCAGAACATTGGGATAGTTGGACAGCAGCGCGGCGAGGGTAAATCCGCCCAGCGTCCCCGCCATCGCATAATGGCTTGCTTGTCTGCCGTAAGGTGCAAGCAGCATCAGAGCAAAACTTGCGATGAGGCTGAGAGCCAGCGCGATTGCGACAAATGGGGCGGTTTGCGCCAGATCGACCAAGATCCGTTCGACAAACGGCTGGGCGGGCAATTCGCCGCGTAAGGTCGCGATGACGCCAACGCCGAATGCCAGGATCGCGACCAAGCCGGGCTTCCAATCCTGCCACGCGAAATAGAGCCCAATGCTGGCGCCCATAATTGCAAACCCGATTGCCGCATCGGGTTGGATGAGTGCCAGGAACAAAGCGCTTAGCAAAATTGGAACAGCATAATCGCGGTTGTCGGCGCTCAAGCAGACCAGCAGCGGGATGGCGATTGCACCTGTATTGAGTGTGAAGCCGCCAACTGAAATCCATCGACTGACATGGTTGACGTCTGGCCCGATAATGAGGGGTAATGTCAGAAATATAAGCAAGGCGATTGTCAGGCTACGCTGGCTCCAGCTGTTCGGGCTGACCAAAGGCGTGGGGAGACGGCCGATTACGATCCAAACCAAGCCCAATCCCAGCGCGAACGCATTGGTGATGACATAAGCAAGAGGCGCGCCCAAACCAGCCAGATAAGCAACCCCGGCCAGCGCCGGCAACGCCAGTGCGAGGGCCAACGCAAGGGCCAGCGGCGTCATATGACGTCTAGTCAAAGGGGCCTCTGTCGTCATTGCGGGGCATAGCGGATTTGCGCAGTGCCGCTGGCGGATGCTGGCAGATGCAAGCCCTCGCCATAGGCTTTGATCGCGCCAGTCGATACTGTGTCCAAGCGGGTCTCGATCGTAAAGTCGCCCAATTGCTGCTGCGCCAAAGCGGTTTCTACTCTGCCCAGCAGGTCGCGATAATCCTTCTCGAAATTCTGGGTCAGTGCGCCTTCGATGGCTTCGGAGAAGTCTTGGGCTTTGGCGATTTCCAACAGGACATTGGTGGTGAAGCGAGTAGTTTCGGCCTGATATTCGGGCTCTGCAAAGCGCACCACACGCGAATCCGGATCATTGACCGGACGCGCCGTCAGCCACACGATCCCGCTGGCAGGATCATCGCGAGCGTCTGGTGCCCAAGCTTCAAATTCTATGCCTACGGCCAAGCGGTTGTTCTCGGTGCCATAGGCCGTGACAGAGCGAAATTCGACCATTTGCTCGCCCATCGTAGGAACAAGGAAGGGATGCTTTGCGCGGGCTTGCAGTGCGCGCAGTACAATCGGCTCAAGCTGAGAATATTGCGCGACCACCGGCACGGCCAGATTGAGACCTAGTGGCTGTTCGGACGAGGATGCCGCGGAAGCAGGCGGCAGTAAATTGGGTAAGGGCAAGGGGGCATGCGCGGATGGCTCGTCCCCCACAAATATCTCTGTGCGCGCATTGAGCCTGATCTTCAGCGACAAAGTATTGCGTGATGCCGTATAGCCATCGAAGCCAATATGTATCGGGGTCACTCGCAACCACACCGGCGGATTTTCACGGTTGACCGACAAGACAGCAAAGCTGCGCTGCCAAAGGGGTTCAATCTCGCTCCGCATGTTCAAGCGTGATATCTCGCGTTCAAGCGTACGTTCTAGCGTGCGCACAACGGTTTGCAGGCGCTCATCAGCTTGATCTGCAAATGTTATCTGGCGGCCTAGCAGAGAAACTGTCGGGGGCTGCTTCCAATCATAACGGATCGATACTGTGCCTTTGACCCGCCAGTCTTCCTGAATTGTGGGACGGACCCGCGCGGTCACCGTGGCCTGCGCGGTGCCTGTTTTTTGCCGGATAACACCGCCAATATCGCTTGCAGTGACGCTAGCTTTGATCGGCATGGTGATGATCAGATCTTGACCAGATCCAGACAATTGCATGCTGCCGCGCGTCACACGACCGCTTAGATCGCAGCGAATTGTGGGCGATTTGATGGCAATACCGATCACTGTGGTCCGACGCGAGGGCACGCATTCCACATCCCGCTGGTCAATCAGCCACAGATTGCGCGGAACCTCTGCCTCCAAGGCTTGGCGCAAAGCATTCAGGCCGACATCGAGATCAACCGCGAAGACGGACTCGCCTTCGCTGGCTTCTATCGGCTCGTCAGATCGGGGCGGGGGCTTCACTTCCGATTGAAATAGCGAGCAGGCCGTCAGAAACAGCGCCGGTATCAATGCTAATACGGCAGCCAAGCCACGCATAGGAGCAGAGCGTTTGGGTGAGCCGATCAAGCCACACGCCCAAGCTGGATTGCCCGCATTGCCATACCAAAACCCCCTCTTGCCCATGCTTAGGACAAAAGGGGGCTGATGATCAATTTATCGTGTGTTTTGGGCGTAGTAGCCCGCCGGCAATCACATGTGGATGGGCTTGCCCTGAACCGCCATCGCGGCTTCTTTTACTGCTTCGGAGTGGGTTGGGTGTGCATGGCAGGTATAAGCGATGTCTTCTGACGTCGCGCCAAATTCCATCGCAATGCCTGCTTCGGCAATCATCGTTCCAGCAACGCTGGCAATCGCCCATACACCCAGAACGCGGTCACTTTCGGCCTCGGCAATCACCTTCACAAAGCCATCGGGCTCATGATTGGTCTTCGCCCGGCTGTTGGCCATCATCGGGAATTTGCCGACTTTGACCTTAGCCTTGTCGCCCATCTTCTCGATCGCTTGTTCGGTGGTCAGACCAACCCCGGCAATTTCTGGCCAAGTATAGACAACCGACGGGATCACATCGTGATTCACAATGCCGGTTTCGCCCGCAATGTTCTCTGCCACGGCAATGCCTTCGTCCTCGGCCTTATGGGCCAGCATCGGGCCAGGGATGCAATCGCCAATTGCCCAGACGTTGTCGACAGAGGTTCGGAAGTCGTGAGCGGTTTCGATTTGACCGCGCTGGTTGGTCTCCAGCCCGATCGCATCCAGGCCAAGGCCGTCGGTATTGGGCCGCCGACCGATGGACACCAACACGCAGTCAGCTTCCATCGTCTCGGCATCGCCGCCAGCGGCCGGTTCCAGCGTCAAAGTGGCCTTCTTGCCCTTGACCGAAACGCCGGTGACTTTGGTACCCAGTTTGAATTCAATACCTTGCTTCTTGAAGATCTTGCGCGATTCCTTGCGCACATCGCCGTCCATGCCGGGCAGGATTTCGTCGAGGAATTCCACGCAAGTGACTTCTGCGCCAAGGCGATTCCAGACCGAGCCAAGCTCCAGTCCGATCACGCCGCCGCCAATAACGACCATTTTCTTGGGCACTTTGGGAAGTTCCAGCGCGCCGGTAGAATCGACCACAAAATGCTTGGAATTGTCGACATCCACGCCGGGTAGGGGGGTGACCGATGATCCCGTTGCGATCACAATATCCTTGGCTGTGACTGTCTCGTCACCAAGCTTTACGGTGTGCGCATCCTGGAAAGTGGCATAGCCCTTCTTCCAGTCTACCTTGTTCTTTTTGAACAAGAATTCGATGCCTTTGGTCAGACCATCAACCGCGTCCAAACGCTGGCCATGCATCTTGTCGAGGTTGAGCTTGGGCGCAACATCAATGCCCATATCGGCCATCGCGCCATTGGCGGCGGCATCGAAATATTCAGACGCATGGAGCAAAGCCTTGGACGGAATGCAGCCGACATTCAGGCAGGTGCCGCCCAGCGTTTCGCGTCCCTCAGCGCAAGCCACTTTCAGGCCCAGTTGAGCCGCGCGGATCGCCGCAACATAGCCGCCTGGGCCAGCGCCGATAACCAGGACATCATAATCGTATTCAGCCATCATTCTTTCCTTAAAGGTCGATCAGCATCCGAGTTGGATCTTCAATCGCATCCTTAATGATTTTCAATGCAGTCACAGCCTCGCGGCCATCGATCAGTCGGTGGTCGTATGACAGCGCGATATACATCATGGGCCTGATTACGACTTCGCCATTCACCGCAACTGGACGATCTTCAATTCGGTGCAGGCCCAGTACGGCGCTTTGCGGAGGATTGATGATCGGGGTGGACATTAGCGATCCGAATACGCCGCCATTGGAAATGGTGAAGGTGCCGCCGCTCATGTCTTCCATGGTCAGGCTGCCTTCCTTGGCGCGCTTACCATAGTCGGCAATGTCTTTTTCGATCTGCGCAAAACCCTTGGCATTGCAATCGCGGACAACTGGAACAACCAGGCCATTGGGGGCCGAAACCGCAACCGAGATATCGACAAAGTCGTGATAGACGATCTCATCACCCTCGATATAGGCGTTGACGCTAGGAACATCCTTCAGCGCCAAACACGCAGCTTTTGCGAAAAAGCCCATGAATCCCAGCCGGATATCGTGCTTCTTGGCGAACAGATCTTTGTACTTACTACGCGCTTCGATGACTGCGCTCATGTCCACATCGTTGAATGTGGTCAGCAGAGCAGCCTCTTCCTGAGCACCCTTCAATCGCTTGGCGATGGTTTGGCGCATGCGGGTCATCTTGACGCGCTCTTCGCCTCGTTCGCCTGCAGCAGCAGGTGCGGGGGCAGGCGCCGCGGCCTCGCTAGCGGATTTGGCCTCGCTACCTGATTTCTTGTTCTTGGCTGCTGCCAGAACGTCTTCCTTGGTCAGGCGACCATCCTTGCCTGTGCCAGTAATCGTGGTCGGATCGACCCCGTGTTCCAGCACCGCGCGGCGGACCGCTGGCGACATAGTAACCGAGGAGTCCCCAGCTGCCTCTTTCGCCGCACTCTTTGCGTCATCGGAATCAGAGCTGGATGCAGGAGCGCTCTTGCTTTCCTTCGGCGTTGCAGCCGCGCTGCCGCCTTCATCAACAATTGCGATTAATGCGCCGACCTCAACCGTATCACCCACGGCCACGCTGTGTTCGGCCAGCACGCCTGCCACGGACGAGGGGACGTCAACCGCCACCTTGTCGGTTTCCAGACTGACAATCGGCTCATCAACCGCAACCGCGTCGCCGGGCTGCTTAAGCCATTCGCCAACTGTTGCTTCTGTGACGGATTCGCCAAGAGCGGGAACTGTAATTTCTGTCGCCATCGATTTGTTTCCTATGCCTTATTTCTTGGCAGGGGTGGGTTTTTTGGTGCGTTTTGATTGTGTCTTCCCGCGTTCGGAAAGCCCTAGTGCCACGCTGACCAGCCCTTCTTGTTGGGCCTGGTGACGTTTGGCCAGACCCGTAGCCGGAGACGCGCTTTCTTCTCGGCCTGCATATTGCGGGCGCATCCCGTCATGGCCAGCATCATTCAAAGACTGCTCGATCCGGCTCTCGACAAAGAACCAGGCGCCATTGTTCTTGGGTTCTTCTTGACACCAGATGACCTCTTCCAGATTTTTCATCCGTTTGAGGCGCACGGCCAAGGGATCGCCGGGGAAGGGATAGAGCTGTTCCAACCGGACGATAGAGACATCTTCGCATGCCTCTTCATCGCGCTTTTCGATCAGGTCGTACGCCACCTTGCCAGAGCACAGCACCAGACGTTTGATCTTCTCATCCGGAATGGTCTTGGTGTCGGACATGATCCGCATGAAGTGGTGTTCGCCCAAGAACTCGTCCGCGCTGCTTTTTGCCATCGGATGGCGCAGCAGTGATTTCGGAGTCATGATGATCAAGGGCTTGCGGAACGGACGCAGCATCTGGCGGCGCAACACATGGAAGTAATTGGCCGGAACTGTGATGTTGCAGACCTGCATGTTGTCGTTCGCGCACAATTGCAGGAACCGCTCGAGCCGGGCTGAACTGTGTTCCGGGCCTTGCCCTTCATAACCATGCGGCAACAGCATCACGAGCCCATTGGCCCGCAGCCATTTGGCTTCGCCCGATGCAATGAACTGATCGATCATGATCTGAGCGCCATTGGCAAAGTCGCCAAATTGCGCCTCCCACATCACCAGCGATTTGGGGTCAGCCATGGCAAAGCCATATTCGTAACCCAGCACGCCATATTCGCTCAGCGTGGAATCATAGACCTCGAACTTGCCGTGCGGCAGGGTGGTAAGCGGGATATATTTGCGCTCTTCGGTCTGATCGACCCACACGGCGTGACGCTGGCTGAATGTGCCTCGGCCTGAATCCTGACCTGACAGGCGGACACCAAAGCCCTCTGTCACTAGACTGCCAAAGGCGAGCGATTCAGCCGTTGCCCAATCAAACCCGTCGCCCGATTCAAACATCGCTTCCTTGGCCTTGATCACGCGGCCAAGTGTCTTGTGGATGTTCAGATCATCGGGAACCGTGGTCAGCGTGCGGCCCAGGCTGTCGAACAGCTTTTGTTCGATAGCAGTGTGGACATTGCGGCGCGCGCTTTCAGGATCGGCTGGCTTGTTCAGGCCCGCCCAACGACCGCCAAACCAGTCTGCCTCGTTCGGCTTATAGCTCTTGGCGGCGTCGAATTCTTCCTGCAGCTGTGCTTCAAATTCGTCGCGCAATTGCTGGGCATAGTCGCTCTCGATCACACCTTCCTCAGCCAAGCGATCGGAATAGATCACGCTGACCTTGGGATGTTCACGGATGGCGTCATACATCAAAGGTTGGGTGAATTTAGGCTCGTCACCCTCATTGTGGCCAAACCGGCGATAGCACCACATGTCGATCACAACATCGCGGCCAAAGGTCTGACGATATTCCACCGCCAGTTTACAGGCAAAGGTCACAGCCTCGGGATCATCGCCGTTCACATGCAGGATCGGGGCTTGAACGCCCTTCGCTACATCCGAAGGATAGGGCGATCCGCGCGAGAATTTGGGGCTGGTGGTAAAGCCGATCTGGTTGTTGATGATGAAATGCAGGCAGCCGCCTGTGTCATAACCGGGCACGCCCGAAAGCGAGAGGCTTTCCCACACCACACCTTGACCGGCAAAGGCGGCGTCGCCGTGGATTAACACGGGCAAAACCTGTTCGTGCTTGCTCAAATCATCGCGAATGGCTTGCTGGGCGCGGGTCTTGCCCAGTACCACCGGGTTCACCGCCTCAAGATGAGAGGGGTTGGGAACCAGCGACATATGCACTTCGATATCGTCAAAGCTGCGGTCGGTGCTGGTGCCAAGGTGATATTTCACATCGCCCGAACCGCCGACATCTTCGGGATTGGCGCTGCCGCCGGAAAATTCGTGGAAGATCACCTTGTATGGCTTGTTCATCACATTGGCGAGCACGTTCAAACGCCCACGGTGCGCCATGCCATAGATGATCTCGCGTACGCCGGTTGCGCCGCCATATTTGATCACCGCCTCCAGCGCCGGGATCATGGATTCGCCGCCATCCAGTCCGAACCGTTTCGTGCCGACATATTTCTTGCCGAGGAACGCTTCGTATCCTTCGCCGCGGATCACCGCGCCCAAAATGGCTTTCTTACCCTCTGGCGTAAACTGGATCGTATCGCCGGGGCTTTCGAACTTGTCCTGCAAAAACCGCCGCTCTTCCGTGTCGGCGATATGCATATATTCCAGACCCACATTACCGCAGTAATTGGCCCGCAAAGCCTTTAGCAGATCACCGATAGTGACCCAGTCAAAGCCCATCACGCCGCCGATAAAGACCTCGCGGTCCTCCAAACCGGCCAGCTCATGCCATTCCAACGTCAAATCTTCGGGATAGCCCGGCGCGCTAACGCCCAGCGGGTCCAGATTGGCCGCCATATGGCCGCGCACACGATATAGTCGAACCAGCGTCATCGCTTTGTTCGACAGGTCCGACGCGTCTTCCAGGGCCTTGTCATCGACCGGCTTGCCTGCCTTGGCAGAAGCCTCTTTCACCGCCAGCATCATTGCAGTCGGGTCGAGCGCTGTGGTCAAATCGGCGTCAGAATCCGCAACTTGGTTAAGCCATTCGGGGTTGGCCCAGGATGGACCGGGTTGCGGGCCTTCCTGATCGGACATTTGTGGAATGAGGGTGTTCGGTTCTTTGCCCATGGGCTTGTCTCCGAGGGGAGGAGGTGGGGAGCCTCGCCGAATGCGAAGCTCCCTCTTAGATCAGACCAATTCTTTCAGCATGGCATCCAAAGTGGTGCCCAGCTCTGATGGCGAGGGCGAGACACGGATGCCCGCATCTTCCATCGCAGCGATCTTGTCATCGGCGCCGCCTTTGCCGCCAGAAACAATCGCGCCAGCGTGGCCCATGCGGCGACCTGGAGGCGCCGTGCGTCCAGCGATAAAGCCAACCGTGGGCTTGGAACGCCCCTTGGCTGCCTCTGCCTTGAGGAATGCAGCGGCTTCTTCTTCCGCGCTTCCGCCAATTTCGCCGATCATGATCATTGAGGTGGTTTCTGGATCGTCCAGGAACAGGTCGAGCACATCGATAAAGTTGGTGCCATTGACCGGATCGCCGCCAATGCCGACAGCCGTGGTCTGGCCCAAGCCGACCATGGTGGTCTGGTGAACAGCTTCATAGGTCAGTGTACCCGAACGCGAGACAACGCCGACGCTGCCTTTCTTGAAGATAGAGCCGGGCATAATGCCAATCTTGCACTCGTCCGGCGTCAGAACGCCAGGGCAGTTGGGGCCGATCAGGCGCGATTTAGAGCCGGTCAGCGCAGCCTTGGCGCGGACCATGTCGAGCACCGGAATACCCTCGGTGATGCAGATGATCAGCTCGATCTCGGCGTCGATAGCTTCGCAGATTGCGTCGGCTGCAAAGGGAGGTGGAACATAGATGCACGATGCGGTCGCGCCGGTCGCGGCCTTGGCTTCACGGACGGTGTTGAATTGCGGCACGCCGATGTGGGTGGTGCCACCTTTGCCCGGCGTCACACCCGCTACCATCTGGCTGCCATAGGCAATGGCTTGCTCGGTGTGGAATGTGCCGGTGTTGCCGGTCATCCCTTGCGTGATAACCTTGGTGTCTTTGTTAATCAGGATAGACATTTAAGCAAAACTCCGTCTTTTCGAATTTGGATTATCGACCGCCGAGCCAAACGCCGGTTTCGTAGATGCGTAAACTGTATTCTTTGCTGCGTTGAAGGCCGCGCAGCTGAGCACAATTGGCAAATTGCACGCGCGCGCCGGCCAACAGGCGATCTTCGTCAAATGCTGTGCGATAAGGGTCGTTCTGACTGGCGATTGCCAGATCAAAACAGTCTCGCGCAATATCGAGATTGGTATCGCCATCCACTTCCGGCCCATCAAGTGCGGCATAGCTGCGAACCACCCGGGTGCGGTTTTGCGCGCGCCAATTGACGCAAGCTCGATACTCTACGCCATCGGCCAGCGTGAACATCTGCGTATCGCTGCAATACAGGCGCTGTTCCTGCGGCACGTCATGATCAAACCGCTCAGCCACTTCCTGCCGATCAACTTCGCGCGCAGAAGCCTGCGCTCCAAGCGATGCAATCAACAAGAAGGTGGCGAGTGATTTAAGCAAGGCTGTTATCCAGCCCCTTACATACTTCGAGCAATTCCTCGACCGCGTCGGTGCTGACCTTGAGGTTGGTTTTTTCCTCGTCGCTCAGTTCGATTTCGATCACATCTTCTGCGCCGCCAGCGCCGATCATGGTCGGCACGCCAACATACAGACCGTCAACGCCATATTTGCCCTCAACATAAGATGCCGATGGCAGAATGCGCTTTTGATCACCCAGATAGGCTTCCGCCATCGAAATGGCAGAGGTTGCCGGAGCATAATAGGCCGAGCCATTGCCCAGCAGACCCACGATTTCGCCGCCGCCCTTGCGGGTGCGGTCGACGATCTCATCAAGGCGGCTTTCCGATACAGCCTTGATCTTGGCCATATCCTTCACCGGAATACCGTTGATCGTGGAGTAGGACAAGACCGGAACCATGGTGTCACCGTGGCCGCCCAGCACAAAGGCGTTCACATCCTTGACCGATACGTCAAATTCCCATGCCAGGAAGGTCGCAAAGCGCGCACTGTCCAGAACACCTGCCATGCCGATCACCTTGTTGTGGGGCAGACCGGAAAATTCGCGCAGCGCCCATACCATCGCGTCCAGCGGGTTGGTGATGCAGATCACAAACGCGTCAGGGCAGTTGTTCTTGATGCCTTCGCCAACCGACTTCATAACTTTGAGGTTAATGCCGAGCAGATCGTCGCGGCTCATGCCAGGCTTGCGAGCGACACCCGCGGTCACAATCACAACATCAGCAGCAGCGATATCGGCGTAATCGTTCGAACCCTTGATGTTCGCGTCAAACCCTTCAACCGGCCCGCATTGTGATAGGTCCAGCGCCTTGCCCTGCGGCATGCCCTCGGCAATGTCGAACAGGACGATGTCGCCCATAGCTCTTTTTGCAGCGAGGTGGGCGAGTGTGCCACCGATCATACCAGCGCCGATAAGTGCGATTTTTTTGCGGGCCATTAGGGTGAGAATCCTTCTGTAGCATTCGGGACGTTTGCGGTTTGCGGCTTTGATCCACTTTCCCTTACGTCCTCAAGGGCATAGCGGTTTGCCATTTGATAAACGGCCTAGGCCGCGAAACCACCGATTGCAACCGCGAAATAGCCAGCATAATCCACTATTTGTGAGAATAATTCGCAATAGCAATAAAGGGTCGCGAATATGGCTATTCTACCGGTAAAAGTGCTCAGTTTTCGGATTTTAGGTGCGCTCAGCCGAGCTTTCCCGCCGAAACGTTGCTAAAGCTGAGTGCTTGCGCCGCCAAAATGAGTGGGGACTTGCCCGATTAGAAGTTGGAGACCGCAGGCATGGTGCGTTCCAACCGTCGGGCCTGACCGCGATCAAAATTGCGGCAAACCTCCAACCACCAGGCATATTGTTTGCTGTCGCCATCTGCCAGAGCCTGTTCGGCATTGCGTGCAGCAGCGCTGGCAGAATTCAGACCATGTTCGGCAAAATGGCGTAATGCGCCGTCCAGCACCTCGTCATGGGTGAACAATTCGCCATTGTCATTGGAGGCGGCTTTGTTGGGGCGGTGGCTGAGCGCGCGCGCGACGGGGGAGTGCGCAGCAGTGCGGGCAGCAGCAAAGCGAAGCGTCATCGGGGGAATTCCTGTGTTTGGGTTGCGACCGTAGGCTGGCCATTGCTGGCTCGCCGACCGCAATAACGCGACTCCCCTAAAGTGCCGTTTGAGATTAGGGTTTCCCAGCTGTTAATGCTGTTTTTCGTGCGGAGAGTTCGGGTTTGTTGGATTGCGCTTGCTGCTGGGGCAGGGCGCATCTATCGCCTGCAGATTGGGCATGATGGACGCACATTCTATCTCTTGGGGTCGCTTGACGATGTTGGCTGCAGCGGGTGTTGCCGCCATTGCCGTGGCCAGTTGCGCACCAGCGGAAAGGGAGCTTGCCGACGCCATGAGCGACAAGGCACAGCCCAGCTTTGTCAGCCTCAACCCATGCACCGATGCGATCTTGGTCGCGGTGGCACAGCCTGAGCAGATCCTCGCCCTATCGCATTTCAGCCATGATAGCAGATCCAGCTCTATCCAGCCCGAGGTCTCGGCGCGCTTTGCTATTACCGGTGGCAGCGCCGAAGAAGTGTTCGTCCTCGCTCCCGACATTGTTCTGGCCGGAGCATTCTTGGCACCTTCGACAAACCAAGCCTTCGTTGATTGGGACATGCAGGTCGAGACCTTCGGCATTGCGAGCGAGATTGAGGCGAGCTTTGCGCAGATCCGCCGCATTGCCGCTTTGGCGCAGCAGCCCGAACGCGGCGAAGCGCTGATTGCCGAAATTTCCGATGCCGTTCGTGCCGGAAAATCAGATGGCGAAGATGCGCCGATGTCTGCTGTTCTGTGGCAACCGGGGCAAATTGTGCCGGGCGAACAGGCTTTGGTCACGCAATTGATGCAGCAGGCGGGTTTTTCCAGCCATAGCGGCGCGCAAGGGTTGGGGCAGGCCGATTACCTCTCGTTGGAACAATTGCTGGCAAACCCGCCACAAGTGTTGCTGGTGGCAGGCGGCGAGCGGGCGCAGCACCATCCCGCCTTGTCCGCGCTCGACACGACAAAGATCGCTCCCTTTGACCCCGCGCTGCTGTATTGTGGAGGGCCGACGATTGTCCGCGCGATGGAGCGTTTGCACCAGATCAGGGAGGAGGCGTCATGAACCGCGCCGCGCTGATCTTCGCCGGATTGCTCATCGTGGCCTTTCCGCTGTCGCTGCTGGCAGGCCGCGTATGGATTGATCCGGCCAGCACGCCCAACGCAGCCTTGATCCTGATGGAGCTGCGTTTGCCGCGCAGCATTCTGGCAATGGTGATCGGAGCAGGGCTGGGCGCAGCCGGTGCTGCCATGCAAGGCTATTTACGCAATCCGCTGGCCGACCCAGGCCTATTCGGCATTGCACCTATGGCCGCCTTGGGCGCTGTAATCAGCTTTTGGTTTGGATATAGCGCTAGCGCGTATTTGTTGCCTTCTTTTGCGTTATTGGGCGCTGGTGCGGGCATGGCCATGCTGGCATTGATCGCCGGGCGCATATCAGCGGGAACGGGCGGCGGAATTGCGCTGTTCACGCTGGCTGGATTGATGATCGCCAGCATTGCCGGCGCGCTGACTGCGCTGGCGATAACGCTCTCTCCCAACGCCTTTGCTTTGAGCGAGATCGTACTGTGGCTGAACGGAGCGTTGACCGACCGATCATGGCGCGAAGTCATGATCGCGGTGCCTTGCGTCGGTGCCGGATTGCTACTGCTGACGTTGGCGTCCAAGCCGCTCGATGCGATGACTTTGGGACAAGAGGCCGCGCAATCGCTGGGTGTGCGTCCGGCGGCTTTGCTGTGGTTGCTGGTGGGCGGAGTGGGGCTGACAGTGGGCGCGAGTGTAGCGGTGGCGGGCATCATTGGCTTTGTCGGGCTGATTGTGCCTCATCTGGTCCGACCTTTCACCGATCGATTGCCCTCCAGCCTGATTCTGCCCAGTGCGCTTGCAGGCGCTTTGCTGGTGCTGGTGGCGGACAGCGCAGTGCGCGTGCTGCCCTTGGTCACAGAGCTGCGACTGGGCATTGCCTTGTCGTTGATCGGCGCTCCCTTCTTCCTTCATTTGCTGCTGAAAATGCGCCGAGGCCGGATATGAGTTTGGCTGCATCCGATATCAGCGTTCAAGGGCGGCTGGATGGCGTCTCGGCCCAGCTGGAACCCGGACAGATTACCGCGATTTGCGGCCCCAATGGAGCGGGCAAATCCACTTTGATGAGCTGCTTTGCCGGGCTGCTCGTGCCGGATAGCGGATCTGCCAGTCTGGGAGGCGAGCCACTGGCGACGCTCAATCCGCAAACACGTGCGCAAATGATCGGCTATCTGCCGCAAGACGGCGAAGTGGCGTGGGACGTAGCGGTGCGCAACCTTGTTGCTTTGGGGCGCCTGCCGCATCGCGATCGCGGGGAGAAGGCGATCGAGGCCGCTTTGGAATCGGTGCATCTCACCCAATTTGCCGACCGGCCGATTTCGACCTTGTCTGGCGGGGAAAAGGCGCGCGCTTTGCTGGCGCGGGTGTTTGCCGGAGAGCCCGATTGGGTTTTAGCGGATGAGCCGCTGGCTGCGCTCGATTTTTATCACCAGCATGAAGTGCTCGCCAGTCTGCATACCTCTGCCAAATTGGGCATAGGCGTGGCGTTGGTGCTGCATGATCTGGCGCTGGCGATGAACCATGCGGACCGGGTGCTGGTGCTGAAAGAGGGCCGCCTAATCGCAGACGGCCCTCCTGAAACGGCATTGGATGAAGCCAACATTATCCAGACCTGGGGTGTTGCCGCGCGCTGGGTTGGTGAACCGGGTGCGCGGGCTTTAGTGACGTCTTAAGCTGCAGGCGCGGGCGTTACTCCGCTGCTTCCTGCATCAACCCTCTGGAGATCAGCATTGGCTCGACCTTCGGATCACGCCCGGCAAAATTCTTATACATCATGGAATAGTCCATCGTGCCGCCCTGGCTGAGCACGGTTTCGCGATAATGCGCGCCATTTTCGCGCGTCAGTCCGCCATTTTCCATGAACCAGTCGCGCGCATCCTTGTCCAACATCTCGCTCCACAAATAGCTGTAATAGCCTGCAGAATAGCCTGCTGGAGAGGAGAAGATGTGGTTGAAATAGCTGCTGCGATAGCGCGGCGGTACCAGGTCGACCTCAAGGCCAAGCTCGGACAGCGACTGGCGTTCAAACCCGTCAACTTCCTCCGGCGTGTCCAGCGCCGCGGCCTGAGCCGCCGACAGCGAATGCCACTTCATATCGAGCAAGGCAGCCTCAACGATCTCGCCAAATTCATAGCCCTGGTTCCATTTCAACGACTTCTGGATCTTCTCGACCATCGCCATCGGAATGGTTTCGCCTGTTTCGTAATGCTTTGCATAGTTTTGCAGCACTTCGGGGTGCGTCGCCCACATTTCATGGACCTGGCTGGGGAATTCGACAAAATCGCGTGCCGTCGAAGTGCCGGACAAAGAAACATATTGTTGATCGGCAAAAAAGCCGTGCAGCGCGTGGCCAAATTCATGGAACACGGTTTCGACATTGTCGAAGCTGACCAATTGCGGCTCGCCTTCAGCCGCTTTGGGGATGTTCAGAACATTGTAGATCACCGGCTTGGTGTTCCACACGTGGCTTTGATCGACAAAATTGCTCATCCATGCACCACCCCTTTTTGAGGGGCGTTGGAACGGGTCAAAATAGAACAGACCCAGCTCTGATCCATCCGCCTCGAACAGCGTATAGGTCGACACGTCCGGATGATAGGTCGGGAAGTCGTGCCGTCGTTCAAAGGTCACGCCATACAGCTTTTTGGCCATATAGAAGACGCCGTCTTCCAAAACTTTTTCTAGCTGGAAATAACCTGCGATCTCGTCTTCATCGATCGCATATTGTTCCGCTTTCACCTTATTCGCATAAAGGTACCAATCCCATGGCTGCACGGTGAAGTTCTTGCCTTCCTCGGCAATCTTCTCGTTCAGCAGATCGGCTTCATTGCGCTGTGTCGCGGACAAGGCCGGAACCATTTGCTGCATAAAGCCAAGCGCTGCCGAAGGCTGCTTCGCCATACGATCATACATGGTGTAGGTCGCCCAATCGGGTTTGCCGAACAGGCTGGCCTTTTGCGCCCGCAAGGCTGCAATCCGGGCCAGCATGGTGCGCGTATCCAGCTCGCCGCCTTTCGAAGAGCGCGCGAGGCTTGCTTGAAACAAGCGTTCGCGGGTTTCGCGATTGGTCAGCGATGGCAGCACCGGCTGCTGCGATGTGTTTTGCAAAGCGAGCGCATATTTGCCCGGCGCTCCTTTTTCAGCGGCCAATTCCGCAGCTTGCTGGATCTCGCTGTCGGACAGGCCAGCCAATTCCTCGGCCGTGTCCACAATCAAGGCATTGGCCAACGTGCCTTCACGAACTGTCTGGCTGAATTCGGTTGTCAGGCGCGACAATTCGCTGTTGATCGCCATGACCTGGCTGCGCTCATCCTCGTTCAGCAAAGCACCGGCATGGACCATATCGTCATAGGTCTTTTCCAGCAGAGCCGCGTCTTCGCGTGTCATGGTCATGGATGCGCGGCTGTCATACACCGCCTTTACCCGCGCAAACAAAGCCGCGTTCAAATTGATGCCGTCATTATGCGCGGCAAGCTTGGGGCCAATCTCGGTATCGATGTCGTCCAGGCGCGGGGTCGTGTTGCTGCCGGTCAGGCCAAAGAACACATTGCTGACACGGCCCAACATGCGGCCCGATTTTTCCAGCGCGACAATTGTATTGGTGAAGGAAGGCGCGGCTGGATTGTCAAAGATGGCGGCCACTTCGGCACGCTGGATGGCCATTCCCTGTTCAAACGCCGGAAGATAGTCATCCTCGGTGATTTTGCTGAAGTCTGGCGCCATGAAGGGCAGACTGCTGTCCGTCGCAAAATAGCCTGTGCCAGCCGGGATCTGCGGATTGTAATCGGCCGCGCTAGCGGCTTGATCGATGGGGTTCATTGGGTCGGCTTCCTGATAGGTGGCACATCCAGTAACGGACATGGCCAAAGCGATGGAAAGAGCTGAGGGACCCAACATAGGTTGGCCCCGCATAGTGAGCATCATATATACTCCCGATTGCACATTGCACACGAGCGGATTGCAGCATCCGCAGGCGGCCACGGGAATTGCGCCAAATATTCAGCACCAATTCCATTGCAATTGCAACCAGTGGCGCCAAAGCGTTGCGAGGAGGTCGATCGATAGAGCAGCCATCGTGTATCTGGCTTGCGGCGCCGATGCATGCATTTTGCCTCAAACACAAAAACGCCCGACTCAGGATGAGCCGGGCGCCACTTGGGATCTCTTGCAAGTTGCCTAAGCCCTAAGTTGCGACCCGAAGGGCACCGGCGGGAAGACTTACAAAGAGGTCTATGGCAATAGGCTGCAATCGGCATTTGCGGCACTTCAGAAATACTATAGGGGCACCCTCGGTGGTGACCGATTAATTGGATTTTCTGGGGTCTGACCTGATCGATGGATCGATCGATCGGGCGAAACCCAAACCAATTGTGGGCGCCAACCCAGTGCCTCTTGACTGGGTGGAACATTTACGGAACACAGTGCATCTATGGCTCTCACTAAACTTTCCGTGCGCGGCGCGCGCGAACACAATCTCAAAGGGATCGATATTGATCTGCCACGCGATGCGTTGATCGTGATGACGGGTCTTTCGGGCAGCGGTAAATCCAGCCTCGCTTTCGACACCATCTACGCCGAGGGGCAGCGGCGCTATGTCGAAAGCCTCAGCGCCTATGCGCGCCAGTTTCTGGAAATGATGCAGAAGCCTGATGTCGAGCATATCGACGGGCTCTCACCAGCAATTTCGATCGAGCAGAAGACCACTAGCCGCAATCCGCGTTCGACCGTGGCGACCGTAACCGAGATTTACGATTACATGCGGCTGTTGTGGGCGAGGGTGGGGGTTCCTTACTCGCCTGCCACCGGCAAACCGATCAGCGCGCAAACTGTGTCGCAGATGGTCGACCGGGTTATGGAACTGCCCGAGGGCTCGCGCCTGTATTTGCTGGCGCCGGTGGTGCGTGGCCGCAAGGGTGAGTACCGCAAGGAGATGGCCGAGTGGCAGAAGGCTGGCTTCACCCGTGTCCGCATCGATGGCGAGATGTACGGGATCGAAGAAGCGCCTGCGCTCGACAAGAAGTTTAAGCACGATATCGAAGTGGTGGTGGACCGGCTGGCGGTGAAGCAAGGGCTGGAAACGCGCCTTGCCGACAGTTTTGAAACCGCCCTGAAGCTGGCCGAAGGACTGGCCTATGTCGACATGGCCGACGGCGTTGTTCCCGGGCGCGAGGAAGAAGAAGCGTCTGGCACCAAGATGAAGGGCACCGGCATCCCGGCCAACCGGATCGTGTTCAGCGAGAAGTTTGCCTGCCCCGTCTCAGGCTTCACCATCGAGGAAATCGAACCGCGCCTGTTCTCCTTCAACGCGCCGCAAGGGGCTTGCCCGACTTGTGACGGTATTGGCGAGAAGCAGTTGTTTGACGAGCAGTTGGTGGTTCCCAACGAGGCGCTCACGCTGAAGCAAGGCGCGGTCGTTCCATGGGCCAAGTCCAACCCGCCATCGCCCTATTACATCCAGGTCCTGTCCAGCCTGGCGCGCGCCTATGACTTTGACCTGACCACCCCGTGGAACGAATTGCAGCCAGATCAGCGCTCGATCATCCTGCACGGCACAGGCGGCATGCCCGTTTCGCTCACCTTCAAAGATGGGCGCAAGCAATACACCGTGCAAAAACCGTTCGAGGGGGTGATCGGCAACCTCAACCGCCGGCTGCTTCAAACCGAAAGCAATTGGATGCGCGACGAGCTGGCCAAGTTCCAGACCTCGCAGCCGTGTGAGACCTGCGGCGGCAAGCGCCTCAATGAAAAGGCGCTGGCGGTAAAGGTCGCTGGCACCGACATCGCCGAACCCGTCAAGATGAGCGTGTCCGATGCCAAGGCGTGGTTCCTCGCGCTGGATGACAAGCTGACCGATCAGCAGCAGCAAATCGCTCGCGCTATCTTGAAAGAGATTAACGAGCGGCTGGGCTTCCTCGACAATGTCGGGTTGGATTACCTCAATCTTGATCGGACCTCTGGCACGTTGTCGGGGGGCGAGAGCCAGCGCATCCGTCTCGCCAGCCAGATCGGCAGCGGCCTGTCCGGCGTTCTTTATGTGTTGGACGAGCCCAGCATCGGGCTGCACCAGCGCGACAATGACCGCCTGCTCGAAACGCTCAAGCGTCTGCGCGATCTGGGCAACACGGTGATCGTGGTCGAGCATGACGAGGACGCCATCCGTCAGGCCGACCATATCGTTGATCTAGGTCCAGGCGCGGGTGTGCGCGGGGGCGAGGTTGTGGCGCAAGGCACGCTCAAACAGATCATGAAGGCGAAGAATTCGCTCACCGCCGATTATCTCACTGGCCGCAGGGAAATCGCGGTTCCCAAGACCCGGCGCAAGGGCAATGGCCACGATCTGACGGTCCATGGCGCGCGCGCCAACAATCTCAACAATGTCACCGCCACCATCCCGCTCGGCACCTTTACCTGCATCACCGGCGTTTCGGGATCGGGCAAGAGCTCGCTGACGGTCGACACGCTGCACGCTGGCGCGGCGCGCGTTTTGAACGGAGCCCGCATTATCGCTGGCCCGCATGACAAGATTACGGGCCTGGAATATTGCGACAAGGTGATCGAGATCGATCAATCACCCATCGGCCGCACCCCGCGCAGCAACCCGGCCACCTATACCGGCGCCTTCACCAATATCCGCGATTGGTTTGCCGGCCTGCCAGAAAGCCAGGCGCGCGGGTACAAACCGGGCCGGTTCAGCTTTAATGTGAAGGGCGGTCGCTGCGAGCAATGCACCGGCGATGGCCTGATCAAGATCGAAATGCACTTCCTGCCCGATGTCTATGTCACCTGCGAGGAATGCGGCGGCAAACGCTATAACCGCGAAACGCTGGAGGTGAAGTTCAAGGGCCTCTCCATCGCCGATGTGCTGGATATGACGGTTGAGGATGCGGAAAGCTTCTTCAAGGCCGTGCCCCCCATCCGTGACAAGATGCATATGCTGAACGAGGTTGGGCTGGGCTATGTCAAAGTGGGGCAACAGGCGACGACCCTGTCAGGCGGAGAGGCGCAGCGGGTTAAGCTGGCTAAGGAACTCAGCAAGCGCAGCACCGGCCAAACGCTGTATATTCTGGACGAGCCAACCACAGGATTGCATTTTGAGGATGTGCGCAAATTGCTCGACGTGCTGCACCGGCTGGTGGAGCAGGGGAACTCTGTTGTGGTGATCGAGCATAATCTTGATGTGATCAAGACGGCCGACCATATTGTGGATCTGGGGCCGGGCGGCGGCGTTCGCGGAGGCGAGATTGTGGCCGCTGGCACTCCGGAGGAGGTCGCGAAGATTTCACGCTCCTTCACTGGAGCTTATCTGAAACCGATGCTCGAACGTCAAAAGGAAGCTGCTGAATAGCCCGCGCGATCAGAATACTCCGGCTTTGAGCGCCGCGCCTATCGCGAGGAAGATCGCGCCTGTCGCCATGATCGCCGGCGCCGTTTGCGGAGCCTTGAAGCGGCCCTCGCCCGCGTCGATCTGGCCGGTATAGGGATCGAAGCGCGCGCGAAAGACCTGCCCCACATCATCGCGCGAGAAGCTCGCGATGCCCACATCGGCGCTTTCCACGCGGTCATAGTCACCGCCCGCAATGCGCAGAACTGGAAGGTCGTATGGATCGCCATCGGTATCGTAGGCGATCTCAATATCGGCGAGAAGCGCCATCACATTAAGCGCCCGCGCGCGTCGCTGCCGAGCCCGGATTGTACTCACCACTCCGCTCGCGATCACCGCCAGCCCGATCCCGCCCAGAAAATAGGCGGCGCCATCGTCGCCAAGCCCATCCCCCATCCGCGGCACGATGATGAAGGCAATGCCGACGATCCACATGATCGTAACCATCATCGGCCACACCTCCAGATCGCGCGCTGTGCGAATATCGCCGCTCACCGGATCATACCGCCCGGGCCAGACGGTGCCGATCGGGTAGCTGTTGCGCCGATGGATCTGGCTGGAAAGCGAACGCACCGCGCCGGACCTTTCGCTATCGGGCCGACTGCCTTTCCCCATGGTCTCGGACGAGATTAGCTCGAACACGGGCTGGTATGAGCGAATAGCCTGCCCGCTGTCTGGCTCGCTCGCAACTGGCACCTCCTTATGCTCGGCAACGAGTACCTGCACATCGCGCGCGCGCAGCTTGAAACGCAGGAAATGAAGAGTGAGGCCCAGTGCGGCGAGCAGCAGGAATACGCCGACCAGCGCAAAGCCGCCCGCCACCATGTCGAACAGAATATCGAATGTCTCGAACAGCTCCATCGGGCTGGCCTATAAGAACGAGCGCCGCGACGCATCCATCTTTTTTCGTGGCGGCCTATTTGATGATGGTCCTTTTGCGATGGCAAGAGGGGAGGCGGAGAGGCCTCACTTCGTCACCTCGGACTTGATCCGAGGCCCAGCTGTTTTCTTCGTTCGCGCAGAGCTTCAAGTAAGCTGGACCGCGGCGAGTCTATGTTTTTTGGGGCCTGGGTGACGCGGTAGGTGGCTTGGTCTGTGTGGCGGTAGCCTTTCGTTATGCCCCTCAGGCGCCGGGCGGCGCACGTCCGTGCGCCTTGGCTATCCTCGCTTCGCTGCGGGCGCCCGGTCGGGCTTGCGGCCACCTAGGCGGTGACCGTGGTCCGCGGCCAAGCCAACCTCTCTGACACTACCCACACCCGCTTTCCACAAGCCGCAATTGACGCTCCCATCTCCCGCCCTAAATTGGCGATAGGTCGCGCCTTAGAGGGGCAAGTGCATGGAACTCGAAGCATTCTTTCCGACCACGGCAGGTATCGCGGTGGTGTTGATCGGTTTTGTCACGGTCTTCCTGACCTTTGTAATGAGCGGCAAATCAACCAACAAGGCTGATCGGATGCACAGCCGCGCGCTGCGATGCACACATACAATTCAGAGGAGGGGACTATGAACAACCGCATAATCACCAAAACAAGGCTGGCCATGATGGGTTTGGCCGCGATGGGTTTGACCGCCTGCGGGCCGCAAAGCCCAGAGGACGTGCGGGCCGCCGCCATCGCCAAATGCGAGCGTCAATTTGGCCGGATGTCACCTGACCCCGCCAAGGGCAATGCGCTGTGCAGCTGCATGGCTGACGATATGGCCGCCGAGGGTGTGGAGATCACCGATATGCTGGGCGAGGGCCGCCAAGCCGTCGAGCGGATCGTGCGCAATTGCGCAACCCGCGTCGGAGTGCCTTTGCCGAGTAAATAACTCCAAGCCAATTTCTACAGCGCGCCAATTCTCGACATTGGTCTTAGCGCGTGGCTAGCCGATAATGTCCAACTGAACAGAGGCATGGCCCCGCTTAATCATGCCGAGTTTTCGTGCGGCGGCGCGGCTGACATCGATCACCCGGCCTCGGATAAATGGTCCTCTGTCGTTGATCCGCACCACCACGGACTTGCCGTTGACCGGATTGGTCACGCGCACTCTGGTGCCAAAGGGGAGGGTTTTGTGGGCGGCGGTCATGGCGTTCATGTCGAACAGCTCGCCATTGGCAGTCATCCGGCCGTGAAACCGCTTGCCGTAATAGGACGCCGTGCCGCGCCCCAGGCTGCGGATGACATTATGCCCCTCGCGCGGCGGGGTAATGGTGGTGAGGTCGACCGCGTCCTCTTCCGTGCCAGGGCGATAGAGCGGCGGCTTGGTGTCGAACGGGGCAAAGTGTTCGTCAAACTCCATCTCGTCTGATTGGGCGAGGGCAGGAGTGGCAAAGATGGCCAACAGCGCCGCCATCGCAGCCAGCGGTGCCCATGCGGCCCGATTGCGGGCGCAGATGCTTGGCGAAACCCTCTCCATCACACGGGAGTTTAGCGGAGAATTTGCCGCGCACGCAAATCGTGACGGGCATTTTGGCCCATAAGTCGGGCGGCGCAGCGAAATTTGGAGATGGATTGGTTCACAAAGCCAAGCCCGGCATGCCTGCAAAAGCAAATGGGGCCGGCATTGCTGCCGACCCCACTCTTACCAGCGCGTGGTCTTCTTGTCCGGCGAACCTTTCAAGAAGCGCTTGGCCTCCGATGCTTTCACCCTCCAACGAATTGGTGGGCTTCCCTACCGGCGCTCGCGCCAGCATCCGGTTCCTTTTCCAGCGCTTCCGATGGTTCCAGACCGAAGTCTTTCTTCATCGTACCTGCCTTCCTTAGGTACCGAGACCAATCATCCATATTGGCACCCGTTCTCAAGCGGCTGGTTTCCGGCCTAAGCCTTCTTCCCTCCATCGTTCGGTTACCGAATGCTCGGTCTATCCAGTGGATCAGCGATCGCGTTCTCCTCAAACAACCTGCCTTGTGTCCGGCCGAAGCCTTTTGCATGACCTGTCTCAAAGACCGCGTGGACAATCACCACCGCGTCTTCTGGGTTTTGATTTTCCTTGTGAAATCAATCCCTAAGGTTTGATTTCTCATGGAGGTTCTCTGCCCTTCCGATGAATTAAAACTGCGCCGAAAAAGTGAGTCGTTCAAGGGTAGCAAGCCCGACTTATCCACTTTTCCCAAGATCACTTGTGGACACGAGTGGATAACTAAACGCCTCGTCGCAAAATGCGATTGGGTTCAGCTGCGATCGCGCTTTGCCAGCAATTTCAACCGAAGCGCGTTCAACTTGATGAAGCCTTCGGCGTCATGCTGATCATAGGCACCTGCATCATCTTCAAAGGTCACATGGGCCTCGGAGTAGAGCGAATGCGGGCTCTTGCGGCCGACCAGGATCGCATTGCCCTTATACAATTTGAGCCGGACGGTGCCTGTCACCTTGTCTTGGCTGTGGTCAATCGCGGCTTGCAGCATCTCGCGTTCAGGCGCGAACCAGAAGCCATTGTAGATCAGCTCGGCGTATTTGGGCATCAGTTCGTCTTTGAGGTGAGCCGCGCCTCGATCCAGAGTGATTTGTTCAATCCCGCGATGGGCGCGAGCGTATATCTCGCCGCCTGGCGTTTCATACATGCCGCGCGATTTCATGCCGACAAAGCGGTTCTCGACCAGATCAAGCCGGCCAATGCCATGCTTGCGGCCAAGATCGTTCAATGCGGTCAGCAAAGTAGCCGGGCTCATCGCCTCGCCATTCAAGGCAACCCCATCACCGCGCTCAAAATCAACCGTGATATATTCGGGGGTATCTGGCGCATCCTCCGGGTGGTCGGTGCGTGAATAGACGTAATCCGGGGTTTCTTCCCACGGATCTTCCAGCACTTTACCCTCGGACGAGGTGTGAAGAAGATTGGCGTCGGTGGAGAAGGGACTGTCGCCGCGTTTGTCGGTTGGTACTGCGATCTGGTGCGCTTCTGCCCATGCGATCAAAGCCGTGCGACTGGTCAAATCCCATTCGCGCCAAGGAGCGATAACCGTGATGTCAGGATCAAGCGCATAGGCGCTCAGCTCGAAACGGACCTGGTCATTGCCTTTGCCGGTTGCGCCATGCGCAATGGCATCTGCGCCGGTTTCATGCGCAATTTCGACCAGACGCTTAGAGATGAGCGGGCGCGCGATCGAGGTGCCGAGCAGATAGTCACCTTCGTAACGTGCGTTGGCGCGCATCATCGGAAAGACAAAGTCGCGGACGAATTCCTCACGCAAATCTTCGATAAAGATATGCTTGTCCGGTATCCCCATGGCCCGTGCTTTTTCGCGGGCAGGCTCAATTTCCTCACCCTGACCCAGGTCGGCGGTGAATGTGACAACTTCCAGCCCGCGTTCCACCTCCAGCCACTTTGCAATGACAGAGGTATCAAGACCGCCGGAATAGGCGAGGACAACACGTTTGATTTCGGACATGATCGCTCGTTTCAAAAGGAATTGCTGCGCCCGCTAACAGGACTGCCGCCGCTGGGCAATGGGAATAGCGGGAATGGGCAATTGGTTGCATTGCTCCGTGAAGCACCCAATATCTTGGGCAAGGCACTGCGGGAGAACGAGTTTTGACGCACGACGGCGATACGAAGCCCAAGCGAGGCCTATGGGCCAAGGCGAGTGAAATGGCGGCCATGGCGCCGCCCGAACGCAACCGCTGGGTCGATTTTCTGAGGGCGCTTTCCATTCTGGCGGTGGTGATAGGCCATTGGCTGGTGGCAGCGCCCTATATTGACGATCAAGGCGCAGTGCAGGGCGGCCATTTGCTGGGTATTTTGCCGTGGTCGCAATGGCTGACTTGGGGTTTCCAAGTCATGCCGATCTTCTTCCTTGTCGGAGGATATTCCAACGGAGTGAGCTGGAGCGCGCAATTGCGCAAGACAGAGGCCGGGCAGAAGGGCGTCTACCGGGATTGGTTTGCAAGCCGGGTGCAGCGCCTGATAACGCCGGTGTTCCCCATGCTGTTCCTGTGGGCGGGGCTGGCCTTTGCGATGACGCTGGCAGGTATGGATCGCGCCAATGTGCGCATGGCGACCGAGTTGGCCCTCATTCCGGTATGGTTTTTGGCGGTGTATCTGCTGGTCACGGCACTGACCCCGCTCAGTCTGAGAGCATGGAAGCGGTATGGATTTGGCAGCTTCTTCGCTCTGGCCACTGCGGCGGTCGCAGTCGATTGGCTGACCTTGGCGCAAGGCGTGGACTATCTCAATTTCATCAATTTCTTGTTCGTCTGGGTTGGCATTCATCAATTGGGCTATGCTTGGAAAGACGGATCCTTTGCCAAGCCGATGGTTGGATTGGCCTGGTTTGCCGCCGCGCTGGCGATATTGATCGGACTGACCGTTTATGGACCTTACCCAATTGCCATGATTGGTGTGCCGGGTGCCGAGATCACCAATTCCATGCCGCCCACCATCGCTTTGCTGGCGCTGGGTGTGATGCAGGCTGGGTTGGTGCTGGCCTTGGAGCCTGTGGGTCGCAAAATGCTGGATAATGCAGCTTTGTGGACTGCGACGGTTTTGATGAATGGCATGATTATGACCGTCTATCTGTGGCACCTGACTGCCTTTGTGCTGGTGATGGTGCTGGCTTGGGTGATGGGCGGCATCGGCCTGGATATCTTCCCGGGCACCGCCGCTTGGTGGTGGAACAGGCCGATTTGGTTTGCGCTGTATATGGCGGCCTTGCTGCCGATGATCGGCGTTTTCGCCCGGCATGAAAGGGTGTTCATTCCGATCAGAGGAGGTCGCACTGTGCCAAAGCTGCGCGTGGTGTTGGGCGTTCTGGCCATATGCATTGGTCTGGCTATGACCGCTGCGATCAGTATCGCCAGTCCCGAAGGACTCACCGGCGTGCGGATATGGGTAGTGGCCTTACCCTTTATCGGGGCCGGGCTGCTTGGCTTTGGACCGGTTTATGGCTGGTTCAAGCGGACGCCCTCTGCCGAATGACAAAGCGGCGTCCGATGATGGAGTAGGGCGGGTAGGCCTATTCTGCGGCCTGTTTTACATCGGGATCAAACCGCCAGCTGGGAATCTCTCCCTTGGCCCTAAGGCGTGCGCTTTCTTCCTGGATATACTCGCGGGTCATCGGAATGGCGCTTCGGTCTTTCACATATTGGATCTGCCAATTGACCATTGTGCCATTGCGGAAACTTTGTTCCGCTCCGGCCAGATAAAACAGCCACATGCGATAGAAAGTATCGTCATACATTTGCGTGATTTGCTCACGGTGCATGACGGTGCGCTTGTACCATTCCTCCAAAGTGTAGGAATAATGGAAGCGCATTGCCTCCACATCCATCACTTGCCAGCCGTTCTTCTCGCTTTCGGTGACCAATTCGCTGAGCGCGGGGATATAGCCACCCGGGAAGATGTACTTGCGTGTCCATGCGTCGGTGAAGCCGGGTTTGCCGGATCGCCCGCAGCAATGGCTGATCATCACGCCGCCGGGTTTCAGCAGCCGATGCGTGTGTTCGAAGAATTGCGGGTAATGGATGGTGCCGACGTGCTCCAGCAAGCCAACCGAAGATATCCGGTCAAATTCGCCCTCTACATCGCGATAATCCATCAAGTGGAATTTGACCTTGTCAGCCACACCCTCTGCCTCGGCCCGTTCTTTACAGAACGCGATCTGGTCTTCGGCAAGCGCCACGCCGGTCACTTCCACGCCATACATTTTGTGCAGATAGAGCGCGAAGCCGCCCCAGCCGCAGCCAATGTCCAGCACTTTCATGCCTGGCTTTAGGTACAGTTTGGCTGCCAGGTGCGCTTTCTTGTCCATTTGCGCCTGTTCGAGCGACGTCTGCTTTGGATCACCATCGCGGTAATAGGCCATCGTGTACTGACGGTCTTCGTCCAAGAAGCGCTCATACAATTCGCGAGTCAGATTATAGGTATGGGCGGCATTTTTTGCTGCCGAACTGCGCAGGTTGATTCCGTCCACAGCGGCAATCATTTTCTGGGCAAATTTGCGCGTTTTTGTCTGGGGCTTCAGCGATGCCTGGCCAAGCCGCTTTGCATTCATTGTCACGAACAAGATCATATCGCGAATGTCGTGCGGTTCTTCGACCACCAGCCACTCCCACATGAAAGCCTCGCCAGCGCCAAGTTGGGGATAGCGCGCGATGTGCTTGGAGGCTTTCTTGTTCGTCAGGCGGATACGAATGGGGCCGGGTTTGCCGCCCAATTCTTCTGGATAGCTGCCTGGATCGGTGCCGTAAGTATATTCCTTGCAGTCATAATCGGTCACGATCAGCTGACCTTGCTTGATCGCCTTATTCAGAAATTTATCCAGCAGCCACATCGACAAGCCCCCATCATTTGCATTGGATGACAGACTGCTTTGCCCCGGCTAAACTGTCAATCAGGGAGAAGATAAATGTCTGAGGCCAAGACGCAAATTACCGATGTTGATCCTGCGCAATTCATTGCGGCAGTAGAACCACATGCAAAGCGTGATGACGCGCTGATCCTCGACGAAATGTTCCGCAAAGTGACAGGCCAAGCACCGCAAATGTGGGGACCAAGCATCATCGGATACGGCCAATATCACACCACCTATGCCAGCGGGCGTGATGTGCATTGGATGCGCGCTGGTTTCAGCCCGCGCAAAGCCAAGCACTCGCTCTATCT
The DNA here is from genome assembly GCA_947495555.1 of uncultured Erythrobacter sp. Lineage (GTDB taxonomy): Bacteria > Pseudomonadota > Alphaproteobacteria > Sphingomonadales > Sphingomonadaceae > Erythrobacter. The sequence goes on along the minus strand of CANLZI010000001.1, from coordinate 669,652 downwards.
GATGGGAGGTTATTGCGATGACATAGCCGCATCCCGGCGCGACGAATTGCTGGCCAAACTGGGCAAATACAAGACCGGCAAGAGCTGTCTTTACATCAACAAGCTGGCCGATGTTGACCTGGCAATTTTGGAGCAATTGATTGCGGCGGATTGGGAAGCGATGCTGCGGATCTATCCCGAATAGGCTCTAGATACCGGCGTACCATTGATAACCGCGATCTTCCCAGAAACCGCCTTGACCCCCGTCAATATCATCGAAGGAAGCGACCGCTTCGATCGCGGTGAGGTATTTGGCATGTTTGTATCCTAATTGCCGTTCGATCCGCATGCGCAAAGGCGCGCCATTTCCCACTGGCAAAGGCTGCCCGTTCAAGGCATGCGCGATGATGGTTTGCGGGTGATAGGCATCGACCATATCCACGCTCTCGTAATATTGCGAACCATACAGCGTATCGGCGCAGCGAAAAACGATGAAATTGGCCTCTGGCTTAACCCCGGCGGCGTCCAACAGAACCGACAATTGTGGGCCAGTCCACTCGCCAATGGCGCTCCATCCCTCAACGCAATCTTGACGCGTGATCTGGGTGCGCTGGGGCAGTTTACGAATATTCTCTAGGCTGAGCGAAAGCGGCGTTTCCACCAGCCCACCGACCTGCAATCGCCAGTCGGCAAAACCAGTTGCCTGCGATGCGCGATAGGCATCGCTGTCAACCGTCACCGATCCGTTGGCCGGGAAGTTCAGGTCAAGCGCGGTGCGCGGATATTCCCTTGCCAAAGCTTGTCGATTGGCCAGCGCGCGATGCGCGGCAAGGTGCCATTTCTCTGCTGCTGACAGAAGGGATGAACCGGCGTCGCTTCCGGCCACTTTGGCGCAGGCTCCGGTGAAAAGAGCGGCCATTCCAGCAAGGGCTGTCCGCCGCTTTACGCCATTACTCATCGCGGCCTCCTGTGATCATATCGCCAATTTGCTTGATCGGGCCCGACACCAGCACCGCAATGATATGCACGGCGAAGAACGCGACGGTGGCCCAAGTTACGATGAAATGAACCGAGCGAGCGCTTTGTCTGCCACCAAACAGATCAACCAGCCAAGGCGCGGCTGGTTCAAATCCTGGGCTGATGGCTAGGCCAGAAACGATCATCATCGGCAGAAATATTCCCAGCACAGCGCCATAGGCGACGCGTTGGAGGAAATTATACTTTGAGCCCGAGGATGCCAATTCAAGCCGCCAATGCGCGGCAATGGATCGAGCAAATGCGCTGGGTTTCCATTCCGCCGGAGAGGTACGCATTTCGCGCCAGAAACGGCCGCTGAACAACAACGCTGCCCACATCACCAGCAATCCGAGCGCAAAGAACCACGCCGCTAGAATGTGCCAGTCGCGCGCTGCGGCCAGATCGTAATAGCCCGGAATGGTGGCCCAACCGGGGAAACGTGGCACCGCCAGCCAAGCTTGCGATGCGTCAAAGCCCGATTGGCCCCAATACAAAAAACGATGTGCGTTGGAGATGTTGAGGCCTGACATGAACAGCACGGCTAAGCTGGCAAAGTTCAGCCAATGCCACAAGCGCGTGACGAGCGAGTGGCGCTTTTTGGGTGACGGGCCTGTCTCGGTCATCTGGCACCTGTTGGTGTGTTGGCTTGTTCGCGGGCGAGATAGATAACGTCGCGAGGTTGGGCGAGCAGATGCTGACCACTGTCGACAAACAGGCTTTCGCCGTTGCGCAGCGTGCCCTGGGCAAGGAAGTACGCTGCCTCGGCAATCTCGTCTGCGCCGGTCTTGCGTCCCAGCAGATTGAGCCGATGAGAAACGTCCGTTTCACTTTCGGTTTGGTCATGGCTGGGCAAAATGGCACCCGGGGCCAAGCCGTAAACCCGGTCCTCCGGCCCGGCAGCACCCTCAGCCAACATTGCTATGGTGGATGCGAGTGCGTGCTTGCTCATTGTGTAGCTGAAGAAGTCGGGATTAGGGTTTTCCAACTTCATATCGGTCAGATGGATTACCCGCCTTCCGGCATCGCTTTGGGCATGGGCGAGGAAGGCTTGCGCCATGCGGGTAGGGGTTACGGCGTTGACTTGCATCGCCTCTTCATTCGTTGCCGGGTCCAATGCGGTTACATCGTCGGGCTCGAACACGGCGGCTGAATTGATCAGCGCCCGCCAATTGGGTACCGTGCTTGCGAGTTGCTCGACCATGGCGACAGCGGCTTCGCCGTCGGACAGATCGCAGGCAATTGCTTGAGCAGAGGGCAGGCTGGCCACAAAAGCCTCGACATCATCGCTCAGATCTCTTGTGTGGATCAACACATGCCAGCCAGCCCGGGCAAAACGCTGGGAAATTATCCCGCCGATGCGCGCTGAACCGCCTGTGACAAGAACCGTAGGTTTGCTCATTCTGTCTCTTCAACACAGTTTGGCGCATGAAGAAAGGCCGCACGTCCTGCGAACAGGATGCGCGGCCTCAATTAACTTCAGAATTCAATTAACGGATTAGCGGCATTTCAGACTGCCCCGATCAATCTCGCGACCTATAATGGCGCCAGCCGCACCGCCCAAAATCGCGCCCAGTGTTTTGTCGCCGCGACCGGCCAGTTCATGGCCCGCCAAAGCGCCTACACCTGCACCAATGACCAATCCGGTCGTGCCATTGTCACGCTTGCAGTAATATTTACCGTCGTCGCCCTTCCACATCCGCGAGCTGCGGGTGATCTGGCGCGGTTCGTAATAGCGGCCATAGCTATCATAGGCAGATGCACGATCCTTGGCGCGCTTGCCATGTGCCGGAGCATGGGCAGGGGGGTCTGCCAACACGGGCGCTGATGTCAGAGCCATTGCGCCAGCGGCGATTGCGATTGCGATCTTTTTCATAAATCTATCTCCCAATTCCCTGCATGCAGGGACTCAATATGCAGGTTCCTATGACACGCCAATGCGGACTGCTGGATGAACGATCCTGAATAACGCGGAATTAGGGGTAGGTCGAGCGCTCGACGCGGTAAACCGTTTGAATTGACGTCAAACAAGCCGGGCTTGGGCGCGAGCGCGATGGTCTGCGCTCAATTTTTCCAGCGAAGCCAAGGCCTTGAAGTCTTGTGCCGAAAACCGTGCATCCGATTTGGCGCCAAACAGGGCGGAGAAAACACGCCGGACAGGCCACTCCTCGTGCCCTAAGGCGACCCGCTCCATTGCATCGCCAGCGGCGGCACTGCCTTCCTCCAAAACGCGGAAATACCAGCCCGATCGTCCCGATGCGATGATCGCGGCAACCATATGTTTGTGACCAAAGCGATGTTCGATCTTCCAGCATGGTTTGCGCGTCTGGCTGACTTCTATCAGGGCCGATCCCAGCCGGAACTGGTCGCCAATATGCACCTGATCCTCATCGATATTGCTAACGGCCAGATTGGTGCCAAATGCACCCGGGATCTTCAGCAGATCATGTGCGCCAATCTGATTGTGCCAGAATGCGTGGTGATCGGCTGGATACAAATGCAAGGCCATATCCGGCCCGCCATGATGCTTACGATCCGCCTGCTCATCGCCCTCCAGACCTTCGAATGAAATGGCGATCGGTCCGCTTATCGGCAATTTGGCAAAGGCGCTTTTCTCAGTCCCTTTGAAAGGGACAGCTTTGCCGGCGCATAGTGCATCGACCGTCCATTCGGTCATGCAGATGCGTCGCTTTGCGCTGCAGCCTCTCGGTCTAATTCAGCTCGGCTCTTCTTTTCGGCAGCCGTTTTCAGCTGACCGCAAGCCGCATCGATATCGCGGCCACGCGGAGTCCGCACCGGTCCGCTGATTCCGCTTTCAAAAATGATGTTTGAAAAGCTTCTGATCCGGTCCGGGTCAGAGCATTCATAATTCGCACCAGGCCAAGGATTGAACGGGATCAGATTGACCTTCGCGGGGAGATCAAATTTCTTCAGCAGCCGGACCAACTCATGCGCATCTTCGTCGCTGTCATTCTTGCCCTTCAGCATGACATATTCGAACGTAATCCGCCGCGCGTTGGAGGCGCCGGGGTAATCAGCGCAGGCCTGCAACAATTCTTCAATCCCGTATTTCTTATTGAGCGGGACAATCTCGTCACGAATTTCCTTATTCACGGCATGCAGGGACACCGCCAGATTGACGCCTATTTCTTCACCGCAGCGCTGCATCATGGGCACCACGCCGCTGGTGGACAGGGTGATCCGGCGCTTTGACAAGGCCAAACCTTCGCCATCCATCACCAGGCTGAGCGCATCGCGCACATTGTCAAAATTGTACAAGGGCTCGCCCATGCCCATCATCACGATGTTGGTCAGCAGGCGTCCGTCGGCATTGTATTGGTCTGAATTCTCTCCGGCATCCAAACCGTCCATCCGGCCTTTGGGCCACTCACCCAAAGCATCACGGGCCAGCATGACCTGTCCAACGATTTCACCGGGGGTGAGGTTGCGCACAAGCCGCATTGTACCGGTGTGGCAGAAGCGACAATTAAGCGTACAACCTACCTGGCTGGAGACGCACAATGTGCCCCTGTCCGCATCGGGGATGAAAACCATTTCAAAGTCATGGCCATCGGGCGTGCGCAGCAACCATTTGCGAGTGCCATCGGTTGAATGCTGTGCCTCGACCACTTCGGGACGGGCCACAACAAAGCGTTCCGTCAGCCACGGGCGCATGGTTTTCGAGATATCGGTCATCTCGGCAAATTCAGCAGCACCGCGATGATAGATCCAGTGATAGACCTGTTTCGAGCGCAGCTTGGCCTGCTTTTCGTCCAATCCGGCTTCGGCAAACAATTCGCGAATGCGCGTGCGTGCCAGACCCATCAGATCCAAACGACCATCAGCGCGCGGCGTGATGTCACGCGCGACGGGTACGGGATCCACCTGTCCGGGGATCGACATGAGATCAGTATTGGCCATGAGGACCGCGCATATAGTGTCGGTTGCCGCGCTTGGCTAGGTCTTGCGGTTTGACCTGACCTTAGCCAGATGCCTAGTTATTCGCCTGTTGCAGGCTGCGCGGCGAGCAACCCAGCGTCGCTGCATCAATCGCGGTGGCAACATCGTTCAGTTGATAGCGGTCGGTAAAACGCTTGCCGCTGGCATCGGTGGCTCTGACCGAAAGGGTCGCCGTAGACCGCATGGCGGCCACGATGGCTGCATCCATCGCCTTGTCTGCTGCCCATGCGTCACCGCCGCCGCCGGTCAAGGCAAAGCTGCGCGATCCGATCACCAGTCTGAGATTTGGAGAGGCTGCCAGCTTGCGCGACAGGCGGATATGCACTTGATTGCGGATGTCTCGGCTGGGCCAGGTCGCAACAGTCAGATAGGGCGTATAATCGCGCTGCTGCTCGCTTGCTCGGCGAGGGTTTTCTGCTTTGGCGATGGTGTAGCAGCGCGGGACCGACGCATCGCGAAACACAGCCCAATTGGAATATACCCCCAGGCTTTCCTTAGCCAAAGCGGGCACTGATCCTGCCATCAGCAATATTGTAGACGCCAGACTAACAAGCCTGCCTATCGCTGATCGCCCGTGCCTCATCTTCACCTGACACGCCTCAACGCAAGAAGGACGAGGCCGTTCGGGCCCGGCCATAAACATTCTTGTCCGGGTGCAGCTGTTCGTAAACGGCTGCGTTCTCGATCACGCGTTGGACGTAATTCTTGGTCTCATAGATCGGAATTTGCTCCATCCATGTGATCCAGTCCTTGCCGCCAGTGCGAGGATCTCCATTGCGACGCAGCCATTTGTTCACATTGCCAGGTCCGGCGTTATAGGCGGCGATCGCCAACGGATAGGCGCCGTCATAATAGGCCAACATGCGCGCGAAATAGGCATCGCCCAAGCGGATGTTATAGCTGGGGCTGTCGATCAGATTGGACCGCATATAGGTCATGCTCAGCTTGCCTGCTTGCTCACGAGCGGTGGCGGGCATCAGCTGCATCAGGCCGCGCGCGCCCGCATGGCTGATCGCATTTTGGGCAAATTGGCTTTCCTGACGAGTGATCGCATGCACCATGGTCCAATCGGTTCCTTGGGGATTTTGCAGGGTCGGGTGGCCAATCACGGTGAAGCCATCATGGCCGTGGGCTTGCGCTGCTTCTGCCAGATTGACCGCCAAATCGCGCCGCCCTGTCTCACGAGCGAGTTCGGCCACCAACAAATGTTCAGCCGGAGTTTCGGCTTGATCGGCAATGGCGCGGAAAAAACGGATACCAGTCCGCCACGGAACGCCGCGAGCGACTTCGCGCACGGCCTTGGTCAGTGGCTGCGCGTTAAAGGCAGCGCGTTGCTCTGGCGTGATCTCGGCTGTGGCTTGCTGGCTCAGATCGGGAATGTCGCGGCCCAATTTCTCCAGCGCCAGCATTCCGTAAAAGCGGTCAGGATAGGTGGCGGCCATCTCCCAATAACGCGTGGCTTCTGCGGCATCGCCTGCGCGCTGGCTGGCAAGGCCTGCCCAGTAAAAGCCTTTGGAGCGGGTCTGCGGTGTCCGCGCAGCAGCACCGTATCGATAGAACAGGGGAGCTGCCGCTTTTCCGTCGCTCAAATTCCACAGCGCTTTGGTCCCGCCCAGCCACATCAGCGAGGTGTAATCGTCACGCAAGCGATAGGCGCCTTGGCTGATGTCGGCATTGGCCGGGAACAGGTCATCGACCGATGCGGCAATCCTGACAGCCGGAGTGGATCCAGCGCCGCGCGCTATGGTCAGCATTTCACCAACCAGATCCTCTGCATCATGCGGGAGGCGGGAAAATTTTGGTCGATTGGCGAGCAAGGCAATCGCTTGCGGCAATTGGCGGTTTTTGCGGTAATGCCGCACCAGATTATAGACATAGCCCGGATCGCTTTGAGCGCCCGCCGGGACAGACAGGCCGGTGGATTGCGGAGTGCTACCCTGTGCCAATGCCAGTCGTGCCATATACAGATCCCGCGATTCTGGCGCGACATTGATCATCTGGCGAACAGCGGCATCCTCATCGCCCTGCCACAGCAAAGCATCAATCCGCGCCGAATGATCGTCAGCGGTAAAGCGCGAACCATACAGCCCTTGCAGATAGGCCTCTGCTGTGCCGCTCATGCTGCCCTTCCGCCATGCTTCCCGCGCAACTTCGGCTGCTTCGGGACGGTTGAACGCGGTCAAAGCCAAGGCATAGCGCGCTCTGCCCGAATTGGTCAGGGGCGGGTTCTTGTCAAAAAAGCCTAGCAATGCTTCGGAGGAAGGGGCCTCATTATCCAGCGCATTTTCGGCGCGGATGCGCAATCGGCTTTCCTGAGGGAAATCGGGATAGGCCAAAACAAATCCGGCATAGGCATCAAAACTCAGCCGATCATTCCCGATCAGATCTTCCCACCGGTTGATCACCTGCGACATGGCGGTGGGTTGCTGCGCAATCAATTGCGCGCGCGCCTGATCCCAACTGGCCGCTTCTTGAGCCGGAACAGGGTTGGCCAGAACCAATAGCGGAAGCGCCAAAAGTGTACGATACGTCAGATGTTTGCGAACCATACTGGACATAATATGCGTCGGCTCCTTATCAGGCGCTGAATGAACTGAAATACCCGTCTTGGGTGATAGCCCCGTTTGTAACCAACTTATGGGGCTGAGAAAGGTCAAACTGCAATGTTTAGCGGCTCAATTCCCGCTCTGGTGACTCCTTTTCGCGACGGAGCGTTTGATGAGGCTGCTTTTCGGCGGTTGGTCGATTGGCAGATAGAGCAGGGCAGCTCTGCACTGGTCCCCTGCGGTACCACAGGCGAGGCATCAACCTTGTCCAATGCTGAACATCACCGGGTGATCGAAGTTTGTATCGAACAGGCCGCTGGGCGGGTGCCAATCATTGCTGGCTGCGGGTCGAATGACACAAAGAATGCGCTGCTCCACATGAATTTCTCCAAGAAAGCAGGCGCTGCTGCTGGCTTGTGCGTCGCGCCCTATTACAACCGGCCCAGTCAGGCCGGATTGATCGCCCATTTCAGCTATCTAGCTGAAAAAAGCGATCTACCGATTGTGCTGTATAACGTACCCAGCCGCACCGTCACCGATATCGAGGACGAGACGGTTGTTGAGTTGGCGAGCAAGTATCCAGACCGGATCGTCGCCATCAAGGATGCCAGCGGAGACTTGTCTCGCGTGGCCGATCACCGGATGGGGCTGAGCAAGGATTTCTGCCAATTGTCGGGCAATGACGAGCTATGGCTGCCGCATAATGCGGCCGGAGGCAGAGGAGCGATCTCGGTCACAGCCAATGTCGCACCAGCGCTCTGCGCAGAGTTTCAGCGGGCGATTGCAGCCAATGAACTGGCTAAAGCGCGCGAGTTGAACGATCGACTGTTCCCCTTGCATTATGCCATGTTCTCTGACGCCAGCCCTGCACCTGTGAAATATGCGCTCAGCCGGGTACTCGATTATGTTGAGCCCGACGTGCGTCTGCCGATTGTGGCTGCGAGCAAGGCATCGCGTGAGGCGGTGGATAGCGCGCTTGAATTTGCTGGTTTGGTTTAAGGAATTAAGTGATGCGATCATTGGTTTTTGGCGCGGCGCCTGCCGCGATGGCACTTGCCTTGGCTGGATGTTCTCCGATTGAGGATCACAGCGAAGCCTTGAATGCGATTGCCCATGATTATGTCCTGCTTCAGCTGACCATTGGAGAGAAGGAAGATGGCTATATCGATAGCTATTACGGCCCGGATGCTTTGCAGACGCAGGCTCGCAGCGATGCCGTTGGGCTTTCGCTGGATGATCTGAGCGTTCGGGTGGCTGGAGTTCAGGACAGCCTGATGCCCTATCTCGACGATGGTGCAGATGGCGATTCCATGGATGAACGCAGGGCGCGCTTTTTGTTCTCTCAACTTACTGCAGCCGACACACGCCTCAAAATGCTGGGCGGCGAGAATCTGCCCTTTGTCGCAGAAGCCAAGGGTTTGTTTGACGTGGATGTCGAGCTGGTCGAGCTGGAAACGCTTGACCCCATTCTCGCCCAGATTGACGCCTTGGTTCCGGGTGAAGGGCCATTGTGGCAGAGGCTGGACGATTATCGTGCTGCCTTCATCATCCCCAATGATAAATTGATGCCGGTGATGGACGCGGCCATCGCCGAATGTCGCCGCAGAACGGCGGAATATATTGATCTGCCCGAGGGCGAAAGTTTCTCGTTGGAATTGGTGAGCGACAAGCCGTGGGGCGGTTATAATTACTACCAGGGTGGTTTCCATTCCAAGATCGAGGTGAACACCGATTCACCAACCAATCTCAGCCGCGCGGTCGATCTGGGATGCCACGAGGGTTATCCCGGGCACCATGTGCTGCACTCGCTGCATGAGCAGGAGAATGTGAACAAGCGCGGCTGGATCGAGTTTTCAATCGTTCCGTTGTTCTCACCTATTGCGGTTGTTGCGGAAGGTTCGGCCAATTTCGGGGTCGAATTGGCCTTTCCCGGCGACGAGCAATTGGAATTTGAAACCAATGTGTTGGCTCCTATTGCAGGGATCGAAACAGATGGTCTGGCCGACTATGCCAACCTTTCTAAGCTCACCGCGCAGCTTCGGCCTGCGCAATACGCCATATCGGCCAGCTATCTGGCAGGCGACATTGATGAAGATGAAGCCGCTCGCTTGTACGAAAAGTACCGGCTCTCATCGCCCGAGCGCGCACGGCAGTCACTGCGTTTTGTCGACAAATATCGCAGCTACATCATCAATTATGGGCTTGGCCTCGATATGGTTCGTGCCAGTGTAGAGGCAGCAGGACCCGATCAGGATGCGCGATGGGCACGGATGATTGAAATCCTCAGCGAGCCCACACTTCCATCCGATTTATGATGTGGTCGCCCATGGTTGGCACCTTTTCATTCTGTCTCTGATTGCGTAGAGGCGCTGGCACTATGGCACGGCCCAAACCCAAGACCTTCGACAAGCAAAAGAGCGTGGCGGAAAACCGTCGCGCCCGGTATGACTATGCGATCGAGGACAAGTTCGAGGCTGGTATCGCGCTGCATGGAACCGAAGTAAAAGCTTTGCGCGCTGGACAAGCTACTATTGCAGAAAGCTATGCCGAAGTGCGCGACGGGCAAGTTTGGTTGATCAACGCCAATATTCCTGAATTCAGCCATGGTAATCGCAACAATCATGAGCCGCGCCGCCCGCGAAAATTGCTGCTCCACACCCGCGAGATCGACAAATTGTTTGGCGCAGTTGAGCGGAAAGGTATGACGCTGGTTCCGCTGTCGATCTATTTCAATGGTCAGGGCAGGGCCAAGGTTGAACTGGCTTTGGCCAAGGGCAAGCAAGCGCATGACAAACGCCAGTCGATAAAGGAACGTGATTGGAAGCGGGATAAGGCCCGGTTGATGCGCGAAAGCCGCTGATTCAGCTGTTGGTCACCCTCGGCATGCTACTCATGTCGATCATGATAACCATTCCGCCGATATTTCGCGACAAATACTTGCGTATGCGCGCGCGGACGAGCAAGGCTTTGAGCGTGTTATGAGCTCTATTCGATCAAAAACCTGGCTGGCGGATACCCTCCGTAAATATATGCCCAAGCGTGAGGAAATGGCGCGCAACAAATATCTTGCGCCAATCGCGCACAGGTTTTTGTCACCAGAGCTGTGGCGGTTCACCCGACGCTCGGTCCCACGCGGTGTGGCCTTGGGGCTGTTTGCGGCGTTTATTGTCCCGCTCGGCCAGATATTCTTGGCGGCGTTTCTTGCTTTGCCAGCAAGAGCCAATGTGCCGCTTTCCGCCGCTGTTACCTTTGTCACTAATCCCTTCACCTTTCCGTTTTGGGTGGTGGTTGCCAAAGAGGTGGGCGAGTTGACACTCAACATCGACGCTGCGGTTGGCCCCGGCGCTGCCGAACAATTGGCGGACGATCGCGGTATCCTGGCTACTTCGTTTGAACTGGCCGGTGTGACCGCATTTGGCTTTGTAACTTTGGCAATAGTCTCTTCGGCGGTAGGTTATTTGCTGGCCAGCTTCTTCTGGCGGTTTCGGGTTGCTCGAAAGCGCAAGCGCAGGCTCCGCTTGCTCGAAGCGCGGCTGGATAAACGGTTGGGCACAAGCGAGACATGAGCCTTTCATGAAAACTTTGGCGCTTGAGGGGAGCGGTCGACCTGCCATGTTGATGGGCGGCATCGCCGTCGCGATGCTGGTCAGCGGCATTGTCTTGTGGGCGGTTACAGGCGAGTGGATTTTGGTGCTGGCCTATCTGTTGGGTCTGGCCGTTCTGCTTGGTGCAGGCCTTGCCGCTGAACGCATGAAGACCCGGCAGACAACAGAAGTTTTGGCCTCGCCAGACTGGTCGGTGACGGTGGCCGCAATCGAACAACCCGGTGTCGGGATTGCGATCACTGACCGCGCCAATCGTTTGACTTGCGCCAGCACAGCCTATGGAGAATGGTTTGGTATAGCCAATGCTCCGCCCAATTTACCATTTGATCGTAAGGGGTTGGAGGCCCTAACTTTACTGGCCCGGCAGGCGTGGCGCGATGGTTATGCCGTTGCCGAAGAATTGGAAGATGGCTGGCATCCAAGCGATAACGATACTCGCAATTCAGGCGCCAAGCGCTGGCGGGTCCAAGCAGAGCGTGCAGGGCGAGGTGACGATCACCTGATCTGGCGATTTGTGCCGATTGAGCCTGAAGTCGCCGATACCTTGAAAAGCTATGATGTGACCGGTCCTTTTGGCCGAATGCTGACCCGGGCCGGCATAGAGGCGGCCATCACCAATCCCGATGGCATTATTAAGAGCGCAAGCGCTGGATTCGCTGAACGCGCAGCGGGCGATGGCAAGGCGACTTTGGTCGGGCAGGACTTCGTATCCTTTCTGCGCTCCGATGATCGCGATCGCATATTCTTTTCCCGAGAGGGTAGGGGCGGCGCACCGCAAACTTTGATCCATATCGGTCTGGACGATCCCGATCTGCCATCCCCTCATGGTCCTGATGAAGCACAATCTCTGATGCTGCTGGTCGATGGCGGCGTTGGCATTGGCGGCGGCTGGGATGGATCCTCGCAAGCCGGCGTTGCTCAACTGGAGGCCTTGTTAGGCCAATTGCCCTTGGGTTTGGCGATGACCGACCGCGACGGACGTTTTCTGTTCGGCAATGATGCCTTCCTTCGCTCGGTTGAGCGCGAAGGGAAGGGATTGCCAGCATTCCCGACCGATCTGGTCGTGCATGAAGATAAGGCAGCATTATCAGATGCGGTGCGGCGCCATGGCCGGGGCCCGGCAACCAATGGCGATATGGCAATCCGCATGGCTCCGCGTCCAGACGAGCCTGTTTCGCTCGGCCTATCGGGCGTGCGCGGTCTCGGAGAAGCCTCGGTCCTGCTCAGCCTGTCCGACTCCAGCGAGGAAACGCAGCTCAAGCGACAGGTTGCCCAAGCTACCAAGATGCAAGCGGTCGGCCAATTGGCGGGCGGGGTCGCGCATGATTTCAACAATGTCCTGACCGCAATCATCGGCACATGCGATCTGATGCTACTGCGCCATACTCCGGGTGACAGCGATTATGATGACATCCAGCAGATCCGCGCAAACTCCAACCGAGCGGCCGCGTTGACGCGCCAATTGTTGGCGTTCTCGCGCCAGCAAACTCTGCGTCCAGAAATTATCCAATTGCCCGATGTTGTCAGCGAAGTGGGTCCGCTGATCTCGCGTCTATTGGGCGAAAAGATCGACTATCAGGTCAAGCATGACCGCGATTTGGGTCCTGTCAGGGCCGATCCGCAGCAACTTGAGCAGGTCATCATGAACCTGGCGGTTAATGCCCGCGACGCGATCCAGTCCAATGGCGATGGAACCGGGCAGATTGCTTTGTCGACCCGCCATCTGAGCACGCGCGAAGTGGCTCGGATGCGGTCCGATATTCTACCTTCGGCGGATTACACTGTGTTGGTGGTGCAGGATACCGGCGGCGGCATTCCGGCAGAGGCCTTACCCAAGCTGTTCGAGCCATTCTTCACCACCAAGGAGCAGGGCAAGGGCACGGGGCTGGGCCTGTCGACCGCCTATGGTATCGTCAAACAGTCGGGCGGATTCATCTTTGCCAGCAATGTCGAAGATGAAGATGGTGAGCCCACGGGTGCTCAATTCACGGTATATCTGCCCGTGCATAAGGGTGAAATGCCCAAGAAGGCGATCGAGGCCCCGATCGAACAGTCGAGCGAGTGGTCGGGCGGCGGTCGAATCTTGCTGGTTGAGGACGAGGATATGGTCCGCGCTGTGGCGCAAAGGGCCTTGTCGCGGGCAGGCTATGAGGTCACGGCCTGCAGCGATGGTGAAGAAGGCTTGGCCGAAATCACCAATGGCAGCGAGTTCGATCTGATCGTCAGCGACGTCGTGATGCCGGGGATGGACGGTCCGTCCATGGCGCGCGGGATCAGGGAATTGCAACCCGATATCCCGATCCTGTTTATGTCCGGCTATGCCGAGGAACAGCTGCGCAAGGATATCGATATTCCCAATATGCACTTCATTCCCAAGCCGTTTTCTGTGCAGGAAATCGGTGACCGGGTGGCACTGGTAATGCGGGGCGCGGCGGCGCAGACAGACGAAAGCTAACCGCGCGATTGGCGATGTCGCGGGCGGGGCGAAAGCGTGCTCCGACCCAACGTTGTACCTCGCTTGGGAAAAATAATTCGTTCCCCACTTGTTCTTATGGAACAAATCAGATACATACTGTTTCCACAAGGGGGCGGCTTAAAACTCTGTCATGCCCCTAGGCAAGCGAAGGAGGCCATGCGATGGCGACGAATCTCAAGCTGGTAGAAAAGGAAAAATCCGTGGATCGTCAAAAGGCGCTTGATGCTGCGCTTGCCCAGATAGACCGGGCATTCGGCAAAGGCTCAGCGATGAAGCTGGGTTCCAAGGAAGCGATGAATGTCGAATCGATTTCGACTGGATCGCTTGGCCTTGATATCGCTCTGGGTATTGGTGGCTTGCCCAAGGGGCGGGTGGTCGAGGTTTACGGCCCTGAAAGTTCAGGCAAAACCACTTTGGCTCTGCATGTCATTGCTGAAGCGCAAAAGGCTGGTGGCACCGCGGCATTTGTTGATGCCGAACACGCGCTGGACCCTGTTTATGCAAAAAAGCTGGGCGTCGATATTGACGAGCTGATTATTTCTCAGCCTGACACGGGTGAACAGGCGCTGGAGATTACCGATACGTTGGTGCGCTCAAATGCGATTGACATTCTAGTGGTCGATTCCGTTGCTGCGCTGGTGCCTCGCGCTGAAATCGAAGGCGAAATGGGCGATTCCCATGTTGGTCTTCAGGCGCGTTTGATGTCGCAAAGCCTGCGAAAGCTGACCGGTTCGATCAATCGTTCCAAATGCATGGTGATCTTCATCAACCAGCTGCGCATGAAAATTGGCGTGATGTATGGCAATCCCGAGGTAACTTCGGGTGGTAATGCGCTGAAGTTTTATGCGTCTGTTCGTCTCGACATTCGCCGCACCGGTCAGATCAAGGATCGTGACGAAGTGGTTGGCAACTCGACCCGCGTCAAAGTGGTCAAGAATAAGGTCGCACCGCCCTTCAAACAGGTTGAGTTCGATATCATGTACGGAGAGGGGATTTCCAAGATTGGCGAGATCCTTGATCTGGGAGTGAAGGCCGACCTGGTTGAGAAATCAGGCAGTTGGTTCTCCTATGACAGTATCCGTATTGGACAGGGTCGCGAGAATGCGAAGACCTATCTCAAAGAAAATCCCGAAATTTGCGCCAAGTTGGAAGCCGCCATCCGCGGCCGCACCGACGAGGTGGCCGAGGAGATGATGGCAGGACCGGACGCGGAACCTGACGCATAACCTCAAGCGGGCGCAAGTTGCTGCCCGAAAGAACGGAACGCCGGCGTGTGCACCCTGATCGGGAGCCTCGCCGGCTTTTCGTTTGGGGCTAGCTTTCCGCGCGCCGGCGATGGTTTGGATTGAATTTCCGCACCAATATCCCTCCAAATGTGGTGGGAAGCGGCGGCTTGGACCGTCAAATGCCCTCCTAATCACAATTGACTGCGTATTGAGGGGCAATCACCGCTTGTCGGTGGGGTTAGGATTGCTTACCTGCGATGCATGACGTCGACTAACGAAATCCGCCGCTCTTTCCTCGACTATTTTTCGGGGGCTGGTCACGCTGAGGCTGCCAGTGCGCCTTTGGTGCCGTATAATGACCCTACATTGATGTTCATCAATGCGGGGATGGTGCCATTCAAGAACGCCTTTACCGGCTTGGAAGTGCCTCCGGCGCCACGCGCCACCAGCTCGCAAAAATGTGTCCGAGCTGGCGGTAAGCATAATGATCTCGACAATGTGGGCTATACTGCCCGACATCACACCTTTTTTGAGATGTTAGGCAATTTCTCTTTCGGGGACTATTTCAAGGAAGAGGCGATCCATCACGCGTGGACTTTGCTGACCAAGGAATGGGGCCTGTCACCGGACAAGTTGACGGCAACGGTTTATCACACCGATGATGAAGCGTTTGATCTGTGGCGCAAAATTGCGGGTCTGCCAGAAGAGCGCATCATTCGGATTTCAACCAATGACAACTTCTGGTCGATGGGTGATACAGGGCCTTGTGGTCCGTGCTCAGAGATATTCTACGATCACGGCGATCACATTTTTGGTGGTCCTCCGGGAAGTCCCGATGAAGATGGTGACCGTTTTGTCGAGATTTGGAACCTGGTCTTCATGCAGTTCGAGCAGAGCGCGGATGGAGCGCGCGAGGCTTTGCCAAAGCCTTCGATTGATACCGGTATGGGGTTGGAACGCATCGCTGCTGTGATGCAGGGCGTGCATGACAATTACGATACGGACACATTCAAGGCACTGATTGGCGCTTCGGAAAGCTTGACGGGTGTGAAAGCGGAGGGCGATAATTCGGCCAGTCACCGGGTTATTGCGGATCACCTACGCTCTAGCGGGTTCTTGATGGCGGATGGCGTATTGCCGTCCAACGAAGGGCGCGGATATGTTCTGCGCCGCATTATGCGCCGTGCCATGCGCCATGCGCATTTGCTGGGTGCGAGTGAGCCTTTGATGCATCGCCTTGTCCCTGCTTTGGTGACGGAAATGGGGCAGGCCTATCCCGAATTGCAGCGCGGCCAGGCATTGATCGAAGAAGTGTTGCAGCGCGAAGAGACACAGTTCCGCAAGACGCTGAAAAACGGATTGCGGCTGTTGGATGAAGCAACCGGGGACATGGCTGATGGTGGCGAGTTGGATGGCGAGACGGCGTTCAAACTCTATGACACCTATGGCTTCCCGTATGATCTGACCGAGGATGCCCTTCGCTCGCGCGGAATTGGCGTTGACCGTGCCGGGTTCGACAGTGCAATGGATCGCCAGAAGGCGGCTGCACGCGCGGCTTGGAAGGGATCTGGCGAGGCCGCATCAGGCGCGGTGTGGTTCGACATTGCCGAGCGCGAAGGAGCGACCGAGTTCACCGGCTATTCGTCGACATCCGGCGAGGGTATTGTGCAGGCGATTGTGGATGCGGATGGCAATCAGGTCGACGCCGCTTCTAAGGGTGACAAGGTCACTGTCATAACCAACCAGACGCCGTTCTATGGCGAATCCGGAGGCCAAACCGGCGACATGGGGACTATCAGCTCTGCCAATGGCCTGCACATGAGCGTTGAGGACACCAGCAAGCCCCTAGGCAAGCTGAATGCCATGACCGGCATGATCACCGCAGGAGCGCTGGAAAAAGGTGCCACGGTGCATTTGGACGTTGATGTCGAGCGCCGCGACAAGATTCGCGCAAACCACTCGGCGACCCATTTGGTCCACGCCGCCTTGCGCAACCAGTTGGGCGACCATGTCACTCAAAAGGGATCTTTGGTGGCGCAGGACCGGCTGCGGTTTGACTTTTCTCATCCTAAGCCGTTGTCGGCCAGCGACATTGCCCAAATCGAAGCCGAAGTGAACACCGAGATTCAGGCCAATATCGAAGTTTCAACGCGCTTGATGAGCCCTGATGAGGCAGTCGAAGCGGGCGCATTGGCCTTGTTTGGCGAGAAGTATGGCGACGAAGTGCGCGTGCTGTCCATGGGTAGGCATAGCGATAAGGGCCGGAATTACTCGGTCGAGTTGTGCGGCGGCACCCATGTCAAAGCGACCGGAGATATTGGCCTGTTCCGGATCATATCTGAGGGAGCTGTCAGCTCTGGCGTTCGCCGGATCGAGGCTTTGACCGGAGAGGCAGCGCGCGATTGGCTGGTCAGCCGTGAAGAGGCTCTGAAAGAAGCCGCTAGCGTGATCCGCGTGACGCCTGAAGAAGTTCCGGCTAGAATTGCCGCTTTATTGGATGACCGGCGCAGGCTGGAGAAAGAACTGGCCGAAGCGCAAAAGGCATTGGCCCTTGGCGGCGGAGGCGCGGCATCTGCTGACGGACCGGTTGATGAAGACATTGGCGGCGTGAACTTCAGTGGTCAGGTTTTGAACGGCCTGAACCCGAAAGAGCTGCGTCCGCTTTTGGACGAGGCCAAGGCTCGTCTCGGCAGCGGAATTGCGGCAATTTGCGCGGTCAACGATGGCAAGGCCGCGTTTGCTGTAGCCGTAACCGATGATTTGACCGAGCGTTTCAGCGCGGTTGATCTCGTCCGGCTTGGGGTTGAAACTCTAGGTGGGAAGGGTGGTGGCGGGCGCCCGGACATGGCGCAGGGTGGTGGTCCCGATGGCAGCATGGGCGATGATGCCTTGGCAGCCGTTCGCGCCGCTATTGCTGGTTAGCCCGAGAAAACCACCCGAAGCACCGACGGCGTGAACACCAGCATACTGGCTTTGTCGCCATTTGTTTTGGGCAGGTTATCATCGACATCTACGGTCCGTGTACCATAGAATATATGGCGCGCAGATTTTGGTTTGTCGGCCTGGTCAGGGATCACTGCAGCAGGAACAAACGCCAGTTGTGGCAGTCCTGGACCGTCCAATAACGCCATGACGGGGTGCTTGCAGCTTTTGCAGGTTCCGCGTTCCAGACCACCCTTTTGCAAGTGGCGTGTGAACTCAATCGTATCAGGCGTTTGCACCTTGACCTTCTTCGCCAGCATCAAGGTCGCATCGCCATAATTGCCGGGATAGACCGATTGGCAAATGGTGCAGTGGCAATAGAAGCGGACCTTGGGCATTTGCTCAATCGCAATCGAGCTGGCACCGCACGGGCATCGGCCCATGATCGCGGGAGTGAGGGCTTCATTCGTGGCCATCTCTATTCCTTTCTTCGGGCGCGCTCAGCCAGTTGGACAGTGCACAGTCACAACCTAGCTTTCTAATGTCGATGTGCGCAATTGCGGTTTGCGATCAAGATTGCCGTCGCGTTCCAATTGGGCGCGAAACTCGTCGCGCTTTTCGTGGATGGATGCGATCACTGGTCCCATTGGGACGCCGATGTCGACCAACACCGCTTCGGACAATTGCAGCGAGCTTTCCAATGTTTCTGGCACGGCATGGCTCGCCCCGGCGCGGTACAATTCCGCTGCTCGGCGGGTGTCGCGAGCACGAGCTACGATCAAAAGATCGGGGTAATTGCGGCGCAGTTTTGTCACCAATCGCTGGGCGAGCACGGGTTCGTCCATCGTCAGCACCACGGCAGCGGCGGTCTCGATGCCAAGTCGCGACAAGGCATCACCGCGCGCTGCATCGCCAAATGTCGCCCGAAAGCCTTTTCGCTTCGCCTCTGCAATCAAGTCTGCATCGGAATCTATCGCGACATAGGGTTTGTCATGAGCGGCCAACATATCGGCGATCAAGCGACCAACTCGGCCCGCGCCGATAATAATGGTCTTGCCTTCGGAGACATCGTCGTCGGGCATCTCGGGGACCGGCTCAACTTTCAATGCGATTATACGACCTAGCTTAGCCAAAACCGGCGTTACCGTCAGGCCGATGGCCGTCACAATCTGCCAGAATTGAGCGGTGCCAGGCTGGATCAGCATGGCCGAACCGGCCGCGGCCAGCACGATCAGGGTCGTCTCGCTGGGGCTGGCCATCAACACGCCCGTTTCTGCCGAGGTACTGCGCCGGGCGCCCATCAATCGAAGCAGCAGACCCGTGACGAAGGCCTTGAACACAAGGACCATCACCACCGCGCCCAAGATAGCACCCAGATTGCTCCAGATGGTGGTGAGATCGATGCTCATGCCGACAGTGATCAGGAAGATACCCAAGGCCAGGCCTTTAAACGGCTCCATGATGCCTTCGACTTCACCGTGATATTCGGTCTCTGCGATCAGCAGGCCTGCGATCAATGCGCCAACGATGGGCGATAGACCAACTGCGGCTGTGGCCAAGCTTGATCCGATTACCACGAGCAGCGATGCTGCCAGAAAAAGTTCGGGGCTTTTGGTCCGTGCGGCTTGGGCGAATAAGCGGGGCAGAGCGAGCCGCCCCAAAACCAACAGTGCCGCCACCACAAGGCCGCCTTGCCATAGGGTCGTGACCAATCCTTCCCAGCCTTCCGACTGGGCGTTGGGTGCCATTGCGCCCAAGATAAACACAATCGGGACGATCATGATGTCTTCGAACAGAAGCATGGACAGCGCGGCTCTGCCGACCGGCGACGATGTACCGGAAATGGGCAAAACGATTGCGGTTGAGGAGAAGGCCAAGGCAAAGCCCAAGGCCAGCGCGCCGGTCCAATATTGGCCCATCATCGACAGCGCCATGGCCAAAGACGAGCCAATGATGATCAATTCCAGCGCGCCCAGGCCGAACACCAGGCGGCGCATCTGCCATAAACGTTTGAACGACAGTTCCAGCCCGATGGTGAACAGCAGCAGGATTATCCCGAACTCTGCAAAGGGTTCTAACCCTTCGGGGTCGGAAATAGTGACATGACCCAACCACGGATATTCATAGACCATGCTGCCCAGCCCAAATGGGCCGACCGCAATGCCGATCAGGATGAAACCGATGACAGGCGTAATGCGAAAGCGGGTGAATACAGGAATCACAATTCCTGCTGCGCCCAGAATTACCAGCGCATCGGTCAACATAGGAGAAGGAGCGAGTTCGCCAGCCACACTGAGTGACTAGTCATACTGGCTGCCGCTGTCACCTGCATAGCGCAGATGAGTGGGCAGTTTTTTGCATCAATCCGGTCGCGCCGTCCGATAAATGAAAAAGGGGAGACAAATGCCTCCCCTTTTCAATTCTCAATTGTCGGTCAGGAGATTAGCCAGCCATTTCTGCTTCCAGATTGGTCACAATCGCTTCGAAGAACTGCTCTGTGGTTAGCCAGTTCTGCTCTGGACCGATCAACAGGGCCAAATCCTTTGTCATCTGGCCCTTTTCAACCGTTTCGATGCAGACGCGCTCGAGCGTCTCTGCAAATTTGACCACTTCGGGAGTATTGTCGAACTTGCCGCGATACATCAGGCCGCGCGTCCATGCGAAGATCGACGCAATCGGGTTGGTCGAGGTCGCTTTGCCCTGCTGATGCTGGCGGTAATGGCGGGTGACAGTGCCGTGTGCGGCTTCTGCTTCGACCCGGTCACCGGATGGAGTCATCAAAACCGAAGTCATCAGACCGAGCGAGCCAAATCCTTGCGCAACCGTGTCTGACTGAACGTCCCCGTCATAGTTCTTACACGCCCATACGAACTTGCCGTTCCACTTCATGGCCGCAGCGACCATGTCGTCGATCAGGCGGTGTTCGTAATGGATCCCAGCTTCGTCGAACTTGTCTTTGAACTCGGCCTCGAAGACTTCTTCGAACAGATCCTTGAACCGGCCATCGTACTTTTTCATGATGGTGTTCTTGGTCGACAGATACACAGGCCATTTGCGATCGAGGCCGTAATTCATCGAGGCGCGTGCAAAGTCGCGGATCGAATCGTCAAGATTGTACATCGCCATGGCAACGCCCGAGCTTTCGAACTCGAACACTTCCAGATCGATATTCTTGCCATCGGCGCCTTCAAACACCAGACGGAGCTTACCAGCGCCCGGGATCAGTGTGTCAGTGGCGCGGTATTGGTCACCGAAAGCGTGACGGCCGATCACGATAGGATCGGTCCAGCCCGGAACCAGACGCGGCACATTGTCGATCACGATTGGCTCGCGGAAGACTACGCCGCCCAAGATGTTACGGATGGTGCCATTGGGTGAGCGCCACATCTTCTTAAGGTCAAATTCCTCAACGCGCGCTTCATCGGGAGTGATGGTGGCACATTTTACGCCTACACCGTGTTCCTTGATCGCATTGGCGGCATCGATGGTGATTTGATCATCCGTCTCGTCGCGCTTTTCGATCGACAAATCGTAATATTTCAGATCGATATCAAGATAAGGCAGGATCAAGCGTTCGCGGATCCACTGCCAAATGATTCTTGTCATTTCGTCGCCATCAAGTTCAACGACCGGATTTTTGACCTGAATTTTCTGCATATCTGCCCTGTTTGTCTGTGTCGCCGGATGAAGGCGAGGAAATTTGTGTTGGGCGCGCTTTAGCAGAGGTGCTGCCTCGCGCAAGGTGTGGCGCCAGAAACGAAAAAGCCCGCCGTGTCTGGCGAGCTTTGTCATCCGATGGTGGGCGTAGAGAGAGTTGAACTCCCGACCCCTGCGATGTCAACACAGTGCTCTACCACTGAGCTATACGCCCACACTGTCGGATAGCCGCTTTATTGCGACAGGCGCGCCGTCTAGCGGCCCTTTATAAGACAAGCAAGGGGTATTGATTCAGGAAAGGCTTGCTTCGGCCTGGTCCTCGAACACACGCTCCACTTCCAGCACCAAATCGCGCAGATGGAACGGCTTTGACAGGACCTTGGCGTGAGGTTGTTCGCGGCTCGCGCGCAACGAAACGGCAGCGAATCCTGTGATAAACATCACCTTGGTGCGAGGGCTGAGCTCGGCACATTTCTGTGCCAGTTCGATGCCGTCCATTTCGGGCATGACGATGTCTGACAACAGCAGATCAAAATCTTGCTGCTCCAACAAAGGCACAGCGTCCGTGCCGCGGTCCACGGCCACCACGTCATAGCCGGCCTTTTCCAAGGCCCGCGCAAGATAGGCGCGCATGGCGTCTTCGTCCTCTGCAAGGAGGATTCGCAAATTGGATGCAACAGTCATGCGGCCTATCTAGCCGCAACAATTTAAGAAAACTTTGTCATCGGTCATGTTTTCGCCCCTTTGACAGAGGTAGGCGCAGCAGGCAGCATCCACTTCATGCCGGAAATTACCCTTATCGATGCCGATTCGCAGCCTGCTATGCGACGCTATAGCGGAGGTTTTATCGGGGATGAGGCAGGGGCCAAGGCCTTCACATTTACCGCGCCTGCTAACCAAACGATCCCAATCGTGATCGCCGTGCCCCATGCAGGACGGTATTATCCCGAGGCGGTGCAATCCAACATGCGCGAGCCAGGTCATTGCGCGTTACGATTGGAGGATCGTTACGTCGATGCGCTGGCTCAGGAAGTCGCTCGGCAAACCGGCGCAGGCCTGCTGGTGGCGCACGCCCCGCGAGCGATGCTGGACCTCAACCGTGCGACAGATGATGTGGATTGGGGCATGATCACGGGGAGGACCCGCAGCAGAACATTGCATTCGCAATCCAATCGGCGCGCGCGCAGCGGGCTGGGGCTGATACCGCGCCGTTTGGGCGGCTTTGGTGAAATATGGAGAAGCCCGATTGATCCGGCAGAGCTGGATGCGCGCATTGAGGGAATTCATCGCCCCTATCACGAGGCTTTGGCCAAGGAATTGGCGCGGACCAAAGATGAATGGGGAGCGGTCTTACTGGTGGATTTGCACTCCATGCCTCCCTTGCGAAAGCAATTTGGCGAGGAGCGCGCCGCGCAATTTGTGCTGGGGGACCGTTTCGGCGCGTCTTGTGATGCAAGCTTGATTGGTCGTGCGTTGCGGCATTTCGAGGATTACGGGCAGGTGGCAGCGCACAACCGGCCCTATGCTGGCGGTTTCGTGTTGGATTACCATTGTGCGCCGCGCCGTGGCATTCATGGTGTCCAAGTGGAAGTGTGCCGTTCAACCTATCTCGACCAGCGCATGGAGCAGCCTGGCTCTCAGATGGTCTCTGTGGCGCAATCCTTGGCAGTAATGGTCCGAGAATTGGGCGCATCCACCGCACAACTGCCGCATGGCGGGGTTTTCCCTCAAGCAGCCGAATAGCGAGCTCACCACCTAAGAAAAAACCACCCCGTGCTTTCGCACGAGGTGGCCAAGTCCAGGGAGTTTGCGCGCCTTGCGGCGCACATATCGGTGGAGCCTTGAGGGGGGAGGGTATGCGCTCCGCCGATGCACTATAAATAAGACCAGCGAAGGGCCTGTTCAAGCCCCGCGCTGGTCAAATTTTCAACTAACTTGTCGTTTAGCTTGCGGCGTTCGGCGCAGGAATTTTGCCCTGCTCTTGCTGCTTCAAGAACACCGTGCGCATCAGGCCAAGTGAGAACAGATGCGACAACACGACCGACAAAATTCCGTTGGAATTGAGCGTTTTCAAAGTGTCAGCCGGCAGTTCGCGCAGCTTTTTCTCGTCAATCATTTGAAAGCCACGGTACACATAGGGCTTTTCAGGATCCTCGTTCTGAGTGATCGCAACTTCGCCTTCCATAAACAGGTCCAGCTTCTTCATTTCTTCGATGAAAGCTTTCGTGCGTTGGCCGGATTCTTCAAATTTTTGGCAGAAGTCCAAAATTTGCTTGGTGTATTCGCTCGGGCCGTTTTCGTCGTCGAACAGCTCGTTGCCTTCTTTTTGATCAGCAATCGTACCGGTCGATGGGTCAAAGCACAGCGACATTTCTTCAGCATCTTGCTGAAGACGGGCCAGCATGAACGGGTAACGCCGCGCGTAGGCGGGAATATAGACGCCGTCTTCCAACTTGTTATCACCATCAACGAAGACGTTCACGCCTTCGTTCAAGCCCATCAGAGCAATGGGAAGCGGATCATCGCCAGCGGTGAACACGATCGGGTAATCGCGCTGGGCATCAACGAATTCGTCAATCGTCAGCGGGATGGCGTGAGTCGCGGCAAGAAAACTTGCGTCTTCGAACTGCTTGGACTTCCAGCCTTTATGGTCACGGCTGTTGAGCGGCAAAAGATCTTTATAAAACAGGGGCAGATTGGGCTGCGGCGCGCTGGCCATGGCTTCTCTCCGAAGAAAAATGATAGAATTGTAAAAACGGCCTGTCTGGAACCCCAGCAGGCCGAACGCGGGCGCTTTAGGCGTTCACGTCGTCAGGTGCAAGCGGAACGAGCTTTCCGGGGTTGAGAAGTCCCGCAGGATCGAGCGCCTGTTTGACGTTGCGCATCAAGGAAAGGGCAATGGGATCTCCTAAACGTCCCAACTCATCGCGCTTCATTTGGCCGATGCCATGTTCAGCGCTGATCGATCCACCCCATTGCGAGACCAGATCATGGACAAACTGGCTGACTTGCTTGCCCGCGCTGTCTTCCCATTCTCCGCGCACTGCATCGTTGGGCGCGAGAACATGGAAATGGACGTTGCCGTCACCCAAATGGCCAAACGCCACTCCAGTGACGCCAGGGAATTGCGCCTCAACGGACGGAATGGCGGCCTCGATGAATTCGGGCATTGCTGCGACCGGCACCGAAATGTCGTGCTGCATCGCCGGCCCGATGGCGCGTTCAGCAGGGGCGATGGAATCGCGCAACGCCCAGAATTCTTCAGCTTGAGTCTCATTGGCTGAAATGACGGCATCGGCGACCAGTCCGCTCTCCATGGCGCTTGCCAGGCATGCTTCGGTTTTCTCGCGCAATCCCTCGATTTCGCCTGGCATGGCCACCAGTTCAATCAGCGCATTCCACGGATGGGGTGAAAACAGCGGAGCGCGGGCCGTGGGCAAATGGTCCAAAACGCTGTCGAGGCAATGAGCGGGCACGACCTCAAAACCTTCCAATTGCCGGGTCAACTGGTCCTCGAACTGGACCAGCAGGCTACGCGCCGCGGCAATATTTGGAAGGCCGACCCAGGCCACAATCCGATCGCCGATAGCGGGTAGCAATCGCAGGGTTGCGGCGGTCACGATGCCCAATGTTCCCTCAGAACCGATCAGCAATTGCTTCAAATCGAAGCCGCGATTGTCTTTCTTCAGTGACGTCAAGCCGTCAAAGACCTGCCCATCGGCCAGTACCGCCTCTATTCCCAGCACTTGCGCGCGCATTGTGCCGTGCTGCAGCACCTGGGTTCCGCCCGCATTGGTCGAGATCAACCCGCCAATGGTGGCAGAGCCCTTTCCGCCCAGCGTCAAAGGGAAGCGCAAACTTTCTTTCTCTGCCAGCTCGTGCAGATTTTGCAGGATCACGCCGGCCTCGCACACGATTTGTTTGCCGTCTGTGTCAAAATTTCTGACACGGTCCATCCGCCTGAGTGAAAGCAACACCGTTTGCCCGCTATCGTCCGGCGTGGCGCCGCCCGACATGCCGCTGTTACCGCCTTGCGGAACGATCGGGACGCCAAACTCGCTGCACAATTGCACAAAGGCTGCGACTTCTTGTGTGGAGCCAGGGGAGGCGAGACCCAAGGCCTTGCCGCTGAAGCGTCCGCGCCAATCGGTCTCCCAAGGCTCCAGCAGATCGGGATCGCAAGTAAATCCACGAGGGCCGAGCAGTTTGAGCGCTTTGCGGCAAAATTGAGCAGTCGATTCTTGAGATGCTGTCATGCCCAACCCTATGACACAGTGATCACGACAGTTGCTAGTGCTCGTATATGTGGCGGGGCGCTGGTCCCGATCGAATCCAGCAAACAAATCGCAAAAACTGGGGAGGGGATTAAGCCGTCATTCAATTCCGCTTGCTAAACAGGGCACGCTTAAGGACAACAACGCCAGAGAGCCAAGGGAGGTCAAGGCAATCTAATGCACGGCATTTTCGCCATGTTTGCGCCATTGGTCGCGCCTGTTGCGCTGCTGCTACCGCTTGGCGGCGGAGCACAGGTTGACGCAGATGGTGGCCCTGCGCATCATCCGATCAGCAGTCTTGATCCCCAAAAGGTTGAAAAAATTGCCGAGCCGGACAATCTCACCGATACGCCCAGGCTTGATGCCTTTTACGAAGTTCCCATTCAGCGGCAGGTCCGCATTGAACGGCAAGTCACTATCCGCATAGCTCCGCGCCAAGTGGCGCCGCGCCAAAACCTGATCGCCGATCTGCCACAACGGGCAGCGCCCATTCGATACGAAGAACGTAAGATGGAGCCGTGTGTGGCTGTCTCGGGCATTGCTGGCGTTCAAACCGGCAGCGGCAACAAGCTTCTGCTGTATCTGCGCGATAGCCGCGTGGTCAGCGCCAAGTTGGAGAAATCTTGCCGTGCGCGAGATTTCTATTCCGGCTTTTATCTCGAGCGCAATGAAGATGGAAAGCTGTGCGTCAAGCGTGACAAATTGCAATCGCGCGCTGGTGCCAAATGCGAAATTCACCGACTGCGCCATCTCGTCGCCGTTGAAGACTAGCACGAGCGCCGCCCACGGCCTCGATAACTCTGGCTTTACTCCTGCCTTATTCTGGCCGTTTTCTTGACTTTGCAGGGTATTTCGGCGAAGGGCGCGACGACCATTCCGGAATTTCCCGTGAATGGCGCATTTCAGGCGAACGCGCCTGACAAACCCGGACAATTTGAAACGCATGACATTCGCCGATCTCGGCCTTTCCGAAGAATTGCTCAAAGCCGTAGCCGAGGCAGGCTATACTGAGCCCACTGATATTCAGGCAGAAGCCATCCCGCCCGTGTTGATGATGAAGGACATCATTGGCATCGCGCAGACCGGGACCGGCAAAACTGCCAGCTTTGTCTTGCCCATGATCGACGTGCTGGCCAGCGGCCGCCGCCGGGCGCGCATGCCGCGTTCGCTCATTCTAGAGCCGACTCGCGAATTGGCTGCCCAAGTGGCAGAGAATTTCGAAAAATACGGTCAGAATCACGATTTGAAAATGGCGCTGCTGATTGGCGGCGTGCAAATGGGTGATCAGATTAAGGCCCTGGACGAAGGCGTTGATGTTCTGATCGCCACGCCCGGTCGTCTGATGGATTTGTTCGAGCGCGGCAAGATCATGCTCAATGGCTGCGAATTGCTGGTCATTGATGAAGCCGACCGCATGCTAGACATGGGCTTTATCCCCGATATCGAGTTCATCTGTTCCAAACTGCCCGAAACGCGGCAGACCATGCTCTTTTCGGCCACCATGCCGCCTCCGATCGAGAAGCTGGCCAAGACCTTCCTCAGCAATCCCAAGCGGATCGAAGTGAACCGTGCAGCGACCACGAACAAGGATATCACCGCGTTCAAGGTCAATGTTGAGCAGCGCGCGAAACTCTCGACCTTGCAATGGATTTTGCGCAATGATCACGTTGAAACTGCGATCGTGTTTTCCAACAAGAAAACAATGGTTCGTGAGCTAAACAAGAAGTTGCAAAGCGATGGTTTTCGCAGTGGCGAGATCCACGGCGATATTGACCAGAACACAAGGCAAAAAGAGCTGGAACGGTTCAAATCCGGCGACATCAATATTCTGGTCGCGTCCGACGTCGCCGCGCGCGGGCTGGACATCAAAGGCGTGAGCCATGTGTTCAACTATGACACGCCGTGGCACCCGGACGATTATGTGCATCGGATTGGCCGAACAGGCCGCGCAGGAGCCAAAGGCCGCGCCTTTACCTTCGTGACCAAGGCTGATGCCGAAGCGATCGACAATGTCGAGAAGCTAACCGGCAGCAAGATCAAGGTTTTTGGCAAGGAAGACGTGCGTGTCGATCTGATTGATCCGTCGGCGGATAAGAAACCAGGCCGTGGCAAGGGCAAAGGCTCTGCTGAAGACTCTGCGAAGGACGAGCGTGCCGAAGATGCTTCCAAGAAGAAGCCATCGCGCGCGCGCAAACCCAAATCTGAGGAACCGCGTGAAGCCGATCAAGCGCCTGCTGAACAACAGGGTGCCGAGCGCGAAGCCGAAGCTCCTAAAGCAAAGCGTGAACGCGCTCCGCGCAAACCCAAGAGCGAGGATGCACCGCAGCGGGACAGCAAGCCGAAGGGTGACAGCAAGGAACGCTCAAACCGCCGCCGGGACCAGGACGATGAGCCCGTTCCAGCGGGTGAATGGAACGGACCAAAGCCGGGCTTTTTGGATTTCGGCTTTAAGGGCTGATCCGATAAAGCACTGAAAACTGATGCGAGATTGGCGCGAGCAATTGCGCCCAACTTGTCGAAAACCGCGCCGAGTAGGAAAGTCGGCGATGAGCTTGGGTCAGGCGACCATCAATTCCTCAGGCGTGAAGCTCTCGACATGCGCATCAAAATTGACCTCGCATGGTCGGGCCGCTCCGTCGATAAGAAACCCGCAATAGCCGTTCTGAGCTATGTCTTGGCAAATCGCGCGATACGCGTGATAACCACCAATATAGGGTAGGAAAACGCGTGGTTTCCCGGGAATATTAGCGCCTATGTACCAGCTGTTGGCTGACATATAGGTGGTCGTCTGCGCAACGGTATTGTTATGCGCCATCCATGCGTCCTCGACGTCTTGCTCGGCCTCGATCTGGACGCCGTCCTGGTCGCGCAAATAGACCATGACACCGGCGATGTAATCAACATGCTGCTCGATAGAGGTGACCATATTGGTCAATACGGACGGGCTGCCGGGTCCGGTTATTGTGAACAGATTGGGGAAGCCGTGGCTCATCAGGCCGAGCAGGGAGGATGCTCCCTCGTTCCACTTGTCTGCCAATGACATTCCTTTTGTGCCGCGAATATCAATCCGGTTGAGCGATCCGGTCATCGCGTCGAAACCCGTCGCCAGCACCAGCGCGTCTGCCTCGATCAATGTGTCGCCTACGCGCACCCCATCGGCAACGATGGTCTCGATCGGGGTAGTGCGCAAATCGACCAAATCCACATTGTCCCGGTTGAAGCTTTCATAATAACCGGTGTCCACACAAAGTCGCTTTGTCGTGACGTAATGATCATGCGGGATCAGTTTTTCGGCCACTTCCGGATCGCTGACTCGTGCGCGGATTTTGTCTGCAAAGAACTCGCCGACCCGGTTTGCCGCTGCCGGGTCCATATTGAGATCTGCATAGGCGCCGACAAATCCAACCAGTCCTCCCACAGCCCAGCGCCGTTCCATGTCAGAAAGGAAAGTCTGCTCATCCAGGCTCGTCGCCAGATGCGGAGTACGGGGCAATGCGCGTCCAGATCCAACAGCGGATTCCTGCGCTGCGTCACGCAATTCTGCATAGCTCTGCTTGACCTTGTTCGCCTCATCATCGGGCATCGGGTAATTATGCCCGGGTACGACATAATTGGGTGTGCGCTGCAGAATTGTGAGCCGTTCGGCCTGTTGCGCGATGATCGGGGTCGACTGGATCGAACTGGACCCGGTGCCGATCATGACGACTTTTTTACCCGTGAAATCAACCCCTTCATGCGGCCATTGGCCAGTGGTGTAGGTATCGCCTGCAAAGTCGGCGAGGCCGGGAATATCGGGTGTGTTGAAGGACGACAGGCAACCGGTGCCCATGATGCAAAATCGGGCGGTCAATTGCTCGTCGCTGTCGGTCGAGACCGTCCACAATTGTGCGGCCTCGTCCCATTGAGCCCGCTCAACGCGGGTTTCAAATGTGATATCGCGCCTCAGGTCAAAGCGCTCTGCAACATGCTGCAAGTACCGCAGGATTTCCGGTTGCGAGGCGTAGCGTTCGCTCCATTGCCATTCCTGCTGCAAATCCTCATCGAAAGAATAGGAATAATCGCAGCTTTCAATGTCGCAGCGCGCTCCGGGATAGCGGTTCCAGTACCATGTTCCCCCAACGTCGTCCGCTGCTTCGATAACGCGTGCGCTGAAACCCAGACCGCGCAATTTGTGGAGCATGTAAAGGCCGGAAAAACCCGCGCCGACGATTACTGCATCCAAATCCTGTCCGCTCATCACCAACTCCTGTCCGAGCCTTTCGAGCAGAAGGTGCACTGAATTGAGTTAGCTGTCGACTTCCAATTGGATAGCGTCAGTCGGATGATGAGGCCGCAGCCTGTCAATATTGCTCGTCGAGCGTCCGTGTTACGTCGGTCACGATGTCGCCCGTATGGGCCGTTGAGGCAGGCTCGATCAGCATCACCCAGCATTCCTCTTCTGCAACAGGATTGTGGCTCGTACCTTTTGGAACATTCAGAAAATCGCCTTGCTTGAGATGGGTTGAGCCATTTTCGAACTGCATCTCCAGCTCGCCTTTGACGATGTAGAACAGCTCGTCCTCATCGGCGTGATCATGCCACAAAAACTCGCCTTTCAGCTTTGCGATCTTGAGCAATTGATTGTTCACCTGGCCAATAATTTTGGGCGACCAATAGTCTGTCACCCGATCGAAGGCCTCAATGAGATTTGTGCCTGAGATCATCATTATTACTCCTCGATCAGCCGTTGCTTTCGACAGACGTTGAATCCTTACGCCAAAACCGAAGGCGCAGGCCAAAGCGGTGCAGGACCCACCTTATCGCTGCGATTAGTAGAATAAACGGTATGAGTGCAGTCATTACATAGATAAGCGCGGCAATGCTTGTCCCAAGCGTAGTTCCGATGGATCTAAGGGCCGTCATGATCGGTTTGCCGAATCCCAGCTGCGATTGGCCAAAATACGGCTCATATTCTATGCGAACGTTACTAAAGCGGATGCGCGCTTTATAACTATTCAGCTTGGATCGCGTAGAATCAATCTGCTCATTCACGTCCGCTACGGCCTTTTCTGCCGCAATCAGTTCGGCGGTCGAGCCTTGGTTGCGTTCAAGGATATTTGTCAGTTTTTGGCGTAGAATGAGACGAGACTTCAGTCTCGCTTCAGCGTCAATAATACTGTCGGACAGATCTTCTCCATCCCTGACAGAAGACACCAGTTTTCCGCCAAGCTCTTCCGCCAGTTGGGATAGGCCTTCTTCAAAGTTTCCTGCTTTGTTTGCAGCAACTTCTAGCTGTATCTCACCATAGCCGTCCCAACTGTCGCTTGTTGCTTGTGACGTTCGCAGGACGCGGCAATCCCTGCCCAAGGATTCGCACAAGGAAAGATGCGCAGATTGAAGTTCTGAAATTTTGTCGCTGTCGATCTGAAAGCCGAAGCCATAGGAATAGGCGATTTGCTGGTCAAAGCTTTCACTAATCGGTTGGGAAACGGTGTCTTGGGCGCTGCTACTAGCATCAGTAACGTTTACGGTTTGCATCCTAGCGCGAGGCTCATCTTCGCCGAACAGATCAGGCCCTTGCTCCATAGCCTCGTAGAAACCGAACTCATTCTGAAGGGTAGCAGCTGAATTGGCTGGCTCCACCTGCTCAATCATCGCCTGTGCAGCCGATTCTGAATGTGGCTGACTGCAGCTGGCCAGAATCAAAAATAGCAACAAGTGAAAGGCCTTATGCTTCATAATTTTCTCCCGCTTGTTGTGCGCACTGCGCCGAAGTCTAATCTATCCTAATCAGCCAATTGTACAAAGCTGTCGATGACGCGTTTGGTGCCGGATTTATCGAATTCGATCTCAAGCTTATTGCCTTCTTGATCCAACACCACGCCATAACCGAATTTGTCATGAAACACGCGCTGCCCAACCGAGATATCGCTGCGTGACTTGGCGGCAAAGCTGGCAGCGGATCGCTTGCTTTCGCCTATGCGTGCCTGTTTCGTGTCATAGCCGGTGGCAATGGCGCGCTGCCATCCGGGGCCGCGCGTTTGGGTGCGTTCGGGGCGGACCTGAGACACATGGGCGAAGGGATCATCCTGCTCTGACCAATTGGCGCGCCACAGCGATGCGCCACCCGCCATGGTGGTTTCCTGATCGAGATGTTCGTCGGGCAATTCTTCGATAAAACGGCTGGGAATAGAGCTGGTCCATTGGCCGTAAATCCGGCGATTGGCCGCGTGCAAGATGGTGCAATGGCGTCGGGCGCGGGTGATCCCGACATAGGCGAGGCGGCGTTCCTCTTCCAAACTGGCCAGACCGCCTTCGTCCAAGGATCTTTGCGAGGGGAATACGCCTTCTTCCCAACCAGGCAGGAACACATGGTCAAACTCCAGCCCCTTGGCCCCGTGCATGGTCATGATGGTGACCTTCTCGCCTTCATCGGCGCGGTCGTTGTCCATCACCAGCGCGACATGCTCCAGATAATCTCCCAAAGTTTCATAGCCTTCCATGGCCCGGGCGAGTTCTGACAGATTCTCCAATCGGCCGGCGCTTTCCGCCGTATTCTCGTTCTGCAGCATGTCCTGATAGCCGGTTTCCTCCAGCACCATACGCAACAGATCGGACAGTGTGACGAGCTCTGCCTGTTCGCGCCAGTGGAGGAATTGCCGCATCAGCGCGCCAATGGTGCCAGCAGCCCGTTTGGGCAGCTCGTCGCTATCAGCCAATTGCAGCGACGCGGCGGCCAACGGCAGACCC
Organism: uncultured Erythrobacter sp.; assembly: GCA_947495555.1. GTDB lineage: Bacteria > Pseudomonadota > Alphaproteobacteria > Sphingomonadales > Sphingomonadaceae > Erythrobacter. Next base: position 637,264 of record CANLZI010000001.1, on the reverse strand, counting down.
GTGCTGCGAGCATGGGCGTGCATTTTCTCGAGCGTTTTTGCGCCAAGCCCGCGCTTGGGCTGGTTATAGATCCGCTCAAACGCCAGATCATCCTGCGGCTGTGCAATGACACGCAGATAGGCGAGGGCGTCGCGGATTTCGGCCCGCTCGTAGAAGCGAAAGCCGCCAATGATCCGGTAATTGATCCCGATCTGAATAAAGCGGTCTTCAAATTCGCGGGTCTGATATTGCGCGCGGACCAGAATGGCGACTTGATCCAGCGCAGCGCCTTCATGCTCCAGCCGCTCGATCGCTTCGCCCACTCTGCGCGCTTCTTCAGGCGCGTCCCACACGCCAATAATCTTGACCTTTTCGCCGCCAGCAGCCTCGGTCCAAAGGGTTTTTTCATGCCGCTCGCTGTTGGACTGAATCAGGCCCGATGCGGCGGCCAGAATATCGGGAGTGGAGCGATAATTCTGCTCCAGCTTGACCACCTTGGCGCCGGGAAAATCCTTTTCAAACCGCAGGATATTGGCCACTTCTGCGCCGCGCCATGAATAGATCGACTGATCATCATCGCCCACCACGCAGATGTTCTTATGGCTTTGCGCAAGCAGGCGCAGCCACAGATATTGCACCGCATTGGTGTCTTGGTATTCGTCCACCAGAATATATTTGTAGCGCTGCTGATAGCTTTCCAAAACGTCACGATGCTGGCGGAAGATGTTGAGCATATGCAACATCAGGTCGCCAAAATCGCACGCGTTCAGCGCCTTCATCCGGTCTTGATACATCTGATAGAATTGCTGGCCACGGCCATTGGCGTAGCTTTCATTCTCCACTGCATCCAGATCACCGGGATTGAGCCCGCGGTTCTTCCAACGGTCGATCAATCCGGCCAATTGACGCGCGGGCCATCGTTTCTCGTCCAGATCATTCTGCACGATCAATTGCTTGAGCAAACGCAGCTGATCATCGGGGTCGATGATGGTGTAATTGGATTGCAGGCCGACCAATTCGGCATGGCGACGCAGCATCTTGGCGCAGATCGAGTGGAAGGTGCCGAGCCATTGCATACCCTCGGCCACATCGCCCAAATGCTGGCTCACGCGTTCGCGCATCTCGCGCGCGGCTTTGTTGGTGAAGGTGACGCACAGGATTTGGCTGGGCCAGGCCCGACCGGTCGCCACCAGATGAGCGAGGCGGGAGGTAAGGGCAGCGGTCTTTCCCGTGCCAGCGCCCGCCAGCATCAACACCGGGCCTTCTGTGGTCAAAACCGCCTCACGCTGGGGCGGGTTCAGCCGTGCGGCATAGGCCGGAACTTGCGGAGCATCCGAAGCGGCATCCGTGGGCGTGGGTAGGGCGTCTGTGCTATCCATGAAGTGTGAACAAGTAGGGAACAGTGGCGCAAGTCGCAAGCGCGAAGTTTCCCGCGTAGGAGCTGCCTAGGCGTGCCGCAGGAAGGTCAGCTTGGCTTTGCCAATCTTGCGCTCTGCATCAATCGTCAGCTTGGCGACATCGACGCTCTCCTTGGCGCTGGTTTCCACCACCATCCATGTTGCAGGACCAATCCAGCCGAGCCGCAACAACCGATCCAAGGCGACCGATCCTGCGCCGGTTTCATAGGGTGGATCGAGCAGGATGAGATCGAAAGGCTGACGCGCCGGACCCAGCGTCATCACCGAGGCCTGCGTGACCTCGCATCGTTGGCGCGCCTCAAACGCGGCAATATTGGCGTGGATGGCCTTGATCGCAGCGGGCTCCTGCTCGACGAATTGGCAATGCGCAGCGCCGCGAGACAGCGCCTCCAGCCCCAGTGCGCCTGATCCGGCGAACAAATCGGCCACGCGCAAATCCACAAAGCTGCCAAGCCGGGAATTGAGCATATTGAACATGGTTTCACGGGTGCGGTCTGCGGTGGGGCGGGTGGCATCGCCCTTGGGCGCCACCAGCTTTCTGCCCCGCCAATCGCCTGCAATGATGCGCATCGTCTGCTGCCTACCTTTGGCGAGCGCTTTTGAGCTGAGCTTGGAAATGTTCCAGATCATGCTTGCGAATGGGCGCCGCGGCCCCGCGCGGCAAATCACCCAATTCGAACGGACCATAAGCGACGCGGATCAAACGGCTGACTTGCAGGCCCAGATGCTCCAACACCCGGCGAACTTCTCGGTTTTTACCCTCGGTAATGGTCATTTCGACCCATTGATTGCGACCGGTGCTGCGTTCAAGATTGGCATCGATTGCGCCGTAATGGATCCCCTCGATGGTGATGCCATCCATCAATTCTTCCAATTGATTTTGCGACACATCGCCAAAGGTGCGCGCGCGATAGGTGCGCGGAATTTTGGACGAGGGCAGCTCCATCTCTCGCTTTAACCCGCCATCATTGGTCAGCAGCAGCAAGCCCTCGGTGTTCACGTCCAGCCGTCCCACGGGCATCAGGCGCGGGGTGCCTTTGGGCAGGGCATTGCGCAAAGCAGTGTAGATGGTGGCCCGGTCGGTCGGGTCACGCTCGGCCGTGATCAGGCCGGTTGGCTTGTGAAAGGCAAACATCTGCGTGGGCGCAGGCTTTCCTACCGGCTTTCCGTCAACCGAAACGCCGTCTAAACTGGTCAGGAAGGTCGCGGGTGTTTCCACGATCAATCCGTCAATAGCAACGCGGCCTTCGCCAATCATCCGCTCAACTTCGCGGCGGCTGGCGACGCCTGCACGGGCCAGCAGTTTGGCGATACGGTCGCCTTCGGGACGATCATCGGATGGGGGAGGATTAGTGGGCATCGCGCACGGCTAGGCGTTCAATTGGCTGCGCGCAACGCCTGTTCAACGATTTCGTTGAAACGGGCGATGCCGCCCTCCAGCGTTCCCAGCGTCAGATGATCGATGGCGCCGCTTTCCAGCCCTTGCTGGCCCAGCTCTGCCGCGCGGAAATCCTCGCTCGCAAACACACCCCCATCCAGCAATTTCCAGCTGCGTTCCCAGTGATCGCGCGCCTTGTCTGTGGTGGGTTCTTCCGGGATCAGCATGAAGTCTTCGACCAGCGTCAGGTCATGCGCTTGCGGCATCAGAACCATCACATTGATATAATCCGGGCTGGGGATGACGATCGTGGCTGGCAGCAATTGATAGGCGAATGTGACGACTTGGCGCATCGCAGCCATATCGGTCAGGTCAACGCCCTCCATTTCTTCCAACCGCCCAATGGCAGAGCGCATATGCGGACCAACTTCGTCACCGGCGGTGATGCCGTCCTTGAAGAAGGGACCGATGGTGTCAGCATGCAGGCGCGTGACATGATAGCTTTCCAGAAAAGCATCCATGATCAGCTTCCAATTACCGTTCACCGTGTGCAATTTGCGCCTGAACAAATGGCTATCCGGCAGGCCAAATGCGGCGAAATCTTCGCTTATCGTGGCGGCATCGGAGAAGTCGGCACCCTCTTGGGGGGCGAACCAGATCAATCCGCCAGCCTCAAGACTAGGCAATTCCCTCAGGCCGAATTCTGCCTTGTCCATGCCGGGAAATGTCTCGGGCCGGGGCAGGGCGAGCAATTTGCCATCCAGTCGGTAAGTCCAAGCGTGATAGGGACAGACTAAGCGTTTGGCACATTGCACTTCTTCGCCCTCGACCAGGCGGGTCCCGCGATGGCTGCACACATTGTGGAACACATGTACACCGCCATCGGCATCGCGCGTGATCAGCAATGGCCGTCCGGTTGCGTCATGGGGTACTGCCATGCCGGGGTCCGGGACCAGCGTGGACGGAGCAATGACTTGAGGCAGCCGATCGAACAAAGCTGACTTCTCGCGTTGGAAATGTACCGGGTCGGTATAGGCGCTAGCGGGTACAGTAGAGATGTCAGTCGTGGTACGCGCTTCGGCGCGCTCAACCTTCTTGGCCAAGGCCAATTGACCGTCTGTGGGGCGCTTTATCCCCGCATTCCTATCGCCCGCCTTCGTACCGGTGTTGTTCACGTGCAATTCCTATGCTGGACCAATTCCTATTTACGAAATCTATCGTTAGTGTCGCAGAAAATGCACAATTCTAAAAGGACGTAGGGGAATGGCCGAAGCTACAGCCGAAAAAACCAAGTCAACATGGCGTGCCTTGGCCCTTGCGCTTCGCAACCGGAAGACCGGCTATATGCTGCTGTTCGGCTTTGCGGCGGGGCTGCCCTATGCCTTGGTGTTGGGTACGCTGTATGCTTGGCTGTCTGACAGCGGCGAGATCGATCTGGAGACGATGGGCGTGTTCTCGCTCGTCGGACTTGCCTATGCCTTCAAATTCCTGTGGTCGCCTGCTTTGGACAGGGTGGATATCCCCGTGTTGCGGCGGCTGGGCAAGCGCAAGCAATGGATCGTTACGGCCCAACTGCTGATCGGCGCAGCGCTGACCTCGCTCAGCTTTATTGCGCCTACTAACGAGACAATCGGAATTTTCAGCCTTCTTGCGGGTCTGGCCGCCTTTGCCAGTGCGACGCAGGATGTGGTGATTGATGCATGGCGTGTCGATGTGGCTGATGATGTCGCAACGATCGATATCCTCTCCACAGTCTATCAAATGGGATACCGGATCGCTGCGCTAGTGGGTGGGGCCTTGGCGCTGTTTTTGGCTGCACGCACGGATTGGCCCACAGTCTATCTGACCATGGGCGCGCTAATGCTGTTTGTAGGATTTGCCGGTCTATGGGCGCCCGATGCCGATACAACCGCGCTTGAGAAAAACGGACGGGAAGACCCGGACGATCCCTATGGCCTGCGCCAACCGGGCCAATTGACCCCCAAATTGCGCGCTTGGTCGCTGGGCGGGGTTGCCCTGCTGTGGGGCTGGGCACTGGTGACGGTAATTGTCTTCATGGTCCGCTCGCTCTCCAGCGATCCCGATACGCGGCCAGATTCGGTCGAGTTTATCTCAACCATGGGTCCACTAATTGTGATTGCGACCGTGGTGGTTCCCTCCATAATTGCGGCATGGCTGGTACGCCAGCAACGCAAGGGGACGAACCTTTTGGCCCACTCCGCCCCGGCAACAGGTGCAGGGGCCAGAGCGATGGATCACCTTTATCGCGCGCTCATCCTGCCTCTCACCGATCTGATTGGACGGTTGGGCTGGGCGATGATTATCGTCATCGCCTTGGTTCTGACCTATCGTATTACCGACGCGATCTGGGGCAGTTTTGCCTATCCGTTCTACTTGGGAGAGCTGCAATATACGAAAGACGAGGTTGCGGTTGCTTCCAAATTCTTCGGCGTTGGCGCCTTGCTGTTGGGACTGGCGTTGGGCGGCTATTTGCTGACCGCAATCGGCCGCATGTTGACCTTGACGCTGGGCGCATTCTTCGCTGCTGCCACCAATTTGCTCTATGCTGATCTCGCTCGCGGAGGCGCGATCGTGCAAGCCGTCGCCGATAACTCCGGATTTACTTGGCTGGTGTCCCAATTGGGCGGCGATCCGGCCCTGGCCAAGCTGATGATGGCGATTGCAGGCGAAAATATCGCAGTTGGCGTCGCCGGGGCGGCCTTTGTCGCCTACCTCTCCAGCATCGTTTCAAAGGGGTACAGCGCGGTGCAATATGCGCTTTTGTCCTCGCTCACGCTGCTGGTCGGCACTTTGGGCCGCGGCGCGCTGGGGCAAATGATTGAAGAGCAAGGCTATTTCGATGTGTTCATTCTGACCACGCTGATCGGCATGGTGGCTGTTGTGCTGTGCATCATTGAATGGATCCGGCAGGCCCGCAACGCCAGATCGGCAGCAGCCGAGCCTGCCGAGTAAGGCTTAGTCCGGTATCTCGTCATTCAGGCGCAGGACTTCGCCTGCCAGATAGAGCGATCCCGCGATCAGCACGGGCAGGCCATCGTCGGGCAGGGCAGCCAGCGCGCTTGGCACGTCTGGAGAAGCCTTTGCGCCTGCAAATGCGCTTGGGCCATGCGCTTCGTGCGCGGGAACAGGCACGGCGGTGATGCTGACCAGAGATGTCGATAGTGGATCGATCAATGCTGTCGGATCCTTTGCCTCCAGCATTCCGATGATCAGGTGGACCTGTTTGCCTGAGAAGAACTCGCCTACAATTGCCCCGGCATTGGGATTGTGGCCGCCATCCAGCCACACCTCGCGCTGTCCGGCCAAAGGGCCAGCGCTCAGCCGCTGCATGCGCGCAGGCCAAGTAGCCTCTTTTGCGCCCGCTACAAGTGAGGCGATAGAAACCGGGACACTGTCTTGTATCAACAACATTGTCGCTGCCAGCGCTACGTTTGATATCTGGTGTTCACCGGGAATCGAAGGGATCAGTCTTACATCTTGGTCGAAATGATCGAGTATCTGGGCGGAGCCTTGATCAACGTAAACCCATTGCCCGTTGTCATAGAGGGGGGCGCCCACGCTCCATGCGACTTTTGACAGCGCCTCGTATGCACGATCATCATAGTATTCTTCGAGCAAGGTTACCAACGGCACTCCCTTCTTCGCGATCCCCGCTTTCTCAAACCCGATGCGCGCCATCGGATCATCAGGAACACCATCTTCTGGGGCGAGCAGGAATTGTTCGTGGTCGATCCCCAATGCGGCGATCCCGCACGCAGCAACCGCTTCGCTCTCCAACACATTGGTCGCGTCCAAACGCCCGCCAAGGCCAACTTCCACCACGCAGACATCGGCGGGAACGCGCGAAAAGGCCAGGAAAGAGGCTGCAATGGTCACTTCGAAAAAGCTGGGAGATAAACCTTCGCTGGCATCCAGAACCTCGGCCAGCAACGGAGCGAGCACGTCATCACTGATCAGTTCGCCTGCCAGCCTGATCCGCTCGTTATAGCGCACCAGATGCGGGCTGGTTGTGACGTGCACGCGCAGGCCTTGGGCTTCCAGCATGGCGCGCAAGAAAGCGCAGGTTGAACCTTTGCCATTGGTGCCAGCGACATGAAAAACAGGCGGTAATTTGCGATGCGGATTGCCCAGCCGCTCCATCAATTCGCGGATTGCGTCCAATTCCAGACGCCCGCGCTGTATGCTCAGCCCGCTCAGTCGGTCCAGCTGCGCCTGAACCTGCGGATCGTCCGACCGCCCAAAGTCCAGCATTGCTGGGTTAGGCCGCTTTCTTCGGTGCGAGATATTCGAGCACTGTCGCCAGCGTTTCCTTCATCTCGCTGCGGGGCACCACCATATCGACCATGCCATGCTTGTGGAGATACTCCGCGCGTTGGAAGCCCTCTGGCAAATTCTCGCGAATGGTGTCCTTGATCACGCGCTGCCCGGCAAAGCCGATTAAAGCGCCTGGCTCGGCAATTTGAACATCGCCCAGCATCGCATAGCTTGCCGTAACACCGCCCGTGGTTGGGTCGGTCAGCACCACGATATAGGGAAGGCCAGCCTCTTTTAGGCGGCGCGTCATGACGGTTGCCTTGGGCATTTGCATCAGGCTGAGAATGCCTTCCTGCATGCGTGCACCGCCTGCAGCGGTAACAACGATATAGGCGCATTTGCGGGTCAGGGCGCGCTCCGCTCCGGCGCAGAATGCCGTTCCGACTGCCATGCCCATCGATCCGCCCATAAAGCCGAAATCTTGCACGCCCACCACGGCTGGATTGCCGTGGATGGTGCCCGATCCCACGGTGAAAGCATCGCGATGGGGGTTCTTGGCCCGCGCTTGCTTCAACCGGTCGGTGTATTTCTTGCTGTCTTTGAATTTGAGCGGGTCTTCCTTGACCTCGGGCTGGGGTAGGACATCATATCCTTCATCCAGCGTTATCGCGATCCGCGCATCGGCGCCGATCCGGCCGTGGTGTTGGCAGCGGGGGCAAACCTGCAAATTCTCGGCATATTCCTGCTCGAACAGCATTTCCTGACAGGACGGGCATTTGACCCAAAGATCCTTGTCGCTGGTGCGTTTGGGCAGCCAGCCGATCGAATTGCGTACGCGGGTGAACCAGTTCATCTAACTATCCTAGAATACGCGTTATTGGGCGGCGTGTACTGCCGCTGCGAGAGCCGATGTCAGCTCCTTTAGCTTGGCCGGGGCATCTTTGCCAAATTCGCCCACAATTTCGACCAGAGCCGAGCCGACCACTACGCCGTCTGCGACGCGAGCTATGTCAGCAGCTTGTTCCGGTGTTCGCACGCCAAAGCCAACCGCGACGGGTAGGTCGGTCGATTGTTTGATGCGGGCGACATTGTCTTCAATGCTGGCCTGGGCGGCCTGTTGCTTGCCAGTAATCCCGGCGACCGAGACGTAATAGACGAACCCTTGCGAGCCGTGCAGAACCCGCGGCAAGCGCGCGGCATCAGTGGTTGGTGTGGCGAGGCGAATGGGGGCAATCCCTGCATCGCGTAGGGCGGGGCCAAGCTCTTCGTCTTCCTCGGGCGGTATATCGACGCAGATAACGCCATCAACGCCAGCCTTCTTGGCCGCATCGGCAAACCATTCAGACCCGCGACGGATCATCGGATTGGCATAGCCCATCAGCACCAGCGGCACATCGGGGTGACGAGCGCGGAAGTCGGTCGCGATTTGGAGCACATCGGCGGTGGTCGTACCAGCGCCCAGGCTGCGCAGATTGGCGGCCTGAATGGCGGGGCCATCGGCCATCGGATCGGTGAAAGGCATGCCCAGCTCGATCACATCGGCGCCGCCCTCGACCAATGCGTCAAGATTGGCTGCCGTGTCTCCATCTCCAGCGGTGATGAAACAAACGAGTGCGGGAGCGGAAAAGGCGGAGGAGAAGCGGGTCATGTATCTTTCTTCATGAAGAGAATTACCGAAATTGCCACCTTTGAAATGGCTAGCAAGCAGATCGTTATCCAAGTGCTGACCCCGATGAGGGATAGCCAGGGCGGTGTCCAACTCCCGCAGCCATCGAACTGAAACGTATTCTCTGGCAAATCTACAATTGGGCAGAATAGGTCGTTCAAGAAACCAGATGAAACCAGAATTTGCAAAAGCCCGTGAGCGCAAAGAACGCAAAACAGAATTCTGTAGCTCTGGCTCAACCTTGCAAGTTGGTTCTTGAAGCGGAAGTCAGACGAAAAATCTCCCACATGCCAGGCGAGCAAGGGTAGAAATAGATATGCGTAAATGGTCAATGATCCGCCTAGTGGCAAAACCATTTCATCGATTCCCTCAATGTAGGGAACCCGCTCTGGCAATCGAAAAAACCAATAGTGCAAAGCTGGGATGAGCATAGTCAACAAAGTCAACAGCATGCTGCAATACCATTTCAGGAGTTTCTGCCTGTAGTCTACGGTCAATCGACTAAATCTCCACTCCCAGCTTTTCAGCCACGGTGAAGATGTCCTTGTCGCCGCGGCCGCAAAGATTCATCAAGATGATCGAATCATCGGGCATTTCCTTGGCGCGTTTGGCAACGGCGGCGATGGCATGGCTGGGCTCAAGCGCGGGGATAATCCCCTCGGTCCGGCACAGCAGCTGAAACCCGTCCAGCGCCTCTTCATCGGTCACAGCGGTGTATTCGACCCGGCCCGATTCTTTCAGCCAAGCGTGCTCTGGGCCGATACCGGGGTAATCGAGACCTGCGCTGATCGAGTGGCCTTCTGTGATTTGACCGTCCTCGTCCTGCAGAAGATAGGTCTTGTTGCCGTGGAGAATGCCCGGAACTCCGCCGAGCAGGCTGGCGGCGTGCTCATCGCCATCTAGTCCATGTCCGGCTGCTTCGACGCCCAGCATTTTTACATCGGGATCATCGAGGAAAGGGTGGAACAGGCCCAGCGCGTTCGATCCGCCACCAATGCAGGCGATCAGCAGATCGGGCAGGCGGCCAGCGCGGCTGAGCATTTGCGCGCGCGCTTCCTTGCCAATCACGCTTTGAAAATCGCGCACCAGTTCAGGGTAAGGATGCGGTCCGGCAGCAGTGCCGATGATGTAGAATGTGTCGTGCACATTGGCGACCCAATCGCGCAGCCCTTCGTTCATGGCGTCTTTCAACGTCGCGCCGCCGCTGGTTACGGGGACGACTTCTGCGCCCAGCAACTTCATGCGGAAGACATTGGGCGATTGTCGCTTCACATCTTCGGCGCCCATGTAAATCACGCAAGGCAGGCCAAAGCGCGCGCAGACTGTGGCGGTGGCAACGCCGTGCTGGCCAGCGCCGGTCTCAGCAATAATGCGGGTTTTGCCCATGCGGATCGCGAGCAGGATCTGCCCGATGCAATTGTTGATCTTGTGCGCGCCGGTATGATTCAGCTCGTCGCGTTTGAACCAGATTTGCGCGCCACCCAGCGCTTCGGTCAGCCGCTCTGCAAAATAAAGCGGGGACGGGCGGCCGACATAATGTTCGAGCAGATCGTCAAATTCAGCCTTGAACGCTGGATCGGCTTGAGCGGCGCGATACTCTTTCTCAAGATCGAGGATCAACGGCATCAGCGTTTCGGCGACATAGCGTCCGCCAAACTGGCCAAAATGCCCGCGTTCATCGGGCTGGTTCTTAAAAGAATTGGGTTGTTCGGTCATGGCTCTCGCTCAGGCGTCCCTCAGGCTTCCAAAGCCGCTTTGCAGAAGGCGTGGATCAAGTCCACATCCTTCACGCCCGGCGCGCTTTCCAATCCGCTAGAGGCATCGACCAAGGGCGTGCCGGTCGCGCGGATCGCCTCGGCCACATTGCCCGGATGCAAACCGCCCGCCAGCCCCCAGTCAACGGCATGCCTGTGCCCGTTGAGCAGGTCCCACCGGAAGGTTTCGCCATTACCGCCAGGCAAGGCCTTGGCCGGCGCATCGAACAGCAGCAGATCCACCTTGCCAACATATTTGGAGCTGCGCTTCAGCGTACCTTTGTCTTTCAGGCCGAGTGCTTTCCATCCTTCAACTCCGGTCTTTTCGCGCACCAAAGCGATCCATTCGGGCGTTTCGCTACCGTGGAACTGGACGATATCGGGGCGCACCTTGTTGATCCCCTCAGCCATGACCGGAATTTCGGCATTGGAGGTTAGCAGCACAGTTTTGACATGTGCCGGCACCCGTCGACGCAGCTTGGCTGCATCTTCAAAGCTGACATGCCGCGTGCTCGGCTCAAAATGAACCAGGCCAATGTGAGTGGCACCGGCATCCACCGCGGCATCCACGGTCTCGGGCGTAGATAGCCCGCAAATCTTGATCTGAACATTTTCGCTCATGTGGGTCGCTTTAGTCCCTGCGATGCCATTCGTGAAGCGAGAAAGCCTTGCAAAGCACTAGAAATTCGCATTAGCAATCGGCTGCGAAAAGGGGACCTTGGCTGATGTTTCGAAAGTTGATGACAGCAATGTTTGCGGCGCTTGCGTTGGGCGCATGCAATCCACTGGCAAATTTAGAGGTCGCTGAACAACGGGTGGAGAGCTTTGAGCGAGCCTATTCCAGCGGCAACGTCGATCAGCTTTGGCGGATGACTGGCAAACAATTTCGCGAAGAGACATCCAAACAAGAATTTGCCGACCGTAATCAAATACTTAGCACCCGATTGGGCGGTATCAAATCGTCAGAACGAACCAATTTCAACGTGAACACCGCCAATGGCGTGACAACGACGTTGGTCGCCATGGACACCGATTTTGAACGCGGTGAGGGTATGCAGGTTTTCACCTTTATCGGGCAGGCCGAAGACATGAAATTGGTGCGGTGGGACGTCGAGTCCCCGTTGCTCAAAGTAACAATAGACGATTTGAAAGCTGTACAGGAATGACTGCAGCCTAAAGCGTTGCTTCAATCGCACGAGCAGCAATGGCGGGATCATCCGCCCGGCTGATCGGACGTCCGATGACCAGCACGCTGGCACCATCATCGCGGGCTTGGCGGGGTGTTACCACGCGCTTTTGATCGCCTACGGCGCTGCCAGCAGGGCGCAGGCCAGGGACCACGAAGAAGCCCTTTTTCCATTGCTTGTGAACCGCGCCAACTTCTTGGCCTGAACAGACAATGCCATCCAGCCCCGATGCTTCGGCCAATTCGGCCAGTCGCATAACGTGGTCATGCGGAGTGCCTGCCACGCCGGTGCGTTGCAGGTCGCGTTCGTCCATGCTGGTGAGCATCGTCACGGCAACCACTTTGGTGCCATCGGCTGCTGCGGCCTTTGCATCTTCCATCATCGCTCGACCGCCCGAAGCGTGGACGGTGACAATTGCTGGTTCCAAAACGTGAATGGCCTGCATGGCTCCCGCAACGGTGTTGGGAATGTCATGCAGTTTCAGGTCTAGGAAAATGGGAAGCCCGGCGCTGTGCGCGATTTCGTGCACGCCATGCGCTCCATGCGCGCAGAAGAACTCCAGACCCAGTTTAACCCCGCCAATATGGGCTTTGACCTTGTCCAACAATGCTTTGCCCGCATCCAATTGCGGAACGTCCAGGGCAAGGTAGACAGGGTTGCTCATAAAGGTTCAGTCTTTCGTTGGGTTCAATGTGTCTGTGCTGGGAGCATCGGTTGGTGAAGGAGCCGGTGCAGGGGCGGGCGCAGCAACGGGTGAAGCGCTCGCAGCCGGTTCGTGACGCGCAAGCGCGCTGGAACGGGCTGCATTTTCCAAAGAGGCAATGCGGCGGTTAAGACGCCAGCTGTTGCCGCGATGGATCGCCCACATGGGCAACAAGCCCAACAGGAATGAAATAATGACCAGAGCGGGAACTTTCGTTTCCAGCACCAGATTGTCCCACAGTGTCACTTCGACTGATTCCCAGTTGAAAAAGGAAAAGGCCAGCAAGCCAAACAAGATCAGCGCCCAGACCAAAGTTCTTACGATCTGCATTTCAATATCCTCTGCGAAACTGCGGCATATACCGCAAACTTAGGCTTTTTCTGGCGTGAGTCCAATTCGGCGACCGATCACATTGGATAGGCAATCAACCAAACACACGCGCAAAAATCGTATCCACCTGTTTGAAGTGGTAGGCGAGGTCGAACCGCTCCTCCAGCTCTGCATCGCTGAGAGCCGCGGTGACCTCTTCATCTTGCTTGAGCAGATCGAGCAGCATCAGCCTGCCATCCGATTCCCACACCTTCATCGCATTGCGCTGCACCAGACGATAGGCATCCTCGCGACTGACGCCGTTTTGGGTTAGCGCCAGCAATACACGCTGCGAATGGATCAGCCCGCCCATACGGTCCATATTGGCCTGCATCCGCTCGGGATAGACCAGCAATTTGTCGATCACTCCGGTCAGTCGTGCCAGCGCAAAGTCTAGGGTAATGGTCGCATCAGGTCCGATGAAGCGCTCAACCGAAGAATGCGAAATGTCGCGCTCGTGCCACAGAGCGACATTTTCCAGCGCGGGCAAGGCATAGCTGCGGATCATCCGAGCCTGTCCGGTCAAATTCTCGGTCAGAATCGGATTGCGCTTGTGCGGCATGGCGGAAGAACCCTTCTGCCCGGGCGAGAAATATTCCTCAGCCTCTAGCACTTCGGTGCGCTGCAAATGGCGCACTTCAACTGCCACACGCTCGATTGAGCCAGCGATCACAGCCAGAACACTGAAATACATCGCATGCCGATCGCGCGGGATGACTTGGGTGGAAATTGGCTCTGAAGTCAGGCCGAGTTTTTCTGCGACATGGGCTTCCACGCTGGGATCGATATTGGCGAACGTACCCACCGCACCAGAGATGGCGCAGGTGGCGATCTCCTCGCGCGCAGCAATCAGCCGGGCTTTGCAGCGATCAAATTCGGCATAGGCTTGCGCTAGTTTCAAGCCAAAGGTCACAGGCTCTGCATGGATGCCATGGCTGCGACCGATGGTGGGAGTATATTTATGCTCCTCCGCGCGGCGTTTCAGCGCGGCCAGCAAATCATCCATGTCCGCCAACAAGATGTCTGTGGCGCGTGCCAATTGCACCGCCAGTGTTGTGTCCAACACGTCAGAGCTGGTCATACCCTGATGCATAAAGCGGGCCTCGTCACCCACTTGCTCAGCCACCCAAGTCAGGAAGGCGATCACGTCATGCTTGGTGACCGCTTCAATGGCGTCAATCGCTTCAACGTCGATCTTTGGCTCGGTTGCCCACCAATCCCACAAAGCCTTGGCCGCGCTTTCGGGAACGACGCCCAACTCGCCCAATTTTTCGGTCGCATGCGCTTCAATCTCGAACCAGATGCGATATTTCGCTTCGGGTTCCCACAATGCAGACATGGCGGGGCGGGCGTAACGGGGGACCATAGTGACTCCAAATGCTCGAGGATGAAAGAGCGGCTATTGCGTGAAGGGGCGCTTTGCAAGAGGATGGTTCGTATTCATGGCGCGATGGTCGCGGATAAGTGTAACAAAGCGTCATCTGGCGCGAAACAAGGGGTGGAGGTATTGCACAAGTGAACACGACCACACCCCGATTGTTTGAGGAGCGTTATCCGCCATTCGTCCGCGTAACCGTGCGGCGATGGGCGAAATTGTACAGCGGCGGCGCAGAGGTGTTCTGGCCGTTCACCGATTTGTTTGTACGATTTGCGGTGGCGCAATTCTTTATGCGTTCGGGTCTGGTAAAGTTTGCCAATTGGGACACCGCCGTGCTGTTGGCGACGCAAGAATATCCGGTGCCCTGGATGGCGCCTGCAACTGCGGCAGCCGTGGGACTATCGATTGAGCTGATCGGCCCGATTTTGCTGGTGCTGGGATTGTTCACAAGACCTGCGGCGATTGCGATGGGTGTTCTGACGATCGTGGCGCAGATCTATTACATTCCCACCACGACCAATTTGTTCCTGATTGCCATGCTGATCTGGTACGCAATTTATGGCCCGGCGGCCTTCTCTCTGGATCGCCTGTTCACCTCAGGATTGCGCAACAGTGCGCTTCCGCTCGCACCGCAAATGGCCATATTTGGCGATTTCCTGAGAGAGAAGATTGCTCCTGTCGCCATGCTGTTGATCCGGCTGTGGCTGGCGCTGAGCATGATCGCTTCGGTAGGGTATTTCGAACCCTCTATCGCGCTGGCCACGTGGCTACCGATGGGCAGCTTTGCCGGCATTCCCGATTGGTTGGTGATCACCTTTGCCATAATGCTCATCATCGGTTGGATGACCAGCTTGGTCGCCTTTGCCTTGTTGGTCGCCATCGGTGCTGTGGTGATCAGCGGCATCCACCCAGACATCACATTTTATCCCGTCCTATTGCTGGCCATTTATGACGGACGCGGACCCGGCTTTCCTTCCGTTGATGGAGCCTTCGGCAGCTGGATGGAAAAACACATCCTGTTCGACCGAGAGTATAAGGATATCCCGGACCATTGGCCGCATATTGTGGTGGTTGGTGCCGGGTTTGGCGGGCTTGCCGCGGTCAATCGGCTCAAACGCCTGCCCGTGCGGATCACTCTGATCGACAAGAACAATTACCATCTGTTCCAGCCGCTATTGTACCAAATTGCCTCGGCAACTTTGAACCCGGCCGACATTGCTGTGCCGATCCGGTCCTTGTTCAAGGAAGACGGCAATGTGCGGGTCATCAAGGGTGACGTCAGCGCGATTGATGGTGAAAGCAAGCGCGTGACATTTGGCGCAGGCCAGTCTGTGTCGTTTGATCGGCTGGTCATCGCGACCGGAGCTTCGCACAGCTATTTTGGCAATGACACCTGGGGCAAATTTGCGCCGGGCCTTAAGACCGTTGAGGACGGTGTTGCGGTGCGCGGTGCCATCCTGGACGCCTTTGAACAGGCAGAAGCAAGCGATGACCCTGATCAAATTCGCCGCCTGTTGAACTTTGTCATTGTCGGCGGCGGGGCAACCGGGGTTGAACTGGCGGGCGCAATTGCAGAGCTGGCCCAGGTAAGCGTGGAGCGCGAGTTTCGCACCGTTGACCCTGCCAGTGCGCGCGTCGTCCTGGTGCAATCGGCCGAGCGAATTCTGCCCCAGTTTCCCGAAGAATTGTCGGCAAAGGCGGCTCAATCGCTGGAATGTCTGGGCGTTGAGGTGCGGACCAACTCGCGCGTGACCAGCATTGATCATGACCATGTCCTGATTGGCAATGATGAGCGTATCGAGACCGAAACTGTGCTGTGGGCCGCGGGCGTGGTCGCATCACCTGCGGCCAAATGGCTTGACGTAGAGACTGATCGCGCTGGCAGAGTAATCGTGGACGAGCAACTGCGCGCCCAAGGATATGAGGATATCTTTGTGATTGGCGATACCGCGGCCAGCTCAGCCTGGGACGGCAAATTGGTTCCCGGCCTTGCTCCGGCGGCAAAGCAGGCCGGAACGCATGTCGCGAAAATTGTCGAGGCCGAATTGTTGGGCAAGGATGAGCCTGAACCTTTCATCTATAAACACCGAGGCAGTCTGGCGACGATTGGCCGCAAAGCTGCGGTGGCCGATATTGGACGCTGGAAGCTTTCGGGCAGCTTCGCCTGGTGGTTGTGGGGCGTGATCCACGTCGGTTTCCTGACCGGTGCGCGCAACCGTGCAGCGGTGGTCATCAATTGGGTGTGGAGCTTTTTTGCCAGCCATTCCGGCGTGCGCCTGATCACGGGTAATCGAACAGACTAACAGGAATAGTCAGCTTCTATTTGACATCATTTGCCCGACGTATAGCCTTTGCCATCTATGCAATTCTATTTGGGTCTTACTTCATGACATTTGGATTTTCGCGCTCAGCCACTTCGCTGATTGCTTTGGGCTGTGCAATCTGCGCTTCAACCGCAGCAATGGCGGGCGACGAGCCATTGTATGAGGCGGCACCCGGCTGGATCGAGCAGGTGGATCTGGCCGATGTCGAACGCGATCCAACCAATACCCAGATCGTCAACGATCGGCAGATACGCATCACCGACGGGCTGCATTGGCAATATATCGACACGGTTTTTCGTGTGGCAACATTGGCTGACCTGTCGAACATGGGCACGCTGACGGCGCAATGGTTGCCGGACAAGGGCGATCTGATTGTCCACGAGATATCCATCCTCCGCGACGGGGAATTGACTGACCTGGTCGCTCAGGGCGAGAAGATGGAAGTGTTGCGACGTGAGAGGCAGTTGGAACGGCGCGTGCTGGACGGATCCTTGACCGCGACTATGTCCGTTCCTGGATTGCAAGTGGGCGATGAATTGCGCTTGCGGTATTCTGTCACCAGTTCCGATCAGGCCTTGGGCGATGAGGTGCAAAGTCAGGCATTCTTGTACCGAGAACCAACCAAAGTTGCCGACTTTGCCCGTATCCGCGCATCATGGCCCAAGGATATGGATGTCCAGTACAAGGCTGGACCCAATTATGATTTGCCCCCGGTAGAGCAAACAGATGGCCACCATTGGCTAGAAGTTACGCTCCCACTGGAGGAGGCAGAAGATTTTCCGCAGGATGCACCGCTGCGGTATCGGCGGGGCACCTTGCTGCAGATTGGCACCTTTGCCGATTGGGCCGAAGTGTCGAGCACCATGGCACCTTATTATCAACCCGGATCAGAATTGGACGATCTGCCAGATCTATTGGCCAAGGCAGAAGCCATTCGGGCACAATATTCTACCGATCTAGAGCGTGCAGTTGCCTCTTTGGAGTTGGTGCAAGAAGACATTCGCTATCTGTTGAACGGTTTGGATGGCGGCAATTATCTCCCGCAGGATATCGCCACCACTTGGGACAAGAAATATGGCGATTGCAAAGCCAAGACGGTGATCTTGTTGGCCTTGCTGGACCATATGGGGATCGAAGCCGAGGCGGTGATGGTCTCCAGCAGGGCCGGCAATGCTGTGCCGATTTCTCTGCCGCTGCCTGGTGCCTTTGATCACGTGCTGGTGCGGGCCAATATCGATGGCAATCACTATTATCTGGACGGCACGGCATTGGGCGCCAATTTGAAGACAGTGGGCAATGTTCCGCCGTTTGAATATGCTTTGCCTATCCGCACGGCTGGGGCCGAGATCGAACCCATACGGCAGGATCTCCCGCGCTATCCCGATATGCAATTGAACATGGTTTTTGACAGCAAAGCAGGCGGTGATTTGCCCACTTTGGTCACCATGAATTTGGAGATGGTTGGAGCATTCGCGTCGCAGATGAACGCGATGGCCGACAAGCTGACCTATGAGCGCAAGCAGCAATTGGGCCGACGCTTCGCCACGAACACGGAATTGCTCGACGTTGAGATAATCGAAGGCAATGACGACAGCGAAGCGACCATGATCTTGACCGGATTGATGGAGCCCATCTTTGAATATGATGGCCGCAAGGGAGAGCTGGATCCCTTTGCGATGCCGGAAAATCTGAAGTTTGCGCCCAATCGCTCGCGCCGGGCATGGCGCGAAATTCCCTATACGCCAGGCGCTCCGGGTCGGTCTATCATTCAGTCCAAGATGATCCTGCCCGAAGGCGGAGGTGAGTTCTCGTTCGAGGGCGAGAATTCGCTGGATATCGAAGTAGGCGGACGGCGTTATCTACGAAGCGTGCAATTGGTCGGCAAGGAATTGCTGGTGTCAGAGGAAGTCGTCAATCGCGGGCTCGAAATTGCTCCCGAACAATTCCGGGCTGAGCGGCGCAAGGCTTCAAGCCTGGCGCGCAACGATGCCAAACTGATCGCTTCTGAGGATGTGCCGCGCCGTTGGCGCTTTGCCAAAGGCGGTGATCGCAGTCTGCTGGCTTCGCTGGAAGAAGCGTATGAGCAGTTGATCGAGAACGAGGCGGACAAGGCCGATCCCTATCTCGCAAGAGCGGGCTTCCGGTTCGATACCTATGACTTCAAAGGTGCGCTTGAAGACATGAATGTCGTGATCGAATTCGAGCCAACGGCGGAGTATCACAGCCAGCGTTCGACGGTTCATTCAAAGCTGTTGGATCTGGAAGCCAGCGTGGCCGATCTGGACGAGGCCTATGCGCTTGATCCCACGCCATTTCGGGCGATCCATTTGGCCAACGAGCTGATCAGGGCAGGCGATCTGGATCGCGCCAGAGAGATTGTCGAATATGAAGACGGTGACGAGCAAGTTCGCCAAGAGCTGGCCGTGGTAATGGCTGAACTGGATGCACTGGAGGGCGACACCGAAGCAGGACTGTGGCGCTTCACCGATCTTGAGCTGGACAATCCCAATGATTCAAACCTGCTCAACTCCAAATGTTGGTACATGGCGACGTGGCAAGTGAACGTCTCTGACGGTGTTTCGGTGTGTACCAAGGCGGTGGAAAATAGCGGCAAATCGGCCCAGATCCTGGACAGCAGAGCGATGATTTTCCTGCGCAGCGGGATGCTGGACGAAGCCTTGACCGATATCAATGCGGCGCTCGACTTGCAGCCTGGCCTGACAGCATCAGTGCTGCTGCGCGGAATCATCCGGTTGGAACGCGGAGACAAGGGCGGCCAGAAAGATATTGATGATGCTTTGGCGCGCGACCCTGAACTGGGTGTCACATACCGGCGTTGGGGCTTTGATATTTGAAGAGGTTTATGGCCGCCGCCGCGCTGTTGGCGGCCTAAATCAAGCCCTTTGATCGCAAGGATATGTGCCCTTCGCTGCCGATAATAACGTGATCATGCACGGTTACGCCAAGCAGCCGTCCAGCCTCCGCTATGCGGCGTGTGATCTGGATATCGGCTTGGCTTGGCTCAGGATTTCCGCTGGGATGGTTGTGCACCAAGATGAGCGCTGATGCCCCAACATCCATCGCTTTGCGGATGACTTCGCGCGGGTGGATAGCAGCCTCGTCAATCGAGCCATCACCCAGATGGTGATCGTCGATCAGACGGTTGCGTGTATCCAGATAAAGAATGCGGACGCGCTCAATCGTCAGATGCGCCATATCGATGGCCAGATAATCGATCAGTGCCTGCCAGCTGCCCAAAACAGGTTTGTCGCTCAGTTCTGAACGGGCCATTCGACGCGCAGCGATGGAAACGCTTTTCAGCGCAGCCGCACTGGTTTGGCCAACACCGGTCACCTGTTGCAGAGCTGCTGGATCAGCATTTAGGACATTGGCCAGTGATCCAAACCGAGCGAGCAATGCTTTGGCCACAGGCTTGGTGTCGCCTTGCCGCATGCCGGCGAACAGCAAATATTCCAGCACTTCATAATCGGCCAGCGCCTCTGGTCCGCCGCCCAGCAACCGCTCGCGCAGACGCGCGCGATGGCCCGTGCCCGAATGACCAGCGCGTGAATCTTCGCCAATCTTTTCTTTGTCTTGCGCCAAGGGCACCTCGCAAACTTGCGTGCTCTATCGCATTGCCTTTCTCAGACGTCTGGCGCAAGGGTGAGGCGCATGGCGGACGATCCTGAACTTGATGCGGCGGGGGCCGCCGCACAGCGCCATTGGGCGCAAAAGCGCCGTTGGCGAACCGTCGTCGCCTGCGCTCTGTTCCTCGGATTGGGCCTGATTTATGTTTGGGCAACCCGCGAGGAAATTGCCGGAAATCTCATTCAGGAACAGCTCGATTATTACGAGCTTGAGGCCAGCTATGACATTGAATCGATAGGGCCGAAGCAGCAAGTTCTGCGCAATGTTGTGATCGGCGATCCCGATCGGCCCGATCTAACAATCGAGCGCGTGGTTGTGGATCTTCGCTATCGCTTTGGAACCCCAGCAATAGGCCGTGTCGCGTTGGAAGCGCCGCGGCTTTTCGGGTCGTTTCGCGATGGCGAGACCAGTTTTGGAGCGCTGGATGCGGTGTTTTTCGCGCCCAATGATGAGCCCGCAGCTTTGCCTGATTTGCACCTTGTTTTGAACGATGGTCGCGCTCTGATCGAGACAGACTATGGCCCGGTGGGGATTAAGGCAGAGGGCGCTGGACCCTTGGATGATGGCTTTGAAGGCGTTGTTGCCGCTGTCGCCCCCAAGCTTGCCTTTGATCAATGCCAAACGGGGCAAGCATCGCTTTATGGCAGCGTCACGACAGCAGATGGTCAGCCCAATTTTGCAGGGCCACTGCGCCTGCGCGATCTAACTTGCGCAGCCAATGGAGCTTTGGGTGCTGCCTCTATGCGACAGGCCGATATTGACGTGACATTGTCAGCAGATAGCGCGCTGAGCGGGGTCGAGGCTGCCTTGGACCTGGCCATCCGTCAGCTTGCCTTTGATGCAGGAGATGTCGAGGAGATCAACGGAGACCTGCGCTTCCAATGGCGAGATGATTTGTTCAATGGGCAATATGATCTCTCGGTCAGCGAGGTGGCCAGTTCGCAAATCTCCTTAAGCAGCCTTGCAGCGCAAGGTTCGGTTAGAGCTTTGGACGATTTTGAGCGGGTGGAGGTCGAGGCCGATCTAAGCGGGTCTGACCTTTCGCTTGGTTCGCAGCTGGATCAGACATTGGCTGGCCATCAGGAAAATTCTGCCAACACATTGTTCGGCCCTTTAATTGGCAAATTGCGCGATGGTCTGAAGCGGCAGCAGCGTGGCAGCACGGTGTCAGGGCAGTTGACCGCTCGACAAACCGGCAATGTCACCAGTCTGGTCGTGCCCAGCGCGATTGTGCGCGGCTCGGGCGGGCAGGAATTGCTGTCCTTATCGCGCGCTCAATTCAGCACGGCAGGGGCCAATGGTCCGCGCATGGCGGGCAATTTACGGATGGGGGGTGATGGCCTTCCCGATGTACGTGGCCGGATGGAGCAACGCGCCAATGGCAATCTGGCGCTCCAACTGGCGATGGCGGAATATCGCGCGGGCGACAGCGCGATTGCCTTGCCGCAATTGTCCATCGAGCAGACCCGCGATGGCGCTGCAAAATTCACAGGCTTGCTCAGTATCACCGGCGATTTGGCCGCTGCGACAGTCAGCGATCTGGAATTGCCGCTTTCCGGCGGTTGGTCGGCCCGCAATGGGCTGTCCCTATGGCGCAATTGCACAGCCGCACGGTTTGCCACGTTGCAAATGGCGAGCCTGACGCTGGAGCAACGCGAGCTGACGCTTTGTCCACCCGAAGGCAGTCCTATTGTCGCCATGAATGATGCAGGCCTGCAAATTGCCGCGGGTACACCCGGGTTGGATCTATCGGGCAAGTTGGGAGAATCTCCCATCACCATGCGAACCGGCGCAATTGGCTTTGCCTATCCGGACGTCATGAGCGCGCAGGACATTGCGATTGAGCTTGGGCCGCAGGACACCGCCAGCAGATTTACCCTCAGCCAGTTGAATGCCAGCTTTGGCGAGGCGATTGGCGGCAATTTTGAACAGGCCACAGTGCTGATGGAGCAAGTTCCGTTGGACATCGTTGACGCAGCCGGAAATTGGAGCTTTTCCGACGGTGTGCTTTCCCTGACGGATGGCAATTTGCGGGTGCTTGACCGTGCCGAAGAGGACCGATTTGAGCCTCTGTATGCCCGCGATGCGACGCTGACCCTGGCTGGCAATTTGATCACGGCGCGGGCCGATTTGCGCAATCCCGCAAGCGACCGGATCGTCACCCAAGTGCGAATGACGCATAATCTGGACAGGGCCATTGGCTCAGCCGATTTATTGGTCGACGATTTGCGGTTTGATGACCGGCTTCAGCCTGAGCAATTGTCCAATCTGGCCAAGGGGGTGATCGCACTGGCTGACGGTGTGATTGAAGGTTCTGGCCGGATTGACTGGAACGGCGATGATATTTCTAGCGGCGGCGTTTTCTCAAGCGACGGGATCGACTTTGCCGCAGCGTTCGGCCCGGTAACAGGGGCCAAGGGGTCGGTTGAATTTGTCGATCTGGTTTCTTTGACCACAGAGCCGGATCAACAAATCACCATTGATGTGATCAACCCCGGTGTTGAAGTGATGGATGGCACCATTCGCTTTGCTTTGACCGATGGCGAATTGTTGTCGGTAAAGGGCGGGGAATGGCCCTTTATGGGCGGGCAGCTGATCATGCGTCCGGTCGATATGCGGATCGGTGCCGAAGAAGAACGAAGCTATATCTTCGAGGTTATCGGGCTGGATGCTGCCGTGTTTGTCTCTCAAATGGATCTGGGCAATTTAAGCGCGACCGGCCAGTTCGACGGGACTTTGCCCATTATTTTCGATGCATCCGGTAATGGCCGGATCGAGCAGGGACTGTTGCTGTCCCGCGCGCCCGGCGGCAATGTCTCGTATGTAGGAGAGCTGAGCTATGAAGATCTGTCTCCTATCGCCAATTTTGCCTTCGGATCGCTGCGCTCGCTCGATTATTCGCAAATGAGCGTCACCATGGAGGGTTCGCTGACCGGCGAATTGGTAACCCGGGTGCGATTTGACGGGGTGAAGCAAGGGGTTGATGCCAATTCCAACATTATCACCCGCCAGCTTGCCAAATTGCCGATCCGTTTCAATGTGAACATCCGGTCGCAATTCTATCAACTGATCACGCAGATGAAGTCTTTGTATGACCCGGCATTTATCCGTGATCCCAGAGACATAGGGCTGGTTGATGGTGAAGTGCCGGATGACCAAATTCAGCCCGTTGATCCGCCTGATCCCCCGGCCATCAAGCCCGATGACATTAACACAGCTGAACCGACCATTCAGACGCAAGAAAGCGAGACCATGCCATGACTGCTGAGAAATTGCCCAAGCAGCGCACCGATGCCACATGCTTTGACTATAACAGCGGGGCGGGAACAGCGATGCGACACAGTTTGGTTGGGATGGCGATGTTGGCCACAACGCTGGTTGCAGGGTGCATCAATGTTAGCGCACCTGATGAACCGATTGTGATCGAGTTGAACATCAACATCCGACAGGAAGTGATTTACCGTCTGGCTGAAGATGCAGCCAGCACGATTGATGAAAACGCAGATATATTCTGATGGAAGGCTCTAGGATTATGACGATGCTTCGCAAAATTGCTCTTTCGGGCGCAATCGCCGCACTGGCTCTTACGGGCCTGACGGGTACTGCACAGGCGCAGCGTGACCCAGCCTATGCTCAGGCGCGCTCTGCGGGTCAGGTGGGCGAGAAAATGGACGGATATCTTGGTGTTGTTGGGGCAGAGACAAGCGATCTTCGTCGCTTGGTCAATGATATCAATATCAAACGCCGCGCGGTCTATGCCCAGCGCGCGCAGGCTGCCAACGCCACTTTGGAAGAATATGCTTTGACCGCCGGTTGTGAAGCGATTGCGCGGACCAAGCCGGGCGAGAAATATCAGGCACCCGACGGCAGTTGGCAAACCCGGACATCGGCCGCACCGTTGCGCGATCCACGCTGTCCCTAAGAAAGCTGCAAATTCCGACCGTAAAAACCGCGCGACCGGTTGACTCGAATATGCCCCCCGCCTAAGGGAGCGGCGCCCTCGGCGGGCACCTGTTGGCCGTGTCGTGGATCCCTAGGAAAAGGAGCCGGACATGACCGATGAGAAGCCCGCACGGGAACCCATCGCTGAGGATGCGCGGATTGATGCACTCGAAGAGCGGCTTAAAGCTGCACAAGAGCGCGAAGATCAACGCAGCCAATCGCAGGTAAAGGGTGTTGATGCGAATTATCGCAGCGGCAACCGGGTCCTGGCAGATTTGCTTGGCGGTATTCTCGGCGGTTTGGTTATCGGTTGGTCGATAGACTATTTTGCCGGTACTTCGCCCTGGGGTCTGTTGATCATGCTATTCATCGGAATAGTGGTGGCCTTCAGGAATATTATTCGAGCAGCAAATACGCAGCCAACCGATCCCGAATAGGGGCAAACCGGCGGCGTTTCATTGATTTAGGCGTAGGGACCAAGCGATCGTGGCAGCCGAAGAAGGCAAAGTCGATCCGATGCACCAGTTTACCATCGAACCCATTTTGGGGACGGAGAGCTGGGAGCTTGCGGGTTTCAATATTGCATTCACCAACAGTGCGATGTGGATGCTTGTCACCACAGTGCTTTTGTGGGTTTTCGTCGCTGGCGGCATGAAGCGTCAGCTCGTGCCCGGCCGGTGGCAGATGGCGGTGGAAAGCTTCACCGGCTTCATCGACGATATGCTGGAGGCGAATGTGGGCAAGGAAGGGCGCAAATATGTGCCCTATATCTTCAGCCTATTCATGTTCATCCTGTTCGCCAACTTGCTGGGCCTGCTGCCGCTGGGCGTGGTCGGGGTGCACCCGTTCACCTTCACCAGCCACTTCACGGTAACCGGTGTGCTCGCCATCATCAGCTTTTCGATTGTGCTGATTGTTGGGTTCTGGAAGCACGGTCTTAAATTCTTCAGCCTGTTCGTGCCGCATGGAACACCATTGCCAATGGTACCTGCGATCGCAGCGATTGAATTCTTCTCGTTCCTGATCCGTCCTTTCAGCCTCGCTTTGCGACTGTTCGTGGCGATGATGGCCGGACACGTCCTGCTCAAGGTTTTGTCCAGCTTCGTCATCAACGGCATCAACGCTGAGGCGCTATGGGTGGCTCCATTGGTCAGCATCCCCAGTTTTGTGCTGATGATCGCCATCAGTGCACTGGAAATTCTGGTGGCCGGCATTCAGGCCTATGTTTTCGCTCTGCTAACGTCGCTGTACATCAATGACGCAGAGCACCTTCACTAAGTTTCTACCCTTCAATCAAAACAACAGATTATACTTAAAGGAGTTATTCAAATGGAAGCAGAAGCAGCCAAGCTCGTAGGCGCAGGCCTTGCAGCAATCGGTGCCGGTATGGCCGCCATCGGTGTGGGTAATGTTTTTGGATCGTTCCTGGAAAGCGCACTGCGCAACCCAGGCGCAGCAGACGGCCAGCAGGGCCGCCTGTTCATCGGCTTTGCCGCAGCTGAGCTTCTCGGCCTGCTGGCATTCGTCGTTGCGATGATCCTGATCTTCGTTGCCTAAACGACACTTTGGTTTGCCTGCCGGTTGACGATTGTGTTGACCGGCGGGTGCACCAGATTTTTTGAACTGAAGATTTCGGACCTGATCGCATGCCTCAAATAGCGCAGCTTGCAGAAACCTATTCCAGCCAGATTTTCTGGTTGCTGATCTTCTTTGGGATCACATTCTTCGTCATTGGACGCGGAATGGTGCCCAAGGTGATGGATACGGTTGCCCTGCGTGACAAGCAGATCTCTGATGACCTCGCCTCGGCTCAGGCCGCGCGCGATGCCGCAGACGATCAGGAAGAGGCATGGCGCAAGCGCGAGAATGAAAATCGTGCGGCGGCTCAGGCGGTCATTGCCAAGGCCAAGGCCGATGGCGCTGCCAAGTCCGAGAAGAAGATTGCCGCGGCGCAAAAGCGTCTCGACAAAAAACTGGCCGATGCAGAACTTCGTATTGCCGAAGCGCGCAGCGCTGCCATGGCAGAGGTGGAAGACGTTGCCGCAGACGCCACGCAGGACATTGTGTCCCGTTTGGCGGGTGCAAAGGTCAACAAAGCGGAAGCGAAAGCCGCTGTGAAGGAGGCTTTGTCTCATGGCTGATATCCTCTTCATCCTGGCAGGTGCAGGCGACCCAACGGCATTTGGTCTAGAGCCCTATCAGTGGGTTTCGGTATCCATGCTGGTGCTGATCCTGGTGATGGTCTGGAAGAAAGTTCCCGGCCTGATCACCGGCGGCCTCGATTCCAAAATCGCCGAAATCAAACAGCAATTGGACGAAGCCAAGTCTTTGCGCCGCGAAGCTGAAACGCTCCGTGACGAGTATGCTGCAAAGATCGCTGGCGCTGAAAAAGACGCCGAAGCGATGGTGGCTGGCGCTCAGCGCGAAGCCGATTCGATTCTGGAAAAGGCCGAAGCTGACAGCAAAGCCATGGTCGAGCGTCGCAAGCGCATGGCAGAAGACAAGATCGCCGCTGCAGAACGTGACGCAATTGATCAAGTGCGCGCCAGTGCGGCCAATGCTGCCGCAGTTGCCTCGCGCAAACTGATTGCGGAGAATGTTGACGCGGATGCCAGCGCGAAGCTGGCTGACGAAGTTATCGCTTCGATCTAACCAAACCATCTCCGGCAAAATGCAGGGCGGTCCGTTGCGGGCCGCCCTTTTTGTTTGGGACTGGTAAGAAAACCCTTGGATGCTGCGAAATTTGCGTTAATGCGAATCGTTCGCAAAATTCATACGGAGTGTTCTAGTGAGCCGTACTCTTCTTACCAAATTGCATCTTGCCTTTGCCGCCTTCATGTTCCCAGCTGTGCTGATGTTCCTCACGACGGGCGCTCTGTATACATGGGGCAATAAAGGCGAATGGTATGAAGAAAGCGCCACAGTCGCTCTCAATCAACCGCTGACGCAGCAAAGCGAGGGTGACATCACATCCTTCGCTGTGCAGCAAATGGTTGATCGCGAATTGCCGATTCCTAGTGGTAAATTGAGCGTTGCCGCGGGTGAGGACGCGTCGCTGACATGGATCGGCGCGCGTAGCGAAATCAGTATTTCAAAGGGCGATGACCCGCTTATTGCCAATGTGGACGTGAAGGAAGCCAGCATGCACCGCTGGTTGGTCCAATTGCATAAAGCCAAGGGCAGCACCGCGTTTAAGGTCTATGCCAGCTTTCTCGCCATCACGCTGCTCATGCTGGTCGTCAGCGGAATTGTGATGGGTTTACAGGTCAAGAGCATGCGCCGCCTGACGCTGGGCAGTGGAGCTGCTGGTTTGGTGGCATTTGTTGCATTCGTCTTGATGGGGTGAGGCCTAGCTCCCCGGTAAAAACACCACTTTTCCGACCAATTGGCGATTGGCCATTGCCTCGAACCCTTCGCGCCAATGGCTGAGCGGTAGGGTGCGGTCGATCGCGGGTGATATCCGATTATCCTCGGCCAGCTTGGTAATCGCGGCATTGATGGCAGCGCCGCGTTCTGGAAAGCGGCGGGCATACTCACCGGCGCGCAATCCGACGATGGAAAAGCCTTTGATCAGCGGAATGTTGGTCGCGACCTCGGCGATCCTGCCGCTGGTGAAGCCGACCACAACCAGCTTGCCGGCAAAGGCGACACAGCGCGTACTTTCGTCGAAAATGTCTCCGCCCACCGGATCGAACACGATGTCACACAGGCTGCCATCGGTGATGGCGCTCACCTGCTCGCGGAAACGTCCTGAGGCTTCGATCACCGCGTCGGGCTGATAGAGCCGGTCGATCCGGTCACATTTGTCGGCAACGCCGGTCGCAGCGATCACGCGTGCGCCCATCGCCTTGGCCAAATCAACTGCTGCTAGGCCAACTCCGCCGCTCGCTCCGTGGACCAGCACCCATTGGCCCGGTTTCAGCCCACACAGCTCGATTAGACCGGTATAGGCGGTGGAATAGGCCGCCCCCATGGCAGCGCCATGTTCGAAGCTGAACCCTTGGGGAAGGGCGGATAGTCCGCGAGCGGGAATGCTGGCAATTTCGGCAAAGGCGCCGGTCTTATTGCCGCCGATGACTTTGTCACCTGGCGCAAAGCCGCTGTCGGGATCGACTTCGATCACTTCGCCAGCCAGTTCCAGGCCGCTGGTGAAGGGCGCATCCGGTTTGAACTGATACTCGCCGCGTGTCATCAGCAGATCGGGGAAATTGAGCGAGGCGGCGCGCACGCGAACCAGAACTTCGCCCGGCTTGCGCGATGGAACTGGAACCTGAGCCAAACTCACGCCCGACAGGTCATCGCTTAACGTTTTGACCTGAAGTGCCTGCATTTCGGCCCCCATAGGCTTAGAAATTGTCCTTGGCTGCCCTAAGTGCGGCAAAGGTCTCGTCCGGCGAGGCTCCGCCCCATTTGGCCATCAAGGCGGGGTCGTCGGCGCGCAGGAACGGGTTGGTGGCCAATTCGCGGTCGAGCTGGGTGGGCACAGTCCACTCATCGCGCGAACGCTTGGCGGTGATTTCCTCGACATAGGATTGCAGCGCCGCATTGTCGGGATCGGCGTGGATCGCAAACTTGGCATTGGCGGCGGTGTATTCATGCGCGCAATAGAGCGTCGTTTGCGGGGGCAACTGCTTGATCCGCGACAGACTGTCCCAGAACTGTTTGGGTTCGCCTTCAAACATCCGGCCGCAGCCCAGTGCAAACACGGCATCGCCTACAAAGGCAACTTCAGCATCAGGAATGTGGAAAGCGATATGGCCATTTGTGTGGCCAGATACATCGATCACATCGGCACGAAATTCGCCCAGAGACACGCTGTCGCCATGCGCGACCACTTGATCGATCTCGGACAATTTCTCAACTTCTTGCGGAGCGATGATTTTGGCCCCTGTGGCGGCCACAATATCCTTGTTCCCGCCGGCATGATCGGGATGCCAGTGAGTGTTCCAGATGTGCGTAATCGTCCACCCTTTGGCCTCGGCCTGTCGCAGATAATCTGCGCCATCGGGCGTATCAATCGCTGCGGTCTCTCCGCTGGCGGGATCATGGATGAGGAATCCGTAATTATCGGACAGGCATGGGAATTGATGAATTTGTAAGGTCATGGTGCCCTATCTAGGCATCATCAGCGCCGGAGGGAAGGGGGATTGCTGACCCTGACGGATCCATGCTTAGCCCACAAACGAAAGGGCCCGCCTGCATTTCTGCAAGCGAGCCCTGTCATGTTTGAATTGCTTGGTTGCGGCAGTCAAAAACCTACCGCGCCAGCAAAATCAATCTTCTTTGCCCTTGAGCGCTTCGCCAAGGATATCGCCGAGTGATGCGCCGCTGTCGGACGAACCGAACTGTGCCACCGCTTCCTTCTCTTCAGCGATTTGACGCGCTTTGACAGAGAAGTTTGGCTTCTTGGAACGATCGAAACCGATAATCATCGCATCGAGCTTCTGACCGGTTTGGAAACGATCGGGACGCTGTTCGTCGCGGTCGCGGCCAAGATCGGAACGCTTGATGAAGCCGGTTGCGCCATCGTCGCCAACCTGAACTTCCAGGCCGCCATCGCGAACTTCCAGAACGGTGACCGTAACGGTCTGGTTCTTGCGAAGCGCGCTGCCGCCTGAGGCTGCTTCTGCACTTGGCGCACCCTTTTCGAGCTGCTTCATGCCGAGGCTAATGCGTTCTTTTTCGACGTCCACGTCAAGCACGACAGCTTTGACTTCTTCGCCCTTGCGGTGAAGTGCCAAGGCGTCTTCGCCCGAGATGCCCCATGCGATATCTGACATGTGAACCATGCCGTCGACATCGCCGTCGAGGCCGATGAACAGACCAAATTCGGTCGCATTCTTGACTTCGCCAGCAACTTCGCTGCCGACTGGGTGCTTCTCGGCGAATTCTTCCCAAGGATTGCGCTGAGCTTGCTTCAGGCCAAGCGAAATACGACGCTTTTCAGAGTCGACTTCCAGAACCATCACATCAACTTCCTGGCTGGTCGATACGATCTTGCCAGGGTGAACGTTCTTCTTGGTCCAGCTCATTTCGGACACGTGGACCAGGCCTTCGATGCCAGCTTCCAGTTCAACAAATGCACCATATTCGGTGATGTTGGTGACTGTGCCAGACAGTTTCGCACCCATTGGGTATTTCGCTGCAACGCCATCCCATGGATCGCTTTCCAGCTGCTTCATGCCCAGGCTGATGCGTTGGGTTTCCTGGTTGATGCGAACGATCTGAACGGTAACCGTCTGACCGATTTCGATGACTTCGCTCGGGTGATTTACCCGCTTGTAGCTCATGTCGGTGACGTGCAGCAGGCCGTCGATACCGCCCAGATCAACAAATGCACCGTAATCGGTGATGTTCTTGACCACACCGTCGGTAACCTGACCTTCAGCCAGCTTGTCGATCAGTTCGCTGCGCTGTTCGGCGCGAGTTTCTTCCAGCACTGCACGACGAGAAACAACGATGTTTCCGCGGCGGCGATCCATTTTCAGGATCTGGAATGGCTGAGGCACTTCCATCAGCGGAGCAACATCGCGCACGGGGCGGATGTCGACTTGGCTGCCAGGAAGGAACGCAACGGCGCCGTCGAGGTCGACTGTAAAGCCACCTTTGACGCGGCCAAAAATGCGGCCTTCAACGCGCTTGCCTTCGCCAAATTCATTTTCCAGCTTGTCCCAAGCCGCTTCGCGACGGGCGCGGTCGCGGCTGAGCATGGCTTCACCGTCAGCATTTTCGACGCGGTCGACATACACTTCGACTTCGTCACCAACGCTCAGACCGTGGTCATCATCACCGCGAGAGAATTCTTTGAGGGAGACGCGGCCTTCGCTTTTGAGGCCTACGTCAATCATCGCCATACCATTTTCGATGACGGTCACGGTGCCTTTTACAACGCGGCCTTCAAAGCCACCATTGTCTGCACCGCCAAGTTGTTCGTTAAGAAGCGCTTCGAAATCGTCGCGCGAGGGGTTGGGCGAAGTCGCCATAAAGGAAAAATTCCTGTTTACTGTTAGCTACCGGCCACCGGTTTTTCCGGGGTCTTAAACTGCCTCCAACGCACTATTGCGCAGGCTAGCAGGGCAAGAGGCCGACGTCTTCGCGGGGCCGAATGCCGTCGCAAAGGTTCTGACAACCGTAATGATCATGAGAACGGACGCGCGCCTAGGGTAAGTTGGGCCTCAATGCAAGGGATTTACGGATGCGAGACGGCGTGCAGTGTTGCAATGAGGAGGATAGCCAAGCGAACGAATGTGAGCGTTGGCGCTTGAGGCCTATTAGCTAAGCGCGCTTTTAACCGCATCTATGGCCGCTTGGATGGCCTGTTCCTTGCCCAGACTGGTGGTGTCGATAACCAACGCGTCGGCAGCGGCACGCAAAGGCGCATCCTTGCGATTGATGTCCCGATCATCGCGAGCGACCACATCCTGCTCGATCTCGGTCAATGGTATGTCGATCTCGCGACCCTGCATTTCCATCCAGCGGCGTTGTGCTCTGGCCTGAACACTGGCCGTGATGAACAGCTTCACATCGGCATCGGGCGCTATGATTGTGCCGATATCGCGTCCGTCCAGCAAAGCTCCACCAGGCTGCTGGGCGAATGCGCGTTGTCGCTCAAACAAGGCGGCACGCACGTCCGGGTGGATCGATACCCTGCTTGCAAGGCCACCCACTTCTTCGCTGCGCAGTGCTTCGTCTTCCAACAGTTCATCGGGAAAATCGCATGCCGCCAAGGCGTGGACAGGATTGTCAGGATCACCGCCGGACAATTGCACCTGCCGCCCGACCGCTCGATAGAGCAGGCCGGTATCAAGATAGGCCAAGCCAAAATGCGCCGCCAGAGCCTTGGCAATTGTGCCTTTGCCCGATGCCGTTGGCCCGTCGACTGCGATGATCATTCGGCCAATTCCCTTTTCTCACGCTTTGCCTTGGACCTGAGGGCTTTGGTCAGGCCATAGATCGCAATTGCTGCCCAAAATCCTTCCAATACCAGGCTGGGCCAATTGGTGTGGACTAGCAGAGATACGGTCAGCAAGGCTGCACCCGTCAGATTGGTGCCATGCAGGATAAATGGGTTCGGATCATTGACGTAAGTCAAATAGGCATATGCGCAGATAATGCAGGCCGTGCCAACAAAGCCGACCAAACTGTAAATATCCATTCCTTCGATCATGTCGATGCGCCTTCCAGCAGCTCCATAAAATTGGGAAAGCTGGTGGCGATCGGCGAAGTGTCGTCGATCTCCACGCCCTTATGCGAGGCCAGCCCGGCAACCGCCATTGCCATGGCGATACGGTGATCCAGATGCGTGGTGACGCATCCGTCTGTTGTGCCGGGCAGCGGATCGCCATCGCGGCCATGGATCACCAAACCATCGGCATTTTCTTCTATGTCAGCGCCGCATAGAGCCAGTGCGCTCGCCATGGCCGAGAGCCTGTCGCTTTCTTTGACACGCAGTTCTTCCAATCCGCTGGTGCGGGTGGTGCCCTTGGCGAGGCTAGCCGCCACGAACAGCACAGGAAATTCATCAACCATGCTGGGAACTATGGCTGGGTCGACATCAATGCCAATCAGTTTGGAATGCTTCACGCGCAGATCAGCCACAGGCTCACCGCCAACCTCGCGCGTGTTCAATTCCTCGATATGGCCACCCATTTGACGCAGCACAGTGATCAATCCACCCCGCGTCGGATTGAGGCCAACATTCTCGACCACCAGATCGCTGCCCTCGCACAGCAATGCCGCCACGATGAAGAACGCGGCCGAGGATGGATCGCCTGGCACGACTACATTTTGCGGCTTCAGCTGGGCAGGGCCATTGAGTCGGATGATCCGTTCACCGCCACTCTCTTCAACGTGCAGATCGGCGCCAAAGCCGCGGAGCATCCGTTCGGTATGATCGCGCGTAGGGGTGGGCTCGATCACCGTGGTGGTCCCGGCCGTGTTGAGGCCAGCCAGCAGAACGGCACTTTTCACCTGAGCGCTGGCAATAGGCAGACGATACTCAATAGCTTTGGCAGATGTCGCGCCATGCATGGTGAGGGGCAGGGTACCTCCCTCTGATGCCTCAAACTGTGCGCCAGTTTGTGACAAGGGATCGATCACCCGACCCATAGGGCGTTTAGACAGGCTGGCATCGCCAATAAAGGTGGCCGTAATCGGGTGGCCTGCAACAAGCCCCAGCAGCAGCCGTGTGGAGGTGCCCGAATTGCCCATGTCCAAGGCGTGGTCCGGCTGAGTCAATCCGGCTGCTCCAACCCCTTGGATGCGCCATTCGGCTCCATGCTTTTCAATCTTGGCGCCCATAGCCCGCATGGCGTCGGCTGTGGCCATCACGTCTTCGCCTTCCAGCAATCCGGTGACGCGTGTTTCCCCATCAGCCAATGCGCCGAACATCACCGATCTATGGCTGATCGATTTATCGCCCGGGATTCGCAAGGACCCCGTCAGCGGGCCTTGGCTGGTAAAACGGTGAGAATTGGCTGTATCGGCCAAGCGAAATCCTTCGAATAAATGGGTTAGGATGCCGGCGGGCTTTTGACAGCGGTGTTGCCCTATGGCAAGGCGCGCCGGAATCGAGTTCGCACTCTTGATTCCGGACATGTCCGGACCCATCAAACTCTTTTACATTTTTACACCCGCCAATCCGGCGAGGCACAATTTAGGATTATGCAATGGCTAAGCCAGAATGGGGCACCAAGCGTTCCTGCCCCAAATGCGGGGAACGCTTCTATGATCTGGGTAAAGAAGACCCGGTAACCTGCATCGAATGCGGCGAAGAATGGCATCCTGAGCCTGTGCTCAAGACCAAGCAGCCGATCCCGTTTGAAGAAGCGGATAAGAAGAAAGCAGAAGGCGAAGCTGATTCGGATCTGAGCGGAGACGACGATCTGGAGAGCATTGCCGAAATCGACGAGGACGATGATTCGCCGGACAATGATGTTGATCTTGGCGGAGACGACGACCTTGGCGTGACCAAGGGCAAGGGCGACGAAGACGAAGCCGAAACCTAAAATTACTTGCCAAGCAGGGCGCGCCCACCTAATGGGCTGCGTCCTTGCTGTAAGGCAGGAACGGCGGGGTTTGTCCCTCGCCCACATGACTGGAACGGGGCCTTAGCTCAGCTGGGAGAGCGCAACACTGGCAGTGTTGAGGTCAGCGGTTCGATCCCGCTAGGCTCCACCAGTCACCAAATAAAGTCGGATTTCGAGTTGGAATTCGCACGCTGGCCGACGAGGTTTCGTCCGCCGGCGTTTTTCGCATTTGTTCCTGAACGGCAGGATTTGAGTAAGGAGAAGTAGACAATGTTTGATACGCTGTCAGACCGCCTCGGCGGGGTCTTCGACAAGCTCAAAGGGCGCGGCGCGCTCAAAGAACAAGACGTTCGCGATGCCATGCGCGAAGTCCGCATTGCACTGCTCGAGGCAGACGTGGCTTTGCCCGTCGCTCGCCGGTTCATTGATGCCGTTACCGAAAAAGCGATTGGGCAAGACGTATTGCGCTCGGTCACGCCGGGTCAGCAAGTGGTCAAGATCGTCGATGACGAGTTGGTTGCAATGCTGGGTGGCGAGGACAATGATGGCGCGGTCGAAGGTCTGAACCTGGATGCCAAGCCGCCGGTCGTGATTATGATGGTCGGGCTGCAGGGCTCGGGTAAGACCACCACGACGGCCAAGCTGGGCAAGCTGATCCGCGAAAAGCACGGCAAGAAGGCGATCATGGCATCGCTCGACGTTAATCGTCCTGCTGCGCAAGAACAGCTGGCGGTGCTGGGCGAGCAGGTTGATGTCGCAACATTGCCGATTGTTGAAGGCCAGCAGCCGGTCGATATCGCGTGCCGCGCGATGGAAGCGGCCAAATTGCAAGTTGCCGATGTTTTGTTGCTAGATACAGCGGGCCGTTTGCACGTTGACGAAGCCCTGATGGCGGAAATGAAGGCGGTTGCCGGTGTTTCTACGCCGACAGAGGTCTTGCTGGTAGTCGACAGTTTGACCGGCCAAGATGCCGTCAATGTAGCGCAAAGTTTCTCGGGCGAAGTGCCGTTGACCGGTGTGGTCCTCACCCGGATGGATGGCGATGCGCGCGGCGGTGCGGCGCTTTCCATGCGTGCAGTCACCGGCAAGCCGATCAAATTTGCCGGCACCGGCGAAAAGCTGGACGCGATTGAGGCGTTTGACCCCAAGCGTGTTGCCGGCCGGATCCTGGGCATGGGCGATGTCGTCAGCCTGGTGGAAAAGGCCGCCGCGACGATCAAGGAAGAAGATGCCGAAGCCATGGCCAAGCGCATGGCCAAGGGACAGTTCGACTTGAATGATCTGCGCACCCAACTGCAGCAAATGCAGAATATGGGCGGGCTGGGCATGTTGGCTGGCATGATGCCGGGCATGAAGAAGGCCAAGGCTGCGCTGGCTGCGTCAGACATGGATGACAAAGTGCTGGTCCATATGGACGCAATCATCGGTTCGATGACGGCCAAGGAACGCGCGCATCCCGGACTGCTGAACGCCAAGCGCAAAAAGCGCGTTGCTGCCGGTAGTGGGACCCAGGTGCAGGAAGTCAACAAGGTGCTAAAAATGCATCAAGAGATGTCCCGCGCGATGAAACAAATCAAGAAGATGGGCGGGCTGAAAGGCCTTGCGTCCATGTTCGGTGCAGGCGGTGGAATGCCCGGAATGGGTGGCGGCATGGGCGGCGGAATGCCCGGATTGGGTGGCGGTATGGGTGGGCCCAAAGGCCCCTCGGTTGACCGCAATACGCTCCCCCCTGAACTTCGTGATATGCTTGACAAGAAATAATACAAATTCAGATATTTAACTTCAAAAGGTGAACTAAAATGGCAATTGCATTGAGGCTTTCTCGCGGTGGCGCAAAGAAGCGCCCCTATTACCGGATTGTTGCGGCTGACAGCCGCCGCGCGCGTGACGGCAAATACCTTGAGCAGATCGGTACCTATAACCCGCTGCTCGCCAAGGATGATGAAAAGCGCGTTCAATTGAACGAAGACCGCATCCGTTACTGGCTGGGCGTTGGCGCCAAGCCTTCGGACCGTGTTCTGCGTTTCCTCGATGCTGCTGGCATCATGGAGCGTGAAGCGCGCAACAACCCGAACAAAGCCAAGCCTGGCGAAAAAGCAACCGAGCGCGCTGAAGAGAAGGCTGAAAAGGCTGCAGCTGCCAAGGAAGCTGAAGAAGAAGCCAAGAACGCAGCTGCTGAAGCACCCGCCGAAGAGCCAGCAGAAGAAGCTGCTGCTGAAGCGCCTGCAGAAGAGGCGGCTACCGAAGAAGCTCCTGCTGAAGAAGCCGCCGCTGAAGAGGCACCGGCCGAAGAAGCTGCAGCTGAAGAAGCACCTGCTGAAGAGGCTCCAGCCGAAGAAGCTACTGAAGACAAGGCTGAGGGTTAATAACCTCGGTGACGGATACGCCCGCTGCTCCACCGGCTTTAGAGCTGGCCGCCGTAACAGGCGCGCATGGGGTGGCGGGCGAAGTCCGTTTGAAGCTGTTTGGGGCAGGCGTGGAAGCGCTTGCCCAGCATAAGAGCTTCAATGACGGCGCATTAACGCTGAAAAAGATCCGCTCTGACAATAAGGGCGGGGCGGTTGCCCGCTTTGCCGAGGTGCAGGGCCGCAATCAGGCCGAAAAGCTGCGCGGGACCGTGCTCAGCGTTTCGCGCGATGCTCTGCCCGCGCTTGAGCAGGGCGAATATTACCACACGGACTTGATCGACCTTGCGGTTGTTACCGATGCCGGTGACAGCGTTGGGACGATTATTGATGTTGCCAATTATGGCGCAACCGACATTCTCGAAATCCGCAAATCACCCGTTCCCGAAAAGGGCATGAAGACCTTTATGGTCCCGATGACTGCGGAAGCGGTGATCGAATGGGACGACGAAAAGCTTGTTATCGCAGCCGATTTCGTCGACGAGTAGGATATGGCAAGTATAGCTGGATTCTTGTTCGTGATTGGGCTCGTTGCAGCCCTTTCCATCGGCGTGTCTTTCCTTATGGCCACAACTGTTCCGAAGATGAGTTGGCGTAAACGGGCACTTATCTCAGCCCTTGCTGGCTCATTCATTCCGGTGCTCTTGCCGATTGTAATCATTTTTCTTGAGGTAGGCATGATTACAGAGGGGCTTATCCCGCTAGTCGCCTTGGTGGTTGGCGGCCTGATATTGGCTGCTCTTGTGGGGTATCCCACCGCCTATTTTTACAGCAAGCGGCGAGAGCCTCCTAGTGAGCTCGACGTGTTCGAATGACCTCACTCAACGTCGCCATTTGCCAAGCCGCGCCGGTCCCGCTCGACTTTACAGGTGGGATCGAGAAAGCCACGCGCCTGGCGCGCGAAGCGGTCGACAATGGCGCGCAATTTGTGGCCTTTGGTGAGACCTTTCTGGGCGGATATCCGCTGTGGCTGGACGAGGCCCCCGGCGCTGCGTTGTGGGACCATCCGGGCACCAAGGCGCTTCACCAGATCATGCTCGACCAGGCGATTGTGCCGGGTGACGAGCGCTTGTTGCCCTTGCAAGAGCTGTGCGACGAAAGCGGGGCGTGCATCTCTATCGGTGCGCATGAACGCGTGCGGCAGAGCCTTTACAACAATCAATTGCTGTTCCGGCCCGGCGAAGCGCCGCTCGATCACCGCAAGCTGGTACCGACACATGGCGAACGGCTGATCTGGATGCGCGGCGATGGCTCGACTCTTGGCGTGCATCAGGCTGAATGGGGCAAAGCGGGCAATCTGATCTGTTGGGAGCATTGGATGCCGCTGGCGCGCGCCGCGATGCATAATCTCGGCGAAAGCGTCCACGTCGCCGCTTGGCCAACCGTGCGCGAGGAATACGCCATTGCCTCGCGGCATTACGCGATGGAGGGACGCTGTTTTGTGCTCGCAGCCGGTCTGGTGCAGCATCGCGATGATTTGTTTGATGGGCTCGAAAGAGTTGGTGGCTCATCAGAGGCGCTCGCGCTGTTCAACGCCATCGAAGGCGAGCAGCTGAACCGTGGCGGCTCCATGGTCATCGCGCCTGATGCTCGGGTGGTCGCGCAGGCTGGTGAGGGTGAAGAAACGCTTCATGCCGAACTGGACCTGAGCGAAATCGGCGCAGGTCTCGCGAGCCTCGATACAGACGGCCACTATTCGCGGCCCGACGTGTTTGAGCTAAGCGTCGATACGCGGGAGAAGGATGGGGTAGCGTGGTCAGATGTTGGTTGAAATTTCGATTCTTTTTTTATCCGTTTTCGTGCCAACTTTTGTTGGCTTCGTAAGCGGATTTCTTCTGCGGTGGCTAACCGAACTCCCTGATCGTCGAATTATGATCG
Source organism: uncultured Erythrobacter sp. (assembly GCA_947495555.1). Taxonomy (GTDB): domain Bacteria; phylum Pseudomonadota; class Alphaproteobacteria; order Sphingomonadales; family Sphingomonadaceae; genus Erythrobacter. The sequence continues at coordinate 598,932 of CANLZI010000001.1, read as the reverse complement.
TTTCAGGTCTTCTTCCTATATTCCTGTTCGCTATTTTCGTGTTCCTCCGCAGCTTTCAGCATGGTGCCCTTGGTGTTACCGACTACGCGAACTGGATGGCCTTATTTGAATTTCTGGTCATGTTTTGCGTAAGTTTCTTTGGGGCTGTTGTGGGTGTCCGCGCTCACCAGTCCCTCTCTAGATTTCTGCGTCCGAAGCGTTCGGAAGAAGGCAAATGACCTTCGCCGCCACCATCCTGACGCTTTGTCACGTGATAACGCTTTGTAAGCTTAGGGCAGATTTAGGATGATAACCGCCGTCCTGGTTTTGACAGCAGTCCTGATACCGACCGCCCTCAATCTGGTTGTTGTTGAACTGACGGCGAATATCTTGTTCCGCCGCAAGAAAATTGGCAGCGGTAGCCGCTTGGTCTGGCTGATCCCGCTTGTGTTTCCAGCACTTTACTATCTGTTCGCACCTTTGGTGGTTGACGGGTTTCCAGCCGAGTGGCTGAAGGCCAATAGCAAGGCGATGACGCCCCACGGCCTCGGTACATTATTGGCTTGGGTGCTTGGTGCGCTGTATTTGGAAAGGCAGCGCCGCAAGATCGGTAAGGAACACGTCGAACCATGACCTTCGCAGCCACCATCCTTACTCTCTACCCCGAGATGTTTCCTGGGCCCCTGGGCGTGTCGCTTGCAGGCAAGGCCTTAGCGCGCGGCGACTGGTCATGTGAAACGGTGCAAATCCGCGATTTTGCGTTAGATAAGCACAAGAATGTCGACAGTCCTCCCGCAGGCGGCGGGGCCGGAATGGTGCTCAAAGCCGATGTGCTGGGCGCAACGGTGGATCATGCTCTTGAACGCCAGCCCGACGCTCCCATCCTCGCCATGACGCCGCGCGGGAAACCCATCACCCAGGAACGCATCCGGCAGATCGCGAGCGGTCCTGGAATAACGCTGATGTGCGGTCGGTTCGAGGGATTTGACGAGCGCATTTTCGAGGCTCGTCCCCAAATTGAGCAAGTCAGCCTGGCTGACATCGTTCTATCGGGCGGAGAAACCGCCGCTTTGGCGATACTTGATGCTTGCATTCGGCTGTTACCGGGGGTAATGGGCGCGGCTTCTAGCGGTACTGAAGAGAGCTTTGAAGAAGGCCTGCTTGAGTATCCGCAGTATACCCGACCTCAAGAATGGGAAGGGCGCACGATCCCTGAAGTGCTGCGATCGGGGGATCATGCGAAGATCGCGGCGTGGCGCAAAGCCATGTCGGAAGATCACACACGGTTACGCAGGCCAGACCTATGGGAGCGTTATAGGAACGCTCGGGACTGACCTGCCTCTGGCGAGCGGCGAGAAAATAAGGATACGGACCAGTGAACCTGATCCAGACTATTGAAGCGGAAGAAATTGCCAAGGCTGGCAAAGATATTCCAGATTTTCGTGCAGGCGACACCGTACGCGTTGGCGTAAAGGTTATCGAAGGCACGCGTGAGCGTATTCAGAACTTTGAAGGTGTGGTGATTGCGCGTTCAAACCGCAGCATCAACAGCAACTTCACCGTTCGCAAAATGAGCTTTGGTGAAGGCGTGGAACGTGTGTTCCCGCTGTACGCACCGATCGTTGACAGCATCACCGTGGTTCGCCGTGGTGTCGTGCGTCGCGCCAAGCTGTACTATCTGCGTGGCCGCACTGGTAAGCGTGCGCGTATCGCGGAACGTCGGGATAACGCTCCAAAGGCGTAAGATTTCGATTTTTGCCAATCCGATTGGCTACAGATTCAAAAAGGGCGACTCTACCATCTGGCAGAGCCGCCCTTTTCTATTGGTCACGGGAACCACAACTGAACGACCGTTAGAGCTTCGCTAATGCGTGTTGAGAACTTACGAACACCAACTTAGGGAGGTTTGAAGTTTCGCGGTTAGGCGCGGGTTTACCATACCGGCTTTCTCAGCCTAACCATTCCAGTGTTTTGGCAGAAACTTCCGCGGGAGCCTCAACCTGCGGGTAATGGCCCACATCGGGCAGCAAATGGTGCTTTGCATGCGGTAGAGTGGCGCACCAGCGATCATAGGCATGTTTTCCTGACACAGGGTCAACCGCACCATTGATAAGGCCGATACGGGCTTGTGAGGCGACCAGCGCGGCCTCCCACCGCTGCTGATGCGTCCGCCGGTCCGCGATATAGTGCAACAGCTTGTGAAAGATCCTGTGGCCGTTCTTGTGGGCGATCAGGCTCCAGAACTCGTCCAGCTCTTGTTCGCTCGGCTTGGTGTCTTGTCCAAACACGGCAGAGAAGCTTTGACCAAACCGCTTGCGGCTCATCATTTGGCTGACGATGAATCCCACGGGCGAGGTGCCCAGTTTCTGGATCGGTAGTGCTCGGTGCTGGTCGGGAAATATCCCGCCGTTCAGAAATACCATTCGGCCAAGGCCCGCAGCACCCGTGCCATCCAATTTCCGGGCGAGCAGTTCCTGCCCCACTGAGACTCCATAATCATGCACCAGCGCATCCCACTCGTTCACGCTCAAATGAGCCAACAAAGCCTCGTGCAGATCGGTTTGGCGATGGATCGAATATTTGCCCTTTGGTTTGTCCGACAGGCCAAAGCCGATCATGTCGCAGGCGATCAGGCTGTGCCCGGCGGACAAGGCTTGCCAAACGCCGGCCCAATCCCACGAGCAGGTCGGAAATCCGTGCACCAACAGCAGCGATTTGCCCGTACCCGCCTGCCAATAGGCTATCTGTAGTCCTTCAAACTCGAAATAGCTCGCGCCTGCCCGCCAATCTGCGATAGAGCTGTGCATAGGTTTTCCCCCTAATTAGGTCTTGCCAAGGCACGCTAGCCGAGGCAGCGGATCGCGCAAACGTTTTGATATTGGAGAATTGCAAGTGGGCTATCGTGTGGCAGTTGTCGGCGCGACTGGAAATGTCGGGCGCGAGATGATGGCAGTTCTGGCCGAGCGTGAGTTTCCGTGTGACGAAGTGGCAGCGGTTGCCAGCTCTCGTTCGCATGGCAGCGAAGTGGAATTCGGCGACACCGGCAAAATGCTCAAATGTAAGAATATCGAGCATTTTGATTGGGCTGGATGGGATATTGCCTTGTTTGCTGCGGGCAGCGGCCCAGCCAAGGAATACGCCCCTAAGGCGGCTGCAGCCGGCTGTGTGGTGATCGACAATTCCTCGCTCTACCGGATGGAGCCGGATGTTCCGCTGATCGTGCCGGAAGTGAACCCCGATGCGATTGACGGCTATTCCAAGCGCAACATAATCGCCAATCCCAATTGCTCGACCGCACAATTGGTTGTCGCGCTAAAGCCGCTGCATGATGCGGCAACGATCAAGCGGGTGGTGGTCAGCACGTATCAGTCAGTTTCGGGCGCGGGAAAATCGGGCATGGACGAACTGTTCGAACAAAGCCGGGCGATTTTTGTTGGCGATCCGGTGCAGCCTTCGACCTTCACCAAGCAGATTGCCTTCAACGTTATTCCCCACATCGATGTGTTCCTGGACGATGGTTCGACCAAGGAAGAATGGAAGATGATGGTCGAGACCAAAAAGATCCTTGATCCCAAGATCAAGCTGAACGCAACTTGTGTGCGGGTACCCGTTTTTGTCGGCCATGCCGAAGCGATCAATATCGAGTTCGAAAACGAGCTTTCAGCCGAGGCGGCACAGGACATTCTGCGCGAGGCGCCGGGCATCATGCTGATCGATAAGCGCGAGGATGAAGGTTATGTCACGCCGGTGGAATGCGCCGGTGACAGTGCAACCTATGTCAGCCGGGTGCGCGAAGATCCGACGGTTGAAAACGGCCTGACCATTTGGTGCGTGTCTGACAATCTGCGCAAAGGTGCAGCGCTGAACGCGGTGCAGATTGCGGAATTGCTGGGGCGTCGCCATTTGAAAAAGGGGTGACGAAAAGCGGGGAGTGCGGCACAGTGCTCGCATGACCTTACACGCAGACCTCTTTTTCTCTTTCCGCTCACCTTATTCCTATCTGGCTGTCGGGCGGTATCGCGCGATGACCGAGGAATATGATCTCGACATCAATTTGCGCACCGTGTGGCCGATTGCGATCCGCGATCCCGATATTCTGTTTTCTGGCAACCCTGCAGCACCGCGCTACATCGTGATGGATTCAATGCGCGTCGCCCAGCATTTGGGCATTCCGTATCGGTGGCCGCGTCCGGACCCGGTGGTGCAGGATTTCGCAAATCGCGAAATTGCCAAGGAACAGCCTTTGATCCGTCGTATCTGCCGGTTGGGTCAGGCTGCGAGCAGGCACGGCAAGGGCCTGGCTTTTGCTGATGAAGTCTCCCGCATTATCTTTTCCGGCGAAGTGGATGGCTGGGACGAGGGAGACCATTTGGCCAAGGCGGCTGAGCGGGCCGGTCTGGATCTGGCCGAGCTGGATGCAGAGGTCTTGGCGGACACGGACACGCTCGATGCTGAAATCGCTGCCAATCAGGACGCTTTGGAGACGGCAGGCCATTGGGGCGTGCCGACCTTGGTGCTGGATGGAGAGCCATTTTACGGTCAGGACCGGATTGATATGGCCAAATGGCGGATGGAGCAAAAGGGGCTGGAGAAACGGTGAAGGATGAGCTTACTGGAGGGTGCCTGTGCGGGGTGGTGCGCTATACTTTGAGCGCAGGTTTTCGGCTCAATCCATATGCTTGCCATTGCACCGACTGCCAAAGCCGAACGGGATCGGCGTTTAGCGAACATATCCTGTTCACTCTTGCCGATATGGATATTTCTGGCGAGTTGGACGAAGGCCATTACGATCAGCCCAGCGGCGCGCATTCGACCATATTTGGATGCGCAAAGTGCAAGTCGCGCATCTACGCAGTCAACGATAGCCGGGAAGGCATGGCTAGCCTGCGATGTGGGACCCTGGACGAGAGCGCTGATTTGGACATCCAGCATCACATTTGGGTGTCGAGCAAGCAAAAGTGGATTGGTCTCCCTGAAGGCGTCAAAGTAATGGATGAACAGCCGCGTAGCACCGAGGATTGGCTGGCGTTTGTTGGACTGGCAAGATGATTGCGAGCAGTGATTTTGCCTCCTTTGACGGCACGCGGCTCGCGCTGCACAGGATGGGCGAGGGGCGGCCGGTTGTCCTCCTCCACGGGCTATTTTCCAGCGCGCAGATGAATTGGATCAAATGGGGCCATGCCGAGCGCTTTTCCGAGGCAGGTTTCGAGGCGATTATGCTGGATTTTCGAGTCCATGGGGACAGCGAAAGTCCGACCGATCTGGTCAATTATCCGATGGATGTGTTGGTGCGCGATGCGGTGGCTCTGGTCGAGCATCTGCAGCTTGAAGACGGTGGTTATGATCTTGCCGGCTTTTCGCTTGGTGCGCGCACTTCGCTGCATTGTGTTGCTAACGGCTTGCTCAATCCGCGCCGACTGGTGGCGGGCGGCATGGGCGTTGCCGGGCTGGCCGATTGGAACAAGCGGAGCGCATTTTTCAAGCGGGTGATCGATGAGTTCGACACGATCAAGCCAGGCGATCCGGCCTATTACTCGCGGCAATTCCTAAAATCGCAAGGCGTGGATCGAGTGGCGGCGCGGCTGTTGCTCGATGCGATGAGCGATCTGGACACGGCCAAGCTGGCCAATGTGACCATGCCCACTTTGGTGGTGTGCGGCGATGAAGATCAGGACAATGGATCAGCACAAGATCTGGCTCAACTGTTGCCCAATGCGACTTATGTGGAAACACCCGGAGCGCATTTGGTCAGCGCGACCAAGCCGGAGATGGGCGCGGCAATGGTTCAATTTCTGGAGGGCTGACGTGGTTAGCAAGAAAACATTCTGCATCTGGTTTTTTGGTGGTCTGGCCGCCTTCGCCATTACGATATGGTTCCACTTACCGCTGGCGATTGAAGCTGTTCCTGAAGGAATGGCCGAGCATCAGCGCGCACCTGATGCTCCAACGGTGAATGCGATTCACGCCGCATGGCAGTCGGCAGGTCTGTACGGTCAGGCCCGCCTTGCGATGATATCGGACCTGATCTTTATCGGTATCTACGGCGTTGGCTGCGTGCTGGGCGGGCTATATTACCTGCGCAGCGAGAGCGGTTTGCTAAAGGCTTTGGGATGGATTGCGCTGCTGTGTGGCGCGGTGTTCCTGATCACCGATTATGGCGAAACCATCGCACAGTTCATCCAATTGCAGGCAAATGCCGGTGATGATGGGCTGGCCAATATTGCTTCGAGTTTGAGGCCAACAAAGATGGCCACTTGGATTGGCGCATTCCTTTCGCTGATTGCAGCGCTGCTGATCGAACGATTTTTCCGCAAGTCTGCCTAGCGCCAAACAAAAACCCCGCCGCGAATAGTCGCGACGGGGTTTAGGATTGTTGCTGCCCCAATATTTGGAGGGGAGATGGGGCAGCGGTGGGAAGTTATTCCGCGCTGAATGGCAGCGACGAATGGTGCAGATTGATCACCAGTTCGCCATCGTCATTGCGGGTGTAACCGAAGGTGTACTCGACCTTGGTCTCATTGCCGTCTGTGCCGGTGAAGTAATAATTGCCCATCGCCAACGCGCTGTCTGCATCGGTGATAGTGCCTTCGTTTTCCCAGCGGACGGCCGTGTAAGGAGCGATTGCAAAGCCACCGTCTTCAGTGCCTTCAGTGCCGATGAAATAGCTCAAGGCACCGTCGAAATCGCCGCGGAATTGGTCTTCGGCAGCCAGTGTCGGCTTGAACAGAATTTCTTCGCCGTCTTCATAGGCATAGAATGTGTTGATGTGGTCGGTCGCAGCCTGGGCTACATCACCACCTTCGCTGTGAACGGCGCCAATCTTGACGATACCTTCACCCCAGCCTTGCTGAGCTGCGGCCACTTCTTCAGCCGTGATGGCTGTTGTTCCGGTTTCAACTGCGGCAGTGGTTGCGTCGCCGCCACAGGCTGCGAGGGTCAGGCTAGCTGCTGCAACGGCAGGGATCATAACAAACTTGTTCATTTCATACTCCTTCAGGTCCGGCGCACAGGCACGAACCATGTGAATTTCCATTCGACTGAAAGAGAGTTTGGGGGCTTTTTACCGTCGGCCACTCTGTAATCAGTCAATGCGATCCGACATCACGCATCATTTGATACGCCAGAGGGGCCCGGTCCCGCATTGCCTTAACGGCGCTCCACAAAAGGGGTTCCCGAAAAAATCGAAAATTTGTCTTCGACGCGGCACTTTTACAAAAGTGGTACTGTCGGTAAGGTCTGCACCATGATGAAAATTTCGAATCTGAAGCCCCTATCGAGCGGCATTTGTGGCGCGCTGTTGCTTGCCGCATGTTCCACTTCGCCACAAACTCCAGCAGAGGCCGCCACCGCGTCTTCGCTAACAGGCACGCTGTTCGTGGCCAACAAACGTGGCAACACGCTGTCCAAAATCGACTTGGCGAGCGGGGAAGAGGTAATGCGACTGGCCAGTTGCACCAATCCGCACGAATTGGCGACGTCGCCCGATGGCGAACATGTGGCACTTGCCTGTTATGGCGGAACCAGCGTCGACATCTTTCGCACAGACACCCTGGAACGGGTAAAGAGCGTCGATCTGGGCGAGAATGCACGACCGCATGGCATCGTCTGGCACGCCAATGGCGATCTTTATGCGACCGCAGAGGGGCGGCAATCGGTGTTCTGGATCCGTGATCCCAAGGACAAAGCCGAAACCTTCGAGTATTCGACCGGTAAGCAGGGCAGCCACATGCTGGTTGTCTCTCCCGACGCCAACACCGCCTGGACGACTGACTTAGGGTCAAAGACCGTCACACGTGTCGCGCTGAAGGCCCGGATTGCACCGATCTCTGTGACCGTGGGCGAGGAACCGGAAGGTATCTCATTGGCACCTGATGGCAGCGCGCTGTGGGTCTCTGCTCGGGGATCAAACCAGGCGTTTGAGCTGGACCCGGAGACGATGGAGGTTCGCAACACTCTAGACACGGGAGCATTTCCTCTACGCCTGGCTATTCGCCCGCAAGGCGATGTTGCGGTCACGTCTGACCTGATGGATGGCGGTTTGACGGTGATAGATATGGCAAGCGCCACCGTCACCCGCAGCATTGCGGTTTCCTCGGCTGAGGAGACGCAAGAGCGGTTTCAGGTAACGATTTTGTGGTCCGACGACGGTGAGCGCATTTATGTCGCCGAAACGGCCAGCAACACCGTCGCAGAAGTCGATTATGACAGCGGAACTGTGCTCCGCCGCCTACCGACCGGCGAGGGCGGGGATGGCTTGGCTATTCTGCCATGAGTAAGTTGTTCTATAACATCCTTGGCCGCACAATGATTGTGTTTTGCGCGCTGGCTATAAGTGCTCCTGGCTTTGCGCAAACGCGCGATGCGCCGCGAGAGGTCAACGTAACACAAGGGTCGGAACCTGGATGGATCCCGAGTGAGCAGTTGGAAGCAGATGCTCTGGAGGCCTGGGCCGATTACTATCGCTTATTATCGCAAGAAAATTATGAAGCCGCTTATGTGAAGCTCAGCCATGGTATGCGCGACACGTGGCCTTATGAAAAGTTTTTAAGCGACAACCGAGAAGCACGAGCTGAACGTGGTGATGTGGAAGTTCTTGAACCGCTCAAGGTCACTTGGACCAAAGGTGCAATGTCCGCGCCGACTAAAGGCGTTTATGCGGCCATCGATACCAAGGCCCAGTATCAAAATGTTGCACGGTTCTGCGGTTTCACTGTCTTGTACAAGGCTGAAAATAGTGAACGTTTTGAGATCGCTCGCATTGAGGAGAACCTGCTCACAAATGCAGCATCAGCAGAAATTGAATCAAAACATTCGTCACTCGTTCCTGAACTGATATGGCATCTACTGTCGCGTAGTTGCCCAAACTACGTCCCTTCTGAACTACCATCGAGTGTCAATGAGGGGACCGGCTATCTTAGTGTGGCGGAGGCTAGGGCCGATGTTCAGTCGATTGAGGGTGTCGAGTCAAAATTGGAAAACAACTGGACAGTTTTGGCCGATCAGTCGTCATTGACAATTTGGTCGTTTGCACCGGAAGGGTCCCCTTACTACCCCGCACTCATCAAGCGCACAGTAGTCCCGGGGGCGGACGCAAAATCGGGCCTGAAAATGACTATGCTTTGCGAGACAAGCAAGCGGTTATGCGACGCACTCTATGTTGAAATGGCGGCACGCAATGGATTGCTGCCGGTCTCTTTCGAATAGATCACTTACAAAATTCTACCTGAATGGTGGTTCGTTAAAGGCGCGCAATTTGCGGCTGTGCAGGCGATCACCTTCTTCGCGCAAGCGCGCGCAGGCCTCAATCCCGATCCTGAGGTGGGCGGCAATCGCTTCCTCGTAAAACTGGTTGGCTTGGCCGGGCAGCTTGATCTCGCCATGCAAAGGTTTGTCGCTCACGCAAAGAAGCGTCCCATAAGGCACGCGGAAGCGATAGCCCTGGGCTGCAATCGTGGCACTTTCCATTTCAATCGCGATGGCACGACTGTGAGAGAAGCGCTTGGCAGAGCTGGAATACAACAGCTCCCAATTGCGATCGTCAGTGGTCACGACAGTGCCGGTGCGCATGCGTTGTTTAAGATTGGCGCCTTGCGTACCGGAAACTTCCTCAGCCGCACCGGCCAGCGCCTGCTGGACCTCGGCAATCGGAGGAATCGGAATTTCTGGAGGGAGAACCGCGTCCAAAACGTGGTCATCGCGCAAATAGGCATGGGCGAGCACGAAATCGCCAATCTTCTGGCTTGCGCGAACCCCGCCACAGTGGCCGATCATCAGCCATGCATGGGGGCGCAGAACCGCCAAGTGATCGCATACGGTCTTTGCATTGGAGGGACCAACCCCGATGTTGACCAAGGTGATCCCCAATTTGTCTTCGCGGACGAGGTGGTAGGCTGGCATTTGGTGCCTGCGCCATGCGGTATCTGACAATTGATCGCGCGCATCATCGGTTGCCTCGCGGATGTCCAGACCACCAGCACCGGTTAGCGCGGTGTAGCCATCTTTACCGATTTGTTTGGCACCCCAATCAACAAATTCATCAACATAGCGATGGTAGTTGGTAAACAAGATGAAGTGCTGAAAATCATCCGCGCTGGTCCCCGTGTAATGGGCCAAGCGAGCCAGCGAGTAATCCGTGCGCAATCCATCGAACAAGGATAGCGGCATGGCTGGATGAGCAATGTCAGGCTCTATTCCGTCTGCAATCTCGTCACCGATCAAGGCTAAGTCGGTGGTTGGAAAATGTTTGGCCAATTCTTGCGGAGCGATACCAATCATGGCGGCGCCATGATCGCCGTCCAACACATAAGGGAAGGGGATTTCCTGGGTCGAACGGCTAACTTCCAGCTCGACGTCATAATCGGCCGTTATCAGCGCCAGTTGCTCTTCCAGATAAGCGCTGAACAAATCGGGACGGGTGATGGTAGTTGTATAGGTGCCTGCTTGTTCCAAGCGGCCAAAGGCACGCGATCTGTCGGCAGGCTCGCCGTCGCCATCAAACGTCAGTTTCAGTTCGGGATAGGCATAGCTGCCATCGGTCCGGCGCGAATTGGGCGGGACAGTGCCATCTTTGGCAAAGGCTAAAATGTCGGAACGTAGAGTTTCGCGAGCTTCCCCGTAAATTCGGGTCAGCTGATCATGTATTTCTTGAAATGCTTGCATGGAAAGCACTTACTGCGAAAGCGCGAAATTTCAAGTGTGATCGTCAGCCGCGGGTCCACAAACGCTTGAGATTAAATTGGACGGCTTGCAGCCGAGTGAAGTTTTCGTGGCTCATTTTGAGGCCTTCTAAAGCGGCCACTTCATTGAGTTCGTACAAGAGTTCCCGCTTGAAACTGTCGCCAATCTGGCTTTGGATGAAGGTTAAGCCGACAAGCCGGCGTCCTTTGGTCACCTTCTCTACCTCATGCAATGTATGCGAAGGATATACAATCGCAGAGCCCGCCGGCCCCTTAATGCGCACTTCTTCAGTCCCTAAAGCGATCCTGAGATGACCGCCCTCGTAGCTTGAGGGATCCTCGAGAAAGATGGTGCATGAAAGATCTGATCGGATGGTTGTGTTGCCGATAGTCATCAAGGCTGAATCGGGATGCAAACCATATTGCATTCCTGGTTCGTATCGAGTGATCAAAGGCGGAGCAAACTGCGCAGGGACAGCGAAATTGACGAATTCTTCGTTCGCCATCAAAGCCTGCGCCATGATGTCTACTGCGTTTTGCTGCAGCCGCTGATCATGCATGTGCATATTGTTCTTGGTCTTGTTGTGCGGGTTGCTGATTTTCCCGTCGACGAAAGTTGCTTGGTCCGCAATCTTTGTGAGTTCGGCAATTTGCTGCCCGTTGAGCACATCTTTGATAAGGCGAAACATCGTTATCCCTTTTGTGTTCGGTTCAAGGCGTTGCCAATCAATGGATTGCGAGAACCAGCTTGATCCAACCACTGCAAAGCTGCTGCAATGTCGCTGGCCCGATTCCGTGCGGCGTCGGCCAGAACTTCTTCGCGCAATTGGGCCGAATAGCTATGCTCGGGCGCTTTCGAATACTGCTGCATCAGCGGGCCCGTGACAAGATCGTTTGCCTGTTCCTGGGATATGGCAATATCAAGGAATTGCGCTGCCTCTATCAGCTTTTCTGCAGGTTGCGCGAGAAACCTATCGAAATCCAGCCAGGCCACATCTTCATCGCTGACTTGTTCAAGGGCTGTCATCTCGCAGGCCCATGCCATTGCGGCTCTTTGTGCCTCGTCGAGCTCCCACAGCTTGAATGGGGTCTCTCCCATCCGGTGGTGGAGGCGTTTGAGACGATTGCTGGACAAGGCGGACAGTTCGGCGCGTGAATTCTCACCGGCCAATATCGTTTGCAGATAGCGTTCGGGGGTAAGGGTGAGCAGCAGCCCCTTTCGCTGATGGTTTAGCAAGTCAGGAGCGATGTCACTAGCAAAGCTGGTCGCCTTGATTAGCGCCCGCTGGTTCGCCTCAAATGTGCGAGAAAGCCACTGCACGGCAACGGCTAATCTCTGATCGAATGTTTCTGGCGACCATGGCGAATGGGCCTTGCCCCGCAGCGCCTTTAGCTCAGCAAATTGGCGCAACAGTTGCGGTTCGCGCAACGAAAGGGTGTCGCTCGCGGCCCCCAACAACCTGGCCAATAGGGTCGAACCGACATGGCCAATGTGGAAGATAAACTGGGCATCGCTGCGGATGGACTGGCTCTGCGAAGCGAGAGCGTCCCAGGGTGCCCATTGCATTTGGCGTTGCTGTCGGGCCTGGCCGCCTTGGGGCTGGCCACCTCCTGGCTGAAGCAAACGGTTGTCTAGAAAACTGGCGGATTCATAATCAGCTTGCGTCATTGCAACCAGCAAGACGTGGTCGTTGGGTATATCCAGCTGTTGAGAAAAAAGGCCGGCATCCTGTGCAAACTGCATTGGGTACCGGCCTTTCTTCAAGTCGTTGTCAAGAAATTGGAAGCGAAGCTCAGCTTTCTTCCGCTTTCTCTTCTGTTTCAGCGTCGTCAGCAGCAGCTTCTTCAGTCTGAGCTTCTGCGGCACTGTCTTCCAGCATGTCGGCGGGGATTTCACCCGGCTCCAGTGTTGGGTCAACAGCTTCGGTGAAGCCTTCATCTGCAATCGCAGCTTGTTCTTCTTCGAACAGCTGGGCCAGAACGTCTACGCCCTGCGCCTGCAGCTCAGCTTCGTCATCCGAACGGGCAACATTGGCTTTCACAGTGATGCGCACTTCTGGATGCAAAGCGACGGTTACGTCGTGCATACCGATCATCTTGATCGGGCTGCCCAGGATAACCTGCTTCTTGTCCACGTCGTGGCCTTGCTCGGCAAGACCAGCAACGATGTCACGCACATTGACCGAGCCGTACAGCTGGCCAGCGTTGGACGAAGCGCGGATCAGGACGACCGAAGCGCCATCAATCTTGGCACCGGCTGTTTCGGCTTCGCCGCGACGTTCTGCGTTCTCTTTTTCGAGACGAGCACGATTGGCTTCGAACACTTTCTTGTTGGCTTCGTTGGCGCGCAATGCCTTCTTCTGCGGAAGTAGGAAGTTGCGAGCATAACCGTCTTTAACGGTTACAACGTCACCAATTGTGCCGAGCTTTTCGATGCGCTCAAGGAGAATAATATCCATCTGTATTCTCCTCTTACTTCACAATGTAGGGAAGCAGGCCGATGTGGCGTGCGCGCTTGATCGCTTTGGCGAGTTCGCGCTGCTTCTTGGCCGAAACGGCGGTGATACGGGAAGGTACGATCTTGCCACGCTCGGACATAAAGCCCTGCATGAGACGAACGTCCTTATAATCGATCTTGGGTGCGCCTTCGCCCGAAAATGGGCAAGATTTGCGGCGGCGGAAAAACGGGCGTGCCATTAGTCGCGGTCCTCCCGGTCAGAGCGACGCTTACGGTCGCGATCATTCTTACGCATCATGGCCGATGGGCCTTCTTCATGCTCGTCAACGCGGATCGTCATGTAACGGATCACGTCTTCGTTGATGCGGGTTTGACGCTCGAGTTCCTCAACCACCGTGCCTGGGGCCTCGATGTTGAGCATCACGAAATGCGCTTTGCGGTTGCGGTCAATTTTGTAGGCGAGGGATTTGAGACCCCATGTTTCGGTCTTGGTGACCTTGCCTTCATTTTGTTCGACGATTTCTGTGGCCGATGCGGCCAGCGCGTCTACTTGGGCCTGACTAAGGTCCTGACGCGCCAAGAAAACATGCTCATATAGCGGCATGCGCTTGGTCCTTTCATTTCCACCGATCGCTGGCTGATCCGCCCGAATAGCGGGGCCCCTCCGGCTTTCTTCAAACCCCATCCAGCAGCGATTCTGCCCGAGGGGATGCGCGCACATACCGGATTCTGGGCTGAAAGCAAGCTTTGTGAAGCTGAATTCTGACCCGAAAACAGCGCGATTATTAGGGGTTGTGAAGTGAAACAACAGCCTGCAGAGCAGGTCTTCTTGAACAGGAGGACTTTGCTTTGCCATCAGGATTGGTCGCACTACTTGATGATGTGTCGGTGATTGCACGCGCCGCAGCCGCATCAATCGATGATATTGGCGTTGCAGCCAGCCGGGCTGGGTCAAAGACCGCAGGCGTCATTATTGATGATGCGGCGGTAACGCCCAGCTATGTCACTGGTCTGTCGCCGGCGCGCGAATTGCCGATCATCTGGAAGATCACCAAAGGCAGTCTCTTCAACAAGCTGATAATATTGCTGCCGGGTGCCATTCTGCTGTCCGAGTTCATGCCGGGGCTGATTATCTGGATATTGATGCTGGGCGGAGCTTTCCTGTGTTACGAAGGCGCTGAAAAGGTGCTGGAAAAGCTGGGCGGGGCAAAGCACGGCAAGACTTTGGAAGACGAGATTGCAGACCCTGCGAAATTCGAAAAGCAGCGCGTGGCGGGCGCAGTGCGTACCGATCTCATTCTCTCAGCAGAGATCATGGCAATCACGCTGAACGAACTTGATCTGGACATCTGGTGGGAGCGCGGTTTGGCGCTGGCCTTGGTCGCGGTCGTGGTCACGGTAGTGGTTTATGGCGCGGTTGCCTTGATCGTGAAGATGGATGATGTCGGCTTGCATTTGAGCGAGAAGGACAGCCCAGCCGTCCAGAAATTCGGCTGCATGCTGGTGAACTCGGTTCCCAAGCTGTTGGTGTTTCTATCGGTTGTTGGCACCATCGCCATGCTGTGGGTTGGCGGCGGCATCATCGTGCATGGCACGCATGAGGTTGGGTTCCACCTGCTGTACGACATTGCCCACGGCGCGGAATACGCCGTCAAAGGTACAACAGGTGCATTGTCAGGCGTTGCGGGCTGGGTCACCTATGCCGGTATTTCGGCAATCATCGGACTGGTGCTGGGCGCGATCATCACCTTCGTTTTGCACAAAGTGTTCAAATTTGAAGGTGCGCATTGATGAGCAATATTCCCATCCTTCACACTTGCGCACGATCCAGAGGGTTGCGCGCCACCTGGGCAGCCGAGGAAGCGGGGGTCGAGATCGATCTGAATATCTTGCCGTTTCCGCCACGCTATCTGGCTCCGGAATATCTCGAAATAAACCCGCTGGGGACCGTGCCGATGTTGGTCCATGGTGACGCACGGATGACGGAAAGCTGTGCCATCGCCCATTATTTGGCGAGCAAGGATGGGCCAAGCGATCTGGTGGTGGCTGCGGGCGAGGCGGACTACGCGGCCTATTGCGATTTCACCTATCACGCTGATGCAACCATCACCTTCCCTCAAACAGTCTATATGCGCTTTGCCATCTTCGAAAAGGAGAAGGGCTTTGCCGAAGCAGGCGAGGCCTATGCCAAGTGGTTTCACAAACGCCTGATCAAGCTGGAAGAGCGGCTGGCAACCCGCGAATTTCTATGCGCTGACCGTTTCACCGTGGCCGACATATGCTGCGGCTATGCGTTGATCCTGGCTAAGAGCGTGGGATTGGACGAAGGCGTGCCAGACAGCCTGAAGGCGTACCGATCTCGGTTGACCGAACGCGAGGGCTACAAACGCGCCTTTGCCCGCGAGGAAGCAGGGCGTCTGGCGCTGGAGAAAGATCCGGCCTAACCGCCGTGCTGAACGCGTTTCAGCATCTATGCCGCCTCATACTGAGACCTGCGCAGCACGGGGGATGGATCCTGAACCAAGTTCAGGGTGACGGTGTTGGACGTTGAATTTGCCACTAACTGTTGAGGATTGCGGTGAACGTCAAAATAGCGACGCGGTGCACTACGAGAAACCCGAAACCGATCCTGTGCCATCGCGGCTTTGCTGTCAGTATCAGGAACACCAGAGTGGCAATCACCGGCGCAATGACAACCCCAAGGACAAGGCCTATTTCGGCAGGAGGCCGTCCGAGCGGGTAATATAATTGACTAAAGGCGAAGGTGCAGCTTGGGATCAACATAATGCCTAGGATCAGCTTGCGATTGGCGATGTAATAGTCTTCGACTGATGTCCATTTCTCACTGTGTTCCGGATAAAGCAGGCGGCTCACCACAATGTACGGCAGGATAGTCAACAGTAAGGTTGCCAGAGACACCACCTCGAGAGGGAAGGTATCTTTGATGTCCGCGAGCAGGATGAACGAGTTAATGACAGCCGCCGAAATAAACAAATTTATCGCCCATGGCACAAAGCCGATCGGCAAGTCCTTTCGCGCGCGAAGAGCGTCGGCGATGTTGTTGGCAACATTGGCCAAAAGCAGGCCGCACAAAAGCGCGGTAAAACTAACGATAAACTCAATATCGGTCATGCTGCTCCTAGCTGATATTCAGCGTTCGATCCTTGGCTGCTTCCGACTGTCAGAGCAAGTACCACCAGGTCAACGGTTATTCACATGGTGAGGTTTCTGGCACTACCGGCAATGTCTGCAGCTGGGCCGATGGCCGAACGGCTGGTCGTAGGGTGTTAAGCGGATGCCTCCTCAGTGCACCAACTCCCAGTCTACAAAAACGATGTGACCGCTCTTATCTCTAACAAATGGCCCTTTATGCTGTCCTGATTGTTGCTGTGCTGATTGTCGCAGCGTTCTGGTTTCGCCGCAGGTCGCGGCAGCAAAAGCGCGCCCGGCTCTTGGCTGCACCCCTCACTCCAGAACAGCGCGCAGTGGTCGAGAAACTTGTGCCGATTACGCGCCGCTTGCCAGCATCCTTGCGGCCGAAACTGGAGGGGAAGATCAACCTGTTCCTCGATCAGATCACCTTTCACGGCAATCAGGGACTTGAGGTCAATGATAGCATGAGGCTGTCTATCGCAGCGCAGGCATGCCTGCTGATCGTCAACAGCCCGGTGTGGTATGAAACGCTCAGGACAGTGTTGGTCTACCCCTCGGCCTTCCGACCGCACCGCAACACCCATGACGGCTATGTCGTCCACGAAGGTAGTCACGGTCTGCTGGGCGAAAGCTGGGCGCGGGGGCCTGTTGTGTTGTCATGGGACCATGCGTTGCACGGGGGCCTCAACGCAGAAGATGGCCACAATGTCGTCATCCACGAATTTGCGCACCAATTGGACAGCCTGACCGGACACACCAATGGCATCCCGATCCTGCGTAGAGGGCAGGCGTATGAGGGTTGGGAAAAGGCCATGCTGAAGGCTTTCCAAAGCCATCTGGAACGGGTTGAAAGCGGACACCCAACGCTGATCGACCCCTATGGCGCGACCAACCATGAAGAGTTCTTCGCCGAAGCGATTGTGACGTTCTTTGAAAGATCGCGGGCATTGCGGCGTGAGGAAGGCGAGCTCTATGCCCAGCTGTCAAAGCTGCTGGATCTTGATCCCGCGCGGTGGGGCTAGGCGCAGTTAGGGTGCGAGCGGGGTTACTCGCCCTCTACAAAGATATCCAATGGGAGGACTGCGGTGATGCCAAGATTAGGCACATCAACCAGCTGCGCGATACGCAGGTCGACAGCAACGCTGGCGATCATATAAGCCTCAGTCTGATCATACCCATATTCGGACATGATATAGTCGATCATTGCGGCCAGGGCGTTGCGTGCCGCAAGATGGATATCGCCAGACATATTACGCAGACCAGCGATCTTGGGGGAATCGAGATAGGCCAGATTGGCAGGAACTGTTCCTTCCTCTTTCAACGGGAAGCCGGTTACCGCATAAAATCGGGTTGAAGGTATGCCCAGCGCTGTCGCCGGGCCTTCAAGGTGCGGACCACGAGATAGGTCGGGCGGATTATCGACAATGCGAGTGGTCACGGTGAGCTCTCCGCCCATCTCAATCGCGGTGCCCGAAACCTCTCCATCGCCCTGCGCATAATGGAAATCGCCAACCGACAGACCGCAGCCGTCGATCAAGCATGGCAGGTACAGCGTCGTTCCGACCCTAAGATAGCGAATATCCATATTCCCACCATTCTCGCGTGGTGGAACGGTTCGCAGGCACTCTAATTGTTTCGAACCCTCAGGCCCGCAAAGCTCAGAAGGTTTCGCTTCGATAGGGTCAGGAGGCAGAACAAAACCTCCCGCTTGAAGAAGTTGGCTCTCCCGCTCAAGAATGTCCGCCTGGAGTCGGTTGTCAGGCAAAGTTGTTACAACGCCTGGGAAACTGCCGTTCGGGATCCGCACGCCGGGCAATGCATCACTTTCAGCATATTCTTCATTCAATCGCCACACGATGAATCGCTCGTCGGTGGCGAATTGATCACCGCCAAAGCCAAAAGCTGTCACATCGGTCCACCCGACCTCGGCAGGCTTGAGCGCTTCGATTGTCACAGCCAGCACATCACCAGCCTTGGCTCCGCGTATGTGTACGGGGCCGGTCAGAGCATGAGCAATCCCAACACCGTCCCTTGGCTTCGCCTTTGCACTTGAAGAAACATCAGGATCAAGTGTCAGATCGAAAGCGTCGCGTGTGATGAACGTAATCTGCTCACCAAGTTCTGCTTCTGCCACCATCGGGATCTCGGGATGCATGCGGTTCATGCAAGCGGGGTCTTGCGCGCAGCTGACACTCGTATCGCCCACAACGGTCTGGGCGGCAGCCTGAGGCGACAAAGCCAGTGCTGAAGTGAAGCAACCGAGCGCCCATCCGATAGATTTCCGTGTCATCCATACCCCCGAGTAAAAATCGCGAATGACATGGCTTTGCCAGATCGCATAATGGTGCGAACCCATAAAGCACAGGTGCTGACGTTTGGACCAACAGTCAAGCAGTGCCGCCGGATACCGAATTCACGTGGACTCGGTTTCTTTGGGTAGCTTATGCAGCCTGATCCGGTGTCACCGGGCGCTCGCTCAGTTCGCGGCGGAGGAGCTTGCCCAGCGGATCTCGCGGCAATTGATCGACAAATTCAATATAGCGCGGTCGTTTGTATCCCGCGATCTGGTCCTTGAAACGAGCAGTGATTTCCTCGCGTGACAGGCTGGCACTGGGTTGGAGAACGACAAACGCCTTCACTGCTTCGCCCCACTGCTTGTCCGGCACTCCGGCACAACCCGCATCCAGCACCTCAGGCATTTCGGCAAAGATCGCATCAACCTCGGCCGGATAGACATTTTCACCGCCGGTCTTGATCAATTCCTTGGCCCGGCCGAGCAGATAGAGCAGCCCGCGATCATCCATCGTGCCCAAATCTCCGCTGCGCAGCCAGCCGTGGCCCAATGCCGCCTCGCTCGCCTCGTCATTTCGCCAATATCCCATCATGGTGGACGGCCCGCGCATGCATATCTCGCCTTCTTCGCCATGGGGCAGGACATTGCCCTCAGGATCAAGAATAGTCATTTCCACATGCTGCATCGGCCAGCCGATCGACTTGGGGTGGGCGAGCATGTCGGTATAATCGATGAAGGTCGCAAATCCGCAAATCTCTGTCTGGCCATATCCGCCCACGACGCGGCAATCCCAATCGTCCTCGATGAAGTCATATATCTGCGGTTTGCCCATACCAGCGCCGCCGGTGTATTTTTGCAGAGGCATTACGCCATCGCGCACTGGGTTCATCGCCTGCCAGGGGAAGGATATCTGCGGGAATGCGCTGCTGGTGGTGCAAGCTTCGCGGTGGAGCAGGTCCAAGATGGCCGGGCTGTCATCATCGCGCCCGGCAAAGACGCAGCATCCCCCGCAGGCGAGCATCGCAGCGACTTGCTGCATCCCAACCACATGGAACATGGGATTGGTGGACAGTAGGCGTTCCTGCGCCGAGAAATGCCGCCTGACGGAAAAGCCTAGAGCGGAAGAGGCCACCGCACTGCCGGACTGCATGCACCCTTTGGGCCGACCGGTCGTACCGCTGGTGTACATCATATAGAGCGCGCGCTCTGCGGGCAGATCGGGCAGGGCGCTTGGCTTATGATCCGCGCTGCTGACGACAGCCTCGAAAGCGCCATGCGGATCGTGCTGCTCGTCAACTTCCACTGTCTCACCCGCATCTGACTGAGCCAACAAGTCAGAAAAGCGCGGGTTGGTGAAGGTCATGGCGGGCTCTGCATTGCCCATAATCCAGCCGATCTCGCCCGGGGCCAGCCTCCAATTGAGCAACACCGCAATCGCTCCGATGCGGCCACAAGCGAGCAGGGTGGTGAGGTAGGGCGCGCCATCGGTCAGCAGAATTGCAATCCGGTCACCCGGCGCGATGCCCCGGGCCAGTAACCAATGGGCCAGGTGATCCACCCGCATGTCCAATTCGGCATAGGTCAGGCGCTGCGTCCTATCCACGGCGGCCTCATTGGCTGGATGTAGGCGCACATTGGCACGAAACAGCGTGTCGAGCGAGAAATCAGCAGCGGTCATGGAACAGGGTCTAGCCGGACTTCTGATCACTCGCCATTAGCTAGATTAAGGGTGCTGCTCGGCGGTTAGATCAGCTTTGCACTTGCCGCAGGTCTTGTTGGGCCAAGGCACCACAAAAACCCCTCGAAAGAACAGATTTTTGCCGCAAGTCGGGCAATTATGCAGCAGCATGCCACCATTGGCGAAAACCAGCGCGATGATCGCTGCCGTAAAGGCCAGAGATGAATGCCCGAACAATTGATCCCAGGCGATCACAAAGACGATTGCGGACGCCAGCACACCCATCATCAGCTTCGCGTGGCGCCCTGCTCTTTGATAGGGACTCATGATAGATCGCTCAAAAGGGAGCGGGCAAAGCCTGTCAATGTGTCGTCGCGTGCGCCCATGATCACGATCCGATCGCCAGTTTGAGCAATCTTAGCGATGCGCTTGCCACAATCCTCTCGAGAGGGAATATGCTGGGCATTGCCCCCGGCATCCTGAATCAGTTTGATGATACGCTCGCTGCCCTCGCTGCGGTCCACCGTGCCGCCGAAGTATACCGGATCGCACATGATCGTGATGTCATCGGGGCCAAGTTCATTGGCGAAGGTCTCCGCCAGTTCACTGCCCATCTGGCGCAATGGGCCATAACCATGGGGCTGGAAGAAGGCGATTACGCGGCCCGGTGTCGCTTTCAATGTGCGGAGTGTGGCGGCGCATTTCTCCGGGTTATGACCGAAATCGTCTATTACTGAGATGCCATCGCTGGTGGTGCCGATGATATCGAACCGGCGGGCAAGCCCAGCAAATTCGTGCAAAGCTGTGATCGCGTCGGTTATGCTCACACCGGCGGCATTGGTAGCGGCAATTGCTGCCAGGGCGTTGGACAAATTGTGCAAGCCCGGCATCGGAAGGGTTAGCGTCTGTTGGGTGCCATCGCGGCGATCAATGATCCGGGCAGTGATCGACAGAGAGCCTTGCTCAATCGACCCGGGGGCAACCGAAATGTCCGCCTGCGCGTTGTCTATCGCGAAAGAGGTGCAATGCGGCGATACTTCAGACAGCAGGCGCGCCTCCTCGCTATCGAAATTCACCACTTGCTTGGCCGAAGCCTTCAGGAAATCACCGAACAGCGCCCGCAGTTCTTCCATGCTTTTGTGATCAAGACTGACATTGAGCAGCACGCCGACGCTGGGGCGATATAAGGTGATGGACCCGTCGCTTTCATCCACCTCGCTAACGAACAAATTGCCTTTTCCGACCTGGGCGCTGGCGAAGGGATTTGCCTCGCTGACGAAATTCTTCATCACCGCACCATTCATGATGGTGGGATCGCGGCCCGCATGCGCCAAAATCCACCCGATCATCCCCGTAACTGTGGACTTTCCGCTGGTGCCGCCAATGGCAATGCTGGTGCCTGCCGCGTTAAACAGGCGAGAGAGCATTTCGGCGCGCGTCAGCCGCTCGCATCCCAGTTCTTGGGCTCGGCGCACTTCGGGAACGGTATCTTCCACCGCAGCCGATGCGATCAGCACCTGGCTGGGCGAGGTAATGCCGCTGCCATCCTGTGGGAACAGGGCGAAGCCAGCACTTTTCAGCCAATCGAATTTCTGCGGCGTACGGCCTTGGTCATTGCTGCGGTCTGATCCGGACACTTGTGCCCCTGCGCCGTGTAGAATTTGAGCAAGTGGCAACATGCCCGATCCACCGATGCCGCAAAAGAAATAGGGCCTTGCGGCATCAAATTGGGCGTCATTGGCGGCATTGTTGTCGGTCTTGTGCATCTTGGCACGGGTATTGAGTTGTGCGCGGCAACACAAGCAGGCACAATGCGGTTTATGACACGGATTGTTGTTTGCGCACCCGCCACCCGGATCACACAGGATCATGCCGATGCGGCCAGAGCATTGGTGGCGGACGAGTTTCCGCAGCACTCAATCACCTTCCATGACCAGTGCTTTCTCGAGCAAGGCCATTTCGCGGGCCCGGATATAGAGCGGCTGAAGGCACTGGTCGAATGCGCCAATAACTCCGATTTCGACGCCGTTTGGTTCGCCAAGGGCGGTTATGGTTCGAATCGCATTGCAGAGGCTGCAATCGCTCGAATGGGGGCTGCGGCGCGGTCAAAAACCTATGTTGGCTTTTCTGACTGTGGATATCTGCTGGGCGCCTTATACCGCGCGGGGATTGGCCAATGCGCGCATGGCTCCATGCCGGTAAGCGCACGCAGCGAAAGAGGGCGCGAAGCGGTGCGTCGGGTACTACGATGGTTCAGCGGTGATAACAGCGGGTTGGAACCCAGCTTGGACGGACAAACGCCCGCGGTCGCTTTCAATCTGATCACTCTGGCCATGCTCAGCGGCACACCGATGATGCCCGATCTGGAAGGGCATGTGGTGATGGTAGAAGAGGTTAGCGAACACCTTTATTCGATCGACCGGCTGTTCTTTCATCTGGCAGGCGCATTGCCGCGTTTGGCCGGATTGCGGCTGGGCAGTGTTACCGCTGTTCCCGAGAATGATCGTGAGTTCGGCCAGACGGCAGAAGAAATTGCCCAATTCTGGTGTGCACGAGCCGGTATTCCGTACTTGGGGCGTGCTCAAATCGGACACACGGCTGAAAATCGGATCGTACCCTTCGGTCTTGCCAGCCCCGCAGGTGCTGCGTAACCGCGCAGCCTAGGCGGCAAAACGCCAACATAGATTGGGCAGCTCAACAGAGCGCCACAGCAGGAGACAGATTGAATGCGTGCTTTCGTTTTTCCGGGGCAAGGTAGTCAGAAAGTTGGCATGGGCAGCGAATTGGCTGCGGCCAGCGCATCGGCTCGCGCAACCTTTGAAGAAGTGGATGATGCGTTGGGGCAGAAGCTGTCCTCGATCATGCGCGATGGTCCAGAGGATCAGCTGACCCTGACCGAGAATGCTCAGCCTGCAATCATGGCCAATGCAATTGCGACCTTGCGGGTGTTGGAGAATGACTTCGGCGTAAAGCTGGCTGATGCTGGCGATTGCGTCGCGGGCCATTCGCTGGGTGAATATTCAGCGCTGTGCGCAGTGGGTGCCTTCTCTCTGGCGGACACGGCCCGTCTGCTAAAACTACGCGGGCAAGCGATGCAGGCTGCGGTTCCTGTAGGCGAGGGCAGTATGGCGGCGCTGTTGGGGGCCGACATAGAAAAAGCGACAGCTTTGGCTGCTGCTGCGGCTGACGGCGAAGTGTGCGATGTGGCCAATGACAATGATCCAACGCAGGTGGTCATCTCGGGCCATAAGGGCGCGATTGATCGGGCCGTTGCCCTGGTAAAGGATCATGGGATCAAGCGCGGCATCCCTTTGCCAGTTTCGGCCCCGTTTCATTGCTCGCTGATGCAACCGGCTGCTGATCGCATGGCAGAGGCGCTTGCCGAAACACCGCCATCTGCGCTTATCCTGCCAGTTTATGCCAATGTGACAGCATCCAAGGTGAGCGATCCGGCGGAAGAACAATCGCTGCTTGTTGCCCAGGTGACGGGCCGCGTTCGGTGGCGCGAAAGTGTGCTGGCCATGCGTGCTGACGGCGTGGGGCACTTCGTTGAATTGGGCGGAAAAGTGCTCTCTCCGATGATCGGTAGGATTGACAAAGAAGCATTAACTTCCAGCCTTATCACGATGGAAGATATAGAGAATTTCGCAAAGGAGCTTTGATTGCAGGAGGGTGCTTGGCAAGTTGTCTGGATTGACGCTTCGAACTGCGAAGTGTTGGACAACGTCATGGCTGGGGTGTTTGACGAACCGATCCGCGCGGATCGCCTCAAGCGCTATCTTGCCAATCCGCTCAATTGGATGGCGCTAGCGGTAGAAGATGGATTGGTGATCGGACAATGCATGTGCGTGGTGCATCATCATCCTGACAAAGATACCGAGCTTTACCTCGACGAGATTGGGACCGGTGATGACGCGCGCCGCCGAGGTGTCGCTCAATCCTTGATGGAAGCTGTGTTCGATCGTGCCGACAAGGCTGGTATTGAAGAAATTTGGCTGGGGACCGAGCCGGACAATGTTGCCGCTCGTGGACTTTATGAAAAGACCGGTGCAGTGGCTGAACCGGCGATGATTTATTATCTTGAATGGTGAGGAAATGCGATGTTTGACCTGACGGGAATGAATGCACTGGTGACAGGTGCCAGCGGCGGTATCGGTTCGGAAATTGCCATGGCCTTGGCAAAGCAGGGTGCGCGCATCGCATTGTCAGGCTCAAACGGCGACAAATTGCGCATGTTCCGCGAACAGTTGAATCGCGAGACGAGCGGAGATCATGTCGAGATCACCTGCAATCTGGGCGAGAAGGAACAGGTTGAAGAACTGATCCCTGCAACCGTTCACACGCTGGGTGGGATCGATATTCTGGTCAACAATGCCGGCGTCACGCGCGACAATCTGGCGATGCGGATGAAGGATGATGAATGGGATGATGTGATCCGCATCAATCTTGAGGCTTCCTTCCGCCTGATGCGCGCAGCAGCACGGCCGATGATGAAGGGGCGTTTTGGCCGCATCATTTCTATCACCAGCGTGGTTGGGGCTACCGGTAATCCTGGCCAGATGAACTATGCGGCATCCAAGGCTGGCGTGGTTGGTATGTCAAAAAGTTTGGGCCAGGAATTGGCCAGCCGCGGTATTACGGTGAATTGCGTTGCGCCGGGCTTTATCCGCACAGCCATGACCGACCAATTGCCCGACGCCCAGAAAGACGCTCTCAACGCGAAAATTCCTTTGGGCAGGATGGGCGAGGGCAGCGACATCGGGGCCGCTGTGGCCTATCTTGCCAGCCGCGAGGCAGGATATGTCACGGGTGAAACCCTGCATGTAAACGGCGGAATGGCCATGCTTGGCTGAGCAAGGTTAGCGCGGGACGTCCGAAAGGGCGGTTTATCCCCAAGGAATCGATCCTGCGCCCCTCACAAACTTGCCGCTTTTGCCATGCGCGCTAAAGTCTCAAGACGTTTATCCGGCGCTTCCGGGCGATTCCGCACAGGGTCAATTCGGCGCGCAAAATAGGGATCGAGTACGCAACCATGAAGGCTACAATTGAACGCGCGACGCTGCTGCGTTGTCTGTCTCACGTCCAATCTGTCGTGGAACGTCGGAACACCATTCCGATCCTGTCCAACGTCCTGATTGACGCCAGCGATGGCGGCACATTGAAGGTCATGGCGACCGACCTAGATTTGCAGGTGGTTGAGAATATGGCGGCAGCTTCGGTGGAAAGCCCCGGAGCGGTTACGGTCTCTGCCCACTTGCTGTTCGATATTGCGCGTAAGCTGCCCGACGGAAGCCAGGTTAGCCTGGAAACATCGGACAACCGCATGGAAGTAAAGGCCGGCCGCAGCCGGTTTAAGCTGCCAACGCTGCCACGGGACGATTTCCCCGTGATCGTAGAAGGCGATCTGCCGACCAGTTTCGAACTTCCGGCCAAAACATTGGCTGAGATGATCGACCGGACCCGGTTTGCCATTTCGACTGAGGAAACCCGCTATTACCTCAACGGTATCTTCCTGCACGTCACCGATGACGATGCGCCCGTACTGAAGGCTGCGGCCACTGACGGTCACCGTCTGGCTCGCTTCACTCTGGCCCGCCCTGATGGCGCCGATGGCATGCCCGATGTGATTGTGCCGCGCAAAGCGGTGGCTGAACTGCGTAAGCTGCTGGAAGAGGCGCTGGACGGCAATGTCCAGATCGACCTGTCGGCCAGCAAGGTTCGCTTCACTATGGGCGGCGAGGGCGGGGTGATCCTGACCAGCAAGCTGATCGACGGAACTTTCCCTGACTACAGCCGGGTTATTCCAACCGCGAATGACAAGCTGCTGAAAGTAGACCCAAAAAGCTTCTTCGCCGGTGTGGACCGCGTTGCCACCATCGCGACAGAGAAGACCCGCGCTGTGAAAATGGGTTTGGATACGGACAAGGTCACCCTGTCTGTTACCAGCCCTGACAATGGCACCGCAGCAGAAGAACTGGCTGGCGATTATTCCTCAGAGGCAATGGAAATTGGCTTTAATGCCAATTACTTGAAGGATATCCTCAGCCAGATCGACAGCGATACGGTTGAGCTACATCTTGCCGATGCTGGCGCTCCCACGTTGATCCGTGAGGACGAGAAATCGCCTGCGCTTTATGTGCTGATGCCGATGCGGGTTTAGTCCCGGCCGGGCCACTATCAAATGACGGCCCAGGTTCGCATCTTTGGTACAATTATATCGACCTACACACGGATCGTTCAGATCACGTGCGAAGAAGCTGGCCTGAGCCACGAAACCATCGCCACGCCTGCGCATTCGCCGCAGAACCGCCACCCCTTTGGCAAGGTTCCGGTGGTGGAGGTGGATGGGCTGGAGCTGTTTGAAAGCGTCAGCATAGCCCAATATCTGGACAATGCGCATAACTCGGCTGGATTGCAGCCATCCGATCCTGCTGCGCGCGCGGTGATGGACCGGTGGATCGCGATCGCCAACAATTACCTGTTTCCTCTGTTTGAAAACGGTTTGGTTATGCCGTGGATCATGCATAATTATTTCGGGGCAGAGCTGGATCAGGAAAAGATGGGCCGGGCATTGCCCAATATCTCACGCGCGCTCAGCTTCCTTGATGCAGCGATTGCCAAAGATGGAGCATGGACAACGGGCGCATTCGACCTGTCCGATGTGTTCATCTATCCGGTTTTGCGCGGGCTTCAGATGACGCCGCAAGGCAATGCAGGGATTGCACAATGCCCGATGTTGTCGGCATGGATGGCCGTTACCGAGCAACGCAGGTCCATTCGCAAAAGCCGCTGGGAGAGCGAAGGCTGATCGGCTAAGACAGTGCCAAAGGAGAACGATTCCATGACTATCCAACAAGTCCACGTCCGCAAGGATGATCTTACTCAAACCGCTTTGGTTGATGTTGATAACGGTCCACTTGCCCAAGGCGCAGTGCGGCTTGCGGTGGAAAATTTCTCCGTCACATCGAACAACATCACCTATGCGGTGGTGGGCGATGGCTTTGGATATTGGAATTTCTTCCCCGCACCCGAAGGCCACGGCATTGTGCCGATGTGGGGCCATGCCAAGGTGGTGGAGAGCAATTCACCCGATTTTGCCGTGGGTGAGCGGGTCTATGGCTATTTGCCGATGGCCAGCCATTTGGACGTGGTGCCGGGCAATGTTTCGGCAGGCAGCTTTGTCGACACGACAGACTATCGCCAACCGATGAGCTCGATCTACAATCAATACTCGCGCCTTGCGGCTGATCCCGAACATGATGGCGGCAAGGAAGCCGAGCGAATGATCTTTGGCCCGCTGTTCAAAACCGGTTTCCTGATCGAATATTTCATGCGCAATGAAAGCTGGTTTGGCGGCGAGCAGGTTATCTTGACCAGCGCGTCTTCCAAAACTGCGATGGGTCTGGCCAGTGTCGCAAAACTGTTGTCACCCAATGTGAAGCGGGTTGGCCTGACCTCGGCCAGCAATGTCGAATTTGTCGAAAGCACCGGCTTGTATGACAAGGTTTTGACCTATGGCGAGGTCGGCACGCTTTCAATCTCGCCCAGCGTTGTGGTCGATTTTGCGGGTAATGCTGATGTCCTGGCCAAGGTGCATGAACATTACGGCGATATGCTGAAATATTCCTGCCTGGTTGGGGCCACCCACATCGAAGATCGCGGGGAGGGCGGTATGACGGCTGATCGCGGTCTACCCGGAGCGAAACCAACGCTGTTCTTTGCACCCGATCATGCGGTGGCCTTTTTCAAGGAATTGGGCCCGGCAGAAGGCGGCAAGCGATTGGCGCAGGCCTGGCATCAATTCCTTACCGAGGCCGATGGCACGGTTGCGATTGAGAAACATTCAGGATTGGAAGCGGCCCGCACAACCTTCTTGGAAATGCTGAGCGGTAATGTCGATCCGGCCAAGGGGATCGTAATCGAGCCTTAGAGGGAAGGCTGCTCCGTCTGCTTTTGGCATCTTTGTGATTTGCGTCTGAGGTCCGCAATTGAGGTGGGAAGCGGACGCTCACTAGGGGCATAGAAAAGGTCTTGGTCGTTCGCTGATCTGAGCTAGAGTGTTTGTGAGGACGCTTCACAAAATGGTGGAAGGGAGTTGGGATCGGATGACAAATACCGAGGAAAAGACCAAAAAACTGGCGGCCGATTACACCGCTGCATGGAATAGCGGATCTGCTGATGCTGTCGCGTCTTTCTACGCCAGCGATGGTAGGATTATTATCAACCGAGGTGATCCCTGGAATGGACGGGCCGGAGTCGCCGAGATGGCGGCAGGTTTCTTCTCTGACATTCCGGATTTAGCCCTTGAGTGCGATACGGTGAGAGTAGCTGGAGATCATGCTGTATATCTGTGGACCTTCAGCGGAACGCACGCCTCGACTGGGAAAACAGTTCGCGTTTCGGGTTGGGAGGAATGGGACATCAACGTTGATGGCAAGATTCAGTCTTCTCTCGGCTGGTTCGACAGCGAAGATTACGCTCGACAGACAAGCTAATCCTCAAGGAGGCGAACGTCCACAATTGGGTCGATTGCAGAATTTCTGCTTTCGGCCTCTCTCAATTCACTCCGCTGCCTCGGCCATTTCCACGCGCTGAGGACCACGGATCAGGCCGCCCGGTGTCTCGCCCGTCCATGTGCCGTCTTTGAACGTCACCTTGCCGTTCTTGATGGTGGCGACATAGCCATCGGCCTTTTGCAGCAATCGCTTGCCCCCGGCTGGTAGATCAAACGCCAACCACGGCTTTTTCAGCTTCAGCTTATCCATGTCGATGATGTTGAGATCGGCCAGATAGCCGGGCGCGATGATACCGCGATCATCCAGCCCATACAGGCGGGCGGTATCGCTGCACTGGCGCTTGATCGCGTTTTCCAGCGTGATGCGATCACCCCGTTTCCGGTCGCGCACCCAATGTTCCAGCATGAATGTGGGGCTGGCTGCATCGCAAATGGTGCCGCAGTGCGCGCCGCCATCGGACAGCGAATTCACTGTGTCGTCGCTGTGCTGAAGCGGGTGCAGAAAATCCAGATTGCCATCGGCATAATTCAGGATCGGCAGGTAAATGAAGCCCTTACCATCGTCCGCGCATAGCATGTCATAGGCGTATTCTTGCGGGTCGATCCCGGCGGCCTGAGCGCGTGCGTTCACGCTGGCGGTCTCGTCCGGCTCATAGTCGAAGTCCGGATCCATCTCGTACTGCAAGGCCCAGCCTTGGGTGATGACCATGACCACGCCGATGATGTCCATCGGGGCCTCTGAATAATCATTGGATTCCGACAAAAGCTGCTTCTTGAACGCCGGATCGAGCAGCTTTGCCTTTTGCTCTTCCCATGGCAGATCTTTGATCGCTTGCCAGCTCGCGCGATAGACGAACGGGTTCACAGTCCCTTGCCAGGCCATGATGATGCCGTTTCCGCGCAAGGCAATTTGCGCAACGATATTGGCGCCATTGTCGTTTTGCGCGCGCATCTCGCTGATCTGTTCGGCCAGAGGCATTTCCTTGGCGATGGATTCGAGCGCGGCGAAGGTGACGGGGATGCCGGCCTCGCGGCTCAGCTTGCCCATCCATTCAAATTCGTTCCATTCACGCTGCAAATCGCTCGCCATTTCAAACACAGCATGGCCGCCCGCCTGCTTGCCGCGACCCATGGCGTGGCCAATGGCCACCAATTCTTCTGGCGTTGCGGTGGTGCCGGGCACCAGCTCTCCATCGACCGATTTGTGCAAGACGGTGCGCGAGGTGGAGAAGCCCAGCGCGCCAGCACGGACGCCTTCCTCGACAATGTCCGACATGGCTTTGATGTCGTCTGCGGTCGGCACCGCGCCGGGTTGTTCGCGGTCACCCAGCACATAGGCGCGGACCGCCCCATGGGGCACATGCGTTCCCACATCGACAGCGCGCGGCATCTTTTCCAGCGAGTCGAGATATTCGGGGAAGGTCTCCCAATCCCAGGTGATCCCTTCTGCCAAAGCGGTGCCAGGGATGTCCTCGACCCCTTCCATCAGGCTGATCAGCCATTCGTGACGATCGGGCTTGGCCGGGGCAAAACCCACGCCGCAATTGCCCATCACAACGGTGGTGACGCCATGCCAGCTGGACGGTGCCATTTCGGCATCCCAAGTTGCCTGGCCATCATAATGGGTGTGAATATCGACAAAGCCGGGGGTGACGATTTTGCCCGCGGCATCGATTTCTTCGCTTGCGTCGCCTGTGACCGTGCCGACTTGGGCGATCAGGCCGTTCTTGATCGCAACATCACCGGAAAACTGGCTCTCGCCGGTTCCATCGACAATAGTTCCATTGCGAATGATCAGGTCAAATGCGGGCATCTCAACACTCTCCGTTTTTCTTTGCCACTCAAATAGCACAATTTGCCGAGCAATGCTAAGCTCGCACAATGGACAGGAAACCGAGTTGGTCGCCAGACCCAGAGAGCGGAATTACCACCGAATGGATTGAGGCCGGCGGGCTGACATTCGAAGTTGCAACGGCGCAGCCTGCGTCGGGCGATGGAGAGCATCTGGCGCTGTGTCTGCACGGCTTTCCCGAATTGCATTACAGCTGGCGGCATCAAATGCCTGTTCTGGCGAAGATGGGTTATCGGGTGTGGGCGCCCAATTTGCGCGGTTATGGCAGTACGGACCGTCCGCAAGGCTTGGATCAATATACGCTGAAGAAGCTGACGGGTGATGTGGGCGCTTTGATTGATGCAAGCGGTGCCAAGCAGGTCACTTTGATTGCGCATGATTGGGGCGGGGCGATCGCATGGGCCTTTGCCATTACAAAGCAGCGTCCGTTGACCAGATTAGTGATCATGAATTTGCCCCATCCACACGCTTTTCGGCGCGAGTTGAAGACATGGCGCCAGCTCCGCAAAAGCTGGTACATTTATTTCTTCCAGATCCCTTGGCTGCCGGAGAAGCTGCTGGGCCGCAACAACGCCAAGGGCATGGGCAAGATTTTTGCCAGAACGAGCTGCAATCCGGAAAATTTCGGGCCTGAGACCCAAAGGATCTATTCTGAAGCTGCGAACCGCCCGGGCGCGTTGACAGCCATGATCAATTACTACCGGGCGATTGTACGCCGACCCAATACGCTGAATCTGGGCGATGGCCGGGTGGATATTCCCACCCTGATGATTTGGGGTGAGCAGGACCTGGCATTGGACGTGAGGGGCACCGAAGGCACCGAAGAATGGGTGCCCGATTTCACTCTAAAACGGCTACCCAACGCATCGCATTGGGTCCAGCAAGATGCGCCCAACGAAGTTAATGCAATTTTGCAAGAGTGGTTGCCAAATGTCTCAGATGCTTAAGCTCTATCTGGCGTCCTGACAGCCAATAGAACACCCATCCCGATTGCGAACAGCAGCGAAATTGACGCCATGCCGATGCGTTGATCGTTGAACAAGGTTGTGAACAATTCGACCAGCAACGGCCCCATCCAAACGGTGATCGTCCCTGCAATGGCATATAGGCCAAAAAACTCGCCACTGCGGCCGGGCGGGGACAAGGTAACCAGCATTGATCGGCTGGACGAGATACTAGCTGTTACAGTGACCGCGACGACGCTGATCAAGCCAAAATAGGTGAGATCGGAAAGTGTCTGGAATACCAAGCCGTCCCACACCTGATAATTGTCGACAAGGCCAAAGAAGAGCGTGTCCTTGGTGAGGGAAAGCTGTGCCGAAAACGCCAACACCACGCCAATTATCTCGATGATGAGGGCATTCTTCACACCGACCTTGCCGTCCAGCCAACCGCCGAAGATTCCGCCAAGGAAGGCAAAGGCAGACCCATAGATTGCGAAACAGAGCATTTCGAGGAAGCCCCAGTCAAGAAACAGCGCAACATAGACCGCCGCCAGTGCGAGCAATGCGGCCATGCCGTCTTGATAGAACATCCGCGCAATAAGAAACTTCATCAGATCGGGGTATTTGCGCGCCTCCCGCAAGGTCTTCAGGACGCTGTGATATCCTGTGACCACTGCGGTGCGCCAGCTGGCTCCAGGTACACCAGGATCCTTTGCATTCAGGAAGAACGGAATTGAAAAAGTCACGAGCCAAACGGCGCAAATCGGTCCTGCGATGCGGGCATGCTCAAAAGCTGCAAGGTCGAAATTGAACTGCGGCCTTGCGAAGCGCCATTGGACTGCGCCAGGCAGAATGAACAACACCGCTATCGCGATGAAGATCAGCACCGCGGCCAGGTTGCCCAAGCCTAAACCCAGGCCTGAAATCATCGATAGCCGCTTTGGCTCTCCGGCAACGCTCAACATCGCATTATGAGTGACCTCGGAATAGGTGAAGCTGACATAAGCAATCACAAGCAGCGACATGATGACCCACGTGGGTAGGCCAGCACCGCCGGGTTGCGCAAACCAGAGAAGGGCAGAGCAGGCAGCAATTGCAGCAAGAAAAATTGCCAACAGCGGCTTGAGCCGTCCACCGCGATCCAACGCTGCGCCCAGAAATGGGGCGGTCAACGCCGCAATCAATCCGGCCCATTTGGTGACCGATGCGATGGCAGCTTGCCCCCGGGCATTCGCAGTGCTGCGAGCGGTTTCCGGATCAAGATTGTCCAGTTCTCCGCTGGCCAACAGATCCGCACCGATGATGTCGCGCGCAAAATACGGTGCGAAAATATAGATGACGATCAGTATGTAATACGGATTGCGGGCCCATTCGAACACCGCCCACGCAAACCCGGTGCGACCAAGAGCTCCACCTGCACCTTCGGTAGGGCGCGCCGTGACAGGGCGGTCATTTGGAATGGAGTTAGCGATCGGAGTGGCCATTTTCTGTTATATCTCAATGGCCAAGTGGAGCGCTGCGGCTCAGCTTCGCGCTTTGATCATCGATTCAATATCGACAAACTTCTCGCGCGGAGCACCCTCGCGTGCGGCGGCTTCCTCGGCCTGCTCGATCTTCTTCCAGTCGCGGAATGTGACAATATCGAGCGCGCGTTCTGCCGCCAAAGCATCCAGCCCATCGCGGCCAGCCTTATCCGCTCGTCCCAAGACGCCAGCGTCCATGTCCTCGCGGATCAATTCTACAACGCTGTTACCATCGGGACGGTTGGTGCCAATCGTGCCTGATGGACCGCGTCTGGCCCAGCCGACGCAGTAAATGCCCGGCAGGATACGCCCTTCGTCATTGGCGAAGCGGCCCATCCGTTCGTCGAAGGGAACGTCGGGGATGGGCGACGTGCGATAGCCAATGCAGCTGACCACCAGATCGGCGGGAATATCGTAAAACTCGCCGGTGCCGACCGCACGACCGGTCTCGACCACGGTGCGTTCAACCCGCAAGGCGGTGACTGCTCCGTCTCCGACCACTTCGCTGGGGCTGGCGAACATGTCGAAGGCAATCTCGATCGGCTTTTCGGCGTGAATATCTTCAGGGATGGCGGCAAAGCTGCGCAGATGGGTGACAGATTTGCGCAGGCCGGGTTCCAACAGAGCATCCTCGGCCTCGTCCGGAAGGTCGGATTGATCCACCCGTGGGCTGGCCCGTTCCAGCGCGCCAAGCTCTCCCAATTCCTTGGGCGTCATCATGATCTGATGGGGGCCGCGCCGGCCCACAATTGTCACCGTTTCGATCTTGGCTTCGCGCAAGGCGTCCAAAGCGTGGGCAACAATATCGGCGCCTTCAAATTCACGTTCTGTCTTTGCAAGAATGCGGGCAACATCTAGCGCGACATTGCCCATGCCGATGACCACCGCATGTTTGCCCGAGAGATCTGGGTTCAAATCAGCGAATTTGGGGTGACCATTGTACCAACCGACAAAGGCCGCACTGCCGATCACATTGCCCAAATCTGCCCCTGGGATGGTCAGTTCGCGATCATTGGGAGCGCCAGTGGCCAGCACTACGCTGTCATACAATTGCTGCAATTCGGGGACGGTCACATCCTCCCCGATGTTGATGTTGCCTATAAAACGGACATTTTCATTGAGGGCGGTCTTTTCATAGCGGCGCGATACGCCCTTGATCGATTGGTGGTCGGGCGCGACACCAAACCGGATCAACCCATAAGGCACTGGCAGCATATCGAAAATGTCGATCCTGACATCATCGCCCCACAGTTTTTGCGCCGCTTCTGCGGTGTAATAACCTGCCGGACCAGAACCGATAATCGCAATATGCCGCATTAAGCCGCCTCCGCTACTCCCTCGCCATGTTCCGCATTAACTGGTGAGTCCAGAAAATCGCGAATGGCTTTCACGCATTCATCTTTATGGCTGAGCAAGAACAAATGTCCGCCGCCTTCCATTATCTTGAGCTGCGCATTGGGCGCCAGCGAGGCGATCCACTTCCCGTTGATCAACGGAACAATCTGATCGTCATCGCCCATCATCACCAAAACCGGTTTACGCAGGAAGGGCAGAGCAGGGGCGCTGGTCCAGCCCAGCATTGCGATTAATTGATACAGATAGCCGCGCGTTGTTGGCGGTTTCAGGCGGGCCATATGGCCTTCTTTGCCCGGGCCTTTGCCAAGGCCTTCTCCATACAGCGTCTCAAAGTTCTTCATCATGTAGTCGGGGTCGATGTAGCGGCGTGGATTGGCCATCTTGGTCAGCGCCGCCGGATTGCCTGGCATCATCAACATACCCATGCTGGTTGCAATCAGGGTTACCCTGCGCACACGGCCCGGGTGCTGGATAGCAAAATGCTGCGCCATCCCGCCGCCCCAGCTGATGCCCATGACATCGACCTGGTCCACGCCCAGCTGATCGAGCAATTGGGCGCTGGTCCATGCCATTGTGACAACATTGTAGGGAATTAGCGGCTCGGGCGATCCGCCGACACCGGGCATGTCGAACATGATAAAGCCGCGATCGCTAAGCGCTTCGGCCATAGGCGCAACCGCTTCGATATTGGCGCCGATACCGTTGAAGAACAACACAGGCAGATGCTCAGAAGGCTCGTCCAGTCGCCATCGCGCGACCCTAAGCGTTCGGCCGCCGACCTGTTCCATGGTCACGACCGCATCTTTCATTGCATCCGCCAAACGAAATTCCTCTGCTGCGACCCGTTTTCGGGACTTTATTGTGTTTATCTTTCTTCCACTACGTACAGACCGGGTGCCGGGTCCATAGGTGCGTAGGAATCATTCCCCAGTTCGGTTGGCGCAGCAATTTGATCGCCAGAGCGTTTTTGCATCCATTCCATCCAGAACGGCCACCAGCTGCCCTTGATTTCCTCGGCACCTTCCAGCCATTTGTCGGCGGTTGCGGGCAGTTTGCCCTTCTTCTTCTGGACGTAATATTTGGCTTTCGGATTGCCTGGAGGGTTCAGGATCGCCTGCATATGACCGGATTGGCTGAGGACATAGGTCACGTCCTTTGATCCAAACAGCTCGGTCGAACGATAGGTCGCCTTCCATGGGGTGATGTGATCGGTCACGCCGCCCAGGATGAACATGTCCGATTTGACCTTGGACAGATCTATCTTGTGATCAGCCATTTCGATCTCGCCCTTCTTGGTGAAGGCGAGTGTTTCAAACAGGGTCAGGAAATCGCCCATGAGGCTGGCCGACAGATTGGTTGCATCGGCATTCCAGAACAACACGTCAAACGCAGGTGGATCGGCGCCCAACAGATAGTTGTTGATTACATAGTTCCAGATCAGATCATTGGGGCGCAGCCAGGCAAAGCCACGGGCCAGATTGTCGGCCTCGATAATGCCGGCCTTGGCAGCCCGCTGTCTGGCCAATGCCATACCGTTTTCAGATACCAAGGAACCCGCTTCGCTATCGGTTGGCTTGGGGTGGAGCACGCACACCATCAAGGTGAGCGAGCCGAGAATATCATTCTTTGTTGCTGCCAATTTGGAGGCCAGCACCGATGCGGTTTGGCCGCCCGAACACCCGGCGGATACATTGACCTTTTTGGACCCAGTAATAGCAGACACAGCTTCCAGCGCTTCTTCGCAAGCTTCGATGTAATCAGCCATGGCCCAAACGCCCTGTTCCTTGGACGGATTGCGCCAGGAAATCACAAAGGTTTGAATCCCATTATCAAGCTGGAATTTGATCACTGACTTATCTGGCGACAGATCATTGATATACATTTTGTTGATCTGTGGCGGGATTGTCAGCTGAGGCACTTCATACACCTCGTCTGTGGTCGGGGCGTAGTGGACCAATTCGAACATTTCTGTCCGCATCACGACCGATCCCTTTGATGTCGCGATGTTCTCGCCCAATTTAAACGGGCGTTTGTCTACCTGGCTGACCATGCCCTTGTTGTTGACCATGTCATCATAGGCGTTCTTCAATCCCTTGATCAGCGACAGTCCGCCGCTGTCAATCAGGCGTTTTTGCGCCGTTGGGTTGCCTGCCAAAGTGTTGGTTGGTGCAAGCCCGTCCAGAATGATGTTGGATATGAATGTGGCCCGGTTGCGCTCAAGCTCGTCCAGCTCAAGCTCTTCCAGCCAATTACGCATGCCTTTTTGGACCGCGAGATAATATTGAGCGCCTGCCCGGAAAAAGGGATTATACTGCCACGCCGGATCCATAAAACGTTTGTCTTTGGGATCGGGAGCAAGTTCAGATTTGCCGGTCAGGATTTTGACCACGTCTTCGCCCATGGATTGCGCATGGCGCATCACGCGGGACGGATCAGATGCGGTTTCGCGGAGCAGCAGGGCAACAGCGCCGACAAAGTCTTCGCGCGCCAGTCCGATCATAGGCCCCAAAGCATTGGTTGACTGTGCCGCCTCGTTTTCGAGCTTAAAACCCTTTTCCATCTCCAAACCTCTCACATTAGGACGATTTTTGTTTGGCGGCACATTGGCGGGCGTTGCCGCGCAATGCAAGCTCATCAAAATGGCGGGCGGGTGTTTTGCTTGTTAGCTAAATCCGCTCAGAGCTTCCTTGGGCCAGTTTTCGCATGAATTGCCCGAAAATTAGCAGAATAATAACCATCTGACTTTACTTAGGTCGAAGCCGGTAAATGACCGGTGCTTTATTCGATTGGGAGAAGTTGGGAGTGCCCCTTAAGGCCCTCTTATCTGGTAAGAATGACAGCGGGTGGTTCGCTGGCAGGTCACGTGCGTCTGGTGGGCGCGCGAATGGCTCTACCATGTCCAATGATGACAAGCTTGCCATGCTCGATGAATTGGAGCGTTCAGGACTGGGTTGGTTCTGGTCAACCGATGCTGAAGGCAATGTCACTTATCTAAGCGAAGCCATTGCAGAACGGATTGATACACCGGTCGATCAATTGCTTGGCTTCCCAATGCCAACCGTATTCGCTGCACAGGGCGGGGATGGGCGCACCCAATCGGTTGCCTTGAAGCTTGGCTCTCGCAAGGCTTTCACCAACCTTTCTGTGTCTCCAGCAAAGGTAAAATCGGACGTGGTTATCCGCCTGTCGGGTCGACCCTCGTTTACCTCTGGCGGAAAATTCGAAGGATTTCGCGGCACCGGGACGGACATTACCGAACAGTTCCACCGCGAGGAAGAAACCCAGCGGTTGGCCAAATATGACTCGCTAACCGGGCTCGCCAACCGTCACCGGATGGCGCAGATTATCGATTCCACGCTCACCGCATTCCGTGCGGCAAAGCGCAACTGCGCGATCATGATGATGGATCTTGACCGGTTCAAGCAGGTCAATGACACGCTGGGTCATGCTGCTGGTGACGAGCTGCTGAAAGAAGTGGCCAGCCGGTTGAAGCGTGCCGTCGACAAGGATTGCGAAATTGGCCGTTTGGGCGGCGATGAATTTCAGATCATGCTGCCCGATATGGATGATCGCGGCGAATTGGGCGAAATCGCGAACAAAGTTATCGCCATGTTGACCCAGCCTTACTCTTTGGAAGAGGGCCGCTGCGTCATTGGAGCCTCAGTGGGTATCGCCATTGCTCCGCATGATGGGGTAACCAGCGATGAAGTTGTCCGCTCGGCTGACTTGGCCTTGTACGCTGCAAAGAATGGTGGCCGTGGCCAATTCCGGTTCTATTCTGGCGATCTGGAGAATGAGACGATCTTCCGCAGACGGTTGGAAGGTGATCTTATTGCTGCAGTGCGCGATGACCAGCTGTTCTTGCGTTATCAGCCGATCCTGTCTGCGGACGAACAGGTGGTTGTGGCTTTGGAAGCGCAGATTTGTTGGCAGCATCCGCAGCGAGGCGAGATTGACGGCACCGAATTCCAATCGATTGTCGAGAATAGCAGCCTGATTGTCGATGTGGGCGAATGGGCGGTAAAACGCGCGTGCGAAGAGGCATGTTTGTGGCCGGAATCTTTGCGGGTGGCCGTCAATATTCCGTCGCGTCAGTTCATTTCTGGCGGGTTTGTCGAGACAATTGCCGCTGCTCTTACCGAAACTGAGCTGACCCCTGACCGGCTGGAATTGCAGGTCAAAGAGACCGTTTTCCTGTGTGATACCAATGTGGTCGACAAGTCGCTTGCGTCTTTGTTCAAGCTGGGCGTGCGCCTGACGCTGGACGAGTTTGGCACCGGATTTTCTTCGTTGGGTTATCTGCGTCGCGCGCCCTTCGACACGATCAGGATTGGCGACAATTTCTTCCAGGGTAACTTGGCCAAGGACAGCCGCGAATTGGCCTTGATCAAGGCCATCGTTGCTTTGGCCCGCGCCTTGGGCATGGAGACGGTCGCAACCGGCATTGAATCGATGGATCTGTTGGCCACTCTTCGTGGTTGCGACATTGGGTGTGTTCAAGGGCCGATTTACAGCGATCCGATGTTGGTCGACGAGGTCCACGAGGAACTGGCCAGCGGGAATTGGACGATTGAGCCATCAAGCGCGCGGTCAAAGCGTGCCAAGCGTCGGACCGTGTTGCGCAAGATCCAAGTTATTCATGATGATCACTCTTATGATGTGACCTTGCGCAATCTCTCGCGAACAGGCGCATTGATCGAAGGTTTGATTGACGTTCCGATTGATACGCAATTTGTGGTCGATCTGGGCGGCGGACAACTCGCGGTGGCCACAGTTACGCGGTCAAATCGCGACACGCAGGGTCTGGAATTTGAACAATCGTTGGTCGATGATGGTGCGGGTGGTCTGTGCACGCGCAACCGCGTCTCGCCCTATGCATTGGCGGCTGCGGGCGCTCCGTTGAAAGCTCTGCCTTCGGGTGATTATAAGGGTATGGAGGGCGGAATGCTGAATGGTGAGCACACGATCCCTCAGTTCGGCTATGCACCCGGATTTGATCCCGACGCGATCTGATTTTTCCCGGTCCGGGCTGGATTAGTATTTTCCTGCACCGATTTGATCGCATAATGGTGCTGACAGCATCGTGCAGGCGCGCTAATGGCGCGTTGAAATGACCGACCTTTCAAAAATCCGCAATTTTTCGATTATCGCCCATATCGATCACGGCAAGTCCACGCTGGCTGACCGGCTGATTCAATTCACCGGCGGACTGACCGACCGTGAGATGTCCGAGCAAGTGCTCGACAATATGGACATCGAGAAAGAGCGCGGGATCACCATCAAGGCCCAGACCGTGCGCCTGAACTACACCGCGCGCGACGGCGAGACTTACGAGCTCAATTTGATGGACACACCGGGCCATGTCGACTTCGCCTATGAAGTTTCGCGCAGCCTGGCCGCATGCGAGGGCGCTTTGCTGGTGGTGGACGCCGCCCAAGGGGTCGAGGCCCAAACGCTGGCCAATGTGTACCAATCGATCGAGCACGACCACGAAATTGTGCCTATTATCAATAAGATAGACCTTCCCGCGGCCGAGCCAGAGCAAGTCCGCGCCGAAATCGAAGAGGTTATCGGCCTCGACGCATCAGAGGCGGTCATGACCTCGGCCAAATCGGGCATCGGCATCGAAGACGTGCTGGAAGCTGTCGTCGCCAAAATCCCGCCTCCCAGCGGCGATCGCGATGCCCCGCTCAAGGCCAGCCTGGTCGATAGCTGGTACGATCCCTACCTCGGCGTCGTCATCCTGATCCGCGTGATCGACGGCGTCATTGCCAAGGGGCTCAACGTCAAATTCATGCAGGGCGGCACACAACACCTGATCGACCGGGTCGGGGCCTTCACGCCCAAGCGCGTCGACCTGCCCGAGATCGGCCCCGGCGAAATCGGCTTTATCACCGCGCAAATCAAAGAGGTTGAGCAGGCCCGCGTGGGTGACACCATCACCACGGTGAAGGGCGGGGCGACCGAACCTTTGCCCGGCTATAAAGAAGTGCAACCCGTGGTGTTCTGCGGCCTGTTCCCGGTGGATGCGGCCGAGTTCGAAAAACTGCGCGAGAGCATCGCCAAGCTACGCCTGAATGACGCCAGCTTCAGCTTCGAGATGGAAAGCTCTGCCGCGCTGGGCTTTGGCTTCCGCGCCGGTTTCCTGGGGTTGCTGCACCTTGAGATTATTCAGGAACGCCTGACCCGCGAATATGATCTGGACCTGATCACCACCGCGCCCAGCGTTGTCTACCGCATCCAATTGGGCAAGACCAAGAACGAGGCCGCCAAGGAGATCATGCTCCACAACCCGGCCGATTATCCCGATCCCAGCCGGATCGAGACGATCGAGGAGCCGTGGATCAAGGCGGTGATCTACACGCCGGACGAATATCTCGGCTCCATCCTGAAACTGTGTCAGGACCGGCGCGGCATCCAGACCGACCTGACCTATGTCGGCGGGCGGGCGCAGGTGACGTACGAACTGCCTTTGAACGAGGTGGTGTTCGACTTTTACGACCGGCTGAAAAGCATCAGCCGCGGCTATGCCAGCTTTGATTACGAGCAGATTGGCCTGCGCGAGGGGGACCTCGTAAAGATGAACATTCTGGTCAATAATGAACCGGTCGATGCGCTGTCGCTGATCGTCCACCGCAATGTGGCCGAGGAACGCGGGCGCGGCATGTGCGAGCGGCTGAAAGAGCTGATCCCGCGGCATCTGTTCAAAGTGCCCATTCAGGCGGCGATTGGCGGCAAGATCATCGCGCGCGAGACCATCGCCGCGATGCGCAAGGACGTGACCGCCAAATGTTATGGCGGAGACATTAGCCGGAAGAAGAAACTGCTCGACAAGCAGAAAAAGGGTAAGGCCAAAATGCGCGAATACGGGAACGTAAGCATTCCGCAGGAAGCCTTTATTGCCGCGCTACGGATGGGCGAGGAGTAGGGGCGGAATTGCGCCCCAATGTCGGTCATTCGTCTTGATTGATCCAATGTACAAAAGCGGTCATCCGATCATCTGGGTCTAATGGCTGCAATTGGGGTGGGAAACAGACCAAGTCCGGGTTCGGCTGATTAGGCCGACTAAGCAGGTGAGGACAAAGCGCGGATAACGCCGCGTATTTCAGCAAGGCCTTTCATCCTTCCGATCGCCGAATAGCCAGGATTGGTCTCCTTTGAGATATCTCCCATTATCAAATGGCCGTGATCGGGTCGGACGAAGATCTCACGGTTCGTGGCCCGCTCATTGGCGAGCAGATTGCGGATCACGCTGAGCATGTCGATATCGCTGTCCAAATGGCTTGCCTCAACAAATGTGCGTGGTTCCTCAGGGTCGCGCGAAACACCGCGTAAATGGGCAAAGTGAATTCGATCGCGGTAATCGCGCGCCATTTGCGGCAAATTGTTGTCTGGCCGGCTGCCAAACGTGCCGACGCACAAGGTAATGCCGTTTGAGGGGCTCGGTTCAGCCTCAAACAGCATATCCAGATCGGCTGGTGTGCAGATGACCCTGGGGAGACCAAACATGCTCCATGGTGGGTCATCGGGATGGATTGCGAGCTTCACATCAAGTTTCTCTGCGGCGGGCAGTACACGCTTCAAGAACTGGACGAGATTTGCACGCAGTTGGTTATGGCTGATCCCGTTGTAGCGCGCCAACATCGCGCGAAAATCGTCTAGCGAATAGGCATCTGTCATCTTACCTGGAAGACCGGCAATGATCGTGTTGGTAAGGCCAGCGACATCCTCCGCTGACATCGCTTCAAATGCGGCGCTTGCGCGGGCAAGTTCGACCTCGCTGTAGTCAGCCTCCGCGCCCGCTCGTTTGAGGATGAAAAGATCAAATGCCGCAAAGCGTTCCTGATCAAATTTCAGCGCATATGCGCCATTCGGAAGTTGGTGTCGCAGGTCTGTTCGCGTCCAATCAATAACGGGCATGAAGTTGTAGCAGATGGTCTTGATGCCCTCCGCCGCAAGGTTCCTAATGCTTTCGATCCACGCATCGACATAGGCGTCGCACCCGGGCGAGGCGATCTTAATGTCATCATGAACAGGGATGCTTTCGACCACGGTCCAGTGCAAAATTGAACCTGGCACATTGCCTTGCTCGACCATTGCGCGATGCGCCGCAATCTGTTCGCGCGGCCATGGCTCGCCGATCGGGATATCGTGCAACGCGCTCACAATATCGGTCGCACCAGTTTGGCGAATTTCCTCCAGCGAGACCGGATCGCTTGGCCCAAACCAACGCCAGGATTCGCGCATCAGCCTAACTCCATCAAAGCATGCCCATTAGGCCCTGAAAGCCCATATAGCCGGTTACGAGTGAGAAGAAGAATATCGCGCCAAGCCCAACATTGGTCAGCCATGAATGGCGGTATTCACCCATCAAGTCATTGCGATTGCCGAGATAGAAAATGCACGCGACCGTCATCGGCAAAAGCGCCACATTGAATGCCTGACTCAAGATAAGGACCAAAACCGGTCTTGCCTCAAAAAGAGGTACGACAAGCCCAAGCAGGGAAATGATACCCACGAATAGGCGGTATTTCCAGATCGTCATGTCGCGCGGCGTGCTGCGAAAATCGCAAATGAGCCATGGAATGAGAATTAGGTTCGGAAACTGAGACGAGACCCCTGCCGCAATAATTCCGATGGCAAAGATTGAGACAGCCAACGGTCCAGCAAGCGGCTCCAGCAATCCGATCATTTTCGATGCGCTGTCTAGCGTAATGCCCTCCACGAATAGGCTCCCCGCTGCGGCCGCCATAATCGATGCGCTGATGACGAACATCATGATTGCGGCGAATGCCGCATCGCGCCGTTGTTGTTTGTCCTGTGCGATCGTCCAGCCTGCCTCCTTCACCAAGGTTGTGCGCATGATGAATAGCCCCGAGAAGATCGTGGTGCCGACCATCGATGCGACAAGCAGCAAAGGTCCCGCCTCGCTCGACCCAGTATCCGGCACCGATGGGATGAGCCCTGCGGCCATCGCCGAGACAGGCGGCATGAGGATGAAGAAATTGAGCACGAAGCTCACGCCCATAATGGCTACAACCACGGCCAAAATGCGCTCAAAAACCTGCGTGTGGCCGCTCCAGAATATGAAATAGGCGACCGAGCAAAAGATCGCTGCCCAATAGATCGGCTTTACGCCACCTGGGATGAAAGTCTTCGACCATTCAAAGCTGATTTCGGCCACTATCCCCATCACGCCCATAAGGCTTGCAAACACGCCTACGCTAAGGGCGGCGATAAAGAACAGCCCGACGGCTGGGTGAATATGTTTCCGAAATGCCTCGAGCGCAGTCTCACCCGTGACTAAAGTGTAGCGACCATATGTCGCAACCATCAGATAGGTCGCGGCGCATGAGATCAGCACCGTCCATAGAAGCGCCATGCCGAAA
The DNA here is from genome assembly GCA_947495555.1 of uncultured Erythrobacter sp. GTDB lineage: Bacteria > Pseudomonadota > Alphaproteobacteria > Sphingomonadales > Sphingomonadaceae > Erythrobacter. The sequence goes on along the minus strand of CANLZI010000001.1, from coordinate 555,116 downwards.
TTCGCGCCAGCCGAAGCCATGGTCGTGACGCTGCCGGTTCCGATGTTGAAGCCAACGAGGAAAATTCCTGGAAGGAATAGGGCTAGCCTTGCTTTCCAGCCCGGCGTGCTGCTTTTGCCCGTCACTCTACTTCACCAAAGTCTGTCATTTTCAGCCCCCCTCTACCTGAATTGAGTAGGGACAGCTGCCGTTCTTGTCTATTGATCATGGAAAGGGGCAAGCATCGCAATCGAAGTTAAGTCCGCAATTGGGTCGTTGGACGACCGTCGACTTTTCAGGCTGTGCTTACCTAAACCGGACGTTCTGCGACCGGCCCAGTATCGGACTGACTATTGCGCGCGACGCGTCCGCGTCGCTTGCTCCCTCGCATTAGCTCGGGCGCCCGGTCGGGTTTTCTTGTTGTCCTACCGCTTCGCTACTTGAGGACTAGCCTCCTTACTTCTCGCTAGGCGCTCGCCGGATTAGCGCTGGCCGGAGGGATTGGGCTTGTCCGGCAGCGCCGCTAGGTCTCCCCCAAATCACGTGCCCTTAGCTTCTCGGCCAGTTCAATCGCCTCTTTCGCTTCGTCGGACAGGCTCTCCCATTCTCTCTTCTGATCCGCCTCAACCCGCAGACGGATTTCCTCGATCTTGCGATCAATGCTGGCGCTGGTATCGTCGCTGCGGGGCAGGTTGGCCTGCCGTTCCAGCTCCCATTCCTTGTGCCATTTCTTCTTTTCCTGCTCCAGCCGGGTGTGGTCCATCGCATTCAGGCCCTTGGCGCGGCCCTCGGTAAAGCGGTCGGGTGCGCGGTTCCTCAGCATGAACATCAGCAAGCGGTCGTTATAGCTTTTGCGCAGCCCAACCAGCTTGCCATAGGAATAGACCGGCACGTCCACGCCGTTCAGCGCGCGGTCCATCGCCACATCCTCGATCCGTTGGACGCCCAATTGCAGCGCGGCCTCCCATGCTTTGCGAAAGCTCTCTGCGCCCGGCTGGCGGCGTAGGTAGTAGGCTCCAACGGTGCTCATATTCACGACTTTGCAGGCGGCTGCCACGCTGCCGGTGTCGGCCAGTGCCTCGATAAAGTCGCGCTGGCGCTCGTCGGTCCAGCCATCGTGGCGATTGCACTGGCGCGGGACGGGGGTGAAGGTGGGAAGCTGGCCTGCAGATACGGGGAGCCGGGTTTCGCGGGGGTCTGAGCGTCGGGTCAAGATTATCCTGTGGGGCGAGTGTTAATGGGGGGAGTATCGGGGGGAAGCGCTTGGAGCATAAAAACGTGAAGTAGGAAAACGCGCACAACTTCACTTGGCGTTCAGGGCGGTGCTGGTTATAGGCTGCGGATATGACGATCATCTCGCACAAGCGCTTTAAGCCCGTTCTTGCCGCAACTGCTGCGGCTGCCACTTTGCTAACCGCCGGTTGCGGCGCGGGTAGCGCCGATGAGGATGTGGCCTACGTCGCGCGCGATGTAGAGACGCTGTATACCGAGGCGAAGCGGCGGCTGGATCGCGGCAACACGCTGTTTGCGGCGGCTTTGTTCGATGAAGTTGAGCGGCAGCATCCTTATTCGCCATGGGCTCGGCGGGCTCAATTGATGAGCGCGTTCAGCTATTACGTGGCGCAGGATTACAACAAGGCGATTGCCAGCTCGCAGCGATTCTTGTCGATCCATCCGGGTAATAAAGATGCGCCCTATGCCTATTATCTGATCGGGCTGAGCTATTACGAGCAGATCAGCGATGTGAACCGCGATCAGAAGATTACCGAGCAGGCCCGCACGGCTTTGCGCGAAGTAAACCGCCGCTTCCCAACCACCGAATATGCCGCCGATGCGCGGTTGAAGCTGGACCTGGTGGAAGACCATCTGGCTGGCAAGGAAATGGAAATCGGGCGGTATTATCAGGTTTCTGGCCGGTGGTTGGCGGCGCAATTGCGCTTCCAGAATGTGATCGATAACTATCAGACCACCAGCCACACCCCCGAAGCTTTGTACCGCTTGACGGAAAGCAGCCTCGCGCTGGGTGTACCGGCAGAGGCGGTCAAATATGCGGCCGTATTGGGCGCAAACTATCCAGGTACCGAGTGGTATGAGAAGGCCTATGAACTGGTGCAGGATCACGCGCCGGGCCTCGCCGCAAGCTGAGCGCATTGGCGCTAGCGTAATTTCTGTTTGAATCCGCGTCTGCCAGCGTGACGCGGCCATTTGCATAAGCTAGACCGGATCGGCCTATGCTGACCCGTTTGTCCATCCGCAATGTCGTCCTGATCGAATCGCTCGAACTCAGCTTTGGGCGCGGCCTGGGCGTGCTGACCGGCGAAACGGGCGCGGGAAAGTCCATATTGCTGGATGCCTTGGGCCTGATCCTGGGTGACCGTGCAGAGACCGGTCTGGTCCGCGCGGGCGAGGATAAGGCGAGCGTTACTGCCAGCTTTGAATTTGCCAGCCTTCCTGCGCCGATCGCAGGCGCGCTGGATGATGCCGATATCGATGTGGAGGCTGGCGAACCGCTGCTGATCCGGCGGCAGGTCAAAAAGGATGGCGGCAGCAAGGCCTTTATCAATGATCAGCCCGTCAGCGTGGCGCTGCTGCGCTTAATCGCTGCCAATCTGGTGGAATTGCACGGGCAGCATGATGATCGCGGTCTGGTCAATCCGCGTGGGCATCGCACTCTACTGGATCGCTATGCCAACACCGATACGCAAGGGCTGGCCCAGTCATGGGAGCAATGGTCTGTCGCCAAAGCCCGGTTGCAGGCGGCGCGTGATCAGGTCGATCAGGCCAAGGAAGATCAGGACTTGCTCCTCGCTCATCTGACCGAGCTTAACTCGTTGGAGCCACAGGCTGGTGAAGAGGCGCGCTTGGCCGAAACCCGCAGCACCATGCAGAAGGGCGAAAAATTGTCCGGCGAATTGGAAGATCTGCGCCATATCTGGGAAGGCTCGGAGTCGCCCTTGGCATCCTTGCGGGTTGCGGCGCGCAAGCTGGACCGGATTGCGGCAGAACACCCCTTGCTGACAGAGGCGCTGGAGGCATTGGACCGCGCCGTGATCGAGGCGGGAGAGGCGGAGGACAAGCTGCTGGCCGCAGGCAATGCGCTGGTGCACGATCCTGCCGCGCTGGATGAAGCGGAAACCCGCCTGTTTGAACTGCGGGCCATTGCGCGCAAGCATCGCTGCGAGGTGGATGATCTGCCCGAAAAGATGCGCGAAATGCGCAGCGCTTTGGAGGCGATTGAGGGCGGAGAGGCCGAGCTGGATGCCTTGGCCTTGGCCGAGCGCGAAGCGGGCGAAAAGTACACCAAGAAGGCCGAAGCTGCGCACAAGGCGCGGCTCTCTGCAGCCAAGAAATTGGACAAGGCGGTTGCGACGGAATTGGCTCCGCTAAAACTGGATACGGCGCGCTTCCTCACCGCCATTGGCCGGCTGCCCGAGGACAAATGGGGCGCGAATGGCATCGACAGCGTGGAATTCCTGATCGCCACCAATCCCGGCGCCGATTTTGCACCCTTGGGCAAGATTGCCAGTGGCGGCGAATTGTCGCGCTTTATACTCGCGTTGAAAGTGGCCTTGGCAGAGCAGGGCGGGGCCGCGACGGTGATCTTTGACGAGATTGATCGCGGTGTGGGCGGCGCGGTGGCCAGTGCCATCGGGGATCGCTTGGCCCGGCTCGCCGATGCAGGCCAATTGCTGGCGGTAACGCATAGCCCGCAGGTCGCGGCGCGCGGAACAACGCATTATCTGATCGCCAAGGCATCGAGCGGAATTGTCACCAAAACCAGCGTGGCGTTGCTGGATGAAGCTGGCCGTCAGGAAGAGATTGCCCGGATGCTGTCTGGCGCAGAGGTTACACCCGAAGCGCGCGCGCAAGCCGACCGATTGCTGGAGGGTGTTTGAGATGAACAACTTTTCTCCGAACCACCCCCCGACCCCCTCCTTGGTTAAGGAGGTGGAGTGATGGAGCCGTGGACGCTGGAGAATAGCGTAATTAGGCTGCTAGCTGGCGTGCATGTTCTGGCAGCAGCCCTTGCGCTGCTTGTACTCACAGTCACCATATTATTCGCGCTGGCGGTATTGGGAGGTTATCTCACTGGTCGACAGCCCTTTACTTTGACCGCAGCATGGACTTTCATTTGGATATTCTCTGGATTGGGAGTAGCTGCGGTCAACTTTGTTTGGTCGTTGGATGCGATAAAACAACCTAACTGGCACCTAGTTGCAAAGGTCACCTGCCTTTCGATGCTGATCTTGCTTGTCTGTCCATTCGTTTGGAGGGGTTAGGCTGTGAAGGGTATCACCGAAGCAGATGCAGCCAATGAGCTGATGCGGCTTGCGCGCCAGATCGCGCGGCATGACAGGCTGTATCATGGGCAGGACAATCCCGAGATTACTGACCAGGAATATGACGCGCTGGTTCGTCGCAATCGCGAGTTGGAAGAGGCCTTTCCGCATCTGATCCGGCCCGACAGCCCATCGCAAAAAGTCGGGCACGAGGTGGCCGCCTCTCCGCTGTCCAAGGTCAGTCACGAGGTTCGCATGATGAGCCTCGACAATGCGTTTAACCGGACGGAAGTGGAAGAGTGGACGCAGCGCATTCGCCGGTTCCTCAGCCTCAGCCCAGATGATCCTGTGGCGATTACGGCGGAAGACAAGATCGACGGTCTGTCCTGCTCGTTGCGCTATGAAAAGGGCGCATTGGTGCGTGCGGCAACGCGAGGTGATGGGCAGGTGGGCGAGGATGTGACCCCCAATGTTCGCCACATTGCCGATATTCCCCAACGGCTGCCAGCGGGCGTGCCGGACGTGTTCGAAGTGCGCGGCGAAGTGTATATGTCGAAGGCTGATTTTGCCGCACTCAATGCCGCGCAAGAGGCGGCAGATGGCAAATTGTTCGCCAATCCGCGCAATGCTGCTGCCGGCTCGCTGCGTCAGAAGGACGCACAGGTAACTGCCAATCGCCCGCTCAAATTCTGGGCCTATGGCTGGGGCGCTGCCTCGGATGTTCTGTGCGAAAGCCAGCATGACAGGATGCGGATGATCGAAAGCTGGGGCTTTCCGCTTTCCCCGTTTCTGACTGTCACCCATGATGTCGATGCGATGATCGCCCATTATGAGGAGATCGGACGGCAGCGGCCTGATCTCGGCTATGATATCGATGGCGTCGTCTACAAGGTGGACCGGCTCGATTATCAGCAACGGCTTGGCTTTGTGGCCAAGGCTCCGCGTTGGGCGTTGGCGCATAAATTCCCGGCCGAAAAGGCCCAGACGACGCTGGAAGCAATCGACATTCAAGTGGGTCGCACGGGTAAGCTGACACCGGTTGGCCGCTTGGCGCCAGTGCTGGTTGGCGGGGTCACGGTGACCAATGTCACGCTGCACAATCGTGATGAAATTGCCCGCTTGGGGGTCAGACCCGGCGATAGGGTGGTGGTGCAGCGCGCTGGCGATGTGATCCCCCAGGTGGTGGAGAATCTGACCCGCGAAGACCCGCGCGATCCTTTTGCCTTTCCTGACAAATGCCCCGAATGCGCCAGCGAGGCGATTGCCGAAGAGGGTGAAGTGGATGTGCGCTGCACCGGCGGGCTGATCTGTCCCGCGCAACGCACGCAGCGTTTGGAGCATTTCGTCAGTCGCAAAGCGCTGGATATTGATGGTTTCGGGACCAAGACCATCCAGCAATTCTTTGGTTTGGGTTGGCTGGAAAGTCCCGCAGACATCTTCCGCCTTCACCAGCGGCGCGAGGATATTCTCGCGCTGGACGGGTGGCAGGACAAGTCTGTGGATAGCCTGTTGGCAGCTGTGGAGAACAAACGGCAGCCCGATGCGGCGAAATTGCTGTTTGGCTTGGGCATTCGCCATGTTGGCGAAGTGACCGCGCGAGATCTGATGAAGGGGCTGGGCGAGTTGGCCCAATTGCGCATCAAAGCGGAAGAATTTGCAGACTATCGGCGTGAAAATTCTCGCGGTGAGGACGAGAAGGAAAGCCCGTTTAACACCCGCATGGTCGATGCTGTGCGGCAGATTTTCGACGTGCGGACAGATGGCATCGGAACGGCAGTGGGCCATTCGCTGGCCGACTTTTTCCATGAGCCGCACAATGTCGCTGTGTGGGAGGATTTGCTGTCCGAGGTTTCGCCGCCCTTCTACGCCGTTGAAACGCTCGACAGTCCGGTCGCTGGCAAGACAGTAGTGTTCACCGGCAAGTTGGAAACCATGAGCCGGGACGAGGCCAAAGCGCAGGCCGAACGATTGGGCGCAAAGGCGGCTGGCTCTGTCAGCGCCAAGACAGATCTGCTGGTTGCGGGGCCGGGTGCAGGCAGCAAGCTGAAGAAGGCGGAAGAACTCGGCATCGAAACAATTGACGAGGCGGGTTGGGCAAAAATTGTGGCGGAGGCCGGGTGACGGAGATGCTGCGCGAAACACACCCTCAGGCGGCGCGAATTGCGCAATTGCTGCGCGATCGGGGCGAGAAATTGGCGGTCGCCGATGGCGCTACCGGAGGCTTGATCGCCGCGTCATTGCTGACCGTGCCGGGCGCGCTCGACTTCTTTGTTGGGGGCGGGGTAGTTTATTCCTTCCGCGCCCGCGACGTATTGTTCGAGCAACCACGCGAGGCCTACAAGGGTATGCGCGGCGCGAGCGAGGAATATGCTCTGCTGCAAGCGCGCTCAATCCGCGACAATTTCCATGCAGAATGGGGCATTGCGGAAAGCGGATCGGTAGGTGGCTCAAGGCACCCGAGCGGCGCGCCTGCCGGGCAAAGTGTGGCAGCGATTGTGGGTCCGGACGGGTTTGAGCATTGCCAGATGACGCAGACCGGCAGCGATGATCGGATCGCCAATATGGAAAGTTTCGCCAAGGCTGCTCTTGCTGCATTGGATGCGGCGCTGACATCAGCACCATAACGCGCGCTCAGCGGCGCTTACGCAGCCACAGGATCGACCAGTCTCCATTCACCAGGCGCGACGCGAGGCGAAAACCCTGCGCGCGGTAGGCTTTGCGGACATTGGCCTCTTGCGTCTCCAGCAATCCGGCGAGCAAGACATGTCCGCCCGCTTTCGTGGCGGCGGCAAAATCCGGCGCGAGATCGATCAGCGGCCCAGCCAGAATATTGGCGATCAGCACATCATAAGGGCCGCGCGCCTCGATCACCGGATGGTCTGTTCCCGGCGCGATCACCATTGTCACTGCCCCGCGCTGCGCCCCAATGGGCACATCGTTCAAGGCCGCATTGTCAGCGATCACGCTGGCGCACACCTCGTCTATGTCCGAGGCTGTAAACTCGGCCCTGGGCCACAGCGTCCGTGCGCCAAAGGCAAGCAAGCCCGTGCCGGTTCCGATATCAGCGATTTTGCGGGCAACCACGCCGCTGCGCTTCATCGCATCGAGCATGGCCAGACAGCCAGCGGTCGTTTCGTGCTGGCCGGTGCCAAAGGCCTGGCTGGCCGGAATCGCCAGGTTGATCGTGCCTTCTGCCCGGTCGGGTTCGTGCTCGGGAGTATGGACATAAAAGCGCCCGGCGCGGATCGGATCAACCCCTTGTTGGCTGAGCGTGAGCCAATCCTCATCGGGCAGCTTCTCGACCGTCAGCTTGGGCGCCTTGCCCGCAAATAGCGATGCAATCGCGCCGGTTTGCGTCTTGTCGGGCTTGGCCGGATACCATGCCTCCAGCACCCAATCCTGCGGGCGATCCTCGGCCACTTCGCGGCCAGAGATCACCAGATCATAGTCCCATTCCTCGCGCTCATCATGCTCCAACAGCGCGGCCTGTACTATAGGCTTGGATGCAAAGGCGGTTAGCTTCCAACTGCTCATTGATCGGTCGCATTCTCTTGGGCCAGGCGCTTGTCGAGGCGCTGCTCGATGGAATCGGCATAATCGACGCAGCTTAGTCCGCCTCGCAATCCGCCAGCCTTCATCCGCTTGATCATCTGGCTGGACGAGGGATGCGGTGTGATCAGCATATCGCATTTTGCCTCGCGCAATCGCTGCAAACCGGCACGATATTCGGCGACATAGGCAGGGTGGGCGGAAAGGCGGTAATCATCGCTGCTGATGGGCGAGAGGCTGTCGGCATAGACGATCCAGTCGCACTTTTCGCCTTCGCAATCTTGCCATTGCCAACTCAGCGCGCCCGGTGTGTGGCCCGGCGTGACGATGGGCGTCACCTTGCGTAAGCCTACATTGGCGATGGCATCCGGGATCAACGTGACAATCGGGCCTTGTGGAGGAGTGAAGGGCGTATGTCCGGAATTTTGCTGCGGATCACCGGCGCTAGGAAGGCCCGTGGCAAGCGTCTCTTTCGCAGCATAAGAGCTCACGATCACCGCTCCGGTCTGCTCTTTCACCAACGCAATCCCGCCGACATGGTCGAAATGTTCGTGGCTCATCGCGATTGTTTTGATCTGCTCGGGCTCGATGTCCAGCCTGCGGATGTTCGCAAGGACAATCTCTGCCCCCTTTTGTGTGCCGGTATCGATCAGCAAATAGGACCCATTATTATCGATCAGGATCGCCGCGATGCCGCATGTCCCGACGTAATAGGTGTGCGCGTGCAGCTTGAACGGCGGGGCGGGCTTGTCCCACTCATCCCACGGCTCGCACGTGTCGAGAAAGGCTTGCTGGTCGGCAGCAATGGTCGGCACATCACCCGTTTCGCTCGCGCTGTGGGCAACGCTGCATCCGGCCAAGGCCAGCAATGAAATGGCTGCCAATATTTTATCGAACATAGCTTGCTCCATTGGCATCGATCACGGCGCCCGTCATGCTGGCAGGTGCATCCAGCGCGCAAAATTTGATGATCCTTGCGATTTCTTCCGGGGTTGCGACCCGGCCCAGCGGAATGTCTACCAGCAGTTCTGCCCCGCCTCGGCTCTCCAGATAATCGCCCGCCATCGCTGTGTCGGTGAAGCCGGGAGCAATCGCAAAGCTGAGGATGTTCTGCGCTGCATAAGCGCGCGCGATAGTCTTATGCATGGCGAGCATGCCGCCCTTTGCTGCCGCATAATGCCAATGATGGGGCGAATCGCCGCGATGGGCCGCGCGACTGGCGACATGAACAATTCGGCCCGGCCTATCGTTGGCCAGCCAATGCTTGACCGCAAACCGGCTCAATTGAGCAGCAGCCGAAAGATTGATCCGCAGGGTTTCCTCCCACGCATCCAGCCATTCGATATCCGATGTGTCGATCGGATTGGGGGCAAACAGCCCGGCATTGTTGATCAGGACATCAATCGTCCCGCCGGATCGATCCAGCGCCTCTTCCCACAACATTTGCGGAGAGGCCGGCTCGGCAAAATCGGCGGCGATTGTCTGATCGTCGGTTGCGCTGGTCGCTTGCCCCATCACAATTGCGCCATGCTCGGTCAGGATTTCGCGTGCCGACGCACCGATCCCGCGGCCCGATCCGGTAAGTAAAATGCGTGTCATGCATCGTCTATCCGCAACTTTGCAATCAGAGTCGAGCCAACATAGCGTTTCAGCGGGTTGTCACACGCCGTCAGAGCGTTAAGGGAGAAGCATCAAACCGATCAACCGGATAAGAACCATGGGCAACCGACCACTTTCACCGCATCTGCAAATCTGGAAATGGGGGCCGCATATGCTGGTTTCCATCCTCCACCGCGTGACAGGAGACGGCATGGCGTTGGTCGGCCTGTTTGTGCTGGTATGGTGGCTGGGCGCATTGGCGACCGGACCTGAATATTACACGACCTTTACCGATCTGATGACGACGCCGATTGGCTATGTCGTGCTGGTCGGTCTGAGCTGGGCATTCTTCACACATTTGATGAGCGGATTGCGCCACTTTGTGCTGGATATCGGCGCGGGGTACGAATTGGGGATCAACCGGATCTGGTCAATCCTGTCTCCGATCATGGGCATTCTACTGACAGCGGGCTTTTGGGCCCTCATTCTGACGAAATAAGGCACGCAATTCATGGGTAACGGAACTTCCATCGGGAAAGTGCGCGGGCTGGGCTCAGCGCATCATGGTGCACATCATTGGCTGGTGCAGCGCGTCACAGCGGTTGGCAATCTGGTGCTGACCTTGTGGTTGGCAACCAGCTTTGTGTTGCTGCCCGATATGAGCCACGCGACGATCAGCGGCTGGCTGTCACAGCCTTTGCCAGCAACCGCGATGATCCTGCTGGTGGTCACCACATTCTGGCATGCGCGGCTTGGCCTGCAGGTTCTGATTGAGGATTACATCCAGGAAACCGGATTGAAATTCGGCCTTCTCACATTGCTCAATCTGGCAGTTATTGGCGGCGGAGCATTCGCCGTATTCAGCGTGGCCCGTCTGGCCCTGGGAGGCGCATGATGGTGGATACCTCAGCCTATAAAATTATCGACCATACGTATGACGTGGTGGTCGTGGGGGCAGGCGGATCAGGCTTGCGCGCAACCATGGGTGCAGCCGAAGCCGGTTTGCGCACCGCCAACATCTCCAAAGTGTTTCCGACCCGCTCTCATACAGTCGCCGCGCAAGGCGGCATTGCGGCATCGCTGGGAAATAACACGCCCGACCACTGGTCTTGGCACATGTATGACACCGTAAAAGGTGCCGACTGGCTGGGCGACCAGGACGCGATTGAATATCTCGCTCGTGAAGCGCCCGCAGCCGTTTACGAGCTGGAGCATGCTGGTGTGCCGTTCAGCCGTAACGAAGATGGCACGATCTATCAGCGCCCCTTTGGTGGCCACATGCAGAACATGGGCGATGGTCCTCCGGTGCAGCGTACCTGCGCTGCGGCCGACCGGACCGGCCACGCCATGCTGCACGCGCTGTATCAGCAGAGCCTGAAATATGACGCGGACTTCTTCATCGAGTATTTCGCGCTTGATCTGATCATGAGCGGTGAGGGTGCGGACAAGAAATGCGTTGGTGTGATTGCGCAATGTCTGGATGACGGCACGATCCACCGCTTCCGGGCGCAAGCCGTGGTGCTTGCCACTGGCGGTTATGGCCGGTGCTATTTCACCGCGACCTCTGCCCATACGTGCACAGGCGATGGCGGCGGCATGGTGCTGCGCGCAGGTCTGCCATTGCAGGACATGGAATTTGTTCAGTTCCACCCAACCGGGATTTACGGTGCGGGCGTGCTGATCACAGAAGGCGCCCGGGGTGAGGGCGGCTATCTGACCAATTCCGAAGGCGAGCGGTTTATGGAGCGTTATGCTCCATCGGCCAAGGATTTGGCTTCTCGCGATGTTGTGTCACGCTCTATGGCGCTGGAAATGCGCGAAGGGCGCGGGCAGGGCGAAGATGGTGATCATATTCACCTGCATCTCGACCATATCGATCCCAAGGTTCTGGCAGAGCGGCTTCCGGGCATCACCGAAAGCGGCAAGATTTTTGCCGGTGTCGATCTGACCCGCCAACCACTGCCGGTGACCCCGACGGTTCACTACAATATGGGCGGCATTCCGTGTAATTATCACGGCGAAGTTGTGACGCTGGGCCCTGATGGCAATCCCGATCACGTGGTGCCGGGATTGTTTGCCGTGGGCGAAGCAGCGTGTGTCTCGGTCCATGGTGCAAACCGCCTGGGATCAAATTCTCTGATCGATTTGGTGGTGTTTGGCCGTGCGACCGGCCACCGTTTGCGCGATATTCTTAAGCCTGGTGCAAACCAGAATGAATTGCCTGCCGACAGTGCGGACCTCTCGCTCAGCAGGCTGGACCATTTCCGCCATGCGGACGGTGGTTCAACCACAGCCGATATTCGTTCGGAAATGCAGAAGGGCATGCAAAAACACGCCGCCGTATTCCGCGACAGCAAGCTCTTGTCTGAAGGCGTGGATGCGCTGCAAAAGGTCAATAAGCGGATGGAAGACATCAAGGTGTCTGACCGTTCATTGATCTGGAACAGCGACCTGATCGAGACGCTGGAGCTCGACAATCTGATGGCGCAAGCCAATGTGACCATTGCTTCGGCGGAAAACCGCAAGGAAAGCCGCGGCGCACATGCGCATGAAGATTTCCCGGATCGTGATGACAAGGAATGGATGAAACACACCATTGCCTGGTTTGACGGTTGGGGCGGCGGTGCTCAGGGCTCGGGAACGGGCAAAGTCTCCATCGATTACCGCCCGGTTCACGAATACACGCTGACCGAAGATGCGGAGTATATCGAGCCCAAGAAGCGGGTGTATTGATTCTCGGCACTTGGGGGCACGTCCTACGACAGGCTCAGGACGAACGGAGTTAGTTCCGGGCTGATCCTTCTATAGGCTTAGGATTAACGGTGCAGGGTGAGCACGTGCTCTCCAAGGGTCTCAGGACGAGCGGTGCATGGTTAGTGCGATTACTGCATGTGGCTCAGGACGAACGGTTTCGCTTCTTCTGAGGCATAAAATCCGTTCGTGGTGGGCTTGTCGAACCACGTGCGTATCGGCATATCATTCCCAATGATCTTCCACACTTACCTGCTAAAATGCGCGGACGGCTCCTATTATTGCGGGCACACTGACAATTTCGAACTTCGCATTGCCTCCCATCAGTCAGGCAAAGGAAGTGACTACACTGCTCGTAGGCAGCCTGTGGAACTGGTTTGGTCACAAGATTTCCCTACGCGACACGAGGCCTTGGCCGCCGAACGACAGATTAAGGGTTGGAGCCGCGCCAAGAAAAGTGCTTTGATTGAAGGTAATTGGGGCAAAATTCAGGAATTGTCGCGCGGGTCAGGGTAATTTCACGCCCTTCGACAGGCTCAGGGCGAACGGAGTCACTTTGCCAGAGCATAGAGCAAGCCGGCCCCCTAGAGCCCGTTCGTGGTGAGCTTGTCGAACCACGTGCGACCCTATGTCACTTTTGGCTGCCAAATTGGGTGACAACCGAGGATGATGGTTGACTGAAGTGCCAAGAAAGTTGCACCTTCCTCACCAATGAAGCGGGGCGTATCTTTCAAAATTGGTTTGGCCGGGATCGCCTTGGCTGCTGCATTTGCAGGCGCAAGTTCTTTATTGGCCCAAGCCCAGTCTGCTCCATCCGAATCTGTTCAACCACCGCGCCACACAAGCGATTGGCCTGGCCTGGCAACGGGCAAGAACCGTACCGAGCAGGCACGCAGTGTGTCGATGGGTCCAGAATTGCAGCGCGGTGCAACACCGCGTGAATTGTTGCGGGAACGCAAGAGGCTGGACCGGGCCTTGGCCAAGCTGGCTCCGCAAAAACCCGGTACAGTTGATGCCTATGTCGTCTCGATTGCCTTGGATAGTGATCCCGTATTCGCCCGCGAAGCGCGTGAGGCTGGCAAGGTGCTGGGGCGGCGCTATAACGCGCAAAACCGCACCATCGTGCTGGCCGGACCCGATGGCCGCAGCGCCGGATTGCCCAAGGGGTCGATCACGTCCTTGATGGTGACCTTGGCCCATATTGCCGAGAAAATGGACCGGCAAGAAGACGTGCTGGTGCTGTATTCGACTAGCCATGGCCTGCAGCAAGGGCTGGCCTATCATTACGGCGATACAGGCTTCGGAATATTGTCTCCGCAACGGTTTCGCGCCAGCTTGCAAGATCTCGCGATCCAACGCCGGATCTTAATCCTGAGCGCATGCTATTCAGGAGTTTTTGTCCCCTATCTGTCGTCTCCGGACACCGCGATCCTGACCGCTTCCCGCGCCGACCGAACCAGCTTTGGCTGCCGTGCCGAGAATGATTGGACCTATTTCGGTGATGCGATGATCAACGGTGCGCTGCGCAAGCCTCAAGGGTTGGCGGCAGCCTCGGCTGAGGCGCGCGGGGATATTGCAGAGTGGGAAAAGCGCGGCGGTCTGCTCAGTTCGCTGCCGCAGATTGCGATTGGGACCAATGCCGAACGGTGGCTTGCTCAATTGGAAGCGAGAATTCCGCGTAAGACCACCAAGCGGGTGGGGCGGCCTGCGGTCAGCGAGTGAGGGCCCTTGTTAGTCCTCGGCCGGTTCGACCCGGCGTGCATCGATAATTTTGACCGGATCGGCCAGCATTTGACCCTTCAGCCAGCCTTCGCCTTCGTCGGGATCAATCGGTGCCGCGTGTATGGCGTGAACCACATCCATGCCGCTGGTGACATAGCCGAACACAGCAAAGCCGGGTTGCATACTAGGGTCAGGTGACTTGGGCTGAGCGTCCAGTCCGATTTGATCCTTGATCATGATCGAAAAGTCACCCGTTGCGGTGCCCGGGTCGAACCGCGCCATAGAAACTGCGCCATTGGTGTGGCTCAGCCCCGTTTGCGTGGTGGTCTCATGGGCAATCGGGTCGAGTATTCTGTCCGGATGGTTTTGTGTGCCTCCCTGCAGCAGGCCGTTAGGCGGCTCGCCCCATTTGATATGCATTGCGCGATAGAAAACGGTGCCGTCCAACCGGTCCTCATCGATATAGCGCAGAAAATTCGCTGCCGTGATGGGCGCTCGCTCTGTCTCCAGCGCGATGGTGATGTCGCCCATCTCGGTTTCGAGCACAACAGCGACGGTTTGAAATGTCGGTTCTAGATCAGCAGCCTTGAGCCCCTCAATTGTAAGCGCGGGGGGTACAATGGCGGCCTCTTCACTGATCTTTGAGCCGCCTGTTATGATCTCGTCTTGCGTTTCTGCCGCTTTTGCGACCTCTTGCGCCGCCAGATTGGCGGGCAACGCTGTGGTTAGAAGGGTAAGGGAGGCGAACAGTGCAATTGCTTTCATATTGGGAACATATCGCGCTTTTTCCGCTGGGCAAGGTTTGGCTGAATGCCTGTTCATCTGAGTTTAATGTTTACAATCGTAATCGCTGTGACTACAGACGTAATCAAGAAGTGGGAGGCACTCTTGGCGAAAGACGCTGAAGGCAAAATTACCGGCAAAGTCGAGCGGATCAGCGAGGCTGAGCATGCGGTGATGGAAGTGCTGTGGGAACGCAGCCCGCTAACCGCCGCCGAAGTGTGCGAGCAAGTGTGTGATCAGCGGGGCTGGAGCCTGGCAACGGTCAAGACTTTGCTGTCCCGCCTCACGGCCAAAAACGCCATCGCAACCCGGCCGGACGGACGCCGGTTCCTGTATCACCCTGCAATCGCTCGCGACGAATATGTCGGCGGCGAATCGCGCCGTTTAGTCGATCGACTGTTTGGAGGACGTGCCGCCTCATTGGTGGCTCATCTCGCTGAGCAAGAGGCCTTGAGCGAAGCGGATATGACCGAGATCGAAGCCTTGCTGAAGGAGATGCGCAAATGAGTGCTCTTTCTGTTCAATGGCTGGCGGATACGCTGTTGTGGACCGCTGCGTTGATCGCGCTGGTGCTGGTGCTGCGCCGCCAGGTTGCGCGGCACTTTGGCCCTCATATGGCCTATGCTTTGTGGGCGCTGCCGCTGCTAAGGCTGCTGCTACCCCCGATTGAATTGCCTGCCTGGTTGGCGCCAGCAACGCCGGAACCAGCGTCACAAGTCGCTGCATCTCAGCCAGCAATTGACCAGTTCAGCATCATCTTAGAGCCCACGACGGTCGCCCTGTCACAACCCGCCGCCGCCCAATCCCCATGGCCTGTTTTAGAAATAGTCCTCTGCGTGTGGTTGGTGGGTGCCTGCTCGTTCCTTTTCCTACGTTTCCGTGGCTATTTCGACATGCGTCGCAAACTGCTGGTGGATGCCCGGGAAGTGGGGCGGGCAGGCAACATTCGCCTGATCGAGACGCCGGAAACCAGCGCACCTTTAGCGTTTGGCGTGCTCGACAAGGTGGTGGCGCTGCCAGAAGGCTTCATGGCGTTGCCCGATCGCGAAACGCGCGACATGGCGGTGGAGCATGAATTGTCGCACCATCGCGGCAATGATCTGTTGATCAATATTCTGGTCCAACCGTTGTTTGCCTTGCACTGGTTCAACCCGCTCAGCAGGTTGGGCTGGCTCGCATTGCGGCGCGATCAGGAAGCGGCCTGCGATGCCCGTGTTTTGGCGCAGAAAGAGCCCGAAGAACGAGCCATCTATGCCAATGTTATCGCCAGTTTTGCAGCAGGGCCAAATGTCGCCCTTGCGGCGCCCATGGCCTGCCCGGTTTTGGGCGACAAATCGATTATTCACCGTTTGAGGAGCTTACAAATGTCAGATATTTCGTCACGCCGGCGTATGGCCGGGCGCGGGCTGCTGGTTGCAGCTGCGCTTGCCATCCCGACCACCGCGTCGATCACCTATGCTGAGGAAATTGCGACGATTGTGCCCAGCGCGCCACCAGCTCCGGCTGCGCCATTGGCTCCGGCCGCACCGGGCGCTCCGCCAGCGCCATTGGCACCTGAAGCACCTATCGCGCCCATGGCACTAGGCCTGCAAACCAGTGGTGAGGTCGATGTTGAAGCTGATGTTGAAACCAAGGTTGAAAAGTCAGTTGAGAAGAAGGTTGTCGTCATCAGAAGCGATGATGACGAGCCAGGCGATGCCAAGAAGAGAAAGATGGTCGTTCGCGAAATTCATGCGCATCAAAATGGCAAAATGTTGAGCGAAGAAGAGATCGAAGAAATCATGGTCGATGTTCGAGAAGGTTTGGCTGAGGCGGATATTGCATTGCAAGAAGCCAAGACCATTGGACTGAAGCTCGAGCGCCAATATGCCGATGGTCAGCACACGACCGTTGAGATGTCATGCGAAGGCGATGGCATGACCTCTGAAAAGATCAGCGATGATGGCAAGAAGACAGTCTTGATCTGCCAAAGCAAGATCATGGCTCATGCATTGACCGGGCTGAAAGAGGCGCGTGAGCAGATTGCCAAAAGCGAAGATTTTCCCGAGAATTTGCGCGAGCAGGTGCTCGAGGAGATCGACCGGCAAATCAAGGACTGGGACAAGCGCGATAGCTAAGCCAGTCAGGTCCATCTGATTAACGGGGCGGGGGTGCATGGCACTCTCGCCCTTTTCATTGGGACAAGTATAGGGGTTCACACAGTATTCAGTTCATCGCTCACAATGCACGACTCATCGCTATCACACGGAGGATGAGAATATGCGTGAACGAAGTCCCGGAATTCGAATGCTGTTTGTTGGGTTGACAGGCGCGCTGCTGATTATTCCCCTGCTAATGGTCTATGGTTTGGTCAGCGACCGCCAGCATCAAGCGCGGGTTGCGCAAGACTCAATCTCTGCCGGATGGGCTGGCCCACAGGTCATCGCAGGGCCGGTGATCGTCATTCCCTTCATGGAAGAGACGCTCTCAACCGAGGAAATAGACGGCAAGACTGTGACCCGAACGGTCAACACACGGTCAGAATTGTTCGTTTCTCCCGAGCTTCAAAAAGCGCAGGCGCAAATCGATCCTGACGTCAAAACACGGGCGATCTATCAAAGTGTAATCTACACAGCGACCCTATCGGGGGTGGCCGAATTTGTGCTGCCCGATGATTTGTCAGCGATGGGAATCAATGCCGATCAATTGCTGCTGGACGAAGTAGAGATTCGTTTGGGAATGTCCGACCCGCGCGGGCTGCAAACCGATGCGGTGCTGCGCATCGCGGGCGAAGATGTCGCGCTGAAGCCGGGCAAGGGGCCCGCAGCCAGTGGCGGTGCCGGAATGCACGGATATTTCGATTGGTCACAGGGTCAACCGATTGCGGTCGATTGGAGCTATAGCCTACGCGGCAGCCGCTCCTTCAGCTTTGTGCCGCGCGGGAAATCCAGCGAATGGAGCGTGCGTTCCGATTGGCAACACCCCAGCTTTAGCGGAAGCTTTTTGCCCGATGAGGATGCGGTGGAACACGACGAAAATGGTTTTGCCGCCAACTGGTCCATTTCCAATCTGGCGCTGGGCCAATCCATGGTCACTCGCAATGATCCAGGTGCCCCGATGATCGATGGCGGAGGTGTAAGCCAGGCCGCCTATACGTCGGTTATCGAAGCCGCAACGGGCCGCAATCAGAGCATGGCTGCAACCATTCGCTTGATCGAGCCAGTGGATCTGTACAGCCAAGTTGATCGGGCCGTGAAATATGGCTTCTTGTTCATCGGCTTTACGTTTCTTGCCTTCTTCATGTTCGACGTCGTGGGCGGGGTGAAGGTCGCTTCGCCGGAATATCTGATGACCGGTGCCGGATTGGTGCTGTTCTTCGTGCTGTTGCTGGCCTTTGCCGAGGTGGTTGGATTTACTATCGCCTATGCCATAGCCAGTGCGGCCATAATCGGCTTGCTGACAAGTTACAGCGCCGCGGTGCTGAATAGTTGGAAGCGGGCCAAAATGATCGCAGCATTGCTGGTGGGACTGTATGCCCTGTTGTATGTCTTGCTCAGCCTCGAGGCATTCTCGCTTCTGATCGGATCCATCTTGCTGTTCTTCGCTTTGGCCGGAGTGATGTACGCCACCCGCGGCATCGACTGGTCTCCCAAAGCAGAGCCGGAAAATGCAGACGAAGTGATGTCCTGATCACTCAGATCCGCACAAAGATAGGCCCGGCTGCACATGATGTGTGGCCGGGCCTTTCATTGCCAGTAGATGATGCGGCTAGAGCCCCTTAGCCAAAGTCGAAATACACGTCACATTGCGCATCATCGGCGCTTTGCAGGCCGCGTTTCAGGGCCTCCATCCGTTGGGCACTGGTACCGTGGGTGAAGTTTTCAGGATTGACCCTTTGACCCGCGCTGCGTTGCAATGTGTCATCGCCAATTGCGCTGGCAGCGCGCAGGCCTTCTTCCATGTCGCCTGGCTCGATCAAATTGCGGTTCTTGCCTGCCCACACGCCGGCATAGCAATCGGCCTGCAACTCCATCCGCACCTGCAGGGCATTGGCCCGAGAACGGTCTTGCTGCTGCGCACTGCGCACTTGCGCGGCCAGCCCGGTCAAATTCTGGATGTGGTGACCATATTCATGCGCGATGACATAATAGCGCGCGAAATCGCCGCCAGCGCCCATTCGGCGTGCCATCGTGTCGTAAAAGCTGGTGTCGATATAGATGCCCATGTCGGCCGGGCAATAGAATGGACCGGCCGCTGATGTCGCGCTGCCGCACCCTTGTGTGGTGACCGAACCGCCACGATACAGATCCAGGAATGGGTCCTGGAAGCGAATGCCTGCACGGGCAAATTCGGGCTGCCAAGTCTGGTTGAGCGAGGTTAGCGCATTGCACGCTTCTTGCGCATAGGGTCCGCTGTTGCACACCTCTTGCTCGCTCAGCTGGCTTTGGCCTTGCGATTGAGATGCCGGCACGGATTGTTGCACATCTTCGATTACACCAATTGTTTGCAGCGGGTCTGCGCCAAAGGCGAAATAGGCAATCGCGGCGATAATGATGGTGCCGCAGCCAATGCCGCCGCCTCTGCCGCCCGGAATGCGGCTGCCGCCACCGCTCGACCGGACCCGAATCTTCGATGTATCGAATGGATTGAGACGCATACTATTTCCCTCCTAAAGTATAGCCGAACTCCGCACCCATTCGACGTTTGTGCTGGACACTTGCAAATACTGAGGCAAAAGCAAACCCAATTCGAAGTCAACAATTGAGGTAGTGAATGTTCCTTCAAGGTAAGCGCGCATTGGTAACCGGTTCAACCTCCGGCATTGGTCTGGCGGTGGCCCGCGCATTGCATGCAGAAGGGGCGCAGGTCGTTCTGAACGGCTTTGGAGATAGCCAAGAAATTGCCGCGCTGTGCGAGGAATTATCGGCCAGCCATAGCGCTGCCAATTTGCTGGACGTTGCGGCCATCGAAGCCATGATGGCCGAGATCGGCGACGTAGATATCCTGGTGAACAATGCCGGAATGCAGCATGTTTCGCCGGTAGACAGTTTCCCGACAGACAAGTGGGACGCGATCATCGGGCTCAATCTGACCGCACCGTTCCACACCTGCCGCTTGGCTGTGCCAGCGATGAAGGCAAAGGGGTGGGGGCGGATCATCAACACGGCTTCGGCCCACTCCAAAGTCGCCTCACCGTTCAAGAGCGCCTATAATGCGTCCAAACATGGCTTGGATGGCTTTACCAAGACGCTCGCTCTGGAAGTGGCACAAGACGGCATTACGGCCAATTGCATCAGCCCCGGCTATGCCTGGACACCGCTCATTGAGGGACAAATCCCCGACACTATGGCAGCGCGCGGCCTAACCCGTGACGAGGTTATCAACGACGTCTTGTTGGCCACGACGCCCAGCAAGAAATTTGTCCAGCCCAGCGAAATTGGCGCGCTGGCGGTGTTCTTGTGCCGCGAGGAAATGGCCAATGTCACCGGTGCAAATTGGAGCATCGACGGAGGTTGGACGACCCATTGATGGCTGCCTTGGCTAACAAACATTTGGCTAAGAAGATGGCGCGATGGGCAATCGTTTCAGCCACCGCGCTGGCTGTCGTTTCCTGTTCGAACATGCCTCAGGGGCGCATTTCCCCGGACGAGCGTGCGGGGATCGAGGCTCGGCTACTAAGCGACATCAGCATTCTGGCGAGCGAAGAATTTGCCGGTCGCCGCCCGGGCACAGCGGGTGAGGCCAAAACGCTCGCATTTATCCAACAATCGTTGACGCAGGCCGGGTTCGTGTCGGGCACCAATGACCCTGCCAATCCGTGGCGTGCGCCGGTCTTGCTGATCAACACGGCTGCAACTGACAGCCGGGTCTCGATCACTTCGGGCAAGCGGACGGTTGTTTTGCCGTCGGACAATGCCTTTGCCCATACCTTGGCATCGCTCGGCTTGGTTGAAGGCGGCGAAATGACATTTGTGGGTCGTTTGGCCGAGGATGTTCCTGACGAGCAGGTATTGGGCCGCGTCGTGGTGATGTTGGGAGAGCCGGGCAAGAGCCCGCCGCGCCGCGAAGCTCTGTTCAAGAAGGGCGCCGCCGCGATCATCACCGTGGTAGAGGACGCTGCCAGCGTTGAGCAGGTGCGCGCATTCCGTTCGCAAGACAGCTTTATCCTGGCCAGCGATGCGACCGATCATTTGAGCGTATTTGTGACGCATGAGGCCATGACAGCAGGCCTTGGCGAAAAGCAGTGGGACGCATTGGTCGCCAGCGCGGATGAGGATGGCTTTGCTCCGATCAAGCTGGACGCAACAGCCAGCGTGGAGGCCCGCACCAAACGCCGCGAAGTCACCTCGCACAATGTAATCGGACGGCTTGCCGGCACCAATCCGCAGGCAGGCGCAGTATTCCTGATGGCGCATTGGGACCATTTTGGAGAGTGCGGCGAGGAAGGCGCAGCAGATCGTCTTTGCAATGGTGCGGTTGATAACGCCAGCGGCGTTGCCGTGATGCTGGAATTGGCAGATCGGTTGGCCGCCTCAGGCCCGCACGACCGCGACATCTATATCCTGGGCACCACGGCAGAGGAGTGGGGTCTGCTTGGAGCGAAGGCTTTTGTCCAAACTCCGGCTGTTCCACTGGATCAGATTGCGGCCGTTTTGAACTATGACACGGTTGCTGTCGCACCGCAGGGCAGCGATTTTGTGTTCGTTGGCGAGGGGGAAACGCCGCTGGACGGCATTGTCCTCGACACTTTGGCCGATCAGGACCGCACTTTGGGCAATCAAATCATGGCCCAGCAATTCATTCGCAGGCAGGATTCATGGGCTTTTCTGGAGGCTGACGTTCCTGCGATCGTCATCTCCACCAATCTCGGCTCGCAGGAATCGCTCGAGACGTTCCTCAGCCAGCGATATCATCAGGCCTCAGACGAGGTTAACGGGCTTGAGCTGGGCGGGGCGATTGACGATGTTGTCCTGAACGAACTTTTGCTGAAAAGACTGGCCAGCACGACGGAATATCCCTCCGGCGGGGAATAATAGTTTCCCGCCCCCTAGCACCTGTCACATAGTGTCGTTACATGGGCCGCCACGATTCTATCCGCGCTGCGCGTTTGAAAGGCATTTACAGTGGCAAAATTGGACATCCCCCTCGGCCTGACGTTTGACGACGTATTGCTGCGTCCGGCGCAAAGCGACGTTTTGCCCAGCTCAGCCAATACGGCCACGCGTCTGACGAGCGATATTGATCTGAACATTCCGATTATCAGCGCAGCAATGGACACGGTAACAGAGGCCGACATGGCCATCGTCATGGCGCAATTGGGCGGCATAGGTGTGCTGCACCGCAATCTTGAGCTGGACGAGCAATGCGCCGCGGTTCGCGCGGTAAAGCGCTTTGAAAGCGGTATGGTGGTCAATCCCATCACCATTGGCCCAGACGCGACATTGGGCGATGCGCAGGCACTGATGGCGCAGCACCGGATCAGCGGCATTCCGGTTACCGATGCATCGGGCAGATTGTGCGGCATTGTGACCAATCGCGATGTGCGCTTTGCGGAAAACCCGCAGCAGCCGGTCAAAGAATTGATGACGACCGACAATTTGGCGACGGTTCCGCTTGGCACGGGCCAGGAAGAAGCGCGCCGGATGCTCCACCAACGCCGCATCGAAAAATTGCTGGTGGTGGATGATGATGGACATTGCGTCGGCCTGATTACGGTCAAAGACATGGAAAAGGCGGTCAATTATCCGCAAGCGACCAAAGATCCGACCGGACGGCTGCGCGTGGCCGCCGCCAGCACTGTGGGTGACAAGGGATTTGAGCGGACCCAGGCCTTGATCGAAGCCGAAGTGGACGTGGTCATTATCGACACCGCCCATGGCCATAACAAAGACGTCGCACGCGCGGTCGAGCGAGCCAAGAAACTTTCCAGCACGGTTCAGATCGTGGCTGGCAATGTCGCCACAGCAGAAGCCACCCGATCATTGATTGATGCGGGCGCTGATGCGGTAAAAGTGGGCATCGGGCCGGGCTCTATCTGCACCACACGAGTGGTGGCAGGTGTAGGCGTGCCCCAGCTCACCGCGATCATGGACAGCGCGGAAGAGGCCGCGAAATCGGGCGTACCGATCATCGCGGATGGTGGTTTGCGGACCAGCGGCGATGCAGCCAAGGCTTTGGCAGCCGGTGCCTCCACTGTCATGGTCGGCTCTATGCTGGCCGGCACGGCAGAGGCTCCGGGCGAGACATTCCTGTATCAGGGGCGCAGCTACAAAAGCTATCGCGGGATGGGTTCTGTGGGCGCGATGGCGCGCGGCAGCGCGGATCGTTACTTCCAGCAAGATGTGTCGGCGATGAAACTGGTTCCCGAAGGGATCGAAGGTCAAGTGCCGTTCAAGGGGCCCGCATCCTCGGTCATTCACCAATTGGTGGGCGGGGTGAAAGCGGCGATGGGCTATACCGGCTCACCAACGATTGCCGATCTGCAAGAACGCGCTCAATTTGTGCGGATCACCAATGCAGGTCTGTCTGAAAGCCATGTGCATGATGTGGCCATCACGCGGGAAGCGCCGAATTACCCCACACGATAAGGACATAGTGATGGAACTGGTGATACCTTATCTGCTGATTATTTTCGGCGTGCCAGCTGATGGCGAGGCTGAAATCGTGCACCGCCAACTCGCGATCTCGGAAGATGCTTGTCAGCAATCGCTCGAAGAGCAGCGGACCCAATGGGTTGATGACAAGGTCAAGACCCATCACTTGGTTTGCATGCGTTTGCCCGGTGAAGAGGAGTTCGCGACCTTGTTTCGTGAAGCATCGTGAGACCGGCCCCGCGCGTTCAGGCCGCAATCGAGCTGCTCGATGCCATCATTGAAGCCGCCAGCAACAAAGGCGCACCGGCAGACCGGTCGATTTCCGATTATTTTCGCCAACGGCGCTATGCGGGTTCAAAGGACCGGCGAGCTGTGCGCGAGCTGGTCTATGGCGCGATCCGGGTCTGCGGGCCTGTGCCCAAAAATGGGCGCGCCGCCATGCTCAAACTGGCCGAAAGCGATCCATCGCTGCTGGAGCTGTTCGATGGCACCGAACATGCACCGCACGCTGTCTCTGACAAGGACCAAGCCGCAGAAGGAGGCATCGGGCCCGACTGGTTGGTTGAACGCCTGGCAGCCTCTGGCCTTGATCAAACGCAGGCGAGCGCCTTGCTGGAGCGTGCTCCGCTCGATCTGCGCGTGAACACGATTAAAGCGGATCGATCTACCCTGGATATCCCGATTGAAGGGGAACATCTCGTCGCCCAGCAGGCCATACGACTGCCTGCTGGCACCAGCGTTGAGCAATGGGAGCAATGGCGCGAAGGCCTGATCGAAGTTCAGGATCATGGCAGCCAGTTGGTGTGCTCTGCTTTCGGTGCGGCACCGGGTGAGACGATCATCGATTTATGCGCCGGGGCCGGGGGTAAATCTCTCGCCCTGGCCGCCACCATGCAAAACAGCGGACTTTTGCTGGCGAGCGATATCGACCGCGGGCGATTGTCCAAACTGGAGCCGCGCGCGCGTCGCGCTGGCGCAGGTATGATCCAGACGATGCTGCTCGATCCAGGCAAGGAATTGGACATGCTGGCCGATTGGCATGGCAAGGCCGATGGCGTTCTGGTCGATGCTCCCTGTTCGGGCACGGGCACATGGCGGCGTAATCCCGAAAGCCGCTGGAGGCTGGATACGGCCGAATTGAAACGATTGTCCGAAACCCAGGACCGACTGCTGGACATGGCCACGCATCTGGTCAAACCCGGTGGCCGGATTGGCTTTGTGACATGTTCCTTGCTGGATGAAGAAGGTTCCACCCGGATCGACGCATTCTTGGAACGCAATCCGGGATGGTCGGCTGAGGAGCCATCGATGCCCGCTGGAACCACGCAGGGCCATGGCAAGCGTCTCACTCCGTCCCACGACGGCACGGATGGATTTTTTGTCGCCATCCTGCGTGCGGCATGATAGCCACTCGCCTATGGCTGAGCCATCAACCGATAGATCAGCAGCCCTCAAGGAGTTGTTCATGCGTTTTGCGCCTGCCGCCGCAGCATTGTCATTGATTGTTGCCGTTACCGCCAGTGTCGGTAGCGCAGGAGACCGCGAGGCATCTCCGCGTGCAGCCATGCTGATGGCACAGGCTGAGGCTGCTTTGGCAGCCGGCGATACGCAAAAAGCGATCGATTCATTCGAAGCCGCGCTGGCGGTTGATCCCGGCCACACGCCAATATTCTTGGGCTTGGCGAGGGTCGCTCGTCAGGAAGGGCTGCAGGGCAAGGCCATTCGTTATTACCGCGAAGCCATTGCCCGCGACCCCGATAATTTCGCGGCCATCTCGGGCGAGGGCGAGGCCTTGGTTGAGAAGGGCGCGCTGGAAAAGGCCAAGCGCAATTTGGCCAAATTGCAGAGCATGTGCGGCGCTTCGTGTCCTGAGACATTGGTGCTCCAAAGCTCGATTGAGCAAGGCGGCCAAACCCGAATGGCGGCTGATGCCATGAGCAGCAATCCGTCCTCGGCCAACAACTGAAAAGCGAGCCAACCATGATCACGCTGCATCACTTGGAATATTCGCAAAGTTTCAGAATCTTGTGGCTGCTGGAGGAGTTGGGCGCGGAGTATGAGCTGAAGCTCTACAATCGTGATCCGGAAACCAATTTGGCCCCGGCTGAGTACAAGGCGATTTCTCCGCTAGGTACGGCTCCGGTAATCACCGATGGTGATTTGGCTCTGGCCGAGAGCAACGCGATCATCGACTATATTCTGGACCAACATCCCGAAAGTCCGCTGGATCCTGCGCCGGGCAGCAAGCACCGCGCGCGCCACCTGTTTTGGTATCACGCATCGCAGGGCTCCATGATGTCGATTGGCATGGTGGATATGATCATGCGCGTGCTGGAGCAACGCAGCCCTTGGCCCATCAGCAAATTGCTGGGCGCTGTTTTCGGACAGGCGCGCAAATCCTTCACTGGCCCGCGCAATGAGGCGATGTTGGCCAAGATCGAGAAGGACTTGGGCGAAGCGCCTTGGTTCGGCGGCGATCAGGTGACCAGTGCCGACATCACCATGAGCTATCCGATGGAAGCCTTGCGCGATCGCGGTCAATTGGGCGCCGATCACCCCAATGCAATGGCCTGGTTTGACCGGGTCGACGCATTGCCGTCTTATCAATCGGCCCGCAAGATTGATGATCGCCCGACTGTTTCATTTGCGATCTGATCAGGTTCAGATAAGCGCGCCAAATTCGTCGAGAACCGCCTTATAGACGTGCTTTTTGAACGGCACGATCAGGTCAACGATTGCGTCTGGATCAACCCATTTCCACTCGCAAAATTCGGGTGGATCATGCGCTTCTAGATCGACATCGGCATCGCTCCCGGAAAAGCGCATAAGATACCAGATCTGTTCTTGGCCGCAGTATTTCCCTTTCCACAATTTGCCCAGCAATCCTTCGGGCAAATCATAGCGAATGGGCTCTTTGGTCACTCCGATTACGCTGGAATGATCCTGTGTTACGCCGGTTTCCTCAGCCAATTCGCGAAATGCGGCAATTTGCAGATCCTCGCCTTTGTCGACGCCGCCTTGCGGCATCTGCCAAAAGTCCCCGAGAGCACCTGACGCCTCGCGGTGATCAATCCGCTTGCCGGCAAAGATCTTGCCGTCCCGATTGACCAGCATGATGCCCACGCAGGGGCGGTATTCGGTTGGGCGAGCCTTGCTCACGCACTCGTCTCCAGCATCAGTTTTATTGCCGCAATCATGCGCTCCAAATCGTGTTGATAGCTCGGGACCGCTTGGCGCAAATTGGTGAAGGAATGCGTCGCACCGTGCATTTCCAGATGGATGTGACTGGTGCCGGCGTTTGACAATGCTGCGCCATAATCGCGTCCTGAATCGCGGATCGGATCAAGCCCGGCGGTGATCAACACCGTGGGCGGGGTGCTGCTGTGGTCTCCCAAGATGGGCATAGCACGCGCGTCGTGATGATCGGGTTGATAGTGCGCTTCAAAGAATTCGACGGCGTCCTTCGTCAATACATAGCCGTCTGCAAACTCGGTCAGGCTGGCTGAACCGGCGGAATTGCTAGCCATAGGGAAAATGGGCACCTGCAACACAACGGGTGTTTCAGCTGGATTGGCTGAAAGCTGTTGCGAGACAACGATGCTGGCAGTGCCACCCGCGCTATCACCAATGGGAATGACGCCTGTGACCTCACGGCCAATTGCCTCGGGAGAAGCAGCGATCCAGCGCGTGGCCGCTTCGCAATCGTCAACTGCGGCGGGGAACGGGTGCTCGGGGGCGCAGCGGTAATCCACGGCAATCAACGGCAGGTCCATTTCTGCGGCCAATTCGGTGCACAGATTGTGGTGCGTCTCAAGATCGCCAATCACAAAGCCGCCGCCATGATAA
Source organism: uncultured Erythrobacter sp. (assembly GCA_947495555.1). Lineage (GTDB taxonomy): Bacteria > Pseudomonadota > Alphaproteobacteria > Sphingomonadales > Sphingomonadaceae > Erythrobacter. The sequence continues at coordinate 528,034 of CANLZI010000001.1, read as the reverse complement.
AACACCATGACCGGACCAGCGCCGCGCGTTTCTCGGGCATCATACAATCGCAGCGGTATATCGCCGCCCGGTCCCGGACAGGTCAGATCCTTGATGACCGCCAATTCACGGGCAGGCCGATCTCCCATTGTGTGCAGGGCGAGATAGCCAGCGCGCGCTTCCTCCAGTGTCTGATCAGCCAGCTTTGGTCCGTTGATCGCAGCGATAATGGCCAGAAAGGCTTTCACATCGTCTCGTACATAAGGGGTCGTTTCAGTCATGTTTGGCCGCCGCTCCGCTATTCTTTTGCATAGGTTCTATGGTGTAATTGGGGGATAATTGCGATTGTTCTGCTTTTCCACTCGACTTTTTGTCTCGCTAGGAGAAAAACTTCGTTGCGAGAGGAAGTGCCTATCCATAGGTGCATCTTTCAACAGGACAAGCGCCTTTTATTCGGCGCGCGAGAAGGAACTTACATGGCGACGCAAGCCGCAGACCTTGGATCTGCTAACGAACCATCCGCACAACCTGATGCCGTAGTTGTCCGCTTTGCGGGCGATAGTGGCGACGGAATGCAATTGACCGGTGGCCAGTTTACTTTGTCGACCGCCTTGGCCGGTAATGACCTGGCGACCTTCCCGGATTTTCCTGCCGAGATCCGCGCCCCGCAAGGAACGCTGTTTGGGGTGTCCGCTTTCCAGATCAACTTTGGCAGCCGCGAGATTTCGACCGCCGGTGACGCGCCCGATGTTCTGGTGGCGATGAATCCCGCTGCGCTGAAGGTAAACTTGCCATCCTTGAAGACTGGTGGATTGATAATTGCTGATACGGGCGAGTTCACGAAGCGGAACTTGGACAAGGCAAAATATGACGTCAGTCCGCTGGAAGATGACAGTCTGGCCAAATACAGGGTGCTGGCATTCGATATCAGCGCCCTGACCATCGAAGCGGTCAAGGAATATGGCCTGGGCAATAAGGACGCGCTGCGGTCCAAGAATATGTGGACGCTGGGCCTCGCCTTGTGGATGTTCGATCGCCCGCGCGAGCCCATTCACAAATGGCTAAAGCAAAAGTTCAAAAGCAAGCCTGACATCGCCAATGCCAATATTGCGGCGCTGGATGCAGGCCATGCCTATGGCGAAACGGCAGAGATTTCTGGCCCGCTAAGCCAGATCAATGTTGCGCCGACCAAGACAGAGGCTGGGCTCTACCGCACAATTACTGGCGCTGAGTCGATCAGCCTGGGCTTGGTCGCGGGGGCTCAATTGGCCGACTTGCCGATGTTCTTTGGTGGTTATCCGATCACCCCGGCCTCAGCCATTCTGCACCATTTGGTGCGGTTGAAGGAATATGATGTCACCACCTTCCAGGCCGAGGATGAAATCGCTGCGATTTGTGCCGCGATTGGAGCCAGCTGGGCCGGTAGCCTTGGCATCACATCGTCGTCTGGACCTGGCATTGCCCTGAAGGGCGAGGCGATGGGGCTGGCGATCATGACCGAATTGCCATTGGTAATCGTCAATTCCCAGCGCGGTGGCCCGTCCACCGGGCTGCCGACCAAAACCGAGCAAAGCGATCTGTATCAGGCGATTTACGGCCGCAATGGTGATGCGCCGATGCCGGTTATCTCTGCCAGCAGCCCTGCCGATGCGTTTGAATGCGCGATCGAGGCTGTGCGCATAGCGGTACAATATATGACCCCGGTGATGCTGTTGACCGATGGCTATATCGCCAATGCTGCTGAGCCTTGGAAAGTGCCGGACCCTGCTACCTTCGAACCGTTCCCCGTCACCTTCTTGGAAGAGAAGAACGATGGCGACACATTGCTGCCTTACCGGCGCGATGAAAAGGGCGCTCGACCGTGGATCAAGCCGGGTACACCTGAATTGATGCACCGCATCGGCGGGATCGAAAAGCACGAAGAAACCGGCAATATCGATTATTCGCCAGAGAACCACCAAGCCATGACCGATGCCCGCAAGGCAAAGATTGATGGTGTGGCCAACAGCATTCCCGATCAGGATTGCTGCCTGGGTGAGCCCGGTGCAAAGCTGGCGCTGGTGGGCTGGGGGTCAACCTTTGGCCCCATCCATCGGGCGGTCAGTCAAGCTCGGGAGAAGGGCTTGGACGTTGCCCATGTCCACTTCCGCCACATCTGGCCGATGCCCAAGAACACCGGCGACTTGCTGAAGAGTTTTGACAAGGTGCTGGTACCAGAAATGAACACAGGGCAGTTCAAAACTGTGCTGCGCGACCAATTCCTGGTCGACGCACAGCCGCTCAACAAGACGGATGGTTTGCCATTCTATATTCACGAGCTGGAAGCCGCGATTGAGGAGGCGTTGTCATGAACGAGATGACCAAAATCGAAACGACGCTGAAGGATTGGGAAACCGATCAGGAAGTCCGCTGGTGCCCTGGCTGCGGGGATTATGCCATTCTTAAGGCGGTGCAACGCACCTTGCCTCAGCTGGGCTGCGACCCCAAAAACACGGTGTTCATCAGCGGCATCGGCTGCTCCAGCCGCTTCCCCTATTACATGGAAACCTATGGCTTCCACACCATCCACGGCCGCGCGCCGGCGGTGGCAACGGGCGCCAAGCTGGCCAATCCAGAGCTCGATATCTGGCTGGTAACCGGCGATGGTGACGGCCTTTCGATTGGCGGCAACCACATGCTGCATGTGCTTCGGCGCAATGTGAATATGCAGATCATGTTGTTTAACAACGAGATTTACGGCCTTACCAAAGGGCAATTCTCGCCCACCAGCCGTGAAGGTACGCGCAGCCCGTCCACTCCGGTTGGTTCGGTTGATCGCCCTGCCAATCCGGCCAGCTTTGCCTTGGGCGCTGGCGCTCGCTTTGTTGGTCGCGGCTTTGACGTATCGAAGAATTTGCCGGACGTGCTGAAGGCTGCTCATGCGCATCAAGGCGCTGCCTTCATCGAGATTTTCCAGAACTGCATCGTGTACAACAAAGATGTGTTCAATGATTTTGCTGCTCCTAAAGGCGCAGGGGATCGCCAGCTGTGGCTGGAACATGGCAAGCCGATGCTGTTTGGTGATCCAAAGACTGGCCTGGACAAGGGCATTGCGCTGGATCGCGAAGGGCTGAGCCTGAAGGTTGTGGATGCAACCGAAGATAATTGGGAAGAGGCCGGCGTCTTGGTTCACGATGCGACCAGTCGCGTCATCGCCAATATGCTTATCGAAATGCCCTTTGGCCCGTTCCCCATGGCATTGGGCGTGATTTATGACGATCCGCGCCCATCCTACAGCGAATCTGTGGCGCAGGAACGTGCGAAAGCCACCGAAGGCAAGCAAGCCAATCTGGCAAAGCTGCTGGGCTCGGGGCAAACTTGGACAGTGGAAGCCGACGAGGGGCACCCGACGGACTGAATGGTCGGCGTCTTAAATGGATAATCTCACCCACAGCCTTGTTGGCGCTCTACTGGGCCAAGCAGGCCTGAAGAAAAAGACCGGTCTGGCCATGCCAGCGCTGATCATCGGTGCGAATTTGCCTGATGTGGATGCAGCGTGCTTTTTCTGGCTGGAGGGGCAGGAGCATCTCGGGTTTAGGCGCGGGATAACGCACGGCCCACCAGCCTTGGTTTTGTTGCCGCTGATATTGGCGGGGCTGTTGTGGGGCTTTGATCGTTGGCAAGCCAAGCGAGGCAAGCGTCCGTCGGATCGCCTTCCGGTCAATTTCAAATGGTTGTTCGCGCTCAGCTTTTTGGGTTGTCTAACGCATCCCGCGATGGATTGGCTGAATGTCTATGGCATTCGTTTTCTAGAGCCGTTTTCGTCGCAATGGTTCTATGGCGACACGCTGTTCATCATCGACATTTGGCTGTGGTTGCTGATGGGTTTTGCCACGTGGTTCTCGCTGCGGCGGGAAAAGAATGGCGGAAATTGGACTAAGCCCGCTCGGACCGCATTGCTGATCAGCCTGCTATACATAGGTGCCAATTGGATCGGCACGACCTATCAAGAACTTACTTCGCCGCGCCAACCCGCGATTGCCAGTCCGATGCCGCTGATCCCATGGGAGCGTGAAATTATTGAAGCGCAATTGCCGGGGACGTGGTTGATTGATGGTGTGAAGGTTGGCGAATGCGAGCTGGATCCTGCCTATGCCGGTGCAATTGGCAACAGCGAGGCAGAGGCATTTCTGTTTTGGACCCGTGCACCCTTTGCCGAACGCGCAGAGGATGGTTCTGTCATCCTGCGGGACGCGCGCTTTTATGATCCTAGCGCGCGCGACCGGTTCTCCATCGCCTTGCCCAATGTCGAGTGCGTGGAACTTCCGTAGATCGAACCGCGTTGCACTAATGAGGTCGTTCTTGGTGAGCTTGTCGAACCACGTGCATATCGATCAACGCCCTTCGACAGGCTCAGGACGAACGGAGTAGCTGAGTGAACCGTCCCCAAATCGTCTGGCTTCGGCGCGATCTACGCTTGGCCGATAATCCCGCCCTGTATGCTGCGGCCATTCAAGGCCCGGTGATCGCGGTCTATGTGTTGGATGACGAGGCTGCAGGTGGTCACGCCTATGGCGGCGCGTCGCGCTGGTGGTTGCACCATTCCTTGCAAGATTTGCAGGCCAATTTTGCCGAACGCGGCTCTCGGATCATTTTGCGACGCGGCGATTCGGTGGACGCATTGCTCCAACTGGCTGAAGAAACCGGCGCGCAAACTATCCATGCCAATCGCCATTATGAACCCTGGTGGCGCAAGGCGCAGGGAAGGCTTGCCGAGCAGATTGACCTGCAGCTGTATGACGGCAATTTCTTGCTGCCGCCTGGTGCTGTGAAAACGGGGTCTGGAACACCTTATAAAATCTACACGCCATTTTCAAAGGCGACGCTGGAGCAATTCCCGCCGCGCGACACTTTGCGAGAGCCTGATTGCCTGACATCGCCCGAAGACTGGCCCGCTAGCGACAGTTTGGATGATTGGAATTTGTTGCCCACTCGGCCCGATTGGGCGGGCGGTTTGCGTGAATTCTGGGAAGTAGGTTCGGCAGCGGCGCATGAGCGGATCGATTGGTGGGTTGACCATGTCGAGGATTACGACACGGGGCGCAATCTGCCCTCGCAAGATACTTCGTCACGCATCTCGCCCCATTTGCATTTCGGTGAAATTTCGCCGGTGCAAATTTGGCATGCACTGAAGGATCGGCGCAGCCATGGATGGAAGATCTATGAAAAAGAGCTGATTTGGCGCGACTATGCCCAGAACGTGATTTGCCAGTTTCCGCGCTATCCGATCGAGAGTTATCGCGACGGGTTTGAGGCAATGCAGTGGCGCGATCCTGACAAGGATGAGGCCGCAGCGAGCGATCTGGAGGCATGGCAAAAGGGCCAGACGGGCTATCCGATTGTCGATGCAGGCATGCGTCAGCTGTGGCAGACGGGCTGGATGCACAATCGCGTGCGGATGATCGCAGCGAGTTTCCTCATCAAGCATTTGCTGATTGATTGGCGGCATGGTGAGCAATGGTTTTGGGACACGTTGGTGGATGCTGATCTGGCCAGCAATGCCACCAATTGGCAGTGGGTTGCGGGGACTGGCGTGGACAGCAATATGTTCGTGCGCATAATGGCGCCGCTCAGCCAGTCAGAGAAGTTCGATGCCGCCGACTATATCCGCGAATATGTGCCGGAACTGGCCGATCTGGACGAACCCTATATCCATGATCCCGAAGACCATGGCGTGTTGCCCGACAATTACCCGGCCAAGATTATTGGCCATCGAGAGGCGCGCGAGCGGGCGTTAGCTGCTTATCGGGTGATGAAAGGCTGATCCGCTGGTTTTGTCACCGGGCGCGCTTGCCCGGCGCGGCACTGCTTCATATGGTGCCGGCATGACGACGACGGGAATGAATCGGGGCGGCCAATTGCTGGATGGCGGAGCGAAATTCGCCGCTGCTCCAGGCATTTTTGGCCAATTGTTCGCGCCAGGTATTCATAAGTTGATCGACCGGATTGATGTCGGATTGGAGCGCGGTTCGATCACGGGCCATCTGCCCGATGGAACCACCCGCTTGCTGGGAGGGCGCTCACCCGGCTTTGACGCGGTCGTTCATCTCAAGGATTGGCGCGCATTGATCCGCTTGGCCATCAATGGCTCGGTCGGTTGGTATCAGGCGTGGGAAGCGGGTGAATGGTCGAGCCCGGATCTGGTCAGCGTTTTTGCGGTGATGGGGGCTAACGCTCAATCGCTGGGAAATGCTGCGCGATCGAAGGGCCCGTTCAAACTCGCCGCACGATTTGCCCATTGGTTCAACCGCAATGATAAGCCCGGTGCGCGTCGCAATATTCAGGCCCATTATGACTTGGGCAATGATTTCTACGCGCAATGGCTCGATCCGACAATGACGTATTCCTCAGCCATCCTGCCCGATGGAGTGGAAGATTTGGCCGCCGGACAGCGGGCCAAGTGGCAGGCGCTGGCCGACCGGATTGAAGGCGCAAAGGCCGTGCTGGAGATCGGCTGTGGCTGGGGCGGGCTGGCCGATCACTTGCAGAATGGCGGCGCGCAGGTCACCGCGATCAGCCTGTCGGATGAGCAATTGGCATGGGCGCGCGAGCGTCAAAATGATGCGATTACCTTTCTGAAACAAGATTATCGCGATGTTCAGGGCCAGTTTGACGCCATTGTCAGCGTGGAGATGGTCGAGGCGTTGGGCCGTGAATATTGGCCGACCTTCATGGATTGTATTGCCCGCAATTTGAAACCCGGCGGGCGCGCAGCGATCCAATATATCTCGATCGATGACGCGATATTCGATGCCTATGCGGCCAGCGCGGACTTCATTCAGGCCTATGTCTTTCCCGGTGGATTGCTGATCCGCACCAGCGAATTTCGTAGGCTGGCGCAAGATCGCGGCCTGCAATGGCAGGACCAGGTCGATTTCGGGCAGGACTATGCCGAAACGTTAAAGCAATGGCGCATGGCTTTCGATGCAGCGGTTGAGGACGGCCGGCTGCCCGATGGTTTTGACCAGCGCTTTATCGGGCTATGGCGCTATTATCTGGATTATTGCGAGGGCGGGTTCCGCTGCGGCTCAATCGATGTTCATCAAGTGACATTGCGAATGCCTGCCTGACGGCGGGCGCATGGGAGAGAATGTGATGAAGAAGCTATTGCTCGCCATCTTGGTGGTATTGGTTGTGGGCGGGGGCATTTGGTGGTCCTCGCTCGATAAAGACACCCGCAATTTGATGGCCAATCTGCCAACCGACCGCAATGTGCTGTTCTGGTCTACTCCTCAACGTGATGCCGCCTTCCGCGCGATGGATGCACTGCCTGCGCTGGCGGAGGCGCGCGTGATTGAATCAGGTGATAGCGTTTATCCGCTGCCCAAGGGCGAAGCGCTGGGAATGGATGTTAGCAATTATATGACCGAGCAGCGCACCTCGGCGCTGGTTATCGTCAAGGACGGCGAAGTTGTTCTGGAAGAATATGGGTTGGACTTTGGCCCCGAAGGCAAATGGACCAGCTTCTCCGTTGCAAAAAGCCTGACCTCAACCTTGGCTGGGGCAGCGATCAAGGATGGCGCGATTGAATCCATCGACGATCCTGTGACTAAATATATCGCTGAGTTGGAAGGGTCGGCCTATGATGATGTGTCAGTCGAGCAATTGTTGACCATGACGTCGGGCGTGAAGTGGAACGAGGATTACTCAGACCCCCAATCCGATGTCGCTCTGTTCAATGATCATGAGGCTGAGGATGGGCTGAACGTAACTGTCAGCTATATGCGCAAGCTCCCGCGTGAGGCGCCTGCTGGTGAAAAGTGGGTCTATAAAACAGGCGAGACCAATCTGATCGGCGTGCTGATCAGCGAAGCAACCGGCAAGCCTTTGTCCGAATATCTGTCCGAGAAGGTCTGGGCACCGTTCGGGATGGAACAAGACGCCACTTGGCTGCTCGGTTCAACCGGTGACGAGATCAGCGGTTGCTGCATTCAAGCCTCCACCCGCGATATGGCGCGCTTTGGCCTGTTCATCATGGGCGGCGGTGCGGCCGGAGGCGAGGAAGTCTTTCCTGCAGGCTGGCTGGAAGCAGCGACCACCAAGCAAGCTGACATAGGAACGCCTGGTGCCGGCTATGGCTATCAGTGGTGGACCTATGATGATGGCACCTTCGCTGCCCAAGGCATCTTTGGTCAGGGCATCTTTATCGACCCCGCGCGCAATCTGGTGATCGCATCCAACAGCAATTGGCCGCAAGCCTCAGGGCAGGGCTCAGAAGGCGCTCAGCGACTTGCTTTCTATCGTGAAGTGCAGGCGTATTTGGATGCGCAAAGCGCAACAGAACCATCCGAGGATTCAGACGGCTGAGCAATCAAGCCGAGCGATCAACCGGGACGATAGGTGCCGGGGTTGGTGTAGCGTTGCAGGATATTGTCATGGACGATTGGGCTGAGCATTTCCATGAATGCACAGCCGACCATGCAATTGTCCCACCATACGACTTGGGCTTGAAGCGATTCCAAACCGGGCAGCGACAGCCAGCAGACCTGACCTTCGTGCATGCGGTTGATGGACGCTGCCGAGAATCCCGAAATTGACAGATCATGGACGACGCTTTGAAAGCCGCGACCGCCCGAAGCGCGCAGTTGCGCCGGGATTGTCAGTTTTGTGCGAGGTGCACAGCGATCTTCCTGTGCTGCGATCTGATAACGATCTTGCGTACCTTGCATGGCATTACCCTTGAAAATATTGGTCAATATCTAATGGCTTCCCGCAGGTGTACGGGTAAGCTGAAGGGATAATGGGGATGCAGGGTTGCTTAGTCGTTGTGTTTTAGGGTTAGCGACAGCTTAACTCTTTATTTTTCAACGCGCTCGCGGTGGCCCGTGGCAAAATCTTCGCCCAGCAATGCCACAATTCTGTCAGCAACCACTTCGGGTGGCTTAACCGTTGAAGGATCTTCGCCCGGATATGCCTTGGCCCGCATGCTGGTGCGCGTGGCACCAGGATCGATAATGGCGATCCGAATATTAGCCAGTTTTTCAACTTCTTGCCCGTAACAGCTAAGAATGTTGTCGAAGGCCGATTTGGTTGAGCCATAGGCTGCCCAATAGGCGCTGGGCCTTGCGCCGACGCTGCTGGTCAAACCAATGACCCGCGCGGCCTCTGCACGTTTCAGCATCGGATCAAAGGCAGCCAGCAAGGCCTGTGTTGCAACAACATTGGTCAGCAAGGCCTGATTGAACTGTTTGGGGTCGATCTGAGTTACGGGCGTCAGCGTGGGCAGATAGGCCGCGCTCAGGACCAATATTTCCAATGTGTCCCAACGGCTGCCAATGGCTGCTGCCAAACGCGCAACCGCATCGGGTTCGGCCAGATCCAGCGGAGCGATGGTGGAGGACCCGCCCAAAGCGTGGATTGCATCTTCGACCGATTCCAACTCTTTTACATCTCTGCCGGTCAGCACGACATGCGCGCCAGCAGCAGCCAATGCCTTGGCCGTTGCTGCGCCAATCCCCTTGCTTGCACCGGTTACGAGGGCCAGTTGGCCTTCCAATGGCTTGGTCATGGAATTCAAGCTGCCTTATGGTCTGAGAAAGAGAGCTGCGCCGCCTTGCCGGAGTTTTCAGAGAGGTCAGTCAGGCTGGTGGGATATTCGCCGGTAAAGCATGCGTCACAAAACTGCGGGCAGCTGTTGTTGCGCTTTTCCGATCCAACCGCCTGATAAAGGCCATCAATCGAGATGAAGGCCAGACTGTCTGCCTTGATGAAGTCCCGCATCGATTCAACATCCATTTGTGCGGCCAGCAATTTGGCCCGCTCTGGCGTGTCTACCCCGTAAAAGCAGCTGTGGGCCGTCGGCGGGCTGGCGACGCGGAAATGCACTTCGCTGGCGCCCGCTTCGCGCATCATCTCAACAATTTTCATGCTGGTTGTGCCGCGCACGATTGAATCGTCGATCAGAACGATCTTCTTTCCAGCAACCAAACCACGATTGGCATTGTGCTTGCGCTTTACACCTGAATGGCGCGCACCGTCCGATGGTTGGATAAAGGTACGTCCAACATAGTGCGACCGAATGATACCCAACTCGAACGGAATGCCGGACTTCTGGGCATAGCCAATGGCCGCTGGAACGCCGCTGTCTGGCACCGGAACAACCAGATCGACATCGCACGGGCTTTCCAACGCCAATTGCTCGCCAATGGCCTTGCGCGCGGCATAGACCGGACGATTAGCAAAGATGGAATCGGGCCGACTGAAATAGACATGCTCAAAGATGCACGGGCGAGGGCTATGCTGACCAAACGGCCGCAGTGTTTCGATATTGCCTTCAAGATCGACCTTGATCAATTCGCCTGGATCAACTTCGCGAATGAATGTGGCGCCGACCACGTCGAATGCGACCGTTTCGCTGGCGAAAACAACGGCGTCGCCCATTTTGCCCATCACCAAGGGACGAATGCCCAGTGGGTCACGGCAGGCCATCATGCCTTCGGGTGTCATGACAACCAGTGAATAGGCACCCTCGACCAGACGCAGAGCGTCCACCAGGCGATCGATCATCGTGGGATAGCGACTGGTCGCCACCAAGTGGATGATCACCTCTGTATCCGAGGTGGACTGGAAGATTGCACCGCGCCGAACCAAATCGCCACGCAGCGTTTCCGCATTGGAAATGTTGCCATTATGCGCAACCGCAAAACCGCCGCTGGCCAGATCGGCATATAGAGGTTGGACATTGCGCAAGCCTGCTCCACCCGTGGTGGAATAGCGCACATGGCCCGCCGCCATAAATCCGGGCAATTCGCCGATGGCTTCTGATGAGGAGAAATTGTCTGCGACATGGCCAATGCCGCGTCGGGAAAAGAATTCCTTGCCATCAAAGCTGGTGATCCCGGCGGCTTCTTGCCCGCGGTGCTGCAATGCATGCAGTCCCAGCGCAGTAGCAGCCGATGCATCTGAAGCGTTTATAGCTCCGAATACGCCGCACTCTTCGCGCAGCTTATCACCGTTAAGGTCAAGAAATGGGTGGGCGTGTTGCATGGCCGAGCCTGTCCGCTGCTGCGTGCCTAATTACTCGAGAGGTCCAATGCCGATGTTACAGTTGGATTACAAGGCTTGATGCGCTGCAGGCGGTACCTTTTGCACGATTGGCTGGATGGAGTGACGCAAAGCGATGGGGGAAGGGAGTGTGTTTGCGCATTGTGCCTTGCCGCGCAGCAGCTTACAGCCACGGTTCATTCTCAACCACGCAAAGTGCGCATGTTTTGATTCTAACCCCTTTCGAATGGATGATCGCCAAGCGCTACCTTCTGCCCGGTAAGGGAGAAGCGTTTATCGCATTGGTAGCCGGTATCAGTGTTGGCGTTGTCATGCTTAGCGTGGCCATGCTGATCGTGGTGATGAGCGTGATGAACGGTTTTCGGGGCGAATTGCTCGACAAAATTGTTGGCCTGAATGGCCATGCCATTGTTCAGGCATACGGCGGCCGGTTGGATAATTGGGAAGAGGTGCTGGAGGAGGTCAAGCAAGCTCCCGGCGTTACCGATGCCTCGCCATTGATCGAGCAACCCTTGCTGACCAGTTATAACGGCCGGGTAGAGGCCATTCTGGCGCGCGGCGAGACCGACGAATCCATAGCAGCATTGGCCGACAAGATCGTGCTGGGCAATTTGTCGGAGCTGCAAGCGGGCGCGAGCAATGTCGCGATTGGCACCCGTCTGGCGCAAAATATCGGCGCGCGGGTTGGCGACACAATAACGATCATCAATCCGCAGGGCCGATCGACACCCTTTGGCACCGTCCCTCGGCAGATCGGCTACAATGTGTCAGCCATCTTTGAGGTCGGGATTTATGATTACGACCAGAAATTCGTCATCATGCCGATGGAAGATGCGCAAACCCTGCTGTTGATTGGCGATGCGGTGGGGATGATAGAGATCACCGTGGATGACCCCGACGAGGTTGGTGAGATATTGGCTCCAGTGCAGGAGAAATTGGCTGGTCAGGCTGTGGTATCTGATTGGAAGACGATCAATTCGACCTTGTTCGAGGCTTTGCAGGTAGAACGGGTAGCGATGTTCTTCGCACTGAGCTTTATGGTGGTGGTCGCTGCGTTCAATATCTTGTCCAGCCTGGTTATGCTGGTGCGGGCCAAAACGCGCGATATTGCGATCATGAGGACGATGGGAGCCAGCCGCAAAAGCTTGCTCAAGATCTTCGTCACAACCGGGTTCACCGTTGGCGTGATTGGGACCGTTGCCGGACTGTTGCTGGGGGCGTTGATCCTCACCTTCCGTCAACAGATTGTCAGTGTGATCGAGGTCGTGACGGGACAGAATTTGTGGGACCCATCCATTCGTTTCCTCAGCACGCTGCCATCGCGAACCGATCCATGGGAAGTGGCCGGCATTGTCGCTTTGGCCCTGGGGCTCAGCTTCCTCGCCACGCTTTACCCAGCACTCAAAGCGTCGAGCACCGATCCGGTGCAGGTGTTGCGTTATGAATAGTCCAACCCCTCACGATAATCAGGGCGTTGTGCCGATTGTCAGGCTGCGCAATCTATCGCGCAGTTTCCAACAAGGCGGCGTGACCATCGATGTTCTGCGCGGAGTTGATCTGGACATTATGCCCGGAGAGATCGTCGCGCTGCTTGGTCCGTCAGGCTCAGGCAAATCGACCATGTTGCAGGCAGTCGGCTTGCTCGAAGGCGGCTTTGGCGGAGAGATTGATATCGGCGGCACGCCCGCTGAAAAAAGCAATGCGGCGGCGCGCACGGCATTGCGGCGCGAATATCTGGGTTTTGTTTATCAGTTCCACCATTTGCTGCCCGATTTTAACGCGCGCGAGAATGTGGTGATGCCGCAAATGGTCGCAGGTGCTGCTCGCTCTGATGCGGATGTGCGGGCGGATGAATTGTTGGGCGCGCTAGGGCTGGAGCACCGGCTGGAACATCGCCCCAGCCAATTGTCAGGTGGAGAACAGCAGAGAGTTGCGGTGGCTCGTGCTTTGGCCAATCGCCCTGCCTTGGTGCTGGCGGATGAGCCGACCGGAAATCTGGATGAGCACACGGCTGACCGGGTGCTGGGCCAATTCCTTGAATTGGTGCGCGGAGAGGGCAGCGCTGCTCTGGTCGCAACGCATAATGAACGCTTAGCCCAGAAGATGGATCGTGTCGTGCGGCTGCACGACGGCCATTTGAGCTAAGCCCTTTGAACGAAGCAAATGAGCCATTTGTCGGATAAGCCTACACGTTGGCAAAGCTGAGCCTATGGTGACTTGCATCTGACACTTAGGGGGAGCTTGTCATGCAAATTTTCACCACACTACTATTCGTTCTTCAGGCTGCGTCCGCTGGATCGGCCGGCGAGGCCACCACTGATAGCTCGGCTGCCCAACCTGCTGCGCCGCCGCCTGCAGCTTGCTCAACCGATGAACATGCAGCGTTTGATTTCTGGGTCGGTGAATGGGACGTCTATCCGACGGGTAGAGACACCAAGGTCGCCGACAGCAGGATCGAGCGGGTCGCCACTGGTTGTGTCATCCGTGAAACGTGGATGCCCCAAGGCGGCAACAATGGGACCAGCATGTCCATGATCAACCACAAATCCGGGCGGTGGGAGCAAGTATGGGTCGGCAATGACGGAACGCGGGTCAACTTTACTGGCGGCATGGTAGACGGAGCTATGGTGCTGACCGGTTATTGGGACGGTATCGGCGCAGACGGCGCGGATGTTCTGACCCGCATGACCTATTCCTTGGGCGAAGATGGCAGCGTGCGCCAATTCGGAGAAGGCTCGACGGATCATGGCAAAACGTGGCAAACGTCGTTTGATCTGACCTATAAGCGCAAACAGGCGCCCTGAAATTGAGGTAATTTATGACCACCATCGCTGACTTTACCGTGACAACAAACCGTGGCGAGGAAATTGATCTCGCTGATAAAAAGGGCAAAGTTCTGCTGGTGGTCAACACCGCGAGCAAATGTGGCTTCACCCCGCAATATGATGGGCTGGAGAAGGTGTTTCAGCAATTCAAAGACCGCGATTTCGAGGTCTTGGGTTTTCCTTGCAACCAATTTGGCGGCCAGGAACCTGGCAATGCCGACGAGATTGCCGAGTTTTGCAAGATCAATTTCGGCGTCACATTCCCGTTGATGGAGAAGGTGGACGTTAATGGAGATAAGGCTTCACCGCTGTTTGACTGGATGAAGTCAGAGGCAAAGGGGCTGATGGGCTCAACCTCGATCAAGTGGAATTTCACCAAATTCCTGATTGATCGGGACGGCAATGTTGTGAAGCGTTTTGGTCCGCAAGACACGCCTGCGATGATCGCCAAGCATATCGAGAAGCTCCTCTGAGGGAATTTCTCCACAGATGGCGGTTTAGTGCGCCCGCTATCTTCCGATTTCCCGTGAAATTCGCATAGTAGCGCTATGGCTTTTGCTCCGTTCATTTCGCTGCGTGTTTTGTCGTCCTACTCCATGCTGGAGGGGGCGATTGATCCCAAGGCCATCGCGAAGCTGGCCAAAGATCGCGGCTTTCCCGCCATCGCAATTTGCGACCGCAACGGGCTGTATGGCGCGGTCGCCTTTGCCGCTGCGTGCAAAGCCGAAGGCATTCAGCCGATCATCGGTGCTTTGCTGGGGGTCGCGAGGCCCGGCGCAGAGGGTGCCGATAGCAAGCAGGTCGATTATCTGCCGCTGCTGGCGCAGGACGAGACCGGCTATGACAATCTGTGTCATCTGGTCAGCCGTGCGCATCTTGAACGACCGCTGGAGTTGGAGCCCCATGTCTCTATGGGCGATCTGGACGGCCACACCGATGGATTGATCGCTCTGTCTGGCGCGGGCGAGGGGGCTTTGACACGTCTGCTGGCCGAAGGTCAGGATGCCCATGCGCTGCCCTTGTGCGATCGCTTGCAAAAACTGTTTCCCGATCGTTTCTATATCGAGCTGGCGCGCAACCGCGATGCGGTGGCGGAACAGGCTGAGAAGGCGCTGATTGATCTGGCTTATGATCGAGACCTGCCCTTGGTCGCCACCAATCCGGCCCATTTTGCCGACCCACATTTCCATGATGCGCATGACGCGATGCTGTGCATTGCGAACTCAACCCACGTCGAGGCCGAAGATCGTCCGAGGTCCAATCGGCAGTCATTCGTCAAATCGCATTTGATGATGGAAGAATTGTTTGCCGACCTGCCCGAGGCCACCGCCAATACATTGGTTGTGGCCCAGCGATGCGCCTTTGCGCCGCCCAATCGTGCACCGATCCTGCCCAGTTTGGCGGGCGATCTGGAAGGCGAGGCCAAAGCCTTGGCCGAAGACGCGCGCAACGGTTTGGAAGAACGTCTGAAGCCCTATGGCGAGATGAGCGAGGAAGAGCGCAAGCCCTATTTTGATCGGCTTGATTTTGAAGTCCAAGTTATCGTCAATATGGGCTTCCCCGGCTACTTCCTGATCGTTGCCGATTTTATCAAATGGGCCAAGGATCAAGGCATTCCGGTGGGTCCGGGGCGCGGGTCTGGTGCTGGCTCATTGGTCGCCTGGGCGCTGACCATCACCGATCTTGATCCGATCAAGCTGGGTCTGCTGTTCGAACGGTTCTTGAACCCTGAACGTGTGTCCATGCCCGATTTCGACATCGATTTCTGCGAAACGCGTCGGGGCGAAGTAATCCGGTATGTTCAGGCCAAATATGGCCATGACCACGTCGCGCAGATCATTACCTTTGGTAAGCTGAAGGCGCGCGCTGTTCTGCGCGATTGCGGGCGTATTTTGCAGATGAGCTATGGCCATGTGGACCGTCTGTGCAAGATGGTGCCTAACCATCCGACAGACCCATGGACGTTGCCGCGCGCTTTGAATGGGGCAGCCGATTTCAAGCGCGAATACAACAATGATAACGAGGTAAAACGCCTAGTCGATCTGGCGATGCAGCTTGAGGGGCTGCCGCGCAACAGTTCTACCCATGCCGCTGGTGTTGTGATTGGCGATCGACCCTTGGCGCAATTGGTCCCGCTGTATCGGGACCCGCGTTCAGACATGCCGGTGACGCAGTTCGACATGAAGCATGTCGAGAGTTCCGGCCTGGTGAAGTTCGACTTTTTGGGCCTCAAAACTCTGTCGGTCCTGCGTAAAGCCGTCGATCTGCTGGAAAATCGCGGGATTGCGCTCGATCTGGGGACGTTAGAGTGGGACGATCCGGCCGTTTACGAGCTGATGCAATCTGGGAATACGGTTGGCGTGTTTCAGCTGGAATCGGAAGGGATGCGCCGCACGCTTTCGGCGGTAAGGCCGACCAGTTTCGGCGATATCATCGCGCTCGTCTCGCTTTATCGGCCTGGTCCGATGGACAACATTCCCTTGTTTGGAAAGCGTAAGAATGGAGAGGCGGAGATTGAATATCCGCATCCCAAGCTGGAAGGTATTCTGGCCGAGACATACGGCATTTTTGTCTATCAAGAACAGGTTATGCAGGCCGCCCAGATTCTGGCCGGATACTCGCTTGGCGATGCAGATTTGCTGCGCCGCGCGATGGGCAAGAAAGTTCAGGCAGAGATGGATGCGCAGCGTCAGCGCTTTGTTGATGGATGCAAAGACGTCAGCGGCATTGAAGCAAAGCAGGCCAATGAACTGTTCGATTTGATCGATAAATTTGCTGGCTATGGCTTTAATAAATCGCACGCCGCGGCATACGCCTTACTGGCCTATCAAACGGCGTGGATGAAGGCGCATTATCCCGAAGAATTCTTCGCCGCCTCGATGTGTTTTGACATGCATCAGTCGGAAAAGCTGGCGGTGTTTGTCGATGATGCCCGGCGTTCGGGGATCACGGTGCTACCGCCCGACATCAACAAATCCGAAGCGCGCTTCTCGGTTGAACAAATCGATGATGGTTATGGGGTGCGATATGCCTTGGCGGGGATCCGCAATGTGGGCGAGAAGGCAATGGAAGCCATCGTGGCCGAGCGCGACGCGACCGCGCCATTCACCAGTCTGCAGGATTTGTTTGAACGCATCCCGCATGGGTCAATGAACCGCCGGCAATTGGAAGGGTTGGCCTGCGCTGGCGCTTTGGATGGATTGGAGCCCAATCGCGCCGCGATCTTTGCCAATGCAGATATGCTGTTGGCGGTTGCCGATGCGGCCGAGAGAGAGCGTGTGAGCGGCCAGACGGCCTTGTTTGGCGGAGATGTGGACGACGACGACACGCTTCGCCTGGTTGCTACGGACGAATGGTCCAGGACCGAGCAAATGGCCAAGGAACGCGAAAACTTCGGCTTCTATTTCTCGGCCCATCCGGTCCAGCAGCACTGGACCTTGGCTTCGGCCAATGGTGCCCGAACCTATCAGAATTTGATGGAAGCAGGCGCGCCGCCAGGGGGCAGGGCTCCTGCCGTAATGGCAGCTATGGTCGAAGGCTTTAGCAAAGGCCGCACAAAGCGTGGGGCCGATTTCATCAGAGCCGATTTCTCCGATTCATCGGGTCAGTTCTCGGCGGCGTGTTTCGAGGAATCCCTGGTCAGCTCGTTCGAGAAATGGGGATCAGAGGGCACCTGCCTGCTGCTGAATGTAGAGCTGGACTCGCCCAATCCCAGCGAGGCCCCGCGGATCACTGTGCGCGGTGCTCGTCCGTTGGAAGAGGTGCGCGGTGGCACCAAGATGATTATGCATCTCGACGTGTTCAGTCAGGCTGCGCTGGCACAACTGCAGCTGGAACTGAAACCGGGTGAGCCGGGACAAGGCGAAGTGCTGGTGCGGTTGATCTTGTCTGACGAGGAGCACGCCTTGGTCAGGCTGGGCCGCAATTATGCGCTGGATGGCGATATGGCAGAACGGCTCGCCTTGGTTGATGGGATAGACAAGGTTGATCTGCAACCGCTGCGAGCCAAGGCTAATTTGCGATTGGTCGCCTGATGGAGAGAGACAGCGATGATCTGACCGATAAGGAAAAGGAAGCTTTGCGCCTTCTCCTCGCCGGACATGATGCCAAATCCAGCGCAGCGAAACTCGATCTATCAGTCCACACGATCAATGATCGGCTGCGCAATGCACGGCGCAAATTGGGTGTGTCGAGCAGTCGGGAAGCCGCAAGAATTTTGGGTAGGTCTGAGGGGATCAGCCCACAAAAATCTGTGCACCAATCTTTCGGGCTACCTTCGCCGGGTGGAGACGCGGATACTGCAGACCTCACTAACACACAGCCACGAAAGGTCTTCGGCCTGACGTGGTTTGCAGGAGGAATGCTAATCATGTCACTAACCATCGCAGCCGCAATCATTGGAGTTGTCTATTTCGCAGATGGGGGTGTCACCTCGATGGCAGCGCACCCGCCTTCTGAGACCGAAACAAGCCAAGCTACACCGGCAGCAGATCCTGACTCGCTCGCCAGAGCGGAGAATTTCCTGAAATTTGTGGATGCAGACGACTGGGCTGGCAGCTGGGATGCCGCCGGAGCATCGTTCCAAGATCAGGCTACTATTGAAGAATGGATCGGAGCAATTGAACCTGTCCGCGAACAAGTCGGCGAGCTTCAAAGCCGTAAGCTCTTAACCGTGCAGCGTACCTCTACTTTGCCGGGCGTACCCGAGGGCGAATATGAGATACTTCAGTATCAAAGCGAGTTCTCTGGTATCGATATCGGGGCGGTTGAGACGTTGATTATGGTACAGACCAGTGAAGGTTGGGATGTTACTGGCTATTTTGTTCGACCCGGTCAGCTCTAAAGCACAAACAATTTGACAGGATATGGGGCGGCGCAAGCTGCCCCTTTTCAATTGGTCTGAGTCTTTTGAGTGATTGCAAAGCGGACCCTGTCTCGGCATGACAGTTTCAAACAGAAATTACCTTTGAGGAGAGAGTGGACAATGCTTGGAGCGATGCAAAGCTGGACCATGCGGATCACCCATGTGATCGACCATGCCGCACGCGAAGCCGGCGAGCGCGAGATCGTAACGCGCTGGGCCGATGGTCAAGAAACACGCACCAATTGGGCCGGTATTCGATCCGATGCGCTGAAGATGGCGCAGGCGTTGCAGGCGCTTGGCCTGAAAAAGGGCGACAAGGTGGCCAGTCTGGCCATGAACCATTCGCGCTATTTGGTAAGCTGGTATGGCGTTGCTGGAATGGGCGGCGTTCTTCACACCGTCAATCCTCGCCTGTTCGATGACCAGCTCGAATATATCGTCAATCATGCCGAGGATAAGGTGCTGTGTTATGATGCGGCCTTCCAGCCCATTGTCGACCGGATGAAGGACAAATGGACCACGGTTGAGCACTACATCTGCTATGATAGCGGCGATCATTCGCCTGCTTTTGAAGATTGGATCGGGGCACAAGACGGCAATTTTGAATGGGTCGATGGGGCGGAAACTGACCCGTGCATGATCTGTTACACCAGCGGCACGACGGGCAATCCGAAGGGTGTCCAATATGAACATCGCTCAACCGTGTTCCACGCTTTGGCGGGTCTGCAGCCTGCGACCTTTAATTTCAGCGCATCGAGTGTGATGTTGCCCGTGGTTCCCATGTTCCACGCGGCCAGCTGGGGTTTGCCCTATGCCGGCGCGATGGCGGGCATCAAATTCGTCTTTTCAGCCGTCAATGATCCCGCAGTTTTGCACGAATTGATGATCCGCGAAAAGGTGACCGATAGTGCAGGCGTGCCAACCGTTTGGCTGGCGCATTTCCAATATTGCGACAAGGAAGGCATCGATCTTCCTCCTTTGAAAGCAGCAACCATCGGTGGCTCTGCCTGCCCTCGCTTCATGATCGAGCGACTGATGAAAAACGGTACTCGCGTGCAGCACGCTTGGGGCATGACGGAAACCTCTCCGATTGGCACTGTTGGCGGCCCCACCGCTGACTGGGACGATCTGACGTTCGAACAGAAGGTCGACAAGACAGCCATGCAGGGGCGGCCGATCTTTGGGGTTGAGCTGCGCACGGTTGATCTGGACGATATGATGACCGAGCTTCCACGCGATGGCGAGGCGTCAGGCGCGCTGCAAATTCGTGGGCCGTGGATCATCAAACGCTATTTCAAAGCCGAGGAAGATGCAGCCAGCCAGGAAGGTTGGTTCGACACAGGCGATGTTGGCATCATTCACCCCGATGGCACCTTGCAGCTGACCGACCGTACGAAAGACGTGATCAAGTCGGGCGGCGAGTGGATCAGCTCGGTAGAACTGGAAAACGCAGCCGTGGGTTGTCCCGGCGTGGCTGAGGCCGCCTGCGTGGGCATGCCGCATCCCAAATGGGACGAGCGTCCTGTGTTGTTTGTTGTAAGATCGGAAGGGGCGGATGTCAGCGCAGATGATGTGTTGAATCATTTGAAGCCATTGATCGCAAAATGGTGGTTGCCTGACGCCATCGAGTTCGTGGACGATATTCCGCACACGGCGACAGGCAAGATATCCAAGAAGGATCTGCGCGCACGCTTTTCCGACTATACATTGGAGACCTAACCGCATCTCGCGCCTCATCCTGCTCAACAAGCCCTATGGTGTGCAATCGCAGTTTAGCGGTGGCGCGGGCGGAGAGGCGCGCGACACTTTGGCCAGCTTTGTCGATGTGCCGCATGTCTATCCCGCCGGACGGCTGGATAAGGACAGCGAAGGCTTATTGCTGTTGACCGATGATGGACGGCTGCAGGCACGCATTGCAGAGCCGCGTTACAAGATGCCCAAGACCTATCTCGCGCAGGTTGAGGGCGTGCCCAATGACGAAGCCATTGCGGCGCTGCAAAGCGGGGTCAGGTTAAAGGATGGCATGACCAGACCGGCTGATGCCAAGCCGGTGGAGCCACCCGAGCTGTGGGATCGCAACCCGCCGATCCGGTTTCGCAAGAATGTCCCCGACAGCTGGATTGCGCTGCGCATTACAGAAGGTAAAAACCGGCAGGTCCGGCGGATGACGGCTGCGGTTGGATTGCCAACCTTGCGTCTGATCAGGTGGCGCATCGGTGATTGGAGCGTTGAAGGGCTGGCTCCGGGCGAATGGCGCGAAGTGGAGGTTTGAGGAGAGAGAATGACCCAATATATTATGCCGGATGAGGCCAATTTGGCCGCCTTCAGCGCAATTCCCGATGGTGAACCCATTCATATGCTCAATTTTCTGAAGTATCGGGACCAGGCCGAATATCCCGCAGATCACGCGTCCGTTGACAACGGTTGGACCGGAGAGCGGGCCTATGAAGAGTATATCTCGCAATTGGGTTCGATCTTCGAACGCATTGGTGCGCGGCTGGTCTGGAGGGGATTGTTCCAATCGACCACGATAGGTTCTGTCGACGAAGTTTGGGACGACATGCTGATCGCAGAGTATCCGAGCGCTCGGGTGTTCTTGGAGATGATTGCTGATCCGGAATATCAAGCCGTGACCATCAACCGTGCAGCTGCGCTTTCAGATTCGAGAATATTCCGTACCAAGCCACGATCATGACAATCCATTATAAAGCGAGTTTTCATGACTGATTTTTATATCGATCCATCACCAGAGAACTTCAAAGCGTTCAAGGATTTGCCGCGCGACGAGCCGATCCACATGCTCAATTTGCTGCGTTTTCGCGATCTGGCGGAATATCCTGAAGGGCACGAACATCACGGCAATGGCTGGTCGGGTAAGCGCGCCTATCAGGAATATGGCAAAACATCGGGGCCGATCTTCAACCGCGTTGGCGGCACGATCGTGTGGCGCGGTGCGTTTCAGACCATGGTCACCGGGCCGACGCCGGACGACAAATTGTGGCATGATGGATTTGTCGCGCAATATCCCAACTCGGGCGCGTTCTTTGAAATGATCAAAGATCCCGATTATCAATTGGCGGTGGTCAATCGCACCGCTGCCTTGGTCGATAGCCGCTTAATGCGGTTCGAGCCGGGCGAGGCCGGTGGGGGTTTCGGATAGGCAACGCACGGGCCTTCGCTTGGTCCAGCACGGGCTTGCTATAGAACGACGCAAAGGCCATTCCGGCATCATTTACTCAGTCGATCAAAGGTCAAATTATGGAATCTCTTGCTGATGACCTGCGCCAGATGCGGCGGACACCGCTGCATGATGATCATGTAGAGGCCATCCGAGCGATCGCGACCGAGAAGAATTATGAAGTGGGCGACCCGGTAATAAATCCCGGCGATCGGATGGATCGGTTTGTCTATGTTCTGGAGGGTGAGATCGAAGTGGTCGATCCTTTCAGTGGCGAACGGATGCTGGAATCGACCCTGGGTCCGTCGCAATTTATGGGCGAAATATCCTTCCTCAGCGGAGCGAATGTGACGCTTCCGATGCGCGCGGCCAAGCAAACGCGCACCTTGGAGGCCCCGCGGCCAGCGATGTTGGAATTGATGGCCAAGATCCCCGAGATGTCCGACATTATCATCTCGGTATTCGCAGCAAGGCGGCGCCGGCAACTGGAGGACAACGACAGTTCATTGAAGATTATCGGCGCAGAACGTAGCCCGGAACTTCAGCGGGTCGTCGCTTTTGCCACACGTAACAAGATCCCATTTGAATCGCTGGAGCTGGACAGCGCCGAGGCCAATGCAGAAGCAAAGGCGTGCAAGATTTCTCATAGCGAGCCTGTGGTGGTCTTTGGCAAAGACAAAGTGATTGAGGATGCGACACCGCGCAAGATCGCTCAGCTTATAGGTATCGATCAAGACATCACCGATGAGGAAACGCTTGATGTGTTGATTGTTGGCGGCGGCCCTGCTGGCATTGCAGCGGCGGTTTATGCTGGCGCAGAGGGATTGTGCGCCATGGTGGTGGATGATGTGGCGGTCGGAGGACAGGCGGGAACATCCAGCCGGATCGAAAACTACATGGGTTTTCCGACCGGTATTTCCGGATCTGACTTGCTATGGCGCGGTCACATTCAGGCCATGAAATTCGGAACGCGGTTTGCTGTTCCCCGGCGCGCCACGGCCGTTTCGCAGAGAGAAGATGGAGTGTTCTGCGTTACCCTTGATTGCAAGACCGTCGTCTGCGCGCGATCGATCTTGGTGTCCGCAGGTGTGCAATATCGCCGCTTACCCTTGGAACGCCTTGAAGAGTTTGAGGGCGCCGGGGTTTTCTATGCCGCAACAGATATGGAGGCCCGGCTGTGCAAGGGTAAAGAGGTGGCCATCATCGGTGGTGGCAATTCTGCCGGGCAGGCCGCGATGTTCCTCAGCCGCCATGCCAGCCATGTGCACCTGTTGGTGCGCGGGAAGTCCTTGGCCGCATCCATGTCGAGTTATCTAAGCAGCCGCTTGGTCGCAGCTTCAAACATCACCATCCATTATGAAACCCAGGTTGCTTCGCTGAACGGTCCAAGTGATGCGTCTCAGTTAGAAAATCTAACGCTGACGAAGCAAGGCGCCGCACTAGAGATAGACGCAGCCAATCTGTTCATCATGGTCGGTGCAGCTCCCAACACCGATTGGCTTTCTGGCATGATTGAGCTGGACGACAAAGGCTTTGTGTTATGCGGAGACGCTGCGGGCGCAGGATCTACCTATGCCACTTCGCATCCCGGCATTTTTGCCGCAGGTGACATCCGTGCAGGATCGACAAAGCGGGTTGCCTCAGCTGTTGGCGAAGGTTCGGTCGTGATTTCCGAGATATGGAACTATGTAGACGAGAATTAGGGAACGCCATGGTCAGCCGCATTACAAAGTATAACGTGAGCGAAGATGATGCCGTTGCAGCGGCGCGCTTGGTTATGCGTCGAAAATTGAAATTGCCGCTCGCCCCTTTCCTTTTGCTGATCCTGATCGTTGCTGGGATCGCTCTGTGGCTAAACGGCGATAGCGGGACACGCTTTGGCTTAGTATTGCCGGTCCTTGCCTGGCTGGCGCTGGCGCTGGCAGGCATTCTTGCAGTGCTGCAATATTGGGTATTGCCGCGTCAGGCGAGCCGAACATTCCAGCAAACTGCACTGATCAAGGAACAGGCCACGTTTGAATGGAGTGACGATGGCTTTTCATTGCGAGGCGAAAGCGGCCGGACACGCATAGGATGGAATGATTTGCATGCCTGGGCCGGCGGAGAAAGCGTGATCCTGCTGATGCAAAGCGAGATGATGTATAATCTGCTGCCCAAAGCCGCCTTTAGCGACGAACAGCAAGCTGACCTGATCGCGTGTATCACCGCATCGGGTCTGAAGAAGCTCTAGACTTCCTTCAAGCGCGGCATCAGTTCGACAAAGTTGCAGGGACGGTTGCGGCTGTCCAATTGCTCGGCAAGGATGCCATCCCAGCCGTCTTTTACCGCTCCGTTTGATCCGGGCAGGGCAAACAGATAGGTGCCGCGCGCCACCACCGCACAGGCACGCGATTGGACCGTACTGGTGCCTATGGTTTTCAAGCTGAGATAGCGAAACACTTCGCCAAAACCGGGAATATCCTTGTCCTTTACGCGGTCGAGCGCCTCTGGCGTGACATCGCGTCCGGTCAGACCGGTGCCGCCGGTCGAGACAATGGTATCAATCGCGGGATCATCGATCCAGGTGTTGAATTGCTCGGCAAGCACAGTCGCATCGTCCTTCACGATAATACGCGCAGCCAAATTGTGGCCAGCCGCTGTCACGCGCTCTGCCAGAATATCGCCCGATGTGTCATTGTCCGGCGTGCGCGTGTCAGACACTGTCGCCACCGCAATGTTGATCGGCTTGAATTGTCTATCTGTATCGATGGCCATGCGTTGCCCCTGTTATCTGTCGCGAGTCAGGCGAACACCGTCCGCCGTGCTGGAATTTCCGTTGAGTGCAGGAAAGGTGGGCCATTTACCCTGTGACAATGCAATTCTGCTGGGCGAGGGGACATTGGCCTGCCGCTCGTACATCCAGTAATTGCGCATCACGATGGCGACATAGCCGCGCGTTTCCCAATAGGGGATCGATTCCATATAGAGCAGCGGATCTCCATTATCGCGCACTTCGCTGTTCCACCGTGTGATCGGGGTAACGCCCGCATTATAGGCCGCCATGATCTTGGGCAGCAGCCCTTGCGTGGCGCGGCTGTCACGCAGCATGTTGAGGTTTTCCTGACCGAAGGACAGGTTCACCGCCGGATCGTTCAGATTGACATAGCTGGCGTTCATATTCAGCCGCCCGGCATGTTGGCGCACCGTGATCGGCGTGATCTGCATCAAACCGCGCGCATTGGCGGGGCTGACGGCGGATGTCCTGAAGCTGGATTCCTGCAAGGCATGGGCAAAGGCCAAGGCAGGGTCGACCCGCCATCCGTCGCTGGGTTCCCACCGTGCCGTGGGATAGTGCAAGGCAGGCTCTGACCGACTGCCACGCGGCGCATTATGAGCCATCCAGATTTGCGTGCGCGGTAGACCGAGTTCGCGAGCAAGGCGTGATAAAGCACGGAAATCGCCCGAATCTCCTATGCGGGCCTGATGCCGTAAAATTTCATCGGCCAGATCGTCCCGCTCGATCTCCATCAGCGCCACGGCTGTGCGAACATTGGTCTTGTCGCTCAGCCTGCGCCAATCGCGCTCGGTCAAATCTGGGGTCGCATATTGATCGGGCAGACGTTGTCCGCGTTGTTCTATGGCGATCATGCCGTACAGCGTTTCATCGAACCTTGTGGCGGCCTGCAAATGCTGCTCGGCCTCGGCTGGCTTGCGGCACCGGATCAGAGATCGGCTCGCCCAGAAATGCGCTGCTGCGGTCAGCTCGGTGTTGGTGGATTGAGTGGCTGCTCGGCCAAAAGCGTTGACTGCACTGGTGCAATCTCCCAGTCTCCACGCTGCCAAGCCTTCAACCCATGCGCCTTCGGCCACCCAAGCACCCGATCCAACCGAGACGGTTTGCGCCATGGCAAAGGCGGAGCGATCGTTGTTCTCGATGTAATAGCTCCACGCTACTTTCTGGCGCCATTCAGCACGCGCTGCTGAGCTGAGATTGGCATCGATACCATCCAGCAATATCCGTGCGCCATCGGGATCATCATCGCGGATATGGGCCAGGATGGCTTGCTCGATGTCTTCCGGCATGGTCCCATCGTCAACGCTGCGCGGACGAATGCGTTTTGATGTGCCCCGCTGCCTTTGGAACGAGTTGGGTTGCGGCAGCGAGGGGATAAATTCCAGACCGCGCCTCTGTCCCAAACGGCCCAATTGTTCGGCCTGGGGCAATAACAAACCGATATCGAACCATCGTGCGACCTGATCTGCCGAAACGGCAGGGCTGTTAGCGTGGGTGTAATATTCGGCCAAAGCAACCGCGTGCAGTAATCCGCTGTCGCGTTCTTCCAGCAGGCCTTCAACCTTCTCCCAATCCTCGCCATTTATCGCCGAAAATAGCGAGGCGTAATAGGCTCTCTCGGCATCGCTCAGGATAGAGGGCACGATGTCGCTTTTGGCCTTGGCAGTGAAGTATTGCGCAGTGCTGGTGGCGGGCGCGGCTGATTGGGCCGCTGCAGGAGCGGTATAGGCTGTGACAAGCCCTGCGCCCAAGGCCATCGCAGCCCATGTGCGGCCAATCATTGGGAATTGTGTGTCCATGCCAGCCATCTCCGCCAAAAGCGTGCCTTGAGCCGGGGCGACCCCATCATGCTCTCAAGGCTTTCTGCCACCATCAGTGGCGTGCTGTGATCGTCATGACAGTGTTCGCTTAACGCGGCATGATCCTGCGCCGCTTCGTGTCCCAAAAACGGCAGAATGTTGCGGCCGAGCGCCAAAATGCGTTTCGGGCCAGCCAATTCGATATGATGGCGCAGCAATCCTTCAAATCCGCCAGCAGCCAACGCATGGCAATCGGCCATGGGAGTGTGGCGGGGAAGGGCGGAGGCGAGATAGATATTTGGACGGTCGGTGCCCATCGCGGCCAGAATCCGGTTGAGCAATTGACCTTGGGAAAGGGACAGCAGTTGGTCACGGTCACCTTCTTCGGGATCGACAACCAACACCATCAATTCGGCTTTGGCCTCGCCTTGGGCGGCAATCCGGCCCCGTGGTCCAACCGCGTCCAGTCCCGGCTCGCTGAGCCAAAACTCACGCCATGCGGCTAAATCTTGTGGAGGATTTTGCCCCAAAAGGTCAATTTTTTCAGGCGCTGGTGCGGGCTTTTGTTCTGCCACGGCAGCCTTGGTTGCGGCCTTTACCTCGGCTGCCACCTGTTCCGGTGTTGGCTCGGGCTCAGCCAGCCACTCCGTAGCGTTATCGGCATAATCATAATCGACGCCAGCCTCTTTCCACCAGTCGATGGCGGCGTTGAATTGCGCGGCAATTGAGGGGGCTGGATGTGTCATACTGTTAATAGCAGGTCTTGACCTTCCATGAGCCAGCAATCAAGGCATTTGCTACGTTTGAACACGAAAATCTCGAAGGAAGAACCGGGACATGAGCGCCGAAGCAATTGAACGTGAAACGATGCCCTGCGATGTAGTGATTGTAGGAGGCGGCCCAGCAGGCCTGTCCGCTGCAATCCGGTTGAAGCAAATCAATGACGAACTTGAGGTGGTGGTCCTCGAAAAGGGTTCGGAAATTGGCGCGCATATTTTGTCAGGCGCGGTGGTCGATCCCAAGGCTTTGGACGAATTGCTGCCCGAATGGCGCGAGATGGATTGCCCGATGGCTGAAACGCCAGTGACCGACAATTGGCACTGGGCGCTCAGCAAGACCAAGAAATATTCCCTGCCGCATCTGATGATGCCGCCCTTGATGAGCAATCACGGCTGTTACACCGGATCGCTGGGCAATTTGACCCGCTGGTTGGGCGAACAGGCCGAAGCACTGGGTGTGATGGTCTTCCCCGGCTTCCCTGCATCCGAAGTGATGATTGGCGATGACGGCGCGGTAAAGGGTGTGGTCACGCAGGACATGGGCGTTGCCGCCGATGGCTCACAAAAAGGCGATTTCCAGCCAGGAATGGAGATCGACGCGAAATATACTCTGTTTGCAGAGGGCGCTCGAGGCAACCTGACCAAACAGATGAAAGCGAAATTTGATCTGGAGGCTGATTGTCAGCCGCAGGTCTATGGTCTTGGCATCAAGGAATTGTGGGACATTGATCCCAAGAAACACGTTCCCGGCCGTGTCATCCACACTCAAGGTTGGCCGCTGTCTGAAAGCGACAGCTGGGGCGGCGGGTTCCTGTATCATCAGGCCAATGGCCAGGTAGCGGCTGGATTTGTGACCGCGCTGGACTATTCCAATCCCTATGTCTCGCCATTCCAGGAATTCCAACGCTGGAAACAACATCCTGCCATCCGCGAGTATCTGGAAGGCGGCAAACGCGTTGCCTATGGCGCGCGCGCCATCAACGAGGGCGGTTGGCAGTCCGTGCCCAAGCTGGCGTTCCCGGGTGGGGCGCTGATCGGCTGCGCTGCTGGCTTCGTCAATGTTCCCCGCATCAAGGGCAGCCACACCGCCATGAAAAGCGGCATGTTGGCAGCCGAAAGCCTGGCTGCAGCGATTGCCGATGGCAAAGAGCATGACGAGCGGGCCGATTACGATGCCGCGGTGCGCTCAAGCTGGATCGCCAAGGAATTGAAGCTCGTTCAAAACGCAGAGCCGGCAGTGGCCAAATTTGGCGGCGATATCGGCACCGTTCTGGCAGGCGCTGACATGTGGATGCGCACGCTCAAGATCGGGTTGCCGATCTCGATGAAGCATCATGCCGATTATACCGAAACAGGCCGCGCCGATCTGTATAAACCGATCGATTATCCCAAGCCTGATGGCGAGATCAGTTTTGATCGCCTGTCTTCCGTCGCGTTCAGCTTCACTAATCACGCAGAGGACCAACCGGTCCATTTGCAGTTGAAAGATGCTGAGTTGCAGAAGACCAGCGAGTATGAAATTTTTGCCGGTCCATCGACGCGCTATTGTCCGGCGGGTGTCTATGAATGGATTGAGGAAGAGGGACAGGAACCCAAATTCGTCATCAATTCGCAGAACTGCGTGCACTGCAAAACCTGCGACATCAAGGATCCGAACCAGAACATCAATTGGGTCACGCCAGAAGGCGGCGGCGGACCGAACTATCCGAACATGTGATGCAGCAAATCGAAGGTCTTGGGACGCTTCGGTCGCTGCTGTTTGGATAAAGCGCGATTCTTTCGGAAAGAAAGTAGCATGACGCTCACCGAAACCGCCTATGCCAAGATCAATCTGGCGCTGCATGTCCGTGCGCGGCGCGATGATGGTTATCACGAGTTGGAGACCTTGTTCGCCTTTGTCGATGCGGGCGACACTTTGGTGGCGCGCCCTGCCAATCAAGACAGCGTCAAAACGCTGGGCGAATTTGCCACTGATATCGATGATCCAATGAATAATCTGGTGGCAAAGGCGCTGGGACTGCTCCCTCGGACAGGCGGAATAGAAATCACGCTGGAGAAAAACCTGCCGGTTGCGGCTGGGTTGGGCGGCGGTTCTGCCGATGCGGGCGCTGTTTTCCGGATTGTCGAGCACATGCATGGGTTGCCCGATGATTGGCGCGAGCGTGCCTCAAAACTCGGGGCGGATGTGCCCTGCTGCGTTCGCAGCGAGACCACCATCGGGCGCGGTACGGGCGCGCAACTTCAAACGGTCGCATGCGATCTGTCCGGCGTGCCCGTGCTGCTCGTCAATCCACGCTTGCCGGTTCATACGGGCCCTGTGTTCAAGGCGTGGGACGGCGTGGATCGCGGTCGCTTACCCGATGGCAATGCGCGCGCGATTGCACTGGCGGGTCGCAATGATCTGCGCGATCCAGCGATCTCGCTTTGCCCACCCATCGCTCGGCTGCTGGATACATTATCGGCAACGGACGCCTGGCTCAGCAATATGTCTGGATCGGGCGCGACCTGTTTCGCACTGTTTGATGACATTGCGCAGCGCGATCATGCGGCACAGCAAATCGCTGAGTTGTTTCCGCTTTACTGGCAATTGTCGGGCAAATTGCGCTAAACCCATCGCGATGATGATTGATAATCTGCCCTATCACCAAATTGGTGAACCCCAACGCGGCGGTATCGTTTGCGTGGCCGATCATGCATCCAACCACGTACCGCCCGATATTCCGCTCGGCATTCCAGACGCTTTGTTGGACAATCATATCGCGGTCGACATCGGAGTGGCTGGCGTCGCCGGCAGATTGGCGCGGCGTCACAATATTGCCGCCCACTTGGCCACTGTCAGTCGATTGGTGTGCGATCTTCATCGCGAAGAGGATAACCCGGCAGTGGTTCCGGCCCAAAGCGATGGGCATCTGATCCCAGGCAACATCGGCGCAGATGTAGAGAAGCGGTTGGCGGCGTTTCACAGACCGTATCACGCAGCCTTGGCCAAATGGCTGGATGCAGCTGACCCTGAACTTATCGTGTCTTTGCACAGCTTTACGCCTAAACTGGCAACGAGTGACGAGGATCGTCCATGGCAAGTTGCTCTGCTGTATAATCAGGATGATCGCGCTGCCCGCCATGCTATCCGACTGTTCGAAGAACTGGGGCTGACCGTGGGCGATAACGAGCCATATTCCGGCCGCGAATTGAATGCGACGATGAACAGACATGCAGAGGCGCATGGGCGTTACTATCTTGCGTTGGAGATCAGACAGGACCTGATCATGAACTGGGCCGATCAGTCGCGCTGGGCTGGGATGGTTGGCGATGTAGCAAACAGGGTTGCGTTGGCGCTGGAGTAAAGGCAGGGACTTTTCAAATATTGCCCCTGAGGCACTAAATTCGACGGGAAGTTATATGTCTACGCGTTTTGATAAGTCCAAATTGCCCAGCCGCCATGTCTCTGTTGGTCCAGAGCGTGCGCCGCATCGCTCGTATTATTATGCGATGGGCATGACCGAGGAAGAGATCAATCGGCCGTTCGTGGCGATTGCTTCTGCGGGCAATGACAGTGCGCCGTGCAACACCACACTGGACCCGCAAGCCAATATCTGCCGCGAGGGCGTGATCGAGGGCGGGGGAACCCCGCGACGTTTTAACACCATCACTGTGACCGATGGCATTGCGATGGGTCATCAGGGCATGAAAAGCTCGCTGATCAGTCGTGAGATTATTGCCGACTCGGTTGAAGTTTCGGTGCGCGGCCATTGTTACGACGCGCTGGTTACCTTTGCTGGCTGCGACAAGAGCTTGCCCGGCATGATGATGAGCATGTTGCGGCTGAATATCCCCTCCATCTTTGTTTATGGTGGATCGATCCTTCCGGGCACACATCGCGGCAAAGATGTGACGGTTGTGGATGTGTTCGAAGCGGTGGGCCAGCACGCTGCTGGCAATTGTCCTTTGCAAGAGCTCATTGAGCTTGAGAAAGTGGCGTGTCCGGGCCACGGCGCATGCGGTGGCCAGTTTACCGCCAACACCATGGCGTGCGTGGGCGAGGCCATCGGATTGTCCTTACCAAACAGTAATATGTCTCCGGCTCCTTATAAATCACGTGATGATATTGCGGTGGCTGCCGGCAAGCAGGTTATGGAATTGCTGGCGCTCAATCTGCGTCCGCGCGATATCTGTACGAAAGCGGCGTTTGAAAATGCGGCGCGTGTGGTTGCGGCCACCGGCGGATCGACCAATGCGGCCTTGCATTTGCCCGCAATGGCGAGCGAGTGCGGGATTGCATTTGACCTGTTCGACGTCGCCGAGATATTCAAATCAACGCCTTACATCGCCGACCTGAAGCCGGGCGGCAAATATGTCGCCAAGGATATGCACGAGGCTGGCGGGGTTTACATGGGGATGAAGACACTGCTGGACGGGGGCTTCCTGGATCCCAATCCAATGACCGTTACCGGCAAGACTTTGGGCGAGAATATCGAGGAAATCACCTGGAATCCCGATCAAAAGGTGTTCTACGATGTGAAGCAACCGATTACGCCAACCGGCGGAGTGGTTGGGCTGAAAGGCTCGCTCGCTCCCGATGGAGCCATTGTGAAGGTTGCGGGCATGGAACGCCTACAATTCACCGGGCCCGCGCGCGTTTTTGATTGCGAGGAAGATGCTTTTTCAGCTGTAGAAAAGCGAGACATTGCAGAAGGATGTGTGATCGTCATCCGCTATGAAGGGCCCAAGGGCGGTCCAGGTATGCGCGAAATGCTCTCCACCACGGCGGCGCTGTACGGGCAGGGTATGGGCGAGAAAGTCGCCCTGATAACCGATGGCCGTTTCTCGGGCGCAACGCGCGGTTTCTGCATTGGTCATGTTGGCCCGGAAGCGGCCGATTGCGGCCCCATCGCGCTGATCGAAGATGGCGACACCATTGCAATCGATGCGGTGGCAGGAACCATTGATCTGGAGGTGAGCGCAGAAGTGCTCGCTGAGCGCAAGTCACGCTGGGAACCACGCAGCAACGATTATCAGTCGGGCGCATTGTGGCGCTTTGCCCAGAATGTCGGACCAGCCAGCAAGGGCGCATTGACCCATCCCGGCGCTTCGGCTGAAACCCACACATATGCGGATATTTGAGGCCCAGACCGGCTTGATTTTGACGGGCGAGACCTCGCGTCCAATCGCGAGACCTAGGGTAGACCTCGCCAGATCCCCTCGAGATGCCCATGGTTGACGCGCAAGTTCTGACCGTTGCACAAATGCGGGCTGCCGAGCAGGCTCTGATCGAACAGGGTTCCAGCATTGATGCGCTAATGAGCATTGCGGGTGAGGGGGCTGGGCAATGGGTTTGGCGCGCCGCGGCCGGACGACCTGTTACCGTGCTGTGCGGCCCAGGCAACAATGGCGGCGATGGCTATGTCATTGCAGAATTTTTGCGCCAACGCGGGTTGCCGGTGCAAATTGTCTCGCCCATCGAGCCCAAGACCGATACGGCCAAAAATGCGCGCGCGCAATATTCGGGCGAGGTGTTGGACTCAGGCTCTGAGGCCAACGGTGATATTCTGGTTGATTGCCTGTTCGGCTCTGGCCTCACGAGGCCCTTGTCGGCAGAATTGGCGGTAATGCTGCTCGATCTGGCCGAGCGTCATGCCTATCGCATCGCGATTGATGTGCCGTCCGGGATCGAGAGCGATAGTGGTGAGCCGCTCAACGAAAGATTGCCGGATTACGATCTGGCGCTGGCGTTGGGTGCATGGAAATTTGCCCATTGGCGGCTGCCTGCTCGCAGTATGATGGGCGAGAAACGTCTGGTCCCGATCGGGATCGAGCCAGTGGAGGGTGCAGCGCATCTGATTGCGCGCCCCGAAATTCAGCAACCCGGTGCCGATGCGCACAAATATCGCCGTGGATTATGCGCCATAATCGGCGGTGAGATGCCGGGCGCGACCCTGCTGGCGAGCGAGGCCGCCATGCGGGCAGGCGCTGGCTATGTGAAGCTTATGGCTGCCACCCATCCAACCTCGCACATCCCAGCGGGCCTGGTTGTCAGCCACGGCGCGTTGGATAGCGAGTTAGCCGAAGACCGGATTGACGCCATCCTTGTCGGGCCGGGGTTGGGCCGAACTGACGTCGCCGTGTCGCGGCTGCAAAGCGCCTTGCACACTGGCAAGCCGTGCCTGATCGACGCCGATGCGCTGGTCCTGCTCAAACCCGATATGTTGGGCAGGCATGGC
Source organism: uncultured Erythrobacter sp. (assembly GCA_947495555.1). Classification (GTDB taxonomy): domain Bacteria; phylum Pseudomonadota; class Alphaproteobacteria; order Sphingomonadales; family Sphingomonadaceae; genus Erythrobacter. Next base: position 494,576 of record CANLZI010000001.1, on the reverse strand, counting down.
CAACTGCTGGCAACGCCGCATGATGGCGAGCTTGACGCCATGTGTCGCCATTTTGGCATCCTGGCGGGTAGCAGACAGGCAAGGGCGCAGGCGCTCGCCATTCGCAGTGGAATTACCATTGTGGCCAAGGGGCCTGACACCATTATCGCTGCGCCCGATGGGCGCTTGGCACTTGCACCGCCAGCCACCAGCTGGCTGTCCGTGGCCGGCACGGGCGATATACTGGCGGGAATGGCGGTTAGCCGCATGGCGACCGGCAAGGCGCCGTTTGAAGCGGCTTGCGAAGCGGTCTGGCTGCATGGGACAGCTGCCAGCCTGTGCGGCGCTGCATTTACGGCCGATGATCTGGCTGGAATGACGTCGCACGCTATGGCAATGGCCGTGCGTAAATGAACCAGCCACAAACTATTGTCAGAATAGCCGCGCGCGGAGATGGCGTCACGGCAGAGGGCCTCCATGTCGCAGGGGCAGCGCCCGGTGACACCATCCTGCCCGACGGCACTGTCGAGCACGGTCCGCATCATGCCACACCGCCGTGCCGCCACTTTGGCACATGCGGCGGGTGCGATCTGCAACATCTGGATGACGAGGCGCTGGCTGGCTTCATAACTGATCGGGTGCGCTTTGCTGCCGAAGGGCAGGGGCTAGAGATATCCGAATTGCTGCCAACCCATGTGTCTCCACCGCATTCTCGCAGGCGCGCAACTCTGCATGCACTGGCAGCAAAAAGCGGGACATTACTTGGATTTAAAGAGCGTGGTTCACACCGTTTAGTCAATTTGAAGCAGTGTGAGATTCTCGATCCCAAGCTGTTTGCTTTGGTAAAACCCTTGCGGCGTTTCGTGGACCGTTTTGGCGGAAAAGCTGCGGTGGATATTACCCTATCCCTGTCGGATCAGGGCGTGGAATGCAGTTTGAAGAACATTTCTTTGGAAGGGTTGGAAGCGACCGCGGCAGCGCTCGCCTTGGCTCAGGACAATGGACTGGCCAGGTTGAGCATCGATCAGGGCTATGGTCCAGAAACCGTGTGGGAACCCGAGCCGTTGACGCAAAGCCTGTCTGGCGTGCCCGTGCCTGTCCCCGGTGGCGCGTTCTTGCAGGCAACCCCGGATGCTGAACAACGCATCGTGGCTGACGCGCAGGAATGGCTGTCCGGTGCGCAAACAATCGCGGATTTGTTCGCCGGGCTGGGGACGTTCGCATTTGCGCTTGCTGATAATGCCAAGGCGGGCAACCCCAGGGAGGGCAATGCCAAAGTCGTGGCGGTTGAGGCGGCCAGCGCGTCGCATCTGGCCTGTAAGGCGGCTGCCAATATGCGGCAGAAACCGGTCACAGCCGTGCATCGCGACCTATTCCGTAATCCGTTGCAGCCCGATGAGATCAATAAATTCGACGCCGTCTTGCTCGATCCGCCGCGGGCCGGAGCACGCGAGCAGATCGACCAAATCGCGCAGAGCCAAATTGGCCGTGTGGTCTATGTCAGTTGCAATCCGTCGAGCTGGGCAAAGGATGCCAAGCGGTTGATTGATGCCGGTTTTACTTTGGAGAAATTGCGGCCCGTCGGACAATTCCGCTGGTCCACCCATGTCGAACTGACGAGCTATTTCACGCGCTAGGCTCGGCAACAGGCCATGCCTCAGGACATGTTGCGGTGACTAGCCTTCGATAATCTTGGCTTCGGCAAAGCCCAGCAATCCACCATAGGTTTCCAGCATCTCGCCATCCACGTCATCGTCTTCGATGATGATATCCAGGCGATCTTCCATTTCGGTCAGCAAGCCTGCAACGGCCATGGAATCCAACTCTGGCAGATGCCCAAACAGCCCGGTGTCCCCATCAAATCCGGCGACATCGTCTGCATCCAGGCCAAGGACATCGATCAGTATTTGTTTCAGGTGCTTATCAATAGCGGCGCGGCTCATCCCGAAGGGGGACGGCGCTTGCTCTTCTTCAACAACATTCTGGCCAGTCATGGACAAGGGCTTTCCTCGTGTAAACGGGCGCTCGCCTTAGCTTTGTGTTGCTTGGGAGGCAAGCGTGTCAGTCCAGTATTGTCCCTTTGCGGGGCAAATACGCAAGATTGATGCATGGCCGTTCAAAACGGCGACGCACCGGCTGACAGAGAGCGTTTGAGCCTGTAGCATTCGGCAGATGTCCAACATTCCAGATCCTTTGCCAAAACCGCTTGATCATCTGGCGGAATGCGGCGCGCGCGATGATCCGGCCTTGATCCTGCGCGATGTTACCCTGACCCATGGCGAGCTGGGCAAACGGGTAGGGCTGCTGGCCGGTTGGCTGGGGCAGCAATTGCCAACGCCGGGTGCGCGGGTGGCCACTTGGGCGGCAAAGGGCGAACTGACCTGTTTAATGCCACTTGCCGCGGCGCGTGCGGGCGTGGTGCATGTGCCGATCAACCCCTTGCTGAAACGCGCGCAGGCCGCGCATATTCTGGCCGACAGTGGCGCAATGATGCTGATCGCGAACAAGGCTCGCCTCAAATCGCTTGAGGAAGGCGATTGTGGGGCAGGTTGCGCGGCATGGGAGGAAGGGCAGGCGCTGGAGGCGGCATATGCTAGCGGTGTGACTCTACCGGCCTCAGCGCATGATTCCGATGATCTGACAGCGATCCTCTACACCAGTGGCTCCACCGGCAGGCCCAAAGGCGTCATGCTCAGCCATGCAAATCTGTGGCTGGGCGCAGTGAGCGTGGCCCATTATCTGAAACTGAGCGCCGATGATGTGACATTGGCGGTGCTGCCGCTGTCATTTGACTATGGCCAAAATCAATTGCTGAGCACGTGGCTGGCGGGGGGAAGCGTGGCTCCGCTGGACTATCTGTTCCCGCGTGACGTCATGAAAGCATGTGCGAAGCATAACATCACCACATTGGCGGCTGTGCCGCCCCTTTGGGTGCAGTTGACTGAGTTGGAATGGAGTGAAGATTCTACCCAGGCGATGCGGCGTCTGACCAATAGCGGCGGCGCGCTGACCCGCGATTTGGTGACCGACCTGCGCGGCATTTTTTCCGATGCGCATTTGTTCGCCATGTATGGTTTGACCGAGGCGTTTCGCTCCACTTTCCTCGACCCCGATCTGATCGACACACATCCCACTTCGATGGGCACAGCCATTCCCTTTGCCGAAATTTTGGTGGTTGATGACGATGGACAGCTTGCTGAGCCGGGCGAGGAGGGCGAGCTGGTGCATTGCGGCCCCTTGGTGGCGCAAGGATATTGGCAGGACCCAGAACGCACCGCGCAACGGTTCAAACCGGCTCCTGTGGCCTCAAACTATGGCGGAATGGCGGTGTGGTCGGGCGATCGGGTCCGGCGCGATCATGACGGCCTGCTTTATTTCGTGGGGCGGCGCGACGCGATGATCAAGAGCGCGGGCAACCGTATCTCTCCGCAAGAAGTGGAGGAAGCGGCCATCGCCAGCGGCATGGTGGCCGAGGCTATTGCTCTGGGCATTCCCGATGATAGGTTGGGCCATGCGGTCCATCTGATTGTTCGAACATCGGGCAATATCGCCGATGCAGATGCTCAATTGCCCAAATATCTCAGCCGGGAACTGCCCAATTTTATGCAACCCAAAGTGATCCATTGGCGCGATGCCATGCCGCTCAACCCCAATGGCAAGATAGATCGCACCGCTCTGTACCGGGAATTGACCGAATGAAACCGCTTGGCCCAATTCCTGAAGGCTATCAGACGCTTGACGGCGAGCTTGCTGTCGGTGGACGCACCGCCAGTCAATTGGTGGAGCAGGCCGGACAAACCCCGCTGTTTGTCTATTCCGCCCAGCATCTGGACAGGCGGATGGCGGCTTTGCGCGCGGCGATGCCTGATCGCTTGGGCATAAATTATGCTGTCAAAGCCAACCCGTTTGAGCCTGTGCTGCGGCACATGGCAGGGTTGGTAGACGGTTTCGATATCGCTTCTGACGGCGAACTGGCGATTGCGCTGGCCGCCGGGATCGATCCAGCGCGAGTCAGCTTTGCTGGGCCGGGAAAGTGTGACGGAGAGCTGGAAGCCGCAATTTCCGCCGGCGTGACGCTAAATTGCGAGTCCGAAGGAGAGGCCGCACGCACTCTGGCGATTGGAGAGCGCATGGGCATCGCGCCGCGCATGGCAATCCGGGTCAATCCCGAGTTTGAATTGCGCGGTTCGGGCATGAAGATGGGTGGGGGTGCCAAGCCATTTGGGGTGGATGCGCATCGCGTTCCTGACCTCGCCAAACAGATCATCGCTGCGAGCGCGGAATGGCGCGGGCTACACATCTTCACTGGCAGTCAGGCGCTAAATGTAGAAGCCATTATAGAAACACAAGGTAATGTGTTGAAATTAGCGGAAACTCTCTCTGATCAGATTGGCGCACCTTTGCCAAAATTGAACATGGGCGGCGGCTTTGGCATCCCCTATTTCCCCGGTGATGAAGCGATAGACCTTGCACCAATTGGCGACGCGCTGGACCGATTGTTCGATCAATTGCCAGACAATTTGGCAGAGACGGATTTCTGTATCGAGTTGGGCCGCTATCTGGTGGGCGAGGGCGGGGTCTATCTCACCCGCATTGTCGACAAGAAAGACAGCCACGATCTCACCTATCTGATCACCGACGGCGGGCTGCATCACCAATTGGCTGCCTCGGGCAATTTTGGAACTGTGGTCCGACGCAATTATCCCGTAGCAATCGCAAGCCGGTTTGATGCCGAGCCCGAAGAAGTGGTCAATGTGGTGGGGTGCCTGTGCACGCCGCTCGATCGATTGGCGGACAAAGCCCATTTGCCTGCAGCCAAAGTAGGCGATCTGGTCGCTGTGTTCTGTGCCGGTGCCTATGGCGCAACGGCCTCTCCAGCGGCGTTTTTGGGGCAGGGACCGGCGGCAGAAATACTGGTTTGACTGCTGATTTACGCTTAGCACGCGCTTACTAACCCAATTTTCATGCCTTTACGCCACTATGCTGAACTTCGATCGATTGCAAAGCTGCGAAAAGGTTTAGGCTGTGAAGAACGAACATTGCGAAGCGGATCTTGCCGCATCGGCCGAATTGGCCGAACTGCAGGCATTGGTTGAACGTCAGGCGAAGCACCTGGAAGCGCTTGAAGCGAAACTGGACAATCAGGAACAATCCCTGCGCCATGTCCTGGGCATGATGATCGAGTGGATGGAAGAAGGCCAGTCGCGCGAGGCGGCTTAAGCCCAACGATACTTATTGCGGATCTTGCTCCGCGCCATGGCCAGCGGCCATATATTCATCGCTGCGCATTTCATTCAACCGGCTGACTGTGCGTTCAAACTCAAACGCGCCATCGCCAGCCTGATAGAGGCTCTCGGGTTCGGTCGCAGCGGTCGCAAACAGCTTCACGCGATATTCGTACAAAGTGTCGATCAGCGTAACAAAGCGCGCGGCTTCATTGCGCATATCCGGCCCCATTTGCGGGATGCCTACCAGAATGACGCTGTGGAACGAGCGGGCAATCGCCAGATAATCGGGCGCCCCCTTCGCTTGTGCGCACAACCGCTTAAAACTGAACACGGCGACGCCTTTGAGCGATTTGGGCACATGCAGAGTTCGCTTGGCGCTGACCTCCAGCTCCAGCGAGGGCACATTGTCAGCATCTTCGGGATTATAGTCCGTTAGCCGAAAAAACGCCTCGCGCACCTTTGCCGTTGAGGCATCGCCCAGCGGTACATGCCATGTGTCCAGCCCGGCCACGCGGTCCAATCGGTAATCGGTCGGCCCATTGAGCGGTATCGTTTCTAAACTTCCGTCGATCAGATCGATAAAAGGCAGGAAATGCTCGCGGTTCAGCCCGTCCTTATACAAATCGGACGGTGGGCGATTGGATGTGGTGACGATGGTTACACCTTCATCCACGATCAGCGCCTTGAACAACCGGCTCATGATCATTGCATCGGCAGAATTGTTGACCACCATCTCGTCAAAGGCGAGGCACCGGACATTCTCTGCCAGCCTTGCTGCAACGGGAGGGATCGGGTCGCCGCTTTCCTTCTTGCGCTCTTGGTTGAGCAGCGCGTGAACCTCTTGCATGAAGGCGTGAAAATGCGCTCTCCGCTTGCGATCAATCGCCAGACTATCGTGAAACAAATCCATCAACATGGACTTGCCGCGACCAACACCGCCCCACATGTAAATGCCCTTGGCGGGCTTCGGTTTTCCCGACAGCGCGCGCCACAAGATGCTACCCCGCTTGGGCACTGCCTCCAATTCACTTTGCAAGCGATTGAGGGCCAACACGGCTTGCTTCTGATCCGCATCTTCGGTCAGCTCGCCAGCGGCAATAAGCGCCTCATAGCGGTGCAGAACGCTGCTCATCGCGGCGTGAATTTCCTCACAATGCCCGAGAATGCCGCGACCTTGTGATCGCCTTGTTCAACCGTACCGCGCAAGAACACCAGCTTGCCGGTTTCCTGCATGATCTCTGCCACCGCATCCAGTGGCCTATCGGCGTCGCCTGCACCCACAAATTGGGTGGAGATTTCCAACGTAACAGAGGGGCCTGCATTGCCGGTGCCGATCACGCGCATGGCGGAAAACAGGGCAATATCGATCAATGATTGGGTAATCGCGCCGTGGATCACCCCCTGCAAATTCAAATGCCTGCGTTCGGGAAACATGCGCAAGCGACACTTGTCGTCTTCGCGCCTGGTGACGAGCTTGCCCATCACCGCGCCATTGAACAGGGTGTCGTCTTTCAGATTCCAATGGTGCCAACCCGGGTTCTCCGGATCGGGTCGATGGTCAAACACGTCATCTGTAATCGCCACGAGGCGTCAGATGCTCCGCTCGGCCATCATTTTCTTGGTCTCTGCAATGGCCTTGGCCGGGCTGAGACCTTTGGGGCAGACATTGGCGCAATTCATGATGGTGTGGCAGCGATACAGGCGGAAGGGATCTTCCAGTTGATCGAGCCGCTCACCAGTCATTTCATCGCGGCTGTCAGCCAACCAGCGATAGGCCTGCAACAGGATGGCAGGACCAAGGAATTTGTCGGAATTCCACCAATAGCTGGGGCAGGCGGTCGAGCAGCATGCGCACAAGATACACTCGTACAGGCCGTCCAATTGCTCGCGCTGTTCTGGCGACTGCAGACGTTCTTTCCCGCTGGGGGTTGGCGTTACGGTTTGCAGCCAAGGCCGGATAGAGGCGTATTGCGCATAGAAATGGGTGAAATCGGGGACCAGATCCTTGATCACATCCATATGCGGCAAAGGCGTGATGCGAATCTCGCCCTTCATATCCTCGATGGCAGAGGTGCATGCCAGACCATTTTTGCCGTTCATATTCATCGCGCATGATCCGCAAATACCTTCGCGGCACGAACGGCGGAATGTCAGCGTGGGGTCAATTTCATTCTTGATCTTGAACAGAGCGTCCAAAACCATCGGTCCGCATTCATCCAGATCGATTTCGAACGTGTCATAGCGCGGGTTGGCGCCACTATCGGGATCAAACCGGTAAATCTTGAACTTCTTTACATTGCCACCTTCAGCCCGATGGACATTGCCATCCTTCTTGACCTTGGAATTCTTGGGCAGGGTGAAAGTGGCCATGAGGTCTAAATCCTGATCGTTTGCAGACGTTGCTCTTGGCAATCTAGTGCCTGAGCCAAGCTGGGTCTACTTACCAATTGTGCGGGGCAACACAAGCGTTGTTGCCGCCTGTCCCCAATCGATCCAGCGCAGGCCCATCAACGTGTTTCGTTAGAGGTCAAACGCGGTGTGCAGACTTGCCGCAATGACTCTGCAAAGGAACCTAGTCTTGCGCCAAGCGTCTGGTCGGTATGCGCGATGATCCCGACAATCCTCACCCTTGGCCGCAAAGCGCGGCAGTTTTCGGAGCGAGTGGAGGAATCGGTCGCGCGCTGTGCGAGGAATTGGCGCGGCGTGGATGCGAGCGGATCTATGCAGGTTCTCGCGCCGGACAACCAATCGAGCTGGATCAAGCGCAGCCCTTTGCCTTTGATCTGACCGATGAAGCTAGCATTGCTGCGGCTGCCGAGATGATGGGCGACCAGCCGCCCGAATGCGTCATCGTGGCGAGCGGCGTTCTGACTTTGCCCGATGGCAGCAGCCCGGAACGCACGTTCAAGCGCATTGATGCAGGCCATATGGCTCGTGTTCTGGAGCTCAACACCATCGGGCCGGCCTTGATCGCAAAGCATATCTTGCCATTGTTTCCACGACAGAAACGCAGTGTGTTTGCCGCCTTGTCGGCGCGGGTTGGCTCTATTTCGGACAATGGGCTGGGTGGATGGCACAGCTATCGTGCGTCAAAAGCCGCGCTCAACATGCTGATCCGCAATTTTGCGATAGAGCTCGGCCGCACCCACTCAGATGCTGCGGTGGTGGGTCTTCATCCTGGCACAGTGGCAACAGACTTGTCTCAGCCGTTTCAATCGAACGTCGCGGACGGCAAATTGTTCAGCCCCGATCACTCTGCGCGAATGCTGATCGATGTTGTGATGGGCCTTGGCCCCGATGACAGCGGGAATGTGTTTGATTGGCAGGGCGAGCGTATCCCAGAATAGCCCTAAAATTAGTAGCTTGCGGTGCAGGCGCGTTCAGCATAGCTTCCACCCTTCGTTTCGTCGGACTTGTGGAGGGGACCGATGGGAATACAACAGTGGTATGATAGGCGCGTGTTGCCCGGACTGATCAAGCTGGCGTGTAGCCAGGGTCAGATTATGAAACGGCGCTCGCAGTTGGTTCCCTTGGCCACCGGTGCCGTGTTCGAACTGGGCTGCGGCGGCGGAATCAATCAGGAAATGTATGATCCGGCGGCGATCACCAGCTATGCGGGGATTGATCCACATGCAGGCTTGCTGAACGATACACGAGAACTGGCCAGCGCCCGACTTGGCACCTCTGTGGATATTCGCGAAGGCGTTGGGGAGGACATACCCTTTGCTGGCAGCAGCTTTGATACCGTTGTTTGCACCTACACGCTTTGTTCGGTGGATGATCCCGACAAGGTGATGTCAGAAATGCGGCGAATTCTGAAACCGGGTGGGCGCTTGCTGTTCTTGGAACATGGCAGAGCGCCCGACACCAATGTGTCCAAATGGCAAGAACGGATCGAACCTGTGTGGAAACGATTGTGTGGAGGGTGCCATTTGACCCGCCCGGTCGGCTCTGCGCTGCGCGGTGCGGGCTTCGATGTCGAGCCTTTGGGGCAGGGTTACATCCCCAAGACCCCGCGCTTTGCGGGATGGAACGAATGGGGAATCGCGCGCAAGGCGGGCGCATGAACCTGAATTAGTCCACGGGCCCGCCCTGTCGTTTGCGTCTATTTATGGATGCAGTCTCCGATCAAAAGATCGAAGCGTTATGATCACTCACCAAATGTGCGTTGCCACCAGCCCTTGCGTGGCTGAGCATCGGTAGATTCTGATGCATCATCGGCGCCCTTGGCTTTTGCTTCTGCCTTGGGTTTGGTGGCAGCTTTTGCCCTGGAAGCGCGCTTTGGCTTGGCCGCAGGTTTGTCTTCTGCCTTGGCCTCGGTTTCAGCGGCTGCTTCTTGCGGAGCAGCGTCCTCAACCTTTTTCTTGCGAGGCGCGCGTTTGCGCTTGGGCTTTTCTTCGGCCGGTGCTTCTGTCTCAGCCGAAGAGTCAGCAGGCGTTTCAGCTACCGCTGCATCCGCGTCAACATCCGCTTTCTTCTTACGCGGTGCACGTTTGCGCTTAGGCTTTTCTTCGGCCCCAGGCACGTCTTCTGCTGGCGGTGCAACCGATGCGGTGGCCTTTTCTATGGGCGCTTCGCTGTCTGAAGTGTCGGCCTGCTCACTCGTGCCTTCGCCCTCAGCCTGATCGGATTTGCCCTTGCCACGGCCTCTGCCACCACGGCGGCGACGCTTCTTGGGCTTGTCGTCACCATCTTCGGTTTCGGCATCGCCATCGCGAGAGGCATCGGGTGATTGGTCATCGCTGCTTTCATTGTCATCTGATCCGTTGTTATCGGACTGCTCGTCGCGGCGATTCTTGTTGCGACCACGGCCACCACGGCGGCGGCGACGACGCTTCTTGCGGGGCTCACCATCATCATCGCGATCATCGCGATCATCATTGTCCTGAGCCTCGTCTTCGATGTCATCATCATCATCGTCATCATCGACGATAGGTTCAAATTTAGGAGCCTTGGTGGGACGAGGGCCAGAACTGCCGACCGACATTTTGGCGCCTTCATCTTCGCCTTCTGGAATGACCTCGACCGATACATTGTAACGGGCTTCAATCTCAGCCAAATCGCTTCGCTTGGAATTGAGCAGATAAACCGCCGCTTCCGTGCTGGCTGCCAGGGTGATGATTGTGCCCTTGGCCTTAGCCGCTTCATCTTCGATGATACGCAGCGCCGAAAGACCCGCCGAAGATGCCGTGCGGACCAATCCGGTGCCATCACAATGCGGACATTCGCGGGTGGTTGCTTCCAGAACCCCTGTGCGCAAGCGTTGGCGGCTCATTTCCATCAGGCCAAAGCCTGAAATACGGCCGACTTGAATGCGCGCGCGATCGTTCTTGAGCGCGTCCTTCATCGCCTTCTCAACTTTGCGGACATTGGAACTATATTCCATGTCGATAAAGTCGATCACGACCAATCCGGCCATATCGCGCAGACGCAATTGACGGGCAATCTCTCGCGCTGCTTCGACATTGGTCGCAACAGCAGTTTGCTCAATGCCGTGTTCCTTGGTCGACCGGCCCGAGTTGATATCGATCGAGACCAAGGCCTCGGTCGGATTGATGACCAGATAGCCACCCGATTTCAGTTGGACGACGGGATCGTACATCGCCCGCAATTGATCCTCAGCCCCATAACGCTGGAACAAAGGCACGGGATCAGAATAGGCCTTTACCCGGCGAGCGTGGCTGGGCATCAAAAGCTTCATAAACTGCTTGGCCAGCTTGTAACCTTCCTCACCTTCGACCACGACTTCTTCGATTTCTCGATTGTAGATGTCGCGGATGGCGCGCTTGATCAGATCCGAATCGGAATGGATCAATGCGGGCGCGGTTGAGGACAATGTCTTTGTTCTAATCTCGTCCCAGAGACGGGCGAGATAGTCGAAGTCGCGGCGGATCTCAGTCTTCGTGCGGCTGAGGCCAGCGGTCCGAACAATCAGACCCATGGTCTTGGGCAGGCTGAGATCAGACACAACTTGCTTCAGGCGTTTGCGATCGCCAGCCGAACTGATTTTGCGGCTGATACCGCCGCCGTGCGACGAGTTGGGCATCAGAACCGTGTAACGGCCTGCCAGGCTGAGATAGCTGGTCAGGGCAGCGCCTTTATTGCCGCGCTCTTCCTTGACCACTTGCACCAACAGCACCTGACGGCGCTGAATGACGTCCTGGATTTTATAGCGGCGACGCAGTGCCTGACGCTTGGCCCGTACTTCGTCTACTTGCTTGGAGCGTCCACGAGGTTTGCCGCCACCTTGGCGACGACCACGGCGACCACGTCCGCGACCACGGCGAGAACCTTTGCCCCGATTATCGTCGTCGTCAGAATTGTTGTTTTCGTCTGAATCATCGTCGTCATCGTCGTCCGAATCATCATCGTCGTCATCGGACGAATCGTCATCGTCATTATCGACCTGACCGTCTTCGATGGTGTCGACTTTGTCTTTCTCGCTGGTGTCGATTTCCTCGACGCCATCTTCCGCCAAATCTTCGGCCAAAGCTTCTGCCGATTCGTCTTCGGCATCATATTCATCACCCGGCGATACGCCGCTTTCTTCTTCCTCGGCGCGCAGGCGTGCTTCTTCTTCAGCAGCCTCGGCCTCTTCGGCCAGCAATTGCTCGCGGTCTTCATGAGGGATCTGATAATAGTCAGGGTGGATTTCGCTAAAGGCCAGAAAGCCGTGCCGGTTGCCGCCGAAATCGACGAATGCAGCCTGCAGTGATGGTTCAACTCTGGTTACTTTAGCGAGGTAGATATTGCCTTTAATCTGCTTGTGTTCGGCAGATTCAAAATCAAATTCTTCGATCCGATTGCCTTTGAGCACCGCCACCCGCGTTTCTTCCGGGTGGCGCGCGTCGATTAGCATGCGCGTTGCCATTTATTATTCTCCGAGCGCCGGGGGGTGGGGACGAGCCTCCATCCCAAGAGCGCACATATGTGTGGGAGCCGGCCAAATAATGTTGGCGACCGGCGTTGTAGGTTCGGCCCCGGGCTGCCAGCCGGCGGGGCAAAAGTTCTGTGTCTGCAAGGGTGAGATTGCGCCAATCGGTCGCAGTCCTGCCGCCAATATCCATAGCGCGCTGTTCGCGCTGCTTTTGGATGTGCGGGGAGGGACGTCTCATCAATGCATCAACCTGTTGCGAAACTCCATGAATGGAAATCCATGGATGTCTGGGGTCTTTGTCCGAGTAAACCCTACAAAATGCAGGTTAACACGATTTATCCCCGTCAAAGCCTGCTAGCACCGTGGGTTAGGCCCCGCAACCATATTGCGTTTATATCCCGCAACACCCTAACCATTGCAGACGATGTCATTACGCAGCCTTCTTGCAATTGTGGTTCTTGGACCGATCGCGCTCGTCGCGGCACTGATTGCATTGGGCGTGAACGTTCCGATTCCCGAAATTGGTCGCGATTATGTGCTGCGTCTGCTGTTGCCAGAATATGGTGAGCAGATTGATCTGCCGCAAATTTATGGCGAATCCGATGAGACCTTGCCGTTGGTCGTTATCGATGCAGGGCATGGTGGGCGCGATCCCGGCGCGGTTAGCGGCGACATTCTGGAGAAAGACATCACATTGGGCCTGGCCTTGGCCTTGCGCGATGCATTGGTTCGGCAGGGCGGTGTTCGGGCAGCTTTGACCCGCGAATCCGATGAGCTGCTCGCACTGGAAGAGCGGCCCGATATTGCCAGCAGGATGGGGGCCGACATGTTCTTGTCCATTCATGCAGATTCGGCAGGCGACATAAGCGAAGTCAGCGGTGCGAGCGCCTACATATTGTCGCGCGAAGCCTCCAGCCGTGCTGCAGCGCGATTTGCCCAGCGGGAAAATAGCGCAGATCGACTTAACGGCATCTCGACCGAGGGACAAAGCGACGAGGTCACTGCAATTCTGTTCGAATTGTCACAGCGCCGCGTCCAGGAAGAATCGGCAAATCTCAGCGCGCTTATCATTCGCGAAGGCGCTGGCCGGGTGGCGTTTCATCCCCAGCCCAGCCGCTCGGCAAATTTGGTTGTTCTGCGCGAGCCTGAACTGCCGTCGGTTCTGTTCGAAGCCGGATTTGTAACCAACGACGATGATGCGCAGCGGTTGCTGTCCGAGGAAGGACAGTCTGAATTTGCCGATGTGATGGCGCGCGCAATTCGAATACATTTTGCCGGACGGTCCGGTAATTGAGCCGCTTGCCAAGAAATTCTCATCAATCCCAAAAGGCGCTTTATTGGTTCTGGCAACAGACAGAATGTGCGTGCTAAAGCCAGCTGAAGGTCATGGAAGAACAATCAACTCTTGAATATGTCCGGTTTCGGTTGAAGCGCGATCCAAAGCTCGCGTTGGACTGGTTCATGGACAATTGGCGCGCCAATCGTTGGTTCAAACTGGCAGCGGTCGCGCTGGCCGGTTTGGTCGCCCTTTGGCTGATTGCATGGGCGTGGCTGGCCAGTGATCTGCCCGATGCAGAATCTTTGGTGGATTATGAAACACCTTTGCCCACCATGGTGCGCGGGATCGATGGAGAGATCGTCCATTCCTATGCCCGTGAACGCCGGGTCCAACTGCAATATGCTGACTTTCCCGAGCAATTGATCGAGGCCTATCTGGCGGCAGAGGACAAGACTTTCTTCAGCCACAGCGGTGTGGATGTGACCGGCACGGCCAACGCTGTGCTGGATTACGCGGTCAAATATGGGTCGGGCGAACGCGCGGTTGGTGGTTCCACCATCACGCAGCAGGTGGCCAAGAATTTGCTGCTGGGTGACGAATATTCGGTCACGCGCAAGCTGAAAGAAATGATCCTTGCCCGCCGCATCGAAGGCGTGTTGAGCAAGGAAGAGATTCTGGAACTCTATCTCAACGAAATTCCGCTCGGCCGACGCAGCTTTGGCGTGCAGGCGGCATCACGCGCCTATTTTGACCGCGATGTTGGCAACCTTCAGCTGCACCAAATGGCGTTTCTGGCGATTTTGCCCAAGGCGCCGGAACGTTATGGCCGCAGCGCCAATCAGGATCTCGCCCTGGAGCGGCGAAATTTCGTGTTGAGCCAGATGGAAGACAATGGCTTCATCACCGAAGATGAGATGGTCGCCGCGCAAAGCCTACCTTTGGGTTTGGTGCGGCAGGCCTCGCAAACACGCACGGTCGATGCAGGTTACTTCCTAGAAGAAGTCAGGCGCGAACTGCTCGCCGAATTTGGTGAGACAGCCGAAGATGGCGAGAACAGCGTTTATGCCGGCGGACTGTGGGTTCGCACATCGCTCGATCCCGAGCTGCAAAAGGCGGCACGTGATTCCTTACGCGCAGGCCTGCTGCGCTATCATGGCAATCGCGGATGGGCTGGCGCCATCGCGACCATTGATGTGAGCCAAGGCAATTGGGCAAGCCAATTGGCGAGCTCTTACCTGTCTGTGCGGTACAAAGATTGGCGCATTGGCGTTGTTACCCGGCGGAGCGGATCGTCTGCATCCATCGGCTTTTCTGACGGAAATGAAGCCCCGATTGTCGGCGCGCCCAATGGGCTGAAGGCAGGCGACGTTGTTGCAGTTGCACCAAGCGGCAGTGGTTTCAGGGTGCAAGCCATCCCCGAGGTTTCGGGCGGCTTCCTTGCCCAATCGGTTCAAACTGGCCGCATTCTGGCCATGCAGGGCGGATTTGATCACCGCCTGTCTGACTTCAACAGAGCGGCCCAAGCAGACCGTCAACCTGGTTCGACGATCAAGCCATTTGTCTACGCTACCGGCCTGGAAAACGGGATGACACCGGCCACCGAAGTGCCTGACGAGACCTTTTGCTATTATCAAGGGTCTGACTTGGGCGAGAAATGCTTCCGCAATTTCAGCGGCAGTTCCGGCGGGGTCCACACCATGCGTTGGGGGCTGGAACAGTCGCGCAATTTGATGACCGTTCATATCGCGATGGAGGCGGGTATGCCTCAGGTCATCGACACCTTTGAGAAGGTGGGTATCGGCTCGTACCAGCCTTATCCTGCCTTTGCGCTGGGAGCAGGCGACACCACAGTTATGAAAATGGTCAACGCCTATGCTGCCCTGGCCAATCATGGCCGGCTGCACGATCCAACCGTGATTGATTACGTGCAGGATCGGCGCGGCAAGGTCATTTGGAAAGCGGATAAGCGTCGCTGTGAGGGATGCAATATGCCCGAGTGGGATGGCCAACCGATGCCGCGAATGGGCATGATGGGCCGTCCGGTGATGGACCCGCGCACTGCCTTTCAAACGGTGCATATGTTGGAAGGTGTGGTCACTCGCGGCACTGCGGTTCGTTTGCGTGACCTCAATCTGCCGCTGTTCGGAAAAACCGGCACCACATCTGGCCCAACCAATGCTTGGTTTGTTGGTGGCTCGCCCAATATCGTTGCCGGCGTTTATGTCGGGCATGATCGTCCGCGCAATTTGGGCGGATGGGTGCAGGGCGGCAATACCGCTGCGCCGATCTTCAAGCAATTTGTCCAGGACACCAAGGCCCGCTGGCGCGATGAGCCTGCCGTAGCCCCCAATGGCGTCCGCATGGTCCGGATTGACCGTCGAACTGGCAAGCGCGTGTTCGATGCATGGCCAACCGATGATCCCTTGGCTGACACAATTTGGGAAGCCTTCAAGCCTGACACAGAGCCACCGCGTTCAACCCGTCAGGATGAAATTGCAGCCAAGCGTGAGGAAATTCTCGCCTTGATCCGGCGCGCCCAAAATGGACCGGAAATTCGCGGCGACCAATTTGGCCAGCCAAGCGATTTTGTCGAGGATCAGGGCGGCCTCTATTAGCGGGCTGGAGTGGCCTTAGCCATTTCTGGCAAGGGCAAGCATTCGGGCTTTGCCCACAAGCACTATTCTTTACAATCGCCGGGCTTTCGCTAAGCGGGCAGGCCAATTCTCGAGAGGTATTACCTATGCGTGCCGAAGGGCAGGCCAACATTGACCGGATAGAGGCTGCGCTTTCCCTCGTGCGACAATCGCTCGATTGGGAACGGGCGTTGCGCCGTCTGGATGAACTGAACGCCAGGGTTCAGGACCCGACCTTGTGGGATAACCCCAAAGAGGCCCAGGCCGTCTCGCGCGAGCAGAAATTGCTCGAAAACGCGGTGGATACGGTCAACACAATCTCCTCGGAAATGTCCGACGCGATCGAATTCATCGAGATGGGTGAGGCCGAGGGAGAAGACGACATCGTCGCAGATGGCTTGGCTAGTTTGGAAAAGCTGGCCGACCGGGCCGATGCGGACAAGGTCCAGGCTTTGTTGTCTGGCGAGGCGGATGCCAACGATACCTATATCGAGATTCATGCCGGAGCAGGTGGTACAGAAAGCCAGGACTGGGCTGAAATGCTGCAACGGATGTACAGCCGCTGGGCTGAACGGCGCGGCTATAAGGTCGAGGTGGTCGATTATCACGCTGGCGAGCAAGCGGGTATCAAGTCTGCAACACTGCTGGTGAAGGGCGAGAACGCCTATGGTTATGCCAAGACGGAAAGCGGCGTTCACCGCTTGGTCCGTATCAGCCCCTATGACAGCTCTGCGCGGCGGCACACCAGTTTCAGCTCGATCTGGGTTTATCCTGTTATCGACGATGATTTCGAAGTCGAGATCAACGAAGGCGATCTGAAGATCGATACATACCGCGCATCGGGCGCTGGCGGACAACACGTCAACACCACCGATTCAGCGGTGCGGATTACCCACCAACCCACCGGAATTGTGGTCGCGAGTCAAAATGACCGTAGCCAGCACAAGAACCGCGCCACTGCGATGAATATGCTGAAAGCGCGCCTGTTCGAGCGGGAAATGGCAGAGCGAGAAGCAGCGGCCAGCGGCGAGTATCAGGAAAAGAGCGACATTGGCTGGGGCCATCAAATCCGATCTTACGTATTGCAACCCTATCAGATGGTGAAGGATTTGCGCACGGGCGAAACTTCGAGCTCGCCTGACAATGTGCTGGATGGCGAACTTGATGCGTTCATCTCGGCTGCATTGGCGCAGCGGGTTACCGGTGAGACGGTTGAGGTGGAGGACGTCGAATAATGCGGTGGTTGGTCTTTCTCGCGATGGCATCACTGGCAGCGTGCCAGCCTTCAGAGCAGGCCAGCGACCGTGCCGAAACCGCACTTGAGTTTCCATTGCCGGACCGGCCCGTGTCCAAGGTTACTTCCAACCAATTCTCCAACGAAGATGTCCGCGACAGCCGCGGAGAGGCGCAAAAAGTTATGGATCTGGCCAATATTGCCGATGGCAATACGGTGGCCGATATTGGTGCGGGCGAGGGCTATTACACCGTTCGTTTGGCAGCCCGTGTGGGCGAGACGGGTCGGGTCTTGGCGCAAGATATTGACCGAGAGGCGTTGGAGCGTTTGGGATCGCGGGTTGAACGAGAACGACTGGACAATGTCTCCATCAAGCTGGGACAGCCCGACGATCCGCAGTTGCCGGTCGATAGCTTTGACCGCATCTTTCTGGTCCATATGTATCACGAAGTGACCGAGCCTTATGCGTTCTTATGGAGGTTGTGGCCTGCGCTTGCCCAAGGCGGCCAAGTCATCGTGGTCGATACAGATCGGCCAACCGATCAGCATGGCATTCCGCCCCTGTTGCTGGTGTGCGAGTTTGAAGCGGTTGGGTTTCGCCTGACCGAATTTGTCGAGAAGCCCGATATTCGCGGCTATTTTGCTCGATTTGAACCCGATGGAACACGCCGTGCTCCTGAGGAAATCGAGGCGTGCAGTACCGGCAAATTGAGCCGGGCGCGTGCGCCAAACAAGCCATCCACAAGCTGATGAGATAAATACTGCGCATTCTCTGCTCAACTGAGCTAGGGGGGTGCCAAAGAAGGGGTCGCAACGTGAGGATACGACCTCAACGGGAGTTTTTGAGTGTTTAAGGGATTGAGCCCGATCCAATATGCGGGGCGCGAAGTGTGGCCGCTTATTGAAGGCGGAAAAGGCGTTTCTGCAACCAACCATGCCAGCTCTGGCGCATGGGCTGCTGCCGGCGGCATTGGCACGGTTAGCGCAGTGAATGCGGACAGCTATGATGATAATGGCGATCCCATCCCGCAGGTCTATCCGCAGGCAACCCGCCGCGAACGGCATGAACAGCTGATCCGCTATGCCATCGATGGGGCGAGCGAACAGGTGCGCCGGGCGTATGAGATTTCGGGCGGCAAGGGCGCGATAAACATCAATGTGCTGTGGGAAATGGGCGGGGCTCAGGCCGTGCTCGAAGGCGTGTTGGAAAACACCAAAGGCATGGTGGCCGGCGTCACTTGCGGGGCTGGCATGCCCTATAAGCTGGCCGAGATCGCGGCCCGCCACAATGTGCATTATCTGCCGATCATCAGTTCTGCGCGTGCGTTCCGCGCATTGTGGAAGCGGAGCTATTCTAAAGTTCCCGAACTGATGGCTGCGGTGGTTTACGAAGATCCTTGGTTGGCCGGTGGCCACAACGGTCTTTCCAATGCGGAAGATCCAACCAAGCCGGAAGATCCCTATCCCCGGGTGAAGGCATTGCGCGAAACGATGCGCAAGGAAGGCGTTTCAGAAGACACTGCCATCGTGATGGCTGGCGGTGTTTGGTGCTTGAGCGAATGGCAGGACTGGATCGACAACCCAGATCTGGGCAAGATTGCTTTCCAGTTCGGTACGCGGCCATTGCTGACCAAAGAAAGCCCCATTCCCGACGTCTGGAAAAACATGCTGCGCACGGTCGAACCAGGCGATGTGTTGTTGCACAAATTTTCGCCCACGGGGTTCTATTCGTCAGCGGTGAAAACGCCGTTTCTTTACGATCTGATGCACCGCAGCGAACGACAGATCCCCTTCTTCAAGCGCGACGAGGAAGAGGGTACGGTCCCATTGGGTGATGAAGGCAAAGCCAAGAACTTTTGGGTAAAGCCGGATGATCGCCAGAAAGCCCTGGGCTGGATCGCGGAAGGTCATTCAGAGGCGTTGAAGACGCCTGACAATACGATTGTTTTCGTGACTCCGGACAGCCGCGATACCATTCGCAAGGACCAACAAGATTGCATGGGTTGCCTATCGCATTGTGGATTCTCGTCATGGAAAGATCATGATGATTACACCACCGGTCGGTTGGCTGATCCGCGCAGCTTCTGCATCCAGAAAACCTTGCAGGACGTTGCCCATGGCGGGCATCCAGACAACAATTTGGCTTTCGCAGGGCATGCCGCTTATCGGTTCAAGCAAGACCCGTTCTATTCCAACAATTACACCCCCACAGTGAAGGAATTGGTCGAGCGGATCCTTTCTGGCGATTGATGGGTCGGGCCTAAGCCTGCAGCATCGCTAATCCTGTGAGACTTTGATCAACTTTTGGTCTTTGGCCCGAAAGCGCTTGTCGATCAGTGCCTGCAAAGCAAAATAGGCGAGCCTTCCTTGCATGGCGGCCTGCTTGCTTACCCCCTCGGGTAGTTCGTCACTGAGCAGTGCTTTGCCTCCGGTGACAATGTTCGTTCCTGTTGGCAGAACTTCGCTCGCCTCGGCAAGCAATTGCCGGGCCTCAGCGGCTACCTGCTTGGCCTCGTCCATGCTCGTTTTGCCAGCGTCGACATCTCTCACCAGCTTGCACAAATAATCGCCGCAAATCATGGGTCGACCTTGATCATAGATCGTGCAGGCTGTGCCAGACAGGAAATGACAGGGCAGAGGCAGCCGGTCATCAACATAAACGCCGTCACTCTGACTGACGCCGGCGTCAGCCAAAATTGCCTTGTCGTCCTCGGTCAGCTTGGCGTGTGAAAAGATCGCGCCCGTACAACACAGGCCACAGCTCACACACAAATCACTCAGATTGACATTTCGACCGGCCATTGCGTGGCATTCATGCAGAGCCAGATCGACAAAATCAATTGGTCTGCGCCAATTTTCCCAGAGCACTTTGGTATGACATGCCACCGCGTCATGCCATTATGGAAGGCGCGCTGATGCAGAACTTGTTTGACTAGTGGATCAACGCTTCCAGCACTTGATCAGGGGGACGATGACCGTCCATCCAAAAGCGGATATTGGCGATGATCTTCTCGCCAGATGCTTCGCGCCCCTCTGCTGTGGCGCTGCCGATATGCGGCAAGGTCATCACATTGGGGTGATCGAGCAGCCGCTGGTCGACATTGGGTTCGTCAGGATAGACATCGAGGCCCGCGCCTACCAACTGCCCGCTTTCCAAGGCAGCAATCAGCGCTTCTTGATCGATCAATTCACCGCGTGCGGTGTTGATGATGCTGGCCCCTGGCTTCATCAAGGCAATCCGGCGCTTGTCCAACAGGCCCTTGGTTTCATCCGTCAGCGGACAATGCAGAGTCAGAATGTCGGATTGTTCCACCAACGCATCCAGATCGCTGACAAATGTGGCCCCCAACATTTGCTCCAGCGCTTCGGGAAGTTGCCGGCGACCATGATAGGCCACCTTCAACCCGAAGGCGCGCGCACGATGTGCAACCGCCTGGCCAATCCGTCCCATGCCGACAATACCCAGCACCTTGCCGCCCAGCTTACGGCCCAGCATTCCTGATGGCGCCCAGCCAGTCCATTCGCCGCGTCTGACCAATGCAGTCCCTTCGCGAATGCGGCGAGGAACACCAATGATGCCTGCCATGGTGAGATCGGCTGTGTCATCCGTGAAAACACCGGGCGTATTGGTGACGATGATCTTGCGTTTGGCCGCAGCGCTCAACGCAATATGTTCGGTGCCCGCACCAAAACTAGCGATCAGGCGCAGATTTTCGCCTGCCTGTTCGATCATCTGAGCATCGATACTGTCTGTGACCGCGGGGACCAGAACGTCACATTCGCGCATGGCTGCCATCAGCTGGTCGCGCGACAGCGGCGTATCACTGCTGTTGAGCGTCGTATCGAACAGCTCGCTCATCCGTGCCTCGACATTGGGCATCAGGTGCCGCGTCACAAAGACTTTGGGTGTTCGGTCAATCGGTTTGCGCGAAAGCGCGTCATCATTTGCCATAAGATTTGCGCTAGGACGGGCAGGGCGATGCGGTCAAGCATGTTAAAAGCCAAGGTTTAGAAACATCAGGGGTTGAAGCTATGCGGCGCAATTGGGTATTGCTGCCGGTGATATGCGTTCACTCATTGCCCTTATAACTGCATTTGCGTTGATTGCGCCGATGGCGACTGCCTCTGCCCAGAACCGGGAGGTTCCATATTGGGCAGCGATGCGGGCGGGAGAGGTCAATATGCGGGTCGGGCCAAGCCCCGATTACCGCATCGATTGGGTCTACAAACGCAAGGGCCTGCCGATCAAAGTTGTGCGCGTGATGGAAGGCTGGCGTCTGATCGAGGATATCGACGGCACTCAGGGATGGGTCGTTGCGCGCCTCTTGACACCAGATCGCGGTGCGATTGTGATTGGTGAAGGGGTGGCGGCCATGCGTGCCGAGCCCAATGACGCAGCACAATTGAAGTGGAATCTGGAACCAGGCGTGGTGGGTGTGCTGGGCAATTGCACAGATGGTTGGTGCCGCTTGAATGTTGATGGCCGCGATGGCTGGGTCAAAGCAGAGCGACTGTGGGGCGACGGAGAACCCTAAGTCTTAGGCCAACCTAAATCGCAGGTTTGAATGTCGTGCAAAGAAAAAGGGCAGCCCATTTCTGGACCGCCCCAATTCTCAAATAGCCAAAAAGCCTTAGCCTTCAGCGTCAGCTTCTTCTGCTACGGGAGCAACAGAAACGGTGTCGCCATCGTCGCTGACTGAAGTGAACGAACCATCTTCGCCAGCTGGGCTGTTGGTCCAGCAAGTAGCGCCTTCTTCATCGCCATCTGCATCAAAGCAAACTTTGCCATCTTCTTCGACAATAGTACCAGTGGCAGTTTGGTCGCCAATGGTTGTTGTAAAGGTGCCTTCCTCAGTGCTCACCATTGTGCCAACTGTACCGTCGGCATAGGTGACTTCGTAGGCGCCCGCTCCAACGGGAGCAGGTGCTGCCACTTCTTCAGCGGCTTCTTCAACGGCAGGTGCTTCAGCTTCGGCGCAAGCTGCCAGTGCGGCGATGCTTGCCAATGCGATCAGTTTTTTCATTACTATACCTCCAATAAATCATTCAATTTGCGGAATTTTCGACCCTGGTTACGGTAAGGACAGAACCATCATCTGCGGTGGCCGTCCAACTCCCGTCGTCACCGGGGCGTGTTAGGTCCCAGCATAGCTTCCCGGCGTCTGCATCGTCGGGTTCGGCGCAGAATTCTGCACCATTATCGGAATCTGTATTGGTGTAAGTGCCTGTTACGGGATCAAGGCCATTGGCCGCGAGCGTAAACGTGCCGTCTGCGTTCAAGGTCCAGATTGCCTCGGTTCCATCGCTATCAACGGTGTTAAACGCTCCGGCAATGGGTCCACCATCAACGGCAGTGGGCCCTGCATTGGCAAGGCCTGCATCGTCGAGATTTTCTTCAACTTGCTCAAGATCAGCAGGAGCCTCTGGCTGCGAACACCCAGTCAACGCAACCGCCATTGCCGTCGCAATCAGCACAGTCCGCATAGCAATCCCCCTTAGCAAGCGGCATCAAACCACATTGAGCCGAAGGTGCTAGCACGTAAACCCGCGATTGCGAAATCTGCCCTTATTCGGTGATCTCTACCGCAATGGCCGTGGCTTCGCCGCCGCCGATGCACAGGCTGGCAACACCCTTGGTTTTGCCCTGATTTTTCAGCGCATTCAGCAAGGTCACGATGATCCTTGTGCCCGACGCGCCGATGGGGTGGCCCAAGGCTGTCGCGCCGCCGTTCACGTTGATCTTATCATGCGGGATGCCGATGTCTTTCATGGCGAACATAGCAACACAGGCGAAGGCTTCGTTCACTTCCCACAGATCGACATCATCAATGGTCCAACCGGCATTCTTCAGGACTTTTTCGATCGCGCCGACGGGGGCAATGGTGAAGTCTTTGGGTTCCCGGGCATGGGCTGCGATGGCCGTGATCTTGGCGACCGGCTGCAAGCCTTTCTCTGCTGCAACGCTGGAGCGGGTGAGCACCACCGCGGCTGCGCCATCAGAGATGGAGCTGGAGGTTGCGGCCGTGATTGTCCCGTCTTTGGCAAATGCAGCGCGCAGCTGTGGAATCTTGTCCGGACGGCCTTTGCCAGGCTGCTCGTCTACTTCAACGGTGACTTCGCCCTTGCGGGTCTTGAAGGTCACGGGAACAACTTCATCGGCAAACGCACCGGTCTCGATGGCCGCATTGGCGCGGCGCAAAGACTCGATGGAATATTTGTCCATGGTCTCGCGGGTCAGCTGATATTCGTCGGCGGTGTCCTGGGCAAAGGTGCCCATCGCGCGGCCTTCTTCATAGGCATCTTCCAGCCCATCCAGGAACATATGATCATAGGCCGTATCATGTCCGATACGCGCGCCCGAGCGATGCTTTTTCAGCAGATAGGGAGCGTTGGTCATGCTCTCCATCCCGCCGGCAATAACCATATCAACCGTACCGCAAGCCAGTGCCTCTGAACCCATGATAACGGTCTGCATACCGCTGCCGCACACCTTGTTTACCGTTGTGGCCTGAACCGATTTGGGCAGGCCTGCTTTGATGCCAGCCTGACGCGCAGGGGCTTGTCCCAATCCCGCTGGCAGCACGCAGCCCATGTAAATCCGGTCGAAAGTTTCTGCATCGACATTGGACCGCTCAACCGCTGCCTTGACTGCGGTCGCCCCCAGATCTGTCGCTGACACATCGGCCAATGCGCCTTGCATGCCGCCCATCGGGGTGCGAGCATAAGACAGAATGACAATCGGATCAGCGCTGGACAATTGGGTCATGAAATTGGGCCTTCGATGGAGAATGAATGTGTCGCGCATGTACGTTGCAGCTTTGGCAAATTCAATTCGTAATGCGTGGTCATTCGTATGAACTTGTGTTTGCGGCCAGCATCGGCAAGAACCAATGGCAATCCGCAACTGAAACTGGCGGCACACAATTACTAGGAGCGAATGATGGCTGAATCCAAACGTGACGAGATGGAGCGAATCCTAAAACTGCAACGCTCGGTCTTCACCGCCAACCGGCCAGAAGAAATGTCCAAGCGTGTTGACCGGATCAATCGCGCTTTGACCTTGCTCAAAACCCATGCGGAAGAATTCGCCAAAGTTATGGCGGCCGATTTTGGCAGCCGCAGCATCCAGCAATCCATTCTGACCGATATTGCGGCCACGGTGAGCGTGGGTCAGTATTCGCTCAAGAACATGTCCAAATGGACCAAAAGCGAAAAACGCAAAGTTCAGTTTCCGCTGGGATTGTTGGGCGCCAAGGCAGAGGTTCGTTATGAGCCCAAAGGCGTGGTCGGTATCCTCAGCCCGTGGAATTTTCCGGTCAACCTGGCTTTCTCGCCCTTGATGCAGATCTTTGCTGCGGGAAATCGTGCGATGATTAAGCCCAGCGAGTTCACCGAGCGGACATCTTTGTTGATGGCGGAATTGGTGACCGAATATTTCACCCCTGACGAGCTTGCCGTTGTTACCGGCGGGCCTGAAGTCGCGGCGGAATTTTCATCGCTGCCGTTTGACCATCTGGTGTTCACCGGATCGACCCCAACGGGGCGCCGGGTGATGGAAGCGGCATCTGCCAATCTGGTGCCGGTGACCTTGGAATTGGGCGGCAAAAGCCCCGTTTTCATGGGCCGTAGCGCCGATCTTACTCGTGCCGGAGAGCGGATCGCCTTGGGCAAGATGATGAATGCGGGGCAGATCTGCCTCTCGCCCGATTACATGATTGTGCCAGAAGACATGGAGGACGAGGCAATCGCTGGTGTCAGCAACGCTGCTTCGGCGATGTATCCCACCGTGCTGCATAATGATGACTATGCATCGATCGTGTCCGATCGTCACTTTGACCGGTTGCAAGAAGTTGTCGCGGATGCGCGCGACAAGGGTGCTGAGGTGATCGAGGTCAATCCTGCCAATGAAGATTTCTCCAACACCAATGCCCGCAAGATGCCGCTCACAATTCTGCGCAATGTGGAAGACGGCATGCTGGCCATGCAGGAAGAATTGTTCGGGCCGGTCCTGCCGGTAAAGACCTATCGCAACATCGATGAAGCCATCGACTATGTGAATGCCAATGATCGTCCGTTGGGCCTGTATTACTTCGGCGAGGACAAGGCCGAGCAAGAGCAAGTCCTGACCCGCACGATCTCTGGCGGCGTGACCGTCAATGATGTGATCTTCCACATCTCTATGGATGATCTGCCATTCGGCGGCGTTGGCCCTTCAGGCATGGGATCGTACCACGGTGTCGAAGGCTTCCGCGAATTCAGCCACGCGCGCTCTGTGTACCACCAACCCAAGATTGATATTGCGAAACTGGGCGGGTTCAAACCACCTTATGGCAAGGCAACAGACAAGGCTTTGGCTGGCTTATTGAAATGATGCTGCGAGCGCTGATGGCAGCTGTGGCGCTCGGCCTTGCGGCGCCTGCGTTGGCAGCGGATGCCCCCGAATGGCGCGCGGTCGATGAAGCCACCGGCCAGATCCGCGATGTAGAGGGGCTGGAACAGCTCGCGCTTGATTTTCCCGATAGCGGAACAGTGCGCTTGCGGCTGTTGCAGCCTCTGCTGGCCGCCGGTGAGGCCGAGCGGATCATGGAGCTGCTGGAATGGCTGTATGACCGCGGCTATGTTTTCAGCGATGTCGCGCAAGCACAGGTCCCAAAATTGCTCGCAGGGGTTGATCCGGGAAGGATCGCAGAGCGGTTGCGGGCCGAGGCCGAAGTTATTGAAGCGAGTGAGGTCGCTGCGATATTCCCAACCGGCAGCGGCTTACTGGAGACGGTTATACGTTTCCCAGAAAACGCTCGTTTGAATGTGACTCCCAAACCGGATTATCTGGCCACATCAGTCAGCGACAATTTTGTTTCGGCTCTGTTCGCCAAAGGATCGGTGCTCCATTTCGATCGTAGCGGTATGGCTAATGTCAGCGGGATGGTTTGGGATGAAGAGCGCCAAAGTATTTGGATCGCTTCGGGCAATATTGACGGTTCCAAAGAGGGCGGGCGAGGATTTAGCGGGCTCTATCGAATGGTTGGCGTGGAGGGCGAAAGGAATTTGATTCCGGCGCCAGAAGGCGTGAACTCGTCTGATCTTGCGGTTGGTCCGGACGGCACTTTGTACACTAGCGATCCCATCGGCGGCGGGGTCTACAAGGCTTCACTCGGTCAGGAACAACTGGAAGCGCTGGTGGCGCCAGGGACATTCCGTTCTCCCCAAGGTCTCGCAACCAGCGAAGACAATTCAAGGCTCTACGTCAGCGATTATCGTTACGGGATCGCGATAGTCGATCTCGCAGATGGTTCGGTATCGCGCCTGGCATCGGATATTCCAATTATTCTCGACGGCGTTGATGGGTTGTGGCGCTATGGCCACGAACTGATCGCAGTGCAGAACGGCACCAGTCCAATGCGGATCAGCGCCTTTGAACTGTCAAAGGATGGCACGCGCGTAACGGGTCATCGCATATTGGAACAAGCCCATTCAGATTGGACCGAGCCGCTCTCTGGCAGCATCGATGGTGACGCGCTGATTTATATCGGCAATGGACAGTGGGACCGCTACATCGAAGGTGAGCTGAAGGAAGGCATGGAGGCGCTGCCAACGCAAATCCGGCGGCTGCAGCTGACGGACCCGGCAAAGTAATCGTGGGCGATTCCGGCGATCGCGCCTAAAGTCCTCTGAATTACCCGATTCCTGCCCTTGCGCCGCGCTTGCGAGAGGCCTAGAGGCGGGCCAAGTTTTGCCTTTTTAACTAGGACTTCCGTGTGGTCGATCTCAGTCAATATCTGCCAATCCTGATTTTCCTGATAATTGCGCTGGGATTGTCCTGTCTGTTCGTGTTTCTTCCCATGGGAGTTTCTCGGCTGACCGGAACGCACAATCCCGATGCAGAAAAACTCAGCGAGTATGAATGTGGTTTCCCCGCATTTGAAGATGCCCGCAGCCGGTTTGACGTTCGTTTTTATCTGGTCGCCATCAGCTTTATCATTTTTGACCTTGAGGCCGCGTTCCTGTTTCCATGGGCGGTCAGCCTGGGTGAAACCGGTTGGCAGGGCTGGGTCGGCATGATGATCTTCCTTGGCATTCTGGCGATTGGGCTAGCTTATGAATGGAAGAAGGGAGCTCTGGACTGGGAATGAGTAATTCTTCGAAAATGACCTCCAGCACGATTATCACGCCGCCAACCGCACCGATCAATGCGGCGCAGGCAGCTGCACAGATGCCAACGGCACTGGGCGGCGAAGTTCGTCAGCCGGATGCTGATTACTTCCATGCGATGCAGGCCGAGGTGAATGACAAGGGCTTCTTGCTCACCTCGACCGAAGACGTGTTCCAATGGGCGCGCACCGGATCGCTGTGGTGGATGACCTTTGGCTTGGCTTGTTGCGCGGTGGAGATGATCCATGTGAACATGCCGCGTTACGATATGGAGCGGTTTGGCGCTGCCCCGCGTGCATCTCCGCGCCAGTCTGACCTGATGATTGTTGCGGGAACTCTGTGCAACAAAATGGCGCCTGCCTTGCGCAAGGTTTATGACCAGATGTCTGATCCCAAATATGTGATCAGCATGGGCAGCTGCGCCAATGGCGGCGGCTATTATCACTACAGCTATTCCGTGGTTCGTGGTTGCGACCGCATTGTTCCGGTGGACATTTATGTTCCTGGTTGCCCGCCCACCGCAGAGGCATTGCTGTATGGCGTGATGCAATTGCAGCGCAAAATCCGCCGGGTTGGGACGATTGAACGGTGAGCGTCGTCCATTCAGCTCCCAAATTTGCCTCCAATGATGGCGTGATTGAGGCCCTGAGCTCTGCGCTGGGCAGCGCGATCCTGTCTGCACAAGAGCAGCATGGCGAAGTGCTGTTGACCGTAAAGCGTGACACGATTGTGGATACGCTTCGCACTCTGCGCGATGATCATGATTATCAGCAGATGATGGAGATCGCTGGCGTGGACTTTCCCGAGCGCGCCGAGCGTTTCGAGGTCGTCTATATGCTGCTCAGCCTGACCAAGAATCACCGCATCATGGTGAAGCTGTCGACAGATGAGGCAACACCTGTTCCGTCAATAACTGGGCTTTGGCCCAATGCGGGTTGGCTGGAGCGCGAAGTTTTTGACCTGTATGGCGTTTTGTTTGCAGGCAATAATGATCTGCGCCGCATTCTGACCGATTACGGGTTTGAAGGTCATCCTTTCCGCAAGGATTTCCCGCTGACGGGCTATACCGAATTGCGTTATTCCGAAGAGGAAAAGCGCGTGGTTTATGAACCGGTTGAGCTGGCCCAAGATCTGCGACAATTCGATTTTCTCAGCCCTTGGGAAGGCGGGGACTATGTCCTGCCCGGAGACGAGAAGGCAGATGGCCCGCCCGATGTCGACAAGCCGAAAGTAACCGAGGGCCCCAAGGATACAGGCGCAGGCCCGAAGGCTGAGAAGAAAGCGGCTGAAGACACGCCTGCCGATCCACCGGCCATGGATGAACCGGGCAAGAAGGAGGACGATAAATGAGCGTCCAACTCGAAGAATCGCCCACCACCGATGGCGAAGTCATCAGCAATTACACGATCAATTTTGGTCCCCAGCACCCGGCTGCGCACGGCGTTTTGCGCATGGTCATGGAGCTGGATGGCGAAATTATCGAACGGGTCGATCCGCATGTCGGCCTGCTTCATCGCGGCACGGAAAAACTGATCGAGCACAAGACCTATTTGCAGGCCTTGCCCTATTTTGACCGGCTCGATTACTGTTCGCCGCTGTGTCAGGAACATTCCTATGTGCTGGCAATTGAAAAGCTGCTCAATCTGGAGGTTCCAGAACGGGCGCAATATCTGCGTGTTCTGTTTGCCGAGCTAACCCGCATTTCCAATCACATGCTCAATATGGGCGCCCATGTGTTGGATGTTGGCGCGTTTACGCCAAACCTCTGGATCATGGATCTGCGCGAAGATTGCATGAACTTCTTCGAGCGTGCTTCGGGCGCGCGGATGCACTCGGCCTGGTTCCGCCCCGGCGGCGTTCATCAGGATGTTCCCGAGAAATTGCTGGTCGATATTGGTGAATGGCTCGACAACCGCTTCTTCCAATTGTTCGACGATGCGATGAGCCTGGTGATCGACAACCGCATCTTTAAACAGCGCAATGTCGATATTGCCGTGGTCAGCCGCGATGATGCGGTGGCCTGGGGCTTTTCTGGCCCGATGATCCGCGCTGCCGGCATCCCATGGGATCTGCGCAAGTCGCAGCCCTATGATGTCTATGACCGGATGGACTTCGACATTCCCGTCGGCACCAATTCGGACTGTTATGACCGGTTTATGGTGCGCGTTGCCGAAATCCGCCAAAGCGCCCGGATTATCAAGCAGTGCTTGGCCGAGATGCCGCAAGGCCCGATCGCCAGCGAAGATGGCAAAGTCTCTCCGCCCAAGCGCGGCGAGATGAAGCAATCGATGGAAAGCCTGATCCACCACTTCAAGCTCTACACCGAGGGATTCCATGTTCCTGCTGGCGAAGTTTACGTTGCCACAGAAAGCCCCAAGGGCGAATTTGGCGTCTATCTGGTCAGCGATGGCACCAACAAGCCGTATCGCTGCAAGATCCGCCCCACCGCATTCTCGCACCTGCAAGCGATGGACATGATGTGCAAAGGGCACATGCTGCCTGATGCCACCGCCATCCTCGGCGCTATCGACGTTGTGTTCGGGGAGTGTGACCGGTGATCGCTTTTAATCGATCTGATTTGTGGTTCGGCGTTGTCATTGCGATATTCTTCGTGGTCGCTGCGTTTGTGTTTTTCGGCCAAGCGGTCTCAGACAGAGCATTCTGGTCTATGATGCTTCCAGTAATTGGTTGCATATCTGTCATTAGCTTAGTGCGATCTTCGCTTGCGAAGTTGGGTTGGGCGCCTCGAGCGGTAACATGGTTCTCAATCGGTTTCACAGCAGCGACATTCGTGGCGGCAGGCGGCGGACACAATTTCAGTTTGGTCACTTCGGTAGGATCTGGATTAGCGTTGGCTGTCTTCGATTTTGTGTCAGACAAATACATGATCAAAAAAGAGGCCGAGTCATGATCCTGCGCGAGGTCTTGATCCTTTTGGCCGCGATCTGCCTGTTTGCAGGAGGGATCTACGCCTATCTCACCGCATTTCATGGGGAGGCTCCGATGAAGGAGGTTCTCTCCACCGCATTTGCCGCATTGGTCGGGCTGTATGCCGGACGTGCATTGCAAGGGAGGCTCAGCCGTGGCTGATCGTCATCTCGCCCCTGATACGCCGGATTTGCGCGCGCGCTGGGGCTCATTTGAATTCACGCCCGAATATCGGGAAAAGGCCGATTATCACATCGCCAAATATCCCGAGGGCCGTCAAAAGTCTGCGGTGATGCCGCTGCTCGATCTGGCGCAACGTCAGGTTGGTGAAGAAACCAACACGCAAGGCTGGCTGCCGCTGCCGGTGATGGAATATGTCGCGAAATATCTCGACATGCCGATCATCCGTGTGGTCGAAGTGGCGACATTCTATTTCATGTATAACCTTGTTCCGGTTGGGAAATATCACGTCCAGGTATGCGGCACGACACCTTGTATGTTGCGCGGTTCGGACGATATTATCTCTGCCTGCAAGAAACGCGGCATGGCCAAGGGCAAAGTTTCCGAAGATGGTCTGTGGACGCTGACTGAGGTCGAGTGCATGGGCAATTGCGCCACCGCGCCGATGGTCCAGATCAATGATGACAATTACGAAGATTTGACGGTTGAACGGCTTGATGCGGTTCTGGATGCGCTAGCCAAGGGTGAGCAGCCCAAGGCAGGGACGCAAGAACCGGGTCGCCACACATCAGAGCCATCTGGCGGCGTGACGACGCTGAAAGAAATGGTCGATGCCAATCACGATTATCGGGGGGATTGGTAATGTCTCTTCAGGATAAGGACCGCATCTTTACCAATGTCTATGGCTTCCAGGATTGGGGCCTTAAGGCAGCGCAGGCGCGTGGCGATTGGGACAACACCAAGGCGCTGATCCACCGCGGTGAAGACGCGATTATTGACGAGATGAAGGCCAGCGGTTTGCGCGGCCGGGGCGGGGCGGGTTTCCCGACCGGTCTGAAATGGTCGTTCATGCCCAAAGAAAGCAAGGATGGTCGTCCCAGCTTCCTGGTGATCAATGCTGACGAATCCGAGCCGGGTTCGTGCAAGGATCGCGAGATTATCCGGCATGATCCGCACAAGCTGATCGAAGGCGCTTTGGTGGCGGGTTTCGCCATGCGCGCGCGCGCGGCTTATATCTACATTCGCGGCGAGTATATTCGCGAGGCGGAAACGCTGCAGAAGGCCATCGACGAGGCCTATGAAGCCGGTCTGCTGGGCAAGAATGCCAGCGGATCAGGCTTTCACTTTGATGTGTTCATGCACCGGGGCGCGGGCGCATACATCTGCGGTGAAGAAACCGCGATGATCGAAAGCCTTGAGGGCAAGAAGGGCCAACCACGGCTCAAACCGCCATTCCCGGCGGGTGCTGGCCTGTATGGTTGCCCGACCACGGTCAATAATGTCGAGAGCATTGCTGTTGTGCCCACCATCCTGCGGCGCGGGGCCAGCTGGTTCAGCAGCTTTGGCCGCGAAGGCAATGCGGGCACCAAATTGTTCCAGATTTCGGGCCATGTCGAGAAGCCTTGCGTGGTCGAGGAAACGATGAGCATCCCGTTTGAGGAGCTGATCGAGAAGCATTGCGGCGGCATCACCGGTGGTTGGGACAATCTGCTCGCAGTCATTCCGGGCGGCTCGTCCGTACCACTGGTGCCGGCCGACCAGATCCGCAGTGCTCCGATGGATTTTGACGGGCTTAAGGAACTCGGCTCAGGCCTCGGCACGGCTGCCGTGATTGTCATGGATAAGTCGACCGATATTGTCCGCGCAATCAGCCGCTTAAGCTATTTCTACAAGCACGAATCCTGCGGCCAATGCACGCCATGCCGCGAAGGCACCGGGTGGATGTGGCGCATGATGGAGCGTCTGCGCACAGGCGATGCAGCTATCGAGGAAATCGACATGCTGCACGAAGTGACCAAACAGGTGGAAGGCCACACGATCTGCGCGCTGGGCGATGCCGCGGCTTGGCCAATTCAAGGCCTGATCCGGCACTTCCGGCCCGAGCTGGAAAAACGCATCCATGAGCATAATGCCCAATTTGCGGAGGCTGCGGAATGAAGTTTGTTGCACTCGCCCTGGCATGTGCCGCGATGGTCGCAACACCCATTGCCGCGCAAGATGAGCGCATTTCGCGCAACGATGACTTGCAAACTGGCACTCGGTTCAAGCGCGGCGTAGAAAATCCTGACCAAGGAAAGCAACGCGACATGCAGAAGCGCGTCGCGCGCTGCGTGGTATATCGCAACAAGGATCTCTCACGTGAGTTTCTTGCAAAGAGCGATTCAACCAATATCGATTTTTCAGCTATCGATATCGAGCCCGATGCATTGTTTGACGAATTTGACGTCGCTGACTGTCTGGGCAGAGCGGCCAAGAATGGTACCCTGTCGATATATATGCAGATTCCATTCAGAACGCTCCGCAATCTGATGGCCGAAGAGGTCTACCTGATGGATCAGAAGAAGGCGCTCACGATCTCGGCCGACGCTCCAATAATGCTGGCCAATCGATTTTATGCACCTGGAAACAGCGGTAGCGCCGAAGTGATGGCCGAATTGTCAGACTGCATTGTCTATCATGGGGCTGCGCCTGCGCATGACTTTGTGAAAACACGTCCGGGCACAAACGATGAAGCTGACGCCTTGGACGCGCTCTACGGGCCTCTCGTAGAATGTGCAGGCAAAAGTATAGCGAATGCTGAGATCGATTTGTCTTCGATCAGGACAGTTATTGCCGATGGATTGTGGGCGAGGGCCCATTACGGCGCCATGGTGCCGGAGGTAACCGAGTAATGCCTAAAGTCACCGTAGATGGCGAAGAAATCGAAGTTCCAGCAGGGGCAACCGTGCTGCAGGCGTGCGAGCTTGCGGGCAAGGAAATCCCGCGTTTTTGTTACCACGAACGCTTAAGTATCGCCGGTAACTGCCGGATGTGCCTGGTGGAAGTTAAGCCTGGCCCTCCAAAGCCACAGGCCAGTTGCGCGTTGCCAGCGGGCGACGGCCAGGAAATCCGTACCGATACACCGATGGTCAAGAAGGCTCGCGAAGGGGTGATGGAGTTTCTCCTGATCAATCACCCGCTCGATTGCCCGATTTGCGACCAAGGCGGCGAGTGCGATTTGCAGGATCAGGCGGTGGCCTATGGTCGCGGCGGTTCTCGTTATGAAGAGAACAAGCGCGCCGTCACCGAAAAGAACATGGGCCCACTGATCAAGACGATCATGACCCGCTGCATTCACTGCACCCGCTGCGTGCGTTTCTCTGAGGAAATCGCCGGTGTGGACGAAATCGGCGCGATTTACCGCGGCGAAGACATGCAGATCACGACCTATCTGGAACAGGCGGTCGAGCACGAGTTGAGCGCCAATGTGATCGATTTGTGCCCCGTGGGCGCTTTGACATCGGCTCCATACGCCTTTGAAGCGCGTCCGTGGGAGCTGAAGAAAACGCTCAGCATCGACGTTTCCGATGCCATCGGGGCGAATATCCGTCTGGATAGCCGGGGCCGCGAGGTCATGCGCGCTCTGCCCCGCATCAATGATGATGTGAATGAGGAATGGATTTCCGACAAGGCGCGTTATCAGGTCGATGGCCTGACCAAGCGCCGTCTCGACAAGGTTTTCATGCGCAAACGCGGTAAGCTGACCGAGGCGGGCTGGGACGAGGCGTTCAAGGCAATCGCCAAGCAATTGAAGGGTGCGCCCTCCAGCATTGCTGCGGTCGCTGGCGATATGCTCGATTGCGAGACCATGTTTGCGGCCAAGAGCTTGCTCAAGGCCTGCGGATCATCGCTGATCGAAGGCCGTCAGACCGGCATGGATTACGATGTATCCAATCTGGCAGCGGTCAATTTCAATTCGACGCTCGCCGGTATTGAAGATGCCGAGGCGATCCTGATCGTGGGTAGCCACGTGCGTTGGGAAGCGCCCTTGGTCAATGTCCGCCTGCGCAAGGCCGTGAAACGCGGGGCCAAGGTGTTCTTGATCGGGCCGGAATGGGAAACAACTTTCCCCTCGACCTTCCTGGGCAATGATCTGGGCGTGTTGAATGATTTGCCATCCGATGTGGTGGACGCCTTTAAGGGTGCCGACAAATCGGCTGTTATCCTGGGTGGCGCGGCTCTCAAAGGCGCTCATGCCAAGGCGATGGGTTTGGCGGCGGATTGGGGCGCTGACTTTAACGTGTTGCACTTCTCAGCCGCGCGCATGGGCGGACTGATGCTCGGATTTGCGCAGCAGGGCGGCATGGCCGATATCGCTGCGGCAAGCCCCAAGGTGGTGCTGGCTCTGGGTGCGGACGAGATGAATTTCGAGCCGTTTACTGACGCGCTGAAGGTCTATGTCGGGCACCATGGTGACAAGGGCGCGCATGCAGCAGATATTATTCTGCCCGCAGCCAGTTTCGCCGAGAAAGACGGCACCTATGTGAACACCGAAGGCCGCGTGCAGTTCGCTGAGAAAGCCGTGTTCGCGCCGGGTGATGCCCGTGAAGACTGGACGATCCTGCGCGCCTTGGCAGATGCGCTGAAAGTGGATGTCGGCTTTGACAGCTTTGCTCAATTGCAGGCGGCAATGATTGCCGAAGTGCCTGCCTTGGGCGAAGAAGGATTGGCGGAGTACGGTTCGCTTCCAGCAGCTGCGTCGGATGCCAAAGCAGAAGGCGTTTTGGAAGCCTATCCGATCAAGGATTTCTACCTCACCAACCCGATCGCCCGCGCCAGCGCGGTGATGCAGCAATGTTCGGCAGAACTGCTCCATGGCGATGAGCTGAAGGAGGCGGCAGAGTGATGCAGCTTCCTCAATTTGTCCGGAGACTGCCCTATGTGTTCTACGTCCTTGCGGTGATTGTAGGGCTTTGGCGTTTTTGGAATGAGTGGACGGTTGCGGCTGAATCGTTCCAATATGCTGACGCTGCTGGAATGGACTATGGTTCGATGGCTTTGATCAGTCGGTCAACAGCATTGTATTGGGGCTTCGTTGAGGCGGCCTACATGGTCGCAAATGGAGCGGTGATCCATGTACTCATTGCAATCTATGACAAGATGAAGGGATCGGGTGAATGACCGAATTCTTCCAATCTCTCGGCATGTCTTACGAATGGGCGTGGTTTGTCGCCACAGTCAGCGGTGTTCTGCTGATTGCTCTGCCGCTCATGTTGGCAGTGGCGATGGTGATCTATGTCGACCGCAAGGTTCTGGGCGCGATCATGATGCGTCGCGGACCCAATGTGGTCGGTCCATTTGGCTTGCTGCAAAGCTTTGCCGACGGTTTGAAGGTGTTCCTGCAGGAAACCATCATCCCCAGCGCGGCGAACAAGGGTATATTCCTGCTCGCGCCGATCATTACATTTACTGTGGCGTTGGCTGCATGGGCGGTCATTCCGTTCGATGCAGGCGTGGTGCTGGCCGATATCAATGTCGGGCTGCTCTACATCCTCGCGATCAGTTCACTGGGCGTTTACGGCGTGGTGATGAGCGGTTGGGCAAGTAACTCAAAATACCCGTTCTTCTCCGCCATGCGGGCCGCTGCACAAATGATCTCATATGAGGTTTCCATCGGCTTTGTGCTGGTGTGCGTGGTGCTGTTTGCAGGTACGTTCAATATGAGCGGCATTGTGATGGCGCAGAAGGGCCACGGCCTCGGCTTCATCAACGGGTTTTTCGTCAATCCCTTGCTGTTCCCGATGTTTGTGGTGTTCTTCATCTCGGCCTTGGCAGAGACCGCTCGTGCTCCATTTGACTTGACCGAGGCCGAGTCCGAACTCGTCGCCGGTTATCAAACTGAATACAGCTCGATGAGCTTTGCGCTGTTCTGGCTGGGTGAATATGCCAACATCTTGCTGATGTGCTCGCTTTGCACGCTGCTGTTCATGGGCGGGTGGTTGCCACCTGTTGAGTGGGCGCCGCTATATTACGTCCCCGGCATCATCTGGTTCATGTTGAAGACGTTCTTCTTCTTCTTCCTGTTCAGCTGGATTTGGGCAACCGTACCGCGGTATCGCTATGACCAATTGATGCGCCTTGGCTGGAAAGTCTTCCTGCCGATGAGCTTGGTCTTTGTCGCGCTGATCTCGGGCTATCTGATGGCCACCGGACACTTCACGGGAGCCTCAGCATGAACACCGTCACACATCTCATCAAATCCTTCACCCTGTGGGAATTCCTCAAGGCTCACGCTTTGACCTTGAAGTATTTCTTCAGGCCCAAGGTGACGATTAACTATCCGTTCGAAAAGAACCCGCTCAGCCCGCGCTTTCGCGGTGAGCATGCCTTGCGTCGCTATCCCAACGGGGAAGAGCGCTGCATCGCGTGCAAATTGTGCGAGGCGGTTTGTCCTGCGCAGGCGATCACCATTGAGAGCGAACCGCGCGAAGATGGCAGCCGCCGGACCACGCGTTATGACATCGACATGACCAAATGCATCTATTGCGGGTTCTGCCAAGAGGCTTGCCCGGTGGACGCAGTGGTTGAGGGTCCGAATTTTGAATACGCAACCGAAACGCGCGAGGAATTGCTCTACGACAAGGCGAAGCTGCTGGCCAACGGGGACAAGTGGGAGCGGGCCATTGCCGCAAACCTTGAAGCCGATGCGCCCTATCGCTAACCGCCGCCGCGAAGAGAAACAGGGATTATGATTCAGACCTTAGCCTTCTATCTGTTTGCCAGCCTGGTAATCGCCAGCGCGGTCATGGTGATCATGGCGCGCAACCCGGTTCATTCGGTGCTGTGGCTGATCCTGGCCTTCTTCAACGCTGCCGGCCTGATGGTGCTGGTGGGCGCAGAGTTTATCGCGATGCTGTTGGTGATCGTTTACGTCGGCGCGGTTGCGGTATTGTTCTTGTTCGTCGTGATGATGTTGAACATTGATTTTGCCGAGATGCGCGCAGGTTTCATCAACAATGTGCCGCTCGGACTGTTGATCGCGCTGATCTTGCTGGTTGAGCTGATCATGGGAGTTGGCGCCTGGAGCGCTGGCGGAATTGCCTTGGGAACGCCCGATGGCAGTGCTGCGCAGGGTCTTGGTCAAAGCAATATCGAGGCTGTCGGCGCGCTGCTCTATGGCAAATATGTGTTCCTGTTCGAAGTGGCTGGCATCATCTTGCTGGTGGCGATGATCGGCGCGATTGTCCTGACCCATCGTCAGCGCCCCGAAGGTGCGCGTGGGCATCAAGATATCGGAAAACAGATCCGCCGCCGTCCACAAGACGCAACGGTGCTGAAGAACCCCGATGTGGGCGAGGGGGTCGAGCTATGACGGGCGGTATTGGAGAGCTGGTGATCATGTTCCTCGCATTCGCGCTTTGCGGTGCGGTTGGGATCGCGGTCTATGTCGTGATGGGAAAAAAGAAATGATCGGCATCGAACATTACATCGTCGTCAGCGCGATCCTATTCGTGCTGGGCGTGCTTGGCATTTTTCTCAACCGCAAGAATGTGATCGTGATCCTGATGGCGATCGAGCTGATCTTGCTGGCTGTGAACATCAATCTGGTGGCGTTTAGCTCCTTTATGGGAGACCTGACGGGACAGATATTCGCGATGCTGGTGCTGACCGTTGCTGCGGCAGAGGCTGCGATTGGCCTTGCCATTCTGGTGATCTACTTCCGCGCCAATGACACGATCGCGGTCGACGATGTTAATCGGATGAAGGGATAAGTCGCGGTGCAAACCTCCATCATCCTGATTGTTTTCTTGCCATTGCTGGCTGCGATTATCGCTGGCCTGGGCAATCGAGCGCTGGGCAACACGGTCACCAAGTCTTTGACGACGGGTGCCCTGTTCATCAGCTGTGCGCTGAGCTGGCCAATTTTTATCGGCTTTCTGACCGGTAATGCCGAGGCGATGGTCGTTCCGGTCCTGAAATGGGTCGAAAGCGGCTCGCTGACGTTCGACTGGGCGCTGCGCGTGGATACGTTGACCGCGGTTATGCTGGTGGTAGTCACCAGCGTTTCGGCGCTCGTACATCTGTATAGCTGGGGCTATATGGAGGAGGATCCGGATCAGCCGCGTTTCTTCGCCTATCTCAGCCTGTTCACCTTCGCCATGCTGATGCTGGTGACGGCCGATAATTTGGTTCAGATGTTCTTTGGCTGGGAAGGGGTGGGCCTAGCGTCCTATCTGCTGATCGGGTTCTGGTTCCGCAAACCCAGCGCCAATGCCGCTGCGATCAAGGCCTTTGTGGTCAATCGTGTGGGTGATCTGGGCTTTATGCTGGGTATCTTTGGCACCTATCTGGTGTTCGAGACGACTTCGATCCCTGCAATTCTGGAAGCTGCACCTGGCATGAGCGGAGCCACTATTGGCTTCCTCGGCTACCGCATGCAGACAATGGATATTCTGTGCATCCTGCTGTTCATCGGCGCGATGGGCAAATCCGCGCAGCTGGGTCTGCACACCTGGCTGCCCGATGCGATGGAAGGCCCAACGCCGGTTTCGGCCTTGATCCACGCCGCCACCATGGTGACCGCCGGCGTGTTTATGGTGTGCCGCCTGTCTCCCATGTTCGAGGCTGCGCCCGTTGCGCTGACCATTGTGATGTTTGTGGGCGCGGCGACCTGTTTCTTTGCGGCCACGATTGGCACCACGCAGTGGGACATCAAACGGGTGATCGCTTATTCCACCTGTTCTCAGCTGGGATATATGTTCTTTGCCGCTGGTGTGGGCGCCTATGGCGTCGCCATGTTCCACCTGTTCACACATGCATTCTTTAAAGCATTATTGTTCTTGGGCGCTGGTTCGGTGATCCATGCGATGCATCATGAACAAGACATGCGCTATTACGGCGGCCTGCGTAAGCAGATCCCGTTCACCTTCTGGGCGATGCTGTTTGGTACGCTCGCCATTACCGGCGTGGGCGTTTATCACTTGGGCGTTGGTTTTGCCGGTTTCTGGTCCAAAGATGCGATCATCGAAGTGGCGTTTGCGCGCGGTACGGAAATGGCCAATTTTGCCTTCTGGATGGGCGTTGTCGCGGCATTGCTGACCAGCTTCTACAGCTGGCGCCTGATGTTCCTGACCTTCTGGGGTAAACCTCGCTGGATCGAGAGCGAGCACATTCAGCACTCGGTTCACAAAACACCTGAAGAAGCGGGCGAAGACACGACCGGCGGATATCATCCGCATGAAAGCCCGCTGGCGATGTTGATTCCGCTGGGCGTGCTCAGTGTGGGCGCGATTGCGGCAGGACAGGTGTTCGCACCCAAATTCCTCGACGATGCGGCGTTCTGGGCGGGTTCCATTTTCTACAATGAGAATTTGATCCACGCGATGCATGCAGTGCCATATTGGGTGAAATACTCTGCCTTCACTGTCATGGTGCTGGGCTTTGTCGGAGCATGGTGGGCCTATATTAAGGACCCCAGCATCCCCGGCAAATTCGTGGCGCAATTCCGCTACGTCCACAAATTCGTGGCCAACAAATGGTATTTTGACGAGCTGTACAATGCGATCTTCGTCAAGCCTGCTTTCTGGATCGGGCGCAAGCTGTGGAAGTGGGGCGATGAAGGAACGATCGACCGGTTTGGCCCCAATGGAGCGGCATGGGTGGTTGCGCAGGGCGCAGTCTATGCCAAGAAAATCCAGTCGGGTTATCTCTATAGCTATGCGCTGATCATGCTGATGGGCTTGGTCGCGGCGATTACATGGGTGCTATTCTAATGGGCGGTTTTCCCATTCTCTCGGCAATGCTGCTGGTGCCATTGGTGGCAGGTATCGCCTGTTTCTTCTTGGAAGCTCAAGCAGCGCGCCTCACGGCGCTGACCGCAACGTTGGTCAATCTGGCGTTGGGCATCATGCTGTGGGCCAATTACGACATTGGCGGCGCGCAGTGGCAATTTGTTGAACAAGCCGCCCTGTTTGCAGGCTTCAACTATGCCCTGGGCATTGATGGCATCGCCTTGATGCTGATCATGCTGAGCGTATTCCTGATGCCAATTTGTATCCTCGCCAGTTGGGAAGCTATTTCCAAGAGGGTGGGAGAATACATGGCAGCCTTCCTGATTATGGAAGTGCTGATGATCGGCGTGTTTGCCGCACAGGATTTATTCCTTTTCTACATTTTCTTCGAAGCCGGTCTGATCCCGATGTATCTGATCATCGGTGTGTGGGGCGGCGATAACCGCATCTACGCCAGCTATAAGTTCTTCCTCTACACGCTGCTTGGCTCGGTATTGATGCTGATCGCAATGTTCTGGATGGTGAATGAGGCGGGCACCTCCGACATTCCAACTCTGATGCAGTATGACTTCCCGGCCGGGGCGCAAACCTGGCTGTGGCTGGCGTTCTTCGCCAGCTTTGCGGTCAAGATGCCGATGTGGCCGGTGCACACCTGGCTGCCCGATGCCCACGTTCAGGCACCCACTGCAGGCTCGGTCATTCTGGCGGGCGTATTGTTGAAGCTGGGCGGTTATGGCTTTATCCGCTTCAGCCTGCCCATGTTCCCCGAAGCGAGCGCGCAATTTGCGTGGCTGGTGTTCGCTCTGTCCATGATTGCGGTGATCTACACCTCGCTGGTGGCGCTGGTTCAGCACGATATGAAGAAGCTGATCGCCTATTCATCGGTCGCGCATATGGCGATTGTGACCGCTGGTCTGTTCGCCTTTAATGTGCAGGGCCTGGAAGGCGCGATGATGGTAATGCTGGGTCACGGTCTTGTATCGGGCGCATTGTTCCTGTGCGTTGGCGTGATCTATGATCGGCTGCACACGCGTGAGATTGACCGCTATGGCGGGCTGTCCATCAACATGCCCAAATATGCGCTGTTCTTTATGCTGTTCAGCATGGCGAGTGTTGGCCTGCCGGGCACCAGTAACTTCATCGGCGAATTTCTCGCGCTGGCTGGCGTCTACAAGGTTTCGACCTTGGTCACGCTGGTGCTGACGACGGGTATCATTCTGGGCGCTGCCTATATGCTTTACCTGTATCGCCGCGTTGCCTTTGGCGATCAGAAGAATGCCGATGCAGCCGCGATGACTGATCTTACCCCGCGTGAGTGGGTGATGCTGGCGCCCATCGCCGCAGCGGTGCTGTGGATGGGTGTCTATCCTGAAAGTTTCCTCGCACCGATGCGGGCCGACATTGCCGCCTTGGAGGCGCGCATGGCTCGGGCGGCACCGGCCGGGGACTCGATGCTGGAAATTGGCACTCCGCGCGAAAGCAGCGCCAATGCAATGCCGGCCCTTGAACATGATAATGCGGGCGAGGGAGCCCACTGATGAACCTGATTAGCTCTCTCTATTTCTCAGCCCCAGAGATCTTCCTGACCATATCGGGTCTGGTGCTGTTGCTGGTTGCGGCCTTTGGCGGAGACAAAACCGCTCGCACAGTCACAATTCTGGCCGTAGCAGCCTTGTTCGGAGCTCTGGTTTACACCGCCGATCTGCTGACCAATCCCGCCTATGAATTGGGCGGCGAGGCGTGGGCCGGGATTTATCGGATGGATGGATTTGGCAGTTTCGCCAAAATCCTGATCTATCTGGCTGCCATTGGCTGTCTGATCGTCACACCGAAGTTCTTCACCGAGAATGGCGGCCATCGCCCGGAATATCCGATCCTGGTGCTGTTCAGCGCGGTCGGCATGGCCTTGATGGTGTCAGCGGTCAATCTGATGACGCTTTATATGGGCCTCGAGTTGATGAGCCTGTCGTCCTATGTTCTGGCCAGCTTTTCTCGCAGCGACAATCGCTCGGTTGAGGCAGGTCTGAAATACTTTGTCCTGGGCGCATTGGCGTCGGGCATTTTGCTGTACGGCATGAGCCTGCTTTACGGCTTTACCGGATCAACCAGTTACCTCGGCATTCGTTTGGCCCTGCAGGACGGTTTGTCCATGGGGGCAACCTTTGGCATCGTATTTGTGCTGGCTGGCTTGGCCTTCAAGATCGCCGCCGTTCCCTTCCATATGTGGACGCCGGACGTTTATGAAGGTGCGCCAACGCCGGTCACAGCATTCTTCTCTACCGCACCCAAGGTGGCAGCGGTTGCTGTCCTGATGCGCATTTCGCTCGATACCTTTGGCGAACAAACGCTCGCATGGCAGCAGATTGTGATCTTCGCTGCTCTCGCCTCGATTGTGGTGGGTGCTCTTGGCGCGATCGGACAAACCAACATAAAGCGCCTGTTGGCCTATTCGTCGATCAACAATGTTGGCTTTATCCTGATCGGTCTGGCTGCTGCCACGCCATCAGGTGCCAGCGGAATGCTGGTCTATCTGACGATCTATGTTGCGATGTCATTGGGCGGCTTTGTGGCTGTGATGATGCTGAAAGATGCACAGGGCAATCAGGTCGAACAGATCAGCAGCATGGCCGGGATGGTGCGCGAAAAGCCTCTGCTGGCCTGGTGCATCTTCTTCCTGATGCTCAGCCTGGCAGGTATTCCGCCGCTGTTCGGTTTCTACGGGAAATTCGTGGTGTTCCAAGCTGCGGTCCAAGCCGACATGATTGCTTTGGCCGCGATTGGTATCGCTGCCAGCGTGATCGGCGCGTTTTACTATCTGAAGGTTTGTAAGGTCATCATGTTCGATGATCCAGCCGGAGAAGTGGTGGGTGACACGACCAAGTCCAACTGGGCAGTGCTGCTGATTTGCTCGGTGATCATCTCGCCTCTTGGATGGATCTTGACCAAGCCCCTGGTTGAATTGGCCGATCGGGCCGCAAGCTCTTTGTTCTTCGTCATTTGATACATATCGCTGCTC
Organism: uncultured Erythrobacter sp.; assembly: GCA_947495555.1. Lineage (GTDB taxonomy): Bacteria > Pseudomonadota > Alphaproteobacteria > Sphingomonadales > Sphingomonadaceae > Erythrobacter. Next base: position 451,522 of record CANLZI010000001.1, on the reverse strand, counting down.
AAACCGGCTCCACCAATGCCGACCTGCTTGAACGCCTCAAAATGGGCGAGGCGTTGGAAGAAGGCATGTGGCTGGTAGCCGATCGGCAAACCGCTGGGCGAGGACGGCAAGGGCGCGAGTGGTTCGATGGCCACGGCAATTTCATGGGATCCACTTTGGTGCGACTTGCCCCGAACGATCCGCCCGCGCACACGCTGTCTTTAATGGTTGGCATGGCTGTCTATGACGCGGTTTTACCGCTTGTGCCTGATGCCTCGGCGCTCAGCCTGAAATGGCCCAATGATGTGTTGTTGAATGGTGCCAAGCTGGCCGGGATATTGCTGGAAAGCGAGGGCGGGGCGGTGGTCATCGGGATCGGTGTTAACCTGGCCCAGGCCCCCAAACTTGATGATCGCGAAACTATAGCCTTGGCGGATGTCACAACGCCTCCTGCACGCGACGACTTCGCCCCAATTTTGGCCCGCGGGTTGCGCGATGAGTTGGCCCGCTGGCGTCAAGTTGGAATTGAGCCATTGCTCAGGCGCTGGCAGTCAGCAGCCCATGCCATTGGCACAGCTCTAAGCGTGCATGACGGCGATGGAGCAGTGCTGTCAGGAACATTTGCCGGCTTGAACGAGACCGGTTCGTTGCTGTTGCGCTTGGCGGATGGGGAAACCCGTGCCATCCATGCCGGCGACGTAGTACTCGATTGAGGAATATCCCATGTTGCTAGCTGCAGATGTCGGAAACACCAATGTGGTCTTTGCCCTGTTTGAGGGGCGCACCATAAAGGCGCGCTGGCGGATCGCGACCGACCCCCGGCGTACGGGCGATGAATATGCGGTTTGGTTGCTGCAATTGCTCGAGATTGAAGGGGTCAAACGCGAGGAAATCACACAAATTCTGTTCGCATCGGTTGTTCCCCGGGCGGATCACAATCTGACCGTTCTGGCGCAGAAATATTTTGGAATCACGCCCGAGATTGCGGGGCAAGGCAAAGCCGCTTGGGGCTTTGAAATCGATGTTGATCAGCCCAGTTCGCTGGGCGCGGACCGAGCTTTGAACATTATCGCGGCGCACGACAAATATGGCGGCGACCTGGTGGTGGTCGATTTTGGCACGGCCACCAAGTTTGAAGCGGTAGATTTCACGGGTGCCTATAAGGGCGGAATTATCGCCCCGGGCATCAATCTTTCGCTCGATGCATTGGTCGGCAAAACAGCAAAGCTGCCGCGCATCGCCATCCGCAAGCCCGACAGCACCAGCGTCATCGGGCGTAACACCGAAGATCAGATGTTGATCGGCATATTTTGGGCCCATGTGGCCATGATGGAAGGTTTGATAGAGCGGATGAGAATGGAAATTGGACGACCAGCCAAAGTAGTGGCGACGGGCGGCCTTGCCATCCTGTTCGATGAATCGACTGATATTTTCGACCATGTCGATGCCGATCTGACCATCGAAGGGCTAGCCATTTTGGCGGAGCGTGTTGCCACGTGAAAAAGGATTACACGCCTGAAAAAGAGTTGCTTTTCCTCGCCTTAGGTGGATCTGGTGAGATTGGCATGAACGTCAATCTCTACGGCTGCGATGGCAAATGGCTGATGGTCGATCTGGGGATGACATTCTCTGGCGATCAATATCCCGGCGTCGATCTGGTGTTTGCCGATCTGGATTTCATCGAAGAACGTGCTGATGATCTTCTGGGTGTGGTTCTGACCCATGGGCACGAAGATCATATCGGTGCGGTCCCCTATTTTGCGGCCGAATTGGGCGTTCCGCTCTATGCCACGCCGTTCACTGCGAACCTGATCAAGCGCAAGCTGGACGAGGCCGGTATTGCGAATAAGATTGAGCTGAATATCATTCCCGAAGACCATGGATCGTTCGAATTGGGGTCGTTCGAGATCACCTATTTGCCGCTCGCCCACTCTATTGCCGAGGGCAATGCGCTGCTGATCGACACGCCTTACGGCCGCATATTCCACACCGGTGATTGGAAACTGGATGAAGAACCGATCATTGGCTCGCCCACGACCGAAGAGGAACTGATCGCCATCGGGGACGAGGGCGTGGATGTGCTGGTGTGCGATTCCACCAATGCGTTCAATCCCAATCCCAGCGGCTCGGAAGGGGCCGTGCACAGAGGTTTGATGGCCGAAGTTGCCAAGCATCGCGGCAAACGCGTGCTGGTGACGACTTTTGCATCCAATGTTGCCCGGTTGCAGACCTTGGGCGATGTCGCGCGCGAAAACGGCCGCCAAATCTGCGTTGCCGGACGTTCGCTCGACCGGATTATCGAGGTGGCGCAGGACAATGGCTATCTCGCTGATTTCCCCGACACGGTAGATTTTGACACAGCGATGGGCCTCCCACGCGGTGAAGTGATGATTGTTGCGACCGGTGGCCAAGGCGAACCGCGTGCTGCATTGTCGCGAATTGCCGAGGAAAATCATCCGTTGGAGCTGGTTTCCGGCGACGTGGTCTTATTCTCAAGCCGGCAGATTCCGGGCAATGAGATATCCATCGGTCGGATACAAAACCGCTTGGCCGCACGCGGCATTACTATGGTCACCGACAGGCAGAGCGAAATCCATGTCTCGGGCCATCCGGGCCGTCCAGAGCTGGAAGCGCTGTATTCATGGCTCCGTCCAGAGCTGTTGGTCCCGGTTCATGGCGAAATGCGGCACATGCAGGAACAAGCCCGTATCGGGCGGACCAGCAACATTCCAACGGCCTTGGTTCAGCAGAATGGTGATTTGATCCGTCTTGCTCCGGGCAAGCCGGGCAAGCTCGCTGAAGTGCGGGCAGGGCGGCTCGTGCTGGATGGCGACATCATCACGCCAGCTGATGGCGATTCTATCTCCATGCGTCGCAGGCTTTCTCGCGATGGGATGATGATGGTTGTGCTGGATCACAAATTGGCGCCAACGATTGAAGCCATGGGTGTCCCGCTCGATGAGGATATGCCCGAATTCATCCAAGAGGCGTGCAATGATATTGAAACCGCGATCCGCAAGTTGAAGGGCAAGGCCCGCCAGGATCGCAGCGATATTATGGAAGCGGCCCGTTTGGCAGCCAGACGTGCTGCGCAACGCTGGTCAGGTAAGAAGCCGCAGGTGCGGGTGATTATGCACGCAGAGGCTGGCTAACATGGAATGGACGTCGGTCATTGCGATCTACGCGTTGGTGTGGGTGATGACAGCCTTTGTGTCCTTACCCTTTGGTGTGCGCACCCATGATGAGCTGGGAGTGGAGAAGACACCCGGCCAAGCAGACAGCGCACCGGCCAATTTCCAGCCTGGTAGGCTCGCTTTGCGAACAACGGTAATCGCGGCGGTTCTCACCGCTGTTTACGTTGCGAACTTTGAATATGGCTGGATCACTATTGATGACCTCAATCTGATGCCAGAATTGCCATCTCAAGCCGAGGCCAGTGGTTCCTAGATCAGTTGCGGAGGCGCTCAATCGCTTGGGCAAGCGCGACATACAACTTACCCATATCCGAGCTGAGCAAGGTCACACCCATCGCATTGCCGTCTCTGGTCGACAGGACAGAACGCAGCATGCCTTCGAAATCATGGATGTAGCGCGAAACATCTTCGCGGAAGGCATCGTCTGACTGATAGAGGTCGACGATCTCGCGTGCTTCACCGCTGTCGATCAGGCGCACAGCGCGGCGGGTGAAGATGCCGCGATCACCCTTGAGATAGGCGGTCCAGGCAGTATCCGAGACTTCATACGAAAGAGATTTCTCGATATCGATGGCGTTGGAATTCAGGCTGTCGCTTATCAATGCCATGCGGCGAGCAAAGTCATTGTTGACCTGCTCTTCGGCCAATTCGCGGGCACGTGACACGCGTTGCTCTAGGTTTCCGGTCAGTTCATTGACCATGGCCAGTTGATCGCGCAATTGAATGGCGGCCTCGCGACCCACGCCCGATGCGTGCGCAGCGGCCTGTTCCAATTTGCCAATCGCTTCTGCGCCGTGGGTGCGCAGTGATTTTTCAACCGCTGCAACGGCCTTTCCGCCAATTTCGTCGGCAACTTTGCTGACATTGTCAGCCGAGCCATGTTCGATGGCTGCAAAGGCTTCTTTGGTTGCCTGATCAAGCTGATCAATCGCGATCTTCAGCTCGCCTTGCGTGCGGCGAGACATCCGCTCATTCTGCTCTTCCAGCTCGGACAATAGCTTCCGCAGCGCTTTTGCTTGCGCCAGATGATCGTCTGAATGCGCAGCGACACGGGCTTGTTGCTGCTCAACCGTTTCCCCAACCTTTTCGACATTGGCCTGAGTGGCGATGACATAATCAGAGAGCTCGCTGCCTTTTTGGCCAGCCATAGACACCGTTTCGGTCAATTTGGCAGAGCGCGCCTCGACATCTTCCAGCAATTTGCTGGCGCCCGCGATTGCTTCGGGCAAGTCCTCGCGACTTTGCTTCGCGCCCGATTGAATGATCTCCAGCAAGCGAATGCTTGATTCGGTGAGGATCGAAAGGCTCTCGCCCGTCTGTTCCAAGTCGGCGCGGTTGGCGGTCAGTTTCGCGCCCAGCCCTTCCAGGCCGCCGTCCAATGTCGTGTGGGCCTGTTCTGCGTGACGGGTTACTTGCTCGAACAAGGTGTTCAATTCGCTGACTTTATTGGCAATATCCTCGCCGTGAGCAACCAGTCGCTCGGTCTCGCGCATTTGTGCCTCGCGCCGTTCAGCCAATGCCTCGTCGAGCCCGGCAAGCCGCTGTGCCAGAACTTCGCTGGCTTGAGATTCGCGGGTTTCAAACTTAGCCTGGCGCCGCGCCATTTCCTCGCTGAATTTCACATCGCGCATGGCCAGTTGATCATCAAACTTGACCGCCTCATTGCGCAATTCGGCAACGCGTGATTGAGCCGCTTCCAAAGCCTTCTGGTCCAGCTGATCAATCTCTTGGATTACCTGAGCGACTTCTTCGCGCAAGCGGTCCTTCGATTGGACCATCGCTGTCATGGCCGCGGTCTCTGCATTGCGCAGCGACGCAGATACGTTCGAACCTTCGCCTTGCAAGCTTTCAACTCTGGCCTTGAACAGGCCCATAGCTTCGCTCTCGCTCGTCGTGATTTCTTCTTGGATAGCGGTGATGCCTGATCGCACTTCGTCTGCGCGGCGGCGCATGGCCGCCAAGGCATCCACCTCGCGACCGTCAAGATCCGTCCTGAATTCTTCGCTCTTCTCTTTCAGCGCTTCGAACCGGGCTGCGGAATAATCTTCCAGCTTTGTCACCTGCGCTTCAAATGTGGCCAGCGTCGAGCCAATTTTGCCGCTTAGCGCCTTGACCATGCCTTCGCTGGCTTTGCCAAACTCGTTCAAACGCTCAAATCCGGCGACCAGCTTTGCCAGCTGATCCTGAGCAGTGCGGCCTGCATTGCCGATTTGATTGGAGACATCGCGCGCGGAATTGGAGACCACGGGCAAATCATCGCGCAATTTGGTCATATTGGTCAAAGCCGTATCGCTGACGCTGGCGATAGCGTCGACTTGCTTGCCATTGGTTTGGATCAAGCTCTGCAGCTCACCGGCGTGTGTTGAGATCCTCTCGCTGGCCACGCGGCCAAGCGATTCCAATTCGCGGGTTTGCGTGCCAAGGAAGTCGCGAGCGAGGCTCAGCTCACGATTAACCACGGACAATCGGCTTTCCAGCGCGTCTGCCTCGATCGATAGCTTGGTCGCGGCATCGCTAAAACGTGCGGCCTCGCGCTTGCTGATGCGCATGGACAGCATCCACAGACTGACGATCAGAAGGACTGGCACCGACCAATTGATGATCCAGCCCACCCATTGCGCGGGCGTACCGCCGGCCAGCAATTCGCTTTGCAAAGCCCAGCCATAAAAGCCGGTCCAGCCCGCAATCGCCAATATGGCTAACACCGGAGCCATCCAGCTCCAATCGCGCCTGCTGTCGGCGAATTCGTCATCCCAGACGGCGGCTTTCTCAGGCTCCACCCACTCTTCATCGAGCGACAGAGGCGCTTCGCCCGCATCTTCTGAGGATTGATCGGGCGCCTTTTGCGCTGCGTCTGAGCCTATCGCTCTGATATTTGATCCGCCGGACATAAGCTGAAACTACCATTTTTATCGCAAGGTTAAACCCCGCTTTAACCCTCGCTGCGATATTTAATGCTGCATGGCATATGAAAGCGGAGCATTGGACGCCACTTTGGCAGCGGCAGCGGGGGATGATTCCGCGCTGATGGCCGAGTTGCGTGGTGCATTTGTCGAAAGCGCTGAACGGCAATTGGATTTGCTGTCTCGCGCGCGCTGCGATGGCAATTGGCATGTTGCAGCTATGCGCCTGAAAGGACTGGCTGCCAGTTTTCATGCCGAAGAGCTGATGGTATTGGCTGACGAAGCTTTGGAAGCAGCACCGGGCGAACCAACCGTCTTGAGCCGGATCGACATGCATCTTGCCAAGTTTTCCGCTGGAAATGCTCTCTCAGGTTAATTGCGCTTTGCAGTTGGGTTGAACCCATCCTACATTCCGTTGGTCTTTCGGGGTCAGCCACAATGCGCATTGCATTACTTTCAAGCACTCATCGATCGCATGATGGATCGCCACTTGCATTTTTGCAGATGGGTGGCCGCAGCGTGCTCGCGTGGCAGGCAGAGCTGGCGCTTTCTCTCGGGTGCGAAAAGATTGTTTGCCTTGGCAACCAGTCCGGACCCGAGATTGATGCCGTAAAGCAGAGGGTCGAGGAAAAAGACGCTCAATTCCGGATGATTACGAGCCTTTTGGACTTTGTTGGCCAAGTGTCTTCGGGGCATGAAGTGGTGGTGCTTGCCGATGGCGTAATGCTCGATCGCTCGCAATTGCCCGAGCACCTCAAAGAGGGGCGCGGGGTGCTCGCCATTCCTGCCGAAGAGGGCTTGAGCGCCGGTTTCGAGCGGGTGGATGCAGACTATGCCTGGGCCGGATTGCTGGTTGCTCGCGGCGATATTGTCGAGCGTTTGGCCGACTTTCCGCCCGACAGCGATATCATAGCCTTGCTGCTTAGACTGGCTTTACAAGCGCGCACGCCATTGATCAGTCTGGGATCGGAAGTCCTTGAAAATGGTGATCTAATTCTGGCGGTGGACGAATCAGCACTGGCCGAGCGCGAAGATATGTTGATCGCTCAAAGCGCCAGCCGCGTTTCCTGGATGGGGCCGGGCAACGCCATCGCTGCAAGGGTGGCGCAAGCCTTGGCTCCGCGGTTTCTGGAAGGCGGACCGCTTGTTGCAGGAGGGTTGAGCCTTGTTCTGTTGGCAGCGGGTGTGGGGAGCACGTTGGCCGGGCTCCAGGCGCTGGGCTTAGGACTGCTGAGTGCGGGGGTGCTGAGCCGCGCCATCCAGACCGCACTCAAGAACCTGAAACAACGCCTCTATGCGGAGGCAGGCAGCGAAAAGTTCTCGAAGTATATCAATTGGATAATTGACCTTCTTCTGGTGATTTCTCTCGCAGTGCCATTGACGTTGAGTGGCGCGCATGAGGCCCTGTTCTTGCCCATTGTTTTGCTTGGCATGGTGCGGCTTACAACCAGCCTTAGTCCTGACCGGCTAAAACCCTTGCTATCCGATAGGGTTGTGCTGGGTATCGCCTTGGCCGCTGCATCCTATTTCGGTGTCCTGCCGCAAGTTATGGGCGGCTTGACACTGGTGACGCTGGCCACCGCGCTGATCTTTCAGTCAAAGTTGAGATAACGCTGAGTTAACTATGCTGCGCTATGTGCGTGCGATGAGCAATGATGCCATGAACAACCCGACGGATACCGATCCGCTGACCGCATTGCGTGCAGAGCTTGCTCGCGGCGATCAGGCGTTGGCGGGTGTCGCGCCTGTTCTTGTGCATTTGCTCGGCCAATCCGGCCAAAGCCTGGTGAGCGACCAGACCTTGGCGCATCTGCGCGGAATGATGGATGATTTGGCAGGGCAATTGCTAACCCAGCTTGCGCCGCAGGGCGCTGATGGAGAGACAATCGAGCCAGTCCTGAAACATGATTTGGCCAATCGCCTCTCCGGCAACACGCAATTGCTCAGCCATTGCTTTGCGCTGTGTGCAGAGGCCCAGCTCAGCCAGCGACTAGAGCGCGAACACCATATCGATCAGGTGCTATCGCCGCTGATGCAGGAATTGATTGCCTCTAGCGATGAGGCATTGGCCGAGTTGGCCATGAGCACGATGGTGGCACAAGGTCGCTTTGTTCAAACCCAATCGCGGATGGCTTTGCCGATCCAGGAATTGCCGGCCGAGCTTTTTCGCCAAGTGATTGCGATTAGCCAAGCGGTGTTGGCCGATGACACGAATGAGCAATTCGAACTGTCCAGCGCGAAGCTGAAGGAACAATTTGACGAAGCTGGCAGCCGGATTGCGCTGCTTTCCCATTTGATCACATCGCTTCGCGGTGGAGCCAGCGCTGCGCTCAATCTGGAGCATGGCGGATTGGCTCTGTTTGCAAGCGCGCTTGCCAGCATGACGGGGCAGCCGCGTGAATTGGCCGTCTTGGGATGTTCCGAGCAACAGCATGCCCGGCTCGCCTTCGGATTGCGGGCCGCAGCCTTGTCATCAGAGCAAATCGAGCGGGTGATGGCGATTGTGCATCCGCAAATTGATTTGTCATCCGCCTTTACGAATTTGTCCGCACAGGCTGCGCAAGACATGTTGAGCCAGCTTCCGGCAAGGACGGGGCGGTAAGACATGGCGAGTGCATCACCAATCTTGGCAGCGCGTGGCCTGACCGACGAGCAAGGGCATTTGCTATCCGCAGATGCGCCACTGGTCGACTTGCAGCAACGCTGCGGCGGCACGGTTCCAGGCATGCTGGCCGCGCCAGAATTGCTGGATATTGTTCAGCAATGCCAATCGATGCAATTGCGGCTCGCCCGAGAATTCAAGGCGTATGATGGGACGGCCATTGTCACGGGTTTTGCGCGGGTGAGCCCGGTCAACAACGCCGAACATACCGGCTGCGAACTGCTGATAGAGAATTGGCAGCGGGAGGAATTGGCACCAGAGGACCAGCGCGCCAGCGCCGAACGTTTGGATGCGGTTGATCGCAGCACAAGCGAATGCCTTGGAAGACTCGATCGCAATCAGCGCATCCTGTCACTGGATTGCCGTGCGTCAGACCTTGTCGAATTGGCGAAGGCGGTCCGGGCGCATCCGGGGCAGGTGTGGTCGGATTATGTCAAATTGGTCGGTGTCGCCCATCGGCAACCGCTTCATTGGCGTCTATTGGACGGTGTTCAGTGCACTGTATCCGGCTCAGATCGCAATTGGACGGCGCGATTGATGCCATTGGGAGGTGCAGCCGCTTCACCCAGCGGATTTGAGCTTTTGCTGGTCGCGGACAGCCCATTGCCACGGGATCGTTCGAATGACCCACATCGCCAGTCGCCCGCCAGCCTTATCGGTGATGCTCTGACGTCTTCACTGCGCGATCCGATTACCCGGGTGATTGGCAATGCAGAAACGATCCGCACCCGCATGGCCGGACCATTGCGTCAGGAATATAGCGACTATGCCGGTGATATTGCCACGGCCGGACAGCATTTGCTGGGGCTGTTGGATGATCTGACCGATCTAGAAGTGGTGGAGGCTGAGAACTTCAAGCCTGTCGCTGACAGGATCGATCTGGCCGAAGCCGCACGCAAAGCCGTGTCCATTCTGGGCGAGAAGGCTCGCGATCATGGAATCAGCATCTCTATTCCCGACGAGCGAGCCTTTGCGCCTGCCGTGGGAGAGATGCGGCGGGTGTTGCAGATATTGCTCAACCTGTTGGGCAATGCGATCAATTACGCACCGCGCAATTCAGCCATTATTTTGAGCGTTGGGTCCGATGCCAAAGGACGCACTACCGTCAGCGTCAGCGACGAAGGTCCCGGATTGTCAGACGACCAACAATCCCGCGTTTTCCGCAAGTTTGAACGGCTTGGCAGGGACGGTGATGGGGGATCAGGCCTTGGCCTGTATATCTCGCAGCGGTTGGCACTCGCCATGAAGGGCGAATTGCTGATCGATAGCGAGGAGGGGAAGGGCGCCCGATTTACGCTCGCCCTTCCTCCCGGTAACTGATTAGCGGTTGACCAGCGGCACGTAGTCGCGCTGGGTTGGTCCGGTGTAAAGCTGACGTGGACGACCAATAACCTGACCTGGATCAGAGATCATTTCATTCCACTGTGCCACCCAGCCCACAGTACGCGCGAGGGCGAACAGAGCGGTAAACATGGTGGTTGGGAAGCCGATCGAAGACAGGATGATGCCTGAATAGAAGTCCACATTCGGGAACAGCTTCTTCTCTTTGAAATAATCGTCATTCAGCGCCAATTCTTCCAAACGAAGAGCGGTTTCGAATACGGGATCATCAACCTTCAGCGCTTCGAACACTTCCTTCAGCGTTTGCTGCATAACAGTCGCGCGAGGATCGTAATTCTTATAAACGCGGTGGCCAAAGCCCATCAGACGGAACGGATCGTTCTTGTCCTTGGCCCGCTCGATATAGTGCGGGATACGGTCAGGAGATCCAATTTCCTGAAGCATATTCAACGCTGCTTCGTTGGCGCCGCCATGGGCAGGGCCCCACAGACACGCGATGCCCGCAGCGATACAGGCAAATGGGTTGGCACCCGAAGAACCAGCAAGGCGTACGGTCGATGTTGATGCATTCTGTTCGTGATCGGCATGGAGGATGAATATCCGGTCCATTGCCTTTTCAATCGCGGGATGCACTTCATATTCTTCTGCTGGCACACCAAAGGTCATGCGCAGGAAGTTACCCGTATAGCTGAGCGAATTGTCCGGCTGCATCATAGGCTGGCCGATGGAATATTTATAGGCCATCGCCGCAATGGTCGGCATCTTTGCGATCAGGCGGTGGCTGCTGATCTTGCGGTGCTCTGGGTCAGAAATGTCGGTGCTGTCGTGATAGAATGCAGACAAAGCACCAACCACGCCACACATAATCGCCATTGGGTGCGCATCACGGCGGAAGCCTTGATAGAATTGACGCAGCTGATCGTGCAGCATCGTATGGCGAGTGATGGTGTAAGAGAAATCGTCCAGTTCTTCCTTGCTGGGCAATTCGCCATTCAACAGAAGATAGGATGTTTCCATAAAGCTGGAATGCTCGGCCAGCTGACCGATCGGATAGCCACGGTGCAACAAGACACCTTCGTTGCCATCGATATAGGTCAGCGCGCTTTCGCAGCTGGCGGTCGATTTGTAGCCGGGATCAAATGTAAAGGCTCCGGTTTGGCCATACAGCTTGCGAATATCGATTACGTCTGGGCCAACGCTGCCCTCGAGCACGGGGTAATCATGTGTCTGCCCGCCTAAATCGAGTTTTGCCTGCTTGTCCGCCAAGTGTCGTCTCCTAATAATCCAAATTGCTCAATCCGCAGACTGAGCATGCGCGCTGATGCGCGCTAACGCTTCATCCCGTCCTAAAAGGACCAGAACATCGAAAATACCGGGCGATGTCGTCGTTCCGGTAAGGGCTGCGCGCAATGGCTGCGCGAGCTTGCCAAGGCCCACATCCAGTGCCTCAGCGGTTGCCTTTGTAGTGGCTTCGAGTGCCTCAATTGTCCAGCTATTTTCAGCCTGATAGCGCTGCAAAAGCTGGCCTAGACGCACTTTCGCTTCATCATCGAGCAGTTTTGCGGCTTTTTCTGTCAATTCGAGTGGGCGTTGCTGGAACAAAAAGCCAGCTCCATCGGCCAACTCATGCGTATTCTTCGCCCGGGTTTTCAGTACGGGCATCGCTTGAACCAGCAAATTGGTGTCAATTTCACCCGGAACCGATTGCGCAATCAATGGCGCGACGATGGCTGCCAATTCAGCATCGTCGGTTTCACGGATGTAATGACCGTTCAAACTCTCGAGTTTCTTCAGGTCAAAGCGAGAAGGGCTTTTGCCAACACCGGCCAAGGTGAACAGCTCGATTGCTTCGTCGCGAGAGATCTCTTCGCGATCACCATGGCCCCAGCCAAGCCGAAGCAAATAGTTAAACAGGGCTTCGGGCAGAATTCCCATCTCGTCGCGATAGGCATCGACACCGAGCGCGCCGTGACGTTTGGACAACTTCGCTCCATCTGACCCGTGGATCAACGGAATATGCGCATAGGTTGGTTGAGGCCAATTGCCTTCAATCGCGTCCATGGCGTGGTAAATGGGCAATTGGCGGAAGGCGTTGTTCAGATGATCATCGCCCCGGATCACATGAGTGACACCCATATCATGATCGTCCACCACAGCGGCCAACATATAGGTTGGCGTACCATCGGCGCGCAGAATGATGTAATCGTCCAACTCTTCATTGCGAACCGAAACGCTGCCCTGAACTTCGTCAACAATGGTGGTCGCACCATCTTGCGGGGTCTTCAGGCGAACCGTGAACGGCGCGCCTTCTGGAGCCTCAGCCTGGTCGCGATCACGCCACCGTCCGTCATAACGCATGGGTTGCTTGTTGGCGCGCTGATCGGCCCGCATCTGCTCAAGTTCTTCCGGCGTTGCATAGCAGCGATAGGCATGGCCTGCGTCCAGCAACTTTGCGGCAACCTCAGCATGGCGGTCGGCCTGCTGGGACTGGAATGTTGGCGCTTCATCATAATCCAGCCCAAGCCAGTTGAGCCCGTTTAGGATCGCATCAATGGCTTCTTGAGTGGAGCGCTTTTTGTCTGTGTCTTCCACGCGCAGCAGCGCCTTGCCGCCATGGTGGCGTGCATAAAGCCAGTTGAACAACGCCGTCCGTGCTCCGCCAATATGCAGAAAGCCGGTAGGCGAGGGGGCAAATCGGGTGACAATCATTTCACTCATTAAAACTCTTTCATCGGGCGGCATTTCCTTGCCATAGAATACGGTCTTCTATCCAGTGTCGGCATGGCGACGGATAGCCCTCCGCTGGTTCCGACAGGGAACACCACTCAATCGGAAAATGCTGCAATGCAGCGCCCTTGGCGCAAGCCATGGCGCTTGTCCAGCATCGGGGGGCTGATCGAGCAATTTCTGAGCGACGCTGGCTTTGATCGCGGCCCATGGTTGGTGATCGCATTTGCTGCAGGCATTGTGGCGTGGTTCGGCTTTGGGTCGCCGTGGCAATGGGGTGGCGCCATCGTTGCTGGGCTGCTTGCCGCCTTGTTAGGGCTAGCCATCGTCCAAGGTGATAAACCAAGGGCGCATGTGCGCAGCGCGCTGATCGGGATTGGACTGTTCTTCGCTGCCGGTGTCGCAATCATCTGGATACGATCAGACTATGTCGGAGCCGAGCCCATCGACCGGCCAGCGGTGCAATGGATCAATGGTTATGTTTTGGAACGAGAGGACCAGCCCTCGCGCGGCCGGTTACGGCTGACAATGGCGGTGCGCGATGCCGACAGTGGCACTGCTCGAAAGATCCGCGTGAATGTTCCCTTAGAAGCGGTCCAAGATGGCATGCTGGAAGGCGCAGTTTTGCGAATGCGCGTCAGGCTGATGCCTCCAGCACCCCCGATGCTGCCAGGATCGTACAATTTTGCGCGGGCAGCCTGGTTCCAGGGATTGTCAGCCACAGGAAGCATGCTGGGCGAGGCCGAGGTAGTCGAGCGCGGCGATGAAAGCGCGATCATCGCGCCCATTCAACGCCAATTGTCCGAACATGTCCGCGGCAAACTTGGCGGGTCTGCAGGGGCGATCGCAGCCGCATTTGCCAGCGGCGACCGGGGCGGCATCAGCGAGGCCGACGAAGATGCCATGCGCGATTCCGGGCTAACGCACCTTCTCAGTATCAGCGGATTGCATGTCAGCGCTGTCATCGCAGCGGGCTATTTGCTCGCCCTAAAGATACTGGGATTGTGGCCTGCGCTGGCGTTGCGCATCCGGCTGCCGGTTGCAGCAGCTGCGGTCGGTGCCTTGGCGGGCATTGGCTATACATTGCTGACGGGGTCTGAAGTGCCAACCGTCAGGAGCTGTGCTGCGGCTTTGCTGGTGCTGATCGCTTTGGCTTTGGGCCGCGAGGCCTTATCCGCGCGAATGGTCGCAACAGCAGCCTTTTTGGTTCTGCTGGCTTGGCCCGAATCCATCGTTGGTCCCAGCTTTCAACTAAGCTTTTCAGCGGTTCTGGCCATTGTCGCCTTGCACAATGCTGCCCCCATCCGGGCCTTTTTGGCCCCGCGAGAGGAAAGTTGGTTCGCGGTGTTGTCACGTCGGACAGCCATGTTGCTGTTAACAGGCTTTGTTATCGAATGGGCGTTGATGCCCATTGTCCTGTTTCATTTCCACAGGGCCGGGATTTACGGTGCTTTTGCCAATGTTATCGCAATTCCCTTGGTCACATTTGTGTCCATGCCGCTCATCGCGCTCGCATTGGTGCTGGACGTGATTGGGCTGGGAGGACCCGTGTGGTGGCTGGTAGGACAATCGCTCGATCTCCTCATCGGTATCGCTCACACCACCGCCTCTCAACCCGGCGCGGTAAAGATGATGCCGCAGATGGATGACTGGACCTTTGCATGCTTTGTGATTGGTGGGCTTTGGCTCGCGCTATGGAAAGGGCGCGCACGATTACTGGGGCTAGCGTCGGCCGGATTGGGTGTGGGCTTGCTCCTCGCTACACCCATACCCGATGTGCTGATCTCGGGCGATGGCCGCCATGTGGGCATTACCACTCCCGATGGCCATTTGTTGTCTTTGAGAGAAAGCCGCTCGAATTATGCCAAGGACAATTTGACCGAGCTAAGCGGCGTAACAACAGAACCGATCCCATTGGCGCAATGGCCGGGAGCGCGTTGCAGCAGTGAATTCTGCGTCATCGCGATAAAGCGCCACGGGCGAACATGGGACATGCTGATGGCACGCAATCGCGAGCTGATAGAAGAGAGGGCATTGGCCGCTGCATGCGAGAAGGCCGATATTGTGGTGGCCGACAGGTGGCTGCCTGCATCCTGCAAGCCAAAGTGGCTAAAAGCGGATCGCAATTTGCTGGATCGCACCGGCGGACTTGCGCTGAACCTCGACGCCGAGACATTCCAGACCGTTGCAGAACTTCAGGGTGAGCATGGATGGTGGCGCGGGGAGGGGCCATAGTGCCCAATGCTCCGCCGCGCCGTCCATGAAATTTAGCTCAGTCGGACCGCCAATCAGCCCGATTCAGCATAGATCAGTTATCAGTGATAGCGGCGCAGCAGGCCCGCGAGCTTGCCCTGAACCTTCACTTCGCCCGCATGATAGACTTGCGGTTCGTAAGCGGCATTGGCGGGATCAAGCCGCACATTGCCGTGATCACGGTGGAGATATTTCAGCGTCGCTTCCTCGTCATGGACGAGCGCCACCACAATCTCGCCATCGCGCGCCGTGTCGGTGCGCTTGATCAAAGCGAAGTCGCCATCGAAAATACCCGCTTCCACCATGGAATCACCAGAAACTTCCAATGCATAGTGTTCACCAGGGCCCAACAAGGCCGCTGGAACAGGCAGGCTGCTTTGCCCTTCAAGCGCTTCAATAGGAGCGCCCGCAGCAATGCGGCCATGCAGGGGCAGTTCGATCACGTCATTTGCAGGCTCAGGCGCGCTGGGTGCCTTCGTCGCCTGAGAGACGACATCATTGGCCGCAGGAGCAGCCTTGCGAGCCGCAGGCGTTGCATCCTCGGGTTGCTTGATAACCTCCAAAGCGCGTGCGCGATTGGGCAGGCGCCGGATAAACCCACGCTCTTCCAGCGCAGAGATCAAACGGTGGACGCCAGACTTGCTCTTAAGGTCGAGCGCGTCTTTCATCTCTTCAAAAGAGGGTGAAATACCAGTCTCTTCAAGACGGGTCTGGATAAATTGGATCAATTCGTGCTGCTTTGCCGTCAGCATAGCGAAGACTCCCTTTGAGGCCTTATGTTCCGCGCACCCACAAGGTGAACGAATGAAGAACAATTAGGCAACCAATTTCACAGAGTCAAGCAATTCAGCCATTTTCCAACAGAAACACCGGAACAAGCTCACCCGCACGTGCTTCGTCAGCGTTCGCTGGCCGGTGAACCAGGCAATTGGCCGCAGCTAGCGCTCGCAGGGCGCTTGAATCTTGCGACGAGCCTCTTTTAACGCAGCTGCCATCCCAAATGGCGCGCAAGAATTCGCGGCGTGAACCGATTGCGGGCAAGTCTTCACCAGTTGGCAACTGGGCCATGCGCGGCAAGGGTGCGGCGGCGCGCATTGCGGCGCGCAAGGCGGGCAATACCAACAGGAAAGCGGTGACATAGCTCGACACGGGATTGCCGGGCAGGCCGAAGATCATTTGCTCGCCCCGTTTGCCCACCATAACCGGTTTGCCGGGCTTCATGGCGACCTTCCAGAAATCCAGCTTGGCACCCCATTTCTCCAATGCAGGTTGCATCAGATCATGGTCGCCGACCGAGGCACCTCCGGTGGTGACAAGAAAATCAGCGCCTTCAGCCTTCGTCAAAGCCTGTGCCAAAGCCTGCCGATCATCCGGAACCGGACCCAAACGGATCACTGTACATCCTAATGAGCGCACCAGAGCGGCGATCATGGCGCCATTGCTGGCAGGAATTTGGTGGGGGCCGCAGTTCGCTGGATCGGCGGTCAATTCATCGCCGCTGTCGAGCACAGCCACCGTGGGGCACTTTGTAACCGTTACGTCGGCATGGCCTGCGGTAATGGCCAAGGCAATTTGAGCTGCGCCCATCGCGATGCCAGCGGGCAGAACCAAATCCCTGGTGGCAAAATCAAAGCCGGCCAGTCGAATGTGTCGACCCTGCGCCGGAAAGTCCTGAGTACAGGTGATGGTCCGCCCATTAGCCTCCACATTTTCTTGGATCAAAATGCGGTCAGCGCCTGCTGGAACATGCGCGCCGGTAGAGATCCGCACCGTCTCACCAACCGACAGAGCGCCGTCAAAGGGAGCCCCAGCTCGGCTTTCCCCGACCAAGGTCCACGGGCCCTTTGTATGATCAGCAGAGCCAATGGCATATCCATCCATGGCAGACAAATCAGCCGGAGGCTGGGTCCGGCGCGCGAGCAAATCATCCGCCAAGTATCGACCCTGAGATTCTTCAACGGGGATTGTTTCAGTGCCCATGCTCGTAACCAGAGAAAGAGCGCGTTCCTGCGCCTCCTCAAGGGTCAGCATGGGTTTCATTCGGGTGCCTTCCAATGGCCTGATTTGCCGCCTTTTTTCTCGAGCAGGCGAACCGAACCAATAACCATTGCCTTGTCCAACGCTTTGGCCATGTCATAAATTGTCAGCAGCGCGGTCGAGGCCGCGACCATGGCTTCCATTTCGACGCCGGTCTTTCCGGTTAATGACGCTGTCGCAGTGACTTTGACGCCGGTGTCGGTGAAGGCAAAATCAACATTGACCGCATCCAAGGCAAGCGGGTGACACAGCGGGATTAGATCGCCTGTCTTTTTGGCTGCCATGATTGCAGCAATCCGCGCTGTACCCAACACGTCACCCTTGGGCGCATCGCCTGCCTTTATGGCTGCCAGGGCTGCATCGTTCATGGAGATGTGACCTGCCGCAACGGCCAAACGCTCGCTGGCATGCTTGCTGCCGATATCGACCATATGGGCAGAACCGCTTTCATCGATATGGGTTAAATCGCTCATTATCTTGCTCACAATTGCGGCAGGGCTTGGGTGATATCGGTGCCGGTTAGAAGCAGCCTGGTTGCCGCCGCAATATCATCGGCACGCATCAGGCTTTCGCCCACCAGGAAAGTCCGAATGCCGCTTTTTGCCAAGCGATTGCAATCATCATGACTGGCAATCCCGCTTTCCCCAACCAACAATGATCCTTCCGGAGCCAGCTTGGACAAGCGTTCTGACACGCCCAAATCCGTGACAAAGCGTTTCAAATCGCGGTTGTTGACCCCAATCAAGCGGGATTTGAGTTCCGCCGCGCGGGCCATTTCAGCCTCGTCATGCACTTCCACCAACACATCCATGCCCAATTCGATCGACGCGGCTTCAATCTCGTGCATCTGACCATCGTCCAGCGCCGCCACGATGATCAAAATCGCATCGGCACCAATCGATCTGGCTTCGGCAACTTGCCATGGATCGACCATGAAATCCTTGCGCAAGACGGGCAGATCGCAGGAGGCTCTGGCTGCAATCAGAAATTGCTCATGCCCCTGAAAATACGGAGCGTCGGTCAATACTGAAAGACATGTTGCGCCGCCTGATTGATAATCACGGGCATGGGCTGCTGGATGAAAATCTGGGCGGATCAACCCTTTGGACGGGGAAGCTTTCTTGATCTCCGCAATCAAGCCAAACCCTGTTGTGGCCGCAGTGCGCAAGGCCGCCTCGAACCGCCGTGGAGCGCCCTGATCAGACGCTTTGGACAAGAGTTCTGCCAGCGAAGTGGCCGCCTTGCGTTCGGCAACTTCTGTGCGTTTGTTGGCGCAGATTTCATCCAGCTTGTTCATCGCAGAATTCTCAACTCAAAAATTTCATTCACTGGTCACTTGGCCAACTCGATCCAGCGCGCCAGCAAATCATGGGCTTTACCAGAATCGATCGCCTCTGCCGCCAGGGCAATCCGATCATGCCAATCTGTACCCTTGTCCGCCACCATCAACGATCCCGCTGCATTGAACAACACAGCGTCACGATATGG
This sequence comes from uncultured Erythrobacter sp., assembly GCA_947495555.1. Lineage (GTDB taxonomy): Bacteria > Pseudomonadota > Alphaproteobacteria > Sphingomonadales > Sphingomonadaceae > Erythrobacter. The sequence goes on along the minus strand of CANLZI010000001.1, from coordinate 432,938 downwards.
GCCAGGCGTTCCCATCAGCAGTGCCTTTAACGCGGCGGCATTGTGCTTGGCATCATCGCCCCTGATCGCCTCAACCGGCGCATGAGGCAATCCCGCCATATCGGCCGAGATCCGCATCATCTGGAAGGAATTGCCACGCACCTCTGCGACTTCATTGCCGCCAGCCAAGCTAAGCTCGTCCAACCCTTCGTCGCCCGAGATAATCAGCGAGCGGCCCGTTCCAAGCTTTGCCATCGCGCCAGCATAGATCGGGACATAGGCGGGGCGAGCGATACCAATTAACTGGCTGGAAACGCGCGCGGGATTGGACAAGGGGCCCATCAAATTGAAGATTGTGCGCCGACCAATGCGCTGCCGGATAGGTTGAATGCGGCCCATCGCAGGATGGTGGTTTTTGGCAAATAGGAAGCAGATGCCGATTTCGGCCAGCGTCTTTTCGGCGGTTTTGCCGGCGGCATCCATATCCAGGCCAAGCGCTTCCAATGTGTCAGCGGCACCTGCCTTTGACGATGCTGCGCGGTTGCCATGCTTGGCCACCGGAACACCGCAGGCTGCCACGACCAGGCTGACAGCGGTGGAGACGTTGAGCGTGTGGTGCCCGTCACCTCCTGTGCCGCATACATCGATAGCATCGGCCGGGGCGTCAATCGGGATCAGACGAGCGCGCAAGGCTCTGGCCGCGCCCGCGATCTCGTCGGATGTTTCCCCTCGATCAGACAATGCGATGAGAAACCGTTCGATTTCCTCTTCGCTGGTCTCTCCATCCAGCAATTGGCCAAAGGCTGTCTCTGCCTCCTGCTCGCTCAACCGGATATCGCCATTGGGTAGGCTGCTCATGCTGGCTGCTCCGTCTCGATGCCGCATAGGGATAGGAAGTTGGCCAGCAATGCATGACCGTGTTGGGTGGCGATGCTTTCGGGGTGGAACTGCACGCCGTGAATGGGCAGATCGCGGTGACGGAAACCCATGGTATATCCATCGTCCGACGTTGCATTGATCAGCAGATCGTCCGGCTGATTTTGGACCACCAGACTGTGGTAGCGCGTCGCCTGGAAAGGGGTGGGGAGGTTGGCAAACACGCCTGACCCATCATGCGTTACAGCACTGGTCTTGCCATGCATCAAACCGCCTTGTTCAACCGTGCCGCCAAAGTGTTGGCCGATAGATTGATGACCCAAACATACGCCCAGCAAAGGCTTGGCCGCATCGGCACACGCTGCCACCAGATCGAGGCTGATCCCGGCCTGATTGGGAGTGCAGGGACCTGGCGAAATCAGAAAGCCCGCCGCGTTTGTCGATAGAGCCTGTTTCGCAGTGAGCGCGTCATTGCGCTCCACCCGAACATCTGCGCCCAATTCCATCAAATAATGGACCAGGTTGAAGGTGAAGCTATCGTAATTATCGATCACCAGGATCATGGTCAGCCACCCTCAACATTTTCAACCAGGACCATAGGGCCAATTGGACCGCGATCATCTATCCGGCCTTGGGCAGGATCCCATAGGGCGGAAACATTGCCGTCGAGATACAAGGCGTTGGGGGTCTTGATTTCGTCCCGGAAAAAGCGAGCCAATTGACCAAAGCTGAGCGGCGTTTCCGAGATGACGAAATGGGCTTTGCCCTCGCTATCAACGCCCACGCCATTGCGGATGACCTTTGATGGACCATCGTCCTGAATCTCGGGGTGCATCTCGCCATTGATGACCAGCATCGGGCCAGACTGCAGGCCAAATGTGGGGCGCACGCTGACGGTCGAATAAAACGCATCGGCAGTCCTGATCTGCCAATTGCCGCCAGTGCCGTAAAATACGCCATTAGGCTTTAGGTAGAAATTGCCTTGGCCATCTTCGCGATCGAGTTCGGCCAGCCGCTCGCCCGATTCCACATAATAGCCGATCGGCAGCCCATCGGGATCGAACATGCCGCCATTCATGGCGAACGCTATATCCTGACCTTGCTCTGCATCGGACAGTGCCTTGAGCGAACCATAGGGTTCATCGTCATTGTTGGAATGCGCAGTGGCGATCCGATGCTGAGCTGGGTCGGCAATGCAATGGGTCAGGGGAACCCCTTCGAAATCGATCATAGTGCAGGCAGAACTGACCAAGGTCTGCGCCTCATCTCCCGATTGAACTGCACCATCTGCGGCGATCTCTGTGCCTTGGGATCCGCTGATATCAATCCGGGTAACGGCCTGTCCGGCAGGTTCTTGCTGGCACCCGGACAGGGGCACAATCAGCATAAGTGCGGCGAGGGGTACAATCTGCTTCACTGTCCAAATCCTGCTTCATCGGCAATGCGCGCCGCTTCTTGGGCGGCCGAGATTAATGCCCCGGCTTTGGCCTTGCACTCGGCCAATTCATAGTCGGGATCGCTGTCTGCAACGATACCGGCTCCTGCCTGAACATGCATCATTCCGTCTTTGACCACTGCGGTTCGCAACACAATACAACTGTCCACTGAACCATCAGGAGAAAAATAGCCAACACCGCCAGCATATGCGCCGCGTGTTTCGGGTTCCAGCTCTGCGATAATCTCGCACGCTCTGATCTTCGGCGCTCCGCTGACGGTCCCAGCTGGAAAGCCTGCGAACAACGCATCGAGTGCGTCTTTATCGCCATCCAATTGTCCGATCACATTGCTAACAATGTGCATGACATGGCTATAGCGCTCGACCGTGTAACTGTCCGTTACCTCGACAGTGCCGCGTTTGGCCACGCGTCCAACATCATTCCGGCCCAAATCGAGCAGCATCAAATGTTCTGCTCGCTCCTTCGGATCTTCCAACAGGCTAATTTCATTTGCGCGATCTTCTGCCGGACTGCCCCCGCGTGGGCGTGTTCCGGCAATCGGGCGGATGGTCACTTCGTCAATACGTACCCGCACCAATATTTCCGGGCTGGAGCCCACCACGGCAAAGCCGGGCAGATCGAGGAAATACAGGAATGGCGAGGGGTTCACCCGGCGCAAGGCGCGATACAGATTGAGCGGAGGTAGAGGAAACGGACAGGTGAAACGCTGCGCCAGCACCACTTGGAATATGTCGCCAGCGGTTATGTAATCCTTGGCCGCAGCAACCATCGCCTTGTAATCATCGCCCGAGATTACCGGCTCAAGAGCCATATCGGGCAAGGCGCCACTTTGATGCGGAGCTGGCTGTGATTGCGCCAGTCTACTCAAGCTGTCGTCAATCCGTTCCCCAGCGCGGGCAATCGCGTCCTCGCAGTCATCGGCGGACCAAATTGGGGCAACGCAAAACAACGCATTGGTCAGGCCATCGAACACCATGATCAGGGTGGGGCGGACAAACAGCATGTCGGGCAGGGCAAGTTCGCTCTGCTCGGCTCTTGGTAAATCTTCAACCAGGCCGATTGTCTCATATCCGAAATAGCCAACCAAACAGGCCAAAGCAGGTGGCAAATCATCAGGCACATCGATCCGGCAAGATGCGGCCAGTGCCCGCAACTCATCCAAAGCGCCGCCTTCGCAATCGACAAATGCATCGCGGTCAAAGCGCCAATTGTTGTTGATGGCGGCCCGCTTACCCGATCCACGGAATACCAAGTCGGGGTCGAGCCCCAGCAGGCTGTATCGCCCACGGACTTCACCGCCCTCAACCGATTCCAGCAAGAAATCGCCGCGCCCCGGCTCGATCAGTTTTACCGCAGCGCCAACCGGCGTTTGTGTGTCTGCGATAACTTTGCGCCAAACAAGCGCAGGCTTACCGGCACGCAAATCGCGCGCGGCAGCATCCGCATTTTCTGGCAATCGAGCGTTGGTCAGCTCCGCCTCCGTCAGCTTTCACCAAGCAGTAGCTTGCGCACCGCTTCGATCGCAGCTTCATTCCGCTCAACGCCCAGTTCAAGGCGCATCGCAGCGGTCATCTGATCGGCATATTCATTGGCCAAAGCGCCCTGCAACTGTCGTTGCGCAGCGGCAATCACCGGATCGTCAATCGAGACATCGTCAGTAGAAATGTCATCCAGATCGACAATGAACCAGCCCAGATCATTGGTGGCTTCCAGACGTTTTACCGTGCCTTCTGCCATGCTGAACATCAGCACCAGTGGAGGTGGGATCTGCTGATTTTGCCGGGTAATCAGATCTTGTCGATTGAGATCGACCGGCTGCGCCTGCGGAAGTTGTGCCTCTTCTTCAGAGATGGCAGCGTTCAACGTGCCGTCACTTTCCATCCGGGCCATGATGCGATCGCTGGCCTCCTGAGCCAAACGCGAGCCTTCGGATAGGCGCCAAGCGAGCGTAACCTCTTCGGTAATTTCATCCAGAGGCGCCGTTGCCGACAAGGCAATGTCAGACGCTTCGAAGATCAGGAAGTTCACGCCAGGCACCACTTCGGCCAATTGCGGTTGGCCTTCTTCCATCTGAAACGCTGTTTCCAGGACAGGCTGCAATTGAGGAGGAACGCCGCGGCGCGGGTCATCATAAACTCGTCCATCGGCAGTCAATGCAGGCGTAGATGAAATGCTGATGCCCAGTCCTTCGGCAACTTCGCCCAGCGGGGTGCCACTGTCGATCTGCTCTTCCACTCGCGCGCTTAGATCAGACAGCGCCGCAACCCGGTTCTCATTGGTCAATTGTTCGCGAATGGCTGGCGTTGCTTGCGCCAAGCTGCGCGCTGCAATGCTGCTGACATCGTCAACCCGGACCAAATGCCAGCCCAAAGGACCGCGGCGCGGTTCAGCAATGGAACCCTCTGCCGCTGCGAACACCGCATCTGCCACATCTGCATTGGCGCTGGTGACAAATGCTTCACGCTCTATCGGACCGATGCTGGTGGTGCTGAAGCCAGCTTCACGCGCAACACTGGCCAAAGACGCACCGCCATTAATCCGGTCACGCAGCGCATTTGCACCTGCCTGTGTTGGTACGATCAGTTGGGTCAGCGTGCGTGTTTCGCGCGCTGCATATTGGTCGGCATTGCTTTGATATCGAGCCGCAATTTCCTCAGCTGTCGGGTCCAAGCGGCTGTCGATGCTTTCAATACCAAAGCTGGCATAGCGAATGACCCGGCGCTCGGGGCGAATGTAGCGTTCCTTATTTGCGTCAAAGAACGTGCTCAATTGTTCGTCGGTTGGATCACCCTCAGGTGCGAATGCGGCGCTTGGGATAAAGGCAAAGGCACCTTGCCGACGCTCTTTAAACAAGGACGCATAACGCAGAGCGAATTTTTGGGGGAAGTTTGCTCCAGCCATAGCAGGGTTCAGAACTTGCTCGGCCAGCAAGCTGATCCCCAGATCTTCGCGCACCAAAGCATCGGTCAGATTCTGCTGCTGCAAAGCTGATTGATAAATTTCTTGCGAGAAGTTTCCATCGGGGCCTTGAAAGCCCGGAATCGACAGAATTTCGCTATTCACCAGATTATCTCCGGCGCGCAGTCCATATTTCTGTGCAAATCCGCCGATCGCAGACCGATCGATCATCTGGTCCAGCACCTCGTCCAAGCCGCCCTGTTCGATAAAAGCGGGCAAAGTGATGGTCGGATTGTCACGCCGGATCTGATCCACAGCAGATGTGGTGGCGCGACTGAACTCGACTGCATCGATACGTTCGTCGCCCACCACGGCGACACGGTCGCCGCCGGCAATGCCGCCAAATGTCGCATTGCCTGCAACGTCACCGCTGGCAAAGGCGAAGGCGATAAGTCCCAGAAATGCCAATGTAATTCCAAGTCCGATCTTTGACTTGAAGAAGCTGCGCATGAAAGTGATCATGAAATCGTTTATTCCCGGTGTTGGCTAACTTGCGGCCGTCTTGAGCAAAATCCCAAATCCAAGCTGCATCGCACGTAAATGTTCTGGCGCAGGCTCTATATATCCTGCGACCTTGCCGCAACAGGTCTCAACGTCTTTTGACTGTATTGTCGCAGTCGGCTAGCCGACGCCGCCCGGCACCCCATATAATGCGTGTGCAAGATTCGTTTCGTTATCAGGAAAAATACATGCCTCAGCGGCCATACATTGTCGGCAATTGGAAAATGAACGGCACGCGCGCCATGTTGTCCGAGGCTCGGGCGATTGATCGCGCGGCGCAGCGCCATATGAAAGTGGAGGTCGCGGTTGCGCCTCCTTATACGCTTATTCATGCGGTCCATCGCGAGGCAGCGCAGATCGCGGTGGGCGCACAAGACTGCCATCCCGGCCAGGAAGGTCCGCATACCGGAGATATTTCCGCGACAATGCTGGCTGATGCTGGCGCCAAATTCGTGATCCTTGGACATAGCGAACGGCGCGAATCACATAATGAGAGCAATTCATGCGTTCAGGACAAAGCGCGGGCAGCTTTGGATGCTGGAATGCGCGTGATCATGTGCTGCGGTGAAGCCGATAAAATTCGCCAATCAGGCAAGGCTGAAGACTTCGTGATCCAGCAATTGCGCGAATCTTTGCCGGCTATGGAAAATGCGACCGAGAATTTGGCGGTTGCCTATGAACCCATTTGGGCCATCGGAACCGGCAATAGCGCTACGGTCGATGACATTTCCGCAATGCACACAGCCATCCGGGCACTGCTGGTGGAGCTTTACGGCGTAGAAGAAGGCTCAGAAGTGCGCATTCTTTACGGCGGCTCGGTCAATCCCGATAACGCACGCGAATTGTTGGGCGCAGATGAAGTGGGCGGTGCGTTGGTTGGTGGAGCCAGCCTGACGGCGGATAGTTTCATGGGTATTGCGCTTGCAGCTGGTGAGATTCAGGACAGCTAATCCGGTTTACAACCTGTCATCGGGCTAAGCTGCTCCGCTTTGACGATGCTCAATCGGGCTTCAATCGGGCCAAGCGCCTTGCCGAAACGGTCTCGCATCCCTAAATGCCCGTCACATTGCAATTGAGTTGAGTTTTATGTCGCTTTTTCTGTTTCTAACCGTTCTTCAGGCCATCATCGCCGCCGCTCTTGTGGGCGTGATCCTTATGCAGCGCTCTGAAGGTGGTGGTTTGGGTATCGGCGGCAGCCCCGGCGGCGTGATGGGTGCACGCGGCGCGGCCGACTTTCTGACCCGCGCCACGAAATGGTTGGCGGTGGTATTTGTTGCTCTGTCGATCGCATTGGCTGCAGTTGCGGTTGAAACGACGGGAACCGACGAGATTTCATCAACACTGGATCGTAATGTTGCCCCTCAGGCTCCGATTGATCCATTGGCTGTTGATCCGTTGACAGGTGCACCGGTGCAAACTGCACCAGCTGCCGATCCAGCAACCAGCGATGATCCGCTGGCCGACGTCACTCAGTAAACCTTCTTTCAACAACAAGTTTTCGACAGCACTGTGGATTGCGTCATGACAATGATGCCATTTCGCTTGCGCCGAATCCGATTAGGGGCTTAAGGCTCAACTCCCATGGCGCGGTACATATTTATCACCGGCGGCGTGGTCTCCTCGCTCGGCAAAGGTCTCATGGCAGCGAGCCTCGCGGCTCTGTTGCAGGCGCGTGGCTATAAAGTCCGCATTCGCAAGTTCGATCCCTATCTCAATGTCGATCCGGGCACGATGAGCCCGTATCAGCATGGTGAGGTGTATGTGACCGATGATGGGGCGGAAACCGACCTCGATCTGGGCCATTACGAACGCTTCACAGGGGTTTCTGCCAAGCAAAGCGATAATGTGACCAGTGGCCGAATTTACCGAGACATCATCGCGCGCGAGCGCCGCGGCGACTATTTGGGCGCAACTGTTCAGGTGATCCCGCATGTGACCGATGCGATCAAAGAATTCGCATTGGCTGATGTGGATGATCTCGACTTTGTTCTGTGCGAAATTGGCGGCACGGTGGGCGACATCGAATCCTTGCCCTTTATGGAAGCGATCCGCCAATTGCGGAACGAGCTTGAACCGCTCCAGACGGTCAGCGTCCATGTGACTCTGGTGCCCTATATTGCGGCCGCCGGAGAGCTGAAGACCAAGCCGACCCAGCACTCTGTGCGGGAATTGGCCTCCTTGGGTATCAAACCCGATGTTTTGCTCTGCCGCAGCGAACATGAGCTACCCGAGGGTGAGCGACGCAAGATCGCGCAATTCTGTAATGTCCGTGCCGAAGCCGTCATTCAGGCGCTTGACGCTCCGTCGATTTACTCGGTGCCGCTGCAATACCACCGCGAGGGGCTCGACAGCGAGGTTCTGCGCGCTTTTGGTATCACGGATGCTCCCGAGCCCGATTTGGCGCGCTGGGACGATGTCACCGACCGCTATTTCAATCCCGAGGGCGAAGTCACAATTGGTGTCGTCGGCAAATATGTCGGCCTGCAAGACGCTTACAAGTCTCTCAACGAGGCGCTGGTGCATGGTGGCTTGGCCAACCGTGTGAAGGTCAACCTGCGTTGGATTGATGCCGAGGTGTTCGAAGGCGACGACAGCGATATCGTGGCTCAACTGGAGCCTCTGCATGGCATTTTGGTGCCCGGAGGTTTCGGGGAACGCGGTGCCGAGGGCAAGATTTCCAGCGTTCGTTTCGCGAGAGAACGCAAGGTCCCATTCTTTGGCATCTGTTTGGGCATGCAAATGGCCTGCATTGAAGGCGCGCGCGCCGCCGGGATCGAAGGGGCCTCGTCCACAGAATTTGGCGAAGCGAGCGAACCTGTTGTTGGCATCATTTCTGAATGGATGACCGAAGAAGGTTTGCAAACGCGCGAAGCTGGCGGCGATTTGGGCGGAACCATGCGCCTTGGTGCCTATGACGCGAAATTGAGCGCCAACAGCCATGTGTCACAGATCTATGGCGGTGAGACGATGATCTCTGAACGTCATCGCCATCGTTACGAGGTTAACTCAGCCTATCGTGATCAATTGGAAGGGCAGGGATTGGTTTTCTCGGGGATGTCGCCCGATGGTTTGTTGCCCGAGATTGTGGAGCGTCCTGATCACCCCTGGTTCGTCGGCGTACAATTCCATCCTGAATTGAAGTCCAAACCGTTCGATCCACATCCGTTGTTTGCAGGTTTCGTTGCTGCTGCGGTGGAGCAATCACGCCTGGTTTGATGACGCTTTTGTACAATTTTGTCCCGAGACGGGGCAATTGTGTCGCTTAGTTACAATTTTAACAGAAATTCCTTGCGCAATCAAAGCGGTTGACCCTAGGTCTTGCCTCGGGCTCTAACTTTGGTTGGAGTGAAATTCGTTGATCAACCAGTTGTTAGATTGGCGCGAGCGCCAATCTGCAAAGGCTTGGCTCGGATCTGACCGTCTTCTGCGACCCGGACGGTGGGATCCGGTCAAGGCGGCGAGAACGTCGCGGGGGCGAGCCTTACGGTTCGCCCCCACTTGATTTTCAAAGCTAAATTATCTGAAAAATGATTATGCCGCTTCGGTGCTGTCGTCTGCTGCATCAGTTGATGGCACAGCTTCCAATTTAGTTGCACCATTAACGGCGATCTTCTTCGGCTTCATCGCCTCTGGCACTTCGCGCAGCAAATCGACGGTCAGCAGTCCATCTGCAAGACCGGCGTTTTCCACGCGGACATAGTCAGCGAGTTCAAAACGGCGTTCAAATCCGCGGTTGGCAATTCCAATGTGCAACATGTCTGCTGCAACGCCATCTTCGTCGCGCTTGCGTCCGACGATGGTCAGCAGGTTTTGCTGAGCGGTGATATCGAGATCTTCAGGCCTGAAACCTGCGACAGCCAATGTGATGCGATAATTGTCATCGCCACGGCGCTCGATATTAAAAGGGGGGTAATTATCGCCCGAATTGTTCCGGCCTTGGCCTTCCAAGAGATCAAAAAGATGATCAAAACCAACGGTCGTGCGGCGATAAGGAGTAAAATCTAGTCGTGACATGTGTACAAATCCTCTGTTGAGCAATCTGAAGTATGATGGACCTGCACCAGGCAGCGTCCGGTTTAATGCACCAAGATCCCATTGCGGCTATCCGGTGCAGTCCCTAAATAGTAATCACATTCTCCGCTTTCAAGACATCGGTGCCGGGATCAGGCACACCCAATTTCAAGGATTTCAAATGGCCACTCCAAAGGTAGATATCTACACCAAATTCGGCTGCGGTTTTTGTTATCGTGCCAAGAGTTTGCTGGAGAAGAAGGGCGTTGAATATCAAGAGTTTGATATCACCATGGGCGGCCCAAAGAAGGACGAAATGCTGGAACGCGCGCCAGGCGCGCGGACAGTCCCGCAAATCTTTATCGGCGAAACCTACGTGGGCGGATCAGACGAACTGGCCGCGTTGGAATCGGCCGGCAAGCTCGACGCATTGTTAGCGGCCTGACACATGCGTATCGCGATCCTCCAGATGACCAGCGGGATCGACCCTGCCGCTAACGCCAAAACAATCGTTAAGGCAGTCGCCAAAGCGCAGCAGGGAGGGGCGCAGATCCTGTTCACGCCCGAAATGGCGGGCATGCTGGATCGCAATCGCAAACGGGCAGCGCCCAAAATTGCCTTTCAGGATGAAGATCAGGTTCTGCGAGCGGTCCAGGACGCTGCGCGTGAAAACGGTATTAGCGTCGCGCTAGGTTCGCTGCCGTTGAAGCAGCACGACGATGAACGCTGGGTCAATCGCAGCTTTTTGATCGACACATCGGGCAGTGTGGCAGCGCAATATGACAAGATGCATATGTTCGACGTCGCCCTGGCAACGGGCGAAACGTGGCGCGAATCCGCCGCTTATGCACCTGGCGACAAGGTGGTAACTGTCGATGACACCCCATTGGGCAGACTGGGATTGGCTGTGTGTTATGACATGCGGTTCCCGGCTCTGTTCGAGGCTCTGGGACGCGCGCAATGTGACGCAATTTCTGTTCCGGCAGCTTTCACTGTCCCGACAGGGCGCGATCATTGGCATGTCCTGCTGCGTGCAAGGGCGATCGAGGCCAGCGCCTTTGTCATTGCTGCTGCGCAGGTGGGGATCCATGAAGATGGACGCGAGACCTATGGGCATTCCTTGGTGATCGACCCTTGGGGCGAGATTGTGCTGGATATGGGCGGCGAGGGCGCGGGTCTGGGATTCTGTGATCTCAATCTTGGCAGGATCGATGAAGTAAGGACGCAATTGCCCAGCCTTGCCAATCGGCGCGCAATACCCAATTAGGCCATCTGATGATTGTTTATGATCTTTCCTGTCAGGATGGCCACCGCTTTGAAGGCTGGTTTGGCTCATCCGATGACTTTTCTGATCAGCGCGATCGCGGGTTGGTATCGTGTCCGCATTGCGGGTCCAGCGACGTGCGCAAAGCACCTATGGCACCAGCGGTCTCTGCAAAGGGCAACACCCGCATTGACGATACCGCTCCTCAAGCTAACAGGGCTCAACCTGTGGCAAACCAACCCATGCCTGCCGAGGTGCAAAAGGCGCTGGCCGAGCTCGCCAAAGCTCAAGATAAGGCCTTGAAAAAGAGTACTTGGGTGGGCGACAAATTCGCCGAGAAATCACGCGAAATGCATTATGGCGAGGCGGATGAGAAGCCCATCCATGGTCAAGCCAGCCCTGACCAGGCTAAGGAATTGATCGACGAGGGCATTGCCATTGCGCCGCTGCCTTTTCCTGTTGCACCACCTGAAAAATTGAACTGATTGCAACCGCCGGCCGGTCTGACTAAACGAACCGCACGCGCCCGTAGCTCAGGTGGATAGAGCATCAGATTCCTAATCTGGGGGCCACAGGTTCGAATCCTGTCGGGCGCACCAACATAAAAGGCATCCCATCAGGGGTGCCTTATGTGTTTGTGGGTCATGGAATGTTCGAACGGTTCGAGCCGACGGGCCTAAAGGGGCCGGAGACGACGAGCTGCTGAAAAGCAGCGAGACAATCCTGTCGGGCGCACCACTTTTGCCTAGCCCAGAAAACCAGCTGCCTTTGCGGTATCAATGACGCCTTGAGCCAATTCCCGCGGGCGGTCTTCCTGGCAAAAATGGCCGCAACCGCTCAAAATTTCATGAGACTGGCCTTTAGCACCGGCAATCTTGCTCGACAGAGTTTCGCCGAGGCCTCCCGTTACAGGGTCGTCGGCGCCGAACAACGTAAGGAACGGCTTGTCAAATGCGGCAAGACCTTCCCAAGCGGCTTCATTGTCCGAGATGCCTGCCATCCCGTCTTCAACGGGAACCAGTTGCGGAAATGCGCGGGCACCTGCCTTGCTGCGCTCATCCGGGAACGGTGCATCATAGGCAGCAATTTCCGCTTCGCTGCGATCAGTAAACGTAGCGCGCTGAAGCAGATCACCGATCATAAAGTCAGGTGATGACTTGGCAAATTCGCGCCAAGCCAGGAATGCTGGCGAGGGTGTCCCTCCGGTTGGCAGAAACGTATTGCTAGCCACCACGCATGCGAATTGGTCTGGATTGTTACCCACCATCCGCAGGCCCAGCAAACCACCCCAATCCTGACAGAAAAGAGCTGCAGGCTGAGGCACCACTTGCGCGCGCCATTGCTCCAACCAATCGACATGCCTGGCATAGGTGTAGAAGCCCTGATCATCAGGTTTGTCGCTTTTGCCAAAGCCGATCAGATCGGGCGCCAGACAACGAAACCCAGCGTCGACCAAAACGGGGATCATCTTGCGATACAGGAATGACCAGCTGGGTTCCCCATGAAACAGCAGCACCGGAGGGGCGTCTTTCGGCCCTTCATCCAGATAATGCATTCTGCCAGAATGTCCTTCGCCCAAATCAATCGTCACCCAATTTTCCGCAAAGGGATAGTCGGGCAGATCGGCAAACCGGGCGGGATCGTATGACAGTATTTCCATGGGGTTCCTTTGGGTTGGAGACGCCTTAGCGCGCGTTCAATTTACTCGGCCAGCTTGTCACCCAGCGGTACGTTCTGTTTGAAAGTGTGCGTGACATAGGGGAAGGGGATCTCAATTCCAGCATCATCCAATGCAGATTTGATGGCTCTGATGACCTTGTCCTTGGTTTCCCAACCAGCGCGGTTGCTTGATCCTGCCCACCAGCGCACCAAGAAATCGACCGAGCTGGAATTGAATTCTTGCGCGAAGACATCCACCCCTTTGTCGGTTTCAATATCGTCGAGCGCTTTAACGGCTGTACGAATAACTTTCGCAGCATGATCCAGCTTGGTGTCATATGACACGCCAATCACGACGCTGTGGCGGCGTTTTGGTTCGTCAGTGATGATCTCCACCGGGTTCTTGAACAGGACCGAATTCGGAACGACCGTCAGTTCACCTGACAGCTTGCGCACATGGGTTTCGCGCAGATTGATATGTTCAACCTTACCTTCGATGCCCTCGCACTCGATGATATCTCCGATGCGCATTTTCTCGCGCAGCATGATCAAAATCCCAGCGAAGAAATTTTCGAAGATGTCCTGAAATGCAAAGCCGATTGCGACCGCACCAATACCAAGTCCAGCAATCATGCTGGTAAAGGTCAAATCCGGGAATACGATAATGGCACAGATGAATATGCCGATCAGCCAAACCGCCAGCTTGACCATTGTCTCTGTCAGATTGCGCAATGACGGCCGAAGTTCAGTCTTGCCAACGAGCTTGTCAGTAATCTTCACCGCAAAACTTGCGATGATGCCGGTGATCATCAGCAAGATGAGCGCGATCACGATGCCGGGAATGGCTTCCCCGATGCTGTAGACCATGGAATTGATTTGATTGTTAATCGTATTGAACATTGATGGTTGGTTCCCTCTTTCACCAGTCAACGACCGAACTGCACGAGTGTTCCGATTTGCCGAGCAGACCCGAGGCACGTCCATTCTATCAAGTTAAGCAGGTAGACAGATATGTGTGCGTTGGGCAAGCACGCGGGCAGGGGCTATCCGCTCGCACTTACTAATGAAGGCTGACACCAGAATGCATGAATCCGAGGAAATTGCCGAAATCCGCCGCGCTGTGCGATCATTGTGCGATGAATTCCCCGGCGAATATTGGCGCGATGCGGATCGTGATCGGAGATACCCGGCAGAATTTGTCGACGCTTTAACAAAGTCTGGTTTCTTGGCCGCGCTTATCCCGGAAGAATTTGGCGGTAGCGGCCTGAAGCTGGATGCAGCCGCCGCGATCATGGAAGAAATTCAAGCATCGGGCTGCAATGGCGGCGCGGCACATGCGCAGATGTACATCATGAACACGCTGCTTCGCTATGGCAGCGATGCTCAAAAGGCGGAATATCTGCCCAAGATTGCGAGCGGCGAGCTGAGGCTGCAGGCGTTTGGTGTGTCCGAGCCCACCAGCGGAACCGATACGCTGTCACTGAAGACACGCGCCGTCCGGGACGGAGATGATTACGTCGTCAATGGTCAGAAGATTTGGACCAGCAGAGCGGAACATTCCGATCTGATGTTGCTGCTGGCGCGCACCACACCGCGCGAGGAGGTGGCGAAAAAGACCGATGGCCTCTCGATCTTCCTGGTCGATATGCGCGAAGTCGCAGGCGCCAATTCCACGCGCGGCGGCATGACCATCAAGCCCATTCGGACAATGATGAACCATTCCTCGTGCGAAGTGTTTTTTGATGACATGCGCATTCCCGCGAGTTCCTTGATCGGGGAAGAGGGCAAGGGTTTTCGCTATATTCTGTCAGGCATGAATGCAGAGCGCGTGTTGATTGCCGCAGAATGCATCGGGGATGCCAAATGGTTCATCGAAAAGGCCAGCGGATACGCCAAGGAACGGCAGGTCTTTAACCGGCCAATTGGCCAGAACCAGGGTATCCAATTTCCCATCGCAAGATCGTATGCGCAAATGCGTGCGGCCGAACTGATGGTTTATCATGCGGCTGAGGTTTACGATCAGGGCGGGAATGCCGGTGAGGAAGCCAATATGGCGAAATTGTTGGCATCGGAGGCAAGCTGGGCTGCGGCAGATATGTGTGTGCAGACCTTTGGCGGGTTTGGCTTTGCCGAAGAATATGATGTCGAACGCAAATTCCGCGAGGCACGGTTGTATACGGTCGCTCCGATCTCGACCAATTTGATCCTGTCATATTTGTCGGAACATATACTCGGTCTGCCGCGATCTTACTGAGTTTTGACACAAAGTTCTTGAAACGCACCACTAACTATGATTCTGTGGGTTTGTGGAGCGGAAGGGACTCATCCAAAGACTGCCAACAGAGCAGGTTAAGCAGGGCGCTGCGTTGTTGGGGCTGCTCGCTCTAACTGTACTTGCCATTGCTGGACCCACCGGTTTGCTGGTGTGGAGCGAGAAGGCAACTGCGCTTGAACAGCGCGAGGCTCAGATTGCAGTCCTGGTAAAACAGCGCGACGATTTGAAGAACCGCGTCATGCTGCTGGATCCCAACAATGCTGATCCCGATATGGTTGGCGAGGAATTGCGCCGCAATTTGAACGTCGTCCATCCAGATGAAGTTGTTCTGGTTTTGCCCGAATCCGAAAATTGATACGCGGGACCAATCGGCCCACGTCTGAGTGTTTTCAATCCCTTTCGGAAACTCTTTTCAATCTCAATAATTTCGTATGCAAGGCTCTTGCTGACGTTGCGTAACCCATGCGCTTGAGCCTATAGGCATGGTGTCTGCACTTGTTAGTGCAGGAGCCGCAATCTGAGGAATTTAGCTTTGGCCCAATCGCCCAAAAAGCCTGCGAAATCAAAAAAAGCATCATCGGCAAAATCTGCGCAGAGCGACGCGGAATTTGTCCTGCATTCGCTGCAAGACGCGCATGAGAAAAGCCCGCGTTACGATGCGAGCGAAGAAGAGATGATGCAGTTTTACGAGCAGATGCTGCTGATCCGCCGGTTCGAGGAAAAGGCTGGCCAGCTGTATGGGTTGGGTTTGATTGGCGGCTTTTGCCATCTTTATATCGGGCAGGAAGCAGTCGCGATTGGATTGCAAAGCGCGCTCGACAATGATCGGGACAGCGTGATCACCGGCTATCGTGACCACGGCCACATGTTGGCCTATGGGATCGATCCCAATGTCATCATGGCAGAGCTTACGGGCCGTCAGGCTGGCATTTCAAAGGGCAAGGGCGGGTCGATGCACATGTTCTCGACCGAGCATAAGTTTTACGGCGGCCACGGCATTGTGGGTGCGCAGGTTTCGCTGGGCGGCGGATTGGCGCTGGCTCACAAATATAAGGATGATGGCGGGCTGTGTCTGGCCTATTTTGGTGACGGCGCGGCCAACCAGGGCCAAGTCTATGAAACCTTTAACATGGCCAGCCTTTGGCAATTGCCTATCGTGTTTGTGATTGAGAATAACGGTTATGCCATGGGTACCGCGGTTAAGCGCAGCTCGGCAGAAACTGAGTTCCACCGGCGCGGCACGGCATTCCGGATTCCGGGTATGGACGTGAACGGGATGGATGTTTTGGAAGTGCGCAATGCAGCTGAAATTGCCTTCAAGCATGTGCGCGAAAACGGCGGACCCGTGCTGATCGAATGCAATACCTATCGCTATCGCGGGCATTCGATGTCTGACCCTGCGAAATATCGGAGCCGTGAAGAAGTGCAGGAAAAGCGTGATCACCACGATCCGATTGAAGGGTTGAAGAAGACACTGATAGACGGCGGCAAGAGCGAGGCAGATTTGAAGGCTATCGATAAGGCCATTCGTGCCCGCGTGGCCGAAGCTGCTGACTTTTCCGAAAGCTCACCTGAACCGGAGCCTCAAGAGCTCTACACCGATGTTCTGGTGGAGAATTACTGATGGCTGTCGAACTGAAGATGCCCGCGCTTTCTCCAACTATGGAAGAAGGCACACTGGCCAAATGGCTCAAGCAAGAAGGCGATTTGGTGCAGCCGGGCGACATCATTGCCGAGATCGAAACGGACAAGGCCACGATGGAATTTGAAGCCATCGATGAAGGTACCTTGGGCAAAATTCTGGTCGAAGAAGGCACCGAAAATGTCGCGGTTGGCACGGTAATCGCCATGCTGGTGGGCGAGGGTGAAGAGGCCGATGACGTGCCGACCCCGGCGGCTGCGGCACAAGCAAATTCGACCAGTGATCCGGCGCCGGGAGAGGGCAAGGATGTTGGCCGTGATGAACCAGGCGGGATCAGCGCTCCAGAAAAGCCCCAATCCCAACCGAAATCCGATCCTACCATCCCTGAAGGAACCTCCTTCACCAGCACCAGCGTTCGCGAAGCATTGCGCGACGGCATGGCCGAAGAAATGCGCCGCGATGACCGCGTGTTTGTTATGGGTGAGGAAGTCGCCGAATATCAGGGCGCGTATAAAGTGACCCAAGGGCTCCTCGACGAGTTCGGCCCCAAACGTGTGATCGATACGCCGATTACCGAATACGGTTTTGCGGGTATTGGTACTGGTGCCGCGATGGGCGGATTGCGCCCTATCGTTGAGTTCATGACGTTCAACTTTGCCATGCAGGCGATTGACCACATCATCAATTCAGCGGCCAAGACCAATTATATGTCGGGCGGCCAGATGCGCTGTCCCGTCGTGTTTCGCGGCCCCAATGGTGCGGCGAGCCGCGTCGGTGCTCAGCACAGCCAGAATTATGGTCCATGGTACGCCAGCGTCCCGGGATTGGTTGTGATTGCGCCCTATGACGCTGCTGATGCCAAGGGATTGATGAAGGCCGCCATCCGGTCAGAAGATCCTGTGGTGTTCCTCGAAAACGAGCTGGTTTACGGACGCAGCTTTGATGTGCCTGACTTGGATGATCACGTTTTGCCAATCGGCAAGGCGCGGATCATGCGCGAAGGATCTGACGTTACGATTGTGAGCTATTCAATCGGGGTCGGTCTGTCGCTGGAAGCAGCGGACGAATTGGCAGGGCAGGGCATCGATGCAGAAGTTATCGATCTGCGAACTTTGCGACCACTGGACACGCAGACCATTCTGGACAGCCTGGCAAAGACCAATCGACTGGTCATTGCAGAAGAAGGCTGGCCGGTTTGCTCAATCGCATCGGAAGTGATCGCCGTATGTATGGAGCAAGGCTTTGACCATTTGGACGCACCTGTTTTGCGCGTGTGCAACGAAGATGTACCATTGCCCTATGCCGCCAATCTAGAGAAGCTCGCGCTGATTGACACGCCCCGAATTGTCGAGGCGGTCAAAAAGGTCTGCTACAAGGATTGATGCTTGGGCGCTAAGGCTCACTCGTCGATCAGGAAGATCGGCCGTTCAAACCTCAGCTCTTGTGATGCAAATTCGAACAGGGGCAAAACGTTTGGCGGCGTGTAGGTGAGGGTGAGCGTTTTCTCGAACGCACCATCAACCCGCTGCGTACCAGCATCAACCACGGTTGCGGTGAAAGAATCCTGCAGCAGATAGGGCGCACCTTCGCCAATCGTCTCTGCCTGGTTCTTAATCACGGTGTTGGTGACCTCGTTCTTCTTCATATATTCGACCACCGCATAGCGCGCCGTGTCAGAGGCAATGCCGCGCAGTGCGTTTTGCGCCTGCATGCTTAGGCCAACTTGCAACACGCCCAGCATCATACCGATGATGGCTGGTGCCAGAACAGCGAACTCGATGATTGTCGTACCCGACGTATCGTCGCGCAGTGAGATGAAAAGTCGTTTGATCATGCGATCTGAACCCTTCTGGTGATGTTGTAATTGACCGGTCCACCGACGCCAAAGCTTGACCAGACGGGGGTGTAGGTATCCCGCATGTTGATCTCGACATATTCGGAGATCACGGCCGAGGTGGCACAAGTGGCCGAATCGGCAATCAGATCGGCGTCAGAATCGCAGCGAAAACGCTGGGTCAATGTGACCTTGTCTGCTGCCAGACCGGTTGAAGTTTCAATGATCGCCTCCAGCGCATTGCGCTCGCTGGCTTCATCAGGCACGCGGGCCAGGGTGACTGCAACAGCCTCCGCAGCAGCAGCCTGCATTTCATTGTGACGCGAGACAATCATGCTCACCTCGAAACCGCCCATAGCCATGACTGCCAGGACTGGAACAACAAAGGCTGTTTCAATCACAACGGCGCCTTTGTCGTCACGACCAAGCTTGCGCAATTTGGCAAATAGAGTGCTCATGCAACCAACCTCACGCGGGTTCCGCCGTTGACAGAGAAGGTGTCAATTTCCTCGCCTGGTGGGCAGAAGGTCGACAGATCGGCTGTACCGCCAATTTGAATTTCGCCAGCGGCGATCATTAGGCAAGCGCTGGTGCCTGACATGCTGCCAAGCAGTTCAACAGCGCTGTTGGGCATGTAAATGGTGCCGTTTAGCGATGTGGATGCGTTTCCGTTGATTCTCGCCGTGTCTGACCCTGCTGAGTCTGGATCTTCAAAGATCAACATGCCGGCCAGTTCTTCGGCAGCATCAGACGAGATCGCTGGTACAGAATATGCGGCGAGCAGCTCATTCTTGGTCATCGCTGACAGATTGATCGCTGCGCCACCATTGATCTGGATATCTGCGCCATTTTTGAGGACAAACATCACTCCGTTTCCGGTGAGAGAGTAAGACGCGTTGACCTTAAGCGAACCACCATCAATCACATAGATACCGCCCGCCAGGGTGGTATCGCAGGCCAGATCAAAGTCTGCATAAGTGCCCGGCTGCTGCGTACCTGTAGGAGGGCTGTAGACGACATTCGAGTAGGTATACGATGTTGTGGTGGTTGCTTGTTCCCAAATACTATCGCGACCGCTGCCTGCGATCTGATAAAGTCCACCCGTAACCGATTGTGTGTTTGCGACGGGTTCCGATGAATACGTGAGTCCCACATTAGTCGTAGGTGGATCATTCGGGGGTGTGGAAGTACCAGTACCCGAATAAGTTATCGTACCATCTCGCTCTGCCTGGCTAGCATTGCGCCCTTGATAATAGCTGTATGTTACCGAGACTGTTTCCGTTTCGTCTGCGGTCCATGGATCGCTTGTCGCTCCACATGACAACGTCTGGGTATTTGGATTGTTTGGCGGCACCAAATCTTCGAATGGATCAAATACACCTTCCGCGTTTTCAACAACATCTGAGTTGGCAAAACCATCGTGTCGGTCCAGCACCGTTCCTGCGGTTACAACGAAGCCGACATCATATGTGCCCGAGCTGCCGGTAATCGTAACCGCATCATCACTGTCTGACACAGCGCCAAGTCCGCAAGCAGCGTTCACATTCGGGCCACCATTGAACCAGACTGCTTTGTCGCCGGACGGTTTGACCGCCAAAATGCAAGGATTGTAGGCCGGTACGGTTTCGTAAATGGCTTGAGAACGCACAGAAACGGTTGTTGGCCGCTCAAGGACAAGCTGGCTGAACGGTAGATCCACCGTAATTGTTGCCGTTACAACTACACTGTTTTGTGTGCCACCGTCCCAATCGGCCAAACTCGCGACATCGACAGGGGTGTAATCCGCGGTGACCGAAATGTTGTCGTCAAATTCTTGAGCGGCGCGGAGCTGGTATCCGGTTCCGGTGTCACCGTTACCGCGTGCCCACGCGCCCGCCAGCGCAGCCTGATCGACCGCATATTGCAGCTCTCGCTTGTAGAGATACCACTGTGCCGTATCGACGGCATATCCGGTGCCTCCGACGAGGACTGGCATGCCCAGACCGACCAACAATGCAGCGTTACCGCTGGTGTTACGACGGATGCTTTTGCAGAACTTCTTCAACGCGTTCATCGGCTTTGTACCCTGTTTGATAGGTAATTCCATCGCACTTGCTTAGCCCATGTAGAGTGTCCAATATGTCAAATGGGATGGTTAACACACGGCTAAGGATAACTGCATTTTAACCCTGTTTTCCGAGGTTAATCAGACGCGGTGTTGACTTTGTCGCACCAACCAAGCCTATCGGGATTATGGCTTTGGAAGAGATAGAAAACCTGCCTGAAGAGCTACGCTTGGCCTTGGCGTATACGCCTGCTCAAAACCGTGATGCATTGTCAGTGGTGTTCAGTTTGGACCAGCGATTGGCGCGCATTGTCGCCGCGACAACCGAGCCAATCCTGGGGCAAATGCGTATGAGCTGGTGGCGCGACATTCTGGGCACGCCAAAGTCTGAGCGGCCTGACGGGGATGCAGTGCTGGATGCCGCGGGAGCGCACTGCTGCGGCAAGGAAGCTGGTTTGATCGCCTTGGTCGATGGCTGGGAGCACTTGCTGCAAGAACCACCTTTGGGTGCAGAACATGCGATGACGTTTGTTGATGGCAGGGGCAGTGCTATCTTATCCGCGCTGGAGCTTGAGGGCGACCCGCAGGAGCAGCATGTGCGCAGTGCCTGCCGACAGTGGGCCTTGGCTGATCTAGCCGCGAAAGTTTCGATGGAAGAAGAACGCAGTTTCTTGGTTGAACTGGCGCGATCGCATGCAGGTGAGGTGGCGCGGCTTCCGAAAAAGGCGCGAGGCATTGTTGTGTTGTCAGCCTTGGGTAAGCGAGCGATCAAACGAGGCGGCCGACCTTTGATGGAAGGGCGCGGGGCGGCATTGACCGCCATGAAGGCTGGACTAATCGGATCATGAAACAGACTAGCGAAGCAACGAGTTTTCGAGGAGAATCCTGATGGGTCGGGTCGTGTTGGGTTTAGTCTTGGGATTGGTGCTTTCGACCATTGGCTTGTTCTGGTGGCAGGGCAGGGCGCAGGTTGAAGAAAATGCGCCTCCTCCGCCCGAGGCTGCCGAACCAACACCAGAGCCGACCGATCTGCCTCTGACCGACCCTGGAGATATGGAGGGTCCGACACCGCCCGAGGCCAGCGAGCTGACAAGAGAGCAACGTCGGTTCTTCCGCTATGACCGGAACCGCGATTTGCGCATTACACGCAACGAAATGCTCTCCACCAGAAGCGATGCATTTCGCAAGCTGGACGTGGATGGCAACAATTTGCTGACCTTCGAGGAATGGGCTGTCACCACGGCCAACCGGTTTGATGGAGCCGATGCGGATGGCGATCGTGAGCTTACGCAAGCAGAGTTTCGAACAACATTCCGGCCCAGTTCGTCGAGCACAAGCCGACGGAGCAATTGTCGCTGCTGATTAGGCGGAAACGGTTTCGCTTGCCGCGATCCAGTTGGCCATGTCCGCTTTGCCCCGGTCGGTATAGGCTTGCTTGCGTTCCTTCTTCTTCACTTCGTGCAGTGGTGGGAACAATCCAAAATTGACATTCATTGGCTGAAAAGTGTCTGCCTGAGCATCACCGGTGATGTGCGACAGCAATGCGCCCATCGCGGTGCTGGCGGGCAGAGCATTCCATTCCTCACCAGCCAACTCCTTGGCCGCCATCATCCCGGCAATAAGCCCGATTGCGCTGCTTTCGACATAGCCTTCACAACCCGTAATCTGTCCGGCAAAGCGGATATGGGGTGCCTCGCGCAGTCTTAACTGGCGATCCAGCACCAATGGCGAATTGATGAATGTGTTGCGATGCAGGCCGCCCAAACGGGCAAATTCGGCATTCTCAAGACCGGGGATTGTTCGGAACAATTCAATCTGCGCGGCATATTTCAGCTTGGTCTGGAAGCCGACCATATTCCACAAAGTGCCCAGCTTGTTATCCTGCCGCAATTGCACGACAGCATGGGGCCAGCGACCTTGCGGAAATTCAGGTGTGGTATCGCGCGGATTGTCGAGCCCGACAGGTTTCATCGGGCCGAACCGTAGTGTTTCAACACCGCGCGCTGCCATCACTTCGATCGGCATACAGCCATCGAAATAAGGCGTGTCCTTCTCCCACTCTTTGAATTCGGTCTTGTCACCATCCACTAGGCCTTGATGGAAGGCGAGATATTGCTCTTTGGTCATCGGGCAATTGATGTAATCGCCGTCCTCGTTGGAGGCGGCTGTTTTCTTGTCCCAACGCGACTGGATCCAGCAGATGTCCATATCGATGGATTCGTGGTGCACGATCGGGGCGATCGCGTCGAAAAACGCAAGCCGTTCCTGACCTGTTGCTTTGACGATGCTTTGTGCCAGCGATTGGGCGGTTAGCGGGCCCGTAGCGACAATCGTCAGACCGTCTTGCGGAAGAGTATCAATGCGCTCTCGGGCGATGGTGATATTGGGATGTTCGCTCAGAGTGCGCTGCACCTCAGCTGAAAATACATCGCGATCAACGGCCATGGCTGATCCTGCCGGTACCCGTGCTATTTCGCCTGCGCGCATGATAATGCTGTCCAGCTGACGCATTTCGTGATGCAACAGCCCCACCGCATTTTTGGTGTCATCATCGGATCGAAAGCTGTTTGAGCATACCAGTTCGGCCAGCCCATCGGTCTGGTGCGCCGCGGTCATCTCGCCGCCCTTATCCTCTGGCGCACCGCGCATTTCGGACAGACGCACTTTGAATCCGCGCTTCGCAAGCTGCCAGGCCGCCTCGCTTCCTGCGAGACCACCTCCGATAATGTGCACATCATAGGTCATGCTGGCGCAGTTAGGCTTGCACTGAGTGGGCATCAAGCCCTAGCAATGATCAGCAAGGAGATAGTGCAATGCCAAAACGTGCATTGGTCGAGCATCGGCCATGGTTGCTGGTTAGTATTTCAGCGGCAATCGCATATTATTTCCTGCAAGACAGCGCCGTTGGCGGGGTCTGGCTGATATTGCTGAAAGGGTCGGCTGTTGCCGCTTTGGCAGTTTATGCTTTGCGGCGAAGTTCTCATCCTGACTCGCGATTGCTGGTCGCTGTTATGCTGTTTTCGTCACTGGGCGACATGGGCATAGAATTGTCGTTTGAGATCGGTGGCCTGTTCTTTTTCATGGCACATCTCGTGGCTATCTCGCTTTATCTCAAGAATGGACGCGAGGTCTCGACGTTCAGTCAAAAGGCATTGGCGGTGGCATTATTGCTGGGCACACCAGCGATTTCTTACCTGCTTTCCGGAATTTGGGAGGTCACGCTTTACGCTTTGGCGCTGGGCGGAATGGCTGCAACGGCCTGGATGAGCCGCTTCCCGCGCTATCGTGTGGGAATAGGCGCCGTGCTGTTTGTCATCTCGGATTGGTTGATATTTGCGCAAATGGGCCAATTGAATGGCAACCCGATCTCAGCCTTGCTGATTTGGCCCAGCTACTTCCTAGGACAATTCCTGATCGCAACTGGCGTGGTGCAAACAATGCGCGGAGAACATCCGCAAAGCGGCAGTTAAGCCGCCAGAGAATTAGGCAGCCGCTGCAATCGTGGTGCGATGCAATTCACGGCGGTGGCCTTCATAACCACCGGTTGCCTTGTGCAATACGCTGCGATTGTCCCACAGCACCAGCATGTCTGGCTGCCATTTGTGGCGATAGATAAAGCGATCATCGGACTGCCATGCAGCCAACTCCATCAGGAATGAGAATGCCTCTGCATCTTCCATACCCTCGATGCCAATGATGTAGCCCACGCAGCTGAAAAGTGCCTCTTCACCGTTTTCTGGGTGGCGCTGAACCAAAGGATGCTTCTGCGTCGCCATGGCGCTTTCATCGGGACGAATGGCCATGCTGCGCCCTTCATCATCTTCTCCATAAGCGCCATCGGGTGCATAGGCACCGCGCGCGCTGTGGATCGCGGTAAGAGAGCGCAAATGATCTTTGCGCTCTTCCGGCAAAGCGGCAAAGGCTGAGATTTGATCAGCAAATAAAGTGTCACCACCAATGGGTGGAATGTCGATCGCCATCAAACACGTGCCGGCAGGCGGACGCTCTAGAAAGCTCCAATCGCTATGCCAATTCTCGGCAAACAAAGGAGACGCCTCGTCTGCCTCGCGCAGAATGGCAGCAATGTTCTCGCGCCCCGGAATGGGGTCGAAGAAGGGGTCATCTCCAAAGCCGCCCATGGCGAGCGTGAACCGTTCAAGGTCATCATCGCTCATCGATTGATCGGCAAAGGCCAGAACGCGGTGTTTCAACCACGCAGACCGAATGTCGGTCACCATTTGCGGCGTGAGTTCGGCGGACAAATCCACGCCATGAACCGTCGCACCGCAAATTTGCCCCGACTGTTCAATGCGCATCAAACTTGTTCCTACTCGCCGCTCTCGCCGTCTGGATCATCTGTTGGAGCCACGACATCATCACCGCCGCGCGCTTCCACCAAACCCTCGACTATCGCTTCTTCAGCTGCGTCCTCGGGCGCTTCTTGTTCGTCAATCCGAACAGCGCTGACGATGGTTTCTCCCTTGGAGACATCGAACAGCTTCACGCCAGCAGAACCGCGACCAATTACCCTAAGGCTTTCCAGACCGATCCTGATCAGCTTGGCTTGATCGGTTACCAGCATCAGCTGATCGGCTTTGGTGGCCGTAAAGCTGGCGACAACCGGCCCATTGCGTTTGATATTGTCGATATTGGTGATGCCCATGCCGCCACGACCGGCGCGGCGATATTCATAGGCAGAAGACAATTTGCCGAAGCCATTGGCACACACGGTCAGGAGGAACTGCTCCTCCTCTGCCATTTGGGCATGCTCGTCTGACAAGGCCGGTGCCTCATCCTCTGATTTCCACGGAGCAACTTTCAGATAAGCATCGCGCTCTTCTGGGGTTGCGTCACCGCCATGCAAGATCGACAGCGACACCACTTCATCATCGGCAACCTTGAACTTCATTCCGCGAACACCCGTTGAGGTGCGCGAGGTAAATTCACGCACATCTTCGCCGGAGAAGCGGATTGCTTTGCCCATTCGGGTTGCCAGCAACACGTCATCGCCCGCTTCCAGCAGCGCCACGCCGATCAGCTTATCCTCGCTCTCAGAATCGAACTTCATCGCGAATTTGCCGTTTGAGGGCACATTGGTGAAGGCATCCATGCTGTTGCGGCGCACGCTTCCCTTGGCAGTGGCAAAGACAACGCTCAGCGCGCTCCAGCTAGCCTCATCCTCGGGCAGAGGAAGGACTGTCCGGATCGTCTCACCATCATCCAGCGATGGCAGCATATTGACGATCGGGCGACCACGGGTGTTGGGCCCACCCTCGGGCAGCTTCCATACCTTCAGGCGATAGACTTTGCCGGCGGTGGAGAAGAACAGCACGGGCGTGTGGGTAGATGTCACAAACATCTCTGCCACGGCATCTTCGTCCTTGGTGGACATACCGGCCCGGCCTTTACCGCCACGATTTTGTGCTCGGAAGGTGGAGAGCGGAGTACGCTTGATATAGCCATCATGGGTTACGGTGACGACCATCTCGTCCCGCTCGATCAGATCCTCATCTTCCAGACCATCCCACGCCGGAGCAATCTCAGAAACGCGCGGTGTGGCATAAGTTTCGCGGATCTCCCGCAATTCTTCGCGCATCACTGCATAGAGCTTCACCCGGTCAGCCAGTATGGAGAGAAGCTCGGCAATCGTGTCTGCCAATATCTTCAGCTCGTCGCCTATTTCATCGCGGCCTAGCGCCGTCAAACGGTGCAAGCGCAGGTCAAGAATGGCTTTCACCTGACGTTGCGAGAGGCGATAGGTGCCACCTTCCTGCTCGGCGTCAGGCTCAATCGCTTCGACCAGGCGGATATATTGCGCAATCTCACCAATTGGCCATTCTTTGGCGAGCAATTTCTCGCGCGCAGCCGCAGGGTTCGGTGCACCGCGGATCATCGCGACAACTTCATCGAGGTTGGATACTGCGACAACCAATCCGAGCAAGGTATGCGCCCGCTCACGAGCCTTGTTCAGCTCAAACTTGGTCCGGCGCGTGATAACTTCTTCGCGGAACGAGATGAAGGCCTTGATTATCTCGCGCAGCGGCAATGTTTCAGGCCGCCCGCCACGGATCGCGAGCATGTTGGCCGGGAAGCTCGATTGTGCTGGAGTGTAGCGCCAGATCTGATTGAGCACGACTTCTGGTGAGGCATCGCGCTTCAAATCGACGACAACGCGCATGCCCTCGCGGGAACTTTCGTCGCGGATATCCGAGACGCCTTCAATCCGCTTTTCTTTTGCGGCATCGGCGATCTTCTCCACCAGACCAGATTTGCCGACCTGAAACGGGATCGAGGTCAGAACGATCGATTGCCGGTCGCCGCGTTTGGTCTCGATTTCATGCCGCGCCCGCATCAGGATGGAGCCACGTCCGGTCGTGTAAGCTTGCTTTGCACCCGCCGAGCCCAGAATGAGTGGAGCCGTTGGGAAATCAGGCCCCGGAATATACTCAATCAGTTCTTCGGACGTGATCGCCGGATTGTCGAGAAATGCAAAACACCCGTCCAGGACTTCGCCTAGGTTGTGCGGTGGGATATTGGTCGCCATGCCAACCGCGATGCCGCCTGCGCCATTGACGAGCAGGTTGGGGAAGCGGGCGGGCAGCACCTGCGGTTCTTGCAGCGAACCGTCATAATTGTCCGCAAAGTCGACCGTGTCCTTGTCGAGATCATCGAGCAGGGTATTTGCGACCCGTTCCAGACGGGCCTCGGTATAACGCATGCTGGCTGGCGGATCGGGGTCCATCGAACCAAAGTTACCCTGACCATCGATCAACGGGACGCGCAACGACCAGTCTTGCGTCATCCGGGCAAGTGCATCGTAGATCGCGCTGTCACCGTGCGGGTGATAGTT
Source organism: uncultured Erythrobacter sp. (assembly GCA_947495555.1). Lineage (GTDB taxonomy): Bacteria > Pseudomonadota > Alphaproteobacteria > Sphingomonadales > Sphingomonadaceae > Erythrobacter. Next base: position 405,588 of record CANLZI010000001.1, on the reverse strand, counting down.
GCCCATAACATCGCCGACGATCTTGGCGCTCTTGCGGTAAGGCCGACCAGCAACAAAGCCACCTTCCTTACTGGCGAACAATATGCGGCGGTGAACGGGTTTCAAACCATCTCGAACGTCGGGCAGGGCGCGCGACACAATCACGCTCATCGCGTAATCGAGGTAGCTCGTCTTCATCTCATCGACGATGTCGATCCGCTCGTATTCGCCGCCAGCGGCAGGAGGGTTCAGAATTTCTGTATCGTCGGCCAAATCAGCACCAATCTTGGTTCATGCAAAACGCATTTTTCATGCCTCTGATGTAGGGAATTTCGGCTCAATCCGCCACCAAAGCGCCGGAACAAATGGGCTACACATGCGCTTTATCCACATAAAGGCGCTGCGCTGAGTGGTGCGATCGCATAGGCGGCTCAATTGCTGCGTTCAAAGCTCATTCAGCCGCGTTTTTGTAGGAAGAATTGCAAATTGGAAAAAGCCAGTCCATGGCGTTTTCATCAAATCAAAGCATGGCGACGCTCAACGTGCGCCCCCTGCATAATTTTCAGGCCGTGTGCCTAATCAGGAGAGACTCTCACATGCGTTTTTTCGTAACAAACAAGCGTGCTGGCAAAAACCCGGCATCGCATCTTGCTCTCGCCATTGCGTTGGCCGCCGGTACAGCCGTGTCCATGGTCGCTGTGGCTGAGCCTGCCTACGCGCAGAAGAAAAAGAAAAAGAAGAAGGAAGAAGAGCCCAAGGCTGAGTATTCCAAGGAATTTATCGCAGCCTATCAACCTTTGCAGGAAATTGTGAATGCCGAGGGTAACGATACAACGGGCGCCGCAGCTCTGATCCCGGGCATGCTGGCATTGACCAATTCTGCTGATGAAAAGATGGTTGCGGGCAACGCAATCTACAACATCGGGATTAAGTCGGACGATCGCGCGCGCCAGCTGGAAGGCATGAAATTGATGCTGAGCAGCGGCAAGGTGCAGGCCGACCAGATTGGTCGCTTCAACTTTATCTCTTATCAATTGGCCAATAGCGCGGGAGATTTCCCGGCCGCTCGGACATATCTGCAGGCTGCAATTGACGCGAACTTCACAACTACCAACGTGACCGCAGATTCCATGCGTATTGCGATGTCAGAGAGCTATTTCAGCGAGGGCAACAACCAAGGCGGGCTTGATTATCTTAGCCAAGCCATTGCCCAGCGCAAAGCGGCCGGACTGGCCGTTGATGAATCATGGTATCGTCGCGGGCTGAGCGTTGCCTACAACAATCAAATCCAACCCGATGTGTACGATTTCGTGATTGGATGGATCGAAGACTATTCTTCGCAGGACAATTGGCGTGATGCGATCAACATCGCGCGTAATCTTGGCACGTTCAACCAACCAGAAATGTTGGATCTGATGCGCCTTGGCTATCGCTTGGACACCTTCAGCGGAAAGCAAGAATACATCGAATATGTCGATGCAGCTGACCCACGTCGCTTGCCCAAGGAAGTCGAGACAGTAATCGAAAACGGCTACGCAACTGGCCGTGCGAGCCGTGATGACATCTTTTTGGCTGACTCTTTGTCGACGGCTAAAAGCCGGATCGCTTCCGATCGGGCCGACCTTCCAGCTTTGGAGCGTGACGCACGCGGCTCGTCGGCAGGTTTGCGCACCGTGGTTGCAGCTGGCGATGCGTTCTTAAGTTACGGACAGCCAGCCAAGGCAGCAGAATTTTACGCAAAGAGCCTTACCGTCCCTGGGGTCGATACTGCCCAAGTCCTGACCAGGTTGGGAATCGCCCAGGCTGACACAGGCGACTATGGTGCCGCGCAAGAAACCTTTGCAAAGGTTGAAGGCAAGCGAGCTGCAATCGCTAGACTGTGGGCTGCATATGCAGCTGAGAAAGCTGCTCCTCCTGCTCCGGCGGTTGTGCCAGCCTTACCAGCAGCGCCAGCCGGTGTTGCAGCTGATGCTGCAAGCTAGCCAACGGCAATTATCTGATTGATGGCGGCGCGGATTCCAAAAGGAGTTCGCGCCGCTTTCGCATCTATCGCAGACGTTTGACGTATACTTGATTGCCAACCCGGCGATCGACGGTGAAATTGTCCAATGTTTCAAACAATTGGGTGAGATTCTTAAAGCCATAATTGCGCACATCGAAGCTGGAGCGATTGCCTGCAATCTGACCCACTTGCTGCAATTTGGCAAAACCGTCTTCATCCCGGTTCGTCTCTGAATAGGCAGCGGTTATCAGCTCGATCAATTCTTCATCAATGGCTTGATCGCTGCCGCTGGTGTCACTCTTGCTCGCCCCAATGCGATCCGCATCGCTGTTTTTGATCAGCTGTTTGATATCGATGAAGCGCGTGCAAACCGATTTGAATGCCGCGGGCGTTTTGGCCTCCCCAAATCCATAAACCAAGATCCCATCTTGCCTGAGGCGAGTGACAAGGGGCGTAAAATCACTGTCCGATGTCATGATGCCAAAGCCGTCAACTTTGCCCTGATACAACAGATCAATCGCATCGATGGTCATCGCCATATCGGTGGCATTCTTGCCCTTGGAAACATCAAATTGTTGCTGTGGGCGGATCCCGAATTTGTTGGTGATCTTGTCCCACTTTGCCAGATTGTCCTTGGCAAAATTGCCATAGGCCCGGCGGATATTGACCTGACCCAGTTCCGCCATAACGGTCAGGACAGGGTCGATCCCATTGGGAGTGGTGTTGTCTGCATCGATAAGCAGTGCGATGTTCTTGAGTTCGTTTTCGGCCATATCAACAGTATTGGGCTGCGCAGTGGCAACCGACAAGCCGTTATTGTTGCTTAGCCCCCGACTGTTTGCCTCGCTTGATCAAATGAACGCTAATCGAATTGAGCGAACTCACCAGTGGTATCATCCAACGCAGATAGAATGCCGCCACGAATAGCAAAATGCGCCCCGCGCAGCTTCAATGTGCCCGCTTTCTCTTTCTCCTCAATCCAGGGGAAAGTGCGCAAATTATCGATACTTTGTTTGATGGCGGCATATTCCATCGCCAATTCAGCTTCGCGTGTTTCGGTGCCATGTTGGGCAACAACTTGTTCACGCGCATCATCCAGCAGTTTGATCCAACCGGCGACAAACCCACCGTCGCCCGGCGCAGCTTCGGCCAAAGTTTGATCCAGCGCCGCCTTGCAACCGCCGCATCTTCCGTGACCCAATACGACAATTTGCGCGACCCCGAGGAATTGGACCGCGAATTCGATCGCAGCCGAAACGCCGTGTTGTCCGGGTGTTTGTTCAAATGGCGGAACCAGTGCGGCCACATTACGCAGTACAAATATCTCGCCAGGATCAACGTCAAAGATGTGTTCTGGACCAACGCGGCTGTCTGAACAGCCAATCACCATTAGCTTGGGATGCTGCCCATTGCGGATGGTTTCCTCAAACCGAGCGCGCTGCTCGGGGTAGGTGTGTTCGCGAAATCGGCGATAGCCACGCACCAACTCAGCAAATTCAGGCACTAAAACCGTTCCCCTCTGATCACTTGGACGTCCCACATCGACAACAAAAAGCCATGCGAGGACAGCAAAGGCGCAATTTTCTCGGCCAGAGCGTCGGCCTTTTCCTCGGAGGCGATGGTCAGCACAAACACTTTGTCAGTGCCCATTACGCGCTCTTCACGCCAATGGCCGTCTCGCCCTTTTCCTGAACTGACTGGAGTGATCGTCCAACCCGTAATACCCGCGCTATCAATGGCGCTGGTAACGCGTTTGACTAAAGCTGTGTCGGTCAGAATTTCGATCCGCTTGCGGGTGACCGTTTCGATCATGGCGTGACAGCTCCTTGGCCAGACAGCGCGGTCGCAAGCGCGCTAATCAGGCCAATGTTGATAAGAATGTTGAATGGGAAAGTTATACTCAAAGACATGGTGAGATAAATCCCTGGATCGGCCTCGGGCAGGGCAAGCCGCATGGCTGCCGGCACTGCGATATAGCTGGCGCTGGCGCACAAGACCCCCAATGCTGCCGCAGACCCCACATCCAGCCCAAGCGCAACCGCAGCCGATGTTCCGATCACTCCGTTGATCAGTGGCAGTGCAATCGCGATCGTCGCCATTCGCCAGGTAACCGCACGGGCATCCATTATCCTGCGAGCTGCGATCAAGCCCATATCAAGCAAGAAGATGCACAAAACGCCCTTGAACCCTGCCTGGAAGAATGGGCTAACTTCGGCGAAGCCTTGGGCTCCGCTGATGATCCCGATTGCAAAGGCACCCAACAACAGCACGACTGACGAGTTGAAGAACACCTCGTGCAGCATCTCGCCAGTTGATTGACTACTGGAGCCTGACCCCATTCCTCGAGCCAACAGCAGACCGGTGAGAATTGCTGGAGTTTCCATCGCAGCCATCACTGCAACCATATAGCCTCCTGGAGGCTTGCCTTGAATCTCTAGAATCTCCACTGCTGTTACAAAGGTCACAACGCTGACCGAGCCATAATGCGCTGCAACAGCGCCAGCGTTTAACCGGTCAAGCTTGGCAAATCCTTTGAGCAACGCATACGCCAGAAAGGGCATCAGAAAACTCGCCGCAATGCCCAGACCCAGCGCCGTCAATACCGTGCCATCTATACCGGATTTTGAAACGGCTACGCCGCCTTTCATTCCGATAGCCGCCATCAAATATAGCGACATACCTTTGGCGATAGCTTCGGGAATTGCCAGATCAGAGCGCGCGAAAGCAGCCAATAGTCCCAAGACGAAGAAAAGGACGACGGGAGAGGTAAAGGTCTGAAGAGCTGTCGTTTCCATGGGGGATTGAGGTATAGTACCATTTACGCAGCGGCAAGTAGCACCATTGCGCCTATCAACGCCATTCACTAGATGGGCCTGATGAACGACCTAACTCCGGTTTCACCAGCGGCACTTGAAGACCGCCCAGCACGCCAACGCAAGCCTGATTGGATTCGCGTACGCGCGCCTGTTAGCAAGGGCTATCAAGAGACGCGCAAGTTGATGCGCGACCTCAATCTGAACACTGTGTGTGAAGAGGCGGCGTGCCCGAATATCGGGGAATGTTGGACCAAAAAGCACGCCACCGTGATGATTTTGGGCGATGTTTGCACGCGTGCTTGTGCGTTCTGTAATGTGAAGACCGGCATGCCTCGCAAGGTTGATCCGCTTGAGCCAGAACACACTGCCATTGCGGCTGCTAAAATGGGCTTGGAGCACATTGTCATCACCAGCGTTGACCGGGATGATTTGCCGGACGGCGGTGCCGGACAATTCGTGAAGGTGATTGAGGCCCTGCGCCGCAATACGCCCAACACAACGATTGAAATCCTCACGCCAGATTTTCGCGGCAAGATGCGCCCTGCAGTAGAAGCGATCTGCGAAGCCGGACCAGATGTGTATAACCACAATCTGGAAACCGTTCCGCGTCTGTATCCCACGATCCGGCCAGGCGCGCGCTATTACGCATCGCTGCGCTTGTTGGAAGAAGTGAAGCGCCATGACCCGATGATCTTCACCAAATCGGGCATCATGCTGGGGCTGGGCGAGCAGCGCCTAGAAGTCCACCAGGTGATGGATGACATGCGCAGCGCCGAGGTGGATTTCATCACCATGGGCCAATATCTTCAGCCAACCCCGCGCCACGCAACGGTCGAAGAATTTGTCCCGCCTAAAGCATTTGACGCCTATGGTTCGATTGCCCGAGCCAAGGGTTTCTTGCAGGTTGCCTCGAGCCCGCTCACCCGATCAAGCTATCACGCGGGCGACGATTTCGCGCAAATGAAGGCGGCACGGGCTGAGAAGCTGGCCAAACCAACCGCAAAGCAAGCTACTGCTTAGGCAGCGGGATGCCGAGTAACCGCGAGACGAGAATTCTGCCCTACAGCGCAGAGCAGATGTTCGATCTGGTGGCAGATGTAGGCCGCTATGGTGAATTCCTGCCTTGGGTGGTGGCCACGCGCGTGCGGTCTGACAGTGAAACGGAAATGATTGCTGACATGGTGGTTGGCTTCAAATCGCTACGGGAAAAATTCACATCCAAGGTGAGCAAGGATCGCCCGCACTCTATCGATGTGCATTATATGGACGGGCCGCTGCGCGATCTCGACAACAATTGGACCTTCAAGCAATTGCCTCAAGGCGGCTGCGAGCTGTTTTTCAGCGTCGATTTCTCATTCAAGAACAAGATGTTTGAGGCGATTGCTGGTCAATATTTTGACCGCGCATTCCACAAAATGGTGGAGGCTTTCGAAGCGCGCGCAGCGCTGCTTTACGGTAGCAATAACTCCAAGGCGCAGACCGTCGCTTGATGCCGAATTTCGGCGCGGGTGCCTTCGCCAAAGTTCTTCAGCTCACCCTCGGGCTCGCTTTCTGCGCCGCGAATGGCTCGGGCAAATACAACGGTTCCCACAGGCTTCAGCTTTGTCCCACCTCCGGGCCCCGCGACGCCACTGATCGCAACTGCGACATCGGCCTTGCTCTTGTGCAAAGCGCCATTGGCCATCGCCCAAACGCAGGCGATGGATACCGCGCCAAACGTCTCGATGATATCGCTTGCCACGTCCAAGGTTTGCATCTTGGAATCGTTGGAATAGGTGACAAAGCCGCGGTCCAATACAGACGATGACCCTGCAATTTCTGTGAGAGCAGCGGCAACCAGTCCACCTGTGCAGCTTTCCGCAACCGCAATCGTGCGACCAGCCTTGGCGTTTTCTTCAACAACACGACGGGCCAAATCAGTGATCTCTTGTGAGAGCAGTCGATCCATAGTCATTTATTCTGCTCCTGCCTCAGTTCGCGATTACGCTGACGCTTGCTTTTGCTGCGATACCTTCGCCGCGACCCGTGAAGCCCAGCTTTTCTGTTGTAGTCGCCTTTACGCTCACCTGACCTAAGTCAACCATAAGCAGTTCGGCCAGTCTTTCGCGCATAGCGTCCCGATGCGGGCCAATCTTTGGCTCTTCGCAAATTAGCGTTAGATCAACATTGCCCACACGATAGCCCGCTTCGCCAACCAATTTCACCGCGTGCTCGACAAACATAGGGGAGGGGGCACCCTTCCATTGAGGATCGCTGGGCGGGAAATGGGTGCCAATATCGCCATCACCAATCGCACCGAGCAAGGCATCGACCACGGCATGCAAAGCAACATCAGCATCGCTGTGGCCGGACAGGCCCTTGTCGTGATCGATTTTCAGCCCGCACAGCCATAGTTCTTCGCCAGCGACCAACCGGTGAACGTCATAGCCTGATCCGATTCTCGTCGGGATCCGATTGCCAGCCTGATTATCGCCCAAAAAATCCTCCGCAAAGGTGATCTTCTTCAATCGCTCGTCTCCGGACACCAGTGCCACTTGCTGCCCGCTTGCGGCCAGCACCTGGGCATCGTCGCCTGCGTTCAAGTCACCTTGCCAAGCGCGGTGAGCTTGCAAAATTGCAGTATAGCGGAACGCCTGAGGTGTTTGCACCCGCCGCAAACTGTCGCGGTCGGCCGTGCCAGCCATCAATCCAGCTTGATCCACCGCAAGGCTGTCAACCACGGCCAAGACGGGAATTGCTCCATGCGAATTTTCCAATGCGCCAATCAGCCGCTCGATGACAGGTGGATGCAGGCCTGGCCGGGCAGCATCATGGATCAGCACGCGATCAGGATTGCTATTGGAGAGAGCCTCCAACCCGTTGCGCACCGATTCCTGCCGCGTGGCGCCGCCCGTCACATATTCTATCGCTTCCAGGCCAGCCAAAGCCTTTTGGGCCATTTCTTGACCGCCGGTCGGGATCACAACCACCAATTGCGCGCATCCAGCATCCAACAGTGCCTGGGCTGAATGGCGAACCAGCGGTTTGCCGTTGAATGGGGCGAATTGCTTGGGCAGCTCTCCGCCGGCGCGGACGCCTTTTCCCGCAGCCACGATAATCGCTGCAAAGGGCAGGGGGGTGTTAGCGTGTTCGTCCGACATAAGCCTGCCGGGCTTAGGGTCTGGACGGGTAATGCGCAATCCACTATGCGCTGCACAAATTTTAGGCACTGATGGATAATGACACAGCTTCCAGCACCTCCTGCGCTGAAACCGATCAAGATTGGCAATGTTGAAATTGCCGAGCCGGTTCTGCTCGCCCCGATGACAGGGGTGACCGATATGCCGTTTCGCACCTTGGTTCGGCGCTATGGCTCAGGCCTTAATGTGACCGAGATGATTGCCAGCGAGGCGGCCATTCGTGAGACGCGCCAGTCTGTTCAAAAGGCCGAGTGGGACTCGACCGAAGAGCCAGTGTCGATGCAATTGGTGGGCTGCGATCCTGTCAGCATGGGAGAGGCGGCCAAATTGCAAGAAGGCAATGGCGCCGCGATTATTGACATTAACTTTGGCTGCCCGGTCCGCAAGGTGGTTGGCCAACTGGCTGGCTCAGCGCTGATGCGCGAAGTGCCCTTGGCAACCAAATTGATGGAAGCAACCGTCAAGGCGGTTGACGTTCCAGTGACCGTAAAGATGCGGATGGGTTGGGACCATGCCAGCCTCAACGCGCCGGAAATGGCCCGTATTGCCGAGGATCTGGGGGTCAAGATGATCACCGTCCACGGTCGCACCCGCAACCAAATGTACAAAGGCAGCGCCGACTGGAGCTTTGTTCGCTCTGTGAAAGAGGCTGTTTCTATCCCGGTGATCGTCAATGGCGATATTTGCACCATTGATGATGCGTCAAAAGCGCTTGAACAATCTGGCGCCGATGGCCTGATGATTGGGCGAGGTGCCTATGGCAAGCCATGGCTGCTGGGACAGGTGATGCATTGGTGGAAGACGGGCGAGAAGCGCGAGACGCCGAGCTTTGACGAGCAATATGCTGTCCTGATCGAGCACTATAAACGCATGCTCGACCATTATGGCCGCGATGTTGGTACAAAGATCGCCCGCAAACATTTGGGTTGGTACACCAAAGGCATGCATGGCTCGGCCGAGTTCCGCAACAAAGCCAACTTTATCGACGATGCTGACGAGGTGTTGGGCGAGATCGAGCGCTTTTACGCTCCATTCTTGCATCGCAGAGCCGCGTGAACGTGATGGAGCAAAGGCCAGACGCAGCAGCTCAGATCGGCGGATTGATCTTTGCCACCTTGCTGATCGATGCTGACGGAACAATTTGTGAGATCAATCACGCAGCGGAAAACATGCTGGGCGTCAGTGCCAAACGGTTGCTGAACAGACCTATTGCAGAGGCCTTGGCGTTCACGAGTGACCGGGTGAAGGGCAAGTTGGCGGTTGACGATGCGGCATTGGTCGCCCGCGACGTTGGACTGCAGGTTGCGGGAAAAGAGATCAACATCAACATGACGGTGTCACCGCTCACCAGCCATCCAGGGTGGCGGGTCATAACGATGTCAGACGCAGGGCGTGATGACACATCGAACCAAGATGATGATGCCTCGATCACATTGGGTGCTCCGGCAATTCTGGCGCATGAGATCAAGAATCCTTTGGCTGCTATCAAAGGGGCAGGTCAATTGGTCGCGCGCAAGCTTCAGCCCAAGGATCGCTCGCTCGCCAATATGATTACCGATGAAGTGGACCGGATTGCCCGACTTATCGACAGGATGCAGCAATTGGGCAGCAGCACGCCGGATCCTGTCGGGCCATGCAATCTCCATGCGGCAATTCAGGCAGCCATCAGGACGGTGCGCGCAGCCAGCAAAGACCAGATCGAGATTATCGAGGAGTTTGATCCTTCACTGCCAGACGTATTGGCGAGCAGCGACGCATTGGAGCAGGTGCTGATCAATCTGATCTCCAACGCGCGTGATGCGGCGTTGTCTGGATCAGAGAACCCAAGCGTCACAGTCAGGACGCGGTTTGTTGGCGGCTTGGTTTTCAGCGCGATCAATTTGGGGCGAAAAACACGTCTGCCGGTTGAAATCACTGTCAGCGATAATGGCACAGGGATCGACACAAAGCTGCGTGACCACGTATTTGAACCCTTCGTAACCTCCAAGAAATCGGGGCAAGGCCTCGGCTTGGCATTGGTGCGTAAATTGATGCGAGAAATGGGCGGCAGGATCAGCCATGATCGTGATGACGCCCGAGGAACAACCAACTTCCGGATCAATCTGCCGCTAGCCCCTGAAAGTGACGAGCAATGAACGCCAAAGTCCTGCTGATCGAAGATGATGCGGCCATCGCGACGGTCATTACCGCCGCGTTGGAAGATGAGGGCTACGTGGTCCATCATTCCGACAGCATTGCCGGGCGCAACCGCCTGTTGGCTGAGCATGCCTATGCCGTAATGCTGACGGACGTCATGCTGGTTGATGGCGACGGCATCAAATCCTTGGGTGATGTGAAGTCTGCCGCGCCGGATATGCCATTGATCATCCTGTCGGCTCAAAACACGCTGGATACAGCGGTCCGGGCGAGCGAAACGAAAGCCTTTGAGTATTTCCCCAAGCCATTTGACTTGGACGAATTGGTCCGCGCTGTTGGACAGGCTGTTGGTCAAAACGCCAGCATCGATAATTCACCAGAGCTGGAGGGCGACGGGATGCCATTGGTCGGGCGCAGCCCCGCCATGCAGCATGTCTATCGCATGATCACGCGAGTCCTGCGCAACGACTTGACCGTTCTTGTGACGGGGGAATCCGGCACCGGCAAAGAACTGGTGGCAGAGGCCATCCACCAACTTGGCGCCAGAAAGTCCGGTCCCTTGGTGGCAGTCAATGCGGCGGCAATCCCAGGCGATCTGATTGAAAGCGAGCTGTTCGGGCACGAAAAAGGGGCTTTCACCGGCGCGATTGGACAGGCTATCGGCAAGTTTGAACAAGCCAATGGCGGCACCCTGTTTCTGGACGAGATCGGCGACATGCCCGCCGAGGCCCAAACGCGTTTGCTCCGCGCTTTGCAGTCTGGCCGGATCCGCAGAGTAGGTGGGCGGCAAGAAATTGCCGTTGATGTCCGGATTATCGCTGCGACCAATCGGGATCTGGGCCCGATGATAGAGGCGGGGACATTCCGTGAAGATTTGTTCTACCGGCTCAATGTCGTCCCGATTGAATTGCCGCCCTTGCGTGAGCGTACCGAGGACGTTGAAGTTCTGACCAAGCACTTCCTGGCCGAAGCTGCAGAAGAAGGCTTGCCTCGCCGGGCTATTACGTCGGACGCAATTGCAGCGCTGAAAACCCGCACATGGCGCGGCAATGTGCGCGAGTTGCGCAATGCTGTTTACCGCCTCGCTTTGATGGCGCGCAAAGACCAAATCGAAGCCGGCGACTTGCAAGAAATTATCGGAGACGAGAGCTCAAACGCGAGTCAGGCGGAGCAGTTGGGATTTGGTTCAGCGCTCCACCATTGGCTGTCCAGCAACCAGCCGCAGTCGGGCGCGCTATATCACACAGCATTGGCTGCGTTCGAGAAACCCTTGTTCGAACACGCTTTGGAGCAAACCAACGGCAATCAGGTTAGGGCTGCGCAATTGCTGGGCATCAATCGGAACACGTTGCGCAAGCGCTTGAACGAGTTGTCGATCAATCCCGACCGCTTTGCACACACGTTTTGACGCAATTGTGGAGAAAACACTTGCATGATTGCAACACTGGCGTTGTAATCTAGCAACGATGAGTTCCTCTTTAGCCACAATAGACCGCAAGTCTCCACGATGGTGGCGCCGCTTTGTGGTGGCGACGCGGAAAGCAAATTTCTATCGCTGGCTAGAGATCGCATCTGCTGTGGCATTTGTGTTGGCTGTGTGGAGCACATGGTTCGCATTCACCAATGCGCCGCCGGGCGGACAATTGCTGCCATCTGCACAAGTCGCCGTGTTGCTGATCAGCACGCTAATCCCGGCGATGACCTTGCTGGTTTTGCTGGGGCGTCGGTTGGCTTTACGACGAGCCGCAGGCAGCACCGCTAGACTGCATGTCAGGCTAGTCTTCTTTTTCTCTCTTGTTGCTGCTGTGCCAACCTTGCTGGTCGCTGCCTTTGCCGCCTTCTTGTTTCAATCTGGCGTAGATTTCTGGTTTTCGGATAACTCGCGTGGATTGATGCAGAACGCCAATGAATTGGCGCAAGGCTATTATGAAGAGAACCAGCGCAATGTTGGTGATGAAACCATCACTATGGCTGGCGATGTCCGCTTTTATCTCTCTGGTTTAGAGATCATTACGCCCAACGAATTGGCGGAGGAAAACTTCGCTGAGTTTGTTACCTTCCAGATGCAAGGTCGTGAGTTGAATGAAACCGTCATCTTGCAAAAGATTGACGATGCAAATTTGCGCGTGGCCGCGTCTTACGACCTTACAGAAGGCAATGACCCCACCATGGTCGCCGGTCCGGCCTTGGCATCGCTTGCCCAAGGGGAACCCGTTTACATCTCTGCCAATCCAACCCGGATCGAGGCGATCGCCCCGATTGATCTGGAGAGCGGATTGTTCCTGTATAACGCTCGAAACTCTGAGGCTCGATCGTTCCAGTCGTGGGAACAAGCAAAGTCCATCTCAACAGCCTATGAAGTGTTGATCCAGCGGGCCAGAGCCCTCCAACTGCGGTTCAATCTAGCCCTTTTCTTGGTGAGCCTGGGCCTGGTTGGTGTGTCTGTCTGGTTTGCCTTACGTTTCGCAGATCGACAGGTGGAGCCGCTCACTGATCTGGTTGCCGCTGCTCGCAAAGTGGGAGCAGGCAACTTTGACTTGCGCGTAAAAGGACGCACCGGGGCGGACGAGATCGGTTTGCTCAACCGCGCGTTCAACCGAATGACGGTGCAGTTGGAAAAGCAGACCGATGACCTGGTCAATGCGAACAGGCAAATCGATGACCGTCGTGCTTTTACCGAAGCCGTCTTGGAATCGGTGACGGCGGGTGTCGTATCGGTCGATAAGGACGGCCAGATCTTGCTGATGAACAGTTCTGCTCAAGAGCTGCTTATTGGGCATGGGGAGCCTTCCGCAATCGGCGCAAATTTGTCTGATTTGTCGCCGGAAATTGGTAGCTTGATCGAAGCAAACCAAAGCAGCGGCATTGTGACCCAATCCAAGGCGCAGGAATTGCTGACGCTGGCGGTGAAGCTGGCTCCGGCAAGGGGCGGGCATGTGATTACCTTTGAGGACATCACCCGCCAGCTGCTCCATCAACGCCAAGCAGCGTGGTCCGACGTTGCCCGGCGAATTGCGCATGAGATCAAGAATCCGCTCACCCCAATTCAACTCGCGACGGAGCGGCTTAAGCGGCGCTATCGCAAGCAAATCGAGAGCGATGGTGAATTGTTTGACGAGCTGACTAATACCATTGTTCGGCAAGTCGGTGGACTGCGTCAGATGGTCGACGAATTCTCGTCCTTTGCGCGTTTGCCCAAACCCAATTTCCGCCCGGAAGATGGCGCAGACTTGGTCAAGCAAGCCCTGTTCTTGCAAGAGGTTGCGCATCCACAAGTCGATTTCTCGATATCGATAGACGCCCCCGATGGCTGCGAATTGAACTGCGACAAACACCAATTGGGTCAAGCGATGACCAATGTTCTCAAAAACGCGATCGAAGCGGTTGAAAGCATGTCTAATGGTGCAGAGCCGGACTATCGAGGCAAGATTGCCGTAAAGATGGTGGCTGATGACGAGATGCTCACCATCTCGGTTGAAGATAATGGCATCGGATTGCCGCAAGAACGCGAGCGGATTGCCGAACCCTATATGACCACCCGCGACAAAGGCACCGGCTTGGGGCTCGCGATTGTGAACAAGATCGTCGACGAACATGGCGGCGATATGAGCTTTTCTGCGGGCGAAACCGCTGGCACGCGCGTCATCCTGCGTTTCGCAAGGCACCCCGCCGAAAAACAAGACGACAAGGCAGTATCGTAATGGTCCTGCTGCGCACTTTTATGTCCCCCTCGAAATCCCCCAATGTTAGGATAGACCTCTAATGGCTCTGGATATTTTGATCGTCGATGATGAGCGCGACATTCGCGACTTGGTCGCAGGCGTTTTGAGCGATGAAGGCTATGAATGCCGCACGGCTGCCAACAGCACCGATGCTCTCTGCGCAATAGACGAACGGCGACCCAGCCTGGTGTTGCTGGATGTCTGGCTGCACGGCAGCGAGATGGACGGATTGGAAGTTCTGGACGCGATCAAGACGCGCGAACCGGAATTGCCCGTTATCATATTCTCTGGACACGGAAATATCGACACAGCCGTTTCAGCGGTCAGTCGTGGCGCGATGGACTTTATCGAAAAGCCGTTCGAGGCCGAGCGGTTAATGTTGCTGGTCGAGCGGGCAACGGAAACGGAACGGCTCCGCCGTGAAAACACACAATTGCGCGAAGATTTCTCCAAAGGGGAGGAGTTCACCGGTAACTCGACCCATATCAACAACGTCCGTGCAACTCTAAAGCGTGTGGCTAATACTGGTAGCCGGGTCTTGATCTCGGGTCCCGCGGGGGCAGGTAAGGAAGTAGCTGCCCGCCTGCTCCATAGCTGGAGCCAGCGTGCGGAAAATGCCTTTGTCATTGTAAATTCTGCGCGGATTACATCAGACCGATTTGAGCAAGAATTGTTCGGCGAGGAGATCGATGGCAAGCTGGTACGCCCAGGCCTGCTGGAATTGGCCGATGGCGGAACGCTCTACCTCGATGAAGTGGCCGATATGCCGCTTTCAACCCAAGCACGCATCCTTCGCGTGTTGACCGACCAAAGTTTCGTCAGGGTAGGGGGCACTCGCCAAATTGGCGTGGATGTCCGGGTGGTTTCGTCGACGTCGCGCGATCTCACGGTTGAAATTGAGGAGAAGCGCTTCAGAGAAGACCTGTTCTATCGTTTGAACGTTGTGCCGGTTTCCATCCCATCGCTTGCCGAAAGGCGAGACGACATTCCGGCTTTGATGGAACACTTCTTTACCCGCTATTCCAGCGAACAAGGCATCCCTGCGCCGTCCATTTCCGATGAGGCTATGGCAGCCCTCCAAGCCTATGATTGGCCCGGTAACGTGCGCCAATTGCGCAATGTGGTTGAGCGGACGATCATCATGACCCCGCGCGAGAAATTGGGCATGGTCGAGGCCGATATGCTGCCCGCTGAGATTTCGGGCGGAAAAATGGAGACCAGCGACACCGGCTTTGCATCTATGATGGGCGCGCCTTTGCGCGAGGCCAGGGAAAGCTTTGAACGCGAATATCTGAGCATACAGATCCGGCGCTTCTCGGGCAATATCTCGAAAACAGCGACTTTTATCGGCATGGAACGCTCTGCCTTGCACCGTAAGTTGAAACTATTGGGTATGGCCGATCGCAAGGAAAATGATCGCAAGACCTAAGAGATTCAGTGCCGCAACAAAAATCTGTGCTGAACAAACAGAAAATATTGCTTTGCTTGAGCCGGCTTTTGAGGCCATTAGAGTGCCAGTTACACGGAAACTTGTGAATTCAAGTGACCAGATTGCGGATCGCAAAAGCGGCCGCCAATAAAAAGGAATATAGAATGACCGAAGGTAGGACCCTTTCTGCGCGTCCCAAACCAGCTGCACCGGCAAAGCCAGCCAACGATGGCAAGCATGTCAATTTGCAGGACGCTTTTCTCAATTTTCTTCGCAAGAGCAAAACTCCGGTGACCATGTTCTTGGTCAAAGGCGTAAAGCTGCAGGGCATTGTGACGTGGTTCGATAATTTCTCGATCCTGTTGCGCCGCGATGGCCAGTCACAGCTTGTTTATAAGCATGCGATTTCGACCATCATGCCGGGACATCCCGTTGATGCCGAGCAATTCTCTAGCCAGCAGGGCAATAAGAAGCAGCGCCTGCTGCAAGACGTATTCCTGTCGCGCGTGAGCGAATCCAATGTCGACGTGACGATGTTCCTGGTCAACGGCGTGATGCTGCAAGGCCGCATCGCAGCCTATGACCTGTTTTGCATGTTGTTAGAGCGTGATGGCTTTGTGCAATTGGCCTATAAGCATGCGGTTTCTACCATTCAGCCAGCCACACCGGTCGATTTGACCGATGACTGGGAAAGTGAAATCGACTGAGCTTCGATGATGATCTGCTGGGTGAAGTAACGCGCGGCGCGCGAGCATTAGTGCTGTGCCCAGATATCAATCGCCAGAAATACGATCTGGACGCGACTGAGCGCTTGGAAGAGGCGTGCGGTTTGGCTCTGGCCATCGGTGTGGTGATTGCTGATGCGAGCATTATTCCCGTGCGCGATGTGCGGCCCAACACGCTGTTCGGTTCGGGGCAAGTGGACAATATTGCTGCTGCTTGCGCGCTTCACGAAGCCGAATTGGTCATCGTGGATGGTGCACTCAGCCCGATCCAGCAGCGCAATCTGGAAGATAGGCTGAAGCATAAGGTTATCGATCGAACGGGATTGATCCTTGAGATTTTTGGTGAGCGCGCAGCGACCGCTGAAGGGCGGCTGCAGGTCGAATTGGCGCATCTGGATTACCAGCAAAGCCGTCTGGTCCGCAGTTGGACCCACCTAGAAAGACAGCGCGGCGGCTTTGGCTTCCTGGGCGGCCCGGGCGAGACTCAGATCGAGGCTGACCGACGGATGATCCGCCAACGGATGGGGCGCCTGCGCCGCGAGTTGGAACAGGTAAGACGGACACGTTCACTCCATCGACAGCGGCGGGGAAGGGCACCCTGGCCTATTATCGCGCTTGTTGGGTATACAAATGCTGGAAAATCGACCCTGTTCAACCATTTAACCGGCGCAGAAGTTATGGCGGAGGATCTGCTGTTCGCAACTCTCGATCCCACAATGCGAGCAATTGGCTTGCCCGGTGTTGAAAAAGCTATCCTGTCCGACACGGTTGGATTCATCTCCGACTTGCCCACCCAATTGGTGGCAGCATTTCGCGCCACTTTGGAAGAAGTGACCGCGGCCGATATCATTCTTCATGTCCGCGACATGGCCAATTCGGCCAATGCTGCCCAGAAAAGCCAGGTGCTGGATGTCTTAGCTGATCTGGAGCTGGTTGATCGCGATAGTGGTGACAGCGAAATCCCGATCTTGGAGGTCTGGAACAAGGTTGACCTGCTCAACCCCGAAGATGCCGAGGAATTGGCGTCTCAGGCAGCCAATCGCGATGACGCAATGGTGATCTCAGCAATATCTGGCGCCGGCATCGACGCTCTCATGCAAAAAATCGGGGCTATGCTCACCAGCAAAGCGCAAGAAGTCAGCGTCACATTGCCAACTAGCGATGGAAAACGGATTGCTTGGCTGCACGCGCATGGCGATGTATTGGAAGAAGTTGATGCGGGGGAAGGGGAGCAGGGCCCCCAAATAGCGTTGAAAGTACGCCTCAATCCCAAGGAGCTGGGGCAGTACGAAACGCTCTAGAGCGGGTCTGAAATTTAGACTTTATCCTTCGGTTTTCTTTACCTTTTGCCACAATTCTTCTTGCTCATCGAGCAACAGTCCATCGATTGAGCCACCGGCCAATACCTCCATTTTCCGGAATCGCGCTTCAAACTTGCCGTTTGATGCCTTTAAGGCTTGTTCGGGGTCTACGCCGTAGCGGCGCAGAATGTTGACGACGACAAACAACACATCGCCGGCTTCCATGATGCGCTCTTCATCAGACTTTGCCTGAGCAAGCTCTTCAAATTCTTCGCTTAACTTGTCCATTGGGCCTTCAAGATCGGGCCATTCAAAGCCGACCCGAGCTGCTCTTTTTTGCAGTTTGCTTGAACGCGCCAATGCTGGGAGCGCTTTCGCTACGCCGTCCAAGGCGCTGCTGGCACCCTTATCGGACCGTTCTTTCTCCTTCAGGGTTTCCCAGCGCCCTTCGTCCATTGCGCCGTGTTCATCTCCGAAGATGTGCGGATGGCGGGCTTCCATCTTGTCAGAGATGGCGTTGGCAACATCTGCGAAAAGAAAATGACCTGTTTCTTCGGCCATGCGGGAATGGAAGACGACCTGGAACAGAAGATCACCAAGCTCTTCTTTGAGTTCCTGCATGTCTTGACGCTCGATCGCGTCAGCTACTTCGTACGCTTCTTCAATGGTATAGGGTGCGATGCTGGCAAAGTCTTGGGCCAGATCCCAGTCGCAGCCATTATCCTTGTCGCGCAAGGTCGCCATAATGGAGAGAAGGCGAGAAGTTGGATCGCTCATATCGGCCTTACTGTAAGAATGATAATATATATTATGTTAAATAAAATTGGGCTGTGTTTTGGTAGGTTCGAGGCCTATCCCCCTCTCACCAAATCAAAAATAACAAACAATCCAACGAATATGGCAATCCATGTCAGCGCCAACTTCAACCCTTTGCTCCAATCGAGCTTGTAAGAAGCCAACGCGCTGCCGCACAAGATCAACCAACCCAGCAAAGCGATGATCTGCACCACCGAATGTTCGTTCACGCCACCAACTCCAATCCATCATAACCTACCACGACACTGTCCGGCGTTTCGTCGCACAATGTCTGATAGTCCATACTCTTGTCCAGATGGCTCAACACCAGCCTGCCTGCTGAACAGCGCTCAGCAAGATCCATGGCCATTTCCAAATGCGCGTGGGTTGGATGCGGGTCTCGCCTTAAGCAATCGCTGACCAAAATATCCACGTCCTGATACAAATCGATCATCTCATTGGTAATCGCGCTGTAATCGGTCGCATATGCAATTGATCTACCATCGGCCTCAAATCTGAAGCCCGTGGTCTCTGTCGGACCATGCGGCATCTGGCACCATTCTACGCTGAAACCGGCAAACATGCGCAACCGATCAAGCGTGTCGAGCGATACGATCGTGGGATATCCATGCTGGCCTGCAAAAACATAGCCAAACCTTTGGCGCAGCCGCCGCACTGTATCTTCTGCTGCAAAGCCGGAAATTGGGCCACCACGACCATACCGCATCACTCGAAGATCATCTATACCATGGCAATGATCGGCATGATCATGCGTCCAGAATACGCCATCGATATGCGCGATGTTGTTGGACAACATTTGTTGTCGCATATCGCTAGAGGTGTCGACCAGCAGGCGCTTGCCTTCGTTGCTCTCTATCAGAACCGAAACCCGAGTGCGACGATTGCGAGGCTCATCCGGATCGCACGCGCCCCAATCATTGCCAATGCGGGGAACGCCGGTTGACGTGCCTGAGCCAAGCAAGATGACCTTCAAAGTGCCGCCTTACTGAACAATTTCAAGAAGTTGGCGCTGGTCGTCTCTGCCAATTGCGCAAATTCCTCGCCGCGCAAATCCGCAACAAACTGGGCTGTGTTTGCCACAAATGCCGGCTCGCATGATTTTCCTCGATGCGGTACGGGCGCCAGGAAAGGACTATCTGTTTCTACCAGCAATCGATCAGCTGGCACGGTTTTGGCAACCTCTTGCAAATCCTTGGCATTCTTGAACGTCACAATGCCGGACAGAGAGATCGTGAGACCCAAATCAAGCACCTTTGACCCAAAATCTTGCGACGCTGTGAAGCAATGGATCAAGGCTGGAAATGCCCCCTTGCCCAGTTCGTCTTCTAAAATCGCCAGCGTATCAGCCTCGGCATCGCGCGTGTGGATGATGACCGGCAGCCCGGTTTCACGTGCCACGCCAATATGCATGCGGAACAAATCTTGCTGCACTGTGCGGTCGGATTTGTCGTAATAGTAATCAAGACCCGTTTCGCCGATCGCTATGACCCGTGGGTTGTCGGTCGCCTTGCGCAAAATGTCTGCGCCTAAATTTTCATGGGCATCGGCTTCGTGCGGGTGAATCCCAACACTGGCAAAAACATCCGCCTCGCGCTGCGCTGTACCGACAACCTGGTCCCACTCACTGTGCCGGGTAGAGATATTCAAGAAGGCGCCTACCCCAGCCTCGCGTGCACGGGTCAAGACGCCCTGCTGATCCTCAACCAACCCCTTATATTCAAGGTGGCAATGGCTATCGATCAGCATCACGCGGCCTCATCTGCCTCTGGCGTTTCCAGACGCGGGAAGACCGGCGTCGGCTTGGCCACGGCATAATCGCTGTCAGCAAGGCGCTGGTACCATTCCGGATCGTCCAACGACGCATAGCTGCGTTCATCATCGGGAATACCCAGCTGATCGAGCAATGATGCTGCCCGTTCAGGTACAACTGGTTGGATGGCAATCGCCAAATCTCGCAAGGTCATAAACAGCGTGAGAAGAACGATCTTCATCCGCTCGGGATCGGTCTTTTTCAGAGTCCAGGGAGCTTGCTCATCGACATATTGATTGCAGGCGTAAACCGCCTTGATCCATGCCTCGATACCGTTGGAAAATGCCAATTCGTCAAACTTCTGCGGCAGCTCCACCGCGCAAGCTGAGCGGACCTGAGCCAACAATGCGTTGTCCACTTCGGCCAATGTCACGGGTTCCAACTGGCCGTCCAAATTCTTGGCGATCATAGACAAGGTACGCTGCGCCAAATTGCCGAAACTGTTGGCCAGCTCTGCATTGGCGCGCGTGACAATCGCTTCAGGAGAATATGATCCGTCCTGGCCAAAGGCGACTTCGCGCATCAGGAAATAACGCAAGGGATCGACCTCGAATTTCTCGGCCAATTCCAATGGATCGGTCACATTGCCAAGCGATTTGGATTCTTTCTGTCCGCGATTGAGCAAGAAACCATGCCCGAACACCTGTTGTGGCACAGGCAGATCGGCGCTCATCAGGAAGGCTGGCCAATAGATCGTGTGGAAGCGGACAATGTCCTTGCCGATAAGGTGCAAATTGGCGGGCCAGAATTTGGCCATATCCTCAGTTTCATCCGGATAGCCGAGGCCGGTCAGATAATTGGTTAGAGCATCGACCCAGACATACATCACATGATCGTCTGATCCGGGCACCTTTACACCCCAGTCAAAGCTGGTCCGGCTGACCGACAAATCGCGCAAGCCCTGCTCAACAAAGGCGATCATTTCGTTGCGGCGGCTTTCTGGCCGCAGGAAACCGGGTGTATTCAGCAGTTCAAGCAAGGGTTCTTGATACTTCGAAAGCCGGAAGAACCAGCTTTCCTCAACCGTCCATTCCACTGGTGTACCCTGAGGCGAAAGCTTCTCGCCAGCCTCGGTCTGGCTCAGCTCGCTTTCATCGTAATAGGCCTCGTCGCGAACCGAATACCAACCTTCGTATCGATCAAGATAGAGATCGCCCTTGGCCTTCATCGCTTGCCAAATAGCTTGGCTGGCGCGGTGGTGATCGTCTTCAACCGTTCGGATAAACCGATCGTGACTGACGTTAAGCGCCGTGCACATATCCTGAAAATAGCTAGCCATCTCATCGGCAAGCTCGCGCGCGGTTCGACCTTGTTCCTGGGCCTTGCGCGCCATTTTCAGCCCATGTTCGTCGGTGCCGGTCTGGAACCGAACCTCGCGGCCTCGCAGGCGCTGAAAACGCGCAATCACGTCGGCAGCGATGGCCTCATAAGCGTGGCCGATATGCGGCGGGCCATTGGGATAGCTGATGGCGGTGGTGATATAATAGGGATCAGACATTGGCGCGCTCGCTAGCCGGAGCAGCGCGAGCAAGCAAGCTGCCAATCTCTGTCACCAGCAAACCTGGGTCGAAGTTGAAGGTTGGAGCTTGCGCAGCCAGTTCGACCATAGCGGTGTGTCCATCGATCACATTTACCCGATTGGCATCGTCCACTCTGCCCATCTGATCGGCCAAAGTGCCCCGCGCAAGATCGAGCACCGATTGCATTCTTTCGCGCTTTGCCCGCGGCCCAATTTCCTTGGCCAATCTGCCGCGCAGTTCGAACGAGGGATCGCCCTGCGTGATCAAACTTTGCATGACCGCCGCGATGGGTGCCAGATCCTGCTCAATGAATGTGACCGCTGCGCCCAGCGATCCTCCGCAGGACAGTACCGCCAATTCGCGCGTGCGCGCGTCAGATTGCGGGGCCAATTCGCTCAACATGCTGGCAATCTCGGCACTTTCCATCAGTGGAAACCGCATGACCCGGCAGCGCGAGCGAATGGTCGGCAGCAACCGTGATGGTCGATTCGCCACCAATAGAAAGAATGTGCCTTGGGGCGGCTCTTCCAGACTTTTCAGCAGAGCGTTTGAGGCCGAGGCCTCCATATCATCGGCCGGATCAACGATGATGACCCGCCGCGAACCCAACGTTGGCCGCGTGGTCAGCCGTTGCTGCATCCCTCGGATTTGGGCCACGGAGATATTGCGCTTTGTTTCATAGGGCTTGCCCTCGTCGCGCTTCTTTTCCTCTTTGTCGTCCTTGGGCAGATGCGTCAGTGTAACAATATCGGGATGGCTGCCGGTTGGCTGCGGTATGCCTTCTTCGGCGACCAGAGCCCGAGCGGCTTGTTCAGCAAATTCGCGCTTTCCCAACCCCTGCTTGCCGGCCAAGATCCACCCGTGATGCATCCGAGGGCCGTTCATAGCCTCGCGCCATTCGCGCCACGGCTGAGCATGATTGGGCCACTGCTCTGCAAACGGTTCGGTCATCGGCCCAACCTGTCATCAATGGCCGCCATAATCGCGCTGTGCACATCGTCTGCGGAACCCGAACCATCGATGATGGCAAAGCCATCAGGATCCTTCTTGGCCAAAGCATGGAAGGATTGGGCGACCTCTTGGTGATAGGCTGCATCGCGCCCGCCAATAGCATCCGACGCGTCGCCATCGCGTTCGGCCAAGCGTTGCGCGGTTTTCGCTGCATCAACTTCGATCAGGATCGTCAGGTTTGGCCGCAGACCATCGCTGCCAATCTGGTGAAGCGCGGTAATGGTTTCGTCACCCAGCCCTCCTGCTCCGCCTTGATAGGCGCGGCTTGAATCGACGAAACGGTCGCTGATGACCCATTCGCCGCGTTCCAATGCCGGAACAATACGCCGGGCAACATGGTCCGAGCGCGACGCAGCAAACAGCAATGCCTCTGCTTCGGCTCCCCAGCCTTCTCCGGGAGGATGCAGCAACAATTCGCGAATGGCTTCGGCTCCTGGCGTTCCGCCCGGCTCTCGCGTGAGATCGACGGTGATGCCGCGTGCCTCCAATGCCGCGACCAACAGGCGGGCCTGAGTGGACTTGCCAGCCCCTTCCCCACCTTCAAGAGCGATGAACTTACCTTTGCTCACGAGAACCACCCGACAATTCCGTTGAACAAACGCTCAATCCCGCTCGCACGCGCAACATCGCGGCCAGCAACCAGCGGAATTTTGGATGTGGGCATACCGTCCACAATAACTTCCAATTGGGCCACTTCTTCACCCTGTTCAATCGGTGCTCTCAACGGACCGTTATAGTGCAGCCTTATAGATATATCACCCGAGGCGCCATCGGCGATAACGGCGTTCACACCGTCACGGCTCACCAAATCCACTTCCGAGACATCGCCGCCCTGCACCCTGGCCGTCGACACAATGGCGCCCCGGCCAAACAGAAAGCGCCTATCAAACGCCTGAAAACCCCACTCCATATAGGCTCGCGCAGCCCGATCGCGGACATAGCCTCGCTCAGCGCCACCGACCACCATGACCAAGCGCACACCATCGCGCTTGGCCGATCCAACAAAGCCAAAGCCGGCTTCATTGGTAAACCCGGTCTTGATCCCGTCAGCCCCCTTTACACGGCCCAGCAACGGGTCGCGATTGGATTGGGAAATGCCGCCAAAGCTGTATTCCCGCTTGCCAACAAAGTGCGCATATTTCTCGGGATGCTTGGTGATCATCGCCCGCGCCAAAATCGTTAGATCCCGCGCAGTGACAAAGGTCTTGCCCTCGTCCGGCCAGCCATTGGGAGAGGTAAAGTGGCTGCTTTCCATACCGATGGAACGCGCCTTAGCGTTCATCATGTCGGCCCATTCATCGACCGATCCCGCCACCCCTTCGGCCAGCACAACCGACGCATCATTGGCCGAAACTGTCGTTACCCCATGCAGCAATTGATCAAATGTCACCCGCGCATCGTGAGGCAAGAACATGGTAGAACCCTTGCGGCTCCACTCCCGGAATGTCTCGGGACGCACGGTGAAGGTCTGATTGCGCTGCACCCTGCCCTCGTCCAGCAATTCAAAACTGAGAAAGGTGGTCATAACCTTTGTGATGGAGGCCGGGATAAAACGCCTATCGGCATTACGTTCATGCAGGATCTGTCCCGAGGATAAATCCAGCAACATTACAATCGGAACTTCTTCTGCGGTGGGGATTGCAGGCTCAATCGCAGCGCGCGGAACAGACCGCGCATCGGCCACCGAACCGAGGCCCAGCAACGCCGTGGCGCTTGCAATCAAGACTATCCCAAAACGCAAAAAGACGGCTCCTGCCGGGCGTGAACACCAACGCCGAACCCCACAGGTATCGGCGAGGCTAAGTCTTAGCCTGCGCGTATGTACTTTGCGAGTGGGAGCGGCAGCTATCCACCGTTCGAATTCAACAAACGGTCGGTTGGGCCTGGTCGCTCTATCGGGCGATTTCGTCCGCCAATAAACCAACGCTCATGGCGTAATAGTTTGAGCAATTGTACTCCAAGATCACGCGGTAATTGCTGGTCAGCAACCAAGCGGGCGTTCCTGGGCCATCGGGCTGAAACAGCGTTGTCATCACATCTTCAGCCAACGGGCGCTGTGGCTGGATGCCCAAAGCGCGCCATTCTTTTACCGACTTCCATTGGCTGTGCCTTTCGTGCACGCGTGGACACACCGGCGCGACAAGTTTTGTCTTATAGGCATCAACATCAAAGCCGCGCGGGACATAAGCTCTTACGCCCCACGGCTGACCACTGCGCCAGCCAGCATCGACAAAATAGCTGGCAATGGAGGCAAAGGTGTCTGCCCGATTGTTGAAAATGTCCGCCCGCCCATCTTCGTCGCCATCGGTGGCAAGGCGCAGGTAAACGCTGGGCAGGAATTGCGGATTGCCAAATGCGCCAGCATAGCTGCCAGTTAGCGTCTTACGCGAATAGCCTTTGTCGGCCACTTTCATCAGCGCGACGAATTCTCCCGCGAACAATTCACGGCGACGGCCTTCCCATGCCAGCGTTGACAAGGCACGTGACAGGTCAAAGCCGCCTTTGATCCGGCCGTAACTGGTTTCGTGGCCAAAAATCGCCAGAATGATCTCAGCTGGGACGCCATACTCATTCTCTGCTCGCAACAAGGCTGACCGATAATTTGAAAATTCCGTCCGGCCATTGCGGATGCGCACGCTGTTCACATGCTTGGCTATATAGGGCGCCAAGTCAGGATAACCCCGGCGCGTCGGCTTTCCGGGTTGGCCACGATCAAGCTGGATTACACGTTGGTTGGGCGTCAGCCCAGCGGTCATGCGCCGCAGGGTTGGTTCGCTCACACCTTCGGCCCGCGCCCGCGCAATCAACAATTGCAGATAGGCGTCATAAGACAGATTCGCGCTCTGCTCGCCTATTCGGCTCACTTCCACTTGAGCATTGGCGGGGGCAGCAGAAATTGCGAAAAATGCGCCGAAAACAGACAATAATAGCGTTCTTGAGGTCATGATCAGCCTTGTCTCACAAATTTTATGAACCGGAAATGGCCAATGTGGGTGACAGATTGAAAAACACACGCTAGCTGCACTTTCCGAGCGGACAGTTGGCAGAGTGGTCGAATGCACTGGTCTTGAAAACCAGCAAGGGTGCAAGCCCTTCCAGGGTTCGAATCCCTGACTGTCCGCCATCACACCCAGGTCTGAGCCTTCGGCTCTAGAGACCGGGTTTCTATTTCCCGCGCTTGACTATGTCGTCCATCTGTTCGCGCAGCTTTGGATCCCAGACTTTCCGCAACTCCATTATGCGGTTCATCAAAGGTTCGTTGTCCCAAACGGGGATGTCCAAGCGGTACAGGTCAGCCACCTCGACCATCGATTGACGATCCATTTCCTGAAAAGCATCGACCATGGCCTGGGCCGATTGGCGATCGTGCCCCAGTGCCTCCAAAACCGATCGTCCAATTCTGAGCGACCCATCATAGGTTTCGCGGATGATGTCGCGGCAACCCAGCGACCACAATTGGTAGACATGGTCACGGTCAATCGCCCGCGCGGTGATATGAACATCGGGATATGCCTTGGCGACATAGCCAACCAGCTTGTTGATCTGCTCCTTCTCGTCGAGCGCGACGATCAGCAATTTTGCATTGGCTATTCCGGCGCTTTCCAACAAATCAGGCCGGGTCGCATCCCCGAAATAGCTGCGCACATCGAATTTCTTCAACTGCTCGATATGGCGCGAGTCGTAATCAATGACCGTCGCTTTATAGCCAGCAGCATCCAGCACACGGTCGACGATCCCGCCAACGCGCCCTCGCCCAGCCAAAATGATGTCATTGCTTTCATCGATCGTGTCGGCTTCACGTGCACCGGCCCGAGCATAGCGCGGTGCCACCAGCTTATCGTAAATGATGAAGAACAGCGGCGTCAGCAACATCGAGAACGCCACCACCAACAGCAGCAAATTGCCCATTTCTTCGGATAGAACCGCGCTGCCCAAGGCAAAGCTGATCAGCACAAAACCAAATTCGCCCGCCTGAGCAAGTCCCAGCGTAAACAGCCAACTGTCCTGCTTTTTCAGATTGAAGGCTTTACCAATGACAAACAGCACGGCCATCTTGCTGACCATCAAGACCGCCGTCCAGAACAAGACGGAACCGGCCATGTCAAATGCCAGCGCAAAATCGATCCCGGCGCCCACGGTGATAAAGAACAGGCCCAACAGCAGGCCTTTAAACGGGCTAATGTCGGCCTCAAGCTCGTGCCGGTACTCGCTGTTGGCCAGCACCACCCCCGCAATGAAGGCTCCCAAAGCAGGCGACAAACCCACCAGCAGCATCAGCAAGGCGATGCCAATAACGAACAGTAAGGCCGCGGCGGTGAACAACTCGCGCAAGCCTGCCGAGGCGATGAACCGAAATATCGGGCGGGTGAGATAGGTTCCGATCAAAACGACCAAACCAACCGATCCCAAGGTGATGAGGCCAGACAGCCATGCAGGCAATCCATCGACAAGGCTGGGATCATGCGCTGCATCTTCACCGGCATGCTGCGCGGTTGCTGCGAGCAAATCGGGTGAGGCCAGCAATGGCAGCAGCGCAAGAATGAAAATCACTGCAACGTCTTGCACCAGCAGGACAGAGAAGCTGGCCTCTCCGCCTTGCCGCTTGAGCCAGCCCTTTTCCTCCAGGGTTTGCAAAACGATTGCGGTCGAGGACAGCGCCAGGATCATCCCAACCGCCAGTGCGGTTCGCCAATCCATCCCGCTTAGCAAAGAAATGCCGCCGATCACCAATGTGGTGAGCAGGACTTGTCCGCCGCCCAACCCGATCAGGCGTTTGCGCATCTGCCACAGGCGCTTGGGCTCCAACTCCAACCCGATGATGAACAGCATCATCACCACGCCAAACTCGGCAAAATGCTGAAGCTGGATAACATCGACGCGAAGGAAGCCGAGCAATGGCGAAATGGCCATGCCCGCCAGCAAATAGCCGAGCACGGAACCCAAGCCAAAGCGGGTGGCTATCGGAACCGAGACAACGCCGGCAACCAGCAGGATGAAAGCAAGGAGTAGAAAATCAGCCATTCTTACTCCTCAAACTTCCCATCAGATATGAAGCGCCTTGCCATAGGCACCAAGCACGCTTTCATGCATCATTTCCGACAATGTAGGGTGTGGGAACACAGTTTGCATCAGCTCTGCTTCAGTTGTCTCCAACTGTTTGCCCAAGGTGTAGCCCTGGATCAGCTCGGTAACTTCGGCACCGATCATATGCGCGCCCAAGAGTTCGCCTGTTTTGGCGTCAAACACGGTTTTGATGAAGCCTTCAGCCTCGCCCAATGCGATCGCCTTACCATTGCCCATGAAGGGGAAGTTTCCAACCTTGACAGAATAGCCAGCTTCTTTCGCCTTCTCTTCAGTCATGCCGACCGAGGCGACTTGCGGATGGCAATAGGTGCAGCCCGGGATGTTGTTGCGGTCCAACACGTGGGGATGAACATCCTTATTGCCCAATTCCTGCGCGATGGCTTCTGCCGCGGTCACACCTTCGTGGCTGGCCTTATGCGCCAACCATGGACCGGGAGTGCAATCACCAATCGCCCACAGGCCTTTTGATTTGGTGCGGCCATAGGGGTCGATCTGGACAAACCCGCGGTCCATTTCGGCAAGCTTTTCAAGGCCGATATTCTCGGTGTTGGGCTGGATGCCTATCGCCACAATCGCATGGGTAAAGTCATGCTCGGCAATCTTGCCAGCTTTGTCTTTGATCTTGGCCTCTACGCCCTTGGCCGTCGCCTCCAACGCATCGACACCTGCGCCGGTCAGGATGTTCATACCCTGCTTTTTGAGCGACTTTTCGAGGAATTCCGACACGTCCTTATCCTCGACCGGAACCACTCGTTCGAGCATTTCGACAACTGTCACTTCCGCGCCCATGTCATTGTAGAAACTGGCAAACTCAATCCCGATGGCACCGCTACCGATAACCAGCAGCTTCTTGGGCATTTCGGGCGGTGTCATGGCAGTGCGATAGGTCCAAATGCGCTTCCCATCAGCCGGAGCAAACGGCAAATCGCGCGCCCGCGCTCCGGTTGCGACGATAACATGCTTGGCTGAGAGCTTCTCCTCACCCTTGTCGCCTTTAACCGTCAAAGTGGTGGGGCTGGTTAGCGTGCCCTCGCCCATGTGAACGGTGATCTTGTTCTTCTTCATCAGATGCGTGACGCCCTGATTGAGCTGCTTGGCAACACCGCGGCTACGCTTCACAACCGCCTCCAGATCAGCCTCGATCTTCTGCGCTTTCAGGCCATAATCACCGGCATGCTGCATATAGTGGAATATCTCGGCAGAGCGGAGCAAGGCTTTGGTCGGGATACAGCCCCAGTTGAGGCATACTCCGCCCAGATTCTCGCGCTCAACAATTGCCGTTTTGAGGCCCAGCTGCGCGCAACGGATTGCTGCCACATAGCCACCAGGACCAGAGCCCAGCACGATAACGTCGTAAGAATTGTCAGCCATGATACTCTCTAGAGACTTTCAAAAATTGCACGAATGCGTGGGTGTTAAACCACCAACCCCATCGGATTTTCGATCAGGCTGCGGAATTGGTCGAGCAGTTTGGCTCCGTCCACGCCATCAATTGCCCGGTGGTCAAAGCTGCCAGTGACGCTCATTACGGTGGCGACTTGCAGCGCGCCGTCGACCACAAAGGGTCGTTGCTCGCCCGCACCTACAGCCAAAATCATGCCCTGCGGCGGATTGATAACCGCATCGAACTGCTTGGTGCCAAACATGCCAAGGTTGGACAGCGATGCCGTGCCACCTTGATATTCGTGCGGTTGCAGTTTGCCATCGCGCGCCTTGCCAGCCAGCTCTTTCATCTCGGTAGAGATTTCGGCCAGACCCTTGCGGCCAGCGTCTTTGATGATGGGTGTGATCAAACCCGAAGGTGCAGCCACCGCGACAGAGATATCCTGCCGTGAATATTGATGCATCACATCGCCCTGGAAACTGACATTGCACTGCGGCTCGCGTTGCAACGAACGGGCCAAGGCCTTGATGATAAGGTCGTTGACCGACAGCTTCACGCCATCAGCTTCAAGCGATGCGTTCAGTTCCTTACGCAGCTTCAGCAAGGCATCGAGCCTTACATCCACCGTCAGATATATATGCGGGACCTGCTGTTTCGCCTCGGTCAGGCGGCGGGCGATAACCTTGCGCACATTGTTGAGCTTCTGCTCTTCATAGGGCGCACCACCGTCATCAGGAGAGACAGATGGCGTTGCCGCAGCCGCTGCAGCAGGAGCTGCCGCAGTTTTGGCCGGGGCAGCGCCCGGTTCTGCATTCTCAACATCGGCTTTCACAATCCGGCCATTTGGACCGCTGCCGCTGATGGTGGAAAGATCGAGGCCCTTTTGCTCGGCAATTCGCTTGGCCAGAGGCGAGGCGATGATACGGCTACCGTCCGATTTTGCCGGTGCGGCTGCGGGTGCTGGAGAAGCAGCGGCTGCAGGCGCTGCTGGAGCCGGAGCCGAGCCGCCACCTGCCGCCTCAACGTCACCTTTGGTAATCTTACCGCCGGGGCCCGTGCCCTCGATGGTGTTTAAATCGATGCCATTTGCCTCAGCCAATTTTCGCGCGCTGGGTGTCGCCGCAGGCCCATCCGCTTCAGCCGCTGGTGCATGAGCAGGACTTGGCGTTGGAGTCGCCTTTGCTGTTGCAGCACCTGCATCTTCGCCCTCTTCCGCCAGAACAGCGATCACCGTTCCAACGACCACATTTTCAGAGCCCTCGTCGATCAGGATCTGAGCAATTGTGCCTTCATCAACCGCTTCAAATTCCATCGTGGCTTTGTCGGTCTCGATCTCGGCCATGATGTCGCCAGAGCTGACTTCATCACCGACTTTGATCAACCATTTGGCGAGTGTCCCCTCTTCCATAGTGGGAGACAATGCGGGCATCTTGATTTCGATAGGCATCGGCGGTCGGAATCCTTTTCCTTGACGTTACGGCAAGCTCTGGCGAATTCGAGCGCGGAGAGCAAGGTTCTTGCTAAGAATACGTTTTCAGCGGATACCATGGGCAAGAGTGAGGGGTCTGATGCGAACTTATCTGGTCATTATGGACGATACCGATGAAGCGCGCTCCGCATTGCGCTTTGCAGCGCGCCGCGCGGCGGCCGTGGATGGATCGGTCCATATTCTGGCGCTGGTAACGCAGCAAAATGTCAGCGCATTTGGTGCCGTTCAAGCGACAATCGAGCAAGAAGCGCGCGATCGTGTCGAGATGCTGGCCCACGGGGCTGCGGGCAATCTGCTCGCCGAAAGCGGCCTTATGCCGACAATTACGGTCAAAATGGGCAGCGGACATGCAGTG
This sequence comes from uncultured Erythrobacter sp., assembly GCA_947495555.1. Classification (GTDB taxonomy): domain Bacteria; phylum Pseudomonadota; class Alphaproteobacteria; order Sphingomonadales; family Sphingomonadaceae; genus Erythrobacter. The sequence goes on along the minus strand of CANLZI010000001.1, from coordinate 374,829 downwards.
ATTCGCGAATTTCTGACCGACAATCCTCAGGTTGCAGCCTTGGTACTGGGTGCCGCGACGGGAGGCAGCCCCGGACCATTGGTGACGTATTTCTCCACCAATGCCGGCTCATTGCCTTGCCCGCTCTATGTCATTCCAACTGATTTCGACGAAGCGCGTACGCGGCAATAACGCTCCCTAATTAGCGCTTTTTGCGCCCTTGATGACGGATATTCGCTGGACGGCCGCGCTTGCCAACCATCGGCTTGCCCTTGCCGCCTTTGTTGCCGCTGCCTTTGCCAAAATCCTTGCCTCCTCCTCGACGCCGGTCTGATGGACGACCGCCCCGCGCTTCAATCGGGTTACCTTCGCTATCCAGCACGGCAAACTTCATCGCTCCGGTGAGAGCATTCGCCTCTGCCAATTGCAGCTGAAGGCGTTGACCGGGTTCATAACGCTTGCCGCTATCCTCTCCGATCAATGCCTGCGCTTTTTCATCATGCCGGAAATGTTCACGGCCCAAGGTTGAAACGGGAACCAATCCATCACCGCCCAGCCCCACGATGGTCGCAAAAAAGCCAAAGCTTTGCACACCGGTAATGCGGGTTTCAAAGGTCTCGCCCACACGCGCCGAAAGCCACGCCGCAACATAACGATCAATCGTGTCTCGCTCGGCCTCCATCGCGCGACGCTCGGTCTTGCTGATGGCATCAGTGATCTTGGCCAGATCTTCGCGGTCACGATCTGCCAATCCGCTCGATTCCGGCAAGCCCTTGCCCGGTTTGGGCTGTTCCAGCTTAAATCCGTCAACCAGCGCCCGATGGATCAGAAGGTCGGCGTAACGGCGAATGGGCGAGGTGAAATGGGCATAGGATCCCAATGCCAAGCCAAAGTGGCCCGCATTGTTCGGTCCATAATAGGCCTGCGTCTGGCTTCTGAGGACGGCCTCCATAACCTGAGCCTTTTCAGAATCATCGGTCACATCCTTCAGCATTCGGTTGAACAAGCCCGGGGTGATGACCTGCCCCATCGCCAAATTCTTGCCGAAGGTTGACAGATAATCCTTCAAAGCGATCAATTTCTCGCGGCTTGGCGTTTCATGGACCCGATAAACCACGGGCTGTGTCTTACCTTCTAGCGCCTTGGCCGCCGCCACATTGGCCGCGATCATGAAGTCCTCAACCACCCGGTGCGCGTCCAAACGTTCGCGAACAGCAATTTCTGCAATTTTTCCCTGATCATCCAGGATAACGCGCCGTTCGGGCAGATCGAGATTGAGCGGGTCGCGTTCGTCGCGAGCCTCTGCCAGTGCCTTCCATGCTGCCCACAAATGCGAGAGATACTCAGGTGGATTATCACCATTAATCGCTGCTTGAGCATCCTCATAAGCAATATTGTGCGCCAGCCGGACCTTTGCCCGAGTAAACCGCCATTTGGTGACTTTGCCGGTCGCCGAAATGTGCAAATGACACACCATTGCGGCGCGGTCCTGCCCCTCTTTCAAGGAACAGACATCTGCGCTGAGCACCTCGGGCAGCATCGGAACCACACGGTCGGGGAAATAGACCGAGTTGCCGCGTTTGCGTGCCTCCCGGTCCAATTCGCCGCCTGGCCGAACATAATAGCTCACGTCAGCAATCGCGACTATCGCATCGAAGCCGTCGCCATCCTTGCTGGGTGCCGCCCAAATCGCATCATCATGATCACGTGCATCTGCCGGATCAATCGCCACCAGCGGCACATCTGTAAGGTCCTCGCGATGCTCGTCGCTCAACGGCAATTTCGCGGCCAATTGGGCTTCTGCGAGCACTTCTTGAGGGAAGACATGAGGAATGCCATGCTTCGAGATCGCGATCAGGCTGAAGCTTTTGGGCGCAAGCGGGTCACCCAGCACTTCGACCACTTTGACACCTGACCTTGGTGAGCGACCGTTGGGTTCTGCAAGCACCAATTGGCCCTTCTCGGCCATCCCCAAATCCGCAATCGGCGAGGAGTGACGAACGCGCTTGTCAACGGGAGCCAACCAAGCCTTGCCGCCGCGATCAATCTCCACCACGCCCATCATGCCATCGGTTCGCGCTGGCAATTTTTTCATCGGATGGCCGATCCATCCGCGCTCTGTTTCCTCGGTGCGCGTCAGGACTCTGTCGCCGACTTTCAGCGCGGCTACGGATTTTGCGCCCCGCCCGCTCTTTTCGCGCAAAGTTATCCGTGGTGGAGCTTCGGCAGCATCAGGAGACCAAGCATCGGGGACTGCCAAGGCTTCCCCATCCTCAATCGCCACCACCCGTAAGACGGTGACCTTGGGGACGCCGCCCATCCGGTGATAGGCTGTTTTCTTGCCATCGATCAGGCCTTCTTCGGCCATGTCCTTGAGCAATTTCTTGAGGGTGATCTTCTCCTGGCCCTTCAGGCCAAAGGCTTTCGCGATTTCTCGCTTACCAACCACGCCCTGAGCAGTTTGGATGAATTCAACAATTTGTTCGCGAGAGGGCATCCCGGCATTACGATTGATTTGTCTTTTGGCCATATCGTCGGGCCTATGGACCAGTGCTTACCTGCTGTCACCTTCAGCCTGCGCCATCACCGGCCTGCCATCGTCAATTATAGTCAGGTTCATCGCCATATTGATTGGGCCCGCGCTGGGTATCCAATACGCCGAATATAATGATGATCAGATAGGCGATGTAGGTCATTGCGCTGTAGGCATACAAATCTGTCTGGCCGCGGATCATGGCGGTTGGATCGGTTGCATCCATCGCGACGCGCATCGATTCCATCATGCTGTCCAGATTGATCAGATTGAAGATCAAGCTGCCGACATACAAACCGATTGCGATCAAAGCGATCCAACCTGGCTTTCCAGAATCGTGCAAACGACGCACAAACGACGCAGCAAGCAACCCCGCCATCGCGATACCAAAAATCACTGATATCCACATTTGGGTCCTCATCGATTCGGTCAGATTATCGACAAACGAGGCCTGAAAGTTTTCGGGGTCTACTCCGCTTTGCACAGCTTCAAACGAAGAACTGAAAGCTGTAACCGCCATTGGCAGTGATACAACCATCCCGATCACAAAATTTACGACGAATAGGAACAGCACATACCACCAAAATGTCGGGCGTGAATCGCGCCCGCTAAAATTGCCCAGATTGGCCAAATTGTATTTGATGGATTCGATCATTTTGCGTCCCCCTTCATTTCACCCGATTTAGTATGCGCGTGCCAAAAGGATGCGCTCCACTGCTGGCTCACCGGTGAAGATACATGCTCCATCCGCGGCTGCGCCGTTGCGTGGCACATTGCGAATAGTCAGCCGTTCTTCCTTGAGTTGCTCGACCACTTTTTCCAAAGCATCACCTGCCGGCTTGGACCATTGCACTTCGACCCAGCCCGGGAATTTGCCCGCATTCTTGTAGAATTCAACGACACCATCCCAACCGTGAACGTCGCGATGGATATTGGCATCACGGCGCTCTTTCGCCTCATCAAACAGGCTTTGCTGCATGTCCTCCAGCAGTCGTGAGGCATCACCAACAAAGCCGTCGCGGTCTGTGAAATCGAAATTCGGTTTGCCGTTCTCGGCCTTCCACAAATCATTACGCCGCAACAAGGCAACCTTGCTGCCCTCCATATCGCGAGAGCCCACTTCAACGATCAACGGAGCGCCTTTGCGAACCCAGTCCCACCGCTTGGTCGCAGCTTTGCCAGGGCGCGTATCCAGCAGAACCCGGACCTTCTCACCCAAAGCCGATTGGCCAGCCAACTGGTCTCTCAGCGCCTTGCAATAGGCTATCAGGGGCTCGTCTTCTGGTTTATCGCGCAGCATTGGCAGGATCACGACCTGATGCGGAGCAATGGCGGGCGGTACACGCAGTCCATCATCATCGCCATGGGTCATAATCACCCCGCCAATCAAACGGGTCGAGACACCCCAACTGGTGGTGTGACAATGCGTCTGGTTGCCTTCACGGTCTTGAAACTGAATGCCAGCGGCTTCTGCAAAATTGGTTCCCAGATAATGCGATGTTCCGGCCTGCAAAGCCTTGCCATCTTGCATCATCGCCTCGATCGACCAAGTCTCGACCGCGCCCGGGAACCGCTCATTTTCCGGTTTCTCGCCAGTAATTACGGGCAGAGCCAGATCATCTTCCGCACAAGCACGATACATTTCCAGCGCCCGCTGGGTTTCCTTCATCGCATCTTCGCTGTCAGCATGGGCAGTGTGCCCTTCTTGCCAAAGAAACTCACTGGTACGCAGGAACATCCGTGTGCGCATTTCCCACCGAACAACATTGGCCCATTGATTGGTCAGCATAGGCAGATCACGCCATGACTGGATCCAGCGTGCCATCGCATCGCCAATGATGGTTTCTGATGTAGGGCGAACCACTAGGGGCTCTTCCAGCTTGGCCGAAGGATCAGGGACCAGCTTGCCTGACCCATCAGCGATCAGCCGGTGGTGTGTGACCACTGCCATTTCTTTGGCGAAACCTTCGACATGCTCGGCCTCTCGCTCAAAATTGGCGAGCGGGATGAAAATCGGGAAATAGCAATTGTCTACTCCCGCAGCCTTGATCCGGTCATCCATCAAGCGCTGGATGCGCTCCCATATGCCATAGCCCCATGGCTTGATGACCATGCAGCCACGCACACCCGATTCTTCGGCCAGATCACCTTCTGAGATGACGGCTTGATACCATTGAGCGAAGTCGTCGGAACGTTTGACCGAAAGTGCGTGACGGATCTGAGACACGATTGATAGATTTCCTGATGAGTGGATTGCCCAAGGGCAAAAATATTGATTGAGATGGTATGCTTTGAAAATGAACGGGCGTTATCGGGCGCTATTTGCCCAGTTCATCCAGTTTCTTCTGCATCGCTGCCATTTGTTCGCGCAATGCGTGGATCTCGGCCTTGGAGGAATCCTTGGCCTGATCTCGTTTTTGGCTGCTTCCCGGAAGCAGAGCTTCTGATGCTGCACGCATCATCGCCATGTTGGTTTCATGGATTTTCGCGATCGGGCTGTTGCTGATGCCCTTCTCCAAAGCCTCGCGAATCTTGACCTGGTTCTCGCGGAAATTGGCCATGCTGGCTTCAAGATAGGATGGCATCAAAGATTGCATCGAATTGCCATACATAGAGATGAGCTGACGCAAGAAACTGACTGGCAACATCTGTTCGCCATTGGCTTCTTCATCCATGATGATTTGGGTCAGAATGGAATGGGTGATGTCCTCACCGGACTTTGCATCCAGCACTTGAAATTCAACATTGTCGCGCACCATGCCGGCCAAATCGTCCAACGTGATGTAAGACGATGAGCTGGTGTTATACAGGCGCCGGTTGGCGTATTTTTTGACGATCACGGGATCGCCTTCCTGTCTATCATGTTTGGCCATTGCGCTTCCCCTAGGATATTTTGTTTTGATTGTTATGCTGCATTCCATGGGCGCTTAGCACCTGCACAATGTGCAGTGCAACATTTGCTTCAGGCTGGTTTGAAACGTGTCCCAAGAATGGTCAGTAATTCATATTGTGACAGACCACTTTGCTGCGCAGCATTGTGCAGCATATAGGGCACATCCAACCAGTCGCCCTCGCCCAGATCAGGCCTTTGGTTGAGGTCAACCACTACCATATCCATTGAGACTTTGCCGAGTAATGGCAGGTGGCTCTCGCCATGGCTAAACCCACCCTTACCATTCCAAGCGCGCAAATACCCATCGGCATATCCCAGAGAAAGCACGCCGACCCGCATGGATTTTTCTGCCGTGAACGTCGCGTTGTAACCGACGGATTGGCCAGCCTCTATCTGGCGTGTCTGGATGATCGCGGCCTGAGGAAACGCTACCTGCTTGATATGCTGTTCTAGTTCTGGTCGCGGCGTTCCGCCATAAAGCGACAGCCCCGGCCGAGTTAGGTCAAACGCATAGTCCGGACCCAAAGCAATCCCTGCACTGTTGGCAAGACTTAGCCGTTTATGCTGCACCTGATTTGCCGCAGCATTGAACGCGTTCAACTGGCGCGCATTCATCGCCCTGTCTTCATCAGCACAGGCAAGATGCGACATCAGTGTTGCAATATTTAGAGCCTGGACCGCATCATCTGATAGCTCTTGCGGCGCCAAGCCCAAGCGGTTGATGCCGGTATCAATCATAACGTCGCACGGACCTCCGCCGCCGTCGGTCCATACCTTTGCCTGATGCAACGAATTGATCACCGGTACAGCGCCAATCTGGCGTGCATAATCGGCATCCTGAGCCGTAACAGGGCCGTGGAATACGCTGATGCTGGAGGTTGGAACATGTTTGGCGACAGCGGCCACTTCGCTCCAATGCGCCACATAAAACTGCTTGGCACCCGCATCGCGCAAGGCCGGCACGCATTCATCAATCCCTAAGCCATAGCATTGCGCCTTAACCGCAGCGCCAGCCTCGGCCGGACCGGATAGCTGATCCAGCGCCCGCCAATTATGCGTCAAGGCATCCCGATCAATCGTAAGGCGCAGCGTCGGCTGCGGTGCTTTAGACATCATCCTGGAAGTCGGTTGGCGGGCCATTGGGCAGACCCCACCATGCGACCACGACGCCAAAGGCTACGATGATCCAAGTGTACCACAGGCCCGAATAAACATTGCCCGTGCTGGCCACGATAATGCCCGATATCAGCGGCAAGAACCCGCCCAGATACCCGGCACCAATGTGGTAAGGGATCGACATTGATGAATAGCGGATTTTCGGCGGAAACATCTCGGACAAGAGCGCCGCGACCGAGCCATAAGTCAGCGCAGACAGCACTCCCAAACTGAGCAAGGCAGCGATGATTCCGATCAGATTTGGAAAGGGAGGCACCTGCCTCGAGAAGTCAAAGCCGGATTGCGACAAAGCCGCTTGCAAGCCTTGCGTGCGGGCTTGGTTGTCTTCCAACCAATCATCGCCAATTGGCAATGCCTCACCGCCGACAGCGACAGCCAATGTATCGCTCTGCTCAACTGTGTAGGAGACACCGCTAGCGGTAAGCGACCCGAGAACCTTGCCGCAATCGCTTTGCTCACGGTCGAACAATTCAGCCAACGGATCGGTCACACATTGTTGGCCAGAAACCACGACCGGGTTTTTCTCTGCCGCTTCTGCAAGGCCTGGATTGGCCATGCTGCCGATGAACCAAAAGATCGGGAACAACAGTGCCAGTGATGCCAACGCTCCGATGATAATCGGTTTCTTGCGCCCGACCCGATCGGACCATTTGCCGACCCAGATATAGAACACCATCGACAGTCCGCCTGCAGCGAGCAAGATGATCTCAACCGTCGTTTCGTCCAAGCGCATATCCCCCTTCAGGAAGGACAGGCTGGAGAAGAAGGCGGTGTACCAGATGGTGGTCAGGATCCCCGAAACACCGAACAGAGCGACAAAGATGCGCTTCTTGTTCCCGGGATAGGTGAAGCTTTCAATAAATGGATTGCCCGATGTCTCGCCAGCTTCTTTCATCGCCTTGAACACAGGGCTTTCCGACAGCTTGAACCGCATCCACAAAGAGATAACCAGTAGGAGGATCGACAGCAGGAACGGTACGCGCCAGCCCCAATCGTTGAAGTCTTCTTCGGGAATGATAATTCGGCATGCCAAAACCACTATGATCGAGAGCACGAAGCCACCGACCACGCTGGCTTGAATAAAGCTGGTGTAATAACCGCGCTTCTCGGGCGGAGCATGCTCGGCCACATAAATGGCTGCACCGCCATATTCACCGCCCAAGGCAAGGCCTTGCAGCACCCGCAAGATGATCACAATGATTGGCGCGACTACGCCAATTTGATCGACCGTAGGGATAAAGCCCACCCCGGCTGTCGCGACACCCATCAACGTGACCGTCACCAGGAAGGTGTATTTGCGGCCTAGCCTGTCTCCCAAAAAGCCAAACAGGATTGCGCCGATGGGACGGAATGCAAATCCAACCGCAAAAGTGGACCACACCAAGAGCAAGCCCAAGGTAGGATCGTCTACATCGTAAAAAGCGTCCTTCAGGATGTAGGCGAGCGTGCCGTAAATGAAGAAATCATACCATTCAAAGATCGTACCGGCGCTGGACGCACCGACCACCAGGCGGATCTCCTTGTCGGTCGGTTCCGGCTGACTTGACTGGACTGCTTCATTCATTGCGGCTCATCCTCCCCCAGATGCTGTGCTTGCTCTAGCTTGCCTCATTCACCTTGAAAAGCGCCTGTGACAGAGCCTTCCACGGAAGCATCAATGCACCGTGGCGTCCAGCATGCGGCAATGCCGGCGCCAGGGCTTCAAAGCCCGGCCAGTTCGGCATGGGACCTTTGCCCGACAACCAATCATGTACGGCCTGTTCCATCGCGCCTGCCTCACGCGCCTCAACGCCCACAGCGTGCAGTGCCAGCAGCGCAGCCGATGCTTGGCCCACAGCGCATGCTGTTACCTGCATTCCGATCTTGGATATTCGCGAGTGCGCATCGAGGCCAACACCCAAATCAATTGTGCTGCCACATGTACGCGACCGTGCTTCTGCTCGGGCCGTCAAATCATCACTCAAGGGAAATTCAGCCAGCTGAGTGGCCAGACTGAGCAAGGCAGGCGTATAAAGTTTGCCCGCCGACACTGCGGTCATTCGAGTGCCTCGGCCTGCTCTTTTAACTTCGCCCGACGCTCAGAAATGATCAGCACCAGATCGCGCGAAGCAGCATCCGCAATGGGATAGGTTCGTGCGGTTGTCATCCAAACCGGCCGCCCTTCAACGCCCCAAACGGTGTCATAGCCAAGCACCAGCAAGGAGAATGCAAAGACGAAGATCAACGCGCCCTTCAAGGCGCCAAAACCAAAGCCCAACACCCGGTCAATCGGCCCCAGGATCGAATTGCGTGAGGCCTCGCCTACATTATTGGCAATCACCTTCATCGCAGCATAAGGGATCAACAGCAGCAACGCGAAGGCCAGGATCGACGTGGCTGGTTCTGTATCCAACTGCGTTTTGATCGCCTCGGTCAAAGGCTTGTGCAGGTAATAGATGGCGAAGGCCGCCAATATCCACGCAGCCAAAGATAGCACTTCTTGCACCAATCCGCGCAAAAACCCGCCAATTGCGGCCACTCCGACCACGATCAGAACAATGATGTCGAATACAGTCATGCGCGCTCAATTATGCGCTTGCCATCACCTGGTCAACGAGGTTTGCGAGTTGACCCATCCCTCGATACTCCAGCTTCGACGAACCGCTCTTCACGTCGGATGGGCCGAACCCTTTGGAAAAACCCAACTTATTGGCCTCTCTCAACCGTAATCCGGCATGAGCGACCGGGCGAATCTCTCCGGCCAAAGAAATTTCTCCAAACCATACGCTTTGTGCTGGCAAGGCTTTGTCGGCCAATGCAGAGACCAAAGCTGCCGCCACCGCGCCATCTGCCGCCGGATCAGACAGACGATATCCGCCAGCAATATTGAGATAAACTTCGGCAGAGCTGAAATTCAGGCCGCAACGCGATTCCAACACGGCCAGCAACATCGCCAACCGGCTGTTGTCCCACCCAACTACAGATCGGCGCGGTGTTGCGCCCGATTGAAGTTTTACGATCAACGCCTGAATCTCGACCAAAACAGGCCGTGTGCCCTCCAGCGCGGGAAAGACAGAGCTGCCTGCCAAGGGATGATCACGGCCGGACAAAAACAGCATCGATGGGTTGGTGACTTCCTCCAGCCCTCCTTGCGCCATCGCAAAAACGCCGATTTCATCGACTGCACCGAACCGGTTCTTGAGCGCGCGAAGGATGCGGTATTGGTGGCTGCGCTCCCCTTCAAAACTCATCACCACATCAACCATATGTTCAAGCACGCGTGGTCCGGCAATATTGCCGTCTTTGGTGACATGGCCGACCAAAACCAGTGCGACGCCGTTTTCCTTGGCATAGCGGATCAATTCAAAAGCGCAGCCGCGGACTTGACTGACCGTACCCGGCGCGCCTTCGATGGAGTCGGAATACATCGTCTGGATTGAATCGATCACCAACAGCTTGGGTGCTTGCATCGTGCCCAAAGTGGTCAACACATCGCGCACGGATGTTTCAGCGGCGAGCTTGATCGGAGCGTCGGCCAACCCCAATCGCGAGGCGCGCATACGCACTTGCCCGGTCGCTTCTTCCCCGCTGACATAGACAACTTCGCCGCCGGACCGCGCCACATTAGCCGCCGTTTGGAGCAGCAATGTTGACTTACCGATACCCGGATCACCGCCCATCAATATTGCCGATCCTGGCACGATGCCCCCACCCAAGGCGCGATCAAACTCAGCCAGACCGCTGGGTTGGCGAACAGGCATTTCTCCGGGCGCATCCAACGATACAAATTCAACCGACCTGCCGCCGGTGGTCAGGTGATGTTTCTGCGAAAACACCGTTGCTGGCGCTTCTTCAGCCAGCGTGTTCCATTCCGAACAATCAGGGCACTGACCCTGCCATCGGTGCGAGACACTGCCACATGACTGACAGACATAGCGTTTCTTGCTCTTAGCCATCCGCAATTAATAGGCGGAACATTTGCAGAACGCAATTGCTTAAAGGGTTCTAACCATGCACAATCCACGCATGCGTCAAAAAGAACTGCGAATTGCTCTGATTTGTTACGGCGGCGTCAGCCTTGCTGTCTACATGCACGGGGTAACCAAAGAGGTTTGGCATCTGGCCAAGGCAAGCAGCGCTTTTCACAAGGAGGGAGAGGCGCAAGCCAAAGGCGTTCGGCGCGTATATGCGGAGCTGCTTGAGCATGTTCAGAACGAGCATCAACTGCGCCTCAGATTCCTTCCCGATATTCTGTCAGGTGCCAGTGCGGGTGGGATCAATGCCGTGTTTCTTGCTCAAGCAATCCATTCCGGCCATTCGTTAGAACCGCTGACCGACCTTTGGTTAGAGAACGCAGATGTCAGCCGGTTGACCGATCCCGAAGCGGAACCGATGTGGCGCTATGCCAAGATTTGGGCGCAGCCAATCGCTGAGTGGATATTGCGTCGCCCCGGCAATGCCGTCAGCGAAAGCGTCGCTCCGGAAACACGCGCCGAGGTTCGTCATAAGGTTTCGCGACTGGTCAGGGGGCGATGGTTTAGCCCTCCTTTCTCGGGCCCCAATTTCTCAGGTTTGTTGCACGATGCCTTGAAGGCAATGCGTGGTGGCAATCCATCGCAACCGCTGTTGCCGCCCGGGCATCCCATCGATTTGTTCGTCACAACAACAGACTTTCGTGGCCGGATCGAATTGCTGCGGCTGAACAGTCCACAAATTGTCGCCGAAAGCGAGCATCGGATGCCGATCAGCTTTCGCAAGCGCGTTCCCGCTGCCGGTGGGAATGATCTCGCCGATTTGATCGAGCTGACCATGGCGGCGCGTTCAACCGCCAGTTTCCCGGGGGCTTTTCCTCCCCTGCAATTGGAAGAGATGGATGCATTGGCCGAGGCCGAGGGGGAGGAGTGGTCGGGCCGCAGCCAATTCCTGAAGCGGATCATGCCGGTCCATGTCCGCGATGAAACCACCGCCAATGTATGCCTGATCGACGGATCGGTATTGGTGAATGCTCCGTTTGGAGGAGCCATCGACGCGCTAAAAGGGCGCCCTGCCCAACGCGAAGTTGACCGGCGTTTTGTCTATATTGACCCGCGCCCCAATCGTTATGATGCACGCAAAGACAGCGAGCCCAAACCCGTCGGCTTCTTTGCCTCGATATTTGGATCGCTCAGCACTATCCCGCGCGAGCAACCCATTCGCGATAATCTTGAAGAATTGGAGCAGCAATCGCGTGAGGCCGCCCGGCTCAGCCGAATTGTTGCAGGACTACGGCCGGAGATTGAGCGGGCGGTTGAAAAGCTGTTCGGCAGGACGTTCTTCTTGGACAATCCTACCGCCAAACGTCTGAAGAATTGGCGCAACAAAGCCCAACAAGCCGCCGCCGAAGATGCTGGCTATGCCTTCCATTCTTACGCACAGGCAAAGTTCAACGGTATTATCGAGCGTTTGGCCGCATTGGTGCATGCTGCCTCACCGCAGTTGGGTCTGCCCGATGCAGGTCCGATCGAAGAGGCTTTGCGAGACGAATTGCAACGGCGCGGCATCACTGCCCTATCGGCTCCATCTGGCGGAGCGAGCGAGGCTGCAATCGGGTTCTTCCGCGCGCATGACATTGGCTTTCGCATTCGCCGGTTGCGACTCTTGGCGCGCAGATTGGCGAGGGACTGGGAGCAAGACCCAGACATATCCGATGATGCGTTGGATGCTGCACGCGCTGCTATTTACGACATTTTGGGCCTCTATTTCGCCAGCGAAGGACGCGAAGGACTGGGGTCAGAGTTTGAGCCATTGGCGAGCAATGTGTTGAGCGATCCAGGCGCGGTGCTGGATTATCTGGGATCAAAACGCCTTTTGCCGGAAGTGGATGATACGGCCGAAGAAATGTTCGCATCCAGCCTAGAACAAATGCCCAAGCAATTGCGACGGCGGATGCTGCTAACTTACCTTGGCTTCCCGTTTTATGACGTGGCAACGCTACCATTGTTGCGCAATGAAGGCCTGACCGAATTTAATCCTGTAAAGGTCGACCGGATTTCTCCCGATGATGCACGCTCTATCCGCCCAGGCGGAACAGACGAGACTTTGCGCGGCACGGAATTCTTCAATTTCGGTGCTTTTTTCAGCCGCGCCTATCGCGAGAACGACTACCTTTGGGGGCGTTTACATGGGGCCGAGCGGATGATCGATTTGATCTGTTCAACCGTCGATGCAGGCATTGCCCCTAACAGCTGCCTGCAATTCAAGCGCGCCGCATTCCTCGCCATAATTGACGAAGAAGCAGAGACTGGTCGTTGTAGGCCCAAACTGCTCGACGAGCTTCGCGATGAAATTGCCGAGCAGTTGGGCTAAGATAGGCCGAACTATTTGGCGTCCATGCTGTGCCAGATTGCGGTCACAAATCCGTCTGGACCAATAAATCCGCCGGTTCTCCCGAATTCTTCCAGCGGCTTGGCAGCGATTGCCTCTTCCAGGGTTGCGCCACCTTCGCGCAAAGCCTCGACCCGCGACACCGACTCTGCGATCATCGCGCGATAGGCCATCAATCCGGCCTTGTCGGACATGGGCCCGTGCCCCGGAATGACTTGAGTGTCATCATCCATCATCGCCTGAGCCATGCCCAATGAACCGAGCAGATGGTACACATTACCGCCCGATTCCACATCGACGAATGGAAAGCTGGCAATGTTGAAATAGAGATCGCCCATGTGGACCACATTGGCTTCTCGCCAGATGACGATACTGTCACCATCGGTATGGCCGCCGCCTAGCGATACAAGATCAATAGTATCCCCGTTTTGATGGAACCTAAGGCCTTGGTCATAGGTCACAATCGGCAGCGCAGCATCCGCAGCTGGCGGAGATACATTGCCTGCAGCAGAGCCACCCGAAGCCATGCGCTTGCGAACATTATGGTGGGCAAAGATGGTCGCGCCGGTTTCACCGAAATGTTCATTTCCGCCGGTATGATCATAATGCCAATGCGTGTTCACCACGAATGATACAGGCTCTGCGCCCAATTCTTCGACAGCGGCCTCTATCTTGGCAGAAAGCGGCGCAAATTGGTCATCGATCATGATGGTGTTGTCATCACCATGGCTGATGGCAATATTGCCGCCTGCCCCAAACAGCACAGCAACGCCGGGCGACAACACTTGGGTTTTGATCTCAACCTGACCAAAATTTCCTTGAGCAAACACCGGCGCGACTAGTGACGTAGCCAGTGCCGAGGCGCCAATTGAAATTCCCAATGTTTTGAGTGCGTGCATAACCAATCCCCTTTTCTTGGGAAATGACTAAACCGCAAAGGCTTGCTTGTCGACTGATACAGCAATTGATGCTCTCGCCGCGCAAGCAAATGCAGGCCAGACAAGCAAATCAGCTGCCGAATGCGTCTTTCAATTTGTCGAAGAAGCCGCGGCTTTCAGGGCATTCATCACCCGTCTCCGTCTCGCGGAATTGTTCGAGAATCTCGCGCTGCGCCTTGCTCAGCTTGGTTGGCGTTTCAACCGCGATCTCGACGACCAAATCGCCTCGACCGCGACCTTGCAACACTGGCATACCAGCACCGCGAACCCGCAATTGTTTGCCCGATTGAATGCCCGCAGGAATGTCGACCGCATTTGTCTCACCATCGAGGTCGGGAATATTCACGCAACCACCCAAGGCCGCAGTTGTAAAACTGACCGGCACACGCGTTGCCAGAGTTGTTCCTTCGCGCTGGAAGACGGAATGCTGGCGCACATGGACAAAGATGTACAAATCACCGGCGGGTGCACCGCGCGGCCCTGCTTCGCCTTTGCCTGACAGGCGAATGCGCGTTCCGGTATCGACGCCAGCTGGAATATCGACCGCCAATGCCTGAGCCTTGTCGACCCGGCCCTCGCCGCGACAATCCCGGCAAGGATCTTCGATCACTGCTCCACGACCGTGGCAAGTGGGACAAGGTCGCTCGACCACGAAAAAGCCTTGCTTTGCGCGCACTTTGCCATGCCCGTGGCACAAATTGCATTCACGCTCGCTGGTGCCTGGTGTTGCGCCTGAACCATCGCAAGTGTCGCAACTGGCCGAAACTTCAATCTCGATCTCGGTTTGCTTGCCATGGAACGCATCATCCAGCGTGATTTCCATGTCATAGCGCAGGTCAGCACCGCGGCGCTGTTGCTGGCGACCACCGCCACCCGCACCGCCGCCAAAGGCCTGACCAAAAATCGTCTCGAATATATCGCCGATATCACCGAAATCGGCTCCGGGATGGCCGCCGCCACCGCCGCCCATGCCTTGCTGGAAGGCAGCGTGACCAAAGCGATCATAGGCGGCCCGCTTTTGCGGGTCTTTCAGGCATTCATATGCCTCGCCAATTGCTTTGAACTTGGCCTCTGCTTCAGCATCACCGGGATTGCGATCCGGGTGAAACTTCATCGCCAGCTTACGATAAGAGGATTTGAGCGTGGCGCCATCTGCGTCACGGTTCACTTCCAGCAGCTCGTAATAGTCTATTTCGGTCGCAGCCATGGGTTCCCCGCCCTAAAAAACGGCCCGCCGCATATGCTCCATCGCAAAGATAGAAACACCCGCGGCGGGCTGATTTTGCATTAGGACATTAGCCCTTGTTGTCTTCGTCGACTTCAGAGAATTCAGCGTCAACAACGTCCTCGTCGCTGCTGCTGTCTGCTTCGCCTGCATCCGCACCATCGGCTGACGCATCAGCGTTGGCTTGCTCTTTTTCATAGATTTGCTGACCCATTTTCATGGCAGCATCCGTCAGAGCCTGAGACTTGGCATTGATCGCGTCAACATCGTCACCTTCAAGTGCAGTCTTGGCTTCTGCCAAAGCTTCCTCAACGGCCGCCTTGGTTTCAGCGTCAACCTTGTCGCCATTTTCTTCAAGCTGCTTTTCGGTCGCGTGAACAAGACTGTCAGCCTGGTTGCGGGCTTCTGCCTGCTCGCGGCGCTTCTTGTCTTCTTCAGCAAACTTCTCGGCATCTTGAACCATCTGGTCGATGTCATTGTCGGACAGACCGCCCGAGGCCTGGATCTTGATCTGCTGTTCCTTGCCGGTGCCCTTATCCTTGGCAGAGACGTTCACGATACCGTTGGCATCGATATCAAACGTCACTTCAATTTGAGGGACGCCGCGCGGTGCTGGCGGAATGCCGAGAAGGTCAAACTGACCCAGCATCTTGTTGTCAGCAGCCATTTCGCGCTCGCCTTGGAAGACGCGGATTGTCACAGCGTTCTGATTGTCTTCAGCGGTAGAGTAGGTCTGCGTCTTCTTGGTCGGGATCGTCGTGTTTCGATCGATCATGCGGGTGAAGACACCGCCCAATGTTTCAATTCCCAGCGACAGCGGAGTCACGTCCAGCAGCAGCACGTCTTTGACGTCGCCCTGCAGAACGCCAGCCTGAATGGCAGCACCCATGGCAACCACTTCATCAGGGTTCACACCGGTGTGCGGCTTGGCTTCGAAGAACTTCTCAACCACTTCGCGAACCTTGGGCATGCGGGTCATACCGCCCACCAAGATCACTTCGTCGATTTCGTCCTTGCTGACACCGGCATCGTTCAGAGCTTTTTTACAAGGCTCCAAAGTGCGGTTGATCAAAGAACCAACCATCTTTTCTAGATCGGCACGAGTAATCGTTTCAACCAAGTGCAATGGAGTGGACGAGCCACCTTCCATGCGCGCGGTAATAAACGGCAAGTTGACTTCGGTCGTAGCCGAGCTGGAAAGCTCGATCTTGGCCTTTTCAGCAGCTTCCTTCAGACGTTGAAGCGCAAGCTTGTCCGTCTTCAGGTCCATATTTTCCTTCTTCTGGAAGGCTTCGGCCAAATGCTCGACAATGGTGTTATCGAAGTCTTCACCGCCCAAGAACGTATCGCCATTGGTCGATTTCACTTCGAACACGCCGTCACCGATCTCAAGGATCGACACGTCAAATGTACCGCCACCAAGGTCATAAACAGCGATGGTTTTGCCATCGTCCTTGTCCATGCCATAGGCCAGCGCTGCTGCGGTTGGCTCGTTAATGATGCGCAGAACTTCCAATCCGGCGATCTGGCCGGCATCCTTGGTTGCCTGACGCTGGGCATCGTTAAAGTAAGCCGGAACGGTGATGACCGCCTGCTCAACTTTCTCGCCCAGATAACCTTCAGCGGTTTCTTTCATCTTTTGCAGAATGAAAGCCGAGATCTGCGAAGGCGAATATTCTTCGCCGCCTGCTTCTACCCAAGCGTCACCGTTTTTGCCTTTGACGATGTCATAAGGGACGATCTCCATATCCTTTTTGGTCAATGGATCGTCAAAACGGCGCCCGATCAGGCGCTTGATTGCAAACAATGTGTTGTCTGGATTGGTGACTGCCTGACGTTTTGCAGGCTGTCCGATCAATCGTTCGCTGTCCTTTGTGAACGCGACGATGGAGGGCGTTGTGCGCGCACCTTCCGAATTTTCGATAACTTTGGGCTTGCCCCCGTCCATGACGGCCACGCAAGAATTGGTGGTTCCGAGGTCGATACCGATAACTTTGGCCATGGTTTCCCTATTCCGTTTCAAATGGTTGGACGCTGCGCTCTGGGTTCCCCATTGTTGGCAAAACCGGTCGGCAGCTCTGGTAGTTAGTGTGTTATGTTGGCGATATAGGTGCGGTTTTGCTTGGCACAAGGGATTGAGCCGAGTAGTTTTTAGCTGTCCCAACAGGAGAATTGCGACGTGATGAGCATGAAATATGCAGCAACGGCTTTGATTGCCGGCAGCTTGGCCCTTGCAGCTTGCACCAGCGAGCCCGAACACGTGGAAGAGCCCGATGGCGTTCCTGGCCTCTCTGTTTCGAACGCTCGCATGATGCTTGCGCCAGTGTCGGGCAATCCCGCAGCGGTCTATTTTGACGTTGATTATCAGGCCGACCGCGGCCTTTCGATCAGCCGGGCCCATGTTGAAGGGGCTGAGAGCGCTACCCTGCACGCTTATGGCGAATGGGAAGGCAAAATGCAGATGGCCGAAGCGATGCCGATTGCCATGACCAAGGGCGATACCATTAAATTCGAACCCGGCGGTTTGCATGTTATGGCATTTGAGGTCGCCCCTGAAATTGAACCGGGCGATACGGTTGAAGTTACGATCACCGTGTCAGGCGGAGACAAGCACAGCTTTGACGCAGAGGTCAGGGCTGCCGGGGATGAACGCTGAACCAAGCGGCGCAGCAACCCATATCCAGTCCCGCACATACCTGCCCTGCGGGTGGTGAGCGGGCGCTGACCCCGGGAGAAATTGCTCTCGCCCGGACAATATTCGGTGATGCGATCGATTATGACCAAGTGCGCATCCACCGGCGCAAATGGTTTCCCTTCCAACCCCGCCGGGTCACCATGGCCCCGCGTGGTCATGTCCACTTTCACCCGCATAGCAGCGCCTATTGTGACGACTTTTCGCAAGAAAGCTTGCAGCGTCAGGGATTGCTGATCCACGAGCTGGTCCATGTTTGGCAGGCCCAAACCCGTGGCAAATGGTATCTGGTGTTCTGCCGCATGCCGTGGGCGCGCTATGATTACAGCCTAAAACCCGGCCTGCCGCTCAGCCGCTATGGGATCGAGCAGCAAGCAGAAATCGTCAAACATGCGTTCTGGCTCCGCAATGGAGCGCGTGTGGCTGGCGCACCGGACAAAAGCGCGTATGATCTGCTGGTAAATTTTCCGGGGGCATCATGACGCAAGCAGATAATTGGACCATCCGCGATTTTTCGCCAGCTGATGCGCCAGCCTTTGCCGCGCTCAACCGCCGATGGATTGACGAAATGTTCGGGGCTGAAGAAGAGGATTTGCGGATCCTTGGTCATCCTCAGCAGGAAATCATCGACAAAGGCGGCCATATTGCTGTCGCCGATCAGAATGGCTGGGTTATCGGGACCGGAGCCATTATTCCGCCGCACCACGATCCCCAGGACGGCCAAAAATGGCTGGAGATTGTGAAGATGGCCACCGACCCTTCCGCCCAGGGACGCGGAATTGGCGCAGCCGTGCTCAATCGTTTGGTCGATTATGCTCGTGACGAGCACGCACAAGCGCTGTGGTTAGAGACAAACAGCAAGCTGGAAGCCGCGACCGCGCTTTATAAGAAGACCGGTTTTCGCATGCTCGAGCCAGACGAATGCTGGCCCACGCCCTACGATCGCTGCAATCTCCAGATGGTGATGAAGCTTTAGTTGAGGACTTGAGCATTAGGCAAAATGCAGGAATTTCAAGCTTGCGTCTATCCATGTCCAAGATTGACCCGCAAGCAAGTTTCACCTTCGAGATTTACAGAAGTCGCTTCACCGATGCCTATGCGTCGGTAGACAGAGCAATCAACGAACGACTTTTAAGGCTGAAGGCCAAAATTCAGAGCAACCATGCAGCGAATGTTAGAGCGCTCAAGAAGGCAGAACCTGCACCTCAACTTTCAAAGAGTGCGAAGGGCAAAATCGATCAAGCCCTAAGTCAGCTTGAGCAACTCCAGATCATCCGTAACGCCGTAGCGCATGGTCAAATGATGGCTTTGAAATTCGAAAGCCAAGACCAAGCATTATTCGTAAATGCGTTTCAGCCAAGCACATTGGCAACCAACGCTATTCTGCTCAGCCAAACACAATTCAATCAACTGATCAAATCACTCGAATCCATCGCCAAGACTATCCGAGAAGCTTAATCCGGCTTTTTCGCCACGCCCACCATCGCGGGCCGCAGCAAGCGATCCTTGATCATATAGCCTGACTGCATTTCCTGCACGATTGTGCCGGGTTCATGCTCGTCGCTCGGAATTTCCATCATCGCCTGGTGCTGGTTTGGATCGAGCGGCAGTCCCATCGATGCGATGCGGGTGATGCCGTTCTGGCCGAACACTTTTTCCAACTCGCGCTGGGTTGCTTCCAGACCTGCAACAAAGCCCTTCAGCTTTTCATCTTCGCGGGTTTCCTTGGGCAAGGCGTCCATAGCCCGGCCAAGATTGTCAGCCACGCTTAAAATGTCACGGGCAAAGCCTGTGGTAGCGTAGGCACGAGCGTCAGAAATGTCCTTCTCCGCCCGGCGACGCACATTTTGTGCTTCAGCCTTGGCGTAGAGAACATCTTGGTTGGCTTTTTCCAGATCCGAACGCAGTTCCGCCAGCGCGTCTTCAACGCTAACCTCTTCGTCTTCGTCAGCGTCATCACCGTCAGACAGAAACTCCTCAGGTACGCCTTTCAATTCTTCGGCGACCGCCTCATCTGCGGTGTCCGGCTTGTCATTGTCGATCATTAAATACTTCCAGCTATCCGATAAGTTTGCCCAGCGAGCGGGCTGCAAGGTCAACCATGGGAACGACCCGAGCGTAATTCAACCGTGTAGGCCCAATCACACCAAGGACTCCGACCACCCTGCCCTCGCGGTCACGGTATGGCGAGGCGATAACCGAAGAGCCCGATAGTGAAAAGAGCCGGTTTTCGCTTCCGATGAAAATTCTTGTCGCTTCGGCCTCGCGCGCGCCTTGCAGCAATTCTGCCACCGACTGCTTGCTTTCCAGATCATCCAGCAGTGATCTGACCCGCTCAATATCGCCCAAGGCGGCATCGTCCAGCAAATTGGA
Source organism: uncultured Erythrobacter sp. (assembly GCA_947495555.1). GTDB lineage: Bacteria > Pseudomonadota > Alphaproteobacteria > Sphingomonadales > Sphingomonadaceae > Erythrobacter. Next base: position 354,678 of record CANLZI010000001.1, on the reverse strand, counting down.
TTGTCCGCGAACAATCAGCACGGGCCGATTTGTCGCGTCTTCGCTCCACACGGCCAAACCGCGCTCGACCAAATCGCGGCTCGCTTCATCTAGCTGCGTTTTACCGGAATTGATCTCGCCGCTGATGGCGGCCGATGCTTCTGACAAAGTGCGCCCCGCCAACCTTGCGGTGATGTAATTGCTGGCTTGTTCCATGGCCACTGGCGCAATCGCATCGCCTAACTGCATGACGCGATTTTCCACGGCGCCATCTTCACCCACCAGCACCGCAAGCGCCCTGCCCTGACCCAGATTGACCAGGCTAAACTGGGCCAAGCGTTCTTCGCGTGTCGGTACCAGAACCATGCCCGCTGCGCCCGAGAGATCGGACAAAACCGCGCTGGTTTGCTCCAGCGCTTGTTCAATAGGGCCCGGCTCTGACAATCGCTCTTCAATCGCGGCACGTTCTTGCGCGGTTGGTTCGGCCACCCGCATAATCCCATCCACGAACATGCGTAAGCCGCTGTCCGTTGGCATCCGACCTGCGCTGGTGTGAGGAGCTGCCAGCAGCCCAAATCGCTCAAGATCAGCGAGTACCGAGCGCACCGAAGCCGGCGATAGATTGACCGTTTTATCGCCTGCCAATGCCTTGGAGCCAACAGGTTGGCCGCTGTCCAGATAACCCTCTACCACCAGGCGGAAAATCTCCCGCGCACGGTCGGTCAATTCAGAGATGGGCGGTGATGACATGCCCCCTATCTAGCGACTGGGCTTGCAGCCTCAAGCCTTGAGCGTCAAAGACACGGGCATTGCAGCCATAAATGATGGCGAATCAGATATAGGGAATTTCAATGCGACCTTCAGGCAGAACGCCAGACCAAATGCGCGAAATCACGATCGAGACGGGTTTCACCAAACATGCTGAAGGGTCCTGCCTGATCAGCTTTGGCGATACCCGTGTATTGTGCACCGCCAGCGTTGAAGAACGGATCCCGCCATGGCTTCGCGGCAAAGGCGAAGGTTGGGTCACGGGCGAATATTCCATGCTGCCCCGCGCCACCCACACCCGCGGATCGCGCGAAGCAGCACGCGGCAAGCAGTCGGGTCGGACACAGGAAATTCAACGCCTGATCGGTCGCTCCTTGCGGGCAGTCGTCGATTTGAAAGCATTGGGGGAGCGGCAAATCACTTTGGACTGCGATGTAATCCAGGCCGATGGTGGAACGCGCACAGCCTCTATCTCTGGCGCATGGGTGGCCCTTCGTTTGGCCATCAACAGCCTGATGGCCAGCGGCGCGATCAAGGACGATCCGATTACATCACAAGTCGCCGCTATTTCATGCGGCATTTACAAGGGCACACCCGTCCTCGACCTCGATTATCCCGAGGATAGCGATGCTGATGCTGATGCCAATTTTGTCCTGCTGACCGGCGGCCAGATTGCCGAAGTGCAAGCCACCGCCGAAGGCGCCACTTATGACGAAGAAGGCTTGCTGCGATTGTTGCGCTTGGCGCGGATCGGCTGCGACGGGATCTTCGCCGCGCAAATGGATGCCGTAAAATGACCCGCCGTTTGGGTTCCGGCTCGCTGGTAATTGCCACGCATAATGCAGGCAAATTGAAAGAGATATCGGCACTGCTCGAACCCTATGGCATCAATTGCATATCCGCGGGTTCGCTGGGCCTGCCCGAGCCTGCCGAGGATGGAACCACCTTTGCTCAAAACGCGCTGATAAAGGCGCGGGCATCGGCCGAAGCATCAGGGCTGGTCGCCCTGGCTGATGACAGCGGTTTGTCTGTGGATGCCCTGGATGGCAGACCGGGTGTCTACACTGCCGATTGGGCCGAGCGACAATGGTTTGAAGGCGATCCGGGCCGCGATTGGTACATGGCCATGGGCAAGGTTGAAGGATTGCTGAGTGAGAAAGGTCCCGAGGTTGACCGCTCTGCCGCATTTCACTGCGTATTGGCGATTGCCTGGCCCGATGGAGAGTATGCCGTTTACGAAGGGCAATGCCCCGGTAGCTTGACCTGGCCGCCGCGCGGCAAATTGGGGTTTGGCTATGATCCGGTGTTCGTGCCTACGGGCAGCGATCAAACCTTTGCCGAGATTGATCCCGGGCAAAAGCATGCCAACAGCCATCGCGCCGATGCCTTTGCCAAATTGGTGGCCGATCAATTTTCCAACTGAGTGAGGATTGAACCTTTAACGGTTAGGAGATTGCCTGATCTCGACCCCATAGGTGTTGCCAGCAGGCCAGTATCGGCAAACCAGAAAATCGTCACGATCATTGCGGGCTACTGCGCAACCAAGCTGCTGCGTATCATGCCACACTACCTGCGTATAATGCCCCACATCTCGCCAATTTCCCGTGCGCGAGATATTGGGGAAGGTTCCAGCTCGAAAATGCTGTTTTTCCTCGACAAAGGCGTCGACCATGAATTGTGCGGAGTAACGCCCAGCGCTTCCCATCCACAGATTCTCGCCGGCTCCATTGCGCTCGTCATTGCTGGCATGACGCATGCGCCCTTCCCGAGCCAGCACCAGCGCCCATTGCTGCGCTTGACGGGCTAGTTGGGGGCTCCAACGCAGCCGCTGCGCGCCAAACCTTGCGCGTTCTTCATTATGTGTATCCAGCAGTTCAGCAGCAAAGCGATTATCTGGCCTGTCTACACCGAGCCCCTGGGCCCGATCCTGCGCATGCACGCCAGATGTCACAACGGACCCCGCCACCGCCAGTGATGCGGCAAGCCCAAGCGTTGATATGTACCCGTTCTTCATGCCCCAAACTTGACATTTATCGCTTAACAGAGCGTGAAAAGAGCCATGGCGCGCGCACTTTATATCCATTGGCCCTTTTGCTTGAAGAAATGCCCCTATTGCGACTTCAACAGCCATGTTCGCGATGGCGTGGATGTGGATCAATGGCGCGGTGCCCTGATCGCTGACATGCGGCGCGAAGCCGAAATCGCCGGTGGAGAGCGCTTGGAAAGCGTGTTCTTTGGCGGAGGCACCCCGTCCCTTATGCCGCCCGCTCTGGTCGCCGATTTGCTGCTGGAAGCCGAGACTTTGTGGGGTTTTGACGCCAATGTCGAGATCACCCTAGAGGCCAATCCCTCCTCAGTCGAAGCGGCCAATTTCGCCGGATTGGCAGATGCCGGCGTGAACCGTGTATCACTGGGAATACAATCGCTTGAGGATGATTGTTTACAATTTTTGGGGCGTTTGCACAGCGCTGATGAAGCATTGGCGGCTTTGGAGATTGCCCAATCCCAATTTGCCCGGGTCAGCTTTGATCTGATCTATGCTCGCCCTGGCCAGACGCCCGAGCAATGGGCGTCTGAGTTGGACCGCGCATTGACCCTCGGCACGGATCACCTCTCGCTCTATCAATTGACGATCGAGCCGAGCACGCGTTTTGCCACCGATGTGCGGATCGGCGCCTTCACTCCGCTGGACGATGACCCGGCCGCGGATTTGTATGCACTGACGCATGAAATGACCGCAAATGCGGGTATTCCCGCCTATGAGACCAGCAATTATGCGCGCGCCGGTCAACAGAGCCGACACAATCTAACCTATTGGCGTTATGCAGATTATTGCGGAATAGGGCCAGGTGCGCATGGCCGCAGAAATGGCGTTGCAACCACTCGCCACAAGAAGCCGGAGAACTTCCTGTCCAAAGTCGAGACCTCGCGAGATGGTATCGAGACCTCGCGAGACCTCGGCCCGCATGAGCAAGTTTCCGAAGCCATAATGATGGGTCTGCGACTGGTTGAGGGGATCGATCTGGCAGCCTTGGAAAACCGCTTTGGCATTGCCCAAAAAGACCTGATCCAGACCAATCGGCTCAAGCTGCATCGCGATCTCGGCCTCGTTTGGCAAAATGGCTCGAAAATCGGCCTAACAAAGGCTGGCATGCCGGTGTTGGACGCCTTGCTGGGCGAGCTGGTGGGCGATGCTTTGGTGCCGGTATGAGTGGCAGTATGATGGCTGCTGACTTCTTGGAGGCGTGGCGCGAACATCTGACCCATTCGCGCCGCCGCAGCCCGCATACGGTGCGCGCCTACCTTGCTTGCGCTCGGCGATTGCTAGCCGCACAAGAATTTGCCGATTGGCCCTCGATTGCCCGATTGGAAGCAAGGGATTTGCGTAGCCATCTGGCCGCTCGCCGCGCCGAGGGATTGGCCAACACCAGCGCCGCGCGCGAATTGTCAGCAATCAAGAGCTTCATCCAATTTGCCCGCGTCCAATCTGGCGAACAGGATGCCGCCACGCCGCGCCTAAGGGGGCCTCGCATCAAAAAGGGCTTGCCCCGCCCTGTCACCCCGGATGATGCCAGCAATATCGCCGATCTGGTCGCTGGAGAAGCGCTAGAAGGTTGGGTTGGCGCGCGCGACCGGGCTGTCCTGCTGCTGCTGTATGGATCAGGCCTGCGCATTGCCGAGGCTTTGTCCCTGCAAGGGCGCGACACACCGCTGGGAGAGGCGCTGCAAGTCACCGGCAAGGGTGGCAAGCAACGCCTTGTCCCCATCCTGCCGGTCTGCCGCGATGCAGTGGCCGAATATCAAAGCCAATGTCCATGGCCCGTCGGCCCCGATGATGCCTTGTTTCGCGGCGTAAAAGGCGGCCCGTTGAGCCAAGGCATGGTGCAAAAGGCGATGGCGAAGGCGCGTCGCGCGCTCGGCCTACCCGATACCGCTACGCCGCATGCCTTGCGCCACAGCTTTGCAACGCATCTGCTTGGTGCAGGCGCTGACTTGCGGTCTTTGCAAGAATTGTTGGGCCACGCCTCGCTCGGCTCGACCCAGGTTTACACGCAGGTGGATGCAGCAACGATGCTGGAAAATTACCGAGATGCGCATCCAAGGGCACGTAAAGGCGCGAGGAAGAAGTAGCGTCCGCAATTGGGGTGGAAAGCAGTCACTTTAATCCGAAGGGGATTGGAATTCTTGTGTACCCTTCAGGAGGCGCTTAGGTTTCTCAAATGAACGACCAAAACCAGCAACAAATTGAGAGCCAGTTCAATACAGCTTTCCGAAGCCCACTGGGACAGCATTGCAGATCAGAGCGAGGGCGTGACATGTGGATCGACACAGAGGCCCTAAGGGATTGCATCGCAGGTCCACTCTTTAGCGTCGTGACGAGAGGAAATTGCTCCTACGTTTATGGTCGGGAAGACTCTTACTTCAAAGGCGTAAGCGATCCCATAGGGTTGAAAAGCCGTCTACTAGAAGCTCTCGATGAGTTGGTTGAAGCCATCGATCAGTTTGCCCCTAAAACGGCAAATGAGCTTTCTGATCAGGAATCAATGCATCAAAATGCATCGGATATATGGTCGGCTGTGGAGACAGCTATTGAAATTGAACTCCTTCGGCATGTCAACGCTGACCTAGGATAGGATCAACGTCCGCAATTGGGTCGATTGCAGACCTAACCATTCGCAGCCGCCCGCACCTCAATCGCGTCCCGATCCACACGCAGGTGGATGCAGCAACGATGTTGGAAAATTATCGCGATGCCCATCCAAGGGCACGCAAAGAGGCGAAAAAGCATTAAGGACCGATACTGGCATGGAAACGCCCGGCAGAAGTTTGCAGGCGTTCTTGTACCAAATCTCTTCGGACCTTCGGGTTGCCTCGCGAGAAAATGCATAGCAATAGGTAAGATGCATGGATGGACATAGAGTATGACCGAGCCAGAGGCTTACCTTGAATGCCGATGCGGTAAGTGCCGGATCGTGCTTTGTGACCCCGCGATGCGAAGCCGCACTGAATGCCTGTGCAGTGACTGCCGCAAGCGAGGGTTCATGTCGGCGAGCAGAGCTCCCGAGAACGAACTTCCCGAAGCAGTTGTAAATTTTGAACGCGGAGTCGATCTCGTCTACTTCGCCAATGCTTTCATTGTTGATGAAGCATCTCGCGAAAGGCTCGAGTTCTCGAAACTTAGCGAAGAAGGAGCAAACACGACTGCAATGTCGACGTGCTGTGGAACGCTGATGTGCGGAACACACCCAATGTACCAAGGTAATACGGTTTCAGTGAATGCGGATAGTTGCCGCGTGACTGTACCTTCTAAGGTCAATTGTCAGGCAGTAGTATTTGCATGTGACGTTCCTGACGAGCGAGCCAAAGAAATCGAGGCGAAACGCTCTGAGCCAGTGATATACGATGTGTTTGGCTCACTCGATCAACCAGTGCTCCAGAAGTTTGTTGAGGACGTGACTGCCCCCATCTCGGAGGACGCCCTCGCTTTGGCCAATACCAATTTTGAGAAACTCTGCGCCGAGAAGACAATTTTGATACTGGGCTTCAAAACCGAAGCAACTTGATGTCCGCAATTGGAATAGAACCCGGTCGCATTGTTGGATCGGCTCCCGCGTCGTGATACGAAGTTCATTCTGACAAAACCGCCACGGGAGTGCGGGTGAAGTTCCTTTCCTATTTAGTTTTTGTACCGCTGCAGCTTATCTGGCTTCCGTTGAGCGTTGTCGGCGTGATCATGGTTGGATACCGCCAGCTTGTTGTCAGTAAAAAGCTGGGTGTTTCGCAAACGGCTGTTGAGATAATCAATGGGCGCTGGGCTATGGATGTTTTCGGCTTGCGAAAGGATCGCGCTGCGCGAAAACTCGCAGCTAGCATCCCTAACAACTCTGTCCCGGGCCTTTGGCTAACGCTTTTCCCGCTGTGGCTAGTGCACAAGGCCCTCGGTGTTCAGTTCCTTTATCCGACGCTGCCCAAGCCGGAGAAGGCTGGCATCGCGAATCTGGTGCCATCAAGGACCGTTGTGTTCGACAGGCTTATTGAAGCAAATCTTGCCGATGCCGCTCAGTTTGTAGTACTTGGGGCAGGACTAGATACCCGTGCCTATGGCAAACTTACCCAGGGCGACATTGCCATATATGAACTCGATCAAGCTGCTGATCAGGCCCACAAGCGCAGGCATCTGGCAGCTGCAAAGATTGATTCTTCGCAAGTCCGTTTCGTTGAAGTCGACTTTTCTGATCCCAATTGGATCAACTCGCTTCTTGCCACCGATTATGATCCAACCAGGAAGACCATCTTTCTGTGGGAGGGTGTCACACTATACCTTTCCGAGCGTTCCGTGCGGGCGACTTTGGCAACCTTAAGGCAAAACGCAGCACCCGGTAGCGTGGTCGTTGCTGACATCTATGCCGACCGCCTGGTAAGATTGACAAAGAGCAAAGCTGTTAGCTGGTCACTTGAGCTCACCGGCGAAGAGATTGTATTTGGCCTCGATTGCTCAACTGATGCTTATGAGCGACTACAAAATTTCGTTGCATCGCAGGGCCTCAGAACAGGTGCCCATCAGTTCTTGGGCGGCGGTCACAAGAAGGGACCGTTTGCTGCAATAGTGGAGATGGTCATTTAGGTGGAATCCGCTTGGTAGGCAGAAGGCCGCAAATTTGGGACGATTGCCGTACTACCATAATTGGGTCGTTAGCGGACCTGACCGTTCGCAGTCACATGCTTCTCAATCGCGTCCCAGATCATGCCCACCAGATCGGGTTTGGCATGGCTCAGGCAGGCTTTACCGCTCTTGTGGCGATGAAAGGATTGAACAGGCGACCGACCTCATCCAATTCGGCCCAATTGTCCTCGAACATATCAGCCAACAGAAGGCCAGCCTGTAACTGACCCCCAATCTGTGTCTCCAATGTGTGGCTGAAGCACAAGGTTGGATCATCGGCCAACATCTGTTTTCGTTCTTCCTCCGGCAATTCGAAGTCAGAATATGGGAGCGAATGACGCGCCACCAACTCACCGCGATCCATTGCCAATTGGTCAAACACAAAAAAGACCGGATTGTAAAATCCTGTCATCAGAACTCCACCGGGACGCAGCACGCGGGCGCACTCGAGCCATACCGGCAAAACTTCGGGTGCAAACGCTGTCGAGCAGGGGTTAAAGACCAAATCGAAACTAGCATCCGCGAAGGCCGATAGATCATGCATATATCCCTGTGCCGTGCGGATATTCAGACCCTCGCGCTGGGCCACTTGCTGATCGCGGGCAAGTTGGGCCTCTGACGCATCAAGACACGTCACATTGGCTCCTGCAGCGGCAAAGATGGGGCTCTGCTGCCCACCACCCGATGCGAGGCCAAGAATGTCTTTGCCTGAAATTTCGCCGAACCAAGCGCGTGGGACCGACTTTTTCGGAGTAAGCAGGACTTCCCAATCACCGTCTCGTGCACGAGCGATTGTTTCCGGATCTACCGGAAGCGTCCACATGTCGCCTTCGGCAACGCGCTGGTTCCAGCCTTGGCGATTGTGTTCCCGTTGACTTTCCATAGGCCTTCCTAGCCAACTCCAATTTATGTGTGAAGCCGCAGAGAATACCTGCCGATGGACCACATTATCGACGAAACTATGGTCGTCTACCCTAGGTCTTCGCTTGCAGACTTAACGGCTCGCAGCCACACGTCCCTCGATCGCGTCCCAGATCATTCCGGCCAGATCGGTGCCGTCAAAATTGCTGATCGCCACAATTCCTGTGGGTGAGGTTACGTTGATCTCGGTCAGCCATTTGCCGCCAATCACATCGATCCCGACAAATGTCAGGCCGAGCCGTTTCAGATCTGGCCCCATCGCGGCGCAAATTTCCTGCTCGCGCTCGGTCAATTGGGTGGGTTCAGCGCTGCCGCCCATCGCCAGGTTAGAGCGGAACTCGCCCTCGCCCGGGATGCGGTTGATCGCGCCAGCCACTTCGCCATCGATCAGCACGATGCGCTTGTCCCCCTCGGCCACTTCGGGAAGGAAGGGCTGGACCATGTGTGGTTCGGGCCAGGTCTGGTTGAACACTTCAAACAGAGCCGTCAGATTGTCGCCATCGGCGGGCACACGGAAGATCGCCTTGCCGCCATTGCCGTGGATAGGTTTGACCACAACGGCGCCGTGCTCAGCCATGAACCGCTTTACCTCGTCCACGCTCCGCGTGACCAAGGTTGGCGGCATGAATTCGCGATAATCCAGCACCATCACCTTTTCTGGTGCATTGCGCACGCTGGTGGGATTGTTGACCACCAATGTCTCGCTCTCGATCCGGTCGAGCAAATGGGTCGCAGTGATATAGCCCATGTCAAATGGCGGATCTTGGCGCATCAAAATGACATCAATGTCCTTGCCCAGATCGAGGCGCATGGCCTCTCCTTTGGTAAAATGATCGCCCACAACTCGCTGAACCGTCACCGGTTGGCATTCGGCATACAGACGATCATCCGCGTCCAAAGTCAGGCTTTCGACGTGATATTCGAAGATTTCATGACCGCGCGCCTGGGCTGCCTCCATCAAGGCAAAGGAAGAATCCCCGGCGATGTTCACGCTTTCAATCGGGTCCATCTGAACTGCGATGCGTAGGGACATTCAATACTCTCTTATGGTTGCCATGCATTGGTGATGTGGCGTGGCAAGACGCCGGGCGCAAGTAGGATAACGTCTACGCGCATATCCTCGCCATCGCGGACATATTCATGGGCGACGCATTCAACCGCCGCTGCAACGCGTTTCAAGCGGTAGGCATCGATGGCATGATCAAGGTCAACAGCGCGCTTGCGGAATTTAACTTCGACAAAGGCAACGATGCCGCTGCGCCTGCAAATGAGATCTATCTCTCCGCGCGGAGTTTTGACCCGTTGGGCCAGAACCTTCCAACCTTTCAGACGCAGCCAGACAGAGGCCCACCGTTCCGCTTGCCGCCCGCTTTGTTCGGCCAGCTTGCGCTTCACAGATTGCCCTGCTTGTCGCGTGTCTCAGCGCCGATCTCGAGTGCGCGAGCATAGAGCGTCTTGCGATCGAGCCCGGTTGCCTTGGCCACTTGCCCCGCAGCTTGCGACGGCTTTAGCGTTGCCAAGGCTTCTCGTAGCAATGCATCGGGATCGCCGTGTGGTTGCTCGTCATTCGGCGGAGCGATCAGGAGCACAATCTCTCCCTTGGGAGGATGCGCCTGATAATGCTCCAGCAAATTTTCTGGCGTATCGGTGCGGCATTCTTCGTGGAGCTTGGTCAGCTCACGCGCGACCGACACAGTGCGGCCGGGCAAGTCCTTCGCGATGGCGACCAGCGATTTTGTCAGGCGCGGCCCGGTTTCGTAAAAGATGAGCGTTGCATCAACCTGGCCCAACTCAGCCAGAACATCGGCGCGCGCTTTTTCTTTCACAGGCAAAAATCCACCAAACAGAAAGCGATCATTGGGTAGGCCTGACAGGGTGAGGCCCGCAATAACCGCGCAGGCGCCAGGCAAGGTGGTGACAGAGATATTCTGCTCGCGTGCATCAGCCACCAAACGATAGCCTGGATCGGACACCAGCGGCGTTCCGGCATCGCTGACCAAGGCCACCGCGCCGCTTCGCATCGCATCGATCAATCGGGCTCGGTCATGCGGCGAGGAATGGTCATCATAGCGCCACAGCGGCTTGTGCAGGCCCAAATGCTTCATCAATTTGCCCGTCACCCGCGTGTCCTCACAGGCAACAGCATCGCACCGGCTCAGAATATCGACTGCACGCACCGTTATATCGCCAAGATTGCCAATCGGTGTGGCGACGATGTAGAGCCCATTTGTCAGGGGTTCTGGTGGGGACTCAGACAAGTCACGTTCAGGCAGATGAGTGTTCACTCAATGCTCTTTGGTACAAGTAATTGGGGTCGGCAAGAATGAAGCGTTTTTTGTTTAGTGGACGCGCGTGGATGGTTGCAGGCACTGCAACGCTGTTGGCGGGCTGTCAGATTGTTCCCAACACGGGGCCCACCAGCACCGGTCCGGTCGCTGAACCGACACCAGAGCCGAGCGCGACAACGCTTCCCACCGATGAAACACGCCACCGCGTGGCTTTGCTGGTGCCGCTGAATGGCAACAATGGCGCGGTGGGCCAATCGATCTCCAACGCCACCACCATGGCCTTGCTGGACACCAATGCGGACAATCTGCGCATCACCACTTATGACACATCCGCCAATGCAGGCGAAGCGGCGGCGCGCGCCGTTGCCGATGGCAATACATTGATCCTGGGGCCGCTGCTGGCCAGCAATGTCTCGGCTGCACGAGCAGAAACTCGCCGATCTGGCGTTCCGATGATCTCTTTCTCCAATGATACCACTGTGGCCGCTTCGGGCGTGTTCGTGATGGGACACATCCCCGAACAATCGGTCAGCCGCACGGTAAGCTACGCCCGGCAAAAGGGCGCGCGCAGTTTTGCAGCGCTTGCTCCCAATGGCGATTATGGAGATCGCTCCATGGCAGCATTGAACAATGTGCTGCGCGGGTTTGGCGGGTCATTGAGCAGTGCCGAACGCTATGACCGCGGCAATGTCTCTATCTCTAACGCGGCCAAGCGACTGCGCGCACGCGGTGGCTATGATGCCGTGCTGATTGCTGATGGCGCGCGGCTGGCAACGCAGGCTGCGGTCGCTCTAAAAGAGCAAACCGATGAACAGCCGGCCACCGACACACAAGTGCTGGGCACAGAGCTGTGGAGCGGCGAGAGCGCCCTCACCCGGCCGGTTGCAATGCGCGGAGCTTTGTTCTCGGCCGTGTCCGACGCGCGCTTCAAGAACTTTAGTGACAGTTACGAAAACCGCTTTGGCGGCAAACCCTACCGGATTTCTACCTTAGGGTATGACGCGGTTTTGTTGACCCTGCGCGTATCCAGAGACTGGAGAATCGGCAGCCGCTTCCCGCAATCCGAATTGCGCAGCGAAGGCGGTTTTCTGGGGCTGGACGGACCGTTTCGCTTTGGCAGCGATGGCGTGATCCAACGCGCCATGGAAGTGCGAGAAGTGCGCAATGGCGAGGTCGTTATCGTGGATCAGGCACCCACCCGCTTTAACGACTGACGAAAACTATTATTGGCTGCTTGTAGCGGATCGAATCCGAGGCCTATAGCAGCGCCATGTCCGATGATCTTTTTGATGGAACGCCAACCTCCAGCGGCGATTATGATTCCTCCTCAATCGAGGTGCTGGAAGGGTTAGAGCCTGTCCGGCGTCGTCCGGGCATGTATATTGGCGGCACCGACGATCGCGCCCTGCATCATTTGGCAGCCGAAGTGCTGGACAATGCGATGGACGAAGCGGTGGCTGGCCATGCAAGCCGCATCGAAGTGCGTCTGGAAGAAGGCAATCGCCTGTCGATCGCGGACAATGGCCGCGGCATTCCGGTGGACGAGCATCCCAAGTTTCCAGGTAAGTCCACGCTCGAAGTGATCTTGTCCACGCTGCACTCGGGCGGCAAATTCTCGGGCAAGGCCTATGCAACCAGTGGCGGATTGCACGGCGTGGGTGTCAGCGTAGTCAACGCGCTGTCCAGCCATACTCGCGTGGAAGTGGCGCGTGACAAGCAATTGTTCGCGCAAGAATTTTCCAAGGGTCAAACGCTCGGCAAGATCGAGAATTTGGGCGCAACGCCCAACCGGCGCGGCACCACCGTCAGTTTTACCCCCGACACAGAGATATTTGGTGACCGTCAATTCAAACCGCACCGGCTGTTCAAATTGGCGCGGTCCAAGGCCTATCTGTTTGCCGGCGTAGAAATCCGCTGGAAATGCGCGCCCTCGCTAACATCCGAAGATGTGCCAGAGGATGCCGTGTTCAAATTTCCCGGCGGTCTGGCAGATCATCTGGCCGAACAAATCGGCGAGCGTGAATGCGTCACGGCGCAAGCCTTTACCGGCAAGCAGGACTTTCCCGAGGATGATGGCGGACAATCTTTGGGCAGGGTCGAATGGGCAGTCGCATGGCCGCTCTATTCCGACGGCTCAACCAGCTGGTATTGTAATACCGTTCCCACCCCCGATGGCGGAACGCACGAACAGGGCCTGCGCGGTGCCTTGACCAAGGGCTTGCGCGCCTTTGGCGAGTTGACCGGCACGAAAAAGGCCAAGGACATCACCGCTGATGATGTGATGAATGGCGGCGAGATCATGCTGTCCGTCTTCATCCGCGATCCGCAATTTCAATCCCAGACCAAGGACCGGCTGACCTCGCCCGAAGCGGCCCGTCTGGTTGAAAATGCTGTTCGCGATCACTTCGACCATTTCCTGACCGACAATATGGAACGCGGCAAAGCGTTGCTGGGCGTCGTGATGGAGCGCATGGATGAGCGTTTGCGGCGCAAGCAGGAACGCGAGATCAAGCGTAAAAGCGCCACCAATGCCAAAAAGCTGCGACTGCCCGGCAAGCTGACCGATTGCAGCGGTGAAACCGATGCAGAGACTGAATTGTTCATTGTCGAAGGCGATTCAGCTGGTGGCAGCGCCAAACAGGCGCGCAATCGCAAGACGCAGGCGATCCTTCCTATTCGAGGTAAGATCCTGAACGTCGCCAGCGCCACAACCGATAAAATCCGCGCCAATGCAGAAATTGCCGACCTTGCGCTGGCACTGGGTTGCGGCACCCGGAAAGAATGCGACGCAGAAAATCTGCGCTATGACCGAGTGATCATCATGACCGATGCTGATGTTGATGGCGCGCATATCGCAACGCTGTTGATGACATTCTTTTTCCAGGAAATGCCCGATCTGGTCAAAAAGGGGCATCTGTTCCTCGCTCAGCCACCGCTCTATCGTCTGACAGCTGGCAAAGAGAGCCGCTATGCCCGCGATGATGCGCACCGCGCCGAGCTGGAAGAGACGGTGTTCAAAGGCAAAAAAGTGGAAGTGGGCCGGTTTAAGGGCTTGGGCGAGATGAACCCCCAGCAACTGCGTGAAACCACTATGGCCCCAAAAACCCGCGGCCTGATCCGCATCACCCTGCCCGCAGAATTTGAAGATCGCGCAGCAGTGAAAGAATTGGTCGATCGCCTGATGGGGCGCAATCCAGAGCACCGCTTTAACTTCATCCAGAACCGTGCTGGCGAAGTAGACCGCGAATCCATCGATGCCTGAGGACAAGCCGGACCTAAACTCGTCAGGCCCGGATTGGCCCGATCCCAATGAGGATGACATCATGGCGGGTGACCGCCGAATTTCGCGTCCCGACAGCCGCTTGCCCGATTGGTATATTTCTGACGCGGCCTATCGCCCTATCCCGATAGTGTGGTTCGCCGCAGCGGTGATCGCCCAATCCATCGCTCTGTTCGCCATCGCCATGGTTTTTGCCAGCAAGAGCGGATGGTTCACCATCGGCCTCAGCACATTGGTGACCGTGGGCATTTTGCATTGGAGCTGGCAACGCGGAATAAAGGACGCTGCAATGGGATGGCGGGTGGCAACGCCGGTCGTGCTTTCCATGCAATTGCTGCTAATTATCTTTTCGGCACTCGGGCGGATATAGCCCCAAAAAGCTCTGCCTAGGCGCTAATCTCGTCCAATGGAGTCGCGTCAAACAGTCGGATCACGAACGGCGCGCTCTTCATGGCAGACAATGCCTCAACCATGCCTAGCGCCTCCGGCACCTGGAAATGGACTTGCACTGCGTCCATGTCATCCCACCGCTCGATAAAGCGGACCATGTTGTCATTCTCCAGATCGATAGTGCAATCATGAGAAATGCATCCAGGTTCCTTGCGCGAACGATCTGAATGTTCCCGGCACAGCTTTATGCCTGCCTCCCGATGTTCGGGCTTAAGCTCGACGTCTCCGGTAATCACAATCATTCTGCGGTCTCCGTATGAACATGCAAATGCCCCTCCAAGGTTTTGTGGACCGGACATTTATCTGCGATCTCGATAATCTTGGCACGTTGCTCATCGGTCAACTGATCGCCATGCAAACTTATCTTCCGGTTGAGCGATTGGACTTGGGCGCCCTCACCCTCATCCTCGCAATGGTCGCAATCCACATGGTGATCGCGCTCATGCGTTACTGCCACGCTAGAGCCCTCTAGCGGCCAGCCTTTCCGGTCTGCATACATCTTCATCGTCATGGCCGTGCACGTGCCCAATGCCGCATTCAGCAGATCATAGGGTGTTGGGCCGGTGTTGTCCCCGCCATAGCTGGTCGGCTCGTCAGCAATAAAGTGGTGACTGGCGGTGTGAACCTCTGTTCCAAATTTCCCATGGCCGGTGCGCACCAGCACGCCCTGTTCGGGTGCAGGCCATGTTTCATCATCGGGCAGATACCGCTGCGCCCATTGCGCGATAACGCCTGCCGCAAAGCCGGCATCGCCTGCGTCCGTCAACAAATGATCGGCACCGGCCAGGCTGATAAAGCTCTTAGGGTGCTTTGCCGCCACGAACAGCTTTGAGGCATGCTCCACCCCTACGATCTGATCCGTCGGCGAATGGGTAATCATCACAGGGATTTTCAGATCAGGTATCTGCTTGAGCAGATCGGTTTCCCGAGTGTTATCGAGGAAAGCCTTGCTCAGTTTGAAGGCACGTCCACCGATCGATACATCGCCCTCGCCATGTTTCTCGATGGCATCAAGATCACCTTTAATGTTGTGTAGCACATGCGGCACATCGCTGGGCGCTCCGATAGTGGCGATGGCTGCCACCTTGTCACGGCCAAGCCGGTGGCCCGCAGCCAGCACTGCTGCACCGCCTAGACTGTGGCCTACCAGCAATATCTTGCCGCCAAAACGTTCGCACAGCACCTCTGCCGCGCTAAGCAGGTCATCCACATCGCTGGTAAATCCAGCGCGACCGAAATCACCTTCGCTGCCCCCTAGGCCGGTGAAATCACACCGCAAAGTGGCGATGCCATGCGCGGCCAAGGCACGGGTAACCGCGATTGCTCCCTTGGACTGCTTAGTGCAGGTGAAGCAGTGCGCGAACAGCGCTGCGCCCCGTATCAATCCGGTGGGCAATTCCAAAGCGCCTGACAACTCATGCCCGGCAGGCGTTTGGATCGTGATCTTTTCGGTTGGCATTGGGTGCTCCTGTTTGCTGGTGTGTCTGCATAGGACAATTCGTTGCCGAGCGCATCTCGTTACACCCCAGCCCGCGCAGAGCGATATCCCTCGCCAATTTCGATAGCTTACGTTGCGTAACCCTTGCACCGCGCCGCACTGCCCCCTAACGCCACTTCGAAATCAAGTTGCCAGAGGAAACCTATGACCACGCAGCGCTTTGAGGGCACCAGCAATTACATCGCAACCGACGATCTTAAGGTCGCCGTGAACGCCGCAGTGACGCTGCGTCGTCCGCTGCTGGTAAAAGGTGAACCGGGCACGGGGAAAACCGTGCTGGCGCATGAGATCGCCAATGCGATCAAGGCTCCGCTGATTGAGTGGAACATCAAATCCACCACCAAGGCGCAGCAAGGCTTGTATGAATATGACGCGGTTGCGCGTTTGCGCGATGGTCAGCTGGGTGACGAGCGCGTTCACGACATTTCCAACTACATCAAGAAGGGCAAATTGTGGGAAGCCTTCACCGCGCCTGAACTGCCGGTTCTGCTGATCGACGAAATCGACAAAGCGGATATCGAATTTCCCAACGATCTGTTGCAGGAACTCGATCGAATGTCGTTCGACGTCTATGAAACGCACGAGACGATCACCGCCAAAGAGCGTCCAATCGTTGTGATCACGTCCAACAACGAGAAAGAATTGCCCGACGCATTCCTGCGCCGCTGCTTCTTCCACTATATCAAATTCCCTGATCGCGACACGATGCGCGACATCATCGACGTCCACTTCCCCGACATCCAGAAAACCTTGGTGACCAAGGCGATGGACGTGTTTTACGATATCCGCGAGGTGCCGGGCCTAAAGAAAAAGCCCTCCACCAGCGAGCTGTTGGACTGGCTCAAGCTGTTGCTGAACGAGGACATGCCGCTGGACGTGTTGCAGGATGCCAATCCCAACAGCGCCATCCCGCCAATGCATGGCGCTCTGCTTAAGAATGAGCAGGACGTGATGATGTTCGAGCGGCTGGCATTTATGGCGCGCCGCCAAACCTGATCGGTTTCAGCTAGTCCAAATTGGTTAAAGTCGATCCGTCATCGGGACGGACAGCTCAGCTGTCGAAGCTATACGCCAGCTCGTAATCGCCCCAGCGGCGACCATCGACGGTCAGCGGGACATAGACATTGCGCACGACCTTGTATTTCTGGCCATCGCCTTCCTGGCGATAGACGGCCATCATGTAAGGCGCGGTGCTTTCCTTCGCCTTTTGGTCGACTGGATCAAAGATCATCCGCCCATTTCGGCAATATTGGGTGTCATGCACCAAATCGCCGGTGGGTTGTTGCGAGTGCTCGGTCAGATGGGCCGGCAAAAATCCGTTCATATCCGTACAAGCAGCGGCCAATATCCGGCTGTCAGACTGTTTGGCTTGATCCAGCAAAGGACGCCAAATCTTATCTGCCCAATGCGTCAAAGACGTCCGAAAACGGGTTGGATTGCTTCCGCTGATCTCGACATAATCGGTATCAAACAGCTCTGATGCGGTGATGTCGCCCGCCTCCATCGCCTCGGATGTGCGTTCGGACAATTCGCGAGCGAAAGCTTGTGCCCGTTCAACCATCAGGCTGTCTTCCGGAGAGAGGCCAGCTTGCACGATGCGGTCAAACATCTCGCTGGCGGTCATTTCCAGCTCTTCCATCCGGCCATGTGCTCGGCGCAAATTGACCTCGCTGTGGACCGCCACGCGTTCAAAGCTCTTCAGAACCCCGCGCACACTCACCACATGGTCGCTGATAGTCGAAGTAGACCGCGCGATGGTGTCGTTCTGCTTGTCGACTTGCTCGACGAGGTCACTCACATTGAAAATGGTGGATTCGATCTGAGCGACAGAGCTTTTCGCCTCGTCGCTCGCCTGAACACCGGCCTCAACCTGTTCGATCACCACGCCCGCTTCCGCGCCCAAGGCATCAACGGTGGCAGAAATCTGCTCGGTCGCTTTGCGTGTGTCATTCGCCAGGCTCTTCACCTCATTGGCGACGACCGCAAAGGTACGTCCCGCATCACCGGCGCGCATCGCCTCAATGGTGGCGTTCAAGGCCAGAATATTGGTCGTCTCGGCAATTTGATCGATGTCTTGGGCCGATTTGCGCACTTGCTCCATGGCTGCTGCAAAGCTGGTGACATGGCTGGAAAGTGTCTCAACCAGCTCAAGCACGGAATTGATTTGGCCCAATGAGGAATTGATCAGGGCTGTACCCTCTCCCAAGCGCTCGATTGCTCGTTCGGACAACAACCGAGCCTCGTCACTTGCCTCAGCCACCTTGCTTTGGTCAGCTTCCAATGCGGAAACTGTGCCCTGCAAGGCAGTATGCTCTTCGCGCAAGCTTTTGGAGGAATTGATGACCGCCTCGACAATACCGGCAACATCGGTGCAACCCACGGTCACAGCGCCGCAACTCTCCGGAATTTGGTCCAGCGCAGTTGCCCCAGCAGTATCGATCTCAATCGGCTTCATTTGCGCACGTCCCCATTTTTCTGGATGCACCGATAGCCCAGCATGGTTAGCGACTGGTTAAATTGTCAGCGACGCAATGCGGGACTGGCATCACGCGAATTCCGTGGCTAAAGGAAACCAATGTTCTTCAATTTCGTCGATGAGTTGCGCGAGTCCGGTATCGGAGCCTCTTTCAAGGAACACCTCACATTGCTTGAGGCGCTCGAGAAGGATGTGATCGAACAGACACCTGAAGCATTTTATTACCTGTCGCGGGCAACCTTCGTAAAAGACGAAGGAATGTTGGATCGTTTTGATCAGGTTTTTAACAAAGTCTTCAAAGGGATCATGTCCGATTATGGTCAAAACCCGGTCGAGATACCGGAGGATTGGCTGAAGGCTATCGCCGAAAAATTCCTGTCCGAAGAGGAAATGGCCAAGATCGAGGCCCTGGGCGACTGGGACGAGATTATGGACACGCTGAAAAAGCGTCTCGAGGAACAGGAAAAGCGGCACGAAGGCGGCAATAAATGGATCGGTACCGGGGGCACCTCGCCCTTCGGACACTCCGGCTATAACCCAGAAGGCGTCCGCATCGGCGGCGAAAGCAAGCACAAGCGCGCGGTCAAGGTGTGGGAAAAGCGCGAATATAAGAATTTGGACAACACCAAGGAACTGGGCACGCGCAACATCAAGATGGCGCTTCGTCGTCTCAGGCGTTTTGCCCGCGAAGGCAATCCCGATCAATTGGATCTGGACGCGACCATTGACGGCACAGCCAAGCAAGGCTGGCTGGACATTCATATGCGTCCCGAACGGCGCAATGCGGTCAAATTGCTGTTGTTTCTTGATGTGGGCGGATCGATGGATCCCTTCATCAAGCTGGTCGAGGAATTGTTCAGCGCTGCCACGGCTGAATTCAAGAATTTGGAATTCTTCTACTTCCATAACTGTCTGTATGAAGGCGTTTGGAAGGACAATCGCAGGCGTTGGCAGGAGCGCACCAAGACCTGGGATATCCTCCATAAATACGGCCATGATTACAAGATCATATTCGTTGGCGATGCCGCGATGAGCCCCTATGAGATTACCCATGCGGGTGGCTCGGTCGAGCATATGAATGAAGAACCGGGCGCGGCGTGGATGCAACGCGTTGCCAACACCTATCCGGCCACGGTTTGGCTCAATCCTGTGCCTGAAAAGCAGTGGAGCTATTCGCAAAGCACCAAGATACTGAAGGAACTGGTGAATGACCGGATGTATCCGCTGACGTTGGACGGACTGGACGACGCGATGCGGGAATTGAGCCGCAAGCAAGGCCATTGAGCCTGTCCGGCCTTCCAGACGGGATAAGTTTGCAGGACCCTAATCCGGTTGCTGCGGAGGCCCCTTACACCTTCTTTTTGCCCCCACCGGAGCATTTGGATGAATTGCGCGAAGGCGACTTGATCAAAGCCATCTTCACCGATCGCGACGGCGGCCATGGCGCAGAGCGCATGTGGGTGACAATCGAACGGGTTGCGCAGGATTACTTCGTCGGGACATTGAGCAATCAACCCGACGACATGCAGAATTTGGAGGAAGGCGATCCTGTCTCCATTCCAAAAAGCCATGTGATTGCGGCGCTTACGGGCGACAATCGCCCCTTGCCCAAGGTTGATCGGCCGCGCGAATATTGGGAGCGCTGCATGGTTGACCAATGCGTTCTGGCTGGCCGGAGCCTGGTCGATTATCTCTATCGCGAAGTGCCTGATTTAACCCGCGAGGGTGATGAGGAGCCCGACAGCGGCTGGCGATTGCGCGGAACGGACGAAGCCATTGCCGAAGACGAAGAACGTAGCCAGGGGCCGCAATATGTCGCCTTGGGAGCCGTTCTAAACCGAGATGACCGCTGGATCGGCTTGATTGATCAGCCTGCCGGCAATGCGTGGCATTGGGATGACGAGCAGCGCAGCTTTATCCACTTCGACCGGCCAGACTTGTTGGAAACTGCCGAGGACGATTGATCCGTCACTCCGAACTTTCATCCGAACCGATCAGTAAAGCAGCAAGTCGCGCACTTCTTCAGACCATGCAGCCTCATCGGCTGAAGCCAGCGCATCCAGATCGCCCGGCATTGCCTCAGCATCATCGACCCATTCGCGCAGAGACGGCCCACCATTGATCACATCAATCGCCAACACATCATTGGTGTATTCATATTTGAAGTCTGTGCCGCGCCACAATTCGTAATCGGGATAGAGCCGCCGGATGGCTTTGAAGGCGAGCGCCTGCAATCGCCATGGCCGGAAGGCAGCGTGGTCATATTGGGGACCCTCAGCGTGGATCATCAAGGCATTGCACAATTGGCCAGCATGTTTGTGGAAGGTTGGCTCGAACCAACAATCGCGCAAAGCGCATCCTGCCAGCCACTCTGGTGCAAACGCTTGCATTTCAGCCAACACCGCCTTGGCATCTACATCGGGCGCACCGAACAACACTTCCAGCGGGCGAGTAGTCCCCCTGCCCTCGCTCAGTGTTGCACCCTCTATCATCACGGTGCCGGCATAGGCCCGCGCCATGTTGAAATTGGCGGCATTGGGACTGGGATTGATCCAGATACGGTCAGTCGGCCAGCCCAGGCCCGGCCCCTCGGGCAACCAATAATGCATGTCGATCACGCGGTAATCGACGTTAAGTCCGTAATGTTGGATAAACCAATGGCCCATCTCGCCCAGCGTCAGCCCATGCCGCATTGGCATTGGCCCAGCCCCGACAAAGCTCTCGTGTCCTTCAATCAGCTTTGTGCCTTCAATCGGGCGACCAGCTGGGTTCGGGCGATCGAGCACCCAAACCTCTTTGCCATGCTTCTCAGCCTCCTCCAGTAGATACAGCAGGGTGGTGACGAAGGTATAGATGCGGCACCCCAGATCTTGCAGATCGAACAGAAACACATCGGCGCTCGACATCATTTGCCCGGTTGGGCGGCGCACCTCTCCATAAAGGCTGAAGATCGGAATATTGTAATGCGGATCGATCTCGTCCGCGGTCTCCACCATATTGTCTTGCTTATCGCCCTTCAGTCCGTGTTGCGGGCCAAAGGCGCTGGTGACATTGATCCCGGCTGCAATCAGGGCATCGAGCGAGTGGGTCAGATCCTCTGTAACGCTGGCTGGATGCGCCACCAGTGCCACGCGTTTGCCTTCCAGAGGCTTGCGCAATTCCGCATCGGTCAGCAGGCGATCAATTCCGAACTTCATCGCCCATTCTCCAATGCAATGGCTCGGCAGGTGGTGCTGTGAAACTCTGGCTTGCCCGGATCAAACGCCAAGGCCCAGAACTGGATATTGCCGTCCTTGTCTTCAACAATAGCATTCAGAGCCACTGTGGAGGGCAAAGGCAATTCGCTGGCAATGTCGGCACTCAAGTCCAATCCGCCTTCATTGTGCACGCAGGCTATCGCGATTACCTCCACCGGAGCATCCCGGCTGTTGAGGCGAAAACCATCGAAATCATAACACGCCCATTGGCTGGACGGGGACAGATTGAACTCGCGGTAATAGTTGCCGCCTTCGGGTTGCCAGAAAATCTCGAAGCAGGTTGTCTTCCACAGATTATCTTGCCTGCTGACATCGGCTGGCGCTGGAATCTTGATCGCAGACACATCACCTTCCAGGCGAAATTGCGCGCGGCATCCCTGCTTGGTTGGTTGAACAGAGGCGCTGACCGAGGTGATAGGACCAGCAGCGCATTCAGGATGGAGGATCAGATTTTGCATCCTCACGCTATTGCGCAGGTAAAAAGCTGCTGCAAGCCACTTGGGATGGACGCAAGACACTGCTAGGGCCGCGCGCATTATGAGCGAATTCAAATCCGATCTTCTCCAGCTCCTCAGCGAGCGTGGCCATTTGCACCAAATTACCGATGCAGGCGCACTTGATGCGTTGGCTCTGAAAGAAGTCGTGACGGGTTATTGCGGCTTCGATCCTACCGCGCCTTCGCTCCATATTGGCAATTTGGCCTCGATCATGCTGCTCAAGCGTTTGCAGCAGGCCGGCCATCGCCCCATCGTCATTATGGGTGGAGGAACGGCCAAGGTCGGTGATCCATCGGGCAAGGATGCTACCCGTCAGATGCTGACAGAGGAAAAGCTCGCCAGCAACATCGCTTCGATTCTGGGCAGTTTCGAGAAGATCCTGCGATTTGACGATAGCGAAACCGGCGCGCTGCTGATCAACAATGACGATTGGCTGAGCAAGATCGTCTATATCGAAATGCTGCGCGATGTTGGGCCGCACTTTACCGTCAATCGCATGCTGACCTTTGATTCGGTCAAGACCCGGCTGGATCGCGAACAACCGCTGACCTTCATCGAATTCAACTACATGATCATGCAGGCATACGATTTTCTAGTGCTTGCCCGCCAGTACAATTGCCGACTGCAATTGGGCGGCAGCGATCAATGGGGCAATATCGTCAACGGGATTGAATTGACCCGGCGGATGGATGGCAAAGAAGTCTATGGCTTCACCGCGCCTTTGATCACGCGGGCCGATGGAGCCAAGATGGGCAAATCGGTTGATGGTGCGGTCTGGCTGAATGAAGCACAGCTGCCGTCCTATGATTTCTGGCAATATTGGCGCAACACGGATGACCGCGATGTGGGCAAATTCCTGCGCCTGTTCACCGATCTGCCGCTGGATGAAATTGCCCGGTTGGAGGCTCTAGAAGGGGCCGAGATCAACCACGCCAAGGAAGTGCTGGCAAATGAAGTGACCGCCATGGTGCGCGGCAGCGATGCGGCGACAGCGGCGGCGGCGACGGCTCGCGATACCTTTGCTGGTGGAGGCGCGGGCGAGGATCTGCCAGCGCTTGCCGTTGGAGCAGAAGGAATGCGCATCGGTGCATTGCTAACCGCGATTGGCTTTACCGCTTCCAATGGCGAAGCGAAGCGCAAAATTGCTGAAGGCGCTGTTAAGCTGGACCTAGAGGCTATCACCGATCCAGGGTATTTGGTGGCACCTGCTGATGGCGAGCAATTTAAGCTGAGCCTGGGCAAGAAAAAACATGGGATTATCACACGATAACCACTTTTTTTAATGGTGCTTTCCTCGGTGGGACCAGCGTGCAAGTCCCAAATTAGGACACCACGGGTTTACCAAATGTCAGCCTTTATGCGCCATTAGGGAAAACCTGAACGTAGCAAAAAAAGGTCGTTTATTGTGTCAGCCGGAGCAAATCTGAGCGTTACTGATCTGCGTCGCGCGGCGCGTCATCCGGTGGATTTCCCGGTGATCGTCGAGCATCAAAAGCGTGGAGACATCAATTTGCATGTCGCCAATCTTTCGGCGCATGGCTTTATGGTCGACAATGCTGAGGACCTGAATCGCGGAGATCGCGTGATCATTCGTCTGCCTGTTGTGGGCCGGATCGAAGCCTATGTGATCTGGAACCGTGACGAGCGTGCTGGCTTCCAGTTTGAACGCATCATTCGTCTGGATGACTTCATGGCGATTATCGACACATTGCAGCCCAACCCACGGTTGCGTCGTTCGCGCTAAGCTGGACGGCTCCCCAAGCAATTCAAAATTGATGGGAACAATTGTTCGCTTGGCAGCAGTGTCGGGCGGTGCCATGGCGCGTGGGTGAACGCGTCCGAACAAACCACTCAGCCTATCCCAACCCACCCGATACAGGTTGGCAATTTCCGCGCCTATTGGCTTGCCCGCTTGAGCATGACTTTGGCGCAATATGCCATGATGCTGATCATTGGCTGGCAAACCTATAACCTGGCTCGCGACGGCGGAATGAGCATCGCGGAAGCTTCAGGTCAGCTCGCCTTGATCGGATTGTTCCAATTCCTGCCGCTGTTTGTACTAACGCCCTTTTCAGGCCTAGCCGCAGACCGTTTTGATCGACGCAGGTTGGGCCAGCTGACAGTATTGCTGCAATTGCTGTGCGCAGCAGCATTGGCCTGGTTTACCTGGAATGAGCAGATATCGCTGCCGATCTTGTTCGGAGTGGCGATTGTGTTGGGTATCGCTCGCGGGTTTGCCGGACCTGCTCTATCCGCC
The DNA here is from genome assembly GCA_947495555.1 of uncultured Erythrobacter sp. GTDB lineage: Bacteria > Pseudomonadota > Alphaproteobacteria > Sphingomonadales > Sphingomonadaceae > Erythrobacter. The sequence continues at coordinate 330,343 of CANLZI010000001.1, read as the reverse complement.
CTCGCCCCCAATCTGGTGCCCAAGGCAATCTTACCTACGGCCATCGCACTGTCCTCAATCTCATGGCAGGTCGGCATGATCGGCGGCCCGGCATTGGGCGGCTATCTTTATGCCATCATCCCTGCCCTGCCCTATATTGCAGCATGTGGTCTGTTTCTGCTGTCCCTGTGCGCGCTCGGGCTGATCGGGAATGTTCCTCAACCAATCATCCGTAAGGATCAGCGCCCGATTGGCGCGATTGTGGATGGTCTGCACTATGTTGTGCGAAACAAGATGGTGCTCGGAGCGATTACACTCGATCTGTTCGCGGTCTTTCTGGCCGGAGCAAATGCTTTGCTGCCGGTCTTTGCGCGTGACATCTTGCAAGTCGGTGAGACTGGTCTTGCCCAATTGGCGATGGCGCCCGGTATTGGCGCAGCTCTAACAGCGGCCTGGTTCTCGTTCCGCCCGATCAAGACCAATGTCGGTCCCAAGATGCTGGGCGCAGTGGTGGTGTTCGGCTTTGCAACGATTGTGTTTGGCCTATCCACCAGCATGCCGATCAGTCTGGCCATGCTGTTGCTGATCGGAGCCGCGGACATGTTCAGCGTCTATATCCGCCAATCCTTGATCCAGTTGCATACCCCAGATGAAAAGCGCGGCCGCGTCTCTTCCGTGTCGATGCTGACCATCAGCGCGTCGAACGAAGGCGGCGATGCATTCTCGGGCGCACTGGCCTTCCTGATAGGCCCTGTTGCGGCCTTGGTTGCGGGCGGTGCCGGAGCGATTATAACGGTTGCCCTATGGAGTCGGCTGTTTCCCGTCTTGCGCACGACCAAGACATTTGATCCACCCGCCGAGCTAGAATCTGAAGACACTCAAAAATGAGAGCAGGAGGCCTGACATGAAAGCCGCAAATATCCTCGAAACCATCGGCGGAACCCCGCATATCCGCCTGTCACGCCTGTTTCCGGATCACGAGGTTTGGATCAAATCCGAACGGTCCAATCCCGGTGGCTCGATCAAGGATCGTATCGCGCTCGCTATGGTCGAGGATGCAGAAGCCTCGGGCGCGCTCAAGCCCGGCGGCACGATTGTCGAACCAACCAGCGGCAACACGGGCATCGGGCTCGCCATGGTTGCGGCGGTAAAGGGTTACAAGCTGATCCTGGTGATGCCGGAAAGTATGTCTCTGGAACGCAGGCGCTTGATGCTTGCTTATGGCGCCAGCTTTGATCTGACGGACAAGGCAAAAGGCATGAAAGGCGCAATCGAACGTGCCAGCGAATTGGTGGCCAGCACCGATGGCGCGTGGATGCCCGCCCAGTTTGAAAACCCGGCCAATGTGGCGGTGCATGTCCGCACCACCGCCAAGGAGATTGTCGCTGACTTTGCCGATGCTCCGCCCACAGCTATGATCACAGGTGTGGGTACAGGTGGCCATTTGACCGGCTGCGCAGAGGAATTGAAACGCCATTGGCCCGACATGAAGGCCTATGCGGTTGAGCCAGAGCTATCGCCTGTCATCGGCGGTGGTCAGCCTGGCCCTCACCCGATTCAAGGCATTGGCGCAGGCTTCATTCCATCAAACCTGCATACTCAGGCCATTGATGGAGCGATCGCTGTCGATGCCGAAGAAGCCAAGAATATGGCGCGCCGTGCGGCTGCAGAGGAAGGTATCCTGGTTGGTATCTCGTCCGGGGCAACATTGGCCGCGATTGCCAAGAAACTGCCCGATCTGGGGCCAGATGCACGGGTAATCGGGTTCAATTACGATACGGGCGAGCGCTATCTCTCGGTACCCGATTTTCTGCCTGTAGAATAGACCGGTTCCGATACCTAAGCCGAGGGCCACTACCTAACCGGCGTTAACGTGAAATTGACCCTGTTGCCGCATAAGTTGCGCAACAGGAGCATTCGTCATGAAGTTTGTAAAACTTGAATCGCGCGGCGGTAATTATCTGGTTGTGGCGCAAAATATTGCGTGGCTCAGAACAGCCGAAAATGGCCAAACCAATGTCGGCATGGTGGGTGGTCAGCCTCTGCTGGTAACCGGATCAATCGAAGAGGTTGCCGAGAAAATTGCCGGGAATGTGAACAGTATGGCTGCGGTCTGATCCCTCGGGCCACCTAAATCGCGCCGCGTTGGCCGATCTAACCAACCAATGCGCAAACAAAAAGGCACGGAACCTCTTGATTTGAGGGCCCGTGCCTTTTGCTTTTGGGCCAAAATGGCCCGTCACTTCGTGAAGCCTATGCAGCTGTTGCGAAGGCGTCTTCGCTCAATGCCATCATATTGTCGCTGCCGGCCTCCAGCTTGCGCCGCAAAGCGCCTGCATCGGGCAGAAAACGTTCGGCATAATAAGCTGCAGAGGTAAGCTTGGCTTCGTAGAACGCTTTGTCCTCTGTATCGCCAGCCAATGCGTCGAGCGAAGTCTTGGCCATTTTCAACCAGAAGAAACCCAGCGTCACAATGCCCATAATGTGCATATAGTGATGCGCGCCGGCGCCCAGATGATTGGGGTTGGCCATCGCATTCTGCATGAACCACATGGTCGCAGCCTTTTGCTCGCCCAATGCTTTTTCAAGCTTTTCGGCCAGCGGTGCGAGCGCTTCGTTGCTCTTGGCCGCCGCAATTTCATCATCGATCATGGCGAAGAAGGCCTGTACAGCGCGGCCACCCTTGGAGGCCAACTTACGACCGCAAAGATCCATCGCCTGCACGCCATTGGTGCCTTCATAAATCATTGCAATACGGCTATCGCGCACGAACTGGCTCATGCCCCATTCTTCAATGTAGCCGTGGCCGCCGTATACCTGCTGCATATTGTTGGCGACTTCATAGCCCTTGTCCGTGCCATAGCCCTTGATCACTGGCGTCATCAGGCCGATCAAATCGTCAGCCAGCTGGCGTTCTTCCTCGGTCTGAGCCTTATGGGTTAGATCCACCTGCAGGGCGCCCCACATGCACAACGCGCGCATGCCCTCGTTGAACACTTTGGCGTCCATCAACATGCGACGGACATCGGGGTGTACGAAGATCGGGTCAGCTTTTTCTTCAGGCTCGGCCGGTCCGGTCAGAGCGCGGCCCTGACGGCGATCGAGCGCATAGGCAACGGCATTCTGATATGCGACTTCTGCCTGCGAATAGCCCTGCAGGCCGACGCCCAAACGCGCGGCGTTCATCATGATGAACATCGCGGCGAGACCCTTGTTCTCCTCGCCGATCATATAACCGGTCGCGCCGTCATAATTGAGCAAGCAGGTCGAGTTGCCATGGATGCCCATCTTCTCTTCGATTGAGCCGCAGCTAACGCCATTGCGCTCACCAGGTTCGCCATTCTCGTCGAGAATAAACTTGGGAACGATGAAGAGCGAAATGCCTTTTGAACTGTCTGGTGCACCCGGCGTCTTGGCCAGGACGAGGTGGATGATGTTGCTGGTGAGATCGTGCTCGCCAGCGGAGATAAATATCTTCGTGCCGCTGATCGCATAGCTGCCATCGGCCTGCGGTTCAGCCTTGGTACGGATCATGCCAAGATCGGTGCCGCAATGCGGCTCTGTCAGGTTCATGGTGCCCGACCATTCGCCCGAAATCATTTTTGGCAGATAGGTGTCTTGCTGTTCCTGCGAACCAACCGCCTCAATTGCCGCCGTCGCGCCATTGGTCAGCCCGGGATACATCGCAAACGCTTGGTTCGCGGTGCCGGTATATTCCTCGACCACAAAACCCAGAACATGAGGCAAGCCCTGCCCGCCAAATTCTTCCGACTTGGCAATCGTGCCCCAACCACTTTCTACATAGGCATCGTAGGCCGCTTTGAAGCCTTCAGGTGTGGTGACCGAGCCATCTTCATGGCGGGTGCAACCTTGCTCGTCACCGATCTGGTTGATGGGCGCGAGCACTTCTGAGCAAAATTTGCCTGCTTCATTGATCACCGTATCGATCATATCTGCCGAGGCATTTTCGAAACCGGGCAGGTTTCCATAGCTTGCCAAATCGAGCATCTCATTGACGACAAAACGGGTATCACGGGTGGGAGCGGTATATGTGGGCATCTGCGTATCCTTGGATAGGTGAATTGCGTTAGTAGCGTGGAAACTGGACCGTTGGGGTTATCAGTGATCGAGCTTTTCGATCTCGGCGATAAATTCGGTCAGTTCATTGATCGACGAGTCAATATCGTCGCGCTGGTTTTTCAATTTGGCCACATGCGTACGGCATTTTTCAATCGTTACGCGGCGTTGCTCCACCCGACCATCATCCAGATCGTACAGGTCGATCATTTCGCGGATTTCGGTCAAGCTGAAGCCAACATTCTTCGCCCGCATGATCCACGCCAAACGGGCGCGATCACGTTTGGAATACACTCTGGTCAAGCCGACTCTCGCAGGAGCGATCAGACCTTCATCCTCGTAAAAGCGCAGCGCGCGTGCGGTGCAGCTAAATTCTGAGGTCAGGTCCGATATCGTGAATTGCTCACGACTGAGTTTGTCCGGACGTTCTAGGTGAGCCCGGCCATGGTTTTGACCGGCACCTTCGGGCGAATCTTTGCTGGGTGCTGTAGCCATGCCAAATGCTATAGCTTCCCCTTACGTTAGCGTCAAGATGTTACCCTTACGAGAACCTCACCTGAAAGACGACGATAGAAACAACTTGTCTCGCCAGTGTGACACGCAGGGCCAGCAGGCTTCACCTTCAAAACCAAAGCATCCTGGTCGCAATCCACCAATATCTCTACCACCGTCAGAATATTCCCCGATGTTTCGCCCTTTTTCCAAAGGGTTTGGCGAGAGCGCGAATAAAAATGTGCGATATTGCTGCTGCGCGTAGCCTCAACCGCTTCCGCATTCATATGAGCCACCATCAGTATCTCAAGCGAATCAACGTCGACAACGATGGCTGTCACCAAGCCCTTGTCATCAAACTTCGGCATGAATTCACTGCCTGTCTCTCGCTTGGCATTGGTACTGTCAGAGCTGTTCACGGATATTCCTTTATACGACGGGCCATCGCCCGCGTTAGTTTGTTGCAGGATAACCACATATTACCACCAAAATCTAACGTGCGGGAACTTCCTGCTTTAATCAAAGTGTCCTCAATGAGAGGTAGCAGTCTGCGGATCGGGGGGTCCGCATTCCGAATGCGGTACATTTATGTGCCAGGTTCAGGGGAATGGTAGGATGCAGCCGACCTTAAGGTCTTGGCGCTCTTGCCGAAACGATGAGGGATAGGACCCGAATGGCTTACAGGGGGTAAGTCATTCAAGCTTTTCGAAGTGGGTTCGTTTAATTTCGTCACGTGGCGCCCGGGGTTCCAATGGAACCTCGGGCGTTTCGTATTTACCAACCATTTCTGCCTGATCGAGAGCCGCTAACTGGCTGCTATCGGGCAAAGCCTCATCCAGCACCCTGGCGAAACAGGCGACCCGCACCGATTGAGCGCCTGCCTTCTTCACGGCAGTGACACACGCATCGCTGGTCGCGCCGCTGGTCAGCACATCATCCACCAACACGATGGCCCGATTCTTGATCTTGCCCTCTCTAGATGGCCTGATCGCAATGGCTCCGGCCAAGGTCTTCTCGCGCTGTTTGCGCCCCAACCCACCTAAGGGCGGCGTTTGCATGGTGCGGACAATGCCGTCCACCATCAATTCCCCAGCACCCAGCTTGGCCAGTTCCTGAGCCAATAAAGCGGCCTGATTGTAACCGCGCCGCCATAGCCTCCAACGATGCAAGGGCACCGGAATGATCAGAGGAAGCCCCTCACCCTCAACCCTTTGGGGCAACCGCGCCGCAATCAATTTTGCCATCATGGGAGCCAACCCGATCTTGCCTCCATGCTTAAACGCCAAGACCAATTTGCGCGAAGCATCATTGTACAATGTGCCGACAGAAATCCCGTCATGTTTCGGCGGATGGACCATGCATGGCGCGCATTGTGCTGCCTTGCCCAAGTGATCGCTGGCAAAGGGGCGGCCGCAAGACACGCAGGCCGGTTCGCCCGGAATGGCCAGCGTGCTCCAGCACGGGGTGCACAATCCCCCTTGTTGGGCCACGCCCTCTCCGCATATGGGGCAGCGCGGTGGATAGACCAGGTCCACCAATGGCCTCAAACCTTCTGCAATATGCCCGCCCAATTTCATGGCACAGACCTGACACAGCTTGCACTGTGTAGGCAAGCGAGGCAGTGGCATTGGCATGACGACCCAGCAGGTTCCCCGCATCTTTGATCAGGCCCGGAGAGCGGCCCGCGCCATGCGTGGGGCAAAGCTCAGCCAGCGCAATCAGGCTGCATCATGGCTGGCCGAGCAGATGGAGCAGGACACAATCGAGCGGCTGCAATTCATGCAGCATCAGCCCGACCGGAGCTTGATCATCGGACCAGCCTGCGGCGAGTTGGCGGAATGGCTCGGCACAAGCGGCAGCGAAGTGGCTATCCACGCTCAGATGGATGAGGAGCACCCCCTGCCCGCAGCTCCTTTCAACCTCGTCACCAGCATCAATCGGCTCGACACAGTCAATGATTTGCCCGGAGCGTTGATCCATTTGCGCGGTGCATTGGCCCCGGACGGATTAGCCATCGCTCACTTTTTGGGCGCCGGAAGCCTCACCACTCTGCGTCAGATCATGCTGGCCGCTGATGGTGATCGGCCTGCCGCCAGGATCCATCCGCAGGTGGACACCCGATCAGCAACTGGGCTTCTTCAGCGCGCAGGATTTTCGCGCCAAGTGGTTGATAGCCATACGCTAAATGTGCGCTTTTCAAGCTTTGACCGTCTGATTGCCGACTTGCGAGAGCAAGCCCTCACCGGCGTATTGGCCGACCAACCGCCGCCCCTCACCAAGTCCGGCCTTGCCCGCGCGTGCGCGGCCTTTGACGATTTGCGGGACGCGGATGGCAAGGTCACAGAGACCTTCGAAATCCTGACGCTTACTGGTTGGCGATAAGGGCCGATTGGCGCCAAGCCAGCTTGACTTATGCTTTCAGAGCAGATTGCGCCGCTGCGAGCCGCGCAATCGGCACGCGGTAAGGTGACGCGCTGACGTAATCGAGCCCGACCTTTTCGCAGAATTCGATGCTGGCCGGATCGCCGCCATGCTCGCCGCAAATGCCCAGCTTGATATCGGGCCGGGTTGCCCTGCCCCGATCAGCAGCCATCTCGACCAGCTGACCAACGCCTTCGATATCCAAGCTGACAAATGGGTCGCGCGGGAAGATCCCTTTGTCGACATATGGGGCAAGGAAACGCGCGGAATCGTCGCGGCTGACACCCAAGGTCGTCTGCGTCAGATCATTGGTGCCAAAGGAGAAGAACGCGCCTTCCTGCGCAATCTCGCCCGCCATCAGCGCCGCCCGAGGCAGCTCGATCATGGTGCCGACCAGATAATCGACCCGCGTGCCGGTTTCTGCGAACACTTCCTCGGCGGTCTTGTCGACCAAGGCCTTGAGCAGTTCCAACTCGCGCTTGGTCGCGACCAGCGGGATCATCACTTCTGGCACTGGGGCTTCGCCGCTTTCCTTGGCCACGTCGCATGCGGCTTCAAAAATGGCGCGCGCCTGCATCTCGTAGATTTCGGGGAAGGTGATCCCCAAGCGGCAGCCACGGTGGCCAAGCATGGGGTTAAATTCGTGCAATTCTGCGGCGCGGCGCTGCAAATGGTCGACACCCAAGCCAGTGGCATCGGACAATTCGACAAATTCGGCTTCGCCGTGCGGCAAGAATTCATGCAGCGGCGGGTCAAGCAAACGGATCGTGCAAGGCAGGCCCACCATCACTTCAAAGATGGATTTGAAATCCTCGCGCTGGGCGGGCAACAATTTCGCCAACGCCTTGCGGCGACCTCCATCGTCTTCGGCCAGGATCATCTGACGAACAGCGCTGATCCGTTCTGCGTCAAAGAACATATGTTCGGTCCGGCACAGGCCAATGCCCTCGGCCCCGAACTGGCGCGCCATCCGGCAATCATTGGGCGTTTCGGCATTGGTGCGCACGCCCATCCGACGATGGCGATCGGCCCATTCCATCAATACGCCAAAATCACCGGCCAGCTCTGGTTCGATAGTGTCGACCTGCCCAGACATGACCTGGCCATTGGCACCGTCGATGGTCAGCGTGTCGCCTTCCTTCAGCTCGCGATCACCAATCCGCAAAGTGCGCGCATCTTTGTCGATCGAAACCGCCGAAGCGCCTGAAACACAGGGCCGGCCCATGCCGCGTGCAACCACGGCTGCGTGCGACGTCATGCCGCCACGCGCGGTCAAAATGCCTTGCGCTGCGTGCATGCCGTGAATGTCCTCTGGCGAGGTTTCCACCCGCACCAGGATCACCTTGTCGCCGCGTTGCGACCAATTTTCTGCCGTGTCAGAATCGAGCACAATCTTGCCCGATGCCGCGCCGGGAGAAGCGGGCAGTCCGGTCGTCAGCACGTCCCGCTTTGCCTCTGGATCCAGCGTCGGGTGCAGCAATTGATCCAGCGCCATCGGATCGACCCGCAGGATAGCTTCCTTTTCCTCGATCAGGCCCTCACCCACCATATCAACGGCCATTTTCAGCGCGGCCTTGGCAGTGCGTTTGCCGCTGCGGGTCTGCAACATCCACAATTTGCCCTGCTGCACAGTAAATTCGATGTCCTGCATGTCGCGGTAATGCTTTTCCAGAAGGTCAAACACATGCGCCAGCTCGGCATAGGCCTCGGGCATGGCTTCTTCCATGCTCAGCGGCTTGGCATTGGCCCGCTCGCGCCCAGCCTTGGTCAGATATTGCGGTGTGCGGATGCCCGCGACCACATCTTCGCCCTGCGCATTGATCAGATATTCGCCGTAATAGGCATGCTCGCCCGTCGCCGGATCGCGAGTAAAGGCAACGCCGGTCGCGCTGGTATCGCCCATATTGCCAAACACCATGGCCTGCACATTGACCGCCGTACCCCAGTCGCCGGGGATATCGTTGAGACGGCGATAGACCTTCGCCCGGTCCGCATCCCAGCTTTCGAACACGGCGCGGATTGCACCCCACAATTGCTCGGTCACATCTTGCGGAAACGGGCGACCCATCTCTTGCTCGGCAATCGTCTTGAATTCGGCGACCAGCACCTTCCAATCGTCGGATTCCATTTCTGTATCCGCGAAATAGCCCTTGTCTTCTTTGGCGATTTCCAATGCTTCTTCGAACAAGCCGTGATCCAAGCCCAGCACCACGTCAGAATACATCTGGATAAAGCGGCGATAGCTGTCCCAGGCAAAGCGTTCATCGCCCGATGCGCTGGCCAGACCTTCCACCGTCTCGTCATTCAGACCCAGGTTCAGAACCGTGTCCATCATGCCGGGCATGGAGACCCGTGCGCCTGAACGCACCGAGACCAGCAATGGATCGGACGCATCGCCAAATCCCTTGCCCACGGTCGCTTCGATATGAGCCAGCGCGGTGCCAACGGCGGCGTTCAACCCATCGGAAAAATCGCCGCCTTCTTGCAAAAAGCGGACGCATTCTTCGGTGGTAATGGTAAAACCGGGAGGGACCGGCAAGCCGATGCTGGCCATCTCTGCCAGATTGGCGCCCTTGCCTCCGGTAACGGTCTTGTCCTTCTGGCGAGGATCACTGTGCGGTGCGTTTCCGCCGAAAGTATAGACCGTTTGTTGAGACATTTTGTTTCCTACATTGCTTGACACCAAGGGCATGGTGTCAACGGAACTTTTGCCTAAAAACCCGGCGTTTCTGCGGGTTTCAGGCGGAATTTCAATTTTGGCACTTTTCCAACTTGATCATCCTTCGATGCGGCTGAAATCGGCCACGCGATGCACTGCATCTCGGAAGCGCGATAGCAATGTCAGACGCGCCGCGCGCACATCTTTTTCTTCGGCATTCACAATCACGTCTTCAAAGAACCGGTCGATTGGTGCGCGCAATGTCGCTAGCGCTGACATGGCCGCTGCAAAGTCTTCTGCCTCGACAGCGGCAGTAGCCTTGGGCGCAGCTTCATCCAGCGCATCGATCAAGGCCTTTTCGCTCGGATCGGGCGAGTGGGAAGGTTCGGTTGGCTCAAACTCTTCTTTCTTGAGGATGTTGGTGGCGCGCTTGTATCCGGCGAGCAGATTGGCTCCGTCTTCGGTTTCAACAAAGGCTTGCAGCGCATGGACGCGCGCGAGGAGACGGACGAGGTCATCCTCACCACCCAGCGCGAACACCGCATCGATTAGATCATGACGGACACCCGCTTCGCGCTGCTGGACCTTGAGACGGTCAATGATGAACTCAAGCACTATTTCAGCTTCAGCAATTTCAATCTTCTTCAGATATGCCTCAAACTGTTTGTTCCGCTGCTCAGTTGGTAAGGCTTTATCGAATTCGATGCTCTCATAGCGGCTCATCATTGCATCGTATGCGTGCCAGTAAGCGTGCTTTCCCAGCTCCTCTGCAGTTCCGATGATTATCGTCCGGTGCAGGAGTGCCAAAAGCGAACCACGCAGATTCGCGGCAGCTATTTGACGCAAAATAGCGAGTCCTGCTCGACGCAGAGCAAAGGGATCCTTTGATCCTGTCGGCTTTTCGTCAATGAGGAAAAACCCGATCAGCGTATCCAACTTATCCGCCAGCGACACCGCCACCGTAACTGGAGCGGTGGGCACATTATCGCCCTGCCCTACCGGCTTGTAATGATCGCGGATCGCATCGGAGACTTTCGGGTCGAGGCCTTCCTTGGCGGCATAATATCCGCCCATCAGGCCCTGCAATTCGGGAAATTCACCGACCATTTCGGTGACGAGATCAGCCTTGCAGAGGCGAGCCGCTTGTTCAGCTAGGTCAGGATCGCCTTTAACGATGCCTTCCTCGCACAACCAGCGCGCCAGCTTGGCCACGCGGTCCACCTTGTCGGCAACGGTGCCCAGCTTCTCGTGGAAGGTAATCCGCTCCAGCCCCTCGGCGTGTTCGGCCAGCGTTTTCTTTTGATCGAGCTCCCAGAAGAAGCGAGCATCGGACAGGCGCGCGGCCAGAACCTTGCGATTGCCGTCAACCACCACGGCGGGGTCTTCCGCCCAGATATTGGCGGTGCAGATGAAAGCATTGGCGAGTTTGCCATCCGCATCCTCGCACACGAAATATTTCTGGTTCACCCGAGCGGTCAGCTGGATGGTCTCTGGCGGCACATCCAGAAAATCATCCTCAAACCTGCCGAGCAGAGGCACCGGCCATTCGGTCAGGCCAGCATTCTCGATCACCAAGCCTTCGTCTTCGACCAGCTTAAAGCCTGCTGCTTCGGCCGCAGCCTTGGCACCCGCACGCACTGTATCCTGACGCTCTTCATGATCAACGATTACATGTGCAGCGCGCAGCTTATCGGCATAATCATCGGCACTAGAGATTTCGACGCTTCCGTCGGAATGGAAGCGATGCCCTTCGGTTGTGTCGCCACTCGCAATTCCATCAACTTCACATTCGACGACTGTTTCGCCCATCAGCGCAACAATGCCGGACAAAGGCCGCACCCATTTCTGGCTTTCTGTGCTGATTGAGGCATCACCCCAGCGCATGGACTTTGGCCAGCTGAAATCGCGAATGATCGCGGGGATCGCCTCGACGAGGACATCCTTCACCGCCCTGCCCGGCTTTTCAATCACGGCGAAATAGGTGTTGCGGCCTTTGATGTCGCGCACTTCCAATTTATCGCGCGTCACACCGTTCTTGCGGCAAAAACCATCCACGGCCTGATCGGGCGCGCCCTCGGGTGGGCCTTTGGCCTCATCGTGCACAGCCTCGGTCTCGGTCGGCAGGTCGCGGGCGATCAACGCCAGGCGGCGCGGCGTGGACCATACGGTCAAATCGCCAACCGCAACGCCAGAAGCATCCATCTCGCGACGGAACAGCTTTTCCAGCTCTGCACGGGCGCCCTTTTGCATCCGGGCCGGAATTTCTTCGGAAAGAAGCTCGAGGAGGAAGTCAGCCATTATGCGTTCCACTCCGGATATTTCTCCGCCCAAACAGGCGCTTCTTTCTCCATGTGTTTTTCACACGATCCGCGTGCCAAATCGCGGACGCGGGCCATGTAGCTGGCGCGTTCCTGCACGCTGATCACGCCGCGCGCCTGCAACAGGTTGAAGATGTGGCTGGCCTCTACCGCTTGTTCATACGCGGCGACAGGGACATTGTTGTCCAGCGCATTGTTGCACTCGGCCTCTGCCTTGTTGAACAAATCGAACAGCGCATCGGTGTCAGCCACTTCGAAATTCCATTTGGACATCTGCTTCTCGTTTTCGAGAAACACGTCGCCATAGGACACGCCGCGGCCGTTGAAACTGAGGTCGTAAACGCTGTCGACGCCCTGGATATACATGGCGAGACGTTCCAAGCCGTAGGTCAGCTCGCCGGCGACAGGTTTGCAGTCAAACCCTCCCATCTGCTGGAAATAGGTGAATTGGGTGACTTCCATGCCATCGCACCAGACCTCCCAGCCCAGACCCCATGCTCCTAGCGTTGGGCTTTCCCAGTCATCTTCCACAAAACGGATATCGTGCTTGAGTGGATTGATGCCGATCACTTCCAAACTCTTGAGATACAGCTCTTGAATGTCAGACGGGCTCGGCTTCAGGATTACCTGATATTGGTAATAATGCTGCAGGCGGTTGGGGTTCTCTCCATAGCGCCCATCGGTCGGGCGGCGGCACGGCTGAACAAAGGCAGCGTTCCACGGCTCTGGACCCAGCGCGCGCAGAGTGGTCGCGGTGTGAAACGTACCGGCACCCATGCGCATGTCATAAGGTTGCAGAATGACACAACCTTGGGTGCTCCAGAAATCATGGAGGGCCAAGATCATGTCCTGAAAAGACGCCTTGGGATCGCGGATTGGCAGGTTCAAACTCATGGGCAAGGCCCATGGCGTAACCGCCCTTGAGGGTCAATGCCGCGCCGCAGCATATCCGCCAATCATCGCGCTTTGAGCAGGATGGGCCGACGCAGCTTTAGTCAACTTGTGATGGCTTTTTGTCAGGTTCACTTGACTTTGTCACGATGCATCGACATATAGTCAAGCATACCTGACATAGTGTCGGGATCTACAAATAGGATATGCAAAAATGTCGATCAGCAAACTGAGCCGTGATGGCCAACAAAAAGTAGCCGACTTTTCCTTTGGCTTGATGGCCACCTTTGCGGTTTTGGGATTGTTTGGCGATTCATTCGATACAACCCCTTTGATACCCAATGCCCCCAACCCGGTTCTAACCGGCATCGCTAGCGCGGCATTGATAGTTTTGATTGCCCTAGTGGTCACCAAGGTCGCAGCACTGGACCGCAAAAGGTCGGAAGAATACACCTTCCAATTGATGGCCAACGGCGCGGTGGTTTCGGTCATGACCACATTGCTTGTGACGCTTGTCTGGTCGAGTGAATTCTTGCTCGGACGGTGGTTAGGCGCGCCCAGTCACAGCCAAATTTTGGCGTGTTTGCTCGGCAGCTGGGCCATCGGCTATTTCGCTTATCGCACAAGAGGATTGCAGGCATGAAAAATCGCCTCAAAGTCCTTCGGGCCGAGCGCGATTGGAGCCAGGCTGAACTGGCTGGCAAGCTCGATGTCTCGCGTCAGGCAGTCAATGCGATCGAAACGGGCAAGCATGACCCGTCGCTAACCTTGGCGTTTCGCATCGCTCGTCTGTTTGGCAGTCCCATAGAAGACATCTTTAACGACGAGCTCGATTGAAACCTGCAACCACTCGCCTGATATGTACTGCAATTCAGTTGCAATTCATGCTCTCACACAGAAAGATAGCATCATGAAAACCCTCGCAAAACTTTCGACCAATGCGGCGGCCATATCCGCCCTGCTTTTGGCCACACCCACGCTTGCACAGCAGCAGACAACACCAGCGCCAGTCCCTCATACGCAGGTGCCGGTTGAACAGGTTGAGCTGGATGGCCCGGCACTTTGGAAAGTGGCGGATGAAGACACCACAATCTATCTGTTCGGCACGGTCCATGCCCTGCCCAAGGATGTTGAGTGGTTGAACGGGACGATTTCCGACGCGCTCAATTCTTCTCAGAGTTTGGTGACCGAGATTACCATGGACGATTCCATGGCGACCGAAATGCAGCAATTGGTGATGGCCAAAGGCATGTTGCCCGCAGGAACAACCTTGCGCAGCATGTTCACCGAAGAACAAAAGTCCACTTACGAAGGCGCGCTGACCAAACTGGGGTTGCCAGAGGCTGCATTTGACCCGTTCGAGCCATGGTATGCGGGCATGCTGATGAGCATGCTGCCTTTGTTGCAGAAGGGCTATTCCCCCGAATCCGGGGTCGAGAAGGTTTTGTTGACCCAGGCAGACGATAAGGAGCGCGGATCACTCGAAACGCTCGAATTTCAAATGAGCCTGTTCGATGAATTGCCCCAGGAATCGCAAATCGCTTTCCTTATCGAGGCTGCAGATAATGTGGACGAGATCAAAGATCAGCTCGACGCTATGGTCAAAGAATGGATCGAGGGCAATGCGGACGGATTGGCCGAATTGATGAACGAAGGTTTGGCCGACAAGACCTTGGCCGAGCGACTGTTATTTATGCGCAATCGCAATTGGGCCAATTGGATCGACGAGCGGATGGACGAACCAGGAACAGTGTTCATTGCCGTTGGAGCTGGTCATTTGGCGGGCGAAGAAAGCGTCCAGGAAGCTCTGGAAGATTTGGGGCTTGAGACCATTCGGGTTCAGTGATCAAACGCTTCTCAATTCTGGCTGCGGCCGCACTGGCTTTGGTGTCTTGCGGAGACAGTCCCTCAGGTAAAGCCAATGCAGAATTGGCCGAGGGGATCGCGCCATCGCCAATCCTTTATGAGTTGAGCGATGACAGCGGCACGACCCGGGGATGGATGTTTGGCACGATCCATTCATTGCCTGCCGATCTAGAGTGGAGAACACCGGCGCTCGATAGCGTCATCCAGAATGCCGATTCCCTCGTGGTTGAAATCGCCGATTTAGAAGACGCAACCCGGCTGCGCAGCACATTTGGCCAACTTTCAACAACGCCCGGACAACCGGACATAGACCAAAGAGTGCCCGCAATAAAGCGCCCTGCCCTGTCTGCTTTGCTGAGCAAGGCAAATTATCGCGTGTCCGACTTTCGCGATATCGAAACATGGGCCGCTGCCCTGATCCTGGCTCAAGCGAGCAACACCGGTGAAGGCGAGGCTGGAGCAGACCGGGTCATCCTTCGGGAGTTTCGTGGTCGGAAAATTCATGAGTTTGAGGGCGCGGTGCAGCAGTTGAGCATTTTTGATCAACTGCCCGAAAGCGAGCAATCCGATCTGCTGGTCGGCGTGATTGAAGAAGAAGCGCTGAAAGAACAGGATCCAGACCGCTTGCGGCGTGCTTGGCTGGCCGGTGATGAAGCGGCATTGATCGATGCCACCACTTCTGGCTTGATGGCTGATCCAGAACTGCGCGAAGCCTTGCTGGTAGAGCGCAATCAAGCGTGGATCGCACCGCTGGTCCGCATTCTAAATCGCGGTGAAAAACCGCTTGTGGCCGTTGGTGCGGCGCATATTGTTGGCAAGGATGGCCTGCCAGAATTGCTGGCTGAGCGCGGTTATACCGTCCGGCGCATTCAATAAAGTCTGGTGTGACGGCGTACGATCGGGGCTCGCCGCTCGATAAAATGCTTGTCTAAGCACTCGCTCAGGGCTTGCCAAGACTGCCCATGCGCCCTAAAGGCCCGCCCTTCGATTGTCATGGTCATCCCTGGAGGCGTGGCAAGCGAAATGTATCAAACAAGCAATTCGAAAGGCTAGTGACATGAGCGACGCTCTAAACCTGCCGGCCGAGCTGCGCGAACGGGCTGGCAAGGGAGCCTCCCGTGCATTGCGTCGCGAAGGTCGTGTACCCGCTGTCATTTATGGCGGCAAAGAAGAACCCATCACAATCCATCTCGAAGAGAAGGAAGTTGTCCGCCAGTTGATGCTGGGCCACTTCATGAACTCTATCGTTATGATCGATCTTGGTGGCGATAGCGTTCGCACCCTACCCAAGGATGTCGCTTTCCATCCGGTCACAGACCGTCCGACACACATCGATTTCCTGCGCCTTGCGAAAGACGCGAAGATCGAAGTCGCTATTCCGGTTGTCTTCATCAACGAAGAAGAATCGCCCGGCCTCAAGAAGGGCGGCGTTCTTAACGTGGTCCGTCACGATCTGGATCTGGTTTGCGAATCTGACAAGATTCCTGACGAAATCGAGATTGATGTCACCGGCAAGGAAGTCGGCGATTCGATCCACATCAGCGAAATCACGTTGCCTGCTGGTAGCGAGAGCGCGATTACCGATCGTGACTTCACCATTGCAACGCTGGTTGCTCCGTCCGCACTCAAGAAGAGTGAAGGCGAAGGTGAGGACGAAGACGGCGAAGAAGATGGCGAAGAAGTTGCAGCCGATGAGGTTGAAGCTACTGCCCAGAAAGCTGATGGCGAAGAAGGCGAAGGCGGCGAAGGATAAGCTGACCTGGTCTGTTACGACCCATCAAAACATATCACCAAGGCGGCGGGCTTCTCATGAAGTCCGCCGTTTTGCTTTCTTGCTTTGCGCACACCAATCCGGGTGCGCGTCCTCGGTGCCAATTCTTTCGCTACGCTTCAGAGCACCTGCGGGCGAGCAGTCGCCCTTGCCGGGTCGATGACCCAGTCTCTAGCAATCGCGGCGAATGGGCGCACTCACGCTTGAGGGGCAGGCAAAGCCTGCTAAGGACAAATCATGCAAATTTGGGCAGGCCTTGGAAATCCCGGACCGCAATATGCGATGCACCGGCACAATGTCGGTTTTATGGCGTGCGACGTCATGGCCGAGATGCATGGTTTTGGCCCGATTCAAAAGAAATTTCAGGGTTGGACGCAGGAAGGCCGGATCGGCTCTAACAAGATCCTGCTGATTAAACCGGCCACCTATATGAATGAAAGCGGCCGCGCCATTGGCGAGGCGATGCGCTATTACAAATTGGAATCCGAAGACGTCACCGTGTTTTATGACGAGCTCGATCTGGATCCGTTTAAGATCAAGGTGAAGCGCGGCGGGGGTGCCGCAGGCCACAATGGCATCCGTTCCACCATTCAGCACATTGGCGCGGAATTTCGGCGCGTGCGCATCGGCATAGGCCATCCGGGCCATAAAGATCGGGTCACGGACCATGTATTGGGCAATTTTGCCAAGGCTGAACAAGACAGTTTAGTACAGATGCTGGGGGCCATCGGCGCTGAGGCTGAATGGCTGGCCAATGACAACGACCCGCGCTTCATGAGCGAGATTGCCATGCGGATGCAGTACTAATTCACTCGGAAAGAAACCGTCGCTCAATTCTAAAGCGGCAAAGGAGTACACCATGCCTTCCATCAATCGTCGTCATCTACTTGCAGGAGCCGCTGCAACAGGCGCGCTGGCTGCCACTGCCACCCTTGCCCAAACTGATCTGGTCGACAGCAAACCCAATCTTTCGGGCAAGAGCATTCTGATCACCGGCTGCTCAACCGGATTTGGCCGAATGGGCGCAGAACATTATGCCCGCTTGGGGGCCAAAGTGTTTGCAACCATGCGTAATTTGCCTCGCGCTGAAGGCGATGAATTGATCGCGCTGGCCAAGGCCGACAATCTCGACATCCATGTGCTGGAAATTGACGTGACCTCTGACGAGCAAGTTACCGCAGGTGTGGCAGAAGCGGAGCGGATCAATGGTGGCGCATTGGATGTCGTCATAAACAATGCGGGCATTTCCTTTGGTGGTCCGATTGAAATTCAGGATGTTGAGGCGACGAAATTGACGCTCGACACAAATGTTGTTGGTCCACAGCGCATTCACCGGGCCGTTCTGCCCGCCATGCGCGCGGCCAAATCAGGCCTCATCATCAATATCTCGTCGCAATTGGGCCGCGTTATTGCGCCTGGCTTTGGCCAATACTCTCCTTCGAAATTTGCCCTTGAGGCGATGAGCGAGGCGCTTGCTTACGAACTCGTTCCGCATGGTATCGACGTCAATGTGATTGAGCCGGGCGGTTACCCCACCATGATCTGGTCAAATGCCAATAAGAACAGCCTCGCCCTGCTGGATAGATCTGATGGCACACATACATCGGGCTATGCCGCTATGATCGAGCAGCTGGGCAAGCGCACCGGAGGCGGCTCGACCGATCCGATGGATGTGCCCCATGCAATCGCCAAGGTCATTGCGATGCCCGCTGGCACCAGGCCCCTACGCACGCCGGTTCACCCTGGTCCCAAGCCTCAAATCGCGATCAATGATCTGACCGCCAAGGTTCAGGTCGGATGGCTTGGCGCATCACCCTTTGGGCCGTGGATCAAATCGGTTCATAACGTAGCTTAGATCGCGCTGGGCTGGTGTTTCCCGATTGTCGCGGCTAAGGCGCGCGGCACCACTATTATCCGGAGTTTTCGATGGGTTTCCGTTGCGGGATCGTCGGCTTGCCCAATGTTGGCAAGTCCACCCTTTTCAATGCACTGACCGAGACGCAGGCCGCACAGGCTGCGAACTATCCCTTCTGCACGATCGAGCCGAATGTCGGCCAGGTCGCGGTTCCGGATGAGCGTTTGGACAAGATTGCAGCGATCGCCAAAAGCGTCAAGGTCATCCCGACGCAGCTGGCCTTTGTCGACATCGCCGGTCTGGTTAAGGGTGCAAGCCAAGGCGAAGGTCTGGGCAATCAGTTCCTCGGCAATATCCGCGAGGTGGACGCGATTGTTCACGTGCTGCGGTGTTTTGAAGATGACGATATTCAGCATGTCAGCAATCACGTCGATCCGCTGGCAGATGCTGAAGTGGTCGAAACCGAATTGATGTTGTCCGATCTGGAGAGCTTGGAAAAGCGCGTCCCCAATGCGGAAAAGCGCGGCAATGCCGGTGACAAGGAAGCCAAGGCGCTCGCCAGCGTGCTGGGCCAGGCACTCGACCTGCTGCGCGATGGCAAACCTGCCCGCTTGACCGAGCCAAAGGACGATGAAGAACAGCGCTTGTTCGAGCAAGCCCAATTGCTCACCGCAAAGCCCGTTCTATATGTGTGCAACGTTGCTGAAGAAGATGCCGCAAAAGGTAATGCTTTATCCGAGCAAGTGTTCGCCAAAGCTGCAGCCGAAGGCGCGCAGGCAGTTGTGGTATCAGCCGCAATCGAGGCCGAGCTGGTCGAAATACCGGAGGAAGACCGCGCCGAGTATCTGGCCGAACTGGGTCTTGAGGAAAGCGGCCTCGCCCGCGTCATCCGCGCCGGATACGAGCTGCTCGATTTGCAAACCTTCTTCACCGCAGGGCCCAAGGAATCGCGGGCATGGACTGTGGCCAAGAATGCCAAAGCTCCCCAAGCCGCTGGCGAAATCCACACCGATTTCGAGAAAGGCTTCATCCGCGCCGAAACCATTGCTTACGATGACTATATCGCGCTGAACGGTGAAAGTGGTGCTCGCGAAGCGGGTAAACTGCGCCAAGAGGGCAAGGAATATCTTGTCCAGGACGGCGACGTCATGCTGTTCAAATTCAACGTTTAGGGACCGATTTGGCCCGTCGGTCGTTGCACACTCAAACAACAGGTTTGGGAAAAGCAATCAATGGTCGATAAATCCGAAAAGTTTAACTGGTTGGTCCGCATCGGTTATTTCAGTCGCGCAATCCTCTATTCGGTGCTTGGCATCATCGCTCTCACCAGCGCTGGCGAGATCAGCAAAGGAACCGACGGGATTTTCCAAGTTGTTGAGAGCATTCCCGGCGGCGCCGTGCTGCTGTGGGTGTTGGTTATCGGTTTACTTGCTTACGCGCTGTTCCGCTTTGCCTCCCCTCTGTTCGATATTGAGAACAATGGGTCTGACACCAAAGGCTGGGGCAAACGCATCGGCCATGCAGGCAGCGGCGTCGCCCATCTGGTTCTAGCCTGGACGGCCTATAAATTTGCGACTTCCAGCCCCTCATCAGGCTCTGGTTCAGATGGAGCCGGAGCATCAGAAGCCGCCGCTGGCGTCATGTCGGCCTCATTCGGCGGCGTTGTTTTAGGCATCTTGGGTTTGGCATTTTTCATCGCAGCCATCGCACAAGCGAAAAAGGGCGTAAGCGGCAGCTTTATGAACCGCATTTCATCACAAGCACCGTCGGCTACGCGCACGATGGGCGGCATCGGGTATGCAGCCCGCGCTGTAGTGTACACCGTGATCGGTTGGTCGCTGTTCCAAACAGGATTTCTCTCTAGCGGTGCAGACAATGTCAAGACTTTGGGTAATGCCCTAGCTTCGCTGGCCGACACAGGTTGGTTGTTCACCTTGACGGCAATCGGATTGCTGTTGTTCGGTCTGTTCAGCCTAATCCTCGCTCGGTACCGCATCATTCCGGAATTGGGTTCGGACGGAATCCGTCCCACTTTCCGGGATTAAAGGGATCGCCCAATATCCTCGATTTAGAGCAGCCGCACGGGCGCGTTACCGATGGCTTTGGATGACCCTAGCATATTCGGGGAATTGACTGCTGCGCACGAAACGCGATTAGGTGACGACATGATATATTTCGAAGACCTGTCCATCGGCAAACGGCAAAGCTATGGCCGCTATGAAGTGACCCGCGAAGAAGTGCTGGAATTTGCGAAGAAATACGATCCGCAACCCTTCCATCTGGACGATGAAGCTGCCGCACAAACGCATTTCGGTCGTTTGTCGGCCAGTGGTTGGCACACCTGTTCGATGGTGATGGCAATGATGGTCGAGAATTTTATGGGCCAGAAAAGCGCCGGACTTGGCTCACCTGGTCTGGAAAATCTCAAGTGGAAAACCCCCGTTTATCCGGGCGATGTATTGCGGGTTGAAAGCGAGTTGATCGAAAAACGTCGCAGCAAGTCTCGTCCCAATATGGGTCTGACGAAGACACATATTCAGGTCTTCAATCAGAACGATGAGATGGTGATGGAATCGACCAATATCGGGCTGATGCAAGTCCGCAATCCTGACGCGCCGATAGATTAAGCTGGACCTAGGCGGTGGAAATCATTCCGCCATCCAGCACGATCGTCTGACCAATCATCCATGCGGAGGCAGGCGAGCACAGGAAGATTGCTGTACCAGCGATATCTCCCGGGCCGCCCATTCTGCCCCGTGGAATCTTTGAGATTGAGAACTTCGTAAGCTCATCATTATCAACGATTTGCTTGGTCATGTCGCTGGGAAAAAGACCCGGTGCAATCGCATTCACATTGATCCCGGCGGAACAAAGATCAACCGCCACATGCTCCGTCAATTGGACCACGGCAGACTTGCTAGCCGTGTAGGCGTAGGTCGGCATGCCCGAATTGCGGATGCCATTGATGGAGGCGATGTTGATGATCCGGGCTGGATCATCGTTGTCGCCAGCTGCCTTCAGCAAAGGCAGGAACTTCTGGATCGCAAAGAATATCGCCTTGACGTTGATATCCATGACCTTGTCCCACCCCTTCTCGGGAAAATCAGCGATGGGCGCGCTCCAATTGGCGCCCGCATTGTTGATCAGGATATCAATCTTGTCTTCGCGTTTGCTGACTTCGGCAACAAACGCCTCGATGCCTTCAACAGACGACATATCGCCCGGAATGGCTATGCATTCGCCAAACTGAGACAGCTCTTCTGCCTTGGCCATCAGCCGTTCTGCTTTGCGCGCGGTGATATAAACCTTCACACCATTTTCGAGCAGACCTTGCGCCATCATAGCGCCAATCCCGCTCGAGCCACCGGAAACGACCGCAACCTTGCCGCTAATATCAAACAGATTTTTCATAGACATAGGATGTTCCAGTTCTCAAAAAATTGGGGGTTGGACCAGCGGCACGTCAGTGCCGGCCAAACAGTTTCTCGACGTCTTCCATGCTCAGCTTCACCCAGGTTGGGCGACCATGATTGCATTGGCCTGAGCGCGGCGTTTCTTCCATCTCGCGCAGCAGAGCGTTCATTTCGGCCACGCTGAGCACCCGCCCTGCCCTGACCGATCCGTGGCAGGCCATTGTGGCCAGCACATGTTCAAGCTTCTCTGTTAGCAACAACGCCTCGCCATGTTTGGCGATATCGTCAGCCAAATCTTGCAGCAGTTGCTCCGGCTTGGCCTTGCGCAAGGCATGCGGCATGGCCCGCACCAGCATCGCCGATGGGCCGAACCTTTCAATCGTCAGGCCAAAGCTCTCGAAACCTTCGGCGGCCTCTTCCAAACGGTCACAATCGGCCTCGTCCAGTTCGACAACATCGGGCACAAGCAAGGCTTGGGACCTGGCCACCGCATCGCCAGCCCCCGCCGCACGAAGACGCTCCAACACGAGCCGTTCATGTGCGGCATGCTGGTCAACCAATACCAAGCCATCTTGCGCCTCGGCCACGATATAAGTGTTGGCGACCTGTCCGCGCGCGATCCCAAGAGGGTAATCCGCACCTTCGGGGATGGGTTCGGCCTGTTCAGCGCGGCCCATGGGGGCGGCCAAAACCTCTCCGTCCGCGCTTACCGATCCAGCCCAGTTCTGGCGCGATTCAGCCACGCCGCCCTGCACGCCTGCAGCAAACCCGGTGCGTGACGCTGACCAGTCGCGGCCTTCAAATATAGAGCGGAGCGCTGGAGCAGGCTCGCCCCCAGCACCACCAGATGGTTCTTGAGTCCAACGTGCCATCGCGCCGCGATCTGGCCCCTGCGCGCTGCGCCTGTCGCCCGTGGCCAATGCCGCTCTAAGACCTGAAACGATAAAACCGCGCACAGCCTTGGAATCGCGGAAGCGAACCTCGGTCTTGGCCGGATGGACATTCACGTCCACTTCCTCAAACGGAACGTCCAGAAACAGCGCCAGAACCGCATGGCGATCGCGCGCCAACATATCGGAATAGGCACCGCGCACCGCGCCCACCAACAAGCGATCCTTCACCGGACGGCCATTCACGAACAGATATTGATGATCGGCCACACCGCGATTGTAAGTCGGCAGACCAGCGATACCGGTCAGGCGCATCATCCCGCTCTGGCTTGGGCGCTCTGCATCGATTGCAACGCTGTTATCTTTCAACTCGCGTGCGACAATGCCGGCCACCCGGTCAGCCAAGCTTTCGTCCTGCTGGGTAGCGAAAATCCGCCGCTCCCCATGCTCCAGCGAGATCGCCAGATCGGGCCGCGCCATGGCAAGCCGCCGCATCACATCCAGACAAGCACCATATTCACTGCGAGGCGTGCGCAGAAATTTGCGCCGTGCGGGCACCTTGCCAAACAGGTTTTCAACCCTCACCCGCGTTCCGGGCGGCAGCGCTGCAGGCGTGTCCTCGATAATTTCGCCATGATCCACGACCCGGCGCCAACCTTGGCCTGCCTGGCGCACACGGCTTTCGATAGTTAATCTGGCCACGCTGGCGATCGAGGGCAAAGCCTCTCCGCGAAAGCCCAGCGTCGCGACTTGCTCGATGGCTTCGTCGGGCAATTTCGAGGTTGCATGGCGCTCCAGCGCAAGCGCCATGTCGTCTGCGCTCATCCCGCAACCATCATCGCTTACCTCGATCCGGGTGAGACCACCCTCCACCAGTTTTACAGCGATTCGCGAGGCACCGGCATCAATCGCATTCTCGACCAGTTCCTTCAGTGCAGCGGCAGGACGCTCCACCACTTCGCCCGCAGCGATGCGGTTGATTAAGGCTTCTGGAAGGCGGCGAATTTGCGGCATCAATGCAGGCTAGCGCCGAAGCGCATCAATTTCGAGGCCAGCGGTGGAAAATCGGTGGAGCAATGGACAAAAATTTTGGCCTTTTCCTGCGCCATTGGTTACAACCAATTATCCCTGTAATTCTCAGGCAATTACTCATCCGCTGAAACCTATGCGTTCAGCACGAAATCTACGGAATGTTTGCACCCAATGAGCTTCTTTTCCAACCTACTGAAATTCGGTTCACAGAACATGGCCATCGACCTCGGCACAGCCAATACGCTGGTCTATGTCCAAGATCAGGGCATCATTCTGGATGAGCCATCGGTTGTAGCGATTGAGACCATTGACGGGGTCAAGCGGGTCAAGGCCGTGGGTGATGATGCCAAGATGATGATGGGCAAAACGCCTGACAGCATCGAAGCCATCCGCCCGCTGCGCGACGGTGTGATTGCCGACATCGAAATTGCCGAGGAAATGATCAAGCACTTCATCCGCAAAGTGCACGGCAAAAAAAGCCTTTTCCGGTATCCTGAAATCGTGATTTGTGTGCCGTCGGGTTCAACCTCGGTTGAGCGACGCGCCATTCGCGATGCTGCCAGCAATGCCGGCGCATCCGAAGTGTATTTGATTCTGGAACCCATGGCTGCGGCCATCGGGGCCGATATGCCGGTGACAGAGCCGGTTGGCTCGATGGTGGTGGATATCGGCGGCGGCACCACAGAAGTTGCCGTATTGTCCTTGCGCGGTCTGGCGTACACTACATCGGTCCGGACCGGCGGCGACAAGATGGATGAAGCCATCGTGTCCTATGTCCGACGACACCACAATCTGTTGATCGGCGAAGCCACGGCAGAGCGGATCAAGAAAGATTACGGCATCGCCATTGCGCCGGAAGATGGCGTTGGCGAAACCATCACGCTGAAAGGCCGCGATCTGGTCAACGGCGTGCCCAAGGAAATCACCATCAATCAGGCGCATATCGCAGAGGCCTTGTCTGAACCGATTGGCGCCATCGTTGAAGGCGTTCGCATTGCCTTGGAAAACACGGCTCCTGAATTGGCAGCCGACATTGTCGATCAGGGTATCGTCCTAACCGGCGGCGGCGCGTTGATCCGCAAGCTTGATGAACATTTGCGCGATGAAACCGGCTTGCCGGTCAGTATTGCAGAAGATCCACTGTCCTGCGTGGCAATCGGCACCGGCCGCGCTATGGAAGATCCCATCTATCGCGGCGTTTTGATGACCGCCTAGTGGCCAAATAAGGAGACCGGGGCATGGCGCCGCCTTCATCCCGGCGTTCGGGTCATTCGCGCAGAGCACAATATTCGATTTTCACCGGCTATGTGCTCGCCTCCATCGGTGCCCTGATTGGCGCGGTGCTTTTGGCCATCTCGATCTTCCAACCCAGCGCATTCAGCGGGGTTCGCGGCACAGCGATCAATGCCGTGGAACCCGCCGCTGAAGTCACCACCACCAGTCGAACCGGATTTGCCAGCCTGTATGACAATGTCAGCGGGTATTTGCGCGCGGGCAGCCAGAACGCAGCATTGAATGAAGAGCTGGAAATCGCTCGGATCAAACTGGAAGAAGCCAAAGCGGTTGAACAGGAAAACCTGCGTCTAAAAGCATTGCTCGACATCAAGCAGGACGAGGTTGAGCCAATCGTAGTCAGCCGCCTCGTCGGATCCACCTCTGCCAGCACCCGCCGCTTTGCCTATTTGGGCGCCGGAAGCAGCGATGGTGTTGCCGTGGGTATGCCGGTGCGCGGGCCGCATGGCGTTGTTGGCCGCATATTGGAAGTTTCCAGCAACAGCGCGCGGGTGATGCTGCTGACCGATAGCGAAAGCGTACTACCCGTGCGTCGCGCAGATGATGAAGTGGTCGCCTTTGCCGAGGGCCGCGGCGATGGCTTGTTGAACATTCGATTGATCAATCTGGGCATCAATCCTTTGGAACCCGGCGATGTGTTTGTCACCAGCGGAGCGGGTGGATATTATCGGCCTAGTGTGGCTGTCGCGATTGTCGATGAAGTCACCAGTGATGGAGCAATTGCGCGGTTGATCGCTGATCCGGCGGCATCCGATATCGTGTCGGTAGAGCCCATTTGGCAACCCGCCGCTTTGCAAAGCGCTCAGATACCCGTGCAGATTGCATTGGACGAAGTTGAGGCTGACCAATGACAGGCCAGTTGAACCGTGTTTCCGACAGCCGGCAATACGGTCGCCAGATCAACCGCGAAGCATCACCCTGGCGGCAATATGCTGTGCCCTATGTGTCGATCATGGCCGGATCATTGCTGCCGGTATTTGTCCTGACAGGGACGATGCCGATCATGCCACCTCTGGGCTTCATGATGTTGCTGGGCTGGAGAATCATGCGCCCCGGCCTGCTTCCGGTCTGGATTGGCCTGCCCTTGGGGCTGGTCGATGATCTGTTCAGCGGGCAACCATTTGGCAGCGCTGTTCTGCTATGGTCACTGGCTATGTTGGCAATCGAGCAATTGGAACAACGCTTTCCCTGGCGCAATTTTGGCCATGACTGGCTGACAGCGAGCGTTGTGCTGACAGCCTATCTGACGCTTGCGGTGCTATTTTCGGGGGCGACACCCAATGCCCATCAACTGACGATAATCGCGCCGCAAATCGCATTGTCCATTTTGCTCTATCCGATTGTGGCCATCGTGGTGTCCTGGTTGGATCGTTTCCGCCTCAGCCGCACGCGCGAGGTCGTGTGATGGTCGGTAAAGGCAAGCGTAAGCGCAAGCAGCCAGTCATCAGCACTTCTACGCTCAAGAACTCGTTTGATCGGCGCAGCTTTGTCATCGCATCTGTGCAAGGCGGCATCGGCTTGCTGCTGGCCGGGCGGATGGCTTATCTCTCGATCGCAGAGAATGAGAAATATCGCACAGAATCAGAGAGTAATCGGGTAAATCTATCACTCATCCCGCCGCGGCGCGGGTGGATATTGGACCGCGATGGCGCCCCCCTCGCCTCCAACCGGGCTGATTTCCGGGTCGATATCATTCCCGAGCGTCTGGCTAACCCCGACGCCACGATTGATCAATTGGGATCTTTGCTGTCGCTCGAACCAGACCGGATCAATGATCTAAAGCAGGAAGTGAGCGACGCGCGCGGCTTTCAACCTGTCGAAGTTGCCAAAGGCCTCGATTACGAACAATTCGCGGCCGTCAGCGTGCGCTTGCCCGATTTGCAAGGGGTCGTGCCGCAGCGCGGCTTCTCGCGCTATTACCCCACCGGCGCCACCGTCGGCCATCTGGTTGGATATGTTGGTCCCGCATCTGCTGAAGAATATGAGGCCGACCGAAATCCTCTGCTCATCACGCCGGGCTACAAGATCGGCAAGGATGGGTTGGAAAAGCAGTTTGAGCAGGAATTGCGCGGAGTTCCTGGTGCGCGCCGGGTCGAAGTTACGGCGTCTGGGCGAATTGTGCGTGATCTGGAAACCCGTGATGATATCCAAGGCGATCCTGTCCGCCTGACAATCGATGGTCCGCTGCAAAATTATGCGGCCCGCCGGATCGGGTTGGAATCCGGCTCTGTTGTGGTGATGGACTGCAAAACGGGCGATCTGTTGTGCATGGCCAGCATGCCAAGCTTTGACCCCAACAGCTTTTCCGACGGCATTGGCAGCGTGGAATATGCCATGCTGCGCGAGGACGAGCGAGTGCCGCTTCGTAACAAAGTGCTGAAGGGCCTCTATCCGCCGGGTTCAACGGTCAAACCGATGGTCTCCATGGCCTTTATGGAACAAGGGCTGGATCCGAACGAAACCGTCTTTTGCGGCGGCGGTTTGCGCGTGGGCAACCGCGTATTCCGCTGTTGGAAACGCGGTGGCCATGGCACGGTCGATATGGCCAAGGGCATCTACCAAAGCTGCGATGTCTATTATTACCATTTCGCCCAGCGGATCGGGATGGATCCCATTGCCGCGATGAACCGGCGCTGCGGATTGGGGCAAGAATTTCCGCTCCCCGTCACCAGCCAATTCTATGGCACAGTGCCTGATCCCGAGTGGAAATTGAACAAATTTGGCCGCGAGTGGCAGGCCTTCGATACTGTAAACGCGACGATCGGACAGGGCTATATGCTGGCCAGCCCCCTGCAATTGGCGGTCAGCGCGGCGCGTTTGGCCACAGGCCGCCATGTTATGCCCCGCCTGAATATGGCCACCCCTCCTAAGGGGTTTGATCAGGTCGACTTTCCCGACGAGCATGTCCGCTACGTTCGCCAAGCGATGAGCGATGTGGTCAATGGGCCGGGCACCGCCGGCCGGGCGCGACTACCCTTTGATGACATCAAAATGGCCGGCAAAACTGGCACGGCGCAGGTCGTGTCACTGTCAAAGTCTGACGGTCGCACCGGTCCCTGGCGCTTCCGCGACCACGGCCTTTTCACTTTCTTCGCACCCTTTGACAATCCGCGTTACGCGGGAGCGGTGGTTATCGAGCACGGCGGCGGGTCGGGCTCTGCCTATCCGATCGCCCGTGATGTCATGACGTTCCTGTTCGATCCGGCCAAAGGTATGGACGCGCTGAGGCGGCTTGAGACCCAATGGGGCGGGACCGCGCAAGAACGGCTCGACCGCAAATACGCTGCTTTTGCTCAAGCTGCCGGCGAGGCTGTTTCCCCTCCCCCAAGCCGAGATGAAGATATCTTTGACTTGGTGGAGGCTGAGGCCCGTGTCGCCGCACAACAACCATCGGAAATTGCCGAAGAGGTGATAGCACCGCGTCCGGAGGCGACGCCCTCTGGTGCGCCCCGCCCCAATCCCGAGCAACAAGTCATTGATGCCGCTGCGGCGGGGATCGCCCAGTGAACTCCATCATCCCAGAACCTATCGCCAGACAGCCATGGCAAATGTTGATCCCGCTGTTCCTGCTGATCGGTTTTGGGGCCGCCGTGCTGTATTCGGCCGCAGGCGGCTCGATGCAGCCTTTTGCGTCATCGCATTTGATCCGCTTTGGCGTGTTTTTGGTCATGGCGAGCATCATCGCCATGTTCAGCAAGGGCGTCATCCAATTCCTGACCTATCCCGCCTATATCGCAGTCGTGCTGCTGTTGGTTGCGGTGGAGGCAATTGGAGCCATGGGCGGTGGCAGCCAGCGTTGGCTCGATCTGGGCTTTATGCGCCTTCAGCCATCGGAATTGATGAAGCCGGTGATCGTCCTTGTCCTGGCCCGATTTTATGACGCACTGCCACTGGGCATGATCGCGAGCTGGAGAGCGCTGGTACCCGCCGGACTGCTGATCGGCCTGCCTATGGCATTGGTGCTGATGCAGCCTGACCTGGGAACATCATTGGCCATGGCCTTTGGCGGAGCTGTGGTGATGTTTTTGGCAGGACTGCCAATGCGGTGGTTCGTGGGCGCGGGCATTGCTGGAGCGGTTGCCGTCCCCCTCGCCTTTTTCTTCGGCCTGAAAGAATATCAGCAGCGCCGCGTCACCACTTTCCTTGATCCCGAATCCGATCCCTTGGGCGCCGGCTATCACATCACCCAATCAAAGATTGCGATCGGATCGGGCGGACTGGACGGCAAGGGATTCAACAATGGCTCGCAAAGCCATCTCAACTATCTGCCCGAACCGCACACCGATTTCGTCTTTGCCACCATGGCCGAGGAATGGGGCCTGCTGGGCGGAATCTTCGTGATTGGCGTGTTTGCCATTATCCTTGGCTGGGGTTGGAGAGTGGCCAATGCCTCTGACGACCGGTTTGCCAGGTTGCTGGCCGCCGGCCTGACCGCAACCATTTTCTTCTATGTGGCGATCAATCTAATGATGGTCATGGGACTGGCGCCAGTGGTGGGAATACCCCTTCCCTTCATGAGCCATGGCGGTTCGTCGATGATGACCAATATGATCTGCATCGGCGGTTTGCTGATGGTGAACCGCTGGAACAGGGAAGCGCCCAAACGTCGGCTGCAATAAATTTTTGCTGCATTGCAGCACGCAGAGCTTTCTTTTGCATCAATCATCGCTATATGCAGCGCCTTCGCTGATTCGGGCCGAGCAATGACAGCCTGACAGATCTAGTGCTTTGCACTTGTTCAGATGCGATTGTGTGGACCCTTAGCTCAGTTGGTAGAGCGTCTGACTCTTAATCAGAATGTCGTTGGTTCGAACCCAACAGGGTCCACCATTTTTCCAAGCGAGCAACCCTAACGGCCGAGCGCGCACCTTGCGCTTGGTGGCCAGTCATGACAGCCTCTGTTTCAACAGGAGGATTGTTTGACCAAACCCATAGCCCGCGCGGCGTTTCAACTTCTTACTCTGATCATCGCACCCTTGGCTTTAGCCTCATGCGGAACCAGCGAACGCGAAGTCGACCGCGCAGCGCGCGAGGGCATTTTGCTGATCGGCAATTATGGCGAACCGGCCACCCTTGATCCCCACCTCGTGACGGGCGTTCCCGAGAACGCAATACTCGATGCGTTGATGGAAACACTCACCAGCTTCCACCCAAAAGATTCGCGGTTGGCTGCCCCGGGTCTTGCGGAAAGCTGGGAGCATAGCGACGATTTCACCCAATGGATATTCCATCTGCGCAAGGACGCCACATGGACCAATGGCGATCCGGTTGTTGCAGGCGACATGCTGTATTCTTGGAAGCGCTTGCTGCAACCCGAACTGGCCGCGCAATATGCCGATCTGATCCACCCAGTGCGCAATGCCCGAGCATATAATTTCGGTGAGATCACAGATTTTAGTCAGGTTGGTATCAAAGCACCCGACGATCACACGATTGTTATCGAGCTAGACCAGCCCATGCCATTCTTCGACATTCTACTGATCACACCCGCGCTGGGCGCGATCAACCAGCGAGCTGTTGAAGCGCATGGCACGATTTCCGATCGTCGCAATTCCTGGGCGACGGCGGAAAACTATGTCAGCAATGGCCCCTATCGCTTCAAGCAATGGTCAGAAAACCAGCGCATCATCCTAGAGAAAAATCCCGATTATTGGGATGCGGACAACATCGCGCTGAACGAAGTGCACTATTTTCCGATCGATAATGCCAAGACCGAAGAAGGTCTTTTCATGAGCGGGCGGTTGCATGTCACCAGCGGTGTGTCACCTGATAAGCTGCCGTTCTACAAAGAGAATCATGCCCAACTGGTGTTTGAACGACCAATGTTGAGTAACTATTATTACGAAATCAATGTTGAACGAAAGCCGTTGGATGATGTTCGGGTTAGGCAAGCCTTGTCTCTGGCGATTGATCGAAAATTGATCGCAGAACAAGTTCTCAACGGAACTCGGCTAGCAGCAGGTGGCTTCATGCCGCCAGGCATGGCCGATTATGAAACGAGCGATGCGCTACCCTTCGATCCGGATCGCGCACGTCAGTTGCTGGCCGAGGCCGGATATCCCAATGGCGAAGGTTTTCCGGTGCACGAAATTCTAATGAATACGTTGGAAGAGCACCGCAAAATTGCCGAGGCGCTCCAACAGATGTGGCGCAAGGAGCTGAACATTGGCGTCGGTATCTACAATCAGGAATGGCGAGTATATCTAGATTCCGTGGAAAACAGCGATTTCTCAATGGCGCGCTCAAGCCTTGTTTACACCGCACCAGACCCGTTCGATCCGCTCTACTGGATGACGACCGGAGGATTGTTCAGCAGCGGCAATTGGTCAGACCCACGCTTTGATGCTTTGGTAAAGCAGGCCGCTGAGTTGAGCGATGTTGAGCAGCGCAATGCCCTACTGAAGCAGGCCGAAACAATTATGAATACCGAGCTGCCGGTTATCCCACTATTTTGGTCGATCGAGATTGTTCTGCGCGACCCGATGGTCGTCGGCATGAACCCCGAATTGACCAATAACACGCCGGTCAAATATCTCAGCTTTGATCTCGATTAGAGCAATTTTACGACAGGATTCGTTCCGATAGCTGCCCGAACCGCATCATGGCGCTGCACTACGTAGTAATACTAACTACATGTTTTATGCAGTGTTTATGTTGAAATCGGATCAAACTCGTCTGTCGTTTTACCGCTCTCTCCGCTAAGTATCTCTGGTGAGGACGCGCGGCGGGAAGATTACGTTTGAGTTCTGAGAGAGTAGACCGGGCCGAGGGATTAGCCCCCATTGTCAACGCGTTGGAGGCTCAGCTGACCAGCCTTGACCAGCTTGGCGCGCATATTGCTGCGGCCCATGTTGACGCGGCGATTAACCAATTGCGTCTGGATCGCGCCATGTCAGACAAGGCGTAATCGCACATCTTTGCCCTCAACCTGCGGCAAAACGCCGCTAATCCCGATCAATATGCCCCCTTCCTACAACCTGTATAGGTAGTCGTCCGAGGGTTCGGAGCGGAGTATTCAGACTGTAAATACCTTCAACACGCAAGCTGACACGGCGTCAGCTTTATGGGAGGGTGTTGTTGCGCCAGATACCAGACATTGCCTGCACGGATGCGACCCGCACCCTCAGCGGGATTGCTCAGTAGTGGCGCGGCAACCCCGACCTATTGAAGATCGCGACATGGCATCGGTTGCTGATGAGTTGATGGCGCTCGCGCGGTCTATTCAGGCTCAACATCTGCACGAGCCTAATACGCAAGACAGCACTGATTATGATCAACAACACCAGTCCGCTGAAGGTGTTGGTCAGGCCTTGCCCACGCGCAAACTGCTGGCTTTGGCCGAAAAGACCTATGAGGATCGCCGCCGCAGGGACCGGGTTATCGGCCAGTCTGACCTGTTTGGAGAGCCCGCGTGGGACATTCTCCTAGATCTGTTTGTCGCCTATCTAACCGACAAGGATGTCTCTGTGTCCAGCGCCTGCATCGGCTCGGCCTCCCCGCCCACCACAGGCCTTAGATGGCTGAGTGTGTTGGAGGACAATGGTTTGGTGCTGCGGCAAAAGGACTTAACCGATCAACGCCGCACGCTGGTGAGGATCAGCGATACCGGCATCGAACGGATGGGCCAATATTTCAACGCAATTGCTTAACTGCCGAAGCAGCCTTTGCCAGCGTAAACGGCACTCGCCCCCAGCTCTTCCTCAATCCGGATCAGCTGGTTGTATTTGGCCAAACGGTCTGACCTGGCGAGCGAGCCTGTTTTGATCTGTCCACAATTGGTCGCAACTGCCAGATCGGCAATGGTTGCATCCTCGGTTTCACCAGAACGGTGGCTCATCACGGATGTGTAGCTGGCACGGTGGGCCATATCGACCGCCGCCAATGTTTCCGTCAGAGTGCCGATCTGGTTGACCTTCACCAACAGCGAATTGGCCAGATTCTTCTCGATACCTATCGCCAAACGCTCAGGATTGGTGACGAACAGATCATCGCCCACCAATTGCACTGTATCGCCAACGCTTTGCGTCAGGGCCGCCCAGCCATCCCAATCATCTTCATCCATACCATCCTCGATCGACCGGATGGGGTATTCAGCACATAGCTTTGCCAGATACTCGGCCATTTCAGGTCCGCTGAGCGACAAATTCTCGCCTGAAATCTGGTATTTTCCGTCTTTATAAAACTCTGTTGCCGCGCAATCGAGTGCAAGCACCACATCTTCGCCCGGTTTGAAACCGGCCTGTTCGATTGAGGCCATGATAAAGTCGAGCGCCGCGCGTGTGCTGGCCAGATCGGGGGCAAAACCGCCCTCATCGCCAACAGAGGTAGCCAGGCCCTTGTCATGCAGGCCTTTTTTCAGCGTATGGAAAATCTCTGATCCCCACCGCACAGCTTCGGCCAGGCTATCTGCGCCAACCGGCATGACCATGAATTCCTGAATATCAATCGGATTATCAGCATGTTCGCCGCCATTGATGATATTCATCATTGGCACTGGAAGAACATGGGCCGACACGCCGCCGAGATAGGAATAGAGCGGCAGGCCCCGTGCATTGGCCGCAGCCTTTGCAATGGCAAGGCTCGTGCCCAAAATGGCGTTCGCGCCCAAACGTGCTTTGTTGGGCGTGCCATCCAGATCGATCATCGCCAGATCGATGTCGCGCTGATCCTCGGCATCCAGCCCCAAAATGGTGTCGGCAATCTCTGTATTGACCGCATCAACCGCTTGCAGGACGCCCTTGCCCATGTAGCGTGACTTGTCGCCATCGCGCAGCTCCACCGCCTCATGCGCACCGGTAGAAGCACCGGAGGGAACCGCCGCCCGACCAAAGCTGCCATCATCCAACAGGACATCAACTTCGACCGTGGGATTGCCCCGGCTATCAAGGATTTCGCGGCCATGCAGGTCGATAATAGCGGTCATCGGGCTTTGCTCCGGAGCTGAAGTGTTGTAATTGGGTAAGACACCACCATTTAGGAAGTATGCCTTATTTGGTTACTGCGCCTTTATGCGTCGGAACTTTGAGGCGCAAGTTGCGTTGCAACATAGAACCCCAAACTTTATAGTTTGGCCATTGGAATACGTAGCCGCACCGGGCACAAAGGAGGCATTTATGGCACAAGGAAGCTCTAGCAGCTCCAGCGCGACAAAATCGCGCAAAGCACCCGCAAAGAAATCAACCGCTAAGAAAGCAACCAAAGTGACGAAAACAACAGACAACACATCCGAAGCGAAAACCCGTTTCTCCGCCGCGCTCGATGAAGCGAAGGCCGGCGCTGCTGCGCTGAAGGCAGAAGCAGGCGATCGCGCGGGTTCATACCGCGACCAAGCCAAAGGCAAAACCGGTGACCTGGTCGAAGAAGCGAAGAACTATGGCGCCGATGCCAAGGTAAAGGCCGGTGAACTGGCCGTCGAAGGCAAGACCAAAGCAAGCGATGCATTGTCGTCGCTGGGCAAGGTTGTGTCTGACACCGCTCCACAGATCGACGAGAAGCTGGGTGAGCAATATGGCGATTACGCCCGCAAGGCATCGCGCAGCCTGGCCGAAGCTTCTGCCAAGTTGGAAGCAAAAAGCGTCGACGAAATCGGCGAAGATGCGCGTGAATTTGTCCGCAAAAGCCCTGGCGTTGCCGTAGGTATCGCTGCAGTGGCTGGCTTCTTGCTGGCCCGCATGTTCAGCGGCGGCGGACGCGACTAAGCACCAGCTGAGGGGGCTGTACATGCGCGATGACGACCTGCCGATTGAGCGGCAGGATGCAGACACTGATTTGGACGCAGCAGTACGCGGCGAAGACGAACTGGAAGATGCACGCGATGTGTCTTTGACAGAGGAAATCGCTGCGCTGGTCGAAGACGGCAAAAATTATGCCGAGGCCGAGCTAGCGTTCCAGAAGACCCGTGCTGGCTTTGTCGCCAATCGCGGAAAATCAGCTGCATTGTATGGCCTTTTCGCGTTAGGTTTCATCCACTTGGCGCTGATCGCATTGGTGGTCGGCGTTTTGTTTGGCTTGATCCCGGTATTGGGAGCTTGGGGCGCCACAGCTGTAGTTGTTGGCGTGCTATTGCTGGTCGCAGT
The DNA here is from genome assembly GCA_947495555.1 of uncultured Erythrobacter sp. Lineage (GTDB taxonomy): Bacteria > Pseudomonadota > Alphaproteobacteria > Sphingomonadales > Sphingomonadaceae > Erythrobacter. The sequence goes on along the minus strand of CANLZI010000001.1, from coordinate 295,310 downwards.
GATACTTCTGCTTTTGGTACGGTCCAACGGCATTGAAATCGCCAATTCGTTCAAGAGTGACGAAAAATGAGCAAGCTGAAACGACAGATGCGTGAAGATAGGGCCCTGCGCGATACCGCGCACAGCCTGATCATCGCTGACGTGGCTCATGTCCGCAATATTATGAATGCTGAGAGCCTGGGCAAACGCGTTGCAGGACGCATCGGCGATGGTGCCAGCGATGTGTTGCACAAAGCCGGCAACACGGCTGGCGACAATCGCGGTATCTTGGCGGCCGTGGTGGCCGCCGCGGCTCTATGGTTTGCGCGCAAGCCAATCCTTGAGCTGCTGAGCGATGACGCGTCAGAGGACCAGCCCCTGGATCAGGCCTCACATGATGCAACCGACCCTGTCACCCTCCCCCCGAATGATGATCGTGGTGATAGAATAATTGGAGAAGACCATGAGCAGTGATGAAAAGCGTGATGCACTCCGCGTAAAAATCGAGGCCGCTGAACAGCGCCATGAAGAACGTTCCTTGCAAGTAGCGGCACAAGAAGCTGCCCAAAACGCTACAGAATTTGTGAAAAAGCACCCCTTGGCCACAGTGGGTGGAGCGATCCTCGCTGGTCTGGCCATCGGTGCCATGACGAAGCCAGGCCGCCGCTTGACCAAGCGAACCGGCGTGCTGGCAGCGTTAGTGACCGATGCGGTCATCAGCTATGGCATTCAAGCCTTTGACGCTGCGAGCGATGTCGCGCGCGAAGGACAGGACAAATTGGAAGACCTGAGCGACAGTGTCAGCGACAAGGCACGGACTGCAAAGCGCGAAGCCGCCCATCTGGCGGGAACCGCAGCCGATCGCACTCGGACTGTGACGCGCACAGCCACGCGTAAGGCGAGCCGCACGGTGCGCGATATGCGTGACCGGATCGTCCACTAACCGCGCAAAGTTGCTGGTGAAACCAATCCAATGAGGTTATGGGCCTGCGCTTATCGACAGATCGGGCATTGGCCCTCAAGAAAGATTTAAGTGATGGAAGAAACCACCCCAAAACAGAAACTGCACCTGGTCATGGGTGGACGGGTCACCGATCCGCGCTCCATGGAATTCCAGGATCCAGAGAGTGTCCATGTGGTTGGCGTTTTCAGCGACTATGAAGCCGCCGAAGATGCTTGGCGTGCGCAAGCACAACGGACCGTTGATGACGCAGAGATGCGTTATGTTGTGGTCCATCTGCACAAATTGCTGACACCCGACGCGTAAGCACGCGCCGGCTTTGGACCAAGCGTTCACGGCCCAAACAGCACTCAGCCAACGCACAGTTATGAGCTATTCCCTTCGCCCGTTCCGCGATACCGATGCGCCGCGTCTGGCCGAAATCACTCGGGCGGCCATTACCTCGATTGGACCGCATGGCTATAGCCCAGCACAAGTTGTCGCATGGGAGAGCCGCCATCAAACAGCAGATCGGTTTGTCGCTCGCGCTGCTGCCGGAGCATTGATCTGGGTCGCAGTGAATGCAGCCGATCAACCCGTCGCCTATGCCCTGTTGGAAGTGGACAAGCGTGGCGACGGTCATCTCGACATGCTGTATTGCCACCCTGACCACACTCGGTTCGGGCTAGCCAACCAATTGCTGGCTTCAGCCGAATCGCATGCTCGCACGACCGGAATTGGGCGGCTGTATACCGAGGCGAGCGAACTTGCCCGCGGCGCATTTGAGCGCGCCGGATACGCCGTCACCCACAGGCGTGATTTTGATATCGGGACCGCTCAACAGCCTGTCCCGATCCACAATTATGCGATGGAAAAGCTGCTCGATTGAGCAGCCCCACTGATCAAATGAATTCGATCTTCTCGACAAGGTAGAACTTGTCGCCCGATGGCACGGTCACTTCGATCTCGTCACCCTTGTTCTTGCCGATCAGGGCACGAGCCAAGGGAGAGCTGAACGAAATGCGGCCACTCGCTGCATCCGCTTCGGTCTCGCCAACAATCTGGTATTTCACCGGTTTGTCGTCGTCATCCAGCAGCGTGACGGTCGCGCCGAACACAATCTTGTCACCCGACAAACTTGCCGGATCAATGATCTGTGCGCGAGTCACCTTGCTTTCGATGTCACCGATCATGGCCTCTACCTGGCCCTGACGTTCTTTCGCAGCGTGATATTCAGCATTTTCCGAGAGATCACCATGCGCGCGAGCTTCCTCGATCGCATCAACAATCTTCGGGCGTTCCGCGCGCAAGGTCTTGAGATCAGCCGTAAGCCGCTCATAGCCTTCCGCGAGCATGGGAACCTTATCCATCGTAGCAATCCAGTCTTTTTCGTTCGGCGCGCGACCCCCAAAATTCACAACATCAAGACCATGGCCGCTTCACAGGAGGCGGCGCGATCTCGTCGAAATGTCGGGAGGAACGCTAGATTTGTTTAGCTATAATAGTCTTGCAATGAGCGGACTTCAAGCTGCCTTGCGTTTACAGCCCCAATTGCCTGGGCTGCAGCGAGCGAAGCAGTGGCCGTTGTGTAGTACGGAATCTTCTCTTCCAAGGCCGATGCGCGGATCGATTTCGAATCGAGCAAGCTCTGCCAACCCTCGGTTGTGTTGAAGATCAAAGCGACATCGCCATCGATGATTTTATCGACCACATGTGGTTGGCCTTCGGCAACCTTGTTCACCCGCTCAACCTTCAATCCCTGCTCGGTTAAATAGGCTTGTGTGCCGCCCGTGGCGATAATGTCAAACCCTTGATCCAACAGCGATTTTACCGCCGGAACAATGATCGGCTTGTCGCTCGTCTTGACCGAAACAAACACCGTTCCACTTTCCGGCAAGCTCGACCCCGCGCCCAATTGAGACTTCAGGAAAGCGGCCGCAAATGTGGTGTCGATGCCCATCACTTCGCCGGTTGATTTCATCTCCGGTGTCAGCACAGGATCGCTGCCGGGGAAGCGATTGAACGGGAACACGGCCTCTTTCACCGCCATGTAGGGCAGGTCGCGTTTGAACGGTTCAAAATTGCTCAATTTTTCGCCTGCCATGACGCGCGCAGCAATTTTTGCGACCGGTTGTCCGATCGCCTTGGCGACAAATGGCACCGTACGGCTGGCTCGCGGATTGACCTCGATCAGATAAACCTCGCCATCTTTCACGGCGAATTGAATGTTCATCAAGCCGCGCACTTTCAAGGCAAATGCAAGCGCCTCGGCCTGACGCTCCATCTCGGCAATGATATCATCGGGCAGAGAATATGGCGGCAGAGTACAGGCGCTGTCGCCCGAATGGACGCCAGCTTCCTCGATATGCTGCATCACGCCCGCGATCCGCACTTCATCGCCATCGCACAGCGCATCTACGTCGCATTCGGTCGCATCGCGCAAATATTGGTCGATCAAGACCGGGCTGTCGCCCGACACATTGACCGCAGTGTTGATGTAATTGTCGAGCTGAGCCTCGCTATCGACGATCTCCATCGCCCTTCCGCCCAAGACATAGGATGGTCGCAGCAGAACCGGATAGGCAATGCGAGCGGCAACTGCGGCGGCTTCGTCGCGGCTTTTGGCGATGCCATTCTCTGGTTGTTTAAGTTTCAACTTGTCGACCAGCTTGGCAAAACGCTCGCGATCTTCGGCCAGGTCAATCGCATCGGGCGAGGTGCCCAGGATAGGAATGCCTTCGTCCTCCAGCGCCTGCGCCAGTTTCAGCGGAGTTTGTCCGCCAAATTGCACGATTACACCCACCAATTCGCCGTTGGATTGCTCAACCCGCAGGATTTCGAGCACATCTTCTGCTGTCAGCGGTTCGAAATACAGCCTGTCGGACGTATCATAATCAGTCGAGACTGTTTCCGGATTGCAATTGACCATGATGGTCTCAAACCCAGCCTCTTCCAGCGCAAAACACGCATGGACGCAGCAATAATCGAACTCGATCCCCTGCCCGATGCGGTTGGGTCCACCGCCCAAAATAACGACCTTGCGACGGTCTGAAGGCATCGCCTCGCATTCCGGCTCTCCAAAGCTGGGCGCTTCATAGGTCGAGTACATATAGGGCGTGATCGCCTCAAACTCGGCTGCGCAACTATCGATCCGCTTGAACACAGGGCGCACACCCAGCTTGTCACGCAGCGCGCGCACTTCGTCTTCCGACGTCGCCCCCGCCATGGCTTGCAGAGCATCGTGCAGCAATCCGCTGCGCCGCGCCTGCGTTTCCGCCATTCCGCCGGCCACGCCAACAGAGCGCACCGCCAAGGTCGCCAGACGCTTGTCGGAAAAACCTATCGATTTCAGCTTACGCAAAGACGCAGCATCGCCAGGCAAACCATTGCTGGAAATGTCTTTTTCAGCGTCGATGATCTCTTCAACCTGGCGCAAAAACCATTTGTCATAGCCAGTGATCGGGTGGATTTCCTCCACCGTCAGACCTTCGCGGAACGCCTGTCCCACTTGCAACAGCCGATCCGGTGTCCGCTTGGACAAAGCAGCCGTGATCACATCGCGATGCACACCTTCCAACTCTGGCACGCGGTTAAACCCGTCGAGGCCCGTTTCCAGACCGCGCAGCGCCTTTTGCATGCTCTCCTGAAAATTGCGACCAATCGCCATGACTTCGCCGACCGATTTCATCGCGGTGGCCAATTCATTTTTAGCCCCTTTGAACTTCTCGAAGGCAAAGCGTGGGATCTTGGTCACGACATAATCAATCGTGGGCTCAAAGCTGGCCGGCGTTGCGCCGGTGATTTCGTTGGTGATCTCGTCCAGAGTGTACCCAACCGCCAATTTTGCGGCGACACGAGCAATCGGGAAGCCGGTGGCTTTCGAAGCGAGCGCAGAGGAGCGCGAGACACGCGGGTTCATCTCGATAACGATCAGGCGGCCATCCTTGGGATTGACCGCGAACTGCACATTGGAACCGCCCGTTTCCACGCCAATTTCGCGCAGCACGTTGAGCGATGCGGTGCGCATGATCTGGTATTCTTTATCGGTCAGCGTCAGCGCTGGTGCCACGGTGATGGAATCGCCCGTATGCACGCCCATCGCATCGACATTTTCGATCGAGCAGATGATGATGCAATTGTCCTTTTTATCGCGGACAACCTCCATCTCATACTCTTTCCAGCCGAGCAGCGATTCCTCGATCAGCACTTCATTGGTCGGGCTGGCATCGATTCCGCCGCGCACAATCGCTTCGAATTCGGCCTTGTTATAGGCGATGCCGCCGCCGGTACCGCCCATCGTAAAGCTGGGCCGGATGATGGAGGGCAGTCCGGTGCGTTCCAGCACGGCAAAGGCCTCGTCCACTGTATGCGCGGTGCCGCTGCGCGCGCTTTCCAAGCCGATTTTGTCCATCGCATCGCGGAACCGCAGGCGGTTTTCGGCCTTGTCGATCACATCAGCCTTGGCACCGATCATTTCGACGCCGAATTTCTCAAGCGTACCATCAGCGTCCAAAGCCAGCGCGCAATTCAGCGCCGTCTGTCCGCCCATGGTTGGCAGCAATGCGTCGGGGCGTTCCTTATCAATGATCTTGGCGACGATGTCGGGGGTGATCGGCTCTATATAGGTCGCATCGGCAAATTCGGGATCGGTCATGATCGTGGCCGGATTGGAATTGACCAGGATGACGCGATAGCCCTCCTCCTTCAGTGCCTTGATCGCCTGGGTGCCGGAGTAATCAAACTCGCACGCTTGGCCGATAATGATCGGACCAGCGCCAATGACGAGAATGGAGGAGATGTCAGTACGTTTGGGCATTATTGTTCGATCTCTCTTGCTTTCCCGTTGCCGGTGAAGCCAACTTTCGTGATCCCGGTCTTTCGGATCATCTCAAAAACGCAACCTGCCGCTTCGAATTTCGGATCGAATTCCCCGGAAGCGATCTCCTCATCAGTGATCGGCCGGAAATTTACCTGCGATCCATCAAGCTGAAGCCAATCAAGGGGTGCATCACAACTGTCCGCAATCGCATCAAGCTCGATTTGGGTTGGATTGTCTGGATCAGCTACATTTGCAGGCACGTCGGTTGAGGCACAGGCGGCGGCTATTAAGGTTACTGGCAATAAGACGAGCTTCACCCCAACCCTCCAACAAATTTTTCGAACAGGTAGAAACTGTCCTGCGGGCCAGGAGAGGCCTCGGGGTGGTATTGCACGCCAAAGGCATTCTTGCCTTTGATCGCAATGCCGCAATTGCTGCCATCGAATAGGCTGACATGGGTTTGCTCAACGCCTTCCGGCAGGCTCTCACCATCTACCGCAAAGCCGTGGTTCATACTGGTGATCTCCACCAGGTCTCGCGAGGTCTGCCATGTATCTCCCACGCGCTGAACCGGGTGATTGGCGCCGCGATGGCCCTGATGCATCTTGGTGGTCTTGGCCCCTGCGGCCAGCGCCAGCATCTGATGGCCGAGGCAAATCCCGAACAAAGGCATATCCTGGTCGAGCAAAGCCTTGATCACCGGCACCGCATATTCGCCCGTTGCCGCTGGATCACCCGGACCGTTGGACAGGAACACGCCGTCGGGATTGTGGCTGAGGATATCCTCCAGCGAGGTTTGCGCTGGCACCACCGTCACCCGCGCACCGGCCTTAACCAGATTGCGGAAGATATTGTCCTTCGCACCGTAATCAATCGCCACAACATGGGGGCGATCTGCGCTCTCACCTTCGGCATAGCCTTCGCCCAGCGTCCAAGCCCCGGCTCCTCCGGGCATTTGGGCCCAATCTTCCAGAGCTTCACGGGTCACAGTCTCGGCGAGATCCAGTCCCTCTAGGCCAGACCACTCCTGCGCCTGTTTCAGCAAGGCGGGAATGTCGAAATTGCCATCGGCATCATGCGCAATCACCGCATTGGGAGCGCCCGACAGGCGAATGCGGCGCGTCAGCGCACGCGTATCGACGCCGGACAGGCCGATCTTGCCATTGGCCTCCATCCAGCTGGTGAATTCCTGCTCGCTCCGGAAATTGCTAGCGGGGGTCACAGCTTCGCGAACGATACAGCCTACCGCGCTTTCGACCCGGCTTTCCAGATCTTCGCCATTGGTGCCAACATTGCCGATATGGGGAAAGGTGAAGGTGACGATTTGCGCGGCATAGCTGGGGTCGGTCATCACTTCCTGATAACCGGTCATGGCGGTGTTAAAGCACACCTCGCCCACGGCAGAACCGCTCGCGCCGAAGCCCATCCCCCACACCACAGTGCCATCGGCGAGGACGATGACTCCCGTCGCATCTTTGGGTTGCGCAGGCGTAGAGGCAGAAGCCATTGGGGGCTCTCCAAGTAAAAGGTTTTCCGGCGATGTCGCTAAGAGACATTCGCTAGGGGTGCCCCTCCCCCACGTCAACCTATCGCAAGGGCCAAATGTGCGATAAGTGGCGTGCCAACAACGATCCATCCACAGGAAACACCAAACATGTCCGATACAAACATGCGCGATGCCATCAAGGCGGCCACCATCACAGCCATGAAGGCCAAGGAAAAAGAGCGCACGGCAACGCTTCGGCAGATCTCTGCCAAGATCAAGGACAAGGACATCGAATTGCGCACGTCGGACAAGGAAACGCCCGATGACGAGTTGGTCACATCGGTTCTTCAGAAGATGGCCAAGCAGCGCCGCGAATCGATCACCATGTATGATGATGGCGGCCGCGAAGAGCTGGCCAATGCCGAACGCGCCGAATTGGCCATTATCGAAGAATTTCTGCCACAAATGATGAGCGAGGATGAAACCAAAGCCGCCATCGCTGAAATCAAGGCCGCAACCGGTGCTGTAGGCATGAAAGATATGGGCAAAGTCATGGGCCAGCTGAAGGGCAAATATGGCGCTGTGCTGGATATGGGGCTGGCCAGCGGATTGGTAAAAGACGCGCTTTCATAATTTCGCACAGACTGGTCCACAGTCTCGCTTGAATCCTGCGCCGCTCTGGCTCACTAATGGAGCATGGCACTTTCCCCGCAATGGCTGGACGAATTACGCGCGCGTGTGACGCTGTCGACCGTCATTATGCGGACCGACAAATTGCAGCGCGCCGGACGTGAGTGGAAGGCGTGCTGCCCGTTCCATGACGAGAAATCGCCCAGCTTTACGGTCAATGATCAAAAGGGCTTTTACCACTGTTTTGGCTGCGGCGCGCATGGCGATGTCATCCGCTGGATGACCGATCAGCGCGGCATGGGTTTCATGGATGCAGTCAAGCAATTGGCCGAAGAAGCCGGGATGGAAGTGCCCGCGCCCGATCCACGCGCAGCCAAGCAGGCGGAAAAGCGCGCCAGCCTGATCGATGTGACCGAGGCCGCCCAGCAATGGTTCTTTGACAATTTGCGCGGCGATGACGGCAAGCATGCGCGCGATTATCTGATCAATCGCGGATTCAGTCGGTCCATCATCGAAGAATTTGGCTTTGGCTATGCGCCTGACAGCAAGGTTGCTTTGAAAGGCGCGCTGTCGAAGTTCGAAACGGGGATGCTGGTTGAATCGGGCATGCAAATCAGCGTCGAAGACAAAGCGCCCTATGACCGTTTTCGCGATCGTTTGATGCTGCCTATTCAAGATGCACGCGGACGCGTGATCGCTTTTGGCGGACGCATTCTGGAATCGCGAGATGGGGTCGCGAAATATCTCAACTCGCCCGACACGCCTTTGTTCGACAAAGGTCGCACGCTGTATAATTTGCACCGTGCTGGCCCTGCATCGCGCAAGACCGACCGGATGGTGGTGGTCGAGGGTTATATGGACGTCATCGCTCTGGCCAATGCCGGAATTGAAGATGCTGTTGCTCCGCTGGGGACCGCCCTCACCGAAACGCAGTTGCAGATGCTGTGGCGGATGGTCGATGTGCCGGTGCTGTGCTTTGACGGAGATGCGGCGGGCCAGCGCGCCGCCATGCGCGCCATCGGGCGGGCGCTGCCGATGCTGCAGCCGGGTAAATCCTTGTCGATTGTGCAACTGCCAGCGGGGCTCGATCCCGATGATTTGATCAACCAACGCGGTACAGCGGCAATGGAACAAGTGCTGGCCGAACCGACCAGCCTGCTGGAAATGTTGTGGCTGTTTGAACGCGATGCGCAATCGCTCAGCACGCCGGAAGACAAGGCCGGATTGAAAGCACGACTGATGGATCATGTGAACGCCATCGAGCATCCTGATATTCAAGCATTGTATCGGCGCGAATTGCTCGACCGTTTTTCTGCCTTTGCCTTCCCCAAGCGGGAATTCACGCCGCGCCAAAGCGGCCAACGCTCCGATTGGAAAAATCGTGACCGCAAACAACCTATCCCGCAAATGTCCGGCGATGCATTGGGACGGTTGCGCAAAGCCATTTCGGGCGGGTCGCGCGATGCCCTGATTGCCGGGGTTTTGGCGGGCCTATTGCGCTATCCCGATCAGATCGAGCAGCACACGGAAGCCCTGGGCAGATTGGCCAGACTTGATCCAAAAACCACAATTCTGGTGGAATCGCTGTTTGAAATTGCAGAAACGCTTGATTCGGGCGCAGGAACAGCCATATCGCTAGAGCAAGGCCTTCCCGCCCCACCGGATCGAGATCGATACGCCTTCCTCAGAGAGGGCACCAACCCGGTAGATGCGTGCGCGGAATTGGCTGAGGCTGTGACGTTGCTGGTCGAAAAACCGGCTTTGGAGGCTGCGATAGCTGCGTCCACTGCTCGTTTCGACTCAGATCCCGAAGGGGCTTTTGCCGAGCAGGCAAGACTGCGTCAGCGGCTGAAAACTTTAAATGACCGCCTGAAAACTTTCGGGCGAAAAAAAGCGGCTAATGCGGCCGATGTGGATATTGTTCACGAACCGGAAGACCATCCGGTTGGTGATCTGGAAACGGATTGATAGAAAATAATGGCTTCGAAAGCGAAATCTGCTGATTCTGAAGATGCTCCCTTGATCGACCTCAACGAAGGCACGATCAAGAAGCTGATCACCAAGGCCAAGAAGAAGGGCTACGTCACTCTGGACGAGCTGAATGCAGCTTTGCCGGGCGACATGGGCTCTGACCAGATCGAAGACGTGCAGACGGCATTGTCTGAAATGGGCGTGCAGATCGTCGAGAATGACGAAGAAGCCGAGGCCGAGGCCGAGCAAGAAGCCGAAGTCGAGGAAATCAGCGTCGGCGCCAAGAAAGACGCCAAGAAAGACACCAAGGCACCCGCTGCCAAGAAAACCGGCACAGGCGAGCGCACCGATGATCCGGTGCGGATGTACTTGCGCGAAATGGGCGCGGTTGAATTGCTCAGCCGCGAGGGCGAGATCGCTATCGCCAAGCGGATCGAATCCGGCCGTGACACGATGATCATCGGCCTGTGCCAAAGCCCGATCACTTTCCACGCTATTATCCAATGGTCCGAAGCGCTGAACAGCGAAGAGATGCAGCTGCGCGAGATCCTCGATCTGGACGCCATGCTCTCGAAAGAACCGCCGGCTGACAAGATGGAAGAAGGCGCCGAGGAAGACGACGACGGCGAGATCACCGAAGATTCTGCAGGCCCCTCTATCCGCGACGATGACGAGGACGACAGCGACAGCGAAGACATAGACGCTGAAGATGGCGAAGGCGGCGAAGGTGGCTCCAAAAAGGACGACGAAGAAGAGGAAGAGGATAACACTCTTTCGCTTGCCCAGATGGAAGCAGCGCTGAAGCCCGACGCGATCGAACGCTTCGCCCGCATCACCAACACCTTCAAGAAGTTCGAGAAACTTCAGGCAGAGCGCGTGGATACGCTTGCTCGCGGTGAAGTGCTGCCCAAGGCCAAGGAAAATCGTTACGAGAAGTTGGGTGAAGAGCTGACTTCTGAAGTGGAAAGCATGCAATTCCACGCGACCAAGATCGAATTTCTGGTCGACAATCTGTACGCCTTTAACCGTCGCCTAACCGCTCTGGGTGGTCAAATGCTGCGTTTGGCAGAGCGCCATAAAGTTAAGCGGGTCGACTTCCTGAAAGTCTATATCGGCAACGAAATGGACGACACTTGGCTGAAAGAAAAGGCCAAGAAGGACAAGAAATGGGCTGCTTTCGCCGAGAAAGAAGCCGATGCGGTTGAGCGTATCCGCGCTGAAATCGCTGACATTGCCGCCAACACCGGCATGAGCCTGGAAGAATTCCGCCGCATCGTGAACATGGTGCAAAAGGGCGAACGCGAAGCGCGCATTGCCAAGAAGGAAATGGTTGAAGCCAACCTTCGTCTGGTTATCTCCATCGCCAAGAAATACACCAATCGCGGCTTGCAATTCCTTGATCTTATTCAGGAAGGCAACATCGGCCTGATGAAGGCGGTTGATAAGTTTGAATACCGTCGCGGCTATAAATTCAGCACTTATGCGACGTGGTGGATCCGTCAGGCGATCACGCGTTCTATCGCCGATCAGGCCCGCACGATCCGTATCCCAGTCCATATGATCGAAACGATCAACAAGCTGGTCCGCACAAGCCGTCAGTTCCTGCACGAAGAAGGGCGCGAGCCTACGCCAGAAGAAATGGCAGCGCGTCTGTCCATGCCACTGGAAAAAGTGCGCAAGGTCATGAAGATCGCGAAAGAGCCGATTTCACTCGAAACGCCGATTGGTGACGAGGAAGATTCGCATCTGGGCGACTTCATCGAGGACAAGAACGCGATCATTCCGGTGGACGCTGCGATTCAGGCCAACCTGAAGGAAACCGTCACTCGCGTGCTCGCCAGCCTTACTCCGCGCGAAGAGCGCGTGCTGCGCATGCGTTTTGGCATCGGCATGAACACCGATCACACTTTGGAAGAAGTTGGTCAGCAGTTCAGCGTGACGCGCGAACGTATCCGTCAGATCGAAGCAAAGGCGCTGCGCAAGCTGAAGCACCCAAGCCGGTCGCGCAAAATGCGTTCGTTCCTGGATCAGTAATCAACGGGCAAAAGACCCGCGTTACATCACAGTTTTTTATCGGGAGAGGAATTGCCTGACCAATGTTAGGGAGCACCCGATATGGCCATTACCGGTCCGCAGACTAAGCCAAAAACAATCGCCATCGTCAGCCAGAAGGGCGGCTCGGGCAAAACCACGCTCGCCATCCATCTGGCCACCCGTGCAGCGCAAGCCAAACACGAAAGCTGCGTGATCGATACCGATCCGCAAGCGACCGCGGCGGCGTGGAGCGATTGGCGCGGCGATTTTCTGCCCGTGGTTGTCACCAGCCCCCCTGCCCGGCTTGGCCGGACGATTGAGGGCGCGCAGAAGAACGGGGTCGACTTTGTCGTGATCGACACGCCCCCGCATGCCGATGCCGCTGCGCGCGAAGCGATCAAGGCCGCCGATATTGTTCTGATCCCCAGCAAGCCGCGAGCGTTCGATCTCCACGCGCTTGAGCCCATTGCAGAGCTGGTCAGTTTCGCCAAAACGCCCGCCTTTGTGGTGCTAAACTCGGTTCCAGCGGGCGCAAGCGTGCTGACCAAGGATGCCAAGGCCTCGGCCAAGGCGATGGGGCTAAAGCTTTGTCCGGTCACTTTGGGTGATCGTGCCGCCTTTCATCGCTCGTCTGCGAAAGGCGAAACGGCCGCTGAAATTGATCCAACGGGCAAGGCCGCACAGGAAATCGAAGCCCTTTGGAAATGGCTCGGCAAGAAGCTCAACAAGCTCGACGCTTAGTTGTTTGATTTGGTCTTGGCAAAGGGCCAAACCAGCTGCGTCAAATAGCCGTCCGGCGCCCGCACGCCATCGATCCCATAGCTCTTTGGCCAGCGTTCGTCGGGAAAGAATTGAGTGCCGAAAACTCTGTCGAGTAGTGGAACGTGCACTGCAAAATTGGTGTCCACTGCTTGTGGCTCATTCGCATGATGCCAATGGTGATAGCGGGGTGTCACAAGCCATCCTTCAAGCCAGAGCATTGATGGCGCAAAATTGGCGTGAATAAACACCGCGTGGACTGACACGAAAGCAAGATAGGCGAAGATTGCGCGCTCATCAAAACCGGCAGCCATCAACGGCAGGAGCACAATTCCTCGGGTGACGATCACGTCGACAAGGTGGAGCCTTGATCCGGCCAACCAATCCATCTTCTCCACCGAATGATGCACCTTATGAAAGCGCCAAAGAAGCGGGATCCGATGGAATGCGCGATGAACCCAATATTGCGAGATGTCAGCCAAGACGACGCACGCAGCAAATTGCAAAATTAGTGGCGTGGCCGAAATCCAACTTTGAAGGCTGTCGATCGCGATGAACTCGCTCAGGCTAACAACGGGAAGTAGGACCAGGACCGACATCAACTGAACCAAGGCATGGCTCATGAAAAAGTATTGTGTATCGGTCAGCCAGCTCCGGCGAAACGATCCTTGCTCCTTTCGCAGCGGAAATGCCCGTTCTAGCGGCACAAAAACCGCTGCCGTTGTCAGCACCCCTAGCACGAACCAGTCGAGGCCGAGGTAGATGGCCGAGCCCTCGCTTCGCCCAATCTCGACGCCTCCTGCTCCCAGCCCAAGCGCGATGGCCGCAAGCAATAGGCCGGTTAGCCCCAAAACTTTTCGGCGGCGCAGGGCCATGGAAACAGCGGCCAGAACCATTCCAAGCAAAATGCCCCCATCAATTGCCAGCCTTACCAAATCCAAAGGATAGCGATCGCGCAATTCAGGCACGGTAAGTAGTGCGGGAAAGTGAAGCGCAAGCACCGCCGAAATTGCCAGAATGCCCAGCACAATCGACAGCAAACCGCTTAACCAGCCACTGCCAAATTTCCGCCGGACGGCATCGTTGAAGAAGCGATTTAACCAAGATTCCATCCTAGCTGTGAGGCTCGGATCGGATCCGATCGGTGCGACATGGTTTGGCATATAATAAGCAAAATACGATATGCGGTCGAAAAATCCATACTTAGGGTGGAGAGAATCAAACCGCCACACTATGTAGGCGGCCATGCGTATTGCGATAGCTTCAGATCACGCGGCCACAGACATGAAGGCCGAGCTTGTTGAATGGTTGATGGACCAGGGCCACGAGGTGGCCGATCTCGGCCCCAATCCGGGGGAAAGTGTCGATTATCCCGACTATGGTTACAAATTGGCAGCGGTGGTTGCTGATGGAACCGTGGAACGCGGAGTTGCGCTGTGCGGCAGCGGCATTGGCATCTCGATCAGCGTCAATCGCCACCCCGCTCTGCGCTGCGCATTGGTGTCAGAACCGCTATCCGCTGCCCTTGCGCGCGAGCACAATAACGCCAATTGCATTGCCTTGGGCGCTAGACTGACCGGCATCGAAATGGCCAAATCCTGCATCGCAACTTTCCTTGCGACCGATTTTGCCGATGCCGACGACTTTAAAGGCCGCCACCGTCGCCGGGTGGACAAATTGGGTCATCCGCCGGACGGATCGGACACGATTGAACCGCTTCAATAATACCTTCTCTGCCCCAGTTTAAAGAGCACGATCATGAGCACCGCACCTTCTACACATACTGATATTATGCACCGTTTTTGGCACGATGACCTTGCCTCGGCTGATCCCGAAATCGCCGCTGCGATCGGTAATGAGCTGAGCCGCCAGCAGGACAAAATTGAACTGATTGCGAGCGAGAATATCGCCTCCAAGGCCGTGCTGGAAGCAACCGGCAGCGTCTTCACCAACAAATATGCCGAAGGTTATCCGGGCAAGCGTTACTATGGCGGCTGCGATTATGCCGATGTGGTCGAAACTCTGGCGATTGAGCGCGCCAAGGAGTTGTTCGGCTGCAATTTTGCCAATGTGCAACCCAATTCGGGCAGCCAGATGAACCAAGCGGTGTTCCTGGCTCTGCTGCAACCGGGCGACACCTTCATGGGGCTTGATCTGAATTCAGGCGGCCACCTTACTCACGGGTCACCCGTCAATATGAGCGGCAAATGGTTCAACCCAGTATCCTATGGCGTACGCAAGGATGACGAGCTGATCGATATGGACGCGGTCGCCGCAACCGCACGCGAGCACAAGCCAAAGCTGATCATTTGCGGCGGCACGGCCTATTCGCGTCTTTGGGACTTCAAGCGCTTCCGCGAGATTGCCGATGAAGTGGGCGCATATCTTTTATGCGATATGAGCCATATCTCTGGCTTGGTAGCAGGCGGCGCTCATCCATCGCCCTTCCCTCACGCTCACGTCGTGACGAGCACGACCCACAAGAGCCTGCGCGGTCCGCGTTCGGGCATCATTTTGTGGAATGACGAGGCACTGACCAAACCTTTCAACATGGCGGTCTTTCCAGGCCTGCAAGGTGGTCCGTTGATGCATGTCATTGCCGCCAAGGCTGTCGCTTTCCGAGAGGCCTTGCGCCCTGAGTTCAAAGCCTATGCGAGTGCTGTGGTAGAGAACGCCCGCGCTTTGGCCGCAAGTCTGGAAGAAAACGGTCTGCGGATCGTGTCTGGCGGTACAGACAATCACTCTATGCTGGTTGATTTGACCGCGATGGATGTGACAGGCAAATCGGCCGAAGTTGGTCTCGACCGCGCTTGGCTCACCTGCAACAAAAACGGCATTCCCTACGATACGCGCAGTCCCTTTGTGACCAGCGGCATCCGTCTTGGCACCCCGGCGGGAACAACGCGCGGTTTCGGTCCAGCAGAATTTCGCAATGTCGGCGCATTGATCGCCGAAGTGATCACTGGCCTGTCCAAGAACGGTCCGGAAGGCGATGCGCAGGTTGAAGAAAGCGTGCGCTCACGCGTGAGCGAATTGTGCGCGGCCTTCCCAGTGTACCCCGGAGCATAAGTGATGAGCGACAAATCCGATGGCCCCGACTGGGTCAATGACACCAAGGAAGAACTGACCGGCATCGCCAAGGAAGGGATGAAGCATCCCGGAACCAAGCCGTTGTTGGCAGGGGCCGCTATTGGCGCGCTGGGTGGCGGACTGTTGCCCATCATCACTTGGCCCATCGGACTGCTCGCAGGGGCCGGCCTAGCGATTTACAGCCGGGTGAAGAAGTAACGTGCGTTGCCCCTTCTGCGCCAATGAAGACAGCCAGGTAAAAGACAGTCGACCGACCGAGGACAACACCTCGATCCGGCGCCGTCGTCAATGCGCCAGCTGCGGTGCTCGATTCACGACGTTTGAACGCGTGCAATTGCGCGAAGTTGTGGTCGTAAAAAGCGGGATCGATGGGCAGGAACCGCGCCGCGAGGCGTTTGACCGGACCAAGCTGGAACAATCGGTCGCACTCGCCTGCCGCAAACGCGGGGTTGAGCAAGAACGGATCGATCAATTGGTCTCAGGCATCCAGCGCCAAGTGGAAACTGCAGGCGATGCCGAAGTCCCATCGGCGAAAATTGGCGAAATGGTTATGAACGGTCTGCGCCAGATCGACAGCGTGGCCTATATTCGCTTTGCCAGTGTCTATCGTGATTTTTCCGAAGCGCGCGATTTTGAAGAATTCGCCAGCACCGTACAGGAAGCCGCGCAAAGCGATCCGACCGGCCCCAATGGCTGACGCAGCACCCAACCGGCCTGTCATCATCTTGGTGCGCCCTCAATTGGGCGAGAATATAGGTAAAGCCGCAAGGGCCATGCTCAATTTCGGTCTGACCGAAATGCGCATCGTCAATCCGCGCGATGGTTGGCCAAATCCCTCTGCAGGCCCCGCCGCATCGGGCGCAGATCAGGTGCTGGACGAGGCAAAGATTTACAACACCACGGCAGAGGCAGTGGCCGATTGCGCCAATATTTATGCCACAACGGTGCGCAAACGCGGGCTGACAAAGCCGATTGTTGGACCGGATGAGGCCGCCCAGCAGATCATGAATCAACCCGGACGCAGCGCAATCCTATTTGGACGCGAAGCGTCCGGGCTGGAAACAGAGGATGTCGCGCTAGCTCGCGAAATTCTAACCGTGCCGATCAATCCGGAATTTGGCTCATTGAATCTTGCCCAAGCGGTAATTCTTTGCACCTACGAATGGTCCAAATTGCAAAATCTGGTCCAGCCCACAGTGGAAGAGACCCTACCACCTGCTCCACAAGAGGAGTTGGATGGGTTGGTCAAACATTTGGAGGCGATGCTTGAGCCAAAGGGATATTTTTATCCGCCAGATCGCGTCGAAATGACCCGCCGAACCCTGCGCAATGTGCTGACAAAGCCGGGCTGGAATCACCTGGAAGTGCGGACCTTGCGCGGTGTTTTATCCCATCTTAATCGTGAAGATCGCGATCGCAGCTAACACCTCGACAAACTCAATTTTGCCGACTAAGTCCCCGTTTTTACTTACATCCCCCCAGGATTTACATCATGAAATTTGCTGCCCCCACACTCGCTTTTGCGTTAGCCCTAACTTTCGCACCAGCATTCGCCGGAGAGAAGGCCGAAGATCAGGCCAATTCTGAATACGCGCAGTCTGAAGCGACCGAAAAAAGCGCAGATGCGGCCGAGGCTACCTCTACTCAACCTGTTCCAGCTCAACCTATGCAAGCCGATCAGGCCGACCAGAAAAAGGCAGCTAAGGCCGAGGATAAACGGATTTGCCGCCGCGTCTCAATGGACATGAGCAGCCGCCGTAAGGAAAAGGTCTGCCTGACCAAAGAGCAATGGGTTGAATTCAACCGGATGGGTTAGCAGCCAACCTGCCAGGGCAGCTAAGCTGCCTCGGCCGCAACCATCAATCCGTGATCTTCCTTGATCAAATCAGACGCCCGCTCACCAATCATCATGGTGGGGGCATTGATATTGCCGCTGGGGATTTCGGGCATGATGCTGGCATCGGCCACGCGCAGATTATTGACCCCCATCACGCGCAAGCGATTGTCCACCACATCGCCCATCCGGCAGGTGCAGCTGAGGTGATAGATCGTATTGCCAAAATGCAGCGCCAGATTTTCGAGCAGTGCGTCGCTTGGCTCGTCGCCCTCTTTATAGCCGTGCTTTTCGGCCAGCATTGGCGGGATCAGCAGTTCCCCTGGACCTTCCCCCGGCACATCGGTCGGCCAGTTCTTGGCAATTTCCAATGACTTGCGCATCAAGGCAACCATAACCTTGAGGTCATGCGGATCGGCAAAGTAATTGAAATCGATAAGAGGAGCTTCTGCTGGATCGCTTGATTTCAGCACGATCTCGCCCTCACTGCGCGGCACGCAGTTGCTGGGTATAAGAATGATGTTCTCTCGATCGGTTGCCAATACAGCTTCTGGGTCATCGAACATCATATCGATATCCATATTGAGACCCGTGCGATAAAATTCAGCGGTATTGGTCGCCGTCAGAAAGCCGATCTGCCCATCATGGGTAAATTCATCGCCCAGTCCCGTAGAGAAGAAGCACACGCCATCATATGTGCTGGACGAGGCCAAACTGCTGCCCGAACTTTCCCATTCGGCCAATTGCCGCTCGGCTTCGGCTTTTAGCGCCTTTTGCTCCTCGTCCAGATTTACATCATCGGCGGGATCAACCGGCAATGGCCCGTCGGGACCGCGCAACAATTCTGGCCCACAAGCGAGGCCGATCTCTGCGACGTTTTGCCCGATGCCGGGCGCGTGAAAGGTCATTCCGACCAGATAGTGGTCCTTCAAATGCTTACCGACATGCGGTTGATCGAGCAGGCAGGTCACCCCGACCTCTTCCAGCTCGCGCCTTGGACCGATACCGGACAGCATTAGCAAATGCGGTGATCCCACAGCACCTGCTGACAAGATTGTCTCGCGTGTGGCGTGAACCTCATGCACATTGCCATCCGCATCGCGATATTCCACGCCGCGCGCAGACAAGCCACCAGCCTCGTCGTCCAGAATCAAGCCGTTGGCATGGGCATTGGTGATAATGGTCAGATTGGGCCGGTTCTCAGCCGCATTCTCCAGATATCCGTGATAGCTGCTGGAACGTTTTCCGTCGCGCGTATTGGTTTGCACCAGAGAAGAAACGCCGCCTTCCTGAAAGCGTCCGCTGCCATTGTAATCGCCTTCAGGCATGCCCGTGCGCGTTGCCGCCGTCACAAATTGCCGCGAGCAGGGCAGAACGGGCGACCGGATACCGACTCCGATTGGACCAGAACGCCCTCGGCCCTTCCCATCGATGGCTGCCTCATTGGACGGCGTGACCTGCTCAAGACGCTCAAAACAATGCTCAACATCGGCAAAGCTCCAGCCCGACGCACCCTTGGCTTCCCAATTGTCGAAATCGCCGGGATGCCCGCGCACGAACACCATATAATTCATCGCGGATGAGCCGCCGAGCATCTTGCCGCGCGGCACCGGGATCTGGCGGTCGTTCAAACCGCGTCCGGCCTTGCCAGCCTCTCCCTTGAACATCCAATCCACCTCTGGATCCAGCTGCAGCGTCGCACATGCTGCCGGTATGGCTTCACGTGCAGGAGGCTTGCCTCCAGCCTCTAACAAAGCAACCGTAACGCTAGGATCTTCGCTCAATCGAGCAGCCAATGCCGCCCCGGCAGAACCACCACCAACAATTACAAAGTCAAATGAAGCAGACATTCAGAGTTTCTCCCAATCAGTTTAGGCAAATGGAGCGACCCCGCCATATCCAAGCAGGCGAGACTACACATGTGCTTGCCATTCTCCAAACGTCTTGACCTGAGGAATAATCCTGCTAATCCGCGCGCTCGCAATTGGCTCCGCACCCCGGTGAAGCGGAAGCCGCGTCAGACAACAGGTTTGGCGGAGCGATGCCGGGTTAAACGATCGCCACTAGGGCGATCCTGCAAATTGAAGGAAACGACTCATGTCGAAGCGTACACGCGCAAAGCATAAACTTGACCGCCGGATGGGTGAAAACATCTGGGGTCGTCCAAATTCTCCCGTAAATAAGCGTTCTTATGGTCCTGGCCAGCACGGTCAGCGTCGTAAGAGCAAGATGAGCGACTTTGGCTTGCAATTGCGCGCCAAGCAGAAGCTCAAAGGCTATTACGGTGACGTGACCGAGAAGCAGTTCAAGCGCACATACACCGACGCCACCCGCATGAAGGGTGACACCGGCCAGAACCTGATCGGTCTGCTTGAGCGCCGTCTGGACATGATTGTCTACCGCGCAAAATTCGCGCCGACTATCTTTGCTGCACGTCAAATCGTCAACCACGGTCACATCTATGTAAACGGTGTGAAGTGTAACATCCCTAGCCGCCGGATCGACGTTGGTGATGTGATCAGCCTGGGCAGCAAAGCCAAGGACATGGCGCTGGTTATCGAAGCGCAGAGCCTGCCCGAGCGTGAAGTTCCTGACTATGTTGCTGCGGATGGCACCGACAAGGTGAGCTTCACTCGCGTACCGAAGCTGGACGAAGTTCCTTATCCGGTAACGATGGAACCGAACCTAGTGGTCGAGTTCTACTCACGCTGATCGATTGACCAGCCTGAAACAAACGGGGCGGCCTTTCGGGGCCGCCTTTTTTGTGTGCGCTTCATATGGCCCTTTTTGTAAGAGCCCTTTTCATTCCTGCGCTGGGCGGGCATTCACTCGTCCAGAAGGCGTAAGAGGAAAAATTAATGAAGGTGCTTTTGATCGACGGACACCCTGACGAAGGGCGTTATTGCTCGCATTTGCTCGACATCTATGAGCAAGCGCTACCGGCAACATGCGATGTAACCCGAGTGGCCGTTCGTGACCTCTCCTTCACGCCGAACCTTTCACATGGCTATCGCAAGCGCACCGATTGGGAACCCGACATCGCAGCTTTGGCCGAGAAGCTAGACGCCTGTGACCATGTCGTCTTTGTATTTCCTATGTGGTGGGGCGCTGAACCAGCTTTGCTAAAGGGCCTACTCGACCGAATAATGCTCCCCGGCTTCACTTTTGCCTATCACGATGAAGACACATGGTGGGACAAGAACATGGTTGGTCGCTCTGCCGATGTCATCATCACGATGGATACACCCCCGTGGTATCACCGGCTCGCGCATGGCAATGCGATCGTTAACCGCTGGAAGAAACAGATTTTGGAGTTCTGCGGTTTCAAGCCTGCGCGAATTCTAGCTTTGGGACAGGTGAAATTTGGCGGAGCAGAGAAAAACGCTGCCAAATGGACGGCCCGGGTAGAAAAGCTAGCCCGGACGATCAAACAGGCCAAGCCCGATGCGAAAGAGCTTCGGCTGGCCAAATTCCTTGGCAAAACTACAACGTAAATCCGCCGATCAGTCCCTCAGGCGATCCCACTCGACCAGCTCATAGGCAATTGAGCCTTCGACCAAACGTTCCCAGATATCGCCTATCACATCGGCAGGAATGCCGCGCGCAGCCGCATCATCTTGTGCAGCCTTGATCACGGCCGCCTTACGGTCCTCATCGCGCACTGTGTCACGGCTGGTCTTTATCCGGGCAGCAGCCCGCATATAGCCGAACCGGCGATCGAGCAGCGCAACCAACTCGCGATCAGTGGCATCCACGCCTTCGCGAACATCGACCATCGTTCTGCATTGATCAGGGCTGTTCGGCATCAGTCTGTCTGTCCCAAATAATCGCGTCGGAATTTGCTAGTGAATTCTGCAAAGCGCGACTGCGTAATGGCATCGCGCATCGCTTGCATCAACTGCTGGTAGAACGCCAAATTGTGTTCTGTCACCAGCATTGCGCCCAATATCTCGCCCGATTTTTGCAAATGGTGCAGATATGCGCGGCTGTAAGTCCCGCAAGTTGGGCAGCTGCATCGCTCATCCAATGGTCCGGTGTCTTCTGCAAAGCGCGCATTGCGCAAATTCAGCGGCCCATTCCAAGTGAAGGCCTGTCCATTACGGCCGGATCGGGTGGGCAATACACAATCGAACATGTCGACCCCGCGCTCCACCGCACCGACCAGATCATCAGGCTTACCCACGCCCATCAGATAGCGCGGACGATCAGTTGGCAATTGCTCGGGCGCAAAGTCCAAAGTGGCAAACATCGCCTCCTGCCCCTCGCCCACAGCCAAGCCGCCGATCGCATAGCCATCAAAGCCAATCTCGGTCAGTTTTTCAGCGCTGATCTGGCGCAATTCCTGATCCAGCGCGCCTTGCTGAATACCAAACAGTGCAGAGCGAGCAGCATGCTTCTCACCTGAATCAAAACCATCCCGGCTGCGCTTTGCCCAGCGCATGGACAATTCCATGCTGGCTGCGATTTCATCACGAGGCTGATCGGCACGCGGGCATTCGTCGAACGCCATCACAATGTCCGATCCCAACAGGCGCTGGATCTCCATCGAACGCTCTGGCGTCAACATGTGTTTGGAGCCATCGATATGGCTGCGAAACTCAACGCCCTCTTCGGTCAATTTACGCAAATCAGACAAGCTCATCACCTGATAGCCGCCGCTGTCGGTCAAGATGGGGCGATCCCAATTCATGAACTGGTGCAGCCCGCCAAGCCGTGCAACCCGCTCAGCCCCAGGGCGCAACATCAGATGATAAGTGTTGCCCAGAATAATGTCCGCGCCGCCTGCGCGCACGCTTTCCGGCTTCATCGCTTTTACTGTTGCAGCGGTGCCAACCGGCATGAATGCCGGTGTGCGGATGCCCCCGCGTTGCATGGAAATTGTGCCCGTGCGAGCGCGCCCATCGGTGGCGCTAACATTAAAGGAGAAGCGAGTACTCATAGGCTGGCGCGCCTAGCGGCAAAGAGGCGACGAGACTAGTCTCTTAACCGCCATCCGGTCTTGAAAATAATGGCAATCACAGTGACGCACAGCGCCAGAAAGCCCAACGTCAGTCCAAAGGATAGACCAATCGATACATCCGACGAGCCATAGAAGGTCCAGCGCAAGCCATTGACCAGATAGACAATCGGATTGGCCAAGGCGACTGTGTCCCATGGCTCTGGCAGCATATCGATCGAGTAAAATGTCCCGCCCAGGAATGTCAGCGGCATCAGGATCAGCATCGGAATGATGCCGAGTTTTTCGAAATTGTCGGCCCAAACGCCCAGGATAAAGCCGAACAGAGAAAAGCTGGCCGCCACTAGCATGATATAGCACGCTGCCAGAACCGGATGCGCGATGTGGTAATCCACAAACAATGTTGCCGTGGACAGGATAATTGCCGCCAATATCAGGCTTTTTGTGGCGGCGGCCCCAACAAAGCCGACCAGCGTCTCGGCCACTCCAACCGGTGCAGAAAGCAGCTCATAAATCGTGCCGGTGAAGCGCGGCATGTAAATGCCAAAGCTGGCATTTGATGTGCTTTCGCTGAGCAACGTCAGCAAGAGCAATCCAGGCACAATAAATGCACCATACTCCACCCCGCCCAGATCGGGCATCCGATCGCCGATGGCAGAACCAAACACGATGAAGTAAAGCGATGTCGTGAGCACCGGTGACAGGATGGATTGGAACGCGGTGCGCAGGGCGCGCATCAGTTCGCGCACGTAAATCGACCAAGCGCCGCGCAGGTTAAAATGCATCATTGTGCCTCCTGCTCTGCCACCAGCCCGACGAAAATGTCTTCCAGACTGGATTCTCGCACGTCGATCCCGACGTAGTCGATCCCGGCAGCGATCAATGCCTTGGTCAAATCGGCTACTTCAGCGCGTCCCTTGCCGGTGCCATCTCCGCCACGATAGCAAATCTCGCGCCCATCCTCGATCAACTCGATGGGAAAGCTCTGGAGTGCAGGCGGTATCGCATCAAGCGGCGCAGCCAAGGCGATCCGCGCTTCTGTCCGACCCAAGCGCGTCATCATCGCATGCTTATCGTCCACCATCAGGATCTTGCCATTGCGGATCACACCGACTCGGTCAGCCATTTCTTCGGCTTCCTCGATATAGTGGGTAGTCAGGATGATGGTGGTCCCGCGCTGGCGCATTTGTTCAATCAACGCCCACATATCGCGCCGCAATTCGACGTCTACACCCGCAGTTGGCTCGTCCAGAAACAACAGATCGGGCTCGTGCGACAGGGCCTTGGCAATCAGCACGCGACGCTTCATCCCGCCTGACAGAGCCATGATTTTTTCGTTGCGCTTATCCCACAGGCTGAGGCTTCTCAGCACTTCTTCGATCCGGGCAGAATCGGGCGGATAGCCAAACAGCCCGCGTGAATAGGACACAGCCCGAATGACTGTTTCGAACATGTCGGTTGAAAGTTCTTGCGGCACCAAGCCGATCCGCGATCTGGCGCTGCGCCAATGCTTGCGCATGTCATGGCCAAAGGCGGTGATGGTGCCCGATGTTGGGCGCACCAAACCGCAAACAGCGCCAATCAAGGTTGTCTTGCCTGCTCCATTGGGACCAAGCAGTGCAAAAATCTCGCCCTGCTGAATTTTCAGATCAACATTGTCCAGCGCCTTCAGGCCGCCAGCATAGACCTTGGTCAGGCCCGTAATATCCAAAATGGGATCGCTCATATTTCCGCGCTAGGGCAGCAGAAGCGAAGAGTCACCATAGGAATAGAACCGATAGTTTTGCGCGATCGCATGGGCATAGGCCTGCTGCATCCGGTCTGTGCCCATCAGAGCGCTAACCAGCATAAACAATGTTGATTTGGGCAGATGGAAATTGGTCATCAGGCCATCAATCGCGCGGAATCGATAGCCCGGCGTAATGAAGATCGATGTGTCATCGGCAAAGGGCTCAATCACCCCGTCTTCACGCGCAGCACTTTCCAGCAATCGTAGCGATGTTGTGCCAACAGAGATAATTCGTCCGCCAGCAGCGCGCGCCGCATTCAACCGATCGGCCACCTCCGGCTCGATCCGGCCCCACTCGGCATGCATATGGTGATCGTCTGTATCGTCCGCTTTCACCGGAAGAAAAGTCCCGGCTCCAACATGCAGCGTCAGCGTTTCACGGGCGATGCCCGCCTCATCCAGCGCCGCCAACAGCTCGGGCGTAAAATGCAGGGCCGCAGTGGGAGCAGCAACAGCTCCGTCTTCCTTGGCAAAGATAGTTTGGTAATCTTGCTTGTCTTGCTCGTCTGTCGGTCGCTTACCCGCGATATAGGGCGGCAGCGGCATCCGCCCCGCCCGCTCCAGCAAGACCTCTACCGGCTCTTCCCCGTCGAAAGCCAAGGTAAAGCTGCCATCGTCATGGCGTTCCTCTGCAATAGCAGTAACCCCGCCGCCAAACTCGATTGTATCGCCTTCGCGCAACCGTTTTGCATTGCGGATAAAGGCCTGCCAGCGCCGCAAATCGATCCGCTTGTGCAGCGTGGCGCCAATCTTGGCTTCGCCGGTGGCAGAAACCCTGCGTCCATCCAGCTGGGCCGGAATTACCCGTGTATCGTTGAACACCAACACATCGCCAGCGCGCAGACATTGCGGCAGATCGTGCACGATCTGGTCGCGCATAGCCTCACCGCCAGGCACCACCAGCATGCGCGCGGAATCGCGCGGTCGCGCAGGACGAAGCGCAATGCTTTCCTGCGGCAATTCAAAATCGAAAAGATCAACCTTCATGCCGCGCCCCTAAGCGCAGCCAAGGTCTGCTGCCAAGCGAATATTACTGCAGCGGAGCGTTGAGATCATCCAGTGTGATCTGTTCTTCAACCGGAGGCGCCTGCGGTGCTGGCATGGGCGCATTGTCCGAAGCCATTGAAGCCTGCACAATGCGGGTCGGGTTGGAAGGAGGCTCGCCCATCGCGATTGCATCCACGCCGCCCATATTGCTGATCACTCGGCCGATGTTGGTGTACCGCTTATCGAGCGAGAAACGCGGGTAAAACACAATGAAAAACTGGCTGTTCGCGCTGTTTTCATCGGCAGCACGCGCCATCGCCAGTGAACCGCGAACATGCGGCATAGGGTTAAACTCAGCTTCCAGATCAGGCATGGCCGAACCGCCCTGTCCGGTGCCGGTCGGGTCCCCGCCTTGCGCCATAAATCCATCGATCACGCGGTGAAAAATCACCCCGTCATAGAAGTTTTGGCGAGTCAAAGTCTTGATCCGCTCAACATGGCTGGGCGCCCATTCCGGCATCAGGCGGATTTTGACCCGCTCTCCATTCGACAGATCGAGTACCCAAATATTCTCCGGCTCCTCGGTGATGTTGAAATTTACTGGAGGATAGCTGCGCGGTGCAACGGGTGCCTCTTCCTGAGCGGCGGCTATTTGAGGGCCAGCCAACAGAGAAAGCGATGCAACCAATGTAAGAATCGTCTTGAACATAAGAGCCTTTGAGTACCCTGAAATTGATTTCGACGCGGTCTAGCCGCTGGCGTCTGTCACTTCAATGAATGATCCAGCTTGCTGCACAACTTAGGAATGCGTGCGCGCAGATCGATACTGACCTAATAATCGCCGAGTGGGCCGATTTTCTTCACCCGCGCCACAACATC
Source organism: uncultured Erythrobacter sp. (assembly GCA_947495555.1). Classification (GTDB taxonomy): domain Bacteria; phylum Pseudomonadota; class Alphaproteobacteria; order Sphingomonadales; family Sphingomonadaceae; genus Erythrobacter. The sequence goes on along the minus strand of CANLZI010000001.1, from coordinate 269,156 downwards.
TTCGCACACATCCTTGCTGACGAACGGCGTGATATCGCCGCCAAACAAGGCGATTTCCTTGACCAGTTTGGATGCGATAGGCTGCAGCGAGACATCGGCCATCAAAAACACTGTTTCGATGTCATCATCCAATTGCTGGTTCATTCCAGCCATTTGATACTCATACTCAAAATCGGCCACGGCGCGCAGACCGCGGATCAGCACATTTGCACCCTGCTTCCGAGCGAATTTGACGAGCAAGGCGTTGAAACCAGTGACTTCAACATTCTTCAGGCCCAAATTGGCGACCTCTCGCTCAACCATCGCAAAGCGTTCTTCGGTAGTGAACATCGGATTCTTTGATGGATTGGTGGTGACCCCGATGATCAATTTGTCGACCAGCTTGGACCCGCGCCGAATGATATCGGCATGCCCCAGGGTAATGGGATCAAATGTTCCGGGATAAATTCCGATGCGCTGTGTCATGTGACATCAACCTCCCACAAAAGGTTTCCTGGCATAAGGTCTTCGTTCAAATCGAAACTCAATCGCTCGACAACACCATCCACGATGGATCCACTCAATTCACCAGACTTACCTTGCTTGAACCCAAACCGAACGGCGGACGCTTTCAAGTCTCGCAAACATTCATCTGAAGCCACGAAGCGTCGTTGGTGAAATACAGATCCGTCAAAGTTCTTACGTCCTACAAAACGCAGTTGCGCATCAATGCAAGTCGCGACATCGAAGCTGTCCACCAAGGAGTTTACAAACTGATCAACATTGGGTGTTTGGGCTAGCTCCACCTGCTCAGTCACATTTGATCCGGCTTCTGACTGTTCTGCAGTACATGCGCTCAACAAAAGCGCAGCAAGGCCGCCAGCAAGATGATAAATCCTCACCTGTCTCTCTCCACGATAAACCGCGCCAAAGCGCGCAACATATCCGCTTCTTCGCCGTGACTGGCCAAATGCGCCACTGCCTGTTCAACCAGTGCATGCGCTTGTTCGCGCGCCTTGTCTGCGCCCATCAGACTGACAAAGGTGGCCTTGCCTTGCTCACCATCCTTGCGCAGCGCCTTGCCCGCTTTGGCTTCGTCACCCTCTTCATCCAACAAATCGTCAGCAATCTGAAAGGCAAGTCCGATGTCGCGAGCATAGGCACGCAACTGAGCCCGACCTTCGGGCGGAACCCTACCCAATATTGCTCCCATTTCGACCGAAGCCGCCAATAGAGCGCCCGTTTTCAGCTGCTGCAAGCGGGTGATGGTGTGCAAATCGTAATCGGCATCCTCGGCCACCATATCCATCATCTGACCGCCGGCCATGCCATCCTTGCCGCTCGCCATCGCCAACGTGGCAATCAGTTCCGCCCGCGTGAAAGGATCATTGCTGGTTCCCAAATCGGACAGGATCTCGAACGCCAGAGCATGCAGAGAATCGCCCGCCAAAACCGCTGTCGCCTCGTCGAAAACTTTGTGCAAAGTGGGCTTGCCATGACGCAGATCGTCATCGTCCATGCAGGGCAGATCATCATGGATCAGCGAATAAACGTGTATCGCCTCGACCGCGCAGCCTGCGCGCAGCGCGGCATCGCGATCCACCCCGAACATCTCGGCCGTGCTGACCAGCAGCAAGGGGCGGACCCGTTTGCCGCCGCCAATCGCGGCATAGCGCATGGCCTCTACCAGCTTTGCGCGGGTGTCACCTGGCACAGGTAGAAAGGCATCAAACACCGAATCGACCTCTCGCTGAACACGCTTTAGGCCTTCACTGAGCATTGGAATATTTTGCACGCTCGACACTGTTGCTATCCAGCAGAATCAAACGGCTGGGTGCCGGTTGGATTGCCCTCACGATCGGTCACGATCTTTTCAATTCGTGCCTGCGCTGAATCGAGGCGAGCCTGACAATGCTGTCGCAAGGCCTCTCCCTTTTCATAAAGCGTGATGGACTGGTCCAGCGGGACATTGCCCGTCTCCAGCTGCTGCACAATCTCTTCGAGCGCTCCTAAAGCCTGCTCAAAGCTCATCTGCGAAATATCGGAATTACCCTCTGCCATAGCAAAGGAGCATTGACCCGAGCGGCGCAGGTGGTCAAGCTGATTAGCTAGACGGGGAAGCATGAATGAAGTGGATAATTGCATATATCGCTGCGGCATTGACCTTTGGCATGCTGGATTTTTTGTGGTTGGGTTGGGCCGACCCCAATCTGTACCGTCCGATCATTGGCGAGATAATGACCGACGAGATTCGGATGGGCGCCGCCGGTGTTTTCTACATTTCTTATATTGCGGGAATGGTGTGGTTCGCGATTAGGCCCGGCTTGGAAAGCGGCAAGGTCAAGACCGCCACAATCAATGGCATTTTGCTTGGCATGCTGTGTTACGCGACCTTTGATCTGACCAGCCAAGCTGTCTTCAAGGTTTGGGACACCAAGGTTACCGTGCTCGACATACTTTGGGGCGGCTTTGCCACGGGAGTGGCCAGCACTGTGGCGACCTGGATCACCTTGAAATTGAAGGGATAAGCCATGTTTATCGGTCACTTTGCCCCTGCATTTGCAGCGGCCGCGGTCAGCCCGCGCGCGCCTAAACTTGGTACGCTGTTTATTGCGGCCCAATTGGTCGACTGGGCGTTTTTCATATTTGCCGCAATTGGCATCGAGAAGATGCGAGTGGACCCCAATGCGACGGTGATGGTTCCATTCGATTTGTACCACATGCCCTATACGCACAGCCTGCTGGGGGCGGCGGTTTGGGCCATATTGTTGGGTTTGTTCATACGATATCGAGACCGCGATAGCGGGGCTGCTTTGCTGGCCGCACTAGTGGTCGCCTCGCATTGGTTGCTCGACTTTCTAACCCATCGACCCGATCTAACCATTGGCGGCGGAGAGCAGACCTATGGCCTTGGGCTGTGGAATTACCCCTATATCGCCATGCCGCTCGAATTGCTGATCACTGTGGGAGCCTTTATCTGGTACATCAAGCGCACGCGCGGCCCGATTGCTCCGCCGATAATCCTGATGGCGCTGTTGCTGGCCTTCCAAGCGATCAATTGGTTTGGCCCTGCCCCGCAAGAAGCGAACCTGTTCCTATACCTGCAATCGCTGCTGGCATTTGGCGTTGCGGCACTGTTTGCACGCTGGGTTGGGAATAACCGGTGGCACAAACGCGCTCGGGGCTAGCGAGGCAAAGCATGCGGCGCTAAGGCGCAGCTATGGCTAGCAACGCATCGCAGATCACCACAGAAGTCGTCGAACAACACGGGCTCAGCCCGGAAGAGTATGAGCGCGTTCTCAGTGGATTGGGGCGCGAGCCCAATCTGGTTGAGCTGGGTATCTTTTCCGTCATGTGGTCTGAGCATTGCTCATACAAATCATCACGCCTGCATCTAAAGAAGCTGCCGACCGAGGCCCCGTGGGTCATTTGCGGACCGGGCGAGAATGCGGGCATTATCGATATCGGCGATAATCAGGCTGCGATCTTCAAGATGGAGAGCCACAACCACCCCTCCTATATCGAGCCCTATCAGGGCGCGGCGACGGGTGTTGGCGGCATTTTGCGCGATGTGTTCACCATGGGCGCGCGGCCGGTGGCCAATGCCAATGCGCTGCGCTTTGGCCGGCCCGAACATCCCAAGATGCAGCATCTGGTCAAAGGTGTGGTCGCGGGCATTGGCGGCTATGGCAATTGCGTGGGCGTGCCGACCGTGTGCGGCGAGACCAATTTTCACCCTGCCTATGACGGCAATATTCTGGTCAATGCGATGACCGTCGGCGTGGCCGATCAGGACAAGATATTCTACTCCGCAGCAACCGGCGTGGGCAATCCGATCGTCTATGTTGGATCCAAAACCGGGCGCGACGGGATCCATGGTGCGACCATGGCCAGCGCAGATTTTGAAGAGGATGCAGAAGCCAAGCGCCCGACCGTGCAAGTCGGCGATCCCTTTACCGAGAAGCTGCTGATCGAGGCGTGCCTTGAACTGATGGCGACAGATGCCATCGTAGCTATTCAGGACATGGGCGCTGCTGGCCTGACATCCTCGAGCGTGGAAATGGCAACCAATGGCAAGGCAGGCATCCGGCTCAACATGAACAAGGTGCCCTGCCGCGAAACCGGCATGACGCCTTACGAAATGATGCTGAGCGAGAGCCAGGAGCGGATGCTAATGGTGCTCAAGCCGGGCAAAGAAGCCATGGCAGCCGAAATATTCGAGAAGTGGGAGTTGGACTTTGCCGTTATTGGCGAAGTGACCGACACGCAGCATATGGTGCTGGAATTTGACGGTGAGGTCGTTTGCGACATTCCTTTGGGGCCGCTCGCAGCCGATGCTCCCGAGTATGACCGACCTTACCTGTCCAAAGAGGAATACAAGGCCTGGGCGCAAGTCAAACCGCTGAAAAGCGTTCCGGAAAGCACCGACATTGGTGCGGATCTGCTCAAGCTGATGGCGACACCCGCCCTCGCCTCACGGCGCTGGATCTCCGAACAATATGATAGCCAAGTGGGCGCAGATACCTTGCAAACCGGCGGTGATGCCGGGGTTGTCCGCGTTCACGGCACGAAAAAGGCGCTGGCGATCACCACCGATTGCACGCCGCGCTATGTCTATGCTGATCCGTATGAGGGCGGCAAACAGGCGATTGCTGAGGCCTATCGGAATTTGTGCGCGGTGGGTGCAAGGCCGCTGGCGGTGACCAATTGCCTCAATTTTGCAAACCCGCAGCGCCCGGAGATCATGGCCCAATTTGTCCATGCATTGGAAGGTATGGGCGAAGCTTGCCGCGCGCTCGACTTCCCCATCGTGTCAGGAAATGTCAGCCTCTATAATGAAAGCAAGGCAACGGGTGGCGGCAGCGCGATCCTTCCCACCCCAGCCATCGGCGGCGTTGGCATCATCGATGATTATTCGAAGATGATGACGATGGGTTTCAAGAATGCTGGCGACACGCTTTATCTGGTTGGTCCAGAATTTTGGGCCAGGCCTGACCCTACCCGGTCGCACTTGGGCAAATCCTTGTGGCTGAAAGAAATTCACGGCCAAGACGATGGCCGCACGCCTCCGACAGATTTGACAGTTGAGCGCAATGCGGGCGCAATTATTCACGAATTGATCGAAGACGGATTGGTCAATGCGGTCCATGACCTTTCCGACGGCGGGTTGGCTGTTGGCCTTGCCGAAATGGCCTTAACCAGTCGTCTGGGTGCCGATGTTGAAGGCAATGACGCGTACACGTCAGCGCAATGGTGGTTTGGCGAAGACCAGGGTCGCTATATTATCTCAGTCCCCGACACCGAGGCACTTAACGAGGCATTGGCAAAAGGCACGCAAGATGCCGAAACCGCTCAAATCGGGTTCCGCAGGCTTGGGACCGTTGGCGGCGAAGCGCTGTTGGGTGTTGCTCTTTCCGATCTGCGCGAGGCTCATGCGAGCTTCTTCCGCGACTGGATGGAGGGATAGACCTCCTCCAACCCATTCTGCACTATGGCGGGCATTGGCTCGTCCCGTTCCTGATTGCTGCGATTTTGTGGCGTGAGCGCTGGCAATTGGCGGGCTTGGTCATCGCAAGCGCCAATTTGATCGATCTCGACCATCTGTTGGCCGATCCGATCTTTGATCCCAATCGTTGCAGTATCGGTTTTCATCTGCTGCATGGCTGGGAGGCCGCCCTCGCCTATGCGCTGATGTTGCTGGTTCCGCGCTGGTATGTCCGCGCCTTTGCTGTGGGTGCATTGTGGCATCTGGCGGTCGACTATGGCGACTGCACAATGATGGCTCTATAGGTGACGACATGACTGCCGGATATTCAGGAACGCCGCTCGCTCAAAAGCTCACTCTGCGCGATGGCCAGGTGTGCTGGTTTGATGCCATGCCCGAAAATATCATCGACGAAATTGACGAATATGCGCTGGAGCTGCGCTTTGCTTCTGAACCGTTTGAGGGGCTGGACGCAGCCCATATCTTTGTAACCGAAGAAGACGATTTGACCACTAAGTTGGCAAATCTGCGTGGGTTGATCGATAAGAAGGGTCAGATCTGGGTCAGCTGGCCCAAGAAAGGCTCTGGTCAGGAAACCGTTTTAGATCAAGCCGCCGTACAGCGCATCGGGCTGGCAGCTGGACTGGTTGATACCAAGAAATGCGCCGTAGACGAGATTTGGTCCGGCCTTAAATTTGTGATCCCGAAAGCTGACCGATGACCAGCCAACCGGCCACCGGCGCGCCTGAATCGGGACGGCCCGATACTTCCACTCTGTTGTTCGTCGCCTTTGTACTGTTCATCGACATGGTCGGCATAGGCCTGATCATTCCGGTCATGCCCGCCTTGCTCGAGACGCTAACGGGGCAAGGCGTGGACCAAACCGCCGAAATTGGCGGCTGGCTGCTGTTTGCCTATGCCGTCATGCAATTCCTGTTTGCCCCGATCATTGGTGGCCTGTCGGATCGCTTTGGCAGACGTCCGATATTGCTGTTCACCCTGTTTTTCCTGGGCATTGATTACGCCATCATGGCCTGGGCTCCGGATCTATGGTGGCTGTTTGTTGGACGATTGTTGTCGGGCATCATGGGGGCAAGCTGGGGCGCGGCCAACAGCTGCGTTGCCGATGTTGTCTCGCCGCAAGATCGAGGCCGCTATTTCGGCATTTTGGGCGGTGCAGGAGCCAGTGGATTTGTTGTAGGACCAGCCATCGGCGGCGTTCTGGGCAGTGTCGATGAGCGCCTGCCTTTTGTGGCAGCGGCAATTCTCTCCATCACCGTCGCGGCGGTTGGCTATTTTATCCTCAAAGAAACTCTACCTGCAGAAAAGCGCCGCCGGTTCACTATTGGGCGCGCCAATCCGTTTGGAACGATCATCCAGATGGCCCAGACCCCCATCGTGCTCGGCTTCTTGGGCATCATCTTGCTGATGCAACTGGCGTCCCAATCAACCTTCACCGTTTGGGCGTATTACAACGTCCTCGCCTTTGGCTGGAATGAATTGCAGATCGGTTTGAGCATTGCTTTTTATGGCCTGCTGCTTGCCATCGTGCAGGGCGGGTTGACTGGTCCTGCAATCGCGCGCTTCGGCGCCAAAACGACGAGCATGATCGGGTTTCTATTTGCGGTGCCCGCTTATGCCATGTTCGCTTTTGCGCCAGGCGGTTGGGCCATGCTGGCAGGCATATTGCTGGGCAGCCTTGCCGGCCTCAGCTTCCCGGCGATGCAGCAATTGATGACCGAACGGATCAGCGACGATGCGCAGGGTGAATTGCAGGGCGCTATCGCCTCTGTCATCAGTCTGACAAGCATCATCGGGCCCGTTGTCATGACCGGATTGTTTGGTGCCTTTGCCGATGACAAGGGCCTATACTTCCCCGGCGCACCGTTCTTGCTCTCGGTCTTTATCCTGTTTGCAGCGCTGGCGTTGCTGCGCTGGAATCTTGGCCGAATAACAACCGAGGCCTCTGCTTAAGCTGCGAGAGCCTCTTCCGGCATACGCATGTCTTCGTCGGCAGTGCCCTCGGCAATCATCTGGGCGATACATTGGCGATAAATAACCGGCTCGCCGATATTCAACCGCTTGCGCGCTTCATCAATATCTTCGCGCATCAGTGCTTCGATATCTTCATGCGCAATTTTCGCAGCCGCCTTACCCAGGCGCCGCCCTTCGCGGATCGCCTCGAACAACGGCGCGTTGGTGTCGGATTCCTTCAAGCGCTGCCTGGTTCCGGCATAGGCAATGAACAACACACCCAGATTGTGGTTCTGTTCATAGCTAAAGCCCAGCAATGCCGCTTCCCCCAGACCATCGCGGTTATAGCTGGTCAATACGTGAAACAGATCATGCGTGTCGCGCAGCCGTTCAAAATACCATTCGGTTTGATCTTGTAGACGCGCTTTCTTGTCTTGCCATTTGTGGCTTTCTGCCACCAGGCCCGCGGCAGAAAGGCCTTCGCGCTTCATAAACTTCATATAGTGCTGAGCGACGGTGTTCGCGCCGCAATCAGCCCAGCGGTTATGATCGTCCAGCATAGCCGGCAGATCGACATTCTCGCGCATCATGCGCTGGCCTTCTGGCGATCGGATGAAATTCCAACCCTGTTTGTGGCCCTTTTTCCCCTTCAAAGCCTCGATAATATGGAACACCTGCTCGGTGTCTTCCTTATCCTCGACCAATTTGCGGAAATGGTGCAGCACCTTGAACGGGCGGAAACCCGATGTTTTGCGGTCTGGATGGACCAGCGGGAGATCAGTAAGAGCCATAATTACCTCCGTAACGCGGCACTATTTACAGTAATGTTAATAGCCTGTCTACTTCCTCACATGCGTACTGTCAGCTAGGCTGAGCTAGAGGGAGACGGCACATGACGAAACGGTGGCCAATGTGGCTGGGTTTACTGTTGGGATTAGGCGCCCTGCTGGTGCCATTTTTCTTGCAGATCGACTGGGTGACACAATGGCAATTGGCAACCCGGTGGACGTCCCGAGTAGGGTTCCCGTTGCTGATTCTTGCCTATGTCGCTCGACCACTTGTGCAAATTTGGAGCAACGGGTTTTCCAAAGCATTGCTCAGCATGCGCAAATACTTTGGCCTTGGGTTTGCCTTGAGCCACACAGTTCATCTGTTTGCCTTGATCACCTATTTGCAAATCAGCGGCCAACCAGCGCCTGTTGCAACACTTTACGGCGGAGGTGCTGGCTATGTCATTTTGTACGCTATGGCCTTCACCTCAAACCGGGCCGCAATGACGGCAATGGGGGTTTGGTGGAAACGGCTCCATACGCTGGGCATCCACGCGCTGTGGTTCATCTATTTGGCGAGCTATTCCGGCCGCTTGCTTGATCCTGACACACGCTTGCTGGGTGTGATAACCGTTTCTATCCTTGGACTGACAGGAGCCATCAGGCTCATCGCATGGCTGAAAATACGTCGCAAAAGGATCTCGGCAAATGCACCCTAGGCGCGGATCCAGTCGCCCTCGGGAATATCCATCAGTTTTAGGATCGAGCTCAAGTCACCATAATCGATCCAGCCATTGGCAGCTTGGCGCGCTTTGGGCTTGGCACGATAGGCCAGCCCGTAATCGGCAGCCTGAAGCATGCGGATGTCATTGGCTCCGTCACCTGTCGCCAAAGAAACTGCATTGGCGCCCAATTGCTCCAATTCCTCCAGCAGGACGGCTCGTTTGACTGCGCTGTCCGTAATCGTGCCAACCAATCCGCCCGTCAGCCTGCCGTTGGCGACCTCAAGCTGGTTGCCTACCACCCGGTCAAACCCAAGCTGCTGCGCGATCACGTCAGCAAAATGGTGGAAACCGCCGGTAACCAGCACGGTCCGGCATCCACGCGCTTTCAGGGTTTGAACCAAAGCGCGCGCGCCGGGCATGGCTGTGATCCGCTCTGTCAAACATTGCTCAATTGCATCTTCATCGAGGCCAGCCAACAGCCCCACCCGCTCCAGCAATGCACTTTCGAAGTCGAGTTCGCCCAACATAGCGCGTTCGGTAATGTCGGCGATCTTGTCCTTGAGGCCAGCATAATCGGCCAGCTCATCAATGCATTCCTGCTCAATCATGGTGGAATCCATGTCGGACACGAACAGTCGCGGCAACGTAATGTCTGCACGGGCAGTCAGCACATCGGACGGCGAGAAGTGTTGATCCAGTACCTCGCGCAATGCTGCTTCGTCACCATCAGGCAGGGACAAATGCAGCGCGCCGCCGTGGTGATCCAGCATGCGAGCCATCGCAACCGGCATTCCGCGCGCATCCAAAGCGGCGATAGCCTGTTCAACAGACGTTTCCAGCGACGCAGGGTCTGCTATCAGTCGGGCGATGAGCAAGCGAGAATCTCCAAAACGAACAAGCGTGGCGCTCATCGCAGGGCCAACCGCCAGCGGCAAGAGCGATTGCGCGGTTCAGCTTGCCTTGGCTCTGGAAAAGCAGGGTCGCAAGGCCGCCATTATCAATGCCGACAGTGCGCAAGTCTATGCTGACTTGCAGATATTGAGCGCTCGCCCGACCAGTGAAGAGATGGGCGGGATCGAGCACCGCTTGTTCGGGACCTGGGATGGCGCGGAGGCGTGTTCAGCGGCGGATTGGGCCACCAAGGCCAAGGGAGAGATCGCCGCCTTGCATGCGCAAGATGCCGTGCCGATCCTGTGCGGCGGGACCGGGATGTATGTCAAAACCTTGCTAGAAGGTATCGCGCCCATTCCAGAGATCACCCCCTCCATTCGCGAGATGGTGCGCAGACTGCCCACACATGATGCCTATAACGCGCTGGCCGAAGAAGACCCCGAACGTCACGCTGCCCTTGCCCCAAACGACAGCCAGCGGATCGCCCGAGCCTTGGAAGTTGTGCGCTCAACCGGAAAGCCGATGGAACATTGGCTGAAACATAAATCGGGCGGCATTGCCGATCAAATTGAGTTGCATCCCATGATTATGCTGCCCGATCGTGATTGGCTGTACGAGCGGTGTGACCGGCGGTTCTTGCTTATGCTGGAACAAGGGGCGCTGGACGAGGTAGAAAAACTGGTCGCCCGTGACCTTGACCCCGGCCTCCCGGTTATGCGGGCCATCGGCGTGCGCGAAATCGCGGGCTATCTCAGAGCATTGTGCTCGCGAGCCGAAATGGTGGAGCAAGGTCAGCAAGCGACCAGAAACTACGCAAAGCGCCAATATACGTGGTTTCGGCGGCAAACGGGTGAGGACTGGCCAAAGGTTGAGTCTCAAAATTGCGACATTGATGCAATATTCGCATCATTATTACGCAATTAGCGGTTGACACGTTATAAACGAACGCATAGCGGAGGCTTCAACGGCTCGGTGCGCTTTTGCTGCCCCGGGCCTCATTTATTGTTAGAAGCACGCATCGCGAATCCAGCATCCGTGCTGCTGATGGAAGGAAATGCAAGTGTCACAGGAGCGCAGCGGCGCAGCTATCCTGGTTGAGTGCCTGGTTGAGCAAGGGGTCGAATTTGTATTCGGCTATCCCGGCGGCGCGGTGCTGCCCATCTATGACGAGCTGTTCGGAGATGAACGCTTGCGGCACATTCTTGTGCGGCATGAAGCTGGCGCAGCGCATGCAGCCGAAGGCTATGCCCGGTCCACCGGTAAGCCAGGAGTGGTTTTGGTCACCTCTGGCCCAGGCGCAACAAACGCCGTTACCGGCATTGCCGATGCCTTTATGGACTCGATCCCGATGGTGGTTATTACAGGTCAAGTACCAACCGCACTGATCGGCACCGATGCCTTTCAAGAAGCCGATACGGTTGGCATCACGCGCCACTGCACCAAGCATAATTATCTGGTGAAAGACCCGGACGAGCTCGAAGCCATTTTGCACGAGGCATTTCGCATCGCCACCAGTGGCCGCCCAGGCCCCGTTGTGGTTGATATTCCCAAGGACGTGCAGATTGCCATCGCTTCCAGCAGTAATGCCGACGCTGCTCCGCCATCGCATCGCTATCAGCCGCAGATGGCAGGCACGGACAGCAAGATTGCCGAGGCCATTGAATTGATGGCTAAGGCCGAGCGGCCAATCCTCTACACGGGCGGCGGCATCATTAACTCCGGTCCCGAGGCAAGTCGTTTGCTCCGGCAGTTGCAAGACCTGACCGGCGCGCCCGTTACCAGCACATTGATGGGTCTGGGCGCGTTGCCTGCCGATCATCCCGATTGGCTGGGCATGCTGGGTATGCACGGCACATTTGAAGCCAATATGGCGATGAACAAATGCGATGTGATGGTTTGCATAGGTGCGCGCTTTGATGATCGCGTAACTGGTCGGCTCGATGCGTTTTCTCCGGATAGTAAGAAAATCCACATCGATATCGACCGAGCCAGCATCAATAAGAATGTGCCGGTTGATCTGGGCATAGTTGGCGATTGCGCGACCGTATTAGGGCAATTGATCGAGGCATGGGGTGATCGCAAACCACAAGATCTGGGCGAATGGAAAGCCCGCATCACAGGCTGGCGTGCCCGCGAATGTCTGGCCTACCCCGAAAAGTCGGCCAAGGACCCCAGCGCCATCATGCCGCAAAAGGCAATCGAACGCCTGTTTGCGCTGACCAAGGATCGCAATCCGATCATCACGACAGAGGTTGGCCAGCATCAGATGTGGGCAGCCCAATATTTCCATTTCTTCGATCCCAACAAATGGCTCACTTCAGGCGGCCTGGGAACAATGGGATATGGTCTGCCCGCTGCCATCGGCGCGCAATTGGGTAATCCCGATGATCTGGTTATCGATATTGCTGGCGAAGCCTCCATTCAGATGAATATTCAAGAGCTTGGCACGGCCAGCCAATACCGTCTGCCGGTCAAGATCTTCGTCCTGAACAATGAGTATATGGGCATGGTCCGCCAATGGCAGGAACTGACCTATGAAAGCCGCTATTCAAATTCCTATTCTGACAGCCTGCCTGACTTTGTTGCGCTGGCAGAGGCCTATGGGTGGAAAGGCATCCGGATTGAAGATGGAGCCGATCTGGACGCGGGCATCGAAGCGATGCTGGCGCATGACGGTCCGGTGATCGTCGATTGTATGGTGGCCAAGGATGCCAATTGCTTCCCGATGATCCCGTCGGGCGCAGCGCATACGGAAATGTTGCTCTATGGTGACCAGGTTGAAGGCACCATGGATGATGAAGCCAAGGCTTTGGTGTAAGGACAGATTCTCATGAAAATCGCAGAAGCCGCTTCCGAGCGTCACGTCCTAGCCGTTACGGTTGATAACGAACCCGGTATCTTGGCCAAAATCACCGGTCTTTTTACCGCGCGCGGATACAACATCGACAGTTTGACCGTTGCCGACATCAGCGAAAATCACGCGATCAGCCGCATCACGATCGTTACCAAGGGGCCGCCAGAGATTATCGATCAGATCGAAGCCCAGTTGGAGCGTCTGGTACCTGTGCATGGCGTGGTCGATTTGACCACAGCGGGTGCGCATGTTGAACGCGAGCTGGCCTTGGTCAAGGTTGAGGGAACCGGCGAGATGCGCGTTGAGGCGCTGCGCACCGCCGAAGTGTTCCGTGCCAATGTGGTTGATACCACTCCGGAAAGTTTTGTTTTCGAGCTGACCGGCTCGTCCCAAAAGATTGAAAGTTTTGTCGCTTTGATGCGCGGGCTTGGCCTGGTTGAGGTCGGACGCTCGGGCATTGTCGGAATGATGCGCGGCGCAGAAAAAATCTGACGCTGCACCTACACAACCCAAGGGAAATACAATGAAAGTCTATTACGACGCAGACGCTGATCTGGGCCTGATCTCTGACAAGAACATCGCCATCGTCGGCTATGGCAGCCAAGGGCACGCGCATGCGCAGAACCTGCGCGACAGCGGCGTCAAAAACGTAGCCATCGCGTTGCGTGAAGGCTCTGCCACCGCCAAAAAAGCAGAAGACGCTGGCTTCAAGGTGATGACCAATAAGGAAGCGGCTGGCTGGGCCGATATCTTGATGATCCTGGCACCCGATGAGCATCAGGCAGCCATTTGGGAGAACGATCTTAAGGGCAATATGAAGCCCGGCGCAGCAATAGCTTTCGCGCATGGCCTCAACATTCACTTTGGCCTGATCGAAGCGCCGACCGATATTGACGTGATCATGATCGCACCCAAAGGCCCCGGCCACACGGTCCGCAGCGAATATCAGCGCGGCGGCGGTGTGCCCTGTCTGATCGCGATTGATCAAGATGCCAGCGGGTCCGCGCATGACGTCGCCCTGGCCTATGCATCGGGTGTTGGTGGTGGCCGTTCGGGCATCATCGAGACCAATTTCCGCGAAGAATGCGAGACCGATTTGTTTGGCGAGCAGGCCGTTCTGTGCGGCGGCATCACCCATCTGATTCAGGCGGGTTTCGAAACGCTGACCGAGGCAGGATATGCGCCGGAAATGGCCTATTTCGAATGTCTGCACGAAACCAAATTGATCGTTGATCTGCTGTATGAAGGCGGCATCGCCAACATGCGCTATTCGATCAGCAACACAGCCGAATATGGCGACATCACCACCGGCCCTCGGATCATCACGGCCGAAACAAAGGCGGAAATGAAGCGCGTGCTGGATGACATTCAGTCGGGCCGTTTCGTGAAGGACTTCGTGTTGGACAATCGTGCCGGCCAGCCAGAACTGAAGGCTGCGCGCAAGCGTGCCGAAGCGCATCCGATCGAAAAGACCGGATCAGAACTTCGCGCAATGATGCCGTGGATCAGCGCGAACAAGCTGGTGGACAAGGAAAAGAACTAGGTCCAGCCCGGTGAGCATCATGCAGGATGCTCGAACATTCAAACTGGTCTTGGCGCTATGTGCGCTTGGCTGGGTGGTTATCGTTGCAAAGTCGATCCTGAGCACCAAGGGTCCAGAAGACTTTGTGGTGACGGTAACCCCCGGCCAGGTGCAAGCCTATGCCAAGCAGCAATTGGGCCAATTACAGCAACCATCGTTCGATCAGAACACCGAATTGTGTCAGATCATCTTCGAAGATAGCGATGGCAATTTGGGGACCAGCCCGATCATTGATGGCGCCCGGGCCAGCTGCGATATTTTCTATTTTGACGAGCCGGGGATGGCGCCTGTCGCCAGCCTGCATACGCACGGCGGCTTTGACAGTGAATTTGACAGCGAAGTCCCTTCGGTCTTGGACATGGAAAGCGACATCGCCAGCAGGATGGATGGCTATGTCTCGACGCCCGGCGGGCGATTGTGGCGGATCGATTGGGTGGGACAGCAAGCGATCATGGTTTGCGGCACCAATTGCCTTCCGCAAGACAGCGCATATCGGGCCTGCCCTGCGCATGAGCCCGAACAATCCTATACGCTTGACGCTTTGCGCAGTCGGTTCGAAAACGACTTGGGAGTATGCTGATGCGCCTTAGCGATTGCCACAATATCGATGATTTCAGATCGCTCGCCAAAGCGCGTCTGCCGTGGCCTGTGTTCGATTATATCGACGGTGCGGCCGATGATGAAGTGACCAAGGCGCGCAATACCGATGCCTATGGCTCTTGCGATCTGGTTCCTGATGTCTTGGCCGGCGTGGCGGACATTGACACCAGTTGCACCATCATGGGCCGCACAAGCGCCCTGCCCCTGATGCTCAGCCCCACAGCGGTGCAACGGGCCTTTCATCATCAAGGCGAAACCGCTGTTGCCAAGGCGGCAGAGAAATTCGGCCTGTGGTTTGGAATTTCCAGCCTAGCCACGCGCAGTATTGAAGAGATTGCCGCGCTGACCAACGCCCCCAAGCTGTTCCAGTTGTATGTTCACAAGGACAAGGGCCTGAACGCCTCGATGATTGAGCGATGCAAGGAGGCAAAGTTTGATGCATTGGCGCTGACAGTGGACACTATTGTATCCGGCAAGCGTGAGCGGTGTCTGCGCAGCGGCTTCACCACCCCGCCCCGCTTTACCCCCTCAGCGGTTTGGTCCTACGCTACGCGCCCGCGCTGGACGCTGGATTACTTATTCCGCGAGAAATTTCGTCTGCCCAATCTGGATACCCATGTCAGCGAAGGCAGCGGAAAAGCCGTCAGCATCGCTGAGTATTTCAACACCATGCTCGACATATCGATGGATTGGGACACGGCGGCCAAGATCCGGCAAGATTGGGGCGGCAAGTTCTGTCTGAAGGGCGTGATGAGCGCGAATGATGCTCGGCGTGCAGTAGAGATTGGGGCCGATGCGATCATGATCTCCAACCATGGTGGCCGCCAGCTGGATGGGAGCCGCGCTCCGTTCGATCAATTGCGCGAAATTGTCGACACAGTTGGCGGCGAGATAGAGATCATTTGCGATGGCGGCGTGCGGCGGGGCACGCATGCGCTGAAATCGGTTTGCGCCGGTGCCACTGCGGCCAGCGGCGGCAGACTTTACCTCTATGCGCTTGCAGCAGCTGGGCAGGATGGGGTCGAACGTGCCATTGGTATTTTGCAAGATGAGATCACCCGAGGAATGCGCCTGATGGGCGTCACATCGGTGGATCAGCTCACCCCGGACAGATTGCGCTGGCGATAGAAACGACAAAGCCCCCGCTCAGTTAAGAACAGGGGCTCAGCCAAATTCATGGTCTTCGCAGCGATTAGCTGGTGAAGTGTTCGTCCGGCGAGTGGGTCGGGTAATTTACGTCACCCTTCTCGATAAATCCGGGAATGTCCTTGTTCCAACGCTCGGCAACGCCTTCGCTGAAGTTCAGATACAGCTTGCCATCTACAATCTTGTAAACATTGGGATCACCTGGTGCCAGCGCATCATTGGCGCCAATCGCCCATGCGCAATAGCCGCCGTATTGCGGCGCATATTTGGCCGGGTCTGCGCTGAAGGTTTTCGCGTTCTCTTCGCTCGTGAAACGATAGTCATAGCCTTGATAGTTTACGGTGAACTCTTCTGTTCCTTCAACCGGGCCGCCATCGGCGTTGAAATAGCTGACCGCATCATAGCCGCTGAGTGCCAGAGTATCACCAATTGAAGCCGTGTGGATTGGGCCGGCAGGTGTGCCGCCAAGTTGGGTAAGAGCGCCAGCTTCAACAGCGGCAGTATCTTGAGCGACATTTTCGTTTGCGGGTGAACACGCAGCTACCGTTGCCAGCAGAGCGATTGAAATAAGTGACTTGTGCATTGAATTACTCCTGACCGCGTAAGTGCGGGATGCCCACTCTTTCGCAAGGCGGCGCTGTAAGGTTACACAATTTTTCAATCCGCTTGCCATCTTTGTGGTTTTGGGCGAAGACACAGGTCATGAAACGCATGGCAAACTTACTGCTACGACTATCCCGCCCTTGGGCGTAGGCGGCCGCGTGCTCTGAAGGCGCGGCAAGCGCCCAAGGGAGATTTAGAACGCGCATTTAGCCGCACTTCCCAACGAAATCTCAGTTTAAGAGCTTGCCCCATGCCCATGCTTTCCAATCCTTCGCAAAAATACAGCGCATTCCCGCAAGTGGACTTGCCCGATCGGCAATGGCCCAGTCGGACTATCACTGCCCCGCCCCGGTGGCTGTCGACCGATCTGCGCGATGGCAATCAATCGATCATTGACCCGATGGATGCCGTAAAAAAACGGCGATTTTTTGAGGAACTGGTCCGAATTGGCGTCAAAGAGATCGAAGTCGGTTTCCCCAGCGCGGGAGCGACCGAATTTGACTTCATCCAAGGTCTGGTTCGCTCGGGTGATATTCCCGATGATGTGACGGTGCAGGTCCTCACGCAAAGCCGCGAAGATCTGATCCGCACCAGCTTTGAAAGCCTGGATGGCGCTAAAAGCGCCATTGTTCATTTGTACAATGCTGTCAGCCCGGCATGGCGCGACATCGTGTTCCGTATGAGCAAGGATGAAGTGCGCCAGATCGCCCGAGACGGCGCCATGGTGATGCGAGACGAAGCAGCCAAGCGACCAGACACCGATTGGCACTTCCAATATTCGCCCGAGACATTCTCGACTGCAGAATTGGATTTCAGCATCGCAGTCTGCGAAACCGTGATGGAGGTTCTCGAACCAACACCAGACAAACCAATCATTCTCAATCTGCCCGCAACAGTAGAGGCTGCAACACCCAATATCTACGCCGACCAGATCGAATATTTCTGTCGCAATTTGCCCAATCGTGACAGCGCCATCATCAGCCTGCACACGCACAATGATCGCGGGACGGGCGTGGCCGCGGCCGAATTGGGCCTGATGGCAGGCGCAGACCGGGTTGAAGGTTGCCTGTTCGGCAATGGCGAGCGGACTGGCAATTGTTGCTTGGTCACAGTTGCTCTTAACTTATACACTCAGGGCATTGATCCTGAACTGGATTTCTCTGACATCGATCGTGTCATTGAAACGGTGGAGTACTGTAACGAGTTGCCCGTGCATCAGCGCCACCCCTATGGTGGTGAGCTGGTGTTCACTGCCTTTTCCGGGTCGCATCAAGATGCGATCAAGAAAGGCTTTGAGGCGAACAGCCAGCAGAATGACGAACAATGGCGCGTGCCCTATCTCCCCATCGATCCAGCCGATTTGGGCCGCGATTATGAGGCAGTAATCCGAGTTAACTCGCAAAGCGGCAAAGGCGGCTTTGCCTGGGTTCTGGAGCAGGATCAGGGTCTCAAACTACCCAAGAAGATGCAGGCTGACTTCTCAAAACAGGTTCAGAACCTAGCCGATGAATTGGGCCGCGAATTGAATGCTGACGACATCTGGGAAGCGTTTAAGTCCAGTTATCATGTCCAAACACCGGATAAGCACTTTCAATTGGTCAGCTATGAAGAAAGCCGTGGGTCCGATGGGACGCGGCTGTTTGCCGGCACAATCGCTGTAGCGGGCCAGGAACAGAGCGTTAGCGGTCGCGGAAATGGCCTAATTTCGTCGGTAGTCAGCACAATCGAAGATACATTTGGTCTGGAGATCAAAGTGCTCGATTACAGCGAGCATGCTTTGGGATCTGGCCGCGACGCGCGCGCGGCAGCTTATTTGCACTGCCAATCCGGTGGAAAGCAATTCTGGGGCTGCGGGATTGACGAGGACGTCGCAACGGCATCTGTCAGAGCCGTGCTTAGCGCCGCAAATAGTGCAATTTAATGGCTTTTACTGCGCCAAGCATTGTTTAACAGACCATTAGTCATTCTGTAAGTATCTACTACTATAGTTCCACTGGGATTCATTGATGTCACAGGGAAAATTGACGCGCGCATTATGGCTAATGCTCAAGCATCATCTGGCAAACAAACGGCACGCGGCGGTTCAACGCTGGGTGCCCTGTCGCGCTGGAAGAATGACCGCTCCCTATCTCGAGAGCAAATCGCCCTGTTCCTTGACTATGAAGATTCCGGTCTTGCCTGGTTCTGGGCAACCGACAGCGATGGCGCACTAACCTACGTATCGCAGCAGGCGGCCGCATCTTTAGACAGCAATGTTGAAGAACTGATCGGCAGGCCACTCAATGCATTGGTTGACCTGAGAACTGTTTCTGAAAATGACATGTCTTCAGAAGCCGCCACTGGCCGCAATGTAGAGTTTCTGATCCGAGCCAAGAATACTTTTACCCACAAGGAGGTGCGCACAAGGCTGGGCACCGAAGAGGCCTGGTGGTCGATCAGTGGAAGGCCGCAATTTGATTCAGCCGGAACATTTATTGGCTATCGCGGCAACGCTAGCGATGTAACCATTCAGCGCCGCGAGCGAGCGGATACAACCCGCCTTTCGCAATTTGATTCCCTCACCGGATTGGCCAACCGCCTGCGCATGAGCACGCGCCTGCAAATCCTATTGACGGGCTACAAAGTGGCTCAGAGGCCGTGCAGTTTGCTGATGCTGGATTTGGACCGGTTCAAACACATCAATGATACCTTGGGGCACCCGACCGGAGACGCCTTGCTGCAGCAAGTTGCCCAAAGATTGCAGCGCATTGTGGGCAGCAAAGGTGAAATCGGACGGTTGGGTGGAGACGAGTTTCAAATCTTCATCCCAGATGAAGACGATCGCAGCGAACTTGGGAATCTGGCAAATCACATAATCCAATTGTTGTCTCAACCCTATGTGATTGAAGGCAATAGCTGCGTTATTGGTGCCTCGGTCGGCATTGCCATCGCACCGTTTGACGGGGAAGATGTCGATGATCTAGTCCGCAGTGCCGATCTGGCGCTGTATGCAGCCAAAGCCGGAGGGCGCGGTCAATTCCGCTTCTATTCGAGCGACCTGCATAGCCGCGCCGAAGAACGCCGGCTGATCGAGGAAGATTTGCGGCGCGCGATCCCTGAAGGCGCGCTGGAATTGCATTATCAGCCTTTGACATGCCCCCAAACCAACCAGGTCAAATCCTTCGAAGCTTTGCTGCGCTGGAACCATCCCGAAAGAGGTTGGATGAGTCCGGACATCGTCATCTCTGTAGCCGAAGAGACCGGCTTGATTGTTCCGTTGGGCGAATGGGCAATCCGCCAAGCATGCGATGATGCTGCGCTGTGGCCAGAAGACATTAGGGTCGCGGTGAACGTATCACCTGTTCAATTCATGACCGAAAACCTAGCCGGGGTGGTGACGAGCGCTTTGGCCAATTCTGGTTTGCAGCCACACCGGCTCGAGTTGGAGATCACTGAGAGTGTATTCTTGGGCGATACGGATGGCACCACTCGCCGGTTCCAGTCGCTGAAAGAGCTTGGCATTCGCTTTGCACTGGATGACTTTGGAACGGGCTATTCCTCGCTCGGTTACTTGCGTGATGCTCCGTTTGACAAAATCAAAATCGATCAGAGCTTTATTCGGGGCGCAGTCGACAACAGCGTGCGCGGCAACGCTGCCATTATTGCGGCAATTGTTGGGTTAGCAAACTCCCTTGGAATGGAAACCACAGCCGAGGGGATTGAGGCAATTGACGAATTGGATTTCGTGAGATCCCAGGGCGTGACCAGCGTCCAAGGTTATATCTATGGCAAAGCCACGCCTAATACCCAAGTTCTGGAAATGGTCGAAAACGATGTTATCGAACTCGTCCCCAAAGGGCCGAGCAGAGCGCGATCAAACCGCCGAACTGTGTTGCGCAAGGTAGGCCTGATCCATGATGATTATCGATACGAAGTGACAATGCGCGATCTGTCTCAGACCGGCGCTCGTCTTCAGGGCCTGTGCGATGTCCCGGTTGGCACGCGCTTCATCGTCGACTTTGGAGATGGCCAGACCGTTGGTGCGGAAGTCCGGCGCGCAGTCGATGACTGGATTGGTGTCGAATTTGAAGAGCATCTGACCAGCGATGGTGGCGGGGATTGGTGCACCAAGCAGCGCGCGCCCAGCCGCTCAGATGGTCATTCAAAAATCGCGCGCGTTGCGGGCCAACCGTCGGCCTTAGTAAATGACCAGGGCACAGCCGAGGTTGAACTGCAGGAAATCGAAGAACCCAAAACTCAACCAAGATTTCGCCAAAGTTCGCCTCAGGAAGATTGACCGGCCCAACCCTCCGGTCATCCATATCAGCCACTTGATGGAACTCTCTCAAAATGAGAGTGTCAAAAAACTGTCGTTCCAACAAGAACGCAGCCTGACCAAGGGATGTGTGCATGGCTGAAGAAATTCTCGAACCTGATCTGCAGATTATTGATCCGCATCACCATTTTTGGGATCTTCGTCCCATGGTGCCGATGTTTCCTGAGCCTCGCCATAGGTTCATCGAAACCATTGTACCCACCGCCTATTACAACTTTGACCATTTGCGCGGTGACATTGAAACCGGCCACAACGTTATCGCCACAGTGTTTATGGAATGCGGCGCGTTTTATCGTGCCGACACGACAGATGACATGAAAGTGATTGGCGAAGTTGAATATGTAAATGGTGTCGCAGCCCAGTCCGCCAGCGGGCTCTATGGCAATTTGCGCGCCTGTGCCGGTATCGTCGGGCATGCGGACTTAATGCTGGGAGACGGAGCAGGACCCGTGTTGGAGCGCCTTCAAAGCGCCGCCCCAGACCGGTTTAGAGGCATCCGATACGCAGCGGCATGGGACGCTGACCCCGAAGTCTTAGGGGTGCCCATCCAAAAGGTTGAGGGTTTGTATCGCGAAACAGCCTTTCGCGAAGGGTTTGCGCATTTGGGCAAGCTGGGCTTGACGTTCGATGCTTGGATTGTCGAACCGCAAATCCCTGATGTGATCGATCTGGCTAGGGCGTTCCCTGATCAACCGATTTGCATCGATCACTGCGGTACGCCGCTTGGCATGGCATCGTACGAGGGTCGACTGGAAGAGCGCTTTGATATCTGGCGTTCCAATATTCTAGAGCTGGGCAAATGCGAGAATGTCAGCGTGAAGCTGGGCGGACTGGCTATGCATAATTGCGCCATGCCGGCACAAGGCCCTGCTGCAGGTGTGGGATCAGAGGAACTGGCCGCAATGTGGCGGCCCTATATCGAAACCTGTATCGAAGCCTTTGGAACGCGCCGGGCGATGTTTGAAAGCAATTATCCGGTGGATCGTTGGGGTGCGACATACCCCGTCCTGTGGAACGCTTTCAAACGGATAACATCTGCCGCAAGTGCAGCTGAAAAGCATGACCTCTATTCCAACACAGCCGCTCGGTTTTACAGTCTGGATCAATTCCTCAACTAAGGTGACGCTACGGCATCTTGATGCTGCACGTCCCTAGCACATTCGCTCTCTCGACAGGCGCCGATCGGCTGCCTAAGCGAAAGCGATTACGAACAAGTTCCAACGGAGTTTTGCATGTCCCTACCCGCACCATTTGATCGCCTGCGCCTTCCTCTGATCGGATCGCCCTTGTTCATCGTGTCGGGCCCGGAATTGGTCATCGCGCAATGTAAGGCGGGCATCATCGGCAGCTTCCCGTCGCTCAACGCTCGCCCGCAAAGCCTGTTGGACGAATGGCTGCATCAGATCACCGAAGAACTGGCCAAGCACAATCGGGAAAACCCCGACAGACCCGCAGCGCCCTTTGCCGTTAATCAGATCGTTCATAAAACGAATGACCGGGTCGATGCGGATATGGCGACTTGCGAGAAGTGGCAGGTGCCTATGATCATTACATCGCTTGGCGCGCGTACTGAATTGTTTGACGCTGTCCGCAATTGGGGCGGCATCACAATGCATGATGTGATCAACAATCGGTTTGCCAAAAAGGCGGTTGAGAAGGGCGCTGACGGATTGATCCCAGTGGCCGCTGGTGCTGGCGGGCATGCTGGCGCATTGTCGCCCTTCGCGCTGATGCAGGAAATCCGCGAATGGTTTGACGGCTTGGTGGCTCTGTCTGGCTCAATCGCCAATGGCTATTCCATATTGGCTGCGCAGGCGATGGGCGCAGACTTTGGCTATGCCGGAAGCGCCTTTATTGCGACCGAAGAAGCCAATGCCACGCAAGGATACAAAGAAGGCATTGTCGGCGGCAGCTCGGAAGGTATTGTCTACACCAATCTGTTCACCGGTGTTCACGGCAATTACTTGCGTTCAAGCATTGAACAAGCAGGCCTGGATCCCGATGATCTGCCCGTTAGCGACCCCAGCAAGATGAATTTTGGCAGCGGCGGCAACACCAAAGCCAAAGCGTGGAAAGATATCTGGGGATCGGGCCAAGGCGTGGGTGCCATCAAGAGCGTCGGCACGGTTGAAGACTTGGTCGCACGCATGGAGGCGGAATATCACGCAGCCAAAGCTGAATTGGTGGCCAAAACAGATTACAACAGCTGGGAATAATTACCTCTGCCGTTATTCGCTATCGAACCAAGAGTACCTTGCCCTCTTCCGCGGGGATCAAATTGACCCTGCGCCCATTGGGTGCGATCAATTCTTGTTGCTCGGTTGCTGGGCCACTCAGAACCAGCTGGTTGACCAGCCGCGCGCTAAGGCCGGCAGGCGACGCAGTATCGTCCATTAGCCCTGCTGCTATGCGCAATTCCTGTCCGATAAAAAAGTCCAAGCCCTGGCTGCAAAATTCTCCATTCGCAACCTCTTGAAAGGCGACGAGACCTTGCGGAGGAAAGATGCCGCGTTCCAACCATGCCGAAATACTCGAATCGAAATAGCGGCGACCGATCACGCTGTTTGCAGGGGGCCAGATAACTGCGGATACCTGCTTGAAATGCAGCACAAAATCGCGCGCAAGTTCCATAAAGCTGCGCATGATCGGCAAGCTGTTTGCGCCCGAGCCGATATGGTATCCGGGGCAAAGTTGGAGGACGCTGGAAGATCCTGCCTCAACTGGCCAATCGCAATCGAAATTTATCAGGCTCGACGGAAGGGCATCATCTTGCCCATCGTTTGGAAAACCCAAATCAAAGGTCAGACCGCCGTGCAACAATTGCACCGACAATGATTGCGGTTCAGACAGATCATCTGATGCATCTTCCGTCGCTAATACCGGCTTGTTCATTGCACCGCGATGCCGCTCGACAGAGATAAATGTGTTTCGGGCCGTCTCTGCGAAAGAGCGAATTGCGCCAATATCCGGCATCTCCCCCTTGTCGAAGACAAAGAAGATTCCTTGCACGTCATGCTGATCAGCAATTTGACGGTTAAAGGAAGAACCGATTGCGTCACCTCCCGAGCTGGCGCAAATTACACTTGAAACCATTACGACATTCCCGTCGCAAAGTCATCTGCGGGGTCAATTTCGTGGGATTGCAAGTGACAGCTAAAACAATCCAATTTCCAGACCTTCTTTCAGAGCGTTACCCAATTGATCACAGGCAATCAAATATGCATTTGGCACAGTTTTCTGAGCCATAATGGATTGTTCTGTTTGCGCCGAGAAGTTGTAGATCATCGGTTCGGCAACTCTGCGCATCCGCCAACCCTTAACAATGCGATCCAATTGACGCTGAGCTCCCTCCCCGTCTGATCCAGCAGCAATGACACTGGCGTAGGGCTTGCCCTCTATTTCGCCCAAAACGGGATAATAGCAGCGATCGAACATCTCTTTCATTTCGCCCGACATGGTCGCCAGATTTTCGGGGCAGACGAAAACACAGGCTTGCGCGGCCAGCAAATGTTCTGGCTGAACCGCATTGGCGCGCATTAACAACGCAGCTCCATCGGCCCCTTGGTGCACAGCCTTTGCCAGCGCCTCGCTGGCTCCAGTTCTGCTGTGCCAGGCAATCAGGATTGGAACATCCAACATGGCGCATGGTCAAAGCGCGCGGCCTGTCGATTGTCAATCACACCATCTGTCGCAATTGGGCACTATCCGTTACAATGCGTTCATGGCTTCAACATCTCTTGCTCCCGTCCTTGGCGTATCCTCCTCTTTATCTGGTCGCGCGTGGCAATGGCGTGGCGGCAATATGGCGCTGGAAACCGGTGCTCATACACTGGGCGAGGATATCCTAACGCAACTGCTGCTGACACGCGGCGTTGCTCAAGATGACATTGCCAGGCACGCGAAACCAACTCTGCGTGAATTTCTGCCGGACCCATCCCAGTTCATGGATATGGAAGCGGCAGCAGAGCGGATTGCTCAAGCCATTGTCGGCAAAGAGAACATCACGGTTTATGGCGATTATGATGTTGATGGAGCAACCAGCGCCGCCTTGCTGATCGATTTGCTGCGCAATCTGGGCGCACAGGCCAATTACTACATCCCTGACCGCCTGCTGGAGGGGTATGGCCCAAGCGGCGAGGCCTTGGTTCGCCTGGGCAAGGACGGGTCGAGCCTTATCGTCACGGTCGATTGCGGCGCGATGGCTCATGATGCCCTCAAGCAGGCGCATGACGCAGGGATCGATGTGATTGTGGTCGACCATCACAAATGCTCGCCCGAGCTTCCCAAGGCCGCTGCTCTGGTCAATCCCAATCGGTTGGACGAGAACGATATTGCCGCTGCGCATGGCCATCTGGCTGCTGTTGGAGTGGCCTTCCTTTTGGCCATAGCCATTGTGCGAACCATGCGAGGCCGGGGGTTCTTTGCCGACCGCAAAGAGCCTGATCTGATGGCATTGCTGGATTTGGTCGCTCTGGGCACCGTGGCGGACGTCGCCGCTTTGCACGGCTTGAACCGCGCCTTTGTGGCTCAGGGCTTGAAGATCATGGCCCGCCGCGAGCGGATTGGCATGGCAGCTTTGATCGATGCCAGTAGATTAAAGCGAGCGCCCCAATGCAGCGATTTGGGGTTTGCCTTGGGGCCACGGATCAATGCCGGCGGCCGGGTGGGTGAATCCACGCTCGGGGTGCGGCTGTTGACGACCGATGATCCCGAAGAAGCCCGCGCGATTGCTGAGCAATTGTCCGATCTGAACGAGGACCGCCGAGCGATAGAGGCAGCAGTCCAGCAACAGGCCGAGGAACAGATTACCGGTCAAGGCAACAGAGCCGTCATCGTCGCTTCGGGCACAGGCTGGCATCCCGGTGTGATCGGAATTGTCGCGGGCCGATTGAAAGAGAAGACCGGAAAGCCCGCCATCGTCATTGCACTGGATGAAGAAAGCGGGACCGGAAAGGGTTCTGGCCGTTCGATCTCTGGGGTTGATCTGGGTGCAGCCATCATCGCAGCGCGCGAAACAGACTTGCTCAGCGCGGGCGGTGGCCATGCAATGGCAGCGGGATTGTCTATCGATGCTAGCCAAGTCGATGCATTTGCAGATTTCCTCGACGAGCGATTGTCCAAGGATATTGCGCGGGCTCGCGAAAACCAGTCGATGCTGCTGGATATTTCTGTGGCACCGGGTGGCCTGACCCCCGAATTGGTTGAAACGCTGGATACAGCGGGCCCCTATGGCGTTGGCTGGCCCGGCCCGCGCATTGCAGTGGGACCAGTTCGAATCATCAAGGCAGATATTGTTGGGCAAGATCATTTGCGCATCATCGCCGCGGGTGAAGATGGAAAATCGATCAAAGGCATCGCATTTCGAGCTGCCGAAACTGAGATGGCACAGACGCTTTTGCACCGTTCTGCAGGGCGCAGGTTCCATCTGGCCGGGCGCGCCAAGATTGATGATTGGGGCAATCGTCCGGCAGCGGAATTGCATCTGGAAGATGCAGCTTTTGCAGATTGAGGCATTGCAGGGGTTGACCCCTATCCAAGTGCCTCGTAAAGGCGCGCTCTCGCGATTGCGATGGCCCCTTCGTCTAGCGGTTAGGACGCGGCCCTTTCACGGCTGAAACACGGGTTCGATTCCCGTAGGGGTCACCACCTCTCTTCAATACGGAAGTATGTGCGCCAAATTTGGCGTGCAAGAGGTGCAATTGCGGCTTCACTAGAAACCTGCATCTGATATGGCCCAGCCCAG
Source organism: uncultured Erythrobacter sp. (assembly GCA_947495555.1). GTDB lineage: Bacteria > Pseudomonadota > Alphaproteobacteria > Sphingomonadales > Sphingomonadaceae > Erythrobacter. The sequence continues at coordinate 242,489 of CANLZI010000001.1, read as the reverse complement.
ATGGAAACGCGCAACTCGATTCCCTGGTTCGGCGTCATGGCAGCGCTGGGTACCTTTTGCCTGCTGCTAATTGCCGGGCTGGACTTTGCCTTAGCAATTGCCGTGGCGGTATTATGGATCGGGACCTTGTTCCTGGCCACCATGCGTGCGCCTGAGCGACAACCAGTTCAACAGGACAAAACCTTGTCGCGCGATAATATGAGCGGCCTGATCGAGCATGCCGCCACTCCCTTGCTGCTGACCGAGCGCAATAAGATCGCCGAGGCGAATCGTGCGGCGCGCAAAATGCTGGGTAAACACATCATTGGTCAGGACGTGCGCGTTGCCTTTCGCCAGCCCGAAGCGATCGCTTTGTTGGACAAAGGCCGCAACGGAACCGCCATGGTCCGCGGACTTGTGCGCAGACGTGATATTTGGCGGATGCAGGTTCAAGGCATCTCTGACGATTTGTCTGTTGTAGAGCTGGTCAGCAGAACCGCCGAAGCAGACATAAGCCGCGCCCACACCGATTTTGTTGCCAATGCCAGCCACGAACTGCGCACGCCCCTCGCCTCAATCATTGGATATGTCGAAACGCTGGACGAGGCCGAAGGTGACATTGATCAGCCGACAGAGCGCAAGTTTCTGACAACGATCCTGCGCGAGGCAAGGCGGCTACAAAGCCTGGTCAGCGATTTGATGTCGCTATCCCGGGTCGAAGCGGAAAAGCATGATCAACCGAGCGAACCGATTGACTTGGCAGTTGTGGTTGAACGGGCAGCTCGCGATGCGGCCGGATCAGAGCGTGCCTCTCGCCTCATATTCGATCTTGCCGATAAGGTGTCGATTGCTGGCGACACTCAGCAGATGGAGCAATTGGTGCGCAATCTGGTCGACAATGCTTTCAAATACGGGGCAGCTGATGCTCCTGTGACAGTCAAGATTGATCGCAGGGCTGACAATTACGCCAGGCTGTCCGTAACGGATCAAGGCGAAGGTATTTCCGCTGAACATATCCCGCATCTGACCCGCCGGTTTTATCGGACGGATCCGGGGCGCAGCAGAGCCTCGGGAGGTACCGGATTGGGTCTGGCGATTGTGAAACATATCGTTGAGCGCCATCGCGGACGTCTGGATATCACCAGCGAAGTTGGATCAGGCACCGTCATCAGCGCAAGATTCCCGATCCTTGAGGATCAATCAGCTGGTCAGCCATCAACGGCGTCATAAACGGCCCAATTGTCATAAAACCGTCTTATTATTTGACCATGGACGTCCTCATAAGGGCGAACATATCCCCAGCCTCAGCTTTGTTGAGCCGTCGCCACTTGATCGCCAAGCCTGCAAACCGTAGTCGCCAAAATGTCGTTGGCCAGAAAGTTAGTGGATCGAAGGCTTGATAATGTCTGTTTCGGTGAAGCAATCTTGGAAAGTATCAGGCTCTAACCCATGTCGCCGATAACCCTCTTTCTTATCGCGTTTGGCCTGGGATTGGCCGGTTGGCTTGCAGCCCGCGCTAAGGCGTGGAGCTTCCAACAGGAATCCGGTGCTAAGCGCATGGCCGCTCGCCCCAATTATCATGCATGGTATGTCGCATTGTGGATTGTAATCCCAACGCTTGCCTTCGCATTGATATGGGCGCTGGCGGCACCGCAATTGGTCATCCAATCCGTACTGGCCAGTGAAGCTGCCAGCGCGCTTCCCGAATTTGGCTTTCAACGCGAATCGATTCTTTCCGAGGCCCGCGCTGTGGCGAGCGGAAACGCAGGTTCGGTGTTCAACCCTGCTGCGCAAGAATTCGTCGAGCCCTTTCGCGAGGCTATCAATCGGTATCACTTGATCGGCATCGCGGTTGCGGTGGTGATTGCCTTTGGCTGCGGAGTGGCGTCATTCCTGCGCCTGAGGCCTGATTTCACGGCGCGCACCCGGGTTGAGCGGACCGTAATGGCGATCCTGCTGCTAGCGTCTTTGGTGGCGATCCTGACCACCTTTGGCATCTTCGCCAGCCTGGTTTTCGAAACATTCCGGTTCTTCGGAATGGTCAATCCGATAGATTTCTTGTTTGGCACGTTCTGGGGACCTGATCCCATGAGCAACCCCGACAATCCAGACGGTTCACGCTATGGCGCCATTCCTCTGTTCTGGGGAACGATCTATATTGGCGCGGTCATCGCGATGATTGTGGCCATTCCGCTGGGCCTGATGAGCGCGATTTACCTAACACAATATGCCCACCCAAAGGTTCGTGCCTGGGTCAAACCGACGCTGGAAATTCTCGCCGGTGTCCCCACCGTTGTTTATGGCTATTTCGCCGCGCTTACGGTCGCACCGGCAATCCGCGACATGGCCTATTCGGTCGGCTTTACCAGCGCCTCTAGCGAAAGCGCCTTGGCGGCTGGCTTGGTGATGGGGGTGATGATCATCCCGTTCGTCTCGTCCATGGCTGATGATTCTATCGCCGCTGTGCCCAGTGCAATGCGAGATGGCAGCCTGGCGATGGGGGCCACGACGTCTGAAACCATTCGAAAGGTCCTGGTGCCCGCCGCCCTGCCCGGCATTGTGGCTGGCGTGATGCTGGCCATCAGCCGTGCCATTGGCGAGACAATGATTGTGGTGATGGCCGCAGGCGCCGCCGCCAATCTCACCGGCAACCCGTTAGAAGCCATGACCACGGTCACATTCCAAATTGTGGCCATGCTGACCGGCGAAGGCAGTTTTGACCACCCAGCCACGCTCAGCGCATTTGCGCTGGGCTTTGTTCTGTTCATGGTCACGCTGGGCCTGAACTTTGTGGCCCTGCGCGTCGTTAAAAGGTTCCGAGAAGCCTATGAGTAAGATCACGGCCCCTACCCGCAACGAGGCGTTCGCTAAGCGCCTGAAGAAGCGTTACGCGGCTGAGCGCCGGTTCAAACTGGCTGGCCTTAGCGCGATTGCGTTTTCTGTTGCTGTGCTGATTTTCTTGCTCAGCAGCATGACGTTGAATGGTTTGGGCGGGTTTCAGCGCGCCGAATTGGCCGTGCCTATCGATCTGTCCGAATATGGCCTCAGCGCCACTGCCGAACAGATGGCATCGCCCTCCGCCGAGCAAGCCCTGGAAGCGCAGGGATTGCCCGACATTGTGCAATTGTCAGCTGAAAGCGCCTTGGGCGAACAAGCCGCCAGCGAGCTAAGCTCGCAAGCATGGCGCGACCTTGCCGGGCAAATCATTGCCAATCCAGAGCTCGCCCAGGGTCCACAAACATTCAATCTGCCCGCCAGCGCTGACTTGGCAGCCGGGTTGGATAATGAAGGCTCTCCTGAAATGCAGACGCTGGCAGACCAATTGGCCAGCCAAGGCGTCTTGTCAGAAAATTTTGATTTCGGCTTTTTGCAAAGATCGGATGCGACCGATCCTCAACTGGCCGGTATCTGGGGCGCGCTCAAAGGCTCGATCCTGACGATGATTGTGACATTGCTGATGGCGTTCCCGGTCGGGGTGCTGGCAGCATTGTATTTGGAAGAATACGCGCCGAAGAATCGGTGGACCGACGTTATCGAGGTCTCGATCAACAATTTGGCCGCCGTGCCTTCCATCATATTTGGTCTGCTCGGCCTGGCAGTGTTCTTATGGATCTTCCCGAACTTCAGATCCGCACCATTGATCGGCGGGATGACGCTGGCGCTCATGACGATGCCCGTCATCGTTATCAGCGGCCGCAACGCCATCAAGGCGGTTCCTCCATCGATCCGTGACGGCGCATTGGCGGTTGGTGCCTCGCCCATCCAAGTGGTGTTCCACCATGTCCTGCCGCTCGCGCTGCCCGGAATATTGACCGGTACGATCATCGGCATGGCCCGCGCCTTGGGCGAGACCGCTCCGCTATTGATGATCGGCATGCGCGCATTTGTCGCAACGCCGCCTGACGGCTTTACCGCTCCAGCCACGGTATTGCCGGTGCAAATCTTCTTGTGGTCAGACGAAATCGACCGCGGCTTTGTCGAACGCACAAGCGCCGCAATCATCGTGCTGCTGCTGTTCCTCTTGTTAATGAACGGCTTGGCTATCTATCTTCGCAACAAATTTGAGAAAACCTGGTGACTGTAATTCATCCCAATTTGAAGCAAACTGAAGCCAAAATGCGCGCAAGCGACGTGTCGGTATACTATGGCGACAAGAAAGCGATCGACGAAGTCTCGATCGACATTCCGTCCGAGTATGTCACGGCCTTCATTGGTCCCTCCGGTTGCGGCAAGTCGACTTTTCTGCGGACACTGAATCGGATGAATGACACGATCCCTTCGGCCCGGGTCGAAGGCTTGATCGAGCTGGATGGCGAAAACATCTACACATCCGCGATGGATGTTGTGCAATTGCGCGCCAGGGTCGGAATGGTGTTCCAGAAGCCAAACCCCTTCCCCAAGTCAATTTATGACAACATCGCCTATGGCCCACGCATTCACGGTTTGGCCGAAACCAAGGATGAAGTTGACGAAGTGGTCGAGCGTTCATTGCGCCGCGCTGGTCTTTGGGAAGAGGTCAAGGACCGCTTGAGCGATTCCGGCACCGCACTGTCTGGCGGCCAGCAACAACGGCTGTGTATCGCCCGTGCCATCGCCGTCGATCCCGAAGTGATCTTGATGGACGAGCCATGCTCGGCCCTGGATCCCATCGCCACCGCCAAAATCGAAGAGCTGATCGATGATCTTAATGGCCGTTACGCCATTGTCATCGTTACGCACTCGATGCAGCAGGCCGCGCGCGTTTCCCAGCGGACTGCTTTCTTCCATCTCGGTAAAATGGTAGAATACGGCAAGACTTCGGATATTTTCACCAACCCGATTGAGCAACGCACTCAAGATTATATCACAGGACGCTACGGCTAATGTCAGATCATACGGTTAAGGCCTTCGACGAGGACATCACCCGGCTTCGCGGCCTGATTGCGGAAATGGGCGGTTTGTCCGAAGTGGCAATCCAGGGCGCCATGGATGCGCTGGTCAAAGGCGATCAAGAGCTCGCTCAGAAGGTCGTCGATGGCGACAAGAAGATTGATGAGCTGGAAACCGAGGTTGATAAGCTGGCGGTTCGGGTCATCGCTTTGCGGGCGCCCATGGCCGACGATTTGCGCGAAGTAATCGCGGCCTTGAAAATCGCTGGCGTGGTTGAGCGCATTGGCGATTATTCCAAAAACATCGCAAAACGCGTGGGCCAGATTGACGGGCGTCAGCATTTTGAGCCGCTGACATTGCTGCCCGCGATGGGAGAGCTTGCCGGTGAGATGGTGCACGATGTGCTAACCGCCTACTCCGCACGAGACCCCGATTTGGCCCGCGAAGTTATTGCCACCGATGACAAGGTTGATGCGTTCTACAACAGCATTTTCCGCAATCTGGTCAGCTATATGGTGGAAAATCCGGCAACGATCTCCAGCGCTGCTCAATTGCTGTTTGTCGCTCGAAATCTCGAACGGATTGGCGATCACGCAACCAATGTTGCCGAGATGGTGCATTACGCTGCAACGGGTGTTTACCCTCCTGACGATGAAGGCTGAGCAAGCCTGTCTTACAATCGCAACAATCGCCGTGCTTTGTGGCGATTGGCGGTTGAAGGAGTAAATCATGTCGGGCGCAAAGCTATTGCTGGTAGAAGACGATCCAGCGCTATCAGAGCTGTTGGAGTTTCGCTTTCGCAAGGAAGGCTACTCTGTCCGCTGCACGCCAGACGGGGACGAAGCCTTGATATTGGCTCATGAAGACCTGCCCGACCTGATCATCCTTGATTGGATGATTGAAGGAACCAGCGGGATCGAGGTCTGCCGGCAATTGCGACGCAGCAAGCAATGCGCACATGTCCCGATCATCATGCTGACTGCGCGCGAAGCGGAAGATGACAGGGTGCGCGGTCTGGATACTGGAGCAGACGATTATCTGACCAAGCCGTTCAGCCCGCGTGAGTTGCTGGCAAGGGTTGCCGCTGTCATGCGTCGCATTCGCCCTGCGCTGGCAGGTGAGTCGATCAAAGTCGGTGATATTCAGCTCGATCCGATTGCCTTCAAAGTGGTCCGCAACAACCAGCAGTTGCAGCTGGGCCCAACCGAATATCGGCTGTTGAAATTCTTCATGGAAAGCCCGGGCCGGGTGTTCAGTCGCGGGCAATTGCTCGATGGAGTTTGGGGCACTGATAGCGATATCGAATTGCGCACCGTGGATGTTCACATTCGCCGGCTGCGTAAAGCTATCATGATAGATGGTTTATCCGATCCCATCAGGACCGTTCGTGCGGCGGGCTATTCGTTCGAGGCCACCTGACGAATTGTCAGATCAGCAATGCGGGGTCTTCTCCGCTATCGATGGGAAAACCCTGCTCGCGCCACTGTTTCATACCGCCATCCAAAGCGACAGCGCGAACAAATCCTAATTCCCGCAGGGTTGCAGCGGCCAATGTCGAGATTTTTCCAACCGTGCAAACGGTAATAATCTCGATGCCTGGATCAGGAAATTTCTCGTCTACCTTCAATTCCAACTGCCCTCGCGCAAGATGCATCGCACCGGGAATATGAGCGGTGGAATAGGCGTCGCGCTCGCGCACATCCAGGACGACCAGATCATTGCGCTGCTGGCCCAAACGCGCATTGAGCTCTTTCATCGAGATGAAGGGGACGCTTTCGCCAGCCTCACCCAGCATCTGCTGAACTGTTTTCCCGCCCGTCATATTGGTCCGTAAGGCTTCTGTCAGATGTGTGGGTGCCGCCAGATTGAGACTTTGCATCAGCTCGACAAATTCGGCCTCAGTCCGGGGCTTTAGGCGTCTGTTGCCAGCGATTTCTGTGCTGATGGTCGATGAGCCCAAATCCTTGTAGTCATGCGCGGGATAGACAAGCGTTTCGCCCGGAAGGCTCAGCAATTTGTCGAATAGGCTGGAATACAGCTGGGCGGGATCGCCTGTGGGAAGATCGGACCGGCCCGTCCCCCCAATCAGCAAGGTGTCGCCAGTGAACAGGTGGTCTTCAACATAATAGCACACCGAATCGCGCGTATGCCCGGGCGTGTGGATGACCTGAACCCGCAATTGTCCCAGCGGGATCAGATGACCGTCTTCAACATGAATATCGACATGCGGCGCAGGGCTATCACGGTGCATTACCACGCGAGCATCGAACAGCTTGGCCAATTGGGCGGCCGCAGAAAAATGATCGGCATGTGTGTGCGTTTCGAAGATATATTTGATCCGCAAACCTTCGCGATTGGCGATGCCTTGATACCGGTCAAGCTGGTTGAGATTGGGATCGATTATTGCCGCACTGCAGGTGGCCTCGCAGCCGATTACATAGGATTTGCACCCACCATCGGCGACAATTTCAAATATCATACCTTGGCCCACCCTGCTCGATTTTGGGGATCTCTACCGCGAGATTACACCATCATGGTGATGGAACCAATATACCAGTTTAGCGGCAAACAGTTGCCCAGCGCGTGCCCTGATCAAGATGAAAGTGGTTGCTGTGCGATGCGTTGTAATCAGGCGATAAAACCGTGCGGAAACTTGCGCATGCGGCATTTCTGGCCGCCACCAGAAATTCACCTTTTTTGCCCTGCCCCCAGCCCGATTCGATATCCACTACCCGACCATCGCTGAGAGTAAATGAGCGGATATCGATCGCATTGCCAGGCGCATGCTCGCTCCATGGACCAGAACGACGATTGTTCATCCTGCGACAGTTGACGGTGCCGATATGATCGATTTGCGTCACAGTGGCGCCCAGATGCTGCTGTGCGGCGGCCTGCAAGCCATGCCGGACCCAGATCTCCAATCCAGCTGCGACAGGACACGTCATGACCGGGCCAGATGGAGCCAAGGCGGCTTGCGTCAGCTGGGTTCTATCCAACAAGCCGCAAGGCCCCTCGCCCTGTGCCGGCAATTGGCGGAATTGCACACCGCTGCGCGCAAGCGCTGCACGGCATTCGCCTCGATTTTCTGTAACGGCGAGCAGTTTTGACGAGGTTGCTATTCCGGGAGGATGCCGAACGTCCAGCGGAGCAAGTGGATTATGCTGCGGATAGGCCTGCAAATACATCCATCCAGCAAACAGGAATGCTGCTCCGACCAGCCACCCCAATATACGGCTGTCGAAGCTAAATTGGCCAATCCGTTTGGAGAATTTGAGCGCCACTATTCGCCCCCTCGCCCTGTGCGAGCAGGACACAGATATTGGCCGATGTGTTTGCACACGCGGCCATCATTGGTCTGTTTTAAATTGTGAAACTGTTCGCTCATCAGCCGTTATACCCTCACGTATAATCAATGTATTACGTGGTGCGATAACGACCCGGCTGTTTATTTTTTAGCACCGGATTGAGCAGCAAACTAACGACTATTGGCGTTGGCACAAGGGCGATTGTGCTGGTTTGTCCCGAACTGACGCAGCCGGAATTGTCGGCGAAATCATGTGGATCCACCCAGAGGCGAGTATATTCGATGATGTTGGACTGGCTTGTGCCGGTTCCATTTGTCGTCAGATGCTATGGCGTAACCGCGGCCAATGAGCCTATTCTTCTCCGCGGTCGCGCTTCTTGATCAATTCCTGCTTGCACAGATGATCAATCACCCCGGGGTGCATGGTCCCGGTGAATTTGACACCGGCATATTTGCCTTCGACCCACACAACATTGCCCAGAGGCGCGCGGATGCCGTTAACCTTCAAGGTAACGTGCTCGCCTTCTTTGGCGAAACCGTGGCGTCCGCGAATTTTGCAGCCACCTTCGGAAACATCAATCAATTCAACGCAAATTGGGCGCGCACGAAGGCGTCCTTCGACAAGAATGTCGAGTGGTTTGCGCAGGGATGAGCGAGTTGTGTCCTGATCCATTTGGCCGTGATGCCAGATAATGGTTAATGAATTATAAGCTTTGCTAAGGGTTTTCGCCAGTTTCGGGGCTAACCAGCAGCCTGAAGCAGATCGGGTTGAGCCTGATTTCGGATCGCATCAGCCCCGATCAACCTTTTGCGGACAAAGGCATTGCCCACCATCTGCTGTTTTGCAGCTGTATGCGATTGCCGCTGCGGGGACTGCCTGAGTTGACCGGCATCCTCATACAAATTCCAAACCCCGGGCGCATGACTGCGTGAGCGGAACAATTCCGCCTTCCACGAAGGCAAGCCGGGTGCCTGACGATCCCACAGCGCCGCCAGCGAGCGATCAGAGGTAACCGACCAGCGCATACGGGCTGAGGAAAGATCAGGCCGCGCGTCCAACCGAATTAAACACAAGGGGACGCCGTAACGCTCGCTAACCAAGCTTAAACGGCGCGAGGCAGTGAATGTCAGCGCGCGCGGATTGCCAGCAATTTCACCGATCACAAAGGCCAGCTCGCGGCATCGAAGCCCTTCTTCCAATGCGAACAGAGCATCCTCGCAACTGCTGGCTTCAACATGAATCAACCGATCACGCCATTGCTGCGGCAGGCCATGACGATAGGGCCTGCCCGAAAGTCGCACGGCCCTGCGATCCTGCACCCACATAATCCGGCCATCATCCATGCTGCGCTGATCAGAAACGGCCTGTATCGCATCGCGCGCCAAAGCCAGTGTCAGGCCTGCGCCTGCTCCATCACCGGCAGAGGCAAACACCTCGCTATGCACGGAACCTGCAACGCCTGGTCGCCAGCGATTGTCCTGTCGGGCCGCCAGCGCTGAAACATCACACGTCGGAACCACGGAAGGAAAATCGGAAAGAGAACAGGATCGCAGAGATGGAGGCATGTTCTTATTATGTTCTATTTATTGGTGATTCGCAATCGCTCTCTTCTCAGCCATGCAAAAGGGCGGGAAAGTTGCCCTTTCCGCCCCATTGAAGACCGTGCTTGTTTAAAAGAAACCGAGCCGTCAGCCTCCTAGAATGCCAGGGAACAGACCCGTCACCAAAATTGCACCGACCGCTAGCGGGCACAACCAAGCGATCAAGAAACGCCAAATTCCCAGCCAGAAACCCGATAGGCCCGTCATTTCCTCAACCAAATTTCGGTCAGCCTTCCAGCCAACGAAAACGGCTGTGAACAATGCGCCCAGCGGTAACATTACCTTACCCGTAAACCCGTCGACCGTATCGAGAATATCTGTCTCGGCGAACAGCGGCCAGAAGCCGAGCAATCGGACGTCCGACCACACATTGTAACCGAGCAAACACGCAATCCCGATCAGAAACGCTCCCGTTCCAAAGGTCAGCGACGATTTCCGGCGACTCCAACCCAATTCTCCAATGCCCCACGCGGTTGGAACCTCCAGCAGAGAAATAGAGCTTGTCACCGCAGCGACCAGGATCAGCACAAAGAACAAAAAGCCAATCAGCGCACCGCCCGGCATCGTCTGGAATGCGAATGGCAGGGTCTGGAACACCAAAGTCGGCCCTGCCGCAGGATCAAGACCAACCGCAAAGACAATCGGAAAAATCATCAAGCCGGAAATCAGAGCCACACCTGTATCAGCAAAAGCGATGGTTACAGACGTAGGGCCAAGGCCCGCGCTCCCCTTGATATAAGAGCCGTAGGTAATCAGACCGGCCACACCCAAAGACAGAGAGAACAACGCCTGACCCAATGCAGTGTTCATGACCTGCGGCGTCAATTTTGACCAATCGGGCGTAAACAAGAAGGCAACAGCCTCACCCATATTGCCCACAAATGCACCGTAAATGGCTATCCCAATCAGCAGCACAAAGAACATCGGCATCAGGATAGTGGCCGCCTTTTCGATGCCTGATCCAATACCCCGCGCGACGATGAACAAGGTTACACCCATGAACGCCAAGTGCATCGCAAGCAGCAACGCCGGATTAGCGAACAGATCGCCCATGCGTCCCTGAATTGCCTCTTGGCTTTCTCCGACCAAAGCTCCACGCAAGGGTTCACCAGCTGTCAACGCGCCCACAAAGTCAGCGCCCATCACTCCGACGTAATAAAGCACCCAACCAGCCACGACCGAATAAAACGAAACGATCAGAAATGCCCCGGCAACCCCCAACAGCCCAAAGGCGGACCACGACTTGGCGGCGCCAGACTTCTCAGCCACTTTGCGGATCGAACCAACAGCATCATTTTGCCCGGTCCGGCCGATGAAAATTTCTGAGATTACCAACGGAAGACCCAACAAGAACACACAGCCGACGTAGAACAAGACGAAAGCGCCTCCGCCATTCTCGCCAGCCAGTGTGGGAAAACGCCACACATTTCCCAAGCCAACCGCGGCCCCCACTGCCGCCAGAATGAATGCTGTCCGCGAAGACCACCCTTCGCGCTCGGTTGTACCTGCGGTTGCTACCATGTGCTGTCCCGTCCCCTAATCAGACAAATTTACGCTCTATCACGGCGTTATACCAAGCATCTTTGCCCTGCAAAACGTCGTTAGTCGAGCAAGCATTTGCGCAAATCCCCCGCTCGGCTAAAAGCGTTCTATGTCTACAACATTTCAACTCGATACATCGACCAGTCGCGCCAACCCCACACCAAAGCCGCGCAAGCGGCTAACGGTGCCGCGCATCCGCGATCACAAGAAGGATGGCAAAACCAAACAACCTTTGGTCATGCTGACTGCATACACTGCCCGTCAGGCACAATTGCTGGATGCCCATTGCGATCTGTTGCTGGTGGGCGACTCGCTCGGACAGGTGATCTATGGCCTCGACTCTACCCTGCCCGTGACGGTCGACATGATGGTCAACCACGGTGCTGCGGTGGTGCGCGGAAGCTATCACAGCGTTGTCGTGGTCGACATGCCATTTGGGTCTTACGAAGCATCCAAAGAGCAAGCCTTTAATACTGCCAGCCAAATCATGGCAGAAACCGGCTGTGCGGCAGTTAAGTTGGAAGGCGGCGAGGCAATGGCCGAAACCGTCTCCTTTCTTTCCAATCGCGGCATCCCTGTAATGGGCCATGTTGGTCTTACCCCTCAAGCCGTCAATGTTTTGGGTGGTTACGCAGCGCGCGGACGCAGCCAGCAGGAACACGATAAGATCATCTCTGACGGACAGGCGTTGCAGGACGCGGGCGCATTCTCGATCGTGGTCGAAGGGGTTATCGAGCCGATCGCAATTGCACTCACAAATACGCTCGAAATACCTGTGATTGGTATCGGCGCCTCGGCCCAATGCGATGGCCAAGTGCTGGTGACCGAGGATATGCTCGGCATGTTCGAACGGGTGCCACGGTTCGTTAAACGCTATGAGGACATCGCAGCGATCATTGACAAAACGGTCGCTTCCTTTGCTTCAGAAGTCCGCAACCGCAGCTTTCCGAGCGAAGAACAAACTTATCAGCCCAAAAAATAGGCCGCTGTCCTTGCGCCTTGCGGGCGCTCTGCCTAGCGAGCTGTGAGAAATATCGGGTCCGGGGGCCGTCATGCAAACGCTGCTGCGTTACTACACATTTTCATTGATATTCACTGCCATCTGTATGGGACTGGCCGTGTGGTACGGCTGGGCCAGCACAGGTTCAGTCGTGGCAACACTCTCGATCCTTTGGATCGTGATTGTGCTGTCCATTCTGGAGGTCTCGCTCAGCTTTGATAACGCCGTGGTCAACGCCACAGTGTTGCGAGAAATGGACCCCGTTTGGCAGCGGCGGTTTTTGACCTGGGGAATTCTGATCGCCGTCTTCGGCATGCGGATCGTATTCCCTATAGCGATTGTGGCAATTGCAGCGGGCATCGGCCCGGTTGATGCCGTAACTTTGTCATTGAACGAGCCTGAGGAATACGAGCGGATCGTTTCAGGCGCTCATGTGGGCATTGCCGGTTTTGGTGGCGCATTCCTGGCCATGGTGGGCCTCACCTTCTTCTTTGATTCCGATAAGCAAGTGCATTGGATCGGCTCGGTTGAGCGCGCCATCTCTCGTTTTAGCAGCGTACCTGCTGTTGAATTGGGGTTGGTCTTGCTGATCATCTACGGTGTTTCCACCCAGTTGACCCCTGACGATGCCAACACTTTCCTCACCGCCGGCATTCTGGGCCTTGTCACCTTCATTGGCGTCCATGCGTTGGGTGCGATCATTGAACAACGCGAAGCGCGCAAAAAAGCCGCCGGGGAAATCGTGCGATCCGGCCTAGGCGGTTTTCTCTATCTCGAAGTGCTGGATGCCAGCTTTAGTTTCGATGGTGTGATCGGCGCTTTCGCTTTGTCGAACAATATGATCATCATTGCATTGGGCCTGTCTGTAGGCGCTATGTTCGTCCGATCCATGACCATCCACCTGGTTCAAACCGGCACCTTGGCGCAATATCGCTATCTGGAGCATGGAGCGTTCTGGGCAATCATCGTGCTCGGCGGTATCATGCTGTTTTCAGCCAAATACCACATCCCCGAAACGATCACCGGCTTGCTGGGTGCGGTGTTGATCGGCCTGTCCTTGTTCTGGTCCATTCGCCACAACAAGCGCGAAGGGGCTGAACCCACGAAGCTGCCGGATGTGGCTGACTAACCTGCCGACAGCTTAGCCGACAGTGGGGCTGCGATCAGCAGTTGCAGCAGGTGGTAAAGCAGCAGCGGGGCGATAACGAATCCGGCCACTTCCGGGGCGAACAGGATCGCTGCCAAGGGGGCACCAATGGCAACGCTTTTCTGCGCGCCAGCGAACAGAAAAGCTATCCTGTCCTCGCGTGGATAGCGCAGTGCTGTGGCCGCTTGCCACGCCCCCCAATTGGCAACAGCCAGAAAGGCCAGCGTAATTCCAATCAGCCAGGCCCATCCGATGGCATCAAACATCTGGGCAATACCCTGCTCAACCGCACCGGAAAATGCGACGTAGACGGCAATACCAATCACAATCCGGTCGAGCCAGACGACCTTTGCTTTGCGCTCGGTAATCCAGTCACGAGTCCAATGCTGGACAGCCTGTCCAATGACGAATGGCAGCACCAATATTGTTCCGATGCGAACAATTGCATCACTGCCAATGTCTGCAACCTCTCCACCACCCAAAATTGCGAAAAGCGGCGCTGTCACAAATACTCCAGCGATATTGATCAACGCCGCTCCGACGACCGACAAAGCGACATTCCCGCCCGCAATCGTAGTGTAGCTGGTCGCTGATTGAATGGTGGATGGCAGGGTGCCGAGATAGAGGAAGCCCAAGGCCACCAAGGGAGGCAGGATGTCTTGCGCCAAGATCGAAATTCCCAGTCCAGCGAGCGCCATCACGCCAAACACCCAGATGAACAATGGCAAGAAGAACCGCCAATTGGCCAACCCGCGCAATATCTCCCCGCGCGGCACCCGCATCCCGTTGACCAGAAACAGGAGGAAGATGGCAACGCTGGTGACCAATTGCGCGGTTTCACGGGCAGCACCAACAGCGGGCAACACAAACCCGGCCATTGTCGCGATCAGCAAGACCGCGATCATCGGATCGGCCAGCAAGGCAAGACGAGATTTCATTGCGCCGCCCTGCACTTCAGCAGACCGATTGTCGATACCAAGCTGCCTTAGCGGTTAAGCCTGCAGATCATATTGCTTCAGCAAATCATACAATGTTGGACGGCTGATACCCAGCAATTTGGCTGTGCTGGAAATATTGCCCTCACTACGCGCCAATGCATGGCGAATGACCTTGCGATCGGCCTGCTCTCGCGCGGCCTTGATGTTCAAGACATCGTCCCGGTCTTCACCGCTTTCCTGTAGATCCAGATCGCCTGCACAAATCAGTTTGCCATCGGCCATGATCACCGCGCGCTTCACCCGGTTTTCCAACTCGCGCACATTGCCCGGCCAATTCCATGCATCAATCGCTGCCAGAGCATCCGGACCAAAGCCGCTGACTTGCGGGTTCATTTCGGTCGCAAAGCGTTTCAGAAAGGCCTTGGCCAGCAAGGTCGCATCGCCATGACGCTCGGCCAGATTAGGGATCCGAACAACAATTTCGGCCAAACGGTAGAACAAGTCTTCACGGAAGTTTCCTTCGCCAATCATGGCTTCCAGATCCTGATGCGTTGCGCAGACAATCCGAGTGTTGACCGCAATTTCCTTGCGACCACCAATGCGTTCAATCGTGCGTTCCTGCAGGAAGCGCAGCAATTTGACCTGCAATGGCAGCGGAATGTCGCCCACCTCATCAAGAAAAAGCGTGCCGCCATTGGCGCTTTCGATCTTGCCCTCTGTGGTCTTAACCGCGCCGGTAAAGGCGCCCTTCTCATGACCGAAAAGCTCGCTCTCCAGCAAATTCTCCGGGATCGCCGCGCAATTGATTGCCACGAACGGACCATCGCTTCGATCGCTGGCATCATGCAGACCTTGCGCCAACAATTCCTTGCCGGTGCCGCTCGCACCCAGCAGCATGACCGATACATTGGTGTTGGCCACCCGCTCGATTGTCCGCGCAACTTTGACCATTTCAGGCGCACCCGTAATCATCCGACCCAGGACCCTGTGATCATCACCCACTCGCTGAACTAGGCGGCGGTTTTCCTGCTCGATTTCGTGCAGATTATAGGCTCGACGAACGATCAGGCCCAACGCCTCGATATCAACCGGCTTTTGGTAAAAATCATAAGCGCCGCGCTCAATTGCTTGCAGGGCGCTTTCGCGCGCGCCGTGTCCCGATGCCACGATGACCTTGGTGTCGGGCTTAAGCTCCATGATGGCATCCAGCACGGCAAACCCTTCCGTTGTGCCATCAGGGTCAGGCGGCAAGCCCAAGTCCAGGGTGACAACAACCGGCTCTATCTGCCGCAGCGCTGCAATCGCACTTTCGCGATCACCCGCGATGGTGACTTCGAAATCGTCATAAGCCCATTTCAGCTGAGCTTGCAGACCAGCATCATCCTCGATTACAAGCAGTGCAGGTTTCTTGTCGGCCATCACGCCACCTCGCTTTGGTTATCTTTGTTCTTGGTCAAAAGCCCTTGCGCCGCCGCTACCGTCAGGCTGAGGATAAAGCGCGAGCCTATCCCTTCTTGCGATTCAACATTCAGGCGGCCGCCCATGGCCCGGATAATTTCGCGAGCCTCATAGGCGCCGATCCCAAATCCACCATTCTTGGAGGAAACAAACGGCTTAAACAGACCGTTGCGCACGAACGCTGGTGACATACCCGCGCCTGAATCGACAATTTCGATCAATCCGGACAGGCCATCGCTGGAAACTTGCACAAAGACCGGGGAACCCGCTTCGCTTGCATCTATCGCATTCTGGACCAAGTGGATCAGCGCCTGTTCCACACCTTCAGCATCAGCATAAACCGTACAAGTTTCGCTACGTGTGATGGTGACGTCATGAATGCCATCGAACCGGGCAACCACACGCTCTGCCACACCTGCAAGATCGATCAACTCGCGCGTGCTGACCTGGCCAGAACCATACCGTCCCAGTCGAGCCAGAAGCGCGTTCAGCTTGTCCGCGCTGTTGCGCAGCGTCACCAGCATGTCAGCGCGAAATTCGGGATTGTCAGCATGCTTTTCAGCGTTGCGAACCAACAAGGCCAATTGGCTCGCCAAGTTCTTGATGTCGTGCATCACGAAAGCGATCCGGCGATTGAATTCGTCGAACCGGTTGGCTTCCATCAAGGCTTCTTGACCCGATTGCTCGGCAAGATAGCTGGCCAATTGTTGCCCCACCACTCGCAGCAGGTCAAAATCTTCCCAATCCAACGAGCGCTGCGCCTTGGGCCTGGCCAGCACCACGGCGCCCACCAAACGATCAAAGTGCAACAGCGGTACAACCGCCCATGCATCCTCGGCATTGCGCAGCCAATCCGGCACCAATGCGTTTTCGCCAATGCGATCAATGCCAGCACGCACCTCGTCCAGATCGAGCACGAAATTGCGCTCTTCCAACATGGCCGCCAGCTGATAGCTGCCCGCCGGGGCCGAATGCTGGATGGTTGGCCACTGCCAACGCGCAACCAGCTCTAGTTCTGCCTCTTCATTGGGAGACAACAGCAACCCACCTGGGCTTTCAGTAATGTCCGCCAGAGCTTTGACAGCACGCTCGTGAAAACTTTCAGAGCGCGATGCAGCATGACCGATAGTCTGAGTGAAACGCAGCCATTCTTGGCGGTAATCATAGCGGTGTTGGAACAGGTGCTTGGCAACCGTCACACGGATCCAGGCGCGCATTCGTTGAGAGGGAAGCCACAAAACCGCAGCAATGCTGGCCAGCACCAAAAATCCAATCTGGACCAGGCGCCCCACCTCGCCGCCCAACAGGGACAGCGATTGGGTTACCACCATCATGCCGAGCAGATAGGCACCAATGATGACCAGCGAGAACGATTGAAACGCGACCGCGCGCGATGGGCTGAACTGCAATCCCGCGCTGGCAGGGCTGGAACCAAAGGCGAGCAGGATTGCAAACGCTCCTGCAATGATGCCGCGCATCGCAACCAGCAGCATGGGCGCCGACCCGCTGAGATAAGCAATGCCGTAGAAATTGAGATCATAGGCATAGGCGCAACCCAAGGCGATGGTGCTCCAGCGGAGCAACTGCCGCGAGCTGGCCGATCCACCAGCATACAGATTGTGCAGCAACACCAGCGCACCAATGGCCACCAACAGACGCAAGAACGCACTGATCTGAAAGGTCAGGCTGGCAATTTCTGGCGTCAGAGCAAAACGCAGCGCAATCAGCAGCAAGACCGGCTGCAACAGCTCTACAAAGGCCAAGGTGAAGATCACGGGCCTAATCGGCAGCAATGTTTCATCGCGGCCATCATTGGCAAACAGTTTCAGGATCAGCCCGACCCAACCCAGATTACGCGCGATCTCTGCCATCAATGTTGCTGGCGCGCTTGATCCGTAGGCAGCAGCAAAGATGCACCACAACCCAGTCAGTCCCACAGCCGTAATGGCCGCTGTCCGATCCGAACGTTCTTTGGCCCCCTTGCGCGCGATGACGAAAATGCCAACCGCGCAAGCGACAGCACCCAGCAAATATCCGAAGTAACCCAGAACAGAGAGGTAGCTGGCGTCGAGCATCAGATCACACGTCCTGCTCGGCACCGTTCAGCAGAAGCATCCGCTGACCGGCGAAACTGTAACTGCATTGGCAGGTCTGATTTAAAAATCATCGGTAAAGCCCAAAGCGAATTGTTCATCCAATTGCGTCGGGTTTAAGACCAATAAGTGAAATGTCGGTAAACTTTACACTCGGATTTATATCTCTGTTTCTAAACGAAAAGCATGCTTAACCCCGAGTTACATCGAGTAAAATGTCATCCATCCTGAGCTAGTGATGGCCGCTCATGCCTCATTGCCAAATTCAAACGGTGCGATGCCGCGCTTTACACGGTCGATCCTCAGAGACACGCCAGATGGTGGGAGCGAGCGCTGCCGACACTCTTTCACAAAGCAACGTGTGCATCCTTGTCCGATGGTCTGGGCTGTTGCCTCGTCAAGCCGCTGACCGCGTGCAGCGGCCAAATTGGTCGCCAGTCGGGCCTCAATACCCAGCACGATTATGAATCCGGTGTCAGGCCCCGATCCCATTCCCTCGACTGTACGAGAGAGTGTGAACCAATGGGCTGGGCCACCGTCTGCGCCATCGACACGCACATTCTGGACCGACAATTGACCCCGCCGCTCGAACGCCTGATGCGCATTCCATAACGGACAGCTACCCTCGCTTTCCAACCATGTGGCCCCGCTTGCTCCCGAATAGCGCTTTGAAAATTGTCCCGAGCGATCCAATCGCGCCATAAAGAAGGGCAAGCCGCGCTGGCCCACGCGTTGCAATGTTGTCAGCCGGTGTGCGGCTTGCTCAAAACTCACACCAAAGCGGCGCTGCAAAATGGCAATGTCATAGCCTGACTGATCGCAGGCACGCAGAAAGCGTCCATAAGGCATCAGCAATGCGGCAGCGAAATAGCCGGTCAAATGATGCTCGAACAATTGCCGCGCGCCCTCATCCGACAATTGCGAGCCAGCCACGATATTGGTGATTGCCTCGCGTTGCTCAAGCTGGGCGATCTGCAATGCGATCTGGAAGCTGCGCGATGATTGGTCCAACATTTCGGACAATTGTAATTGGCGGGCGTGCAGATCGAGGCGCCGCATTGCCTCGGGCATAACGTCCAGCGGTAAGATGCGGACCGAGAGCTGGTGCTTCTCGCGCAGACGTTGGGTCAGGGCAGAGGCAATATCACTACGAGACAAGCGCATCTCGTCCGCCAGTTCCTCAGCCGCATGATCCAGGTCAGCAAAGTGATTGCGCCACCGTTCGATCTCGCGCCGTGAAGCGACCAACGCATCATTCACCCCGCTCGCCTCTGGTCCGCTGCGATCATACAATCGCACAAATGCAGCCGCAGCCTGCGGTGCGGTTGCCAAAAACTCGCTCACTTCCTCGCGATCGATTCCCAGATCTGCAAAGCGTTCGTCTGCTAATCGGCGCGCCAGCCCATCGACTCCGCCAATCGCCTCATCCTCGCGCAGTGTGCGCGGGTCAAAATCATATTGCTCGATTACCCGCATCAGGACGCGAGCAGACAAGGGCCGCTGGTTACGCTCTATCAGGTTGAGATAGCTGGGCGATATGCCAAGGGAACCCGCCATGGCCGCTTGCGTAGCGCCAACACGCTTGCGCAATCTGCGCAGGGCCGGTCCCGCGAATAGGGCAGTTTCTGCCAATTTGAGCACTCCACATTGCTTGTAAATTATTTTACAGCTTTACAAGTGAAACTGGCATAATAGCGCCAAACAGACAAGTTTGTTTGTAAGTTTTCCTGTTTTTGAGCCTCCAAAGCACTCATAACCAATGGGCAACAGGGCACCCTCCCCGCCCGACCACAGGAGAATTTTCGTGACTTACCAGGCTACCATCAACAATCTTGAAAACACCATCGCGCAGCAGGGCTCGCCGTGGAACGCGATCGACGCAGAAGCGGCTGCACGGATGCAAATCCAGAACCGTTTCCCCACGGGTCTCGACATTGCCAAATACACGGCAAAGATCATGCGCGCCGATATGGAAGCTTATGACGCAAACCCGGCCGAATACACCCAGTCGCTCGGCTGCTGGCACGGTTTCATCGCGCAGCAGAAGATGATTTCCATCAAGAAGCACTTCGGCAGCACGAAACAGCGTTACCTGTATCTTTCGGGCTGGATGGTTGCCGCGCTGCGCAGCGAATTTGGTCCTTTGCCGGATCAGTCCATGCACGAAAAGACCAGCGTTCCTGCGCTGATCGAAGAGCTCTACACATTCCTGAAGCAGGCCGATGCACGCGAATTGGGCATGATGTTCCGCGAATTGGATGCTGCACGTGCCAATGGTGATGAAGTGGAAGCCAAGCGCATCGAGCATGCAATCGACAATTACGAAACGCATGTTGTGCCGATCATCGCTGATATCGATGCTGGATTTGGTAACGCCGAGGCAACTTATCTTCTGGCCAAGAAGATGATCGAAGCCGGTGCCTGCGCTCTGCAAATCGAAAATCAGGTTTCTGATGAAAAGCAGTGCGGTCACCAAGACGGCAAGGTTACGGTTCCGCATGAAGACTTCATCCAGAAGATCCGTGCCTGCCGCCATGCCTTTCTGGAAATGGGCATTGAAGATGGCATCATCGTTGCCCGGACGGATTCGCTGGGTGCTGGCCTGACCAAGCAGATTGCCTACACCACGCAAGAAGGTGATCTTGGCGATCAGTACAACAGCTTCCTCGACTGCGAAGAAGTTGACCCAACCAACATCAAGAACGGCGATGTATTCCTGAGCCGTGATGGCAAATTGCTGCGCCCCAAGCGCCTGCCTTCAAACCTGTATCAGTTCCGTGCTGGAACAGGCGAAGATCGCTGCGTGCTGGATGGAATCACATCGCTGCAAAATGGTGCCGACCTGTTGTGGATCGAAACAGAGAAGCCTCACATCGGCCAAATTGGTGGCATGGTGAACCGCATCCGCGAAGTCATTCCAAACGCCAAGCTGGTGTACAACAATTCACCCAGCTTCAACTGGACGCTCAATTTCCGTCAGCAGGTGTTTGATGCCTGGACCGAGGAAGGCCGCGATGTCTCTGCCTACGATCGGGACAAGCTGATGAGCGTTGATTATGATGCGACCGAACTCGCCGTAGAAGCCGACGAGCGTATCCGCACCTTCCAACGCGATGCTGCTGCACAGGCTGGCATCTTCCACCACCTGATCACTCTGCCGACTTATCACACGGCAGCGCTGAGCACGGACAATCTGGCCAAGGAATATTTTGGCGAGCAAGCGATGCTTGGATACGTGAAGAATGTTCAGCGCGAAGAAATTCGCCAAGGCATTGCCTGTGTTAAGCACCAGAACATGGCTGGTTCGGACATTGGCGATGATCACAAGGAATACTTCGCTGGCGAAGCTGCTTTGAAAGCAGGCGGCTCCGACAACACAATGAACCAATTCGAGGCCGCTTAAGCGCGCCCGAAAGGAAAAACTGATGACCGATACTGCACCTTCGAAAGAACCCGGCCGTGCTCGCGCCCTTCTTTCTACGGCTGACTTCAAATTGCTCCGTCGTGCGCTGGAAAGCCACGCCAAGGCAACCGACGACCGTGAAGAGCTAGCCAAGATCAATGCTCTGCATCACCGGCTTGGCTCCTACGGCTAACGCCAGGCAAAACTATAGCGCCGCTGATGGTTTGGCGGCGCCAACCTTCTCCTGGGGAGGAGAGTACGGCCGTCGAAGCTCCCCCAAGTTTCGGCGGTCGTAATTCGTTTGGATGAAGCGTTTGGCCCGGCTGGTTAGCCGCCGCTGCGCGGCATCAGGTCCAGCGTTGCCGCAGCCATGGCTTCTGTGGCGGTCTCAATAACGGTCTTGGCGTCGGGTGCCCAGAAAGGTGAGTGGAGCGAAACCAGCTCAACTTCTCCGCGCGCCGCGGCCTCAAACCGGTCCTGCGGTACCCCACCCACCCAGAATATCAGCGACTGGATATTGTCCGGATCTGCTCTGCGGAACTGGCCAAAATCTTCGCCACCCATCACCGATGGCACTTCGAACACCCGATTTGGGAAACGCTCGATCAAACCGCCCATCACCTGATCGGTAAAGTCAGGATTGTTATAAGTGGACGGTGTGTAAGGGTCCTTCACGGAAACCTTCGGCAGCTTGTCTTCGGGCATCCCTGCTGCCTGCGCCTCGGCCATTGCGATACGCTCAATGCCGTCCAGCAGCAGCTTGCGCGATTCATCGCTGTACGATCGGACGGTCAGCTGAAGCTTGGCCTCGTCGGGAATGATGTTGTGCTTGGCGCCGGCATGAAAACTGCCGACGGTAATAACGGCAGGGTCCAGAGGATTGCTCTCGCGGCTGACCAAAGTTTGCAATCGCATCACAATGGAACTGGCGACAACTATCGGGTCTTTGGTGGTGTGCGGATAGGCACCATGACCACCCACGCCCGGGACGCTAATATCCACGCTGTCGACATTGGCCAAAGCATATCCCTTGGAATAACCAATGAAGCCTGCCGGCGCTTGCGCTGCATCGTGGAATGCGAGGACATATTCCGGTTTGGGGAAACGCGTGTAGAGCCCGTCTTCCAACATCGCCAAAGCGCCCAGCCCCAGCTCTTCGGCTGGCTGCAAGATCATCACCAGAGTGCCCTGCCATTCGTCTTTGCGCTCTGCCAGCAATTGGGCAACACCAACCCAAGCCGCCATATGGGTGTCATGACCGCAAGCATGCATGATGCCCGTTTCGACGCCTGATTCCGGAATGCCGATTTGTTTGGAGGCGAATGGCAGCCCGGTCTGCTCAACCACTGGCAAGCCATCCATGTCAGCGCGCAGCATGACGGTAGGGCCCTCGCCATTGCGCATCACCGCAACCACGCCGGTCTTGCCCACGCCTTCTGTCACCTCGAAACCCAGCGCGCGCGCACGTTCAGCCAATTTGGCCGCAGTTTTGTGTTCCTGGAAGCTGAGCTCGGGATGAGCGTGCAAGTCCTGATACAGCGCGATCAGATCGGGCATGTCCTGCGCCAGATCATCGCGCAGATCATCAGCTTGCGCCGGCACGGATAGAGCCAGAGCACTGGCCCCTACAAGAATTGTAGCAAGTCTCACATCAACGCTCCCACTTGGAAAAATAGTGTCGGCTGCAAGCGCAAAGCTCCGGCAAGAACTTACATATCGTAAGTGAACACCAGCAGCACCGACAAGGTTGTGACCATGATCAGCACCAGCGGAACGCCGGTGCGAATATAGTCCTTAAACTCATAGCTACCCTCGGCCATGATCAACATATTGGTTTGGTAGGCAATTGGCGTCGCGTAACAAAGGTTGCAGCCGAACAGAACGGCCAGAATGAGAGGTTCTGCAGGCAACCCCAATTGCGTGGCGATAGCAAAGGCGATGGGCGTACCAACGGTGGCAGCAGTTGCATTGGACGCAAAGTTGGTCAGCACGGTCACAAACAGCATGATCGAAGCCAACACCGCAGCAGGGGAGAGATATTGCAGGCCCAACACCAGCAACTCGGCCAACCATCCCGCTGCACCGCTCTCCAAGATGATCCGGCCAATCGCAATACTGGCGGCAACCAGCACAATGACCTGCCCTGATAAAGCTCGACCTACGCGGTCAAACTTCACACAACCGGTAACGAACATCAAAATTGCACCCGCCAGTGCTGATACGGCGATCGGGAATATTCCTACAGAAGCGGTAAACACCGAAAAGCCCATGATAGCCCCTGCGAGCATAGCCTTGGACTTGCGTGGCAACTCGCGCGCACCTTCGAGCATCAACAGACTGTCAGCAATAGCAAAGCGTTGAAGGTCTTTATCCAGCCCCATCACAAGGAGAACGTCGCCTTCCATGATCCGCAGATCACCGCCTTCGCTATATTGTTCTTTTTCACCCAACAGGCGGTCTGGCCGGTGAATGCCCAGCACTGCCACTCCGTGCAGATCAGCTATACCCGATGTGGGAAGCGTCCGGTTGATCAGCCGCGAATCCGCTGTGACCGTCATCTCAACGACCACAATATCGATATCGCTGCTGGAGGATTCGCGCCGAATACGGTCTAGCACCCAGCTGGGGGCCAGCTCACCGCGAAGCTCGCGAACGGCATCTTCCAGCGCGGCATGTGTGCCCGAGATATGCAGCCGCTGCTGCGCCTGAATGGGTCCGCTGGCCGTATCATGAAAGCGAATATCTTCGGACAATTTCGGCATGATCGTGGACATTTCCTGCCCGATCAGGCTGCTGTGACCGCCAATCCGAAGCCGCGTATGAAAGCGCCGCTTCTGATGGACTTCAGCCACACGGTTATCGCCCAGCAATTTTGGGCTGACCAGCCACAGATATGGCAACGCAACCAGCGATGCCGCCAACACTATCGGGGTAAAGTGGAACACATCCATTTCAGGCATGCCCAAATCAACCGCGATAGAGACGACCAGGATATTGGTGGATGTGCCGATCGTTGTCGCCAGTCCGCCCAGTAACGAGGCGGAGTTCAGCGGGATTAACGTCTTGGATGCCGGCAAGGCCCCGCGCTCTGCCAAGGCAACGAAGATAGGAATCATCAACACCAAGACCGGCGTATTGTTCACAAACATCGATAAGAAGAATGCGATCAACAGCGATACCAGCAAGCCCAATTGCAGATTCACTTTGAACACCCGCTCGAGCACACGCGCTGCGGGTTCAAGAGCACCGGTAACGACCAAGCCCCTGCCCATGATCATCAAGGCGCAAATTGTGATCAGCGCGTAATGGCCAAATCCGCCAAAGGCCAAGGCCAGACCATCGGTTTGGCTGGTTCCTTCGAGTGGATAGAAATACAGGCCAACAGCCATGGCAGCGATGGTCAAAAGCGAGATAATCTCGATCGACATCTTGCCACGAGCAAAGCCGATAAACATGGCAATAGTCAGCACCATGGCGGCTATTGCGTGAAAGGATGGCATTGCGATCATAAGCTGGGACGCTGAATCCCAAAGCAATGACGAAAACACAAGCAAATTCGTAGAGATGGCGCTTGCCCAGTTTTGCCGATGGTGCAACATCTTCCTGCAAAAGGAGACGCGACCACATGAAAGCATTGGTGTTCAACGGCCCTCGGGACATCCGTTATGAGAGCTATGACGATCCGGAATTGCGATCTGCCAACAGCGCGATCCTGAAAGTGGAAAGCTGCTCCATCTGCGGCAGCGATCTGCACATGTATCATGGCGCACATATCGGAAAGACCGAATACAACGCGGATACTCCACGATTTTGCACGGGCCATGAATTCATTGGTGAAGTGGTCGAGGCTGGGCCAGAAGTTCATGGCTTCAAAGTAGGCGACAAGGTCTTGTCGGCAGGCGGTACCGGTTGTGGTCAATGCAGTGTTTGCAAGACTGGAAACCCCCGGAAATGCCGGGTTTCGACAGCTTTTGGGCTAAGCACAGGGCTGCAAGGCGGCCAGGCAGAATTCGTCAATATCCCCAATGCCGACAAAACCTTGATGACCATGGACGGGTTGACGCAAGAACAGGGGTTGTTGCTGACTGATGGCATGGCGACCGCTTATTTCGGATTGACCCGCGCCGATCCAAAGCCCGGCGGCACAGTAGCGGTGGTTGGATTAGGACCCATCGGTCTGATCGGGGTTGAGTTGGCATTTCTCTTGGGCGCGGCGCAGGTCTTGGCGATTGATCCTGTCGCATCGCGCCGAGCAATGGCCGAAAAGTTGGGCGCAACGGCGCTTGCACCTGGTCCTGACCTGGTCAGTCAGGTCCGGGATCTGACCAATGGTCTGGGTGCGGAATCGGTTTTTGAAGCCTCGGGAGCCAGCGGTGCCATCGCCAGTGTGCTGCCATTGGTTGCATCACGCGGCACATGTTCCTTCATTGGCATCCCGGAACCCGATGATTCGCTCCCCTTGCCGTTGATCATGTACAAGCATGTGACCGTTCGTGGCGGCATTTGCGATGTCCAGAATATGTGGCCGCATCTGGTGCCACTGATTCAGGAAGGCCGCATCAAAGCCCCCGACCTGTTCAGTCACCATTTCTCGCTTGAGGATGGCTCAGAGGCCTATCGATTATTCGACAGCCGCGAAGACGGCGTGATCAAGATCAAGATCGATGTAGGGTAAGTTGTCGCGCAGAAAAGTGGTGCCCCTGGCCCGACTCGAACGGGCACTCCGTTAGGAACTCGATTTTGAGTCGAGCGCGTCTACCAATTCCACCACAGGGGCACTGCGCGTTGGAGGCACGGCTGTTAGCGCCGTGATGACGCTGCATCAACCCTTTAAGGCGCCAACCAGCATTTTATGAAGTTTGGAATGCAATCCATCATTGGCTGCGAGCACCTGCGCCGAGTGAATTGGCTCTGATCGACCGCGGAAATCTGTCACGAATCCGCCTGCTTCGCGCACCAGCAAGCAACCTGCTGCTGTGTCCCAATCGTTCAGACCGCTTTCCCAAAAGCCATCGAATCGCCCTTGAGCCAGCCAGGCCAGATCGAGCGATGCTGCGCCATAGCGCCTGATGCCAGCCACTTGCGGTCCGGTGGCTGCAAAGATTTTGGACCATTCCTCAAAGTCCCCGTGACCGTGAAACGGAATGCCGGTTGCAATAAGAGCATCGGAGAGGTGTGATCGGGCCGAGACGCGCAATCTGGCGTCCTGCAGCCATGCACCGCGCGATTTTTCGGCCCAATAGGTTTCATCCAGGATGGGCTGATAGATAACCGCGGCGGTTACTTCGCCCCAGCCACCACCGGGCTTGGGCTCTTGGGCGGCAATCGAAATGGCAAAGTGCGGGATGCCGTGCAGAAAATTGCTCGTGCCATCCAATGGGTCGACAATCCAACGCGGCTTGGTCGGGTCGCCCTCGATTGTACCGCCTTCTTCCAGCACAAAGCCCCAATCGGGCCGTGCATGCAGCAGCTCGTCATAGAGCGTGCGCTCTGCGATCTGATCCGCCTTGGAAACAAAGTCGGCTGGCCCTTTGCGGCTCACCTGCAAATGTTCAACTTCGCCAAAGTCACGGCGCAAACGTCCGCCGGCTTTGCGTGCGGCGCGTTCCATCACGCGAATTAGGCCAGAATACATGGACATGGTTGGTTAGCTCGCCTTGCCGACGTAAGTTTGTTCGTACACGTCAACGATGATGCGCGTTCCGGCGCCGATATGCGGGGGAACCATGATGCGAACACCATTGTCCAGCACGGCCGGCTTGTAACTGGAAGAAGCGGTCTGCCCCTTCACCACGGCATCCGCCTCGACAATTTCCGCCTCAATCTGGTTGGGTAATTGCACGCTGATGGGTTTCTCTTCCCACAATTCCAGCTGCACTTGCATGCCATCTTGCAGGAATGCGCGCGCGTCTCCCAGCAAGTCGGATGGAAGCATGATCTGTTCGTAATTCACCTGATCCATGAACACGAGCATGTCGCCATCTTCATACAAGAATTGATAATCAGCCGTATCCAGACGGACCTTTTCAACGGTGTCGGCGCTGCGGAAGCGGATATTGGTTTTGCGGCCATCCTGCAGATTCTTCATCTCGACCTGCATATAGGCCCCGCCCTTGCCGGGTTGGGTATGCTGAATCTTGGCAACTTTCCAGATGCCGCCTTCATATTCGAGGATATTGCCAGGACGGATATCGACGCCGCTGATTTTCATGGGATTGCCTTCTTGTGGGGATCGGATGAACCATCCGGTAAACTAGGTCCGAGAACTCGGGCGCGCCTTAGCTTACGCTTCATCTCGGGGCAAGCAGGCTGGCGATATAGCGCAAGGAATGATAGATCGCTCGCCTATGAAGACAGTACTTGCTCTTGCCGCTTCACCGGCCCGCCAACTGGTGCCCGCCCTGGCTGTAGCCATGATCGTAGGGGCTGCTGCGCCTGCCTTGGCATTTGACGGCAGCACGCTGAAAACGATGCCGCGAGGCACCTATCAATGCGCCCTGCCCGGCGATGCCGAGCTAGCGCCGATGCGCTATATTGCCGAAGAAAGCTTCACCATCGGCGCATCATCGAGTTACTCGACAGCGCAAGGGCGCGGAAACTATCTTCTCAAGGGAAAGCATTTCACTTTCACCAGCGGTCCAAAGCGTGGGCAAAAATTTCGCCACACCGGAACGCATGAACTGCAAAAGTTAGAAAGTGACGGCTCGCTCGGGAAGTTGATCTGCTCGCGGACGAGCTTGACCTGATCTTGCCCGGTCTGGGCTAGGTCTGAGCTAGATCTCGCGAGGTCTAGGCCTAGTCTCTCAAGCTCTTGGTGAGCAATGGATAAGGATTTACCGCATTGGCTGGCTCCCACCAATCGGCATCAGCCGTTGTGCGCAACATCGCAAAATGCAGATGCGGCGCTTCACCGTCTCCGCCACCGGTCGCACTCGCAGCGCCGACTTCGCCCAATCTTTGGCCACGACGAATGCGCTGCCCTTCCTTTAAACCTTCGGCAAAGCTGTCCAAGTGCGAATAGACATGAATCGTACGCCGGTCCGTCGAGCGGACATACATGGTCTCGCCAGTTACTTTAGAGAGAAACATCTTCTCGATAGTGCCAGGTGCTGCGGCCACCACGGCCGTTCCCGCCGGTGCCTCAATATCGATCGCCTCATGAAGACGAGCCTGACCATCACGTTGATCCAAGAATGTATCGATCAGATCAATCGCCCGCACATTCTTGACCGGGATCATCAAGGTTGCCTCTCCCGGTTCTGGAGTTGAAGTGGCAGGCAGATCCTCTGGCGCCGGCAGGTCCTGAAGGCCCTGTTCTGCCGAAGGTGGGGCTGGAGTTGCGGCAACATTTTGCTCAGCGGGCGTCACTGCATCAGGCTGTTCTACAGCTGCAGGAGCGCTGCGGTCTTCGGTCAGCTCGATCAAGCTTCCGCCCGCAACGATCCACACCGCCGATGTCAGAGTGGCGGTGATGATGATGGTGAGCAGGCGGTCAAAGAATGTCATATGGTTGTATCCTATCGTAATTCCGGCCTGAAATCACCCTTGAGCCTTAGCAAGGCTGGTGACGAATTTACGCACTGCCGCCTGTTCATCGCCTGCCCAAACTGCCCCTGAGACGGCAAGGAAGTCCGCGCCGGCGGCCACCAAGGGTGCGCAATTGTCTGGCGTAATGCCGCCGATGGCAACGCAAGGTATCTCGAACAATCCGCTCCACCATTCCAACACTTCCGGCTCGGGCCGATGTTCTGTTTCCTTGGTGGTGCTGGGATAAAATGCCCCAAATGCGACATAGTCTGCCCCCGCCTCGCCAGCTTCCATGGCAAGATGCTTGGACGCATGACAGGTCACGCCAATCTGGGCCTCACGCCCCAACTCCTCGCGCGCTTCCTTGGGAGAGCCATCTTTCTGCCCCAGATGCACTCCATCAGCCTTTAGGCGCTTGGCCAGCGCAACGCTGTCATTGACGATAAAGGCAACCTCATGCGCCACACAGATCGCCTGCAATGGCTCTGCCAAAGCTGCAGCTTGGTGCTGATCCATATCTTTGACCCGGAATTGAAAGGCCGCAACTGCGCCGTCACCGGCGGTAATCGCGCGCTCCAATCGATCGGGAAAATCGCCGCCAACTTCCAGTGGCGAGATCAGATAAAGCTGTGTCGGGGGTAGCTGATGTTCCATTGCCCCCTCAATAACGGCACGCTGGAAACGCGCAATGTCATTTGCCGCCCATGCGCGTTAACCTTCACCGAAACTGTGCCCATTCAGGACAGTTGAAAGCATACTCCTGACACCAGCAGACTATGCTGACACTGACCTGATCAGGAGATTTCTTATGCCCCACCCCGCAATCGCGAGCGCCCTTCTATTGATGGCAACATCCGGCGCGCCAACATTTGTCCAAAATGTTGCTATCTTTGAAGCTGCCCCAATTACTGAAACTCTTTCGGTCACAGCTTTTGGCATCATCAAAGATTCGCGTTGCGGGGATTCATACTTCTGCACCCGGGACAACCAATTGCTGGTCGCTGCCATCATCACCGATGGCGATGATCAGCGCGAAGTTTCACTGGAAATGGGCAAGCCAATGGCGGTCAACGGCGGTACGTTGACGCTCACCTCTGCTGGCACGCCAGCAACCGGACGCGGAGCCATTCACCTAAAGAAATACGCGCTGGATTTTACCTTCAACCCATCGCGCTGATCGGGGTTCAGCCCTCGGCAGAAGCGCAGGCGATCTGATCGATTGCCTTACCCAAGACGGCGTCAAATTCAGCGTCTGACTGACCTTTGCGCAGATCCTGCAGCAAACCCCGGCTAAAGCTGGCGATCATGCCGCCGTTTCTGGCCAGGTGCTCGCAAGCGTCATCGGTCGAGTACCCACCAGACAAGGCAACCACACGCAACACGTTGGGATGCGCAATTACTGGCGCGTACAAGCCTGCCTGAACCGGAATGGACAATTTTAGCATGACTTTCCGGCCTTCCGGCAGAGCATCCAGGCCCTTCATAATCTCGGCCAGCAAAATTGCCTCGCCCTCGGCACGATCGTCAGCCGTGATGTCATATTCAGGTTCCAGCATCGGCATCAAGCCGGCATCGGCGATCTGATTACCGACTGCGAATTGTTGCTCGACAATGGCAGCTATACCGGCAGCATTGGACGATTTGATCACAGACCGCATCTTTGTGCCGAACATGCCATTGCCAACCGACTTTTCCAGCAGTGCAGGCAATTTATCGAGGGGTTTCATCACCTGAACACCATTGGCTTCGTCCGCCAATCCCTGGTCCACCTTGATGAAAGGAACCACCCCGCGAGCCTTGAGGGCGTCTGCGGTTGACCGGCCATCCACCTGGCTGTCCATGGTGCGTTCGAACAGAATCGCGCCAATCACCCGACCGTTGCCGAAGCTGGGCGAGGTGATCACGCGGCTGCGCATTTCGTGAATTTTGGCGAACATTTCTTCGTCGCCATTCCATTCGTCATCTTCGACACCGTAACCGCGCAACGCCTTGGGGGTTGATCCGCCTGACTGATCGAGTGCGGCAATAAAGCCATCAGCAGTCGCAATCTGTGCGGTCATTTGGTCGAGATTCATGCGAGTCATCCTTGTTTGTGCATACCTATGCCGTGGTGGGCACTTAGACAGCGAGCCGTTCTCTCGCAACCGCCGTTGGTAGCCATTTGAACACTTATCTTGTTTTCAAGCCTGCGCGCCTCTGGCCTCGACCAAAGCGACCGATCTGCCCCATGCGGCCAAAGCTATTTCTTGGGGAATCGCCGGATGATCCCGGTAAAACTGAAAGCCGGTTCCCCATTGCCAGTGATCAACCCGCGCGCAAAGATCGTCTTACCCCCGCCGCGCGTCACTTCCCCGCGCGCCTCCACCAAAGCACCGGGAGGCACTGCCCCTAGAAAATCTCCCGAAAGATTCATGGTCACACCAAAATCACCGTCCATCTCGTCATGAGCGATGGCGAACAGAGCAAAATCGGCAAAGGTCATCATACAGCCGCCATGCAAAAATCCTCCACCATTCATGTGGCGGTCTTCAGCCCTAAAGGCGCTGACAATGGAGCCATCTTCGTCGCGTCGCATAAAAAACGGGCCAGAGCGCGTTTCGTAAGGATCCCCCGGCCAATTGGACCAACCAGCAAATTCGCCTTCAGTGGCCTTCAACAGGCCCTCAAATTCGCTTTCATCGCTCATGTCCAAAGCTGCAACATCCTAATTTTGTCCGCAAATTCATCGCTTGATTGGAATTGTGACAGGCTGCGCTCCATCAATTTCCAACCCCCAAAGCGCGGCTTGCGCCACATGTCGGTGACCAGAAAGTCACCGCTCCATTCTTTGGCACCCAATCGCAATTCCAGCTGAACGCCAGCGCTGTACCAGGCCGAACGGCCATGTCGGCGGACAAAGCTTTCGCCCAAGCGAAACCCTGTGCAACGAAAGTCTTTTTCCATCGCTGCAACAAAGCTTGGTCGGTCAAGCAGTTGCGGAGGATTGGTCCCGATCAGCATCATGAAATCGCGCGCGGCAATCTGCTTGATGCCGCTCGTATCGCGGTGCATCCAACACTGCATAAAACGCAGTTCATTTGCTTCTAAGATGGCGGTTACGTCGGCCATAATGTCCTCTTTGCCCTCAGCCCTGCAAGGCCGCGACACCGGGCAATGTCTTGCCCTCCATCCATTCCAGGAAGGCACCGCCGGCACTTGAGACATAGGTCACGGTATCGGTCACACCGGCATGCGCCAATGCCGCCACGGTGTCCCCGCCACCACAGACAGAGATCAAGGATCCCTCTTGCGTCAAAGCGGCGGCCGTCTTGGCCAATGCAACAGTGGCAGCATCAAAAGGCTCGATCTCAAACGCTCCCATGGGGCCATTCCATACCAATGTGCGGCAAGTCTTTAAAACGTCTGCCAAGGCTTCCGCGGCCAGCGGTCCAACGTCCAAGATCATCTCGTAGCTGGCCACCTCATGCACATTGCATATCCGCAAACTTTGCGGGTTTGCAGCAAACTCGGTCGCCACGGCCACGTCATAGGGCAAGTGCACCGTGCAGCCCGCATGATCGGCCTTGTCCATAATGGCGTTAGCCGTATCGGTCAGATCGTGCTCGCACAGGCTGTTGCCAACATCCACGCCTCGCGCTGCAAGGAAAGTGTTGGCCATCCCGCCGCCAATAATCAGATGCTGGACCTTGCCGACAAGATTTTCCAGGACGGCCAATTTGGTCGATACTTTTGCCCCGCCCACAACCGCAGCAACTGGCGCTTCAGGATTACCCAATGCTGCATCCAATGCGGTCAGCTCGCGTTCCATGGCTCGCCCGGCATAGGCCGGCAGAAGATGCGCCAAGCCCTCGGTGGAACCATGTGCACGATGTGCGGCAGAGAAAGCATCGTTGACGTAGAAATCACCATGCGCGGCAATGCTCTTGGCAAATGCGGCATCATTGGCTTCTTCACCTGGCCAAAAACGCACATTGTCCAGTAGGCCGATGTCGCCATTGCCCAAGATGCCGATGGATTGGTCCACCACCGGACCGGAGACTTCGGGAATGAACATGATCTCGCGGTCTAGGACACGTTCAACATCGCCCTGCACCATGCTCGTGCTCAGAACAGAAGATCGCGCGCCATTGGGGCGGCCGAAGTGTGCCAGCAGCAAGACCTTGGCGCCCTTGTCGGCCAGCTCAAGGATGGTGTCCTTGACCATCTCAACACGGGTGAGATCGCTTGCCCGGCCCTCTGCCATCGGCAGGTTCAGATCGACACGAACGAGCGCGACCTTGCCGGTCACCTCGCCCAGATCATCAAGTGTCTTGAAATTTGGCATTGAGAACTCCGCTCATCCTGAGCCTGTCTAAGTGTTTGAGGCGAGCGCCCACTGTTGGACAAACTCAGGATCAGCGCAAGAGGATTACAGCAACTTCGCCATGACTTTGGCGGTGTCGATCATCCGATTGGAGAAGCCCCACTCATTGTCATACCAGCTGACGACGCGAGCCAGCTTGCCTTCCATCACGCTGGTTTCCAGGCTGTCGACCGTGGAACTGGCGGGGTGATGGTTGAAATCGCTGCTGACCAGCGGGTCAGAGGTATAATCCAGCACGCCCTTCATCGGACCTTCGGCAGCCGCCTTCAACGCCGCGTTCAGCTCCTCGGCCGATGTGTCACGACCAGGCGTGAACACCAGATCAACCAGGCTGACATTGGGGGTTGGGACACGAACGGACGATCCATCCAGCTTGCCAGCCAATTCCGGCAGAACCAAACCAACAGCCCTTGCGGCGCCAGTGGTGGTCGGGATCATATTCTGCGCACCGCCACGCGCGCGGCGCATATCGCTGTGCATCTGGTCCAGCATGCGCTGATCATTGGTGTAAGAGTGGATAGTGGTCATGAAACCACGCTCAATCCCCACCAGATCGTTCAGCACCTTCGCCACGGGCGAAAGGCAATTGGTAGTGCAGCTGGCGTTGGAGACAATCACATCGTCGGCGGTCAGAATATCGTGGTTCACACCATAAACGACGGTGGCCGAGACGTTCTTGGCCGGCGCCGAGATCAGCACACGCTTGGCACCAGCGGTCAAATGCGGGGCCGCGGCTTCGTGCGATTGGAAGAAACCGGTGCATTCCAGCACGATATCCACGCCCATCTCGCCATGCGGCAGATTGCCGGGATCACGCTCTGACGTGACGGCAATGCTTTTGCCGTCGACAATCATTGCCCCATCAGCGACCTCTACCGAGCCGGCAAAGCGGCCATGCGTACTGTCATATTTGAACAGCAGCGCATTGGACTTTGTATCGGCCAAGTCGTTGATTGCGACCAGTTCCAGATCATCATCGCTACGCTCAAGAATGGCGCGCGCTACAAGCCGTCCGATGCGGCCAAAACCGTTGATTGCAACCTTCGTCGCCATAAGAAAAGCTCCTACTTAACCTTTGAGTTGATTGGTGATTTGCGGAACAATTGCGTTCACAGTGAATCCGAATTTTTCAAACAGATCGCCCGCCGGTGCCGATGCGCCAAAACGGTCGATGCCGATATTGACTCCGTCTGTGCCGGTATAGCGTTCCCAGCCAAAGCTGGTTCCTGCCTCGACCGACACCTTAAGCACGTCAGCCGGAAGAATGTCTGCCCGATAGGCATCGTCTTGTGCGTCGAACAATTCGGTACATGGCATAGACACCACATCCGAACCAATGCCCTGTGCTTCCAATTCGTCGGCCACTTGCATCGCCAGAGCGACCTCAGACCCAGTAGCAATCAGCACCACTTTGCGTTCACCATTGGCACAGCGCAGACGATAGCCACCCTTGGCACAACGGTTGGAACTGGCTGACCAATTCTCGTCGCCCTCGCCCCGCAATTGCGGCAGACCTTGGCGAGACAGAGCAAGCACAGATGGCGTCTCAGGCGTTTGCAAGGCCAGGGCCCAGCATTCAGCCGTCTCGATCGTGTCGCATGGACGATAGACATTGAGGTTGGGCACCAGACGAAGGCTCATCACCTGTTCAACCGGCTGGTGGGTCGGGCCATCCTCGCCAAGACCAATGCTATCATGCGTCATCACATAGATCGCGCCGACCTGCTGCAGCGCGGACAGCCGGATCGCGTTGCGGCAATAATCGCTAAAGATCAGGAATGTGCCGCCATAGGGGACCACGCCGCCGTGGAGCATCATGCCGTTCATCGCCGCGGCCATGCCAAACTCGCGGATGCCGTAATAAACATAACGGCCCGAGTAATCGTCGGCACTAAACGGCAGCGTGCTAGGCGTCTTGGTGTTGTTCGACCCGGTTAGATCGGCCGAACCGCCGACCAAATTCGGAATGGAAGCGGTGAGCGGGCCAAGCGCCATCTCAGACGCTTTTCTGGTCGCAACCTTTTGCGGCTCGGCAGCCAGTGCAGCAATATGCCCTTCAATGGCTGGTCCAGCCAGATCGCAGACATTGGCCATCCGGCTTTCAAATTTGCCCCTGCAGCCTGATGCATCTAGGCGCGCCTGCCATGCCGTGCGTTCGCGTGTCCCGCGTTCAGCAGTGGAGCGCCAGTCAGCGGTTACATCGTCTGGCACGGTGAATGGATCGTGGGGCCAACCCAAAACATCGCGGGCCGCTGCAATCTCGTTAGCTCCCAATGGAGCGCCATGCGTTGCAGAGGTGCCCTGTTTGGTGGGCGCGCCCTTGCCGATGATTGTCTTGCACGCCACCAATGAGGGGCGCTCGTCAGCCATCGCTTCGTCAATTGCGCGGCTGATGTCGGCAAAGTCATGGCCATCGCAGCTGACAACATGCCAACCCGCCGAGGCATGACGAGCCTTTACGTCTTCGCTGGAGGACAGGTCAGCAGAGCCATCAATGGTGATATTATTATCGTCCCACAGCACCGTCAGCCGGCCCAGCTTCAGATGACCAGCAAGACCGATTGCTTCGTGGTTGATGCCCTCCATCAGGCAGCCATCGCCAGCGACCACCCAGGTGCGGTGATCGACCAATTCGTCACCAAAACCGGAATTAAGCTGGCGTTCGGCCATCGCCATCCCAACCGCCATCGCCAAACCTTGGCCTAGTGGTCCGGTGGTGCATTCTACACCATCGAGCAGGAAGTTTTCTGGGTGCCCGGCACAGGGGCTGCCCAATTGACGGAAATTGCGGATGTCATCCATCGTTGGCGCGGCATAGCCAGACAGGTGCAGCAAAGAATAGATCAGCATCGAACCGTGGCCAGCCGACAGAACGAACCTGTCGCGATCTGCCCAGTCAGGTTGCGATGGGTCAAATTTCAGATATTTGGACCACAAAACTGTAGCCACATCAGCCATACCCATCGGCATTCCGGGGTGGCCCGAATTGGCAGCTTGAACCGCATCCATCGAAAGGGCGCGAATGGCGTTGGCCATGGATTGCAAGCGGGCGGGATCAAGACTCATGCACAGCAGCTCCGGCAGTGTGTTCGGGCAAGGCCATCATGTCCGTAGCCCGGCGTGACGATTCGACGCGATGCAAGCCTTTGCGGAGGCAAACTGCGAGGTCAAGCACAACACCGGCGGCATCCCCCACAGCATGCCTGTTGGGACGAAGAATCTGATTGCAGCGGGTCTGCGCAGACGAGTTATCAACAGGCTGGGCCAAGGCTTTGCCACCATTTGCAAAAATTGATATTTATCACCCATGGACGGAGAGAGGATCGACCAAGCGATCCATAGGATCGAAGCGGCATTGGCGCGTATCAATGCTGCCGCCGAGAATTTGCGTTCGGCTCCATCTGCATCTGACAATCCTGAGTTGGCCGAATTGACCAGCAAGCACGAAGCCTTGCGGGCCGAAGTTTCGAGCACCTTAAGCGATCTGGATCGCCTGATTGAGCAGGTGGAAGCATGAGCCAGATTACGCTGACCATTGGCGGAAACTCGCACCGTGTATCCTGCGCAGATGGCGAAGAAGCGCATATCACAAAATTGGGCGCGATGATCGACGCCAAACTGCAAGCCATGGGCGGCAACCTTTCGGCGCAAGAGGCAGAGAATTTGCTGTTTGCGGCGCTGCTGCTGGCAGACGAGCTGCACGAAACAAAACAAAGCTCAGCCTCGTCATCCGCTGATCCCGACCCTGCCCCTACATCAGCGCAAAGCGTCCCAGATATCGCACCAAAGCTGGATCAATTGGCACAATCGCTCGAATTATGTGCCGACAAGCTTGAGGCCGCGGCCTCGGAAGCCTAGATAGGGGTTGGCGGGGCTGCCCGGCACGAGCCGTTTGAACATCCCTGAGGCTATAAGCAATCCAACGGGAGCTGTCCCTGCCTTGGTTTACGGGTTCGTCCTGGGGATCAGGGCATATGGCACCCACCTGACGTTTTAGGCGTCGGCGGATTTCTCGAGCAAACGACCCATGGTGGTCCCGCCACTTTACTGATGCGCTAACGCTTCGCTGCTTGAGCGCGGGCCATGCGCTAACGCTTCGCTGCTTGAGCGCAGGAGTACTGCCAACTATTCATCAGCGACTGTCCATGGATGACAATTGTCGCAGATCTGCGTAGCGGACTTTTTATGCCATCAATGCCATCCAAGACTGAATTGCGTAAATCGCTTCGTAAGGCGCGATTGGACCATGTTCAGGCACAGCCCGATAGTATCCGAGCGCTGCTGTTCCACCGGCCGCCTGAGCCGCTGTTGCAGAAAGTCTCCAGCGATGCCGTGATAGGACTGTATCAAGCGGTTGCAGGTGAGGCGCCAGCATCGGGCTACGCCAAATTCTTCCAAGAGGCTGGCCACACAATTGCTCTGCCGTCCTTCGCTTCAGACACAGCCGAAATGCAATTTCGAGAGCATAACGACCCCTATGAGCATTCCGATCTATCGCGTGGCCCGTATGGGATTATGCAACCATCAGCCAAAGCGGCTGAGATCGTGCCTGATCTGGTGTTTGTACCGCTGGTCGGGTTTACGGCTGAAGGCGACCGACTGGGCCAAGGCGGCGGGCATTATGATCGTTGGCTGGCTGCCCATCCGGGCCGTATTGCGATCGGCCTCGCTTGGGATGTGCAATTGTGCGAAGCACTGCCAGCAGAGCCGCATGATATCGGCTTAGACGCTATCGTGACCCCAACCCGCATTTATGGACCATTTTGATGCGCGAAGAACCCACCGCTCGAATTCCCATCGGTATCTTTGGCCTGCTTATTGGGCTGATTATCTATGGCGCGTTGATCGCGCGCTATATCCCCGAAATCATCGGTGACTGGCCCACTTTGGTGCAAACGGTGGTCTATCTGATTTTGGGCGTGATCTGGCTGCTGCCCTTGCGGCGCTTTCTGATCTGGATGGAAACGGGCAAATGGAGCCCGCCCAGCCCCGACGAATAAACCCGTCCAAGGGCACCGAGACAAAAGCCAATTCGATTTCAGAAAGTCCCAAGTGGCGCGAGTGACGAGACTTGAACTCGCGACCTCCGGCGTGACAGGCCGGCGCTCTAACCAACTGAGCTACACCCGCTTAAACTTGACCGTTCAAACTGTGGTTTGCACCGCTTGGGAGCGAGGCCATTAGGCCCCACAAACTTTGCTGTCAACGGCTGTATCAGCCATTTTTTCGCATTTCTTCGACTTTATTCGGTCAATAGCAAAACCGGCGTTTCGATGAGCTTTTTCATCTCCTGAATAAAGCTCGCCGCATCATAGCCATCAACCACCCGATGGTCGCAGCTAATCGATATATTCATCAGCTTGCGCTTCTCAATACGCTCGATGCCATCAGAGCCGGTGACGAACATCGGACGCTCGATAATCCGGTTGGGTCCAATGATGGCCACTTCGGGACGATTGATCACCGGTGTAGTTGCCACACCGCCCAATGGACCGAGCGATGTTACAGTCAAAGTGGAACCAGACAATTCGTCGGATTTGGCCGAACCATCGCGCGCCGCCTCTGCCAATCGTCCAACTTCGCTGGCCAGCTGCCACAAATTGCGGCTTTGTGCGTCCTTCACAACCGGAACCATCAGGCCATTGTCGGTTTGCGCGGCAATGCCCAGATGCACGCTGCCATGGCGGGTCACCACATTGGCTTCATCGTCATAACGCGCGTTGATCATGGGATAGGCCGGAACCAGTTTGCAGATCGCGCTGATCAGCAATGGCAGCATCGTCAATTTCGGCTTGTGGCCGCGGTTGGCGTTCAAATCCGCGCGCATCCGTTCCAAATCGGTCACGTCCACCTCCTCTACATAAGAGAAGTGAGGAATGCTCCGCTTGGATGCCGCCATGTTCTGGGCAATGCGCTTGCGCAAGCCGATAACTTTGATTTCTTCGTCTGCCCGAGAAGCACCAGCAGGGGCAAATCCGCCGCCTGCGTTGTAGGACAAAAACGCATCCAGATCGGCGTGGCGGACGCGGCCATCTGCAGCAGGCTTTACCTGGGCCAGATCGATACCC
This sequence comes from uncultured Erythrobacter sp., assembly GCA_947495555.1. GTDB lineage: Bacteria > Pseudomonadota > Alphaproteobacteria > Sphingomonadales > Sphingomonadaceae > Erythrobacter. The sequence goes on along the minus strand of CANLZI010000001.1, from coordinate 203,196 downwards.
AGATCACGCGCCCGTTTGCGAACCGCAGGAGTGGCGAGGACCTTGGCCCCTGCCTCGCCAGTTGCCGCGTCAGAGGCCTCGACCTGAGGCGCTGGAGCCGGTGTTGGTTCCTTTACAGGTTCCGGTTCTGGCGCAGCTTCAGCTTCGGTCTCAGATGCAACTTTCGGCTCGGCGGCTGGGGTCTCAGTTGCGGTGTCAGTATCGGTTTCCAGCGCATCCTCTCCCTCCACTTCGATCACCAGCAACATGCCGCCAATGGCAATCGTATCGCCAACTTCGCCAGCAAGCTCGATCACGGTACCATCGACTGGGCTTTCGATGTCGATCGTGGCCTTATCGGTCATCACGTCCACCAAATGCTGGTCTTCGCTGACGCTATCGCCAACTTTCACGTGCCATTCGACCACTTCGGCCTCGGCCACGCCTTCGCCCACATCGGGCATGTTGAATGTGAATATTGCCATAGCGTCTACTCGCTCATGATCTTGTCGATGGCCTCGCCAATACGGACGGGACCGGGGAAATACGCCCATTCCAGGCTATGCGGATAGGGTGTGTCGAAGCCGGTGACGCGTTCGACCGGCGCTTCGAGATGGTAGAAGCAACGCTCTGTCACCAATGCGGACAGTTCAGCACCGAAGCCCGATGTGCGGGTCGCTTCGTGAACGATCAGGCAGCGACCGGTTTTCTCTACCGAGGCTTCGATGGCTTCGATATCCAGCGGAACCAGCGTGCGCAGGTCCAGAATATCGGCATCAATGCCCTTATTGGCGCAAACAGCCTCTGCCACATGAACCATTGTGCCATAGGCCAGCACGGTCAGCGCCTCGCCTTGGGCGACATGGCGCGCCTTGCCCAGCGGGATACGATAATAGCCCTCTGGGACGATGCTGTCCTTGTGCTTCTTCCATGGCTCAACCGGTTTGTCATAATAACCCGAGAACGGACCGTTATAGATTCGCTTGGGTTCAAAGAAGATCACCGGGTCATTGTCTTCAATGGCCGCGATCAACAGACCCTTGGCATCGTATGGTGTCGCCGGGATGACGGTTTTCAGTCCCGAAACATGGGTGAACATAGCCTCGGGGCTTTGGCTGTGGGTCTGGCCACCAAAAATGCCCCCGCCAAAGGGAGAGCGCACCGTCATCGGCGCGATGAATTCAGTTGCCGAGCGATAGCGCAAGCGCGCTGCCTCGCTGACCAATTGGTCAAGGCCGGGGTAGATATAATCGGCGAATTGGATTTCCGGTACGGGCCGCAAGCCATAGGCGCCCATACCCACGGCAACGCCGATGATCCCGCATTCAGAAATCGGCGTATCAAATACGCGCGTTTTGCCGTGCTTTTCCTGCAAGCCAGCCGTGGCGCGGAAAACCCCACCAAAATAGCCCACATCTTCGCCCATCACGATCACATCAGGATCGCGCTCAAGCATAATGTCCATCGCGTCATTGATCGCATCGATCATATTGAGCCGACGCTCGGCGTTCTCACCGGCAGCTTCAGGCGCTTGGGTCACTTGAGGTTCGCTCATTTGCCCGCTCCATCTTTAGGGTGCTCATCGGGCCATTTGATCTCGCGTTCGCGCGTTGCCTGGTCAGCCTGTTCTTTCAAATGCCAAGGCAATTCTTCAAACACATCTTCAAACATGGTGCGGAATGGATGGTGCAAGCCATGGCCCAAAATACCATTCTTTTCCGCTTCCTTGGTCGCGGTCTTAACTCGGTCAGCGCAATCCTTGTCCATTGCGGCCTGTCGATCCTCGTCCCATTCGCCAATCGCAATCAGGTGATCTTTCAGGCGTGTGATCGGATCGCCCAGTGGCCACTCGTCTTGCTCTTGCGCGCTGCGATAACCGCTGGGATCATCCGAGGTGGAGTGCCCTTCAGCCCGATAAGTGAAATATTCGATCAGAGTCGGCCCGCCGTTCGACCGCGCCCGATTGGCCGCCCATTGCTGCGCAGCAAACACGGCCAGTGCATCATTTCCGTCCACCCGCAATCCGGCCATGCCATAGCCCAATGCGCGCGCCGCAAATGTGGTCCGCTCTGATCCGGCAAAGCCAGAGAAGCTGGAGATCGCCCATTGGTTGTTGATCACGTTCAGAATCACTGGTGCGTTATAAACGGTGGCAAAGGTGCAGGCCGAGTGGAAATCGCCCTCGGCCGTGGATCCCTCGCCCACCCAAGTTGCCGCTATCCGTGTATCGCCCTTGATTGCGCTTGCCATAGCCCAGCCGACTGCTTGGGGCAGCTGAGTGGCAAGGTTACCGCTGATGGTGAAAAAGCTGTGCTCGCGCGACGAGTACATGATCGGCAACTGGCGGCCTTTCAGCTTATCACCCTTGTTGGAATAGATCTGGTTGATCATCTCTATCAAGGGATAGCCGCGAGAAATCAAAATGCCCTGCTGACGATAGCTGGGGAACACCATGTCATCGCTGGCGAGCGCCATTCCAGCTGCAACGCTGGTTGCCTCCTCGCCGGTACACTTCATGTAGAAGCTGGTTTTGCCCTGACGCTGTCCGCGAAACATGCGTTCATCAAATGCACGGACGAGCGCCATGTTGCCCAGCATCGTGCGCAATGTATCAGCATCAAGCTTTGGGTCCCAAGCACCATGGGCCTGGTTATCTTCACCCAGCACCCGCACCAAACTATAGGCAAAGTCAGACATGTCTGCCGGAGCGCTTGCCTCGTCAGGACGCGACAACGCACCTGCTTCGCCAATGTCGATATGGCTGAAATCGGCTGTGTCGCCAGGGCGATATTTGGGTTCTGGAACATGCAGCGCCAGTGCAGGCTTGTTGCTGCCCCCAGACGCCACTTCACTGTCTCCAGCCATTGTTCTCTCCCGCTCGCGTCTCTGCCACAAGCAGAAACTGCACTAATAATATATTTCGCGTGTGAGTTATTTTATTTCACACAGCGCTTGTGGTCAAGCTGGGCATAATCAGACAGCCACGGGAGCCTTGATCGCACCCAGCGGAGCGTAGTCATGCACCTGAAAATCCTCGATTGTATAGTCAAAGATGCTGTCAGCCTGCCGCACTATCTCAAGCGTTGGATGACCTTGTGGTTCCCGCCCAAGTTGTTCGGTGATCAAATGTTCGTGATTCAGATACAGGTGAACGTCGCCGCCCATCCACACCAATTCGCCCGGTTGCATCCCGACCTGTTGGGCAATCATGCGCTGAAGCAGTGCCGCCGACCAAAGGTTGAACGGTAGACCTAAGGCCACATCGCAGCTGCGCTGATACAGCATGCAATTCAGCCGGGCATTCTCACCTTCGCCCACGACATGGAATTGATAGGTCTTGTGACAAGGCGGCAAAGCCATTTGGTCCAGCTCGGCCACATTCCAGCCTTCGATGATATGGCGTCGGCTGCCCGGGTTGTTGCGCAAGCTATCGATTACTTGGGCGACTTGATTGATGCCCTCGCCTTTCTCGTACAGCCCGTCCTTGCGATATCGGTAAGTTGGCCAATCTACCCATTGCTTGCCATAGACAGGCCCCAGATCACCCCATTGCCGGGCGAAAGCCTCATCATCAGCAATCTTTTTGACAAAGTCCTCCAGCGAGATGTCATCTCCGCTTTGCTGGACATAGCGAGCATGCGGCCATTCGTTCCAAATCTTCACACCTTGCAGAACCAAGGGGCGAATATTGGTCTCGCCAGTTAAGAACCACAGCATCTCACGCGTGGCCGTCTTCCAAAAAACCCGTTTGGTTGTCAGTAACGGCATCGCGCCGTTCGCCAGATCATACCGCAGCATCGCCCCAGCAATGGAGCGCGTGCCAATGCCAGTGCGATCGACCCGCTCGTTGCCATGCTCCCATATTTGCCGCATCAGCGCCAAATACTGCCATTCTGGGTGGGACTGATCCGTATTGCCGGAAGGAATCGATGCGCTTGCCATGGCACCGTCCTAAACCGCCTAAAGCTCGCTTGCCACCCCGCTAATCCACACCTAAAAAGTGGCCTTTAAGGAGAATTCAAATGCGCAAGGCTTCTGTAATCACGATCATCATTGCATCGCTGGCTTTGTCCGCCTGCAACACCGTACGCGGTTTGGGCGATGACCTGACCTCGGTTGCCGATGCGGTTGACGAAGAAACCTAATCCTTCCGCGCCCGTTTGATAGCCAAGCGTTTTGTAGATGCCTTGGCACGCCAACGCCTATCCACATTCCAACTGCGCCCAATTTGAGCGCCTCGGGACATGAATCACAATGAGTGACGATACCAAATGGGGGCGCCAACGCGCTGTACCCAGCGGCAGATTGTCGCGCATGGCCAGCTTTGGCGGTTTGGCCGCGGGCGTTGCAGGGTCCGTTCTGGGCCAGGGTGCCAAACGGTTTGCCGCGGGAGAAATGCCCACGCTTGACGAGTTGGTCCTGACCGCCAGCAACGCCCAACGCTTGACCGAGCGACTGTCACATTTGCGCGGCGCAGCGATGAAGATGGGGCAGATGATCAGCATGGATGCTGGTGACATACTGCCGGCAGAGCTGACGCAAATACTCTCTGCCCTAAGGGACAAGGCCAATTTCATGCCCGCCCGGCAGTTGGACAAGGTGTTGAAAGAAGAATGGGGCGCTGATTGGCGCGGCCAGTTCAAATGGTTCAACCCTCGCCCAATTGCAGCTGCCTCTATCGGCCAAGTCCATAAGGCCATGACCCGTGAGGGCGAGCTGTTGGCTATCAAGGTGCAGTATCCCGGCGTTGCGCACAGCATAGATTCCGATGTCGATAATGTTGCCAGCCTTCTGCGCCTATCCGGTCTGTTGCCCAAGGAATTGGACATCGCCCCCTTGCTGGCCGCAGCCAAACAGCAATTGCAGGAAGAAGCCGATTATGTGCGCGAGGGCGACCAGATGCGCAAATTTGCGGAGCGCTTGGCTGGCGATGCCGGATTTGTGGTGCCCTTACTGCATGATGGCTTAACCGGGCCGCGAATTCTCGCCATGAGCTTTGAAGAAGGCGCTCCGATAGAGACATTAGCGGGCGAGCCCGCGAACATTCGCAATGCTGTGTTCGAACGGCTGGTCCGACTGGTGGCTAGGGAATTGTTTGAATTCGGCGTTATGCAAACCGACCCGAACTTCGCCAATTTTCGTTATCGCCAATCCGATGATAAAATCATCCTGCTGGATTTCGGTGCAACGCGTGATGTCGCTCCGCATGTGCAACTGGCATATCGCAATTTGCTGATGGCTGGATTGTCAGCCGACCCAGACCGTATCCTGGCGGAATCATTGAATGCTGGGTTTATCAATCAAACCGTGATCGACCGACAAAGGGAATCTCTCGATACCATGATCAACATCATCGCCTCTGAAATGAGCGCTGATGCACCATTTGATTTTGGTGACCGGTCGTTTGTGCCCCTATTGCGCGAAGAAGGCATGGCCATCGCGCAGGACAAGAAAAGCTGGCATCTTCCGCCAGCCGAAACACTGTTCATTCAACGCAAAGTGAGCGGAACTGCTCTGTTGGGCGCTAAGCTGCAAGCCGTGATAAACGTCCGCACAATTGTTGAAGAGGCGCTAGCAAAACACCCCAATCCATCTGTGTCTCAATCCGATTGAGGCTTAACCGGGTGCTGCGTTAGCCATCGGACAATTGCGCCGCGATCCATCGGTCCACATGTTCCTCCAAAACGGACAAGGGAATCGCTCCGTTTTCCAACACAGTGTCGTGAAAGTCACGCAAATCGAATTTCGCGCCCAAAGATTCTTCCGCACGGCCGCGCAACTCGCGAATTTTCAGCTCGCCAATTTTATACGCCAGCGCCTGCCCTGGCCAGGTCATATACCGGTTGACCTCGGCATCGATATTTGCCGGCGAAAGCGCAGTATTGTCTAACATGTAGTCGACCGCGCGCTGCTTGCTCCAGCCTTTTGCATGGAGCCCTGTGTCCACAACAAGCCGGGTCGCGCGCCACATTTCGTATGACAACCGACCCATTTCCTTTGCTGGCGTATCATAGAGTCCCATTTCTATCCCCAACCGTTCGGAATAGAGCCCCCACCCCTCCACAAAGGCGGTGAAGAATGTGCCATTGGCTCGCAAGGGATGGATATCGAGCTCTTGTTGCAAGGCAATTTGGTGATGGTGTCCCGGCACTGCTTCATGCACCCCCAAGGCTGGCAACTCCCACAAGGGCCGTTGGTCCAATTCGGTCAGATTGAGCCGATAAATGCCCGCCTGGCCGGCCTCTAAAGACCCGCGCTCATAATAGGCCGTCGTATTGCCCGTGGCTTGAGCAGCCGGGATTGGCAAAACAGTGTAAGGCAAACGTGGAAGCTTGCCGAACAGCTTGGGCATGAAGTTGTCGATCTCCTTCGCCAGCGCCTGCGTGTAGCGCAGATATTCCTGCTCGTCGGTCATGTAATATTGCGGATCTGAGCGCAGGTGTTCGATGAAGGCTTCACGGTTATCAAAACCGGCCTGCTTGGCTACCTCGACCATTTCAGATCGGATCCGTGCGACCTCGCTCAAGCCCAGATTGTGAATTTCGTCCGATGTCATATCGGTGGTGGTGAAACTGCGAACGCGATAGGCGTAATACTCTGCGCCGTTGGGGGTTTCGAGAACGCCAGGCGTCCCCGGCCGACAGTTGGGCTCGTATTCGTCTTTGTAAAAGGCCAAAAAGTCGCGATAGGTTGGCATAATCCCAGTTTCCAAAGCGAGTTTTGCCTGGTCTTTCAGCCTGCCCCAATCCGCGTCGCTGATCGAACTCGGTTTGTCCGCCAAAAATGGCTGCCACAGCGGTGATTGGGTGTAATCGTCGAAAATCTGCTGACGGATATTGGCTTCGATACCGAGCATTGGCTCGCATGGCTGGGTTAGGCCGAGCTCGACCGCTTTGCGGCTGCGCTCAATTCCATCAGCATTAAGTTGTTCAAAGGCCTCCAAGCGGTCTGCGTAACTTTGGAAATCGGCAAGGGTGAACAAAGGAGATCGGTAGGGAAGCGATTCAATCCGCGAAAACCAGTTACTGCGATTGGTGAAAATGATGTAGCGGCTATGATCGAACTCAGCGCCAGCCAGCTCGTCGTCAAAGCTGCTTTTCATGATCGCGTAGTCAATACGCAGATCTGCGGGAAGCTGTTCTGCGTCGATAGATTCCAAACGGACCGAGAAGGCGCGTGTTTCTGCAATTCCGCGCTCGTACCCCTCAATTGAGATATCGCTCAATTTACCATCGCCGCGGCGGTCTCCGATGCGGGTCGCCAGCGTTGGTGAATTGTTCAATGTCGACTGCCATACGTCATCGCGCAGAGCCTTGAACGCCAATGCTGCTTCACTTTCGACCAGTTCGGCATCTGATTGCTGAGCAAGGGCCGGGCTGGCTGGCATCACCGCCCGGCTACTAAGCAATGTGGTGGCCAGGAATGTGGCAACGATCAATCTGCGCATTGAAAATTCTCCTATGATCCTGTCGGTCCTATTGCCCCAAAGGGTGCGCGTCCAGTAGGCTGCACTACATGACCAAACCTGCAATCTTGTTCGTATGCCTTGGCAATATTTGCCGTTCTCCGTTGGCAGAGGCTGCCTTTCGCAAGGCTGCTGATGCTGCAGGATTGGATGCGATTGCCGACAGCGCTGGCACCGCGGCCTATCACGTTGGCTCTGCGCCTGACCCGCGCTCTATCGACACGGCGCAAAAGCACGGTATCGACATTAGGCATTATCGCGGGCGACAGTTGGAAAACGCGGACTTTACCCGCTTCACCCATATCTTCGCGGTGGATCACGAGAATCTGCGTAATATTCTGGCGGCTGAACCGTCTGACGGCATGGCAAAGATCGCCTTATTGATGGATTGCGTAAAGGGGCGCGAAGGGGCCGCGATTGCAGACCCCTATTACGACGGAGAAGAGCATTTCGGCCCGACTTGGGAAGATGTGGATGCCGCAGCCACAGCCTTGGTGGCCACACTTAAGTCCGGGGCCGCTTAGCCCCCGCGCAATAGCTGCACGCCCCAATCGCGCTCAAACAAATATAGCAATATTCGGGCAGCCTCACCGCGTTGCGAAGCCAAGCCGCCGTCGCGCTCCATTAACAGCCGCGCATCTGCATGAGCAGCAGGCAAAAGCCGCGAGATCTGCTCTAGGTCTGCTATTCTAAAGGCCTCGTCTCCCGATTGGCGGGTGCCCAGCAATTCGCCTCCACCGCGCAGCGCCAGATCTTCCTCCGCGATGAGGAAACCGTCCTGGGTTTCGCGCATCAATGCGAGCCTTTTGCGCCCCGTTTCGCTTAGTTCAGAACCCCTTAGCAGGAGGCAAACAGACTTTTCCGAACCCCGCCCCACGCGGCCGCGCAATTGGTGCAATTGGGCCAAGCCAAAGCGTTCGGCCTGTTCGATCACCATCAGCGTTGCGGCCGGAACATCCACGCCCACCTCGATCACCGTTGTTGCGACCAAAAGCTTGGCCTCGCCCGAGGCAAAGCGGTGCATTGCGCGGTCTTTCTCATCGGGTTTGAGTTGGCCATGGACCAGCACTACATCATCGCCAAAGCGTTCCTTCAGCGAAGCATAGCGCGCTTCTGCGGCGGCAATGTCGGCCACCTCGCTGTCGCGCACCATCGGACACACCCAATAGGCCTGCTGACCAGCACCAACATGGCGCGCCACGCCATCAACAATCTCGGCCAGTCTTTCCTGTGCGACCACGCGGGTGTCAATCGCCTGTCTACCCGGCGGCATCTCATCCAGCCGTGAGACATCCATCTCGCCATATTGCGCCAGCGTCAGCGTGCGCGGGATTGGTGTTGCAGTCATGGCCAGCGTGTGCGGCGTGGCTTTGCCCTTGCTGGCCAATTGCAGCCGCTGCGCCACACCAAAGCGGTGCTGCTCGTCCACCACCACCAGCGCCAAATCTTTGTAGGCCACGCTGTCCTGAAAAATTGCATGGGTGCCAACGACGATATCGATGCTGCCATCCAGCAGCCCCATCAATATGCTTTCGCGCGCCTTGCCCTTGTCCCTGCCCGTCAACAGCGCGACCTCCACGCCGGTGGGGCCAGCCATTGTGCGCAGAGTTTCGTAATGTTGCCTCGCCAGAATTTCGGTCGGAGCGAGAAGTGCAGCCTGCTTACCCGCTTCATTCGCGATCAGCATCGCCATCAAGGCCACCACCGTTTTACCCGCGCCAACATCGCCTTGCAGCAGGCGCAACATCGGTGCTTCTTGCACCAGATCGCCCTCAATCTCCTGCACCGAACGCATTTGCGCACCGGTCAAGGGAAAGGGCAGATCCAACTTGTCGCGCAAGGCCCCATCGCCGCGTAAAGGCTGGCCGCGCCGCGCGCGATTGTCGGCCCGAACCAGCAGCAGGGCGAGCGAATTGGCAAGTAGCTCGTCATAGGCCAGCCGGTCGCGTGCGCCAGAATGCTCAGCCTTATGCGCCAGACGGAGCGAATCGCTCCAACCCGGCCATCCTTCCTTGTCCAATTGCGATGGCTCGATCCATTCGGGCAGCTGCGGCAGACGCCCCAAGGCCTGCGCGACCAATCCGGCAACGCGCGGCTGGGTCAAACCTTCGGACAAAGCATAGACCGGCTCGCACAGCCGCTCCAGATTGGCCCCGCCCTCTTTCTCGACGTGATCGGGATGGACGATCTGAAGCATATCGCCATAGCGATCGAGCCGCCCGGCAACCCAGCGTTTTTCACCCACAGGCAACAGTTTCTTGGCGGTGTAAGACGCCCGGCCAAAATAGGTCAGAGTGCAGATATTGCCGACGCTATCCTGCGCCAAAACCTGATAGGGACCGCGCCCCGGATTGCGCGGACTGCGATGCTCTGTCGGGGTTAGCGCGATAATGACCTGCTCGCCTTCGGATCCTTCATCCAGCGAATCAATCGAGCGCCGCGTCACAAAACGATCAGGCAAATGGTACAGAAAGTCTCTCAGCCGCGTCAGACCCAGCTTTTCCAAAGGTTTCTTGAGCTTGGGACCAACGCCTTCCAGCGTGTCGCTTTCAGCAAACAGGGGATTGAGAACTTCAGGCCGCATTCGCTTTCTATAGCCGCTTGCGCGATATTGGCGAGTGCCCTACCCGCCTGACATGCCCGACGCACTGACATTTCCCGCCCGAATGGCCCGCACCAAATTTCGCAGCTGGCATCGTGGTACCCGCGAAGCTGACTATATCTTTGGCGGTTTCTTTGACCGCTATTCTGCTGATTGGACCGAGGCCGAGCTGGCCTGGTTCGAGGCTTTGCTGGACCAAGAAGATGTCGATGTGATCGGCTGGGCCATGGGGACCATTGCGGAACCGCAAGAATTTTCAGGGCCGCAAATGGATTTGATGAAAAAGCTCGATTTTGTGGACATTCCGCGCTGATCGGGCACAGCGCCGCAAACTTAGCCAACAATTGAACCGCAATGCCTGATTTCAACCGCATCTTATCGGCCAAGTCGCCGCTGACCTTATCCTCCGTCGCTCGTGGTGCGCAGCCATTGGTGATGAGCGATCTGGCGCGCGCTGCGACAGGCCGCGCGGTGTTCATCGCACCCGATGATACCAGCATGCGCAGCATTGCAGAGGCTGCCCAATTCTTCGCTCCAGAGCTGGAAGTGGTGGAATTCCCCGCATGGGATTGCCTGCCTTATGACCGCGCCAGCCCGGCCTTGTCAGTCAGTGCCAAGCGGCTTGCTGCTCTATTCCGACTTCAGGCCGATCATTCCGGCGCGCAATTGGTGGTGACCACGGTCAATGCGGTGCTGCAACGCGTGCTGACGCCGTTTCGCATTCGGGAAAGCGTGCGTGAGTTCAAACAAGGCACCACCATCGGGCACGATAGTCTTGCCGCATTGCTTCAACGCCAGGGCTATTCGCGCACCGATACAGTCATTGACCATGGCGAGTTCGCCTTGCGTGGATCGATTGTCGACATCTTCCCTTCCAGTCTTGATCAAGGCTTGCGTCTGGATTTCTTTGGCGACGAATTGGAAAGCCTGCGCCTGTTCGATCCGGCAACGCAGATGTCGGTCGGAACACTGAAAAACCATCTATTGCTGCCAGCCAGCGAAGCCTTGCTGGATGAAGACAGCATCAAACGCTTCCGCACCCGCTATCGCGAGAAGTTTGGAGCCACCGCCACCCAAGACCCCCTGTATGAGGCGGTGAGCGACGGACGCCGCCTGGCCGGGATGGAACACTGGCTGCCTTTGTTTGAAGACAGGCTGGCTACATTGTTCGATTATCTGTCTGCCGATGACGATGTGGTGGTAATCGACAGCGGCGCCATTGCCGCCAGCGAAGAACGCTTGTCCGACATTGCCGATTATCACCGCTCTCGCGAGCGCGCTGCTGGTCAAGCTGCGGGCAGTTTCCGCCCCTTAGCCCAAGACGCACTGTATCTGTCTTCAGAGGAATTCAGCGATGGGATGGCGCAGCACAATGTCCATCGCAGCGTTATTTTTGCCGAACCTCCCAGCGATAGTGTGGTGGACTTTGGCTTTACCTCTGCGCGAGATTTCGCGCCCGAACGCGCGCGCGGTGACAACATCTACGAGGCGGCGGGCAAGCATCTCACCAAGGTTGCCAAATCGGGTCGCAAGCCGATCCTGGCCGCTTATTCGACCGGCAGCCGCTCGCGCATAGCCTCGATCCTATCCGAAGCGGGCGTGCAAACCAGCCAGGCAGAAAACTGGCAAGAAGCACTGGGTCTGGCTGCAAAGGGTCAGACGGCCGCGATGGTCCTGCCCTTGGAAACCGGCTTTGCCAATGACGAGATAGAACTGCTGACCGAGCAGGATGTGCTGGGTGACAGGCTGGTCCGACGTAAGAAGCGGCGCAAGGATTCCGATGCCTTTCTGGCCGAATTGCAGGCGTTGGGTCGCGGCGATCTGGTGGTGCATGTCGATCACGGGATTGGTAAATATCTAGGGCTGGAACCCGTTGCCGTGGGCAAGAGCCAGCATGATTGCGTGATGCTGGAATATCGCGGCGGGGACAAATTGTTCATCCCGGTCGAGAATATCGATGTGCTGTCGCGCTATGGCAGTTCCGAAGATGCCGTCATGCTCGACCGGTTGGGCGGAGAAGCATGGCAAAAGCGTCGTTCGCAACTGAAGGAACGCATCCGCGCGATAGCCGGTGAGCTGATGCAGGTTGCAGCGCAACGCGCTCTAAGAAAAGCGCCAGTTCTGGAAACCGATGAGTCGAGCTTCAACCAGTTTGTCGAACGCTTCCCGTGGGAAGAAACCGACGATCAAGACCGCGCGATTGACGATACTTTGCGCGATCTGGCCAGCGGTCGCCCAATGGACAGATTGGTCTGCGGAGATGTTGGCTTTGGCAAGACAGAGGTCGCTTTGCGGGCCGCATTTGTGGCCGCAATGGGCGGTCAGCAAGTGGCAATCGTTGCCCCAACCACCCTGCTCGCGCGCCAACACTACACCAATTTTGTCGAGCGCTTTGCTGGCTTTCCGCTAAAGATCGGGCGGCTTTCCCGATTGGTCCCCGCCAAAGAGACCAGCGAAACCCGCGATGGGCTGACCAGCGGCGATATCGACATTGTGATCGGGACTCACGCGATCCTGTCCAAGAGCACCAAGTTTCGCAATCTGGGCCTGGTGATTGTTGACGAGGAACAACGCTTTGGCGTGACGCATAAGGAAAAGCTGAAGCAGCTGCGCGCCGATGTGCATGTTCTCACACTCACCGCAACGCCGATTCCTCGTACCTTGCAGATGGCGATGACCGGATTGCGCGAATTGTCCACCATCCAGACCCCGCCGGTCGACCGCTTGGCGGTGCGTACTTATGTGATGGAATGGGACGATATGGTCATGCGCGAGGCATTGCTGCGCGAACACCATCGAGGCGGCCAGTGCTTTATCGTGGTGCCGCGCATTTCCGACATGGCCGATGTAGAAGAGTGGCTGCGCGAAAATGTGCCCGAGGTGAAGACCGTGTCTGCTCATGGTCAAATGGGCGCAAACGAGGTCGAAGAGCGCATGAGCGCGTTCTATGACCGGAAATATGATGTGCTGCTCTCAACAACAATCGTTGAAAGCGGGTTGGATATTCCCAGCGCCAATACGATCATTATCCATCGTGCGGACCGCTTTGGCCTAGCCCAATTGTACCAGCTGCGCGGCCGTGTTGGCCGATCAAAATTGCGCGCCTATGCCTATCTAACCTATGGCAAAGACACGCAATTGTCCGAAATTGCTGAGAAACGCCTGAAGGTGTTGGGTGATCTGGATTCGCTGGGTGCTGGCTTCCAACTGGCCAGCCATGATCTGGATATTCGCGGGGCAGGCAATTTGCTGGGCGATGAGCAATCGGGCCATATCCGCGAAGTGGGCTTCGAACTATACCAATCCATGCTGGAGGACGCGATTTTGGCGGCCAAAGCCGGTGCAGCCGGGCTGGAACCAGAACGCGAAGGCCTCTCGCCCCAAATCACTGTCGATGCGCCAATTATGATCCCGGAGGATTACGTGCCCGATTTGGCCGTTCGCATGGCGCTGTATCGCCGCTTGAACGATGCCAAAGACAAGGCAGAAATTGAAGCGATGGCAGCCGAGATGATCGACCGCTTCGGCCCGCTGCCAGATCCGACCTCAAATCTGGTCAAACTGATCGAGATCAAGCATCAAGCCATCGAGGCCAGCATTGCCAAGATTGATGTTGGTGCCCGCGGCACTCTGGTTAGCTTCCACAAGGATGATTTCCCGGATCCCGTCGGGCTGCTGGCCTATGTCGATCGCCTGCAAGGTACGGCCAAACTACGTCCCGATATGAAGCTGGTTATCAATCGCGCATGGAATGATCCGCAAAGCCGGTTGAACGGGCTGTTCCAGCTCACCAAAGGGCTCAGCAATGTGGTGAAAAAGGCGAAGAAGGCCAAGGCCTAAGCGCGGGCCAATTGCAACATCGCGGCCGGATCAATCGGCTCTGACCGCAAGAAACCCTGCCACAGCGCGCAACCCTCCTCCACGATCACATCCAATTGTTCCTGGCTCTCGATACCCTCGGCCACAATATCCAGATCCAGCGCCCGGCACAAAGCCACGATGGCGCGCAGAACTTCCAGATCGCGCTTGTCGCTGGCAATGCCCTCAACCATCGAACGGTCAAGTTTGATCACATCGAGCGGGAGCAGCTTAAGGTAACGGAAATTGCAAAATCCTGCGCCAAAATCGTCCAGCGCAATACGAAATCCGGCATCGTGCAAAGTTCCCAGCGCCGTCGCTGCAAAATCGAGATCGGTCAGCAAGATATCTTCGGTAATTTCCAGCGTCAGGCGGTCCGGTGTAAAGCGCGAGCGTTCAACAACCTCGATAAATGTCTTCGCAAAAATTCCTTCCGCCAATTCCTCTGGCGTAATGTTAAGCGACAGGCGCATCTCTTGCGGCCAGTCTGCCGCCATATCCAACGCCTTTGCCACGATATGGCGCGACAAAGGCGCAACCAGCGAGGCTTTCTCAGCAATCGCGAACAAATCCCGCGCGCCCACCACGTCAAGGCTGGGATGGTGCCACCGCGCCAGCGCTTCTGCGCCGGTAATCTCCCCGGTCACAGTGGACACTTGGGGTTGGAACAGAACTTGAATTTCGTCCCGTCCCAATGCCTTCAGCAAATCAGATTCGAGCGCGCGCGCAACCGCGTCGGGAAGGTCACCTCCACGCATGGATCGGGGCAGGTAAGGAATATTGGCCATGCTGTCTCTATAGAGAGGTTCGCCGGTGATTGCGCGATGCAATTGCAGGCCGTTGAATTATGGCACACTTGGCCATAATAACACTGCAACCAGCCTGCGGGCGAGAGGGGCACTGAATTGGCCAAGCCGAACGACTTTACCAAGCTTGCACTGCTCGCATCCGATACGCCGCGCGCGCAAGCGGCCTATGCAGAACTGTACCCTCAGCATGATTGGGTCCCGATGGATCAAGCCGAGGTCGCCATAGTCTTGGGCGGCGATGGCTTCATGCTGCAAACGTTGCACGCCATGCTGGACAGCGATCGGGTTATCCCCGCCTATGGCATGAACTTGGGAACTGTCGGCTTCCTGATGAACAATTACCGCCTTGGAAAAAACATTCAGGAGCGGTTGAGCAAGGCACGCGCGATGGCAATTGCTCCGCTTAGGATGGACGCCATTAGCAATTCGGGTGAAACCCATTCGATCAGCGCCATCAACGAAGTATCGCTGCTGCGTGAAACGCGCCAAACGGCCAAGATCGAAGTGACAGTGGGTCGCAAGGTGCGGATCAAGGAATTGGTGTGTGACGGCGTGCTGGTTTCCACCCCAGCGGGCTCAACCGCCTATAACCTCTCGGCTAATGGTCCGATCCTGCCGCTCGATTCCGAATTGCTGGCGCTTACTCCGATCAGCGCCTTTCGCCCGCGCCGATGGCGTGGCGCCATTGTGCCCGATCGCCTAAAGATAAAGTTTCGCGTGCTGGAAATGGACAAGCGGCCTGTGTCCGTGGTCGCTGACCAGAAAGAGTTCCACGATATCGCCGAAGTCTCGCTCAGTTTGGCGCGAGAGGCCGAGCTGACCTTGCTGTTTGATCCGGGCCACGCGCTGGACGAACGGATCGTTGCTGAACAATTTATTGTTGGATGAATTTTGCTTCAATGCAAGTCGGCCCTTGCCAAACGAATTCGTCGCCAATATAGGCGCATCCCTGCCTGTCAAAAGGCTGCTCCCCGATAGCTCAGCGGTAGAGTAGGTGACTGTTAATCACTTGGTCGTTGGTTCGAATCCAACTCGGGGAGCCACTTAATTCGACGGACAAGCCAAAGGTCTCGCCAATAGGCGGGACTTTTTGCGTTTGGGGCAAGCTCAGCCGGTTAGCAGCCTCGCCCCCACCCAGATCACCAGCACAGCGGTCAGCCATCGAATCGCGCGCTGTGGCAAGAACTTCACCGCCATCAGGCTGCCGATCTGGCCGCCTATCGCCACAGCGATCAGCAAGGGTAAAGCAGCACCAATTGCGCCGCCAAGCACCGCCGGACCTTGCTTGAGCACCTGCCCAACCAAGCCAAACAGCGAATTCACCAAAATGAAAATACTGGCGGTCGCCGCAATCGCGCGCGGGTCCTTCCAGCGGGTCAGATGGAGCAATGGTGCGAGAAATATTCCTCCCCCAATGCCAACCAATCCGGCCAAATAGCCCAGCGGTGCGGCGATAAATGGCATAGCTTTAGCAAAGCGGGTTGGCTCTCCAACCTCGCCTTCGCGCACAGGGATCAACATTGTGACCCCGGCTAGCAACAGGCTGCCGCCCAGCAGCAACATAAAGGTTTCGCGGTCAATCGGGGTCAATCCGCCCAGAAGCGCCGCTGGAGCCGCCAACGAGGTCATCAGCAACGCGCCTCGCCAAGGGGTAATGCGCGCCTGTGCAAAGCGCATGCTGCTGCCAGCAACGACGATGATATTGCATGCCAGCGCAACCATCGGAAGCAGGCGGTAATCCATCCCCGACAGCGCAAGCAGCGCGGCATAGGTCGATCCGCCACCAAAGCCGACCGCCGCATAAAGCAGCGCGGTGACAAAGAACGCAGCGATGATGGAGAGCGGGACCAGTCCGATCATTGGATTGTCCCGCCCCTATCGCTTAGCTGAGTTGCAAGCGCGCTCAGCCGGCACGACCGCCAGCAGCGCCGTGGCAATGCTTGTACTTGTTGCCGCTGCCGCATGGGCATGGCGAATTGCGGCTGATCGATTGACCGGCGTAAGGATTTTCGCTGATCGCCCCGCCCGGCCCCGCCGCAGCGCGCGGTGATCCAGCGAGCGAGCCAAACATTTCAGGACGCTCTGCCGAACCATCGCCATCATCGGAATTGTCCAGTCCCGTGAACGGGTCGATGTGACCAGTGAGGAAATCGGGCAAATCTGGCAAATCGGGCGCCTGAACCGGCTGCGCCCGCAATTCAGATTTCAGCAGAATCCGCGTTACGTCCTCGCGCAGCGTGTCGAGCATGTTTTCAAACAAGCCAAAGGCTTCTTGCTTATATTCATTGATCGGCTGCTTTTGAGCGATCCCGCGCATCCAGATCACCTGACGCAAAGCGTCCAGCGTCGCGAGGTGCTCTTTCCAATGGTAGTCCAGCCGCTCGAGCAGAATGGATTTCTCCACCTGCCGCCACACACCAGAATCGGTCTCGGCGACCTTCTTGGTCATTTTCTCGCCGGCCAGCGCATCGATGCGCTCTTCCAGAATCTCCGGTTCAACCTGATCTTCTTCCAACCAGGAATCGATCGGCGGATTGATGCCGAACACATCTTCGACCTTCTCCTTAAGGCCTTCGATGTCCCATTGTTCGGGATAGGAACCGGGAGGGCACGCTTCGCCCACGATCGCATTGACCGTGTCGTGGCGCATGTCCTCGACCACATCATCAACCGTTTCCGATTCCATGATTTCGCCGCGCTGTTCATAGATAACTTTGCGCTGGTCATTCATCACGTCATCATATTGAACGACCTGCTTGCGGACGTCATAATTGCGTGCCTCAACCTTCTTCTGCGCGGTCTCAATCGCTTTCGAAAGCCACTTCGAACCAATCGCTTCGCCATCGGCAAGGTTGGAGTTCATCATCTTGGAGAACATCGTGTCCGGGCCGAAGATGCGCAGCAGATCATCTTCCAAACAGAGGTAGAAACGCGAAAGGCCGGGATCTCCCTGGCGACCTGAACGACCGCGCAGCTGATTATCAATCCGGCGGCTTTCATGGCGTTCTGTGCCCAGCACGAACAATCCGCCCGCTTCCAGCACCTTCGCCTTTTCCGCAGCAACTTCAGCCTTCAAAGCCTCCAATGCTTTATCGTATTCCGGGCCTTCAGGAACATCGGCCAATTCATCTCCGATCCGGAATTCCAGATTGCCGCCCAATTGAATGTCTGTACCGCGACCGGCCATATTGGTCGCGATGGTAACCGCTCCAAACCGTCCGGCTTGGGCCACAATATGCGCCTCGCGTTCGTGCTGGCGAGCGTTCAAAATTTCGTGCTTCACGCCTTCCTTGTCGAGGAACTGGCTGAGCAATTCGGATTTCTCGATAGAGACCGTACCAACCAAAACTGGCTGTCCAATATCGTTCTTTTCCCGAATGGCGCTGGCGATGGCGGCAAATTTATCGAGCGTATTCTTGTAAAATTCGTCTTCTTCATCGATCCGCTGGATCGGAACATTGGTCGGGATTTCGACCACATTCATCTTGTAAATGTCCCAAAATTCCGACGCTTCGGTGGCAGCTGTACCGGTCATGCCCGACAACTTTGGATACATGCGGAAATAGTTCTGGAAAGTGATCGATGCCATGGTCTGGTTTTCAGGCTCGATCTTGACGCCTTCCTTGGCTTCTGCCGCCTGGTGCAGACCGTTGGACCAACGGCGGCCGTCCATCATACGTCCGGTGAATTCGTCAATGATCACGACCTTATCGTCTTTCACGATATAGTCGGTGTCCTTCTTGAACATATGGACCGCTTTTAAGGCCTGATCGAGGTGGTGAACCACCTGGGTGTTTTCTACATCGTACAAATTGTCTGTCGCCAAAATTCCCTTTTCGATCAGCAATTGTTCGACATTTTCTGTGCCGTCTTCGGTCAGTTGGATGTTCTTGGTTTTCTCATCCTTCTCGTACCAATCTTCGGGAATCTCCTTAACCACAGCATCGATGGTGACATAAAGCTCGGACTTATCCTCGGTTGGGCCAGAGATGATCAGAGGTGTACGGGCCTCATCGATCAGGATCGAATCCACCTCATCGACAATGCCGAAATTGAAGGGACGCTGCACCATCTGTGCGCGTTCATGCTTCATATTATCGCGCAGATAATCAAAGCCGAATTCATTGTTGGTGCCATAGGTGATGTCGGCATTGTAAGCGTCGCGGCGCTCCAACTCGTTCAAATTGGGCACGATCACGCCAACCGTCAGACCCAACCACGTATACAGCTGACCCATCCAATCGGCATCGCGGCGCGCGAGGTAATCATTCACCGTCACAACATGGACGCCCTTACCCTCAATCGCATTGAGATAGGTCGCCAGCGTTGCCATCAAGGTCTTACCCTCGCCCGTGCGCATCTCGGCAATTTCGCCCCGATGCAGCACGATGCCGCCGATCATCTGCACGTCAAAATGGCGCATACCAAACACGCGCACCGACGCTTCGCGGACGGTGGCAAAGGCTTCAGCCATGATATCGTCATGCGTGCTGCCGTCATCCAGCATACGCCGGAATTTGTCGGTTTGAGCTTTCAACTCATCATCAGAGAGAGCCTGAATCTGCGGCTCAAGTGCGTTGATTTGATTGACGATTTTTCCAATCGTCTTGATATATCGATCGTTAGACGAGCCGAAAAAGGTTTTGGCCAATGCGTTAAACATGATGGAGGTCCTGACGGGACTGAATGTTTGAAAAGAGATGGCAGCAGGGCCTTGAACGCCCGCTACCGCAAATGTGTAAAAGCGGCCTGAAAAGGCACGCAGAAACCGGCGCTATTCGTAAGCGCGATCAATCCTCAGCAGGACTGTAGGAGCGGCAGGGATTGGCTGGCGCGCAGCAGGCAATACTGCCTTTTGCAGACGCTGTGCCAAGCTGGCTCGGGGCATGATTGCGCAAGCCTGATGCTCTTCAGCACTGTCAACGCTCAATTGCGCGCTGGCATCAATCTGGCATGACAGCGCCTCTACTTCAGACGCACTGACCGGTGCAGCGGCAGCTGCAAGTCCGGTAACCAGAGCGAAACAGGCGAGAAGACGGCTAATCATTGCGACACGCTACTTAGGGATGCCGAACGGTTTCGTCCACTCCAATACCGCATTTACTGACGCGCAAAGGCAACCTAGAGCGAGCTCATGGAACTTGAGACATCGCCGTTGGCCCAGCCCTTTCCCGAATTGCCCGTATTAGATGGCGTGACACTGCGCGCGGTAAGGGCTCAGTATAAGGATTGGGACAGAGCCGATCTCACCTATATCGAGCTGGCCGAAGGGACCAGCGTAGCCGGCGTCTTCACCCAGAGCCTATGCGCCTCAAGCGAGGTAGAGCTTGGCCGAGAGCAAGTGAAATCGGGCAGCGCACGCGCATTGGTGGTGAATGCCGGTAATGCCAATGCCTTTACCGGCTATCGCGGGCGTGAGGCAGTTGAACAAATCATGCAGCAGGCTGCTTACCACATCGGTTGCTCTGCGCAGCAAGTGTTTGTGTCTTCCACCGGCGTCATCGGGGTGCCCTTGCCCAAGGATAAGGCGGAAGAAGGCCTTGCCGCCGCCTTTTCCGCCGATGAGGCGAGCTGGGAAGAAGTAGCCCAAGCCATCAGCACGACCGACACCTTCCCCAAGGGTGCCCACGCCAGTGCGATTGTCGATGGTCAGCGGGTCAATCTGGTTGGCATCATCAAGGGCAGCGGCATGATCGCGCCGGATATGGCCACCATGCTGGGCTATGTCTTCACCGACGCGGCCATTGCGCCAGCATTCCTGCAGACTTTGCTCAGTGACGCCAATGCTCAGACCTTCAACTGTATAACCGTGGATGGAGACACATCGACCAGCGACACGGTGCTGGCTTTCGCAACGGGGAAATCCACCGCCACAAAGATCGAGAATTACGATAGTCCTGGCGCCGATACCTTTGCTGCCGCGCTCAGCGACCTGTGCCGCCAGCTCGCCCATCTGGTGGTGCGCGACGGTGAAGGTGCTCGCAAATTCATTGCGGTGCGCGTTTCGGGTGCTGCCAGCGATGACAGCGCGCGCAAGGTCGGATTGGCCATCGCCAACTCACCCTTGGTCAAAACCGCAATTGCAGGAGAAGACGCCAATTGGGGCCGCGTGGTCATGGCCGTGGGCAAGGCGGGTGAGCCAGCAGATCGAGACAAATTGTCCATCGCGTTTGGCGGCGTGTGGGCAGCGAAAAATGGACTGCCGGTCGATGATTATGACGAGGCGCCAGTTGCCCAACATTTGAAGGGCTCAGAGATTGATTTGGCGGTGGATCTGGGGATCGGCGATGGCCGATCAACGGTTTGGACCTGCGATCTGACGCATGGCTATATCTCGATCAATGCGGATTATCGCTCATGAGCGCGCTCGATGACGAAATTCGTGATCTCCTGCGCTTTGCCGCAGAGCGGTCCATGCTGCCGCGCTTTCGAGCGCTCAGCGAGGATGAGATAGAGATGAAGGGCGAGGATGATCCGGTCACAATTGTGGACCGCGAGGTTGAAGAGTTTCTCACTGATGCTCTGGCCAAAATGGCCCCGGGAGTGGCGATTGTTGGCGAAGAGGCGGTCCATGAGGACAGATCTGTCCTCGATCATTTATCGGGCCCGTGCTGGATCATCGATCCGCTGGATGGGACGGCCAATTTTGCCGAGGGTAAGGAACCTTTCGGGATCATCATTGCACTGGCCGACGCCGGCGAGGCGATTGCCGGCTGGCTATATGACCCGATTACTGATCGACTGTGCCACACCAAACGCGGCGAAGGGGCCTTCGTGAATGGCGAAAGGGTTCACTCAACCGGTACCGGTGAGGCCCAGCCTGTCACGGCCGTTTCGCGCATGTTTCTGACCGAGGAACAGCGCGCCATGGTCGATGCAAAACTCGCCCCGCATTACAAGCTGGTCGACATTCCACGCTGCGCCGCCGAGCAATATCCGCGTCTAGCGCTGGGGCAGAACGATGTGTCGAGCTTCAAGCGCACATTGCCTTGGGACCATGCCGCAGGCGTGTTGTGGCTGAATGAAGCAGGAGGAAGGGCAGCGCGGTTGGATGGAACCGCCTATCGGGTTGACGAGCATGGCTCATCAGAAGATCGCAAAGGTCTGGTGGGGGCATCAACGCCCGCGATCTGGGATGAATTTGTTGGCCGGGTCTTGGCGGCCAGCAGCTAGACTTCTGGCAAGGTGGCCCCTGCTTTCGCAGGAGCCCACATTACTTTAAAGTTCGCCTTCAAGCCATTCTTTAAGCTGGCTTTTTGGACGAGCACCGGTCAGTTCAGCGACCTTTTCTCCGCCCTTATATAAAGCCAGGAACGGAATGCCCTGCACACCCAGTTTTCCGGGAGTGTCCGGATTTTCCATGATGTCCATCTTTGCGATGCCAACCTTCTCCGCCAATTCGTCGCTGATTTCTTCCAGCGCCGGAGCGATCATTTTACAAGGCCCGCACCATTCGGCCCAAAAGTCGACCAATACGGGCTTATCGGCATCCACGACGTCGCTTTGAAAGCTGTCGTCAGTTACATTGAAAGTTGCCATCGGAATTATCTCCTATTCTTCGTTACCCTCTATCTAGGACTATTTGCGCCACACTCAATGCGTGGCGGCAATAGCTTTCCTAAATCGACAGGAAGGCTTGTTTGTGCGCCGCCAGCATCTCGTCTGTCAGAACGAACAATTGCGGCGTTTGGGTGTAGAGAACGGCTGCCCGCACTTGCCTGCCGGGATAGATCACCTCCAGCGCCGATACGTATGCGGCCATTTGCTTGGCAATGGATTGCGGAATGTCTTCAAGCCTTGAGGGCGGCCGCCGTGCGGTCTTGAAATCAACCACGATGATGGTGTCAGGCGTGACCAGCAGCCGATCTGCAATGCCGGCAATCACCTCGCCGCCCACCGTCGCAGCCAAGGGGACTTCGGCCAAAGCGTTGGGCGAGAAAACTTCAGCAAAGTCTGGATGAGCAATCACCGCCATCGCGCTGGCGAGAATTTCCGCGCGCTCACTATCGTTTAGGTCACTCGCCTGCCTTTCCAGCCATTTCTGGGCGGCCCGGTCGCGCTGCGCCCCACGAACATCGGGCAGACGCTCCAGCAGACTGTGGACCAGCACCCCGCGCCGCGCTGCAATGCGGACATTCTCGGCTGGCAAGGGTGGATCGACGCTGTGATCGTCGCCCGCAGACGATGGAGCCAAGGGGCGCGGTGGGCGCGGCTCGGGGCCGATGGGCGTTTTGGCCCATGATGGCAGCGTCATTGGTGCAATACTGGAGGCGGCACTCGGTTCCACACCGTCCAATTGCGCCCGCTCGCCCGTTTCAAACCGACCGCCGAAGATAGGGTCATCCAACCCGCTGTCCGCATCAAACAAGGGCAGCAACCTGGCATACCAGCTGTCATCATGCGGAGCTTTGGCCTGTTTGGACAAAGATCCTCCAATAAACAGTGCCTCTTGCGCGCGGGTCATGGCCACATACAGCAGCCGCCAATGCTCCTGCAATTCCACCGCTTTTGCCGCATCATAGGCCTCTTCCAACCGCCCCTTGCGATCGTCAGCAGCGGTCGGTGGAACCGGAACATTGCGCGCCTCATCATCTTTTCCGCCCGCAACTTCCTCGGGCAGAGCCAAATCGCGCACATTGCCCGGCTTGCCGGTCGCATCGGCCAGGATCACAAGCGGCGCTTCCAACCCCTTTGACCCGTGGACGGTCATCACTCTGACCAAATCGGATGCCTCACCCGCGTCGCGTTTTAGCTCGGCCTCGCCCGCGTCAAACCAGCGGATGAAGCTGGTCAGGCTGGGCGTGTTGCCGGTTTCATAGGCAAAGGCCGCGTTGAGCAATTCATCGATGGGGTCATTCGCCTCTTGCCCCAGCCGAGCGATCAGTTTGGCTCTGCCCTGCCATGGGCCAACCAACATCCAATTGAGCATGGCCTGCGGCGTTTCAAAGTCTGCCCGGGCTAGCAATTCACGCAATTGCGCCGCTGCTTGAGCCGCGGTGGAATGATCCAGCTTGCGAAGATGGTCCCACAGGCTTTGGCCTTTGTCGCGCGGGACATGGCTCAAAATATCGTCCTGGTTCCATCCCAGCAGAGGGGACGAAAGCAAATTTGCCAGATTGAGATCATCCAGTGGTTGGGCTGCAAAGCGCAGAGCCGCCATCAAATCCTTGACCGCCAAGGGCGCACCCAGCCGCAGCCGATCCACGCCAGCAACCGGCACATTCTTGGCATGCAGGCGCGCAACGATCAGCGCGGCCAGATCTTTGCGACTACGCACCAGGATCATCACATCGCCCGCCGTAGCGCGCCTCTTCTTGCCGCCCTTGGACAGGATAAAGGGCTCGTCCTCCAGCCAAGCCTTAACTTGCCGGGCGATCTTTTCCGCCATCAACCGATCATGCTTGGCGAGCCAATTGTCTTCATCACCGTCGGGATTGTCGCCAATCGCATCTTCGCCGCGCACCGGATTCCACAGGGTGACAAGACCTGGGCCAGCTTCGCCAACATGGTCCTCGGGTGCCCGCTCCAGTCCCAAAGACTCCCAACCCAATTCCTCAATCGCGCGATTGACGAAGGTGAGCACGGGCATGGAGGTGCGGAAAGAGCGCCCCAGCGTCAGGTCTTGCAATTCCTTGGGTGCATTGGGCCTACGAATGCTCTCTGCATTGTGGCTGACCGCGCGCATGGCGGCGGCAACGCGCTCTTTCGCCTTGCGGAAGTTTTCAGGACTGGTGCCTTGGAAACCAAAGATCGCCTGCTTGTAATCGCCGACGGTGAAAATGGTCCGCAACCGGTCCCCGCGAGCCCCCTCGCCTGCAAAGAAATCGTCAGTCAATGCATCAATGATCGCCCATTGCGGGGCGTTGGTATCCTGCGCCTCGTCCACCAGAATGTGATCAAACTGGCGGTCCAGCTTGAACCGGATCCAGTCTGCCGAAACCTGTTTGGACAGCAAATCTGCGGCCCGCTGGATCAGATCGTCAAAGTCCAACAGACCTTCGCGCTGTTTGGCTTCGTCCCAGCGATGGGCAAAGGCTTTGCCCAATTCCAACGACGGCGCCAGGAATTGCGCCAGCTCCAACAAGGCGCGACGCTCTGAATGCAAGGCGACAGCATCGGCAATTTCCTGCTGGCGATCTGCGAACATGGGATCGGCCTGATTCGGCTTTGCCATTTTACGAGGACTGCCGTTCTTGATCAGGATGGAGTCAAAGATGGCGGGCAAAGCAGCCGCGCGCTCGTCCGCATCCATCTTCAGCCAAGGATCGATGAATTCCACCGAGGCGCGACCACTTTTCGTGTCCCAGCCGCGCAAGATCGGCAACATCGCCTGAAATTGAGCATCGGGAAAGACTTCCGGTGACAAAACATCGTTCACCCACTCCTCACCCGCGTCGCTGGGCAGGCCCAGCAATTGCAAGACTTGCGGCAGCATCGGCACCTGCCACGCGGTGGGGCCAAACCACAGATCGCGTAGACTGGCGCAGCGCATCAGCCATGCTTGCAGGCTGTCGGGATCTTTCCGACGAGAAAACTCAGCCACTGCATCCAGCAGTCGCTGATTTCCCTCGCGCTCCGCCTGTTGTAGCAGGTCGGACAGAACCTGATTGAACAGCAGACCTCGTTCGCGATCCTCCATTGGTCGCGCACCGGGTATCAATCCTGCTTCATTGGGGAAATTGCCCAACAACCATTGCGAAAATGCGTGGATCGTATCGATCCGCAAGCCGCCGCCGGGACAATCCAGCACGCTGGCAAACAGGGTTCGAGCCCGCGCCTGCGTCTCTGGCCCGATATCCGCGCCAATATGGCCCAATTCCTTGGCCAGTTTTGGCCCGTCTAGCCTCACCCAACGCGCCAGCACATCGTTGATCCGGACCGCCATTTCGGCCGCACCCGCTTTGGTGAAGGTCAGGCACAGAATTTGCGATGGGTCGGTATTGGGCTGAAGCAGCAGACGCAGCACGCGCGCGGACAGAACCTGCGTCTTGCCGGTCCCGGCAGAAGCCGACAACCAAACGCTCTCTGCCGGATCGACCGCAGACTTTTGATTGCCGATGAGCAGGAACACAGCGCCGCTCATTTCGCCGCCTCCGCATCTTCTTCCGCATCTACATCGGCCAGCCGGATTTGCCATTCTTCCAACCGCATCAGTTGATCGTAATCGGAATAGCCGGGGTAATCCGGATTGAGCTTTGCCGTGAACGGATCGGTGCCCTTGATAAAGCGGGTGATCGCATCATTGAGGAATTGTTCGTGTCGCGGCAGAAATTCGTCGGGCGACAGGCCCTTGGTCTTCTTGCCGACCTTCATCGGAACATCGACAAACCCAAAGCTGCGATCTTTTGCTCTGGCCAGCGACCAATATTCAAATCCCGAAGCGGTGCCCGTCAAACCGTCGAAGTCGCCTTTGGCCGCGATCAGGCCCAAGATACCCAATTGCAGGGCATAGCCTGCCTCAACCCGCGCTGCAGATGGCGGCGTTCCGGTCTTGTAATCCACGATAGCCAATGTGCCATCGGGCAAACGGTCGATCCGGTCCGCACGGCCATAGACCCTCACTCCGCTGACCTCCATCGACCCATCTGCCTCAACCTTCAGCACTTTGCGATCAGGCTCGGAGGCGATCTGCTCAGTCACCCATTCTAATGCGGCCAGCAAGCGCGGTCGCCACAGGCCCCAGACGATCGGATGGACATTGTTTTCCCGCAAAACCTGGTCCGCAATGGCATCAATCTGCGCATCGGGATCGCTGGTGAGGGCCTCATGCCAGCGCTGCAAAATTCTATGCGCAAGGATCCCTTGCCAAGCCGGAATTGGCTCTGCATCCAACGGATCGGGACTGCTCAGCTTGAGTATTTCGCCAGCGTAAAACTGGTAGGGATCGCCCAGCAATCGGTCGAGCCCGGTCACTTTGATCGGTACGTCGCGTAGCTTTGCCGTTGGGTTGGGCTCGGGACGTTCATACATCGGAGCGCGTTCCGCCACGCGGTCCAGCCGTTGAGCAATGCGCGGGATGTCCAACTCGCGGTAATCATCCGCCTGCTCGCTCAAAATTGCCTTCACCCGCAAAAGGAAACGCGAAGGGATAGCCGGCCCCTCCATATCGCGAGCAGCGCGGGTCAGCACAACTTGCGGGGCGCCTAACGCACCGGCCAAATCATGCGCTGACAGGCCGATGCGGAATTCTGCTCCCGGTATACCCAAGGTGCGCAGAATTGCGGGAGGCAGAAGCGGAGCACTACCCGGAATATTGGGCCAACTCCCCTCGTTTAGTCCCGCACAGATTACCAGATCAGCGCGAGTCATGCGCGATTCCAGCAAGCCATAGATCGCCACACGAGGATGCCCGCCATAGGGCGGCCGCACTGCAATATCGGCCATTGCATCGCTTAACGCGCTGTGCAGATCGCGAGCATCAATCATGGTGCCGGTCGTCGCAGCCGTGCGCCGCAAATCCTCCACAAAACGAGACAGCGCCCGCCCGTCTTCATTCCCCCACAGACTTTCGCCAGCCAGCGCCTCGGCACATTTGGACAATCGATCCACGCCATCAGCAAGTGTGATAGGCTGCGCCAGATCACCCTCTGTCAAAACGGACAACAGCTCAGCTGTGTTGTCCCACCATTCCTCTACCCCGGCCTTTTGAGCGACGGCCCGCAACGGCTCTGGCCCTTCAGCCGGTCGAGGGCCGCGCAAGGCGTGTTCAAATTTGCGCAGATTGGTCAGCCATACGCCGCGATTGCCCTCGCGATGGATAAAGGGGTGCGCCAAAGCCGAAATCAGTTCGACAGGAGCAAAACCATCGGCCAGCAACTGCGCCAATTGCAGCAGCATGCGTCCTGCCGGAGTAAGATTGAGCGGTTGGCCGGCACTGTCATCAGCCGCAATATTCCAGCGCTGTAAATGCTGCACCACGCGCCGTGCTAGGCTGCGATCCGGCGTGATCACCGACACGCGCTTTTCCTGCTCCTCAAGCGCCTGCCGGACGAGCAAAGCAACGCATTGCGCCTCTTCCTCAATCGTGGCGCTTTCAATCAGTCGGATGCCCGATAGGCGGCGCTTATCTGCGGGCAAATCGACCCATGCCTTGCTCGCTTCTGGCGGCAAAAACAGCGAAGAAATGGCATGAGTGCGTTCAGGCGGTGCGGCCCCCAGCCCCTTTCGGTGCCACTGGCGCACTTCCTCGCGCGCTACGCCCATCCGGTTGAGCAACAGCTTGAGGTGATATTGCGGGTGGGTAACCGCGTCATCGCTGCCAAATATTGTGCCGCCAGCCTCATCAGAGCGCCCCGCCCGGCCCAGCTCGTCCCATGTCGCTTGATCCATCGACAGGTCCAAATCGGGCACGATCACCGCCCCATTGGGCAGATCAGCAACGCTGCGCAACAGGCGCGCCAAGGCCGGGGCTGCACTGGTCACTCCGGCGGCCACGATGGGTGTTTTGGGCGGATTATCGCGCCAGTGACTGGCTGCGCGATCAAACAGCAGATTTCGCCGTGTGGCAGCATCTACCTGCCCTTTGTCGGCCAGTCTTTTGCGCCAATACAGCTGGCATATGGCGAACTGCCGCGTGCTCAATTGCCAATGCTCTGACAGATTTTGAAACGCGCCCAACACCGCATCATCCAGCAATTGATCGGGGGTCACTTCCTCAACCAACAAGCGATCCATCACCGCCGCAGTTTCTTTGGCCAATTTCAGTAAGCTTGCACCCGAGGGCGCATCTTCACCCAAAGCCTCGCCCAACACATCAGCCAGCTCCAACCAGCGCTGCATGGGTTCAATCGCGCTCGGAATATCGCTCGCGCCCATCGGGTCCATCAGCGATCCGAGCGTTTCGTCCAGGTCGAGATCACCCACCATCGCCATGCGCGGCATCAACAATCCGGCCCGGCCGGTTTCGCCGAAATGGCGGATGAAGGCTTCGCTGATCGTGCGCGCTGCGCGGCTGCTGGGTACCAGCAAGGTCAGCCGCGACAGGCCAAAATCCTCGTCAAAATATCGTGGGACCAAACCGGCGACCAAGGCATCGGCAAAGCCGCGATGCGCCGCAATGGAATAGACCTTGGGGCCTAAGCGCTCGGCGGCCGTATCACTCACTCCGATCAACCACGTTGCAACGCCTGCTGGGTGGGTGCGATGGCATCGGGCGTGCCCACTTCAAACCATTGTCCGGTAAAAGATGCACCGAACAAGCGCCCTTCCTCAATCGCGCGGCTCCACAATATGTTGGTGGAGAATTTTCCCTCTGGTGCATCGCGCAACAAGCGGTGCGACACCAATTGGATACCCGTGTAAATAAACGGAGCAACCCGCCCCGTGATCCTGCGCGTTAGCCGACCCAGTGCATCCATATGGAAATCACCTTGCCCGTTGAAATTGATGGCGCGCGAATGCGGCACCACCAACAACAGTGCATCCATCTCGTCCGGATTCCACCGCAGCGAGAGGTCATGAAAGGCCGAGCGAGGGCCATCCAGCCAGATATTGTCAGCATTCAGGCAGAAAAACGGATCAGGCAGATGGGATTGCGCCTTGATCATGCCGCCGCCGGTTTCCAGTAATTGGTCCCGCTCGTCAGAGATTGTCACGGCTGGCAGACTTCGCTCTGCAAGATGCGCCTCCAGCGCGTCGGCCAGATAATGCACATTGACCACAACGCGGCCAACACCGGCATCTGCAAGCCGGTCCATCGCATGATCGATCAATGGTTTTCCGGCAACGCGCACCAGCGGCTTGGGCTGGCTGGCTGTGAGGGGGCGCATGCGCTTGCCCAATCCCGCTGCCATCACCATGGCGCAGTCAGATGCCAATTTGCTCATGCGATTTTTCCGCCATTGGCTGCGCGCAGGTTAGCGGGAATATTGGCATCGAACCATTGCGCAACGGGGGCCAATGCAGGATGCCGCAAATCGCGCTCCATCGCCTTCCAAACGCGGGGTATCAATTCCAGATAACGCGGCTTGCCATCGCGCTTGTACAGACGCGTGAAAATCCCCACGATCTTGGCATTACGCTGTGCGCCCAATCGGGCATAGTCGGCCAAAAATTCGTCCCCGGCTCCCGTCGCCGCGCAATACCGTTGCAGCATGGCCCGTTCCAATTCGAGCGAAACATCGCGCCTTGCATCCTGCAGAAGGCTGACCAAATCATAGGCCGGATGGCCCACCAACGCGTCTTGAAAATCAATCAGACCTTGCGCTGCTCCTTCGCGCGGATCACCCAGCAACATGATGTTTTCGGCATGGTAGTCGCGAAGCACGCTGACCCCGGGATTCTGCCGTTCAAGCAAGGGGGCAAGCGCTTCATCCCAGGCCGAGGCATAGGATGGCTCATCCACTGGTAATTCCATCGCCGGGCAATACCACTGCGTCAGCAGAGCCGCCTCGCGTTGATACGTTGCCAAATCATAGGGCTCAAAGGGTCCGGCTGGCTTGTCTGCAAGCTCGACCAGCGCATCAATCGCACCAGTATAGGCGGACGTTTCCCCATCCGGATTGTCGTCCAGCCAATCGCGCATCCGGTCATTGCCGAAATCTTCCAACAGCACCCAGCCTTTGGCCGCATCCTCGGCATAGATTTGCGGCGCACGCATCCCGTTTTGGGCAAGGTAGGCACCCACTTTCAAGAAAGGTGCGGGGTCCTCTTCTGGCGGAGGAGCATACATCAGCATCGCAGGCTCATCGCCCCGCTTCAGACGGAAGTAACGCCGGAAAGAAGCGTCACCGGGAATCGGGTCCACTGCAGCATCGCCCCAGCCAGCCTTGCCAAGAAATTCGTCCAGTCCATCGGGCAGATCATTCATGGCAAACGCCCTACCCAATCTGCGCCCGCTTCAACAGTCGCTACGCGCCCTTCATCCGCAACTTCCAACACAATGGAAAGACAGGCCGGCTCATGCGCGAACCCTCCAGCGCTTTCAGGCCATTCGGCCAGCAAAGCCGCTCCCTCGCGATAATCATCCAACCCCAGCTCATACACTTCTTCCGGGCTGTTCAATCGATAGAAATCGGCATGGACAATCGGCAGACGCAGGTGCTGACCTTCATAGTGCTCGATGATTGTGAAAGTGGGTGAAGGAACATCGCCTTCATGACCCAGAGACCGCAATATGGCGCGCGACAGCGTGGTCTTGCCAGCGCCCAGCCCGCCGCTCAGTGCCACCACATCGCCTGCGCGCAACTGCCAGGCGATACGCTCGCCAAAACTGTCCATCGCGGCCAGATCGGGCAATTCAACGCGCTGACTCATGGCAGACGGATGGTCGCGGTGGTGCCTGCGCCCTTCTCGCTGTCGATCTTCAGATTGCCCCCGTGGTCCTCGATCAACTGACGGGCCAACGGGATGCCCAGCCCTTGCCTGCGCTCCAGCTTACCTTCCGAATTAGGCTCCAGACCTTCCAGAATTTGAGCGAGCTCTTCTGGGCTCATACCGCGACCATTGTCCGATACAATGATGCGTGCACCGCTCTTGGTCTTGGCCACATCGACCAATATCTTGCCGCCATTGGGTGTCGCTTCAATCGCATTGTCCACCAGCAGGCCGATCGCTCGGCCAATCTGGCGTTTGTCTGCATGGACCGCGCCACCCGGATTGCCGCGCAGTTCCAAAGTCAGCCCGCCATTGGTGATCGCTTCCTCACGCTGAGTGACAACATCAGTGACGAAAGGCAGCAACTCCAACCGTTCTTTTGACAGCGGCAGCAGACCCGCTTCGCTTTGCGACAGATCCAACACGTTTTCGACCTGTTCTGTCAGACGCCCCACAGAATCCAAAATGGCGGCCACATAATCGGCCAACTGATCGTTCACGGGACCTGCTGCACCGCTTTGGATCAGTTCGGCAAAACCGCCGATGGATGTCAGCGGCGTGCGGAATTCATAGGACATATTGGCCAGGAATCGCGCCTTTACCGCATCGGCCTCCTCCAAGGCTTGGTTGCGTTCGCGCAGAGCATTTTCTGCATTTTGCGAATCGGTAATGTCCAGCACCGTCAGCAAGCCATTGCCATCGGGCAGCGGAACGCCGGCATATTCCAGCGTGCGGCCATCGGCCAAATCGATCCGGCCGCCCTTTTCTTTCCGATCCAGCGTCGCCGTGCGGATAATCTCGCCCAGCCGCTTTACCTGCGCTGGCTTGGCCAGATTGGGCGCAATGGCGGCCAGCATATCATCGGCATTGGGATGCGAATCGAGCAGTTCTGGATCCAGGCCCCATGTGCCGGCGAAACTGCGGTTCCATTGCTGCAAGGATCCATCCGGCGCGAACACCGCCAGCGCTTCGAACAGGCTGTCCAATGTTGCGGTGCGGGTACGCAGCAAAGTATCGCGCGTGGCAGACAAAGCCAGCTGTTCAGTGCGATCCTCTGCGATCAGCACAATGCCCCCATCAGGCATAGGCTGCGCGACAATCCGTAGGTGTGTACCACCGGACAGCGGCCACGCCTCTTCCTGAGCTTCGCGCGCGCCAAACCAATTGAGATGCTCGCGCCGCCAAGCGGGGAAATCTCTTACTTCAGGCGTGCGGCGTTTTTCATGCGCATCGTTCAAGAACCGGTTAAACGCGACGCCCTCGGCCACCGCTGATGTCGACAGGTCGAACAAGCGTTGGAAGGGACGATTGGCGAAGACCAGATTTTCGCGGTCATCAAATTGGGCAACCCCGATGGAAAGTTGATCCAGCATGGCCCGCTGGGCATCGCGGAAGGCACGGAAATCGCGCGATTGCTGCTCCATATCCTCGATATCGACAGCATATCCGGCAACGCCTTCACCGCTCAGCGGCAAATCGCTGACCCTAAACATCCGGCGTTGGCCATGAATGGTCGCGGGTATAACCCGCTCTATGGCCTGGCCTGCTTCAACCGCCTTCTGGGCAATTTCTGCTGGTGTCTCGCCGTCAATCGCTTCCAGCAGCTCAACCTGTTTGGACACAACCTCCTCAGCATCGTCAACGCCCACCGCATCGACATAGGCGCTGTTGACCAATTTCAACCGCATGTCCGACGCGCGGAACCACATCGGCATCGGTGCAGCCTCGATCAGGCCAACCAGAGCCCCAAAATCGCGCTGGGCGCTTTCGGCCAGTTTGCGCAATTGCGAAAGCTCGCCTTCGCTCTCGGAAAAGTCGAACACCCAAACCAGCGCCGCGCCGCCTGGAGACACTTGCGGGTCCGCCAAGCTTCCGCGCAATGCCAAACTGCGGCTAGAGCCTGTAGGCGTCAGCGAGAACTGGAACGGAGCGGCTGTCTTTTGCGTAGTGCGCACAGCCTGGGTCAGCTGATCGAGCTGTTGCGTGCTAAGGCCCCCATTGCCGCCTGCATCCAACTCGCTGAGAAACTGCGGAAGAGTTTCAAGCCCCAGCCAACCTGCCAAACGCTCGGGCGCCTCGATCTTTCCATCGACCCGAACTAGCAAGGGAATGGCTGGCGCCTCGTCCAACATGCGATTGAGCCGGCGAGTGGATTTGCGCACCGCTTCAAACCGGCGGGTGCTGCTGGTAGCGCGAATCATCATCAACGCCGCAGCCACTGTCCAAGCGGCCAGCACAAGGCCAATCAGGGCAAGCGCGGTGGGTGAAAATTCCATAGATACCCAGCTATGCTGCGCCGCTGCGCTATGCAACATGCCGCGATAGAAAAAGCCCCCGCAAATGCGCACAATTGCACGCAAATGCGAGGGCCATCCCTTTTATGTCGATGAACCGTTACGCTTAGTAGCGATAATGGTCCGGCTTGAACGGTCCAGCCTGCGGTACACCGATGTAATCGGCCTGCACCTGGCTCAGCGTGGTCAGCTTCACACCCAATTTATCGAGGTGCAACGCGGCAACCTTTTCATCCAGATGCTTGGGCAGAACATAGACGTCGTTCTTATACTCATCGCCCTTGGTCCACAGTTCGATCTGAGCCAGCACCTGATTGGTAAAGCTGAAGCTCATCACAAAGCTGGGGTGGCCAGTGGCACACGACAGATTGACCAAACGGCCCTTGCCCAGAATGATGATTTCCTTGTCATCAGGGAATTTCACCACATCGGTGCCAGGCTTCAGTTCGTTCCATTCGTAATTGTCGAGCGCCGAGATCTGAATTTCGGAATCGAAGTGACCGATGTTGCACACGATGGCCATGTTCTTCATCGCCTTCATATGCTCAGCGGTGATGACATGCTCGTTACCGGTTGCGGTGACGAAAATGTCGGCCCTTTCAACCGCTTCTTCCATGGTCACAACTTCAAAGCCATCCATCGCCGCCTGCAATGCGCAGATCGGATCGATTTCCGTGACCAAAACCCGTGCGCCGCCATTGCGGAGCGATTGGGCAGAGCCTTTGCCAACATCGCCAAAACCAGCGACACAGGCTATCTTGCCCGATAGCATGACGTCGGTGGCGCGGCGGATCGCATCGACCAAAGATTCGCGGCACCCATACAGATTGTCGAATTTGGATTTGGTGACGCTGTCGTTCACATTGATCGCCGGGAACGGCAATTTGCCCTGCTTGCCCAAGTGATACAGACGGTGGACACCCGTGGTTGTCTCTTCCGAAACGCCGACGATATTCTCAACCGACTTGCTGAGATAGCCCGGCTTGGCAGCAATAAACGCCTTAAGTGCTCGCTGAAATTCAATCTCTTCAGCATTGGCGGGTTCTGGCAGGGTTTCACCCGCTTCGATGCGTGCGCCCCACAGCGCAAACATGGTGGCATCGCCGCCATCGTCCAGGATGATATTGGCGGTACGGTCGGCATCATCTGCTGTCGACCAGTCAAAGATGCGGCCTACATAGTCCCAATAATCGGACAGGCTTTCGCCCTTGATAGCAAAGATGGGGATGCCTTGATCGGCAATCGCAGCCGCGGCGTGATCCTGAGTCGAGAAGATGTTGCAGGTCGCCCAGCGAACATCCGCACCCAGAGCCACCAGCGTTTCGATCAACACAGCGGTCTGAATGGTCATGTGCAGCGAACCGGTGATGCGTGCGCCCTTCAGCGGCTGGGCAGCACCATATTCCTCGCGCAGAGCCATCAAACCGGGCATTTCGGTTTCGGCAATGGCAATTTCATCGCGGCCATATTTTGCCAGTGCGATGTCTGCGATGATGTAATCTTGCTGAGCTTCAGCCACGAAAATTCTCCTGAATTGGCTAAGACCTTCGCATGAAGGGCGAAGGGTGAATTGAGCCGCGCCTCTAGCCGCTGGTAAGCCCAGAAGCAAATATAAAGCGATCTTTATATGATCACTTGTTGCGATGGCTAGCAAAGCACCTATATCGAGCGTTCAAGGACCGAAACACGAAAGGAAATTGCGCAATGTCGATCTCTGTTGGAGACAAGCTACCCGAAGTCACCATGGTCAAGGCAACCGCCGAAGGACCTGAGCAGGTTAGCTCGTCCGAATATTTCGCTGGCAAGAAAATTGCCCTGTTCTCGGTACCCGGAGCATTCACCCCGACATGCTCAGCACGTCACCTGCCGGGCTATGTCGAAAAAGCTGCCGAATTGAAGGCCAAGGGCGTTGACGAAATCGTCGGCACCGCTGTGAACGACGCCTTCGTTATGGGCGCTTGGAATCAGGCTGCTGGCAGCGAAGACATCACCATGCTGGCAGACGGCAATGGCGATTTTGCCGAAGCAACCGGACTTACCATGGACGGTTCAGGCTTTGGCCTGGGTACGCGTGGACAGCGTTATTCCATGATCGTCGAAGATGGCGTGGTGAAGGAATTGAATGTTGAAGCGCCCGGAGACTTCTCTGTCTCCAGCGCAGAGCATATGCTCGGCCAACTGTAAGACAGCATCACCCAATTTGAAATCAGGGCGCCCTCCCCAAAACGGAGCGGTGCCCTTTTTCACGCGCGATTTTGGAGTGATTATCCGCTGAAATTCAATTTTGACACTTTTCCAACCCGGCGGCGTTTCTCATCCCGACGCTTTGAGCCAAAATGCGCAGACCTACTATTGCAGGATAACTCAGCCATAGCCCATCAGGCTCATCACTTCCTTGCGGCTTCGCGGATCATCCAGGAAGCACCCTTTCAGGCGCGAGGTGATCATGCCAACGCCGGGTGTGCGTACGCCGCGGCCTGTCATGCAGCCATGCTGAGCCTCGATCACAACGGCCACTCCATGCGGGTCCAGATGATCCCAGATGCATTGCGCTACCTCTGCGGTCAGCCGTTCCTGAATTTGCAATCGGCGCGCATAGCCATGCAGCACACGGGCAAGTTTGGAGATGCCGACAACCTTGTTCTTGGGCAGATAGGCAATCGCCGCTTTGCCGGTGATGGGCGCCATGTGATGTTCGCAATGGCTTTGGAATGGAATGTCCTTCAGCAGCACCACCTCGTCATATCCGCCCACCTCCTCGAACACGCGGCTCATGTGGACAGCGGGGTCTTCCTGATAGCCTTGGCAATATTCCAGCCAGGCGCGCCCGACCCGCTTTGGCGTGTCGAGCAGCCCTTCGCGCTTGGGATCATCGCCTGACCATTCGATCAGGGTGCGGATGGCATCTTGTACGTGGTCTGGAACGTCCGGCTTGCCAGATGTGTTTTCGTCGTCGTGATCGTGCTGGCAACTCATACTGGTCTGAACTCCTATACCGGTCGCAAGAACGTGTAGTGCTTCTCAAGGTCTGCTCAAAGGCATTTCTGCCATCGTTTGGCTAGCAAATTTGTCGACACCTCAGGCGCCCAGAGCACGTTTTCGATCGTCTACAGCATAAGGGTCCGGACAGTCCTGTGACTGCCCAGACCCTTTGATGTTTTCAAACGGTGTGGCTTACGATTTTGCGTCTTCAAGCGCTAGCGGAGTGACTTCAGCCTCTGCTTTCTCCGCCTGTTTACGTCGTTCAAACACTTTGGCCATGAAGCGTGCGTCTTCATCATCGATGTGATCTTCGAAATCAGGAAAGTGGTCTTCCTCTTCCTCTTCGATATGATGGCGATAGCGGTGCGCAAAGTCCTTGAACTTCTGCAGCCACGCGCTGGACGATTTGTCCGTCGCCGCCAAATCATTGAGCATTTCGTCAATTTCGTGATGTTCCGCGACGGAATGGCGCGTGTCGTCAGTCGTCGCTGGCTTGCGCATCATAGTGGAATAGAGCGCCTGCTCTTCCGCCGCCGCATGGCCCTTAAGTTCCTTGGTCAGCTCTTCGAACAAACAATTTCGGCCATCGCTATCGCCGGTTGTCGCTTCGATTTGGTCGAGCAGCTTACGGTGCTTGTCATGGTCTTGTTCAAGGCGGTCAAAGATTTTTGTGGCTTGTTCAGTCATAGATTCCTCATTTTCTCTTGTGAAATCAATGACCGGGCATCGATTTTGTTCCGCAGCAACCAAGCTCTCGCAGCTAGACCTGCCGATCCGCTCTGCAGAAGCCAGCCTGATTGATGACCAGCAATTTAAAATGGCACCGGCGCAAAGCGGCTCGGGGCTGGCATGCTTCGCCGGAATCAGATCCACAAACACAAAAGGCACCCCCTAAGGGATGCCTTGTATGTTGGCGCGCCCGGAAGGATTCGAACCTCCGGCCCCCTGATTCGTAGTCAGGTACTCTATCCAGCTGAGCTACGGGCGCGCTGAGCGGCGGCACATAAGGGGGCAGCGCGGGCTTGGCAATCCCTATCCTTGCTCTTTTTGAAAGAGTTTTGCCGCAAGTTCGATATCCAGAGGCGGCTTCGCTAGCAATCTGGTCTGCTCAGGGGTGAACCAATCGAGCGCCCCGCCCTCCATAATCACCGGCACCCCCGTCCAAATACGTAATGTGTAAAGCAGAATGACAATAGGCTGATTGTGCTGATCGACCGCTTCTTCAGCAAAGCAATGCGGTAGAAGGTCCCCCGGATACACCTCGATATTGAGCTCCTCTTTCAGCTCGCGGACAAGCGCAACCCTAGGATTTTCGCCACTTTCCACCTTGCCACCAGGAAATTCCCACAGGCCGCCGTGATGCTTGTGATCGGGTCGGCAATGCATCAGCCAAGCTCCATCAACGCGTTGCAAAGCGGCTGCGACCACCAACTGCCATGTCGGAATTTTTTCCATCTTTGAGCGCCTCAATAACCTTTTCTTAAGAACCTGCCGCGATACCGGTCTTCATCAGGAGCATATTGTCGAGGTTTCCATGATTTCACTTTCATTTCTCAAACGCTTTGGAAGCGATGAATCGGCAGCCACGGCAATCGAATATGGCCTGATTGTGAGCTTGATTGTCATTGCCTCGATCGGCGCTTTCGATTCCGTTGCGAACGAAAACGACGGTCTTTGGGCTCAAGTGACGGACAAGGTCGTAGAGGCGCATAGCGGGGGGTAACACTTTTGAAAGGTTCCGAATTAGGAATTTTTCAATGAGCTCTGACTATCACCACAATCGTCTGGCCATATTTCGGGTTGGACACGGGTACTGAAGACTGAACCAGGAGACTACACATGAAATTCTTTAACCAACTGATCAAAGACGAATCCGGCGCAACTGCAATTGAGTACGGCCTGATTGCCGCTCTTATCGCTGTTGCAGCTATCACTGCCATGGGCACACTCGGAAACGAACTGAGCACTACGTTCACGACTGTTTCTGACGAAATGGCTGCTTCGAACACCAGCGCTTAATCGCCAGTTCGAATACAGAAAAGAGGGCGGTGGGATATTCCCGCCGCCCTTTTTCTTTGCCCTGACGATTTATCTAGCGGGACTTGACCACCAGCTTCACTTTTTGCCCGGCGCGCAAAGTGTCATTCGCACCTAGCCCGTTCAGCACACGGAACCGTGCTTCTTTACCAGTGTCATAGGCCATCCGATTGGCCAAAACGCTGACGCTTTCGCCCCGGCGCACCGTCACAACATCCAGCCTGCGCGGCACAACGCTGGCCGCCTCGGCATTGGTAACGCGCCGCATGGACGCATACATGGCCGAGAAGACATTACCTTTTCCAGCCGGCGCAACGGTGGTGAAGTGATAGGCTCTGTTGTTGGCAAACTCATAAGCATAAACCACCAGATCAACCTGGCTGTTGCCATTGTTCACCCGCGCGGTGCCATAGGCTGCTTTCAAGCCATTGATGGTTGTCGTTTGGATGGATTGCGGCGAAATTTTCTGCTGATCCCCGCCCAAAGCGTTGAACTGCGTGCGGATATAGGCTGACAAATCGCCATTATACGGCGCCAAAGTCAGCTGGCCCTGTCCGCTTTGGCCATTGATACCCACTGCAGTGGCACCATTGGTCATGTAAAAGCCCTGGGGGGCGGTGAAAGTAAAGCGCAACTCTGGGTGGATGAATTGCCGCCCCTCGATAACGCCCTGCTTAGGATCATCGCCATAGATCAAGCCATCAATGCTGCTCAGGAAAGTATCACGATTGGTCGTTCCGCCGCCCAAAGGTTGCGCCTTTTCCAGCGCGGTGCGGACCCGGCTCGCAGGATCTGGGTGAGTTGAGGCCCATGCTGGAATGGTCGCATTGCCGCGACCTTGCAATTGCGCATCCAGCGAATTTTGAGCCGCCAGACTGCTCAACACCGTTCCCATAGCGCGCGGGTCATAACCAGCCTTTTGCAGATATTGGATGCCCAGATCATCGGCCTGAAGTTCCTGACTGCGCGAGAATTTCAGCGTCAACAATTGTGACCCTTGCAGGAAGGTCTTACCCAATTGCTGGCCCAGACCGCTATCGCCCAGCAGCACGCCTGAAAGGATTGCGCCGACAGTGCCCAGCAGTGAATTGCGCTGTGCCTTTTGCTGGCGGCGCTGAGAGTGGCGCGCTGCGACATGTGCAACCTCGTGACCCAAAACGCCGGCCAGTTCTGCCTCATTGTTCATCAAAGCGAGCAATTGGCGGGTGGTGTAAATATAGCCGCCTGGGATGGCGAAGGCATTGTTGACCGAGCTGTTGACCAGCGAGACAGTGAAGGAATCGCGGGCATTGCCCAGCCCGGATTGCACCGCAATATTCTTGCCCACCGATTCGACATAATTGGCCTGCGTGCCGCTCATCGCGCCACCAAATTGGGCGAGCAATTGCGGGTGATATTCCGCACCCTGCTGAGCCTCCGACTGGGTGATCGGTGTGGAGGCGCTGGGGATAGCCCCGCCGCCCATGCAGCCGCTCAGCGCCAAAGCCAAAGGAGCAACGCCTGCGAATAACGGCAATGCTCGGGGCGATTTCAAACCTGATTTGGGCGCTGATGATTGGGCAAATTTGGGCATAGCAATAGTCCTCCTGGTATTCCTGACACAAAGACTGACGCGATTGCGCTCAGCCGTCAAATGGTCGGCCCTATCGAGGGTCCGACGCATAAGACAGCAGCCCACCCACTGCTGAAAAATATGTGATGCCATCGTAACTTAAGACGCAGCGTTATGCCAATAGCGCTATTGGCCTTCGCCAATCTGCAAGAAACGATCTTCACGCATACGGCGCAATTGTTTGCTGGATAGCTTGGACAAAACGTCCAATTCCTCGCCCACTACAGCGGCCAAAGATTGCGCGGCCTTAACCGGGTCTCGATGCGCCCCGCCAACCGGCTCGGTAATGATCCGGTCAATCACCTTCAATCGCTTGAGATGCTGGGCTGTGACCTTCATCGCTTCGGCTGCGTCGGCGGCCTTTTCAGCCGTGCGCCACAAAATCGATGCGCAACCTTCCGGAGAGATCACGGAATAGACCGCATGTTCCAGCATCAACACACGCTCGGCACTGGCCAATGCCACCGCTCCGCCTGATCCGCCCTCACCCACGATCACAGAGACCATCGGCACCGGCAGGGCCAGGCACGCTTCGGTTGAACGGGCAATGGCTTCTGCCTGACCGCGCTCTTCGGCCTCGACCCCGGGAAATGCGCCCGATGTGTCCACCAAGGTTACAACCGGAAGCTCAAACCGACCCGCCAGATCCATCAACCGGATAGCCTTACGATAGCCCTCTGGCTTACCCATGCCGAAATTGTGCTTCAGCCGCGTTTCGGTATCATTGCCTTTTTCGTGGCCGATCAGGACCAGCCGGCGATCACCCAATTTGGCAAACCCGCCCAAGATTGCATCATCATCGCCAAAGTAGCGATCACCGCCCAATGGCACGAATTCGTCAAAGGCATGCTCGACAAAGTCACGAAAGTGCGGCCGATTAGGATGGCGCGCAACCTGCGTCTTTTGCCACGGGGTTAAAGAGGCATAGGTGCTCTTCAGCAAATCAGCGCTCTTGCTTTCCAGGCGCTGGAGCTCAGACGAGATATTGACATCGTCATTGTCAGCCGCGCTGCGCAACTCGGCGATACGCTCGTCAAGCTGGGCCACCGGCTTCTCAAATTCGAGATAAGAGTTCATCGCATCCCGCTAGTCTGTTGTTCGGTTTCGGGCAAGAGGATGCCGCGTATTGACCAACGCCACAAGCCGCGCCGCATCCACATGGGTATAGATTTGCGTAGTCGAAATATCGGCATGGCCGAGCAAGG
This sequence comes from uncultured Erythrobacter sp., assembly GCA_947495555.1. Lineage (GTDB taxonomy): Bacteria > Pseudomonadota > Alphaproteobacteria > Sphingomonadales > Sphingomonadaceae > Erythrobacter. The sequence goes on along the minus strand of CANLZI010000001.1, from coordinate 162,039 downwards.
TTTGGAGCACGCGCAGATCGGTTCCGCCTTCCAACAAATGAGTGGCAAAGGCGTGGCGCAACACGTGCGGGCTGATCTTTTCCGGAGCAATATCAGCGCGGATCGCCAATTCTTTCAGGATTTGGAACAGCCGCACCCGGCTCAAATGCTTGTTTCGGGACGGGAAAAGATATTGCGATTTGGCATCGCGAAGGTCCAGCCATTGGCCCAGCACATCTTGCGTGCGGCCACTAACAGGGACCATCCTGGCCTGTCCGCCCTTGCCCATCACGGTCAGCAACGGAGCATCGCGTGGCACCGCAGAAATGGGTAACGAAACAAGCTCGCTGGCCCGCAGGCCTGATCCATATAGCAATTCCAGCAATAGCAGCTGGCGCACCGCTGTGGGCTTTCCGCTTTCGGCCTCCAATTCAGCCCGATGGAACAGATTTTCGATCTCTTTGTGGCTCAACGTCTTGGGCAAGGACCGGCGCGCGCCGGGACGCGGCAAGGCATTGGAAAGATCGTCTTCCCGCCAGTTTTCATCGACAGCAAAGCCAAAAAATTGTCGCAAGGCTGACGATTTGCGAGCAACAGTTGAAGGGGCCAGATCGGCCCAAGCGCCTGCCAGATCGACAATCTGATCGCGGGTGGCGTGGGACAAATCGCCCACCAGTTCTTCCGCGCCATCCAGATCCCGGCGGTAAGCAGCCAAAGTGTTCGCCGCCGCGCCGCGTTCTGCCGCCAACATTTCCAGAAAGGCATCGACCCCGGCTGACATCAGCCGCGCGCGACCGCCTCCGCTGCAATCAGCCGAGCCTCGGCAGACAGCCCAACGTCATTCAACGCAGAAACGATGTGGAACAGGTGCAGTGGGGTCATTTGGTCCCAGTTGCTACCTTGCATGCCCAGTCCGGCCAGCATCACCACCAGCGCACTGTTTTCAACCTGGGCCGCAGCTGAGATTAATTGGGTCCAACGCGTCTGGCGCGACAGATCGACGCCCAGATCGCCAGCTACATTGCCAAGTTGCGCAGAGGAGCCACGGTTCAACCCCGCCAGCCCGGCGAAGAAGAATTGCGATTTGCGCCGATCGGCGCTGTCATCATCGTCCAAAAAGGCTTCGATCTGCTCCCTGGTCAATTGCGCATCAGCGGTGGGACGAACCAATTGCAGCATGGCCCAGCCTTGACTGCCCGCCGGTACCACATTCACCCAAGCCAACGCATCACGGTCCAACCCGGCGCTGAGCATAGAGGCGATCAGTGGCGCGGCATCGTCAGCAAAAGCCGCATCGGGAGAAAGCCTCGCCGCGGCATAGGCGGTGAGCACATAGCGCCCATAGTCGGGGTTGGCGGTGCCGCCCCAGATATCGCGCATGGCTGACATCCGCTCATCTGCAGAATTTCCTACATAAGCCTGCCGCAAGCGCGAGGCTGTTAGCGCCTCGGCCCCGTCCAGCGTGTTGTCTGCGTAAATCTGGCTGTAGAGATCGACCATCGCAACGGATGACAAGATACCCTCTCGCGCGGCCCGATCGGCTCCTCTGGCGCGTTGCATCAATGGCAGCATGGGCGCGGTTGCCCAGGTTCGCTGATAATATGGCCCTGCATCCTCCAGCAATTCGTCCGGAATGGGTTCCCCCACCGCATTGGCCAATGCAAACCGCCATGGGTTCAGATCGTCGACATTATCCCATTCGACCGAGACCGCGCGTCGCCCGCGGCCAGCCGCCCCGGCAAAACGCTGTGCAAGCAATACATCGATCTGCGGGGCGATATTGTTGCTCAACGCTCGATCAAGTTCTCTACCGGCCAGGGCGCCCTCGCCCACATAAGCGTTGCAGATCGCGCGCAGCATCGTCCATTGCGCATCATCGCGGCCAGATTCGGCAAAGCGCACTGCCGGGCACGCCCCCACCACATCGCCGGTTGCGATATAGGCCTGGACCGCAGCATTGGTCAGGCCATTGCTGTAATTGCCGGTATCAATGTCCTGCACCAGCGCCCGAGTAACGCCATATTCGCCCATGGCGTTCAACGTTTGAGCGCGCAAAGAGGCAAATTCGACCGGGTTCATGCCTTCAGGGGCGCTCAACCGACTGGCCAAGGTTCGCCGCAGCACAATGTGGCCCCAACGCGATACCAACGTGCCGTCCGAGCCGGCCAGAACGGCTCTCACCAGAGATGCTGGCTGACGCGCGAGAGAACCGCTGGGCAAACCACCTTCACGGGCTGACAACAGACCAACTTGCGCCATGGACCGTCGGGCCGCTGGCGGAATATCATAACTTGGTGTCAGGCCGAGCAGGTCATCCAATTCGTCCGGCGACATTTCTTCCAGCTCTTCCAGAGTGGGAAGCTGCGACAGATCGACTGAACCTAGATCGGGCATCGGCGCCAATGCGCCACCGGGCAACGGCTGCACGGTCGGCGCAATTGGTGCTGCTCCGGGCTGACCAGTTGCTGCGGGAACCGGTGCTGCAGTAGGCGTTGGAGTTGGCGACGGAGTTGGCGCTGGGTTGTCAAACCCTGGCGGCAAAAGAGATTCAGGCGCATCTTGCGCAACCGCCAGGCTGGCACACAGCGCAATCAGGGCAGTGCCAGTCGCAAATTTGCGTCCAATTCGAGTGTTACACGCCATGTTCAGCGGCCCTCCGGCACAGGAATTTCCTGGGTAATCGGGCGGATGGGTTCTTCGCCGCCATCAAACCAGGCCAACCCAAGGATCGCAGAAATTATCAGTGCTATCATCAATCCGACCCGCAGGTTCTTCTTCGTCATTGGCGCTGTGTCATCATCAAAATGTTCCGCTCAAATGCAAGAGCAATATTGCACCGGCCCTAGCCCATCTATAGGCGACACGGCAATGACCGTCGTCGAACCATCTTTGTCTCCGCAAGAGATCTCTCGCATTGCAGCGCGGATTGATCGCCCGATTGTGCTGGTCGGATTGATGGGAGTGGGCAAATCCACCGTTGGACGAAATTTGGCCAATCTTATCGGACGAAAATTTGTTGATGCTGATGACGCGATCGAGGCAGCTGCTCAACGCAAGATCAGCGAGATTTTCGAAGACTTTGGCGAGGAATACTTCCGCGATGGCGAGCGCCGCGTGATCGCTCGGCTGATGGACGAGCATAGCGGCGTAATTGCGACAGGCGGCGGCGCGTTTGTTGACGATCAGACGCGCTCTTTGATTTTGGACCAGGCGATTGGCGTCTGGATCTATTGCGATATCGACACTTTGGTCGAGCGGACCAGCAGACGTGATACCCGCCCCTTGCTAAAGTCTGGCGATCCCCAAGAAATCTTGACGCGGTTGTATCACGAACGCGAGCCGTATTATTCGCAAGCGCAAGTGCGGGTGGAAAGCCGCGACGGTCCGCATGTAGAAACCGCTGTGAGCATATTAGAGGCGATCGACGCATGGCTATAATCTCCGTAGCGCTGGCCGGGCGCGCCTACGATGTGCGCATTCAACGCAGCTTGCTGGATAATCTGGCGCAAGAATGCGGGCCCATGCTGCGCAAGAAGCGCGTGCCGATCGTAACCGACGTCAATGTCGCAGCGCACTGGCGAGACCGGGTGACCCTGGCTTTGACCAAGGCGGGTTTCGAGCCGGTGTGGCACGTCGTGTCGCCCGGTGAAGGGGCGAAGAGCTGGAGCGGGTTGGAAGCATTGACCGATTGGATGCTGGCCGAAGGGGTGGAGCGCGGCGATCATGTGATTGCGCTGGGCGGCGGCGTTGTGGGTGATCTGACCGGATTTGCCTGCGCGGTGCTGAAACGCGGCTGCGGCTTCATCCAAATCCCGACAACACTGTTGGCGCAGGTCGATTCCAGCGTGGGCGGGAAGACCGCGATCAATACTGGCGCTGGCAAGAATTTGATCGGAGCGTTCCACCAGCCCGCCCTCGTTCTGGCGGACCTTGATGTTATCGACACCTTGCCGACACGCGAAATGCGCGCAGGTTATGCCGAGGTGATCAAATATGGCATTCTCGGCGATGCGGATTTCTTCGCTTGGCTGGAGCAAAATGGCGAGGCTGTTGTTGCCCGCGATGATGTCGCCTTGGAGCATGCCGTCGCCACCAGCGTTGCCACCAAGGCGCGGATCGTGGCCGAGGACGAGCGCGAAACGACCGGCGCGCGCGCCTTGCTCAATCTGGGGCACACCTTTGGCCATGCGCTGGAGGCCGAGACCGGCTTTTCCAATCAGCTGTTGCATGGCGAGGCGGTTGCATTGGGCATGGTGCTGGCGGCGCGCTATTCCGCAAGGCGCGGCGAATTGTCGGCAAGCGACGCACAGCGCGTGGCTGATGCGATTACGACTGCTGGATTGCCATCGGATGTGCGCCAGCTGAACCTTTCCTGCGACGGACAAAAAATGGCCAACCATATGCTGCATGACAAAAAGATGGATGCAGGCACCCTGCCCTTCATCCTGCTGCGCGGCATTGGCGAGGCGTATCTCGCCAACGATATCGAATTGTCTGATATTGCGGCATTTCTCGACGAGCAGATCACATGACCCGATTTATCGACCTGTCGATTCCAATCTCGAACGATGTGATCTCCGATCCCGATGTGATGCGTCCCAAGATCCATTATATGACCCATGAAAACACGTGGGAGCAGATAGCCGCATTCTTCCCCGGGCTGGAGAAAGATGACCTGCCCGATGGTGAAGGATGGGCGGTCGAGATGCTGGAATTGTCGACCCACAATGGCACCCATATGGACGCGCCATGGCACTTTCACTCCTCCACCGATGATGGCGCTTCGCCCGCCCCGAGCATTGACGAGGCTCCGCTCGACCGATTCTTGCGCCCAGGCGTGAAGCTGGATTTCAGCCATTTGCCGCATGGCCATGTGGTCAGCGCAGCCGAGGTTGAGGCGGCGCTGGATGCAATCGGATATGATCTTCAACCGCTCGACATTGTCCTAGTCCAGTCGGGCGCGATTTATGGGACGGAAAACTTCACCGATCAGGGCGTAGGCCTGGGTGCCGAGGCGACGCTATGGCTGACGCAGCGCGGCGTTGAGGTGGTCGGTACCGATGCGTGGAGCTGGGACGCTCCGTTCAGTCACACCGCGAAGCGCTGGGCCGAAACGCGCGATCCATCTATCATCTGGGAGGGACACAAGGCGGGCCGCATTCGGCCCTATTATCAGATCGAGAAGCTGACCAATCTTGCCGCATTGCCCAGCCACGGCTTCACCCTAAGCTGTTTTCCGGTCAAGATTGAACGCGCCAGTGCTGGCTGGATCAGAGCCGTGGCGATGGTGGATTAGGCCTTTAGTGGCGTGACATTGCTGGGTGCAAACCCATCGGCATTTTCTGCCATCATTTCGTCGTGCTCTGCAAACAGAGCTTCGATCTCGGAACGCCGCTCCAACAAGGTATGCGCAATTCCGGGAGCGAGACTTTCACCATCGCCAATTTTGCCCAGCATTCCTGCCAGATCGCTGCGTGTGGCTTCTTCCGGGGTCTTGAAAAACTGCCCTTTGCGGTCGAAGAATCCTGTGCCTTTGCGTGCCATATGTGCCTCCATAATGAGATAGAAGCGACTCGAAGGACTTTAGTATCGCGCAGGACAAAACCGCTGACCAGCGCGTTTACCATGCATCCACAGGAAACGGTGCTGACTTTGCAGAGAGATCAAGCGGTAGAAATTTGATGTCCTGTCCCGGCAATTTAGCGATAGGCTGGCGACCTATTCCAGCTCAAGAATGACAGCATCCACCGCCAGACTATCACCTTCCTTAGCGTTCAGCTTGGTCACAACGGTCTGTTTTTCGGCGCGCAGGATGTTTTCCATCTTCATCGCTTCCACTGTGGCGAGGGGTTGTCCGGGCTGGACCTCCTCGCCCTCTTCGACATGCAGTTTGACCAGCAATCCAGGCATTGGACAGATCAACATTTTGGAAAGATCTGGCGGCTCTTTTTCGATCATGTGGCCAGCCAGCTTTGCAACGCGCATGGGCAATACCCGCGCTGTATGGCTCGCCCCGCGCGTGGTTAGAACATAGCCGGTGCGTGTGCGTCCCAATTGAACGGTCAGCGCATCTCCTGCCAGTTCAACGTCAATCATGACATCGCCGGGTGTGTATTCGAAGCTGCAATCGACCGCTTCGTCATCTACCAGGATCGCCTCTTCTTCCAGGCTGACCTCAAAATGGTTCGACGTCGCTTCGGTCTCTCCAATGCGCACCGCCCAATCGCCAGGCGCGTACAGCTCGCCATCTAGCTGTTGATCAATCCGTCGCGCACGATCCGCATCAGCGGTGGCGATAACCCCGGCGATCGCAGCAAGGCCGCGCTTGAGATCGTCTGAGGCAGGTGCTCCGACAAAGCCATCGGGATATTCTTCGGCAATAAATCCGGTGGTTAGCTCGCCAGAACGGAACCGGTCATGCTGCATGATCGCACTGAGAAAATCGACATTGTGGCCCAAGCCCTTGATCCGGAAAGCATCAAGCGCCTGTATCTGCAAATCTGCGGCTTCGTCGCGTGTCTCCCCCCAAGTCACCAATTTGGCGATCATCGGGTCATAGAACATCGACACTTCGCCGCCTTCATAAACGCCATCATCCACGCGGACGCCGTCCACACCGCGCCGCCCATTGGCCGCACCATCATCGGTCCATCCCTCTAGAGGGGGTTTGTATTCAACCAGGCGGCCCGTGCTGGGCAGGAAACCGCGATAGGGGTCTTCGGCGTAGACCCGGTTTTCAATCGACCAACCGTCAATTCCGATGTCGTCCTGCGTCATCTCCAGCTTTTCGCCAGCGGCAACACGGATCATCTGTTCGACCAGATCAATCCCGGTGATCGCTTCGGTGACAGGATGTTCCACCTGCAAACGCGTGTTCATTTCGAGGAAGTAAAAACTCTCGCCGGTCGGATCCGCACCGCTGACGATCAACTCAACCGTCCCGGCAGAATGGTAATCGACAGCGCGCGACAGAGCGACAGACTGCTCGCCCATAGCCTTGCGCATTTTGGGTGTAACGAAGGGCGAAGGCGCTTCTTCCACCACCTTTTGGTGGCGGCGTTGAATGCTGCACTCACGCTCGTTCAGATAGAGAATATTGCCATGCTTATCGCCCAAGATCTGGATCTCGATATGGCGCGGGTTCTCGATGAACTTCTCGATAAATACGCGGTCATCGCCAAATGAGTTGAGGCCCTCGCGCTTGGTTGCTTCAAAACCCTCGCGCACATCCTTTTCAGACCAGGCCAGGCGCATGCCCTTGCCGCCGCCGCCGGCAGAAGCCTTCATCATCACTGGATAGCCAATGTCGTCGCTGATCTTGACCGCGTGATCGGTGTCACGGATTTCACCGACAAAGCCGGGCACCACATTGACGCCGGCTTCCTTGGCCAGCTTCTTGGATTCGATCTTGTCCCCCATCGCGGCGATCGCGCCCGCAGGCGGCCCGATAAAGGCGATGTTTTCTGCGGCCAATGCTTCCACAAAACTGGCCCGTTCGGACAGGAAACCATAGCCTGGGTGAACCGCCTCGGCGCCGGTTTGCTTGCAGGCATCGATGATCTTCTCGGGGATCAGATAGCTTTCCGCTGCCGGAGCCGGGCCAATATGAACCGCCTCGTCCGCCATTCGCACAAAAGGCGCACGCGCATCCGCATCAGAATAAACCGCAACGGTGGCGATCCCCATCCGGCGAGCGGTCTTGATTACACGGCAAGCAATTTCACCGCGATTGGCAATCAGTATCTTGGAAAACAAGCGGGGCCTCCAGAAGAGCATCTCAGACGTAAACCGCCTATGCCCACCCTAGAGGCCCCGATCAAGCTATCGAATTGGGGGCTAACAGAAAATGCGGTCAGCCCCGTTCATCAGCCCTCTTCCTCTTCATCGGGATGAATGTGTCCTATGTGATCTTCAGAAGCATCGACGTAGCTTTGGAATTCAACGAAAATCTTCATCGCTTCTTCCTCGCCTCCCGCCAATTCATTGAAAGCTTTGCGCCACGCATCGCCCTCTGGCGTGCTGTCCCAGCCCATTTGCTTGATGCCATGCTCCATTTTGGAGAAAACCATCATGTCCCATGGTCCGGTGTCCATATGCAGAACAATAGGACCAGGGTTTCCACTGGCTTTGTCAGCCGCTTCATACATATCGATGATCTCACCAATCCGCTTGCGGTTTCCGCCTTTGAACTTGATCAGATCAACGCTGTACCAATCCTGCTTCAGCATCTCAGGCTTGGCTTCGCCATGGTCATCGGCAAGCACGGGTGAAGCCGTGAAAGCCAGTCCGAAAGCGGCTGCGGCAAGTACAATTTTACGCATAATAATCCCCCAATTTGTGTTTTTACCAACGACCCCATTCGTAGTGAGTCGAAAGATAAGCCCATTTTCGGGAAACTAAATTGTAGGCAGGCGACATGATCGCAATGGAGCAGACTAACCCTTTGACAAGGCTTGCCTTAAATCTGCCTTGATGTCGTCAATATGCTCGATCCCCACCGAAACGCGCACCACATCCGGGCCAGCACCCGCCGCAATCAGACCTTCTTCGTCCAATTGGCTGTGGGTGGTGGAGGCCGGATGGATGATCAATGATCGCGTGTCACCAATATTGGCGAGGTGGCTGAACAATTTGACGTTGCTGACCAGCGATTTTCCGGCTTCAAACCCGCCCTTCAGGCCAAAGGTGAACACCGCGCCGCCCTTGCCGCCGAGATATTTCTGAGCATGCTGGTGGTAAGGATTGTCGGGCAGTCCGGCATAGGACACCCACTCAACCTCATCTTGCTTCTCCAGCCATTCGGCCAGAGCATGCGCATTGGCGCAATGCCGCTCCATCCGCAGATGCAGCGTCTCCATACCGGTTAGCGCGAGAAAGGCATTCATCGGTGCCATGGCCGGACCCAAATCACGCAAGCCCAAAACGCGGCACGCGATAATGAAGGCAATCGGGCCAATGGGCTCCAACGCATCGACCAGCACAGCGCCGTGATAAGAGCCGCTTGGCTGGGTGAGCGAGGGGAATTTGTCGCCTTGCGCCTTCCAGTCGAACTTGCCGCTATCGACGATGATCCCGCCCACTGCATTGCCATGCCCGTTGAGGAATTTGGTGGTCGAATGCACCACAATATCCGCGCCATGTTCAAACGGGCGGCACAGCGCGGGGCTGGCCATGGTGTTGTCCACCATCAGCGGCACACCGCCATCATGGGCAATGTCAGCAATGGCGGCGATATCGGTCACCACACCGCCCGGATTGGCCAGACTTTCGATGAAGACGCAGCGCGTTTTATCATCCATCGCCGCGCGAACATTCTCGACATCATCAGTATCGACAAAGCGCGTTTCCCAGCCAAATTTCTTGAACGCCTCGCCCAATTGGTTGAGCGATCCGCCATACAATTTCTTGGCTGCTACGATGTTACAACCTGGCTCCATCAGCGTGTGAAATGCGATCAATTGCGCGGCATGGCCAGATGCAACGCCGAGCGCGCCAACGCCCCCTTCCAGCGCGGCGACCTTTTTCTCCAGCGCATCATTGGTGGGGTTCATGATCCGCGAATAGATGTTTCCGAACTCGGCCAGCGAGAACAAATTGGCCGCATGCTCTGGACTGTCAAAGACATAGGAGGATGTCTGATAAATCGGCGTGATCCGCGCATTGGTGGTGGGATCGGGCGCGCAACCAGCGTGGACTGACAGGGTTTCCGGACGGGTTTCAGGGGGAAGATCGGTCATGTGCTTGATTGTCCTGTTTTATCGCTGGGGCTGATTGGTCGCCAAAAGTTACTCAGCAGCCTCGTCCAGCCCTTCACCCGCAGGCGGCATATTATGGCCCAGCAGCGTCAAAATATCGGCCGCGCATTCGATCACATTGGAACCCGGCCCATAGATGCCCTGCACCCCTGCCTGACGCAGAAATTCGTAATCGGTCGCAGGGATAACCCCGCCGGCGGTCACTTTGATATCGGGCCGACCAGCCTCTTTCAGCAAAGTAATGAGTTCGGGGATAAGCGTCTTGTGCCCCGCGGCGAGCGAGCTTGCCCCCACCACATCCACGTCATTCTCAAGCGCCATATCGCGCGCTTCGGATGGGGTCTGGAACAGAGGGCCGGACACCACTTCAAAGCCCATATCGGCAAAGGCGCTAGCGATTACATTGGCGCCGCGATCGTGCCCATCCTGGCCCATTTTTGCGACCATGATCTTGGGCTTGCGGCCCAATCGGCGCTCCACCGCGTCCACCCCGTCGGTTACCTGCGCCCAGCGCTGGTCAAATTCATATGCGGTCTTGTAAACGCCGCTGACCGGTTTTGGTGTTGCATCATGGCGGCCAAACACCTGCTCCATCGCCGATGAGATTTCACCTAGTGTCGCATCATGTCGTGCAGCTGCAACAGCCAGTTCCAGCACATTGCCACCGCCTTGCGAGCCCTCTGTCAGCGCCTTCAGCGCCGCCTGACATGCTGCCTCGTCCCGGCCCGCGCGCACTTTCTCAAGACGTGCAATCTGGCCCTGACGCACCTTGTGGTTATCAATGTCGAGCGTGTCGATCTGCGCTTCTTCTTCCAGGCGGTATTTGTTGACGCCAACCACCACGGTCTCGCCCTTATCTACGCTGGTCTGCTTTTGCGCAGCCGCGGTCTCGATCGCGGCCTTGGGCGCGCCGGTCGCCACGTAAGCGGTCATACCGCTAGCAGCATCTACCTCTGCGATAAGCTTCTCGGCCTCTTCCACCAGCTTGGCGGTCAGCGCTTCGATGTAATAGCTGCCGCCCAGTGGATCGACGACATTGGTGATGCCGGTTTCTTCTTGCAGCACCAATTGTGTGTTTCGCGCGATGCGGGCGGAAAAGTCGGTTGGCAGGGCAATCGCCTCGTCCAGCGCATTGGTATGGAGCGATTGTGTGCCGCCCAATGTCGCGGCCATCGCCTCAACCGTTGTGCGGATGACATTGTTGTAGGGGTCTTGCTCTTGCAAACTAACACCCGACGTCTGGCAATGCGTGCGCAGCATCTTTGAACGTTCGGATTGCGCCCCCAGCCCGTCCATCACATTGTACCACAGCGTGCGTGCGGCGCGCAGCTTGGCGATCTCCATGAAGAAGTTCATGCCAATGCCGAAGAAGAACGAAAGCCGCCCGGCAAAGGCATCGATATCCAGGCCCGTTTCCATCGCCCGCTTGGCGTATTCCTTGCCATCGGCAATGGTAAAGGCCAGTTCCTGAACTGCCGTCGCTCCGGCCTCGTGCATGTGATAGCCAGAGATCGAAATGCTGTTGAATTTCGGCATGTTGGCGCTGGTATAGGCGATGATGTCCGACACAATCTGCATCGATGGCTCGGGCGGATAGATATAGGTGTTGCGGACCATAAATTCTTTGAGAATGTCGTTCTGGATCGTGCCCGACAGCTTCTCTGCCGACACACCCTGACGCTCGCCAGCGACAACATAGAACGCCAGGATGGGGATCACCGCGCCGTTCATCGTCATCGAAACGCTCATCGTGTCGAGCGGGATCTGATCGAACAGGATTTCCATATCCGCCACGGTATCGATCGCAACGCCAGCCTTGCCCACATCGCCGGTGACGCGTTCGTGATCGCTGTCATAACCACGGTGGGTTGCCAGATCGAAGGCAACCGACAGCCCCTTTTGCCCGGCGGCCAGATTGCGGCGGTAAAAGGCGTTGGATTCTTCAGCGGTTGAGAAGCCTGCATATTGCCGGATGGTCCAAGGACGCCCGGCATACATGCTGGCCTTCACCCCGCGCGTGAACGGCGCAAATCCGGGTAGGCCGGGATCATGGCTGTCGGCCTCAGTATAGAGCGGCTTGATGTCAAAGCCTTCAGGCGTTTCCCAAGTGAGATCGCGGCCTCTGGACTCCTTATCAGCCAGCGCCTTCCAGTCTTCAACATCAGCCATCTTAATTGCCCTTAAATTCTGCCTTACGCTTTTGCAGGAAGGCCATGCCGCCTTCCTTCGCGTCATTACTGTCACCGGCCAAACGCTGCGTCTCTGCCTCGCGCACAAACACCTGCTGCACTGATCCATCCAGCGCCAGATTGAGATTTTCTTTCATCAAGCGGATCGCCTGGGTCGGACCATTGGCCAGCTTTTCAGCCAAGGCATTCGCCTCGCCCATCAAATCGTCAGCCTCAACCGCTTTATAGATCAAGCCCCAATCCTCTGCCTGCTCGGCCCCGATTTTCTCGCCCAGCATCATCATGCGGGTGGCGCGAGCGCGGCCAATGGCGCGGGCCAGCAACCAGGTTGATCCGCCATCCGGCACCAGGCCGATATTGACGAAGGCTTGCAGAAAATACGCTTTCTTCGAGGCAATGGTGAAATCGGCGGCCAGCGCCAGACTGCAACCCACGCCAGCGGCCGGACCATTGACCGCACAGATCACTGGAACGGGCGCTCGCAATACTTGGCTGATGGCCGGGTTATAATGGTTCTGCAAAGCCTGATGGCTACCGCCATTGCCGGACAATGCCGATCCCTCGCCGCGCGCGGCCAAATCGGCGCCGGAACAAAATCCTTTGCCCTCGCCCGTGATCAACACCGCGCGAGCCTCACCCAGATCATAGAAAGCCTCGCCCAACTCGTCTGCCATTTGCGGCGGCATAGCGTTCAACCGGTCAGGCCGGTTCAGCGTAATGGTCTTCAGTGGGCCGCTGGTTTCAACTTTGATCGTTTCGTAGGACATCAATGAGCTCCGTCTTTAGGCGTTTCCATAATCTCGGTAAGCATGCCCTGCATGTCCTTGGGATGGACGAAAAAGATAGGGGTACCGTGCGCGCCAATCCGTGTCGGCCCAAGGATGCGCTTGCCCATACCCTCAAATTCCTCGCGTGCCGTAGCGATATCGGGCACCTCATAGCACACATGGTGCTGCCCGCCCGACGGGTTCTTAGCGAGGAAGCCATTGATCGGAGAATTCTCATCGAACGGCTCGATCAGCTCGATCTGGGTTCCATTGAGCGCAGAATTTGCGCTCGAATCGGTAGGCGTGTCGACGAAACAGACCTTCACGCCCTGTTCGGGCAGGTCGAAAGGCTCTGTGATCGAGGTCGCGCCCATCACATCGCGATAATGCGCAATGGAATCTGCAATTGACGGCGTTGCAACGCCAATGTGGTTAAGTCTGCCGAGTTTCATCAGAGAGCCCCAATCAATGTGGTAATCAATGCGATCCCAGAGATCGCCGCAAGCATTGTAAAAAAATATGCCTGGATCGTGACTATGACCTTGCAGGTCTGAAAGAGAAGTGGAGAATCTTTCTCATTTACGTCTCGAGGAAGATGAATAAACTTTCCTGTGTCGCGCGCAGATATCCTTTCTTTAAAGCACAACCATGCAAAAAATGCGGTGATCGCTAGGCCAACTGCCATCGAAGTCAGGCTGCTAACGTCCATCTACCTTCACAACGGTATATTGTCGTGCTTCTTCCACGGGTTTTCGAGCTGCTTGTTGCGCAGTTTGCGCAGGCCCGATGATATCCGCTTGCGGGTTGAGTGCGGGTAGATCACCTCGTCAATATAGCCACGCTGCGCTGCCACAAATGGATTGGCAAAGCGGTCTTCATATTCCTTAGTTTTCTCGGCGATCTTTTCTGCATCGCCGCGATCCTGTCGGAAGATAATCTCCACCGCTCCCTTCGCGCCCATCACCGCGATTTCTGCAGTCGGCCAGGCATAGTTCAAATCGCCGCGCAAATGCTTTGACGCCATGACGTCATAGGCGCCGCCATAGGCCTTGCGGGTGATGATGGTGATTTTGGGCACGGTTGCCTCGGCATAGGCAAACAGCAGCTTCGCGCCGTGTTTGATGATGCCATTATGCTCTTGCGCGGTTCCGGGCAGGAAGCCGGGCACATCAACCAACGTGATGATCGGAATTTCAAACGCATCGCAGAACCGGACGAAACGCGCGGCTTTCTTCGATGAGTTGATGTCGAGCACGCCGGCCAACACCATCGGCTGGTTGGCCACAACGCCCACGGTGCGCCCTTCCACGCGGCCAAAGCCGCACAGGATATTGCCCGCATGGGCTGGCTGGACCTCAAAAAAGTCGCCTTCGTCCAGAACCTTCTGGATCACCTCATGCATATCATAGGGCTGGTTGGCATTGGCCGGGATCAACGTGTCGAGGCTTTCTTCCATCCGATCCCACGGATCATTGGTGGGGCGTTCGGGCACTTCTTCACGGTTGGACAGCGGCAGATAGTCGAAGAAGTCGCGCGTCGCCATCAAGGCTTCGATGTCATTTTCAAACGCAATATCGGCTACGCTGGTCTTGGTGGTATGCGTAACCGCGCCGCCCAATTCCTCTTGCGTCACTTCTTCATTGGTGACCGTTTTGACCACATCGGGTCCGGTCACGAACATATATGAGCTGTCTTTGACCATGAAGATGAAGTCGGTCATGGCAGGCGAATAAACCGCCCCACCCGCGCACGGGCCCATGATCAGGCTGATCTGCGGGACCACGCCGCTGGCCAGCACATTGCGCTGGAACACATCGGCATAGCCGCCCAGCGACGCCACGCCTTCCTGAATACGCGCGCCGCCGCTGTCATTCAGACCGATCACCGGAGCGCCATATTTCATCGCGCTTTCCATCACCTTGCAGATTTTTTCCGCATGGCGTTTGGACAGACTGCCACCAAACACGGTGAAGTCCTGACTGAAAACAAACACCAGCCGGCCATTGATCGTGCCCGATCCGGTAACCACGCCATCGCCGGGAATCTTCTGGTCTTCCATCCCAAAATCGGTGCAATCATGCTCGACATAGGTGTCCAGCTCTTCAAAGCTGCCCTCGTCCAGCAGCACGTCCAGCCGCTCGCGCGCGGTCAGTTTGCCCTTGGCATGTTGCGCGTCGATACGCTTTTGACCGCCACCCATTTTAGCGGCCTCTCTGCGGCGTTCCATTTCGGCAATATTAGCGGACATTCAGCCTCCAGCTTAAAAACAACTTTGCTTGCAAGGTGCCTAGACACCCATCTGCGCCAGCGTCAAATTATCAAAAACGCAGTGATATGCTCTTGGCCAATGCTGGCGACAAGGACTCTGCAATGCGGAGCGCCTTCGTCATACCGATGTTGGCCTCATCATGGTTCTTTTGGATCGCAACAACGATTTGTCGAGCACATTCTTCGGGCGGCATTTTCTTCATCGGATTGCCATCATTCATCTGCGTATCAACCACGGGAGGCAGCGCCTCCGTCACGCGAATATTGGTGTCCTTCAGCTGCTCTCGCAGGCTGAGTGTGTAAAAGCGCAATCCAGACTTCGTGGCGCAATAAACAGGTGTGCGCGCCGCCGGAGCAATCGCCAGCCCCGATGTGACATTGACGATGCTCGCTTCTGGCCGCGCGTTCAAATGCTCCTTCAAACCTACGATCATTCGGATGGGGGCGTTCAAATTGGCGTAAATGCAATCATCAGCGGCATCCGGATCAGGGGTTTCCTGGCGGAAATCGTGATCGACCAATTGCCCAGCATTGTTGATCAAAATGTCCAGCTCTCGCGAGCCCCACTGCGCCAATAAGGCATCAACCCCCGCCGCATTGGACAAATCTGCGGAGATCACCTCGAACCCTTCGCTAGCCATCGCAGCCAAACGTTCTGGATTGCGACCGGTGAGCACGACATTCGCGCCCAGCGCCTTCAATTGTAGCGCCATCTCTCGTCCTATACCGGAGCTACCGCCGGTCAGCAGGACTGTTTTTCCCGAAATATCCATCAGCTTTCAATTATCCCATGTTCAGCAAGGCTGCGCGCTGTGTCTTCCAGCGATTGCTCTGCAGTGATGTATGTTAGACCCAGCGTTTGAGCAGTGTGCGTGCCATCAACATCTCGCGTCCGACCCAACTCACTTTTCATCGTGTTCATCTCGGCCACGAAAGGCGCCAGCAGCTTAACCAGAAAATTGGGCATGCCTTTCGTCGGAGCTTTTCCGGCGAGTTCCGGGACCAAAGTGCGCAAGGCTTGCGACATCTCTCTCAACCATAGAAACTTTGCCTGCATCGGAAAGCGCCCATCACGCACTGTTTCGGCAGGAGCCATCA
This sequence comes from uncultured Erythrobacter sp., assembly GCA_947495555.1. GTDB lineage: Bacteria > Pseudomonadota > Alphaproteobacteria > Sphingomonadales > Sphingomonadaceae > Erythrobacter. The sequence continues at coordinate 145,983 of CANLZI010000001.1, read as the reverse complement.
ATGCCGCCACATGGGCCTTGGCAACGTCGCGCACGTCAATCACGCCGATGCCCATGTTGGGAGTCATCGGAATGGAACCGTCGAGCAGTTTCTTCACAATCTCGATCGAGGTCGAAAGATCGTCATTCACAACTGGCCCAAACACCGCGACAGGATTGATCGAGCAGAACACCATGCCTGGCGCATTTGCTGTGGCCCAATCGCGAGCCACGCGCTCTGCAATTGTCTTGGATTTGGCATAGGGTGCGACAGAGGGATGATCGACGGGCGTCCAATCATCCTTGGTGAAGTGCTCTTTTCCGTCCTGATCGCCATAAGCAATCGCGGCAGCGGAACTGGTCAAGACAAAGCGGTCTATTCCTGCAGCATGGGCAAATTTGATCGCCCGCAGTGCGCCCTCTCGCGCAGGGACGATCAAATCATCTTCATTCTTTGGCACAGCCAACGGAAACGGAGAGGCGACATGGGCAACCGCATCACAGCCTGAACAGGCCTCTGCCCAACCAGCGTCATTTTCCAGATCAGCCTGAAACACTTTCAGACGACCTCCTGCATCTGGCCATCGGCTGCGAAGGCGTGGTTCGCTTTTGGCGGTATTGCGAACCGTGGTGTGAACCATCTTGCCAGCGGCCAACAGCTGATCAATCAGCTCGCCTCCGATGTAGCCAGTGCCGCCTGTGACCAGGATTGTTCCCGCCATTTGATGTCCCCTTGTTTCAGGGCACTTAGCTAGCGTGAACGGTTGCGAACCACAAACTACTTAAACAGGACAAGCTCTTCCGCCATGGTCGGGTGGATGGCCGTGGTCGCATCAAAATCGGCTTTGGTCAGGCCCGCTTTCACGGCGATTGCGGCGGCCTGCATGATCTCAGGCGCTTCGGCTCCAATCATATGGATGCCAACAATCTGGTCGGTCGCCGCATTGACTATCATCTTGTAAAGGCTGCGCTCGTTGCGGCCAGCGACCACATTTTTCATCGAGCGAAAATCTGACTGGTAAACCCGGATATTGCCGATCTTGTTGCGGGCCTCACCCTCGGTCATCCCAACGGCGGCAATCGGTGGGTGGCTGAAGACGGCACTGGGGATACAGGAATGGTCGACAGCGCGCGGCTCTCCATCGCCAAACACTGAGTCAGAAAATGCCTGGCCTTCGCGGATGGCCACCGGGGTAAGCTGAACCCGGTCGGTTACGTCACCAACCGCATAGACATAATCGACATTGGTCTGGCTGTATTGATCGACCTTGATCTCTCCCTTGTCGCCCAATTCTAAGCCAATAGTCTCAAGGCCCAAACCTTGTGTATTCGGCGAGCGTCCGGTTGCAAACATGACCAGGTCAACATCCATATCATCCGCACCGTTCAGCTCGACATGGAAGGACCCATCATCGTTCTTGGTGATTTGCTTGAAAGTTGTGTTGAAGTGGAAATTGATCCCCTTCATCAAGGATATCTGCAGCAAACGATCGCGCAGGCTCTCGTCATAGCCGCGCAACAATTGATCGCCACGATTGACCAGACAGACCTTGCTGCCAAACTCGTTGAAAATGCCGGCAAATTCATTGGCAATATAGCCACCGCCTGCGATCATTACTCGCTTGGGCAAGGCGTCCAGATGGAATGCTTCGTTTGAGGTGATCGCGTGCTCTGCGCCGGGAAAATCGAGCAATGTCGGACGAGCGCCAGTGGCCACTAGAATGTATTTGGCGGTTACCACTTTGCCGCTGGCAAGAGTGATTTCATGGTCGCCAGTAATCTGGGCGCGCTCGCGGTAAATCTCGACATCGTGATTGGCCAAAGTTTCGCCATAGAGGCCCTCGAGCCGGTCAATATCGGTCTGCACATTATCGCGCAATTTGACCCAATCGAAGCGCTTGCCCTCGATCGTCCAGCCAAAATTCTGCGCATCCTCTAGATCTTCGGCGAAATGCGCGCCGTAGACGAGCATCTTCTTGGGCACACAACCGCGAATGACACAGGTTCCACCAACGCGGTATTCTTCAGCTACGGCAACCTTCGCGCCATGGGCAGAGGCTACCCTGCTGGCGCGAACGCCGCCTGAACCTGCACCGATGGTGAAGAGGTCATAATCGTAAGTATCGGCCATCGGCATGCTCCTGTTTCAGCAGCGCGATATGGCCATCACTCACACAAAAGCCAAGCGCGCTGCTGTATCTTAGTGCACAATTCGCCGATTTCTGTTGTTTGGTTACCCGCCTGCGATGTTAGCCGCTGGCGCGGTTACCGCCCGGCTTGCCGCCGCGATTGTTGAACCGCCGACGGTTGCCGCCGCCCGGTTTGCCGCGACCGCCCTGCTGGCCCTGACCGCCCGGCCCACTGGGCCGTCCGCCGGAGCGGTTTTCTGAGCGTTCACCCGATTGTCCATCGTGATTTGGTTTGCCAGCACGGTTTGGCTTTCCGGCACGGTTGGGATGCTTGTTCTTGGGCTTGCGCGCCTCACCCTGATCCTGCCCACCTGCATTGGCACCACCACGGCCACGACCAGCGCCAAATGGCTTTGGCTTGACCCGTTGACGCTGCTGCTTGGGTGCTGGCTTTGTCGGCCCAACACCTTCGACTACAGCGCGGAAATTCTCGGGGAGTGGCAGACGCTCAAACTCGGCATCGGTTAGTTTGCGAATATCTTTCAGATAAGCGCGCTCGTCCTCGGCGCAAAATGCGATCGCAATGCCATCTGCTCCGGCACGCGCGGTGCGTCCGATACGATGAACATATTGCTCTGGCACATTGGGCAATTCGTAATTGATAACATGGCTGACGCCTGGGATATCGATCCCGCGTGCGGCCACATCGGTGGCGACCAGGACGGGGGTTTTGGCCTTTTTGAACTCGCTTAGGGCGCGCTCTCGCTGAGGCTGGGATTTGTTGCCGTGAATGGCATTGGCCTGCACTCCGATCTGGGCAAGCTTCTTCACCACACGGTCCGCACCATGTTTGGTCCGAGTGAACACCAGCACGCGTTCCAGCTTACCTGGAATGTCGTGCTGACCCTTCAGGATCATACCGAGCAAGGTCTGCTTTTCGTCCTGCTGAACCATCAACAGATATTGCTCGATCCGTTCGGCCGTTGTGGCCGCCGGAGTAACCGATACCTGCACCGGATTGCGGCAATATTTGTTGACCAATTCCTTGATCTGCTTGGGCATGGTTGCGCTGAAAAACAGCGTCTGACGCTCGGCCGGGACCAAATCGTTGATCTTGCGCAGAGCATGGATGAAGCCCAGGTCAAGCATCTGATCGGCCTCGTCCAGAACCAGCACTTCAACACCGGAAAGGTTGAAGGCCTTCTGATCGACCAGGTCGAGCAAACGGCCCGGTGTTGCGACCAGAATATCGGTGCCACGGTGCAGTTTGTTGCGGTCTTTATTGACGCTGGTTCCGCCCACGATGGACTGAACCTTCAGGCCTGCCAAAGCGCCATACTCTTTGGCGTTGGCAGCAATTTGTCCGGCCAGTTCGCGGGTTGGTGCCAGCACCAGCATGCGGCATGATTTGAACGGCGTTTGCCGATCTGCTTCGCGCAATCGATCAATGCTGGGAAGCATGAACGCGGCCGTCTTACCGGTTCCGGTTTGAGCGATCCCCAACAGATCGCGGCCCTTCAATACAGCCGGAATGGCCTGCTCTTGAATGGGGGTAGGTTCGGTGTAGCCCTTCAGATCCAAGGCCTGAAGCACGGGCTGTGAAAGACCAAGTTGGTCAAAAGTCGTAGTCATTATGAAGTGTTAAACTCGCATTGTATGCGGTGCGCTGACGCAGCCCAGACGGACTCGTCGCGCATTCGCGGGGTTAAATAACCGCCCGCGTGAAAAGGGAAGTTTGAAAAATTAGAACCGAAGCTGCGGCCGGGGCAGGTAGAATTTTTGCTACCGCCAGTTCACGCTGCCAGGCGCCTCGATATCATGCAGATGGGTGACAAACCCCGTAAAGTCAAGGATTTTGTGCAATGCAACAATAATCAACCTAAACCGGATTTCTCCAAAAGCGCTCGAGTGCTCGCATCAAATTCGGCCCCGCCCGACTCGATATCCTTGGCCATTTTCTTGCCCAACTCGACCCCGAATTGGTCAAAGGGATTGATGCCCATCAGCACAGCATTGGCAAAGGTGCGGTGTTCATGAAACGCGATCAACGCGCCCAAAGTCGCGGCATCCAGATCATCGCACAAAATGGTGGCGCTGGGCCTATTGCCCGGAAAGGCGCGCGCAGGATCAGTGCCATCGGCGCTCATATTGCCGCCCGCCATCAAGGCTGCGCCTTGGGCAAAACAATTGGTCAGCAATATCTGGTGGTGTGCCGGATCGAGCATATCGCCAGGTACAATGCTGGCGATAAAGTCTACCGGCACCAGATGCGTGCCCTGATGCAACAATTGGAACACCGCATGCTGAGCATCGGTGCCTACCCCGCCCCATGTGATCGGCGCGGTCGGCCCATCCACCTGATCGCCCGATGCCGTTACTCGCTTGCCATTGCTCTCCATCTCCAGCTGCTGAAGATAGTCGGGCAACAAATCCAATCGCTCGTCATAGGCGAACACGGCGCGGGTCTGGCACCCTCGTAATCGAGTGTAATATTGATCGGCAAATGCCGCCCGCAGGCACAGATTATCCGCGCCATTGGTCTCGGCAAAATGGGCGTCCACCGCCAGTGCGCCGTTCAGAAACTGGGTAAATTCCTCCATGCCAATCGCCAAGGCAACGGGGAAGCCAATGCTGGACCACAGCGAGTAGCGCCCGCCCACACTTTCAGGAAATGGCAGCACGCGAGTTTCGTCAACGCCCCACTCTACGGCTTTTTCCGGACTGGCGGTTAGCGCAACAACCCTGCCCGAAGGATCATCCACCCCATTGTCTCCCAACCATTTCAGCGCCGAGCTGGCGTTGGTCATCGTCTCGATCGTGGTGAAGGTCTTGGATGCAACTGCCACCATCGTCGTGGCCGGATCGCACGCCTTAAAGGCCTGCTCCAAGGCAACGCCATCAATGTTGGAGACGACATGCACATCCACCTTCGCAAGATCGCGGGTAAGCGCATCCACCGCCAGTGCCGGCCCCAGCGCTGATCCGCCAATGCCGATGTGGATCAGATGTTTGACATCGCCCAAGGCGCCATCGTGGATCGCCTCAACCAATATCCCCATCCGGCGCAGCAATGCCTCGCCTTCCTCAACCTTGCTGGCCTCGCCAGCGCCGCGCATCGCCGTGTGCGTAGCGGCACGCCCCTCGGTCACATTGATGATCTCTGCATTGAACAGTTTTTCGCGTTGCCCGGCAAAGTCACACGCGTTAGCCAATTGCTCGAAACCGGCAATCAGCGGCGCGTTGAGGTGCGTTTTGGACCAATCGAATAGGATGCCGCAATCGCCATCCTGGCTGGGCCATTCGATCCGCCCCGACAGGGATTCGACCCGTACGGTGTCTTCAAATAGCGCAGCCAATGTGGGGTGATCAATTGCGTGGAGCGTATCCCAGGCAGCGCGGATCGGGTCTGTCATGCGAAAAGCCTTTGTCTGAGTGTGCTGAGGCGACTAGGGAACCCAGCGACGTATGAAAACCCTGAAGATACGAATGCATCTATGACCGACAATGTACAAACTGGCCCCAATGCGGAAGACGCAACTGCTGCTGACGCCGCAATCGCATCAGCCAAGGTAGCTGAACCAGCCGAGCAGGAAACCTGGGGCAGTTTCGCCCTGTTCGTGCTGAAATTGGCCATTGTTGTGCTGGCGTTCCGCATCTTTTTCTTCTCGCTGTTTTCAATTCCCTCTGAAAGCATGTTGCCACGATTGTGGAACGGCGATGTGCTGGTCGCACAAAAATGGGCCTATGGTTATTCGTCCAGTTCGGTCCCCTTTGGCATTCCCCTGATCCCCGGCCGGATCTTGGCGAGCCAACCTGAGCGCGGCGACGTGGCCATTTTCAAGCACCCGATTGACGGCACCGACTATATCAAGCGCGTCATCGGATTGCCCGGTGACAGCGTGGCCATGCGCAATGGACAGGTGATCTTGAATGGCAAGCCGATCCCTCGCAAGCAGATCGAACCCTTTGTGATCCCGGTTTCTGCCAACACCAGCTGCGCCTGGGGCGCTGAAATGGAAGAGACAGCGGACGGCGCGATGGTTTGCAATTACGTCCAATATCAAGAGACCCTGCCGTCGGGCAAAACCTATAGTGTACTCGATTTCGGGCCAACCCCGATGGACAATTATGGTCCAATTATCGTGCCTGCAGGTCGGATATTTGTGATGGGCGATAATCGCGATAACTCGCAAGACAGCCGCTATCGCGCAGAAGCAGGCGGCGGCGTTGGGCTGGTCCCACAGGAAAATCTGGTTGGCAAAGCCACCGCAATCACATGGTCGTTCGACGGCAGCGCCGAATGGATAAAGCCGTGGACATGGTTCTCGGCCGTCCGTTGGGATCGCTCGGCAGAGGGCATATGAGTACCGTCCCGTCAGAAAGTGTCGAGTGGTTGGAGCAGCTGGGCTTTGCGGTTGAGGATGAGGCCTTGTGGCTGCGCGCGCTCACCCACGGCAGCTATGGCGCAAATGACGATTACGAACGGTTGGAATTTCTAGGCGACCGGGTGTTGGGCCTGACAATTGCGGACTGGCTTTATTCTCGCAGCAGCGCGCCTGAAGGCAAGCTATCCCAGCGCCTGAACGCCCTGGTCAGCCGCGCCACTTGCGCCCGTATCGCACGACGGATCGACCTGGCCGACCACATCCGCTTGGGCAAGCAAGCCCGCGACGATGGCGGCGCGCAAAGCACCAATATCTTGGGCGATGTGATGGAAGCATTATTGGGCGCGAGCTTCCGCCAAAGCGGATTTGCCGCCACCGCAGCCGTAATTAAGGGCCTGTGGGCTGAAGAAATGGATGGCGATACCGGCACGATCAAGCATCCCAAAAGCGCGCTGCAAGAATGGGCCGCGGGCAACCAACGCCAACCTCCCCGATATGAGCTGGTCGATCGCAGCGGGCCAGACCACGCCGCCCGCTTTACCGTGCGGGTCAGCGTAAAAAATGTGGGCGATGCCGAGGCAACCGCTAGCAATAAGCAGGAAGCCGAAAGACTGGCCGCCAAAGCTTTCATGGATGAATTCGGATGATCCGGACCCAAACTTACAGCGACAAACAGGCGCTAAGGATTTTACACAATGACTGAACAGAAATGCGGTGTTGTCGCCGTGATCGGTGCTCCAAATGCCGGCAAATCAACGCTGGTCAACCAGCTGGTCGGGCAAAAGGTCGCGATCATATCGGCCAAGGCGCAGACCACGCGCTCGCGCATGTTGGGTATTGCTTTGCACGAGGGTGAGAAGCCCAACACGCAGATGATCCTGGTCGATACGCCCGGCATCTTTGCTCCCAAGCGGCGGTTGGACCGCGCCATGGTCAGCGCTGCATGGGAAGGCGCAGAGAGCGCCGATGCCCTCGTTTTGCTGGTGGATCCGATCAAGCAGCGCCGGCACGAGCTCGAACCGCTGATCGAGACGATTGCAAAGCGTCCAGAACGCAAGATTTTGGTGTTGAACAAGGTCGATAAGGCCAAGAAAGAGCCGTTGCTGGCTTTGGCGGAAGAATTGACCAGCAAGGTCGATTTTGGCGAGGTGTTCTTTGTCTCTGCCCTAACCGGTGATGGCATTGAGGAGTTGAAGGGTACTCTGGCTGCGATGATGCCCGAAGGTCCGTGGCATTACCCCGAAGATCAGGTGTCCGATGCCTCAGAACGGTTGCTGGCCTGCGAAATCACCCGCGAGCAATTGTATCTGCAATTGCATGACGAGCTGCCCTATGATGCCGCTGTTCGTCCGGAAAGCTACACCCAACGGCCCGATGGTTCGGTGGAGGTCCGCCAGCAAATTGTGATCGGACGCGACAGCCAAAAGCCCATCGTCTTGGGCAAAGGCGGCCAACGGATCAAAGCTATCGGAGAAGCTGCGCGAACGGAGCTGGCCCAAGTGCTGGGCCAGAAGGTTCACCTGTTCCTGCATGTGAAGGTAGACGAAAACTGGTCCGACAACCGCGAAGTGTTTGAGGAAATCGGGCTCGACTGGGTGAAGTGATGCACCCAAGCGTCAGAAAATTGTGGGGCCAGTTCCGCGCCGGGCACCCCGATGCGCCAGAACAGCCAGTCGCTTCATTCCATTTCTGCGACAATCGCGAAGATGCCGATATTTGCTTGCAATTGGTGCTCGCCGGTCAAAAGCGCGCAACAGCGGCTTCGGTGCAAGAATATGAAATGTGTAGTGATCCGCTTCCACAACCCGGTGACCTTAACGTAGTGACCGATTTTGACGGCGTTGCCCACGCAATCATCCGCACGACTTCGGTTGAGTTCAAGAAGTTCAGCGAAGTCGGTGCCGAATTTGCCCGCGCAGAGGGCGAAGGCGATCTAACGCTGGAATGGTGGCGCGATGCGCACCGTGCCTATTTCACCCGCGTTTTGGCCGGAACAGATATCAAGGTTGATGATGATCTGATGATTGCTTGCGAACATTTTGAGCTTGTGATGGTCGTATAAGGACCAAGCCCGCCAAGCAGTTGCTCAATCATCCACCACCGTAACATTGTCGCCCTCGACCAAGCAGGTTCCACTGGCCGAAACCTGCGGATTATCCCATTCAACAATCCAACCGATGGTTGGATCATTGTCATCGAGAGTGGTAGGATTGATCGAGACTGCAGCGTTGGGGAATTCGCTGAAGCGCTCATCTTCCAACCATACTTTATCGTGGCAAGTCTGCGCGGCTTCTATCGTTTCATCGCTATAGTCGCCGGTCACCTCTGGTTCTTCTGTCCCTGAGGCTGCGGTATCGCTTGGAGAGACGGCCTCCTGCCGATCATTTGTGTCCGCTACATCAGGGCTTCCACAAGCGGAAAGCCCCAGAATTGCAACGCCAAAAGCCAATGCGCGCACGCCACAAATTCGATAGGTCATGCGGCATCCTCCGCCTTTGTTGGTTGGACATAGAAGTAGATCAGGATCAAGTTCACTAGGGGAATAACAATAATCAATATCAGCCACGGACTGTACCCTGCGTCGCGCAGCCTGCGTACTCCCATTGCCGAGAAAGATTGGCATAGATAGAATCTATCGGCAAAGCTATCTTGAATTAGGGGCGTCCATCAGCTCGCCAACCAATGGTTACCGCTTTTTCGCAATCTTGATTTTTTGCTGCTTGGCAAAGCTCTTGGTCGAATCTTCGCTGCGATTGAGCGCCTTGGCGATCTGTTTCAGCCCCTGCCCCTTTGACGCGAGCAGTTTCAGGCGCCCTGCCTCTTCCGCGTTCCAGGGTTTTTTGTGCCGCTCGAAATGCTCTTTGCCCATGGCCGGTGGGCCTAGCCCCTGCGGCCAGAAATAGCGAGGGTCAGCTAAGAAATTCGGTTAGAGGCGTTCGAGCTTTGCCTGAAGCGTCGCCTCGTCAAATGGCTTGATGACATAATCATCGGCGCCAGCGGCAATGCCTTCGTGAATGTCGGCAGCCGCGCCCTTGGACGTGCAGAACACGATTGTGGGACGATGCGGCGTCGGGATTGCGCGCAGTTGGCGGACAAACTCGATCCCGTCCATCTCGGGCATTTGCCAATCGGTCAGCACCAGATCGGGCATTTTCTGCTTGCACCGAGAGAGCGCTTCTTCGCCATTTTCCGCCTCAATTGGCGTAAAGCCCAGGCTGGTCGCAATCTTGCGGCTAACCTTGCGGATCACGCGGCTATCATCGACGATCAAGCAGATTTTCGGACGAGCCTGATGGGTCTGGTGGACATCGCGCATGGCCTTGGCTGCGCGAACAATCGCATCAGTATCTTGCGGCTCAGCAAGCGGCGCAGAAGCATCCTGATCGGGCGCATCATCTGCGATCTCATAGTCAATCGGCTCAGCACGCCGCATCTCCGCACCATGCGTTTCAGCCTGCAGGTTCGTCTCGTCTCCGGGTGAACGATTGCCTTGCCCCTTATTCGGGCCAGTGGTTCGCTTGATCAGGTTTTGAATGGTTCGAGCTCCCTTTGGAAGTCATACCCATTGCTGGATGTGTCCATAGCGTTTTCGCCGGGTGTCATGCGAATGTGCAGAAATGGCATCCAGATATCGCCGAACTCGGCCTTCTGATACCAAACGTCGATCACGTCATAGCTGGCCCACATGCCATCGGGCTCGCGCAGGCGCAGCCCTTCACCGATGCGCGGCACGGCGGCAAAGCGAATGACCGCCTGGCTTTGGTGGGTCTCGTTCTGGACTTCTACTTCGATCACTATGCCGGTCCGCTATATGGCCTAATTCCACACAGCATGCTCTAGCGCGTAAAACTTGACGAATTACCAACGCGATGCGGTGAATGCCCCGCAAGCGAAATAGGTAAAGATTACCTTTCGCAGTTCATCCGAAATTCCGGCAGAGGATCACCGCGCGGCAGGACATTATGATCGTTCGGCCTGACTAGGCTTCTTTTTTGGCGGGAGCCTTTTTCTTGGCTGGGGCCTTCTTCTTGGCAGCAGCCTTTTTCTTCGGAGCGGCTTTCTTGCGGCCCTTCTTCTTGGCTGGTCCTTTGGCCACTCGGGCATCGATCAGTTCGATCGCCTGCGCCTCGGTCAGATCCTCGGGCTTCATATCCTTCGGGATCGTCGCATTGGTCGAGCCATCGGTGACATAGGGCCCATAGCGGCCCGGCATCACCTTCATCTCGCCGCCACTGGTCGGGTGGGCTGGCAGGGTCTTGATCGGCTCGGCCTTGCCACGGCCACCGCCCTTCCGATTGGCCGATTGCGCCAGCAGATCGACCGCGCGGTTCATGCCGATATCAAAGATCTCCGCAGTGCTTTGCAGTTTGCCATAGGTGCCTTCATGCCGCACCGCCGGCCCATAACGCCACAGACCCGCCTCGATTTCCTTGCCCGTTTCAGGATGTTCGCCAACGATACGCGGCAGGCTGAGCAGCTTGACCGCCCAATCCAGATCAAAATCTGGCAGATCCTTGGGGATGGAGGCACGCTTTTTCGCCTCGTCCTCTACCATCTCGATATAGGGGCCGAAGCGGCCCGTCTTGCGATGAATTTCCTCGCCCGTTTCAGGATGCACACCCATCAATCCATCAGCAGCGCCATCTTCGCCATCTGCGCCCGGTTGAGCGAAGCGGCGGGTGAATTTACACTCGGGATAGTTGGCACAGGCGACAAACGCGCCAAAGCGGCCCCCGCGCAGTGCCAAACGGCCGCCTTCGCGACCTTCGGTATCGCACAAAGGACATTTGCGCGGATCGCTGCCCTCTTCCGTTTCAGGGAACAGATAATCGGACAGATATTCGTCCAAAACCTCGGTGACTTCTGAAGGAAGCTTCTCCATCACCTCATCGGCTTTGGGTTTGAAATCCTTCCAGAACTTGGCGAGCAGAACCTTATAAGCCTCGCGCCCGTTGGACACGACATCCAATTCGTCTTCCATTCCGGCGGTAAATTCATAGGCGACGTAGTTGGGGAAGAAACGCTCCAAGAAAGCGGTCAGCAATCGACCGGATTCCTCGGCAAAGAAGCGGTTCTTTTCCATCCGCACATAATCGCGATCGCGCAGCGTCTGAATGGTCGAGGCATAGGTTGATGGACGTCCAATGCCCAATTCTTCCAAGCGCTTAACCAGGCTCGCTTCGGAATAACGCGGTGGCGGCTGGGTAAAGTGCTGATTGGCCTCAACTGCCTTTTTAAGCGGGCTATCGCCTTTGTGCATCACCGGCAGCAAGCCGTCATCGTCCTCGTCTGACTTATCGTCAAACCCTTCTTGATAGACCGCCAGGAAGCCTGGAAATTTCACAACTTGTCCAGTTGCGCGCAGCTCGTGCTGGCCGGTCGCCTCGCGCAGAGTGACCGTGGTCCGCTCCAGCTGCGCAGCCGACATTTGACTGGCCATGGCTCGCTTGAAAATCAGGCTATACAGCTTTGCCTCGTCACCCGAACCCGCCGCGTCACGGCTGAAATTGGTAGGCCGGATGGCTTCGTGTGCTTCCTGAGCATTCTTGGCCTTCGTACTGTAAAAACGCGGTTTTTCCGGAATGTAATTTCCGTCATAGCGTTCGGCGATGGCATCGCGCGCTTCCGCAATGGCGCTGCCGTCCATCTGCACACCATCGGTCCGCATATATGTGATGGCGCCCGCCTCGTACAAAGACTGCGCACAACGCATCGTGTGGCTGGCGGAAAAGCCCAGCTTGCGCGAGGCTTCTTGCTGCAATGTTGACGTTGTAAACGGAGGCGCTGGATTGCGCTTGAGCGGCTTTGTCTCGATCTCTTCAATGGTGAAGCGACCATTATCAACCGCGGCCTTGGCCGCCATAGCCGAGCCTTCATTGCCCAACGTCAATTTGTCGAGCTTCTTGCCCTCAAATTTGACCAGCCGTGCATCAAATTGCGTCCCGTCCTGCTCCAGCTTGGCAAGAACAGACCAATATTCATCAGCCTTGAACAACTCGATCTCGCGCTCACGCTCGCACACCAAACGCAAAGCGACCGATTGCACACGGCCAGCAGACTTTGCCCCGGGCAGCTTGCGCCAAAGCACGGGCGAAAGGGTAAAGCCGAACAGATAGTCCAGCGCCCGGCGCGCCAGATAGGCGTCAACCAGATCGGTATCGAGCTGGCGTGGACTTTTCATGGCCTCTGTTACGGCGTTCTTGGTGATGGCGTTGAACGCCACCCGGTCAACCTTAGCGGGCAATACTTTGCGCTTTTTCAGCAGCTCTTGAATGTGCCAGCTGATCGCTTCGCCTTCGCGGTCAGGGTCAGTTGCGAGGACCAGGCGCGAGGCACCTTTGGCCGCATCGGCGATTTCCTTGAACCGCTTTTGCTTGTCGCGATACAGCTCCCAATCCATCGCAAAGTCCTCGTCCGGCCGGACGCTGCCATCCTTGGGCGGTAGATCGCGGACATGGCCGTAGCTAGCCAGAACTTTGAAATCCTTGCCGAGATACTTCTCGATGGTCTTCGCCTTTGCCGGCGATTCAACGATTACTAATTGCATGGTGAGAGTGTTTCGGTCCTTACACGTGTACGTACGCGCGAGAGTGGGGTTGGAGATTCATTCGTGTCAAGCGGCCAGTTAGTGGGACAATCGCTAAGCTGCAAGCGAGACGCCTCCACCAGCATGCCTGACCAGCTCACCGCTGATCTCCAATTCCAGCAGCGCCATCTGCACCGATGCCGGATTGGTGCCAGACTGGCGGATCAATTCGTCCACCGCGACAGGGGCCGTTGTCAGCAGGCCGCCGATGTCGGCCGGTTGCGCCTCGGCAAACTCCTCAACATTATAGTCAAAGCTACTGGCACCCTCATTCACGCTCGACTTTGGTGAGCCATCGAACCCGCTCAGTAATTCCACCACATCCTCGGGCGATTGCACCAGCACCGCCCCCTCGCGGATCAACTGGTTGCAACCTGAAGATCGTGCATCCAGCGGAGAACCAGGGATCGCCATCACTTCCCTGCCCGCTTCGCCCGCCAGCCGTGCGGTGATCAGTGAGCCAGACTTGGGCGCAGCCTCCACCACCAAAGTACCAGCCGCCAATCCTGCGATGATGCGATTGCGGCGTGGGAAGTGGCTGCCACGCGGTTCGGTTCCTGGCGGTTGTTCCGCCATCAACAGCCCGTCGGTTGCGATGCGTTCCTGAAGCTGGGCATGTTGCGGCGGATAGGCAATGTCGATCCCGCTGGCGATTACCCCGATGGTGCCACCGCCACGCGCACTCAACGCCCCTTCGTGGCATGCACCATCAATCCCTCGGGCCAGACCGGACACCACGGTAAAGCCTTGCTCGGCCAAGGCTGCGCCAAAATCGCGAGCCAGTTTCACCGCAGCTGCGCTGGCGTTGCGCGCACCCACCATGGCCACGCTGGGCTGGTGCGCCAGTCCGATATTCCCACGGATCGTCACGATGGGCGGTGCGCTGTCATGGTTGGCCAGCAGCGCGGGATAGTCGGGCGAATCGTGAAACAGATAGCGTGCACCCGCCCGCTTCACCGCCTCGATTTCATCCTCGATCTTGCCTTGGCCCGCGGCACGATAGGTTCTCTTCCCCTTGCCTCCAAGCTCGGGCAAAGCCTCAAGCGCTGCGTTGGCCGTCCTGAACCGAGCGAGCAATTGGCGAAAGGAAACCGGGCCAATATTGGGCGAACGCAGCAATCGAATACGCGCGAAGGCCTCTTGTTGGGATAGTTCGGTTTTCGTGTCAGCGGCACCCATCAGCGCGCAGCACCGGTCACTTCTTGCCGCCAATCTTGGGTTCTTCGCCTCGCATCAAACGGCCGATATTGGTGCGGTGCAGCCAGATGATCAGCAAGGCGATGATCGTCAGAACGGGAATGAATTCGGAATAGCCTGTCATTCCCGCAGCAAAGGCAGCGGCCACAACCGCGCTCATACCGGCAACAGAGCTGATCCGTCCAAATGCCAGCACGCCGATCCACACCAGGGCATAAGCCAATCCAATTGGCCAGCCGATGCCAAAGCTGACGCCCGCATTCGTGGCAACACCCTTGCCCCCTTTGAACCCGAGCCAAACAGGAAAGCTGTGCCCCAAAACTGCGCCCAGCGCAGCAGCTGGCACGGTGCCGATGGTGGCCTCACCATAGTCGAGCGGTGCATAGAACAGCAGTCCGGCCAAGGCGACTGGTACGAACCCTTTCAACATGTCGAGCAGAAGCGTACCTGCAGCCAGCCATTTGTTGCCAGTGCGCAGAACGTTGGTAGCCCCGATATTGCCGCTGCCGATGTCACGCACATCGCCCAGACCAGCCATTTTTGTCAGCAACAACCCGAACGGAATGCTGCCAAACAAATAGCCCATCAACAATGCTAAAACAGATTCCAAAGTCTCTCTCCGCCCGGACACGCTTGTCTTGTTCGTTCTTTTTCTTCTATTTGGCCGCAAATGTGAAGTGCATGGCTGTGATAGATGCGGCCTGATCGGAGTTTTCTTTGGAAGCCAGCGCGCCATTGCCAATCCCCCAAGCCCCGATCCTGTTGTTCGATTCCGGCGTTGGCGGGCTATCCGTACTAAGCGAGCTGCGCGCGCAATTGCCCGATGCCCCGGTGATTTATGCCGCTGATGAAGCGGGCCTGCCCTATGGAGCAAAAAGCGAAGCAGAGATTGCCGCGCGCGTTTCCGGCCTGTTGGGGCGCATGGCAGAGCGTTATCAACCGCGATTGATCTGCATCGCCTGCAACACCGCCAGCACCATTGCGCTGGGGATGGTTCGTGATGTGTTGGAAATTCCGATTGTGGGCACGGTGCCTGCGATCAAGCCCGCCGCTGAGATGACGCGCAGCGGTGTGATCGGTTTGCTTGGTACAGAGGCGACCATGCGTCAGGCCTATGTAGACAATCTCGCCCAGGAATTCGCATCTGGCCAACGCTTGCTGCGCCATGGTGCCAATGGCTTGGTTGAACTGGCCGAGGCCAAGATGCGCGGTCAGCCCGTTTCGATCGACGCAGTCACTGAACAAGCCAAAGGATTGTTGCTGCAACCCCATGGCCAAGACATCGACACCATTGTGCTGGCCTGCACGCATTTCCCTCTGCTGGAGGACGAGCTTCGCGCTGCAATCGGAACCGATGTGCAATTCGTCCATGGCGCCGCAGGGATCGCCCGCCGGATAGTTTACCGCACGACGGGACAGGCGTTTGACCGCTCCGAGCCAGACAAAGCCGTCACCACCGGCCAGCTCGACGATTTTGCGCGGCTTTCCGACGCCTTCGCCGGATATGGGATCACAACGCTGGAAAAGTTCTGACGTGACTGGACCGGTGATGGACACAAGCGATGCCGGCCTGGCCGAATTAAGCCTGAACCGGTTGGCCGAAGCGCAAGGGGATATCACTGAACAAGTGCTGGACCGTTATTATCGCCGCCATCCCGGCGCACGCGGTTCCTTCGAACATCATGGGGTTGGCGATACTGCCGAATTGGAAGGGCGCATGGTGACAGCGACCCTTTTTCTGATGCTGCAATGGGCCGAGGATGCCAATCGCACGCGGATTGAACAGGGCACGACGATTGTCCACCATCACGATGCGCTGGAGATCGGGCCGCAATGGTATCTGGGCCTGATTGACGCCGTTCTGGAAGTGATTGTGGAGTCCATTCCCGGCACAAAATCAGCCGAAATTGCGCTTTGGCTGAGGGTTCGACAGGAAATTGCCGACTTCATCGAATCTGTCCGCGAAGAATTTGTGCGAGCAGACAACGATGGTGGATTGCCTGGTTTTCGGCTCACGTAAGGTACCGAAGGCAAATCACAGCCCGATAACGGCGTCTTTTGCTGCGAATCACTCGCAAAGATTGCGGTAGCAAAATGCAACCGATGCTCCTAAATCGTCCACCAATCGGCGGCTGGTAAAAGCTGGCGCAACGAAGCGGACCATGACGTGAATTACGATCAGATATTCGACAAGGCGATTGATCGGCTCCATTCTGAAGGCCGCTATCGTGTGTTTATCGACATCATGCGCAACAAGGGGGCGTTCCCCAATGCGCGCTGCTTTGCCGGGCATAATGGTCCTAAGCCGATCACCGTTTGGTGCTCCAATGATTATCTCGCCATGGGGCAACACCCCAAAGTCATCGAGGCGATGGAGACCGCGCTGCACGATGTTGGTGCAGGCTCGGGCGGCACCCGCAATATCGGTGGCAACACCCACTTCCATGTCCAGCTGGAACACGAACTGGCTGACTTGCATGGCAAAGAAGGCGCGCTGCTGTTCACATCGGGCTATGTCTCGAACGATGCGACACTTTCAACACTCGCCAAATTACTGCCGGGTTGCGTGGTCTATTCTGACGAGTTGAATCATGCCAGCATGATTGCCGGTATCCGCAATTCCGGCTGTGAAAAGCACGTGTTCCGCCACAATGACATGGAACATCTGGAAGAATTGTTGGCGGCAGAAGACCCTGACACCCCCAAGGTTATCGCATTTGAAAGCGTATATTCCATGGATGGCGATGTCGCGCCGGTCCATGCGATTTGTGACTTGGCCGAGAAGTACAACGCGCTGACCTATATTGACGAAGTCCATGCAGTGGGCATGTATGGCAAGCGCGGCGGCGGCATTTCCGAACGCGACGAAGCTGCCGACCGGATCGACATAATCGAAGGAACGCTGGGCAAGGCGTTTGGCGTCATGGGCGGTTATATCGCGGCTGACACCAAGGTGATCGATTGTATCCGCAGCTATGCTCCCGGCTTTATCTTCACCACCTCGCTATCGCCTGTTTTGGTCGCCGGAGTGCTGGCATCGGTCAAGCATCTCAAATCGTCCAGCGAAGAGCGTGAAGCCCAGCAAGCTTCGGCAGCCATGCTGAAGGCGAAGCTGCGCGATGCTGGCTTGCCGGTGATGGATTCGACCACGCATATCGTTCCTGTGATGGTTGGCGATCCAATACGTGCCAAGAAGATCAGCGACATCTTGCTGGCCGAATATGGCGTCTATGTGCAGCCGATCAATTTCCCCACCGTACCACGCGGCACCGAGCGTCTGCGCTTTACGCCCGGCCCGCACCATACCGAAGATATGATGGACGAACTGGCAGACGCCCTGGTCGAAATTTGGGACCGGCTAGACCTAGAGTTGCGCAAAGCGGCATAATCGCGCATCACTCCCTTGGAAGAGGGAGAGAATGCATGGCGAGTTTGGCCGATAAATCTGCACTGGATACAGGCTCATTGACGATCAGGCCGATGACGCCTGCAATCGGAGCAGAGGTGCTGGAGATTGATCTGGCTGCAGCTGACATCGCAAACAAAATTCCCGAAATCCGCTCTGCCCTCCTGAAATATGGCGTTATCTTCTTTCGCGATCAGGAATTGACGCAGGAACAGCACATCGCTTTTGCGCGCCATTTCGGCGAGCTGGAGATCCACCCCGCCACGCCCAAAGATCAACCCAATCCAGAAGTCTTGCGCATCGCGCATGGCCCAAAGAGCCGTGGCCAGGAAAACAATTGGCATTCCGATGTCACCTGGCGTGAATGCCCTTCGCTGGGTTCAATCCTTTACGCCCACGAGGTGCCCGAGGTTGGTGGCGACACTCTGTTTGCCAATATGCATTTGGCGTATGAACGCCTGTCCGAGAAGATGAAGCAATTTTGCGAAGGCTTGACCGCGGTGCATGACATAGCCCGCGTCTTTGCCAAGCGTCTGAACAAGGCGCCGGAGGAACTGCACGAGAAATACCCGCCCATGCGCCATCCTGTGATCCGAACGCATCCTGAAACGGGTGAGCGGGCAGTTTACGTCAACAATGGCTTCACCAGTCATATCGAAGGCCTGTCCAAGGACGAAAGCCAATGGATTCTGTCGCATCTGTATGCGACCGCTGCCGATGCGGAGATCCAATGCAGGTTCCGGTGGGAAAAGGGCTCGATCGCGTTTTGGGACAATCGGGTGTGCCAACATTTGGCCGTAAGCGATTACTTCCCTGCCCGGCGGGTAATGGAACGCGTCACCATCGCGGGCGACAAGCCCTATTTCGAAGCCTAATCAACGACCATTGCCGTAACGTATTTTACGCCCGCTAGACGGTAGGCTACCGTGCGGAAAATTTCTTGGAGCCTATTTGCATGAGTGGAACACCCGACCAGACGTTTGAAGAAGTCGTGCGCGGACGAAAATCTATCCGTGGCTATTTGGACAAGCCGATACCGCGCGAACTAATTGAAGAGGTCGTGTCGCTAGCCATGCGATCACCCACATCGATGAACACCCAGCCGTGGCACTTCCATATAATTACGGGAGAACCGCTCGACAAAATTCGAAAAGGCAACACCGAACGGATTCTGGCGGGAGAGCCCGATAGCCGCGAATTCCGTCGCGGAGAGCCATTTGCGGGAGTCCATCGCGAACGTCAGATCGAAGTGGCCGTACAATTGTTCACCGAGATGGGCATAGCCCGCGATGATAAGGACGCCCGTCAGGACTGGGTCTTGCGAGGATTTCGCCAGTTTGACGCACCGGTTTGCGTCATCGTGACCTATGACCGTGAATTGTCTGGCAGCGATGACACCGCATTTGATTGCGGCGCAGCCACAACTGCATTGGTCAATGCCGCATGGAGCCGAGGCCTAGGCTGTGTGATCAACTCCCAAGGCATCATGCAGAGCCCTGTTGTTAGAGAGCATGCGGGTATTCCTGACGATCAAGTGATCATGAAGGCGGTTGCGATGGGCTGGCCGGATCCAGACTTTCCTGCAAACCGGGTCTATTCAAACCGCAAAGATATGGGTGAAGCAGCGCGATTTGTCGGGTTTGATTGAGCAAATGTTCCGGTCAGATTGGCTCCGTCTCAGGTGCGATTTAGTCCGTTCGTCGCAAAGTCGTCTCTGATTGTCCCTACAAACCACAAAGTGTCAGGAACCGTTCACTGGTTAGACACGTTATCGCCATCACTCGACGCACCCAGCGCCAAAAAAGCGTTGGCAAAGATTGAGAAACGGTCGGGGTCGCCCCGTCAGGCAAGGCAATATAAGCTATGCCAGCGGGCCCATGGGCCGATATAAGTTGAAGGAGTACAACAATGATTGCCATTACAAAGAAGCCAGCATCGGTTCTCGCCATGACGCTGCTAGCAACAACCGCCACTGCGGGCCTGTCTGCGCAGGAACTGGACGCTGCGAATGATGCAGTCGCCACAACAGCCGACGCAGATGTCCTGACCACGGTAGTCGGCTCTGTCCCTGCTGACCTCAGCGGCTTGACCGAAGGCCCCGATGTTGAAGGCATCATCTCGGCCCGCAACGATGGCAAGATGATGGTGACCAATGCCAGCGGCAACACCACCGTATCGCTCAGCAGTGGTACCGAAGTGCGCGCCCGCAAAGGTCTGTTCGGCATGAACCGGCAGCAGCTTGGCCAAGACGCCCTGCTCAACGGTCTGCCGGTCAAGATCAAGACCGTACAGTGGAACAATGGCCTGGTGGCCACCCGCGTAACCTTCTCAGATGATGATCTGGAAACCGCCAACATGATCCGCGGCGGAACCCAGCAGCAGTTCGCCCAGCAAGGTGCAGCGATCGGCGAAAACAAGGCTGGCGTTTCTGCCAATGCCGCCGCAACCGAAGCCCTGCGCGGCCGGTTTGGAGACATTGACCAATACAATGTCAAAGGCACAACCAATGTCTATTTTGGCTCAGGCCGTTGGAATCTTTCCCCGCAAGCTCGCAACGATTTGTGCGCTGCGGCCGAACAAGCCGGTGCCATGGACAATGCCTTGCTGCTGGTGGTTGGATACACCGATTCAACCGGGAGCTATGAAGTCAATCAAGCACTGAGCGAAAAACGCGCAGGCCGCGTGGTCAACTATTTGCAGCAGCAATGCAGTTGGAAACCCTATCGTATGCTGACGCCCACCGGCATGGCAGATTCTGATCCAGCAGCTGACAACAGCACGGCAGAAGGCAAGGCGCAAAACCGCCGCGTTGCCGTGAACATTCTGGTCAGCAAGAGCGTTGACGGAATGTAGGCCAAGACTTCACTACAAAACAAAGGGGCGGGCCTTGCGGCCTGCCCCTTTTTTGTTGCGCAACGGCTATCTGAAATTTCAGCAGCCACCAGTATCGGCGCGCTCCAAATAGGGGCGCGGATCAACCAGCGAATAGTTGACGGCCATTTCCGCAAAATGGTCGAGCCAATATTTGTGACCCGATCCAACAATGATCAAAACACGGTCACCCGGCTCTGCGATTAAATCGGCTTTGGCAAACATCTTGGCATTGCGCATGTACCAATAGGCGTTGACCTCTGCCCCTGGCTGCGCCTCGGCATCACCAAAAGGCAATAGGCCATAATAGAACAAGCCGTGGGCCTGATTTATGGCTTTGGGGTCATTATGGCCGATCAAATTGCGCGCCAGACTGCAACGGTCCTGATCCTTGGACAGATCTTTGGCGATGGCCTCAACCTGACCTGCCAATGCGCCAAATTCAGCCATGGCGTCATTGGCTTGCGCCCAACTGATCACCGTCTGCATGGGGAAGTAATCTGGCTCGCCCTCGCTCGACTTTTCGTCAAACCCGTAAACATCGCTGTGACCCAACTTCATCGCCAGGCGATAACCGATTTGAAAATGCTCATTGCGATCTTCAGCAATGCGCTTTTCCGGCTCTTCGCGAAAACTCTTCATATGCAAATCGTCGGTCGAGGGTTGCGCCTCAACCAGGATCTTGGTGGGTTTCCACTCGGCGAGAGCATCTGTCATGGCTTCCAATTCGGCCTGCCGCCGCGGCGTTAGGACATCATCGGATTCGATATTGACCATGTCGAGGCCGGGATTGTTGAAATGATAAGTGCCCAGCACCATCATCTCGATTCCTCTGGCATCTGTATCGTCGGTTGCTTGGTCGGCTTGCGTCGCATCCTGAGCCGAGGCGGCCGTAGCCATCATGCCAACGCTAGCGGCCAGTGCGGTTATCCATTTCATCAATGCTCTCCCATGGTGAGTTGGTGTATTAATACACCACAGGTTCGAAAAGCAAATAGACTTATCTCAAGCTGACAACATTATCCGCTTCGGGCCGCTCGCGGCTGCCATCAAACAGGCTGGCCATCGGCTCGTCGGTGACCACGAACTGCTCCGCATTGCCAAACCCGTTGAAGCCCGTTTTCATCGCCGCGCCATAGGCGCCCAGCATGCCCACTTCGATATAATCGCCGGCCTGGATGTCCGCCGGCAGTGGAAACGGCCCTTCCATGAAGTCGGCATCATCGCAGGTTGGCCCATAGAAGGCGAAGTCCATCTCTGGATCTCGCAGGTCATCTTCCAGTGCTTTCACCGGAAAACGCCAGCCGACATGGGCCGCATCATACAATGCGCCATAGGCTCCATCATTGATGTACAGCTCTTCCCCGCGACGTTTGTCCACCTTGACTACCAGCGACGAATATTCCGCAACCAATGCCCTGCCCGGCTCGCACCACAATTCAGCATTATAGGCGATTGGTAGAGCGTAGAAGTGCTGATTGATGATCTGGAAGTAATCTTCCAATGGTGGCGGTTCCATGCCCGGATAGACCGAGGGAAACCCGCCGCCAACATCCACCATATCAATCACCACCGATGCCTCTGCAATCGCGGCACGGGTGCGATCGATGGCTTGCACATAGGCAAAGGGGCTCATCGCTTGGCTGCCGACGTGGAAGCAAACGCCCAGCCAGTCGCAATGCTGGCGAGCAGTTTGCAGCAATTCGGGCGCATCCATCAGGTCGCATCCAAATTTGGCGGCTAGCGACAGCTCGGAATATTCGCTGGAGACGCGCAACCGCACCGCCAGTCGCAGGTCTTGCGCCGCCTCGCCCGTTTCCGGGTCGCGACAGGCCTCAACAATCTTGTCCAGCTCTTCCAGCGTATCGAGGCTGAAGGTGGTGCAGCCATGCTGATGATAGGCCTCTGCGATGGCGCGCGGCGTCTTGATCGGATGCATGAAGCACAAAGTTGCCTCGGGCAGCGCTTCGCGCACCAAACGCACCTCTGCGATGGATGCGACATCGTAATGCGTCACCCCGGCATCCCACAGAATGCGGATCAAATCCGGCGACGGGTTGGCCTTTACCGCATACAAAACCTTGCCCGGAAACTTCTCGGTGAAGAAGCGGGCAGCACGCTGTGCAGCGTGGGGGCGGTTAAGAATGACAGCTTCGTCGGGCGCCAGGGCCTGGACTACTGCCTTTGCATCGGAAAATTGCTGCAACTCAAGGGACCCCCTAAAATGGCTCTTTCGAACCAGTTTGCTTCAACAAAGCTGCCTTACGGTTGGGACCCCCAACCCTTGCTTTAAGGGCTCGGCAGCGAATGGGGCGCTATACTCGCGAATTCTCTGATATCAAGCAAAATACGCATAGGGCGTGCGATTTTTCGTCAGCTTAGACGCTGCTTGAAGTCCTCATATTCGAAGCTTTTGACCAGCTCCAATTGATCTGTGTCACTGTCCCACAGATATATGCTGGGCAATTGGACCCCGTTGAAGGTGTTGGTCTTGACCATCGAATAATGCGCTTGATCCAGAAATGCGAAGCGCGCGCCCGCCTCTGCCGGCACTGGAAGGCGATAATCGCCGATCACGTCTCCGGCCAAGCATGACGGCCCGCCCAGCCGGATCGGGATCGCGCTCTCATCCTCTAATTCGCCCAGCATGGCGGGACGATAGGGCGCCTCCAGCACATCGGGCATATGGCATGTCGCAGAGACATCAGTGACGCCCACAGGCATGTCATTAAATCCGGTGTCGAGCAGGGTTCCGACCAGAATGCCGGCATCCAGCGCGACCGCTTCGCCCGGCTCCAGAATAATCTCGGCGCCGGTATCGGCAGCGGCATCTTTCAAGAATTCGATCAACTCTGAGCGCTCATAGTCGGCGCGAGTGATGTGGTGCCCCCCACCCATATTGATCCATTTGAGCTGGCCAAACCACGGCTCAATCGCGTCAAACACGCGGTCCCAAGTTTGCTTCAAGGGTGAAAACGTCTGTTCGCACAGATTGTGGAAGTGGATGCCCTCCACTCCTTCCATCACTTCTTCGTTAAGCTGGTCGATCGGAAAACCCAGGCGCGATCCAGGCGCGCTGGGATCGTATTTGGGCACTTCGCCGGTAGGGACCATTGGGTTTAGCCTCAGCCCGACAGACACATCTCCGCCTGTTGTCGCGGCATGATCCAGTATCAATGCGGCCCGCTTCAGCTGGCTGGGCGAGTTAAAAATCACATGGTCTGACAGGCGGCAAATCTCGTCCAATTCCTCGGGTTTGAACGCGGCGGAGTAGGTCGCAATCTCACCATCATAGAATTCGGACGCCAGCCGCGCTTCCCACAGACCCGATGCGCACACGCCGTCCAGATATTCACCCAAGATGGGAGCCACCGACCACATGGAAAAGGCCTTGAGCGCGCCATAAATCTTGATCGCTGCGCCATCGCTCGCCGCAGCATCACGGACCTGCGCCAGGATCTGGCAGTTGGCGCGCAGCTTGGCTGCATCGACCACGAACGCGGGGCTCTCGACGCGGGAGAGATCAAATTGGGCGAAAGCGCCTGGATCACCAGCTTTTGTTTGCATTAGCGTTATTCGCCTCTCTCTAGGGCATGAAGCACCGCCGTTATGCCAGGATCGCTGCCATCGGCGGCGGTATCAACCGGCGTCATCGGAACCTGTGCAATATAGTCCTCGCGCGGGGTCCCATCGACATGGAACAAGGCTTCACCGCCCAAATCCACCCTCGCCCCGCTGGTAGGCAAATCTCTGTTCCACAGTCCGCCCAGCAAGTCCCCCATATTTGATCCAATGGTCACGGCATCGCTCGCGGCGTCCATTCCAATCACGATCCCCTCTCCCATGCTGCCGGTCCAGCGACCATGCAGCACAAACACGGGCCCGTCGAAATAGGGTTTGCGGGGATAGACATATTCGACAAATTGCCGAGGGACGCTGAATTCCCTCTCGTAAACCGGGATGCGGTGCATTTGATAGGTACGCACGTCTTCGGTGAAATGTCCGATGATCGAGCGCCCTACCTCGGTATTCCCACCGCTTGGCGTTTCTCTCATGTCGAGCACGATTGCGCGGGCATCCTTGGCCTGAACCATCGCATCGTCAAAGGCGGCAATCAGGTCGTTATTGCCCAGCGAATTGAGCACCCGAAGGATCGCAACATCCTGATCTGCACCAGCAAACTCGACCGTAACCAGGGGCCGACCAGACAGTGACCGGGCATAGGTCAGGGTGGAGATAAGTTCGACAGTGCGCACTGGGCCTGCCCCCGTTCGCAGTTCGATCACCCGGTCAAAGCCGCGTTTGCCATTAGCCGCAAGCGTCAGGCCATAGTCGAGCTGCGCCGCTGTGGGATCGGGCAGGACCGAACCAAAGGGCAAGCGTGCGACATCTGCGGGCGCGATCCCACCGATTGAGATCAGCTCGTCACCCGTACGAATGCCAGCCTCAAATGCGGGCGAATGTCGCCTGACATCGCGTACAATGGCCATGCCATCGGCAAATCTGACATCCATGTCCGCTGCGGTCATGACAATCGCATAATCGTCATCGGTGAACGGACCCACGATCAGATGCGGGTCCATGAATGTCAGTGCGGTTTGGTGCGCAATCCGCCTGAATTCATCGGCATTAGTGGCCCGCGTGGCAATTGCTTTAGAGCGCTCAAATTGCGCCTCAACATCCAAGTCGTCACGCTCGATATAAGCGTAGACCCCGCGCAGCAATTGTTCGTATTCGTCCCAAGCCGCGGCGGCATCAAATCCAGCAGCTTGCTCTGCTTCGACCGGCGCAGCGTCTTGCGCCTGAGTAATACTTGCTGCGGCAACAAGCAAAAGGGCTAAACTTGCACCAAGGCTGGTCAGTTTGTTCAAAACTCCACCGGTCCATCCAGCTCGGCCACTTGCCATGGCAGGCCGTGCTGGTTGAGCATGTCCATGAAGGGATCAGGGTCCATTTCTTCCATATTAAACACGCCGTCGCCGTTCCATATGCCCTGCACCATCATCGCGCTGCCAATCATTGCGGGAACGCCGGTGGTATAGCTAACCGCCTGGTTGCCGGTTTCTTCATAGGCGGCCTCGTGGCTGCAAATATTATTGATATAAAATGTTTTTTCGCCTGATCCATCCAGCGCCTCGCCGGTCGCGATACAGCCGATATTGGTGTTGCCCTTGGTGGTCTCCCCAAGGCTTTCCGGCTTGGGCAAAACCGCAGCAAGGAATTGCAGAGGGATGATCTGTTTGCCTTGATATTTGATCGGTTCAATCCCTGTCATGCCGACATTCTGCAACACAGTAAGGTGTTTGATATATTCATCACCAAAGGTCATCCAGAAACGCGCGCGTTCAATCTCGGGATTGAATTTGGAGATGCTTTCCAATTCCTCGTGATACATCAAATAGGCTTGGCGAGTGCCAACCTGATCGAAGTCAAACGGCGTAGAGACTTGCATAGCAGGCGTTTCCACCCATTCACCATTCTCCCAATGGCGCGCCGGAGCCGTCACTTCGCGAATGTTGATTTCAGGATTAAAATTGGTGGCAAAGGCTTGACCGTGATCTCCGCCATTGCAATCGAGAATATCCAGCGTGCGGATCGTCTTCAACTTGTGCTTCTTCAGCCACATAGTGAAGACGCTGGTCACGCCTGGGTCAAACCCACTTCCCAGCAAGGCCATCAATCCGGCCTGCTTAAAGCGGTCATGATAGGCCCATTGCCAGCTATATTCGAACTTGGCTTCGTCCTTCGGCTCGTAATTGGCGGTGTCGAGATAATGCACCCCAGCCTCAAGACAAGCGTCCATAATCGGCAGATCCTGATAGGGAAGCGCCAGATTGACGACCAGGCTGGGCTGAACCTTGCGGATCAGCTTGATCATGGCGGGCACTTCTTCCGCGTCCACTTCATAAGTGGTCACGTCCACGCCAGCGCGGGTCTTCACCGAAGCCGCAATCGCATCGCATTTACTCTTGGTGCGGCTGGCCAAATGGATCTCGGAGAATATCCCGGCGTTGAACGCCATTTTGTGGACACAGACCGAGCTGACGCCGCCCGCCCCAATTACCAAAACTGTCGACATCGTTAGTAACTCCAGAAACGATTGTTTAGCGCGCTCTAGCGAAATGCATTAGGACCGCAAGATGATCCAGACTTCGAATCGAACGCCTACACAAAATGGCGTAGCAGCAGCAGCCCTCTCTATTGGAGAAATTTTGCCCCCTACCCCGCTGTTGCCAGTGGAGATCAATGGCACGCGTTGCTGGGTCAAAGCCGAGAATTTGCAGCCCATTGGTGCATTCAAGATCCGCGGTGGCTGGTGGCGCTTGTCTAATCTGACCGACCAAGAGCGCAGCAAGGGTGTGGTCGCTGTATCCAGCGGCAATCATGCCCAGGGTGTGGCTTGGGCTGCGCGCCGATTGGGCATCGCGGCAACCATTGTGATGCCGCGCGATGCACCACAGGTAAAACTGGATTCAACGCGCGCTTTGGGTGCTGAGATAGTCCTTTACGAGCGGCCAGGCGAAGACCGCGATGCTGTAGCTGCAAACCTAATTGAACAAACCGGCGCGACATTGGTTCATGCCTTTGGCGATCCGTGGGTAATCGAGGGGCAAGGCAGCTCTGGGATAGAAATCGCTGCGCAATTGGGCCACCAACCTAGCAGCGTCATCGCCTGTTGTGGTGGAGGCGGCTTGGCCGCTGGGCTTTCCCTCGCCTGCCCCGATGCCGCGATCTATGCTGTGGAACCTGTTGGTTGGGACATGGTCGGGCAATCGCTGGCGACTGGCAAAATTGTGCACGCAGCAGCTGATGCTCCAAGAACGATTTGCGACGCACTGCAACCCACGGCGACCAAACAGATCAATCTGGATCTGTTGTCTGGCCGGGCACAGCCGGGCGTTGCCGTTACCGATGACGAAGTATTGGCGGCACAGCGCTTTGCCTTCAGCAATTTGCAACTGGTGGTTGAGCCGGGTGGTGCCGCAGCATTGGCAGCAGCCTTGGCCGGCAAAATCCCGATTGATCAGGACAGCGTCATCATGATCACTGGCGGAAATTGCGATCCCGCGAAATTCGCGGCAACAATCTCCACAGGCAGGTAAGTTGCGTTTGACAATTTATCGCCCTCGCCCCAGTTTCCGCGCATAAACAGGGAGGAAACGCATGCAAGCTCAAATGCTAGCACCAGCAGCGGTTTTGATCGCGTGGTCAATGATCATGGTGATTTGGATGGCGGCAACGCGCTTTCCGGCGATTGCCAAATCAGGCGGCGGCCCAAAAAGTGCTACGCCGGGTACGCGCGGCGTCGATCTGAATGGTCGTCTGCCTGACAAGGTGATGTGGAAAGCCCACAATTACGATCACCTGATGGAACAACCCACCGTCTTTTATCCGGCCGTGATCATACTGTCGATCATGGGCGCTAGTGCTTTGGATATTACCCTGGCATGGATTTATGTCGGAATTCGCATCATCCATTCTTTCTGGCAATCGCTGGTGAACACTTTAACCGTGCGGATCAGCCTGTTTGCTTTGTCATCTTTGGTGTTGGGCGTACTGGCCGTTCGCGCAGTATCGGCCACATTATTCTTTGATCCAGGAGCCGCTTCATGAACGATTACCCAATTCTACAACCCGCCGTCGCGCTGATGATCTGGACTATGATCATGTGGGCATGGATGTACGCCACCCGCATTCCCGCGATGAGCAAGGCCCAGGTCGATATGGACCAGTTGGTGCGTGACCCGTCCAAATCGCTGGATCACACGTTGCCGGCCAATGTTCAGTGGAAATCGCACAATCACAACCATTTGCACGAACAGCCAACGCTGTTTTACGCCGTAGTGATCGTGCTGGTTCTGGTGGGAGCAGGCGGTCCTGACAACGCATTGTTGGCATGGATTTACACCGGCCTACGCGTCGCCCATTCGCTGGTTCAAGCCACTGCGAACAAGGTTATGGTGCGTTTTGTGCTTTACGCAATTGCCAGCGTCGTGCTGATGGTAATGATCGCCAAAGCAGCAATCGCTGTCTTCTAAAGCCAGCCTGCCAAACGCAAACTTGTAATGAATTACTCGGCGGCTTCGGTCGCCGAGTTTTCATTGGCTGCAAAGTCCATCGTGGCGAGGAACTTTTCCGCGTCCAGCGCCGCCATGCAACCCATTCCTGCAGCGGTAACCGCTTGGCGGTAGACATGATCGGTCACATCGCCGGCTGCAAAGACGCCGGGAATGGCTGTCTTCGGCGTGCCAGCCTCAACATCCAGATAGCCGCCATCGTCCATCGCCAGCTTGCCTTTGAACAATTCGGTAGAAGGCGCATGCCCAATTGCCACAAAGGCGCCATCGACTTCTAAGGTGGAAATCTCACCAGTTACTGTGTCTTCCAGCACCAAGTGGGTTAGCCCACCATCGGCCGGGTCGCCTTCAAAGCTCTTGACCGTCTTGTTCCACAAAGGCGTAATTTTGTCAGAGGCAAACAGGCGTTCTTGCAAGATCTTTTCCGAACGCAATTCATCGCGGCGATGGATCAATGTCACATCGTCGGAATGATTGGTAAGATACAGGGCCTCTTCAACCGCGGTATTACCGCCGCCGATCACGGCCACTTTCTTGCCGCGATAGAAAAACCCATCGCAGGTGGCGCAGGCCGAAACACCCTTGCCGCCCAATTCTTGCTCGCCGGGTATGCCCAGCCATTTTGCCTGCGCACCGGTGCAGATAACCAGAGTTTCGCCAATATATTCGTCGCCACTATCGCCGATTGCGCGATACGGAGGGCCAGAATCCAGATCTACCTCGACGATAGTATCCCACATCATGCGCGTACCGACATGTTCGGCCTGCGCTTGCATCTGTTCCATCAGCCATGGGCCCTGCACCACATCTTTGAAGCCGGGGTAATTCTCGACATCTGTGGTGATAGTCAATTGGCCGCCGGGTTGGATGCCCTGCACCACAATCGGTTCAAGCATGGCGCGCGCGCCATAGATGGCAGCGCTATAGCCCGCCGGACCCGAACCGATGATCAGCATCTTGGTGTGGTGAGTAGCCATGGTCTTGTGAATCTTTCGTCAGATTTTGTGTTGCCATTCCATATGGGAATTCAGCCGCGATATGTCACCCTGTGAAGCGCGCCTTAAGGCGTTCTCGCATCGGTTCATCCACACCTATGATGTCCCTAATATACCCGTCAAACGATCCATGCGTTTGGGAAACTTGGGTCATATAGGTCTCGATATATTCTGGTCGCACGCCCATCAAATTGCGCACAGCACCTGCCTCAATCGACCCATAGTGGGATTCCATGCGAGGCACCGATTGGCGGATCAGCACTTCGGTGGTCGGCGCTTCATTGGTCAACATGAACTCGTCGACGATATCGTCATGATGCGCACCCAGCACTTGCAGCACCATCGCAGCAGCAATGCCGGTACGGTCCTTTCCTGCAAAACAATGCACCAGACTTGCGCCCTCGCGCTGGTCCAACGCCTTGAAATATCGACCGAACATGGAAATCATGGCCGGATTGACCGGCATGCGCGTGTACAAAGCCAGCATACGTTGGCGCGCTTGTTCCGCCGTAATTCCTGCACCGGCAGCAGCCTCATGCGGAGGAGAGCTGGCGGTTTCTCCATCGTAATGGATCACAGCAGCAGTGAAACTGTCGCTCCGGCGACACGGGAAGCCTGCTCTTTCGGTGTTACCGCGCAGGTCAACAATGGTGCGAATACCCAGCGCGTCTACCAGAGCAAGGTCACCATCGGTGGCTTCCATATGTTGCCCCGATCTAAACAGCAGGCCTGTGTTCACCCGCCCCCCTCCAGCGACGGTATATCCGCCAAAATCGCGAAAGTTGTGAATGCCTTCGGTGCTCAGGAATCGATTGTCAGCCATGCGCCATGCGGTGCCAGACCGCGATGCAACAAACAACCTGCATATCCACCGTCAGACCTATCATCACCAGTAGGAATACGTAGTCGAGCCAAAACGCAGCCTTCGGGGAAAACCCCTATAGGCACTTCTCATTCGGGCATCGGAAACACTGACCTTCTGATCCCGCTGTGACGCTGTGAAAGGAAATCAATGGCTCATATTTTGATCGTAGACGATGACGAGATCGTCGCTGAGCTGGCGGCTGACACCTTGATAGGTGCGGGACACGCATGCGGGTGGGTAACCAGTGGTGAAGAAGCATTGGAATTGCTGAAATGGCGTCGCCCTGACTTGCTATTGCTGGATCAGGACATGCCCGGAATGTCGGGCTCTGCCATGCTTCGTCAACTTCGCACGTCGGACAAGTTATACGACCTACCGGTGATTATGTTCACAGCACTCAATGGCTCTGAGGACGAAGAGCAGGCAATATATGCTGGAGCACAGGATTACATCCGCAAGCCCTTCGATCCCAAATTCCTGCTTCTGTCAGTCAATCAATTGCTGAAGAAGCGTGAGGGGCGCGATAAACATCTCAATTTGCTGGATGTCATGGAAAGGCAATCCGGCATGTGGCGCGAACCTGAATCGGCTGAAAAGCGGGTGGTTTAACCAAGTCTGGCCTTCCGGCTTGCCAAATCCTTCAGCGTCGCCTCATGCTTACCCCTGTCAATGTCATACAGGCTGACGATTGCGATCACGGTCATAAACAGAGTCAGAATTGTTGGGACATAGATTGCCCCCAATGACCACAGGGTGGATTCGCTCACCTCGCCCTGCTGCGCGCCAGCGGCAACCCCGGCGAATGACAGGATAAATCCGGCTATGACGATGCCAAACCCTTCGCCGAATTTACGCATGAATGTGGCCGCGGCAAAAAACATCCCTTCGGATCGTTGGCCGGTTGCGACCTCCCCCTGCTCCACCAGATCGGCCATCATCGATGCCGCCAATATTTGATAGCAAATGATCAAGCCAACATCGATTGTCTGAGCCACCAGCACGATCCAGAAAATCTCGGCCGTTCCGTTTTCGGGAAGAACATCAATGAGCCGCAAGAATATGGGCATCGGAGCCCCGATAAATGCGACCAGGCCCACGATAAGAGCGCCTCTTTTTTTGCCTATTTTCTTAGTCACAATAGGCGCCAGCGCTCCGCCCATAAAAGCAGACAGGAACACACCAAATGTGATTGCGCCAATCTGGGCAGAGCTGAATTCCCAGAAATAGGTAACGAAATAGAACGTAAGTCCAGCGGTCAATCCGCTAGCCGCGAACGCCAGCAAAGATGCAATGAAAAGGGCAAAGAATGATCGCCCTGCAATCGTCTGATAGATTTCCTTGAAGATCATCTTCAGCGTCATCTGCCGCTTGGGAGGAGCCTTGCGCAGTTGCGGGATGTATTTGTGTGTGCCCAGCGCCGATACCATAATCGCAACAAAGATTATCGACGAACCCAGCATGCCGTAAAACGCATAGGCATCAGGATTGAATTGACCGTTGGTGATCGCTGCCGTCACAAATGCCGGGAAGATCAACGCAAAGGCGATGACCGCCATGGCATTTCCGCCAACCCAGCCGAAGAAATATCGAAAGCTCAAAATGCTGCTGCGCTCGTCATAATCACTGGTTAGCTCTGGTGCGAGCGCACTGCTGGGTGTCTCATAAACCGTGATGAACGTGCGAATGACGATAGCCAGAACAACAACATACCAAAACAGAGCGCTGTCGCTCCACCCTTCGGGCGGTGACCAGATGAAATAATAACTGATCGCAACGGGCAGGGCTGCGGCATACATAAAGGGATGGCGCCGCCCCCATTTTGACCGGAAATTGTCGGACCAATATCCCACGATCGGGTCGCTGATGGCATCAAAAATCAGGGCTACCAAAATGGCCAGACTTACCAATCGAGAGTCGAGACCCACGACCTGAGAATAGAAAAGCAGCAGGAAGTATTTTAGACCTGCGTCCTTGACCCCATACGCGACCGATCCAAATCCATAGGCCAGTTTAGTGCCAAAGGATGGCCCTACTGCTGCAGAGCTACGCGCGTTTGCGGTGGTCAAGCCTGTTCTCCCAAACACGCGCAACCATCCGTGGCAGTTGTTGCCTTCTGGTACGTCTGCACGCCACCGCACGATAACTGCGGCCGTTCCAACAAGCGATCATCACTGCCAGCTGTATCTTGGTTGTGAACCTAGTTAACGTGTTGAGCAAGTGTCTCGCCACCACACGGCCCTTGGCGATTTGCTAAGTGCCTAGAACCAGGCCCTCAAACCAAGGACGAATTTCAGGCCATTGGTGTCCTCGCCCGCCAACCGTGCAAGATCGGCGGTGTCACCAAGCTTGGCTTCGTATTCTACGCCCACATAGGGCGCAAACTCGGGCTGAATCTCATACCGGAGGCGAAGACCAGGTTCGATCTTGGTAATGCCAGCGCCAATCTCGCGCTCGGGTATGTCTTGGGCGGCCAGTTCGATTTCCATGCGTGGCTGCAGGATAAGCTGTTGGGTGATTTTCTGGTCATATTCACCCTCAATCCGGGCAGTCAGATCACCCTGATCGGACAGGAACAGCGCCCCATCAACATGGAACATATATGGCGCAAGACCCTGCACACCGACAACCAGATGGCTGCGCGTGTCGGGTTCAACATCCACGCGAATACCCGTCTGCAGATCAAAGAAAGGTCCGATGGCACGGCTGTAGAGCGCCTGTACCTCAGCATCTTCGACCTCGGAACCAAACTCCCCCTCACCTTCTGTTTTTACAACGATGCGGTTGAGGTCGCTGCCGTACCAGCCTTGCACATCCCAGACATAACCATCTTCGCCACTGTCAGCGGCAAAGCGCGCCTCGAGCCGCTCCACCAACACCATCCCCGTTTTCATGCTGCCATTCTCACGGGCGAGCTGGATACGCGAGGGCTCCATAAGCTCAGCACTCCAGATGCTGTCTGCCGCATGTCGCGGCCCTTGGAGTGCCCTTGCCGGAACAGCATCTTCACTCGCAGCATCTTTGACCGACTTGTCGTCACTTGCAGAGCTGGCACCATGGCCCATTGCGGCATGGTCCATTTCTTCAGCGGGCATTTCGTCGCTCGGCGGTGGACATTGGTCAGCCGGCACATGGCCCATCGCACAATGATCAACCTCTGGCGGAGCGGGCGAGCCGTGTGCATGATGTTCTTGAGCAGCAAGCGGGGCTGAGGCGAGCGCCGTTGCAGCAAAAAGCCCAATGCGGATCATGCCTCATCACCTTCAAGAAATGGCCGTACGGTAACCACCTGCATCATGCCGGCGTGCATGTGGTAAAGTAGGTGGCAGTGAAATGCCCAATCGCCCGGTTCATTGGCAGTCAGGTCAAATGTGGCGGTGCTGCCGGGCTGGACCACCATGGTGTGTTTCAGGGGCTGATGCATGTGATCGGCGCCGTTGACCATCTCGAAGAAATGGCCGTGCAGATGGATCGGGTGCGCCATCATCGTCTGGTTAACAAGCTTCACCCGAACGCGTTCATCATAGCCAAACCGGATCGGATCATCGGTAACGGCCGAGAACTTCTTGCCATCAAAGCTCCACATATACCGTTCCATATTTCCGGTCAGGTGGATTTCCATTGTGCGCTCCACCTCGCGGTGGGGGTTCATTCGCTTGGCTTTTAGATCGGTGTAGCGCAGCACACGGTGATCGACTGTATCCAGCCCCAGCCCAGGAAAATTCATCCGGTCCGCCGGCATCGGAGCAACCATGTCGAGACCCGCGCTTGCCTTCACGTCACTCGGCAATTGCGACGTGTCACGCATGTTGTGGTCCATGCTGCCCATATCGGACATGGCAGACATATCATGCCCTATCGCAGCGTGATCCATCATGCCCATATCTGTCATCGTCAGGGTCGGAATTTCTCGCAGAGGCGGCGGCGTGGCGATATGGCCTGCAAGGCTGGTCAGGCTGGCCACACCCATTCCGCTGCGATCCATCGCTTCGGCCACGATCGCATGGCTTCCCGCGGGCGGAGCAACGATCACGTCATAGGTTTCCGCGACACCGATCTGAAACTCATCAACCTCGACTTCGTCAACATCCTGACCGTCGGTCTGGATCACTGTCATCGACACGCCCGGAATGCGAACATTGAAGAATGTCATCGCGCTGCCGTTGATGACGCGCAGACGAACACGCTCGCCGGGTTTGAACTCTAACTGCAAATCGTCAGAGGGGCCGTGGCCATTGATCAGGAAGGTGTAGGTGCTGCCTGTCACATCCGAAATGTCTCGCGGATTCATGCGCATTTGCCCCCACATGCGGCGCATCTCGCCTGACATCTCACCTTCGCTCACGGTCTGCATCTGCCGCTGAAAATAGTGCTCACCAACCTTAAGCTTGCGCATAATTGTGTGCGGATGCATCGGCGTGAATTCGCTCAAGAGAACCACATAATCGCGGTCATAGCGTGGGTCTGGATCGGCGCTTTCGATAACAATCGGACCGTAATGGCCCGCCTGTTCCTGCAAGCCAGAATGCGAATGCCACCAATAAGTACCGCTTTGGCGGATCGGGAATTCATAGGTGAATCGCTCGCCAGGCTTGATCCCGGGAAAGCTGACGCCGGGCACCCCATCAAACTGGAATGGCAGCAACAGTCCGTGCCAATGGATAGAGCTGTCCTCTTCCAGATGGTTGGTGACATGCAAGCGAACGTCTTGCCCTTCACGCAGGCGGATCAGAGGCCCTGGCACCGTGCCATTCACTGCAAAGGCGTGACCTGATCGGCCCCCTGTTGAGAAATGGTGGTCACCAATCGCCAGTTCTATGTCTTCGCCGAAAAGCTCACCAAAGCCCCGCTTTGCATGGGTTAGAGATCCACCCTTTGCCCAGCCCGGCATGGGCAGGCATGTTGCTGCGGCCAACGTGGCCGTGCTGGTGATCAGGCGTCTTCGGCTGAGTTCTGGCATGAGAATGGATCGCTTGTGTTGATCAGGAGCGGCGTCTTATATATACCCCCCTAGGGTATATCAATGGGAATTCAATGTGGACAAACAAGCCAGTGCCAAAATCAACCGCCTGAACCGGATCGAAGGGCAGGTTCGCGGGGTGACGCAGATGGTCAAAGATGATCGTTATTGCATAGACATCCTGCACCAAATTCAAGCAATCAGATCCGCGCTGGCGAAGGTCGAAAGCCAAGTGCTTAAAGATCATGCTGCCTGCTGCATCGCTGAAGCGATTGCCAGCGGCGATGAATCAGAACAACGGGTGAAATTTGAAGAGCTGGTTGAGCTGATGGAGCGCGCTCGCAAGTAAGGCAACTCGCCTTACGTTATCTAGGTTAGCAGATTTTAATCACATGGTAACAAGCTCGATGTAGACGCAATCCTAATAATTCGATCGGGGCTACAGACGCTTAGGCAGATGCAAGGCCCCGACGCGCAGGAAGGGTTGCTTAACAATGGCGTTAAATCTGAGCGAGAGGCTGGGACGCTCTCGAAGATCGAAACAGTCGTCCGCCGTCGTCGCCAGAAAGACTACGCCGTCGCAAGTATTGGTCCAGATCGAAGAAGTTGGCGTCGGTTCATATTGGGCAACCGATGCAGATGGACAACTGATCTATCTTTCATCCAGAGCGATACAGTCGCTGGGCGAAGGGGCCAAAGCCCTCATCGGATCGGACATCACCACTATCTTTGGCGAAGTCGATCTGGATGATCGCGATCAAGTGGCGACACGCCCGCTCGGATTTTCACTGGTCTCGAAATCAAAAATCGATGATCACATCGTCAAGATCACGCTTCCTACATCGCCAGAGGGCGATAAATGCACAACCCGCTGGTGGCGGATATCGGGCCGTCCCTATCATGACCACGAAGGGAGTTTCGGCGGTTATCGCGGCAATTGCACGGATATAACTGGCGAATTTCAACAACAGCAGGACATCAATCGGCAATCGCAATATGACGAGCTGACCGGATTGGCCAACCGCCGGCGTTTGAATGGCCGTCTGAAGACCTTGCTCAGTTCCTTCCAGGCCTCTGGCCGGAGCGCTGCACTGATGATGCTTGATTTGGATCGCTTCAAAGCGGTCAACGACACTATGGGCCATCCTGCGGGCGATGAATTGCTTAAACAGGTCGCGGACCGATTGCGGTCTTTGGTCAAAGATCGCGGTGAAGTTGGGCGATTGGGCGGAGACGAGTTTCAGATCATATTGCCCGACATGGACGATCGTGGGGAATTGGGCGAGCTGGCCGGGCGTATCATTCAAATGATTTCGCAGCCCTATTCGATCAATGGCCGCCGCGCGATTATTGGTACATCAGTAGGCATCGCGATTGCGCCATTTGACGGGCTGGAATCGGATGATCTCAATGGCGCGGTTGATTTGGCGTTATATGCCGCCAAGGAAGGCGGACGTGGGACATTCCGTTTTTACACTGCGCAGTTGAAGGAAGAAGCGTCCAAAGGTGCTCTTCTGCAGGAAGATCTTCACGATGCGCTTGAGCAAGGCGAGCTGGTGCTCAATTATCAACCGCTGGTCGATCCCAACACCAACATTGTGAAATGTTTCGAAGCGCTGATGCGCTGGACCACGGCAGAAGGTGTGGCGATTTCGCCATCGGTGTTCATTCCCGTGGCAGAACAGTCAGACTTGATCATCAAGCTGGGGAATTGGGCCTTGGGTCAGGCTTGCCGTGATGCGGCAAAGTGGCCCGATGATATTCGGATAGCTGTGAATGTTTCGGCAAAGCAGTTCATGAATGCTGACTTTTGCCGCTGCGTAGCCAAGGCTCTGAAGAACAGCGGCCTTGCGCCGGAACGGCTGGAATTGGAAATCACCGAAAGCGTGTTTGTCGGCGAGGTCGGCTCCGTCGACACCACGTTTAAAGCCCTCAAAGATATGGGCGTCCGCCTTGCTCTGGATGACTTTGGCACCGGCTACTCATCCTTGGGTTATCTAAAGCGCGCTCCGTTTGACAAGATTAAGATCGACCAGAGCTTTGTTCGCGGTTGCACATTGAGCGGCGATACCAACCCAGCGATTATTTCAGCCATTGTTGCACTCGCCGGCGCGCTGAACATGCAGACAGTTGCCGAAGGTGTGGAAGCAATGGACGAGCTGGAGCTGGTCAAGCAACGCGGCGCCGATCTGGTCCAAGGCTACATTTTTTCAAAGGCCCTGAGCCAGAAAGAAGTCGTGACGAAGTTCGAACAGGGCGAGTTGACCTTCGAACCAAGCGGCCCGGCCCGGTATCGCTCGGACAGACAAACCGTATTCCGCAAGATCGGTCTGATCCATGAAGATCATTATTACGATGTGATGCTGCGCAACATCTCCAAATCCGGTGCTCGGATTGAGGGGTTGGACAACGTACCAAGCGGAACACAAGCGGTATTGGACCTAGGTAGCGGTCAGCTGGCTGTCTGCACCGTAGAAAACACTGGCAAGGGAAGCCAAGGCGTATCCTTTGAAGTGCCGCTGGTCAGCGATGGTGCTGATGGGCTTGTCACCACGCGCCGTATATCGCCTTACACCTTGGCAGAAGCCGGAATGCCACTTTCCGCATTGGGTCCCGGGGCTTACACCATGCCAAAGCAGATCGCAGGTAAGGTAGGACTGCCCAAATTTGTGCAATTGCCGATAGGCAGCGAAGCCGCATAGCTGGCTCTCGCCCTATTCGACCGCTTCCAATTGCTCGCTAAGGGCCAACCACTGCGCCTCAACCTGCTCCAGCTGTTTGGCAATGTTGGCGCGTTGCTCCAGCAATTCGCTCATCGTCTTGCCAGCAAACGCAGGCGTAGCATTGGTGGGTTCGTACATCGCCTGATCAATCGCTTTGCAAGTGGCCTCCAAATCGGCTGTCTGCTTCTCGACTTTGGTGACTTCGGCTCGCAAGTTCCTGATTTTGGCCCTCGCCTTATTCGACTTACCCCTGTTGGGCTTTGATGACTTGGCCCCGCCTTCTTTCTTCGGCTGGTTCTGCCCTAGGACGAAATCGATATAGTCCTCCATGCTGCCGCTATATTCCTTGGCCGTGCCATCATCGACCAACACCAGCCGGTCTGCCGCCAGCTCGACCATATGACGGTCGTGGCTGATCAGGATCACCGCTCCGGTATAATCGTTCAGTGCCTGCACCAGCGCCTCTCTGGCATCGACATCAAGGTGGTTGGTTGGCTCGTCCAGGATCAGCAGATGCGGCGCATTGCGGGTGATCAAGGCCAAAGCCAGCCGCGCCCGCTCTCCGCCAGATAACTTGCCCACCTTTTGCGTGGCGCGCGGCCCGGAAAAGCCAAACCGACCCAATTGCGCGCGCACCGCGCCTGGACTCTCGCCATCCATTGCGCGGGTCATATGCTCCAAAGGCGTGTCGTCTCCGGCCAATTCCTCAACCTGATATTGCGTGAAATAGCCGACCTTCATCTTGCCCGGTGCGTTGACCTCACCTTCCATCAGCGGCAGCTGGGCAGCCAGCAATCGCGCCAGAGTGGTTTTGCCATTGCCATTGCGCCCCAGCAGCGCAATCCGGTCATCGGGATCGATCCGCAGATTGACCCGCTTGAGAATGGGTGTGTCCGCGACATAGCCAACCGCGGCCATATCCATCGTGATCATCGGTGGTTTCAGCTCTGCCGGATCGGGGAACGAGAAGCTGAGCGACGGGTCCTCCATCAAGGCTGCAATAGGCTGCATCTTGGCGAGCATCTTGGCCCGCGACTGGGCCTGTTTTGCGGTCGAGGCCCGCGCACTGTTGCGTGCAACATAATCTTGCAACCGGGCGCGCTGTGCATCCTGTGCCGCTTTGGCTGTTGCCAGTTGGGCGGCACGCTCTGCCCGTTGCTTTTCAAAGCTGTCATATCCGCCGGGATACAGAGTGATCTTACCGCCCTGCAGATGCAGGATATGATCGACCACCTTGTTCAGCAGATCGCGTTCGTGACTGATAACGATCAGCGTCGCAGGATAGCTCTTGAGGAAATTCTCGAGCCACAGCGTCGCTTCTAGGTCGAGGTGGTTGGAGGGTTCATCCAGCAACAGCACGTCAGGCTTGGAAAACAACAACGCACCCAAGGCCACCCGCATTTTCCAGCCACCTGAAAAGCTATCCAGCGGCTGGCGCTGCATCTCTTCGTCAAAGCCCAGCCCGGTCAAAATCCGCGCCGCGCGTGAGGGTGCGCTATAGGCATCGATCGCCAGCAGGCGCTCATGCACATCGCCCAAGCGGTCAGGGTCAGAGCAGGTCTCGGCCTCCTCCAGCAATTGCGCACGTTCCACATCGGCCGCCAGCACGACCTCTTCCGGCGTGACCTGGCCGCTGGGGGCATCCTGCGCGATATAGCCCAATCGCACGCGGGATGACTTGGTAATTGCGCCATCGTCTGGCTCGATCTCGCCAATGATCGCCTTCATCAAGGTGGACTTTCCAGCGCCATTGCGCCCGATCAGACCCACGCGCGCACCATCAGGTATCGCCGCGCTCGCGCCTTCAAGAATAGGTCGGCCACCCAGCCGAACAGTCAGATCATCAATCGTTAGCATGGCGGCGCCCATAGCAACCCAATTCGCTCAGCCCAATGCCTGTGTTGCGCTGGTTGCAATAAAAGCCGCGATAACTTGGCATTTCGTCTGCGTCAGCCTAGCAAACTGGCATGGATATGAACGCGCTATTGCTCCGCTATTTCGGTACGACCGAGTTGAGCGAATTGACGCCCAAGGCCATTCCGGCTGCAAGCGAACGAATGCTGGTGGACCTGGGAATGGAGAAAGATCCCGGCAATCGCTTTGCCTTATGGAGCCTGCTGTATTTGCTCGACGCTTCGCCTGATCTTGATGTCGTTTTTGACGACGAAAGCGAGCGCGAGGCTGCCCGCAACTTCATGGACTTAATGGCCGCTGCCCCGCCCGAGTGAGCCAAACTTGGCGCAAAAAGCATACAGCGCCATCTAAACCGCGCGGCAGGCAAATGTCCCGCGCGTAATTTTATGCTTGTCTTTCAGAGGGTTTTGCTAGCGGAGCAGGAACTTGAGCCGCTGACACGCGGCGCGTGATTGACCGGCCTCACTTGGCTTTGCCCCAGCCTAGGCCGCCGCAAAGTATAGCTATCTCTTTGTTGATCCAAATCAATGAAACCAGCGCAGCTAACCGACATAGTGGCCAAATAAGCGATTCCAAAATCAGCACCTTGGGCTCGCATGAAAACTGGAGACACTATATGTTTACTGTCACAAAGCGATCGAACAACCGCGTTGATATTGAGTTTGAAGGCACACTCGATGCCGAAGGCATGCGCACCGCGCTGGACGAGCTCATCGATAAATCGAATGACGTTGAACATGGAGCCATGTTCTACCGTATTGGTGAATTCCAAATCCCAACTCTCGGAGCTCTCGCTGTCGAATTCAGCCGACTTCCAAAACTTTTCGGTTTGCTCACAAAATACGACAAATGTGCCGTGTTAAGCGACACCAATTGGATCAGAACGGCGACCGAAATTGAAGGCGCGCTCATTCCCGGATTGGAGATCAAGGCTTTCCGTAAAGACGAGGAAGATGCTGCCGAGGCGTGGCTCGCCGGTTGATCGCAATTGCGCTGGTTTGGCTCACTAGGGTTTTGGTAGCGGAGGAGGGACTTGAACCCCCGACACGCGGATTATGATTCCGCTGCTCTAACCACCTGAGCTACTCCGCCGTACCATTTGCCGTCGCTCATATTTAGAGGGGCAAGGCGGCGCATTTAGGGTGGTGCTGGCGCGCGGTCAACACCCGTTTAAGCCTTTTCGCGCCCACGGAAGGTAAACTCTCGCATCAGCTCCCATGGTCCGCCGCGATAACGGTGCAACGCAAGTCCTCGAAAGGCGAAGCTGCGCGGCTCAACTTCATCGGCCAAATGGTCTTGCAAAGCCTTGGCCTGTTCAATCGTCACCTTGTTCTGAATGGTCACATGCAGGCGCGGACGGTGCTGATCTTGCCCAGTCAGCAGGCCATGGAAGTGATCAGCTATATGATCGCGCAGATCCAGGATTCCCTGACTTTCCAGCTTGATCGCAGTCCCCTTGCCCAGCGGCATCAGCCCCAAGATGCGAGCATCCACCGGCGCTAGTTCACCCGCCAATTGCTTGCACAGATCCACCACTTCTTCCACGCATTGCGGTGGGAGCGCGTGAAACAGCGTGACATGCGCCTCAAGATAATTGCGTTCAGGAGGAAAGTGAGCATCGCGCAGCCTGGTCGCCCAACGGTGCAGATCGGCGGGCAATTGCGCGGTCAGGATCAGCGGCGCATCATCCACCGTTTCAGATGCCGTTCTCTCGCCGAAATTCGCGCCACTTGCGCACATTGGCGTTGTGTTCTTCCAGCGTCCGGGAAAACACATGGCCGCCGCTGCCATCGGCCACATAATAGAACGCATCGGTTTCTTCAGGATCGAGCACGGCGGCAATTGCCTCTCGGCCCGGATTGGTGATCGGACCGATGGGAAGGCCGGCAATAGCGCGGGTGTTATAGGGGTTTGGATCGCGCAGTTCGGACACGCGGATTTCGCGGCCCAATGGCCTGCCCTTGGTAATCGGATATATTGTGGTGGCATCCGCACCCAATTGCATGCCGATGCGCAAACGGTTGGACATGACGCCCGCGACCATGCCGCGTTCTTCCGGCAGGCCGGTTTCCTTTTCCACGATCGAAGCGAGGATCACCGCCTCTTCAATCGAACCGACTGCCGTATCAGGGCTGCGTTTGTCCCACGCCTGCGCCAGATAGGCTGTCATAGCAGCCTTCATTCGGTCGAGCAGTGCCTGACGGCTTTCACCGC
Source organism: uncultured Erythrobacter sp. (assembly GCA_947495555.1). Lineage (GTDB taxonomy): Bacteria > Pseudomonadota > Alphaproteobacteria > Sphingomonadales > Sphingomonadaceae > Erythrobacter. Next base: position 103,685 of record CANLZI010000001.1, on the reverse strand, counting down.
GTTCGAAATCATAGGTGTCTGGCAGAACAGAGCCTTCTTCGGGAAGCGTAACTTCACCCGTAAGCAATTCTTCGGCCATCAAACGCTCCACAACCAGTACCGAGGGCATGCCTTCGGGAATGGTGACATAACGGCGGATCACATCGCCGTTTTGGAACGCGCGAAGAATATCGGCCTGATCCATATTCGGCTTAAGTTCAAACTCGCCAGCTTGGATCGGTTTGCCGCTGCCGAGCAATTTTGCGCGCAACAAAAATCCGTCAGCCGAGATGATCAGCCGTTGCTCTTCGAGTTTATGAGCAACCGAGGTCAGCGTCTCGCCTTGCTCGATGACAAACGGAGTTTCCACTTTGATCGACGCAGCGCCCAACAGGGTCGACGCAAAAAACGCACCTGCGGCGATCATTGCGACCAAACCGGCCGCGATCAGGCAGCCCGTTCGTTTCAAGCTCAGTCAGCCTGCTTCATGATGAGCGAGGCATTGGTGCCGCCGAAGCCAAAGCTGTTATTCAGCACGGCACGCACTTCGCGTTTCTTGGCCTGCAACGGAACCAGATCGACGCCTTCAGTGCCTTCATCCGGTGTTTGCAGATTGAGTGTTGGCGGCACGATTTGATCGCGCATCGCCAAAATGCAGAAGATTGCTTCAACCGCGCCAGCACCGCCCAGCAAGTGGCCAATGGCCGACTTGGTCGAGCTCATCGAGGCACCGGTCAGATCATCGCCCAGCACGCGTTTAACCGCAGCCAGTTCAATTGTATCGGCCATCGTCGACGTGCCATGCGCGTTGACATAATCGATGTCGCCAGCCGTCATGCCGGCTTTCTTCAAGGCCATCCGCATCGCCAGTTCCGCGCCCTTGCCCTCGGGATGGGGCGCGGTCACGTGATAGGCATCGCCCGACAGGCCATAGCCGACCACTTCGGCATAGATCGTCGCGCCGCGAGCCTTGGCATGTTCATATTCTTCCAGAACAACAACGCCGGCCCCCTCGCCCATGACAAAGCCATCGCGGTCCTTATCATAGGGACGGCTAGCCTCGGTCGGGCGGTCATTCATGCTCATGTTCAGAGCGCGGGCCTGCGCAAACCCGGCCACACCCAGCGGATTGATGGTGCCTTCTGCACCACCGGCCAGCATGATATCGGCATCGTCATCCTTGATCATGCGAGCGGCATCGCCAATCGAGTGCGCCCCGGTTGAACAGGCGGTCACAACGGCGTGGTTTGGACCCATCAGTCCATATTTGATGGAAACCTGGCCCGAAATCAGATTGATCAAGCGGCCATGGACAAAGTGCGGAGAGACGCGGCCTGGGCCGCGTTCTTTCAGATTGATCGATTCCAGTTCGATGCCCGGTAGTCCGCCAATGCCAGACCCAATCGAGCAACCAGCGCGCAGCTTTTGTTCCTCGGTCAGATTTTCCAGTCCAGCATCTTCCAACGCTTGGCCTGCGGCATCGATGCCATAGATGATGAACGGATCGACCTGACGTTGAACCTTGTGATCGACGCGCTTGTCAGGATCAAAGCCATATTCATGGTCTGCCGGCTTTACCTCGCAGGCGATCTGGCATTTCTGGTCCGAGGCATCAAAGCGGGTGATCGGGCCTGCGCCGCTGGTCCCAGCTATCAGGTTTTTCCAACTGGTCTCAACATCGCCCCCCAAAGGAGTGACAAGACCCAGTCCGGTTACAACGACACGCCGCATTATTTTCTCCGCAAAAATGCCACAGGCCCGGCCCGCGAAAGGGCTCGGGCCTGTTGTTAACCGTCACTCAGGGCAACGGAACAAGCGATAAGGGATTAACCCTTGTTCTCTTCGATGAATTTGGTCGCATCGCCAACGGTAGCGATCTTTTCAGCCGCATCGTCAGGGATTTCAACGCCGAATTCTTCTTCGAACGCCATCACCAGCTCGACAATGTCGAGGCTGTCTGCGCCCAGATCATCAATAAAGCTGGCTTCTTGCGTAACCTTGTCAGCCTCTACGCCGAGATGTTCGACGACGATTTTCTGTACGCGATCAGGAGTATCACTCATTCTGGTTCCCTCTTAATTTCGGGGGTTAGTAAGTTGCCTTTCGCCCTAATGAACGGCGGGCAAGAGCGCAAGGGGGGATCACAAACCAGTGCAAAGCTATTCTTGGTCGCTTTGCGTATTGTCGGTCGGTCTGGCCCCTTTGCAAACATCTAGTCTGGCTGACGCACCTGTGTTGCCTCCAACAAAGGACCGCCCGCTGGGCCTATAATTGTACCGGTAAGGCTAAGTTACAAGGGTGCATGGCCGTTTCCCCCCGGCTCTTCATGATGCAGGTTTGGCCCGATCAATGCCGTGAAACTACGTAGCAATGACCCCCGCACAGTCGCATTCAATGGCAATTTCGGTCGCAAGGAGAGCTTAAGCTCAACTCATCGCAGCTCGTGACCGCCTTGTCGTTATACTCGGATCGTTTCTGCACATGGCCCGTTAAGTCATTGAAACCGCAACGCATTCGGCGACGCGGATACATACCAACCCTTCTAAAGGACACCATGACACAGACAGTTGAAACTCTGAAATCACTTACCCAAACAACTTTTGATTCGATCGAAGGTTATCGCAAGGCAGCCGAAAAGGCCGATAGCCCTGCGCTGAAAAATGCACTGAATACCCGCATTAACGACCGAGCGACGACGCTGACAAAGCTGAACGAAGCCCTCCGGAGTCAAGGTGAAGAGCCGATTACTTCGTCGAGCGCCCTCGGATCGATGCACCAAGCCTTTTTGACTATCACCGAAGCCTTTGAAGGCGGTGATGAAGCGGCAGCCGAACGTGTGGAAGAAGGTGAGGAATTTCTTGCCGATAAGTTCCGCGATGCCTTGGAAGACGATGCGAACGAAATCGATGTTTCCGTTCTGAACGTCATCAAGTCGGCCTATAGCGAAGTTCGCGAAGGCGAGAAGTTCGGCAACATGATTGAGCGTGCCTACGCCTAATCGAATGCCTTAACAGGCAACCGAAAAAACAGAAGCGCCCGGTCTGCACCGGGCGCTTTTTGTTATCTATCGTGATCGTTGCCGGATCGTGTGGTGCCATTTTTCGGGCGCAAGATACCTAAAAAGCGATTACTACCCCTCGGCAGAACCTTCTTTCTTGGGAGGCTCAATCGTGCGCAACATCAGCTCGCGCAATTGGGTGGGTTGCGCCTTGCTAGGTGCGCCCATCATCAAATCTTCGCCCTTTTGGTTCATCGGGAAAGCGATCACTTCGCGGATGGCTTCCTCGCCCGCCAACAGCATAACGATGCGGTCAATACCCGGGGCCGAGCCGCCGTGTGGCGGCGCGCCCAGCTTGAACGCTTCGATCATGCCGCCAAATTCCTTGTCGACGGTGGCATTGTCATATCCTGCCAGTTCAAACGCCTTGTACATGATATCGGGACGGTGGTTCCGGATCGCGCCCGAACTTAGCTCGTAGCCATTGCAGACAATGTCATATTGCCATGCCTTGATCTCCAGCGGGTCCATCGTTTCCAGCGCTTCCATCTCGCCCTGCGGCATAGAGAATGGGTTGTGGCTGAAATCGATCTTCTTGGCTTCATCGTCATATTCGAACATCGGGAAGTCGACGATCCAGCAGAATTTGAAGCAGTTTTCCTCGATCAGTCCCAGCTGCTCGCCGACTTGCGTGCGGGCTGCACCAGCCAGCTTGGCGGCGTCTTTTTCCTTACCAGCGGCAAAGAACAAGCCATCATCCGGGCCAAGGCCCAGTTCGTCATAAAGCTGCGCCATCAGGTCGGGGCCGTGGTTCTTGGCAATCGGACCGCCAAATTCGCCGCCCTTGCGGGTGACATAGCCCAGCCCGGCAAACCCTTCGCTGCGCGCCCAATTGTTCATATCATCAAAGAACTTGCGGCTCTTCTCATTGGTGCCCGGCGCAGGAACCACGCGGACAACTCCGCCCTCGCCCACAATCTTCTCGAACAGGCCAAATCCGCTCTTTTCAAAGTGGCTGGTGACGTCAGAGATAATCAGTGGGTTGCGCAGATCCGGCTTGTCAGAGCCATATTTCAGCATCGCTTCGGCATAAGGAATGCGCGGGAAGTCTCCGCTCGCGGTAACCGTCTTTCCGTCGGCAAATTCTGCAAATACGCCAGCCAGCACCGGCTCCAATGCCTGGAACACGTCTTCCTGCGTAACAAAGCTCATCTCGAAATCGAGCTGGTAGAACTCCAGGCTGCGATCGGCCCGCAAATCTTCGTCACGGAAACACGGCGCAATTTGGAAATAACGGTCAAAGCCCGACACCATCAGCATCTGCTTGAACATCTGCGGAGCCTGCGGCAGCGCATAGAAATTGTTCGGATGCATCCGGCTTGGGACCAGGAAATCGCGCGCGCCTTCGGGTGAAGAGGCGGTTAGGATCGGGGTCTGGAATTCTGTGAAGCCCTGATCGATCATGCGTTGACGGAGCGATGTGATGACCTTGCTGCGCAGCATGATGTTGCGGTGCATGGTTTCGCGCCGCAGATCGAGGAAGCGGTATTTCAGGCGGATGTCTTCGGGATAGTCCTGCTCGCCGGCAACCGGCATCGGCAGTTCTTCCGCCGCGCTTTGCACGGTGATGGTGCGCGCAAAAACTTCGATCGCGCCAGTTGGCAGGTCGCTATTGACCGTTTCGGGGGTCCTCGCCTTCACATCACCATCGATGGTCACCACGCTTTCAGCGCGCAGCTTTTCCAACGCTGGCAGAGCGGGCGAATCTTCATCTGCCACGATCTGAGTGATGCCATAATGATCGCGCAGATCTATAAATAGCACTCCACCATGATCGCGTTTGCGGTGAATCCAGCCCGAAAGCCGGACAGATTCTCCGACATTTTCCGCCGTCAATTGTGCGCAGTTGTGGGTACGATAGGCGTGCATCTAAAATCTTTCCATTTTCACAGCTATAACGCTAGAGGCGCTTGCATGTTGTGGCGCTGTCAGTAGCGCTATCATTCGCGGGCGTCGCTCTAGCTGAATGTTGCGCGCGCTAACAGGGCAAGCATGCAAATTTGTCAAGGCGAGTTTGCCCGATACGGACAAGCACAGCTGACGAACATCAATTTGGCCCTTGGGCCGGTGGGCGGTACTCCGCCCGACATATAGAAAAGAACAAAATGAAAATTCATGACCTGATTACGACCTCAGACGCTTTGGCCGAATTGTGCGAGCGTCTCTCCAAATCAGAATTTGTCACCATCGACACCGAATTCATGCGCGAAAACACCTACTGGCCCGAACTGTGCCTGGTGCAAATCGCCAATGAGGAAGAAGCGGCCGCGATTGATCCCTTGGCAGACGGGATCGATCTAACCCCGCTGCTGGATTTGATGTGCGAAAATCCGGATGTCTTGAAAGTTTTCCACGCTGGCGGGCAGGATGTCGAGATCATCGTCAATATGACGGGCAAGACACCCCACCCCATTTTTGACACGCAAATCGCGATGATGGCGATCAGCCAGTCGGAACAGATCGGCTATGCCAATCTGGTGGAAAGCTGGCTCAGCATAACCGTTGATAAGGGTGCACGCTTTACCGATTGGAGCCGCCGTCCGCTGACCGATCGTCAAATCGAATATGCGATTGGCGATGTGACCCATTTGTCCAAAATCTTCCCGATGATGCTGAACAAGCTGGTCAAGACCGGACGCGGCGCGTGGCTGAATGCGGAAATGGACAAGCTTGCCGATCCATCAAACTACATCACCGATCCGGAATTGGCGTGGCGGCGTATTCGTTCGCAAGGGCGCAATCCGCAGGTGTTGGGACGTTTGAAGGGCTTGGCCGCCTGGCGCGAAAGCGAAGCCCAGCATAAAGACATTCCGCGCGGCCGGATCATGCGTGATGAAACCTTGGCCGATATTGCCAGCCATCCGCCCAAGAAACAGGCCGATCTGGCCAAAGTGCGCGGGCTGTCTGGTGCGTGGCGCGACAATGACATTGGCAAGCGATTGATGGGTGTGCTGGAAAAGGCAGAGCCGCTCGACAAGTCAGAAATGCCCGAGAAGATGAAGCGCGGCGCCCCGCTGGGCAAGGAAGGCGCTTTGGTGGCCGATTTGCTCAAATTGTTGCTCAAGATCCGCGCTCGGGAAATTGATGTGGCCTCGCGCCTGCTGACCAAATCTGACGAGATGGAGGCATTGGCTGCCGGTCTGCGTGATCTGCCGATTTTGCAGGGGTGGCGCTATGAAGTGTTTGGCCGAGACGCCCTGGAATTGGTCGAAGGGAAGCTGGCCTTTGCCGTGCGCAATGGAAAGCTGCTGATGACCCATGTGGATGATATGCAGGCTAGCATGGAAGAAGGCTTGGCACAGGAAACTGCGGCGCAAGACGGCGCTGACGGCGCAGGTGATGGCGCGGATAGCGCAGGTGATGCAGACCCCAAGAAAGAGGCGGCTGAATAGGCTGCAATGTCGACCTATTTGCCCACCATCAAACAGCTGCAATATCTGGTGGCTTTGCATGAACATGGCCATTTCGGCCGCGCTGCCGAGGCCAGCTATGTGTCCCAATCCACTCTGTCCGCCGGGATTAGAGAATTGGAATCGCTGCTGGGCGTGACCTTGGTCGAGCGTACCCGCCGGGTGGTGCGCTTCACCTCTTTGGGCGAGCAAGTGGTTGACAAGGCTCACCGGATCCTGCGCGAGGCGGAAGAGTTGAGCGATCTGGTTCAGGCATCGGGCAAACCTTTGTCCGGCACAGTGCGCATGAGTGTGATCCCTACCATCGCGCCCTTTTTGCTGCCGCGCATTCTGCCCCGGTTGCGTAAGGAGCGCCCCGATCTAAAACTGTTCCTGCGCGAAGAAACCAGCGCCGATGCGGTGGAATCTTTGCATCACGGCAGGGTCGATTGCGTTCTGCTGGCCCTACCCTTCGCCACAGGCGAGGTGGAACGTGCCACCATCGGGCAGGATCAATTGTATGTTGGGTTTCCCAAGGACGATCCGCGTGATCCTCCGGCGACCATTGCATCGTCCATGATTGATGAAGGGCGCCTGCTGCTTTTGGAGGATGGCCATTGCCTCAAGGAACATGCCTTGGCCGCCTGCAACCGGCCCGAACTGCGTGCCTCGGCCACCATGATTGGCACCAGCCTGCACACATTGGTGCAGATGGTGGACAATGATTTGGGGCTGACGATGTTGCCAAAGATGGCGATTGATGCGGGCATTTTGGACGGCACCGATGTTATCGCCCGACCTTTGAAAGCCGCAAATTCCAGTCGCGAGATCGCGCTGATCTGGCGCAAGAACTCGCCCCGCGCTGATGAATTTGAATTGTTGGCGAAAGAGTTTCGCGCCGATTAGTCGAACCGTGCGCGACCTGTCAGATTAAGCAGCAGCGGGGATCAAACCGCGTGTTTCAGCCACTTTCTTCAGCTTCTTTGCCGCGAAAATCGGGACAATTACCGAAAGCGCAATTCCGCCCAGCGAGCAAATGCCCAGCCAGATCGCCATGGCCGATCCGCCCGACTGATACATGGCATAAAGCACTGGCACAGCCAGGATCACACCGCGCACTTCATTGAAGATCAGGGCGACAAAGCCAGCTTTGAAAAACAGGCCGAGAAAGGTTGAAAGCGTTGCACTCATGCCAATCCATCTAAGCCGGATTGGTTGACAAGTTGTTTATACGTATAGGTCTTTTTGATGCGCGACACGTCGGGGCCCTTGTTCAAAACCCCTCAACACTATGTACGCGCGAAACTCGGAATTGGTTTCACACCTACTGCAATTTTTCTGTTTGATAACAAGGCACGCCGGGTAATTCGGGCAGCGCCTATCAATCCATGTGTTTGATGCCGACGCGCAGATAGTCCCAACCGGTTACCAGCGTCAAAATGGCCGCCCCCCACAAGGTCCAAATGCCTACCGTGTGCGGAATATTGAACACACGGTCCAAGGCTTCAAAGTTCCAATCGGGCAATCCACCGGCCAAAATCAAAGAGCCCAGCGCCACCATTTGCAGAGTGGTTTTCCACTTTGCCAAACGCGAAACCGGCACCGATACTTGGATGCCGCCTAAGAATTCGCGCAGGCCCGATACGGCAATCTCTCGCATCAGGATGATCAGACCAGCGATAACATGGAAATCGCCCACCAATGGCCCACGCAACCAACCCTGCGCCGTCAACACTAGGATGACAGCCGCCACCATGATCTTGTCGGCAATTGGATCGAGGAAAATACCCAGCTTTGAAACCGCACCGCTAGAACGGGCCAGATAGCCATCGAAATAGTCAGTTATGCCCATCAGACAGTACAGGCCATAAGCGAGCAAGTAACCCAATTGCCATTCGGGCCACCACAACAGGAACGCCAAAAACGGCACTGCCAAGATGCGCGAGAGCGTCAAAAGATTAGGCAAGGTCAACATCTCTTAGCCTCCTAGCGCGGTAAGTGATCGGGCAAAAGGGACTAGATTGCCTTGTTCACTGCCGATCATGCTCTAAAGCTGGAAATAACTGGGGGAGAGGCGCTTCAACGCCAATATTATGACGACAACCACGCATTTGCTCAGCCGCAGGCGTTTCTTGCCGTTGTTCTGCACCCAGATGCTGAACGCCTTCAACGACAATTTATACAAGACCGCGATGGTCTTGTTCGTGGTGTATTTCGTTTATCGCGACGAGAGCCAGGAAGGCATTTTCAGCGCGGTAGCCACCGGCCTGTTTATGCTGCCCTATTTCCTCCTGTCTGCCATTGCCGGACAATTGGCCGACAATCGCGACAAAGCAAAGATTATCCGCACGGTGAAATTGTGCGAGATCGGGCTGATGATCATTGGCGCGGTCGGGCTCTATATGGTCTGGAAAGGCATCATGGTGGACGCAATTGCCATTCCGCTGTTGCTATTCGCTCTGTTGCTGACGGGCATTCAATCCACTTTCCTTGGGCCGATCAAATACGCGATCCTGCCCCAGCATCTCAAGAAGGAAGAGGTGTTGGCGGGAACGGGATTGGTCGAGGCTGGCACCTATATCGCCATTCTGGCGGGTACCATTTTGGCCGGTTGGATCGATGTTCAATGGGCGGCCATCGGGATTATTGTGACCGCGGTTATCGGCTATATCTCCAGCCGCCAGATTCCCGCGGCACCGCCCATGGGCACCATCACCAAGCTGGACTGGAATGTCTGGCGCGCTTCCAGCCAACTGATCCGGTCAACCAGCCATGACAAACAGATATTCTATTCGATCATCGCGATCAGCTTTTTCTGGACCATTGGCGCGGTCCTGACGATCCAGTTTCCGCCCCTGGCCAAGAACACATTGATGGCGAGCAAAGAAGTAGCCAGCCTGTTCCTGGCGGTATTCTCAATCGGGATTGCGATCGGATCTGTGTCCATCAACGCTTTGTTGAAGGGCCAGGTGTCTGCCCGCTTTGCCCCCGCCTCTGTCATTGGTATGGGCGTGTTTGTGGTGGCGTTTTATGTCGTATGCCGGATGTGGCAGGCCAATGCTCCGACCGAGCTCTTGTCCGTGATGGAGTTTCTAAGCTGGCCCATGGCCACGGTCCTGCTGCTGTGTCTGCTGGGCATTTCCATTGCTGGAGGCATGTTTGTCGTGCCGCTCTATGCTTTCCTGACAACCAGGGTCGCGCCCGATCAGGCCGCGCGTACAATCGCGGCCAACAACATCGTCAATTCTGGCGCAATGGTGGCTGGCGCAATGGTCGCGATGAGCCTCAATCTGTTTGGCGTTCCCATCGCCGAACAATTGCTGTTGAGCGCCGCAATGTGCGTGGTGTCAGCGTGGCTGGGCAAGCGTTTGCATAATGCTGAACTGGCCGAGTCGTCCCTGCCTGCCAGCAGCTGAACAGCACGCGCAGATCAGCACGCGCTGACTAGCTCTGGGGGCCAATCAGGCGATAAACACCAGGATCGCTGCAAATGCTGCGAAATAGACGCTCGCGAATCCGCGAACATCGTCTTGCGTCAGACGCCATATGGTCTCGGCTTCGCTCATTCCGGTAACTTCACGGACATGGGGCGGAAGCGTCGCCAAAAATGGGTGACGGCTCGATTCATCGGTAAGGACTAGTGATCTACGCATGGGTTGCTTGTTAACCCGATTCTAACCATTGTCTCACGCAGAAATCCTGCCTGTCACAGGTTGGGACATTAATCACGATGCTTCACCTTGTTGGGCCGTTTAGGCGGTAAGATGGGCCAGCCACGTGAATGCACAGTTCTGACCACAATCCGCCCATCGCACGCATTGCCACATTGCAGCGTCAAAGCTATTTGCGGCCAATGACGATTGAGACACACCAAACCGCATCACGCACCGCAGCCGCTCTGTTGGTAGACTGTTTGATCGAACAGGGCGCAGACCGCATTTTCACCGTACCGGGCGAGAGCTTTCTGCCTGTGCTGGACGCGCTGCATGATCGCAGTGCCATCGATGTGGTCACATGTCGTCAAGAAGGCGGAGCAGCCTTTATGGCCTGCGCCGATGGAACCATGACCGGACAGCCGGGCATTGCCTTTGTCACGCGCGGCCCAGGTGCCACCAACGCCAGCATCGGGGTGCATGTTGCACATCAGGATTCGCAACCGATGATCTTGTTCGTCGGCGACGTTGCCCGTCCCATGCGCGATCGCGAAGGGTTTCAGGAAGTCGACTTTCCCGCTTTCTTCGGCCCGATCTGCAAATGGGCCGCCAAAATCGACGATCCCGACCGCGTCCCTGAGTATATCGCCCGCGCCTATGCCACAGCGACCAGCGGCCGCCCCGGACCTGTCGTTCTGGCTTTGCCCGAAGATATGTTGAGCGAGATGACCAGCGCAGCGCCTCGGCCAGCCATCACGCGTCCCGCACAGGCACCCTGCCCCGATGCCATGCAGGCGATGATGGCAATGGTGGCTGATGCTGCCAGTCCGATCGCAATCATTGGCGGCGCAGGCTGGAATGAAAAGGCGCGCGAACACTTCCAAAGTTTTGCCGAACGCATCGGCCTGCCGGTGGCCACAGCCTTCCGCCGGCAAGATGCAATCTCTCCTGATTCCAGCGTCTATGCCGGCAATCTTGGTTACGGCCCCAACCCCAAATTGGTGGAGCGGGTTAAGCAAGCTGACCTGATCCTGGCCGTCGGCGCCCGGCTGGGAGAGGCCACCACCGATGGTTACAGTTTCCCCACCACAGAGCATCCCGATCAGACGCTGATCCATGTCTATCCGGACCCGGAAGAGCTGAACCGGGTGTATCGCACCGATCTGGCGCTGTGCTGTTCGGTGGACGAATTCGCCGAAAGCGCGGCTTTGTGGGACGATGGAGCCATCATTCCGTTTGATGCCGGGGCGCAGGCCCATGCAGAATGGAGCGAGTGGAGTTCCGGCAGCAAAGGCGCCAATGCTCAGCCGAATGACTTTGCATTGGACATGGCAGCATGCGTCACCTTCATGCGCGACAAATTCCCGGCTGAATCCATCATCTGCAACGGCGCAGGCAACTTTTCAGGCTGGTGGCATCGTTACTGGCGCTATGGCGGCTTTCCCACCCAATTGGCCCCTACAGCAGGCGCTATGGGTTATGGCGTGCCAGCAGCCGTGGCCGCATCACGCCGCTTCCCGCAACGCACCGTGGTCGCGTTGGCTGGCGATGGCGATTTTCTGATGAACGGGCAGGAGCTAGCAACCGCGGTTCAGCATGGTTGCGACATGATTGTGATTGTGATCGACAATGGCGCCTATGGCACCATTCGCATGCATCAAGAGCGCGAATTTCCCAGCCGCATATCCGCCACCGAGCTGGCCAACCCTGATTTTGCAGCGCTCGCCACGGCCTTTGGCGGTTGGTCGGCTCGCGCTGAAACAACCGAGCAATTCGAAGAGGCGCTGCTAGAGGCTCAGCAAACCTCGGGTCTTCGCCTGATCCACTGCCTGATCGACATTGAACAATTGGCAGCCAGCGGTGCGACGGTCAGTGGTTTGAGAAGCCGATAGGCGAGCCGGCCAGACGCCAAACGGGGTTAAAGCGGGAGCTAAATCTCTCCCGACAAGCCCTCGCCCATCTCCAGGATTATGTCCCATTCCTTGGGCGTGATTTCGGCCACGGATAGGCGCGACAAGCGCACCAATTCACAATCGGCCAGCTTGGGCTCGGCCTTGATCTGCTTCAGGGTAACGGGTGAGTTCAGCTTGGACTTCGGCTTGATCTTGACCGCCGCCCATTTCTGTTCGGGATCAGTTGGGTCCATGATGCCATCGACGGAAATTGTGGCCACGCCAACAATCTCCAGCCCTTCGCGCGAGTGGTAGAAAAACGTCTCTTCACCAACCTTCATCGCGGCAAGATTGTTCTTGGCCCGGTGATTGCGTACGCCATCCCATACGCCCTCTTTTTCGGCGACGAGATCCTCCCAGCCATATTTGAAGGGTTCCGATTTCATCAGCCAATAGCGTGCCAAGGCAATTTCTCCTTAGTGTGGGTTTCATGATCCCTTAACTGCGCCCTCCTTCGGGTTCCACCCCCACTATGGCAAAGGACCACAATTAACCCGATCTTTATCACGTTGGGTCATATCCAAGGCTGAACAGTGGTGGAATGGGGGCCAAGCCGAAGCAGGCTGGGTTGAAGGAACATTGGATAAGACGGACAAAAAGGGACCGATCCAAACAGCAGAGCGTGATCTGATCACGTTGGGCATTGCGGTTGCGGCTATCCTGCTATTCATCGCCACCGGCGGCAGCGTATTGCCAAAAGTTATGCGATCGGTCTTTGCTGGTGATTCCGCACCCGATCTGTTGCTGGTCAACGCGCTGTTGCTGAACATCGCTTTGATCATCTTTGGCTGGCGCCGCTACCGCGAGCTAACGACCGAAATTTCCGAGCGTCGCAAAGCCGAAGAGATCGCCCACAAGCTGGCGCAAACCGATCCGCTTACAGATTGTTTGAACCGTCGCAGCATGACCGATGCCACGCAAAGCCTGCGTCTTAAATGCAATGCGCATGGCCAGGCATTGGCTTTCGTGATGATCGACCTCGACAATTTCAAGCAGGTCAATGACATGAACGGCCATTCGGTTGGCGACCGCGTTTTGAAACAAACCGCCCAACGGCTGCGCGACAGCCTACCCAAAGATGCGCTGATCGCACGCCTTGGCGGCGACGAATTTGCCTTCGTGCTGCCATTTGATCGGGCCCGCTCTGAATTGGTTGACGAGCATGTCATGCGCTTGTTCGAAACCATTGGTGCGCCGATGGATGTCGATGGCAGCATGGTTGACGTTACCATGTCCATTGGTGTGACCTCTGACGCCGATGGCATTGAAGATACCGCCGGTCTAAGCGAAGTCGAAACGCTGATGCACCGCGCTGATATTGCGATGTATCAAGCCAAAAAACAGGGGAAGAACCGTTACTTCTGGTTCGAACCATCGATGGAAAACGAGCTGCGCTTCCGCAACGAGCTGGAAACCGGCATCCGTCGCGGCGTAACTGCCGGCGAATTTGTACCCTATTACGAACAGCAGATTGACCTTGAAAGCGGTGATCTGGTTGGGTTTGAAATGTTGGCGCGGTGGAACTCCCCAACCTTGGGACTGGTCAGCCCGGACATTTTCATTCCGATTGCAGAAGACATCGGCGTGATCGCTGAATTGTCTGAAAAGCTGATCATCCAGGCCTTTGCTGATGCCAAAGAATGGGACCCTGCGCTAACCTTGTCGGTCAATATCTCGCCAGTGCAGATGCGCGATCCATGGTTTGCGCAGAAACTGTTGAAGATGCTGCATGAAAGCAATTTCCCGGCCAACCGTCTTGAAATCGAGATCACGGAAAGCTGCTTGCACGAAAATGTTGGCATGGTGCGTTCCATGATCAGCAGCCTGCGCAATCAGGGTGTTCTGATCAGTCTTGATGACTTTGGCACCGGCTATTCCAGTCTGGAACAATTGCGCTCTTTGCCGTTTGATCGCTTGAAGATTGATCGCAGCTTCATCAGCGAATTGCGCAACGCAGATGCCAGCTCGAAGATCGTCGACGCCATTGTCTCTCTCGGACACGGCTTGGAAATGCCGATTACGGCCGAGGGTATTGAAGATCAGCAGATCCTCGATTCGTTGAAAGAAATGGGTCAGCTGAAGGGTCAGGGTTATCTTTATGGTCGCCCGGAAACGGCTCGCCAGGTCCATGATCGTCTCAAGGAGACTGGCAAGCTTGCTGGATCGGCCGATGTCGGCGCAGCAGAAGTCGATGAGGTTGAAGAGACCGAGCAGGCTGCGCCCGAAAAACAGGTCAACAAGCGGTAATCTGCTTGGCGGGTCTACCGCCCGTTCTGCGCGAAAAACTGGACGACTTGCTCGCACCCTAATAGAGCGCGAGCGCTATGCGGGTTTCCTTCACCAAGATGCACGGATTGGGCAATGACTTTATCGTCCTTGATGGGCGAGAGACCGCCCTGCCCGCTGTCAGCAATTCTATCGCCGCAGCCCTTGCCAATCGCACCACCGGTATCGGCTGCGATCAACTGATCGTGCTGGAGACCAGCCAAGAGGCTGATTTCCGCATGCGGATCTACAATGCCGATGGAGGCGAGGTGGAATCCTGCGGCAATGCAAGCCGCGCGATTGCTTTGCTCCACGGTCAACCCGCCCAAGTGATGACCGGCGGCGGCATTATTGCGCTCAAGCCCACAGATGGCGGCGCCACGGTTGATATGGGCAGCCCTAGATTTGATTGGCAGGATATCCCGCTTGCCTATGCGATGGATACAGCTGGAATGCCGGTTGGCTGGGAAGAATTGTCCAATCCGGTCGCAGTCAATGTCGGCAATCCGCATGTCGTGTTCTTTGTGGAGGATTGCGACGCTGTCGCGCTCGACCAATTGGGACCGCAGATCGAAAATGATCCGCTGTTTCCCGACCGCATCAATGTTAATGTTGCAACGATCGAATCTCGTCAGAAAATTCGTCTGCGCGTGTGGGAACGCGGTGTTGGATTGACAAGGGCCTGTGGAACCGGTGCCTGCGCAACTGCCGTGGCTGCTGCGCGGATTGGCAAGGCAGAGCGTTGCTCAACCGTGCGCCTGCCCGGCGGTGAATTGGTCATCGACTGGACACAAGAAAACCGCATCATGATGAGCGGCCCGGCCACCGAAAGTTTTCGCGGTAGTTTTGAGTGGGACGATTATTCGTGACCCCCGACAAGCCCCTTGGACAATCTGGCGCCGAAGTGATCTCGCTGGGTTGCCGGCTCAACATCGCCGAGAGCGAACGCATGCAGGCCATGCTGGCGGGCGAAGACGACATTGTGGTGATCAATAGCTGCGCTGTGACCTCAGAGGCAGTGCGCCAAACCCGGCAAGCCATCCGCAAAGCGCGCCGGGCCCGCCCCGATGCGCGGCTGATGGTAACCGGCTGTGCGGCCGAGATCGAGCGGGACCAGATCGCTGAAATGCCCGAAGTAGACGGATTGATTGCCAACACGGCCAAGCTGGACCCTCGCGCATGGAATGTGGCTGAAAGTGCCCCGCCGATTGTTCCTACACGCACCAGAGCCTTCATTGCCGTCCAAAATGGGTGCGATCATGCCTGCACCTTTTGCGTCATTCCGCAGGGTCGCGGAAAAAGTCGATCGATGTCTATTTCGCAGGTATTGCGAGAGGTTGAACAGCATCTGGAACAGGGCGCGCCGGAAATCGTCCTGACCGGCGTTGATGTCACCAGCTGGGGCCACGATCTACCCCAGGTCTCGCCTTTGGGCACCCTCATCTCGCAAGTTCTCAAAAGCTTTCGAGAGCTGAAGCGGCTTCGCATGTCATCGCTTGATGGCATTGAAATTGATGAAGAATTGTTCGATTTATTCGCGTCAGAGCCCCGCCTGATGCCGCATTTGCACCTTTCGATGCAGCACGGCCATGATCTGATCCTGAAGCGCATGAAACGCCGTCATCTGCGCCATGACGCGGTTGATCTGGTGACCCGTCTCAAGGCGCGTCGTCCTGATCTCGCCATTGGGGCCGATTTGATCGCCGGCTTCCCGACCGAGACCGAAGAACATCACCAAGCCAACCTCTCTATCATCGAGGAACTGGGCATCGTTCACGGCCATATCTTCCCTTACTCGCCGCGGCCCGGAACGCCCGCTGAACGCATGCCGCAGCATGATCGCAGCGTGATAAAACGCCGCGCTGCAGAATTGCGCGAACAAGTTGCCCAAACTCGCCGCCAATGGCTGCAAAGCCTGGTGGGCAAACCGCTTTCGATCCTCGCCGAGCGTGATGGAACAGGCTATGCGGAAAACTTCGCACGGGTTGCCGTTCCGGCACATATTACCGCTGGATCCATTGTGACGATCCACCCCACAATTATCGAGGAAGGATTGCTCCGATGAGCGATCAAGACAGCCCACAGTCCAACGGGCAGAAAAAGTCATGGTCTGATCGTCTGTTTGGCGGATTTCGCAAGACTTCTGAACGCCTTAGCGAGAATCTGACCAGTGTCGTCAGCACCGCAAGGCTGGACGATGCGACCTTGGACGATGTCGAAGACGCACTGATCCTGTCGGACCTTGGCCCCTCAGCAGCTGCCCGCATTCGCGAGCGGTTGAGAGAAAAGCGCTTTGGCCTCGAAATCTCTGAGCAGCAGCTGAAAGAAGCCGTTGCCGAGGAGATCGCAGAGATCCTGCGACCCGTTGCAAAGCCGCTTGAAATTACCGCCTTCCCCCGCCCGCAAGTGATCCTGGTGATCGGGGTCAATGGCTCGGGCAAGACGACGACTATCGCCAAGCTCGCCCATTTGTTCACCGAGGATGATTACGGCGTTCTGCTGGCCGCAGGGGACACATTCCGCGCCGCCGCCATTGGCCAGCTGGCCACCTGGGCCGAGCGCGCCGGGGTTGACCTCGTCCGAGGGCCTGAGGGCGGCGATCCTGCCTCCATCGTGTTCGACGCGGTCAAGCAAGCCACCGACACAGGCATTGACGCATTGATCGTCGACACCGCCGGTCGGTTGCAAAACAAGCGCGAGTTGATGGACGAATTGTCCAAAATCCGCCGCGTCCTAGGCAAATTGAACGAACAGGCCCCGCATGATGTTGTGCTGGTGCTGGATGCGACCAATGGGCAAAATGCGCTTGCGCAAATTGACGTGTTCAAGGAAGTGGCTGGCGTTACCGGCCTGATCATGACCAAGCTGGATGGCACCGCGCGCGGCGGTGTTTTGGTGGCAGCGGCAGAGCAATATGGCCTGCCGATCCACGCCATTGGTGTGGGTGAGAAAATGGATGATTTGCGCCCGTTCGACCCCGATCTGGTCGCACGCGTAATTGCAGGAATTGCTTGATGAGTGACGCAGAAACGAAGAAAAGGGGCTCTGGCTGGCTGAATGTGGCAGTCGATTACGGCCCGCTGGTGGTGTTCCTTGCCGCCTATAAATACTTCTCGCCAGAAGAGACTGATGCCATTGCCGAGGTCGCCGCAGTCATCAAGGGTACGCTGGCCTTCATGGTCGCCGCGGTGATCGCCTTGGCGGTATCTAAGTGGCGGCTGGGCAAGGTCTCGCCCATGCTGTGGTTTTCAACCGCCTTAATCGTCGGGTTCGGGGCGCTGACGATCTTCTTTGGGGATCCGGTGTTCGTCCAGCTGAAGCCAACCATCATCTACAGCGTCTTTGGGGTTGCCTTGCTGGTCGGTTTTTGGCGAGGCAAAGCTCTGCTCAAAATCTTGCTGGAGGCCGCGTTTGAAGGCCTGTCCGACGAAGGCTGGCTGAAACTGTCGCGCAATTGGGGTGTGTTTTTCCTTGCCCTGGCCGCTCTCAACGAAGGCCTGCGCGCATATCTCGACTTTGAAGGATGGCTGTGGGCAAAATTCTGGGTGTTTATGCCGCTCAGCTTCCTGTTCACCTTCACCCAAATCCCTATGCTGATGAAGCATGGGCTGGATGTGGGATTGGACGAGGATGCGGCGGACGAGGCGCTTAAGAACGAACCACCTCCGGGGTAAATCTGTTCAGGGCCTGCTACTGGGTGGAAAGCGGACGTTCGTCCTTTACGATCGAGCGGCGCGGCAGCTGTCAAAATTTGTCATCCGTATCCTCAAAATTGACAATGGGAACGGGTTATCGCACTTGGATTCCTTAGCTCGCACGTTCGGAAGCAATACGTTTACCTATACAAACAATGTTCTCTAGTTTCGGAAGATAGCTCCCAAGAACCCTACACGTTCCGCCGTCAAAACTCTTAGTCAGGATTACAGCTATTGAGCACAGACCCAGACTGGAAGCGGAAAGAGAAGATTGTCGCGGCGATCGAAAGCCGACTTGGCAATGGGGCCAAGGTTTTGTGGAATCAACAGCTACGAGTCCTTGCAAGCAAGAGCGCAAGAAAGCGGCAATGTGATGTAGTGGTTATTCATGGCGAGGCGCCTCGGCAAACTACGTCGATTATTGAAGTCCAAAAGCGGGGTTGCAAACCGACAATTGGAGAATTCGGAGGCTGGTTGGAAAAAATGCGTGAGGTGGGAGCTCAGCATTTGATCTGCGTTTCAGAAGAAGGGTTCCCCGCGTCAATCGAAGAGAAAGCAGATGAGGTAGGCCCAACGGTGCGGCTCCTGACTCTTAAGGGACTTGATCAGGGAAAGCTTGAGGGAATTGGGTTCGAAGCGCACCCAAAACTCCAGAACGTTCGGTACGATAAGGTCGAGGGTTTGATGATCGAACCTCTGCACCCCATGAGAATTGATCCAAGTAAACCCCAGGGAGAGATGCCGAGCCCATTCGAAAAGATATTCCGGCAAGCTGACGGTAAGAAGTTGTCGATCAATGATCTGCTTGACTGGCACTTCTTCGGCAATCCCCGAAACACCGCAGAGCTGCCGAGAAACGAAGAAATCGTTGTGTCGGTGAACTTTGAAGGATGGGAGCCATTCAAAGGGCTGGAGTATAATTCGTTTGCAGACTCTTGGGCGCATCTGAAGAAACTAACGATCAACATTCGTCTTCTGATCTCAGAGCATGAAATCGATTGGAGCGCTGAAACATATGAGCAAGTTAAATGGGGTGAAGTCGCGTGGGCGGTGAGGGGCAGGGCTGAGGTCAGTGGCCAAGATTTTGACTTGATATCGCCCCTAATCAAGGACGCGAATGGTCAATACCGTTTGCAAAGACCAGTCACAATAAGTGAGCACGATGCCTTCTTTGCAATTGGTGACATAGGAGGAATGGCCACCAAATTGCACGAACTTTAATTGTTTGCCTTCCTCAATTCTATTTTGGACGTGACGATTTGCCGAAACTTCCACCTGCTTTGATGCGAATGGTCAAAGGAATTCAACGCCCGCAATTTGGTCGAAGTCGCCCATTACCGAGCGAACCGAGAAAGAAAGAAGGCGAGCCAGAGGGGAAGTGGCGCGTATATCAGGAGGAGCATGAATAGGTCTGATGGATTTGACCAATCGACCAGATAGGTGGTGGAATAAACTTCGAACAGTGTACCGCCGACAATCAACACCACGAGGACTGCCATGCACGCGCTGACGCAAGTCGCGATAATGGCAAGGATCATCAATATTTTTCCAACCATGCTGCGCTCTCCGGTTTGCACACACTCACATTGAAGCATTTCCCCAGAATGTCTGCAACTTGGTCGCTTGCAGACGCACAGAACCGAGCTCGGCACACAGTGCTAAATCTCGACTTGGCTGCCCAATTCGACCACGCGATTGGTTGGCAGGCGGAAGAATTCCATCGCCGTTGCCGAATTGCGCAGCATCCAGGCGAAGATCTTCTCCCGCCAGATTGGCATTCCCGGATTTTCGCTGGCCAACAGCGTCTGGCGCGAGAGGAAGAAGCTGGTTTGCATCATGTCAAACTCGCCGCCGCACTGCTCCATCTGTTTCAGCCCTTGCGGAACATTGGTTTCTTCCATGAAGCCATAGTTCAACACGCCGCGATAAAACCCGTCGCCCATATCGGTGTATTCGCAACGTAGCGCTGGATCGACATAGGGTTCGTCGGTGATGTTGACCGTCAGGATCACCACGCGTTCATGCAGCACCTTATTATGCTTGATATTGTGCAGCAGCGCCGATGGTACGCCTGCGGTGGCAGAGGCCATAAAGATCGCCGTGCCGGGAACGCGGGTGGCCGAATTGTTGGCCGATTTGGCAAAGATTTCCATTGGCAGAGCAACTTCGCTCATCCGTGCGCGCATCAACTTGCGGCCGCGCGCCCAAGTGGTCAGCAGCAGGAAGGCGATAAAGCCGACCATCAGCGGGAACCAGCCGCCATCAGGAACCTTGGTGAGGTTGGCTGCGAAATAGGCGCCATCAACGATCAGGAACAGAGCGACGACGGGCGCGGCGTACCACCACTTCCACTTCCATACGCCCACAAACAGCACACCCATCAGCAGCGTATCGATGGTGACCGCGCCGGTTACGGCGATGCCATAGGCGCTGGCGAGATTGGACGAGTTTTGGAAGGTCAGCACCAGAATGATAACGGCCACCATCAGCGCCCAATTGACCACCGGAATGTAAATCTGGCCGCCCTCTGTCTCGCTGGTGTGGCGAATCGACAGACGGGGGATATAGCCCATCTGGATTGCCTGATGAGTGATAGAGAACGCGCCCGAGATCACGGCCTGGCTGGCGATAAAGGTTGCAAAGGTGGCGAGAAACACCAGCGGCAGGCGCCATTCCTCATTCGCAAGGAAGAAGAACGGGCTCTGAATGGCCTCAGCGGCTTGCTCTGGCGGAAGGCCGATGATCATCGCGCCCTGTCCGAAATAGTTGAGCAATAGGCAAGGCATGACAAAGCCGAACCATGACAGGCGCATGGGGCCTCTGCCGAAATGGCCCATGTCCGAGTATAGCGCCTCTGAACCGGTTACCGCCAACACCACCGAACCCAGTGCTAAAAACGCCAGCCAACCATCGAGGACGAAGAAATTAATCGCGTGATAGGGGTTGAGCGCCCACAAGATGTCGGGTGTCTGGATGATTTGCCACGCACCCATCGATGCGATGACCGTGAAATAGACGATCATCACCGGCGCAAACAGCGCGCCGACCTTGGCCGTGCCGCGTTTCTGCAGCACGAACAGGAACACCAGCAGCGCGAGCGCAATAGGGATAACAAAGGGCTGCAAACCCTCGTCAACGACCGTCAAACCCTCCACCGCCGATAGAACGGAAATGGCCGGCGTGATCATGCTATCGCCATAGAACAGCGATGTCGCAAAGACCCCCAACAGCACCGCCAGCCAGCCGTATTTCGACTTGCTGATATGGCTGGAGATGAGAGCAACCAGAGCGAGCGAACCGCCCTGCCCCTTGTTATCAGCGCGCATCAGAATGGTGACATATTGGATCGCAACGACCAGCGTCATCGACCAGAAGATCAGGCTGATAACACCCAATACATGGGCCGCATCCAGCGCGAGCGGGTGCGGGCCAACAAAGGTTTCGCGGAAAGCATACAGCGGGCTGGTACCAATATCGCCAAACACGACACCAATAGCGCCAACGGCCAAGGCCGCTTTGGTGCCCTGATGACCGCCCTTCCCGCCATGTGGCGAGGCAATTGCTGGCGCTGTGTTTTCGCTCATACCCTAAGGATTTCCCGATGTGGTTCCGGTACTGCCCATGCGCACTGACTGTCGGCAAACTTTACCGCTTCGAACGCAAGGCGGCGGCGCTTAGCACCGCCAATTCCGCCCGGCAAGCTGCGATTGGGCTGCTGAAAGGATGCCGGTTACGGCGCTGGCTGGATCGGTTGCGCCTCGATCAGGTCAATGAGTTGGTCGAGCCGCTCGAGCCGGGTGGCCAAATCATCGCGCCACGGCGCATTATCGGGCGATGAATCCAACAAGGCCTGCCACACACCGCGGGCCTCGTCCGGCTTGCCCGAACGCAGCAGCGAGAATCCAAGGAAATAGGCTGGGGCTGGATTGCCGGGCATGGTTTCCTCAGCCTTGGCAAAGGCATAGGTGGCAGGCGGGGTCACTTGCCCTTCGGCATGCTCAACCAGAGCATTGGCCAAGGCCAGCCAGCCTTCGCCATGGTTTGGGTTGTCCTGCAGTCCTTTGCGCAGCAATTGCGCCGCCTGGTCAAACCGGCCCTTACGCGCAAAGCCATCCGACACCGTCAGATAGCCCGGGCGTGGCTGCGCAGGATCGAACAATTCCTGCCGGGCCTCCACCATTGCTTCGCCTGATTGCGATGCGCGAATGTCGGCAGCTTTGGGCGCAGCTGGCAACCCTGGTTGGCCCTGCACGGCATATCCGGCCAGCCCGAACAGCAGCACGGCACCAAAGAATGTCCAGCTGCGGCGCGGTAGACGCAGGACAAAGGCGGCGACCAGAAAGGCGATTGCCGCTAGCGCGATGATGGGAAGCCAGCTCATGTGCCCTCTCCCTCTCTATCAGCCACACCGCCGCGACCAATTCGTTTGCGCAGGATCAATCCGGCAAGCAGCAACAATAGCAAGGGTACCGCGAACAGAGGCCATGTGGTTGCGCTGACCTGCGGATCATAGCTGACATAGTCGCCATAGCGCTCGATCAGCCACGCACGGATCGCCTCTGGTTCTTCTCCGGCCAAAATCCGGGTGCGGACCTGATGGCGCATATCGCCGGCCATGCTGGCATCGCTATCGGCGATCGACTGGCTTTGGCAGGTGAGGCAGCGCAGCGTATGCATCAAATCGGTCGCGCGCCGCTCTAGCGCAGGATCGTCCAATTGCTGATAAGCATAAGGCGCAGGAGCTGTGCTGCTTTGCGCCAGAATGGGCATTGCGAACATGGCGCTAGCCATGGCTGCCAGCCCGGCCATCCAGGCAAGGAAATGGCGCGTCATCGGGCCGCCTCCAGCTGCTGGATCAGCATGGGCACATGCTCTGCTCTGACATCGCCAATATGCTGGTAACGGATCATGCCATCACCATCGATGACATAGGTTTCGGGCACACCGGATGAACCCAATTCAAACTGGATGGCAGAAAGATCATCCGATCCGATCCGCGTATAAGGATTGCCATGTCGGTTGAGAAAGCGCGCGACATCTTCCGGCTTGTCCCGAATGGCAATGCCGATGATCTGTACGCCTTGCTCCTTCAACCGCTCCAAATGCGGAGCCTCAGCAATGCAGGGTAGGCACCAACTGGCCCAGATATTGAGCAGCTTGGGCGTGCCGTCCTGAAAATCGGCAGTGCTGACGCCGGGTCGGTCCGGACTGATCGGTTCGAGCGAGAATTGCGGCAACGGTTTGCCGATCATGCCCGACACGATGACATCATCCTTGGGCTGGCTCAGCTGATAGGCGGCAAGCCCCAGAAAGAAGGTGAACAGTGCCAAAGGCACCCACAATGTCCATCGCATCAGGCGAACCCCTTTGCACGGCGCTCTGTCCGGCGGCTGTTTGCCCTCGCCCGAACGCTGCGACGTTTCAAATCGGCCATCACTCGGCCAATTGCGGCCAGCGCCCCACCCAGCGCAATCAACAGTCCACCATACCAGATGAAGGTGACAAACGGCTTCCACCACACCCGCAACTGCCACCGGCCATCTTCGGTTCGGTTGCCGATAACCGCGTAAAGCTGTCCATCCCATTGCGTAGCCAGCGCGCTTTCACTGGTTTGCATGGGCGGAGCCCAGAAATTGCGAGACTGGGGCAGCAACAGGATCGGAGCGCCTGATCCCCGCCACGCTGAAACTTGAGCCTCCATCGCGGTCCAATTTGGGCCAGCAACTGGGTCAACGCCGTCCAATGTGACCCGCCAATCGCCCACCGTTACTTCCTCGCCCAGCTGCAGTGCGGCAAGGCGTTCTTTGGTAAAAGCGCTGTCACTGGCCATGCCAAACAACGCTACGGCGATCCCGAAATGCGCCAAGACCATGCCCCAAGTCGCAATCGGCACGCGCAATAGGTTGCGTCCGCGAAGAGGCAGGAAGCTGGCCACAGCCAATCCGATGGCAACGCACAAGCCTAATAGGGGCAGAACGGCAATATCTCCCATGAGCGCAGCCAATACCGCCACAGAGACGATAATTGAGGTGACGATTGCGATCGGTAGTTTGATCCGCTCGATCGAATCCCTGCGCCACCTGAGCAGCGGCCCTACCGCCATCACCAACAACATTGGGATCGTGAAAATGGCACCGACCGGATTAAAGTAAGGAGGCCCGACCGACACGCGCACGTCAAAGGCTTCGGTCAACAGCGGATACAATGTGCCCAACAGCACGATCCCCAAAATTGCGCTCAGCATAACATTATTGAACACCAAAGCGCCCTCGCGGCTGGTCAGTTGAAACCGCTCCCCTTCGCGAACATGACCTGCGCGCAAGCCAAACAGCAGCAATGCTCCACCGATATAGATCGCCAACAGAAACAGGATGAAGGTGCCGCGCTCTGGATCAACCGCAAAAGCGTGCACACTGGTAAGCAGGCCTGAGCGAACCAGGAATGTGCCCAGCATGCTCATCGAAAAGGCGACAACGCCCAGCATAATCGTCCAGGTACGCAAGGCATCGCGCGCGGCCAGAACGCTGACTGAGTGGAGCAAAGCAGTCGCCGCCAGCCACGGCATCAGCGATGCGTTCTCTACCGGGTCCCAAAACCACCAGCCGCCCCAGCCCAATTCGTAATAGGCCCAGTAACTGCCCGCCGTAATGCCGAGTGTGAGGAACACCCAAGCGCCCAGCACCCATGGGCGCATGACGCGGGCGAATTCGGGCGTTACATTGCGCGTCAGCAAGGCCCCAACAGCAAAGCTGAAAGCGACAGACAGTCCGACATAACCAAAATACAAGGTGGGTGGATGAAAGGCCAAGCCAGCGTCTTGCAGCAAGGGGTTCAGCCCCTGACCCTCAACCGCTGCAACAGCCAGTCGCTCAAACGGGTTGGAGCTAATCAGCAGAAAGGCATAAAAACCGATGGCCACAAACCCTTGCGCGGCCAAGGTGGCCTGCATGGTCTTTTCTGGCAGGCGCTTTTCGACCATCGCGATCAAACCGCCAGCCAATGCCATCACCGTCACCCACAACAGCATAGAGCCTTCGTGATTGCCCCATGCACCCGACAGTTTGAACAGCATCGGCTTTAAGCTGTGCGAGTTGGTCGCGACCAGTTTCACCGATAAATCGGTCACCGCGAACACCCACAGCAGACAGGCAAAGGCCAATCCGGCGAGCAAGCCTTGCAACATTGCTGCTGGGCGTACCATCGCTGCCAAACCGGATGCAGTGTCCCTGCGCTGAGCCAATGCCCCGCCGATCAGCTGCAACACAGCCAACGCGGCGCACAGCCAAAGCGCGGCCAGACCTAGCTCTGCAATCACTCTAGGCCCACCGTCGTTTCTTCAGCCATGCGCGCAGCCTGATGCTGGCTTATTTCCTGAAGCTCTCTCGGCACGTAATTCTCGTCATGCTTGGCCAGCAGATTGTCTGCGATGAACACGCCGTCACGGTTCAAGCTACCCTCGGCCACCACGCCCGATCCTTCGACAAACAAATCGGGTAGGATGCCGCTGAACTGCACCGGCACTCGGGCGGCCTCTTGATCGGTGACGACAAAGGACACGGTCACACCATCGCTCAGCGTCCGAATTGAGCCTTGTGCCACCATTCCGCCCAAACGAACGGGTTGTCCGGGCGCAGGCGGAGCTTCCACCAATTGATCCGGCAAATAGAAATAGTTGGCTTGATTGCGCAGCGCCCAGGCCGCCAGCAATCCAGCGCCCAAAATCGCGACCAGGGCAATCACGATCAGCACCAATCGCTGATGTTTGGCTTTCAGTCCGCTCATTTGCGTTTGACCTTGTCACGGCGCGCTTCTGCCCGGCGCATAGAGAGCCAGCTCCAGCCGATCATGACCAGCGTGCCCGCAATAGCCACAGCATAGGCCATGACCACGAATTCCCACTGATCCAGGCCCTCTCTCATGCTTCCAACGCCTTTCTACGCAATCGGGCATCAGCCTGAAAATCGGCCAACAACGCGCGCATACGCGACAGAACCACGCCGCCAAACAACAGTGAGAATCCCAGCAAGGCAACCGACAATGGCACCATATAGACGGTATCGATCGAGCTCTTCCCCAGCGTGATGCTGGGCGGTTGATGGATCGAATTCCACCACACAACCGAGCGATTGATAATCGGTATGTTGATTGCGCCAACCAGCCCGAAAATCGCCGGAATGCGCGAAGATCCGCCATCCTTGGCAACGGCCTGCGCCAAGGCGATGTATCCGGCATATAGGAACAACAGCACCAGCATGCTGGTAAGCCGACCGTCCCATTCCCACCAGGTGCCCCATGTGGGCCTGCCCCAGATCGAACCGGTGGCAAGACAAATGGCGGTAAAGGCCATGCCGGGTACAGCCGCTGCACGCGCGGCCAATGCAGCCAAAGGGTGACGCCAAACCAGAAATATCAGGCTGGAAACGGCAATTGCCATCCATCCCCCCATGCCCAGCCAGGCCGAAGGAACGTGGATGAACAGGATCCGCACTGTCTCGCCCATCAAGCGATCGGGCGGTACCGCAAACAGGCCCCACACCAGCGCGACGCTCGTCAGCACAAACCCGCTAACCAGAAGCAGCGGGGTCAGCCATTTCGCGAGCGAAAGGAAGCGGGTGGGGTTTGCAAAGCCGTGCATGGATCGTTTCCGTTGCTAAGGCTAATACAGCCCCCCCAGCCCCCGACAAGACTGCAAATTACTCAACTGATGTCGCGTTTAACGCCCGATCAGTTTCTGAGCCATTTTGTCGGCCACCACATCGGGTGAAAGTTTGCTGGAATCGCTTTCCTGCCAAATCTCTTCCAGGCGGCCTGGAATATGCGCAATCCGCTTGCGTACTTCGTTGATGTCGCATGGCTTGCCAGCTTGGCGGGCGAGGTGCTCTGTCGCCACGCTGATGATGCCGCCAGCATTAATGACATAGTCCGGAGCGTAAAGAATTCCGCGCTTTGCCAGCACTTCACCATGATGCGCGCGGGCCAGCTGGTTGTTTGCGCCACCTGCCACGATCGGCGCTTCCAAACGGGCAATACCCTCGTCATCCAGAATGGCACCCAATGCATTCGGGCTGAAGACATCGCAAGCGATGCCCATGATCGCGTCAGAGGCGACCGATTGCGCACCCAGTTCCTGCGCCAGAGCCTTTGCCCGGTCGTCATGGATGTCGGATAGCGTCAATTTCGCGCCGTCTTTGGCCAGCAGCCGCGCTACGCCGCCGCCGACGCTGCCGGTGCCTTGCACAGCCACATGCACGCCCTGCACGCTGTCTTTGCCCAATTTGTGGCGCACAGCGGCTTTGATGCCGTGATAAATCCCCATAGCGGTAAACGGACCAGGATCGCCGCCGGCGGCGTCCTCGCCTTGTGCAGGCAATCCCGAGACATGGGCGGTCCGTTTTGAGACCGCCACCATGTCCGCTTCAGAAATGCCTACATCTTCTGCGGTGATATATTGCCCGCCCAGCGCTTCGATCGCATCGCCAAACGCGGCCAACATCTCGGGGGTTTTGGTTTTGTTGCGATCGGCCAGAATAACCGCTTTGCCGCCGCCCATCGGCAGTCCAGCCATGGCATTCTTATAGCTCATACCGCGGCTCAACCGCAGGGCATCGCGCATCGCGTCTTTGGGTTCGGGATAGTGCCAGAAACGGGTGCCACCAGCGCCGGGTCCGCAATGGCTGGAATGGACCGCAATAATCGCTGTCAAACCTGAAACATGGTCGCGCACAAGCTGCACCAGCTCGTGGTCATCATAATCCGGTTCAGTCCAGAACGCTGTCATTGCTATCGCCTCTTAAAATTGCGCGCTCATCCGACAGCGGGAGAGAAAATGGGGCGATCGAGGGGTCTCGAACCCCCGACCTCCGGTACCACAAACCGGCGCTCTAACCAACTGAGCTACGATCGCCACATGCCCCGGCCGCTGTCCTTCAAAGGCCGCGTGAACGGGGCTGATACGCGCCTAGGCTGTCTGGTCAAGGCCAGCCATGACGGCGGCGAGCCTGTTGCATAGTGTGGCCCGTTTTGGAAGCGAAAACTGTCATTTGATGGTGCAAACGTAATATTATTTCGCACTTGCCCGATTGGCTCTGCTTCCTATTCTGACGCCGTGGACAAAGGCGCACCCTTCGCAAGTGATTCTTCCGCCCGGCATTTGGTGGCTCAGCCACGTGTTCAACGCGTTCCCAGCGCAAAGCTGGAATTGTTTCAACTGCGCGACTTTTTGGGCGAGGGTTTGTGCCAGGAATTGATCGGCCTGATCGACGCCAACCGCCGCCCTTCCACTTTGGCGGATAAGAACGGCGATAATTACTTCCGCACCAGCGAGACCTGCGATCTTGAAACCGATGAGCCTTGCGTAATGGCTTTGGAGCAAAAGCTGCTCACCTTGTCGGGGATCGATCCAAAATTTGGCGAACCCGTGCAAGGGCAACGCTATGATGTGGGGCAGGAATTCAAGCCGCACACGGACTATTTCGCTCCCGATGGAGTGGATTTCGACAAATTTTGCTCGGTCGCGGGACAACGCACCTGGACCTTTATGGTCTATCTCAACGCGGTGGATGCGGGCGGCGCGACGCGCTTCAAAACCATCAGCAAGACATTCCAGCCGGAGCCAGGCAAGTTGTTGTGCTGGAACAATCGCAAGGATGATGGCGCGGTCAATCCCAACACACTGCACCACGGCATGAAGGTGCGCAAAGGCGTGAAATATGTCATCACCAAATGGTACCGAGAGCGGGAGTGGGGGTAACGCCCAACGAAAAAGGGCGGCCCCGCAGGACCGCCTTTTGCGTGCTTCCATTCAGAAGCAAAGCTGTTCGATAGCTGCTTACTTCTTGAGAGAAAGCCCGCCAAAACGCTTGTTGAACGCAGCCACACGGCCACCTTCCTGAATTTGTTTCTGACCACCGGTCCACGCTGGGTGGCTGGTTGGGTCAATGTCGAGCGCCATAGTGTCGCCCTCGCTACCCCAAGTGGAGCGCGTTTGAAATTCGGTACCATCGGTCATCTTGACCGTGATGGTGTGATAATCGGGATGCCCTTCGGCTTTCATCGTCTTGGTCCTTTGCCTATGACCGGTTCCGACCGGTCAGCAATTTCGGGAAAGCGCGCCATTACGGAGAGACGCGCTGTTTGGCAAGCCCTTGTGGCCAACCAATTGCATTGTGGGTCGCTTGCTTGCTTAGTTAGCTCTCCGGCGCGTCAGCAATCATTGCGGTAAATGACACTTCGCAGGTCACCGTGCCTTCAACGCTGGCCTTGCCGGAAAATTTGCACACACGCGCGCGTTTTTGCACAAATTCGGCATGCAGATCGAGCAAGCAACCCGGCTCTACCGGAGCGCGGAACTTGGCGTTCTCGATCGCCATGAAATACACCAGCTTGCCCGAGCCGGCCAGATTGAGCGATTCCACCGCCAGCACGCCTGCAGCCTGCGCCAAAGCCTCAATCTGCAAAACGCCCGGCATAATCGGGCGACCTGGGAAATGGCCCTGGAAAAACTGTTCGTTGAACGTCACAGCTTTTACGGCGTGAATGCGTTCATCCACTACCAGCTCTTTGACCCGATCCACCAGCAACAGCGGATAGCGATGCGGAAGCCGCTCGAGCACCTTGGTGACGTCGAAACCGGTATCACTCATCGTCTATCCCCGTTTGCCAGTAAATATGCCGTTGCTTAGCGGCCCGAAGCGGCCGGCGCAGCTGCTGGTTGCTGTGCCTGACGCGCAGCCGCCTGTTGTGCTGCAACCACCAGAATTTGCTGCACGGCCTGATGCATTTGGACAGTATCACGGCGTGGCTGCCAACCTGCTGGAACGGCTGTTGCAACCGTCGGCAGGCGCGCATCGACTGCAGCGATAATGTCGTTGGTTACGTCGATACCATCTGGGCCATATTGCAGCGCATCAGGCGAGATCATCAAAGAAATGCTCTTATTCTGGATCACCTGATTACGAGCATTGCCATAGTCATTCAGCAATTGTTCGATCACGTAATATTGCGCCATTGCAATGGGCTCGCTGGTTGTCTGAACCTGCGCTTCTTTCGCTTGGATCTGTTGAACCACTGTTGGGTTCGCCTGGATTTCCGCATCCGTCAGCTGCTGGTCACCATTGGTGTCCAGGCTGCGCTGCAAAGTCGTCAGTTCCGTATTCAACTGATTGATCTGCTGGATTTGCGCAGCATAAGTAGTCTGGATCGCGCTATAGCCTGCCGAGCGCGCGGCGGCACGCAGGATCACTGCAGTTGGATTGCTGGTAGCAATACCGTTGACTTGTGCTGAAGCTGGCGCAGCCATTGGAACGGCCAATGTCGCAGCGGCAATCGAAGCTGCCAGAACGGGTTTAAGAAGTTTTTTCATCAGAATTGTGTTCCTACGTTGAACGAGAATGTTTTGGTGTCGTCACCCTCAACTTTCTTGAGGACGCGAGCGAAATCGATCCGGAACGGACCAAAGGGCGAGTTCCAATTGACGCCGACACCGATAGAGATGCGCGGCGCGGCAGAATCGCCCAAGAATACTTCGCGGAAACGGCTGTTGCCGATAATGTTCGGGGCATTGGCCGTAACGCCATCAGCAGCGATTGGATTTGTGCTCAGGACCGTTGTCGGGTTGCCATTGGCATCATCAACCACTTCCAAAAACAGCAGATTGCCATTGCCATCGCGGCTTTGAATTCCGTTGGGATTGTCTTGCAAGATCGGTGTTTTCACACCGAACAAAGCACCGGCATCCAGGAAGATTGATGGACGCAAGCCCAGCTCCCGCGCGCCTGTGCCCAACGGGATCTCCAGCTCGGCACGGCCCAGATAAAATGCCCGGCCACCCAATGAATCGTCGGCCACCCGATCACGATCAGTAATCGGAACCGGATTGCCATCCTCATCAGTGACATAAGGTTGGCGTAGAACGCGCGGCCCGATGCCGCGAATGTCAAAACCGCGCAATTGCGATTCACCGATGAAGAACCGGTCAGTCAAACGAACGTCATCTTCGCCGGCGATTCCGCGGTCTTCCAAAGAGTTGATCGCGCCACCTTCAGCCGAAAGCGAGAAAATGAAGCCCGAGCCAATCGAGAAGTACTGGGCCGCACGGCCTCTGACGCGCACATAGCGGACAGATCCACCCAGCCCTGCTACTTCGGTTGTGAAGGTCACGTTCTGGCCGCGGGTCGGCCGCACGCGATTGTCGAGCGTGTTATAGGCCAAGCTTAATCCGACGATTGAGCTGGTCCGTTTACCCAGCGCATCACACAAGAAACGGCCGGCAAACAATGGCTCACAAGTCCGGATGCCATCGCCATCAAAATCCGAGAAGAACTGGTTTTCATCGAGCGAAACATCATCGTAATTCAGCGTGTAGCTGGCAACCAGAGACATATATTCGGTCAGCGGCACACCCGCACGCGCGGTAAAGCCGGTTGTTGCTTGCTCAAATGTCGTGTTGCGAGCGTTGTCGACAAAGTTGAAGCTGTTCAGATCGCGACGGAAGATATCGAGACCCGCCGAAATGTTGCGGTCGAACAAATAGGGCTCGGAAAAGCTGAGCTGTGCCGAGCGCGAGAAGCGCGAATAGTTGATACTTGCGCCAACCGTTTGGCCCCGTCCGCGGAAATTGCGCTGACGGATTGAGGCAGACAGAATAAAGCTCTCAATCGACGAGAAACCAGCCGACAATTGCAATTCGCCGGTAGGCTGTTCTTGCACATTGGCTTCAAGAATAATGCGGTCAGGCTGAGTACCCTCGGCCTGATTGACCTCAAAGTTTTCCTGGAAATAACCCAGCGAATTGATGCGGGCGGTTGTCCGCCGAACCTGCAAAGAGTTAAACGCATCGCCTTCACTGATACGGAACTCGCGGCGAACCACCTTGTCCTGCGTCAGCGTGTTGCCGTTCACATCAACCCGCTCGACATAAACGCGTGGAACCTGACGCAGGATGAAGTTGATATCCATCGTCAGATTTTCGCGATTTGGCGTAAAGCGCGGCTGCACATCTGCAAAGGCATAGCCATAGGTTCCGGCCAGCTCGGTCAATTGCTCAACCGTATCCTCGACCAATTTCGCATCATACCAATCTTCGGTCTGCATCGGCAGATTGTTGGTCATCCGGTCGCTGTCAAAGTCGCGCAGCTGGCTTTCGACGGTCACTTCGCCAAATTTGTAACGCTCGCCCTCTTCCACAACATAGGTGATGATGAAGTCGCGCTTATCAGGCGTAAGCTCGGCCACCGCAGAAACAACGCGGAAATCGGCAAAGCCTTCTGTCAGATAAAATTGGCGCAGCTTTTGCTGGTCAAACGCCAGACGGTCTGGATCATAGCTTGTGTTGGAGCTGAAGAAGCTGGTCAAGCGCGCTTGCTTGGTGACCATTTCACCGCGCAAATCACCATCGGAAAATTCTTCGTTGCCGATAATGTTGATCTGGCGAACCTTGGACTTGGGCCCTTCGCTAATCTCAAACACGATATCGACGCGGTTTTGCGCCAGCTGAACCATCTTGGGCTCTACCGTTGCAGCAAACCGGCCCTGCCGCTTGTACAGTTCAATGATACGCGCAACGTCCGCGCGCACTTTTGAGCGGGTGAATATCTGACGAGGCGACAGCTTGATCTCGGGAATGATCTTGTCATTCTTGATCCGCTTGTTGCCTTCCAGAACGATCCGGTTGATCACCGGGTTCTCGGTCACGTTGATAACGACATTGCCACCATCATTCCGGATCGAGAAATTGGAAAACAATTCGGTCGCGCCAAGATCTTTCAGTGCCGCATCAGCCGAAGCTGCGGTGTATTCTTGGCCCACGCGCATACGGATGTAGCTAAGGATGGTCTGCGCTTCCAAGCGCACCGCCCCCACAACATTGATCGAACGGATCGTGTCATTAACCGGCGCAGGAGCTGGTTCAGCAGCAGCAGGAGCAGGATCTTCATCGGTTTCTTGAGCGAGCAGCGGCATCGGCGCACCCGCCAGGAAGGTTCCGCAAAGCAAAGCTGCAGCCAATCGGCCAGCGGGCTTCGCCCGGTAATCACCCGCCATGGTATTAGATTTCATCGACACTGTGTTCCTGTCCAAAACAATCTTCTTTCGGTGCCCCAACAATGCTCGAAACCCGAAGAATTCGAGTTCCGGCACCACTAGTCGCCTCTGCCCCATGGAGAGAATGCAATCAAGCGGTGCCTCGCACCAATTGTCGCTTCCCTGCGTCCTTTCCCCCATTAACTCCCAAAAAATGGGAGGGAGATAAAATCATTCACCGTCACGACCACCATAAAGACCAGCACGAACGCCATGCCTGCTCTAAAGGCCAATTCCTGACCACGCGGACCCACTGGCTTTCTTTGTACGGCTTCCACCGCATAAAAGGCCAAGTGCCCGCCATCGAGTGCGGGGATTGGCAGCAAGTTAATGAATGCCAAATTAAGCGATATCAAAGCGACGAAGCTGAGAAAGGCCAAAGGCCCTAGGCTGAGCTGTTCGCCAGAATATTTTGCGATCTTCAAAGGACCGCCCAATTCCTTCACCGAACGCTGGCCAACAATGATCTGTTTGATGCCCGTCACCATCATGACGGTGATGTCCCAGCATTGCTGCGCAGCCATTGGAATGGCTTCAAACGTGCCCACATCCTCGTATGTTACGGAGACCTCGCCGCTATCGGCCCGGTAAACGCCTAACCGTCCCACGGTTGCCTCATTCCCAAACCCATCGGGTTGCACCGCGCTGCCGATGGTTACGGGCAATTCGAGGGGCGACCCATCGCGCTCAACTGTCAGGATAACTTCGCGATTGGGAAACAGGGCGACCTTGTCGAGCAAGGCGGAAAAATCAGGCACCGCCTCGCCATCGACCGCCACAATCCGGTCCCCCACTTCAACCCCGGCCTGCTGCGCAGCCGACACCTCTGAAAAGCTGCTGACGATTGTGGAATCTTCGGGGTACTCAATGATCGGCTTGCCCAACACTGCGAAGAAGGCGGCAAAAATACCAATCGCGACGATAATGTTCGTGGCCGGTCCCGCAAAGACGATCAGCGCCCGCCGCCACAGGCTGGCCGCCTGAAAACTATCATTGGTAGGAGCAGGCCCGCCTTCTTCTGGAATGCTGGCGGGGTTCATATCCCCTTTAAACTGGACATAACCACCCAGCGGGATCGCCGCGACCCGCCAGCGAGTGCCACGCTTGTCGGTCCAACCGAATAGCTCTTTGCCAAATCCGATGGAGAACGCATCTGCGCCGACACCAAACCAGCGTCCGACCAGATAGTGGCCCAGCTCGTGCACTGTGATCAACGGTCCCAGCACCAGCAGGAAACCGAGGATATACATCCAGAAAGGGGGAGATTCGAACACTGTCAGGTCAGCTCCAACAATTGATGAGCGGCGATGCGCGCCGCTTGATCGGTTGCAAGAACATCCTCCAGCGATCGGGGCGTATGCGCGGTATAATTGGACATGGTCTCCTCTACCATTGCGGCAATTCGGGTGAACCCGATCTGACCAGCAAGAAAGGCAGCAACAGCCACTTCATTGGCTGCATTCAGTGAAGCAGGGGCTGCCCCGCCCGCTTCAATCGCTTGGCGCGCCAGACGCGTAGCGGGGAAACGGGTTTCATCGGGAGCAAAAAAGGACAATTCGCCGATCGACGGCAGGTCCAACGGTGCCATCGGCGTGTCCATGCGTTGCGGCCAAGCCAGACAGGAAGCGATGGGAACGCGCATATCAGACGGGCCAAGCTGCGCCAGTGTGGACCGGTCGCGAAACTCAACCATGGAGTGGATCACACTTTGCGGGTGAACCACAATGCCCAGCCGGTCGAGACCGACAGGGAAAAGATAATGGGCCTCGATATATTCCAGACCCTTGTTCATCATCGTGGCGCTATCGACGCTGATTTTGGCGCCCATGTCCCAATTGGGATGCGCCACGGCCTGTTCCGGGGTTGCTGCATCCAGCT
Organism: uncultured Erythrobacter sp.; assembly: GCA_947495555.1. Classification (GTDB taxonomy): domain Bacteria; phylum Pseudomonadota; class Alphaproteobacteria; order Sphingomonadales; family Sphingomonadaceae; genus Erythrobacter. The sequence continues at coordinate 68,738 of CANLZI010000001.1, read as the reverse complement.
GATCTTGCGTCCACGTTCGGAACGGTCCGCCGCTTGCCGTCAAAGTGATCCGAGCCACATCCGACAGCTTGCTGCCTGCAAGACATTGGAAAATCGCGTTGTGTTCTGAATCGACCGGAAGCAGCGTTGCCCCATGCTTGGCCACAGCTGCCATCATGACGTCACCAGCCGAGACCAGCGCTTCCTTATTGGCCAGAGCGATTGTACCGCCCTGCTCTATCGCCGCCATCACCGGACCCAGCCCGGCACAACCAACGATAGCGGCCACAGTTACGTCAACCGGCCGCGATGCTGCCTCAATCAGGGCCGCTGAGCCACCGGCTGCTTCTATCCCGCTGCCAGACAAGGCCTCGCGCAATTCAGGCAGGCAAGCCTCGTCCCCCACCACGGCGATCTTTGCACCAAAATCGAGCGCCATTCTGGCCAGCTTCTCAGCCGAGCAATTTGCGGTGAGAGCCTCGATCCGCCATTTGTCTCGCTCGCGCCCGATCAGGTCCAGCGTTTGTTCGCCCACCGATCCGGTTGCGCCAAGGATGGAAATGCTGCGGGTCATGCCGGGTGAATGCTCCACAAAGCTCCGCTGGCGATCGCCACTAGAAGCAGGCCATCAACCCGGTCAAACACGCCGCCATGTCCTGGAATGAGATTGCTGCTGTCCTTCACGCCAGCACTGCGTTTTAGCCAGCTTTCGAAAAAGTCGCCCGCCTGCGCCAGCACAGCCAGACCTGCTCCAATCGCAAACGCAATGAACAACATTACCCGAAGCTCTGCGGATCCGGTGTTCCAAGCGAACAGGCCGCCTGAAACCAAGCCAGCCGCCAGCATTCCGCCAATCAAACCCGCCCAAGTCTTTGACGGGCTGATCTTCGGCGCGATTTTGGGGCCGCCTATGGAGCGGCCACTGAAATAGGCGCCGACATCAACCGCGATGACCACGGCGACGATGCCCAATACGACTGGCAACGGCAATTTGATCAAAGTCCAAACGGCGAGGCCGACATAGACACCCGCCCCAACCAAAGCGGAAAAGCGGCCAAGTCCGGGCTTGGCGATGGTCGATATCAGTCGAGCAAATTCCAGCAAGCAGGCCACGCCCACCGCCAAGATGAATCCGTCCAACCATGCTCCGCCCAACCATGCAGCCGTGCCTGCAACCGCCAGCATGACAATGGCTGATGCGAGCCGCACGGGCAGATCAGACTTTTTCTGCCCGGATTTCTTCTGGTGGGTCTCAGCGTCCGCCAAAGCGTCGCTCCCGATCGGCAAAATCGTCCAGCGCTGTCTGCAAATGCTCGGGTGTAAAATCGGGCCACAGCGTGTCCACAAACAGCATCTCGGCATAGGCTGCCTGCCACAGCAGGAAATTGGACAGGCGAACCTCTCCGCTGGTGCGGATCAGCAGATCAAGCGGCGGCAGATCATTGGTATCAAGATGGGCGGCAATGCTCTTGTCGGTCACTTCGCCAATCGCCGCGGCCTTTGCCGCAGCGCGGGCGATTTCCTGTTGCGCGCCGTAATTCAGCGCCACCGCCAAGGTCCGCGATCCGCCCGAGGTCTGCTCCAGCGCGTCTTCCAACATGGCCACAATATCGGGGGCCAGGCCTTGCCAGTCTCCGATGATTTTTAGCCGAACATCATTGGCAATAAATTCGGGCAAGTCCGATTTGATGAACTTGCGCATCAAATTCATCAGATCATCGACCTCTTCATCGGGCCGCTTCCAGTTTTCCGACGAAAACGCATACAGCGTCAGACAATCCAGCCCCATAGAGCCGACCGAGCGCACCAATTTGCGCACCGCCTCAACCCCGCGCTGATGCCCCATGGCGCGCGGCAAAGCGCGCCGCTTTGCCCAACGTCCATTGCCATCCATGATGATGGCGACATGCTTTGCCTGTGCGGGCGAACTGCCCATCAAACCCCTCCAAAAATCCCGGACTTCACTGAGTCAGGATTTCCTGTTCTTTCTTGGCAGCGGCTTCATCCGCTTCTGAGACATATTTATCGGTCAGCTTCTGGACTTCATCTTCCATCCGCTTGCGCTCGTCTTCCGAGATCTCTTTGCTTTTCTCGTCGGTCTTGAGCGCTTCCATGCCGTCACGTCGCACATTGCGGATCGCGATCTTCGCGTTCTCGGCATAGGTCCCAGCCAGCTTGGCCAATTCCTTGCGGCGTTCTTCAGTCAGATCGGGCATAGGCAAACGAACGGTCTGCCCATCGGTCATCGGATTAAGGCCAAGGTTGGCCTTGGTGATGCCTTTCTCAACCGCGCTGACATTGGTCTTGTCCCACACTTGCACGCTCAGCATGCGCGGCTCGGGCGCGCTAACTGTCGCCACCTGGCTCAGCGGCATCATGGCACCATAAACTTCGCACACAACCGGATCGAGCAGGCTGGTGTTGGCGCGACCAGTGCGCAAACCGCCCAAATCGCCTTTGAGCGATTCAACCGCTCCGTTCATGCGCCGATCGATATCGGACTTGTCGTAAACTGCCATGGATCAGGCTTCCTCATTCTCTGGATCTTGTACGATGGTTTGAACGCCCTTGCCTTCCAGCACGCGGGCGACATTCCCTTTTTCGCGGATCGAGAAGACCACGATGGGAATGTCATTTTCGCGGCACAATGCGACCGCTGCGGCGTCCATAACTTTCAGATTGTCTGCCAGCACCCGGTCATAGGTGATCGTGTCATAACGCGTGGCATCGGGATTGGTTTTGGGATCGGCACTGTACACGCCGTCAACGCTGGTGCCTTTCAGCAAAGCATCGCAATTCATCTCGGCAGCACGCAAAGCTGCGCCTGTATCGGTGGTGAAGAATGGATTGCCTGTACCCGCTGCAAAAATAACGATTCGTCCCTTTTGCAAATGGCGCTCTGCCCGGCGGCGAATATAGGGCTCGCAAACGCTGCTCATCGGAATGGCGGATTGGACCCGCGTTTGCACACCCAGCTTCTCCAAGGCATTTTGCATGGCCAAAGCATTCATGACGGTGGCAAGCATGCCCATGTAATCGCCTGTGGTCCGGTCCAGGCCGCGTGCGGCCCCTGCAACACCGCGAAAGATATTGCCTCCGCCGATAACCAGGCACACTTCAAGGCCGCTGTCCTTGGCCGCCTTTACCTCTTCGGCCAACCGCACAACATAGGCGGGATCAATCCCGTATTCCTGTTCCCCCATCAGGACTTCACCCGATAGTTTCAGCAAGACGCGTTTGACTTGTGGCATCGTCATAAGGACCGGTTTTCCGTGTGCAAATTGCGAACTGCCGCGTTCCTTAGCCTCCCTGCGTTAAAGGCGCAAAGGGAAAGCCGGTTTTGTATCGTGTGAAGATTGTTGGCTGCAAAGGCGCCCAGCAGGCCTGGGCAATGGTGCCGCCCCTGCCGATGAAGGCAGGATCCAATGGTCAATTCCGATTGCGACCCGAATCGTCCATAGATTTCGCTTAGGCGAAGGCGGCATGCATCACAGCTGGATCGCTAACTGTGTATCCAATGATCACAACGAGCCATCATCCAACGCAGTTCCGAGAATTTTTCGGCTGGGATGAAGATTTGGGATAAAAACAAAAGCCGCCCCGCACCGGGGTGCGAAGCGGCTCATGCTATTATTGTTTCTGCTCAGTCGCCTGCAACAGCAGCGGCAACTTCTGCAGCAAAGTCTGATTCTTCTTTCTCGATGCCTTCACCAAGTTGGAAGCGGACATAATCCTTCAGAACGATTGCAGTGCCAGCATCCTTGCCAGCTTTGGCTACAACGTCAGCAATAGGGGTCTTGTTGTCGATCACGAACAGCTGGCTGAGAAGAGCATTTTCCTTAGCGAACTTCTTGATCGCGCCTTCGACCATCTTTTCCTGCACGTTTTCAGGCTTGCCGCTTTCAGCAGCCTTTTCCGCCGCGATAGAGCGCTCACGCTCGATCAAGGCAGCGTCCAGACCGTCTGCGTCCAATGCCTGCGGGAATGCAGCCGCAATGTGCATGGCCAATTGCTTGCCCAAAGGCTCAAGCACGTCAGCACCGGCTTCGCTTTCCAGCGCAACCAGAACACCAATTTTGCCGAGGCCTTCCGCAGCAGCATTGTGCATGTAAGGAACAACGGTTCCGCTAGACACGGACACGCTCTTCATGCGGCGAACTTGCTGGTTTTCACCAATGGTCGCAATGTTATCGGTCAGCTTGGCATCAATCGTGCCGCCATCGGGATAGGCTGCGGCTTTCAACGCATCCACATCGTCAGCGTCCAACGACAAAGCGACTTGTGTGCTCTTGCGAACAAAGTCCTGGAACTTATCGTTCTTGGCGACAAAGTCGGTTTCAGAATTGACCTCTACGGCCACGCCCTTGGTGCCTTCAACAGCAACGCCGACCAGGCCTTCTGCAGCGGTACGGCTGGATTTCTTCTGTGCAGTGGCCAAACCTTTGGCACGCAATGCGTCAACCGCGGCTTCGATATCGCCGCCAGCTTCTTCAAGCGCCTTCTTGGCGTCCATCATGCCTGCGCCGGTTTTCTCGCGCAGAGTTTTGACATCAGCGATGGTATAAGCAGCCATCTCATATTCCTCTTGAATGTGTGTTGGCGCCGGTCCCTGCAAGGCCTCTCAGCCATCGCAGTCCACCGGCGCACTCAATCATGTTTACGACGCCAGAATTGCCGCCGTCAGCTTTGGTTTGCCTTAGGCAGTCGCTTCAGCAGGTGGTTCTTCCATCGAACCAACATCAGCGCCTGATGCTTCAGCAGCGCCGCCACGGCCAGCATTGGCCGCTGCGCTGATGGCATCGCAATACATGCGCACAGCACGGCTGGCGTCATCATTGCCCGGAATCGGGAATGCGATGTTGGATGGATCGACATTGGTATCGAGGACCGCGATCACAGGGATGCCCAATACGGCAGCTTCCTTGATGGCCAGGTCTTCTTTGTTGGCATCGATGACGAACATTACGTCAGGAATACCGCCCATGTCGCGGATACCGCCCAAAGAAAGCTCAAGCTTGTCACGCTCACGCGTCAGTTGCAGAACTTCTTTCTTGGTGAAGCCGCTGGTGTCGGTCGACAGCTGTTCTTCCAACGTCTTAAGACGCTTGATCGATTGCGAAATCGTCTTCCAGTTGGTGAGCATACCGCCCAACCAGCGGTGGTTGACGAAGTGCTGATTGGAAGCACGAGCTGCTTCAGCGATAGGCTCTTGTGCCTGACGCTTGGTTCCAACGAACAGAACCTTGCCGCCTGCGCGAACGGTCGACTCTACAAAGTCCAGTGCGCGCGCCATCAGAGGCACAGTCTGCGACAGGTCGATGATGTGAACGCCGTTGCGGGCCCCAAAGATATAGGGCTTCATCCGCGGGTTCCAGCGGTGTGTCTGGTGGCCGAAGTGTGCGCCGGCCTCGATCAATTGCTGCATTGTGACGGTAGGACCCGCCATAAGTAATTCCTTTCCGGTTGTACCTCTGGAAAGCTCAGAACCGTGAGGGTGTCCCTCTGCGGCACCGGTATGGGCGCTTTCCATGTGGATTTTCCGCATGCGCAACCCTTCTGAATTGACGGGAATTGCCTGCGGAAGCGGGGCGCTTAGCCGGTGATGTAACGAAAATCCACCCCTAATCGAACTGCCTTGGTGAAGGAATTGCACGCGCAATGGGAAAATGCGCTTGACAGAACGGAACAGAACGGGAACAAGGGCCTTAAGCGGAACAAACCGCGCACATCCGTGTTTCTACGTAGCTGACCCAGTTGTCAAGAATGTCGAATCCCGTGGGTGTCAGTCAAGAAAGTGAGATAGGTACAATGGTTGCATTTCTGGTTATCGCATTGTTCGTCACAACCACGTTGGTCGTATTGGCCGCGCTGGCTGACAGCGCAGTACGCGGTCGTAATGCATGGAAGGCCATTCGCCGTGAATTGGCGAATGATCAGACCTTTGGCCTACCGGCCACTGATGCCGTTGTTGTGCAGATGCGCATCGCAACCAATCAGAATGATGCAGCGCCGTTGGCTCAACCTGTCAGGCAGACGCCTCACGCCGTTGCCGCTTGATCCGGCCATATTTGACCAAACCGTAAGGCATTAGCGCCAGATAGAGCGCACATATACCCGTTAGCGCCCACCATGGCTCCAACAGCAGAGCCGCAAAGACAAGGCCTATCGCTGCGATCAATTCCAACCGGACATTGCGCCTTGGTCGGATGGATCCCCAACTCAGTGTCGCGATGTTGGAAATCATCATAAAGGCAATCACCGCCACCCAAATGGCAACATACACAGGGTTGCGGAATATCTCTTCACCCGTGGCAGTCCACAGATAGAATGGCAGAAACGTCAGTCCTGCCCCAACCGGAGCGGGTACGCCGGTCAAGAAGCCTGCGGATTTGTGTGGTTGCTCATCGGTATCGATCTGAGCGTTGAAGCGAGCGAGCCGCAGCGCGCAGCAGATCGCAAAGGCCAACGAAGCAAACCAACCAATCCGTGGCAGGTCTTGTAAGGCCCACAGATAGATAATCAGTGCCGGTGCCATGCCAAAGGACAGCGAGTCAGCCAGGCTGTCCATCTCGGCACCAAACCGAGATTGCGCGTTCAACATCCGGGCGATGCGCCCATCTATGCCGTCTAGCACTCCGGCCAGCACAACCGCATAGATTGCCAAATTCCAATCACCGGAAATGGCAAATCGAACACCTGTCAGGCCAGAGCATAATGCCGCTGCCGTAATGGCGTTGGGCAACATTGCCCTAAGAGTGAGCCCACGGCGCGCTTGCCGAGCATCATTCCCGGCCAACATTGCCTCGTCCTCGGCAGCCTTTGGCCCCAAACGAGGTTCGCCTGCGCCTTGATCAGGCTCATCGCTCACTGAGCGATACCCTCCAGCAATTTCTGCCCGCCCAATTCAGCCAGAACCGTTTCGCCAGCAATAACCTTTTGACCCAGCAGAACCTTGGGCTCTGTTCCGGCCGGAAGATAAACGTCAACGCGGCTACCAAAACGGATCAATCCAACCCGCTGACCAACAGCGACGGTGTCTCCCGGCTTTACAAAGGGAACAATCCGGCGCGCGACCAATCCAGCGATCTGGGTGAATCCAATCGCAAGTCCATCAGCGCGTTCGACCAGAATATGTTGGCGCTCGTTTTCATCGCTCGCCTTGTCCAAATCGGCATTCATGAATTTGCCCGGGATATATACGACCCGGCTGATCAAGCCGCCGATCGGCGCGCGGTTGATATGAACATCGAACACGCTCATGAAAATCGAAACCCGCGTAACGGGACCGGCAGGCAAGCCTGGGCGGCCCGACCCATCGTCAATCTGGAGTTCAGCGGGCGGTTCAACCTGACTGATCAGTGAGATCAAACCATCGGCCGGTGCAACAATGGCATCGTCTTGTTGCGGAACAACCCGCTCAGGATCGCGGAAAAACGCGAAAACACCACCAGACAGCGCCAGTAACGGCCATCCGATTATGCCCCAATCGAGGATGAGGAGGAAAGCGAGGCTGATCGCAACCGCGATCACACCATATTTGCGCCCTTCGGGATGGATTGGCGGCCAGCTCCAGCTGACATCACCACCGCCCTTATTGTCTAATATTTCTCCGGCCATCCCCAGCATCTAGGGATTGGTGGCTGGCGCCGCAAGCGCCGATCGCCAAGTCTCTGGGTGCAAAACGCCGAATCAGCAGCACTATATTCAGCTATTCGGCTGTTTAGGCAGCGCGCCGGATGAAGACCGTGCCAGCAGAATATCCCGCGCCAAAGCTGCAGATCAGACCTGTATCACCCTCAACCAAATCCTGACTGTGCAAATGGAAGGCAATGATCGAACCAGCGCTTGAGGTGTTGCCATAGGTATCGAGAACCGTCGGGCTTTCATCCTCGCTTGCCTCATGCCCCAGCACCTTTTGGGCGATCAAGCGGTTCATGCCGGCGTTGGCTTGATGCAGCCACATGCGGCGGATGGTATTGGGCGCAATGGACAGGCGCTCTGCCTCTTCCACGATCATCTGCGCGACCATCGGCACCACTTCTTTGAAGACCTTGCGCCCTTCCTGAATGAACAATTTGTCCGCAGCATCTGCGGTTTCGGGATGCGCCCTGTTCAAGTACCCAAAATTGTTGCGAATATTGTTCGAAAACACCGTCTTCAGCTTGGTGCCAAGGATGTCCCAGTGCTCGGCCGGAGCGATTGCAGCGTCTTCCACCAGCACCGCTGTGGCAACGTCACCAAAGATGAAGTGGCTGTCCCGATCTCGCCAATTGAGGTGCCCGGAGGTGATTTCGGGGCTAACCACCAGCACGCTTTTTGCATTGCCTGCCCTGATGTAATCCGCCGCGGTCTGGATCCCGAAGGTTGCCGAAGAACAAGCAACATTCATATCAAACCCAAATCCATCAATACCCAGCGCCTGCTGGATCTCGATCGCCATTGCCGGATAGGGACGCTGCATATTGGATGCCGCACACAACACCGCATCCACATCGCTAGCGTCGCGCCCTGCCCGTTCCAATGCCTGACGCGCGGCCTTCACGCCGATCTCTGCCAGGATCGAAATTTCGTCATTGCCACGCTCCGCGAAGCGAGGGGCCATGATTGCTGGGTCCAGCACAGGCTGTTTAGCAACCACATGGCGCGCCTTGATCCCGCTCGCCTTCTCAATGAATTCAACCGAGCTGGGCTGAAGCGCCTCGATCTCACCAGCAGCAATCGCGGCCGCATTGCGAGCATTTTCCTGCTCGACATAGGTGTTGAAGCTGGCAACCAGCTCTTCATTGGTGATGGTCTCCCCAGGCGTAAAAAGGCCGGTTGAGGAGATGACGGGGCGTTGGGTCATAGTCATGGAACGCGTTATTATATTGCGCGGATTGCAACGGCAAGCCTGTGCACCGACCGATTTGAAATCAGTGTCAGGCGGGATATAGCTGGCGCTTCTGATATCTGACCGAGGGGAAAGTCGATGATCGCTGCATTTCCAGATGCACAGCCAATAGAGGGACTGATCGGCGGTGTTCTGATCGGGCTTGCAGCGGCAATTATGTTGGTCGGCCTGGGACGCATTGCCGGGGTGAGCGGCATCACGGCGCGGGCAGCCGGCCTCACACAGTCTGGCCCATCGCGGATCGTTGCCGCGCTGTTCGTTTTTGGATTGCTTCTGGGCGGGGCAGCCTCTCACCAATTTATCACACCGATTGAAAGCACATTCCCACCCGGCCTGACTTGGCTGATCATCGGCGGCTTAATCACTGGCTTTGGCACACGGATGGGCAGTGGCTGCACATCTGGCCACGGTGTGTGCGGCATGAGCCGGTTCAGCCAGCGCAGCATCGTTTCCACAGTGACCTTTATCGCGAGCGGAATCGCAACCGTCGCCATTGTGAACGCACTTGGTGGAGGCTGGTCATGAAGCAAGGACTGACTGCTCTGATTGCAGGGACAATCTTTGGCTTGGGGCTGGCTGTTTCAGGCATGATGGATCCCGCCCGTGTCCGCGGGTTTCTGGACGTTTTTGGCCAATGGGACCCTACGCTGGTCTTCGTCATGGGCGGCGCCAGCGTGACCATGATGATCGTATGGCGTTTTCAAAGAGGGCTTAGCTCTCCATTGATCGCCCCATCATTCCATCTGCCTGGCACCAAAGACATCGACGGCCGACTGATAACAGGGGCCACTTTGTTTGGGATCGGATGGGGCATTGCTGGACTGTGCCCGGGTCCGGGTATCGCATCGCTGCTGGTCAATCCCATTCCTGCCGCAACATTTGTGGGCGCGATGCTGATCGGCATGGCGATTTTCCGCATAACCGAAAAACCCGATGCTTAGATTTGGCGCGACACCGCGACTAGCGCTCTCAGCTGGGGCGCAATTGCAGTAAAGCTATCCGGATGTCGCAGCAGTCGGCTCGACACAGAACCGACAATTCGACACCCAATGTCCGGTGGCAACCTCCACAAATTCAGGGACCGTTTCCTTCATTTGTGCATCGTGTTCCACTGGGCTGCGCGGCCAGAAATTGCACCCTGACGGCGGATCAATCGGAGAAGGCTGATCGCCTTGCAAGATGACCCGCTTACGCGAATGCTCAGCCCGTGGATCCGGTACCGGTATCGCACTGGTCAGCGCCTTGGTGTAGATATGCAGCGGATCATCGACGATCGTTTCCGCGTTGCCCAACTCGGTGATCCGGCCAAGATACATCACCGCAATCCGGTCAGAAATATAGCGGACAACCGACAAATCATGCGAGACGAAGATCATGGTCAGACCCATTTCGCTCTTCAACCGCTTGAGCAGATTGAGGATTTGCGACTGGATGGACACGTCCAATGCCGAGACCGGCTCATCGGCAATGATCAATTTGGGTTCGGGTGCCAAGGCCCTGGCAATCGCAACACGTTGGCGTTGGCCGCCAGAAAATTCGTGCGGATAGCGCTTCATCTGGGCTGGATTGAGGCCGACAGTGCGCAGCAGTTCAGACACCCGCTGCAGCAGATCATCACCCTTGGAATCGGGGTGACGAGTGCGGATCGCCTCTGACAGCGTATCCAGCACCGTCATACGCGGATTGAGCGATGCGTAAGGGTCCTGAAAGATCATTTGGAAGTTCTTGCGAACGTCCCGGATATCACGATCCGAAATCGCGCTCAGCTCTTTGCCTTCCAGCCAAATCTTGCCAGATGTTGGCCGGATCAACTGCATGATCGTGCGGCTGAGCGTGGACTTGCCACAGCCCGACTCGCCCACCAGCCCCAGCGTTTCGCCTTCTTTGATGGTCAGAGAAATACCATCAACGGCCTTGACCACGCCCTTGCTTCTGCGGGTCAGAAAATCGCGGCCCAGGTCAAAGTGGGTTTTCACATTTTCCAGCACCAAGAAGTCATCACGACGATCGCTCATGCCTTAACTCCTTCGCCGGGCAATTGAATGTCGTCCGTATCGCCCTTGGCGAGAACGTCCTCGATCGAACCGCTTGAATCGCAATATCCGCAATCGGCAAAGCAGTGTCCATCGCCCACATCTTTAAGCGTCGGGCGGCCAGTTTCCGCAGCTCCCGTCTTGGGGAAGGGGCAACGCGGATGGAATGCACAGCCATTGATTGGCTTGGTCAAATCTGGTGGAAGGCCAGGGATGGTGTAAAGTTCCTGACCCTTTTCCTGCAGCGAAGGGATCGTCTTCTGCAGGGACCGAGTGTAGGCGTGCTTGGCTTCGTAGAACACTTGTTCCGCACTGCCGCTTTCCACGATCTGGCCAGCATACATGACGTTGACCTTGTCACAATTGCCGGCAACCACGCCCAAATCATGGGTCACCAGAATAACCGCAGTGCCAAGACGTTCCTGGCGTTGCTTGATGATGTCCAGAATTTGCGCCTGCACGGTTACGTCCAACGCGGTGGTGGGTTCATCGGCGATCAACAGATCAGGTTCATTGATCAGCGCCATTGCGATCATCACACGTTGGCGCATCCCGCCTGAAAATTCATGCGGATAGGACTTAACCCGATTGGCTGCGTCGGGAATGCCAACCTCTTCCAAACCCTCGATAGCTTTGAAAAGGGCGGCCTTGTTATCGATATCGCGGTGTGTCTGTTGCGCTTCAATCAATTGCGTCGAAATGCGCAAATAGGGATTCAGCGATGTCATTGGATCTTGGAAGATCATGCTGATCCGGTCACCGCGAACATGGCGCAAATCTGATTTGCTCATTTGCAGCAAATCCTGCCCATCAAAGCGGGCAACCCCGCGTTCGATCCGGCCTGGAGGTTCCGGGATCAACCGCATAAGCGAATAGCAGGTCACCGACTTGCCTGACCCCGACTCTCCCACGATGCCAAGCGTCTCGCCCTTGTCGATCGAGAAACTTACGCCGTCTACGGCCCTGACAGTCCCTTCACGCGTGTGGAAATGCGTGGCCAGGTCTTCAACTTCTAGCAATGCCATGGTCGATCAGTCCTTCGCGCTCTTGGGGTCGAGCGCATCGCGCAAACCATCGCCCAGGAAGTTCAAGCAGAACAGCGTCAGGGCAAAGAAAAATGCTGGGAAAATGAGCAGCCATGGGAAGATTTCCATGTTCTGCTGACCCTCGTTGATCAGCACACCCCAGCTGGCGAAAGGCGGTTGAACGCCCAATCCCAGGAAGCTGAGGAATGCCTCTAGCAGCATAACCGCTGGAACAGTCAGAGTGGAAATCACAATCACCGGACCCAAGACATTGGGGATCAGGTGACGCAGAATGATCCGTGTGTGGCTGTAGCCAAGTGAAACTGCCGCTTCGACGAATTCCTGTTTCTTCAAACCGATCACGCCAGAGCGCACGATACGGGCCATGGTAAGCCATTCGACACAGCCAATCGCCACAAACATCAACCACAGCGAGCGGCCAAAGGCGACCATCAGCAAGATCACGAAAATGGTGAATGGCAACGCATAGAGCAGATCGACAAAGCGCATCATGGCAGCATCAACTCGCCCGCCCATGTAACCGGCAACGGCACCGAAAATCACGCCAATCATCAGCGATACAGTGGTGGCCACCAGTCCGACGAGCAATGATATCCGCCCGCCTTCCATAACGCGGACCAACAGGTCGCGGCCCAGCGTATCCGTGCCGAACCAATGCGCGGCCGAGGGGCCCTCGGCACCAACGAACAGATCCTGAGCTTGACTGTCATAGGGGGACAAAAACGGACCCACCACGCAGAACAACACGATCAGAATGAACAGGAACAGGCTGGTCAACGCCAACTTGTTCTTGCGGAGCCTGGCCCAGGCGTCCTTCCAAAGAGACGAGCCTTCTTCCAACTCCTCCAGCATGGCGGCAACAGCCGGCCCAGCCGGATCTGGCTGCGGTTTACCCTGCAGCGTGGCGGTTTGCGAAATATTACTCATATTTAAGCCGTGGGTTTAGCGCGACCTGCACAATGTCAACCAACAGGTTCATGATCACGATCAGGGTTGCGAAAAGGACCGTCAGGCCCAGAATGAGAAAATCGTCACGGTTCAGCGCGCCGCGCACGAACCATTGGCCAAGGCCCGGGACCTGGAAGATTGTCTCAACCACAAATGAGCCAGAGATAATCCCGGCCAATGCCGGCCCAAGGAATGTGACCGCTGGCATCAATCCGCCTTTAAGGCAGTGCCGCCAGATAATGGTGGTTTCCTTCACACCTTTTGCCCGGGCGGTGCGCACCCAATCCTGATTGAGCATTTCCAGCATACCTCCCCGGGTCAAACGGGCGAAATATGCAGCATAGACCAGTCCCAGTGTCGCCGCTGGCAGGATCCAGAATTCTGGACCAAACCAACCTGCCACAGGAAGCAGTTTCAAGATGATGCCAAAGACAAGTGCCAGCATCGGTCCCATGACAAATGTTGGTAGGCAAATCCCGACCATCGCAGCAGACATTGGAACATAATCGAGCCAAGTGTTGCGCTTTACCGCGGCTATGATGCCCGCTGGAATACCCAGCGCCATGGCCAGCAAGAGCGACAACGCACCCAGCTTGAGCGAAACCGGGAAGGATTCAGCGATGATGTCTGTGACCGAGCGATTGGCATACACCGCACTAGGTCCGAATTCACCGCTGAGGGCATTGCCCAGCGACGTCATAAATCGTTCAAACACCGGCTTGTCATAGCCATAGAAGGCTTCGATCTGAGCCAGAATTTCGGGCCGGATAGCCCTCTCTGAACTAAATGGGCTACCCGGGGTTGCCGCTACCAGGAAGAAGGTAACGGCATAGATTGCCAGCAAGACTAAGATGCCCTGAAGCAATCTCCCTGCTACAAATTTTAGCAAGGCTTGATCCTTTCAATCGAGGTCATTGGCTGACGATCAATTCGTTTCGAAATAAACGTATTTGTAGGGGTGGTTATCCAAAACCTTGGGTTCCCAGCCTCGCAATTGCGTGTCCTTCATATAAACGCGGGTGTACCAATAGATTGGCAAAACCGGCAAGTCGGTCAGCAGAATTTCCTCGGCATCCTGCAACGCATTAATGCGCGCTTCTTCCGTCTGCGCAAGTTGCGCCTGAGAGATCAAAGCATCGTATTGGGGGTTAGTCCAACCGGTGTCATTGTTGCCATTGCCCGACGTAAACAGTTCGAGAAAAGTTGTAGGGTGGACATAATCGCCAATCCAACCCGACCGTGACAAATCATAGTCCAGACTGCTTTGGCTATCGAGATAGACCTTCCACTCCTGGTTATAGATGCCAACATCAATGTTCAGGTTTTCCTTCCACATCGCCTGCATAGCTTCGGCGATCTTGCGATGCCCTTCGCTGGTGTTGATCAGGATTTCAGAGGTTGGGAAGCCTTCACCATTGGGAAAGCCTGCCTCGGCCAAGAGCTTCTTGCCCAGTTCTGGATCGTATTGAACCTTGGTGGACACGTCGTAGCCCGGTATCCCGGCTGGTACGAAGCCTGTTGCAGGCGCTTGGCCACCCTTTGTGACCTTGTCCACCAACAGCTGCTTGTCGAACGATACTGCCAGTGCCTGACGGACCTTGGGGTTATCAAACGGGGCACGGGTTACATTGACGCGGTAGAAGTAAGACCCGAGGTAAGGTTCAATCCGCAGCTGGTCTGGAACAGACTCTTGCAATGACGGGATTTTGTCCTGCGGAACCGTGCTCGTCAGATGCAAGCGGCCACTGCGGTACATGGTTTCTTCGGTGCTTGGGTTTTCAATCGGGAAGAAACGGATGCCATTCAACTTGGTCGTCTCATTGTCCCAATAGTCGGTGTTGCGCTCGACCTCGATCATCTGGTTGGTAACCCAGGATTTCAATTTGAACGGGCCATTTCCAACAAAGTTTTCAACCGTCGACCAACCACTTTGCCGATCGGTCATTCCGCCATGTTCTTCAACGGCACGCGGGTTGACCGGGAAAAAGCTGTAATGCTTGAGCATGTTAGGGAAGTAAGGCGTTGGTCCTTCCAACGTCACTTCCAAAGTCTTTTCATCAATTGCCCGCACGCCAACGGTAGAGAAATCTTCCGTATCGCCAGCATGGAACGATTGTGCGCCTTTAATCACATAAAGCATCGGCGCGTATTCGCTGCCCAGAATTGGGGTAAGGATACGCTGCCAGCTGTAAGCAAAGTCACCGGCTGCAACCGGATCACCATTGGTCCACACCGCATCATCGCGCAGCTTAAAGGTCCAAACGGTATAATCGTCATTGCTTTCCCAGCTCTCGGCAACGCCAGGCGCGGGGATCAGATCGTCTGTCGGATGATAGGCGATCAGGCCTTCAATCAATGAAGAGATAATGTGGTTTTCGGGAACACCCGTTACCAGATGCGGGTCCAATCCCTTGGGCTCTGTCCCATTGCCGAACAGCAATATGCCTTCTGCGGCGGCGCGGTCAGTTTCGCGCTCGCCCCCGGAACATGCGGCGATTAATCCGCCAAGAAGCGCAACCAAAAGGAAGCGGGTGAAGCTTTGAATTTTTGAATTAGCCATGCTGCGTTATGACCCTATCTGAAATTTTGGCAATTCGAATTTGCCCAATTGTCCCCGAAGCTGATCTACAATTGAGCCAAATCCTCGACCCAAATGAGGGCCAAACGAATCTCAACTCGTCAGTTTCATGATTTAAGATGGGTCGCCATTAACCTGCCTTAAACGGCAGGTCAAAAGCTGGTGGTGGCAGGATAGGATTCGAACTTTGACGTATCTTATTTTGATAACATGATGTTAGCATACATTGGGTCAATTACCCCCACGCTGCCTCCCACATTTTTGTAACTGCCTGTCGTGCAACGGCTTCTTAGCCCTCTCTCTAACGGGACCATCTTCTTCGGACTATTGCACGTGAAGATCGAACGTTTTTGACGTCTCGGTACTACACTACTTCGGCATGCATTGAGATGCCGACAAGAAAGAATTCTTTTCTGGGCGTAGGGGCCCCATGGGGGTTTAGAGCGAAGCATGGGTGGGGTATATTCATGGTTGCTCACGAAGGATTTCCCAAAAACGGCTCAACTTATAGTCAACGAGATACTCGTTGGGATTTGCAACACAAGGAACGATTGGATGTGAGAAAGTGGTCTTTCTGCTAGTTTTCTAGCTTCAGCCTTCGCTCACAACAGGCCAGAATCTGACAGTCCGCTTACGACCCAAAAGCAGAAGTTCATCTAAGTCTGCCCAACTGATGGCCCGTTCCCTACCAACCAATGCCTAATCGATATCAAGGTTATCACGCATCTTTGCTAGGGCTCTACCGAAGCGCTCCAGATCGTTGAAATCCAAACCAGAGAGCAGCCTTTCATAGGTGGCGTCTGCCTCCTTGCGCAATGCTGGCAGTAACTCAATTGCAGCAGGCAGCAGGTGTACATGCCACACGCGCCGATCATTTTGCGCACTTCGTCGTTCGACCAGCTCCATTTTCTCAAGCCTATCGATTGCCTGACCAATACTGGCGCGTTCTAGGTCTAGCCGCTTTGCTAGCTGCGTCTGAGTCATTCCAGGTGTCCGGTAAACATAGGCCAAAGTGCGCCACTGCGTGCGAGTGAGGCCAAACTGCTCGACTGAAAAATCAAAGTTGCGCCGCAATCGCGAGGTTACGTCCTCCAGCAAAAAAACGAACCGATCAGTGTCAGTCAGAAAGCTCTCTGCGGCTGCATCAGCGTCTTTGTCCAAATTGATTTCCATGTGGGCAGCCATACCACCGGGCTGAGAAAAATAAAGTACTTTACTGTAAAATGAATTACAATATAGGAACTGATAGTTATGCCGATTAAAGTTCAAACCATCAGAGGCCATGCGGCGATCGAGCTTGCCGCCGAAGTCTCAGGAAGTGAAATAGGACTGCCTGTCTTGCTTGCGCATGGTGGTGGGCAGACCCGCCGCGCCTGGAAGCGTGTCACTGGTGAACTCACCTCGGCTGGCTTCCGTGTCATTGCGCTTGATTTGCGCGGCCATGGCGACAGCGCATGGTCTGAAGACGGCTCCTATGACCTTCGTGACTTTGCTTCCGATCTCGTTGCGATTGCGTCCCAGCTGGATTGCAAACCTGCGGTTGTCGGTGCTTCGCTTGGCGGGCTTGCAGGCATGATTGCCGAGGGTGAACTTGCTTCGGGTAGCTTCGCCTCGCTCACTCTGGTGGACATCGCGCCACGGATGGAGCCAAGCGGGGTCATGCGCGTGGTGGGCTTCATGGAGAAGCATATTGATCGCGGGTTTGCTTCCGCGGAAGAGGCGGCGGAAATTATCGCCAGTTACATGCCGCATCGCCAGAAGCGCGGGGCTGGAGGTAACCTCAAACATTATCTGCGGCAAAAGGACGATGGCCGCTTCTATTGGCACTGGGATCCAATGTTCATCCGCAACATCATGAATGAGCAGCGCTTGGCTCCAGATCATCAGGAAAGACAGTTTGAAGGGCTGAGCCAAGCGGCGGCAAATTTGTCGCTACCGCTCCATCTAATCCGGGGCGGGTCGAGCGATCTAGTTTCTGAGGAGTCAGTCGCGCACCTGCATGAACTCGTCCCTCATGCCGAATACACGGACATTGCAGGCGCAACGCACATGGTTGTTGGAGATTCCAATGATGCATTTTCGGCTGCAATTGTCGGATTTCTCAAACGCCATCATGGTATGGAGGCAAAGGCCCCGTGACCGCAGGACCAATCGCTATTGATCGTGCGCGGTTGAAGGAGATGCTGCGGAGCGTAATTCTTGCTTGGCTAATTGTCTGCGCGGTAGCTTTGGCAGCGTGTTCGGACAACTCGGAAACCAGCAAGGCGACCGATCAAGCCCAAGCTCAGGCAGAGCCACGCCAAGTCGAAACGATGATCGTAAAGCCCGAGCTCTTGGCCAACCCGGTCAAGGCATTTGGCACCATCGCGGCAAAGCAGCGTAGCGCAATTGGTGCATTGGCCGAAGGTCCGGTCGAACGGATATTCGTCAAAGTCGGCGACCGAGTAACGCGCGGGCAGCCACTCTTCCGAATTCGTCAGGCTGATTATCAGCGGCGGGTCGCAGAAGCGCAGGCAGCAGTTGATCTGACCGAAGCACAAGCGATTGAAGCAGAGCGCCGATATGGCCGGGTGATGGCGCTGGCCCCAAGGGGGTTCGTCTCAAAAGCGCAAGTCGACGCTGTCGAAACCGAGCTGGCCGTAGCCCGTGCGCAGAAGGCGCAAGCCGAAGCCGTTCTTGGAACGGCGAGGCAAGCGCTCAGCGATACGATCACACGCGCACCCTATGACGGCGTCGTGACCGCGCGGTTGGTCGATGAGGGCGTCTATCTCAACAATCGGTTCTCGATGGGCGGGCAATCGGCAGCGCTTGAATTGCAAGAGCTCGGGACAGTAGCCGCTATCGTCAATGCCCCGCAGGAATACGTAGACTCCTTTCGTCTTAACATGCCCGCTCGCGTGTTTATCGAAGGGTTCGATGAGCCGCTCGATAGCATCGTTTACATCATCAATGACCGCGTCGATCCGGAAAGCCGAATGGTTGAACTGCGGCTTCCGATCAGCAACCCGAATTATCGGATTAGCTCCGGACTAGCTGCGCGCGCTCAAATTGAGGTCCCGCCAGAACAGGCAATCATTCTGCCGGGCACAGCAATTCAAGGTGATAACGCCACCGCCATTGTTCTGGTGGTTGAGGATGGCAGAGCGCAGCGCCGCGAGGTTACATACGAAAGTATCGACCTCGACAGAGTTCGCGTTCGGTCGGGTTTAAGCGAGGGAGATGAGGTCATACTCAACCCTCCGGCAACCTTGCGCGCTGGCGAGCCAGTCAAGTCGCGCCGCACCACGAGCGAAACCTAATATGTGGTTGGCCGACGTTTCAATCCGGCGACCGGTCTTTGCCACAATGCTGATTGCATCGCTTGTCGTGCTTGGCATTGTCTCATTTGGCCGCCTAGGCGTCGATCTCTTTCCCGAAGTTGAGTTCCCTTACGTTTCGGTCACCACCGCTCTGCCCGGCGCTTCTCCGGGAACGGTGGAGACAGAAGTCACCGACATAATCGAGGAGCAGCTCAACACAATATCCGGCCTCAAACAGATGCGGTCCATCAGCGCTGAAGGGGTCAGCATCGTCAATCTAGAATTCGAACTTGAGGAAAACGCGGACCTAAAAGCGCAAGAAGTTCGCGACAAAATCTCTCGCCTCGGGGGCGACCTGCCCGCCGATGCTGAACCGCCGGTAATTGAAAAAGTTGACCCAGACGCGGCACCAATCCTTTCGGTGCTTCTTTCGGGTGACTTGCCGATCCGTGATCTGACCACCTTCGCAGACGAAGTGGTCAAAGAACGATTGCAGCGCGTACCGGGTGTTGGCTCGGTTGAGTTGGTAGGCGGACGCGAGCGCGAGATGCGCGTCTGGCTTGATGCATCAGCGATGCGCGCGCGCGGGGTTACAGCGGATGATGTGTTGTCTGCGATCCAGCGCGAAAACGCAGAGCTGCCGGGCGGGCGGCTGGTTACCGATGGGCGGACCCGGCAATTCGGCATTCGCACATTGGCCGAGGCGGCAAATGCGGCAGAGTTTGCAGCGATCCCGGTCGCTTATCGGCCCAATGGGCAAACGGATAGAATAGGCGATATCGGGCGGGTAGAGGATTCGGTCGAAGACGAAAACAGCTACGCCCAGCTCGACGGCGAACTTGGCGTGGTGCTCGAAGTGCGCAAGCAGAGCGGCGAGAACACGGTCGCAGTAGCAGAGCAGATACGCGCAGAAATCGAGAGCATTGAAGCCACCGCTTCCGAAGGGGTGAACTTTGTCATCGCACGGGACACCTCGCGATTTATCGAACAGGCGATTGGGGATGTTCTGTTCGACCTATTTATCGCAGTGCTGTTGGTCGTGGCAGTTACCTTCCTGTTTCTACTAAGTTGGCGTGCGACGATCATTGTGCTGCTCGCCATTCCGACTTCAATCGTTGCGACCTTTGTTGCATTTGCAGCGTTCGATTTCACCATCAACATGGTGACACTGTTGGCGCTAACGGTCGCGATTGGCCTGCTGGTCGATGATGCGATTGTTGTGGTCGAGGCGGTACAAAATGACGTCGACGAAGGGGTTGAGCCAACAGAGGCAGCGCATTCAGCGACCAAACGCGTGGCGCTGGCAGTCTTGGCCGGAACATTCGCAACGCTGGCGGTTTTTGTGCCGATCGCGTTCATGGAAGGTATCGTCGGTCGCTTCTTCTTCCAATACGGACTTGCAATCGTCTTTTCGGTCAGCGTATCGATGCTGGTCGCCTTCACGCTGACACCGGCCATGTCGGCTCGGCTACTGCGTCCCGAACATGCCGATAGTGGTTGGCTTGGCAGGATTGAAAGCTTCCATGTCGGGATGCGCAAACGCTATGAACAGCTGGTTGGATGGGCGATAGACCGGCGTTATCTGGTGCTCGGAGGCGCGCTCGCCAGCGTGTTTATCGGTGGCCTATTCGCCTCCCAAGTTCCCAGCACCTTCATGTCGACAACGGATCGCTCTGAATTTCTTGTAACGGTCAAACTGCCGCTCGGAACGGGTATTGCCAGTGCGAAGGAAGCCGCACAGCAAGTCGACATTGCCTTACGAGAGCACCCAGAGGTCGAACTGGTATTTGTGAGTGCAGGCAGCGGAAGCAACCCGAAGGTGCATGAACTCGATATCTATGTTGGCCTCACGCATAAACGCTCCCGTGATCTGTCACAAGATAATCTGATGACATTTGCACGCGACGCGCTTAGCGAAAATGTGCCGAGCGCGCGCGAAATTGCCGTCGAAGAGGTCCCTTGGGTTTCCGGGGCCGGTGTTGGACAGGTCGCCATTGAGCTTATCATCACGGGACGGGATTCAGCCGCAATCAACGACTATGCACAATTGCTCACAGGCGAACTTGCTGCTCAATCCAATTTTGTCGATGTGCGATCAACCTACGAAGGTGGGCGCCCAGAATTGCAAATTGTGGTCGACCGCGACCGCGCGGCAGATTTGGGAATTTCCGCTCGCAGCCTAGCTGCCGCCTCACGCACCCTTATCGGTGGCAGCGATGCGGGGACATTCAACGATAATGAACGGCGCTACGACGTGCGGGTCCGCCTTGATGAAAGCGCGCGGCAGAGCCTTTACGATGTCGAAACACTGCCGTTGCGAACGGGGCAAGGAACGCTGGTCGACCTTGCTTCGGTCGCTACGGTTGAGGTGAATCAGAGCGCCGCAGAAATAGAGCGGATCGATCGATCTCGCCAGATTTCAGTGTTAGCAAACACGGCTCCCGGTGTGCCTTTGAGCGTCGCCGTTTCACAGGTTGAAGATTTGCTGGCGGCTAACCCGTCGCCCTCTGGAGTGGCCACCCAAATGGAGGGTACCGCACGCCGCTTGGCCGAAACGAGCGAGGCCATCATCTTTGCCTTCGGACTGGCGCTTGTGGCGCTCTACATTGTATTGGCGAGCCAGTTCAACAGCTTCGGCCAGCCGATAATTATCATGCTAACCGCGCCGCTATCATTCTCCGGCGCTTATTTTCTGATGTGGGCAACGGGCGAAGAGATGAGCCTCTTCGCCCAAATTGGAATGATCGCGCTGATGGGTATCGTGATGAAAAACGGTATCCTATTGGTCGATCTCGCCAATCAATATCGAGACCGAGGCGACGAGGCCGGTGCTGCGATGCGCAGCGCTGCCCCAGAGCGGTTGCGACCTGTGCTGATGACAGCGCTGGCAGCGGTCTTTGGAATGCTACCTGTGGCGCTCGCGCAGTCCGATGCCGCCGAATGGCGCAACGCAATGGGGTTCATAATCATCGGAGGTTTAACGACCTCGACTTTCCTCACACTGCTCGTCGTTCCTGCAGCTTACGCGGCGGCGTCGGACTTGAGCGGCGGCGTAAGCAAGCTACGCGCGAAACTTACGAAGCTCTGGTCCATCAGTTCAAGCCATGGGGCCTAATAACGGACCACGCTGGATAGTCCGCCTGTACGATTGCCAGAAGTGAAATAGCAGATTTGAATGCTTGTAATGTGTCAGCGAGGCCAAAGCTCGCGAGCACAAAGCGGCATTGTCCGCTTTCCACCCCAATCCAAGACATTAAGCGCTGACTAAAAGTGGGCCGATGGCTGAACGTCGCCTATCAACCGTCAAAGTCCGCAAAGCCGGCATTTGGATTGCTTCGTATTCGAAGTGTCACCTAAGGTGACGACGGTTCGTGATCAGTCGTATGGAGCCAAAGTAGGCGTTATGTTACTCATTCTTGGCACAAGAAGTCGAAGGGAACAGAATCATGTACGCCGAAGGCCAAACGATATCGGATAAGACGATCTTTTTAGACGGGGCATCATTGCATGACTGCAAACTCGAGCGTTGCACATTGGTCTATAACGGCTTCATGAACTACTCTATGCACGGTTGTGATTTCTCTGAGTGTAAATGGTCGTTCAACGGGCCTGCGGCCAACATGCTACACTTCTTCAGGCAGATTTACGCGCAAGGAGCGACAGAATTTGTAGATGAAGTCTACAAGGCGATAAGACAAAATGACGCCATCCCCGGGGTCGCCGAAGATCAGTCTTGACCAAGAAAGAGGTATTCATCGTCAATCGCTCTATCCGTGAGATTGAGAGTTGTAGGTTTGAGAGTTGTAAAAAGTTCACCGTGCAAAAAGGCGAGGTGATTTACCACAAACCAATGTCATTTTCGCTTGGTTCAAGCCTCCGCGTAAAAACAAGTCAGAAGTTGACCGATTTTGCGAAATACTTGGACATCGCTTCCGAGATTCTCGGTCCAGAGTACGACAGACAGCGTGCGAAATTCGAGAATGCTCAGCGCTACGGCAATCGCCAGTTCATTCCACATCGCTTAATTTACCTAGAAGAACGCATGCGATTTTCCATCGCGGGATTGTCCCAAAATCCTCCAACCGCCGACTTTCCTGCGCTGTGTGAGATTAGCACTTTTGCATTCCTTCTAGATCGCTTCAAAACGAACCCAGCGTGGCGCGAACTAGTAGACGAGCTACGTCAACCAACTTCATTCGCCCACCATCTTGTTTCCCTAATCTACGTTTATGTGCAGCGCTTGCGAGGAAACGAGGTAAACTTTGTCAGGTCAGCTAAGAGTTCCAGCAAGGAAGCTGACCTAGTTCAATACACTCCCTACAAAGACAAAATAGGGGTCGAGGTTAAAGCGCCGCTTGTTCTTTGGTCACTTGACCCAGACGTCGATATCGACGCTGACAAGATTATTGAGAAGGCATGGAAAAAGTCCAGAGGACAGCGTTCCGGCGAGACTTCTTTTTTAGTCGTAGGTGGGCTCTATCTGTCGCTGAGCACCATCGGACAATTGAGAGAAGCGGCTGATCGACTCTTTGAACGCAAGAAAAACAAGGCTGTATTGGCAATACAGATCTACACTTTCTCAGTAACTTTCCATGACGTAACAAGCAAGGAGCCGCTGGTGTTGGGGCCAAACTCGACTATGTCACCAGCTCATAAATACGCCGTCTCGGTCAACCCTTACTACTCTGGACCCGTGTGGCTGAAAGAGAGTGCGCGTGAAGTGGATGGCTTTTCTATCGATGAGAACTCGGAAGAGATTACACTTAGGCCTTCTGACAGAGACTGAAGAAGTTTCAGTTCTACCCAATGTCCCCTCCTGATAAGTCCATCCTCGTCCAATAACGTCCGAAATTGGGGCGCAAAGCCGACGCAGCAACCTCGATTACTTCATCTAATTTCCGTCCGGTGCGCTCGAAGGAAACTCGTGCGTTAGCGCGGCAACATCCTGTCCTAATGCACCAGCAATCTTGATCAATGAAATGAAGGTGAGATTTTGCTCGCCTCTTTCAACACGGCCAACGTAGCTACGGTCAAGGCCACTTTCATGCGCAAGCTTCTCTTGAGACATATCCAATTGCTTTCGCGCAGCACGAATACGTTGTCCAAGAATTCTTAAGTAGTGATCCACTCCTCCCGTTCGCTCAAGAGGTGACTATTAGTCCACGGACTATGAATCCCATAAAAACTCGGCTAGAAACTTTACAAGCTAGTTCCCGGGCTAGGATTGCCGGAAAATCCAAGCCCTAGTTTCCGAAAGCATGATGGAGGAGCAGATGAGTAAGTGCAAAACAGTCCTATCGATTGCACTCATTTTGAGCGTTATAGGCACACCAATATACTCGGCAGTGGCCCAAGACAGACAACAGATGCAGGAACTACTCCGAAAGAAATACGAGATTGAGCAACAGAAGGCAGATGCTGAAACAAAGCGTGCGGAAGAAGCATCCGCAGCTGCCACTCGTCGTCAGACAAAAACTAAACGATCGAGCTCTAATACTGAACCGATCGATATTCCGGAAGGCGACCCACTAGAAAACACTGACGTGCCACTATGCAAGTTGGCCAGCGGATCGTCGATACGTGTTTCAGGAGTATTCAGACCGAGTTCGACTACAAAGTGCCAACGCCTGGAAAGCGATCAGATCGAAGAAATTGAGCCAATCGCTAACGAATAATCACACAAGAGGGGCGCACTAAGG
Organism: uncultured Erythrobacter sp.; assembly: GCA_947495555.1. Lineage (GTDB taxonomy): Bacteria > Pseudomonadota > Alphaproteobacteria > Sphingomonadales > Sphingomonadaceae > Erythrobacter. The sequence goes on along the minus strand of CANLZI010000001.1, from coordinate 44,266 downwards.
AGGAAGCCAATATCTATGATATTGACCTTCGCCTGACCATTTGCGCCGACGTTTCCAACCAAGTCGCAGCATGATCGGGCTGAGATAACGACCTTGTGTCGACAATGCCTGTTCGATCTCGACCATGCTGTATGGTCGCACTCGACTGATCTCAGGAATAGTTCCAAACCAAACCACAAACCGCTTTTCCAAGCTCGAATCCTGCGCGGCTGGTGTCGATATCCTTTCCTCCTCAACCATTCGCTGAAGGGATTTTATGTATGCGGTCATCGAAGGAACCTCGTTCGAGTTCGGTGGTGGTTAGTTATATGGCGTAGGACCGGTGACAATTGTGTCGGTTCTCTCGACTGAGGCGTCACCAAAAAACCCAATACTTCCAATGCTGGTGACGGCTATGACAACAATGACAGATTAGAACTCATATCCGCTGAAATCGATAGACTGCCCGCTGCGTTCTTGCCTTGTCAGCAAAAATGCCAAGAGCGCTGGCTTACGCTGTCATTGTTGTCACAGCCGTCAAACTGCCTCGAAACGCCAGATGACAGTGGAGGAAGATCATTGTCAGAATAACGCGTCATCTGTGAACCCCAGCGCTCTGCCGAATGAGCTGTGCAAACTCGGTGGGTGTCGGTAGAACTCGAAGTCGATGACTGCTTGTTCGTTCAGTCTCCAGGCCGATCTTCGTCAGCCATCGGCCAAATGCGATGCATCCGATGGGTTGCTTGCGACGCTCGCGGACAAATGAACAATAGTCATCATAGAGGGTGCGTATTGGCTGCAATTGCCCAAATGCCACTATGCCTGCATGACTGTGCTCTTTAGCTCGGTCGGCAAGGTCCAACGCCCATTGAGCCTGAAGCGATAGCGACAATTCTTGCTGTTCTCTGAGCGCATCAGTAACTGGCACAGCCCGCAGATTGACCTTGGCGAGATCGAACCCAAGCAAGTAATGCATTAGCGCAGCTACCCCGCCATTCTGTGCCTCCGTATGAAGGGCATTGAAGTATGCGGTATCGTCCGTGCGGCTGGGATCGACATCAAGGACAAAAAACCTGCGCGCACGGTCACCTGCAGGCACTACCCAATCATTGTTAGAACTCGCCATGATGTGCAGTACATTCGGGACGGAATAGACACCTCCATGTTTGCGTTCGATTGTAATTGTCGGATCTGTGATGATCGACTTGAGTTTGGCTGTTGCGTCCTTGTCGCCAGCCCAACCCAGTTCGTTCAAGCCAACGAAACAGAGGGTCTCCAGATGTGAGTTGAAGCGGCCCAAGAGTTGCGTAGGCTCGGAAAGCATCAGCCCATGTAAGCCAAGCATCTCGGCTAGCCATCCTATCACGGTAGTTTTGCCCGTTCCTTCTCGCGAGCTGCGCAACACGACGACTACACCCGGCGCTTCCCAAGGGCGCTGAACAAGGTGCGCCATCCATCCCAGAAGATAATGAAAGTTTCCCTCGTCACCGCGACAGATCACTGTGTGGAGGTGGGTCATCATTCTTCCCGCTTTTCCCTGCTTCGGTTCGGTAGCAAAACCTTGCCAAAGGTTTAGCAATGGCTCGCCGAACCTATTGGTGGATGCGCCTGTGGGATCAAAGACAACTTTGGCAACCGTCCGTTTTGACGGACTACTTTCCCAGTAAGAGAATGCTGATTTCTTGCTGCCGTCATCCTTCTTCACGAACCGATTAGCCAGTAGCATTCGAATGTCTTCTCGCGTGCACTGGTATGTGCGACCTTCCGCGTCGGTCCGGAGAAGCGTAGGCTTACCACCCCAATCATGTGCAACTCCGACAAACTGATTCAGCTCTTCGACCGCTGTTTGGGCAGGAAGCTGGCTAGGAAGGCTCATCAGACTCGCTGCACGTTCTGGGTCCAGCCTCCGCGATCCTATCAATAACTGCGGTGGTGGAGGCGGAGGTGACGCGGTTACGGCCTTGGTAGAATGACCATGCCTCACAAAGCTGTGCTGCACATTGGCATGAGAAAGTTTTGCAAAGAAAGATGCTTCCGTGACTCCGCCTTGTCTCAATGAATCGAAGCTATCCCAGTCGCGGCCAAAATGCTCCGGAACGCAGTTGTCCCCCTCCTCGCACCATTCACGCGCCTGACTTCGCGTCCAGTCTCCGAGCGCTCTTATACTCCACAAGACTCTCAGCCAATCGTCGCGGCCAGAACTCGGGTCAAATATCCTCTGGCCTTCCGCAACCAACCGCAGAAGCCTAGATAGCTCTGCTCGATTTTCTGGACAGTCGGGCAATTCATTACTGGTCAGATTGGCTGGCAACAATGTCGATTGTGAGGGCGGCGATTGAGAAGGCTTGCCGGACCTTTCGAGTTGCTCTTTCCAAATTGAGTAAAGCGCGTCCGGAATAATGGGCAGAGAGGTGAAACTACCCGGACCTCTCCATTGGTATGGTCGCTTAGTATGAGGATGGATCGAAGGTGGCAGGAGGTCTTGATCTGAGTTGCCTGTCGAGCCTGCGCAGCGGAACTCTAGGATTACTTTCCCTGCCGTATTCCTGATCTTCAGCGTAGGAATTGGATCGACTCCGGCCGGCAACTGATAGAGAAGCTTTGCGCTGCCTTCGCGCCCTGATACGATCTCAACATAGTCATTAGTTGCGAAGAACCCGCGTAAGTTTATTCCCCTAAACTCTAGCCACTCTTCTGCTTGCGCAAAGTCATCGATATCCAATGCCATCGTTCCTGAGTACGCGTGCAGAAGGCCAATGTTGCCGTTCAACTTTTGTGCTTCGTTGTCATTAGTGATGGCGTTGCCCAAGAGATTCCAACCCTTGGTCTTCGGTCCTTTGCTGCCAAGAGGGATCGGGCACAGTGCAAAACCGTGGCGGGCGTACTCGACGGCTTGGCAACCGGTGTTTGTCTGAAGCTCAGCCACCAAAACCTGCCTCCCGAGCGCTCAAATAGGATGCATCTTCAAGATCAAGAGGCTGACCCTTCCCAAAGTCTGTGAAAGGCGGTTCATCCGCTGACTTAGCCATGGCGGCCCGCGCCCGCATGGCCTGCAGCAGGTATTTCGCTCGGACTATGTCGAGCGGTGTTCCTGCGGTTTCTGCTAGACGCAGATCACGTTCTAGGGCTTCGAAGAACGCTGAACCGGTTTCTAGCCCGGCATTCGGCTTGGCCCACCTCTCAATAGCGGACGCGGCTTCCTTGGCATCGTAGCATGAGTCATCGCCGCCGAAGCTGCCGTGACCAGCGTTCCCACTCTGCACTATAAATGCAGACCAGCTTTCATCCAGAAAAACAAACCACCGATCGGTAAGGTCAAGTCTCGCAGATCGCCTGCATTGCCACTCACGGGCCATGCCAGCATCAATCCAAGTTGGTGCCATTTCCATTACGCACCCACCGTTTGTTCATCTGATTCTACTTCGGCGAGCCGCATAACGCTGGCAATCTTCACAAGCCGCCTTGCGCCGATCCGAACGCTCTCAAGCTCACCTTGCGAGATCAACTCGCTCAGTTTGGTTCTGCCGATTGCAAGCATCTCGCAAGCGTCGGCTTGACTACAGAGGATTGGCTTCATCGTGGGTGCTCCGTAAATGCCAGCGCGGGATTGCACGTGGCATGACGGCTAGTTGCCAGCTGAAAGGGATGACTGTCAGTGACTATGGGGGAGTAAAGGGGAACTGAGGCTATTCCCCGACCCGCCTTTCGAACTCCCCCAAAAGCCACTTCCCATATTTTCTCAGCAGTTTCTTATCCGGAATATCTAGGGAACCATCTTTGTTCAGAGGCTGTTTGGAGAACCAGGCAGCTAACTTGCCCTCTATCTCTGCCTGCGATTCTGGGTGCCAACTTCCCGAATCCGCCCATTCAAAAATGATCGAGCCAACTGCCCTTGCCCAGTCATACTTCCCCGGGTTGTGCCTAAGGATATTGGGCGCTGCAGCGGGAGTTTGGGAGATCGCAATTTCAGACGAAGCCGTCTTGAGGAAATCATCGAGCCCAGATTTTGCGAACTTAACTCCATAGACCTTCCACTCTACGAACTCTCCATCCTCTTCTCTCACCCACGCTAAGAAATCACCAGTATCCCAATTTGGGATCATTCGCTCTCCACGCCAGAAGGAGGTTGGAATCGGGCAAACATCCAATCTAATCGCGCCGTTGCCCGTCCGCCGAATGAACGTCTCGGCCTCGGTATCCAACAATCCATCGTACGCTCGCTCTGTGATCGAGTTCGGCGGCGGAGAGGGCTTCTTCTCTTTCCATACCGCATGCGCTAAATCGGATGCGCTTATCCAACCTTTGCTCATTGGCGACCTCCTGCTGTTATAATCGATATTACATCAGCCTTTTCACTTGCGTCTTCCGAGCAATAGCGCCCCCAAGCCTCCATCAACTCAACGCGCGCACCCGGCTTGGCTGCCGTGCCCAAGTACGTCGTTCTGCGATAAGCGGCCTGCACAGCATCAGGTGTTTTGTGCGCCAGCGCGGCCTCAACCACAGCATCGGGAAATCCCTCATTCGCTGCCCAATCGGTGAACGAAGATCGAAAGCCGTGAACATGGTATGGCTCGCTTGCGTCGCGCAATACCTTTAGAAGTGTCATGTCGGAGAGAGGCTTCCCGCTAGTCCCCGGAAACACAGTTTCCGTGCCTGCCACCTTCAGTGCTGCAGCTTTTGAAAGCACGGCCATAGATGCGAAAGAGAGCGGGACAACATGCGCCTTCGCCCGTTTCATGTGATTAGCTGGTATAGTCCAAAGCCGAGATTCGACATCAAACTCGTCCCAAGTCGCGAGTCTTACTTCCTGCGAACGCACGCCGGTCAGAATTAGCAACTCTAACGCCAGACGTCCGAAAGAGGGTTTGCGTTGAAGCGCAACGATGAAAGACGGGACAGCCACATATGGCATGGCCTTGCGGTTCTTGCGCTCTTTTACTTGTCGAGGAAGACCGCGCCCAGCCTTCAGGCTTCCACTGCCCGAGGGCGCTTCGCTTGAACGCCAACCTTTGGCATGTGAAAAATCCAATACTGCACAGATACGATTGCGTACCTGTCGAGCCGTCTCAGGGATTTCCTGCCAGATCGGAGTCAGCACATCAATAATGTCGGCTGCTGTGATCCCACCGGTCGGAACGTTGCCCAGTTTCGGGAACGCGTGATTCTCTAGGCTTGCGAGCCATTGGCGAGCATAGACTTCGCTTTTCCAACCAGCCTCATTCTCAGCATGATAGATTTCAGCCGCCTCACGGAAGGTGACTTTTGCAGCAATAGCATCCCGTCGTTCTGCAATAACGTCGCGCTTGTCGATTTTCACTGCTTTGCGGATATCTCGCGATTTTTCTCGCGCTTCAGCCAAGCTCAATAGCTTGGCACTACCCAGTCCAACATCCTGCCTTTTCCCGTCTCTCTGCAATCTACAAACCCAATAAGCTCCGCCACGTTTGTCAATTTTTAAGATTAGACCATCACCGTCACTGTAAGTGCCCGGATTCGCTAACGCTGCCTTTACAGCGACTGCCGTCAAGCTGCCCATTCTACTCCCACACTTTCCGGGCCTTCGCCCGCGAGGCTCAGTGTGGGAGTAAGGGTCCCCTCCCACACTTTACTACCACACAATAGCGCGGTTGCACGCAAACAGCAACGGTATCAGGCGAGCATCCTCGGGCATGAAAAGCCCGGAATTCCAAGGCTTCTACGGTAGCGCACGGTCATTGCCGGAAAAGGAAGTGGTGGACAGGATAGGATTCGAACCTATGTACGCTTGCGCGGGCAGATTTACAGTCTGCTGCCTTTAACCACTCGGCCACCTGTCCACTTCCATGTCAGCGGGAAAATCGACGCCCGAACGGGTCGGGGTCATTTGCCGAGAGGCGCCCCTTTGGCGAAGCGGCGCTTGCCTGTCAATGGGTCGACTGGCAGGGAAGAAATTGAAATCACCAACAAGGAAGCAATCATGGCAAAGTCAGAGCGCAAACGCGCGCTCAGAGGTAGAGCTGGTCGGATGAAGGGCGGGCGCGGTTCAGGCCGGGCCTCGTCAGGCAGTGTCCGACTGTGGGGACGCCATGCGGTGGAGGCCGCATTGACGAACCCTTTGCGCAATCACCGCAAGCTGTGGGCAACGCGCGAAGGCATCGAAACGCTGGATGGGGACTTACCACCCGATTTTCCGATCGAATATGCCGAGCCAGCCGATCTTGGCCGGTTGGTTGCGCGTGATGCCCCGCATCAAGGATTGGTGCTGGAATGCGCTCAGCTGGAAAATGTGTTCCTAGACGAGGTGATTGGAGACGCTCCGTCCGGCCCCTTGGTGGTGCTGGACCAAGTCACCGACCCTCATAATGTCGGCGCGATCTTGCGATCCGCGGCAGCATTCGGAGCTGCGGCTATTGTAACGCAAGACCGCCATGCTCCGCCCGAATCCGGGGTTGTCGCAAAATCTGCATCGGGCGCGCTGGAAACGGTGCCGTGGGTGCGGGTGGTCAATTTGGCCCGAGCAATGGAGGACATGGCCGAGGCCGGTTATTGGCGCATCGGATTGACCGGAGCGGCTGAGGAGACCTTGGGCAACGCCCTGCCCGCCGGTCCAATCGCGCTGGTCCTGGGTGCTGAAGGTGACGGTATGCGCAGCAATGTCGAGGGGCATTGCGATGCTTTGGCCAAACTGCCAATCTCAAGCTCCATAGAAAGCCTGAATGTTAGCAATGCAGCAGCAATTGCATTGTACGCCGTTGCCACGCGAAATAGCTAAACCCCGAGAGAGCCGGGAAAAGAGAGACCTATCATGAATCGCCTATCTTCCATCAAAACACGCGCAGCTGGGCTGCTGGTTATCGCCTCGCTTGCCTTGACCAGCTGCTTTGTAACGCCGGGCAAATTCACCTCGCAGCTCGAACTGGAACAGGATGGTAGCTTCGCCTTTAGCTATGATGGCGAGATTTTCTTTCTGGGCCTTAGCGAGTTGGCCAAGATGGGAGGTTCGATGGGGGAATTCAGCGCCGACGAATGTTACGACGACAATTTTGACGTTCGCGAATGCACCGAAGAAGAATTGGCAGAGCAGCGATCCGATTGGGAAGAACGCGCTGAGCAAAAGGCGGCCAAGACTGAGAAAGAAGCTCAGGAAATGGCGGCCATGATGGGCGGGATTGATCCCACAGACCCAGAAGCCAATGAAGAATTGCGACAGTTGCTGCTGCGTCACGAAGGTTGGAATAAGGTTGAGGTGAAGGGCAACGGCGTTTTCGATGTCGAATTTGCCGTCGAGGGGCAATTGTCCCACGATCTGTTGTTTCCTGTGATCGAGGGCTTCCCGTCTGCCAATATGTTCGTTCAAGTGATCAAGCGCGATAACAATGTGGTGCGCGTAAATGCGCTAGGATTCTCCGCCCAAGGCGATAACAGCTCGATGGGGTCAATGATGGGCGGAATGTCCGGCCTGGCCGGACTGGCAGCACTTGGAAAAGACGGTGGGGACAACGAAACCGCACCAGAGATGCCCGTGATGGATGGTACCTTCTCGATCATCACCAATGGTCAGATTTTGGCCAACAACACCGATGAAGGCCCACAGATGATCGACGCGAAGACGGTGCTAAGCTGGGACATCGATAGCGGCACGGCTGCCGCACCAACGGCGCTGATCAAATTGCAGCCATAGGTCGACACCGCAAACCCATTCGCCTGACACTTCACATCATGTCAGCAGGGCAAAACAAAGGCCCCGTCAGCACATTGCTGCGGGGCCGTTTTGTTGTCACTGCGCCGGTAATCAGCGCGGATTAAATGGCAATCAGTTGACGGCGTCTTTCAGACCCTTGCCTGCTTTAAACTTTGGCTGGTTCGAAGCCTTGATCGTCATCGGTTCACCGGTCCGGGGGTTGCGACCAGTAGAAGCCTTGCGCTTCGCAACAGAGAACGTCCCAAAGCCAACCAAGCGCACTTCATCACCGCTGGACAGAGCCTTTACGATCGATTCAAAAACGCCCTCTACGGCGCTTGCAGCATCGCTCTTGGAAAGGCCGCTGTTATCGGCAACCGCACTAATCAGGTCGTTCTTGTTCATTCTGACACCCCCATGTTGTTTGAATACATTTTGTTCGTTGAATCGCTTTTGCGAAAGATCGCGAATTGACCGAATTCGCCAAGCAATGTCAAAGGCAAATCCGGTCAAAAAGCGCAGAATCGAGCCAAATTTGGCGCTTTTAAGATGAAAGCGCGCTAACCAAGGCAATTGGCGCACGGCCATTGGCTGGAATGGCAACCTGAATTGATCTTATCCGAATTCCAGACGAACCCGAGTCGCTGCGCTGCAGCAAGGGGTAGACGTCAAAAGCTGGGTCCAACCGATCTCAATGCGCTGTTGGTTGTCCTGAGCCTGCGATCCCGGCGGCACCGGGTTGGCTGGCCAGATCGTCAGCTTCGGTCCATTCAATTGCTGCGGGCATATCGGTCAGTGCAATCTCCAAGACCTGATCCACATGGGCCACTGGAATGATCTCCAGCCCCTGCTTCACATTCTCTGGAATCTCGGCCAGATCCTTCACATTGTCTTCCGGGATCATGACCGTTTGGATACCGCCTCGCAATGCGGCCAGCAGCTTTTCCTTCAAGCCTCCGATGGGCAACACGCGTCCACGCAGCGTCACCTCACCCGTCATCGCAACATCAGGCCTGACCGGAATGCCGGACAAGGTCGAAACGATGGAAGTGACCATGCCGATGCCCGCGCTTGGGCCATCTTTTGGCACAGCCCCTTCGGGCAGGTGGATATGGATATTCTTGCGCTGGAAGATCGACGGTTTGATGCCATAGGCAGGTGCGCGCGCCTTCACAAAGCTGAACGCAGCCGCGATGCTCTCGCTCATAACATCACCCAGCTTACCGGTTGATTTGATTTCTCCCTTGCCCGGGGTTGTCACGCTCTCGATAGTCAGCAATTCGCCGCCAACTTCTGTCCAAGCCAGTCCGGTGACCGCACCAACTTGTGCCTCTTCCTCGGACATTCCGTGCTTGAATTTGCGCACGCCGGCAAAGTCACCCAGATTTTCAGCCGTGATCGTGATGCTGGTTGCTTCTTTTTCCAAGATCTTGCGCAAGCTCTTACGCGCCAGCCGAGCGATCTCACGTTCCAACGTCCGCACGCCGGCTTCGCGGGTGTAATACCGGATCAAGTCACGCAGACCGTCTTCGGTCAGCTCAAACTCGCCCTCTTTCAACCCATGCGCCTCGACCTGTTTTGCAAGCAAGTGACGGGTTGCGATCTCGACCTTTTCGTCCTCGGTATAGCCCTCCAGCCGGATGATCTCCATCCGATCCAGCAGTGGCTGCGGCAGGTTGAGACTGTTGGCCGTGGTGACAAACATGATGTCCGACAAATCCAGATCGAGCTCAAGATAGTGATCCTGGAACTTGTTGTTCTGTTCCGGATCCAACACTTCCAGCAAGGCCGATGCAGGATCGCCGCGGAAATCCTGGCCCAGCTTGTCGATCTCGTCGAGCAGGAACAATGGATTGCTGGTGCCGGCCTTTTTCAGATTGGTCACAATCTTGCCCGGCAATGATCCGATATAGGTACGCCGGTGGCCCCTGATTTCGGCCTCGTCGCGAACACCGCCCAGCGATTGGCGGACAAATTCACGCCCGGTCGCCTTGGCAATGCTTTTGCCCAAAGAGGTTTTACCCACGCCAGGAGGCCCAACCAGACACAGGATGGGCCCTTTCAGCTTGTTGGTGCGTGCCTGAACCGCAAGATATTCGATGATCCGGTCCTTGACCTTCTCCAAGGCGTAGTGGTCCGCATCGAGCACTTCTTGCGCCTTCGAAATATCCTTCTTCACCTTGCTTTTCTTGCCCCATGGCAGGCCAAGCAATATGTCGAGATAATTGCGAATGACGGTCGCCTCGGCGCTCATCGGCTGCATGCTTTTCAGCTTTTTCAGCTCTGATGTGGCTTTGGCCTTGGCTTCCTTCGACAGCTTGAGCTTGTCGATCTTTGCCGCCAGCTCGGCCATCTCATCGCCATCTTCGCCGTCGCTGCCGCCCAGCTCGCTTTGGATCGCCTTAAGCTGTTCGTTGAGGTAATACTCGCGCTGCGTTTTTTCCATCTGACGTTTTACCCGCCCGCGGATTTTCCGCTCGACCTGCAGGACGGACAATTCGCCTTCCATGAAGGACATTACCATTTCCAGCCGCTTGAGCGGGTTTGCCTCGGTCAACAAAGCCTGCTTGTCAGCGACCTTTGTGTTGATCGCACCCGCGATCGTGTCGGCCAATTCGCCAGCGTCATCAACATCGCCCAAATCCGCGCCAGCGTCTTCGCCCAGCTTCTTGTTGAGCTTGGCATATTCACCGAATTGCTCGACAACTTGCCGCATCAGCGCGGTCACTTCACTGCCCGAGACTGTCTGCGGTTCTTCCATCGATATTTCTGCGAGAACATAATCGTCTTCGTCGCGCAGCGATTCCAGCTTGGCTCTGGCCGTACCTTCGACCAGCACACGAACGGTGCCATCCGGCAATTTCAACAATTGCAGGACTTGAGCGACCACGCCCACATCGTACAGATCATCACCAACCGGATCATCACAGGTGGGGTCAAGCTGCGCCAGCAGCACAATGTCCTTGCTTGCTTCCATCGCCGCTTCCAGAGCGGCCACGGACTTGTCGCGCCCAACAAACAAGGGGACGACCATACCGGGGAACACCACGATATCGCGCAAGGGTAGAAGGGGGAATTGCTCAGTCATATTTGGATCCATAGCCACCATTGGGGTGCGCCTTTGATCCGAATATGGGTATCGATGCGGCTCCTCGCAATGCACATGCTGCAATCGCTTGTGGATGGCAGCAGGTAAAGCGCAATCGGGCTAATTTACCGAGGTGCGACCACCGTGTCGTTCGAACACTTCCTGCGCAGTTGCAGCCAGTGCACTATTGCCTTGCGTATCGACCGATACGAACACCCGGCCGCGCTGGATTTGATCATCGTAAAAGGCCGCTGAAACCCCGTCCACATCGTGATCGGTCAACATCTTGGCCACCGCGCCGCCCGTCGCACCAATGATGCCCGAGACCGATGCCACCGATGACAAGGCAGAGGCAGTCATCGCTCCGGCCACAGCCACGGTGCCGACACCGGGAACGAATAGGCAGGCAACGCCCATCAAAGCGCCCGCAACGCCGCTGCCCGCAACAACGCTGGCAATGCTGGCGGCGCTGTGACCCTCGGACCATTCGTGGTCAGGATCGGTAAACTGGCTGGCACGGCAGAGAAGCGAAATCGCTTCTTGTTCAATCCCAGCCTCGTCCAAATCGGTAATGGCGGCTTCTGCGTCCGCACGGGAATCGAAAACCGCGGTTTCCATGACATGCTTGTTGTCATCACGGCGAAGTTTTGCCTGCTCAAATGCAGTAGCAAAGGCGGCCCGCTCGCTTTCATTGCGAAGGACGATACGCAGTCCAGAGGAATCATGCAGACGCTGAACACTGGCGCGCTCAACAGGTTTATACAGGGTGCGCAGCAACATAGACGTGGTGGTCGGCCGCAAGACCTGATCGGTCCCCCGGTTGATCCACTCTACCCGGCGCGGACGCGGATGGTCCGTCGGCAGGAAGTTGATTGCCATGATGTCCTCTGCCTTCACCACGTAGGCGGGCTCAAGGATTCGCTCCTGTTTCATGGTGCCCCAATTGCAACAATATGCTTAATATTCATTTAGCACAGAACGGCTTATTGCAAGCTGAACAGGTTGAAAACCCGTCATAATTGCCAAGATGGCCTGAATTTCAGACCATCAAAACCGAATTTTGCAACCCGCTATTCTTAGTCGCGGAAGCTAGAGTCCACCCGATCCATTTTGCGCAGCAATGCTGGCCAAGCCAATCCATTGGCAATCATGCCGATCCCTGCGGGGGGTGTTTGCGCCTTCACCTTTTCCGGTGTTCCCTGCGGAGGATTGTTGAGATTTTCGCGGCCAACCGACAGCATCCTGACCTGAGCATCGCAGGCCCGTTCCAGGAAATAGAGGCGCAGGAAGCATTCGCCCACGGTCTGACCAATCGTTAGCGTTCCGTGATTGCGCAGGATCATGGCGTGTTTATCGCCCATATCTTCAACCAGCCGGTCGCGTTCTTCCAGATCGGTCGCGATGCCTTCATACTCGTGATAGGCGATGTCGCTGCGGGCAATCATGCCCGTTTGAGTATGCTCCAGCAGGCCTTCTGCCATGGCGCTGACAGCTTGGCCCGATGGTGTGTGCAAATGCATCACAGCATGCGCATCTTCGCAATTCATATGGAGCGCCGAATGGATCGTGAAACCGGCCGGATTGACCGGATGCGATGTTGGCAGAACGGGCTGCCCTTCGACGTCGATTTTGACCAGGCTGGAGGCGGTAATCTCCTCAAACATCATGTCGTACGGGTTAATCAGAAAATGATGATCTGGGCCTGGAACGCGGGCGGACAGATGAGTGAAGATCAAATCATCCCAACCATAATGCGCGACCAAACGATAGGCGGCTGCCAGATCAACCCGAACGGCCCATTCTTCATCGCTGACCTGCGCACGAATATCGGCATCCGAGCCGCTGCCATTATCGTTCATCAAGGTCGCCATAATCCGTTCCTTCGAGTTATTTCTATTGGTCTGTAGCCCAACCTAGCAGAATTTTCTGCCTAGCTCATGTCCTAGTTAGTACCCTAACTCATGCCGGGCAAATTGAAGCCTGGTGGAAGGCCCATCCCGCCCTGCACCTTTTTCATCTCTTCGGCTGACACTCGATCGGCTTTATCGCGCGCATCATTGAATGCCGCTGTGACCAGATCTTCCACCATCTGCTTTTCTTCGGGCTTCATCAGGCTTTCGTCGATCACGACACCCAGAATACGGCCTTTTGCGCTGGCCCGCACCTTGACCAAGCCCCCGCCGGATTGTCCCTCGACCTCGATGCCGTCCAATTTGGCCTGCATGTCGTTCATTTGGGTCTGGATCGTTTCGGCAGCTTGCTGGGCTGCCTGGATCATTTCTTCCATCGATTTCATCGGGTCACCTATTCCACTTGGAGCCGCCAGCTTGAGCGACGTTTTCTTGGTTGTCGAGCAGTTCGGCCTCGGGGAATGCCTCAAAAGTAGCCTTCACCAAAGGATGCTCACGAATTTTTGCCTCAGCTTCAGCCTTTTCGGCCTCTTCTTGCTCGCGCAGGCTAGGCGTTGCTTGAGCAACACTTGCGCCGCTGCCCAGTTCCATATGCCAGCGTTTGCCAGTCAGTTTGAACAAGGCATCGCGCACTTCTGGCGCGGGATCATCGGCCAGTCCATCAACCGGAGCATAGATCAATTTGCCATCGCTCAATTCGATAACCCGGATCCAATCGCGCATCATTTGGGCTACGCGCAATTGTCCCGCATCATCCACCCGCTGGACCAAATCGGCCCAATTCATCGCAGCCGCAGGCGCATGGGCCAAAGTTGCCGCAGGTGCAGCAGACGCATCACCCGATGCAGGCGCAGTTGCAGGCGCGGGACCACGCTCTGCCAATTCTTCAATTTTCTTCGCCAATTTTCCAGGATCGGGCAGATCCGCGGCATGCATAACACGCAGCAGCGCCATTTGTGCCGAGACCAGAGGATCGGGCGCTTGGCGCACCTCCTCATGCCCCTTCAGCATCAATTGCCACAATCGGTGCAATTGGGCTGGTTTCAGCCGCTGCGAAAATTCGGTCAAAGCGTCGCGCTCTTGCTGGGTCGGTGCATTGGCCTTGTCGCCAGAGACCTGCGCCACGGTTACGCGATGAACCAAATCCATCTGGCCCCGCATCAGCGCCAGTGGCTCAACCCCCAGTGCGTATTGATCGGCAATGGCACCAAGCAACGCCTTCGCATCGCCATCCAGCAGCATTTGCAGCAATTTTCGCTGAGCGCTTTTATCGGCCAGGCCCAACATATCGCGAACGCGCTCTGCCGTAACCTGTCCTTCGCCATCCAGATCAGCATGAGCGATCGCCTGATCCAGAATAGACAAGCCATCGCGCACCGAGCCTTCGGCGGCATTGGCGATAATGTTCAGCGCCTCTGCCTCTGCCTCGACGCCCTCTTTTTGGCAGATCGTGCCAAAGTGTTCTTGCAGCAACTCGGCCGGAATACGGCGCAGGTCAAATCGTTGCGTCCGACTGAGGACGGTAACCGGCAATTTCTCAACTTCGGTGGTAGCGAACAGGAACTTCACATGCGCTGGTGGTTCCTCCAGCGTTTTGAGCAAAGCGTTGAACGCATTGCGGCTGAGCATGTGAACTTCGTCAATGATATAGATCTTGTAGCGTGCCGATACGGCGGCATAGCGCACCGCCTCGATAATCTCGCGCACATCATCCACACCGGTATGCGATGCAGCATCCATTTCGATCACGTCGATATGGCGCCCTTCGGCAATCGCTGTGCAGGGCTCGCATTGGCCGCAAGGATCAATCGTCGGGCCGCCCTGCCCGTCTGGTCCGATACAATTGAGCGCCTTAGCAATCAGCCGTGCGGTGGAGGTTTTGCCGACCCCGCGAACGCCGGTCATCAAGAATGCATGCGCCAGCCGGTCGCGCTCGATCGCATTGCCGAGCGTGCGCACCATCGGTTCTTGCCCGATCAGCTCGGAGAATGTTTGTGGGCGATATTTGCGCGCCAAGACGCGATAGGGTTGCACGGCGGCTTCGCCTGAAGGAGACGGCTTCGCAGGCGTTGGCGCAGGTTCTGCCGCAGTAGGCTCTGGCGCAGACCCTGGCTCAGGCGTCGGCGCAGGCTCGGGCCCCGACTCTGGATCGCCGAACATAGAGTTTTGCCCAGCCGCCTCTAATTCGGCTGCACTCGGCGCGCTTGCTTCCTCGCCATCCTCCCAAGGAGGTCCGTCACTATTTTCCGGTGAATCACCCATGCATGACTTGCTACGCGCAAGCGCAGCGTTTGTCATGGCGGTGATGCACAGAATTTTATGAAAAAGGAGCCGAGCGACCCGCCGCAATCCACCTGGGCTGCTTCCTTCCGGACCTGACCCGGTGAGCGAACGCAAACGTCCACCCGACTCCCGGGCGGGCATATGGTGATATTGGGGCTATTTGTCCAGTGGCTTGCGCACTGCGATGGCAGGCTCAGCGAAAATTGTCGGCGTAGGCCTGTAACTTCAAAGATTTCGCCGGGGTCTTATGCACCCGCGCTGCAATGCCGTGTTTCGCTGCATATTCCTGAGCCGCTTCTTTCGAGGGGAAATTGAGCGACACTTGCGCCTGCGTATCGCCGCTGCCGGTCCAACCCATCAGCGGGTCAGCGCGGCGCGCTTCGGATTGTTCGAACTCCAGCACCCAATCATCGGTGCGGGCCTTGCCCGATTGCATGGCATTTTTGGGGCGCTGATAAATACGTGCTGACATGTAAGACCGGTTGGCCTCAATACGCCCAAAAATCAAGTGCGGTTAAAGGCATTTTTGGTCTTCAAACTGGGTTTTTCGGTCCATGGCTGCTCGGGCCAGCGATGCTTGGGATAGCGGCCCTTCATATCCTTGCGCACATCATTCCAGCTGCCCCGCCAAAATCCGGGCAGATCGCGGGTCGATTGAATCGGGCGACCAGCCGGACTGGTCAGTTTGAGCAGCAACGGCGCCCGACCAATCTGCGGATGTTGATCGAGGCCAAACAAGGCTTGCACGCGCACTTCAATGCTGGGGGCATCATCGCCTGCATAATTAACCGCATGATGAGTCCCGGCTGGCGAGACAAATTCGCGCGGAGCCAAGGCATCCAATTTTTGCCGATCATCCCAACTCAGTTGGTTCAAGACAGCGTCTGCCAATTTACCTTTGGCAAGCCCAAGATCACGTCGCCCTGCAAGCAAGGGAACCAACCAAATTGCGGCTTGGTCTCGCAAGGTCTCGGGTTTCAACCCTTCTATCTCGGCATATCTCGCCCGCGCCAAAAGTGCCTCTGGCAGCAGTTCTCCCAGGCCTTCAACAGCCTTATCCACAAGCATGTCCACAATGCGATCGGGGTCTGGAGAAGGGTCCGGTCCGCTGCTCATAGTGATCGCGCCCAACCGGCGTTCGATCCGGGCCTCCGCTCGTTTTTCAGCTTTATTCCAAGAGATTATGGACTCTTTTTGAATCAGATTCTCAAGCTCTTGCTCAACCTCGGCTTGGGACAATTCCGCAGCCGAGGTGATCCGCGCGCCCTTAGCCTGACCTTGTGCATCAGCAATTACCAACCACTCGGCCCGCGCCAGCGGGGATGCAGTATCCAACATGAAGCCGCGTCCACCAGCCGTCAGCCAATGCTCACCCGAATTGTCGCGGCGCTTTGCAACGAAATCGGGCCGCGCCTGTGCCAAGAAGATGGCGGGGTTGGCCGGCTCCGCAACCTGTGCATCAACCAGCCTTTCAGCAGTTTTGGCCCAGCGTTCCGCCAGTTTTCGCGCAGCCTGAGCGCGTTGCCCGCGTTCCCCTGCCCAGCGCGACATGCGTTGCAACAGATCCTCGCCTCGGCCACCCAAGCCCCTCTCTTGCTGGAGCGCCACCAGCTGCGCGGCGGCAACGGCCTGGCCTTGCTCAGCCCCATTCAGAATGGTCGCTGCCGAAACCGGGTCCATCGGCAGGCTTGCGACCTTTTCCCCAAAGGCGGTGATCCGATGCTCTTGATCCAAAGCGCCCAATTTGATCAGTGTGTTGCGCGCCGCCGAAACAGCGGCATGGCCGGGCGCATCCAGCCACCGCAGAGATGCAGGTTCCTGAGCGCCCCAACGCGCAAGCTTGAGCACCAAAGGAGCCAGATCAGCCGTCGCAATTTCGGGCAAGTCGAATACGGGTAAGCCTGAATGCGCAGCCTCGTTCCACAGGCGATAGGCAATGCCCGGCCCCTGCCGCGCAGCCCGCCCTGCTCGCTGCGCCGACGCTGCTTGGCTAGCGCGATGCGTCACCAGATGAGTGGTGCCAGCGGCCCTGTCAAAGTGGGCATGCCGCGCCAATCCGCTGTCGACCACCACCGACACGCCATCCAAAGTAAGCGAAGTTTCGGCAATGGCTGTAGCCAAGACGATCCGGCGTCTTCCCTCTCGATCACGATTTATGGCAGCGCGCTGATCGGCGGGTTGAACCTGTCCGTGCAAAGGCTGAACCAATGCATCGGGCAAAGCATTCTCCAGCCGCTCTCTTGTTCGCTCAATCTCGCCCACGCCCGGCAAGAACGCCAGAATATCGCCTTGTTCGCCCCGCCAAGCTTGCGAAATTGCCCCTGCCATTGCGTCTTCGATCCGTGCATCGGGGGAGGCGCCCAGCCAGCGAATATCGAGCGGATAGGCCCGGCCTTCGCTTTCGATAATGGGAACATCACCGCCCATCAGATCGGCAAAGCGTGATCCGTCAATCGTCGCCGACATGACCAACACACGCAAATCGTCACGCAGGATTTCACGGGTTTCCAACGCCAGGGCAAGTCCAAGATCACTGTCCAAATGGCGTTCATGCGCTTCATCGAACAACACCGCCGACACACCGGGCAATTGGGGATCATCGACTATGCGATTGACGAAAATCGCCTCTGTCATGATCACAATCCGGGTTTTGACGGACATCTTGCTGTCCAGCCGGGTCAGATAGCCAACAGTCTCGCCCGGTTTTTCGCCCAGCATTTGCGCCATCCGCTCGGCAGCGGCGCGTGCAGCCACCCTGCGCGGGGAAGTAAGAATGATCTGGCCCTCGCACCATTCTTGATCTAGCAAGGCAGGCGCTACAGCGGTTGTCTTGCCGGCACCAGGAGGAGCGATCAAAACCGCAGCGCGGTGATCATTCAGTGCTGCTTTGAGGTCCTCAAGAACCTGTTCGATGGGAAGCGAGGTGGTCAAAACCTCTGCCTGCCAATCTTGGCCTTAATATCCGCGAGCAACGGCAAAATGCGCCGCTTCGGCCATGGCTTGACGCGCCTTGCTGTCGGGGAAAATGGAAATCGCATCGATTGCACGCTGCGCAAAATGCCGCGCTCGGTCTCGCGTGTGTTCCACCGCGTCATGCTGACCGATCAAGTGAATCGCATGGGCCAAATCTTCGTCCGATGTGCGGTGACCAGCAATTGCGGCCTTCCAGAACTTGCGTTCTTCTTCACTACCACGGGCATAGGCCAGAATGACCGGCAGGGTCATTTTACCCTCGCGGAAATCATCGCCCTGATCCTTGCCCATTTCGGCCGCTTCGGAATCGTAATCAATTGCATCATCGACCAATTGGAAGGCGACGCCCAGATTGCGGCCATAGTCTTCCAGGGCGCGCTCTTTTTCTTCGCCGCACTCGGCCACTACGGCGCTGATCTGGCTGGCCGCTGCAAACAAAGCCGCCGTCTTTGCGCCGATAATATCGAGATAGCGGTCTTCATTGGTTTCGATCTGACGCTGCGCGGTCAATTGAGAGACCTCGCCCTCGGCGATAACTGCGCTGGCGTTGCTGAGGATTTTGAGAACCTTCAGGCTGCCATCTTCAGTCATCAGTTCGAATGCGCGACTGAACAGGAAATCACCCACCAGGACGGTGGCCGGATTGCCAAAGATGATATTGGCCGCCGCCTTGCCGCGCCGCAATTCGCTGCCATCCACCACGTCATCATGCAACAAAGTGGCGGTGTGAATAAATTCCACTGCCGCGGCCAGCTTGTGATGGCGTGTTCCTTGATAGCCAACAAGCTCTGCACCAGCGAGCGTAAGCATCGGCCGCAGCCGCTTGCCTCCGCCCGAAATCAGATGTCCTGCAAGCCGGGGGATGAGCGGAATCTCGCTCTGCATCCGTTCAAGAATGACAGAATTCACCGAATTCATCCCCTGTGCGGTCAAAGACAGCATGGGATCAAGTGTGGCCCGCTTGCGCGGTAAGGGGACGACCTTGGCGCTCATAGGGGCGCATTTGGCCCGCACATAGCCGCTTGGCAAGCGCAGAATTGCTGCTAGCTAGAAAAGTATATGTCCGATCAATCACCTCATACCGGCGCAGATGACGCGCAAGGCACCCCGGCAGGCGATCCCGTTCTGGCGGGATTTCGCAAGAGCATCGACAATATTGATGCCGCAATCATCCATATGCTGGCCGAGCGGTTTCGCATCACGCAGGCTGTGGGTCAGTATAAGGCCAAGGCAACATTGCCTCCGGCAGATCCTGATCGGGAAAAGCGCCAGATTGAACGTTTGCGCAAATTATCCGAAGCGGCAGACCTTGATCCCGAATTCAGCGAAAAATTCCTGCGCTTCATTATCGATGAGGTGATCCGCCACCACGAGCGGGCGCAAAAGGGATAATATCAATTGGCGCGCGGCAGGCTGAGCCTGACCAACAATCCGCCAAGATCTTCGCTTTCATCCAGTTCGACAGAGCCTCCGTAAATCTCGGCCACATCACGAACGATGGCTAAGCCCAGACCTGTGCCCGGCTTGCCCGTATCCAAACGCGCGCCGCGACTGAAAATCCGCTCGCGTTCGTCGGCGGGAATGCCCGCACCATCATCCTCCACCCATATGACGCACTGCGGATCATCGGGTTCTGCATCCAGCGTGACGAACACGCTGCCGCCGCCATATTTGGCCGCGTTCTCGATCAAATTGCCCAAGATTTCATCCAAATCCTGTCGCTCGACGCTCACCTCGACATTGTTGCTGCCCGCGATATCAAAGCGGACATTGCTGTAGAGCCGTTCCACCGCGCGTTGGACCGCATGGGCGCAAGGCACAATCGGAGTGCGAGCATGGCCAACAGCGCGCCTGCCCACCGCACGAGCGCGAGCCAGGTGATGATCGACATGGCGCTGCATGGTGCGCGTTTCACGGATCACTGCATCGCCCAAATTGGGGGAACTGGCGGTCGCTGCATTGGTCAGCACGGTCAGCGGCGTTTTCAACGCATGCGCCAGATTGCCCGCATGGGTCCGTGCCTCTTCAGCCTGGCGTTCTGAATGCTCCAGCAGCGCGTTTAGCTCGGCCACTAAGGGCTCCACTTCGTCCGGCAGCTGATCCGTTATGCGATTGCTTCCTGTGGTTCGCAAACGTTGGATCGCGGCGCGAACTCTGCGCAGGGGGCTAAGACCGTATCGGATTTGGAAAACCGTGGCCAAGAACAGTCCGAGCCCCAAAATGGCGAAGCTCCATATTACAATTGATCGAATGTTGGTAAGCTGCGCGTCCATCTCGCCGGTTGCCGACGCAACTGCAAAGGTCCAGCGGGTGTCGCTGCCAGGCAAGATTACGGTCCGTTCGACCAGCCGTAACGGCTCGCTTTCAAACTGGTCGGAATAATAGAAATGCGGCTCGCTATCGAAATGCTCGCCCTGCACTTGCAATGACCGGTCCCACAGGCTGCGACTGGGAAAGGTCTCTTGTCCCTCTCCACTGATCTGCCAGTAAACCCCGCTGTTGGGCTCCAGAAAGCGCTGATCGCCCAGCTGGCTGTAGAGATAGACTTCGCCGCCTGCCTGAATTTCGGCAGACGCGATCAGTGCGGTAAGGACATATTCCAGCTGCTCGTCAAAATTGCGCTCAACCAAATTGACCAAAGTGCGATCCAGAGCGATCCCGCCGCCCAGCAGCAAGACGCCAATCCACACCGCTGCAATCGCCAGCATCCGCCGGGCAAGACTGCCCTGCCTGGCAGGCGCACCCATCACCGACGCCAGCGGATCGCCTGCGTCTGAGGCATAACCATCGCCCGCGCTCTCCACGCCTCCCTCGCCCGCATGACGCGGCGGAGAGGCAGAAGGATCAGGCGCGGGGTGCTTCTTCGGGGTCGTCGAGGCTGTATCCAAGGCCACGGATCGTCGTGATTACCTCTGCACCAAGCTTTTTGCGAATGCGCGTTACGAAAACTTCGATCGTGTTGGAATCGCGATCAAAGTCTTGATCATAGATGTGTTCGATCAATTCGGTGCGACTGACCACTTTGCCCTTGTGGTGCATCAGATAGCTCAGCAGCTTATATTCCTGCGCCGTCAATTTGACCGGTTCGCCCTTCAGCGTGACACGTCCCGAGCGGGTGTCCAAACGGACATCGCCAGCGGTCAATTCTGAAGAGGTATTGCCGGAAGCACGGCGAATGAGCGCCCGCAACCGAGCGATCAATTCTTCGGTTTGGAAAGGCTTGGCCAGATAATCATCCGCGCCTGCGTCCAGACCGGCAACCTTGTCCGACCAGCTGTCACGCGCGGTCAGAACCAATACCGGGAAGTTGCGGCCTTCCTTGCGCCACATGCCCAGCACGGACAGGCCGTCAATCTCGGGCAGGCCCAGATCCAGGATCACCGCATCGTAATCTTCGGTGCTACCCAAAAAGTGGCCGTCTTCACCGTCGGTGGACAGATCAACCGCATAGCCATTTTGTTCTAGCGTCGATTTAAGTTGCTGGCCCAGCGTGGGCTCATCTTCGACGATCAGAATCCGCATTGTTCGCCACTACTTTCTATTTCAATCGGTCAAAATTCGCCCAAGACTGATGGGCTTTTGCTAGAAACGCGTCAAGCAAGCGCATGGTTTCTGCACAAGCTGCTGCGAACAATTTTCAGTGATTATCGAGAGCGGTTGATGATCCGACCAGTGGCTGCATCCACATCCACAAATGTGACGCGGCCATCTTTGATGAACTTCAACCGATAGGCCCGCGCTGTCGAATCATAGGCCGGGCCAAGATATTGGCTGCCCTTCATCCGGGGCAGGACACGTCGCTCTATCTCGCGCAAGGACAGAACATTACCGGCCTTCATTTCCTTGCGCGCTTCGCCCTGGTCACTGCGGCTTTGGCCAGCTGAAGGCACGGCCATAAGACCGGTCAAAGCAAGCGCCATAGGGGCCAGAAATACATAGGGGCGTTTCATGATGCGATCACCAATAGGTCAAAACCATTGAACAAGGTCTGAATACAAGGCTTTCAAACCATTCATATGCATTAATTTCTATTCAGAATGATCCGCACTGACCATCTCATATTTGACCGAAATCGAAACACCTGTGCTGACCAAACCGGGCTCAACCGGAGGGGCCGCTGCCACTGAATCCATCGCCATCATGCCGCGGCCCATTGTTTGGACCGGCCCGCTGCCGGTGATGCTTTCTGACACAGAAAGCAGCTTCACATCGTCATATCCAGCGAAGTTGGCATAAGACATAGCCCGTTCTTCTACCCGTTTCATTGCCCGGTTGCGCGCCTGTTCCTTCGCCGCACTATCGTCCTCTGCCGAGAAACTCGGTCCGCTCAAATCGGTAGCGCCAGCCACCACTAACGCATCCAGCACCTGACCGGTTTGCTCGATCTCGCGCAGTTTTACAGTGACCCGATTGGAAACTTGATAGCCGCGAAACACCTGCTTTTGGTTGGTGCGATCATAATCATAGCGCGCGTTGAGATTGATGCCGGACGTTTGAATGTCCTTCTCATCAACGCCCAATTCTTTGATGCGATTGATCACCCGGCGCATCTCCACCGAGTTCATCCGCATTGCTTCAACAGCAGTGCGAGCCTCCGTTGAAACCCCCGCCCCGATGGTTGCGATATCGGGTTCCAGCTCGATTGTTTCATAGATCGACAGCTCGACAACCGGGCCCTGAGCCTGGATCTCGACATTGGCGGCTTGGGCAGCGAATGACATCGGTCCAGCCGTTATGGCTCCAGCAAAAAGGGCGATTGCGGCTGTCTTGATTAGGCGGTTCATAACGATCCTCTCCTGAAAAACTGATCTTATCGTCATTCAACCGACTTGTGCGGCTGAGCGCAAGCCCCTAACTGCCGCGCTCTATGGCGCAACCACCGATACTCTCTTGGGAAAAGCTTGGCCTCCAACAAGGCGGACGCTGGTTGCTGGGCGGTCCCGACCGTGAAGATCTGGATATCCACATCGGGCCGCGCGACCGACTGGCGCTGATTGGGCGCAATGGCGTGGGCAAGACAACATTGCTGCGACTGATTGATGATCGCATCGAGGCTGATCGCGGCGTGCGCAAAACCAAACTGGGCACGCGCGTTGTTTTCCTGGAGCAGGAACCCGACTTTGCGCCTTATCCTACCTTGATGGATTTTGCCTTGGGCGGAGAGGATGCTCCCGCCGCATATGAAGTAGAGGCCATCGCCGGCCAGCTCGGCATCGCAATGGACCGGCCGTCGGACACTGCCAGCGGAGGCGAGAGACGCCGCGCAGCCCTGGCCCGAGCCTTGGCGCAAGACCCCGATTTGTTGCTGCTGGACGAGCCGACCAACCACCTCGATCTCAGCGCCATTGATTGGCTGGAAGATTGGCTCAAGCGCTATAAGGGCGCTTTCATTACCATCAGCCACGACCGAACCTTTCTCAAGCGCCTGACCAACGCGACCTTGTGGCTGGATCGCGGTATCGTGAGGCGCAAGGACGTGGGCTTTGGCGGGTATGAGGCTTGGGAAGAGCAAGTCTATTCCGAGGACGCGCGCGCGGCCGAAAAGCTCGATGCCAAGTTGAAATTGGAGGCGCATTGGTTGGAACGCGGGGTAACAGCCCGTCGCAAACGCAATCAGGGTCGACTGGAGAAACTTTACGAGATGCGCGCCGCCCGTGCGGCGATGATTTCCAACAGCGGCACGGCCAAAATGAAGTTAGCCAATGATGACAGCTTCAAATCGAAATCCGTCATCGTTGCGGATGGTGTAACCAAGAGCTTTGGCGACCGCGCCGTGATCAAGAACTTCAATCTGCGGATCCAGCGAGGCGACCGGATCGGGATTGTTGGAGCCAATGGTGCGGGTAAGACAACGCTTTTGAAAATGCTGACCGGTGAGATGCAACCCGATGCAGGCAGCATTACCATCTCCAACAAATTATCGGGCGTGATGATCGACCAGCAACGCAGCCTGCTGGGGCGCGGCAAGACGGTGCGCGATGTTCTGGCAGAGGGTGGCGATTGGATCGATGTGCGCGGCGCGCGCAAACATATTCAGGGGTATCTCAAGGAATTCCTGTTCGATCCCAAGATCGTTGATAGTCCCGTGGATGCGCTGTCGGGTGGCGAGCGCTCTCGACTGTTGTTGGCCCGCGAGTTTGCCCGCACAGCCAATCTGCTGGTGCTGGATGAACCGACCAACGACCTCGACCTGGAAACACTCGATCTGTTGCAGGAAGTGATCGCCGATTTTGACGGCACCGTTCTGATCGTCAGCCACGATCGCGACTTTCTTGATCGCACCGTCACCATCACCTTGGGACTGGATGGCACGGGTAAGGTCGATGTCGTCGCTGGTGGTTATGAGGATTGGGAGGCCAAGCGGCGCAAACCCATCGCTCCGAAAGCCAAGCAGACCAAACCACAGAGCGACGCGTCCAAGGCTGAGGCCCCAGTGGAAGCCAACGCACCACCTACAAAATCAGACAAGCTGTCGTACAAAGATCAGCGTGATTACGAGCTGTTGCCGGAACGGATCGAAGAGCTGGAGACCGCTATCGCCAAAGGCCAAGCGATCCTGTCCGATCCCGACCTTTATACGTCAGACCCTCAGAAATTCGCCAATATCTCCAAGGGTATAGAGAACGCGCAGGCGGAAAAGGACGCCGCTGAGGAGCGTTGGCTGGAATTGGCCGAACGGGTGGAAGGTTGAGCGAGGCGCTGCATCAAGAGATCAGCGCTTGTCAGCTGTGCGCAAAGCATCTGCCGCAAGGGCCGCGTCCAATTGTCCAGTTCTCTGCACGCTCAAGAATTCTGATCATCGGCCAGGCGCCGGGATCAAAAGTGCATGCCAGCGGCATCCCATGGGATGATGATAGCGGTGATCGGTTGCGCGATTGGCTGGGGCTGGAAAAGGCTGACTTTTACGATTCAGACAAAATCGCGCTGGTGCCAATGGGGTTTTGCTATCCAGGCAAAGGCACATCAGGGGACATGCCGCCCCGCCCTGAATGCGCACCGCAATGGCACGAACAGGTGCTGGCAAGTCTGCCCAAGGATCGCCTAACTTTGCTGGTCGGATCGTACGCCCAAGCGCATTATCTGGCTAAGTCCAAGAAGCGCACAATGACCGAGACTGTGCAGCACTTTGCCGAATATGACGCCATCATCCCTTTGCCTCATCCTGCATGGCGCGTTCGCATGTGGATGGGCAAGAACCCGTGGTTTGCCGACGAATTGCTGCCCGAATTGCGGGGCCGTGTCAGTCAAATACTGGGCTAATCCAGACTATTCCGCCTGCAATTCTTCAAAGGCGCGCACTGCTTCGAGGCCTCCTTCAGCATGAGCTTGCAGCTTTGTAAGCGCATTTTCGCAGCCTAGGCTCAGCATCGCTACTTCGTGCGCGAATTCCTCCATTGATAACTCAGAGGCAAATTCCCCAACAACCTGCATGCTGACTTTGCACCTATCGGAATCGATCGGTTCGATGTCATAACTTTCGCGGGTGAAAAGCAAGGCGCCAAACCCTTCCGGAATGTCACAGCGGTAGGAATAATGACTGTGCGGCACTCGCTTGATGTCGGTGATGGGGAAAACGGCATCAGGCATGAAGGCCATGACCAAGTCATAGGCATTGCCGCCTTGCTCAATTATGGAATGCCCCAATTCGCGTTTGGCATTGCGGGGGTCGGCAAAATCAAGAAGCGCAAAAAACTTCTCGGTAGAGGCTGCAACTTCGATCTCGGCGTCAAATTCCACTGGGCCCTTGGGCACTTTCTTTTTCCTAAACCATCCAAACATTTCAGCCCTCCCCTGTTCGATCCCCTGCATATCACCTCAAACATGGAAATTAGTAAAGCTGCGCCCCAATCTGGCGCGCCGCCTTACACAATGCGATAGAAGTCGGCGACACGCTCCAATGCCAGTTTCAGCACAAGCTTGCCGCTCCGTGCAGGCCATGACAGCTCGCGCTCGGCTTCGGGCAAACCCTCTCCTGCGCAAACCACGCGCCACAAAATGTCTTTCAGTCCGCTGCCTGCCTGATCCAATGCCGCATCAAAGCGTTGTTTGGCGGCTATCTGCCTTTCGCTGGCGTTCAGTCCGGTGTCACCGGTCGACTTTATCCGGACCGGGTCCCATCGCATGGTCAGGTTCGCGCCCAATTGCGCTCGCTCGTAATCGGCTCGCAATCGTTCGCCTGCGTCAAACAAGCGTGCGCTGAGATGACCGCGAGAATGCAACCAGCTGAGCGGCGATTCAGCCAGATTGACTGTCACGCTGCGCCTTTTGCCAACCGCACCGCCAGATTTGCGCGGGCCTTCTTGCGTCAACTCGCGCTCGGTAAGGTGTTTTTGCAAGCTGTTCCTCCTCGATAATGGGCCGATTGGGCCGGTTCTGTCTGAGGGGGCTTGCAATTTTCCGGTTAGTGTAGGAAAGTAAAAATCACCATTTAGGTTATTTTTAGGTTCGTCATGATCAATCGCATCCGAGATATCCGCAAGTCCAAGGGGCTGACGCTTGCCCAATTGGCAGAGGCTTGCGATCCACCGACCACCGCACAAACCATCGGTCGGTTGGAAACGGGGATGCGCAATCTCTCGCTGAAATGGATGGATCGCATCGCCAATGCGCTCGAAATCGATGCAGAGATGTTGGTCCGGTCGGACCAGACAGACACAGTTTCCATCGTCGCGGAGTTGCGCAGCGCTGGTCCCGAAGCCTTGTCCAAACCGCGCGAGGCCTTACTGCCAACGGATCTGGGTGGAGACGGACCAATTGTGGTGTTGGCGGTTGAGGAAAGCGTTGGCGAGTTTCGGCCAGGTGACTTTCTATGGCTGCGTCAGGTTCAACCCGAAGACGCGGCTCGCGCGATCAATCGAGATGTGCTGGTGCCCCGCCCCGGCGGGCGCTTTTGTTTTGGTCGGTTGATTGACCGTCAAGGCACGCTGATCGGAATTCTGCCACCGGGCAGCGGGCAGAAACAGCAGGTGGTCGACAGCCCGCCATGGATTGGTGTTGCCGAAATGCTGGTGCGCAAACTCTAGCCTGTAAGGGCTAACGGTCTGCGCTCAGGCTTGTCCGCGGGCCTTGCGTTCCTGCTTATCCGCCTCGGTTTCTTCCGGCACAAAGCTGTTCGATGTGACGCCCAGCCAGATCAGGATCGGTGCAGCCGTGTAAATAGAGCTGTATGTGCCGATAAACAGGCCCATGGTGATCGCGATCACCAATCCGAACAGGCTTTCCGGTCCGATAAACAGCAGAGGCAGCAAGGCCACCAGCAAGGTCAGACTGGTCATCACTGTTCGCGCCAAAGTTTCATTGATCGACAGGTTCAGCAAGTCGGGCAGATGCATCTTGCGATACTTCTTCAGATTCTCGCGGATGCGGTCATAGACCACAATAGTATCGTTCAAAGAATAGCCGATGATCGCCAGAATGGCTGCGATAATCTGCAGGCTAAACTCCCATTGGAACAGTGAGAACAGGCCCAATGTGATCGAGACATCGTGGAACAAAGCAAACAAGGCGCCAGCACCAAATTGCCATTCGAACCGGATCCAGATGTAAATCGCCACGGCCAGCATCGCTGCCAGCAAAGCGAGGACAGCATCCTCGCGGAATTCTCCTGATACCTTCCCTGAAACCGAATCTACACCATCAATCCGCACATCAGGATGCCCATCGCGCAGGGCGTCTGTGATCTGGCGCGTCATCTCTGCCGCGTATTCCGGATCGCTTTCCGCCTCTGGCGGCAGCTTTACGCGGATGGATACCTCGTTGGCGGCGCCAAAGCGTTGGATCACCGGATCGCCAACATTGGGCAGTGCACTCACCGTTTCCCGCAATTCGGGGATCGGGGCTTCCTCGGTCTGGGTGAAGGTGGCGCGAATTTCCTGACCTCCGGCGAAGTCTACGCCGTAGTTCAGGCCTTGCGTCAACACCAAGCCCCAGCTGCCAATCATCAACAAAACGCTGATGATGAAGAACGGCCAGCGGACCTTCAGGAATTTGATATTTGTATCGTCCGGGACGAGTTTGAGCAGTTTCATCGCACTTTCCTCCCTTAGATATTCAGATCGTTTGGCCGCGACTTGCGAAGCCATCCGGCAACCCACATTCGGGTCAGAATTACGGCCGTAAAGACCGAGGTGAACAGGCCGACGACCAGAACAACGGCAAAACCGCGAATTGGGCCAGAGCCGAACAGGAACAACAGAACACCGGCAATAAAGTTGGTGATGTTCGCATCGTAAATCGCGCGACTTGCTTCTTTGTAACCGTTTTCAACTGCGGCGATGACGCGCCGCCCTCGCTTGCGCTCCTCGCGAATACGTTCGTTGATCAGCACATTGGCATCAACCGCTGCACCAATGGTCAGGACGAAGCCGGCAATGCCCGGCAAGGTCAAAGTGGTGTTCAGCACCGCCATAATGCCCAGGATCATCAGCACGTTGAAGAACAAGGCGATGGTCGAATAGACACCGAAGCGGCCATAGCTTGCGATCATCAGCACGATCACCGCAATCGAACCGATCATCAGCGCCAGCAAACCCTTGCGGATGGAATCGGCCCCCAAATCGGGTCCGACCGTGCGCTCTTCGATAACCGTCAGGTCAACCGGCAGCGCGCCGGACCGTAAAGAGATCGCGAGCTGGTTGGCAGATTCTGCGGTAAAACTACCCGAAATTTGCGCCCCACCACCCAAGATCGGCTCGTTGATATTGGGCGCAGACAAAATCTCACCATCAAGGATGATGGCAAATGGCCGGTTGACGTTCTCGGTCGTCAGCTTGGCGAATTTTGCACCGCCCTGCGTGTCGAATTGGATGTTAACCACATTTTCGTTGTTCTGTGGGCTGACCCCAGCGCTCGCGCCGGTAAGATTGTCACCGCGAATGCCGCCCAGCCGGCGCACGGCCAAGGACGTACCCGCAAAGGGCGAATCTTCGACATAAGGGAAAATCTGGCTACCCGGAGGCGCAATACCTGCCGCCACATTGCTGGGCAGAGCGTTTTGATCAACCAGCTTGAATTCAAGTTTAGCCGTCTGACCCAGCAAATCTTTCAACTGGTCAGGATCCTGAAGACCCGGCACCTGGACCACAATCCGCGTATCACCCTGACGAATGATCGTCGGCTCGCGCGTTCCCAAGGCATCGATCCGCTTGCGGACCACTTCAGTGGCGCTTTCCATCGCCTGGCTGACCGCTGTTTCCAAACCGTCTTGGGTCGGTGTCAGTACCACTCTTTGGCCATCAACCACGGTTAGATCCCATTCGCGGATCAACCCGGTGCCGTTCACCAAAGGCATCAAATCTTCGCGTGCGCGATCAAGATCGCTACTGTCATCGAGCAGGAAGCTGAGATTGCCGTTGTTGGTCGCAACATCGCCAATGCGAATGCGTGGCTCTGCATTGGCCATCAATGAGCGAACGGATTCTTCCATATTCTCAAGTCGCTGCGCCGCGACCTGCTCGGGCTCAGCTTCGAGGAGAATGTGGCTACCACCTGCCAAATCGAGACCAAGATTGACCTCTGGATCGGGCAGCGTTTGGGGCCAGTCATAGCCACTGGCCGCAAAAATGGACGGGAGAGCAGCCAGCGCAGCGATAAGGGTAATCGCCCACAGCCAAGCTTTCTTCCACGTTGGAAAATCAAGCATAATCTAGCGTCCCGTCCAATCAACCATCAGTCGTTAGCGGCTTTGCCACCTGGTGGGATAATATCACCAATGGTCGTTTTGACGGCTTTCACACGAACGCCTTGGGCCAGATCAATCTCGGCATAATCATCATCCACCTTGTGGACCTTGCCAACCAGGCCACCTGCGGTGATCACTTGATCGCCCTTCTTGATGCCAGCGACTTTTTGCTGATGTTCTTTCTGACGCTTCATCTGCGGACGAATGATCAGGAACCAGAAAATCAGGATCATGCCGACAATCGGCGCCCATTGCATCCAAGCTGGTGGTGCATCTGCACCGGCTGCGGCGGCTAGAATTTCAAGCATCTTTGTAAGACCTGCCTTTATCGTACTGTCTGTCTGAAAAGGAATGACTGGCTGCAACCATTGGGCCGCGACCGAAAACATGCCTTTTGCGCTAAGTGGGCGCGGTTAGCAGCATTGCAAGTCCCCCGCAATTGCGACTGCCACCCGGTAAAGCTCTTTTGCACGCTTGCCTCTCACCAAACACCGCCGTATAGGCGCGCCTTCCACTGATCGGGACGTGGCGCAGTCTGGTAGCGCACTATACTGGGGGTGTAGGGGTCGCTGGTTCGAATCCAGTCGTCCCGACCAGTGGATTTCCTCACAATTGTCATGTTGCGAAGCGCCTCCGCTCAGCCTAACCGCTGGTGCAGGAGACTATGGCGATGAGCAACACGACACCTCAAGCGAAAATGCGGTCATGGCTTTTCGCCCCTGGCGACAGCCTGAAAAAGATGACCAAGGCGAGCGAAAGCGCAGCCGATATTGCATTGCTCGACCTCGAAGACGCAGTGATGCCCGACAACAAGCCATTGGCCCGCCAAATGGTGCGCGACTTTCTGGCAGAGCGTGAGGACAAGCACCGTATCTGGGTCCGAATCAATCCGCTATCGTCAGGTCTGGCCGAGCACGATTTGGATGCCATCATCGAGGCTGCACCCGGCGGCATCATGCTGCCCAAGGCTGAAGGTGGACACGATGTAGAGGCGCTCCACGCCCTATTGAACGAGCGGGAGGCAGGCTTTGGCGTAACCCGCGGATCCATCAAAGTGATACCCTTGGTGACGGAAACCGCCGCCGCCATGTTTACGACTGGCACCTATGCCGGCACGCCGCGCTTGGCAGCGATGACTTGGGGGGCAGAAGATTTGTCCGCCGCGATCGGGGCGCAGGAACAACGCGGCCCGGATGGCGAATATAGCCACACCTTCGAATTGGCACGCAGCCTGTGCCTGCTGGGAGCCGCCAAAGCAGGCGTCGCCCCGATTGAAACGGTGCAGCCAGAATTTCGCGATCTGGAAAAGCTGGCCGAGCGCGCACTTCGCGTTCGCCGTCAGGGCTTTCGCGGTATGTTGGCGATCCACCCAGCCCAAGTTGATCCTATCAACACCGCCTTCACCCCCTCGGCCGACGAAATTGCGCACGCCAAAGCGATTGTGCAGGCCTTTGCCGACAATCCGGGTGCCGGCGCTGTGGCTTTAAACGGCAATATGCTTGACCGGCCGCATCTGGCCTTGGCTGAGCGGATATTGGCTGAGTCGGATGAATAGTCCATTTAGGAAATATTATTTTCCTACTTGAACCGATTTGGTTACTCACATTGCGATTCGCAGTATGGAGCGCAACCAATGGCCATTCTTGAGACTTTGATCGGACCCATCGCATCGATCATCGACAAGATCATTCCCGACAAGCAAGCCGCTGCAAAGGCCAAATTGGAATTGATCCATTTGGAGGGCTCGCAGGAACTCAAACATATTGAGGCCCGTCTGTCTGCCATTGTGGCCGAGGCAAATTCAAAAGACCCTTGGACTAGCCGCGCCCGCCCCAGCTTCCTGTATGTCATATATGCCCTGATCCTATGGGCGCTTCCGATGGGAATCCTGGCGGCGTTCAATCCAGCTGCGGCAAGCGATATCGCCACCGGTATGAATGCCTATTTGTCGGGCCTGCCAGAGCCTCTCTATGCGCTGTTTGGCACTGGTTACCTCGGCTACACCGCCGCGCGCCAATGGGGCAAAGTAAAGGGTGTTGAGCCCTGACACGCGCCCGATGATCACCACCCGTCTTAATCCCTATTGTGCAATCTCGATCATCACCTCGTTGCGGCGCAAGAAGGGCAGCGTCCATGGATCGTTGTAGAATGCATATTGCGGCGCTGCGATCGGCGTCAGTTCTTGAGCGTCCATATATTCCAACAATTCTTGGGCATAGCGGTCGAGCTTGCTTTCACCCGCAAGGCCAGAGAACCGGATCGCGGCAAAGCGTTTCGATGGCACTGCAACCAACTTCACATCGGGGTTCACCGGAAGCGGAATCGTCTCCATCGTGTATTTTGACGGCATGATGAAACGCACATTCCATGAATTTCCGTCTGACTGCTGAGTGACAGGCGCGGTCATGGCGATATTCTCGCTCGGTTGCTGGGTAACCGGTGCGGTCATCGCAATATCCTCGCCAGATTGCTGCGTAACAGGGGCCGTCATTGCAATACCGTCAGCCGACTGGTTGTTGCCAAAAATATAGTCGGCGATGATGCGGAAGCCCTTATTGATCGCCTGATCCTGCTCTCCGGTCACAGTTGCTTCAGCCGCGATCATAGGCGCGTACTGGCGTATTTCTATATCGCCAGACTGGCTGACAACTTCGTATTCCGGCGTCTCTACGCTGTTGCTTGAATACAGACCCCATGCCAGTGCGGCGAGAAATATGACGCCGGAAATTGCCAACAAAATCCAGATAAGTTTTTTCATGCGGTTTGGTGTCCGTTTGCTCCAGCCCGTGACTGGCTTGATGGGTCGATGTTACTGTGCCGAACGCACGAATGCTGCGATTGTGCCAATTACCTTCTCGGCCGACAGCGCGCTTATGCCTTCAGGATGCCTCTTGGCTCTTTCTAAACCAGCCGCTTGGCGCTAGGCCATTGCCATGAGCGATACAAAGCCTGTCATCTACGTCCTCAATGGGCCCAATCTAAACCTGCTCGGCCTGCGGGAGCCCGAAATTTACGGCTCCGATACGCTCGACGATATTGCCGGGATGCTAGAAGATCGCGCGCAAGAGATGGGTTTGACCATCGATATGCGCCAAACCAATCATGAGGGCATGCTGGTCGATTGGCTGCACGAAGCGCAGGCCGAAGGCGCGCGTGCTGTGCTGCTAAACGCGGCTGCCTATACCCACACCTCGATCGCGCTGTTGGATGCGATCAAGGCAATTTCCACGCCTGTTATCGAAGTGCATTTGTCCGATCCGTCCACGCGCGAGGAATTTCGCCACCTGTCCTATATTGCCAAGGCAGCGGCCAAAACGGTCCAGGGGCACGGAGCGCAAAGCTATGTTATCGCACTGGAAGCGATTGGAAATGGCGAAGTCTGACCAGGGCAGAATTGCTAAAATTGCAACGCCGCCTCTTGCCAGCCGCAATTCCCCCGCATAGTCACAGCCTCAACACATCTGCCAAGGGGTAAAAATGGCTGAAAGCAAGACAAATGGCGGGCGTCGCAAATCATCAAAGGGGCCTGGCATGAATGTCGATACCAAACTTGTTCGCGAACTCGCAGAGATGCTGAACGAGACTGGACTAACCGAAATCGAAGTAGAGGATGATGATCGCCGTATCCGCGTGGCCAGAGGCGGCGTTGCTGCTGCGCCGCCGGTAATGGCGGCGGCTCCGGCACCCGCTGCTGCTGCGCCCGCTGCTGCGGCTCCTGCCCCGGCAGAAGAGGCCGCACCAGCTGCCGACAATGCCGATGCGCAAAAGTCCCCCATGGTCGGCACAGCCTATCTGTCCTCAGAACCGGGCGCCGATCCGTTCATCAACGTTGGCGACAGCGTGAAGGAAGGCGACACCATTTTGATCGTAGAAGCGATGAAGGTGATGAACCCGATCAAGGCGGAAAAATCTGGCACGGTTAAAGCAATCCTGGTGGAGAACGCCCAGCCGATCGAATTCGACCAACCTCTGATCGTCATCGGGTAATCCAGCAATGGCCATTACCCGCATCCTGATTGCCAACCGCGGCGAGATCGCATTGCGCATCCATCGCGCGGCCCACGAAATGGGCATCGAAACGGTGGCGGTGCACTCCACCGCTGATGCCGATGCCATGCATGTCCGGCTGGCAGACCATGCGGTTTGCATCGGACCGCCTGCGGCAACCGACAGCTATTTGAATGTGGCGGCGATTATTTCAGCGGCTGAAGTGGCGCATTGCGATGCCATTCACCCGGGCTATGGCTTCTTGTCAGAGAACGAGCAATTTGCCGAAATCGTCGAGGCACATGACATCGCCTGGATCGGGCCAAAACCTGAACATATCCGGACAATGGGTGACAAGGTCGCTGCCAAGCAAACCGCTGGTGCGTTGGGCCTGCCGTTGGTGCCTGGCTCTGACGGCGCGATCAGCGATGTTGGTGAAGCCAAAAAGATTGCTGCGGAAATTGGCTATCCCGTGATCATCAAGGCTGCCTCTGGCGGCGGCGGTCGCGGTATGAAGGTGTGCGAGAGCGAAGACCAACTCGAAACGCTGATGCAACAGGCCGGCAGCGAAGCCAAAGCAGCCTTTGGCGATGCCACCGTTTATCTCGAAAAATATCTCGGGAATCCGCGCCACATTGAATTTCAGGTGTTTGGCGATGGCAAAGGCAATGCCATCCATTTGGGCGAGCGCGATTGTTCTTTGCAACGCCGCCACCAAAAGGTGCTGGAAGAAGCGCCCTCGCCGGTTATCTCCGAAGAAGAGCGGATGCGTATGGGCGAAGTTTGCTCAAAGGCGATGCGCGACATGGGCTATCGCGGCGCGGGAACGATCGAGTTCTTGTGGGAAGATGGCGAGTTCTTCTTCATCGAGATGAACACCCGCCTTCAGGTCGAACACCCTGTGACGGAAATGATCACCGGCATCGATCTGGTCCGTGAACAAATCCGCGTAGCTGCAGGCAAGCCATTGTCGGTCACGCAGGACGAGGTCGAATTTCAGGGCCATGCCATTGAATGTCGGATCAATGCAGAAGATCCGTTCACCTTTGCCCCCTCGCCCGGCAAAGTCAGCTATTACCATGCGGCAGGCGGCATGCACGTCCGGGTCGATTCAGGCCTGTATGCTGGATACTCGATCCCGCCCTATTACGATTCCATGATTGCAAAGCTGATCGTTTACGGCCGCAATCGTGAAAAGTGCATCATGCGCCTTCGCCGTGCCTTGGAAGAGATGGTGGTGGAAGGTGTCAAAACGAACATCCCACTGCATCAAGAATTGATCCGGCAGGATGATATCCTGAACGGCGATTATTCGATCAAATGGTTGGAAGAATGGCTGGCTGAGCGCGCAGGCTAGTCTGATCATACAAGGGCGGGCCTGCACAGGTTCGCCCTTTCCGTTTGGTCAGATTATGAAATACGCCACGGCGAGCGACGTCATAACAACAATCGCGAACAGATTGAGCGCACGCATCGCCGCGCCAGGTCGCGCATCGTCAGGCATGGTGCAGCGGGTCACCACCAGATAGTTTAGGCCTGCTATGATCGGAGCGATCACGAAGGCGGCGCTCGTCGCCAAATCCATCAAATCAGTAAAGCTGCCTAGCAGAGTTAGCACAATGGTGCTGCCTGCAATCAGCAACAGCACAACGGAAATGCGATAAGGCAGAGTAGAGGCCTCCGCCTCAGTTTGCAGGCGTTCTGACTGGCCAAATGTTTCGCTCCAAGTGGTCGCCGTATTGCGCGCCCCAATATCCATAGCAACCAGCAAGGTCGTCAGCATTGCTGACAAGGCCGCAACGGCAGCCAAGGCTGCAGCGCCCTGCCCCAAAGTAGAGCTATAGAGATCGATAATCTGTTGAGCGAAGCCGGTTGCACTCGATTCTGGTGCAATCCCACCAGCATGCATCACTCCGGCCCCCATGATGCAAAAACACACCGCCAACACCATGGTCAGCGCATAGCCGATAAAGAAAGCTCCGCGTGCATCGCGCGTGGTGGCCTCTTGGCCGTCTCCCAGGCGTTGTTCGGCCTTTGCAGTCCATATTGACTGCGTCACAGAGGCTTCCAATGCGGTGGGCATGAAACCGGCCAATGCGACTACGAACAATATCGCTTTGGGATCAAACACCCATCCTACTTGGGCAAATGTGGACCAGTTCACCTGCGGCAGAACCAGTACGGTCGTTACCAAGGTCGCGACAACCAGAAACAATACCAGCACCCGATTGATCCAATCGAGCCAATTGTACCCGCCGAATAGGAGCACAAACGCAGACATCGCAATCAGCGAGACTGCGGTCAGCTGGACTGGCAAATCTACCCCAAACACGACCACGCTGATGCCCGATGTCGCCATCGACAAAGCCGCAATAATGATCGGCATAATGGTCAATCCGGCTGCAGCGAACAGCAACGGTGCCCACAATCCAAGCTCCCTATATCCGACCATGATCGAACGGCGGGTGGAATGGCCGTAATCAACCGCAAATCGAAACGCGGGATATTTCAATATGCCTGCCAGCAAGATGACTGACAGCATCGCCAGGCCGTATAAAGCGCCAGCCCGTGTCGATTGCACCAGATGGGAGGTGCCGATGGCTGACCCGGAAAACAGCAGAGCCGGGCCCATTATTCGCCACATGAATCAGTCCTTTGGTAGGTCAGGCTTTGCAGCAACCGGCTTTGCGTCGGACGCTTCAGCAGCCGGTCTTTGCTGCACTTTCACAGCACCGCATTCTTTCACGCAGCGCGCCTGGGCTGAGGGGTTCATCCGCCCACTGATCTTGATCGTTACCCCATTATCTAGCCGATAGGCCGACGCATCTGTGCCTTCCAAGGCATCGACGCCAGCCGGCAAGCCTTGCCGAGAGACACGCACGCTGCCGCCACGACGAGCAGGCCGGGCTCCGCCGCGCCCGCTTGATCGAATAGTGCTGGCTGCGCTGTTCAGACTGCCCGATATGGCACCGCCCAAGGAACGCTGCGCCTTGCCGGTCGAAGGTCCCGTTGCCCCCATTACCGCAGCGCTTTCGGCCGCATCCTGCGCGCTGGCCTGTCCGGATAGGCATGCCAATCCAACCGTGCTGATCGCAATGATGATAGATTTGCGCATCGTTTCGTCCCCCCAAGGTCTCAGATCGTGACCCGAGGATGCACCACTGCAGGAGATATGGCAAACTTCGAGAGAGCAGCCTGAGCGGTTGCAGGCCTATCGGCCCAACGGCACGCTCACTGGCCCAATGGCACTCCGGGCATATGCTTGGCAGTTCGGATGGTCAGCGACGTCTTGACACTTTCCACATTCGGGGCCGGCGTCAGCTTGCTGGTCAAGAATTCCTGAAAGCTCTGCAAATCGCGGCTTACCACTTTGAGAATAAAGTCAATTTCGCCATTCAGCATATGGCATTCGCGCACTTCATCCAGACCGGCCATATGGTCTTCAAATTCGCGCAGAGCGCTTTCCGCCTGGCTTTTCAAGCTCACCATCGCAAACACCGTAATGGCAAAGCCCAATTTCGACGCGTCCAGATCAGCATGATACCCTTTGATCACACCTTCTTCTTCCAATCCACGCACCCGGCGCAAGCATGGAGGAGCGGTTAGGCCGACCCTTTGCGCAAGTTCCACATTGGTGACACGACCCTCTGCCTGCAGCTCGGCAAGCAAGCGCTGATCGATTTCGTCAAGATTGGCCATATTCACGCCCCTGCAACGATATTTATGCTGTAAGAACACAGCGGTGAAACGAAAGAGGCCCACCAACCTCTCAAAAACTAATTTTATTGTTCCTGCCAGCAATTGTCCCGCTTTGCAACGCATCGAGAAAGACGCTCACCTTGTCGGTTTGGTAACTGTAAGAGCATCATTGCGTGCATAGTGTGCGCAGCGAAGTGATTCCCGCCGGAGATTCGATGTTTTTTGACGACCGCCTTGCTACTGTGCTGCGCCACCGCGCTGCTGGCGAGCATGCGGCGCGCACGCAATTCCGGCAATTGCTCGATCTGCTTGGCAGCCGAAAATACGGCCGCGATGAAAGTCTGGTGGCAGCAGCTTGGCTGCGGTTGGGTGCTCTGGGGGAGCAAATCCCAGCGCCAGAGCGGGCCGCGATGATCCGTGAGACAGGCTGGCGATTTCGTAGCGCTGAGCTGGCGGCTCATTTGGCCGAGGATGAGCCTGAGGTTGTTGCTGCTGCGCTGACCCGTGCTGATCTGAGCGACGATGACTGGCAGGGTCTAATCCCGCGCCTCCCTATCCGTGCCCGTGGGTTTCTAAGGTTGCGCCGCGATTTACCCGAAGGTGCTGAGATGATTCTGGAGCGGCTGGGTATCACCGACCGCGGGCTGCCGATGCCGCAAACCGCAGATGATGCGCTGGTTCTGGCCGATAGTGATGCGATTGCGATGGATGTCGATGGTACCGTCGATACGCCATCAGATACGGCTGATCTGCCTGATACGCTTGAACCATTGGTAGAACAGCCCGAGCCAGATCAGGCAGAGCCGGTTCCAGAAGAGCCGGTTCAAGAAGATGCTGTTCAAGAAGACAGTGACGCAGTCGAATCCGATCCAATCGAGTTAGAAGAAATTGCTCCGCCGCCGCCCTCTGCAAGGCAGGAAGAAAAATCGGAAATTTCCGCTCTGGTAGAGCGGATCGCTCAATTCCGCAGGGAACGCGAGAATCCCGAGCTATCGTCCGATCTTGCACCCCAGCTTCCCCTCGAAGGAAGCTCGGGCAATGTGTCGCGCGAACTGAGCGCCTTTGCCTTTAGCACCGATGCAGCTGGGCGCATTGAATGGGCCGACGATGCAATTGCACCCTCTGTGGTCGGCAAACGGTTGATGCCTAGGCAAAGTTTGGGCGAACAAGCACAGCTGGACCCAATTTCGCGGGCATTTTTGGCCCAGCAACCGATTGAACGCGCCGCGCTAACTTTGACCGGTGCCGAGGTCATTTCGGGCGAATGGGTGGTCGATGCCCATCCACGCTTTGCCCCGGCCGGTGGACGGTTCTTTGGATATGTTGGACGCTTCCGTCGACCTGCTCCGGCAGATCGCGCCGGCGCTGCGCAATCGAGCGAGGCCGATCGGATCCGGCAATTGCTGCATGAATTGCGCACTCCGGTGAACGCACTGCAGGGCTTTGCCGAGGTGATCCAACAGCAATTATTCGGACCTGCCCCCAATGAATATCGCGCCCTTGCAGCAACCATTGCGGGGGACGCTGCGCGCATATTGGCCGGATTTGACGAGCTGGAGCGCTTAGCCCGTCTGGAAAGCGGCACCATGACGTTGGACGAAGGCACGTCCGACCTAGGCGACTTGACCCAGCGTATGGTCAGCCAACTGCAGCAAGTGATGGCACCGCGCATGGCGGGCTTCCAATATACCGCACCAGACAGCAGCGATATCCTTGCTACCGTTGGAGAAGAAGACGCCGAAGCGCTGCTGTGGCGCGTTTTGGCCACGATGGCGGGGGCGAGCAATTCGGGGGAGACCTTGGCCATCGCTTTGTCATGCAAGAACAACCAAGTGCATCTGTCATGCGATCTACCCGCGCAGTTGAAACAGGTAGACGACGTGTTCACGGCCCAGGTCAAAGCATCGGGCGCAAGTGTCAGCGCTGGGCTTTTCGGGGCCGGTTTTAGCTTGCGGCTGGCGCGCGCAGAGGCCCGCTCGGCTGGCGGCGATTTGGTGTGCCAGGATGGTGAAATTCGGTTGAAACTGCCGCTTTTGATTGAATTGACACGGTTGCCAACGCAAGCAAAACAAGAAAACAAGCGCACAGACATCAAATAAGCTGGAAAGTACGCTTGTATCGCGCGCATTCCCATTGTAGGGGGCACGCCGCATCTGCGTCGCGAAGGCGGGCCTGTAGCTCAGTTGGTTAGAGCTGGCCGCTCATAACGGCTAGGTCGCGGGTTCGAATCCTGCCGGGCCCACCAAAGCGAACTAAAGATGCTGCAAATCGGTCGGGGAGTGGCGCAGCCAGGTAGCGCACCTGTTTTGGGTACAGGGGGTCGGAGGTTCGAATCCTCTCTCCCCGACCAGTTTTGCAAGGCCTTAGGGCGGACTTAGAACCACACAACAATCCGGATTGAGCGTGGCTCAGAGGCTTGCCCTGTGTTGTCCCTAGGGCCGACATACAAAAAGGCCGCCGGAGCGCGAACTCCAGCGGCCTTTTGTTTGCGCCAATATGATCAACAAAAGCCGATAGGCGTCATGTCAGAGCTTAAAACCGCACAGAGGCTTCAATGCCCCAGATGCGTGGTTCGTTGACCATAGCGGTCAGATTGTTGAAATCGATCCCGCTAACCGCAGAGGTGTCATTGGTGATATTGCGGACAAATCCGGCGATCTCGTAATCGTCCTTCTGATAGCCAATCCGCACACCGCCTTCCAACTGACGGTCGTCGTTAAACTCTACCGATTCATACAGGAAGAAGTTGATCTTCGACCGGTAGGCCCAATCGGTGAACAGATAGATTTCGCCATCGCCAACCGGGAAGTCGTAGCGCGCTGTCCAATTGGCAATCCATTTGGGTGATTGCGGCAGGCTGTTGCCATCGATGCTGACAATCGCCGCAGAAAATGGCGCAGCAGCCGTCACAATCGGATCGAGCACCGTACACAGCGACACATCAGGGAAAGTATCAACGCGAACGCCGCCGCACGCTGCGGTGGTCAAATCGTCGTCTTGGATTTCCGTGTCATTGTAGCTGAGGCTGGCAGTCAGCAGCAGCTGATCCGTTGGAGCAAACTCGGCGTCCATTTCGAAGCCATAACCACGTACGTTGTCGGCATTGATCACGCGATTGGCGTTCACATCGCCGCCCACAGCAGTCAACTGCGCATCGTTGAGGTCGTAGTAATAGGCCGACAGGTTGAAGCGCGCCCGGCCATCCAGCAGAGTGGATTTCAGACCCGCTTCATAAGACGTGATGGTCTCTGAATCGGCCACCGATACGCCATCCTCCAATGGAGTGGCGGTCGCTGGAGGAAACAGAATGCGGCCCTGGATGCTGGGTGCACGATAGCCGCGCGCCACGCGGGCATACAGGTTCACATCATCGCTTGCTTCATAGGTGATGCTGCCATCCCAGGTGATCGTATCATCCTTGGCCTCGCGGGTGACGGTGCCCAGCGGATTTTGCAGGAAAGTCGGGAATTGCGTGTCCTGACTGCGGATCACCTCGAAAGTGCGCTTGTCATCATTATAGCGGATGCCGCCGGTGATGCTGAGCTGGTCGGTCAGATCGTATGTCGCAGATCCAAACAGGCCATAGGCTTCACTGGTTTGGAACTGTGTCACCACAATATTGACCCCGCCCGGCGCGTTCAGCGGATCACCCAGCGTCGAATAATTGTCGCTGCGGATGATCAAATCTTCCTCGAAATAGAAGAAGCCAAGCTGATAGCTGAGAGGACCATCGCCATTGCTGGCCAGCCGCAGCTCTTGGGTAACTTGATCCAGCTCTGGAACGGTGTCCCGCGTCTCTGCGGTGAAGGGAATTTGGCCCGGACCAAACAGACCAGCGGGCAAGAAGTTTGCCCCAAACCCGCCATCGACATCACCCACCGAGGTGGACTCACCTTCCCAAAAGCTGGTGACAGAGATCAAAGAAACAGGGCCCAGATCCCAAGTTATCTTGCCGGTCGCATTGTAAGTTTCCAACGATTGATCGTTTTGACCATCGGTGCTGACCGTGAAGCGATCAAAGTTCTCGTTCAAACCTTCTTCGCCGCGGGTGAAATTGTTGGCGCGGAACAGTCGCGCTGTCCCGTCAAGATCACGCATCTGACCGGTCAGCAAGATTTCCAGATTATCGGTCGGATTGGCCAAAGCCTGAATCCGCAATGCGATATCCTCGTAACCGCCAAACGCATCTTCAACGGTACCGGCCGGTGTCACATTGTCCACGAAATTGGACTGGCGCTGATACAGTGCAGACGCGCGGATCGAGAATTGATCGCCCAGTGGCAAATTGATCGCGCCTTCGGCATTGATGTTGTTGAACCGGCCGTAGGATGCACGAACATAGCCTTCGGTGATGTCTTGCGGTTTGACCGAATCAAACTTCACAATGCCTGCTGGCGTGTTGCGTCCGAACAAGGTTCCTTGCGGCCCGCGAAGGACCTCGACCTGCTGCATATCAAACACAGGGAAGCCCTTCAGGATGGGGTTTTCCAGAACCACATCATCATACACTAGGCTGACCGGTTGAGACGCGTTGAAGTCAAAATCGGTGTTGCCCAAACCGCGAATGTAAAAACGCGGGAAGGTCCGGCCAAAAGACGATTCCACCACCAGGCTGGGGACCCGGCCCGACAAAGCGCGGATATCTTGTCCGCCGCTGCCGATGGCGTTCAACTGGTCATCGCTGATCGCGGTCACCGAAATCGGCACATCCTGAATGTTTTGCTCGCGGCGCTGTGCGGTGACGATGATCGTTCCGAGACCGCCCTCGTCTTGAGAAGCCGCGTTGTCGCCAGCATCGTCGGCTTGATCCTGAGCAGCTGCCGGTGCCGCCACCAGCATTGCCGCGGACATTGCCAGACCAGCGGCAGAGGTGAGATATTTGGA
Organism: uncultured Erythrobacter sp.; assembly: GCA_947495555.1. Taxonomy (GTDB): domain Bacteria; phylum Pseudomonadota; class Alphaproteobacteria; order Sphingomonadales; family Sphingomonadaceae; genus Erythrobacter. The sequence goes on along the minus strand of CANLZI010000001.1, from coordinate 2,123 downwards.
GGTAAAGGCCATGAATTGTATCCTGTTTTCCCTGCCTACAGCAGCAATTGTGCCCTGCCTGACAGTCGGTTGGACGAAAAAACGCTTCGAACGCCTCTTCCTTGCCTGCCAAACCATGCGCGTCAATTCACAGCCACCGCGGACAGAGCCTTAGCGCCAGGGCGTTGCTGCAATGCAACGATGGGCCAATGGCGGATCAGATCGAGCGCGCTGCTGATTGGTTGATCAAAAAGGGCCAAACTGCAGCTTCACCTTGCCCCAGCGCACATCTCCCCCTATCTGCGCGAGCGACATTCTACATTCACTGAATTACGATCCAAAGGACGTCCCCAATGGCCGCGCAATACGCCTATGTCATGAAAGGCATGACCAAGACTTTCCCCGGTGCCCAGAAACCGGTGCTCTCCAACATCAACCTTCAGTTCTATCAAGGTGCCAAGATTGGCATCGTTGGACCGAACGGCGCGGGTAAATCCACCCTGATGAAGATCATGGCGGGCATCGACAACGACATTACCGGCGAAGCATGGGCTGGCGAGAACATCACGGTTGGTTATCTGCCGCAGGAACCCCAGCTGGACGAGAGCAAGACGGTTCTGGAAAACGTGCGTGAAGGCGCAGGCGAAACCGCCGTCATGGTTGAGCGTTTCAACGCCATCTCTGCCGAAATGGGTGATCCGCAGGACGACACCGATTTTGACGCTCTGATGGAAGAGATGGGCGTTCTGCAAGAAAAGATCGACGCAGTTGATGGCTGGACGCTCGACAACCAGCTCGAGATCGCGATGGAGGCATTGCGCTGCCCTCCCTCTGACAGCCCGGTCAACAATCTGTCAGGTGGCGAGAAGCGCCGCGTGGCCCTCACCCGCTTGCTGATCCAAAAACCGTCTATCTTGCTGTTGGACGAGCCGACCAACCACCTCGATGCCGAAAGCGTCGAATGGCTGGAAAACCACCTCAAGGAATACGCTGGCGCCGTTCTGATGATCACCCACGATCGCTACTTCCTCGACAATGTCGTTGAGTGGATTCTGGAGCTCGATCGCGGAACTTACTACCCATACGAAGGCAATTACTCGACCTATCTGGAGAAGAAAGCCAAGCGGATGGAGCAGGAATCCCGCGAGGAATCCGGCCGTCAGAAATCGCTCAATCGCGAGCTTGAATGGATCCGGCAGACGCCCGCTGCACGCCAGACCAAGTCCAAGGCGCGTATCCGCAAATTTGAACAGCTGCAGGACGCCCAAGGCGACCGCAAGCCGGGCAAGGCTCAGATCGTTATCCAAGTGCCAGAGCGCTTGGGCGGCAAGGTGATCGAGGCCAAGGGCATCTCCAAAGCCTATGGCGACAAGCTGTTGTTCGAAGACCTATCCTTCATGTTGCCACCGGGCGGTATTGTTGGCGTGATCGGCCCGAACGGCGCCGGCAAATCTACGCTGTTCCGCATGATCACCGGCCAAGAAACGCCAGACAGCGGTTCGATCGAAATCGGCGACACCGTGCATTTGGGCTATGTCGACCAAAGCCGCGATGATCTGGATGCGAGCAAGAATGTGTGGGAGGAAATCTCCGACGGGCTCGATTACATGCAGGTCAATGGGCACGACACCAGCACCCGCGCCTATGTCGGTGCCTTCAACTTTAAAGGCAGCGACCAGCAAAAGAATGTTGGCAAACTGTCGGGTGGTGAGCGCAACCGTGTGCACATGGCCAAGATGCTGAAGCAGGGCGGCAATGTGTTGCTGTTGGACGAACCGACCAACGATCTGGACGTGGAAACGCTCGGCGCGCTGGAAGAGGCGATTGAGAATTTTGCCGGCTGTGCCGTGGTGATCTCGCACGACCGCTTCTTCTTGGACAGGCTGGCAACGCACATTCTGGCGTTCGAGGGCAACAGCCATGTCGAATGGTTTGAAGGAAACTTTGAGTCTTACGAGGAAGACAAGCGGCGTCGCCTGGGCGATGCAGCGGACCGACCGACCAGATTGGCGTATAAGAAACTGACGCGGTGATGCAGAAATCGGCCCAAAAGCAGACTGTCAGCTAACGACCCAATTGCGGACACTCGCTTGCAGTTAGTAATGTGCCGAAAGCGGACATGATTTTCACCCGGCTCTTTGGCT